>NZ_JACYXZ010000005.1 GCF_014842875.1 Nocardioides donggukensis | reverse complement strand
TTCCTTGGTGACGACCTTCAGGACTGCGACCCGGGCTTTCGACATGCCCAGGCACTGTGACCGATGTCGCGACTCATGTGGGACGTGTCAGTAGGGACCTATGTCGTGAACCCAGGCACCCTATCCTCCGCCATCCTCGAACGGCGCCGGTGCCCCCACCGGCGCCGTTCGTCGTTCGTCGTTCCGCCCCCCTTTCCGGATAGTCCACGAAGTTCGAGTCGCTGACAGCCCCGATCGGCGACTCGAAGTTCGTGGACTATCGGGAGGGGGAGGCGGGTCAGCGGCGGCCGAACCTGAACATGCCGCGGGCGATCTCGCGGGCCGCGGTCCGGACGAAGTCCTTGAAGGCCGGGGAGGAGACGACGTCGTCCACGAGGCCGCCCTTCTGCTGCTGCTTCGACGACGGCTTGCGCCGGGAGAGCCGGTCGGCCTCGGCCTGGTGCGGCGCCCGCTCCCCTCCGGACTTCGCCGCCTCCTCCTTCGCGGCCTCCTTCGTCCCCGCCGCCTCCATCTCCTCGGCCTCGGCCTCGGCCTCGGCCTCGGCGCGCTGCGCGCCCGCCTCCAGCCGGGCCGCCAGCTTCTCGTGGGCGGAGTCGCGGTCGACGACCTCGGCGTACTTCGGGTACAGCGGCGAGGCCTCGACGGCGGCCTGCATCGCGGCCGGGTCGGCAGGCGCCATCAGCGACTCGGGGGCCGGGAGCCGGGTCCAGGCCACGGGCGTGGGCGCCCCGCGCTCGTTCATCACCGTCACCACCGCCTCGCCGATCCCGAGCGAGGTGATCACCTCGCCGAGGTCGTCGTACTCCGAGGTGGGGTACGTCGACACGGTGCGCTTGAGTGCCTTCGCGTCATTCGGGGTGTGTGCGCGGAGCTGGTGCTGGACCCGGGAGCCGAGCTGGGCCAGCACCTCGTCCGGGACGTCCGTGGGGCTCTGGGTCACGAAGAACACCCCGACCCCCTTCGACCGGATCAGGCGCACCGTCTGCGCGATCTGGTCGAGGAAGTCCTTCGAGGCGTCCCGGAAGAGCAGGTGCGCCTCGTCGAAGAAGAACACCAGCTTGGGCTTGTCGATGTCGCCGACCTCGGGCAGGTCGTGGAAGAGGTCGGCGAGCAGCCACATGAGGAACGTCGAGAAGACCGCCGGCCGGTCCTGCAGGTTCGGCAGCTCCACCAGCGAGATCACGCCGCGGCCGTCCTCGGTGGTCTGCAGGAACTCCCGGGCATCGAACTCCGGCTCGCCGAAGAAAGCGTCCGCGCCCTGGTCGGAGAAGGCGATCAGCTCGCGCAGGATCACGCCCGCGGTGGCCGGCGACAACCCGCCGAGCTCCTTGAGCTCGCCCTTGCCCTCGTCGCTGGTCAGGTGGTGCACGACGGCGCGCAGGTCGGCCAGGTCGAGCAGCGGGAGCCCGGCCTTGTCGGCGTAGTGGAAGACCAGCCCGAGCGACGACTCCTGGGTGGCGTTGAGCCCGAGCACCTTGGCGAGCAGCAGCGGTCCGAAGGCGCTCATCGTCACCCGCAGCGGCACGCCGGTGCCGTCGCCGCCGAGCGCGAAGAACTCCACCGGGAACCCGGTCGCCTCCCACTCCTGGCCGACACTCTCGGCCCGGGCGGCGACCTTGTCGCCGCCCTCCCCCGGCACGCTGAGCCCGGACAGGTCGCCCTTGATGTCGGCGGCGAACACCGGTACGCCGTGGGTGCTGAGCTGCTCGGCCAGGAGCTGGAGCGTCTTGGTCTTGCCGGTGCCGGTGGCGCCGGCGACCAGCCCGTGCCGGTTGACCATCGCGAGCGGGATCCGGATCCGCACGTCGGTGAGCCGGTCCGCGTCGAGCATGAGCCCGCCCAGCTCGAGTGCCGGGCCGGCGAAGTCGTAGCCGGCGCGGGCCGCCTCGGCGACCGGGTGCTCGGCGTGGTCCCGCTCGGCCGGGGGGTCTGCCGCGGGGTCGTCGCCGGAGTCAGGTGCGGGCGTCGTCGTCATGACGGAACACTAGCCAGCCCCCGCCGTGGAGCGCTGGTTATAGTCGCCACGTGATCTTCAAGCGCGTGAGCGACGGCCGCCCCTACCCGGAGCACGGCCTGACGTCGCGCGCCTGGGCGGACGTTGCTCCTCGCCAGGTCCGGCTGGACGAGCTGACCACCACCAAGGACACGCTGCAGCTGGCGACCCTGCTGGACGAGGACGGCACGTTCTACGGCGACCTGTTCGCCCACGTGGTCGAGTGGCGCGGCGAGCTCTACCTCGAGGACGGGCTGCACCGGGCCCTGCGGGCCGCGCTGCACCAGCGCAACGTCCTGCACGCCCGCGTCCACGTGATGGAGGGCTGATGGATCGGCGCGCCGTCTCGGCGATCACCCTCGGGGTGCTGGTCATGCTCTGCCTGGTCGCGGTGCTGCTGGGCTTCCGGGCGCTGACGGCCGAGCTCCCCGACGACCCGATCGCCTCCGAGCCCCCCGTCTGCGAGGACCGCGACGTCGACAAGGGCGAGAAGGTGCGCCCGCGCGACGTGGTGGTGAGCGTCTTCAACGCCGGCTCGCGGGCCGGTCAGGCGAGCAAGATCAGCAACGCGCTGGAGAACCGCGGCTTCGTCCCCGCCGAGCGCGACAACGCCCCCCGCGAGACCGGCATCGTCCGGGCCCAGGTGTGGGTCGACGGCCCGGTCAACCCGGCCGCCCGCCTCGTGGCCACCCACCTCGGCAAGGGCACGCCGATCAAGACCAACAAGGACGCCCTCGGCCCCGGGATCATGGTGCTCGTGGGCGACGACCTCGGGTCGCTGCCGAAGGGCAAGCGCAAGCTGGCCGCCAAGAAGGCGACCTCGATCTGCAGCCCGCCCGCCGACGTGGGCTGACCGCCCCGCACCCGCGGCCCAGCCGTACGCCGGCCATGGCCGGCCCCGACCGGCCCCGGCTGGCCCCTGGCTCAGCCGTCGGTGGGCTCGGGGTCGGTGCCCAGCCACTGGGCCAGCCGACCGCCCCGCGAGACCTGTCGCAGCCGCTCCTCGGTCTTCAGCCGCACCCGGCGCGGCGTCACGACCAACAGCTCGTCGCCGCGGCGCAGGACGGTACGCCGCTCGGGCACCAGGGTCTCCGTGTTCCGGATCACCAGCGCCACCGAGGCGCCCGCCGGCAGTCTCAGCTCGCCGACCTCCACCCCGTGCATCCGGGAGACCGGGCTGATCGTGACCTGCAGGAGGTCGGCGGCGACGCGGTCCAGCGGGGCGGCTTCGACGTCGAGGTCGCGGGGCTCGGAGCGTCTGGCCACCCGGAGCAGGCGCGCCACGGACGGCAGGGTCGGGCCGGTGAGCACGGTGTAGATCACGACCATCACGAACACGATGTCGAAGAGCTTGGCGGCGCCGGCGACCCCCTCGGAGAGCGGGATCGTGGTGAACACGATCGGCACCGCCCCACGCAGGCCGGCCCAGGAGACGAACGCCAGCTCGCGGGGTGGCATCGGCAGCACCACCGCGCTGACCAGCACCGACAGCGGGCGGGCGACGAGGGTCAGCAGCAGTCCGGCGGCGATCGCGGTGCCGACGATGTCGAGCGAGATCCGGCCGGGCGAGAGCAGCAGGCCGAGCATGACGAACAGCCCGATCTGGGCCAGCCACGCGACACCCTCGGAGAACGACTTGGTCGCCTGCCGGTGCGGCAGCTCCGCGTTGCCGAGCACCAGCGCCGCGACGTACACGGCGGCGAAGCCCGAGGCGTGCGCGGCCGACCCGGCGGCGTACGCGACCACGGCGAGGGACAGGATCGCCAGCGGGTAGAGGCCCGAGGAGGGCAGCGCCGCGCGGCGCATCACCCAGGCGCCTCCGAAGCCGATCGCCAGGCCGATCAGCACGCCCGCGACCAGCTCGAACAGGATGATCCCCGCGATGGCGAGCGGCCCGTGGTCCAGCCAGGCGCCGCTGGAGACCAGGGTGACCAGCACCACCGTCGGCGCGTCGTTGAGCCCGGACTCGGCCTCCAGGACGCCGGTGATCCGGCGCGGCAGCGGCACCACGCGCAGCACCGAGAACACCGCCGCGGCGTCGGTCGCCGAGCAGACCGCACCCAGCAGGACGGCGGTCTCCCAGGTGAGCCCGAGCAGGTAGTGCGAGCCGACCGCCATCACCGCGACGCTGACCGTGACCCCCACGCTGGCCAGCGCCGCCCCCATGCGCATCTGCGGGCGGATCTCGTCCCAGTGCGTGGTCAGACCGCCCTCGGCCAGGATCAGCACCAGCGCCGCGAAGCCGAGCGCGTGCGCCATGTTGGCGTCCTCGAAGTCGATGCCGAAGCCGGCCTCGCCGAGGAGCACGCCCATGAAGAGGTAGATCAGCAGCGAGGGGAGACCGGCCCGGGACGAGACGCGGACGGCGAGGATCGCCAGCAACGTGACCGCGGAGCCCAGCAGCAGGAACGTGTCGAGCTGCTCGACGTCGAACGTCAAGGGCACCTCTCTCGTCGGGGGTGCTGCGGACTCACCGGGCGTTGCTGCCCCTGGATTCTAGCGGTCCGTCGAGCACGATCCGTCAGCGCAGGTGTGTGAGGAACCCCCGTGCCAGGAAGCCGTTGCGGATCCGCTGCGGGTGGTCGCCGACCGGCACCGTGTCGTCGATCCGGCCGGTGCGGTAAGAGATCCGGGAGACGGTGTCGCTGCCGCTCCAGGAGATGTAGCAGTGCTCGCCGTCGGCGCTCGGCGTCACCCAGTAGGGCTTCTCGCCGCCCTTGAGCAGCCGACCCCGCTCCATCGTCCGGCGGTCCACGACGGTGGCGTAGTCGGACATGGTCCCGGCCACGCAGAGGTCGGTGCCGTCCGGGTTCATGGCGATGCCGTGGTGCGCCGAGTCGAGCAGGTACGCCTCGCGGGGGGTGTCCGGCACCAGGTCCGGCAGCCGGCGGACCCGGGTGATCCTCCCGGTCCGCAGGTTCATCTCGAGGAAGCCGTGGAAGAACGAGACCTGGAAGTAGACGAACCGGGCGTCCGGCGAGAGCGTCAGCGGCCGGACCGCATGACTGACCCGGTCCAGGCCGCGGTCGTCCAGCGCCTTGCGGACGTCGATGGTGCGGATCACCTCGTGGGTGGCGGTGTCGACGACCTGGAAGACCCGCTCGTCCTTCGTGTCGTCCAGCTCCGGCTGGTCGAGCGGGGTGTAGACCGAGCCGATGCTGGCGTGCAGCAGCCTGCGGCCGCCGTCGAAGTAGACGTTCTCGTGCGGGGAGCCGCCGCTCTCGAAGCTGCCGACCTCCTTGCCGTCCCGGGTGCGCAGCACGTGCACGACGTTCCCGGTGCTGGCGCTGACGGCCACCCGCCTGCCGTCCGGGGAGATCGCCATGTGGTCGGAGCGGTAGCCGTCGACCGCGAACCGCCAGACGATCTCCTTGCTGCGCAGGCTGATCGCGACCACGTCGGCGAAGCTGGGGCGGGAGACGATCAGCCGCTTGCCGTTGTTGGTGGAGTACATGTCGTCGACGTACTGGTCGTTGCCCTCGCCGATCGCCTGCTGGATCGCCAGGTAGTAGGCGAGCCGGTCCGGGCTGGCCCAGATCTCGGCGAGCCGCTCGGCCTTGTCGGGCACGATGTCGACCCGCGCCAGCCGCCGGAACGAGCCGGGGGCGATGAGGTCCGCGGTGCCGGCCCAGTTGTTGCCGACGTAGACGACCGGGCGGACGTCGCCCACCGGCTGCTGGTCGTCCCCGGCTGCGCTCGCGGGTGCGGCCGGCAGGAGGGTGCCGGCGACGAGCGCCGCCACCGCGGCGGCGAGGCGGGAGGGACGGAGGCGCATGGACGACCTTTCGCAGACGGCTGCTCGCAGGGACCAACGACCGTCCCGCCTCCCGGTTACCTCGACCCGTCGCTGGTGTCGCCGCCGGAGCCGGTCCGATCACACGATGTCGTGCACGAACTCCCCGAGCTGGGTCAGGTTTCGGCACTCGACCATCGGCACCACCTCGCCGTACGCGAGCGCCGCGGAGTCGCCGCTCCCCCAGTTGCGTCGGTGCTCCGGGTTCAGCCACCACGCGTGCCGGCAGCCCTCCACCATCTCGGCGAAGGTGTCGACGCCGAGGTCGCTGTAGTTGGAGCGCGCGTCGCCGAGCACGAGCAGCGAGGTGCGCGGCCCGAGCGCGTCGGCGTGCTCCTCGGCGAACTTCGCGAACGCGCGGCCGTAGTTGGTCCGGCCGAACAGGGCCGCGTGCCGGGCACTGGCCGCGAGGTCGGCGAGCACGTCGCCGGCGTCGGCGCCGGGTCGGAAGTACGCCGTCACCTCGTGCACCTGGTCGACGAAGGTGAACGCCCTGACCTTGGTGAACTGGTCGCGCAGCGCGTAGACGAGCAGCAGCGTGAACTGGGCGAAGTTCGCCACCGAGCCGCTGACGTCGCAGAGCACCACGAGGTCGGTGCGGTGCGGCCGCTTGGGCCGGTGGTGGGTGGTGATCGGCACCCCGCCGGTGGACATCGACGCGCGGACCGTGCGCCGGAAGTCGAGCGGCCCGCGGCGGTGCGCGTGGTGCTCCTGGGTGAGCCGGGTGGCCAGCCGCCGCGCCAGCGGGTGGATCTGGCGGCGCATGTCCTCCAGCTCGCCGCGCCGGGCCCCGAGGAAGTCGATCCGGTCGACGGTCGGCCGCAATGCCGTCTCGGCGACGTGCTGCGGGCCCTTCTCCTCGGCGATGCGACGCCGGGCGTCCTCCTCGACCGCGCGCCGGAACGCCGCGGTGCCGCTCTGGGCCCGCCGCTGGGCGGCCGACTCGTCGGTGCCGCCGGCCACGAGGGCGGCGACGATCCGGTCCACCAGGCCGTCGGCGTCGATCCGCTTCAGGGCCTGGTAGGCGCTCCAGCTCGACAGGCCCGGGGCCCGGCCGGGCATCGCGCCGAACCGGCCGATGGCCTCGATCGCGAGGTCCGCGGCGGCGTCCGGCCCACCCTGCTGGCCGGCCTGGCCCTCCACGGCCAGGGCAGCGACCAGCCGCTCCCGGAAGTCGTCCAGCGCCGGGCCGGTGTCGCGCGGGCCCTCCGCCTCGGCGTACTCGGGGTCGTCGGCGGCCCCCGTCCTCCCGTCCCCGACCAGCGCGGGGAACCACAGGTCGAACAGCGCGTCGAAGCTGCCACGGTGCGCCTGCCGCTTGCACAGCGTCGCGGCGTACGTCGCGCGCACGGTCTCGCGGTCCCCCCACCCGACCGTCGTGAGCGCGGTCGCGGCGTCGATGTCCTCGGCCAGCGACACCGGTACGCCGGCGCCGCGCAGCGCCTCGACGAACCCGATGTGCCGGTCGAGCAGGGCCATCAGGGGACCCGGTGCAGCTTGAGCTCGCGCGCGGCGCGGTCCTGGTCGGAGGCGTGCTTGAGCACGACGCCCAGGGTCCGCTCGATGGAGGCCGGGTCGAGCGTGCCGATCTCGAGCGCCAGTAGGGTGCGCGCCCAGTCGACGCTCTCGGCGATCGACGGCGACTTCTTCAGGTCCAGCTCGCGGAGCCGGGCGATCACCGCGACCACCTCGGCGGCCAGCTGCTTGGGCAGCTCCGGGACCCGGGCGAGCAGGATCTCGCGCTCGCGCTGCTCGTCGGGGTAGTCTAGGTGCAGGTAGAGGCAGCGCCGCTTGACCGCCTCGGACAGCTCGCGGGTGGCGTTGGAGGTGAGCACGACGAACGGCCGCCGGGTCGCGGCGACCGTGCCCAGCTCGGGGATCGTCACCTGGAAGTCGGAGAGCACCTCGAGCAGCAGCCCCTCGACCTCGAAGTCGGTCTTGTCGACCTCGTCGATGAGCATCACGGTCGGCTCGTCGGCCCGGATCGCGGCGAGCAGCGGCCGGGTGAGCAGGAACTCCTCGGTGAAGATGTCGTCGTGGGTCTGCTCCCAGGCCGTGTCGTTGCCAACCGCCTGGATCCGCAGGAGCTGCTTCTTGTAGTTCCACTCGTAGAGCGCCCGCGCCTCGTCGAGCCCCTCGTAGCACTGGAGCCGCACCAGGCTCGCCCCCGTGCTGGCGGCCACGGCCTTCGCCAGCTCGGTCTTGCCGACCCCGGCCGGGCCCTCCACGAGCAGCGGCTTGCCCAGGGCGCCCGCGAGGTACGCCGTGGTGCCGGTCGCCGCGCCCCCGAGGTACCCCTGCTCGCCGAGGCGGCTCAGGGCCTCCGCCGGTGAGGAGAACCAGTCGGTGGCCGGCGTCGCTGGGGAGGTCACCGCGCGAGCATAGTCGCCGGCGTCGGCCCGACCCCCGGGCCGGAGGACGGCGTGACCTGGCTCACGCTGCCTCGTTGCACCCGGAGAGCGGCCGGCACGGGACCCGCCCGGACCGGGCCGCACGACGACGGGGGTCGGGGTGAGGAAGCCGTGATGGACGCCGTCCGTCCGCCGCTGCACCGACGGCCCTCGGGGCTGCGGCGCTCGGTCGCCGGAGCGGCCGGACGGGCTGTCGCCTTCACCCTCGCCGTGGCGGCCTCGTTCGCGGTGGCCGTCCTGACCCAGGATGTCTTGCCGGACGTCCCGGCGCCGCCGGTGCGGGGCGGCATCGACCCGACGACCCAGCTGATGGCCGACCTGCGCTGCTCCGCGAGCGGCCTGCCCGGCGACGCGATCCCGGCCTCCACCCTGATCCGGACGCCCGACGGGAGGGTCCGCCAGGTCAGCTTCGACCGGGGCTGGTCGGTGCATCTGGGCGAGCGTCCCGGCGAGCTGGTGGCGCTCTGCCGCGCACCGCTGCGCTGAACCTTGTCCGGCCGGGACCGGGCAGCACCTACGCTTCACCTCGACCGCCGCCACCGCACACCGCCGCCACCGCACCCGGAGGACCGATGCCCGACGAGCTGACCGACCTGCTCGGCCCCGATGTGCCGGCGAGCGTCCTGGCCCTGGCACCGGAGCGGCGCGACCGGCTCGCGAGCCTGGTCCGTGCCGCGCGGGCCCGGGAGGACGCGGAGATGGCCGAGGCCACCGGGGCCGCGCTGAAGGGTGTCCCGCTGCCGTTGCGCGGCGCGGTCCGCAAGGCGTTGGGCGCATGAGCGCGGCGGGATCCCCCGCCCCCTCGTCGGAGCCCGACCGGCAGGTCGGCCGCCTGGCGCGCCTGCTGGGCGTGGACGCCGCCGAGCTGGACGGGCTCGCCGAGCTCCCCGACGAGGACCTGCGGATGCTGCACGGGCTGGTCAGCGAGCACCTCTTCGGCCACGCCCGACACCGGTTCGCCGGCATCGCCGACCTGACCCGGAGGCTGCCGGGCGGCGTCGCCGGCAAGCTCTCGGAGCGGTTCCTGCCGCCGCGGATGGCGGCTCGGGTCGCGGAGCTGCTGGACCCGCCGCGCGCCGCGGCGCTGGCCGTCCAGCTCTCCCCCGACTACCTCGCCGAGCTGGCCCTGGCGCTGGACCCCTCCCGCTCGGAGGACGTCATCCAGGCCGTCCCGCCCGAGGCGGTCGGCCGGGCGGCGCGGTCGCTGTTCGACCGCGAGGAGTACGCCGGCGTGGCCGAGCTGGTCCCGGCGCTCTCCGACGAGGCCCTGGTCGCCGCGGTCGAGGCGGCCACCTCTCGGGACCTCCTGGAGCTGGCACCGCTGCTGGTGTGGGACGAGCGGATCCACGGCGTCGTCGCCGAGCTCCCGGACGCCCGGCTCGACGCCCTGCTCGGCGAGGTCGCGGACGAGGGCCTGTGGTCGCACGGCGAGCGGCTGCTCACCCGGCTGGACCCCGCGGTCCTCGACCGGCTGGTCGAGCGCGCGGCCGACGTCGGCGCCGAGGTGGTCGGCTCGTTCGAGGCGGCGTCCGCCGCCGGGCTGCTCGGGCCGGAGTCGGAGGCGATGCTCGGACGGGCGCTCGAGGTGCGGGCGGGCGCCCCGAAATGACGAACACCCGAGCCCACGATCCGTGGGTCCGGGTGTCGCCGATGTCCTGAGACATCGCCTGGCGGTGGCGGAGGGATTTGAACCCTCGGTGGGCTTGCACCCACAAACGCTTTCGAGGCGTTCTCCTTAGGCCGCTCGGACACGCCACCGCCGGAGAATGTACCGGACCGGCGGCTACGACCCGAAATCCGGTCGCCAGCCCGGTCGCCCGTCTGGTCGCCCGCCTGAGCGCCGCCCGGTCAGCCCCGGTGGGCGTCGAAGAACCGGTGCAGCAGCTCCGTGGACTCGGCGGCCAGCACCCCGGCGTACACCTCGGGGCGGTGATTGAGCCGCCGGTCGCGGACCACGTCCCAGAGGCTGCCGACCGCGCCGGCCTTGTCGTCGTAGGCGCCGAACACCAGCCGCTCCACCCGGGCGAGGACCAGCGCGCCCGCGCACATCGTGCACGGCTCCAGGGTGACCACGAGCGTGCAGCCGTCCAGTCGCCACTCCCCGCGGGCCAGCGCCGCCTCACGCAGGGCGACCACCTCGGCGTGCGCGGTCGGGTCGCCGTCGGCCTCGCGCAGGTTGCGGCCGCGCCCGACCACGGCGCCGTCGGGGTCGAGGACGACGGCACCGACGGGCACGTCGCCGGTGGCGAGCGCCGACTCGGCCTCGTGCAGGGCGTGCCGCATCGCCGCGTCGTACGTCGTGGGGGTGGCCGGGGGGTCCGCGGCGCTACGGGGACCGCTCACGCAGAGGTGAGCCCGACCAGGTCGTCGAAGGCCGCGCCGAAGCCGAGCCGGCCGGCGACGTCGGAGAGCATCTCGTCGGGGTACAGGTCGTAGTCGTCGATGAGGACCGCCATGTCCATCGCGTGCATCCCGAGGTCGCCGAGGATGTCGAGGTCGCCGGCCGGCGCCTGGTCGTCGTCCTCCTCCGGGAAGGGCAGGCCGAGGTGCTCGACGGCGGTGCGGGCGAGGTCCCACTCGTCGGCGGCGGTGATGTCGGAGAGCAGCACCCGCACGGTCGGGCCGGTGACGCGGGCGATGAGGAAGACGTCCTCGTCGAGGCCGATCATCGCCAGGGCGCCGTAGTCGCCGGGGAAGCGGCGCAGGGCGGTGGCCAGGTGCTCGAGGTTCTCGAGGACCTCGTGGGCGAGCTCGTGCACCACCCAGACGCCCTCCTCGCGGTAGGCGGCCAGCGCGAAGTCGACGTCGTCGTCCGCTGACACCGACGTCTCGGGTGTCCCGGGGGACTCAGCCATCACGACCTCACTCTCCTGCGCCGGGCCGGTCCCCGCGGTCGGGGGCCGGGCTCCACGTTCCAGAGTGGCAGAGGTCGGGGACCCTTCCAAGGCTCCGTGGGTAAACGTCAGGTTAGGTTGTGCGCATGCGCACGCACGTCATCGACCACCCGCTCGTCGACCACAAGCTCACCACGCTGCGCGACGAGCGCACCGACAGCCCGACGTTCCGCCGGCTGACCGACGAGCTGGTGACGCTGCTGGCCTACGAGGCGACCCGCGACGTCCGGGTCGAGGCGACGTCGATCACGACGCCGGTCTCCCCGACCGCCGGGGTCAAGCTGGCCACGCCCAAGCCGCTGGTGGTGCCGATCCTGCGGGCCGGGCTCGGGATGCTGGACGGGATGGTGCGGCTGCTGCCCACCGCCGAGGTCGGGTTCCTCGGGATGGTGCGCAACGAGGAGACGCTCGAGGCCTCGACGTACGCCGAGCGGCTGCCCGACGACCTGTCCGGACGCCAGTGCTACGTCCTCGACCCGATGCTCGCGACCGGTGGCACGCTGGCCGCGGCGATCCGCTTCCTCACCGACCGCGGCGCCGACCACATCACCGCGATCTGCCTGCTCGCCGCCCCCGAGGGCTGCGCCCGGCTCGAGCAGGAGCTCGCCGACCTCGACGTGCCGGTCACCATCGTCACCGCGGCCATGGACGAGAGGCTCAACGACAAGGGCTACATCGTGCCCGGGCTCGGCGACGCCGGGGACCGGCTGTACGGCGTGGTGCACTGAGCACTGGTCGGGCGGGGGACGTGTCGTGCCGCCGCGGCGACTGGACATGTCATTCGGGCGCAATTGCGGCCGTGTGACACATTTTTCGGCCAGATCACTGCAATTCGGCCGCAATTGCGGCCGTTCGACCAGTCCGCCCGGCCGTTCGACCAGTCCGCGAAGCCGTTCGGCCACTCCGACCAGCCGGTCCGAGCAACCGGACCCTCAGGACACGGTCGTGAGCAGCTGCGTCGCCCGGGTGAGCACGACGTAGAGCGTCGCCCGCCCGGTGACCGACTCGTCCTCGATCTCCTGGGGTCGGACGACCACGATCCCGTCGAACTCCAGCCCCTTGGTGTCCAGCCCGGTCAGCACGACCACCCGGTCCTCGCCGCTGGGTGAGCCGCCGGAGACCGACGCCGCGGCCGACGGGGCGTCGGCGGCCAGCTCGGGCCACGACGCCAGCCACGAGTTCACCTCGGCCCGGCGGGCGACGGGGACCACGATCCCGACCGTCCCGGGCACCTCGGCGGCGACCCTGAGCACCTCGGCGCGCACCGCCGACTCGAGGTCGTCGACCGAGTTCAGCTCGGTCGGCTCCACCCCCGTCGAGCGCACGGCCGTGGGCAGGTCGGCATCCAGCCCGACCCGCTCGGCGTACGCCGCGGCGTGGGCGTAGATCTCCGAGGAGTTCCGGTAGTTGGTCGAGAGGTGGAAGGCGTGCACGGCCTTGCCCTCGAGCGCCTCGGCGCGGGCGGCGTCGGCCTCGGCCGGCTCCGGCCACGACGACTGCGCCGGGTCGCCGACGATCGTCCAGGTCGCGGTCCGGCCGCGCCGGGCCACCATCCGCCACTGCATCGGGGTCAGGTCCTGCGCCTCGTCGACGAGGACGTGCGCGAAGGGATCGTCCTCGATCCGGTTCGACGGCGGCGTCCACGACGGGCCGGTGGCGTAGTCCCGGTCGGAGACGGTCGTGATCTCCTGCAGGTCGCCGCCGACGTGGTCGGCGTACTCGGCGTCCTCGTCGGTCTTCAGCGGCACGTCGCCGAGCGCGTACCGCAGCTCGTCGAGCAGGGCGACGTCCTCGATCGACGGCTCGCCCTCCCAGCTCTTGAGCAGCAGCGACTGGTCCTCGTGGCTGATCACGCCGTCGCCGACGCGGGCCAGGAAGTCGGGGTCGCGCAGCCAGCCCATCACCTGGGCGGCGTCCAGCGGCGGCCACCAGGCCAGCGCGAAGTCGACGAACGTGTCGAGCGAGAGCAGCTCGTCGTTGAAGGACTCGCGGCCCCGCTCGCGGCCGCGCTCGCTGCGCACCTGCCGCCACAGCGAGTCCAGCAGCGTGGTCGCCACCCGCGGGATCTGCCGGTTCCGACGCCCGTGCGCCAGCAGCCGGCGCCGGATCCGGCCGAGCTCGGCCCGGTCCAACGTAAGCACGTCGTCGCGGTAGAACAGCCGGAACTCCGCCGGCGCCCCGGGCACCGCCTGCCGGGCCGCACGGCGCAGCACCTCGGCCATCCGGCCGGCGCCCTTGACGTCGGCGACCGCGGGGTCGTCGTGCCTCGTGGCGCGGATCCCGTCGACGACCTCGCCGAGGGAGCGCAGCGCCACGGCGGTCTCGCCGAGCGAGGGCAGCACCCGCTGGATGTAGCGCATGAACACCCCGGACGGGCCGACCACGAGCACCCCGCCGCTCTCGTAGCGGCGGCGGTCGGTGAAGAGCAGGTACGCCGCGCGGTGCAGCGCCACGACCGTCTTGCCGGTCCCCGGCCCCCCGGTGATCGTCACCGCGCCCTTGGCCGGGGCCCGGATCGCCCGGTCCTGCTCGGCCTGGATGGTCGCGACGATCGAGTGCATCGACCGGTCCCGGGCCCGGGACAGCTGGGCCATCAGCGCGCCCTCGCCGACGATCGGGAGGTCTCCGCCGGCCTCGGCGTCGAGCAGCTCGTCCTCGACGCCGACGACGGTCGGGCCGGTGCAGCGCAGCACCCGGCGGCGTACGACGTCGTGCGGCTCGGCGGCTGTGGCCTGGTAGAACACCGCCGCGGCGGGCGCCCGCCAGTCGATCAGCATCGAGTCGCGGTTGTCGTCGCGCAGGCCGATCCGGCCGACGTAGCGGGGCTCGGGGTCGATCTCCTCGCGCAGGTCGAGGCGCCCGAACACCAGGCCCTCGTGGGCGGCGTCGAGCTGGGCGATCCGGCGGGCGGCCTGGAAGACCATGGCGTCCCGCTCCACCAGCCCGCCCTCGTGGCCGAGCCGTCCGCGGTCGTGGCCCTCTCGGGCGAGCTCGCGGGCGGCGGCGGCCGAGACCCCGAGCTGGGCATAGACCCGGTCCACGAAGGCCTGCTCCGCCGCGGTCTCGCGCGCGGCGACGTCCTCGTTCAAACGACGCTCCCCCTCAGGAGTCCTGTCTTCGGCAAGGGCTCGACTTTACCGGAGGCCGGTCGGGTGCCCAGGCGGCGGCCCGGGGGGACCGGCCGGGCCCACGACCCGCGGGTCCGGCGCTCAGTCGCGGTCGGTGAGCACCCAGGCGGCGAGTGCGCCGCCCACGGCACCGAACAGGTGACCCTGCCAGGAGATTCCCGGCTGCCCGGGGAGCACCCCCCACAGCACCCCGCCGTACAGGAGGAACAGCACCACGCCGAGCAGGATCTGACCGGCCCGCAGCGAGAACAGCCCCCGCAGGATCAGGTAGACCAGCCACCCGAAGATCAGGATCGAGGCGCCGAGGTGGACCGTGTTCGGTGGCGCGACCAGCCAGGTGCCGACTCCGCCGACGACCCACACCATCGCGGTCACGCTGGCCCAGTGACCGATCCCGGAGAGCAGGATCAGGAAGCCGAGCACGGCGACCGGCACCGTGTTCGCGACCAGGTGCCCCCAGCCGGCGTGCAGCAGCGGGGCGAAGAGGATCCCCAGCAGCCCCTCCTGGTCGCGGGGCTGCACGCCCTCGGCGTCGAGCCGGTTGCCGAGCAGGACGTCGACGAACTCGATCACGTAGAGCGCCGCCACGAACGCCGCGATGACGGCCAGGGCAGGGCCGACCCGGGAGGGTTGTCGGGTCCGCTCGGTCAGGGACATGGCGTCCACGGTACCCAGTCGGCGCTCAGCCCTTCTTGCGCGACAGGAACGCCAGCATCGCCTCTCGGGCCTCGTCGGACCCGAACAGCCGGGCGCTGAGTTGGGCGAGGTCCCCGCCGTGCTCGTCGATGTTCGCCACCAGGTGCCGTCCCAGCAGCGCCTTGGTCTCGCGCAGCCCCTGCGGGTGGCCGCTCACCAGCGCCGCGCAGACCCGCTCCACCTCGGCGTCCAGGTCGGCCTCGGGTACGGCGCGGGTCACCAGGCCCATCTCTGCGGCGGCGACCCCGTCGAAGGTCTCGCCGGTCAGGAAAGTCAGCGCCGCGGCCCGGTCGGTCATCCGCGGCAGCACGGTCAACGAGATCGCGGCCGGCGCGAGCGCCAGCTTCACCTCGGTGAACGCGTACGTCGCGTCGTCGGCGCTGAGCGCGACGTCCGAGGCCGCGACGATCCCGATGCCGCCGGCCCGCACGTTGCCGTGCAGCCGGGTCACGACCGGCTTGGGGCAGGTCACCAGCGAGCGCTGCAGCTCGACGATCACACCGGCCGCCTTCTCCATCCCGTCCTCGGCCGCCTCGGACAGGTCGGCGCCGGAGCAGAAGGTGCGCCCCTCCGCACGGATCAGCACCACCACCACCTCGTCATCCGCGACCGCCTGCGCCAGACGCTCGTGGAACTCGGCGACGAGCTGGCGGCTCAGCGCGTTCCGGTTGTGCGGCGAGTCGAGGGTCAGGGTGCCCACGCCGCCGGAGACGGCGTACGTCACGAGCTCGGTCATCGAGGTCCTCCACCGGAATGGGGTGGCGGCTGTCGGGTACCGGCCGCCGGTCAGGGAACCGCACAGTATCGGAGGCCTTCATGGACAAGCAGGACGACGGACGCTGGCAGGTCACCGCCACGGAGGCGGAGGCCCTGCAGGCCGTGGTGGACCGGGTCTCGTCCTGGCAGGACGGCGCCGAGGGCGGCGTGGTCCGTGACGAGTTCGGCTCGGTGGCGGGCGAGGTCGGGATCACGGTGCCCGACGAGCTGGCCGAGTCCCTGTGCGCCGACATCGAGCACCGGGACGAGCGGCCGGACCTGAGCCGCTACGTCACCGTCGCCTGAGCCGTCAGCAGGCCGACACAAGCGACGGGTCGGCGGGTCTCAGCCCGACACAAACGACGGGTCGGCGGTGCTCAGCCCGACACTCACGACGGGTCGGCGATCCTCAGCCCGACACAAACGACGGGTCGGCGGGTTTCGGGCCGACACTCACGACGGGTCGAGGGTGGTGAGGACGCGTGCCAGGAGGGCCTCGGCGGCGGCCGGGTCGGCCGCCGGCAACGGGGTCTCCAGCAGCTCGTCGAGCAGCACGTCCACCTGCCCGCCTGCGTCGCGGGCGACCCGGAGGCAGACCAGGGCGGCGTCGCGGACCGCGCGCGGCTCGACGGTCCACAGTGACTCGAAGCGCCGTCGGTGGTCGGGCACCCCCTCCTGGCCCGGGAGCTCCCAAGCGGCCAGAGCGGCGGTGAAGCCGGGGCCGTCGCAGATCACCGCCCACTCGCGCCGCATCGGCGCCGTCTCGGAGAGGTGCACCCGGAGCGGCCGCCCCCGGCCGGCGGCCTCGGCGGCATCGGGCGTGTCGCCCCCGTCGAAGGCGGCCAGGGCGACCGTGGCGCGGGTGACCCGGGCCAGCTCGTTCCAGCGCGGCAGGGCGGCGCGGTAGTACCGCTCCTCCTGGAAGGCGCCGAGCACCATCGCCTGGTGCGCCCGTGCCAGCGCCTCGTCCTCGATCGCCCACGAGAGCGCCAGCAGCGTCGACTTCGCCAGCGTGTGGGTGCGCAGGTGCGGGTGCCGCCGGCGCAGCTCGGCGAAGACCGACGGGGAGGCCGCGACGCTCCGGCCGCCCGGCTTCGCGTCCTGGCCGGACACCTCGGCGATCGCCACCTCGAGCCGGACCCCGGCGTCGCGGCGGCGCAGCACCCGGGTGACGGTCGCGACGTCGGTCTCGGCGTAGCGACGGTGCCCGCTGTCGAGCCGCCGGGGCACCGGGAACCCGTGCCGGGACTCCCACATGCGCAGCACGGCCGGGGTCAGCCCGGTGCGTTCGGCGAGGTCCCCGATCGTCAGATCGGCAGCGCCGGACCCTTGCGCTTTGGCTCCTGATGTGGTCATGCTTGGATCCTAACCTAAACAACGTGTTTAGGTAAGTGTTGAGATTTGGAGATCACCATGGACAGCAGCACCAGCACCCAGGGTTCCACCGACCAGGGCGAGGTCCTCGACTGGACCGACCTCGGCCAGAAGATGTGGTCGTTCCTCACCGGACGCGAGGCGGCGATCAACTACCGGTTCATCGACATGTCGGTCGAGGTGCCCCGCGACACCGGCAACAAGGCCCCGCGCGCCGTCTGGAAGCTCGACGGCGTCCTGCAGGTCACCACCGAGGACAACCAGAACCGGCCCGCGCACCGGTCGACGGACTGAGTGAGCCGGCCATGAGCACAGTCACGATCGCCGCGGACCTCTGCTTCGAGGTCCGGGCCCCGGGGCGGGACACGGTGCACGGGGCCCTCACCGGCTCCGGGAACCGGCTCGACCTCGCGGTCGACGACCCCGGCATGTTCGCCGGCCGGGGCGACGCCCCGGCCGTGCGGGCCATCGCCGCCGAGCTGGCCCGCCGAGGCCTGAGCCTGCGGGTCCACGACGGCGACAACCACCTGATCACGCTCGGCGCGGTCCGCGCCTCCTGGTGGCAGCGCCGCCTCACCGGCTCCCGCCACATCCGGCTCGGCAGCCTGCGCGGTGCCTGGACCTCGGCCCGCTCCCGCTCCCGCTCGGTGGACACCCCGGTGCTCCCGGACGCGGAGCTCGCCCCGCCGGCCACCCTGTTCCCGGTCGCCCCGACGTTCATGCGGCGGCCGCGGCGGACGCCGACCACCACCCACGACCCGCACCACGGCGGCAACCCCCGGCTCACCCTCGTGCCGCGCGACGGCGTGCACGTCGACCACCCCGAGGTGTTCTGGCTGGAGAAGGACCTCACCACGGTGGGCTCCGGCGCCGACTGCGACATCCGGCTGCCCGGCCTGGCCGAGCGGCACGCCGAGATCCGGCACGACGAGGACGACGACGAGCTGGTCATCCACGCGATCGACGCCGACACCAAGGTGCACGGGCAGCGGATCGCCTCGCACATCCTGCGCACCGGCGCCCGGCTCGACGTCGGCGAGTGGACGCTGACCTTCACCCGCGCGGAGTACGCCGACCACGGCCGGCCCTACGGCGGACGGATCGGCGGCGAGCTCGGCCACCAGCAGTCGCAGCCGCCCCGGGACGCCGCCCGCTGAACCCATCCGGCGAGGGGGTCGGCACCGAACAACGGGGCATGGAACGCCTCCGCACCATCCTCCCCTTCGCCGGCGTCGGCGTGCTGGCCACCCTGACCGGCATGGCCGCCGGTCACCTGGTGGCGGCCCTGACGACCCCGTCGGCCTCCCCGGTCCTGGCGGTCGGCTCGACCGTCATCGACCTCACCCCGACCCCGGTGAAGGAATGGGCGGTGCGGGAGTTCGGCACCGCGGACAAGCCGATCCTCATCGGCAGCGTCGTGCTGATCACGCTGGTCCTCGCCGGCGTCGCCGGCGTCCTGGCCCGCCGCCGGTTCGTGCTGGGCGCCGGGCTGCTGGTGCTGCTCGTGGCGCTGGCCGGCCTCGCCGCCGTGCTCCGCCCGATGGCGGGGCCGCTCGACGCCCTGCCCTCCGTGCTCGCCGCGGTGATCGGCCTCGGCGCGCTGTGGTGGTTGGTCAGCGGCCTGATCGGCACCGGCGCCCCCGAGGCCGCCCCCGGAGCGACCACCGCGGCCACCACCAAGAGCACCGCCACCGGCGCGGGCGCGGGTGCCACCAGCACCGCGACCAGCGGCTCCGGCGGCACCGAGACCCTCACCACCGACGGCGGCGCGAGCCGCAAGCCCGAAGCGCTGGCCCACCCCGGTGGCAGCCAGGACGGGATCCTCGTCCCCCGCGACCACCGCCCGTCCCGGCGCACCCTGCTGATCGGCACCGGCGCCCTGTCCGTGGCGGCCGTGGCGATGGGATTCGGCGGGGAGCGGATCATCTCCTACCGCACCAAGCCCGGGAACGTCACGCTCCCGGCCCCGGCCGACTCCAAGCCGGCCCTGCCGGCCGGCCTGGAGGAGAAGTACCCCGGCATCTCCAAGTTCACCACCCCGAACAGCGAGTTCTACCGGGTCGACACCAACCTCACGCTGCCCGTCGTACCGGTCAACGGCTGGACGCTGACCATCGACGGCGACGTGGAGCAGGAGCTGACCTTCACCTTCGACGACCTCGCCGCGATGGACCTGGTGGAGCGCGACATCACGCTCACCTGCGTCTCCAACGAGGTCGGTGGCCGCTACGTCGGCGCCGCCCGCTGGCTCGGCGTGCCGCTCAAGGACCTGCTCGACAAGGCCGGCGTCGGCAGCAAGGCCGACCAGATCCTCTCCACCGCGACCGACGGCTTCACGATCAGCACGCCGCTCGAGGTGGCCATGGACGGCCGCGACACGATGATCGCCATCGGCATGAACGGCGAGGCGCTGCCGGCCGCGCACGGGTTCCCCGCCCGGCTGATCACCCCCGGCATCTACGGCTACGTCGGCGCCACCAAGTGGCTGACGAAGCTCACGCTGACGACCTACGAGGAGCAGGAGGCGTACTGGACCGAGCGGGACTGGGCCACCGACGCGCCGATCAAGATCTCCTCGCGCATCGACACCCCCGCCCCGCTGTCCAACATCGACGCCGGCAAGGCCGTCATCGGCGGCGTCGCCTGGGCGCAGACCCGCGGCATCCGCAAGGTCGAGGTGCGCGTCGACGGCGGCCCGTGGCAGGAGGCCAAGCTCGGCCCCGACGCCGGCGTCGACTACTGGCGCCAGTGGTTCCTCCCCTGGGACGCCGCCAAGGGCTCGCACATGCTGGCCGTCCGGGCCACCGACATGGACGGCAAGGTGCAGACCGACGTCCGCGCCTCGCCGTTCCCCGAGGGCTCCAGCGGCGTCCAGGAGATCGTCGTCAACGTCACCTGAGCCCCCGCAGACCGCGCACGCCCAGCACACCCAGCTCACCGAGAACGGTGGTCACCCCCTCGACCGGGGTGGCCACCGTTCGTGCGTGACGGGTCGGTCACCCCGCGTCGTCGAGCGCGGCCCGGAGGTCGTCGAGCAGCCGCCGCAGCGGGCCCGGCACCCGGTCCGGGGTCAGCGCCGCCGCCAGCGCCCCCGCCAGCAGCTCCTTGCGGCCCGAGGCCACGCCGGCGAACCTGCGCAGCTGGGCGGAGACCGGGCGCCCCTGCCACGCGGGCTGCTGGCGGAACGTCTCGAAGCGCTCGCGGAGGTCGTGCCGGTCGAGGACCGCCAGGACCCGGTCGACGCCGAGGGCCCGGATCAGCTCCTCCTCCAGGTCGGCCTCGCACACGTGGAAGCCGACGGCCGGCAGGTCCGCCGCGGCCTCGACCGGGAGGCCGTGGGCGGTCAGCGCCCGGACCACGAACCGGGTGTCGGCGGCGTCGCACAGGCCGAGCACCCGGGCCGCTGGGCGGCGGTCGGCGAGCTCGTCGAGCCGGCTGCGCACGTTGGTCACGCCGCCCATGTCGACCAGCTCGACGCGATGACGCTGCGCCGCCAGGTCGCCGTCGGCGAGGAGATTCCGCACCGCGGCGACGTCGCTGCGCCCCTCGAGCAGGACCACGACCTCCGCACCGGGATGACCCACGTCACAAGGATTGCAGGAAGAAATCCGCCATCCCCCCAATCCGGGTGCCGCGCGGGGCCGAATCACCTCACGAGAAAACAAAGCCCCCTCCGAAAGGCAACATCATGAAGCGCACCATCCTTCGCCAGTCCGGCGCCGCTGCCGCGGTCCTCGCCCTCTCCGTCACCCTGGCCGCCTGCGGCTCGGACGACGAAAGCAGCAACTCCGCCGGTGAGGACACCAGCAGCGAGTCCGAGGCCCCCACCTCCGAGGAGCCCGCCGCGGACGACGCCGGCGCGCAGACCTTCGGTGAGGGCTGCTCCCTCATCCCCGACGACGGTGCCGGCTCGTTCAACGGCATGGCCACCGAGCCCGTCGCCACCGCCGCGAGCGGCAACCCGCTCCTGAAGACCCTGGTCACCGCCGTGGGCGAGGCCGGCCTGGTCGACACGCTGAACTCCGCCGAAGCGCTCACCGTGTTCGCCCCGACCGACGACGCCTTCGCCAAGATCCCCGAGAAGGACCTCAACGCGGTGCTCGCCGACAAGGAGCTGCTCACGCAGATCCTGACCGGCCACGTGGTCGCGGGCCAGCTCGGCCCGGACGAGCTGTCCGGTGAGCTGGAGACCCTCGCGGGCAACACCATCGAGGTCAAGGGCTCGGACGAGTCCTTCACCGTCGCCGACGAGGAGGCCAACGTCCTCTGCGGCAACATCCCGACCTCGAACGCCACGGTGTACGTCATCGACACCGTGCTGATGCCCTGATCGCAGCGGTCGGACACAATAGCTCCATGAATGACATCGCGCCCGTCCCCTCCGGTGACACACCGGAGGGGACGGGGGCGCCTGAACTCTCCGAGCTGCTGCACCGCTCGGCCCGTGGGGACGAGAGCGCCTTCGCCGCGTTGTACGACGCGACGGCGGCCCGGGTCCACGGGATGGTGCTCCGGGTCATCCGTGACCCGTCGCAGGCCGAAGAGGTCACCCAGGAGGCCTTCCTCGAGGTCTGGCGGACCGCAACCCGGTTCGACCCGGCCAAGGGGAGCGCCCTCTCCTGGTTGCTCACGATCGCGCACCGTCGGAGCGTGGACCGGGTCCGGTCCGCGGAGGCCTCCAGCCGGCGCGACACGACGTACCACGACAAGAGCCGGACCGTCGACCACGACGCCACGGCCGAGGCGGCGACCGCCGCCATGGAGGCCCGCCGCGTGCGCCACGCGCTGCAGGCCCTGACCGAGGTCCAGCGCGAGGCCATCCAGCTCGCGTACTTCGGGGGGTACACGCACACGGAGGTGGCCACGATGCTCGACCTGCCGGTCGGCACGGCCAAGACCAGGATCCGCGACGGGCTGATCCGACTACGAGACGCCATGGGGGTGTCGCTATGAGTGAGATCCACGCACTGTCGGGTGCCTATGCCGTCGACGCCGTCAACGACGTCGAGCGCAAGCTCTTCGAGCAGCACCTGGCCCACTGCCCCGACTGCCGGGACGAGGTCGCCAGCCTCCGCGAGGCCGCGTCGCTGCTCCCCGAGACCGCCGCCGTGGCCCCGCCGCCGGCGCTGCGCGACCGGGTGCTCGCCGAGATCGCCTCGGTCCGCCCCCTGCCGCCGGTGACCGTCGAGACCGGCCCCGTCGAGCCCACCAACGTCACCTCGCTGGCCGCCCGCCGCCGGCGCCGGCTGCCCGCCCTCGCGGCCGCCGCGGCCGTCGCCGCCATGCTCGGCGCCGGTGCCGTCGCCTGGCAGCCGTGGGAGACCACCCCCGAGGTCCAGCAGCGCCAGCTCACCGCCGCCGAGCGGATCGCCGCGGCCGACGACGCCCAGGAGATCGTGCACGAGTTCGAGGGCGGCGCGGTCGCCACCGTGATCCGCTCCCGCGAGCTCGGCCAGGCCGTCATCACCACCTCTGACATGCCCGCCGCCCCGGCCGGCAAGGTCTACCAGCTCTGGCTGCAGGACCCGACCGGGCAGATGCGTCCGGCCGGGCTGATGGAGCCACTCCCCGCGCAGACCGTGGTCCTCGAGGGCGACGCCGCCTCGGCCCGCGCCGCCGGGATCACCGTCGAGCCGGCCGGAGGCTCCGAGCGACCCACGACCGCCCCGCTCGCGGTCTTCGACTTCGAGCGGTCGGTGTGACCGCCCGGATCGCGGTCGTCGGCAGTGGTGTGGCCGGGCTGACCGCTGCCTACGTGGCCTCCCGCACCGCCCACGTCACGCTCTTCGAGGCCGACTCCCGGCTCGGTGGCCACGCCGACACGCACGTGGTCGAGGAGTCCGGGCGCGAGCTCGGCATCGACACCGGCTTCATCGTCCACAACGAGCGCACCTACCCGGTGCTGCTGCGGCTCTTCGCCGAGCTCGGCGTGCCGACCCAGCCCTCCGAGATGTCGATGTCGGTGCGCGACGAGGACTCCGGCCTCGAGTACGCCGGCGCGCTGGGCGCCAAGGGCCTCTTCCCCCAGGGCCGCAACCTCACCAGGCCGGCGTACCTGCGGATGCTCGTCGAGATCCCCCTGTTCCATCGGCGGGCGCGTCGGCTGCTGGGGGTCTCGACAGGCTCGACCGACGGCGGTGGCTCGACCGACGGGAACGGCTCGACCGACGGCGGTGGCTCGACCGACCCCGACGAGACGCTGCGCGACTTCCTGGCCCGCGGCCGGCACTCGGCGTACTTCGTCCGCCACTTCATGGAGCCGCTGGTCGCGGCGGTGTGGTCGTGCGACCCCGAGGTCGCCCTGGACTACCCGGCCCGCTACCTCTTCGCGTTCCTGCAGCACCACGGCATGCTCGGCGTCTACGGCTCCCCCGAGTGGCGCACGGTCACCGACGGCTCGCACGAGTACGTCCGCCGCATCGGCGAGGCGGTGCCCGAGGTCCGGCTCGGCACCAAGGTCACCTCGGTCCTCGAGACCGCCGACGGTGTCGAGATCACCGACGGCAACGGCGAGACCACGACGTACGACGCGGTGGTCGTCGCCACCCACCCCGGCCAGGCGCTGTCGATGCTCGGCGAGCCCACCCCGCTCCAGCGCGAGGTGCTCGGCGCGATGCCGTACTCGCAGAACACCGCCCAGCTGCACACCGACACCTCGCTGCTGCCGCGGCTGCCCGGCGCCTGGGCGTCGTGGAACTTCCAGCGCCGCGCCGCGGGCACCGACGGCGTCACCGTGACCTACGACCTGACCCGCCTCCAGCGGCTCGACACCGACGTGCACTACCTGGTGACGCTCGGCGGCACCGACCTGGTCGACCCGGCCACGGTGATCGACACGATGGAGTACGAGCACCCCATCTACACCCCCGAGTCCGTCGCCGCGCAGCGCCGGCTGCCGGAGATCGAGACCTCCCGGATCGCCTTCGCCGGCGCCTACCACGGCTGGGGCTTCCACGAGGACGGCGCCCGCTCCGGGCTGGCCGCCGCCGAGCGGCTCGGCCTGACCTGGCCCGAGGCACCCGCCGCGGCCGTCGGGAGGGCGCTGCCGGCCACGCCGCGGGTCTACGAGACCACGATCCGGCACACCCGGCGCACCCCGCTGCGCAACGAGTTCACCTACGGCTCGCACACCTGGCTGGTCGACCTCGACCGGCTGCCGGCGCCGAAGCGGACCGCGTCGTTCGAGGCCCGGGACCACCTCGGCTCCCCCGACCGCACGATCCGGCAGAACGTCGAGACGTTCCTCGCCGGGGAGGGCGTCGAGCTGGACGGCGGCCGGATCCTGATGCTGGCGCACCCGCGCTCGCTCGGCTACGTCTTCAACCCGATCAGCGTCTATTGGTGCCACGACGCCGCCGGCGACCTCGCCGCGGTCGTGCTCGAGGTGCACAACACCTACGGCGACCGGCACGCCTACCTGGTCCACCCCGACGAGCACGGGCACGCCGAGGTCGACAAGGCGATGTACGTCTCGCCGTTCCACGACGTCTCCGGCCGCTACGAGATCTCGGTGCCGCTGCCCGGCGACACGGTCGCGGTCGGCATCACCCTCCGCCACGACGACCGGTCGTCGTTCACCGCCGGCCTGTCCGGCACCGCTCTGCCGCCCGGCCGCCCGCCGTGGCGGGCCCTGCTCGCGCCCGCCCTCGGGAGCCTGCGGATCCGCAGCCAGGGCATCCGCCTGTGGCTGCGACGCCTTCCGGTGCGCACGCGCCCTACCCACCGACAGGAGAACGTCCGATGACCGCTCTCGTCTCCACGACCACGGCCACCGAGACCTGGCCCGGCCTGCACGACGTCCCCAGCGGGCCGAGGGCGACGGTCGCCGCGTCGATCGCGCGCAGGATCTTCGACGTCGCGATCAAGCGGCTGCACGTGCGGGTGGTGATCTCGCACGGCACCGCGGCGGGCGACCCGGTGCCCGGGCAGCCCGGCAACACCGACGAGCCCACGATCGTGCTGCACCGGCCCGACGAGTTCTACCGCCGGGTCGGCTCGGACGGCCTGATCGGCTTCGGCGAGGGCTACCTCACCGGCGCCTGGGACTCCCCCGACCTCGGTCACCTGCTGACCACGATGGCCAGCGAGATCACCACGATCGTGCCGGACTGGATGCAGACGATGCGCCGGCTCTACGTCGCCCGGGCGCCGCACTTCCACCGCAACACCGTGCACCAGACGCGGGACAACATCTCGCACCACTACGACCTCTCGAACGACCTGTTCCGCACCTTCCTCGACCCGACGATGAGCTACTCCTCGGCGCTGTTCGACACCCCGCACGCCTCGCGTGCCGACCACGCGGTGGCCGCGGCCCCCGAGCACGTCGACCCGGCGGTGTTCGAGGAGGCGCAGGCCCGCAAGATCGAGCGGCTGCTCGACCAGGCCGGCGTCGGCGAGGGCTCCCGGGTGCTGGAGATCGGCACCGGCTGGGGCGAGCTGGCGATCCGCGCCGCCCGCCGCGGCGCGACCGTGCACAGCGTCACCCTCTCCAGCGAGCAGCAGGAGCTGGCCCGCGAGCTGGTCGCCGAGGCGGGGTACGCCGACGCGGTCGACATCGAGCTGCTGGACTACCGGCTCGTCGAGGGCACCTACGACGCGGTGCTCTCGGTGGAGATGATCGAGGCGGTCGGCCACGAGTACTGGCAGACCTACTTCGAGAAGATCGACTCGGTGCTCGCCCCGGGCGGCAAGGTGGCGATCCAGGCGATCACGATGCCGCACGACCGGATGCTGGCGACCAAGCGCACCTACACCTGGATCAACAAGTACATCTTCCCCGGCGGCTTCCTGCCCTCGGTCGAGGTGATCGACCAGATCACCCGCGACCACACGAGGATGTCGGTGACCGACCGGCTCTCCTTCGGCGGCCACTACGCCGAGACGCTGCGGCTGTGGGACACCGCGTTCCTCCAGCACCGCGACCGGGTCCGCGAGCTCGGCTTCGACCAGACCTTCGAGCGGATGTGGCACTTCTACCTGGAGTACTCCCGCGGCGGGTTCGCCTCCGGCTACATCGACGTCAACCAGATCACGTTCACCAAGGACCCGGCATGAGCACCGCCACCGAGCCCCGGACCGGCGGCGCCCCCGGTGCCTCCGGTGCCTCCGTGGCCGACCGGCTCGCCGAGGGCCTGCGCCCGTTCGTCGGCGGCGACCTGCCGGTGCGGCTGACCGCCTGGGACGGCTCGGAGACCGGCCCCGCCGACGCCCCGCACGTGGTGATCAACTCCCCGCAGGCCCTGTCCCGGCTGTTCTGGCACCCCGGCGAGCTGGGTGCCGCGCAGGCCTACGTCACCGGCGAGCTCGACGTCGACCACGACCTCGACGACGCGCTGACCCACGTGTGGGCGGTCGCGAGGGAGCGCGGCCTGGCCGGCATCCGGCCCTCCGCCGCCGCCGCGAAGGCACTGCTGAAGGTGCTCCGCGACTTCCGCCCCGGCCTGCCGCCGACCCCGCCGCCGAGCCAGGCCCGGATCCGCGGCCGGCTGCACTCGAAGCTGCGCGACCGCAGCGCGATCAGCCACCACTACGACCTCTCCAACGACTTCTACTCGTTGATCCTCGACGAGTCGATGGCCTACTCCTCCGGCTACTGGCGCAGCGACGACCCGTCGTACACGCTGGCCGACGCGCAGCGCGACAAGCTCGACCTGGTGCTCGACAAGCTCGGCCTCGAGCCGGGCATGACGATGCTCGACATCGGCTGCGGCTGGGGCTCGCTGTCCCTGCACGCCGCCGCCCGCGGCATCAAGGTGACCGGCGTGACGATCGCCGCCGAGCAGAAGAAGTTCATCGACGCCCGGATCGCCGAGCGTGGGCTCGCCGACAACGTCGAGATCCGGCTGCAGGACTACCGCGACGTCACCGGCGAGCACGACGCGGTGTCGTCGATCGAGATGGGCGAGCACGTCGGCCAGGGCAACTACCCGACCTACGCCTCGGTGCTGCACCGCTCGGTGCGGCCCGGCGGGCGGGTGCTGATCCAGCAGATGTCGCGGCGCGGCCGGCACCCCGGCGGCGGCCCGTTCATCGAGTCGTTCATCGCGCCGGACATGTACATGCGGCCGATCGGCGAGACCGTCGCCTTCCTCGAGGAGGGCGGGCTCGAGGTGCGCGACGTGCACGGCATGCGCGAGCACTACGTGACCACGGTCGCCGCCTGGTTGGAGACGTTCGAGAGCAACTGGGACCGGGTCGTCGAGCTGGTCGGCGAGGAGGTGGGCCGCGTGTGGCGGCTCTACCTCGTCGGTGGCGCGATGGCGTTCCGGGACGGGCGCATGGGGGTCGACCAGATCCTCATGGTGCGCCCCGGCGCGGCGCACACCGTGCCGCCCGTGCGCACCTGGTGATCGCCCGGTGGCGCCGGCGTCCCCGGTGGCGCCGGTGTTGCCGGTGTTGCTGGGGTGACCGCCCTGCGATGATCCTCGGGTGACCGACTTCCTGATCGTCTCCGCCGCCTCGCTGGCCGCCGTCGCACTGCTGATGGCCGGGACCGCGCTGTGGGCCCGCTCGGTGAGCCGGGTGGCCGTCGTCGACGTGATCTGGGGGCCGGGCTTCGTGCTGGTCGCCCTGGTCTCGGCGGTCGTCGGCTCCTCGAACGCCGACACCAGCTGGCGTCCCTGGCTGCTGTTCGTCCTCGTCGCCATCTGGGGCGGCCGGCTGTTCTGGCACATCCGGCGCCGGGCCGTGGGGCACGGCGAGGACCCGCGCTACCGCGAGATGCTGGGCGACCCCGAGGACGACCGGTCAGCATGGTTCGCGGCCGCGGTCCGCAAGGTCTTCCTGGTGCAGGGCGCCGCGATGTGGTTCATCTCGCTGCCGTTGCAGGTGGCGGCCGTGAGCGAGACCGACTGGTGGCCGGTGGTCGTCATCGGCGTGCTGCTGTGGCTGGTCGGTGTCGTCTTCGAGTCGGTCGGCGACGCCCAGCTCACGGCGTACAAGGAGAGGCCGAAGCAGGAGCGGCCCCCGGTGATGGACCAGGGGCTGTGGCGCTACACCCGGCACCCGAACTACTTCGGCGACGCCTGCGTGTGGTGGGGCCTGTGGCTGGCCGCCGGGCTGGCGTCCGGCTGGCTCCCGGGGCTGCTGACGGTGCTCTCGCCGGCGGCGATGACCTACTTCCTGGTGTTCGCGACCGGGGCTCGGCTGTTGGAGCGGTCGATGATGAAGCGGGACGGCTACCCGGGGTACGCCGAGCGCACGTCGTTCTTCTTCCCGCTGCCGCCGAAGGGCTCCTGAGTCGGGTCGTTCCCTACTCGTAAGGTCTTTCGCCGCCGTTCCGACGTACCGTCGAAGGAACGGAAAAGAGGTGCTCGTCATGTCGATGATGCCCATGGGAATCGCACTCGTGCTCGGGATGGTCTTCCTGCTCCTGGTCGCCACCGGCGCCTACGTCGCGTTCCGGATGTACGGCGCGCACGAGGTCGCCCAGGACCACCCCACCGACGGGTTCCGCCGCAAGCACCCCTGACCTCTCACGGGTCGGATCGGCCGCCGGCCCGTGCTTGACTGGCCGGATGGACCCCGTGGCGGCGGCGTTCGCCGCGACCCCGAGGGCCGGCTTCCTGCCGCGCCGGGGGCGGCGGCGTGCCCGGTACGACGGCCCGCTGGACATCGGGCACGGCCAGACCAACAGCCAGCCGCGCACCGTCGAGGCGATGCTGCAGCTGCTCGAGGTGCGGCGCGGGCAGCACGTCCTGGACGTGGGCGCCGGCTCGGGGTGGACCACCGCCCTGCTCGCCCACCTCGTGGGGCCGCGCGGGTCGGTGTGCGGCGTCGAGCTGCTGCCGGAGCTGGCCGCGTGGGGGGCGGCGAACCTCGCCGCCGCCGAGCGGCCGTGGGCCTCGATCGTCGAGGCCCGTCCCGGGGTGCTCGGCCTGCCCGAGCACGCGCCGTACGACCGGATCCTGGTCTCCGCCGAGGCCGACGAGCTGCCCGACCCGCTCGTCGCCCAGCTCGCCGACGGCGGTCGGCTGGTGGTCCCGGTCGCCGGCCGGATGCTCCTGGTGCGGCCCCGGCACGGGGACGTCCAGGTCACCGAGCACGGCTACTACCGCTTCGTCCCCCTCCTCTGACCCCGAGGAGCCGCTCGGTGGTTGAGGAGGTCGCGCAGCGACCGTCTCGAAACCACCCACCCCCGGTGGTTGAGGAGGTCGCGCAGCGACCGTCTCGAAACCACCCCGCCGGTCAAGGCCGCCCGGTGGTTGAGGAGGTCGCGCAGCGACCGTCTCGAAACCACCCTCAGCCCAGCGGCTCCCGCGGCTCCCGCGCATCCACCGCGAGTCCGAACTCCGTGTGCACACCCGGGCTGAACGCGACGTGGTCCGGCTCCCGCTCGGCGAGCTCGCCCAGCCCGGCCGACCCCAGCAGCGCATCGTCGAGCTCGACCAGCTCGGCGTCGTGCAGCGGCCAGCGGCCGTGCCGGTTGGGGATGTAGCGCAGCTTGCCGAGTCGGCGGGTGTGCAGCCCCCACCGCGCCGAGACGAAGTGGTCCAGCTCGGACGCCTCCCGCGGCTCGCCGACGCGTACGACGACCCGGCTGCTCGTGGTCGGTCCGCGGCGCCGTAGCCGCGCGGCGTACTCGTGCTCGGAGCCGCCGGGGACCGGGCGGGCGGTGTGCGACATCCGGGCCCAGCGATACGGCACGCCGAACCCGAGCCTGGCGCCCGCCGCGACGAGCAGCCGGTCGCAGTCGAGGCTGAGGAAGACCACGCCGCGGCGGCCGGTGGTGTCGACGGAGTAGAGCCGCACGTTCGTTTCCAGGAACGACCCGAGCCACGGCACTCCGGGCAGCCGGCCGGGTGCGGCGTCGACCATGCGGAACGGCACCAGCCCGACGTACGTGCGGCCCTCGAGGACGTCCGGCACCACGCCGGCCGGGAGGAGGCCGGCGACCCGCTCGGGCTCGACCGCCCAGTGGAGGTAGGTGAGGTCGCGCCAGTCTGGTTCATGAGCACCGGCCCGCGGAAGCCCGGCGCGTCCGGCATCACGGGCTCGGGGCTGGTCACCCCGCCATCCTCCCTACCCGGTGGTTGAGGCCCCGGTGGTTGAGGAGGCCGAGGAACGAGGCCGTCTCGAAACCACCCCACCCCCGCTGGTTGAGGAGGTCGCGCAGCGACCGTCTCGAAACCACCCCCGGCCGCACCCCACCAGCGGTACAACAGGACCCATGCGCGAGCAGGGCACGGTGGCGGAGTGGAACGACGGCAGGGGGTTCGGCTTCATCACCCCGGCCGGCGGCGGTCCGCGCGTCTTCGTGCACGTGAGCGAGTTCCCGCGCGGGCAGCGACCCACCACAAGCGACCGCGTCACGTACGCCGTCCGCCACGACGACCGCAACCGGCGACGCGCTCACGACGTGCGGTACGTCAAGCGCTCCGGGTCGGTGCGTCCCGCGTTGCTCACCGCGATCCTCGGTGCGGCACTGTTCGCCGCCGTGGCGACGGGTCTGGTGCTGCTCGGCCGGCTCCCCATCTCTGTGCTGCCGGCGTACGGCGTCCTCAGTCTGCTGTCGTACACCTCCTACGGCAGCGACAAGGCGGCCGCCCGGCGCGGGTCACGGCGCATCCCGGAGTCGACCCTGCACCTCCTCGACCTGCTCGGCGGCTGGCCGGGCGGGCTGGTGGCGCGGCAGGCCTATCGGCACAAGACGAGGAAGCAGCCGTTCCGGACGTTCTTCTGGGGCACGGTCCTGATCAACTGCGGAGTGCTCCTGCTGCTCGCGACCGACGTGGTGTCGGTCTTCGCCGGTTGAGCCCCCGGTGGTTGAGGAGGCCGAGGAACGAGGCCGTCTCGAAACCACCACCCCACCCCGGTGGTTGAGGAGGCCGAGGAACGAGGCCGTCTCGAAACCACCACCCGCCGATCACCCGTCAGGAACACTGTGCCCGTGACCACCACTGAGCTGCTCCGCCTCGCCTCGGCCGACAACTTCCGCGACGTCGCCGGCCCGGGCGAGGGCTACCCGACCCGCGACGGGGGCCGGGTCCGGCGCGGGGTCTTCTTCCGCTCCAACCAGCTGGCGCTCAGCCCGGAGGACGCCGCCGTCGTCGCCGGCCTCGGGCTGACAGCGATCCACGACCTGCGTCGCGCCGACGAGATCGAGTCCAACCCCGACGTCGAGGTGCCGGGCGCGACCTGGCACCACCACGACGTGCTCGGGGTCGGCGCCGCGGACGCGGTCGGCAACCTGGACGTCGAGGAGACGGTGACGATGATGGAGCGGGCCTACACCGACTTCGTCCTCGACCCGGCCTCCCGCGCGGCCCTCGGCTCCCTCTTCGGCCACCTCGCCCACGACCCGGGCCCGCAGCTCTTCCACTGCACCGCCGGCAAGGACCGCACCGGCTGGGCGGGCGCCGTCCTGCTCGAGCTCGCGGGGGTCGACGACGAGGTCGTCTTCGAGGACTACCTGCTGAGCAACGACTACTCCGCCCGCAGCCGGGCCGGCTACGAGGAGGCCATCCGCGAGGCGCTCGGCGAGGAGGCGGTCGCGGTCCTGGTCCCGGTGCTCGAGGTGCGAGAGGAGTACCTCGCCCTCAGCCGCCGCCTGGTCGAGACGACGTACGGCGGTCTCGACGGCTACCTGCGCGAGGGCCTGGGACTCGACGAGGCGACGCTGACCGCGCTGGCCGGCAAGCTCCGCGCCGCCTGACCCTCGCCCGCGGCGGAGGCCTACTCGGGCAGCGGCGGCATCACGGTCAGGACGACCTCGGCACCGTCCTCGATGGGGCTGCCGGGGGTGGGCTGGATGTCCAGCAGCGCGCCCTCGGGGAGCGAGGCGACCAGCGACGAGGTGCGGGAGTCCGGCGGCTCCGCCGGCTCGACGCGCACCGCGAAGCCGCGCTCCTCCAGGAGCCGGGCGTAGTCCCGCGTCGTCGGGGGCTCCGTGCCCCAGACCGGCGTGTGGCCGCCCCGGAGAGCCAGCGGCACCGTCGTCCAGCCGTCGGGGAGGAGCGTCAGGGAGTCGCGGAACACCGCCGGATCGACGTCGCCGGCGTCGGCGACGTACATCGCGAAGGCCACGCCCAGCGAGGGCACCGCCACCACGGTCCGGCAGGCCCGCTCGGCGATCCAGCCGCACTCCTCGCCGGTCAACACCGCCTGCCCACTGACGTCCCCGTCCGGCACCAGGTCGCCCACGAGGCGCTCGCCGTGCGCGAGATCGGTCGGGACAACGGCCACCGACGACACCTCCCGGTGGGTCTCGGGCGGGACCGGTGCCGCGCAGTCGGTCATGGCGCCCGTCTCGACGTACACCGTGTCCTCCACGGGCAGCAGGCACTGCGTGTCCCCGGTCGTCCACCAGTCCGGCACCGCCACCACGACGCCGCGGTCGCCGACCCAGCGGTGCCCCTCCGGCGGCGACGCCGGCCAGGCATCGCCCGGTGCCGATGCGGCGGCGCCCCGGGTGGCGGCCCGGTCGGTCCCGAAGGAGCCGCTCGGCTGCTCGCCGGCACACGAGGCGAGGACGACGGACGCCCCCACGGCGACCAGGGACAGCAGACGCGCACTGAGAGGCATGCCGGTACGACGCGCGCGGCTCGGGGCGGGTTCCCCCGCCGGATCAGCGGACGATCAGCCCGAGCACGCCGAAGACGATCCCGACCACCAGCGAGGCGAGCGCGAGCCGGTCGCTGCGGGTCCACGGCTCCCCGCGTGTGGCCTCCGGAGCCGCGTGGGTCGGCTGTCTCACGGCACGGCTGGTGCGGTGCAGGACCAGGAAGGCCAGGGCCCCGACGACGAGCACGACACCGACCACCGTGAACAGAAAGGCCATGTCCTCACCCCCGCGCGTCGCCACCGTCTCCCCCGATCATGGCACCGATCGAGGCCGACGGGCAGGGCCCGACCCGAGCGCTCGGCATGGTGTCGACGGACCATGGCGTGCGGCCGCTCCAGCGGGTTAGCGTGACCGCAGATCCGCCGGCACCGGCGGACCAGCACGTCCTGGAGGTCGCCGATGCACCTGCTCTTCGCCGACCGGCTCCCCGAGCAGACGCTCGCCGGGCTCGAGGAGCGCGGCCACACGTGCGTGATGGAGCCGGCGCTCACCGCCGAGGACCTCCCCGGCCGGATCGCCGGGTACGACGTGCTGGTGGTGCGCAGCACGAAGGTGCCGAGCGCGGTGTTCGAGGCCGCCGACCGACTCGCACTGGTGATCCGAGCCGGCGCGGGCACGAACACGATCGACACCGACGCCGCCGCCACCCGCGGCGTCCTGGTCTCCAACGTGCCCGGCCGCAACGCCGCCGCGGTCGCCGAGCTCACGCTGGGGCTGCTGCTCGCGATCGACCGGCGGATCCCCGACACCGTGGCCGACCTGCGCGAGGGCCGGTGGGACAAGCAGCGCTACAGCAAGGCCGACGGGCTGCTCGGGAAGACCATGGCGATCATCGGTCTCGGCTCGATCGGGCTGGCGGTGGCCGAGCGCGCGGCGGCGTTCGGCATCCACCTCCAGTCGCTCGCCAAGCCCAGCCGATCGGCGTACGCCGCGGAGCGGGCCGAGGAGCTGGGGATCGCGATGTGCGACTCGATGGCCGAGCTGCTCTCGACCTCCGACATCGTCACCCTGCACGTGCCGTCCCACGACGACACCCGGCGGCTGGTCGACGAGGGCTTCCTCGGGGCGATGCGGGACGGCGCGATCCTGCTGAACACCTCGCGCGGCGACGTCGTCGACGAGCCCGCGCTGCTGGCGGCGCTCGACGCCGGGAGGCTGCGGGCCGGGCTGGACGTCTTCGCCGACGAGCCGGGCTCCGGCCAGGCCCAGTGGGAGTCGCCGCTGGCCCGGCACCCGCAGGTGGTCGCGACCCACCACATCGGCGCCTCGACCGAGCAGGCGCAGCGTGCGATCGCGGCGGGCGTGACCGAGATCGTCGACGCCTTCGTGGCCGGGGAGGCGCGGCACTGCGTGAACCTCGACCCCACCCGGCTGGGCTCGACCACGCTCACAATCCGCCACCTCGACCGGGTCGGCGTGCTGGCGCAGGTGCTCGACGAGCTCAGCACCGCGGGGCTGAACGTCGAGCACATGGAGAACCGCGTCTTCCGCGGCGGCCGCGCCGCCGTCGCCTCCATCGACGTCGCCGGCGAGCCCTCGGAGGCGCTGATGTCGGCGCTGGGCGCGATCCACGACGTGCTGGGGGTCTCGCAGGTGACGCTGGACCGGGACGACGGGTGAGCCTGGTCCGGCCGTTCCCGGCGCGGTTGGTGCGCCAGGACCACGCCGAGCGGCTGGTCACCGCCACCTCCGACTCCCCGGACGAGGCGTCGGCCGCCGCCCTGCGCTCGGCGGCCGACCCGGCGGCGTACGACGAGGTGCCGGCCGCGCTGTACGGCTACCGGCAGGTGCGCGACGGCGTCCCGCACACGGCGATCGTGTGCGAGGTGGCGATCCAGGCGTTCGCCGACGGTCGCGTGCGCGGGCACGAGGCGGTGCAGCCGCAGCGGGTCGAGGGGCTGGTGCGGCAGCACGCGACCACCGGTGAGCGGCCCGCGCTGGTGGCGCTGCTGCACCACGCGGGGCCCGCGTTCACGGCCGCGCTCGAGGCCGCGTGCGGGACGCCGCCGCTGCTGGACTTCGCCGGCCCGGGAGGGCTGCCGCAGGCGGTGTGGCGGATCGCCGACGACACGGGTGCGGTGGCCGCGGAGCTCGCCGCGGCCGACCTGTACGTCGCCGACGGTCACCACCGGGTCGCCGCGGCGCTCGAGGAGTGGCGCCTGGGCGGCAGGCCTGACGTCGCCGGCCTGCTCTGCGTGGTGCACCCGATGGACGGCCTGCACCTGTCCGCGTTCGACCGACGGGTGACCGGGCCGGTGGAGCCGGCGGACCTCCTGAGCCTGCTCTCCAGGGGCTTCGAGGTCTCGTCGGCGGCCGGGTCTCCGGCGCCGGAGCCGGGCACGATCGGTGTGTACGTCGCGGGGTCGTGGTGTGCGGTGCGGCGGCGGCCGGCCGACGACCACGGCCCGCTTCTCGACGTCGAGGTGCTGCAGGCACTGGTGTTCGACCGCCTGCCCGAGCTCGGCCCCGGGGCGGCCCCGACCGTCGAGGTCGCCGCCGCCCGGACCTCGGTCGCCGAGCTGACCCGGCGGTGCGACGCCGACGGGGGTGCCCTGTTCACGCTGGCGCCGCCGCCGCTCTCGGCGCTCACCGGGCTCGCGGACGCCGGCAAGGTGATGCCGCCGAAGACGACGTACTTCGAGCCGAAGCCGTGCACGGGGATCTTCCTGCGGCCGGCGGAGCGGTAGCCGGCCGGTGGGCGCGGATAATAGCGTGGCGCATTATCACACTACTGCCCTAATATCAAATCGCGCCGCGCTCGGCGGTGGCTTCGACTCTTAGAACGGTGCGACTCATGCGACGTCCACGAAGCACTACGATCGGCGCCGCCATCGCGGCGCTCACGGCCGGCCTGTTCCTGGGCGCTGGTCACGCGACCGCGGCGCCACCCACGCGCATCACGACGCCCCTCGACTTCTACTTCGCAGGTGACGACTTCTGCGGTGCCGGGATCAGCATCGAGATCGTGGGGGTCGGCGAGGAGCAGCTGCAGGTGACCCAGCGCCGGGGAGAGACATACTTCTCGGCGCATGCCCGACTCGACGTCTCGTTCACCAACACCGAGACCGGTGTCACGATCACCAGCAGGGAGATCACCCGCTTCACCGACCTGCACGTGACGGACAACGGCGACGGCACGCTGACGATCGTGAGCTTCGGCACCGGCTTCGCCATGGCGTACGACTCCGACGGGCGGATCATCGCCAAGAACACCGGCCAGTCTCGCCTCAGGACGACGCTCGACCTCAATGGGACGCCGGACGACTTCGAGGACGACACGGTGATCTCGGAGGAGCTGATCCTCGGCTCGACCGGCACCAACGACGACTTCTGCGAGGCCGCGGTCCCGGCGCTGACGTAGCGGTCGACCGCGAGTGGATGGGGCCGACCGGCAATGGTCGCCCGGCTCCGGGACCGGCCCGGCCCCGGAACGCAGGACGGCCGCGGGACGACGCCGGCCACTCCCCGCTACCCGATCGGGGCGGGGTCCTTCCCCGTGGGGGTGAACACGGGCCGGTAGCCCTGAAGCTCGGTGGCGATCTCCGCGAACTCGAGCTCGAAGGTGTGGCGCGGCACGCACGGGCGGCAGGTCGTCTGCTCACCTGGCTGGAGCACAGTCAGGCAGGTGTAGAGCTCGTGGCCGCGGGCGTCGATGGCGCTGACGCAGACCTCGCAGTCGATGGTCTGGCCGAGTTGACCTCGCAGGCACAGCTTGCGGTCGACCAGCTTGTAGGAGATGGGCCCGTCCGGTCCCTGCACTTCGCCGCTGTCCTCCTCCAGCACCTGGCCGCACACGCACCACTGGTAGTCGATCGGGAACGGCGCCAGGCGTGGCCACGCCTCGATCACTCCGCGCCAAGCCACCTCCGACGTGGTGCAGCGTGAGCAGTCGGCCGAGATGTACTCCTCGACCGGGCCTCGCTCGGCCACGCACCAACGCTGGGTGAGGTCGAGCTGGGCGACTGGGTTGTCGTAGGTCACCCACTCGAGCGTCAGCCGCTGGTCGAAGGTGTTGCGCCACGCCCGGCACCGCACCAGTCGACCGTCGCCGGTGCGCATGCCGAACACGACCCGGCTGCCGACCGTGAACGGCCCGAGGTCGGCGAAGGAGGGAATCATCGACAGGGGGATGCTGGTGCTCGTCAACGGAAGCGCAGAGATCGCCAGCGGGTCGAGGGCGCCGTAAGTCCGGCCGGTGACCGAGAGTCGCGCGGCACCTCGAGTGGTCAGACCCGAGGCGGGGTCCCACACCAGGTCGGTGCCGGGTTGCGGGGTGGCACTGGTGGATCCGGCGTCCAGGTCGAAGGAGATCCCCGCGACCGGGGTCCGCGAGCCACTGTTGCGGACCGGCACGGCCGGCGCCCGGGAGATCGTCCCTCGCAGCTCGAGGTCGTCGAGCACGAGCGACGTCATCGCCAGCCTGCTGCCGATCGGTCCCAGGGGGATCGAGGCGAACGTGCCGATCGAGCCGGAGATCCCGGACGAGATCAGGCTGTTGGCGACACCCTCGACCACCGACTCGGTGATGGCGAGCACCACGGCGGCGACGATCGCGCCGACGATGCCACCGAAGAGACCACCGAGCGCGAGTCCGGCGAGCCAGACCCACCACTCCAGGTCGACGTCGGTGGCGACGGTCGGAGTCGTGGTGGTGATCGCGATCGATCCCGTGGCGTCGATCGACAGGCTGACGAAGAACGTGAACGTCGACACCGCCGACCAACCGGTGCCGCTGGCAGTGGCCCGGCCGTCCACCCGGATCCGGTTGCCCTCGATGAAGGCCACCAGGGAGGTCAGCGTGCCCGTGCCACCGGGCGCCGGGATGGACCGGTTCAGCCGGAGCGGCGTGTCGAAGTCAGTGAGTGGACGGCCGAGCGAGGTGGCGACCTGAGGGCGCATCACCTTCGCCAGCAGCCACGTGTTGCTCATCATCACCAGGCTGGGGCTCCCCGCAGGGATCATGTTGGTGGTGACGTTGTTGATGTTGCCACCGGCGTCGCTGGACATCCGCACGCCGAAGGCGAGGCAGTCCCGATCCGCCGCACTGAGGTCGTTCACGGTGGTGACGGCGAGGTCGAAGATCGTGGTCGGGCTGGTGTCGTCCACGACCGGGATGAACGGGGTCAGCAGCACCCGCTGCACCGTCGACTGGAGCTGGGCGAGCACGAGGCCGGCCACGGTGTTCTCTGCCTGGGCGATCGACATGCCCACCGCCGCGAGCAGCGGCGCGAGCCGCGTCTCCGAGGCCGCGTCGAAGTCGACGGTGACTGTCGGGGCGCCGGAGGTGAAGTCGATGACGGCTGCCTGGCCGCCTGCCTCGGAGACGATCTGCACGGCGTCGACGATGACGATGGTGCCGCCCAGCGGTGCGACGGTGAGGGGCACCGGGGCCGTCAGTGCGAGCTGGGAGCCGGCGAACGGCAACGTGAGGCCGACCTGGGGTCGTGGCCGGTCCAGGTCCAGCGTCGGGGTCTGGAAGTTGATGTCGGCGGTGCCGGTCGCACCCCCCATCGTGACCGGCAGGGACAGCGAGGGCGGGAACACGGTCCCACTCAGGAAGGCCGCGGCCAGTTGACTGTTGATCTCCTGCTCCGAGATCTGCACCAGCATGTCGAAGCCGGATGTGCGGTCGAGCGCCATCGCTCCTCCTAGCAGTCCGGGTCGCCGGCCGCGCCGGAGCCCTGGTCGTCGGATGTGTCCTGGGAGGGCTTGCTCGGACGAGCGTCGCCGACCTTGCCCCGCTTGGTGGCTGACACGGTCAGCTTCGAGATCGAGGTGCCGGGAGGCAGGACGGCGTCCTCCCGCAGTGCGCCGTTGGACCGCGACAACATCTTGGCCTCGGCGCGGCTCAGCTCGACGCCGGCACGCTCGAGCGCGGCCACCGGGTCATCGATGAACTGCTGGGCATTCGCCTGGTCCTTGGCCAACCAACTGATGACCGCAGTGTTGGCCTCGGTCAGCTTGTCCACGAGGCCGGTGGGAAGGGGCATGGGGCGTACGACGAACGGGCGGTCGCCACGGGGAGCGCACTCCTCACGCTGCGGCTCCTTGAAGAAGTCTCGGCCCGGGACGATCCGGATCGAGACCTCGCTGTGGAAGCCCGGCTGAATGGTCGCCTTGATCGGCCGGCTGTTGTCGGCACTGGCCGCCCCGACGGCACGCGCCTCACGAGCTCCGTCGGAGTGCTCGTCCTTGCACTTTCCGCACATCGTGTCTCCTCGATTCGGTGATGCTCGGGAGGAGTCACGCGCGGGCGGCCAGATACGGCGGATCGTCCGCCGGCCTCGCCGAGCGAGTCGTCCAACATCCATGGTCGGATTGGCTACCGAGGCGTACTGCTGCTTTGCGGGAGTGCCCAGCACGGCTCTCAAGCGTCTCCGTCACGGAGCGCTTGACCGCTACTCCCCGCACGGCGAAGGTACGGCCATGCCCTCAATCTGGAACTCGGAGAATGTGCTTGAAGCAATCGTTGGGGCGCTTGACGGTGTGCACTTGAACAACCCACAGGGCCATCACTTCGGCCGGCCCTTTCTGACTGGGTACCAGTTGGCGATCAAGGTCGACGCGGCACACCCTGAGATCCGTCAAGCGCTCGGGCCTCCCAACGAACTCGGAGGCGAAGGCACGGGCGTTCATCACAGCTTTGCCCAGTACCTCGCTCGTGAGCTGTCCCGAAACATCAGGCGTCATGTTGAAGCGGATGAGTGGTATCCGGTGCAGGGCCGATTCCTGTCCAACGAGCACGTGACCGAACTCCGCTATAGGGACGCGCAGGGATTGCCGCGCACCAGCAGCCTGACCGGGACCGGCTTCGACTTGGCCCTGTTCCGGCTGCGGGGGATCGACGAAGGCGCTTGAGGTCGATTCGGACACCGGCAGGCCGGATCCGCGATGACCGGCGACAGTCATCATGAGCCAGTCCGCTGGGTTCGTCCCAGATCGAGTCGTTTCGACTGGCGTCGTTCCGCCGCGAGGGGGCATGCCAACGCGGAAACTTCGGGTTTGATCCTGGATTCGCGTGCGCCTTGTGGCTCGCAAAGGCTGGGTCCGACAGCACCTCGCAGCAGCGGGGCAGACGGCCGGCGCAGGACGGCCACCTGTGTCCACGGGGATGGTTAAGCGCTGACCTCGCAGCCGGTCGGCTTCGATCGGGCTAATCTCCTGAGAACTCGTTCTCAGGAGAGGCATGTGGCTGCACGACCGCTATCGATCTTCCTACTGAAGTCTGGCCGGGGCATCGACGACAGCATCGAAGAGCCGGAGCAACTCGAGGAAGCTCCGATGAGTGGCCAGTTCCCGTCCCAGTCACGCTTCTTTCTGCGCTTGGGAAAGTCGCGGAAGCCTTGGTGGTTGGACTACTTCGGCGTCCAGAACGATGTACGCTCCATGGCCAACGGAGCCTTGGTGTTCATTCCAACCAGAGACAGGATCTTCGCGCTGGCCTTCGGCAGCGCAAGGCACAACCTGGTCGACGACAGCTACGAGCACGACTTCGGCACGCGCGTGGTACTCAATTGCATAGACCCGGAGAAGCTGAAGAGCACGGATTTGGTCGAGCCTGGCTCTGCCCGGCGTCAAAGAACCCAACTGCCGTTCGATGCGGATCTCAGCTATTTCGGCGACCTCGATGACAGTACGGTGCTCAAGAGCCTCACGGGCAAGGTCGGTGGCCATCTTGCCGACGTTGCCCGCAGCGTTACTGGCGCCTACAACCTGCGCGTCACTGCCGACACCCCTCCCTCCGAGCTGGTCAAGTTTCTTGAGGACTGCCTTGACCTCTCCGAAAGTAGGGACTACGTCGAGAAGTTTCCCACCCTGCGGTGGCTCGAGCCCGTTACGGACCCTGAGGTGCTAATGCCGTTGAACGAGGGACTTATCGACGCTCTCTTCGACGTTGAGGCGATGATCGCCTTGACCATCCCGGACATCGTCGACTACGAAGCCGAAGGTCTCATTTCGTTTGCCGGCGCGGGTGGAAGCGATTGCTTCAACGATGTCTACATCAAGCACTATCGCGAGTACCTCGAGGGCGCCGGGCTATCCCGAGCCGATTTCGACCTCGAGAAGCTCAAGCGTCACAAGCTCCAGCTTCTCAATGACGACTTCACGGTGATGCACAGCTACTCCATCTATCGGTCCCTCGTCTTCGAGGCGTCTGCTGCCGACGATCACACCTTCCATCTCAGTGATGGCGTGTGGTACCGCGTAGCCGATGACCTGCTTGACCGGCTCAGAGCCCACCTGGAGCCGCATTGGCGCGCTTCGAGTTTTCCCAGCTATACGGGTCCGAATGAGGGTAGATACAACGAGCTCCTCGCAGCGGAGCTCGACGGCTACTGTCTGGACAAGACATCGATCGCGCCACCGGGTGAGTTCGGCGTGGAGCCGTGTGACGTGCTCAGGCTCATTAACGATCGAGTCGAGCTCATTCATGTGAAGATCGGGACAATGTCCGACAGACTCAGCCATCACTTCAATCAGGGTGTGAACTCTCTGACCTTATTGGTGGAGCAAGAGTCGGCTCGGGAGCGGTTGGCAGCACTGATCGCTGAAAGGTCAGGCGGTGCGTGCCCACAGGATCTACTCGATGCACTGGAGCATCGACGCTTCGCTGTCTCATTCGCGATCGTCACGCACAAGGATGAGACCGGGCGCGCAGGGAACGTCCCACTGTTCTCGCGACTCTCGCTACGACGCCAAGTCCGTGCAATCAGCCGAACTCAGACCCCCGCGAGTTTCGAGTTCGTCAGAGACACCACCGAGTCGGCCACTATGCGACGGCGAAGGGGCCGGCCAATCGCAAGTGCGCGCGAGGTCAGCTGCGCGGGATGTCGTCTTGAATTGCTCCCGCATCTTCTGACAAACGGCCTGTGCGCCGACTGTCGAGACGCGTAGCGATTCTCACGCGCGGACCGACGCGATCCCATCTGATCTACCGGGCCTCGCGCGCTCCCGACGTGCGACATGCCCCCGCGTCTGCCCTAGCCGAAGTCGAGAGTTCCGTCGGGGTTGACCCCCCGGAAATCGGGAGCCCACGTCAGGAGGACGCCTGCAGATTCGACTACCTCCACCCAACCGTTCGGGGGCGGTTCCTTTTCGAGCACGAGGATGGGCGTCACGCTGAGCTCGGGGTGTTGGCTTCGGATTCTTTGTGCGTACTCGAGAACCTGCCCCAGCCCTAACCGAATCTGCTGAACGACCGAGCCACTAGTGAAGCTCTTTACCTCGCCCACGACGAACGCTCGAGCACCTCGGCGCCATCCCACGTCATACAGAACCGGCCTCCTGCCCTCGAGGACACGGACGGCTGCAAGGTGCTTCAGAAGAAGATCGCGCGTGGTTTCATGCGCCTGGGTGCCTCGGTCGAGCTTGTCCAGATCCAACGACAGCTGAACAGGCCTACGGGTGGGGCTGTTGCGGGTCTTGGCGAGCAATCCAAGCGCGTCCTCGGCAACCGAGGCCTCGGTGGTGCTCGTCGGAGCCGGGCGTTGCCCGCTGAGACGGATGCCGCTCGGGGTTTCGACCAGCCCGATGCAGTTCGCCCGATCCCGGCGCAGCAGTTGACCGAAGCCGTGCCCATCCACGAGGCAGATGTGGTTTCCGAGGGCCCGCTCTTTGGCGACGAACACGATGTTCTGGGAACGCCGGTTCTTCGGATCTACGACGTGTAACGGCAGCTCTCCAGCGATCACAAGCGTTTGGTCCTTGTTGCGGCTTCCCTTGGGCACCGAGAAGCCGCCGAGCTCCCTGACCTTTCGCTTCACCTCGGCCTGTGTCCACCAAACACCGTCAACATGAATTCGCCCGGTGACTTGCACGAACTGACTCTTCAGGGTGTTCACCGTTCCCCTGCACGGACCTGATCCCATGAGATCAGTCTGCAGCTCCTGCGCCCTGCGTCGGCACTTCGACGTCCCGTGTAACACCTGGGGCCGCCGCCACCGGACACCCGCCAGCGGCATCATGCCGAATCGTCGACGCCTACGAAGCTTCGACCAAGATGGCCCTTTGGGCTTCGAGGTGCCGGCGAAGAGAGACGACCACGCCATCCTCGGCGTCGTCCTGCTTATCGAGGTCCTCGACCTCGACGTTGTACGCCTCCGCGAGTCGCCAGGTGTGGGCGATCACCATGTCGAACAGGGGCACCAGGTCGTCAAGGGAGATCTTGACCTCGTTGCCCTCGTCCGAGAAAGCCTTGATCGCGTTCAGGTCTTCCAGGAGTCGTGCAACTATCGGTGCGTCCAGCGCGCCTTCGCGTCCGGCCGCGACGTAAGCGCGGAGGGACGCGTCAAAGTTTGTGATGCACTCCGGGAGGTCATCTACCGGTACGAGCTTGGAGTCCTTCCGCTTCTTGGCGATATACGTGACCCCGCCGCCAACGACTGCGGCTACGGCAACGACCGAGATCACGATCTTGGGGTTGAGCTTCATGCTCCTGACTGCTTCTTCAGCTTTCTCCGGACTCGGCACCAGCTCGGTCAGGTGCTTGTAGATGCGGCATGTGTCGGCCTCCCTGACCACACTTCCGAACAGCTTGAGAGTGCCTTCGAGCAACCCCAATTCGATTTCCGGCGGCACGAAGAGCAAAGGTTGATCGATCATCATGGCTGAGTCCTCGAGAGCGGCATCGGTAGACTGAAACCCTATGACTGACCACCGGCATTCGTTCACGGAATGGCCCGTGCGACCCTGATGGCCGAAAGGCCTGTGGCGCACCGCGTCTTTTCGCCGCTTCTGCTCGGCCGATCAGCCGCCCAGGATCTTCCCGCCTTGCTCGAAGAAGTCATCCTGCCCGTGTCCAAGATCGGCACGCAGGCGACCGAACGCATCACGCAGCCAACGCCGCCCAGATGAATCCCGGAAATTGACCCGCGCGAATAGCGCGGCCGGTTCCCAGCCGGCCTCCAGTTGACCGTCGTAGTCGATCTCTTGGACTCGGGTTTCGCCCGGCGGAACTGGACCCAGTCCGACCCGGAAGAGGGCGCCGTCGATGGGCGCGCGGAAGTCGACAAATACGTCGTAGACGGCCGCGTCCGAGGAGTTGCGAACGAAGACCGCCGGGAGTCGCGGCTTGGCGAATGTGCCGAAGTCACCAAGACCGTGCCAGTCAGCCCACGCCGAGATCTGTCGCGCGTGCTCGCGTTCTGCATCCTCGGCGAGCTTGCGGCGGTCGACCTGACCTTGCCGCAGCAAGAACAGCGCCACCATCGTCGCTACGACTGCCGTCGCCGACGATATGAGCGTCGAGATTTCATTCATGAGCGCAATAGTCCAGGAGGGCACCGACATTCCGAGGGCGCTCGGGCGTGGTCGCCACTCAGGCGCATCCCTTCGCCGCGTCTAGGCTCACCCCATGGAAGACCCCTCGGAGGTTGTCCCCCCTTCAATTGCCCCAACTGAAGGCGATTTGCGAGGCGCGTGCGAAGACCTGCTGCGGTCGTGGGACGCGACCTATCTCGGGGTGGAAGAGATCTCGCTCGGACGCGCCGACCAGGAAGCCGACCCGATTCGATTTCTCCTTGTGCTGGCGTTCGCCTCTCATGCCCACCATTTGACGGGCACTGCCTGCTCAATGCTTGACGGCGGTGACTACCCGAGTGCCGTCCCACTGCTGCGCGTCGCGTACGAATCCGCCCTTACGGCAGCTTGGGCAGCAGAATCCGAGGACGCCGCGCTTGCTCTGCATAATCAGTACCTCGATGGGGCGGGGAAGCTACGCGCGAACGTACAGAAGACAGGATGGTTCGACGACCTGCTTGAGCGCGTTCACGAGCCGGGAGACGCGACCGACGTCGCACCGCGCGCCAGTGGCGAGGCCGGGAACTTCTCCAACTTGTGCCAGGCTCTGGAGCCGCACCCGGACTGGCTCTACACGACTTTCCGGCTGCTTTCGGCCTACGCGCACCCATCTGGTTCGGTAGTGCGGATGTTCGTTCCGGGCACGGCCGACCAAGGCGCCGCGTTCTCACCGGCGAAGGCCGCCGAGGATGCGCATCGGCAGTGGTGGCACGCAGCCGCGACCGTCTTGCTCCATGCTGGCCAGGCGTTCGACCGTCTTGACCCTCGGGCTCCACGACAAGGGCTCCTGGCTCGCACCGGAGAACTAATCGGGTGGGAGGAGCCGCTGCGGTTGAGCGCCGCCGCCCGACTGGCTGTCACGCAGGCCAGACTGGCTCGCGAGCGTGAGCCGGACTGATTGGACGCGGCGTTGTTCGTTGCGGAATAGCGGCCGCGAGTCGGTGTCAGGTGCCGCCTCAACGATGGTTGGCTCGGCACGGCTAGTGGCGAAGTCGAGGATCGCCTTCTCAGGATGCGGTCCCGTTGATGTTGTTGGAACCGGTCCGTCAGTCACTTGAGGCTTATCGGCCTTCTGCGTACCCGCCACACTCCCCGTATGACCGACTTGCACGATCGCATCTATGACGAGTTGACCTCCCAGATCACAACACTGGAGGGCGGTGCGCTGCTGCACCATCCCGACGGAAGCGCTCGGAGCACTACGGAAGTCGAGCAGTCATTGTCGGCGCTCCATGCGGATCGCGAACTGCTCAAGGAGCACTGGCAGATCACTCCTGGTGCAGCCGGCCTCGCTTCGGAGAACCCGCCACAGACCGCGTCGTGTGGCAATCCCCAGCCGCGCCCTCATGTGCTTGGCCTCGGGGCCAAGTACAGCGTTCCCGTGACCGGCTGACCGCTTCGCAACACACAGAGAATCTGCACCCATCCCAGGGTCGCGCCGATCGCGAGGTCTGCCGTGCATCTTCGGGTCCGCCCGACCACGCTTACGGGGCGGCTGGGCGCGTCTTTCCGCCGCCTGTCGGCGTCCTTCTGGGGCGCCTCCGGGCGCAAGCGCCCGAACTTGCCGTGGCGCTTCGACCTACCCGCCCACGGCCCTTGGGCGGAGTCGAGTGCCTCCGAGGTGAGCCCGCACGGTCACCGAGATGCCAGCGTCAGCCAAGCTCGCACGCGGACCTAGGCATTGCCCCAACCCTGCTCAATGCAGAACGCTCCGCCCGTCACAGGGCCAGCCTTCAGCCGGTCACAGTTACCCCGGCAGTCGTCCTTTGGAGCAGCAACGCAGACGGTGCCCGGTCACAAGATGGATGGTGTGCACTTCCTCGACGGTCGGGAACTAGTCCGGTGGCTACGCCAACTGGACGGCTAGGACATCACGCGCAAGGCCGCCAAGGACCTCGCCGCACGTCTGGCGCGGTACCGCGAGGCCATATTCAAAGCACACGAGGCCGCGGCTGCCCGAAAGCCGTGACGCGGGAGAAGGGCGACAGCCTTCAAGTGGGCATGGCGTACAGCTGCAGGACTATGCGGCGTGCTCCGCCCATAATCCGAGTCATGGCCCAACAGACCGACCCAGGCGAAGCTCGTAGGCGCATTGATCAACTCGTCGGCAGTCCACATGCCCAACCTCTGGTCGACGCATACTTCGAGCCTGAGCGCGGCTTTGCCGGTTCCGTGTTCGACGGCCTAGATGAGTACGGTCTACTCGCAGATAACCCCCCTGGACGCTTCACCGGTGACGACATCGCGGCCTCGTCGCTGCTTGACGTGCGATTCGGCCCCAAGGCGGTCCGGACGCTGCTGACCTCGCAAGAACTTGCGGATGCGCTCGATGCCGTGCCCCCGCGGTGTCCACTGTGGGAGGCGGACCAGCCCGAACTTCAAGCGGCCAGCGGGCTGTGGTCACTCATCCGCGAGATCCCTGGCGTGGGCCGCACCAAGGCAAGCAAACTGTTGGCGCGCAAGCGCCCCGAGCTGGTGCCCATCGTTGACTCCGTCATCTCTGAGGCCCTGCAACTCCGCTTCGACACGTGGCGCCCGATTGCGGATGCCCTCAAGGACGAGGGCCTACGACAGAGAATCGATGACCTTCGCCCCACGCGTGTGACGAAGCCGATCAGCACCCTCCGCATATTGGACGTGGTCGTGTGGATGTCATGCAGCCGGAGCAAGGCTGCCGTTCAGGTTCAGCTCGAGGTCGGGGCGCCCGCGACGCGAAGCCTGACATGACACTCGGCACTGGCTTCACTGTTGCTGGCTCGACCGCTCTCGCGAGGCCTTCTCCCGAGGTCGTCGGCTGAAGCGACTCCTAGGGAGTATGACGCGCTCGCCCGTTTCGAGGCATGCTGAACTTGGCGTGGAGGGGAGGTGCCCAATGCGGGGTGACGAGGCTCGGGTGGTTGATGCCTTCTGCGCACATCTCGAGGCTGACGGCTGGGTCGTTCAGAGGGAGGTGCAGCACGTCGATGTGAAGGCAACCAAGGGCCCGGCCACTCTCTACGCGGAGGCCAAGGGCAGGACCAAGGCCATCCGTCTCGACGTCGACACGCTCTACGGGCAGCTCCTACGCCGCGTTCCTGAGGACGCCGCCGACTCGCTGCTGGGCGTGGTGGTCCCAGACGAGGCGGTGACCGCCGCGCTTCGCGTGCCTGACTGGATACGCCAGCGACTCCGAGTGCGCATCTGGTCAGTCTCCGACGACGGCAACGTCCGTGAGGTTGCGTCCACACCAGAGGCCCACTGGCGCTGAGCACGTCCCTCAGTACGACTTCGGCAACCCCAGCGAATGCATCGCCACGAAGTTCAGGATCATCTCCCGACTCACCGGAGCGATCCGACCGGCGCGAGCAGCGACGAGCAGCCCGGCCATCCCGTACTCCTGGGTGATCCCGTTGCCCCCGTGCGTCTGCACGGCCCGGTCCGCGGCGTCACAGGCGGCCTCGGCGGCGGCGTACTTCGCCATGTTCGCGGCCTCGCCGGCGCCCATGTCGTCGCCGGCGTCGAGCAGGGCGGCGGCCTTCTGGGTCATCAGCCGGGCCATCTCGATCTCGATGTGCGACTGCGCCAGCGGGTGCGCGATGCCCTGGTGGGCGCCGATCGGGTCCTTGAAGACCGTGCGCTCCTTGGCGTAGGCGGTCGCCTCGCCGAGGGCGAAGCGGGCCAGGCCGGTCGAGAACGACGCCGCCATGATCCGCTCCGGGTTGAGCCCGGCGAAGAGCTGCACCAGGCCGGCGTCCTCGTCGCCGACCAGCGCGTCGGCGGGCAGCCGGACGTCGTCGATGAACACCTGGAACTGCAGCTCCGGCGAGACGATCTCCATCGGGATCGGATAGAACTCGAAGCCCGCGGCGTCCGTCGGCACCACGAACAGGCACGGCTTGAGCTTGCCGGTCTTCGCGTCCTCGGTGCGCGCCACGACCAGCACGTTGTCGGCCTCGTCGACGCCGGAGATGTAGATCTTGCGCCCGTTCAGCACCCACTCGTCACCGTCCCGACGGGCGGTGGTGGTGATGTTGTGCGAGTTCGTGCCCGCGTCCGGCTCGGTGATCGCGAAGGCCATCGTGCCGGTGCCGTCGGCGATCCCGGGCAGCCACCTCCGCTTCTGCTCCTCGGTGCCGAAGCGGCCGATCACGGTGCCGCAGATCGCCGGGCTGACCACCATCATCAGCAGCGGGCAGCCCTGCGCCGCGAGCTCCTCGCACACCGCCGCGATGTCGCCGATGCCGCCGCCCGCGCCGCCGTACTCCTCGGGGATGTTGATCCCGAGGTAGCCGTTCTTGCCGATCTCCAGCCACAGGTCGGTGGTCTTGCCACCGGAGCGGGCCTGCTCGGTGAAGTACTCGCGGCCGTACTTCGACGCCAGCCGGGCCACCTGCTTGCGCAGCTCGCGCCGCTCGTCGGACTCGGTGAATGCGATCTCGCTCATCCTGCTTCTCCTTCAACGACTGCCAGAACCTCGCCGGACGCGACCTGCGTGCCGGGTGTGACATCGAGCTGGGTGACCACGCCGGCCGTCGGCGCGGTCACGGTGTGCTGCATCTTCATCGCCTCGAGCACGAGGACCGTCTGCCCCGCCTCGACCCGGGCGCCGGCCTCCACCTCGACCCGGACCACCGTGCCCGGCATCGGCGCCAGCAGGGAGCCGCTGGCCACCGCCTCGGCCGGGTCGGTGAACCGCGGCAGCGCCCGCAGCGACAGGTGCCCCGCGGCCGAGTCCACGTGGACGTCGCCGCCGTCGAGCACCACGTCGTACGCCGTCCGCACGCCGTCCGCCTCCAGCACCACCCGGTCGGTGCTCGCCGCGATCACGACCAGACCGTCGACCGCGTAGCCGTCGCGACCGCCCAGCCAGGAGACCTCGACCTCCTCCTCGCCGACGGCGAAGCGGGTGACCTGGGGCTGGCTGACCACGTTGCGCCACGCCACCGGGATGCCGCGCTGCACGGTGCGGCGAGCCCGGGTGTGCTCGGCCAGCGCCAGCGCGGCGGCCACGGTGGCGTCTCGGTGGTCGGCCTTCCCGCCCGCCTCGAGCACGCCGCTGCGCTCCAGGAAGTCGGTCGAGACCCGGCCCGCCACGAAGTCCTCGTGCCGCAGCACCTCGACCAGCAGGTCGCGGTTCGTGACCAGGCCGTGGATCCGCGCCCTGGCCAGCGCCCCGGCCAGCCGTCGCAGGGCGTCCTCGCGGGTGGGCGCCCAGGAGACCACCTTGGCCAGCATCGCGTCGTAGTGGGTGCCGACCTCGCTGCCGGCCTCGAAGCCGGAGTCCAGCCGCAGGCCCGGGCCGGCCAGCGGACCGAACTCCACGCTCACCCCCGGCACGGTGAAGCTGGCGAGGCGGCCGCTCTGCGGCTGGAAGCCGGCGGCCGGGTCCTCGGCGTAGAGCCGCACCTCGACCGCGTGCCCCTCCGGATGGGCGGCCGACGACGCCCGGTGCCGACTCGTCGGACCGACCGCCCGGCCCTCGGCGACCTGGAGCTGGACCTCGACCAGGTCGACGCCGAAGACCGCCTCGGTGACCGGGTGCTCGACCTGGAGCCGGGTGTTCATCTCCAGGAAGAAGAACCGGTCGGCCTCGGCGTCGTAGAGGAACTCCACCGTCCCGGCGCCGCGGTAGTCGATCGCCGCCGCGGCCGCGCGGGCCGCCTCGTGCAGCGCCGCCCGGGTGCCCTCGGGCAGGGAGGGCGCGGGCGCCTCCTCGACCACCTTCTGGTGTCGCCGCTGGATCGAGCAGTCCCGCTCCCCCAGCACGAGGACGCCGTCGGCGTGGCCGACGACCTGCACCTCGACGTGCCGGCCGTGCTCGACGAACGGCTCGACGAAGACGGTGCCGTCGCCGAACGCGGACTCCGCCTCGGCCTGCGCCTTCTCGATCTCGCCGGGCAGGTCGGCCAGCGACCGGACGATCCGCATGCCGCGGCCACCGCCGCCCGCCGAGGCCTTCACCAGCAGCGGCAGGTCGTCCTCGGTCGCTTCGCTCCCTGAGGAGGCGAGGGACGAGCCGTCGCCGCTCCCTGAGGAGGCGAGGGATGAGCCGTCTCGAAGGGCCCCCACCGCCAGGTTCCCCAGCACCGGCACCCCGGCGGCCTCCATCAGCTCCTTGGCGGCCACCTTCGAGCCCATCCGCTCGATCGACTCCGGCGCCGGCCCCACCCAGGTCAGGCCGGCGTCCAGCACCGCCCGGGCGAAGTCGGCGTTCTCGGACAGGAAGCCGTAGCCCGGGTGGACCGCGTCCGCGCCGGTACGGCGGGCGGCGTCGAGCACCAGGTCGATCCGCAGGTACGTCTCCGCGGGCGTGCTGCCGGGCAGCCGGACCGCGACGTCGGCCTCGCGAACGAACGGCAGACCGGCGTCCGCGTCGGAGTGCACGGCGACGGTCTCGATGCCCAGGCGCCGGCAGGTCGCGAAGACCCGGCGGGCGATCTCGCCGCGGTTGGCGACGAGGAGGCGGGTGATGGGGTGGTTTCGAGACGGGCCTTGACGGCCCTCCTCAACCACCGGGGGCTCGCGGCCCTCGTCAACCATCGGGGGCTCACGGCCCTCCTCGACCTGCGGGGGGTTCGGGTCGGTCATCTCGCTCACATCCTGAAGACACCGAAGCGGTCGGTGCCCGCGAATTCGGTGTTGTCGATGACGGACAGGCAGATGCCCAGGACGGTGCGGGTGTCGCGCGGGTCGATGACCCCGTCGTCGTACAGCATCCCGGACAGGAAGAACGGCAGCGACTGCTCCTCCACCGAGGCCTCGATGAACTCGCGCATGCCGGCGTCGGCCTCCTCGTCGTACGCCTTCCCCTTCGCCTCCGACGCGGCCCGCGCCACGATCGAGAGCACCCCGGCCAGTTGGGCCGGGCCCATCACCGCCGACTTCGCGCTCGGCCAGGTGAAGAGGAACCGCGGGTCGAAGGCGCGGCCGTTCATGCCGTAGTTCCCGGCGCCGTAGGAGGCGCCCATGACCACGCTGATGTGCGGGACGGTGGAGTTCGAGACCGCGTTGATCATCTGCGCGCCGTGCTTGATGATCCCGCCCTGCTCGTACTCCTTGCCGACCATGTAGCCGGTGGTGTTGTGCAGGAACAGCAGCGGTACGTCGACCTGGTTGGCGAGCTGGATGAACTGTGTCGCCTTCTGCGCCTCCTCGGAGAACAGCACCCCCTGCGCGTTGGCGAGGATGCCGATCGGGTGCCCGTGCAGCCTGGCCCAGCCGGTGACCAGCGAGGTGCCGTAGAGCGGCTTGAACTCGTCGAACGCCGCGCCGTTGGTCTCGCTCACACCGTCGCAGATCCGGGCGATCACCTCGCGCGGGTCGAACGGCTCCTTGAGGTCGCTCGGGATCAGGTCGAGCAGGCCGTCGGGGTCGGCGTCCGGCTCGGCGTACGGCAGGTGGTTTCGAGACGGGCCTTGGCGGCCCTCCTCAACCACCGTCGCGCGGCGGCCCTCCTCAACCAGCGTCGCCTTGCGCCAGTTCAGCCTCGCGACGATCCGGCGGCCGATCCGGATCGCGTCCCGCTCGTCCTCGGCGAGGTAGTCGGCCAGCCCGGAGATCCGGGCGTGCATCTCCGCGCCGCCGAGCGACTCGTCGTCGGACTCCTCGCCGGTCGCCATCTTCACCAGCGGCGGTCCGCCGAGGAAGACCTTGGCCTGCTCCTTGACCATCACCGTGTAGTCGCTCATGCCGGGCACGTACGCCCCGCCCGCGGTCGAGTTGCCGAAGACCAGCGCGATCGTCGGCTCCTTGCGGGCGCTGGCGCGGGTCAGGTCCCGGAAGAGCTTGCCGCCGGGGATGAAGATCTCCTTCTGCGTCGGCAGGTCCGCCCCGCCGGACTCGACCAGCGAGACCGTCGGCAGCCCGTTCTCCTCGGCGATCTGCGAGGCCCGGAAGATCTTCTTCACCGTCCACGGGTTGCTCGCCCCGCCCTTCACCGACGGGTCGTTGGCGGTGATCATGCACTCCACGCCCTCGACCACACCGATGCCGGTGACCACGCTCGCGCCAACCGTGAAGTCCGAGCCCCAGCCGGCCAGCGGCGACAGCTCCAGGAACGCCGAGCCCTCGTCGACCAGCAGCTCGATCCGTTCGCGCGGCAGCAGCTTGCCGCGGGCGTGGTGGCGCGCGAGGTACTTCTCGCCGCCGCCGGCCACCGCCTTCGCGTGCTCGGCGTCGAGGTCGGCGAGCTTGGCGAGCATCGCCTCGCGGTTCGTGGGTGGTTTCGAGACGCTCGTTCCTCGCTCCTCAACCACCGGGGCATCGGCTGGTGGTTTCGAGACGCTCGTTCCTCGCTCCTCAACCACCGGTGTACCCCAGCAGCCGGGCGGCCAGATCGGTCAGCACTTCGGTCGCTCCTCCTCCGATGCCGAGGATCCGGGCGTCGCGGTAGTGCCGCTCCACCTCGGTCCCGTGCATGTATCCGGTGCCGCCGAAGAGCTGCACCGCCTGGTGGCACACGTGCTCGGCGGTCTCGACGGCGGTCTGCTTCGCCAGGCAGGCCTCGGCGACGACGCTCTCGCCGGCGACGTGCCGCTCGGCCACGTGCCGGGTGTACGTGCGCGCCACCTCGACCTGCCGGTGCATCTCGACCAGCCGGTGACGGACCACCTGGCGGTCGGCGAGCGGGCGGCCGAACGTCTCCCGCTCCTTCGTGTACGCCGCGGCGAGGGCCAGCGACCGGGCGGCGATCCCGTAGCCGTGCACGGCCAGCGCGAGCCGCTCGACGACGAACTGCTCGACGATCTGCACGAACCCGGAGTGCTCCTCGCCGACCAGGTTCGCCACCGGCACCCGCACGTCGACGTACGACAGCTCGGCGGTGTCGGAGCAGTGCCAGCCCATCTTGGCCAGCCTGCGGTCGACGGTGAAGCCAGGCGTGCCCTTCTCGACGACGAGCAGGCTGACGCCCGCGTGCCCGGGGCCGCCGGTGCGCACCGCGGTGGTGACGAAGTCGGCGCGGGCACCGGAGGTGATGAACGTCTTGGCGCCGTTCACGACGTAGTGGTCGCCGTCGCGGACGGCGGTCGTGGTGATGCCGGCGACGTCCGAGCCGCCGCCCGGCTCGGTCACGCCGAGCGCGCCGATCAGCTCGCCGGCCAGGGTCGGGCGGACGAACCGGTCGACCAGGTCCGGCGACCCGTTGGCGGCCAGGTGCGGCAGCGCGATACCGCCGGTGAAGAGCCCGGCCATCAGGCCGCTGGAGGCGCCGGCCTCGAAGAAGCCCTCCTGCATCGCCATCGAGTCGAGCAGGTCGCCGCCCTCCCCGCCGACGGACTCGGGGAACGAGACGCCCAGCAGTCCCTGCTTCGCGGCGGCCGCGTGCAGCTCCCGCGGGATCTCGCCGGCGTCCTCCCAGTCCTGCAGGTGCGGGGCGACCTCGCGGCGCACGAACTCGCGCGCGGCCTCGCGGAGCGCGTCCCGCTCGGCGCTCACAGCAGCCCCTCCTCGATCTGCACCAGCCGCGACCGCACCCACTCGCCGAGCCCCTTGGCCTGCGGGTCGAAGCGGGTGGAGGCGGCGACACCGTCGCCGAGTAGCCCGTGGATGAGCACGTTGACGCCGCCGAGGTTCGGCAGGCAGTAGACGTCGATCTCGAGGTCCGCCGCCTCGGGCACCAGCTCGCGCACCTTCTTGGGGTTCATCAGCTTGGTCAGCCAGGTGACCCGCTCGTCGTACTTCGGCGACCCGTCGTGGGCCACCCACAATCCCAGGTTGGCGTCGCCGCCCTTGTCGCCGGAGCGCGCGTGGACGAACGTGCCGAGCGGCATCCGCCGGGTCAGGCTGTCCCGCGGCGCGGAGTACGGCGAGGGGCGCAGGCCGTCCGACTCGTCCGGCCCGGCGGCCAGCGCGACCGGGTCCGGGACGACCTCGCGACGACCGTCCGCATGCACGACGGTGTGGGCGACCTCGGACCGGTCGACGTACGCCGGACGGTAGACGCCGTACGGCGTGGCCGGGCCGGGCGGCGCGGTCATCGTGAAGCCGGGGTAGGAGCCGAGGGCCAGCTCGACGGCCGCCGCCGTGAACGGCTTGCCGACCGGCTCGGGGGCCGGGTCCTTGACCGTGCACCGCAGCAGGCAGGAGGCGGCCTCCTCGGTCTCGGCGTCCGGGTGCGGGTGGGAGGTGCTCGACCACACGACCTCCGCCGGCTCGCGGCCCGCTAGCGCGGCGGTCATCTGCTCGCGCACCCACACGCCCTTGGCCTCGACGTCGAGCCCGGTGAGCACGAACTCCACGGTGTTGCGGTGGCCGCCCAGCTCGTTGACGCACACCTTCAGCCGCTCCGGCGGCGCCTCGCCGCGGGCGCCGCTGATCGCGACCCGGTCGGCGCCGGCCTGCTCGAGGGTGATCGTGTCGAGCCGGGTGGTGACGTCGGGGCCGACGTAGCGCGTGGACTGGATCTCGTAGACCAGCTGCGCGGTCACGGTGTCGACGGTGACCGCGCCACCGGTGCCGTCGTGCTTGGTGATCACGCACGAGCCGTCGACGGCCACCTCGGCCAGCGGGAAGCCGAGCGGCTCACCGGTCCGCGGCAGCGTGCGGAAGCCGGAGAAGTTGCCACCGGTCGCCTGGGTGCCGCACTCGATCACGTGCCCGGCGACGACGGCGCCGGCCAGCTCGTCGTACGACGTCTCGGACCAGCCGTGGTGCGCGATCGCCGGGCCGACCACGACGCTGGCGTCGGTGACCCGGCCGGTGACCACGACGTCGGCGCCGGCGTCGAGCGCCCGGGCGATGCCGAAGCCGCCGAGGTAGGCGTTGGCGGTCAGCGCCCCGCTCAAGCCCAGTTCCTCCGCGCGCGGCCTGAGGTCGTCGCCCTCGACGTGCGCGATCGCCGGGTCGAGGCCGAGCCCGTTGGCGACCTCGCGGAGCTTGTCGGCCAGCCCGGCGGGGTTGAGGCCGCCGGCGTTGCTGACGATCCGAACCCGGCGCTCCAGGGCGAGGCCGAGGCAGTCCTCGAGTTGGCCGACGAAGGTGCGGGCGTACCCCAGCGTCGGGTCCCGCATCGTGTCCTTGCCGAGGATCAGCATCGTCAGCTCGGCCAGGTAGTCGCCGGTGAGGTAGTCCAGCTCGCCGCCCTCCAGCATCTCCCGCATCGCCGAGAGCCGGTCGCCGTAGAAGCCCGAGCAGTTCCCGATCCGCACCACGCCGGTGGTCGAGGAGCGAGCGCCAGCCTCCCCGGTGGTCGAGGAGCGAGCGCCACCCTCCCCGGAGGTCGAGGAGCGAGCGCCAGCGTCCCCGGTGGTCGAGGAGCGAGCGCCAGCGTCCCCGGTGGTCGAGGAGCGAGCGCCAGCCTCCCCGCTGGTCGAGGAGCGAGCGCCAGCGAGCGTCTCGAGACCCTCCCCGCTCATCCCCGCGGCTCCCGTCCGCCACCCGGCGGCCCGGCGAAGGCCTGCGCGATCCCCAACCAGGTCTCGGCATCCTCGCCCTCGGCGACCAGCGCGACGTCGTCGCGGTGCCGGCGCTGGGTGACCAGCAGGCAGAAGTCGTACGCCGGGCCGGTCACCCGCTGCGCCGCGTCCTCCGGCCCCCAGGCCCACGTCTCGCCGGACGGTGCGTCGAGCTCGACGCGGGGCTCCTCGTCCGGCGGGGTCAGCCCGTGCACGGAGTAGGCGAAGCCCCGGGTGCGGACGCCGATGTGCGCGACGTGCCGGACCCGGTCGGAGACCTCCGGCTCGGCGCCGAGCGCCTCGTGCACGTCCAGGGAGTGCGCCCAGGTCTCCATGAACCGGGCGGTGGCCATCGACGTCGGCGACATCGGCGGCCCGAACCACGGCATCCGCTCGCCCTGCGGGACCTCGCGCAGGGCCCGCGCCAGCGCCGTACGCGCCGCTCGCCACCGGGCCAGCAGCTCCTCGGCCGACACCCGGCCACCCTCGAGCGCGACCGTGTCGACGAACCCGTCCGGGTCTGCCATCGCCCGCAGGACGAGGGCGTCCCAGGCCTCCTTGTCGCCGCCCGCGGCGACCGCGGCCGCCACCGCGGCCTCGTCGGTCCAGGCAAGGTGGGCGACCTGGGTGGCGACGTCCCAGCCGGCCGCGGGGGTCGGCGTCCGCCAGCCGGTCTCGCCGAGCGGCGCGACGAGGCGCTCCAGCAGGTCCCCCTCGGCGGCCAGGTCGGCGAGGACGGCTTCCAGCACGTCGTTGCTCACGGGCGCTCCTTCAGGACGGTGTCGAGGGTCAGGGCCCAGCGGTCGAGGATCCGTGCGCGGCGGCGGGCGTCGTCGGTGATCGTGTCGGCCAGGCCGAGGCCACGGACCAGGTCGAGGGTGGCCTGCACGAGCTCCCGCTCGCCGGGCCGCGACTCGTCGCAGCCGAGCAGCTCGACGGTCAGCCGGTGGGTCTCGCGGCCGACCCGGGCCTCGAGCGGGGCGACGGCGGCGAGCAGCGTCTCGTCGGTGCGGGCCGCCACCCACAGCTCGAGGGCGGCGCTGAACACCGCGCTGGTGAAGTGGTCGGCCAGCATCTGCAGGACCGCCCTGGTCCTCCGCTCGCCGTGCGGCAGCGCGGCCGCGGCGGCGACCAGCTCCCGGCCGCGGGTCTCGGTGAGGTGCTCGACCGCGGCGACGACGAGGTCGTTCTTGGTCGGGAAGTGGTGCAGCTGCGCCCCGCGGCTGACCCCGGCCCGCTGCGAGACCAGGGTCGTCGAGGTGCCGCTCCAGCCGTGCTCCACGAGGCAGTCCACGCAGGCCTCGAGGAGCCGGTGCCGCATGGCGCGGGTCCGCTCCTCCTGCGGGACGCGCCCGGCGGTCGTGGTGCTCACCGGGCCATCGTGGACCCTGAGGAAAGAAACAGTCAAGCCTGACTTTATGTGGGTGAGACGGGTCGTCGCCCCCGCCCGCGCGCGAGGCTCTACGTTCTGCAGGTTCTGCGCCCGAGAAACCTGCAGAACGTAGAGCCTGAGCCACCAGGGACCCGGCCACCAGCACCCCCCCTCACCCCCGCGGCGGGTCGACGACCGGCATCGCCATCGCCTCGGCGTGCAGCTCGGCGAGAGCCTCCTGCTCCGCGAGGTGCTGGTCCAGCCACGGACCGACCGGCCGGGCCTCCCACGCCCGCTGCCCCGGAGCGGCGAACCGGGACCGCCGCCGGGCGTCGAGCAGCCGGTCGACCACGGCGGAGGCGTCGGCCAGGTCCGGGCCGGTCACCCGGGTGACCTCGAGCCCGTGCCGGCGCAGGAGTGCCTCCCGCTCGACGTCCCGCGAGTGCCGACGGGCACCGCGATGGTCGGCGCCGTCGTACTCCACGACCAGCCCGGCCTCCTCGTCGAGCAGGTCGGCGATGCCGAGCAGCCGACCGTCGTCCCGGCCGCCGCGGGCGTGCACCGGGCAGTTCACGTGCGGCGCGGGCAGGTCGGCGTCCAGCACCCAGACCAGCCGGAGCCGGGTCTCGCCGGGCGAACGGCTGCCCTCGACGGCGAGCTCCAGGCCGCGGCGCACCCGACCGATCCCGGTCACCCGACCGCGCGTGGGCAGGTGGCCGGCCACCCGGGCGATCGAGACCAGCCGCGCCGCCGCCATCATGTCCAGCGCCACCGCGGCCTCCCGCTCGTCCGGCGCCAGCCGCATCGCGTCGAACGTCGCCCGCACCGGCCGCGTGGCGGGGACGCCGCACCGGACCCAGGTCTCCCCGGCCGGCAGCGGATCGTAGAGCAGCAGCACCCGCTCGTCCGGGCGGATCCGGCCGCACGCCCCGAGGGCGAGCGGCACCGGCAACGGCGTCCGGCGGTCCGGCGCCACTCCGTCGACGAGACCGGCCCCGGCCAACCGGCACGCGGCCCAGCCGGTCACCGCCGCACCCGGCGGCAGCCGCACCGAGGCCTCCAGCACCCGCTGCTCGGGCAGGGAGGCGTCGACCTCGGCGGGCACGAAGAACCCCGGAGAGGTACGCCGCCAGCGCGGCCCGGCCGCCCTCCCCCGGGTCGGCCCGGCGACACCGGTGGGATCGACCCGCACCGGCCGGACCAGTCCCCGCGGTCGCGGAGCCACCGGATCCCACGGATGCCCAGCCATGCCAGGGAGCATCTCCCAACCCGAGCCCTCCCCGAGGTGGTCATCCACAGGCGCCCGCCCGGGGACCGGCCCGCTGCCCGCAGGTGAACGCGAGGCTCTACGTTCTGCAGGTTCTGGGCCTGAGAAACCTGCAGAACGTAGAGCCTGACCCGCCCGGGACGGACCACACGCCGGTCCCCTCACCTGGCTGAGGGAGGATGGACCCATGGCCAAGACCATCCTGATCACCGGAGCCAGCGCCGGGCTCGGCGCCGAGATGGCGCGACAGTTCGCCGACCTCGGCCACGACCTGGCGCTGTGCGCGCGTCGCACCGACAGGCTCGAGGAGCTGAAGGCCGAGATCACCGGCAAGGATCCCGACCGCCGGGTCGAGGTCCGGGCGCTCGACGTCAACGACGACGCCCAGGTGTTCGAGGTCTTCGAGGCCTTCCACGCGGACTTCGGCAGGATCGACCGGATCGTGGTCAACGCCGGCCTCGGGAAGGGCGCGCCGCTGGGCACCGGCCGGTACGACGCCAACCGGGAGACCGCGATGACGAACTTCGTGGCCGCGCTGGCGCAGTCCGAGGCGGCGATGCAGATCTTCCGCGCGCAGGGCTCGGGTCACTTCGTGATGATCTCGTCGATGTCGGCGATGCGCGGCCTGCCCAAGGGGCTGGCGACCTACGCCGCCACCAAGGCCGGGGTCGCCCACCTCGCCGAGGGGATCCGGGCAGAGGTGCACGGCACCGACATCGCGGTGACCGTGCTCTACCCCGGCTACATCGCCTCGGAGATGAACAGCCGCTCCAGCGGTGCCAGCCCGATGCTCGCCTCGACCGAGAAGGGGGTGCGCGCCATGGTGTCGGCCATCGAGAAGGAGAAGGCCTCCGCCTGCGTGCCGGCGCTGCCCTGGGCGCCGCTGAGCGTGGTCATGAAGCACGCGCCGCTGCCACTGTTCAAGCGGATGGTCTGAGGCAACGAAGGCCAAGGGCCCCAGCGGCCCCGGCGGCCCTCAAGGCCACGTTCGAGCCTCAGCGGTAGGTCAGCCCGCCACCCTCGAGGTGCGAGTGCTCGTTGAACGAGACCAGCGTCGCGCCGCGGCGACCGGTGACCACCTTGGTGATCGAGGTGTTCACGACCACCTTGTTCAGCTGACCCCACAGGCTCGTCGTCGCCGGGTCGGGGGAGGTCGATCCGGTCAGCAGGGACGCCGCCACCCAGGAGATCGCGCCACCCGAGGTGAACACCACCGCCGTGGAGCTCGCCCCCGCCAGCTCGGTGGTGCGGGCCAGCGCGGCCCCGATCCGCTCCGCGAACTCGGCGTAGGACTCGGAGTAGCCGGTCCCCCCGGAGGTCCAGCGGTCGGTGGCGGCCTCGAACCAGCCCTGGAACTCCGCCGCCGTCGGCTCGGAGCCGGCGAACTCCGGATCCGGCGCCGCCGCGAGCATGCCGACGTGGTCGAACTCGTTCCAGCCGCCGTCGTTGACCACCTCCATCGCCTCCCACCCGGCCTTCTCCACCACGGCGGAGGCGGTCTCCCGGTGCCGGCGCATGCCGCCCTGCACCAGCAGGTCGGGGGTGGTCGCCCGGGCGGCCAGCGCGTGGCCGAGCATCCGGGACTGCTCCCAGCCCAGCGGCGAGAGCAGGTCGTAGTCGTCGGCGCCCCACGAGGCCTGGCCGTGCCGCACCAGCAGGACCTGGCCCATCAGCCGATCACCCGTGCGCAGCGCGTCTCGAGGTACTTCGCGACGTCCCCGAAGACGGCGTACGACGGGTTGCTGGTCTGGCCGTGGAAGTAGCGGTAGTAGATCTGCTGGGCGATCACCGCGAGCCGGAACAGCCCGAACACCTCGTAGAAGCGCCACTGCTCCGGCGTGACCGTGAGCCCGGTGCGCTCGCCGTAGTAGGCGACCACCTCGGCGCGGGTCCACATGCCCGGGGCGGTGGTCGGCTGGCGTCGGAAGAGGTGGAAGGTCTCGTCGTCGTCGGCCTGGATCCAGTAGGCGGCCATCCCGCCGAGGTCCATCAGGGGGTCCCCGAGGGTGGCCATCTCCCAGTCGAGGACGCCGACGACCCTCAGCGGGTCGTCGCTGTCGAGGACCAGGTTGTCGAAGCGGAAGTCGTTGTGGATCAGGCAGGTCGCGACGTCGTCGGGCTGGTGCTCGTCGAGCCAGGCCATCACCGGCTCGAAGTCGCCCACGTCCTCGGTGCGCGCGGCCCGGAACCGGCTCGACCAGCCGCCGACCTGGCGGGCGACGTACCCGCTGCCCTTGCCGAGCTCGGCGAGCCCGGGCGTGGTGACGTCGACGCCGTGCAGGTCGATCAGCACATCGATCGCGTTGCGGCACAGCTGGGAGACCTGCTCGGGCGAGAGGTCCATCCCCGGCGGCAGGTCCTGGCGCAGGATCGTGCCCTCGACCTTCTCCATCACGTAGAACTCCGAGCCGATCACCGACTCGTCCTCGCAGTGCCCGACCATCCGCGGCACCAGCGCGAAGACCGGCGCCAGCGCCGACTGGATCCGGAACTCGCGACCCATGTCGTGGGCGCCCTTCGCCTTGCGACCGCCGGGCGGGCGGCGCAGGATCAGGTCCCGGTCGGGGTAGCGCAGCAGGTAGGTGAGGTTCGAGGCGCCCCCGGGGAACTGCCGGACCTCCGGGTCGGCGGCCACCGTGTCGGCGAAGTCGGCCTCGGCGTGCGCGCGCAGCCATGCGGACACCGCGGCAACGTCGAAGCCGTCCTCGTCGCGCACGTCCCGCGACGGGTTCCCCTCGTCGCCCGCGCCCGGGTGATCGGTCGAGCCCTTCGACACCACTCAGTCCATCCTGTCCAACCTGGCTGCCTGCTGTCGCATGACCGCGTCGTACCCCGCGCGGTCATTCTGCTTGAGGTCGACCGCCCGGCGGGCGGCTTCGTCCGGAATGATCACTTCCTGTTGCCGTGCGATCCCGGCGAGCACCTCGGCGGCGATGTCCTCGGCGGTGAACGGCGAGCTCTCCACCAGGCCGGAGATCACCGTGCCGAGGGCGGTGTCGGCGCCCTGGAGGGAGTCCATGAGGTTGGTCCGGAAGTACGACGGGCAGACCACCGAGCAGCGCACCCCGTGACCGGCCAGCTCGTGGCCGGTGGTCTCGCTGAGCGCCACCACCGCCGCCTTGACCGCGTTGTAGGAGGCCATCCCGGCCGGGTGCACGAGTCCCGCGAGCGAGGCGACGTTGACGATGTGACCGGACCCCTGCTCGCGCAGCATCGGGACGAACGCGCGGGTGCCGCGGACCGCGCCGAAGAGGTTGATCTCGAAGATCCACTGCCACTCCTCGAGGGTGGCCAGGTGCAGCCGGCCGCCGCCGGCCACGCCGGCGTTGTTGACCAGGATGTCCAGACCGCCCCACTCGGCCTCGACGTGCTCGACCGCGCGCGCCCAGTCGGCGTCGGAGGTGATGTCGAGGTCGAAGCCGGTGCCGCCCAGGTCGGTGGCCAGCACCCGGTCCCCGGCCGCCTCGAACGCGCGGACCAGGGCCGCCCCGAGGCCGGAGGCGGCCCCGGTGACCAGCACCCGGCGACCGGACGACAGGTCGGACGGCGGGCCGGGCGGGCCGGAGGGTTCGGACGGGCCGCTCACTGGTGCTTGCCGAGCTCGAGCCGGGCGATCAGCCCGCGGTGCACCTCGTCCGGCCCGTCCGCCAGCCGGAGGGTGCGGGCGTTGGTCCAGGCGGCCGCGAGGTCGAAGTCGTCGGAGAGTCCGGCGCCGCCGTGCATCTGCATCGCCATGTCGATGACCTGCTGGGCCATGTTGGGCGCCGCGACCTTGATCTGGCTGACCTCGGAGAGTGCGTTGCGCGGACCGCCCTGGTCGAGCTTCCACGCCGCGTGCAGCACCAGCAGTCGCGTGGAGTCGATGGCGATCCGGGCGTCGGCGATCCGCTCCCGGTTGCCGCCGAGGTCGGCGATCGGCTTCCCGAACGCGGTCCGGGCCAGGCCACGCGCGCAGGCCGCCTCGAGTGCGTGCTCGGCGAGCCCGATCAGCCGCATGCAGTGGTGGATCCGGCCGGGGCCGAGCCGGCCCTGCGCGATCGCGAACGCCTCGCCGGGGCCGGAGATGACGTTCCCGATCGGCACCCGGACGTCGGTGAAGGAGACCTCGCCGTGCCCGAACGGCTCGTCCTGGATCCCCATCGTGGACAGCATCCGCTCCACCTTCACGCCCGGCGCGTCCGTGGGCACGAGCAGCATCGTGTGCCGGTGGTGCCGGTCGGCGTCCGGGTCCGAGAGCCCCATGAAGATGATCACCTTGCAGTCGGGGTTGCCGATGCCGGTGGTCCACCACTTGCGACCGTTGACGACCACCTCGTCGCCGTCGACGATCGCGGTCGCCTCCATGTTGGTGGCGTCGGAGGAGGCGACGCCCGGCTCGGTCATCCCGAAGGCGCTGCGGATCCGGCCGTCGAGGAGCGGCTCGAGCCACTGCTCGCGCTGCTCGGCGCTGCCGTACTTCAGCAGCACCTCCATGTTGCCGGTGTCGGGGGCGTTGCAGTTGAAGACGTACGGCGCGATCGCGGACCGGCCGGTGAGCTCGGCGATCGGCGCGTAGTCGACGTTGGTCAGCCCCTCGCCGCCGTCGGTGCCGAAGCGGGCGGCGTACTCCCCGGCGTGCTCGCGGGGCAGGAACAGGTTCCACAGGCCCTGCTCGCGGGCCTTGGCCCGGAGCTCGTCGAGGACCGGGAGCGGGGTCCACGGATCGCCGGTGCGCCGCTGCTCGGCGAGGTCGCGGTGGTAGTCGCCCTCGATCGGGGTGACGTGCTCGCGCATGAAGTCCGCGACCCGGCTGGTCAGCGCGGCGGCCCGGGGGGTGGGAGAGAAGTCCATGCAGTGAACCTAACGGTCACCGGGAACCGGCGGGAGCGGCATCCGCGTAGCGTCCGCGGCTCTGCGGCGTTGACCCTGCGTCGACCAAGCGTCGACCCGTCCCCGCGCCGAGGAGGTGCCCGTGCCCCGATCCACCCCTCCGGCCAGGCTGCGCGCGCTGATGCTGCTGCTCCTGCTGGGCCTGACCGCGGCCTGCTCGGGCACCGGCACCCCCGGTGCCGCCGACGACCGGGAGGCCGCCTCCACCGGCACGGCGACGACGACCACCGGCTCGGCCGACGTCGCCGCGGAGCTCTCAGCGCTGTTCGCCCGGCTCAGCCCCGAGTCGGCCGGGGCCGCGGACTGCTTCGGGGCCGCCCTCTCGGCCGACCTCGGCGACGAGGAGCTGCGGGAGGCCGGACTGCTGGACGGGGCCGGGTCCGCCGCGGCGCAGATGCCGTCGCTGGACCGCGGGCCGGCCGGGAGCTGGGTGGACGCCTGGTTCGGGTGCGTGGACTTCGTCTCCGTGGTCGGGCGGGCCCAGGCGAAGGCCACCCGGGGGCTCGACGAGGCCGGCTTCCGGGACTGCCTCCGGGACGCGCTCGACGACGAGGAGTTGCGGTCGGCGGCGGTCGACGGGCTGGCCGGGGACGCCGGGTCGGAGTCGGTCCGCCGGCTCGGGCAGGCACAGGCGACCTGCGCCGACCGGCACTCCTGAGCCCGGCCGGAGCTCCCGAGCCCGTCCGGTCGCGCCCGAGCCCGGCCGGTCGCGCCCGAGCCCGGCCGGTCGCGCCCGCGGCGGGAGGCCCCCTCAGGCGGCCACGTCGACGGCGGGAGGCCCGCTCAGGCGGCCACGGTCACCGCGACCCGGGACCGGGTGGTCGGCTCGGACCACTGCCGGCGGACCTGGCCCAGCCGCCGCCACCACCAGGCAAGCAGCGGGGCGGCCACCACCACGCTGAGCCACCAGACCCCGAAGACCGCGACCGTCGAGAACAGCAGGCCCAGCAGCGTCGTGCTCAGCGCCAGCCGGGCCGAGTAGCCGACCATCACGGCCGGCGGTGCCGGGGTGGCCCGGGCGCTGCGCATGTCCGCGGCGTACGGCGCCCGCGCCGACCAGCGCATGGATGCCGTCGTCACCTGGAGCGTGACCACGAGCCAGGCGCAGAGCAGCGCGACCAGCACCGCGGCGGAGGGCAGACCCGCGCGCAGGGAGCCCAGGGCGATCGTGACCGCCGAGGCCGCCATCAGCAGGCCGGCCAGCACCCCGGCGCGGGAGACGAACGCCAGGTCGGGGTCCACCGGCAGGCTGCCGCGCCACAGGGCGCCCCGGCCGTCGAGGCACCAGGCGTTCACCCCGAAGAGCAGGGCGGCGCCGGAGGCGACCAGCCCCGGCATCAGGATCAGCATGTCCCAGGCGATCGCTCCGCCCAGCGCGGCCAGGCCCGGGAGCAGGGCCAGCGTGAGCAGTCCGCGGCGCAGCGGCACCGAGCGCAGGACGGAGGACAGGTCCACCCGCGCCAGTGCCATCAGGTCCGAGCGGGCGTCGCCGCGCGGACGATGGGTGCCGGACTCCAGCCGGGCCTCGTCGCGCGGCGGCCGGCGCAGCGCGAGCGTGGCCGGCACGATCCCGGCCAGCACGGAGGCGACCAGCAGCGCCACCAGGACGCCGAGCACGGCCAGCGGGTAGCCGGCCTCGCCGTCCTGGATCCGGGCCACCGCGACCGCGAGGTGCACGGTCGGTGACGCGGACAGCACGTCCACGAGACGGTCGGTGGCGACCAGCCAGGCGGAGAGCGCCAGGCTGGCGACGACCAGCCCGCGGTAGGCGACGACGCCGTACCGGGCCCGGCGGACGGCCTCCACCGACCAGCCCACGACCTGGCCGAGGGCGGTCGCGGCGGCCAGGAAGAGCAGCATGAGCAGCTCGGCCGGGAGCAGGGCCCGCCACCCGGCGCCGTACGACGTGAGGCCGAGGAGCAGCCAGCCCTGGACCAGCCAGGCGATGTTGAGCGGCGCCATGAGCAGCGCCCCGAGGTGGTCGGTGACCGGGCTGACCGGGTAGGCGACGCCGTGCTCGCGGGACAGGAGCTCCCGCCCGCCGCCCGAGGCGACGGCGGAGACGATCGTGAGCAGCAGGAACGCCGTGGCCGCGGTCGGCAGGATCACCAGGAGGTCGAGGGCGTACCCCTCGCGGGAGCCGGCGCCGGCAGCGGCCGCCGGGACGAGTAGCACGGCCAGCGTGATCGCGGCCGGGATCCCGATCAGCAGCCGGGTGCGACGCGCCCCACCGGGTCGGTCGGGGCGGGCGGCGCCGAACCGGAACCGGACCAGGCTGCCGACGTCGGCGATCGGGTCAGTCCAGGAGCGACCGGTAGGCACGGGCACCGTCCTCCCCCGCGAGCTCCTGCGCGGAGACGTCGGCCACCTGGGCGCCGCCGCGCAGCACGAGGGCCGTGGTGCAGGCCTCGATCGCGAGCTCGCGCAGGTGCGTGGAGACCAGGACGCAGGCACCGGCCGCACGGGCGTCGGCGATGACGTCCATGGTGGCCTCGACGCCCAGCGGGTCGACGCCGTCGAATGGCTCGTCGAGCAGCAGCACGGCGGGTCGGTGGAAGGCGGCCAGCACGACCGACATCCGTCGGCCCATGCCGTGCGAGAAGCCGGCCGTGACCCGGTGCGTGACCGCGCCGAGCTCGAACCGCTCCAGCAGGTCGCGGGCCCGGTCCTCCCAGTCGTCGAGGCGGCGCAGTCGGGCCGCCAGCTGGAGGTGCTCCCAGGGGGTGGCCCGCGGGACCAGCCCGCCGACGTCGGGGCAGTAGCCGAGCCGGTGCTGGGCGGCCAGCCGGTCGGTGCGCAGGTCGTGGCCGGCCACGTGGACGGTGCCCTCGGTGGGCGGTACGACGCCGGCCAGCACCCGCATCGTCGTGGACTTGCCCGCGCCGTTGCGCCCGAGCAGCGCGGTGGCCTGGCCGGGGCGGGCGTCGAGGTCGATGCCGCTGACCGCCTCGACCGCGCCGAAGCGGACCCGCAGCCCGCGGACCTCGACCAGCCCCCCGACGCCGTGCCCCGAGGGGTGGGCGTCCGGGTGCGGCTCAGGGGTCGGGTGCGACTCCGCGGTCGCGGCGGCGTCGGTGCTCTGGTGGTCCGTCACCGGGCCATTCTCCCCGCCGGGCCCGCCACTGTCCCCGGAATCGTCCACCCGTCGCTGGTGTCGACCCACAGCACCGCGACCCGTCGCTTGTGTCGACAGGGACGCGGACACAAGCGACGGGTCGGCGGGGGTGGGGTGGGCCGAAGCGCCGGGTCAGGCGGGGAAGGACTCGCCCTTCTCGGCCATGGCGCGCAGGTATGCGGTGGGGCGGAACCGCTCTCCGTAGGCGTCGGCCAGCTCGTCGGCCCGGGCGCAGAAGGCCACCAGCCCGACGGTCGGCTCCGAGTCGGCGGACTCCCCGGGGCCGGCGGGCGACTCGGCCGGCACGTAGCCGGTCATGAACTGCGCCGCGCCACCGGTGTTGGGCGGGAAGCCGATCCCCATCACCGAGCCGATGTTGGCCGCCGCGGCCGAGGTGATGACGTTCTCCTCGAAGCACTTCGCGGTCTCCAGCGCCTCGATGAACAGCAGCCGGTCCTTCACGTCCTGGAACGGGACCTGCTGCTCGGCCACCGGGAACGTCTCGGCCAGTCCCGGCCACAGGCCCAGCCGCTTGCCGGAGTCGTCGTACTCGTAGAAGCCGGCGCCCTTGAGCCGACCGGAGCGGCCGAGCCCGATCATCGTGTCGATGACGTCGCCGGAGGGGTCCTCGGGCAGCTCGACGCCGTCGCGCGCCGCGGCCTCGGCGGTGGCCGTGCGGATCTTCTTCATCAGCTCCATGTTCAGCTCGTCCGAGAGCTGCAGGGTGCCGACCGGGTAGCCGTCCTGGGTGGCGGCCCGCTCCAGCGAGACCGGGTGCACGCCCTCGCCGAGCATGGTCAGCCCCTCGTTGACCATCGTGCCGATGACCCGCGAGGTGTAGAAGCCGCGGCTGTCGTTGACCACGATCGGGGTCTTCCGGATCTGCTGCACGACGTCGTAGGCCTTGGCGAGCGCCTCGTCCGAGGTCTCCTTGCCGCGGATGATCTCGACCAGCGGCATCTTGTCCACCGGCGAGAAGAAGTGCAGCCCGATGAAGTCCGCCGGACGGTCGACGCCCTCGGCCAGCTCGGTGATCGGCAGCGTGGAGGTGTTCGAGCACAGCAGCGCGTCGTCGTTCACGAACTCCGCGACCTCGGCGAAGACCTTGGCCTTGAGCGAGGGGTCCTCGAAGACCGCCTCGATCACGAGGTCGCAGCCGGTCAGGTCGGCGGGGTCCGCGGTCGGCGTGATCCGGCCGAGCAGCTCGGCCTTCTTCTCCTCGGTGGACCGGCCGCGGGAGATGGCCTTGTCGAGCAGCTTGGCGCTGTAGGCCTTGCCCCTCTCGGCACTGGCCTGCTCGACGTCCTTGAGCACGACGTCCATGCCGGCCCGGGCGCAGGAGTAGGCGATGCCGGCGCCCATCATGCCGGCGCCGAGGACCCCGACCTTCCGGGCCTGGTACGCCGGCACGCCGTCGGGGCGCAGCGACCCGGAGTTGATGGCCTGCAGGTCGAAGAAGAACGCCTGGATCATGTTCTTCGACTGCTGGTTGACGATCAGCTGGGTCAGGTAGCGCGACTCGATCCGCGACGCGGTCTCGAAGTCGGTCTGCGCCCCCTCGACGGCCGCGGACAGGATCGCCCGGGGTGCCGGGTAGACGGCGCCCTTGGTCTGCTGGCGCAGCAGCGCCGGGAACGCGGGCAGGAAGGCCGCGAGCTTGGGGGTCGAGGGGGTGCCACCGGGCATCCGGTAGCCGGCGCGGTCCCACGGGTTCTGCGCGGCCTCGGCGTCGTCGCGGTGCTCGGCGAGCCAGGCCTTCGCGGCCGGCAGCAGCTCCTCCCGGGTGTCGACCAGCTCGTCGACCAGGCCCTTCTCCTTGGCCTGGGCGGGCTTGAACCGGGTGCCGGGGAGCAGCACGTCCATCAGGGCCGACTGCAGGCCCAGCATGCGTACGACGCGGGTCACGCCGCCGCCGCCCGGGAGCAGGCCGAGGGTCGACTCGGGGAGACCGAGCTCGACCTTCGGGTCGTCGACGACGATCCGGTGGTTGGCGGCCAGGCAGATCTCGAGGCCGCCGCCGAGCGCGGCGCCGTTGATGGCGGCGACGACCGGGCGCGGGAAGAGCTCGAGGCGGCGCAGGCCGGCCTTGACCCCCTCGGCCATCTCGAACACCGCGGCCGCGTCGTCGGGCGTGGTGGCGACCATGCCCTTGAGGTCGCCGCCGGCGAAGAAGGTCTTCTTCGCCGAGGCGATCACCACTCCGGTGACCTCGTCCTGCTCGGCGTACAGCCGCTCGACGGCGTCGGCCATCGAGGAGACGTAGAGCGGGTTCATGGTGTTGGCGCTCGACGTCGGGTCGTCGAGGGTCAGGGTGACGATGCCGTCGGCGTCGCGCTCGTAGTGGACGGCGCTCTGGGTGGCGGTGCTCATCGGGTTTCCTTTGCGTGAAGGGTCGGGTCTCGAGACAGGCGCGGGGCGCCTTCCTCGACCGGCGGTGGGCCTGGGCGTCAGACCAGCTCGACGATGGTGGCGATGCCCATGCCGCCGCCGACGCAGAGCGTGGCCAGGCCTCGGCGCTGGTCGCGGCGCTCGAGCTCGTCGATCAGCGTGCCGAGGATCATCGCGCCGGTCGCGCCCAGCGGGTGGCCCATCGCGATCGCGCCACCGTTGACGTTGGTGATCTCGGAGGTGATGCCCATGTCCCGCATGAACCGCATCGCGACCGCGGCGAAGGCCTCGTTGATCTCGAACAGGTCGATGTCGCCGACCTCGAGGCCGGCCTTGGCGAGCGCCTTGCGGGCGGCGGGCGCGGGGCCGGTGAGCATGATCGTCGGGTCGGCGCCGGAGACGGCGACCGAGAGCACCCGGGCGCGGGGGGTGAGCCCGAGGTCGGAGCCGACCCGCTCACTGCCGACGGCCATGATCGCGGCACCGTCGACGATGCCCGAGGAGTTGCCGGCGTGGTGCACGTGGTCGATCCGCTCGACCCAGTGGTACTTCTCCAGCGCGACGTCGTCGAAGCCGGCCTGGGCGCCCATCTCGGCGAAGCTCGGCTTGAGGCCGGACAGGCTCTCGACGGTGGTGCCGGGCCGGATCAGCTCGTCGTGGTCGAGGACGGTCAGCCCGTTCTGGTCGGTGACCGGGATGACGGAGTTGGCGAAGTAGCCGTTCGCCCACGCCTTGGCGGCCCGGGCGTTGGACTCGGCGGCGAAGGCGTCCACCTCGGCGCGGCCGAAGCCCTCGATGGTGGCGATCAGGTCGGCGCCGATGCCCTGGGGCACGAAGCCGGTCTCGAGCGCGGTGGCCGGGTCCGCGGCCCAGGCGCCGCCGTCGGAGCCCATCGGCACCCGGCTCATCGACTCGACACCGCCGGCGAGGATCAGGTCCTCGAAGCCGGCGGCGACCCGCGAGGCGGCCTGGTTGACGGCCTCGAGCCCGGAGGCGCAGAAGCGGTTCAGCTGGACCCCGGCGACGGTCTCGGGGAGCCCGGCCTTCAGCGCGGCGGTCTTGGCGATGTCGCCGCCCTGGTCGCCCAGGGGCGAGACGACGCCGAGCACGACGTCGTCGATCCGGTCCGGGTCGAGCGTGGGGTTGCGCTTGCGCACCTCGTCGAGCAGCCCGACCACCAGGTCCACGGGCTTCACCTCGTGGAGGGAGCCGTTCTTCTTCCCCTTGCCGCGGGGGGTGCGGAGGTGGTCGTACACGAACGCTTCAGCCATGAGGAGTCCCTGCCGGTTGTGAGAGTGGAGCCGATGGTGTTGCCTTGATTGTGACACCATCACTGTCATGATGGTCAAGGGCGGACGCCCTGTGATCCCGCTCATAGCCCGTTCCCTGGAGGTGCCGCCGTGCCCGACGTCGACGAGCTGACCCTCGACGAGCTGTGCGAGCGCGTGGACCTGAGCGTCCGCACGGTCCGCTTCTACACCAGCCGCGGGCTGGTGCCGCCGCCGCAGCGACGCGGCCGGTCGGGCTTCTACACCCCCGAGCACGTCGCCCGGCTCGGCCTGGTCCGCGAGCTCCAGGCGCACGGCTTCACGCTGTCGGCGATCGAGCGCTACCTGGCCCGGATCCCCGCCGACGCCTCGGCATCGACGATCGCCCTGCACCGGACCCTGCTCGCTCCGTGGATGGCCGAGATGCCGGAGACCATGACCGTGGAGGAGCTCAGCAGCGCGGCCGGCCGGACGCTGGGCGAGGCGGACCTGGAGACGCTCTCGGTCCTGGGCATCATCACCCCCGCCGCCCGCGGCACCTACGACGTCGCGGTCGCCCACCTGGAGGCCGGCGTGCGGCTGGTGGACTTCGGCTACCCGACCCAGGCCGCCCACGCCGTCAAGGCGGTGTACGCCGAGCACGCGCGCGCCATCGCCGAGCAGGTCACCGAGATCTTCGCCACCCAGGTGTGGCCGTCCTACCGCGCGGCCGGACACGGCCCCGAGGAGCTGCAGGAGGCCATCGAGCTGCTCAAGCCGCTGTCCATCGCCGGCCTCGTGACGGCGTACGGGATGGCCGTCAACGAGACCACCCGCGACCGGATCGCCCAGCGCACGCGCTGATCGTCGCGGCCGGCCGCTGGCCGGTCCGCCTAGGCTGGGGCCCATGACCACCGTTCTGCTCACCGGGGCCACCGGCTTCATCGGCCGCCGCCTGGCGCCGGTGCTGGTCGAGGCCGGCCACGACGTCCGGGCGATGACCCGCAACCCCGACTCCTACCAGGGGTCGGGCACCCCGGTGGGCGGGGACGTCGACGACCCCACGTCGCTGACCGAGCCGCTGGCCGGCGTCGAGGTCGCGATCTACCTCGTGCACTCCCTCGACCACGCCGACTTCGAGGCGCGTGACGCCGCTGCCGCCCGCGCGTTCGGCCGGGCCGCCGCGGAGGCCGGGGTCCGGCAGATCGTCTACATGGGCGGCCTCGGCGCCGACGACGGCGACCTCTCGCCGCACCTGCGCTCCCGGCGCGAGGTCGAGGGCCTGCTCGGTGAGGCCGGGGTGCCGGTCACCGTGCTGCGCGCCGCGATCGTGGTCGGCAACGGCGGCATCTCGTGGGAGCTCACCCGGCAGCTGGTCAAGAACCTGCCGGCGATGGTGGTCCCCCGCTGGGTCAGCACCCGCACCCAGCCGATCTCGGTGGACGACGTGGTCCGCTACCTCGCCGGGGTGGTCGGCCAGGACGAGGCGCTCGGCCGGGTCTACGAGATCGGCGGACCCGACCAGCTGACCTACCTCGAGATGCTCCAGGTCGCCGCCGAGATCTCCGCCGGCCGGCGGGTGCCGATCCTGCGGGTGCCGGTGCTGACACCCCGGCTCTCGTCGTACTGGCTGGCACTGGTGACCGACGTCGACGTCACCACGGGCCGCAACCTGATCGACTCCATGGGCACCGAGGTCGTGGTCACCGACACCTCGATCCGAGAGGTGGTGCCCGGCGAGCCGCTGACGTACGCCGAGTCCGTGCGGCGGACGCTGGAGGAGGAGCGGGCGACCTCGGGCACCGGGGACGCCTGAGCGAGCTCCGCACCGAAGGGACCAGCGTGATCGTGAGACGCGAGGTCGTGACCGACCGACCGGGGATCCACGCCGTCCACGTCGCGGCCTTCGGGCGCCCGGGCGTTTCCGTGGTGGCCGAGGCCGGGCTCGTCGACGCACTGCGAGCCGACGGCGACGCCGTGCCTGCGCTGTCCCTGGTGGCCGAGGCCGACGGCACGGTGGTCGGCCACGTGGTGTGCAGCCGCGCCCACATCGACTCCCGCCCCGCGCTGGGGCTCGGCCCCCTCGGCGTGCTTCCCGAGCACCAGGGCCGGGGCGTCGGCAGCGCCCTGATGCACGGCGTTCTCGCCGCCGCTGACGCCCTCGACGAGCCCGCCGTCGTCCTGCTCGGCGACGCCGGCTACTACCGGCGCTTCGGCTTCGAGCCGGCCCGGCCCCTGGGCGTGGTGCCGGTCCACCCGGAGTGGGTGCCGCACTTCCAGGTCCGCCGGCTGCACACGTGGACCGCGGCGCTGCGGGGGACGTTCCACTACGCCCCGGCGTTCGGCCGCCTGTGAGCCGAGGCCACACCGTCGAGGGCCGCTGCGGCAGGTGCGGCCGATGGCCGGCCCGGGCGGACCGCCCTCAGACGAAGATCAGCGGCAGCAGGAACAGCATCGACACCGACCAGGTGACATGGGTCAGGATCGGCGCCAGGATGCCGCCTGACGCGCGCCGCTGCAGGCCGACCACCAGACCGAGCACGACCGCGGCGAAGGCCAGCATCACGTTGCCCGTCGCCAGGGTCGCCACCGCGTAGGCGACCGTGGTGACCGGGACCGGGTGCCGGGTGGTCGCGGCATAGGCGGCGCCCCGGAAGAAGAGCTCCTCCGCGATGCCGTTGACCAGCGTGATCCCGACCAGGATCGGCACCGACCCCTGGTCGGCGTAGTCGAGCACGCTGCGGACGTAGTCGCTCAGCCACGGGATCTCACGGACCACCAGCCCGCCGACGCCGAAGACCGCGGCCAGCCCGAGGCCGACCAGCACCGGGGTGACGACCGGACGACGGGCACCGGTCCGGTGCTGGATCCGGCCCAGGTGCAGCGGACCGGAGGCGAAGGCGCCGACCGTCCAGACCGCGGCCAGCCCGAGCGTGGCCGGGTAGAACCAGACGCTGCCGGGCTCGATGCGCAGCGAGAGTCCGAGGACGACGGCGCCGACGGCCACGAACAGCAACGTGACCACCTGGCGTCGCCGCAGGTCTTGCGGCGACGCCCGGTGGTCACGGGGGACGACGTCCCACAGGGCCCGTTGCAACCAGGCCCGCGCGGGGTCGATCACCGGGCGGGTCATGGGCCCGAGCCTACGAGGCAGGCCATGACCAGCATCCGGCGCTGGGTTAGGGGGTGAGGCCGTCCTTCAGGTTCTTGCCGGCGTCCTTGACCTTCTCCCCGGCCTGCTTGACCTTGGCCTCGGACTGGTCGCCGCGACCCTCGGCCTCCATCTCCCGGTCGCCGGTGGCGCGACCGGTCGACTCCTTGGCCTGACCGCCGGCCTCTTCCACCTTGTTCTTGGCCTTGTCACCGATACCCATGTCTGGATTCCTTTCGTAGACGTCGGACGGGCGGTACCCCGCGCCGCCGTCCCGAAACCGAGACGTGTCGCGGGTCACCCGGCCCGGCTGAAGGCGAGCGTCCCGTCCTCGATCGCCCCGCGCCGGATCGGGCCGACGTCGCGCAGGTAGTTCTGCCGCAGCCGCCACGGTGCCCGGTCCCCCTGCTGGGGCAGCTCGTCGAGCTTGCGGAGCACGTAGCCGGCGGTGAAGTCGAGGAACGGCTGCGGTGTCACGTCGGGGTCCCGCACCGGAACGACCGTGGTCTGCCCGGTCTCGTCGAGGTGCGCCAGCAGCCGGCAGACGTACTCCGCGACCAGGTCGGCCTTCAGCGTCCACGAGGCGTTGGTGTAGCCGATCGTGTAGGCGAAGTTCGGCACCCCGCTGAGCATCAGCCCCTTGTAGGCCATGGCCTCCGGCAACCTCACCGGCTCGCCGTCGACCAGCAGCTCGACTCCGCCGAACGGCTTGAGGTTGAGCCCGGTCGCGGTGATCACGAGGTCCGCCGCGAGCTCCGCGCCCGAGGAGACCCGCACGCCGGTCTCGGTGAACGTCTCGATGGTGTCGGTGACGATCGAGGAGCTGCCCTCGCGGAGCGAGCGGAACAGGTCGCCGTCGGGCACCAGGCACAGCCGCTGGTCCCACGGGTCGTAGCGCGGCCGGAAGTGGGTCCCGACGTCGACGCCCGGAAGCTGCCTCTCGGTCATCGACCGGATCGCGCGCCGGGCCGCGCCGGGGAAGCGCTGGCAGAGCTGGTAGATCCCGGTCGCCATCAGCACGTTCTTCCACCGGGTCACCCGGTACGCCGCCGGCTCGGGCAGCAGCCTCCGCGCCCGCAGGGCGAACCCGTCCCGGCTGGGCAGCGAGACGATGTACGTCGGGGAGCGCTGCAGCATCGTCACGTGCTCCGCCTGGTCGGCCAGCGCCGGCACCAGCGTGACCGCCGTGGCGCCGGAGCCGATGACCACGATCCTGCGGCCGGCGTGGTCGAGGTCCTCCGGCCAGTGCTGCGGGTGGACGACCGTGCCGGCGAAGTCGTCGATGCCGGGGAGCTGCGGCGTGTAGCCCTCGTCGTAGTCGTAGTAACCCGAGCAGGACCACAGGAAGCCGCAGGTGAGGGTGCGCGGCCCGTCGCCGGTCTCGGCGGTGACCGTCCAGCGGGCTGCGCCGGAGTCCCAGGCGGCGCCGACGACGGTGTGGCCGTAGCGGATCTCCCGGTCCACCCCGTGCTCGCGCGCCGCCTCACGGACATAGGCCAGGATCGAGGGCCCGTCGGCCAGGGCCTTCTCTCCCAGCCACGGCTTGAACCGGTAGCCGAGGGTGAACATGTCGGAGTCCGAGCGGACGCCGGGGTAGCGGAACAGGTCCCAGGTGCCACCGCTGGCGGCCCGGGACTCGAGGATCGCCACCGACCTGCCGGGATGCTCACGCCGGAGCTGGCAGGCGGCGCCGATGCCCGAGAGCCCCGCCCCCACGATGAGGACGTCGACGTGTTCGGTCATCCCCCGACCCTAATGAACGACGTTCAGTTGCGGTAGGGCAGGCCGGGCCGCGGGACCGCCCGGATCAGGGCCGATCAGGGCCGGTCCGGTCGGGTCAGCGGCCTCGGCTGAAGTTCGCCGCGCTGTGCGACCCGCCGGACGCGCCGGAGCGCTGCCCGCCGCTGCGACCGCGGGAGCCACCGGACCGGCCGGCCCCGCTGCCACCCTGGCCGCCACCGGACTGGCTGCGGGAGCCCTGGCCGCGGGAGCCCCCGTTGGAGCCCCCGTTGCCCCTGCTGTTACCACTGCCGCCGCCGCTGTTCCCGCCGGAGCCGTTGGCGCCACCACCGGAGCGACGCCGGGGTCCGCGGGACCGGCCACCGCCGCCGGAGGACCGCTGGCCCTGCCCGCGCGGCGCGTCGCCGGCCGGGGTCGGCAGCGCGAGGCCGCCGGCGACCAGCACCCGGTCGCCGGGGGCCAGCTCGGTGAGCACGGGGTGGTCGGCCCCGGAGACCCGGGTCGTGGTCGGCTTGATGCCGGCGGCCCGGGTCAGCGACCGGACGTCGCGCACCTGCTCGTCGGTCATCAGCGTGATCACCGTGCCGGCGGCGCCGGCGCGGGCGGTCCTGCCGGAGCGGTGCAGGTAGGCCTTGTGCTCGACCGGCGGGTCCGCGTGCACGACCAGCGAGACGTCGTCGACGTGGATGCCACGGGCGGCGATGTCGGTGGCGACCAGCGTGCTGGCCTTGCCGGCGTGGAAGGCGTCCATGTTGCGGGTGCGGGCGTTCTGGCTGAGGTTGCCGTGCAGCTCGACCGACGGGACGCCGGACTTGTTGAGCTGGCGGGCCAGGGCCTTGGCACCGTGCTTGGTGCGGGTGAAGACCACCGTCCGCCCGGGGGCGCTGGCCAGGTCGACCAGCACCGGCAGCCGGTGCGAGCGGTCCAGGTGCAGCACGTGGTGGCTCATCGTGCTCACCGGCGACTGGGCGGAGTCCGCCTCGTGGGTGACCGGCTGGTTGAGGAACCGCTTGACCAGCACGTCGATGGCCTTGTCCAGGGTCGCGGAGAAGAGCAGCCGCTGGCCGTCCTTCGGCGTCTGGTCGAGCAGCCGCCGGACGGCGGGCAGGAAGCCGAGGTCGGCCATGTGGTCGGCCTCGTCGAGCACGGTGACGCTGACGTCGCGCAGCGAGCAGTGGCCCTGACCGATGAGGTCCTCGAGCCGGCCGGGGCAGGCCAGCACGATGTCGACCCCGTTGCGCAGCCCGCGGACCTGCGGGTTCTGGCCGACGCCGCCGAAGATCGTCTGCGTGGACAGCCCGGCCGCCTTCGCCAGCGGCTTAAGCGCGGCGTCGATCTGACCGACCAGCTCACGCGTGGGGGCCAGGATCAGCGCCCGCGGCGCGGTGGCCCGCGGCGTACGACGCTCGGCGTCGAGGCGGGCGACCAGCGGCAGCAGGAAGGCGTAGGTCTTGCCGGAGCCGGTGCGGCCGCGGCCGAGCACGTCCCGGCCGGCCAGCGAGTCCGGCAGCGTGGCCGCCTGGATCGGGGTGGGGGTGGTGATGTCGAGGCCGGCGAGGATGCCGGCGAGGTTCGTGGGCACGCCGAGGTCGGCGAAGGAGGAAGACAAGGAGAGGTCGCTATCCGTTGGTGTGTCTCACCAAGGCATCCCGCCGGCGGCGGGGAACTGGTGCCTGCCCCGCCCGGAGGCGAGGGGCGCGTCCGCAGGGCGGGCGCCGGCGACCCGAGGCAAGACTGTGCGGGTCGACGTGGTTGATCCTAGGGCCTCCGCGGGGGCGACCGTTAATCGAACGAGTGCTCAGGTGGTTGCCGGGGCAGCCACCTGAGCACTCGCCCCGGGCGGATCAGGCCGCGCGGGCGGCCATCTGCCGGTCGCGGGCGGCGATCGCCCGGCGCACCTTGGGACCCCCGGTGGTCATCTTGTACAGCTTGGCCAGCTGCTGCGGCGCGTTGCGTGGCGTGGTCTGCGCGAGCCAGCCGTTGGGCAGCGAGAGCCGGACCACCTTGTGCCAGGCACTGGCGACCTGCTGCGGGAACGGCGCCGTGTGGTAGTTCAGGTCGTACTTCTCGAAGAGCGCCCGCACCTTCGGGGCGATCTCGGCGTACCGGTTGCTCGGCAGGTCCGGGAACAGGTGGTGCTCGATCTGGTGCGACAGGTTGCCCGACATCACGTGCATCGCCTTGCCGCCGGAGATGTTGGCCGAGCCGAGCATCTGCCGGACGTACCACTCGCCGCGGGTCTCGCCGTCGATCGAGCGCTTCTCGAACGTCTCCACACCCTCGGGGAAGTGACCGCACATGATGATCGAGTGCGACCACAGGTTGCGCACGACGTTGGCGGTGAAGTTCGCCGCAAGCGTGGGCAGGAACGACGGGCCGGACAGGGCCGGGTGCACGAGGTAGTCCTTGGTGGCCTGGCGGCGGATCTTCTTCAGCACGCCCTTGACCCGCTTCTGGAACTCCGGGTCCTTGGTCCGCTTGCGCTTGATGTTCGCACCGAGCTCGAGGTCGTAGGCCGCGATGCCGTACTCGAAGAAGCAGGCGTTGATGAAGTTCCACACCGGCTGGGCGAGGTAGAACGGGTGCCAGGTCTGGTCCTCGTCGACCCGCATGATGCCGTAGCCGAGGTCGTTGTCCTTGCCGATGACGTTCGTGTAGGTGTGGTGCAGCTCGTTGTGCGAGTGCTTCCACTGCTCCGACGGGGTGGCCATGTCCCACTCCCAGGTCGTGGAGTGGATCTTCGGGTCGCGCATCCAGTCCCACTGGCCGTGCAGGATGTTGTGGCCGATCTCCATGTTCTCGAGGACCTTCGCCACGCTCAGGCCGGCGGTGCCGACGACCCAGGCGGGCGGGAACAGGCTGGCGAGGAGCACGGCGCGCGAGCCGAGCTCGAGCTTGCGCTGCACGTCGATCACCTTGCGGATGTAGGCCGCGTCGGCCTCGCCGCGGGAGTCGACGATCTCCTGGCGGATCGCGTCCAGCTCGACGCCGATGGCCTCGATGTCCTCGGGCGTGAGGTGGGCGATGGGGTTCTCGGGCTTCTTCTGGATCGTGGTCATGGGTTCCTCCTGGTGGTGCGGTGGGCGGGGCAGGCGCCGTGCCCCCCGGTGGTCGAGCCCGGTGGTCGAGGAAGGCGGTCGGCCTGTCTCGAAACCACCCGGTGGTCAGTGGTCGATGTCGCAGGCGCCGGCGGCGGCGTTGATGCAGGTCTGGATCGGGACGCCGCCGGTGTCGGACTCCAGCGAGCTGGCGGTGGTGACCTCGCCGGTGCGCAGGTCGCGCACGGCGCCCTCGCGCAGCGGCAGCACGCAGCCGTAGCAGATGCCCATGCGGCAGCCGCTCGGCATGAGCACGCCCGCCTCCTCGGCGGCGTCGAGGATCGGGGTGCCGCCGTCGGCCTCGACGGTGGTGCCGTTGAGGGTGAAGCTCACGGTGCCGCCGTCGCCGGGCTCGACCCGCGCGCTGCGGAACTGCTCGGTGAACAGCTCCAGGCCGGCCGCCTCGTGGTGCCGCTCGAGGGCCTCGAGCAGCCCGGCCGGGCCGCAGGCGAAGGTACGCCGCTGCGCGAGGTCCGGGACCAGCTCGCCGAGCTCGTCGACGTCGAGGACGCCGTGCACGTCGTCGTAGCGCGCGACCAGCCGCACGGCTCCGGCGGCGTCCAGTGCTCGCAGGTCGTCGAGGAAGATCGAGTCCGGCTCGCTGGGCGCGACGTGGACGACAACGATGTCGTGGCCGGCGCTGCGGGGCAGGCGCAGCACCCCGTCGTCGACGACCGGGAACAGGTTGCGCAGCATGCCGATCACGGGGGTGACCCCGGACCCGGCGGTGACGAACAGCAGCGGCCCACCCTCGGGCGGCAGCACGAACTCGCCGGCCGCCTGCTCCAGGTGCACCAGCGTCCCCGCCCGGGCGCTGCGGACCAGGTGGTGGCTGACCGTCCCGTCCGGGACCGCCTTGACGGTGATCGAGATCCGGCCGTCGGCGCGCGGGCCGTGGGTCAGCGAGTAGGCACGCCACTGGCGGACCCCGTCGACGTCGATCCCGACCCGGACGTACTGCCCGGGCACGTGCCCGGCCCAGTCGGCTCCGGGCCGGATCACGATCGTCGCCGCGTCGGCGGTCTCCGGGCGGACCTCCTCGATCCGGCCGCGCAGGCTGGCACCGGAGCGCAGCGGGTGGAACAGGTCGAGGTAGTCGGCCGGCAGCAGGGGGGTGGTCGCTGCCTCGGCGAACCGCACCAGGCGGTCGGTGAGCCGCGGGCGAGGGGTGCTCGCCGGGCGGGCTCGTGGCGTCTCAATGGTGGCCATGTCATCACTCTCGCTGGCTCGGGCGCTAAAGTCATGACTGTCGGATGTGAATCAATCGGACATTATTGTTCGAAGCGAACAAAGCGAGGAAGCCATGGCTCGTCGTGCCGCCCGCCCGGAGACCGGGTCGATCGAGCTCACCCCCGCCGTGGCCGAGGCGATGCGCGCCGAGCTGGCCGCGGTGGCCGACCGGACGGTGCTGGCGATCATCGAGGAGGTGCCCAGCTACGAGAACGCCCTGAGCGGCTCGATGGGCGCGACGATCCGCAGCGCCGTCCAGCTCGCCCTGGGCACCTTCCTGGACCTGGCCTCCCGGCCCGGGCACTCGATCGACGCGCCCGCGCTCGCGCCGGCACTGGAGGGCGCCTACCGGCTCGGTCGCGGCGAGGCCCGCAGCGGCCGCACGATGGAGGCCCTGCTCGCGGCGTACCGGATCGGGGCCCGGGTCTCCTGGCGGGACATGTCGCGCACCGTGGTCGAGCAGGGCATGGCCGCCGAGCAGGTCTCCCGGTTCGCCGAGCTGGTCTTCGCCTACATCGACGAGCTGTCCGCGGCCAGCGCGGCCGGCCACACCGACGAGCTCGAGAGCAGCGGCCGGGTGCGCACCCGACACCTCGAGCGGCTGGCCCGGGCGCTGCTGAACCGCGCACCGGCGGACGCCGTGGTCGCGGCGGCCGAACGCGCCGACTGGGACCCGCCGGCCACGCTCACCGCCGTCCTGCTCCCCGAGTCGCAGGTCGGCACCGTGCTCACGCAGATCGATCCGCGGACGCTCCAGCCGACCGAGGACCTGCCCGAGGTGGTCGAGGGCGAGACGCTGCTGCTGGTGGCCGGCTCCGGCGCCCCGGCGGCACGCGCCGGGCTGCTGCGCACCCTCCAGGACGTGCCCGCGGTCGTCGGCCCCGCCGTGCCCTGGCTGGACGCGGCCACCTCCCACGACCGTGCCCTGCGCGGCCGGGCCCTGGGGCTGGCCGGGCTGGTCGACTCCGAGGAGCACCTGGCCGAGATCGTGCTCGGCGCCGACCCCGGAGGGCTGGCCGACCTGCGGGAGCGGGTGCTGGCCCCGCTGGCCGACCTGCGCCCCTCGACGGTGGAGAAGCTCACCGAGACGCTCCGGTCCTGGCTGCTGCACCAGGGGCGGCGCGAGGGCATCGCCGAGGAGCTCTTCGTGCACCCGCAGACCGTGCGCTACCGGGTCGGTCAGCTCCGGGAGGCGTACGGCGACCGGCTGGAGGACCCGCGCTTCGTGCTCGAGGCGACGATCGCGCTGGCCGGCCCGCTCGGACCCCCCACGTAGGTTGGCGCCATGAGCCCACGCCGGCCCCGCGCCGTCCCCGTCGGAACCCTTCTCCTGGTGCTCCTGCTGCTCGGGGTCGTGGCCTGCGGCCCACCCGACGAGTCGAGCGGCCCCAGCGGTCAGCGCGACTCCGACGCCGCGGCCGGCCAGAGCGAGGACGACGGGGACGACGCCTACGTGCCGCCTCCGGCCGCCCTGCCCGAGGCCACCGACGTCCCCGAGCTGCGCCAGTACGTCGCGCTCGGGGACTCCTACACCGCCGGCCCGAACATCCCTCCGGTCGACAACGCCAGCGAGGGCTGCTTCCGCTCCTCGGCGAACTACCCCTCGCTCGTGGCGGGCGCCGTCGAGCCGGCGCAGTTCGTCGACCGCAGCTGCGGTGGGGCGACCACGCAGAACATGACCTCCGAGCAGCGCACGATCACCGGGCAGGTGCCGCCGCAGTTCTCCGCGCTCACCGAGGGCACCGACCTGGTCACGATCGGGCTCGGCGGCAACGACTTCAACCTGTTCGGCACGCTCATCGGCTACTGCCCGACGCTGCGGCGGGAGGACCCCCAGGGCGCCCCGTGCCGCAAGGCGCTGCGCACCTCCGAAGGTGAGGACGGGCTGGCCATGCGGCTGCCCGAGCTCACCGACCGCCTGGTCGGTGTCGTCGAGGGCGTCCGCGAGCGCTCGCCCGACGCCCGGATCCTTCTGGTCGGCTACCCGGAGATCATCCCCGAGCGGGGCACCTGTCCCGACCTGCTGCCCCTGGCCCGGCGTGACTACCGCTACGCCGACAAGATCGCCGACGGACTGAACGAGGCGGTCGCGGACGCCGCCGAGGCCGCCGACGTCACCCTCATCGACGTGGCCGAGGTCAGCGCCGGGCACGACATCTGCGGGGACGAGCCGTGGGTGAACGGCCAGGTGCCCGCGACCGACGCGCAGCTCTACCACCCGTTCCCGGTGCACCAGGAGACCGTGGCCCGGATGATCGTCGAGGAACTGAGCACATAGCCGGGCGACGGACTGGGCGACGGACTGGGCGACGGACTAGGCACATGGCGGGCGAGGAACTGGGCGACGAACTGGGGTGAGATGACCAGTGACTCGGGCCGGGCCCGCGTGTGACGATGGAGCAGGCGCCATGGGGGCGCCGTGGAGCATCGGGGAAGGCAGAGATGTCCCGGCGGACGAAGGTCGCGATGTCGATCGCGCTCGCGCCCTTGACGGCGCTCGCGGCCGCCTCGCCCGGCGCGTCCTTGGTGCTCGCGGCCGACCGGGCCACCCCGGCGGCCGCCACGGCCGAGGTGCCGCCCGTGGCCCTGCCGACGCTGCCCGACGCCCCGCTCGACGACCCCGCCAGTCGCACCGCCCCGCCACGCCACCCCGACCGCGGGACGAGGAGCGCTCCGGTCGCGGCCACCGTCAGCACCGCCTCCACCGCCGCGATCCCGGACGTCGCGCTGGCGGCGTACCAGCGCGCCGAGGCGGTCATGCGCGCGACCGACCCGTCCTGCAACCTGGACTGGGAGCTGCTGGCGGCGATCGGTCGGGTCGAGTCCGACCACGGGCGGTACGCCGGCAGCAGGCTCACCGCCTCCGGTGTCGCCCGACCCGCCGTGCTCGGGCCCCGGCTGGACGGCCGAGGCGGCTTCGCCCGGCTGCCCGACACCGACGCCGGTGCCCTGGACGGGGACCGCAGGTTCGAGCGGGCGGTCGGGCCGATGCAGTTCATCCCCGGCACCTGGCGCGAGGTCGGGGTCGACGCCGACGGCGACGGCCGCCGCAACCCCCAGGACATCGACGACGCCGCCCTGGCCGCCGGGGTCTACCTATGCGTGGGCGAGGACAACCTCGGGACCGACGCCGGCCAGCGGGCCGCCCTGTTGCGCTACAACCGCAGCCACGCCTACGTCCGGGTGGTGCTCGGCCTGTTCGACCGGTACTCCGCCACCCCCGGCAGCATCTCGCTGCGGGCGCGGGAGGCGCTCCCGGTGACGGTCGGCGCGGTGCCGCTGCCCGACGTCCTGACCGCCTCCGGTCCGGTCCGGGCGCGGGTCGGTGCCCCCGGCGGGCGCGCTCCGGGCGGCCCGTCCACGACCAGCGGCAGGGGCAAGGACGACGACGTCCGGGCGAGCATCGCACCGGCGCCCTCGACCGGGGGCACGAAGAAGCCGAAGCCGACCGTGATCGGCTCCGAGCCCCCGAAGGACGCCGACCCGGGGCCGACGGAGGAGCCGACTGAAGAGCCCACGGACGGGCCGACGGAGGAGCCGACCGAAGAGCCCACGGACGGGCCGACGGACGGGCCCACGGAGGAGCCGACCGGCGAGCCCGGCGACGAGACCGGGACGCCCGAGGAGCCCCCGGCGGAGGAGACCTCGACCGGCGACACGACGTGCGGCTCGGAGGGCGCGACCGCGGGCGAGGGCGAGGCGTCCGGCACCGACGCCGAGACCGCCGACCCGGAGTCGAGCGGGTCGGAGGAGTCCGGCGGGACCGGGTCCGAGGAGACCGGGTCCGAGGAGACCGGGTCCGAGGAGACCGGGGCGCCCGCGTGCGACGACGCGGACGCCGCCGACCGGTCGACCCAGACCTCCGGCGACACGACCTCGGACTGAGGCGCCGGACCGGTCAGCGGGCGTAGCGCTGGACGAACCGGGCCAGGAGCCGCGGCGGCTCGGTGACCACCGCGGCCCGCGCGGCGCGGAGCAGGTCGTCCTTCTCGTGCGGCGCGAAGTAGCCGTGGTCGCGGTAGGCCTCGATCCGGGCGCACAGCGCCGCGACGTCCAGCTCGGGGTGGAACTGGGTGGCGTAGACGTTCTGGCCCAGCCGGAAGGCCTGCACGGGGCAGGTCCGCGACGACGCCAGCAGCACCGCGCCCCGCGGCAGCCGGCGGACCGCCTCCTTGTGACCCAGGAACGCCTGGAAGGTCTCGGGCAGCACCCCCAGGAGCGGGTCGGCCAGCCCCGCCTCGGTCAGCGTCACGGGCAGCGCGCCGATCGGCTCGCCGTACTCACGGTCGACCGTGCCGCCGGCGAGCGTCCCCAGCGTCCCGATGCCGTAGCAGGCGCCGAGGAAGGGGAAGTCCGCCTCGACCACCCGCTCGGCCAGCTGCCGCAGGTCGGCCTCGACCCGGCGCTGGACCGGGGTCTTCGTCGACTCCGGGTCGCTCACGTTGAAGGGGCCACCGCCCAGCACGATGCCGGAGAGCTCGGCCAGGTCGAGGTCCGGGAGCGGGTCGGCCTCGAGCCGGTGCCGGCGCAGCTCGACCTCGGTCAGACCGCTGAAGGCCCGCACCGCGTCGTACTCGCCGTCGGCGACGTCGTCCTCGCCGCGGGTGCCGAGGAAGAGGAAGGGCCTCACACCTGCACCGCCGCACCGGAGGCGACGAGCCCCTCCACGTCCGCGATCCCCCACGCCCGGAGCGCGGCCCGGGTGTGGGTGCCGGGCCGGGCGGCCGGCGGCAGCGTGAGCGAGGGGCCGGTCCGGGAGAACCGCGGCGCGGGCGCCGGCTGGCGGATCCCCGCGTGGTCGACGAACACCTCACGGGCCGCCAGGTGCGGGTGGTCCATCGCCTCGCTCAGCGGCAGGATGCCGGCCACGCAGGCATCGGTCCCCTCGAACACCTCCACCCACTCCGCCTGGGTGCGGGTCGCGAACGCGGACGCGATCACCGACCGGAGCTCGTCGTACGTCGTGGGGTCGTTGCGGTCCGGCGCCCGGTCGCGGACGCCGAGCAGGTCGAGGAACAGCTCGTAGAACTGCGGCTCCAGGGCGCCGACCGACATGTGCCGCCCGTCGGAGGTCTCGTAGACGTCGTAGAAGGGCGCCCCGCCGTCCAGCAGGTTCGCCGCCCGCCGCTCCCGGTGCGCTCCTCCGGCGAGGAAGGCCGCGGTCATGACGTTGAGGTGTGCGGTGCCGTCGACGATCGCGGCGTCGACCACCTGCCCGGCACCGCTGCCACGGCTCTCGAGCAGCGCCGCGAGGATCCCCATGACCAGGTAGGTGGACCCGCCGCCGAAGTCCCCCACCAGGTTGCTCGGGAAGGAGGGCCGGGCCGGGTCCTGACCCAGCCCGTGCAGGGCCCCGGCGACGGCGATGTAGTTCATGTCGTGCCCGGCCACGGGGGCGAGCGGACCGGTCTGCCCCCAGCCGGTCATCCGCCCGTAGACCAGCCGCGGGTTCCGGGCCAGCGCCTCGTCCGGCCCGATCCCCAGCCGCTCCGCGACGCCGGGACGCATGCCCTCGACGAAGACGTCCGCGCCGGCCGCCAGCTCCAGCACGGTGGCCACCGCGGCCGGGTCCTTGAGGTCCAGGGCGACGCTGGGCCGGCCCCGGTTCAGCAGGTCGTGCGCCCCACCGGTGAGGGGCTGGCCGCCGGGGCGCTCGATCCGGATCACGTCGGCCCCGAGGTCGGCCAGGATCATGCAGGCGTGGGGGCCGGGGCCGATGCCGGCGATCTCGACCACCTTGACCCCACGTAGCGGTCCGGTCCCCTGCCCGAGCTCGATGCGGGGTTCGGGGTCGCCGGGTGCGGGATGTCCGGTGTCGGTCTGGCCGGGTTCGGTCTGGCCGGATGCGTTGCCCATGCCGGGATTCTGGCAGGGCGACCCCGGACGCGCGCGGCGCCCGCGGCCTACGGTGGGTGCATGTACCTCGAGAACGTCGTCATCGACGCCGTCGAGCCGCAGCGGCTGGGCCGGTTCTGGGAGACCGCGCTCGGCGGCGAGCGGCTGGCCGACGAGCCGCACGGCTTCGAGACCCGGCTCGCCGTCCCCGGCGGGCCGATCCTCGACCTGTGCTTCCAGCGGATCCCCGACCCGCCGCCGGACCCGCGGGCGGCGTCGCCGCGGCTGCACCTGGATCTCGCCGGCGGGACCCGCCAGGAGGAGGTGGTCGAGCGGCTGGTCGGGTTGGGCGCCCGGCACCTCGACATCGGGCAGGGCGAGGTGCCCTGGGTCGTGCTGGCCGACCCCGAGGGCAACCCCTGCTGCGTCATGGAGGACCGGGAGACCTACGCCGACACCGGCCCGGTCGCGGCCCTCCCGCTCGACTCCGCGGACCCGGACCGGGACGCGGAGTTCTGGTCCTGGCTGAGCGGCTGGACCGACGTGGCCGGGCTCGCGGGTCGCTCGCTGCGCCACCCGTCCCGGCGCGGCCCGCTCCTCGAGCTCCTGCCCGAGCAGGGCCCCAAGGCGACGGAGAAGAACCGGCTGCACCTCGACATCCGGCTCGAGGCCGGTGACGACCCCGACGCCGTCGCGGACGGCATCGCCGGGCGCGGTGGCCGCGAGCTCCACCCCGCGTGGGGCGACCTGCCCTGGCGGGTCCACGCCGACCCGTCCGGCAACGAGCTCTGCGTGCTTCCCGCCCGGCCCCAGGGTCGGTGAGACCCCGGCCACACTAGGTTGCAACTCGTTGCATAGCCCGCCACCATGGCCGCATGGCACTCGAGCACGCGTTGCTGGTCTCGCTCAGCGAGCGACCCGCGTCCGGGCTCGAGCTGACCCGGCGCTTCGACGCCTCGATCGGCTACTTCTGGACCGCCTCGCACCAGCAGATCTACCGCGTCCTCGGCCGCATGGAGACCGACGGCTGGGTGACCTGCACCGTCGTCGCCCAGCAGGGCCGTCCGGCCAAGAAGGTCTACGAGGTGGCCGACCCGGGCCGGGCCGAGCTCGAGCGCTGGCTGGCCGCACCGACGGCACCGGACCCGCTGCGCTCGGAGGTGATGGTGAAGTTCCGGGGCGCGTCGTACGGCGACCGCGCGGCCGTCCTGGACCAGGCCCGCGAGCGCCTCGCCGACCACCGCACCCGGCTGGCGCACTACGACCGGCTGGCCGAGCGTGACTTCCCCGAGCCGGCCGGCCTCCGTGGCCGGGAGCTCGACCTGTACCTCGTGCTCCGGGGCGGCCAGCGCCTCGAGCACTTCTGGATCGACTGGCTGACCGAGTACCTCACCGCCCACGAGGAGAACCGATGACCTTCCCGCACCTGCTCGAGCCGATCACCCTCGGCGACCTCACCCTGCGCAACCGGGTGGTGATGGGCTCGATGCACACCGGTCTCGAGGACACCGTCCGCGACCTGCCCAAGCTGGCGGCGTTCCTCGCCGAGCGGGCGGCCGGCGGCGCGGGGCTCATCGTCACCGGTGGCTACTCGCCGAACAAGCGCGGCTGGCTCAAGCCGTTCGCCTCGGAGATGAGCACCCGGCTGCACGCCATGCGGCACCGTCAGGTCACCGACGCCGTGCACGAGCAGGGCGGCGCCGTCGCGCTGCAGGTGCTCCATGCCGGGCGGTACGGCTACACGCCGTTCAGCGTGGGCGCCTCGGGCCTCAAGTCGCCGATCACCCCGTTCACGCCGAAGCCCCTGTCCGGCAAGGGCGTCGAGTCCACGATCACCGACTTCGCGCGGTCGGTGTCGCTGGCCCGCAAGGCCGGCTACGACGCGGTCGAGATCATGGGCTCCGAGGGCTACCTGATCAACCAGTTCCTCGCCGCCCGCACCAACGACCGGACCGACGCGTGGGGCGGCAGCGCCGAGCGCCGCATGCGGTTCCCGGTCGAGATCCTGCGCCGGACCCGCGAGCTGGTCGGCCCCGACTTCCCGATCGTCTACCGGATCTCGCTGCTCGACCTGGTCGACGGCGGCCAGACCTGGGAGGAGACGGTCGAGCTGGCGCACCGGCTCGAGGAGGCCGGCGTCACCGCCTTCAACACCGGCATCGGCTGGCACGAGGCCCGGGTGCCGACGATCATCACCCAGGTCCCGCAGGGCACCTGGGTGCCGTGGACCGCCCGCCTGAAGCAGGCCGTGTCGGTGCCGGTGTGCGCCTCGAACCGGATCAACTCGCCGGAGATGGCCGAGTCGATCATCGCCGAGGGCTCCGCCGACCTGGTCTCGATGGCCCGGCCGTTCCTGGCCGACCCGGACCTGGTCAACAAGGCGGCCACAGGTCGCTCCGACGAGATCAACACCTGCATCGCCTGCAACCAGGCCTGCCTGGACCACACGTTCGCCAACCGGAAGGCCAGCTGCCTCGTCAACCCGCGGGCCGGCCGGGAGACCACCCTGGTGCTGTCGCCGACGCGAACCCGGCGCACGGTGGCGGTCGTCGGCGCCGGCCCCGCCGGACTCTCCGCCGCGGTCTCGGCCGCCGAGCGGGGCTTCGCGACCACCCTGTTCGAGCAGGACGCCGAGCTCGGGGGACAGTTCCGGCTCGCCATGCAGGTCCCCGGCAAGGAGGACTTCGCCGAGACGCTGCGCTACTACCGGCGGCGGCTCGACGTGCTCGGAGTCGACGTCCGCCTCTCCACGCGCGCCACCCCCGACCTGCTGGCGGAGTTCGACGAGGTGGTGGTCGCCACCGGGGTCGCCCCGCGGATCCCCGAGCTGCCCGGCATCAGCCACCCGACGGTGGTCTCCTACGCCGACGTGCTCTCGGGCGCCGTCGAGGTCGGCCGACGCGTGGCGGTGGTCGGCGCGGGCGGCATCGGCGTCGACGTCAGCCACTTCCTCGCCCACGACCCGGCCGACACCCAGGAGGACTGGCTCCAGCACTGGGGAGTCGGCGACAACGCGGTGCACCCGGGCGGGGTGACGGAGAAGAAGCCGCGCACCCCTGCCCGCGAGGTGCACCTGCTCCAGCGCAAGACCACCGCGATCGGCAAGGGCCTGGCCAAGACCTCCGGCTGGGCGCACCGGGCGGTGCTCAAGGACTCCGGGGTCGCGATGGTCACCGGGGTGACCTACGAGCGGGTCACCGACGAGGGTCTGCTGATCTCGGTGGCCGAGGCCGACGGCACCCGCACCCAGCGGCTGCTCGAGGTCGACCACGTCGTGGTGTGCGCCGGCCAGGACTCCGTGCGCGGGCTGTACGACGACCTGGCCGCGCACCGCGACGAGGGCCTGCACCTCATCGGCGGGGCCGACGTCGCCGCGGAGCTGGACGCGAAGCGGGCGATCGAGCAGGGGACCCGCACCGTGGCGGCCCTCTGAGGGTCCGCCCGGTCTCGGCTCAGTCGCCCTTGCCCTTGCCTCGGCCCTTGCCCTTGCCCTGACCACGGCCCTTTCCCTTGCGCCTGCGCCGCTGGGCGGCGCCGATGCTCGACTGGGCGAGGGCCTCCGCTTCCTCGTAGAGCCGGACGTACTCCCGCCGCACCTCGTCGAGCGCGGCGTGCGTCTCCGGGTTGTCGAGACCGGGCGTGGCGAGGCGGGAGAGCTGGTGCCAGGCCTCCTCGGTCACCGCCTGCAGCGGCTTCGGGATGTCCAGCGAGTCCCAGGTGATCGTGACCCGGCGCAGGCCGGGGTCGATCAGCTCGTCGACGCGGGCGCGGTCCCGCGACGTCGCCCGGCGGACGGCGTCGAGGCCGAAGCGCTCCCCGAGCCGGTCGACCGGAGTGCTCCAGTCGTCGAGCAGCTCGTGGTAGCCGATGAACGCGCGGTCGGTGCCCCGGGTCGCCAGCTCGGCGTGCAGCATCTGGTTGGCCCACGACGCGATCCGGCTGGTCTCACCGACGTGCGCGGCGTAGTAGCGCTGCTTGCTCCCGACCACCTCGGGCGGCGGGCGCAGCATGATCACGTGGGAGGAGGCGGCCCCGCTGCGCTCGGCGACCCCGTGCCAGAGCCCGAGGAACCAGGCCAGGCGGGGGTCCTTGAGCACCACCTCGTGACGGTCGTCGGCGAACTGCTCCTGGAGCCACCCGAGGACCTCCTCGGCCACCGACTCGTCGGCGCAGACCCGGGCGGTGTCCGCCCAGGCCTGGGGGCGACCGTCGGCCACCCGGACGTTGGACCGGCGCAGCAGACGGGCGTGCAGGTCCACGACCCACTGCGACTCCCCGAACCCCTTCGGGTTGGTCTCGTCGGCGGGCACCTCGGGTTGCGGGACGTGCATGCCGAGCGTCTGGAGTGTGCACGCCATGGCGCTGGTGCCGCTGCGTCCGGAGCCGAGAATGAAGACGATCCGCCGACCGGCCCCGGTCGTCGGATCGCTGTCTGGTCGTGCCCCGCTCACCGGGGGCCCTCACGATGTGGCACCCGCGCGATGCTACCCGAGCACCGCGGGGTGGCGGCGGCTCCCGGGCCCGTGGGCCCGGGAGCCGAGCCGGCCCTCAGGGCTCGACGGTCACCTTGATCGCCTCGCCCTTCTTGACGATGTCGAAGGCGTCGAGGACCCGGTCGAGCGGGATCCGCTCGGTGATCAGGTCCTTGACCGGCACCTGGCCGCTGGAGATGTACTCCAGCGCCCGCTTGTTGTGCTCCGGCGCCGAGCCGTTCGCGCCGTGGATGTGCAGCTGGCGGTAGTGCACGACGTTGGAGTCGCACGTGATCGTCGGGTCGTTCTTGGGCAGCCCGCCGAAGAACGAGATCCGGCCGTTGCGCGCCGCCATCGCGATCGCCTGCTCCTGGGTGACGTTGGCGGCGGTCGCGGTGATGATGACGTCGGCGCCGCGACCTCCGGTCAGCTCCATCACCTTCTCCACGACATCCACCTCGGCGCCGTTGATGGTCTCGTCCGGCGACACCGCGTCAGCGGACATCTGCAACCGCTCCGCGTTGACGTCGACCAGGTAGACCGGCCCGACCTTGTGCACGCCCCGCGCGATGCGGATGTGCATGCAGCCGATCGGCCCGGCGCCGAAGACGACGACGGTGTCGCCCTCCTCGATGCCCATCAGCTCCTGCGCGTTGATCGCACAGGCGAACGGCTCGGCGGCCGACGCCTCGTCGTAGCCGACGTTCTCGGGGATCCGGTTCAGCCCGTCCACCTTGAGCACCTCGCGGGGCACGATCATGTACTCCGCGAAGCCGCCGTCGTACTGGTAGCCGACGGAGGTCTGGTTCTGGCAGACCGCCATCCAGCCCTTGCGGCACTCGTGGCAGTCCCCGCACGGCACCGCCGCGATGACCTGGGCCCGGTCTCCGACCTGCCAGTCGCCGCCGTACGTCGCCTGCACGTCGGCCCCGACCTCGACCACCTCACCGGCGATCTCGTGGCCGATGGTGCGTGGCGGGGAGAGGTTCTGGTGGCCGTTGTAGAAGATCTTCACGTCGGTGCCGCAGGTGGAGCAGTTGCGCACCCTGAGCTTGACCTCGTCCGGGCCGCACTCGGGCTCGGGCACGTCCTCCACACGCAGGTCCTCGGGGGCGTAGAAGCGCAGTGCCTTCACGGGATCAGTCCTCCTCGTCGTCCGTGGGCGCAAGCAGCGCCAGCACGGTGTCGATGTCATCGGTCTCGCGCAGCTGCTGCGCCTTGGCCTTGTCGCTGAGCACCATGGCCAGCGACTGCAGGATGCCGATGTGCTCGTCCGATCGCGACGCGATCGCGATGCACAGCCGGCAGTCCTTGCCCTTCCAGTCCACACCGTCCGGGAACTGCAGGACCGCGATCGCGGGGCGGCTGATGTGCTCCCGGCTGGCATCGGTGCCGTGCGGGATCGCCACCCCCTCGCCCATGTACGTCGAGACGCCGGCCTCACGCTCGAGGATCGCGTCGGCGTACCCCTGTGACGCCGCACCGATCTCCACGAGCACCGCACCGCACTGACGGAGCGCGTCCGCCTGGTCGGTGGCCGTGAGGCCGAGGCGGACCGCGTCCCGCGACAGGACGTCGGCCACCTCAGGACTCAAGGGTCTCGCCCTGCTTGATGGCGCTCTCGACCTTGGCGAAGGCCGGGTCGCCCATGAACACCTGGAACGGGACGATCACGGCGTTCGGCGCGATGCCGGCCGCCCGGGCCGCGAGGCCCGAGTGGCACAGCACCACCTGGCTGTCGCCGGGGATCTCGTTGACAGGCGTGTGCACCACGTCGACGTCGTACTTCTTGAGCTTCTTCTTCATCGTGGTGGCGACCATGACGCTGCTTCCCATGCCGGCGTCACAGGCGATCACCACCTTGCGTACGTCCGAGCCGTTGATCGTGGGCATCGCGCTTCTCCTTCGGTTGCGGTGACGTCGGTCAGGTGCCGACGATGACATTGTCCTCCGGGCGGACCGGCTTGTCGGTCTCCTCCTTCTCGCCGCGACCGAAGCCCAGGAGGGCGGAGGCCACCGCGAAGGAGACCAGCGTCGCGACCGTGATCGCCGCCAGCACCGCGAAGTAGCCGCCCTTGGGCGTGACCGCGAGGTAGGCGAAGATGCTGCCGGGCGAGGGCACCGAGACCAGGCCGGCGTTGAGGATGGTGGCGGTGAGCAGGCCGGACATGCCGCCGGCGATGGCGGCCAGGATCAGGCGCGGCTTCATCAGCACGTAGGGGAAGTAGATCTCGTGGATGCCGCCGAGGAAGTGGATGATCAGCGCGCCGGGGACGGTCGGGCGCATGACCCGCGGACCGAAGAACAGGTAGGCGAGCAGGATGCCCAGGCCGGGGCCGGGGTTGGTCTCCACCATGAACAGGATCGACTGGCCGGCGTCGGTCACGTCGGCCGCACCCAGCGGGGTCAGCACGCCCTGGTTGATCGCGTTGTTGAGGAACAGCACCTTCGCCGGCTCGACGAAGATCGACGCGAGCGGGAGCACGTTGTTCTCGACCAGGGTGTCGACGCCACTGCCGAGCCAGTTGACGATCTCCTGGACGACCGGGCCGATGACCTGGCGCCCGAGCAGGGCCAGGCCGCCGCCGAGGATGCCGAGCGAGAAGTTGTCGATCAGCATCTCGAAGCCGCTGGGGACCTTGTCCTGGATGGCTTCGTCGAGGAGCTTCAGGAGGTACGCCGCGAGCGGGCCCATCAGCATCGCGCCGAGGAACATCGGCACCTCGGAGCCGACGATGACACCCATCGTCGCGATCGCGCCGATCACCGCACCGCGCTGCCCGTGCACCATCCGGCCACCGGTGTAGCCGATCAGCAGCGGGAGCAGGAACGTGATCATCGGGCCGACCAGCTCGGCCATCTTCTCGTTGGGGATCCACCCGGTGGGGATGAACAGCGCGGTGATCAGACCCCAGGCGATGAAGGCGCCGATGTTGGGCATGATCATGCCGGCCAGGTAGCCGCCGAATCGCTGGACTCGTGCGCGCACCCCACCGCCTTCAAGGTTCTTGTTCTGTGTTGCGTCAGGCATGGCCATGGCTTGTTTCTCCGTTCGATACGTCCACTGTGGCTCGGCTCACAGGTGATCTGTATCTCTGTTGTAACACTTGGTTTTATGTGGGGTCAAGGGTTACAGCGAAGAAAATACCAACTAAACGGGCAACACTGGGGTCAGGCCAGCACCGCCAGTGCCTCAGGCAGCACCCGGGCGGTGAGCGGACCGGCGCGCAACTCGCCCAGCGACTCGCCGTCGCCACCCACCGGCACCGGGCCGGCCAGCGAGCGCACCTCCACCAGGCGGCCGCGCAGGACGTGCACCCCGGGCAGGGCGACGTGCCCGCCGTCGTAGACCGTGGGCAGCGAGCGGATCAGGTCCAGCCGGCCCGCGGCCTCGATGACCACCACGTCCAGGACCCCGTCGTCGAGGGAGGCGCCCGGGGCGATGTGCATGCCCGAGCCGTAGTAGCCGGAGTTGGCGACCACGACCGTCGCGGCCCGGAACGTGCCCACGGTCCCGTCCACCGCGACCTCGAGATGGGCCGGCCGGTAGGTCGCCAGGGACCGCACGGCGGCGTACGGGTACTGCAGGCGCCGGGGCAGCCAGCGGGCCCGGTCGACCAGCCGGCTGGCGCGGGCGTCGACGCCGGCGTACACCGACCCGGCCACGACCCGATCGGCACCGTCCGGCCCCCGCACCGCGAGCAGGTCGACCGGGCGCGGAGGCGCCTCCAGGAGCAGTCGGGCCACCTCGTCCGGGTCGTCGGGCAGGCCCAGCATCCGGGCGAAGTCGTTGCCGCGACCGGCCGGCACGATGCCGAGGGTCCCGCCGAGGCGGGCCACCTCGCCCGCGACCGAGGACAGCATCCCGTCGCCACCGACCGAGACCACGACCTCGCCGCGCCCGACCGCCGCCCGGACCAGGTCGAGCGTGGCCCGCGGGCCGGGCGAGTAGGTGACCTCGACGGCGGCGCCGGCCTCCCGCAGCCGTCGCGCGACCGGGACCACCGCCCCCGGGGCGGCGCCCCCGCCGGAGAGCGGGTTGACCAGGAACGAGTAGTCGCGGGTCACGGGACCAGCACCCCCGGGTTGAGCACGCCGGTCGGGTCCAGCTCGTCCTTGACCGCGCGCAGCACCCGGACGCCGAGCGGGCCGATCTCCCGCTCCAGCCAGGGCCGGTGGTCGGTGCCGACGGCGTGGTGGTGGGTGATCGTCGCGCCGGCCGCCACCATCGCCTCGGTCGCGGCCGACTTGGCGGACCGCCACTGCTCGACCGGGTCGTCCCCGCCCGGGACGGCGACGGTGAAGTAGAGCGAGCAGCCGGTCTCGTAGACGTGTGAAACGTGGCAGAGCACGATCGCCCTCTCCCCCAGCGTGCCGGCCAACGCCTGCCGCACCGCGGCGTAGACCTGCGGCACCCGCGACCAGAACGTCGCCGTCTCGAGGGTCTCCACGGTCACCCCGACGTCGAGCATCGAGTCCCGCAGGTACGGCGCGTGGAACCGGCCCTGCTCCCAGGCGGCCCCGCGCTCCTCTCCCAGCGGGGTGCCGCCGGCCGCCTCGAGCGCGGCCGTCACCGCCGCCCGACGGTCCGCGACGTCGGCACCCTCGTGGCCGACGATCATCAGGCACCCGCCGTCCGCGGCGGCACCCCCGACGTCGGACTGGCTGGCGAGGTTGAGGGCGGTCTCGCTCTCGTCCGAGAGCCGGAGCACGGTGGGCATCAGCCCGGACCGGGCTCCGGCCTGGGCCAGCGTGCGGATCGCCTCCGTCCCGGCGGCGAACGAGCCGAACTGCCAGCCCTCGTAGACCCGCTCGGCGGGGAGCCGGCGGACCCGGACCCGGACCGCGGTGATCACGCCGAACGCGCCCTCCGAGCCCAGCACCAGCTGGCGCAGGTCCGGTCCGGCCGCGTTGGCGGGCGAGGTGCCGAGCTCCCAGGTCCCCTGCGGCGTGGCGACGGTGAGGCCCACCACCAGGGCGTCGAAGCGCCCGTAGCCGGCACTCGACTGCCCGCTGGACCGGGTCGCGGCGAAGCCGCCGATCGTCGCGAACTCAAACGACTGCGGGTAGTGGCCCAGCGTCAGCCGGTGCTCGGCCAGCCGGGCCTCGGCCTCCGGCCCGCGCAGCCCGGGCTCGAGCACCGCGGTCATCGAGACCTCGTCGATCTCGCGCACGGCGGTGAGTCGCCCGAGGTCGAGGCTGACCACGCCGGCGTACCCCTCGCGGCGGGCCACGAGGCCGCCGGTCACCGAGGTGCCGCCGCCGAACGGGACGACGGCGACGTGGTGCCGGACCGCGACCTCCAGGAGGGCGACGACGTCGTCGTGGTCACCGGGACGCACGACCGCGTCGGGGGCGTCGGTGAGGTCACCGGCCCGGGCCCGGAGCAGGTCCGGCGTCGACTTGCCGCGGGTGCGCAGCCGACGGGACTCGTCGTCGGTGCGCACGTGCTCGTCTCCGAGGACGGCGCGCAGGTCGGCCAGGACCGACTCGGCCAGGCCGGGCGCCGGGAGGGCGGCACCCTCGGCGACCGTCGTGTCGTGGACGCCGAACGCGAGCTCGACGAGCTCCCTGGTGGCGGAGGGCAGCGGTCCGGCCTGGGCCGGGTCGCCCCAGCGGGTGGGGTGCATCTCGGTGGTCATGTGTTACAGTGTGACACATGTCGTCACTTCGTCACAAGCAGAGTCCACGGGACGGCTACCTGGACGCGGCCCGCGAGTGCATCCTCGACGTCGGCTGGCGCCGGACCACGCTCACCGAGGTCGCCCGGCGGGCCGGCGTGAGCCGGATGACGATCTACCGCACCTGGTCGGACATGCCCCAGCTGCTGGGCGACCTGATGACCCGTGAGTGGCACGGAGTGGTCGCCGCCGCGCTGCCGCCGGACCCCTCGCCGGACGGCTCGGCCGTCGCCGGGGGCGCGGGCGTCACCGGGACCAGCGGGGCCACCGGGACCAGCGAGCCGGGCGGGCCGGCCGCGGCGCTCGCCGAGGCCGTCGTCGGGACGGTGCAGGCGCTGCGGGCCAACGAGCTGTTCGTGCGGATCGTCGAGCTCGACCCCGAGCTGATCCTGCCCTACCTGCTCTCCCGCCGGGGTCGCTCCCAGGAGGCGATCCTCGCCCTCGCCGAGCCCCTGATCCGGGCCGGCCAGGCGGAGGGCGGGATCCGTGCGGGCGACCCCGCCGCCCTCGCCCGGTCAGTGCTGCTCGCCGCCCACGGGTTCGTCATCTCGGCCCACACGATGGTCGACGACGACGTCAGCCTGGCCGACCTCGACGCCGAGCTGGGCCGGCTGCTGACCCGGGCGCTGGCGCCGTGACCCGCCTGGGGCACGGCCTGGCCGGGCTGCCGGACCACACCGACGTCCTCGTCGTGGGGCTGGGCGTCACCGGCGCCGGTGTCGCGCTCGACGCTGCCGCCCGCGGACTGCACGTCGTGGCCGTCGACGCCCACGACGTCGCCTTCGGCACCTCCCGCTGGTCCTCCAAGCTGGTGCACGGCGGTCTGCGGTACCTCGCCCGGATGCAGGTCGGAGTGGCCCGGGAGAGCGCGGTCGAGCGAGGGATCCTCATGGAGACCACCGCCCCGCACCTGACCCGGGCGATGCCGATGCTCCTGCCGCTGATGTCCAGCGTGAGCCGACCCCAGGCCGGCATCGCCCGGGCCGGGTTCGCCGCCGGGGACCTGCTGCGCCGGGTCGCGGGGACCGACGTGGACACCCTGCCGCGGCCGCGCCGGATCTCGCGGGCCGAGGTGCTGACCCTCGCTCCCGGGCTGCGTGACGCCGGACTGCGTGGCGGCCTGCTGTCCTGGGACGGACAGCTCGAGGACGACGCCCGGCTCGTGACCTGCCTGGCCCGGACGGCCGTCGCCGAGGGCGCCAGCGTCCGGACCCGGGTCCGGGTGCTCGAGACCACCGGCACCGGCGCCCTCCTCCGCGACGAGCTGACCGGCGAGACCCGCGCGGTCACCGCACGGGCCGTGGTCAACGCCACCGGCGTCTGGGCCGGCGACCTGGTCGACGTCCGGCTCCGGCCGAGCCGCGGGACGCACCTGGTGCTGGGGGCCGGGACGCTGCCGGGCCTGGCCGCGGCGGTCACGGTGCCGGTCCCCGGGGAGACCAACCGGTTCGTGTTCCTGCTGCCGCAGTCCGACGGGCGGGTCTTCGTGGGGCTCACCGACGAGCCGGCCCCGGGGCCGGTGCCCGACGTCCCGGAGCCCACCGAGACCGAGATCGGCTTCCTGCTGGACGTGGTGGCCGCCGCGTTCGACCGGCCGCTGCGGCGCAGCGACGTGGTCGGCGCCTACGCCGGACTGCGCCCGCTGCTCGACGTCGCCCGGCCGGACGCCCGGCCAGACGACCGACCCGGCACCCGACCCGGCGGCCGACCGGGTCGGGGTACCGCCGACCTCTCCCGTCAGCACGCGGTGCTGACCAGCGGCACCGGCCCCTGCCCGGTGGTGACGGTCGTCGGCGGCAAGCTCACGACGTACCGCCGGATGGCCGAGGACGCCGTGGACGCCACCGGCCTGGGCGCCGGGCGGTGCCGGACCCGCGACCTGCCCCTCCTGGGGGCCGCTCCCCGGGCCGAGCTGGCCCGGCTCGAGCAGCCGTCGCACCTGGTGCGTCGCTACGGCACCGAGGCGGCGTACGTGCTCGACGACGCCCGGGCGGTCACCGGGCTGTCGGAGGCGGAGCTGCTCGCACCGGCCGCCCCGCACCTGCCGGTGACCCTGGCCGACCTGGTGTTCGGGGTCACCCACGAGGGGGCCCTCGACGTGGACGACCTGCTCGACCGGCGCACCCGGGTCGGTCTGGTGTCGGCCGACCGGGAGCTGGCGCGTCCGCTGGCCGAGCGCGCCCTCGCCCTCGTCCACGCCGACTAGGTGTGCCGGCCAGGCCCGACCAGCCCGACCAGGCACGACGGGACCCTCGACAGGGCGTGGAAGAGCGACAGAATGTCGTCATGACGACCACCGCGCAGGAGACCGACTTCGAGCAGGCGACCCATGGCTACCGTCGGGAGCTGCTGGCGCACTGCTACCGCATGACCGGCTCCTTCCACGAGGCCGAGGACCTGGTCCAGGAGACCTACCTGCGCGCCTGGCGCGCCTTCCACGGCTTCGAGGGCCGGTCCTCGGTGCGCACCTGGCTGCACCGGATCGCCACCAACGTCTGCCTGACGAACCTCGAGGGCCGGGCCCGCCGCCCGCTGCCCACCGGACTCGGCACCGCCGACAGCTCGGCCGGCGACGAGCTGGAGTGGGACGCCGAGGTGCCCTGGCTCGAGCCGGTCCCGGACGCCGCGGTCCTCGTCGCCGAACGGGACACGATCCGGCTGGCGTTCATCGCCGCCCTGCAGCACCTGCCGGCCCGGCAGCGCGCCGTGCTGATCCTGCGCGACGTCCTCCGGTGGTCGGCCAGGGAGGTCGCGGAGACGTTGGACACGACCCCGGCGGCGGTCAACTCGGCCCTCCAGCGCGCGCACGCACAGATGGCCCGTGCCGACCTCACCGAGGGCTCCCCCGCGGATCGGCTGAGCACGGGCCAGCGCCAGCTCCTGGAGAGGTACGTCGACGCGTTCTGGCGCAAGGACATCGCGGAGATCGTCGGCCTCCTCACCTCCGAGGCCGTCTGGGAGATGCCGCCGTTCACGGGGTGGTACCGCGGCGCCGAGAACATCGGCCGCCTGATCGACGTCCAGTGCCCGGGCGGCGTCCACGACATGCCGATGGTGGCCACCACCGCCAACGGCCAGCCGGCGTTCGGCCTCTACATGCGCCAGCCCGGGTCCGACGGCGGCTTCCTCCCCTTCCAGCTCCAGGTGCTCGAGCTCGACGGGGACCGGGTGGCCCGGGTCGCGGCGTTCTTCGACCCGGAGCTCTTCGCCACCTTCGGGCTGCCCGATCGACTCGACCATAAGGCGCCGTGACTACTGGGGTTGGTGGGGCAGATGGTGACTAATGTCCCTTCCGTCACTCTCGTCACACCCCCAGCAGGGGAAAAAATGGCCCGATCGGGCTATGGCGCGTGATCCGACCGCACTAATTGTGAGTAATCATCCGGGCTGCCCCAAGTGGGGTCCTAGCCTGCATACATGGTGGGGACTCCAGTACTCGAAAGGGACACGGAGATCGCAGCACTCGGGAGGTTGATGGGGCGCGCAGCAGGGGGGCGCGGCAGCCTTGTGGCGATCGAAGGTCCGGCCGGCATCGGCAAGAGCCGGCTTCTGACACACGCGCGGGAGAAGGCAACCGCATCCGGCTGGCGGGTGCTCGACACCCGATGCACGCCGATGAGCACGACCATCGACTACTGCCTGTTGCGCGACTGGTTCAGCATGCTCGCGCACCGGGCCGGCAACGGCACACACCCGTTCGACGGGCCGGGACAGGTGCTCTCGGACCTCTCCGACGGCACCACCCGCGGCATCGGCGACCTCGTGTACGGCGTCCGGTGGGTCCTCGAGGACCTGACCCAGGACCAGCCGGTGCTGCTCGTGGTCGACGACCTGCAGTGGGCCGACGTCGGCTCGCTGCAGGCGCTGGACCTGCTCGTCAACGCACTCCAGCACCTGCCGTGCCTGATCGTCTACGCGGTGCGCACCGGTGAGCAGGTGGCCGCACCGGAGACTCTGAGCCGGATCCAGCAGAGCAGCAAGGTGTTCACCCTCTCCCCGCTCTCGCGAGGGGCGGTGGCGGTCCTGCTGCAGGACGAGAGCCCGGAGGCCACCAACGACGACGTCGCCCACATCCATGACGTCTCCGGTGGCGTGCCGTTCTTCGTCAAGGAGCTCATGGCCGACCACGAGGCCGTGCCCGAGACGGTCGTCGGCTCGATCGCCGGTCGGCTCGGCCGGCTCTCGGCCACGGCCACGGCCACCGCCCGCGCCGTGTGCGTCCTGGGCCCGGCCGCCAGCGTCGGCACCGTCGCCGAACTGGCCGGGCTGCGGCTCGACCACGTCGCCGACGACATCTCCTCCCTGGTGGCGGCCCAGGTCCTGACGCTGGACCACGGCCGGCTCTCCGCCCGGCACCCGCTGATCGCGCACGCTGTCCTGGCGCACATGTCCTCGGCCGAGGCGGCCGACGTGCACGCCCACGCCGCCGACATCCTCAGCAGGCGCGGCGCCGCCCGGGCGGTGGTCGCCGGCCACCTGCTGCAGACGATGCCGGCCGGCGACGAGGACGTCCGCGCCCGTCTCGCCGAGCAGGGCGAGTGCGCCCTGGCCGGCGGCGACCACGCCATGGCGATCCGGTACCTCGAGCGCGCCATCGCCGAGGGCGAGGTCGGACCCGAGGACGCCCGGCTCTACTCGGCGCTGGCCCGGGCCCGGGCCGCGGACGGCCAGATCGAGCAGGCCCTCGCCGCCTGGGACCTGGCGGCCGGCCACACCGAGGACATCGACGACCTAGCCCGGCTCAAGGCCGAGGCCGGCGACGCCCTGGTCATGGCCGGACGGCACACCGACGCCCAGGAGGCGTTCGGAGCGCTGCTCGACGCGGAGACCCCCGAGCGCCCGGCCCAGCAGCGGCTGGTCGCCCGCCTGGTGCTGACCGGCATGCTCACCGGCAGCTCCGTGGAGCACCTGCGCGAGCAGGTCCGGGCGGCCAGCGCCGGGACCGGGGCGGACGGCGGGTACGACGACCGGCTGACGATGGCCGCCCAGGCGGTGCTCTCCACCTTCGCGTGCGAGAACGCGGCCGGGGTCCGCCGGAACGCCCTCGACGCCGCCGGGGACGGCCTGCTCCTGCAGGCCGAGGGCCCCGAGGGGGCCGGCACCTTCATGGCCGCCAGCGCCCTGACCTGGGCCTCGGCCTTCGAGGAGAGCGAGGCCCTGCTGACCAGCGCCATCGAGCGGGCCCAGTCCCGCGGGTCCGGGCCCGGTCTGGCCACCGCCGCCTCCGCCCGGGGATACGCCCGGATGCGCATGGGCATGGTCACCGAGGCCATCGGCGACTTCGAGTCCGCCCTGGCCCAGCGGAGCCTGGGCTGGAAGGCCCACCTCGGCGCGGTCCTGTCCGGTCTGGTCGAGTGCCGGATCGCCCGCGGGGAGATCGACCTGGCCGCCGAGCACAAGGCCGACCTGGAGGGCATCGCCCACCAGCCCGGCCTGAACGGCACCTACGCCACCTGGGCCCTGGCGGACCTGGCGGAGGCGGCCGGCGCCCACGACCACGCGGCGGCCCTGTACGCCGAGGTGGGCCAGCTGGTCACCGACCGCATGGACAACCCGGCGATCCTGCCGTGGCGCTCCGGTGAGGCGCTGGCGCTGATCCGGCTCGGCCGCTCGCGCGACGCCGTCCCGCTGGCGGCGGAGAACCTCCGCCTGGCCCACCGGTACGGCGCGCCGCTCGCGGTCGCCCAGGGCCTGCGCTCGCTCGCCGCCATCGACCCGACCAGCGACCGGGTGGCCCTGCTCCGCGAGGCCCTCGAGGTGCTCGGCGACATCCGGGCCCTGCGCCTGCAGGCCCAGGTCGCCACCGACCTGGCCGGGATGATGGTGCTGCACGGCTCCACCGACAACCGTGAGGTGGTCCGGCTGCTGCGGCTGGCCGAGACCCACGCCGGGTTCCAGGAGCTGCGCCCACTCGGGGAGCGGGTGACCCGGCTGCTCGAGCGGATCGGGGAGCCGGTCAAGCGCGGCAACTCCGAGACCGTCAACGCGCTGACGGTCTCCGAGCGACGGGTGGCCGAGCTCGCGGCGTCGGGCCTGTCCAACCGGCAGATCGCCCAGCAGCTGTTCGTCACCGTCAAGGCCGTCGAGTGGCACCTGTCCAACGTCTACCGCAAGCTCGGGATCCGGTCCCGCACCCGACTGCCTGCCGTGCTCGCCGTGCCGGCGCCGCGCTCGCCGGTGCTGGAGCAGCGCAGCGCCGTCAACCACTGAGGGGGCTCGGCGCCGTCAGTCCGTGAGCCACTGCAGCACCCGGCCGTGGCCGTGCGTGCGGGCCACGGCGCGGCCGTCGACGGCGAGCAGGAAGTGCGTCTGCGGCGCGCTGCCGGCCGACGCGGAGGCCTGCCCACGGGCGACCGTGGCAGCGACCCCCGGCAGGACGCCGGGCGCCTCGTTGCTGACCCAGCGGCAGCGGCCCTCGGAGACCAGGCCGCCGATGAGCGCGACGAAGCGCTCCCGGTCGGCCGGCGTGAGGTAGGCGAGCACCGCGGAGTGGAAGACCACCGGGACGGCCCCGTCCGGGGCCTGCTCCAGCAGGGCCGGCAGCTCCTCGAGCAGGTCGCCGGCCACCAGGTGGGGCGGCTCCCGGCGGGCCACCCGCACGGCCTCGGCCAGGCGCTCGCGGCGGTCCCGCTGCTCGGGCCAGACCAGCATCTCCAGCCAGGCCGTCTGGTCGGCGTCGCGGACGTCGAGCGGGGACAGGTCGACCCCGGCCCGCCAGGCGACCTCGGGCACCCGACTCGGCAGCGGGACCGGGCCGGTCGTCTCGCACCGCAGCACCGGACCGGCCCCGAGCCGGGTGCCGGACCCGTCGCCGGAGAACTCGTAGCGGTAGCGGTCGGGGTAGAGGCACAGCCCCGCGGAGGCGCCCGCCTCGATCAGGGCCAGCGGCCGCTCCTCCCCGATCCCACCGACCTCGCCGGCCCCGTTGCCACCGGTCCCCCCGCCCCCGTCGACCCCGTCGACCCCCGCCAAGGCGGCGAACACCGGGAGCAGGGTGGCCAGCCGACCCACCTCGTTGGTCTGCGTGGACCGGGCCAGGACGGTGCGCCGGATCGGCTCCCAGTCCCCCAGCAAGGCCTCGCGCAGGCCGGCGTACGGGCCGGGGGCGGGGACGCCGTGCCACCGGGCGGCCGCGAAGACCAGGTTGGGCTGCTGCTTGATCCGCGGCAGCGTCTCGATGCGGGCCAGCACCTCGGGGTCGTCGGCGACCGAGGTCGCCCAGTCCGCGAAGCACGGCGAGTCGGCCGCCTCGCCGGCGAACGCGGCATAGGACTCCGCGGCCGGGCGCCACAGGTCCACGCTCAGCCCCGTCCCGGCGAACCGGTCACGACGGGTCCCGCCACTCCCGCTCGAACGGCAGCCGCCAGGCCGCCGGCGCGATCAGCTGGTGGATCTGGTTCGGCCCCCAGGACCCGGCGGCGTACCGGCGCACCGGCGGCGGGTCGGCAAGCAGGTCGGCGGAGATCTCCCAGAGCCGCTCCACACCCTCGGCGGTGGTGAACAGGGTGCGGTTGCCCTTGACCGCCTCGAGGATCAGCCGCTCGTAGGCCTCGAGACCGGAGCCGGCCCAGTCGGTGTCCTGCATGGCGAACTGCATCGAGAGCTTGTCGAGGCGGAAGCCCGGGCCGGGCCGCTTGCCGTAGAACGACAGCGACATCTTCGAGGAGTCGGCGAGGTCGAAGGTGAGGTGGTCGGGTCCGTGCTCCCCCACGCCGGAGCCGTCCGGGAACATGGACTTCGGCGGCTCCTTGAACGCGATCGAGATGATCCGCTGGCCCTCCGCGAGCTGCTTGCCGGTCCTGAGGAAGAACGGGACGTCGGCCCAGCGCCAGTTGTCGACGAAGCACTTGAGGGCGATGAAGGTCTCGGTCTCGGAGTCCGGGTCGACACCGTCGCCGGCCCGGTAGCCGTCGTACTGGCCGCGGACGACGTCGTCCGGGTCGATGGGCAGCATCGACCGGAAGACCTTGTACTTCTCCTCGGTGATCGACTGCGGGTCCAGCGCCACCGGGGACTCCATCGCGGTGAAGGCCAGCACCTGGAACAGGTGGGTCACCACCATGTCCCGGTAGGCGCCGGTCTTCTCGTAGAACGCCGAGCGGCCCTCCAGCCCGAGGGTCTCGGGGATGTCGATCTGCACATGGTCGATGAAGTTGCGGTGCCAGATCGGCTCGAACAGCCCGTTCGCGAACCGGAAGGCCAGGATGTTCAGCGCCGCCTCCTTGCCGAGGAAGTGGTCGATCCGGAACACCTGCTCCTCCTCGAACACCTCGTGGATCGAGGCGTTGAGCGACCGGGCGGAGTCCAGGTCGGTGCCGAACGGCTTCTCCATGACGATCCGGCTGCCCTCGACCAGGCCGGCGTCGCGGAGCTGGTGGACGACGCTGAGCGCGGCGCTGGGCGGCACCGAGAGGTAGTGCAGGCGGGTGTGCGGCTGGGTGCAGTCGGCCTCGGCCTCCTTCACCGCCGCCACCAGCTGCTCGGTGCCGCTCGGCGCCCAGTGCAGCAGCGTGGCGAACTCCTCGAACTCGTCCTTGTCCAGCTCGTCGGAGCTGAACTCCGCCACCGCCTCACGCGCCAGCTGCACGAACGAGTCCCGGTCGTGCTCGTCCAGCGAGGTGCCCACCACCCGCATCTCCGGCAGCAGCCCGGAGCGCCAGAGGTGCAGCAGTCCGGGCAGCAGCTTGCGACGGGCCAGGTCCCCGGTCGCGCCGAACAGGATCGCCGTCGTCGGGGGGCCGGGGCTGGACTCGTGGTCGTCTGCCATGGCACCACCCTGCCACGGGCGCACGGGCCGCGGACCTGAGCGGACCGGGACGGACAGCGGCGGGCCCGCGCTCCGACCGGTGACGGGAGGTTGCCGCCTCTGGCAGTCTGGGCGGCATGCCCATCGCCACGACCGACCCCCGCACAGGAGAGGTGCTGCGCACCTTCGAGGAGCTGACCCCCGAGGAGGTCGAGGCCGCCATCGGCCGCGCCTCCGCAGCGGCCGCCGACTACCGCCTCACCTCGTACGACGACCGCGCGGCCTGGCTGCGTCGGGCCGCCGAGCTGCTCGACGAGCGCACCGACGAGCTGGCCGAGCTGGTCACGCTCGAGATGGGCAAGACCCGTGCCTCCGCGGCCGGGGAGATCGGCAAGTGCGCGTCCGCGCTGCGCTACTACGCCGACCACGGCGCCGAGCACCTGGCCGACGAGCCCATCGACGCCGAGACGGTGGGCGCCTCCCGGGCCTACGGCCGCTACCTGCCGATCGGGGTGGTCCTGGCGGTCATGCCGTGGAACTTCCCCTGGTGGCAGGCGATGCGGTTCGCCGCCCCGGCGCTCATGGCCGGCAACGTGGGGCTGCTCAAGCACGCCAGCAACGTCCCGCAGACGGCGCTGGCCATCGAGCAGCTCTTCGTCGACGCCGGGTTCCCCGACCACGTCTTCACCACCCTGCTGGTCGGCTCCTCGGCCGTCGAGTCGGTCATCACGGACTCCCGCGTGGCCGCCGCCACGCTGACCGGGTCCGAGGGCGCCGGTGTGGCCGTGGGCCGGGTGGCCGGGGAGTCGCTGAAGAAGGTGGTCCTGGAGCTCGGTGGCTCCGACCCGTTCGTGGTGATGCCCTCGGCCGACCTCGAGGAGGCCGCCCGGGTGGCGACCACCTCGCGCACCCAGAACTGCGGCCAGTCCTGCATCGCCGCCAAGCGCTTCATCGTCCACGCCGACGTGTACGACGAGTGGCTGGGCCTGTTCCTCAAGGCCATGTCGGGCCTGACCGTCGGCGACCCGATGGAGGAGGGCACCGACGTCGGACCGCTGGCCACCGAGCAGGGCCGCGAGGACGTCGTCGCGCTGGTCGACGCCGCCGTCGCGGACGGGGCCACCCTCGAGCTCGGCGGCGAGACCCCGGACCGACCGGGCTGGTGGTACCCGCCGACGGTGCTGACCGGTGTCACCGAGGACATGGAGCTCTTCCACGAGGAGGCGTTCGGACCCGTCGCGACGGTGTTCAAGGTGGGCTCGATCGAGGAGGCGGTCACCCTCGCCAACGCCACCCGCTTCGGCCTCGGCGCCAACGCCTGGACCACCGACGCCGCGGAGCAGGAGATCTTCGTCCGTGACCTCGAGGCCGGCCAGACCTTCATCAACTCGATGACCGCCTCCCACCCGGCGATGCCCTTCGGCGGGGTCAAGGCCTCCGGGCACGGCCGGGAGCTCAGCGCGGCCGGGATCCGGGAGTTCACCAACCTCAAGACCGTGTGGATCGCCTGAGACCCGATCCCGCGAGCACTGGGCCGGGCCCGAGGCTTGGGCGTGGCCGGCGACTTGCGGGTAGTGTTCGGGCGGTGCGCAAACCACCCGATCTGCTCGTGATGCTGGCGCCTGCTGCGCTGGTGACGGCGGTCGTCGTGGCAGTGGGCCTCCAGGCGGCCCCCGGCGCCGACGACGAGCGGGCCGCCAACGCCGGCATCGTCGCCCCGCCGACGCCCTCCGACAGCGCGGCAGCGGTCGAGGCGACCCCCCGGGCCAAGGCGACGCCGGCGCCCACGCCGGCCGCCCGCGACACCCGCCGCCAGCTCACCGGCCCGCGCGTGGTGCTCGAGCCGCGGCCGGAGCCGAAGAAGCCACCGCCGCCGAAGTTCCGCACGGTCGCGCCGGCCTCCTTCACGGTGGCCTCGTTCAACGTGCTCGGGCACAGCCACACCGTCAAGGGCGGGAACCGCCCCGGCTGGGCCTCCAGCGGGGTCCGCATGGGCTGGGCCCTCGGCTCGCTCTCCGGCCAGGGCGTGGACGTCGTCGGCCTGCAGGAGTTCCAGGCCCCGCAGCTGAACAACTTCCTCGGTCGCGCCGGAGGCACCTGGGACGTGTGGCCGGGCATGGCGGTGGGCCACCTCGGCGTCGAGAACTCGATCGCCTGGCGCCAGGGCAGCTTCGGCGCCGTCGAGAAGCGCACGATCGGGATCCCCTACTTCGGGGGGCGCCAGCGCCAGATGCCGTACGTCCTCCTCGAGCACTACGCCACCGGGCAGCGCGTGTGGGTGGCCAACTTCCACAACCCCGCGACCACCAAGGCGCACGGCAACAACGTGCGCTGGCGCCGGGCCGCCACCAGCATCCAGATCGGGCTGGCGAACCGGCTCGGCGCGGACGGCACCCCGGTCATCTTCACCGGCGACTTCAACGAGCGCGCCGAGTACTTCTGCCCGCTGACCGCGAACACCGCCCTGAAGGCCGCGAACGGCGGCAGCACCGGCGGCGCCTGCGCCCCGCCACCCCGGATGCTGGTGGACTGGGTCTTCGGCTCCGACAAGATCGAGTTCAGCCGCTACCGGGCCGACCTGTCGGCCAACGTGCGGCGGGCCACCGACCACCCCCTGGTGGTCACCGAGGCGACGCTGCCCGGCTACCGGGAGCGCCTGGAGCCCTGACCCGGGTCACCGGACCAGCAGCCGCAGCAGCGCGGCGGTGCCGGCCGCGGCGAGCACCACGACGACGAACGGCGCCCTCTTCCAGGCCAGCACGCCACCGACCAGGACCCCGGCCGGTCGGGCGAGGTCGGCCGGCTCCCGGCCGTCCGCGACCGCGCTGGTGACCACGAGCGCGAACAGCAGGACCGTCGCCCCGGTCGTCATCAGCTCCTGGGTCCAGGGGGAGGGCGTGAACCGGGTGCGCAGCAGCGGCCCGGCGACCCGGTAGCCGAAGGTGCCCAGGCCCAGCACGGCACCGGAGACCAGGATCGCGGTCGTGCCGATCACGCCGGCTCCCGACCGGGACGGGCCAGCACCAGGCCGGCGAGCGCGAACAGCACCGGCAGCCCCGCGGGCAGGAACGGCGTGAGCGCCAGCGCCACCGCGGCGCCGAGCAGGGCCGGGCGCCGGGTGCCGGCCGTCCGCAGGCTCGGCAGCACCAGCGCCAGGAGCACGGCCGGGAAGGCGGCGTCCAGGCCGAGCGCGTCGGTGTCGGTGATCGTGGTGCCGGCCAGGGCCCCCAGCAGCGACCCGACGTTCCAGCAGAGCATGAGCAGCAGCCCGCACGTGAAGTAGGCGACCCGGCGGACCCGGGGGTCGCGCTGGGCCAGCGCGAACGCGACGGACTCGTCGATCATCAGGTAGCCGCCGAGCAGCGGCCGGCCCCGGACGGTGTCGGCGAGCGCGAACCCGAACGGCAGGTGCCGGGCGTTGACCAGCAGCCCGGCGACCACGGCGGCCACCGGGCTGCCGCCCGCGGCGACGATCCCGGTGAACAGGAACTGGCTGGCACCGGCGAGCACGACCAGTGAGAAGTACGACGGGGTCCACACCGGCAGCCCCTCGCTGACCGTGATCGCACCGTAGGAGACCCCGACCACGCCGACCGCCAGGCAGACCAGCACGATGTCCCGGAGCAGGCCGGGGCCGAGCTCCTCGGAGAGGCGACGCAGGTCCACGGGTCAGGCCGGCCCGTCGCCCGGGAGCACGTACGCCGCGAGCTGGGTCCGCGAGCGCAGGCCGAGCTTGCGGTAGATCCGGGTCAGCGTGGCCTCGACGGTCTTGACCGAGAGGAACAGGCGCTCGGCCACCTCCCGGTTGCTGGCGCCCTCGGCGACCTGGCGCGCGATCCGGCGCTCGGTGGCGGTGAGCTGATCCAACCCCCGGTCCCGCTCCGGGGCCCCGTCCCCGACCGGCCGGGGGTCGGGGATCCGCGCCGCCGAGCGGGCCTGGGTGGCCCACGGAGCCGCGTGCGCGTCCCGGAACACCTCGTGCGCGGCCGCCAACGCCTCCCGGGACGCGGCCGCCCGGCGACGGCGGCGCTCGAGGTGCGCCCGGGTCAGCAGGGCCCGACCCAGGTCGATCCGCAGCCCCAGCTCCCGGCAGACCCGCTCCGAGGAGGCCAGCAGCTCCTCGGCCCGGTCGGTCTCCCCACGGGCCAGGCAGAGCTCGGCCGCGGCCCGGTCCAGCTGGGCGCGGGTCCCGGCCACCTCCGAGCGCCCGGCCAGCGCCGCCCGGGTCTCCTCGACCACCTCGGCGGCCGTCGCGAGGTCGCCGGCCACGACGAGGGCGGAGACCAGGTCGGGGCGCCACCGGTTCACCGTGGGGTCGCCGATGCCGTTCTCCCGCTCGATCTCGCGCAGCCGGCCCAGCGCGGTGGCCGCGGCCCGGGCGTCGCCCTGCCGCAGCAGTGCCTGCCCGAGCACCATGAGGTGCCGCTGCAGGTAGCGCCGGTCACCGGCCTCCTCGCAGGCGACGACCCCCTGCTCGGCCAGCCGACGGGCCCGGGCCAGGTCGCCGCCAACCAGCTCGGCGGTCGCCGTGATGAACCACGACGGGTGCGCCTCGAGCTCGAAGTCGTCGGCCACCCGTTGCGCCCGGGCCGCGTAGTCCAGGGCCTCCCGGCACCGACCGAGCCGGGCGGCGGTCTCGACCAGGCACCGCAGCAGGTGCACCGCATCCTGGCCGGCCCCGCGCTCGACGCCCGCGAGCATGGTCAGGCAGGCCTCCCAGGACTCCTCGAGACGGTCGTCGTAGAACGCGAAGCGGGCGGCCATGTAGCGCGGCGAGGTGTGCAGCATCCCCGGCGTGGCCGGCTCCGGCAGGCTCAGCGCCCGGCGCAGGACCGCGTCGTGGTCGCCCACGCCGAGCCATCGGCGTACGGCGGCGAGCAGGGGCAGGGCGAGCGCCTCGGCCCGCTGGTCGCCCAGCCGTCGGAGGATCCGGACCGCCTCGGCCGCGTGCCGCTCCGACTCGCGCGGCCGGGACTCCCGCAGGTGCACCCGGGCCCGCTGCAGGAGGACGTCGGCCACCAGGTGCGGCTCGGCACCGGCGTCGGCCAGCGCGGCGGTCAACACCTCCTCGACCATCGCGGTCCCGGTGCCGGCCAGCTCCACGAGTGCCAGACGGACCCGCACCCGCTGGCCGGGCGTGGCCTCCGCGGCGAGCAGGTCGTCCAGCGCCCGGTAGATCAGGTCGGCGTGGTTGCCGGGCGCCCCGGCCTCGACGCAGGAGGCCAGGCACTCGACGCGCAGCGCCGCCAGCGCGGGCGGGCAGCGGTCGGCGGCGAGCAGGAACAGCTCGCAGGCCAGCTCGCGGTCGCCGCGCTGCAGGGCGGCCTCGGCCGCCGTCGCCAGCTCGCCGGCCAGCCCCTCGTCGGGGGCCGGGTCGGCGAGGGCGCGGTGCCGGAGCTGCTCGGCCGCCGTGGCCGCGACCTCGCCGAGCCGGCGGTGCAGCGCGGCGCGACGGTCGGCGGGCACCGCCCCGGCCAGCACCTGGGCGAGTGCCGGCGGGGTGAAGCGCACCTCCTCCTCACGCCGGGTCAGCAGCCCGGCGCGGGTGGCGTGCTCGAGGTGCGCCTCCGCGTCGCTGCGCCCGGCCCGGACCAGGTGCCGCATGGTGGGACGGTGCAGCAGGGCCGCGTGGACGAGCGTCTCGCGGACCTCGCCAGGCTGGGACGCGACCCGGTCGTGCAGCATCCGGACGATGCTCGCGGGCGTCGGCGAGGGCCGGCCCAGCAGGGTCGGGTCCGCCCCGGCGGCACCGCCGAGGGCGAGGGCGAGCGCGGGCAGCCCACCGGCCTGGGTGCAGATCCGCTGTGCCGCCGACGGGGAGACCCCGTGCCGGCCCAGCAGGTGGACGACGTCGCCGGAGTCCAGTGCGGGCACGTCGAGGTGGTCCGCGGCGGGGAGGACCTCGGCGGACCCGTCCGGCTCGGGACCCCAGGTGGAGACCAGGCCGGCGGACGCGGCGACCCGGCGGCCGGCGTACCCGATCGCGGCGAGGGACTCGGCATCGATCCACTGCGCGTCGTCGACGAGCAGCAGCACCGGGCCGGCCGCCGCGAGCTCGCCCAGGATCCGGAACCACGCCCGCTGCACCTGGTGCACCGCGTCCGGGTCGAGGGGTCGCCCCACGAGGCCCGTGCCCACGACCCGGGCCTCCTCGGGTCGGGCGGCCAGGACGTCCCCGGGGACCTGGTCGAGCAGGTCCTGCAGCGCCGCGAACCGCAGCGAGCGCTCCGCGACCGCGCCGCGGGCCCGCAGCACCCGGGTGCCCGAGGACGCCGCGTGCGCCTCGACCTCGTCGAGCAGCGCGCTCTTGCCGATGCCGGTCGGGCCGTGCAGGGCGACCGGCCGACCGGACGCGAGGCGGGCGTGGATCTCCTCGACGAGGGCTGCGCGACCGACCAACCGGGACATCGGCACCACCCTAGTCCCGGCCCGGACCCCTCTCGGACCGTCCCCGGCCGAACCGGCCCGAGCGGCCGGCGGCCCCGGCGGCCCCGGCGGCGCCGTGAGCGTCAGTGGGTGCGGGCCCAGGCCCGGGCCTGGGCGCGCGAGGCCCGGCGGTCGGCGGCGTCGATGCTGCGCCGGCTGCCGAGGTCGACCCCGGCCCGGCGGGCCGCCTTCCGGGCCCGCGGCGTGGTCAGGTCCGGGGCAGCGACGGTCTCCGGCTCGATCGCCGCGTCCGTCGCGGTGTGCTCGCGCTGCGCCTCGACCAGCCGCTCCGCCGACGCGGCCGCCCGCTGCCGGACGGTCCGGCTGACCGCGACCGCGGCGCCGGTCAGCAGCGGGCTGACCGTGGGCGTGTAGCCGGAGGAGTGACCGGGCCGATTCGGGTGGTAGGACTCCGAGATCGGCCAGGACAGGCCGTTGATCCACTCGGCGTCCGCGCAGACCGCGTGCCCGACGAACCGGTCGGTGGGGTCGGCGAACCCGAAGCCCCGGGTGGCGGCCAGCCCGGCGGTGCGCTGGTTGAGCAGGTCGGCGGTCTCGTTGAGCCGGGTCATCTCGCTGCGGGAGAACCAGGTGGCCCAGTTGCAGTCCTTGCCCATGAAGATCCGGGGGTAGCCGACCACGACCACGCGGGCGTTGGGCGCCCGCTGGTCGATGTCGGCGTACAGGCCGGCCAGCCGCCCCGGCAGGGTGCGGTCGATGAACCTGCGGGCGGCGTCGATGGCGCCGTTGCAGTCGCTCATCCAGCCGGGCTGGGCGCACTCGGTGAGCACGTCGGCGAAGCCGGCGTCGTTGCCGCCGACCGAGACCGTGACGTATCCGGTCGCCGGCGAGAGCGCCTCCACCTGGGTGGCGACGTCGGAGACCCGCGCGCCCGAGCAGGCCCGGAAGCTGAGCTCGTAGCCACGGGCCGCCGCGATCAGGGCCGGGTAGGCCCGGGTGGACCGCTGGCAGCTGGTCCCGTCAGCCAGGTAGCTGCGGGTCCCGGTGCCAGAGGCGTAGGAGTCGCCGAGCGCGACGTACGACGGGCTCGCGGCGCGCTCGGCCGCCCCTGCGGGGGTGGTCAGCGCCGCGGCCAGCAGCGCGAGGAGGGTGGTCACGACCGCGATCACCGGGACCGCGCGGACGAGGGGGACCTGCTGCTGCATCTCTTGCTCCTTCGGCACCTGTCCCCACATGTGACTGCCGTCACACTAGGGCACGCGGGGCTTCCGGGCGAGAGGAACGCGGGGCTACTTGTGTCGCGGCTTCCGCTTGCCCTGCGGCGCCGCAGCGTGCCCCTCGGCCCTGCTCAGCTCGATGAGCTTGCCGGAGATCCGCGTGCTGCGCAGCGCGTCCCAGGTGTCACCGGGCAGCTGGGCCGGCAGCTCCACGAAGGAGTGGTCGCCGCGGATGTCGATCTTGCCGAAGTCCCCGCGTCCGAGGTTGCCCTCGTTGGCGAGCGCCCCGACGATCTGGCGCGGCTCGACCTTGTGCCGCTTGCCGACCGCGATCCGGTACGTCGCGCTCGGGCCCGAGCTGCGCGGACCCCGCTCCCGGCCCGGTCCCCGACCGCGGTCCGAGCCCCGGTCGGCCCGCGCGGGACGGTCCTCCCGCGGCATCCGGACCGGCTCCGGCTCCTCCTCGAGCAGCAGCGGCTGGTCGCCCTGGAGCACCACGGCCAGCGCGGCCGCGACGTCGGCCTCGGGGACGTTGTGCTCCCGGACGTAGTGGTCGACGACGTCGCGGAAGAACGCCACCCGGTCCGTGCCCAGCGCCTCGGTGATCGCGTCGTCGAAGCGGGTGAGCCGGGTCGAGTTGATGTCCTCCACCGTCGGGAGCTGCATCTGGGTCAGGGCCTGCCGGGTGGCCTTCTCGATGGCCTTGAGCAGGTACCGCTCGCGCGGGGTGATGAACGAGATCGCGTCCCCGCTGCGGCCGGCGCGACCGGTGCGGCCGATGCGGTGGACGTAGGACTCGGTGTCGGTGGGGATGTCGTAGTTGACGACGTGGCTGATCCGCTCGACGTCGAGTCCGCGGGCGGCGACGTCGGTGGCGACCAGGATGTCGAGCTTGCCCTGGCGCAGCTGGTTGATGGTCCGCTCCCGCTGCACCTGGGCGACGTCGCCGTTGATGGCGGTCGCCGAGAAGCCGCGGGCCCGGAGCCGCTCGGCCAGCTCCTCGGTGCCCTGCTTGGTGCGGGCGAAGATGATCATCGCCTCGAAGTTCTCGACCTCGAGGATCCGGGTGAGGGCGTCGATCTTCTGCGGGTGGGAGACCAGCAGGTAGCGCTGGGTGGTGTTGGCGGCCGTGGTCGTCCTGCTCTTGACCGTGATCTCGGCGGCGTCGGTGAGGTACTTCTTCGAGATCCGCCGGATCTGCGCGGGCATCGTCGCCGAGAACAGCGCGACGTGCTTGCTGTCCGGGGTGTCGGCCAGGATCGTCTCGACGTCGTCGGCGAAGCCCATCTTCAGCATCTCGTCGGCCTCGTCGAGCACCAGGAAGCGCAGCTCGGAGAGGTCCAGGGTGCCCTTCTCGAGGTGGTCCATGATCCGCCCCGGCGTGCCGACGATGACGTGCACGCCGCGGCGCAGGGCGCTGAGCTGGACGCCGTACGCCTGGCCGCCGTAGACCGGGAGCACCCGGACCCCGCTGAGCCGGGCGGCGTACTTCTCGAAGGCCTCCGAGACCTGGATCGCGAGCTCGCGGGTCGGGGTGAGGACCAGAGCCTGCGGCGTCTTCTGGGTCAGGTCCAGCCGGGAGAGGATGGGGAGCGCGAACGCGGCCGTCTTGCCGGTGCCGGTCTGCGCCAGGCCGACCACGTGCCGGCCCTCGAGCAGGGGCGGGATGGTCTGCGCCTGGATGGGCGAGGGCGACTCGTAGCCGACCGCCCGGAGCGCCTGCAGCACCCGGTCGTCGAGACCCAGGTCCTCGAAGGTCGTCTGCTGCTCGGTCGGGCCGGTCGGTTCCGCGGTGTCACTCACCCCGCAACGGTAGTGGGTCCTTCGGCGGCTGCCCACATCCACGACGCTGTGCGCTCGCGCACGCCCAGCGCGTCGGCGACGAAGGAGGAGACCAGGTCCAGTGCGGCGCTGGACTCCGGCAGCAGGTGGGCCAGGACCGGGAAGGCGTGCACCTGCCCCCTCCACACGTGCAGGTCCACCGGCACTCCGGCGGCGTCGAGCCGCTCGGTCATCAGCTCGGCGTCGCAGCGCAGCACCTCGTCGGCCGCGCACACCAGCAGCGCCGGCGGCAGGTCGTCGAGGTCCCGGTTCACCGGGGAGAGCGAGGGCTCGAGGATCTGCTTGCCGGTGACCTGGCGGGCGATCCGGTCCAGGCGGAAGGTCGGGATGTAGGCGTCGCGCCGGGCGTTGGCGTGGGTGCGTCGCACGGAGTTGTCGAAGTCCAGCCAGGGCGAGAGCCCCACGACGCCGGCGACGCCGAGGCCCTGGGCTCCGGCCTCCATGGCCACCGTGAACGCCAGGTGGCCACCGGCCGAGTCACCGACCAGCACCATCCGGCCCGGGTCGTAGCCGCGCTCGACGAGCCAGTTCACGGCGTCGGTGCAGTCGGAGACGCTGGTCTCGACGAAGTGGCTGCTGCGCTGCCGGTAGGCCACCGAGAGCACCGGCAGCCCGGTCCGCAGGGAGAGCCGCTCCACGATCCGACGGTGCGTCGCCAGGCCGCAGAACAGGAACGCCCCACCGTGGAAGTAGACCAGCGCCTCCCGGCCGGGCTCGGCCCCGCGCGGCCGCACCAGCTCGGCGGTCCACCCGTCTCCCTGCACGTGCTCGACGGTCGTGGACCGCAGCCGGGGCAGCGCCCGCGCCCCGACCTCGACCACGTGCCGGGCCGGGCCCAGCGGACCCTCCACCGGCCAGAGGGAGAGGACCGGGCGGACGACGGCGCGGGCGGCGACGCGGACCGCGACGGATCGCAGGCTGGTGCGGTCGTGGATCTCGATCACGTGCGGCTCCTGGGAGTGCCTCGTGGGGTGACGTGCGCGCGACTCTAGGCCGAGGTGTGGTGCAGGTCACGCACTGGGGCAGGAATGTCTCGATCCGATGCTTGTTCAACTTTCAACGAGATACCCGCAAACCCAGGAGGAGCACAGATGAGCATCTTCAGCCGCACCAAGACCGAGGCCCCCGACACGGAGGGCATTGACACGGAGGGCACCGAGGGCGCCCAGAGCGGCGCGGTCGCCGACCTCACCGGCGAGTACACCCTCGACCCGACCCACACCCGGATCGGCTTCTCGGCCCGGCACGCGATGGTCACCACGGTCCGTGGCTCCTTCGCCACCTTCGACGGGGCCGCCCGGATCGACGCCCAGCGGCCGGCCGACTCCTCGGTCGAGCTCGCGATCGACGTGGCCAGCATCGACACCGGCGTCGCGGACCGCGACGGCCACCTGCGCTCGGGCGACTTCCTCGACGTCGAGCAGTTCCCCAGGATCACGTTCGTCTCCACCGCCGTCGAGCGCGAGGGCGAGAGCACCTGGCTGGTCACCGGCGACCTGACGATCAAGGACGTCACCCGGCCGGTCACGGTGCCCTTCGAGGCCACCGGCTCCGCCCGGGACCCCTTCGGCAACGTGCGGGTCGGCTTCGAGGGCGAGGTCTCGGTCAACCGCAAGGACTGGGGCCTCACCTGGAACGCCGCGCTCGAGACCGGCGGCGTCCTGATCTCGGAGAAGGTCAAGCTGAGCTTCGACGTCTCCGCGATCCGCAACGCCTGATCCGTCCCGGCGGTCAACAACGTTCCACATCGGGCCACTGCGGTCCACAACGGGCCACAACGGGCCCGGCGTCCGGTCGAGTTCCCTCGGCACCGGACGCCGGGCCCGGCTACATTGACGCCCATGCCGATCCGCCTCGCCATCGTCAACGACTACGAGGTCGTGGTCCGGGGCCTGGCCGACATGCTGCGCTCCTACTCCGACGACTTCGAGATCGTCGAGCTGAACGCGGACACCGCCGTGGCCAGCTCGGTGGACATCGCGCTCTACGACACCTTCGCCCAGACCCAGGGGGACGGCGACGCCGTCTCCCAGCTGGTGGCCAACCCGCTGGTGGACCGGCTGGTCGTCTACACGTGGAACCTGGGGCACGTGCTCAGCCAGGCCAGCGTCGCCCACGGCGTGGCCGGCTACCTCTCCAAGTCGCTGACCGGCTCCGAGCTGGCCGCGGCCCTGCGCGCCGTGGTCGACGGCGAGGTCGTGGTCTCCCCGGACCCGGGTCGCACCGGCGCGGTGATCGGCGGGGACTGGCCCGGCCGCGAGGAGGGCCTGACCGCTCGCGAGGCCGAGGTCCTCGCCCTGATCACGCAGGGGCGGAGCAACGCTGAGATCGCCGAGCGCACCTCGTTGTCGATCAACTCGATCAAGTCCTACATCCGCTCCTGCTATCGCAAGATCGACGCCCGGAGCCGCTCGCAGGCGGTGCTCTGGGGGGTCCGGCACGGCTTCCTGCCCGACCGGATCCGGGTGCAGGACCCGGACTGACCGGCTCCCGCACGCCGACTCCCGCACCCCGGCTCCACCGGACCGACGCCCCCTCCCGGGCCCCGGAACTCCACCCCTACGGGTGTGTCGACCCGATCGGCGCCCGCTCTAGGGTCGAAGCCGCCCCTGGAGTGCCTCGTCGCGCGGGCGACGACCACGATCCTGGGTGCGGCCAGCCCCCAATGCCGGCCGCGCCCAGACCAGCCCCACAGCGGGCGTCCTCCTCCGCCCTCGGGGGAGCGGAGGAGGACGGCCCCCAGGAGAAATCAGGTGCGCCGCGGCGCGCCGACTGCTGTGATCGACGGATGGAACCGCTCGACGGCCTTCCGGCCGGACTGACCGCCCGCCCGCTCGTCGACGAGGATGCCGCGGCCGTGACGGCGCTGGTCGCCGCGAACGAGCTCGCCGACCTCGGCGAGGTCGCCATCGAGGAGGCCGACATCGTCGGCGAGTGGCGCCGCCCCAGCTTCGACCTCGCTGCCAGCACCGTGGGCGTGGTCGCGGCCGGGGGACTGGTCGGCTTCGCCGAGTGGAGCGGCGGCGACCGGGCCGACGCCGCCGTCCACCCCGACCACCACGGCCGGGGGCTCGGGACGGCGCTCGCCCACTGGCTGCAGCGGGTCGCCGCCTCCGGAGGGGCGGCCCGCGTCGGGATGCCCGTGCCCCGGGGGTCGGCGGGCGACCGGCTGCTCGCCTCCCTGGGCTGGCAGGTGCGGTGGGAGTCGTGGGTCCTCCGCCTGCCCGAGGGGCGGGAGGTGCCCGCCCGCTCCCTGCCTGCGGGCCACACGGTGCGCGAGGCCGGGCCCGCGGACCGCGAGGCGGTGTGGCGGGTCCTCGAAGACGCGTTCCTCGAGTGGTCCGACCGCGAGCGCCAGAGCCTCGGCGACTTCGCCGCGCAGGTGTGGGAGCGGCCGGGTGCCGCCGGGTGGAACCTCCGGGTGGTCACCGACGACACCGGGGCCGTGGTCGGCGCGGTCCACGTCACCGGCTCCGACGGGTACGCCGACGTGGCCCGGGTCGGCGTACACCGCGACCACCGTCGGCGGGGACTGGCGCAGGCACTGCTCGCGGACGCCTTCCGCGCCGGGCGCGAGCACGGGTTCCCGAGGGCCGAGCTGGCGACCGACTCCCGCACGGGCGCCCTCGACCTCTACCTCGGGGTGGGGATGGAGGTCGTGCAGACCTGGCTCAACCGGGCCGTCGAGCTGCCGGTTCCGGCCACCGACCGGGTGCCGGGCCGATAGCCTGCGCCGCATGACGGGCCTCCGTTCACCCCGGCACGCCCGGGCCCTCCATCTCGTCACCGCGGTCGCGGCCGCCTGCGCCGTCCTGCTCCAGCTGGTGCTGGTGGCGCGCGGGGCGGCGGTGCTCGACGAGACCGAGGACCCCGGGCTGGCGACCCGGCTGATCCGGTTCGCGTCCTACCTGACCATCTGGAGCAACGTCCTGGTGGCCTGGACGGCGGCCGCGCTGGCCCGCGACCCGGGCCGGGACGGCCGGGCGTGGCGGGCCCTGCGGATCAGCGCCGTGGTGGTGATCTTCGGCGTCATGGTCGTGCACTTCTTCCTGCTCCGGCCGCTGCTCGACCTCGAGGGGTGGAACCAGGCCGCCGACACGCTCCTGCACGTGGTGGTCCCGGCGCTCGCCGTCGTCGGCTGGCTCGCGTTCGAGCCGCGGGGGCGGGTGACCTGGCCCCTGCTCGGCCCGTTCCTGGCCCTGCTGGGGCTGTGGCTGACGCACACGCTCGTCCGGGGGGCGGTCGTGGACTGGTACCCCTACCCGTTCCTCGACGTCCTCGAGATCGGCTACGGGCGCACCCTGCTCAACGTCGGCCTCGTCTGCGCGGTGATGGTCGGGCTCTTCGCCCTGGCCCGGCTCGTCGACCGTCGCCTGGACCGCTCCTCCGAGCGGGAGTCGCTCGCGCGGGCGGACTGAACGGGCGGGCTGAGCCGGATCAGGCGAGCGAGAGGAAGAGCTTCTCCATCTTCTTCACGTCCACGCTCTCCATGCCCTCGCCCGTGGTCAGGCACTGCTGCAGGCCCGAGGCCACGATCGCGAAGCCGGCCCGGTCCAGGGCGCGGGAGACCGCGGCCAGCTGGGTCACGACGTCCTCGCAGTCCCGGCCCTCCTCGAGCATGCGCAGCACCCCGCCGAGCTGGCCCTGGGCGCGCTTGATCCGGTTGATGACCGGACCCATCTCGGTCGCGTCGAGCTCCATGGTCAGTCCTTCCTCTCGGGTGCCGCCGGGGCGGTGGTCCTCGTCGGGCGGCCGCTCATGCGGTGCCGTCCCCCGACTGGCCCTGCTGGCCCGCCTGGGCCTCGGCCCGGGCCTTCTCCACGTCCAGCTCGCGCACGGCGGCGATCAGCTGGTCCAGCGCCGGCGCCGGCATCGCTCCCGGCTGGGAGAAGACCAGGCTGCCGTCCTTGAACGCCATCAGCGTCGGGATCGAGGTCACCTTCGCCGCCGCCGCCAGCTGCTGCTCGGTCTCGGTGTTGATGCTGCCGAAGACGAGATCCGGGTTGGCCTCGGAGGCGGCCTCGTAGACCGGCGCGAACTGCCGGCAGGGGCCGCACCAGGAGGCCCAGAAGTCCACCAGGACGATCTCGTTCTCGGTGATGGTGCGTTCGAAGTTCTCCGCACCCAGCTCGATGGCGCTCATGGGTCCACCTCTCCGTCGTCGTTGACTTGACCATACCCCAGGGGGTGTTACGGTGAGGTCAACCGGTCATACCCCGCTGGGTATTCCCGAGAAGGAACGGAGCACGACAGCATGCGCGAGACCGACATCGCAGGACTCGAGGCCGCCCTCGAGGACGGCGCCACCCTGGTGGACGTCCGGGAGCCCGACGAGTACGCCGAGGGCCACGTGCCCGGCGCGCGACCGATCCCGATGGGCCAGCTGCCCGCCCGCCTGGGCGAGCTCGACCGGGAGCGGCCGGTGTTCGTGATCTGCGCGTCCGGCAACCGGTCCAGCGCCATGGCCGAGGTCCTCGACCAGGCCGGGTTCGACGCCGTGAACGTCGCGGGAGGCACGGGCGCCTGGCAGAGGTCCGGGCGCCCCGTCCAGACCCGCTGAGTCCCGAGGAGGAGCACATGAGCGACCTGAGCATCCTGACCATCGAGACCCCGAGCCTCGGCGACCGCAGCTACCTGGTCCACGACGGCCGGGTGGCGGCGGCGATCGACCCGCAGCGCGACATCGACCGGGTCCTCGCCCTGCTCGAGGAGCACGACCTGCGCCTGACGCACGTGCTCGAGACCCACATCCACAACGACTACCTCACCGGCGGGCTGGCCCTGGCCCGGCGCACGGGGGCGGCGTACCTCGTCAACGGCGAGGACGACGTGGCCTTCGACCGGACCCCGGTCACCGACGGCGAGACCGTCGCCGTGGGGGACCGGATCCGGCTGGTCGCCGTGGCCACCCCCGGGCACACCTTCACCCACCTCAGCTACGCCCTGCGCGACGAGGGCACCGGCGAGGAGGTCGCGGTGTTCTCCGGGGGGTCGCTGCTCTTCGGCGCCACCGGACGCCCGGACCTGCTCGGTGACGAGCACACCCACGAGCTGGCCCGCCGCCAGCACGACTCCGTCCACCGGCTCGCCGACCTGCTGCCGGAGGACGCCGAGGTCCTCCCCACCCACGGCTTCGGCTCGTTCTGCTCCTCCGGCTCCTCGGGCGGCACCGAGTCCACGATCGGCCGCGAGCGCCGGGAGAACCCCGCGCTCACCCAGGAGCGGGAGCAGTGGGTGGAGGAGATGCTCGCCGGGCTCGGCGCCTGGCCGGCGTACTACGTGCACATGTCCCCCGGCAACGAGGCCGGGCCGGACGAGCCGGACCTCAGCCCGCCGGACCGCGCCGACGCCGACGAGCTGCGGCGCCGGATCACCGACGGCGAGTGGGTCGTCGACCTGCGCAACCGGACGGCCTTCGCCGCCGGTCACGCCGCCGGCAGCCTGAACTTCGGCATCGACGGTGCGTTCGCGACCTACCTCGGCTGGCTGATCCCGTGGGGCACTCCGCTGACCCTGCTCGGCGAGTCCCCCGACCAGGTGGCCGACGCCCAGCGCGAGCTGGTCCGGATCGGCATCGACCGGCCGGCCGCCCACGCCACCGGCGGCCCGGAGGAGTGGGCCGGCGGCGAGCCCGCGTCGTACCCCACCGGCACGTTCGGCGACCTGGCCGACGTCCGGCACCACCGCGAGGTGCGGGTCCTCGACGTGCGCCGCGCCGAGGAGTACGCCGCGGCCCGGATCGACGGCGCGCTGAACATCCCGCTGCACGAGCTGGTGGACCGGCTCGACGAGGTCCCCGACGAGGAGATCTGGGTGCACTGCGCCAGCGGCTACCGGGCCTCGGTCGCCGCGTCGCTGATCGCCGCCCGCGGTCGCCGGCTGGTCGCGATCGACGACTCCTTCGACCACGCCGAGGACGTCGGCCTGCACCTCGTGGGCCCCGAGGCGTGACCGGCTCGTGACCCTGGCCCTCCTCGCCGTCCTCGCGGGCGTCGTCATCGGCGTCAGCCTCGGCGCGCTCGGCGGAGGCGGCTCGATCCTGGCCGTGCCGGTGCTGGTCTACGCCCTCGACCAGTCCGCCGCCCAGGCCACCACCGGCTCGCTGGTGGTGGTCGGGGTCGGTGCGGTCACCGGCGCCGTCACCGCGCACCGCTCGGGCACCGTGCTGCTCGGACGCGGGCTCGGCTTCGCCGCCACGGCGGTCGTCGGTGCCGTGGTCGGGGCCCGGGCCTCGTCCCTGGTCTCCGACGAGGTGCTGCTGGCCTCGTTCGCCGTGCTCATGCTCGTCGTCGGCGGCCTGATGCTGCACCGCTCGCTGCGCGGGAGCGGCCAGGACGACGAGGACGGCGTACCCGAGAACCACGAGCCGATCCTGCAGTTCAGCCCGGTGTTCGCCTGCCAGTGCCCCCGGGCCCTCAAGGTGCTGGTGACCGCGACCGTCGTGGGCCTGCTGACCGGCTTCCTCGGCGTCGGCGGCGGCTTCCTGGTGGTCCCCGCCCTCGCCCTGGCCCTCGGCATGTCGCTGCGGCACGCCACCGGCACCTCGCTGGTCGTGATCGCCGTGACCAGCGCGGTCGCGCTCGCGGTCCGGGCCGGGTCCGGCGTGGCTCCGGACTGGGGCCTGGTGCTGCTGCTGACCGTGGCCACCTCGGTCGGCGCGCTGGTCGGGGCCCGGGTCGCCCGCCGGATCGGCACCCGGCGGCTGGGCCAGGCCTTCACCGGCGTCGTGCTCCTCGTCGCCGTCGGCATCGCCTGGCAGGCCATCCCCGCCCTCCTCTGACCCCCACCCGTCGCTTGTGTCGGGCCCTGACCCGCCGACCCGTCGCTTGTGTCGGGCCCTGACCCGCCGACCCGTCGCTTGTGTCCACCCCCTGCACGCTCAGAACGAACCTTGAAAGGCGCCTGACATGACGCTCACCGACCCCGCCGCCCGCCCGCGGCCCGCCGACGACCGCCCCGAGGACCCGACCGGACCCGGGCCGCTCGGCCGGCTCGGCGGGTGGGTCCTCGACCACGCCCGCCTGGTGACCCTGGTCTGGGTGCTGGCGATCGTCGTCCTGGGTGCCTTCGCGCCACGGGTCGAGCAGGAGCTGTCCGGTGCCGGCTGGCAGGCCGACGGCTCCGAGTCGGTGGCGGTGCGCGAGCTGGCCCGGGACAGCTTCGGCGGCAACGCCAGCTCGGCCATCCAGGTCGTCGTACACAGCGACGACGGCCCGCTGGCGGAGAACGGCGGCGACGCCGTGCTGGCCGAGGCCACCACCCTGCTCGAGGCCGATGAGCGGATCGGCGAGATCGTCCCGCCCCAGCCGGGGGTGTCGCTCAGCGAGGACGGTGGCACCGCCGTGCTGCTCGCCGGTGCCGACGCCGACACCAACGACATGGTGCGCGCCGCCAACGACCTCAAGGGCCCGCTCGAGGAGCTCTCGAACGGCGCCGTCGAGGTCAACCCGACCGGCGCATCGCTGCTGTGGTCGGACTTCAACGAGGCCAACCTCGAGGCGATGCTCACGTCCGAGATGTACTCCTGGCCGGTGACCCTGGCGATCCTCGTGCTCGCCTTCGGGGCGCTGGTCGCCGCCGGCCTGCCGCTGATCCTCACCCTCGCCGGCCTGGTCGCCTCGGCCGGGTCGCTGGTGCTGCTCAACGAGCTGGTGCCGGTCTCGATCTGGGCGATGAACTTCGCGATGATGTTCGCGCTCGCGCTCGGCATCGACTACGCGCTGTTCCTGGTCGTCCGCTACCGAGCCAGCCGGATGGGCCACGGCAAGCCGGTGCGTACGGCGATCGCGGAGACCATGGACACCGCCGGGAAGGCAGTCCTGCTGTCCGGGGCCACCGTTCTCATCTCGCTGTCCGCGGTGATGCTGGTGCCGTCGCCGGCGTTCCGGTCGATGGCCGGCGGCATCATGCTCGCGGTGCTGTTCGTCCTCGCCGCCACCCTGACCCTGCTGCCCCTGGTGCTGGCCAAACTCGACCTGCGCATCAACAAGGGCGCACTGAAGTGGGTGAACGCCGGCGAGCACCGCTCCGCGCGCTTCGCGGCCTGGGGCGAGCGCCTGTGGCGCCGACCGGTCGCGTTCGGCCTGGCCTCGCTGCTCGTGCTGCTGGCACTGGCCTTTCCGGTGCTCGGCCTCAACACGGCCATGCCGAGCATCAAGGTGCTCCCGGAGGACGCCAGCGCCCGGGTCGGCTACGACGTGGTCCAGGACGCGTTCGGCGAGGGCGCACCCGGCACGCTGCAGGTCGTGGCCGACGCCGCGGACGCCGACGGCACCGCGGCCGCCCTCACCGCGGACCCCGGCATCGCGGCCGCGGTCCCGGCCCAGCCCTCCTCCGACGGCAGCGACCTGGTGCTCATCAGCGCCGTACCCACCGTCGACCCGTCCGATCCCGCGCTCGCCGAGACGGTCGACCGGCTGCGGGGCGACCTGCCCGACAGCGCCCTCGTCGGCGGTGCCGCCGTGGAGAACCTGGACCTCAAGGACCAGCTCGACGCCTCCACCCCGCTCGTGATCGGCGTCGTGCTCGTGCTCGGATTCGTGCTGCTGCTGGTGGCACTGCAGGCCCCGCTCATCGCCGTACTCGGCACGCTGGCCAGCCTGCTCTCGACCGGGGCCGCGTTCGGGGTCGCCCGGTTGGTGTTCCAGGAAGGCTTCGGCGCCGGTCTGCTGGGCTTCGAGAGCCAGGGCTTCCTCGACGCGTGGGCGCCGGTGTTCTTCTTCGCGATGATCTTCGCGATCGCCATGGACTACACGGTCTTCCTGCTGGCGTCGGCCAAGGAGCACTACGAGCGCACCGGCGACCCCCGCGAGGCGATGGTGGGGGCACTGGCGCACTCGGGCCGGGTGATCTTCGCCGCCGCCGCGGTGATGGTGGCGGTCTTCTTCACGTTCGCCCTCTCGGGCCCGCTGCCGCCGAAGGAGATGGGCGTGGTGCTCGGCCTCGCGGTGCTGCTGGACGCCTTCCTGGTGCGGCTGGTGCTGCTGCCGGTGCTGCTGCGACTGACCGGCTCGGCGGCGTGGTGGAGCCCGCGCTGGCTGACCAGGGTGCTGCCCACGGTCCGCTTCGCGCACGACTGACCCCCGGGGCGGGCGGTCCCGCGGGGCCGCCCGCCTCGTCATGATCCGATGGAACCGAGTTGAAGGAGAACCACGATGTGCCGACGCGTCACCTGCCGGACCTGCGGCAAGGCGAGCTGGGCGGGGTGCGGGCAGCACGTCGACCAGGTCATGGCCGGCGTCCCGAAGTCCGCCCGCTGCCCGGGCCACCCGAAGGAGCCGGGCTCCGGGTGGCTGAGCCGGCTGTTCTCCCGCTCCTGAGGCCGCCGACCCGTCGCTTGTGTCGGATCCCGGGCCGCCGACCCGTCGCTTGTGTCGGATCCTGGGGCCGCCGACCCGTCGCTTGTGTCGGTCCCGGGGCGCCGACCCGTCGCTTGTGTCGGGCGGCCCTCAGTCAGCTCGCGTCGGGCTCACGCTGCCGGACGACGGCCCTGCTGGATCGCGAACGAGTTGCCGTCGGGGTCGTCGAAGAACACGAACGTCCCGAAGTCGGCGTCGTCGGGCTCGGGGCCGTCGGTCATCGTCCCGGCGACGAAGTGCTTCAGGCCGGAATGTGAGATGCCCGCCTCGTCGAGCCGGGCCACGGCCGCTCGGGCGTCCGGGACCACGAACTGGGTGCCCTTCAGCGTCCCCGGCTCACCGCCGCCCAGTCCGCGGCCGAACGCCAGCGAGCAACCGGAGCCGGGCGGGGTCACCTGGACGACGCGGAAGTGCTCCCCTCCGACGTGGTCCGTGTCGAGCCTGAACCCCAACCCGTCCACGTAGAACTCCTTGGCCCGGTCGACGTCTGAGACCGGCACCACGATCACCTCGATCCGCCAGTCCATCGCACCCTCTGCCATACCTGCCTCCTCGAGCCGTCGCTTCTGTCCAAGTCTGGACTCCCGCGCACGGCCGGAATCATCGGGCGCCGCCCGGCCCGGCCGACACTCACGACGGGTCGGCGTTCCTGGGGCCGACACTCACGACGGGTCGCGGATCTCGACGGTGGTGACGACCGACGTCACCGTGGGACGGCGCGGCGTCGAGGAGAACCCGAAGCGGGCGGGGGGCTCGACGGCGGTGAGGCTGCCCAGGTCCGCGCCGTCGAAGGAGCCGTGCACCGCGGTGATCGCGTGCACGTCGGAGGCGCCGTACCACTCGCGGCGGTCGTTGCCGGCCGTGCCACGGGTCCGTACGCCGCGCAGGACCAGCCGCGCCACCGGGTCCGTGACAGCGCACCACGCCGGACTGGTGGCCACCCGCGCGGGCACCAGCCGCAGCAGACGTCCCAGCGCGGTGCGACGACCCTGCGTCACGCGCAGGGACAGCGACGGAGAGTCCAAGCTCCACCCGGCGCCCTCGCGGGTCACCGTGACCGGCTCCAGGCGGATCTCGTCGAACGAGTACGTCGCCGCGATGAAGTCCCGCACCTCCGCGCGCGGGGCCAGCAGGACCCGGTGGCCGGCGGGGGTCTCGACCATCGCGTCCGAGAAGGCGCCGAGCGGGGTGTCGTGCCAGTGACCGACCACGACCCGGGTGCCGGAGGTGGTGCCGACGCCGAGGATCCGGCCGTGGAAGCGGGAGCGTTCTCGGGGCGACACCCCACCAGCATGGCAGCGGGCCGGTGACGGCTCAGGCCGGCGGGCCGGCGTAGGACACGTGCGGTGTCCAGTCCGCGTCCGGTCGAGCGGCGGCCGCGTGCAGGGCCTCGGCGACGGCGGGCGGAGCGAACGGCCCCTCGTCGGCGAGCAGCCCCTCCACCTGCACCGCGACCGCGCGGATCCCGTCCGGGGCCAGCGTCGCGTCCAGACTCACCACCAGGTTGCGCAGCGCGGCCTTCTGCATGCCCAGCGAGCACGCCTCGTGCCAGGGCTTCTCCGCCGCGGCACTGCCGGTGACCAGGACGCGAGCCCCCCGGCGCAGGTGCGGACGGGCGGCCTGGACGGCGGTCAGGAGCGGGGTGACGCCCAGGCGCAGGTCGTCGAGGAGGTCCTCGACCCGCAGGTGCAGCGGGTCGGCCATCCGGAACGCGCTCGGGTTGAAGTGCAGTACGTCGAGGTGCCCGGCCGCCTCGCCGACCTCGCGCACGACCCGGGTCAGGCTCTCCGGATCGGTCAGGTCCACCGGGTGCGCGGTGCCGCCGATCTCGTCCGCCAGGCCGGCCAGCCGGTCGGCGGACCGGGCGGCCAGCGCGACGGCGTACCCCTCCCGGGCGAAGCGACGCGCGACCTCGGCTCCGACGCCCGGGCCGGCGCCGAGGACCAACAGGGTCGGCTTCTCCATCCGCCCAACCTACGCGGTGAGCGCCTTCTCGATGTCGCCGGCGATCTTCTCGGGCTTGGTGGTCGAGCCGTAGCGCTTGAGCACGGTCCCGTCCTTGCCGACGAGGAACTTGGTGAAGTTCCACTTGATCTTCTCGCCGAGCAGGCCGCGCTTCTCGCGGCGCAGCCACTGGTAGACCGGGTGCGCGTCGGGTCCATTGACGTCGACCTTCTCGAACATCGGGAAGCTGACGCCGTAGTTGCGCTGGCAGAACTCGCCGATCTCGTCCGCCTCGCCGGGCTCCTGCTCGCCGAACTGGTTGCAGGGGAAGCCGAGCACCGCCAGCCCCTGGTCGGCGTACTCCTGGTGCAGCTTCTCCAGGCCCTCGAACTGAGGGGTGAAGCCGCACTGGGACGCCGTGTTGACCACCAGCGCCACCCTCCCCTCGTACGCCGAGAGCGGCTGCTCCTGCCCGGTGAGCGTGGTGGCGGTGAAGTCGTTGAGCGTGGTCACGGTGTCCCCTTCGTCGGTTGGGTGGCGGTAGGTCGGCATCCACCAGTGCTTCGGAGACACGGTGCGACCGGATGGGCGCGCGCTCGACTCGCGGACCCACGCGAGGTCGCGGGTCCCGCCGAGGCGGGGAGCGGCGGGTTGATCAGGAGAGGGCGTCGAGCAGCGCGGCGTTGAACGCGGGGAGGTCGCCCGGGTTCCGGCTGGTGATCAGGTTGCCGTCGATGACGACCTCCTCGTCGCACCACTCGCCGCCGGCGTTGCGGATGTCGGTCTGCAGGCTCGGCCACGCGGCGATCCGGCGCCCTTCGAGCACGTCCGCCTCCACCAGCGTCCAGGCCGCGTGACAGATCGCGGCCACCGGCTTGCCCGAGGTCACGAAGTCGCGGATGAACGCCACCGCGTCGGTGTCCATGCGCAGGGCGTCCGGGTTGGCCACACCTCCTGGCAGGACGAGGGCGTCGTACTCGTCCGGGGACGCGCTGCCGACCGCCCGGTCCACGGGGTGCTTGTCCGCGGCCTCGAGGTGATCGAAGGTCTGCACCTCGCCCTCCTCCGGTGCCAGCAGCTCGGCGGTGTGCCCGGCGCCGGTGAGCGCCTCCCAGGGCTCGGTGAGCTCGACCCGCTCGATGCCTTCGGCTGCCGTGAGGAATGCGATCCGCTTGGTCATGTCGCCCAGCGTAGGAGCGACGTCCCAGCGCTCGGCACCCCCTCAGGGGTGGCCACCGGCAGCCGACACAAGCGACGGGTCGACGGTCCTGGGGCCGACACAAGCGACGGGTCGACGGTCCTGAACCCGACACAAGCGACGGGTCGACGGTCCTGGACCCGACACAAGCGACGGGTCAGCGGAGGGCGCGGGCGAGCATCCGGGCCCAGACGTCCTCGCCGCGCTCGTACGTCGCGTGCACGCCGTCGCGCAGCAGGTCGGGGTTGCGGATCACCTTGCGGCGCCAGGGCACGACCTGCGTGCGGGGGCGGGCCTCGGCGATCCGGCGCATCCACCGGCTGTAGCGCTTCATGGTGCGGGTCCGCTCCTCCCCGAAGACCTCGGGGGTCCGGTGCACGCTCATGAAGACCACCTCGGTCCGGGCCGGCACCAGGCTCACCGCGTCGACGTAGTCCTGCTTCGACCAGCCGGCCCGGTTGTTGGTCCCGAGCGCGATCACCAGTCGGGAGGGCGCGCCCTCGGTGGCGAGGTAGTCCTCGATCATGCCGGGCAGCTCGGTGACCGGACGCCCGCGCTTGCCGCGCACCTCCACGCCAGGGACCCGGGCGCGCAGCTCACCGCCGCCCCAGTAGGACAGCGAGTCGCCGAGCACGACGGTCCGGCCGTTGACGGACGCCCGCGCCGAGACGGACTCGGCCGGCGGCGACGGTACGACGACCGCGGTCGCGCCCAGCACCGTCAGGATCGGCAGCAGCAGCACGCTGCCGCGGCGCACGGAGACGCGAGCGTCGTCCAGCATCAGATCGTCCCCCAGGAGAGCCCCCGGCTCCCCAAGCGGGCCGGCGTGCCCAGATCGTAGTCGCTGCCCCGACCCCGTGTGCCAGAACCCGCGGATCGCCCGCCAGCCCGGTCAGCCCCAGCCCGATCACCCCCAGCCCGGTCCCCCCGTCCCGGTCCCCCCAGCCCGGTCCGCCCGTCCCGGATCAGCCGGTCAGCCCGGCCTGGTCGCGCGCCCACTCCCACATCTCGCGCCGCTCGGCGTCGCCGGTGCGGGTGCGGGAGAGCAGGTGGGTCGGCCGGTCCCGCCGGTCGTGCCAGAGCAGCCCGCCGGGCGGCGCCGGACGGACCGCCGCCAGCCACACGGTCGTGTCCGCTCCCCCGCGCGCGTCCCGCAGGAGGGGGCCGAGGACCCGGTGGAAGGTGGGCAGCGAGTCCACGACTCCCGGGGTGTCCGCCCAGCCGGGGTGCGTCGCGTGCACGCTGATCCCGTCCGTGCCCCACCGCTCGGCCAGCACCGGCATCAGCTCCACCTGGGCCCGCTTGCTGCGGGCGTAGGCGGTCGTGCCCGAGTACTCCCCGCGCACGTACTCGGGGTCGTCGGCGCGCAGCCGCTGCCCGTACATCCCGCCCGAGGTGACGAAGACGACCCGGGCGCCGTCGACGCTCCCCTTCAGCGCCGGGCGCAGCAGCTCGGTCATGAGCAGCGGCCCGAGCAGGTGCAGCGCCATCGTCAGCTCGTGCCCCTGGGCGGACTCGGTCCTGGTGGCCGGCATGGCGCCGGCGTTGTGGACCAGCAGGTCGAGGTCGTCGAGCCCGTCGGCCTCGGCCACGAAGCGGCGTACGTCGTCGAGGTCGGCGACGTCGCACCGGTCGACCCGCAGGTCGGCACCCGGCACCCGCTGCAGGATCTCGGCGCGCACCCGCTCCCCCTTGGGCACATCGCGCACGACCAGCCGCACTGTCGCGCCGAGGCGGGCGAGCTCCTCGACAGTGGCAAGGCCGAGACCCGAGGTGGCCCCGGTGACCGCGGCCACCCGCCCGGCCAGGGCGCCCGGCGGCGGGTCGGCCGGCCACCCGGGCAGCCGGCTGCGCACGCCCATCCCGATCCGGGTGAAGCCTGGCGCGACGGTGCGGTCCATCGCGGTGTCGAGGCCGGCGGCGACCTTCCGGGCGAGGATGCTCATGCCCGCCACGGTAGCCACGCGGTCCTGATCGGATCCGCGGCCGCGGCGTCGTTCGCCGGCCGGTGCCGACCCGGGAGGTAGGTTGGGCGGACACGTACCCGTGACCTGGGAGGTCCTCGTGATCGGTTTCATCGTCTTCGGACTCGTGGTCGGCGCACTTGCCCGGCTCGTCAAGCCCGGCCGCCAGAACCTCACCATCCTGTGGACGCTGATCCTCGGGCTCGTCGGGTCCGTCATCGGCGGCACCATCGCCAGCGCCCTCGGGGTCGGCGAGATCACCGAGCTCAACTTCTGGGGGACGGTCTTCGCCGTCATCGCGGCGGTCCTGCTGATCGGCGTCGCGGAGAGCATGGCTGGTCGCAAGAAGGTCTCCTGACGCGCCCATGATGGTCGGGAGGATGGGCGCAGCGGCGGTACGCCGGGTGGCCCTCGAGGTGGTCGGCTGGACGCTGGTGCTGGTCGGCATCGCCGCCCTCGTGCTCCCCGGTCCCGGCCTGCTCCTGCTCTTCGCGGGCCTGGTCGTCCTCTCCCAGCAGTACGCCTGGGCGGAGAGGCGGGTGGAGCCGGTCAAGTGGCGCGCACTCCAGGCCGCCTCCGACGGCGTCCAGACCTGGCCGCGGATCGCCGCCTCGGTGGCCGGCTGCGCGTGGCTGGTGGGCCTCGGCGTCTACTGGGGCAGCGCCGCCCCCGTGCCGGGCTGGTGGCCGCTGCGGGAGAGCTGGTGGCTGGTGGGCGGTTGGGCGACCGGGGTCACGCTCATCGGCTCCGGCCTGTTCGCCCTCGGGCTGCTGGTCTACAGCTTCCGCCGCTACCGCCACCGCCCCTACCGGCCCGAGGACCAGGAGCCGGACGACTCGCCGGCGAGCAGGTCGTAGACCACGTTGTCGACGAACCCGTCGGCCACGAGCGCACCCTTCCGCTCGGTGCCGACGTGGGCGAATCCGGCCCGCTCGGCGACCCGAATGGCACCGGTGTTGGTCGCGGCGGTCAGCAGGTAGAGCCGGCGCATGCCCAGGCCAGCCGGCCGCTCCCGGAACGCGTGCCCGGCCAGGGCCCGCACCGCCCGCGTGGTGACACCGCGCCCCCGCCCGGCCGGGTGCGACCAGAAGCCGACCTGCGCGGCCCCCGCCTGCTCGGGTCCCTCGAGGTCGAAGAGCGCCACCCCACCGAGGACGGCGTCGGTCTCCCGGTCGGCGACACACCAGGCCAGCCGCTCGCCGGTGACCACGCCGAGCCGGACCCGGTCCAGGTAGCCGGTCACCTCCTCCGGGAGGGTCGGCAGCGGCGATCCGGGCAGGAACCGGCGCAGCACCGGGTCCCGCCCGGTCTCCACGAGCCCGGCGCCGTCGGCGTCGCGCCAGGCCCGCAGCCGCAGGTCGCCGTCCTCGAGGGTGGAGACCTCGTGCCACGGGGCACCCGGCCGACGCGGGTCGTCCCGCCCGAGCCAGGCGGTCCACCCGTCCGTGGGCGTGCCCCGGTGGTCGAGCAGCCCGGGGACGGTCGGCCCGAAAGTGAAGCCCAGCGACCACACCACCCGCCGTGAGGCCCAGTTGCCGACGTTGGCCCGCCAGTGCACGACCCGGCGGCCGCGGTCCGCGAACGCCCAGTCCAGCAGCAGGTCGAGGCCGGCGCGCATGACTCCCCGCCCGCGGGCGTCCGCGTGCAGGCCGAAGCCGATCTCGGCCTCCCAGCCACCCCGTGGCCGCAGCGAGACCGAACCGGCGAAGGCACCCTCGTGCTCAACCGCGAAGGTCAGGTCGACCCCCTCGACCCAGCCGGCCGGCACGACCCGGCCGATCCAGGTCCGCGCCTCCGCCTCGTCGTAGGGCACCGGCACGGTCGTCCACGTGATGCTCGCCGGGTCGGTGCACTGCTCCACCACCCGTGGAACGTCGTCCAGGCGCAGGGCGCGCAGGGTAACCGAGCCGTCGCTCAGGACCGGTACGTCGTCGGGGTAGCGCACCGCGTCAGTCTCCGGGCCGGGGTCGACCCCGGCAACTCGATATCCGGCCGCGGGCGCGGTTGGGCACAATTCCTGGCATGCCCGACCTGCCGACCCCCGCCGCCGGGCGGCCCGCGCTGGCCGCCGTCGCCTGGCCGGTGCGCACCGCGCGGCTCACGATCCGGCCCGCCACCGCCGCCGACGCGGAGCCGACCTGGGCCTTCCGACGGCTGCCCGAGGTCGCGCGGTGGATCACGGCGGCGCCGGGCGACGCCGCGGCGTACGCGGAGCACTTCCGGGAGCCGGAGCGGCTGGCCAAGACCCTCGTGATCGAGCACGACGGGGAGGTCGTCGGCGACCTCATGATCGCGATCGAGGACGGCTGGGGCCAGGCCGAGGTGGCCGAGCGGGTCCGGGGCGTGCAGGCCGAGCTCGGGTGGGTCCTGCACCCGGAGCACGGTGGGCAGGGCTACGCGACCGAGGCCGTCGCCGCCCTGGTGCGGGTCTGCTTCGAGGAGCTCGGGCTGCGTCGGGTCATCGCGCAGTGCTTCGCCGACAACGAGTCCTCGTGGCGGCTCATGGAGCGGCTGGGGATGCGGCGCGAGCAGCACACGGTCCGGGAGTCGCTGCACCGGTCGGGCCGGTGGCTGGACGGCTACGGCTACGCGCAGCTGTCCGAGGAGTGGGCGGCGGCTCAGTCCTCAGCGGAGTCGGCGTCCTCGCCGGGCGCCGGGAAGGGGCCGATGTCCGGGTCGGTCTCGTGATCGGTGAACTGCCCGGTGGTGGCGTCGAAGTCCCGGTCGGTGTTGTCGACCTCCACGTTGTCGGGACGGTTGGCCGGGTCGAGCCGCTCCCGGCGCTCGGCCTCGATCTGCTCCTGCTCCGCCTCCGAGAGCTCCTCGGTGCCGCTGCCCACCGGGGTCTCGTCGCCCGTCTCGCTGCCCGTCTCGCTGCCCGCCCCGCCGTCGGTCTCGGCATCGGTGCGGGTCCGGTCGTCCGCGTCGTCCATCTGCTCCCCCGTGGGTGGTGCGGTGCTGCGCGGGTGCTGCTCTCCGGGTGCCCACGAAACCCCGCGCCGGGGCGGCTGTCAACGGCCGGCCGCGGTCCCCACGTCGGCGAGGAGCCAGGGGTCGACCCGCGCGCCGGCCCGGATGACGCTGACCGTCCCGTTGCGCTCCAGGACGGCGTACCCGACGTCGCGCAGCGTGTGCAGGCCGGCCCGGCGCACCGCCTGCCGCACCTCGTCCTCGGCCACGTGGGCGCGGCGCATGTTCGCGTGCAGCAGTCCGCCGTCCCGGACCAGCAGGAGCGGCGCCCGGTTCACCAGCCGGTCGAGCCGCCGGTGCTGGGAGACCAGGCCGAGCAGCCCCTGCATCCCGAAGAACGTCGTCAGGGCCACCACGCCGATCGCCAGCGTCGGCTCGGCCAGCAGGGCGGTCCGACCCAGCACCGCGCCGAAGGCGACCACGCAGGCGAAGTCGAAGCTCGACATCACCGTCAGGCTGCGCGAGCCGAGCAGCCGCACCAGGACGATGAACGTGAGGTAGATGCACACGGTCGTGACGACGACCGTCACCGCGGTCAGCGGGCTGATCGTGAACTGCTCGCTCACGCGACCCCACCGACGCCGGCCAGCAGCCGAGCCCTGGCCCGGCGACCCTCGGGGGTGGGCAGCAGCGGGTGGACGTGGGGCGAGCCGGGCACCTCGTCGAGGTGGACCGTCCCGCCGGCGGCCCGCACCCGGTCCCGCAGCAGGCGACTGTCGGCGAGCGTGATGTCGCGGGTGCCGACGTGCACGGTGATCGGGGGCAGCCCGGCGAGGTCACCGTGGATCGGGCTGAGCCGCGGGTCCTCGAGCGGTACGTCGCCGGCCCAGGCCGCGGCGACCGGACGCAGACCCGGACGGGCCAGCCAGGGATCGTAGGGCTCGATCTCGTCGATGCCGGGGTTGGCCATCGTCAGGTCGACCCAGGGCGCCATCACGGTGATCCCGACCGGCCGGGGGCCGTCGGTGTCGCGCAGGTGCTGGGCGGCGAGCAGCGCCAGGCCACCGCCGGCCGAGTCCCCGAGCAGGTGCACCGGGCCCTCGGCGGCCGCCTCGGCGACGACCCTCGAGGCGAGGGCGCGGGCCTCGAGCGCGCCGTGCTGCGGCGCCAGGCCGTAGATCGGGACGTGCACCGGACGGCCCGTCGCGTCGGCGAGGTCGGCCACCAGCGACCAGTGCTGGGAGACGATCTCGCTGACGTAGGCGCCCCCGTGCAGGTAGACCACCGCGCCGCGCTCCCGCACCCCCGAGCGCGGCAGCACCCGGTGCACCGCGAACCCGGCCACGGTGCGCGTGGTCACCTCACGGTGCCGGGTCAGCGATCGGGGCGGGGTCGGGTCGCCCTTCGCGCGGGCCAGGGTGCGCTCCCCGGCCGCCGCGGTGGTCCAGCGACGCCTCTTCGCCAGTCGGAGGAACAGGCAGAGCACCCGGGTCTGCCAGCTGGCGCCGGTGGTCGGGTCGGTCGCGGTCGCGGCGTCGGAGATCACCGACCGAGGGTAGCGACCCCGGTCAGGGCAGCCGGCCGGTGAGCCGGTCGTGCATGTGCGCGCTCGCCTCGTTGAGCCCCACGATCTCGACCGTCTTGTGCTTGCGCTCGTACTTGGTCGTGATCCCGTCCAGGGCCGCGACCGTGGAGGCGTCCCAGACGTGCGAGGCGCTCAGGTCGATGACGACCCGGTCCGGGTCGGCAGCGTACTCGAACTGGGCGTAGAGGTCGTTGCTGGAGGCGAAGAACAGCATCCCGGTCACGGTGTAGCGGGCGTGGGCGCCGCCGTGCTCGTCCTCGACCAGCTCACGGCGGACCGCGGCGAGGTGGGCGACCCGGCGGGCGAAGAGCGTCATCGCCACCAGCACGCCGACCACGACGCCGATCGCCAGGTTGTGGGTGGTGACCACGACCGCGACCGTGGAGAGCATCACCGTGGTCTCGCTCTTCGGCATCCGCCGCAGGGTCGCCGGGGCGACGCTGTGCCAGTCGAACGTGGCCACCGCGACCATGATCATCACCGCGACCAGCGCCGCCATCGGGATCATCCCCACGACGTCGCCGAAGCCGACCACCAGGATCAGCAGGAAGATCCCGGCGCAGAACGTGGAGATCCGGGTGCGGGCGCCGGAGGCCTTCACGTTGATCATCGTCTGGCCGATCATGGCGCAGCCGCCCATGCCGCCGAAGAAGCCGGTGATGACGTTCGCCGCACCCTGCCCGAGCGACTCGCGGGACTTGTCCGAGTGGGTGTCGGTGATGTCGTCGACGAGCTTCGCGGTGAGCAGGGACTCGAGCAGCCCGACCAGGGCGAGGGCCAACGCGTAGGGGGCGATGATCCGCAGCGTCTCCATCGTCAGGGGCACGTCGGGGAACAGCAGGCTGGGCAGGGACTCGGGCAGGTCTCCCTCGTCGCCGACGTCCGGCAGCGCGAAGCCGGCCGCGAGGGTGATCGCGGTCAGCAGCACGATCGCCACCAGCGGCGCGGGCACGACGTTCGTGATCCGCGGCAGGGCCACCATGACCAGGATGCCGAGCAGGACCGCCGGGTAGACCAGCGCCGGTACGTCGACCAGGTGCGGCAGCTGGGCGAGGAAGATCAGGATCGCCAGGGCGTTGACGAAGCCGACCATCACCGAGCGGGGCACGAAGCGCATCAGCTTCGCCACCCCGGCCAGGCCGAGCAGCAGCTGCAGGATGCCGCCGAGGATGACGGTGGCGATCAGGTAGTCGAGGCCGTACTCGCGCGACACCGGGGCGATCACGAGCGCGATGGCACCGGTCGCCGCGGAGATCATCGCCGGCCGACCGCCGAGGAAGGCGATGCTGACGGCCATCGTGAACGACGCGAACAGCCCGACCCGCGGGTCGACGCCGGCGATGATCGAGAACGAGATCGCCTCCGGGATGAGGGCGAGGGCGACGACCAGCCCGGCGACCATCTCTCGGCGCAGGATGCTGGGGGTGCGCAGGGCGTGGCGCACGGAGTCGTCGGGGAGGGCGGGGGCGGCGGGCCGCTCGGCAGGCAGCGCAGGGGTGGTCACGTGGGTCTCCGTGGCGGGATCGTGTCCCCCCATCGCGCGGGAGAACGTCAGTGCGGGTGGCCGGGCCGCAGCGTGACCCCGAGGCCGCGCGCTGGACCGGGCGCTGCAGAGGCAGCGCGGCCGACGTGTGCGTGACGCCGCCGGATCAAGGCTCCAGTGTAGGGCCGGGCTGCCGATCCCGGTGAAACGTCGACGCCGGGCCCGCCCGTGATCCTGCTCACCGGCCGCCGAAGGCCTCCTCGTAGATCCGCTCGAGCCGGGGGGTCCAGGTGGCGCTGAAGCCGCAGACCATCAGCGTCCCCTCGGCGTCGGCGGCCACCAGGTAGCGCTCCCCCTCGCGCAGGTCGACCGCGAGCAGCAGGGAGCTGAGCACCTCGGGGACCGCGCGCACGGTGAGCGTCTCGGTCGGCTCTCCCGCGAACCAGCGGGTCGGCTCCAAGACCACCTCCCGGCGGTCCCGGGTCAGCACGGTGGCGTCGACGGCGAGCTCGGCACCCGTCAGGTGCTCCGCGGTCGTGGGCAGGCAGCGGCCCGCCCCGCCCCCTGGCGGCACCGACAGCACCGTCTCGGTGCCGGCGGGCGGACCCTCGTCGGGGCTCGCACCGCCCGACGTCGGGCCCGTGGGGGTCGCTGTCGCCTCGGTCTCGGCCCGGTCCACCGGCTCGTCGGCACCCGAGCAGGCCCCGAGCAGGAGCGCGCCGAGGAGCAGCGCCGGCAGCCCGGCGGCCAGGACACCCGGACCGGTCACCCGCAGACCTCCTCGACGTTGCTGGGGTCCCACGGTAGCCCGGCCCGTGGCCGGGCCCGGGAGCGTGAGTCGGGTCACACCGCGCCGCCCGGCGACGTCCGCGGCAGGAATAGTCGGCCGCCCGGCACCTGTTGCGCCCTGTATGACACTCACACCCACCCGCCCCACACCCGTCCTCGACCTCCCCCTCACCGGCGGAGGCAGCACCGACGACCTGGCGCTGGGCACGGGCGCCGACGGCCGGTTCTCGGTCGTGGTCTTCTTCCGCGGCCTGCACTGCCCGGTGTGCCGCAAGCAGCTCGGCGAGCTGGACCGCCGGCTCTCCGACCTGCGCGAGGGCGGCGTCGGCCGAGTCGTGGCGGTCAGCATGGAGACGCCCGAGCGCAGCGCGCAGCTGGTGCAGGACTGGCACCTGTCCGACCTCCCGGTCGCGCACGGCCTGACCGAGGAGTCGGCCCGCGAGTGGGGCCTGTTCGTCTCCACCTCGATCAAGGAGGGCGAGCCGGCGGTCTTCAACGAGCCCGGCATCTTCGTGCTCGACTCCGACGGCAGCCTGTTCTGGAGCAACGTCTCGACGATGCCCTTCGGCCGGCCCGCCATCGACGACCTGCTGGCCGGGCTGAAGTTCGCCCAGGACGCGGACTACCCGGCGCGCGGCGCCGCCTGAGTCCCGCGCAGGGCGGCGCGTAGCCGCCTGCCGAGGACCTCGCTCGCGAGGCTGACCCCGAAGGAGGCCACCAGCACGGTGGCCACCACCGGGAACCGGAACGCGACGAGGTTCTCGGTGAGCAGGCGGCCCAGGCCGGCGGCGCCCACCACGCCCACCACCGCGGTGTCCCGCACGCAGATCTCGAAGCGGTACAGCGTGAACGTGACCAGGTGGTGCGTCGAGGCCGGCGTCAGGGCCGCGGCCGCCGCGACCGGGCGGCGTACCCCGGCATGCAGCAGGGCCTCGAGGGACCGGCGGTCGAGGCTCTCCCAGGCCTCGGCGACCAGCCGGCCGAGGATGCCTCCGGTGTAGAGCCCCAGCGCCACCGCACCGGGCAGCACGCCGGGGAACAGCGCGAGCAGCGCGACGACCGCCCAGACCGGCGGCGGCACCGACCGCAGCACCAGCAGCAGGAGCCGGCTGCCGATCCACAGCACCCGGCGTACGGCGCCCGCGGCCACGCCGCCGCCCGCGGGGCCGGTGCCGCCACGGGTGGACCACGGCCTGGTCGCCCACGGGGCCACCAGCAGGGTGATCCCGACCGCGAGCACCATGGCCAGGACCGCCATCGCCACGGTGTCGAGCACCGCCCCGGAGAGCTCGGGCACGCCCCCCGGCGGCAGCTCGGGCGGCAGCATGTCCTCCAGCAGGCTCACGGTCAGGTCGCGGGTCCGGGCCGAGGTGAGCCCGGCCAGCGAGACCCCCGAGGCGATCCAGGACGCGACCAGGACCAGGGGCAGCAGGGCGAGCGACCAGCGCGCCCACGGGGAGGGCCGGGTCGCCCGGGCCGCGTCACCGGCCGACCAGTCCGAGCAGCTCGCGACCGAGACGTCCGCGCGGATCCTGCTGCTCCAGGCGTCCACCAGTGCCGAGAGCACCAGCACCGCCCCGATCAGCGTCCACACCTCGTCCCAGTTGCGGGACTGCAGGCTGACGACCAGCTCCTGGCCGAGCCCGCCGATCCCCACCACACCGAGGAGGACGGCCGAGCGGATCGCGCACTCGAACCGGTAGAACGAGTACGACAGCAGCAGCGGGGTCGCCCCGGGCAGCAGGCCGTAGGCCAGCGCCGGCCCGGGCCGGGCTCCGGCATGGCGCAGCGCGAGCAGGGAGCCGTGCGGGACGCCGTCGAGGGTCTCGCTGAACACCTTGGCGGTCTGGGCGCCGAAGGGCAGGGCGATCGCCAGCACCGCGACCAGCGGGTCCAGCCCCAGCACGCTGACGAACAGCAGCGCCCAGATGACCTCGTGGATCGAGCGGATCGCGACGAGAGCGCCCCTCAGCACGAGCCGGACTCCTCGCAGCCACGGGGCAGGCCGCCGGGACCAGGCGATGTCGCTGAGGACCAGCCCGCCGGCGGCGCCGATCACCAGGGCTCCGGCCGTGCCGAGCGCGGCGAAGACCACCGTCACCAGCGCGGCGTCGGCCACCCGGGCGAGGAAGTCCGGCGCCAGGGCCGGGTCCAGCACCGAGGCGCCGAGGTCCGCGAGCAGCCGCAACCCGCCGGTGTTCACCACGGCCGTGCCGCCCGAGAACGACCGGTGCAGGGCCCACAGCACCGGTAGGACGACGATCGCCACGGCCAGCAGCCTGCGGGCGAGCACGACCCGCGCGGTCACCCGCGGGCGGGCGGTCGGGCGAGGTGAGCCGGGAGCCGCAGGCCGGTCGAGCGCGGTGCTCACGTCAGCTCGTACAGCTCGGTGAGCAGCGACTCGTCGATCTGGTCGGCGGCGACGTCGAAGACCACGCGGCCCGCCCGCAGCCCCACCGCGCGGGTGCAGTGCCGGCGGGCGAGCTCCGGCTGGTGCAGGCTGACCACCAGGGCCCGGGCCTCCTCGGGCTCGTGGAGCAGTCGCAGGATCTCCGCCGCCCGGGTCGGGTCCAGGCTCGAGACCGGCTCGTCGGCGAGCACCAGCTCCGGGCGCTGGACCAGCAGCCGGGCGATCGCCACCCGCTGCCGCTCACCGCCGGAGAGCCGCTCCGTGCGCTCGAACAGCGCCCAGTCCAGGCCGACCCGGTCGAGGGCCCGCTGGGCCTCCGAGGACTCCCGCGGCCACAGGAACGTCGACAGCGCCCGCGGCGTGCTCCAGTGGCCCAACCGACCGGCGTTGACGTTGTGCACCACCCGGACCTGCTCGATCAGGTCGAGGCCCTGCTGGACGGTGCCGATCCGGCGCTGCAGCGCGCGCAGCCGGCCCGAGGCCAGCCCGGTCATCTCCTGCCCCAGCACCTCGACCGTGCCGGACGTCGCACGGAGGGATCCGTTGAGCAGCGAGAGCAGCGTGCTCTTGCCGGCACCGCTCGCGCCGAGCAGCGCGACCCGCTCGCCGGCGTGCACCGTGAGGTCGGTGTCCTGCAGGGCGGCGGTCGCTCCGAACGTGCGCCCGGCGCCGCGGAGCCGCACGACGGGCGCGCCGGGGCTCACGCCAGGAGCCCCTGCTCCATGGCCACCGCCTCGATCTGGTCGTAGTTGGCGTTCTCGGTCGCCACGAAGGTCTCGGCGCCGAACAGCTCGAGGATGCCGGCGTCCTCCTCGTTCGCCGCATCGAGTCCGAGCAGCAGCTCCGTGACCTTGTCGAGGGTGCCGGCGCCGAAGGTGTCGTCGAGGTCCGGGCGGGCCAGCCAGTGGTAGTCGGCGTAGCCGGGGGTGCGCCACAACACCTGGACCTCGCTCAGGTCGACCTCGCCGGCCTCCTCGGTTGCCGTCCAGACCTGCTCGTTCACCGCGCCGACCTCGAAGCTGCCCGAGGCCACCGCCTCGATCGTCGCGTCGTGGGAGCCGGAGAAGCCGGGCTGTCCCTTGAGGTCGGCCTCGTCGAGCCCGCCCTCCTGCATGAAGAACTGCGGCATCAGCCGGCCGGAGGTCGAGGTCTCCGAGCCGAAGGTGAGGCTGTGCCCCGCGAGGGCGGTGAGGCCGTCGATCTCCGTGAACGGCTCCAACCCCGACCGGGTGTTCGCGATGAAGAGGCTGTGGAAGTCGGCGTCGATGTCGCGCTGGGCGATCGCCTCGGAGCCGGGCACCCGGGACCGTGCCTGGACTCCGGTCAGCCCGCCCATCCAGGCCAGGTGGATGTCGCCGACCTCGAAGGCCCGGACCACCGCCGTGTAGTCGGTCAGCGGGGTGTAGGTCACCTCCAGCCCGGTGCTGTCCGCGAACCGCGCGGCCACGTCCGGGTAGAGCCGGTTGAGCAGCTCCGGATCCTGGTCCGGGATCGCCGAGATGCCCAGCGGGCCGGCGGAGGCCGCATCCCCGCCGTCGTCGGTGCCACCGCAGGCGGCCAGCAGGACCACCCCCGCCGAGCCGAGCAGGAAGCCGCGTCTGCCGAGGGAGCCGCGCAGCGGGGAGGTGGGGGTCAGGTGCATCGGAATACCGTCCGTCCTTGGTCGCCGGCTGCCTGCTGGACCTCGACGACGTCGCGCATGACGTCGAGCACGTGGGCGACGGGCAACGGGGCGTCGGCCACCTTGAGGTGGCGGTTGGTCACACCCACGGGGTGCCACCAGGCACCGTCGGCGGTCAGGGTGGGCTCGGGCTCGACGGTGTCCAGGGAGATCTCGACCCCGCCCTCGGCGAACCCCTCGTGGGCGACCGGCCGGATCAGCTGGTCCTCCTCGGCGATGCCGAGTGCGCCCAGCGCCCGGTGCAGGTCGCCGGCCTCGCCGGCGTCCTCCGGTGTGTAGGTCGCCGCGACCCGCACGGTGAACCCGAGCTCACTGGCGAGCCGGATCCCGGACATCGCCTTGGCGTGCGAGCCCTTGCCCCGCTGCCGGTCGTGCAGGCCGGGACCGACGGAGTCGAGGCTGATCTGCAGCACCACGCGGTCGCGGTCGAACGACTCGAGCGTCTCGCGACGCCGGCCCCGCTCGAACACCATGGCATTGGTCAGCAGGGTCACCGGGACCTCCGCCGAGGTGGCCGCGACCAGGGCCCCCAGCTCGGGGTGCAGGAACGGCTCGCCGCCGGTGACCAGCAGCTCCCGTCCGCCCTGGGCCGCGAACTCGGTGGCCGCGCTGGCCGCCATCTCCACCGGCATCAGCCGGGCCTCCGCCTGCGGTGAGGAGCCGGCGCAGCAGTAGGCGCAGGCCAGGTTGCAGTGGAAGTTGGAGTACAGCCAGAGCCGGGTGCCCAGCGGCGCCGGTGCGCCGGAGGAGTATTCCACCTCCGGTGCGGGAGCCCGCGACCCGGCGGTCCGAGCCTCCCCCCGGCGCACCCAGAGCCGCCAGGCCCCGTCGCCCTCGTCGTTGGTCGTGCCGACGAGCTCGTGCCCGGCGAGCCTGGCCCAGGCGGGCAGGTCGGCGAGCACCGAGGGCTCCGTGGTGTGCAGCAGCATCGTCTCGCCCGGGTCGATCGCGCGGATCCGGGACGTGATCGCGAGCAGCAGCCCGCTGCCGCAGTCCATGTCGCCGCCGTCGTACTCGGTGGCGACCGGGAGCTGCTCGAGCTGCCGCGCCTGGTCGGCGCCGGTGGGCGCGGTGGAGCCGGTCGTGCCGGTCATGGGCTTCTCCCGGGGGATCAGAAGGACAGCGAGGCGGCGCCGTCGGCGAGGAGGGCGACCAGCGTGGCCCCTCCGACGACACTGGCGCCCTCGATGAGGTCGTCCTCGCCGATGTCCCGCTTCTTGGCGCACGGGCTGCACACGAGGAACGTGCCGCCGGCGGCGACGTAGTTGGACACGAGTTCGGACATGGGGGCGAAGCCCTCCTCGTGGAGGTCCTCGGCGACCCCCTTGGCAGCCAGGCGCGTGCCCTCGCTGGAGAGGAAGACCGTGGTCTTCTGGTCCGAGGCGACCGACGCGCCGGCGACGACCATGGCGACGCTGGTGCGGTCGACGTCGTCGACGGAGTGGGTGAGGTTGATGACGAGGCCGTTCATGGGTGTTCCTCTCGGTTGTCGGACTCTTGCTCGGACGGGACTGCGGTGGCGGGGGCCAGCCGCCAGGGTCGGGCCGGGTCGGATCGCCGCCCCGAGGCGGAGGTGACCACGTCGTAGTAGGGCCGGCCGTCGTCGGCCAGCACGCCGCGGCCCGCGAAGTGGTGGCCGGTCAGGTGGCACCAGGCGGGGAGGTCGATGGCGGCGGCCGGGTCGGTGGCGATGAGCCGAACCGGCGAGTCGGCCGGGAGACCTCGCGCTCGCCCGGCGAGGACGAGCAGCAGCTCCCCGCAGGCGCGGTCACCGCCGTCGACGACGATCAAGGCGCCGCCCGGTCCGAATGCTCGGAGTCGACCGCGGGCCGGGCACCTGGCCGGGCGCCTCGGTCCGCGAGGGCGAGGCCGGCCGCGACCGCTGCGCAGGCGAGGTAGACCGCGGCGGTCGTGGGTGAGCCGCCGAGGATCGGGTCCGTGAAGCCCAGCTGGGCGTAGAGGGAGAGCGCACCCAGCGCGCCCAGGCCGGCCGCCGCCCACGCCAGCGCGGCGCGGCCGCCCCGGGCCGCGAGGAGCAGCAGCACGCCGACCGCCACGAGCAGCACACCGCCGAGCAGGTTGTAGCGCCCGATGCCCACCGAGAAGTCGGAGGTGCCGAGGTTGGTGCCGGCTGCCGCGAACGGGTCGCCCAGCGAGACGGCCGCGGCGATCAGTCCGGCGACGACGGCCAGGCCGCCCCAGACCGTGCCCAGCCGGACGCCGCCGCGGCCCGCTCGCACCGCGTCGACCGCGGCGTACCGTCCCGCGGCACTGAACAGGATCAGCAGGTGGGCACCGATCATGAGGTAGTAGGACCAGGGCCACTCGTGCGGGGCCACGGTCACCGAGAGGGCGATCGCCACCGACTGGGCCACGCCGAGCAGGGCCGCGACCCGCACGAAGGCGCCGCTGAGCAGCAGCACCGCGAGCGCGGTCTCCGAGGCCAGCACGCCCCAGCCGAAGATCTCGAAGTTCGGCAGGACCAGCTTCTCGACCACCCAGCTGAACGGAGGGAAGACCGGGTCGCTGACCGCGAAGCTGGTGAACTTGTACAGCCCGTTCTCGGCCTCCTGCCCGAAGTCGGGGGCCCGCTTCCAGGAGACGTTGTAGAGCCACATCACGCCCACGAGGATCCGCAGGCCGGCCGCCGCGATCGCGTGCGATCGGGGTCCGTCCTCCACAGCGGGTGCCAGCACCCAGGTCAGGCGGTCGGTCACCGTCCCAGACATCGCCGTCCGTCCTCTGTCGTGGTCGCCCCGTCTGTGCACCGTAACCCGGTCGGTGCGCCACATGCTTCCCGCGAGGTGACGAAAGCCTTACGCCGCCCCCACAGGCGCCCCGCGGATCGCTGCGAGAATGGCCGGGAGAATGGCCTGACACTGGCCGGCAGGAGGGCCCATGGACGACGCGTCGCTGATCCTGGTGGTCGCCCTGGCCGCCGGCCTGGTCGCCAGGTGGGTCCGGCTGCCACCGCTCACCGGGTTCCTGGTGGCCGGGTTCGTCCTGCACGCCATGGGGGTAGGCGCGGTCCCGGCGCTGGACACCGTCGCCGACCTGGGCGTCACGTTGCTGCTGTTCGGGGTCGGGCTGAAGCTCGACGTCCGGAGCCTGGGTCGGCGCGAGGTGTGGCTGACCGCCTCGGTGCACCTGGCGGTGTCGGCGGCGCTGGGCACCGCGCTCCTGGCCGCCATGGCGGTGGTCGGGGTGGGCCTGGTGGAGGGCGAGGACTGGCGCACCTGGCTGCTGGTCGGCTTCGCCCTCTCCTTCTCCAGCACCGTGTTCGTGGTGCGACGGCTGGAGGAGCGCAGCGCGATCCGGTCGCTGGGGGGCCGCACGGCGATCGGGATCCTGGTCTTCCAGGACCTCGCGGCCGTCGTCTTCCTGGCCGCGGCCGCCGGGCACCCGCCGAGCCCTTGGGCGGCCCTGCTTGTCCTGCTGCTGCCCGGGGCGCTGCTGCTCCGCCGCCTGCTGGACACCCTGGGCCACGACGAGCTGCGACCCCTGCTGGGTCTGACCCTGGCGCTGGTGCCGGGGTTCGCACTGTTCGAGGCGCTCGGCCTGAAGGGGGACCTGGGCGCCCTCGTGGTCGGCGTGCTGCTGGCCTCCCACCCGGGCTCGGAGGAGCTCGCGAAGAGCCTGTTCACGCTGAAGGACCTGCTGCTGGTCGGGTTCTTCGTCTCCATCGGGCTGGGCGGCCTCCCGACCGCCGAGCACCTGCTGGTGGCGGCCGCGCTGCTCCTGCTGCTCCCGCTCAAGGCGCTCGGCTTCACGCTGCTGCTCCGCGTCGGCGGCCTGCGGCGGCGTACCGCCGTGCTCACCGCGGCGAGGTTGGCCAACTTCTCGGAGTTCGGGCTGATCGTGGCGGTGGCCGCCTCCGACGAGCTGCTGGGCGAGGAGTGGGTGCTGGTCCTGGCCACCGCGGTCGCGGCCAGCTTCGTGCTGAGCGCGCTCCCCTCAGGACGGGCCGGTGAGCGACTGGTCGGGGCGGCCAGGCGGCTGCTGCCGGACCGCCCCCCGAGCCGGCTGCACCCCGAGGACCGCCCGATCGAGGTCGGGCACGCGGACGCGGTCGTCCTGGGGATGGGCCGGGTCGGCCGAGCCGCGCACGCGCAGCTGACACACGAGTACGGGCTCGTCGCGGTCGGCATCGAGAGCGACCCGGACCGGGTGCACCGGCTCCGGGCAGCCGGGCTGGACGTCGTCGAGGGCGACGCCACCGACCCCGACTTCTGGGCCCGGCTCCGCCCCGGGGACGTGCGCCTGGTGCTGCTGGCGATGCCCTTCCACGGCCGCAACCTCGAGGCGCTGGGGCGGTTGCAGGACGGCGGCTACTCCGGCACCGTCGCCGTGGTCACGCGCTACGACGAGGACCTGGACCAGGCCCGTCAGCACGGCGCCGACACCGGTCTCCAGATCTACGACGGCGCCGGGGCCGCCCTGGCCGACCGGGCCGCCGAGTCGGCCGGGCTCCGTCCCTCCGACGAGCTCCCCCACGACGTCGGACCGCGCGAGGACCCGCCCGGCGACTGACCCCGCGCGGGCGCGTCGAGAACTCAGCCGGCGCGCGCCAGGAGTCGCGCCACCCGGGTCTGGCCTCCGGAGATCGCGTGCTCGAGGGCGGTGACACCGTCCCGGTCGGCGATCCCCGGATCGGCCCCGGCCGCGAGCAGGATCCGCACGATCCGCTGGTAGGGCCGCGACCCGTCGCCGAGGATGACGGCCTCGAGGAGGGCGGTCCAGCCGAGGTCGTTGACGTGGTCGAGGTCGATGCCGGTCCGCGCGACGCGACGCACGTAGTCGACGTGGCCGCGCTCGCTGGCCGGGATGATCGAGGTGCCGCCGAACCGGTTCCGGATCCCCAGGTCCGGGTCGTGGGCGAGCAGCACCTCCGCCATGGGGACCGAGCCGGTGACCCCGGTGACCAGCCAGGGGGTGTCGTGCCGGTCGTCGAAGGCGTCCGGCGAGGCGCCGAGGGCGACCAGCAACCGGGCCACCGCGAGCCGCTCCTCGGTGACGGCCAGCAGGAGCGGGGTGCGCTCACGGGAGTCGCGGGCCTCGAGGTCGGCCCCGGCCCGCAGCGCGACCGCTGCCCGGTCCGCGTCACCGGCAGCGGCGGCGGCGAGCAGCGCCCGATCGGGGTCGCGCGGGGCGGGATCCGCCAGTGCCCTGCTCAGCGTGGCGACGACGGCGTCCTGCCCACGGGACCGGGCGTGCTCGACCGGGGCGATGCCGTCGCGGACCGGGGTGACCTCCAGGTCGGCACCGCCGGCGACCAGCGCCCGCACCGTGTCGACGTACCCGCGGGAGCCGTCCCCGAGGATGATCGCCTCGTGCAGCGCGACCCAGCCGAGGTTGTTGACGTGGTCGACCTCGATGTCGGTCTGCAGCAGTCGACCGACGACCTGCCCGAGGCCGCGCTCGGCCGCCCGGATCAGGCCGGTGCCGTCGAAGCCGTCGTGCAGGCCGACGTCGGCGCCAGAGTCCAGGGTCAGCTCCAGCAGCTCGAGCGGTCCCTCGCTGGTCGCGATCAGGAACGCGCTCTGCTGGGTGTCGTCGCGCCAGTCGACGTCGGCGCCCCGTGCGATCAGTCGTCGGGCGCGGTCGACGTCGGCGTCCCAGGCCGCGTCCACCAGCCGCTCGTCCAGCTCCCGCTGCTCGGCCGGCGTCAGGGACGGGGGCGAGGCGTCCGGTGCCGCCGAGAGGGTCGGCCGATCCGCGCTCGCCCTGGGCGGGCCGGTGTCTCCCGTGCCCGCCGTGACCGACGGATCCGCGGTCGTCCCCGCGCGGCCGGTCTCCGGGGACGCGGAGCAGGCGGTGACCGCCGCCACCGCGGCCACCGTCACCCCCACGGCTCGGACGCGCACCACACCACTGTGCCATGCGGGCCCGGCACGACCGCCCGATCAGACCATGGTGCGGAGCCGGGCGAGGGGCGATGCTGGAGACCGAGACGGACGGGGGGTCCGAGGTGAAGTCACTGATCGTGGCCGGTGTCGCCGGCGGCCTGGTCGTGCTGTCCGGCGCGGTCGGGATGGCGCTGTCCGCACCCGACGCCCCGGCGCCGGTGTCGTCGCAGTCGGACACCGCCGACGGGGACGAGGACGCGGACCCGGTCCGCGGCTACGAGAAGGACAAGCACCAGGGCAAGCACGGGGACAAGCACGGGCACAAGCACGGGCACAAGCACAAGGACAAGGCCCGCGGTCACGACAAGGCCAAGCACGGCGACGAGCGATCCGGTCCGCCCGACCACGCCGGACCACCCGACCACGCCGGACCACCCGACCACGCCGGACCCAAGGACCACGCCGGAGCACCCGACCACGCCGGCCCACCGGACCACGCGGGTCCCAAGGGCGACCGGTAGCGCAGCAGGTCCGCGGAGCGCTCAGTCGTGCGGTGGCGGCGCCGTGTCGACGTTGATCGTCGGCACCCCGGTCCCGGCCCGGGCGATGACCGCCACGGACGGCTCGGAGGTCGGGTTGCTTTCGCGGTGCACGGTGAACGCCGGCACGTGGATGTAGTCCCCCGCCCGGGCCTCGACATGACCCTCGACGCCCTCGCACTCCAGCCGCAGCACGCCGCGCACGACGTACAGGCTCGAGACGTTCGAGTCGTGGTGGTGCCACCCGGAGACCGCGCCGGGCGCGGTGACCACCTGCCCGGACCACAGCCCGGCCACCTCGAAGGCGCGGCTGCGGAGCATGCCGTACGTCGGGTCGGCCTCGACCAGCTCGTCGGCGCCGATGACCCGGACCGGTTCGCTCATGCCCCCAGCCTAGGCCCGGACCGAGCCGAGGTCTCGGGAGACGGACCTCAGCCGGCGCCGACGACCAGCAGGGTGCCCGCGAAGACCAGGCCCGAGAGGACCAGCACCACGCTGGTGTAGCCGAGGATGTCGCGCACCTTCAGACCGGCGACCGCGAGCAAAGGCACCGCCCAGAACGGCTGGATCATGTTCGTCCACTGGTCGCCGTAGGCGATCGCCATGATCACCACGGACTGGTCCACGCCGAGGCTGTCGGCGGCGCCGGAGAAGATCGGCGCCTGGACCGCGAACTGACCACCACCGGAGGGGATGAACACGTTGAGCAGGCCGGCCGCGAGGAAGGCGAACACGCCGAGCGTCGCCGGGCCGGCGGCGTCGACGACGGCCTCGCTGAGCAGCTCGACCAGGCCGCTGACGCTCATCATCGCGGCGATCCCGGCGTAGAGCGGGTACTGCAGGAGCACCTCGCCCACGGTCCGACCACCGCGGGAGACCAGGACGGCGAGCTCGCGGGCGTTGCCGACCACCAGCAGCACCAGGGCCAGGAAGGTCCAGTTCACGATGTCGAGGGTCAGGTCGAAGCCGCGGTCGGCGAAGTGCACCACCAGGTAGAGGCCCAGCGCCAGGCCCATGGTCGTCGTCACCGCCCGAGAGCGCTCCACCCAGTCGGCCGGCGACCCGGCCTCCCCGGCGACCGGCTGGTCGTCGGTCGGCTCGACCAGGGCCGCGTCCGGTGCCGCCCGGACCGCGTCCCGGCCGGTCGGCGCCATCATCGGCAGGGCGACCGCGAGCACCACGAGGACCACGACGACGGCCGCGATGTTCCAGCCGGTGAAGATGGTCTCGGAGACCGGGACCAGGTCCCGCTCGAGCACGGTGTCGTAGACCCCGCCCTCGGTGGCCGCGTTGAGCGGGCCGGATCCGGAGTAGCCCATGTGCCAGACCACGAACCCGCTGTAGGCCGAGGCGACCAGCAGCGGGTAGTGCAGGGCGACCCCGCGCTCCCGGAACTGGCGGGCCAGCTCGACCGCGAGGACGCCGCCCACGATCAGGCCGAGGCCGAAGCTCAGCAGGGAGGCGAGCCCGGCCACGACGACGAGGAACGCGTACGCCGCGCGCGGGGTGCGTGGGAGGCCGGCGATCCGGGCGAGCAGTCGCCGCACCGGTGGGAGGTTGGCCAGCGTGTAGCCCAGCAGCAGCACCAGCGCGATCTGGGTCATGAACGCCAGCAGCCCCGCCAGCCCGTCACCCCAGCCGAGCACCAGCTCCTGCGCACCCACGTCGGTCATGGTCAGGGCCATCACGGCGACGACCAGGGTCAACGCGACCGCGAACACGAAGGACCCTGGGATCCAGCGCTCCACGACCCGACTCGACGCGCCTGCCACCCGATGCAACATCCGGCCACCTCCCGAGAGAAGGCTCCGACCCGATACCGGAGCTCGGGGCGAGACTGCCCGGGCTCGTCGTACGCGTCAAACCGTGCTCAGCGCCGGACCAGCACCTCCTCGAGGGGCTTCCGGTCCAGCGCCGGCACCGTCGCACCGGGAGCCGGGTAGCCGACCGGGACCAGCAGGAACCCCCGCTCCTCCGGCGGCCGGTCGAGGATCTCGTTGAGGAAGCGCATCGGGCTGGGGGTGTGGGTGAGCGTGGCCAGGCCGGCCTGGTGCAGCGCGGCCAGCAGGAAGCCGACGGCGATACCGACGGACTCCTTGACGTAGTAGGGGCGCGGGGAGTGCGGGCCCTTGTGCACCTCGAAGACGGCGATCAGCGCGGGCGCGTCCTCGAGGAAGGGCTTCTCGGCGTCGGTGCCGAGTCGCCGCAGCGCGGCCAGCCACTCCTCCGAGGCTCGACGCTCGTAGAACTCGCGCTCCTCGGCCTCGGCGGCCGCCCGCAGCCGGGAGCGGACCTCCGGGTCGGTGACGACCACGAACCGCCAGGGCTGGACGTGCGCCCCGCTCGGTGCGCTGGCCGCGGCCCGGATCGCGTCCTCCAGGACGCCGTCGGGGATCGGCCGGTCGCTGAACTCCCGGACGGTACGTCGCCGGAGCAGGTCCTCGGTGAAGCCGGCCACCCGGGCCCGCGCGAGGTCGTCGGGCAGGGCCAGGTCCGGCGCCGGGACGAAGGCGGTCGGTTCCGTGGGGTCCGCTGGGTTCGAGGCAGGCATGGCTCCACCCTCTCGCGTCCTCACCCCCTCCGACGGGATGGTGCGTCGGGGGAGTCGGGCCGCGGGCGGCGCGGGAGGGCGGGTGGATCCGGCCGTACGCCGGGGCGCGCCGCCCACGCGGTCGCGATCGCCAGTGAGCCGAGCACGATCGCGTCGCCGACCACCGCGTCGAGGAGGTAGTGGTTCCCGGAGACGACCACCGCGACGAGCATCAGCACCGGCAGCGCCCGACCGATCGCCCGGACCCAGGCCCGGCTCGCCTCCCGCGCCAGGGCGATCCCCATGAGCAGGTCCCACCCGACGTGGAAGCTGGGCATTGCGGCGTACTGGTTGGTGAACGACGGCGGCTGCAGCACCCGGTAGGCGTCCGAGTGCGCCGTGACCGTGTCGACGAAGCCGAGGTCCATCAGCCGCGGCGGGGCGACGGGGAACCCGGCCACGATCACCATGCCGACCAGCCCCGAGAGCAGCAGCGCGTTGCGGTGCACCCGGAACGCCTCGCGGTGCCGCACGGCCAGCCAGGTCAGCGTCGCGGCGATGACCGGCCAGTGGCCCCAGATGTAGATCGCGTTGACCACGGCCACCACCGGCCCGTCGAGCCCGAGCGCCCACTGCTGCACGTCCCGCTCGAGGTAGAGGCCCAGCGAGCGCTCCAGCCCCACCAGCCAGCCGGCGTTCCGCTCGGCGAGGGCGGCGTCCCCGGCGGTCAGGTTGCGCACCCCGAAGTAGACGCCGACCGCGACCGTCAGGAGAGCCAGCTGGGCCACGAGGAACGGGATCCGGGGCCGGGCCGGAGCCGTGAGCCGCGGCAGGGACGGGACCGACAGGGGCGCCGGCGCCCGGTCCAGGATGCTCATGGTCCGAGCCGACCACCGGTCGCCCGGCCGGCACATCGGGGTGATCACCCGACCGACCCCGGGCTCCCCCTCGGGGCTCCCGGGCGCCGACCTCAGGGAGGCTCACGGTCCGCGTGCTTGGCTGGGGGCATGCGCGCCAGCCGATCGGGACCGACCCTCCTCCGCCTCCTCGCCGCGATCCTGCTCGCCGTGGTCGCGCTCGCCGGGTGCTCCTCCGACGCCGGAGACGGGGCCGGCGGCCCGACCGCGGAGGGGACCGGCTCCGACGCGGACTTCCCCGACATCACCGGGGTCGAGATCACCGCCGAGGGCGCGGGCACCTACCGGCTGGACGTGACCGTCAGCTCGCCGTACGACTCACCGGACCGGTACGCCGACGGCTGGCGGGTCCTCGGCCCGGACCGGGAGGTCCTGGGCGAGATGACGCTGGGCCACGACCACGCCTCCGAGCAGCCGTTCACCCGCACCCAGACCGGGGTGCAGATCCCCGAGGGCGTGTCGACGGTCACCGTGGAGGGGCACGACACGGAGAACGGGTACGGCGGCGGCACCGCGGAGGTCGAGGTCCCGCCGGTCCCCTAGCCCGGGTCAGTGCCGACCCGTCGCTTGTGTCGGGCCGAGCCCCGCCGACCCGTCGCTTGTGTCGGGCCGCCGCGCGTCCCCGGCCCTATGGGAGGCTGGCCGCATGGCCGAGAAGGTGGTCGACCTCGCCGAGAGGCTCTCGCTGTTCTCCGATCTCTGGTCACCGAAGGTGGTGGCCCGGATGAACGACTACGAGATCAAGGTCGTGAAGGTGCAGGGCGAGTTCGTCTGGCACGCCCACGACGACACCGACGAGCTGTTCCTCGTCGTCGACGGGGAGCTGACCGTCCAGCTGCGGGACGGGGACGTGACCCTGGGTCCCGGCCAGCTCTACGTCGTGCCGCGCGGGGTCGAGCACTGCCCCGTGGCGGACGGCGAGGTGCACGCGCTGCTGATCGAGCCCGTCGGGGTCGTGAACACCGGTGACGCAGGGGGCCCGCTCACCGCCGGCCCCGACGACAGCCTGACCTGAGCCCGTGTCGACCCGCGGCGACCGTCCGGCCCGGGTCGAGGACGTGCACGCCCTGGCACTGTCCATGCCACACGTCACGGTCGACACCGGGACCGCGGACAACCCGATCTACCAGGTCGGCCGCAAGTCCTTCGTCTTCTTCCGCAACCCGCGCCCCGACGCGACCGACCCGGAGACCGGGGAGCGCTACGACGACGTCATCGTGGTCTGGGTGGGCTCGGAGGCGGACAAGCAGGCCATGGTCCAGGACGAGGCGTCGCCGTACTTCACCACGCCCCACTTCGGCGGCCACCCGTCGGTGCTGGTGCGGGCCAGCCGGATCGGCGAGATCAGTCGTCAGGAGCTGGCCGAGATCGTCCAGGACGCCTGGCTCTCCCAGGCCTCCCGACGCCGCGCGGACGCGTGGCTCCGCGACCACCCGCCTCCCGGCTGATCGGCCGCCGACCGTCGTCCCGGATTCCGGCAATGCCGCACCGCCCCCGCGAGGGCTGACCTAGGCTGCGGTGGCAGCAGGAGGCGCCATGCACACATCCGAGGAGCAGCGCGAAGCCGTCGCGCTCCGGGGCCTGGTCCAGGTCATGACCACCCTGCACTCCGCCCGGGACCTCGGCGTCGTGCTCGATGCCGTCGCGAGCGGGGTGCGCGAGGTCCTGCGCTACGACATGGCGATCATCCGGGTGCTCGACCCGGCGACGGGGACGCTGCGCACCACCACGGTCGCCGGGCCCGACGACGCGGTCGCCTCGCTCACCGGGGGGTCGGTGCCCCTGGCCGAGCTGGCCGGCGAGTTCGCGATCGCGGACCGCACCGGGGACGTCTACTTCCTGCCGCACGAGCGGCTCCCCGAGGACTTCGTCAGCACGTGGGTCCCGGAGGTGGAGGCCTGCGACGAGCCGGACGCCTGGCATCCGATGGATGCGCTCTACGTCGCGCTGCACGACCCGGCCGGCCAGCTCCTCGGCGTGCTCGGCGTCGACCTGCCCCTGGACCGGAAGCGGCCCGACACCGCCCAGCGCGAGCTCCTGGGCCTGTACGCCGACCAGGCCGCGCTCGCCCTGCACCGGACCAAGCTGCTCGAGCAGCAGCAGGAGCTGCTCGACTCGCTGATCGAGGGCAACCGGCGCCGGGAGGACATGGTGGCCGAGCTGGCGCACGACCTCAAGGGGCCCCTGTCCGCCATCAGCGGTCACGTGGAGATGGGACTCGAGCACGTCACCGACGGCGACCGGGACGAGCTGCACCTGCAGGGGATCGGCAGGGCGGCGGCCCGGATCGGCGACACCCTCGACGAGCTGCTCGCCAGCCCGGCGCCGGGCACGCCGTCCCCGTCGTCCGCGGCGCCTGAGGAGCTCGACCTGCTGGAGACCCTGACCGAGATCGTGCTGGTCTCCACCGTGGTGGCCGAGCGACGCGGCATCGAGCTGCGGATCACCTCGCACGGCCCCGACTTCCGGGTGCGCGGTGACGAGCGGCAGCTGCGCCGGGCCGCGGACAACCTGGTCACCAACGCCCTCAAGTACACGCCTCGGGGAGGGCTGGTCGACGTCGTCGTCGACGGGACCGGTCCGGACCTGCTGGTGACCTGCACCGACACCGGGATCGGCATCCCCGCCGACGAGCACGCCCTGATCTTCGAGGACTACGGCCGCGCCACCCAGGCGCGCCGGTACGGCATCGAGGGCACCGGCCGCGGGCTGCCCATCGCCCGTCGGATCGTCGAGTCGTACGGCGGCAGCCTGGGCGTGGCCTCAGAACCCGGCACCGGCAGCACCTTCACGATGCGGCTCCCGGCGCGGATCCGCAGCTAGCCGGGGGAGAGCTCCGGCTAGTCGTCCGGCAGGCCGGCGAAGGCCCGGACCGGGAAGGTCGCGAGGCCGCGCACGGCCGGAGGGACGGCCGTGAACCGGGCACCGGTGGCCGGGAGCCGGTCCAGGCCCGTGAGGTGCTCCACGACCGGGATCCCGGCGGCCAGGAGCAGGCTGTGCGCGGGTCGCTGCCCGGCGCTGGTGTCGTCGATGTTCACCGAGTCGATGCCGACCAGCGTGGCGCCCCGGTCGACCAGGGTCCGGGCTCCGGCCTCGGTGAGGTGCGGGTGGTCGACGTCGCCGTACCGCTCGGTGAGCCAGTGCCGGTCCCAGCCGGTGCGCAGGAGCACGGCACACCCGGCGACCTCGAGGCCGGAGAGCGCCGGCTCCCCGATCGCACCCGTCCCGTCGACCACCACCGCCGGCAGGTCGACGCACCTCTCCAGCGGGAGGCCGGCGAGGTCGTGCCCGTTCCGGTACCGGTGCGCCGGCGTGTCGAGGTAGGTGCCGGTGTTGGCGACCATGTCGATGCGCCCGATCGCGAACTCGGTGCCCGCGGCGTACTGGCCGTGGGAGGCCTCGAAGGTGAGGTGCGGGCCGATCTCCGGGCCCGGCAGCCCGGGATAGGTGACCATCCGGTGCTCGACGACGTGGCTGAGGTCGACGTACCGCATGACTACGGCACGACCTGGTCGACGGCCGTGACCGGCTGCCGGAGGATGGTGCGGAGCCGCTCGGGGGCGACCCGGCGCCGGTCGCTGAGGTAGATCTCGTGATGCCGGCCGGTCCTCCTCAGCCCGTGGTCCGGGAGGAACTCCTCGTGCATCCGAGCCAGCACCTCGCCCTCGTCGTCGAAGGAGCCGACGTGGAGCGTCTGCACGCACCGCCCCTCGGCCAGTCGCTCCAGCCGGACGTCGTCGAGCCGGGCCGGGCGCCCTCGGGCCCCGGCCCGCTCGCGGGCGGTCTCGACCATGTCCGGCCCGATCCAGTCCGGCACCAGGATCATCAGCGTCCACTGCCATCGCGACTTGTCCCGGGACGTGGTGAAGGCATCCATGTCCTCGGCCCACCACAGGCCCTCGAGCGGGTTGACGACGTGGTCGCGACCCAGGTCCCGCTTGCTCGCGAACTTCAGCCGGTACGCCAGCGGGTACAGCGCCTCGACGGCCTCGGTGAAGTCGGGTCCGACGTTCGGGTCCCCGGAGCCGTCGACCATGAGGTACTGCAGCTCCGGCACGTCGACGACACGGAACCGGCCTCGCTGCGCCCGGTAGGCGTCGAGGCTCTTCTTGAGGTCGATCGTGGTGGTCATGGGGCACCTGGGCTCGGGTCTCCCAATCTAGGGGGCGGCTCGGTCACATGCGACCCCTCCGGTTCGTCACCCGAGCAGACGACGACAGTGGAAGGGTGAGCGCCGTGGAGCGCACGGAGATCTTCGAGGCCGAGCGACCCCGCCTGGTGGGGATCGCCGCCCGGGTGCTCGGCGACCGTGCCGAGGCCGAGGACGTGGTGCAGCAGACCTGGCTGCGCCTGCACCGGGCGGCGGAGAGGATCGATGGGGAGGACATCGAGAGCCTGCCGGCCTGGCTGACCACCGTCACGACGCGGCTGTGCCTGGACCGGCTGCGGGCGCGGATCCCGGCTCCGGTGCCGGACGTCGCGGTGGCCGGCACCGCCCCGGACCCGGCGGAGGACCTGGTGCTCGCCGACACCGTGGGCGCCGCCCTGCAGGTCGTCCTCGACCGGCTCTCCCCCCGGGAGCGCGTCGCCTTCGTGCTGCACGACAGCTTCGGCTTCGAATTCACCACCATCGCCGGCGTCCTGGCCACCACCCCGGCGGCGGCGCGCAAGCTCGCCTCCCGCGCCCGCGCCAAGGTCGGCCAGCCGGCCGCCGAGGATGCGCTCGCCGACTGGGAGGTGGTCGACGCGTTCATGGCGGCCGCCCGGGCCGGCGACTTCGACCGGCTGCTGCGACTCCTCGCCCCGGGTGCCGTGGTCACCGCCGACGAGGCGGCGCTCCGGGCCGGCACCCCCGCGCGCATCGAGGGTCGAGGTGAGGTGGCCGCCTTCTTCGACGGCAGCGCCCGCGCGGCGCTGCCGGTGCTGGTCGACGAGCGCCCGGGCGCCGCCTGGTTCCACCGAGGCGAGGCGAAGGTCCTCTTCGACTTCACCGTCGCCGACGGCCGGGTCGAGGCGATCGTGTTCCGCGCCGAGGCCGCGGTGCTGGCCCGGGTGCAGCGGCGCGACGGCGGGGCGGGCCGCGGCCGAGCGGCCCGGTCACACCTCGCCGCGGACGATCGTCAAGGGGACGAACCACCACGCACGCACCAGCAGCACGGAGAAGGAGACCGACGATGAGGACGATGACCTGCCGCCAGCTCGGTGGCCCCTGCGACCTCGAGCACCACGGCGAGACCGCCGACGACGTCCTCAAGGCCCAGGACCGTCACCTCAAGGAGGCGGACCGGGCCGGCGACACCAGCCACCAGGAGGCCCGGGAGGCCATGAAGGGCCGCTGGCGACACCCGAAGCGGTCACTCGGCTGGTACCGCGACACCAAGGCCGCCTTCAGCCGGCTGCCGGAGGACTGACCGCCGCCGGCCGTCAGGACGCCCCGCCCAGCGCGGCCGAGACGACCTCGCGCGCCTCCTCCTGCACCTGGGCGAGGTGCTCGGCCCCGCGGAAGGACTCGGCGTAGATCTTGTAGACGTCCTCGGTGCCCGAGGGACGCGCGGCGAACCACGCCGACTCGGTGGTCACCTTCAGCCCGCCGATCGCGGCCCCGTTGCCGGGCGCCTCGGTGAGCCGGCCGGTGATCTCCTCCCCGGCCAGCTCGGTGGCGGTGACCGCCTCGGGGCTCAGCGCCCCCAGCGCCGCCTTCTGCTCGCGGGTCGCCGGGGCGTCCACGCGGGCGTACGCCGGGTCGCCGTGCTGGGCGACGAGCGCCGCGTAGTGCTGTGACGGCGTCCGGCCGGTGCTCGCGAGAATCTCTGCGCCGAGCAGGCACAGCAGCAGCCCGTCCTTGTCGGTCGTCCACGTCGAGCCGTCGCGGCGCAGGAACGACGCCCCCGCCGACTCCTCGCCGCCGAAGCCGAAGGAGCCGTCGAGCAGCCCCGGCACGAACCACTTGAAGCCGACCGGCACCTCGACCAGTGGCTTGCCGAGCGACGTGGCGACCCGGTCGATCATCGACGAGGAGACCAGCGTCTTGCCGATCCGGGCGGTGTCGGGCCAGTCGGGGCGGGCGCCGCCGAAGAGGTGCCCGATCGCGACGGCCAGGAAGTGGTTGGGGTTCATCAGACCGGCGTCGGGGGTGACGATGCCGTGCCGGTCGGCGTCGGCGTCGTTGCCGGTCGCGATGTCGTAGGCGTCCTTCTGCGCCACCAGGGAGGCCATCGCGGACGGGGAGGAGCAGTCCATCCGGATCCTGCCGTCCCAGTCGAGCGTCATGAAGCGCCAGGTCGGGTCGACGAGCGGGTTGACGACACTCAGGTCGAGACCGTGCCGCTCGGCGATCTCGCCCCAGTAGGCGACCGACGCCCCGCCCAGCGGGTCGGCGCCGATGCGCACCCCGGCCCGGCGGATCGCCTCGAGGTCGACGACGCTCGGCAGGTCGTCGACGTACCCGCCGAGGAAGTCGTACGCCGTCGCCGCCGCCCGGGCCTGCGCGAACGGCGTCCGCCGCACACCGTCGAGGCCGGCGCGGATCAGCTCGTTGGCGCGCGCCGCGATCACCTTCGTGGCGTCGGAGTCGGCCGGCCCGCCGTGCGGGGGGTTGTACTTGAAGCCGCCGTCGGCCGGCGGGTTGTGCGAGGGGGTGACCACGATCCCGTCGGCCAGCCCCGGGCCGGTCGTCCGGCCGTCGTTGGCCCGCAGGATCGCGTGCGAGACCGCCGGGGTGGGCGTGTAGCCGTCGCGGTCGTCGACCAGCACCGTGACGTCGTTGCCGGCCAGCACCTCCAGCGCGGTCGACCAGGCCGGCTCGGAGAGCGCGTGGGTGTCGCGACCGATGAACAGCGGGCCGTCGTACCCCTGCTCGCGGCGGTACTCGCAGATCGCCTGGGTGGTGGCCAGGATGTGGGTCTCGTTGAAGGCGGTGCGCAGTGAGGAGCCACGGTGTCCGCTGGTGCCGAAGGCGACCTGCTGGTCGGGGTCGTCGGGGTCGGGCACGCCGGTGTAGTAGGCGGTCACCACCTGGGCGACGTCGATGAGGTCTGCTGGCTCGGCTGTGGTCCCGGCACGCTCGTGGCTCATGAAGGCATCATGCCGTCTGCGAGCGGCCATGCCGAGGGGTCGCGGCAGACGACTCCGGGCAGGAGGGGCCGCTCCTCCCCGGGATCGACCACGATGACCTCGATCGTCGTACCGCTCGTCAGGGATGCCTTGACTCCTCCCAGCGGCGGGCGCAGATTGGGTCGCGCAGCGACCTGTGTGCCCCCAACGACGATTGAGGAACCTCGAGTGACCGGATCAGAGCCTCGACCGACCACCACCGACGCCGGCATTCCGGTCGCGAGCGACGAGCACTCGCTCAGCGTCGGGCCCGACGGCCCGTTGCTGCTGCAGGACCACTACCTGATCGAGCAGATGGCGGCGTTCAACCGCGAACGCATCCCGGAGCGCCAGCCGCACGCCAAGGGTGGCGGAGCGTTCGGCGAGTTCGAGGTGACCCAGGACGTCTCCGCCTTCACCCGGGCCGCGGTGTTCCAACCAGGTGCCCGCACCGAGGTCCTGGCCCGGTTCTCCACGGTGGCCGGCGAGCGGGGCAGCCCGGACACGTGGCGGGATCCGCGTGGGTTCTCGCTGCGGTTCTACACCAGCGAGGGCAACTTCGACATGGTCGGCAACAACACCCCGGTGTTCTTCGTCCGGGACCCGATGAAGTTCCAGCACTTCATCCGGTCCCAGAAGCGGCGGGCGGCCAACAACCTGCGCGACCACGACATGCAGTGGGACTTCTGGACGCTGACGCCGGAGTCGGCGCACCAGGTCGCCTGGCTGATGGGCGACCGCGGCATCCCCCGGACGTGGCGGCACATGAACGGCTACTCCAGCCACACCTACATGTGGATCAACGCCCAGGGTGAGCGGTTCTGGGTGAAGTACCACTTCAAGACCGACCAGGGCGTCGAGTTCTTCACCCAGGACGAGGCCGACCAGATGGCCGCGGTCGACACCGACTACCACCAGCGCGACCTCTACGAGCACCTCGAGGCCGGCGAGTTCCCCAGCTGGACGCTGCAGATGCAGATCATGCCGTTCGAGGACGCCAAGACCTACCGGTTCAACCCGTTCGACCTCACCAAGGTCTGGCCGCATGCCGACTACCCCCTGCGGGAGGTCGGCCGGTTGACGCTCAACCGGAACGTCACCGACTACCACACCGAGATCGAGCAGGCCGCCTTCGAGCCGAACAACAGTGTGGCCGGCACCGGGCTCTCGCCCGACAAGATGCTGCTCGCCCGGGGGTTCAGCTACTCCGACGCGCACCGGGCGCGGCTCGGCGGGAACTACCGGCAGATCCCGGTGAACCAGCCGCGCGTCCCCGTGCACAGCTACTCCAAGGACGGCCACATGCGGGTGCACAACGTCTCGGATCCCGTCTACGCACCGAACTCCTACGGTGGCCCGAAGGCCGACCCGGCGCTCACCGACGACGGCGGGCACTGGTACTCCGACGGCGAGATGGTGCGCACCGCCTACACCCTCCGCGCCGACGACGACGACTGGGGACAGGCGGGCACGATGGTCCGCGAGGTCCTCGACGACGCGGGTCGGGAGCGTCTCGTCGACAACATCGTCGGGCACCTGCTCAACGGGGTGAGCGAGCCCGTCCTCGCCCGAGCGTTCGAGTACTGGCGCAACGTCGACCGGGACCTGGGCGACCGGGTCGAGAGCGGCGTCCGCGCGAAGCAGGGTGAGAAGGACCCCAAGGCCGCCGAGCAGAGCAACCCGGCCCGGTCGAGCATGCAGGACAAGGCCTGACGCCGTCCCACGGGTCCGGCCCGCTCACGGGGCCGGGCCTGGGCGCATCTCTGAGCATCCGTGCATGACGTACGACGAGCGCCTGGCAGGGCGGGTCCGCGACCTGCTCGGCGACCAGGTCGAGGCGGAGAAGAGGATGTTCGGCGGGCTGGCCTTCATGGTGGCGGGTCGGATGGCCTGCTGCGTGAGCGGCCAGGGACTGCTGGTCAAGGTCGGCCGGGCCGGGTTCCCCGAGCTGGTCGAGCTCGCGCACGTCGAGCCGATGACCATGCGCGACACGGTCTCCGACTCCTGGGTCCGCGTCGGCATCGACGCGCTGCAGGATGAACGCGCCCTGCGCCTGTGGGTCGACCGCGGTCTCGCCGCGAACCCGCCCAAGCCTGGCTCGTAGCCGCTCGGCGTCTATCGCCGCTAGCCCGTCGCCCGCCGCCGCGCGAGTCTCTACGTTCTGCAGGTTTCCAGGGCCGAGAACCTGCAGAACGTAGAGCCTGACCCGGCGAGGCTGCCTCAGGTGTTCGTCGCGTCGAGCAGCTTCGTCAGCAGTCGTCGGAGCTGGCGATGTCCGTGCTCACCCAGGATCGCGGTCACCTGATCCTCGAGGCCCTCGATCGTCCGGCGTCCGGCCTCCACGGCCTGGCGCCCGCGATCGGTGAGGACGATGAGCTTCGCTCGCCCGTCACTGGGGTCGGGCTGACGGACGACATAGCCCATGTCGACCAGCTCATCGACCAGCTCGGCCATGGACTGAGGGGTCATGTCGGCCTTGCGTGCGAGCTCGGTGAGGCGTGAGCCCTCGAGAGAGATCTGGGCGAAGACAGCCGAGTGCTTGGGTTTCTGCGGATAGCCGGCACCGACCACGCCCTCGACGATCTGGAAGCCCAACAGGCTGTAGGCCTGCCCCAGCATCGAGATCGTGTTCAGGGTCTTCGCCATTGACAACTCCAGCTCCGAAGAGTATTCAGGTTACCTGACTAGTTTCTAGCACACTCCACCTCGGAGCGTTGCTCTCGCAGAGCGAGAGGAGCCGTGACCATGACCCACATCGAGGCAGGCACACCGCCTGTCACCACGGCGCCCGACTGGGTGGCCCGCGCCGGTTCGACATGCCTGGCCGCCGGGATCCTCGGAGCCCTCAGCGGCATCGTCCTGGCCGTCTACCCGGCCCAGGTGTCCGAGGACATGTTCAGCTACCCGAACACGGCGGGCGAGTTCACCGTCATCCAGATCTGGTTCTTCATCCAGCACCTCGGGCTGCTCGCCGGCATCGCAGCACTCGCCCGTGCGGAGGCCATGGCCCCGGGCCACAGTGCCCGCTGGGGCATCGGCCTCGCCGCATCGGGCATGGCGCTGCTCGCGGTCACCGAGCTGATCGCCATCTCCGCACGAAACTCGACCTACCCTGGCGACGGCACCGGCCTGCTCGACGTGCTCTACGGCGTCTCCACCGTGGCGGTCGGGGTGGGATTGATTCTGGCCGGTCTTGCCGTCCGCCGTCGGGCGAGCTGGACCGGCTGGCGAGGGGCCGTCGTGCTGGTCGCCGGAATCTTCGTGTTCGTGCCGATGATGCCCGCTCTCATGGGCCCGTTCGTTCTCGCTCGGCTGGCGATCACGGTCTGGATGCTGCTCTTCGCGGCTCTCGGCTACTCGCTCTGGAGGGTCGGCCGGCGATGAGCGGCGACGGAGGGCCGGCGGCCCGTGAGATGCCGATCATTCACCGGATCTTCCGGCGTCAGTTCGCCGAGGTGCGGGCGCTTGTGCGCGGTCTGCCGGCAGCCGAAGCAGCGCGGACGGGCGCCGTCGCCGACCACCTCGGCTTCCTCCTCGACGGACTGCACATGCACCACACCACCGAGGACCATCTGATCTGGCCAAAGCTGATGGACCGGGCGGGGCTCGACGCGCCGCTCGTGGTGCGGATGGAGGAGCAGCACCGGCAGATCGACGAGTCGGTCGCCAAGGTGCGCGCAGCCATGTCCGAGTGGCTCTCGGATCCGACACGGGCGACGTCCTCGACCCTCGCCGACCGCCTCGGCGAGTTCCTCGTCGTCCTCGAAGGACATCTCGACGAGGAGGAGCAGGTCGTCGTGCCGCTGATCGACCGCTACCTGTCCCAGGCCGAGTGGGAGGAGGTCGGGGAGCGCGGCTTCGAGAAGTTCACGCCGGCCCAGCGGTGGATCGCCACCGGACAGCTCGTCGAGGTCGCGACGGCCGAGGAGGTGGCGATGATGTTCGGCGGGCTTCCGCCGCCGGTCAAGGTCCTCTGGCGCCTGGTCGGCAGGCGCAAGTACCGCAGGTACATCGCCGCCGTCCGCGGCGCTCAGCTCGTGTGAGCCGTGGGACGCCGTGACCAAGGCTGCCGGAGCCTGCTCACTCGTGCTCGGTCTGGGCTTCGGCCTCCCGGGTGTGTACGCCGCGTGGTACTACGCGCGACAGGGCGAGGTGTGGACGTTCCTCGGCTTCCCCACCTACGGGGAGGGTCCGTTCGAGCGCTGGGGACTCGAAACCGGCGTCGGGCTACTGCTCGGCTTCGTGGCGGTGTGCACGGCCGAGGTCGTCGTAGGCCTCCTGCTCTGGAGCGACGTCACGACCGCCCCATGGCTGGCACTGGCCCTGCTGCCGGTCGAGCTCGTGTTCTGGATCGGTTTCGCGCTGCCGTTCGGACCACTGCTGGGACTGGCGCGCACGGTGCTGGTGGTCGCCATCCTCGTCGCCACGGAGTGACGAGCTGGCAGGCGCACACCGCGGCTTCCTTCGCGTGCAGCCACGAGTGAGTACGACGACTCATGTGGCCAGCAGCGGTCTGCGCCACGCTCGTCCCATGCCTGGCTCCCGGATGCTCAACGTCTCCCCCGTCGTCGGTGTGGTCGTCGGTGCGGTGGCCGCGGCTGCCGCCCTCACCGGCTGCGCGCCGCCGAGCCTGCACACCGAAGCACGGACGCTGCTGGAGGCGGTGCGCTCCTCGGCCGGCGTGGAGACCGCCACACTCGACTACGCCGAGCCGATGACTCTCGACAGCGGCAAGCTGGACATCCGAGTCGAGATGTCTCCCCGGGCGGGCACCGCTGAGGTGGCCGAGGTGGTCGCGACCGTCTACGACGCGTACGCGACCACGCACGTCCACGAGGAGGGTGACCTCAGCGTCCGGTGGGGCGACGATCGAGTCCACCTCCGGACCTTCGAGCCGGTCGCCGACCGCGCCGCCGTGCGCACCCAGACCACCGCGGCGCTCCGGGCCGCGGACCGGGGTCGTCTCGAGGTCGGGGTGCTGGCCGACGACGTCCCGGCCGACCCGGGGGTCCGGACCGCGGTGGTGCTTCGACTGCCTCCCGGAAGCACCGGCGCCGCCGTGCTGCCGACCTTCGCGGAGCTCGAGGCGACCGCCGACGACCTGGCGGACCTGGGCTGGACGGTGCGTGCGGCGGATGGATCGGGGCTGGCCGCGGAAGAAGTCTCCCCGAGCCCTCGGACACTGCGTCGTTGGCGGCAGCTGGGGAGCGTCGAGGTGCCCGGCGCCGAGTACGCCGTCGACTACGTCGCCCACCGCGACCGCAAGGGCCGGGTCTACCCCCGCGTGCGCGTCACCGTGCGGGGAACCGAGGCTCCACTGTCCCTCGAGGACCCGACGGACCACCGTCGGCTGATGCGACTGGCAAGGGCTCAGGTCGAGCACCTGCAGTCCTACTCGGCAGGGGTGTCCTACGCGTTGATCCTGGAGGGGCGCAGAGTCGCCAGCGTCGATGACGTGCTGGCCCCCTCCGGACGGGGTCCTGGCACGCGTTTCGCCGAGCAGCTGGCTCGCACCACCGGCCTCGCGACCTGACCGTCTCAGTGCGCCATGTCGACGAACCGGCTGTAGTGGCCCTGGAAGGCGACGGTGATGTCCCGGGTGGGGCCGTTGCGGTGCTTGGCCACGATCAGGTCGGCCTCGCCGGGGCGAGGTGACTCCTTCTCGTAGACGTCGTCACGGTGCAGCAGGATCACCATGTCGGCATCTTGCTCGAGGCTGTTGTGGATGGGCATGCCGTTGGCGACGAAGTTGTGGACGCCCATCACGGTGGCGTCGTACACCTCCTGCTCGCCCAGCGGCTCGATCGCGGTGATCGAGTCCCAGTACACGTCGTTGGTGGCCATCACCTCGAGATCGGCGTCGTGGAGCACGGTCGCGACCTGGGCCAGCCGCTGCCGGCTCGGGGCGTGCTTCCACATCGTCGAGCCACAGAACCTCGTGCCCATCTCCGAGGCGAACTCGCGGTGGGTCATCCGCCGCTCGGTGAGCGCCTCCCGGACCCGACCCCAGACCTCGACGGGAACCGTGTCGAGGTTGGTGTTGACCTGGACCTCACGCAGCCCGTCCGCCAGCTCGCGCGCCTTCTCGCCACGCGCACCGTGGACCCCGATCTCGTCGACGAAGCGCAGCTGGTTCTCGGCGCCGTAGACGTAGAGGTGCCAGCAGTCCCGGTAGCCGGGCTTGCGGACGCGCTTGATCCGGGTGAACACGTTGTGGCGCAGGAGGAGTCGAGCCAGGTCGTCGACGAGCCGCCGACTGGTGGAGGCGTAGTAGACGCGGCCCACGCGTCGCTTCGCGTCGAAGCCGACCGAGCCGTCCGTCGCCCAGATGTGGCGCAGGAAGAGGCCCACCTGCTCCTTCGGCAGGCCGAAGACCCAGGAGGGCACGAACTTCTCGTGGCTGCGCAGGCCGAAGAGCCCGTCGTCGTCGAGCCAGGTCGCGATCGGGTTCCGGCGGCCACGGGCCAGGCGGTAGGGAGCCGGGAGCCGGAGCGTCGTGACCCGGGCGGCGGGGTAGTCGTCCCGGACCGACCTGATCCCGAACCGCCGCGACGCCGCCTCGGAGACGGCCGACAGGTTGGCCTCGTCGATGCTCGCGTAGCGGATCGGCTGCCGCTTCACGAAGGAGCCGTCGCCGAGCATGTGGGCGAGCAGGACGATCTCGTCCTCGTCCCTCGGGGTGACCTGCATGGGTGGCGGGACGTGCCGCACGGACCCGACCCGCGCCCCGGGTGCCAGCTCGCCGAGTGGCATCCACCCGTCGTAGGTCAGGAAGGGGTGGTTGGCGGTGGCCTGGATCCGCCGACCGGAGGCGAGCGTGAGCTCGAAGACCTGCTTGGTGCCGCTGGGGAAGGCGTGCGTCATGGTGCGCGGGACCAGCTTCAGCCGGTCGTCCAGGGCCCAGACGGGCACGTCGCGTGCCCCGGAGCTCATCAGCTCCCCGATGGTCACCTCCGCGTTGGTGTCGGCGCGCATCACCCGGGTCTCGGCGGTGACGCACCCCGACTCGCGGAGGTCGCTCATCATCGGCCGCTTGTCCGAGCGCTGCTCGGCACCACGGTTGAGCTGCGAGAGCGCGATGATCGGGACCTCGAGCTCCTTGGCCAGCAGCTTGATCTGCCGGGAGAACTCCGAGACCTCGAGCTGGCGGGACTCGACCTTCTTGCCCGAGGTCATCAGCTGCATGTAGTCGATGACGATCAGCCGCAGGTCGTGGTTCTGCTTCAGGCGCCTCGCCTTGGAGCGGATCTCCATCATCGTCATGTTCGGGGAGTCGTCGATGAACATCGGGGCGCCGGACACCTCGCCCATCTTGCGGGCCAGCCGGTCCCAGTCCTCGTTGGTCATGTTGCCGTTGCGGATGTGGTTCAGCGGCACCTTCGCCTCGGCCGACAGCAGCCGCATCGTGATCTCGGAGCGGTTCATCTCGAGGCTGAAGAAGACGCTGGACATGTTGTTGTGGATCGAGGCCGCGCGGCACAGGTCGAGCGCCAGCGTCGAGTTGTGGGTGGGGATCCCGCCCGGGCCGGCGAGGTAGAGGTGCTCGGGGTTGTCGACCTGCACGCAGCGCACCGGCACGCTCGGCACCGTGATGACGCCCTCGACCTTGACGACCGAGCCGTCCGGGAGGGTGATCGTGTGCACCTGGTCGAGGCTGGCGGCGAGCTCGGCGGTGGTCCGCACGGCGCGCCGGCCGGCCGGCGCGGAGGGGGTGGTGGTGGCCCAGAGGTGCTGCTCGTCGGCCACGATCCAGGTGCCGTCGGAGAAGCACACGCCGTAGCAGGGGCGCCCCTCCATGACCTCGGTGGCGGCGAGCACCCGGGTCGGCCGGCCGGCGGCGTCCACCAGGTCGTCGCCGACCCGGACCGCCCCCATCGTGGTCCAGCCGGTGGGGGTGGGCAGCGGGGTGTCGAGCGCCAGCGCCTTCCCCATGGCCGGGCGGGCGGCGACGATGATCATCTGGCCCGAGTGCAGGCCGTTGGTCAGGTCGTCGAGGTCGGCGAAGCCGGTCGGCACGCCGTACATGCCGCCGTCCCGGTTGCCGATCGCCTCGATCTCGTCGAGGACGCCCTCCATGATGTCGGCCAGGGGCGAGTAGTCCTCCGCGGCCCGCTTGTCGGTGATCTTGTAGACCTCGGCCTGGGCCTCGTCGACCACGGCGTCGATCTGGCCCTCGCCGGCGTACCCGAGCTGGACGATCTTGGTGCCGGCGCTGACCATCCGGCGCAGGATCGACTTCTCGTGCACGATCTCGGCGTAGTAGCCGGCGTTGGCGGCGATCGGCACGTTGGCCGAGAGCGTGTGCAGGTACGGCGCGCCGCCGACCCGCTGGAGCTCGCCCTTGCGCTGCAGCTCGGCGGCGACGGTGACCGGGTCGGCGGGCTCGCCACGGCCGTAGAGGTCGATGATCGCGTCGTGGATCACCTCGTGGGCCGGCCGGTAGAAGTCGGTGCCGCGGAGCAGCTCGCTCACGTCGGCGATGGCGTCCTTGCTGAGCAGCATCGAGCCGAGGACGCTCTGCTCGGCCGCGTTGTCCTGCGGCGGGGTGCGGTCGCCGCGGGGGGCGTCGCCGGGCTCGTAGGCGGCGGGGCCGTCGCCCCACCCCGGCTCGGTCAGCTCCTGGGACCAGTCGGTCACACTCAACCCGTTCCCCCTCCTGTTCTGATGTGCCCGTCTGTCCCGACACGCTAGGGACAGGCACCGACAACGACTGCCCGGGACACCCAGCGGACGAGCGACGGTACGTCGGCCGCGGAGCCCGGCACCAGTCCGTCCTCCACAGGGGGGTGTGGATAACCGGGGTGGAGAGGTGGAGGAGCACCACCAGCCTGTGCACAGGCTGGGGAACGGCCTGTGGAAGACTGCGGACAACCGGTCAGCTCAGGGGCTCTGACCTGCGGAAATGGCTCTCCCGAGCTGTGGAGGGAAAGTTTCTTGGAACGATCTCAGACGCGCCGTGCGCGACACGCCGGGGCCGGTGGCTTTGTCGACATGAGGTCGGGCGCCCCGCACAACTCACAGGTTTTCCCCAACTACACAACCAGTCGGGTCAACGTCAATAGGCTCTTCGGGTGAGGTCTCGACCGGTGCCGCCCCCGGACCACCGCGGAACCGACCGGGAGATCCTCCGGCTGGCCGTGCCCGCCTTCCTCGCGCTGGTCGCCGAGCCGTTGTTCCTGCTCGCCGACGCGGCCGTCATCGGCCACCTCGGGACGCCCGAGCTGGCCGGCCTGGGGATCGCCGGCGCGATCCTGCAGACCGCGGTCGGGCTCTGCGTGTTCCTGGCCTACGGGACCACCGCGTCCGTGGCCCGCCGGGTCGGCGCGGGGGACCTGCGGGCCGCGCTGGCCCAGGGCGTGGACGGCCTCTGGCTCGCGGTCCTGATCGGGGCGCTCACGACCGTCGTCGGGGTGCTGTCCGCGCCCGCCCTGGTCGGGGCGTTCGGCGCCGGCCCCGAGGTCGCCGGCCACGCGACGTCGTACCTGCGGATCGCCTTCCTCGGCACCACGCCGCTGCTCGTGATGCTCGCCGCCACCGGGGTGCTGCGCGGCCTCCAGGACACCCGGACGCCCCTGGTCGCGGCCGTCGGGGGGAACCTCCTCAACGTGGCCCTCAACGTCACCCTCGTCTACGGCCTCGGGCCGCTCCCGGCGCTCGGGATGCCCGGCGCGGCCGTCGGCTCGGTCGTGGCCCAGATGCTCGCCGCGGCCTACCTGCTCGCGGTCGTGACCCGGGCGGCACGCCGCGAGGGCGCCCCGTTGGGACCGGACCTGCCCGGGATCCGGGTCGCCGCCCACGCCGCCGTGGCGCTCGTGGTGCGCACGCTCACGCTGCGCGCGGCCCTGCTGGTCACGACGTACGCCGTCACCCAGACCGGCAGCGACGCGGACCTGGCCGCGCACCAGCTCGCGATGACGCTGTGGACCTTCCTGGCCTTCGCCCTCGACGCGGTGGCGATCGCCGCCCAGGCCATCACCGGGCGGTTCCTCGGTGCCGGCGACGCCCCCGGCACCCGCCGGGTCACCCAGCGCATGCTGCGGTGGGGTGTCGTGAGCGGGGTGGTCACCGGGGTCGCGCTGGCCCTCGCCAGCCCGGTCCTCGGTCACCTCTTCACCCGGGACGCCGACGTCGTCGACCGGCTCGGGACCGTGCTGCTCGTGGCCGCCCTCGCGCAGCCGGTGGCGGGAGTGGTGTTCGTGCTGGACGGGGTGCTGATCGGGGCCGGGGACGGCACCTACCTGGCCTGGGCCGGTCTGCTGGTGCTGGTCGTCTACACCCCGCTGGCGCTGCTCGCGCCCACCCTGACCTGGCTGTGGGTGGCCTTCGCGACCGGCTTCATGCTCAGTCGTGGCGCGGTGCTGCTGCACCGGGCCCGGGGTGAGGCGTGGCTGGTCACCGGCGCGAGCCTGCGATGAGCCGCCCGTAGGGTGGGCGGCGTGAACGGGCCGATGACCCCCCTGCAGAAGATCGCCATGGGCCTGGTGATCGTCGCCCTGGACACCCTCGGCGGCTACGACGCGCTGCCGGACTTCCTCGGCTGGGCCCTCGTCCTCTGGGGACTCGCCACCCTCCCCACCCCGGCCCGCGGGACCCTGCAGGCGACGGCGGCGGTGGCCGGGGCGGTCTCGCTTGTGTTGTGGTTCCCGCAGGTGCACCAGCCCCTCCGGGACGCCGAGGTGTCGCTGCGATGGGCCGCCTCACTGCCCGACCTGCTGTTCGTCCTGCTGCTCTGCCGGGCGCTGGCGACGCGCGCCCGGGAGGCGGACCCCACCGACCGCAGGTTCGCCGCCCGCTTCGGCGTGCTCGCGTGGGCGGCCGTGGTGGTGGCCGCACTGCCGGCGATCGCCGACGCGGCCGGCTCGGACGGGCTGCTGGTGGCCGCCGAGGTCGGCTTCGTGGTGCTGTGGCTGTGGTTGGTGTGGAACCTGTTCGCCGCCCACGGCCGGGAGTACGCGAGACCCCCGGTCACGACCCGCTGACGCGGGCCGCCGACCGGAGGTCGTCGGGCGAAGGTGGGGCTCAGCCCTCGAGGTCCTCCTGGGTGACCAGGATCGCGCCGTCCTCCGGAGGCGCCTCGCGGGCGTGGATCGGGGTCCCGCTCTGGCGGTAGTGCGCGTACTTCGGGTTGGAGTAGAAGTCGGACTTCCAGACCATGTCGAAGTTGTTCATGTACTTGCGCCACATCTTGGTCCACGGGATCCGGACCCACACCTCGTCCGCGCCCACGGTGCGGTGCGAGAAGTTCTCGGAGCCGGTGTAGACGACCCGGTCACCGCTCTCCTTGCCGACGTTGCCGTTGATCGCGACCATCTTCATGTGGCTGTACATCTCGGTGTAGCCGTTCTTGTCGCGGTCGAAGATCGTGCGCCGGGTGGCGACGCCGCCGGCCTTGAAGCGCTTGTGGATCCGCGGGGCGATCAGGCCGTAGAGCACCCTGACCCGGCAGCCGGCCTTGCGCATCGAGACGATCTTGCGGGCGATGTAGTAGCCGCGGTCGCCCTCCATGGCGTGGATGTTGATCGCCACCGCGGTCTTCCCGGCGTAGCCGGTGCCGCCGGTCGGCTTCCGGTCGCAGTGCACGCTGCGCAGCACCTTCATGACCCGGTCGGTCGTCTTGGTGTGACCCGGCTGCGGCCAGAACATGCTCTTGATGGCGCCGGCCCGGTAGTTGCGCTCGATGGGGGCCGGGGCGACCTTGTCCCGCTTCATCTCCTTGAAGATGGTCTGGTACTGGTTGTAGAGCTTCTGGCGGCCCTTGAAGACGAACAGGTCGTTCCACTGGACCTTCGCGGCCTTGCCGGTCATGTTGCTGCTGCCCACGGTGACCACGTCGGTGGCCTTGCGGACGTTGCTGAAGAGGAAGATCTTGCTGTGCAGCGGGCCGTTGTAGCCGCGGCAGCCCTTCTTGCAGCGGCGCGCCCAGCTGCGGTTCTTGCGAGAGCCGCCGAGGGCCCGCTGGACCCGGCCGAATGCGGGGACGTCGGAGTTGCTCAGGTGGTCGTTCATGAGGATCTGGACGCTCACGCACCGCCGGTGCGCGCGGATCAGGGCGTCGGCCACCTTGGGGTCGCTGAAGGAGTAGAGCGCGATCTTGATCTCGTTGGGCCACAGCTCGCGCCGCTGGGGGCACTGCGAGGGGCTCTTGACCTTGTAGCCGAGGGTCGACTGGACCATGCGGTAGATGCGGTCCAGGTTCCGACGCTTGGCGATCGTCCCGCCGTTGGGGTTGTTGAACGACGGCCCCCCGGCCGGGGTGGTCCGGCCCGGCGCCGTGCGCTTCAGGCCGACCCGCGCGAGCCGCGCGATGTTGGCGGACTGGCCGCGCACCTGCTCGACCGAGAGCGGCGCGGTCGCCGGAGCCGGGCTGGCGCTCGCCGAGCCGCCGGAGTAGGCCCCCACCACCAGGAGCGGCAGCAGGATGCTCAGTGCAGCGGGCACCACTGTTCTGCGGAACATGTCAGGGACTCCCCCGGGACGGTGTGCGGATGTGATCATGCGGAACGACAACTCAGACAATGCTAAGCGCTGGGTCCCCGGTCCCCGCAACCAACGATCGCGCGCGCGCCGGGTCACGGTCGGCTGACCCGGCCCTGACCGTGCCCTGACCGGGTCGGGAGCTGGGCTGGGACCGGGCCACGACAGGGCCCCGGCCCCCCATTCGGGGAACCGGGGCCTCGCTGTCGGTGGCTGGGTCAGCCGCTGACGACGTTGAGGGCCACCGTGGCGGACACCTCGTCGTGCAGCTTGACCGAGACCTCGTGCGCTCCGAGGGACTTGATCGGGTTGCCGAGCACGATCGTGCGCTTGTCGACCGACTCCCCCGACGTCTCGGCGAGGGCGCCGGCGATCTCGGCGGCGGTGACGGCGCCGAAGAGGCGACCGCCCTCGCCGGCCCGGACCGCGACGTTGACCGGCGCGGCCTCGAGCTTGGCCTTGACCTCCGCGGCGTGGTCCTGGTCGCGCAGCGCCCGCGACGACCTCGCGGCCTTGATGGACTCGATCGTCTTCTCGCCGCCGCGGGTCCACTGGATGGCGAACCCACGCGGCACGAGGTAGTTGCGGCCGTAGCCGTCACGGACCTCGATCACGTCGCCCGCGGCGCCGAGACCCGACACTTCCTGGGTGAGGATCAGCTTCATGTCAGTCCTCCTCAGCGACCGGTCGAGGTGTAGGGCAGCAGGGCGACCTCGCGGGCGTTCTTGACCGCGATGGCGACGTCGCGCTGGTGCTGCACGCAGTTGCCGGTCACCCGACGGGCGCGGATCTTGCCGCGGTCGGAGATGAACTTGCGAAGCAACGTGGTGTCCTTGTAGTCGACACCGGTCGCCTTCTCCTTGCAGAACTGGCAAACCTTCTTCTTCGGCTTGCGCATCACTGCCTTGGCCATTGTGGTGCTCCTCCCGAGGCCCGGGGGCCTCAGATCAAACTCAGAATGAGCCCGGCGTACGCCGGAATGGTGGCTGGATTCGGATACTTCGGGTGGTGCTGGTCAGGGGTGGATCGGAGCCCGCTCGGGGATCAGAACGGGGGCTCCTCCGAGCCCACGCCGGGCGCGCCCCACGGGTCGGCCTGACCGCCCTGGCCGGGCTGCCCGCCCTGTGGTGCCGGAGTGGCCCACGGGTCGTTGCCGCCCTGCTGGCCGCCCTGCTGGCCCCCGCCGCCCTGGCCGCCCTGGCCGGAGAAGCCGCCCCCACCGCCGGAGCGCTGGGTGCGGGTGACCTTGGCGGTGGCGTACTTCAGGCTCGGGCCGACCTCGTCGACGTCGATCTCGAAGACGGTGCGCTTCTCGCCCTCGCGGGTCTCGTACTGACGCGACTTCAGGCGACCCTGGACCACGACGCGCATGCCCTTCTGCAGGGACTCCGCGACGTTCTCGGCCGCCTGCCGCCAGACCGCGCAGGAGAGGAACAGCGCGTCGCCGTCCTTCCAGTCGTTGGTCTGCCGGTCGAAGGTGCGGGGCGTCGACGCGATCCGGAAGTTCGCCACGGCGGCACCCGAGGGGGTGAAGCGCAGCTCCGGGTCGTCGACCAGGTTGCCGACCACCGTGATGACGGTCTCGCCTGCCATGTCAGATCTCCCTTGGTTGTGTGTGCCCCACATCGTCCCCGTCGGCACCGACAAGCACCAGGGTGCGGGTCGGTGCGCTGTGCACGAGGCGGGGCGCGGCGGGGCTGGGTCGAGCCGGGGCTCAGGCCTCGGCGCGCAGGACCTTGGTCCGCAGGATCGACTCGTTCAGCCCGAGCTGGCGGTCGAACTCCTTGACCGTGTCCGGCTCGGCCTGCAGCGAGATGACGGCGTAGATGCCTTCGGCGTTCTTCTTGACCTCGTAGGCGAGGCGGCGACGTCCCCAGACGTCGACGCTCTCCACGCTGCCACCATCCTTGCGGATGACGTTGAGGTACTTGTCGAGCGACGGCTCGATGGTGCGCTCTTCAAGGCTGGGGTCGAGGATGACCATGACTTCGTAGGCACGCATAGCGGTCTCCACCTCCTCTGGACTCGGCGGCCACGGTCTCTCCGTGGCAGGAGGGCTGTGCGTCGTCTCCGGCACAGCACCCGTCGGGGGCACCGGCTCGATGAGACGCTGCAGGCTATCAGCGAGGCGGCCCCGCCCGGAAATCGTGCCGACGGGGTGGATCCGGACCGCCGGCCGGCTCCTACGATGGGGCCATGGGCATCCGGATCGGCGCGCACGTGGACCAGAACGACCCCGTGGCGCAGGCGCGGGCCCGGGACACCGACCTGGTCCAGTTCTTCCTCGGCGACCCGCAGAGCTACAAGGGGCCCGTGATCGCGCACGAGGGTGGTGCGGAGGGGCTGCGCGCCGAGGCGGAGGAGGCGGGGGTCGACCTCTACGTCCACGCGCCGTACCTCATCAACGTGGCGACCACCAACAACCGGCTCCGGATCCCGAGCCGCAAGCTGCTGCAGAAGCACATGGACGCCGCCGCGGCCATCGGCGCCAAGGGGCTGATCGTGCACGGCGGGCACCTGGGCAAGGACGAGGACCCGGCGATCGGCTTCGACAACTGGCGCAAGGCGGTGGAGGCGACCGACATGACCGTCCCCCTGCTGATCGAGAACACCGCCGGCGGCGACAACGCCATGACCCGCTACCTCGAGCGGATCGCCGGGGTCTGGGACGCCATCGGCTCCGCCGACCAGGCCGACCGGGTCGGCTTCTGTCTCGACACCTGCCACGCCCACGCCGGTGGCAACGCCCTGGAGACCGTGGTCGAGGACGTCCTGGCCATCACGGGCCGGATCGACCTGGTGCACGCCAACGACAGCCGCGACGAGTTCGACTCCGGCGCGGACCGGCACACGAGCTTCGGGGCCGGGCACATCGACCCGGAGCTGCTGGCCGCGGTGGTCCGGGACGCGGGAGCCCCGGTGGTGTGCGAGACCCCCGGCGGGGCCGCAGAGCACGCGGCCGACTTCGCGTGGCTGCGCGAACGCCTCTGACGGTCTCCGCCGCCGACGACGACGACGACCGGCCGACCGACCGGCCGGGACGGCCGGCCCGCGCGCCCGGTCAGGCGGCGACGGTGAGGTGCACGTCGAGCACGGCGTCGACCTCGAAGGCGTCGCGCGCGCACAGAAGCCGGAGCAGCCCATCGCCGGGCCGGACCGCGCGGAAGCGCAGCAGCCGGGTGGAGTGCGCCCCGGTGCGGTGGGTGCCCGGCCCGTAGTGCTCGTCGCGCTCGACGACGATCCCCTCGGGTGCGGCGGCGACGTTCCACGTGGAACCGCTGCCGCCGACCTGGCGGAGCGAGAGCTCGAGGGTGTCACCGCACGCCAGCTCGAGCCGACGCCCCGACGAGGGCTGGTCGAGCGTGTGGTGACGTACGGCGCGGCGCGGTGCCGGGACCGGGTCCCGCCCGGCGCCCGACACGCCTCCCAGGCCGTTCTCGGGGCCCTTCTCCGGGCCGATGTCGAGGCCGTTCTCCAGGCCGATGTCCAGCGTCATGGTCCCTCCCAGGTGTCCGACACCACCGAGGACCGCCGACCGGACCGCCAGATACCTGCGGGCTACCAGCCGGCCCCGAAGCACACGAACGGCGCCGGCGCGACCTCGGCACCGGGCCCGGGGATGGCGGCGGCCAGGGCCGCGGCCGGGTCCTGGCCGCCGGCCAGCCCGCGGTGCATCTCGGTCAGGACGTCGTGGGCGGCGGTGTCGGCCACGGCGGAGGGCGAGGCCACGACGCACCGCACGCCCGCGTGCAGCCAGGCCGCGGTCATCCCGATCAGCTCCTCCCCGAACCGCACCGAGGACCTGCCCACCTCGCACGCGGAGAGGATCACCACCTGCGGGACCCGCTCGAGCAGGTCGATGTCGTAGCCGAACCACGCGCCACCGGCCAGCTCGACCCCGGAGAACAGCGGGTTGTCGGCGGAGTGCCGCCCGTGGGCGGCGACGTGCAGGACGTCGACCTCCCCGGCCAGCCGCGCGACCGCGGCGGCGGTCGCGGCGGCGCCCGCGAGTCGGCTGGCGCCGGGCCAGCACCCGGCCGCCTGCCGCACCTCGTCCTCGGCCCGGGCCACCCGCGGTCCGGCGACGAAGCCGGCGGTGCCCAGGCGCAGCGGGCGGGCACGTCCGGCCACCCAGCCGGTGGCCGAGGGGGCGAGGGTCACCGGTCGTCCGCGGAGCCCGGGCAGCAGGGTCCACGGGGTGCCGGCCAGGCCGCCGGACGGCGTGGCCACGACCCGGCGGTCACCGATCGCGGGGAGGAGCGGCGCGACCAGCAGGCGGCCGAGTCGCTCCAGCCGGGCCGTGAGGCCGACCCGCACGGCGTCGGCCAGCGTCGGTGGTAGGTCGGAGGCGGCGACGTCGAGGTCGGGGAGCAGCCCCTCGAGCAGGGCTCGGACGGGGGCGACCGGTCCCAGCTCGTGCCGGACGATCCGCTCGTCGGTCACGACGAGGCCCACCACGCACTCGTTGCCGACCACCCAGGCCACCAGGGCGTCGTCGGTGCCCAGCGCACGGCGTACCTCCTCCAGGGGCACCGGCTCGGTGACCTCGCCGGAGCCGGGCGTCTGCCAGGCCCGCTCGCGGACCCGGCGGCGCAGCTCGGCGGCGCGGCGGACCGCGCCCCGGTCGGCGCCGTCCGGCCCGTCGACGCCCTCCGCGATCTGCAGCCGGCGCAGCTCGGCGAGGTCGGCAGCGGTCCGCTCGTCGGCCGGCGGGTGCACCGGCTGCACCCAGCTGGCGAGCATCCGGCCGCGCTCGGACCACTCGTAGAGCACGGTCGGCGAGCCGGAGTCGACGGCCAGCCGGAGGCCGCCCACGGCCAGTCGCCGGCCCTGGCCCACGACCCCGGTCTGCAGGTCGAGGCTGCCGAAGCTGCTCTGCCACGCGTGCAGCTCGCCGAGTCCGGTCCGCGCCTGCCGGAACGCCTCGGCCCGGCGGCCCGACGCCTCGGCGAGCTCGGCCCGGGCGGTGCGCAGGAGCAGTCGCACCGCGAGGGGGGACTCCGGTCCCGGGCGCAGGCCGGCGAGCCGGGCGCGCGCCTCCTCCAGCCGGCCGCGCCGCACCAGCACCCGGACCAGCTCCAGCCGCAGCTGCGTGGCCAGCCGGTGCAGGCCCTGGCCGTCCAGCTCCTCGGCGAGCCCGTCGCCGCGCTCCACCAGGGAGGGAGCCTTGCGCCCCATCTCCACGCTGGCCGTGAGCGCCACGGCGTCGGCCCGGACCCGCCAGGCGTCGCTGCCGACCCGGTCGTAGGCCGTCCGGGCCGCCCGCGCCGCCCGCAGCGCCGCCGCCGGGTCGGCCAGCAGCAGCGTGCGGGCCAGGGCCAGCTCGGCCTCGCCGCGCTGGCGGTGCAGCCGACGGCGGCCGTAGACCCGCGCCGCCGCCCGCAGCAGCTCACGGCCCTCGGTCAGCTGTCCGGCGGCGATCAGGGCCTCGGCCCGGTCCTGGTTGATCGTCGCCTCCATCACCGGCCCGTCGGGGGCGAGCACCGGGTTGGCGGCCTCCAGCTGCCGCAGGGCCCCGGCCAGGTCGCCCTCGAGCAACCGGGCGTAGCCCAGGTTGTGCCCGGCCTTCGCCGCCAGGTAGCCGTTCCCGGCCGCCCGGAAGTGCCGCATCGCCCGGCTGAAGTCGCGCTCGGCCGGCAGGCTGCGACCCTGCTGGAGGTAGACCATCCCCCGGTTCAGGTGGACCCGACCCCGCAGGACGTCGTCCTCCAGCTCGGAGAGTGCCTGCTCGAACTCCCCGAGGCTGGCGGTGGTGTCGCCGTGCAGGGTGAGGATCAGGGCCCGCTGGCTGTGCAGCAGCCCGGTGGTCTCCGAGGACAGGCCGCCGCGCCGACCGGCGGCATCGCACATCTCCAGGGCCTCGGCCGTCCGCCGGGTCTGCGAGAGCACCAGCGCGGTGCTCAGCTCGATCCTGGTGAGCAGGTCCGGGTCGGTCGCGAGGGTCCGCGCGCGCTCCAGCGCCTCGCGGGCCCGGTCGAAGCGACCCGCGTTCATCGCGGCTACGCCGCGGCGGTGCAGCTCCGTGGGAGTGACCACGCCTCCATCATGACCTGATCCGGGTCCGACCCTCCACCGCGTCCCACGCGCGACGCACCGCGCGGGGCCGGTCGGCGGGCGTCTCCGGCGGGTCCATCCGCCCGAGGAGGTCGGCGGCGAGGGCGCCGGCCATCACCGGCGCGGCGAACGACGTGCCGCTCCAGACGGCGAACCCGCCCCGGAAGTCGTCGGGGTCGATCGCCTCGCGCCAGCGTCCGTGCACCCGGGTCCTGGCCTGTGGCTGGGATCCCCCCTGGAAGAGCGGCATCGTCGACATCACGGCGGCACCCGGGACGAAGGCCCGGACCCAGGGCCCGGCGTTGCTGAACAGGGCGTCGGTCCGGCGGCTCGGGTTGAGCGCGCCGACCGAGACGACCGGGACGCAGGTCCGGTCGGTGGCCACCGGGCCGGCGCCGTTCGCCCAGGGGCCGAGCGCGGCCGGGAAGGCCGGGCGGTCGGTGGCGTCGTTGCCGGCCGAGCAGACCACGACCACGCCGTTGCGGCCGAGGTCCTGCAGGATCTCCTGGAGGGTGGCGTCGAAGAGCCGGTCCTCGGGCGTCTCGTGGTAGTAGCCGCAGGAGAGGTTCAGCACGTCGATGGGGCACCCGCCCTCCTCGCCGTCGACGTGCCGGCGGACCAGCTCGGCGATCTGGCTGAGGACCCGGACCAGGTCCGACTCGACGATCGGGCCCGACGAGGGCACGACGCGCCAGGCCAGGATGTCGGCGTCGGGGCAGGCCTGGTGCACCAGCCCGGCGATGAAGGTGCCGTGGCCGGAGAGCGGGTCGATCGAGCCGTCGAGCGGACCGGTGAGGTCCCCGTGGATGTCCGGGGCGGTGCTCGGGTCGTCGTACCCGATCGCGACCCCGTCCAGGGTCACCCCGGTGTCGACGACGTCGTCCAGCCACGGGTGCGGCGCGCAGCCGGTGTCCACGATCGCCACCACCGGCCGGCGACCGGGCAGGTCGCCGTCCGCCCGGCGGTGCGGCCGGGGTCCGATGTAGGCGATCGGCTGCCGGCCGCCGCTGCCGGCCCGCCCGTACGACGCCACCGCCGGCGAGGTGCCCCCACGCACGCTCTCGGCGCCGGAGGGGTTGCCGTCCCACACGGGATTGCCGTCCCAGACCGGGTTCCCGTCCCAGACCGGGTTCCCGTCCCACACGGGGTTCCCGTCCCAGACCGGGTTGCCGTCCCAGACCGGGTTCCCGTCCCACACGGGGTTCCCGTCCCAGACCGGGTTGGCGTCGACCGCGACCCGCACGACGTGGTCCAGCCCGACGCCGGAGAGCCGGTCGATGCCGAAGCGGGCGCGGGCCTGCTGGAGGAGCACCCAGCCGTCCGGGGCGATCGTGGCCTTCCGGTTCGCCACCGACAGCCGCACCCGCCGGACCCCGAACCTCAGCCCTCCGGCGCCGCGCGCGGGCTGCTGGGGGTCCTGGGGCTCCGGTGGCTGCTGGTCGGGCCCCGGCGCACGCACCGGCGGCGGGTCCTCCGGGTCGACGTCCCACCCGAGCTCGGCGGCCGCGACGCGCAGCAGGTCCAGGGTCTCGAAGTAGTTCACGCGGTAGGCGATCGTGAGCCGCGGCCCGACGTACACGGTGGCGCGCGGCCGGACCCCCTTGACCACCAATGCCGTGGCCGGGTCGAGGACCCGTCCGTCCACCGGGGCCAGCTCCCACTTCGGCGGCGGCTCCGGGTCGCGGCCGGCGGGTCGCTCGGGGGGCTCGGGGGGTTGCTCGGGCTGCTTGGGGGCGGACCGGTCCGGGTCGGGGTACTGCTCCATGCGGCTGTCCGTTCGTGGGGTCGGGCGGGTCAGATCTCGAAGGCGGGGGTGCCGAAGGGCCGGACGCCGGTGTCGTCCGGGGTGAGGAACACCCGGTACATCCCGGGGGGCAGCCCGGTCACCTCGAAGCGGCCGAGCTCGTCGGAGGTCACCTCCCAGGTCCGGCCGGTGTCGGGCACGGCGGACACGCCGACCGAGCAGGCGGTGGCCGGCGCCACCCAGCCGTCCAGCCGGGCCGCGCCGTCACCCCCGGTCACCGCCCGCAGGAGCAGGTCGAGGTCCGCTCCGGCGAACCGCAGCGTGTAGGCCGCGGTGCCGCGGGCGCCGGCCAGCTCGGTGGACCGGTCGACCAGCATGAGCAGCTCGTAGTCGAGGTCGACCTCGACCAGCGCCGCCTCCCCCTGGGCCACCGCCTGCATGCGCTCGGCGAGGCCGTCCGGCACGGGGTCGTGCTCGGTCCAGGCCCGGCGCACGAGCGCCAGGAGTCCCTCCCGGCTGAGATCGGTGTGGCTCATGACAGTGCTCCCGTCTGGAGGAGGGCGACCCGCAGCTTCGCCAGGCACCGGCCCCGGGTCGGGCCGATGCTGCCCACGGGCATGTCGAGGGTCGCGGCCACCTCGCTGTAGTCGGGGCGGTTCTCGAAGGCGACGATCCGCAACAGCCGGCGGCACCGCTCTGGGAGGGTGTCCACCGCCAGCCAGAGCCGGTCCGCCTCCTCGGACTCGAGGGCGGCCGTCTCGGCGGAGCGCTGCCGCGGCAGGTGGAGGGCGATCGTCTCGTCCTCGGTGGGGACCGCGCGTCGGGTCGCGGAGCTGGTCCGCCAGGCCTCGCGTCGGGCCGTCGTGGTCAACCAGCCGCCGACGGCGGCCGGGTCCTCGATCGCGTCGCGGCGGCGGACCAGCGCCAGCCACGTGGTCTGGATGACGTCCTCGGCGGCGTCCTGCTCGAGCCGGTAGGCGCGCACGACGTGCCAGAGCACGGGCGTCATCACCCGCACCAGGCCGTCGAGCCCGTCGTCTCCGGTCGCCCCGTTGACCCAGCCGCGGAAGCGCTCCTCGGCCTCGGCCCACACGGCACCGGCCCCGGATCGGGAAGTGGTAGGTGCCATCCCACTCATTCTGGTCACATCGGACAGGAATGTCACCGGGTATTCCTGATACCTCCCGCCGCCGATTTCCCTCGCCGGCCTTCGGTAGCCTCGTCGCCGTGCCCCCCTCCTCCCCCGTGCCGCCCCATGCCCGCCTGACCGTGCGCACGATCAGCGCGGCCCAGCACCTGGATCACGTCCGGTCGCTGGAGTCGGCGAGCTTCCTCCAGACACCGGCCTGGGGAGAGGTCAAGCGGGAGTGGCGCCGGGAGTCGATCGGGTTCTTCGCCGACCAGGAGCTGGTCGGCTCCGCCCTGGTGCTCTACCGCGCGCTGCCGAGGGTCCGCCGCTACCTCGCCTACCTCCCCGAGGGACCGCTCGTGGACTGGGCCGACGAGGACCTCGGCCGCTGGCTGACCCCGATGGTCGACCACCTGCGGAGCGAGGGGGCCTTCGGCGTCCGCATGGGTCCCCCCGTGGTCACCCGTCGCTGGACCGCCGCCCAGGTGAAGGAGGGCATCGCCAGCGACGAGGTCCGGCGGCTCGGTGAGGTGGCCCCCGAGGAGCGCACCGTCGTGGGCGCCCGGGTGACCGGCCGGCTGCGTGAGCTCGGCTGGCGGCCCCAGGCCGTCGAGGGCGGGTTCGCCGCCGGGCAGCCCCAGTACAACTTCGCGATCCCGCTGCGGGACGCCGACGGCACCCAGCGCACCGAGGACGACGTACTCCGCGGGATGAACCAGCAGTGGCGGCGCAACATCAAGAAGGCCGCCAAGGCCGGCGTCGAGGTGACCTCGGCCGCCGGGCCGGACATCGACGAGGCCGGGCTGAGCGCCTTCCACGACCTCTACCTGCACACCGCCGAGCGGGACGGGTTCACCCCCCGGCCCCGGTCCTACTTCGCCACGATGGTCTCCGCGCTCGCCGCCGAGGAGCCGGACCGGATCCGGCTCTACGCCGCCCGGCACGAGGGGGAGCTGGTCGGCGCCACGATCGGGATCCGGGTCGGCAGCCACGTCTGGTACTCCTACGGCGCCTCGTCGAGCGAGAAGCGCGACGTCCGCGGCTCCAACGCCGTGCAGTGGGCGATGATCCAGGACGCGATCGCGGCCGGCGCCGCCCTCTACGACCTGCGGGGCATCACCGACACCCTCGACTCCGACGACAGCCACGTGGGGCTGATCCAGTTCAAGGTCGGCACCGGCGGCGAGGCGATGGAGTACGCCGGCGAGTGGGACCTCCCGGTCAACCGGGCGATCTACGCGGCGTTCGCGCTCTACCTGAGGCGGCGCGGATGAGCCTCACGCTGTACGTCGACCGGGCCCGGTTCCGGGCCAACCAGCAGCGGGTGCTGGAGCGCCGCCCCGGGCTGGTGCCGGTCGCGAAGGGCAACGGCTACGGCGTCTCGGTGGAGACGCTGGCAGCCGAGGCCGCCGCCCTCGGCGTCGACGTGCTCGCCGTCGGGACCTACGACGAGCTGCCGGCCGCCGAGTCCGCGTTCCCCGGATCCCTGCTCGTGCTCACGCCCTGGCGCCCCTTCGGCGCCGCGGACCGGGCCAGCAGCGACCCGCGGGTGATCCACACGGTGAGCCGCCCCGACGACCTGGCCCGGCTCCTGGACACCGAGCCCGGTGCCCGCTTCGTGCTCGAGCACGTCACCTCGATGCTGCGGCACGGCATGACCGCGACCCAGCTGCGCGAGCTGGCCGAGGCGCGGTCCGGGTCCGGCGACGACGGGCGGCTCGAGGGGCTCGAAGGGGTGGCGTTCCACCTGCCGATGACCGGCGGGTCGCACCTCGCGGAGGTCCGGCGGCTGCTGACCGACGTGGTCGCCGCCGGGCTGCCCACCCGCACCGTGTTCGTCAGCCACCTCACCGACGACGAGCTGGCCGCCCTGGCCCGGGACTGGCCGGACTTCACGATCCGGCCGCGCACCGGGACCGACCTCTGGCTCGGCGACCGCGAGGCGCTCCGGGCCAGGGCGACCGTGCTCGACGTGCACCCCGTGGACCGCGGGGCCGTCTACGGCTACCGCGGCCGCTCCGCGCCACGGGCCGGCACGATCCTCGTGGTCAGCGGCGGCACTGCCCACGGCATCGGCCTCGAGGCCCCGACCGGGGCCGGGACGGTCCGGGCCCGGGCCGCGGCGCTGGCCCGCGGCGGTCTGGACGCCGTCGGCCTGGTCCGGTCGCCGTACAGCATCGGCGGGAAGCCGCGGCTCTTCGCCGAGCCGCCGCACATGCAGGCCTCGATGCTCTTCCTGCCGGCGGGGGCGCCGGTGCCCGAGATCGGCGACGAGGTCGACGTCCGGGTCCGGTTCACCGCCACCTCGTTCGACCGAGTCCAGTTCTCCTGAATCCCCTTGGGACGGGGTCGTGGCGGGGCACCAGCACGTCGCGGGTCACGATCGCGACCAGGTAGAGCTCGCAGGCGACCCGGACCACGATCGCCAGCCAGTAGGCCCCGGCATCGGAGCCGGCACCCGGCTCGAGGAGGTCGCCGAGGTACCACCACACCGCGGCGAAGTAGAAAATCTCGCCGGCCTGCCACACGATCTGGTCCCGCCAGCGGGGCCGGGCCAGCACCGCGAGCGGCAGCAGCCAGAGCACGTACTGCGGTGAGTAGACCTTGTTGACCAGCAGGAACCCCGCCACGACGAGGAACCCGAGCTGGGCCAGCCGCGGCGTCTCGGGGGCGAGCAGACCCAGCGCGAGCACGCCGAGGCACCAGGCGAGGAAGAACACCCACGAGGTGGTGTTGATCGTCTCCGCCGACACCGGGCCGACGGCCTGCGCCCACACCAGCCACAGGCTGCCCAGGTCGGCACCACGGTCGGAGTTGAAGGTCCAGAACACCGTCCACTCCCGCGGACCGGTCAGGAGGGCGGGCGCGTTGGCGACCAGCCAGGCCGCGAGCGCGGAGCCGACGACGCGGGCGAGGTCGGCGAACGAGCGTCGGCGCAGGCAGATCACCAGCACCCCGCCGAGGAGGAACAGCGGGTAGAGCTTGGTGGCGGTCCCGAGGCCGATGAGCACCCCGGTGAGCACCGGCCGGTCCCGCGACCAGGCCCAGAGCGCGCCGGCGACCAGTCCGACCGCGAGCAGGTCCCAGTTCACCAGGCCGGTGAGCAGCAGCGCGGGCGAGAGCGCGAACATCGCGGCGTCCCACGGCCGGTCCCGGTGGGTGCGCACCAGCAGCCACGCCGAGAGCAGCGCCACCAGACCCAGGAGTACGGCGCTCACGGTGACGTAGGTGCGCATCTCTCCGACCACCCGGTCGTCCTCGTAGAGGTCGCCGGTCGGCACCGCTGACCGGGGCACCACGTCGGGTGACCCGCTGAGCCAGTGGGTGGCCCAGGCCGCGCCCCACGCGAAGTAGGAGATGCCGACGGGGTACTCCATGACGTCGAAGCGGGCCCGGGTGCCCGGGTCGTCGCTGTAGGGCCACTCCAGCTCGACGAAGCCGCGATCGACGTAGAGGTAGGGCAGGTCGGAGTAGCACATCGCGGTGTAGCGCTGCTGGCCGTCCAGCCAGCTGTCCTGGTAGCAGGGGGCCTTCTGGGCCATCCCGAGCACGAAGCACAGGGCGGTCAGGGCCAGCACCACCCGCAGCGGCGTCCACCAGCGGTGGGGTGCCGCATGGCTGCCGAGGGGGCCGCCCACCCCCTCGCTGACCGCCGCCACCACCGGGTCCTCCCGGGTCGGGTGCACCCGGTCGCCGAAGGGGTCCGGCGGCCTCACCGGTGCCTCAGCCGCCGGCGGACTCGGTCTCGCGACCGGCCGCCTGCCCGTCCGTGGTCTGCGACTCCGACGGTTCCGGATCCGGGGTGAGGACGCACTGCGGGTTCTCCGGGTTCTTCTCGCAGTCCGGTCCCTTGGTCTTCGTCGGGCTCGGCGTCGGGGTCGGCGTCGGGGTCGGCGTCGGCGAGGGCTTCTTCGAGCTCGGCGCCTTGGTGGGCGAGGGCTGCGAGGTCGTCGGCGGCGGGGGCGGCGGCGTGTACGGCTCGTGGTCCTCCTCGGGGGCGTCGCCGTCCACGAACGCCGGCTCCGGGAACTCCTCGACCGGCACGCCCTCCAGCAGCCGCTGCATGGTGGCCACCCAGGTCAACGCCGGGTAGGTGCCGCCGAAGAACGGCTCGAGGAACCCCTCGAGGCTCTCGTTGCCCTTGCCGCGGCTGTACATCACCGCGGTCGCCATCTGCGGGGTGTAGCCGACGAACCAGGCCGAGGAGACCTGGTCGTCGGCGTTCGTCGCGGTGCCGGTCTTGCCGGCCGCCGGCCGGCCCAGCGCCTGCGCCTTGGCACCGGAGCCGCCCTCGGCGTCGACCACCTGCTGCAGCGCGTAGGAGACGTCCGCGGCGATGTCCTTGTCCAGCACCCGCTCGGTGCTGACCTTGTGCCGGTAGCGCTCCTCGCCGCTGCGGTCGACGACCCGGTCGATGAGGTACACCTCGGCCGCCTCCCCGCCGTTGGCGATGGTGGCGTAGGCGTTGGCCATGTTGATCGGGCTCACGGTCGCCGAGCCGAGTGCGACACCGGAGGTCGGCTGCAGGCCGGGCGAGTCGCGCAGGTTGTCGAGGGACTTGTCCTTCGCCTTCGCCTTGGGGATGCCCAGCTTGTTGGCCATCTCGACGACCTTCTCGGGGCCGTCCGGGATCGAGGCGGTCAGGTCGACGTAGGCGGTGTTCACCGAGCTGACCGTGGCCTTGATCATGTCGATCTGGTCGCCGTAGTCGTTGCCCTCGCCCGGACCGAGGTTCTTGACCGTGTCGCCGTTGGGGAACTCGTAGGGCGAGTTGCCCTGGAACCGGTCCTTGAGCGCGTAGCCGGCCTCGAGGCCGGCGGCCAGGGCGAACGGCTTGAACGAGGAGCCGGGCTGGCCACCGGAGACCGCCCAGTTGATCTGGGAGTCCAGGTAGTCCTGCCCGGCGTAGAAGCCGCGCAGGGCACCGGTGCCCGGCTGGACGCTGGCGGTCGCGGTGTGCAGGCCCTTGAGGCCCTTGGGCTGGACCTCGTCGACGGCCGCCTGGGTCGCGTCCATCGCCTTCTTGCTGAGCGTCGTGTAGACCTTCAGCCCGCCGCCGTTGATCTCGTTGTCGGAGAAGCCGAGCCGCTTCAGCTCCTTCTCGATCATGGTCAGGGCGTGGCCCTTCATGCCGGCGTAGCTCGACTCGGCCTCGATCTTGGGGAACTTGGGCAGCTTGCGGGCGGCCTTGTCGGCCTTCTCGGCCGGGACCTCACCCATCTCGGCCATGCCGTCCAGGGTGTAGGTGAAGCGGCCCTTCAGCGCCTCGCGGCTGTCCTTGCCGTTGGCGGGGTCGAACCGGCTCGGGTTGTTGATCACCGCGGCCAGCGCCGCCGACTGGCGCAGGTTCAGCTCGCCGGCGTCCTTGGCGAAGAACGCCTGCGCCGCCGCCTGGATGCCGTACGCGCCCCGCCCGAAGTAGATCGTGTTCAGGTAGCCGGCCAGGATCTCCTCCTTGCTCGTCTGGCGCTGCAGCTTCAGCGAGACGATGGCCTCCTTGGCCTTGCGCTTGTAGGAGCGCTCCTGGGTCAGGTAGAGGATCTTGACGTACTGCTGGGTGATCGTGGACGCGCCCTGCTGGGCCTGGCCGGAGGCGTTGCTGAAGGCGGCGCGCAGGATGCCGCGCGGGTCGATCCCCTTGTTGGTCCAGAACGACCGGTCCTCGGCGGCGACCACGGCGTCCTTGATCGAGTCGGGCATCTCGGAGTAGGGGATCGAGCTGCGGTTCTGGGTGGTAAAGCGGCCGACCTCGGTCTTGTCGTCGGCGTAGTAGACGAACGACGTCTCGGTCTGGAAGTCCTCGTTGGGGTCCGGGATGTCGATCGCCTGGTAGAGCACCGTGAAGCCCAGGGCGGCCATCACGGCCAGCACCAGACCGGAGATGCCGGCCCACTTGAGGACGCGGCGGAACCGGTTGCCGCCGGTGCCGCCCTTGGCGCCCTTGCCCTTGGCCGATGCCTTGCGGGGGGTGGGACTCGCGGGCGTGGCTGCCTTGCGCTTTCCAGTCACGTGGGGATCTCCGGGGTACGTCGGGGCGGGGACCGCCTCGGATGCATGCCGTGCTCGACAGGAAAGAGTACGTGGAACTCCCAGCATCGCAGGATTCCTGGGTCGACCCGGGTCTCGGGCCCGCCCGTCACCTCTCCGAGTTCGCAACCCGGCGATATATCGCTACGATAGGTGCGTGGCACGTCGTGGAGAGACCATCGAGCTGGCAGTCCTGGGACTGCTGCAGGAGTCACCCATGCACGGCTACGAGCTGCGCAAGCGGCTCAACCTGATGCTGGGGTGGGGGCGGGTCCTGTCCTACGGCTCGCTCTACCCGACGCTGAAGCGGATGCTGAAGTCGGCCTGGATCGAGGAGCGCACGGTCAGCAGCGAGCCGGCCAGCCGGCGCCCGCGGATCGTCTACCAGCTCACCGAGACCGGGCAGAGCGAGTTCGTCCGGCTGATGTCCGAGGTCGGGCCGACCGCCTGGGAGGACGACAACTTCGACATCCGGTTCGCCTTCTTCGGTCGCACCGACATGGAGATCCGGCTCCGGGTCCTCGAGGGTCGGCGGTCCCGGCTCCAGGAGCGGCTCGAGCGGGTGCAGTCCCAGCTCTCCCTCACCCAGAAGGAGATGGACCAGTACGCCGCGGAGCTGCAGCGGCACGGGGTCGAGTCAGTGGAGCGGGAGGTCCGCTGGCTGTCGGACCTCATCAACGCCGAGCGCAACCAGCAGCCGCCGCTGGAGAAGCCCCAGCAGACCTGAACAGCACCACACACGTTCACCAGACAGCCGGCGCACCGCCGGACGAGAGCAGGAAGAGGAAACCGCAATGGGTTCGGTACGCGTGGCAATCGTGGGGGTGGGCAACTGCGCCACCTCGCTCATCCAGGGCGTCGAGTACTACAAGGACGCGGACCCGGCCGGTTCCGTGCCCGGGCTGATGCACGTCAAGTTCGGTGACTACCATGTCTCCGACGTCGAGTTCGTCGCCGCGTTCGACGTCGACGCCAAGAAGGTCGGCTTCGACCTGTCCGAGGCCACCCAGGCCTCCGAGAACAACACCATCCGCATCTGCGACGTGCCCCCGACCGGGGTCACCGTCCAGCGCGGGCCGACGATGGACGGGCTCGGGAAGTACTACCGCGAGACCATCGACGAGGCAGACGGCGACCCGGTCGACGTCGTGGCGGCCCTGCGCGAGGCGAAGGCCGACGTCCTGGTCTCCTACCTCCCGGTCGGCTCCGAGGAGGCGGACAAGTTCTACGCCCAGTGCGCCATCGACGCCGGCGTGGCCTTCGTCAACGCCCTGCCCGTCTTCATCGCCTCCGACCCGGTCTGGGCCAAGAAGTTCGAGGACGCCGGCGTCCCGATCGTGGGCGACGACATCAAGTCCCAGATCGGTGCCACCATCACCCACCGGGTGCTGGCCAAGCTGTTCCAGGACCGCGGCGTGGTGCTGGACCGCACCTACCAGCTCAACGTGGGCGGCAACATGGACTTCAAGAACATGCTGGAGCGGGACCGCCTGGAGTCCAAGAAGGTCTCCAAGACCCAGGCCGTGACGTCGAACATCGACCACGACCTCGGCACCAAGAACGTCCACATCGGGCCCTCGGACTACGTGCAGTGGCTCGACGACCGCAAGTGGGCCTACGTGCGCCTCGAGGGCCGGGCCTTCGGCGACGTGCCGCTCAACATGGAGTACAAGCTCGAGGTCTGGGACTCCCCGAACTCCGCCGGCATCATCATCGACGCCGTGCGGGCCGCGAAGATCGCGCTCGACCGCGGCGTGGGCGGGCCGATCATCCCCGCCTCGACGTACCTCATGAAGTCCCCGCCGGTGCAGATGCCCGACGACCTGGGGCGCGCCGAGCTGGAGAAGTTCATCCGCGGGGAGTGACCCACCCTCCGCAAGCACGCACCCGACCCTCGGGAGCCTGACCTCGACCCGGCACCGGCCGCAGCCCGGTGCCGGGTCGCTGTCGTGCCGGGTCGCTGTCGTGCCGGGTCCCTGTCTTGTCGCTGTCGTGTCGGGCCGGCGCGTCGTGGAGTACGGTCCGTCGAGCAGCCCCGGGAGGTGCGCATGTCCGACGGTCCGGTCCACCCGCACCTCGACGCTGCCCTGGCCGGACTGGCCGCCGAGCTCGACGACCGCCTCGCCGAGGCCGACGCCGCCCTGGCCGCCGGCTTCCCCGGTGAGCGGCCCGGACGCCAGCCGGTGCACACCGTCTACGTCCCCGCCGACGCCTACGCCGCCGACCTGGTCCCCGACTGGGGAGCGCGGGCGGCTGCCGCCGTCGCCCGGCACCCCGAGGAGTTCGCCCGGCTCACCGCGCCGGACGACGGCTCGTCCGCGGAGACCCTGAGCAGCCTGGTCCGGGCCAAGCTGACCCGGGAGCCGATCGAGGACCTGCGGATCGACTTCGAGGACGGCTACGGCACCCGGCCCGACGAGGAGGAGGACGCCCACGTCGCGGCGGCCGCCGCCGCCCTCGCCACGGCCGAGCGGGACGGCACCGGGACGCCCTTCCGCGGGATCCGGTGCAAGAGCCTCGAGGCGCCGACCCGGCACCGGGGGCTGCGCACGCTGGGCCTCTTCCTGGGCCGGCTGCTCGAGGACGGCGGCACCCTCGACGGCTTCGTGGTCACCCTGCCCAAGGTCACCAGCGTCGAGCAGGTCGAGGCGATGGTGCTGGCCTGCTCCCGGCTGGAGGCGACGCTCGGGCTGCCCGAGGGGGCACTCCGGTTCGAGGTGCAGGTCGAGACCCCCCAGTCGGTGCTCGGGCCGGACGGCACCGCCCTGGTGGCCCGGATGATCCACGCCAGCGCGGGCCGCTGCAGCGGGCTGCACTACGGCACCTACGACTACTCCGCCTTCTGCGGGATCGCCGCCGAGCACCAGTCCCTGGAGCACGCCGTGGCCGACCACGCCAAGCTGGTGATGCAGGCCGCGGCCGCCGGCACCGGCGTCCGCCTCTCCGACGGCTCCACGAACATCCTCCCGGTGGGCGAGCCGGCCGCGGTCGCCGCCGCCTGGGCCCTGCACCTGAGGCTGGTCCGCCGCTCGCTCGCCCGCGGCTACTACCAGGGCTGGGACCTGCACCCGGCCCAGCTCCCGACCCGGTTCGCGGCGACGTACGCCTTCTACCGCGAGGGCTTCGCGGGCGCGGCGGAGCGGCTGCGGCGCTACACCGCGGGCCCCGACACGGCCGCGGGAACGGGCAGCGCCGGCAGCGCGGGCGGCGGGGGCGGCACGGCCAGCGGGGACAGCGCGGACGGGGCCGGCGTGCTCGACGAGCCGGCCACCGCCCGGGCACTGGCCGACGTCGTCGTCCGCGGCACCGACTGCGGCGCCGTCACCGAGGCCGAGGTCACCGCGGCCGGGCTCGACCCCCAGCGACTGCTCGTCCTGGCCCGCCGGACCCCGGACAGGGGGTAGTTTCTCCGACCATGGCCAACGTGTTGGGCGCCAACCGCTACGGCAAGGCGGAGACCCGGGTGGTGCGGATCCACCGGGACACCGACCGGCACGCCATCCGCGACCTGAACGTCTCCACCTCGCTGCGCGGCGACTTCACCGCCGCGCACGTCGACGGCGACCAGTCCCACGTCCTGCCGACCGACACCCAGAAGAACACCGCCTTCGCCTACGCCAAGCGGCACGGCGTCTCCTCCCCGGAGGACTACGCCGTGGCGCTGGGCCGCCGGCTGCTCGAGGCCGCGCCGGCCGCCACCGCCGCCCGGGTCACGGTCGAGGAGTACGCCTGGGACCGGATCCAGGTGGACGGGTCCGGCCACGACCACGCGTTCTCCCGCCGCGGCACCGAGACCCGCACCACCGAGGTCACCGTCGAGGGCCGCGGGACCGACGAGGAGGTCGTGGTGACCTCCGGGCTCCGCGACCTGGTGCTGCTGAAGTCGACCGGCTCGGAGTTCACCGGCTTCCTCACCGACGAGTACACGACACTGGCCGAGGCCCGGGACCGGGTGCTCTCCACCGCGCTGACGGCGCGCTGGACCTATACCGGCGACACCGGGCCCGACACCGACTGGGACGGACGACACGCCGCCGTCCGCCGGACGCTGCTGGCCGGCTTCGCCACGACGTACAGCCGGGCGCTCCAGGAGACGCTCTACCGGATGGGCAGCGCCGTCCTCGACGCCTTCCCCGAGGTCGTCGAGGTCGACTTCTCGGCACCCAACAAGCATCACTTCCTCGTCGACCTCTCGCCGTTCGGGCTGGAGAACGAGGGCGAGGTCTTCCATGCCGCCGACCGTCCCTACGGGCTGATCGAGGCGACCGTGCGCCGCGAGCCGGACGCCCGGTCCGAGGAGCCGGGGCGGCAGTCATGACCCTGGCGGAGCTGAACGCGCTGGGCGACGACGAGGTCCGGGCCCGGCTCGCCCGCTGCCTGGCGGTGCCCCGCTGGGTGGAGGACGTCGCCTCCGGCCGCCCGTACGCCGACCGCGCGGCGCTGCTCGGGACCGCCGACGCGGCGGCCCGCGAGCTCACCGACGACGAGCTCGACCAGGCCCTCGCCGGACACCCCCGGATCGGCGAGCGACCCGGTGCCGGCCACGACGCCGGGCACTCGCGGCGCGAGCAGGCCGGCGTCGACCCGGCCGCCGGGGACGACGTCGCCCGGCTGGCGGCCGGCAACCGCGACTACGAGGAGCGCTTCGACCGGGTGTTCCTGATCCGGGCCGCCGGCCGCGGCTCCGCGGAGATCCTCGCCGAGCTCCGGCGCCGGCTGGCCAACGACGACGCCACCGAACGCGCCGAGACGGTCGACAACCTGCGCGAGATCGCGCTGCTCCGCCTGGAACAGGAGATCTGACCGTGGCCTCGCTGAGCACCCACGTCCTCGACACCACCACCGGTCGCCCGGCCGCGGGCCTGGCGGTCCGGCTCACCGGGACGGACGGGGAGGAGCTCGGGAGCGGCGCCACCGACGCCGACGGCCGGATCGGGTCGCTCGGGCCGACGGAGCTGCAGGCCGGGGACTACGTCCTGCGCTTCGACACCGGCGCCTGGTTCTCCGCGGCCGGCAGCACCGGGTTCTACCCCGAGGTGGTCGTGGTGTTCACCGTCGCCGAGGGCGGCGGCCACCACCACGTGCCGCTGCTGCTGAGCCCGTTCGGCTACTCCACCTACCGCGGCAGCTGAGCCGGTGACGCTGGACCTGGTCGTCCGAGCCCCCCGGGCCGTCGTCGGCGGAGCGGAGATCGCCTGCACGGTCGGGGTCCGGGACGGCCGGATCGTGTCCGTGGGGCCGCTCGGGCCGGCGACCGGGACCCCCGCGGCCGCCGTACGGCTCGACCTGACCGCCGACGAGGTGCTGCTGCCCGGCCTGGTCGACACCCACGTGCACGTGAACGAGCCCGGGCGCACCGAGTGGGAGGGGTTCGCCTCGGCCACGACGGCCGCAGCCGCCGGCGGCGTCACCACGATCCTCGACATGCCGCTCAACAGCATCCCGCCCACCACGACCCTGGCCGCGCTGCGCACGAAGCAGGAGGCAGCGGCCGGCCAGGTGCGGGTCGACGTCGGCTTCTGGGGCGGTGCGGTCCCGGGCAACGGGGCCGACCTGCCGGAGCTGCACGCGGCGGGGGTGTTCGGCTTCAAGTGCTTCCTGATCGACTCCGGCGTCGAGGAGTTCCCCCACCTGGAGCCCGACCGGTTCGCCGCCGCGATGGAGGTCACCGCCGACCTCGGCGCCCTGATGATCGTGCACGCCGAGGACGCCGACCTCGTCGACGAGTCGCTGCTCTCGGGACGTCGCTACGCCGGCTTCCTCGCCTCGCGACCCTCCACCTCGGAGGACAGCGCCATCGCCCGGGTCATCGAGCAGGCCGCCCGGACCGGTGGCCGGGCCCACGTCGTCCACCTCAGCAGCGCCGGCGCGCTGCCGGCGCTGCGCTCGGCACGCGCGACGGGGGTCGACGTGTCGGTGGAGACCTGCCCGCACTACCTCGCCCTGACCGCCGAGCAGGTGCCGGACGGGGCCACCGCGCTCAAGTGCTGCCCGCCCATCCGCGACGCCGCGAACCGGGACGCCCTGTGGTCGGGCCTGGCGGCGGGCGACATCGACATGGTGGTCTCCGACCACTCGCCGTGCACCGCCGACCTCAAGGCGCGGGGCGACGGCGACTTCAGCCTGGCCTGGGGCGGCATCGCCTCGCTGCAGCTGGGGCTGCCGGTGACCTGGACCGCGGCCCGGGAGCGCGGCGTACCCCTGGCCCGGGTCGTCACCTGGATGGCCACCCACCCGGCCGACCGGGTCGGGCTGACCCACAAGGGCCGGATCGAGGTCGGTGCCGACGCCGACCTGGTGGTCTTCGCCCCCGACCGCGAGTGGGACGTCGACCCGGCCCGCCTGCACCACAAGAACCCGGTCTCGGCCTACGCGGGCCGGCACCTGACCGGCGCCGTCCGGCACACGCTGCTGCGCGGCCGCGACGTCACCACCGACCGGCCGCCCGAGGGCCGGCTCCTGCGGAGAGGACACCGATGAACCGCTACGCCACACCCCCCGGCGGGCTGCCGCCCCAGACCCGGCTGACCACGGACCGGGCCCGGTTCACCGAGGCCTACGCCGTGCTGCCGCACGGGACGATGCGCGACATCGTCGCCAGCCACCTGCCGCACTGGGACGACACCCGGCTCTGGATCCTGGCCCGGCCGCTGTCCGGGTTCGCCGAGACCTTCTCCCAGTACGTCGTCGAGGTGGCCCCCGGCGGCGGATCGCAGCGACCGGAGCCGGACCCGGACGCCGAGGCGGTGCTGTTCGTCGTGGACGGGGAGCTCTCGCTGAGCGTCGAGGGCACCCGGCACCGACTGGCTCCGGGCGGCTACGCCTACCTCCCGCCCGGCTGCGCGTGGACGCTGCACAACGACTCGGCCGGCACGGCGACCTTCCACTGGATCCGCAAGGCCTACGAGCGGGTGGAGGGGCTCGACGTGCCGGAGCCGTTCGTCACCGACGAGGCCTCCGCGAGCGTGATCGAGATGCCCGGGACCGACGGGGCGTGGACCACGACCCGGTTCGTCGACGTCGCCGACCTGCGCCACGACATGCACGTCAACATCGTCACCTTCGCCCCCGGCGGCGCGATCCCGTTCCCGGAGACGCACGTGATGGAGCACGGGCTCTACGTGCTCGAGGGCAAGGCGGTCTACCTGCTCAACGAGGACTGGGTGGAGGTGGAGGCGGGCGACTTCATGTGGCTGCGCGCCTTCTGCCCCCAGGCCTGCTACGCCGGGGGCCCGGGGCGGTTCCGCTACCTGCTCTACAAGGACGTGAACCGGCACCCGCGGCTGGGTCGGCCGTTCGCCTGACCCCACCCTCTCCGGCCGTGACCCGCCCTGACCGGCCCTCACCCGCCCGGCCCGGCTCCCTTCCGCGACCCACTCCCCGCGGGTAGTGTGGTCGGCATCACACGGGCTGCTGTTCGGCATGGATAACCAGCAGACCCGGGTCCCTCGCAACCATGCGCCCGCCGGTGCGGGCCGACGTGGGTGTCGACGGACAGGAGTCGCGGATGACGACAGCGCAGGAGATCGCCGAGGGTCAGCCGGGCAGCGCCACCGTCAACGGCCGGGCCCGGGGCCTGGCCGGGATCACGTCGCACACCACCGCCCTCGACTGGCTGCGCGGGCTCGGCCTGACCGGCGCCAAGGAGGGCTGCGCCGAGGGCGAGTGCGGCGCGTGCTCGGTGCTGGTGGCCCGGCCCGCGATCGCGGCCACGGGTGAGTCGGGTGCCGCGCAAGCGACGGGCGGCACCGAGTGGGTGGCGCTGAACGCCTGCCTGCTGCCGGCTGCCGGGCTGGACGGTCAGGAGGTGGTCACCGCCGAGGGGCTGGCCGGCGGGGGGTCCGCGCCGGAGCGGCTGCACCCGGTCCAGCGGGAGCTGGCCGACCGCGGGGGGTCGCAGTGCGGCTACTGCACGCCGGGGTTCGTCTGCTCGATGGCCGCGGAGTACTACCGCCCGGGGCGGGCCGACGGGAGCGCCGAGGCCGGCGACCCCGAGGCCGGCGACCCCGAGGCCGGCGACCACGAGGCCGAGCGCGGGGCGACGGAGCAGGGGCCGAACGGCTTCGACCTGCACGCCCTCGGCGGCAACCTGTGCCGCTGCACCGGCTACCGGCCGATCCGCGACGCCGCCTACGCGCTCGGCACCCCGGCCGCCGGCGACCCTCTCGCCGAGCGACGGGACCGGCCGCCGCCCGCGGTGCCGGCCACCCGGGTCTCCCCCGCCCCCTCGGGGTCGGCGCGGTCGTCCGGGTCGACGGGCGGCGGGTACCTCCGACCCGGCTCCCTGGCCGAGGCGCTGGAGATCCTGGCCGAGCACCCCGAGGCGACGGTGCTCGCCGGGTCGACCGACCTCGGCGTCGAGGTGAACCTGCGCGGCGCCCGGCCGGCGTACCTCCTGGCCGTCGACCGGCTCCCCGAGCTGCGCGGCCTCGCGGCGGCGGGCGAGCAGATCCGGCTCGGCGCCGCCTTGTCGCTGACCGAGGTCGAGCGGCTGCTCGCGAGGCGGGTGCCCCTGCTCGACGACCTGTTCTGGCAGTTCGGCTCCCGGCTGGTCCGCAACGCGGCCACGCTCGGTGGCAACCTCGGCACCGGGTCACCGATCGGGGACGCGCCGCCGGCGCTGCTCGCCCTCGACGCCAGCCTGGTGCTGGCGTCCTGGCGCGACGGCGGCGTGGTCGAGCGGGTGGTGGACCTCGCCGACTACTTCACCGGCTACCGCACCACGCGCCGCGAGCCCGGCGAGCTGATCACCGAGGTCGTGATCCCGCTGCCGCTGGCCGGGCTGACCGCCTTCCACAAGATCGCCAAGCGTCGCTACGACGACATCTCCAGCGTCGCGGTCGGGTTCGCGCTCGACGTCCACGGCGGCGAGGTGCGCCGGGCGAGGATCGGCCTCGGCGGCGTCGCCGCCACCCCGGTCCGCGCTCGCGCCACGGAGGAGGCCCTCACCGGCCGACCGTGGGACGACCGCACCGTCGCGGCGGCCGCGGAGCGGCTCGCGGAGGAGGGCACCCCGCTCGACGACCACCGGGCCAGCGCCCGCTACCGGGCGGCGATGCTCGGGGAGTCGCTGCGCAAGCTGTACGCCGAGCACCCGGACCCGGCGCTCCCGGACGGAGCCCTCGCATGAGCCGGCTCTCCGAGCGACCCGACGGCGCCGTGGTGGGCGAGGCCCTCCCCCACGAGAGCGCCACGCTCCACGTCACCGGGCTGGCGCTCTACACCGACGATCTCGTCGCCCGGACCAGGGACTGCCTGCACGCCTGGCCGGTGCAGGCGCCCCACGCGCACGCCCGGGTCACCGGCCTGCGCGTCGAGCCTGCCCTCAACGAGCCCGGCGTGGTCCGGGTGCTCACCGCCGCCGACGTGCCGGGGGTCAACGACGCCGGCATCAAGGAGGACGAGCCGCTCTTCCCCACCGAGGTGATGTTCCACGGCCACGCGGTGTGCTGGGTGCTGGCCGAGACGCTGGAGGCCGCACGACGGGGTGCCGAGCGGGTCGAGGTCGACTACCGGCCGCTGCCGTCGGTGGTCGACCTGCGCGGGGCGATCGCGGCCGACAGCTTCCAGGGAGCCCAGCCCACCGTGCAGCGCGGGGACGTCGGGGCCGGGCTGGCCCGCTCGACCCACGTCTTCGGGGGCGAGATCGAGTTCGCCGGGCAGGAGCACTTCTACCTCGAGACGCATTGCTCGCTCGCGCACGTGGACGAGGCCGGCCAGGTGTTCGTGCAGTCCAGCACCCAGCACCCCTCGGAGACCCAGCAGATCGTGGCGCACGTCCTGGGCCTGCGCAGCCACGAGGTCACGGTCCAGTGCCTGCGGATGGGCGGAGGGTTCGGGGGCAAGGAGATGCAGCCGCACGGGCTGGCCGCGATCGCCGCGCTCGGCGCCACCCTGACCGGACGCCCGGTCCGGCTCCGGCTCAACCGCACCCAGGACCTGACGATGACCGGCAAGCGGCACGGGTTCCACGCGAGCTGGCGGGTCGGCTTCGACGACGACGGCCTGCTGCAGGCGCTCGAGGCGACGCTCACCTCCGACGGCGGGTGGAGCCTGGACCTCTCCGAGCCCGTGCTGGCCCGCGCGCTGTGCCACGTCGACAACGCCTACTGGGTGCCGGACATCCGGCTCACCGGCCGGATCGCCCGCACCCACAAGACCTCGCAGACCGCCTTCCGCGGCTTCGGCGGGCCGCAGGGGATGCTGGTGCTCGAGGACATCCTCGGCCGCTGCGCGCCACGGCTCGGGCTGGACCCGGCCGAGCTGCGCCGCCGGAACTTCTACGTCGACGGCCAGGCCACGCCGTACGGGCAGCCGGTCCGGCACGCCGAGCGGCTCGCGACCGCGTGGGAGCAGGTGCACGCCACGGGAGACCTCGCCGCCCGGCAGGAGGAGGTCGCCCGGTTCAACGCCGACCACCCGCACCGCAAGCGCGGGCTGGCGGTCACCCCGGTGAAGTTCGGGATCTCCTTCAACCTCACCGCGTTCAACCAGGCCGGGGCGCTGGTGCACGTCTACAAGGACGGCTCGGTGCTGATCAACCACGGCGGCACCGAGATGGGCCAGGGGCTGCACACGAAGATGCTCCAGGTCGCCGCAACCACGCTCGGGGTGCCGCTCGACACCGTGCGGCTCGCGCCGACCCGCACCGACAAGGTGCCCAACACCTCGGCGACCGCGGCCTCCTCCGGCGCGGACCTGAACGGCGGCGCGGTCAAGGACGCCTGCGAGCAGATCCGGGGCCGGCTGACCGAGGCCGCCGCGGGGGCGCTCGGCGTACCGCCGGGCGAGGTGTGGATCAGGGACGGCGTGGTCGGGGCGGGGGGCACCGACCGGACGCTGACGTGGGCCGAGCTCGTGCACGCGGTGTACTTCGCCCGGGTCCAGCTCTTCGCGGCCGGCTACTACCGGACCGAGGGGCTGCACTGGGACTCCACAGCGATGCGGGGCTCGCCGTTCAAGTACTTCGCCTACGGTGTCGCGGCGGCCGAGGTCGAGGTCGACGGCTTCACCGGCGGCTACCGCACCCGGCGGGTGGACATCGTGCACGACGTCGGCGACAGCCTCTCGCCGCTGGTCGACCTCGGCCAGATCGAGGGCGGCTTCGTCCAGGGCGCCGGGTGGCTGACGCTGGAGGACCTGCGCTGGGACACCGGTGACGGAGAGGGCACGGGCCGGCTGGCCACGCAGTCGGCGAGCACCTACAAGCTCCCGAGCTTCTCGGAGATGCCGGAGGTGTTCAACGTCGCGCTGCTGGAGCGGGCGCACGAGGACGGCGCGGTCTACGGGTCGAAGGCCGTCGGCGAGCCGCCGCTCATGCTGGCATTCTCGGTGCGCGAGGCGCTGCGGGCGGCGGTGGCGGCGTTCGGCCCGCCCGGCACCAGCGTCGACCTGGGCTGTCCGTCGACGCCGGAGGCGGTCTATTGGGCCGTGGTGGCGGCGCGGTCGCACCGGCCCGAGGAGACCCCGCGGTCCGGTCCCACGGGAGCCGACGGGACCCGGCCGGACGAGCCGCCCCCGCCCGACCCCGACGCACCGGCACGGCTGCCCGAGTCGGAGCTGGCGCCACACCTGCTCGGCGGTCCCCGGGCCGACGTCGGGGAGGGGCGATGAGCCTGACCTGGCTGCGGGCGGTCGAGTCCCTCCGGGAGCGGCGCGAGCCGGGGGTCCTGGTCACGGTCGCCCACGTGCGCGGTCACGCACCCCGCTCCGCCGGCGCCAAGATGGTGGTCACCGCGACCTCCTCGTGGGAGTCGGTGGGCGGCGGCAACCTCGAGGCGGTGGCCGTCGAGCGGGCCCGCCGGATGCTGGCCGACGGGGTGACCGAGCCGGTCACGGTGGTCTCCGACCTCTCCGACCGGGCACCGCTCGAGCACGGCGTCCAGTGCTGCGGCGGTGAGGTGACGCTGCTGCTCGAGCCGCTCCCGGTCCAGCCCGCGGTCGCCGTCTTCGGGGTCGGCCACGTCGGACTCGAGCTGGCCCGGATCCTGGCCCGCCTGGACCTCGACCTGCACCTGGTCGACTCCCGACCCGGGCAGCTGACCGACACGGCGCTGGCCCCGCTGGCCGACGCCCGGGCCCGGGTCCACGTGCACCGGGTGCCGGTGCTGCCGGAGCTGGTCATCGCCGAGCTCCCCCGCGGCACGCACGTCCTGATCCTGACCCACGACCACGCCGAGGACGCCGCGCTGGTCGACGCCGCGCTGCGCACCGACCACCTCGCCTCGATCGGGCTGATCGGATCCCGCGCCAAGTGGGCCCGGTTCCGGGCGAAGCTGGCCGCGGAGGGCCACGACGAGGCCACGATCGCCCGGGTCACGACGCCGATCGGCGACCCCGGGATCCGCGGGAAGGACCCGGCGACGATCGCGGTCGGTGTGGCGGCCGCGCTGCTGCGCGGCATCGAGGACCTCGAGCCGGTGCCGGACCCCACGCGGGACCGTGCCCGGAGCCGGGCTCGGGCCCACGACGGGGACCGGGCCCGGGACCAGGGGGCGGCCCGGTGACCGACCCGGTGGCCGGCCCGGGCCCCGGCACCCTCTTCCGGGGCACCTTCGTCGACACCCCGGTCAGCCCGTTCGCCGGCGGGGGCCTGCGGGTCGAGACCGACGGCGGCCTCCTCGTGCGGGCCGGACGGATCGTCGAGCGGGACGGCTTCGCCCCCCTGCGCGCCCGGCACCCCGACCTCGACGTGGTCGACCTCAGTGGCGGCCTGGTCCTGCCCGGCTTCGTCGACACCCACGTGCACTACCCCCAGGTCCGCGCCATCGGCGGCCTCGGCATGCCGTTGCTGGACTGGCTGGAGCAGTGCGCCCTGCCGGAGGAGGCCCGGCTGGCCGACCCGGCGTACGCCGCGACGCTGGCGGGCGAGTTCGTCTCCGGCCTGGTCGCCGCCGGCACCACCACCGCGCTGGTCTTCGGCGCGCACTTCGCCCCCGCCGTCGAGGTGCTGTTCACCGAGGCCGCCCGGGTCGGGATCCGGGTCACCAGCGGGCTGGTGGTCAGCGACCGGATCCTGCGCGAGGACCTCTACACCTCACCGGAGCGGGCCTACGCCGAGGGCCGGGCGCTGGCGGAGCGGTGGCACGACGTGGACCGGAGCCGGTACGCCGTGATCCCGCGCTTCTCGCTCTCGTGCACCGACGACCTGCTCGACTCCTGCGGGGCGCTGCTCAAGGACGTGCCGGGATCCTGGTTCACCTCGCACGTCAACGAGAACCTCGCCGAGATCGGCGCCGTCGTCGGGCTCTTCGAGCACCGGGAGCACTACCTCGGCACCTACGACCACCACGGCCTGGTCGGGCGGCGCAGCGTGTTCGCCCACAACGTCCACGCCACCGACGACGAGCTCGCGATGCTGGCCGCCGCCGACGCCAGCGTCGCGCACTGCCCCACCAGCAACGCCGCCCTGGGCAGCGGGCTGTTCCCGCTCCGGGGTCACCTCGAGCACGGGGTCCGGGTGGCGCTGGGGTCCGACGTCGGCGCCGGTGCCGGGTTCTCCCTGTTCAAGGAGGGTCTGCAGGCCTACTTCGCCCAGCAGCTGCTCGGACCGGCCGGGCTGCCGCTCGGCGCCGCCCACCTGCTGCACCTGGCCACGACCGCGGGGGCGCAGGCCCTCGACCTGGGCGGCACCGTGGGGGACTTCTCGGTCGGCAAGGACTTCGACGCCCTGTGGCTGCGGCCCGCGGAGCGCTCCACCCTCGACGTCTCGCTCCGGCACGCCCCGGACACCGAGACCGCCGTCGCCCGCGCCTTCGCCCTGGCCACCCCGGCGGACGTCGCGGCCGTCTGGGTCGGCGGCGACCGGATCGACCGGGGCTGACCCGGCCGCCTGGCGAGCGGCCCGGCCAGCCCGACCGGCCCGACCGGCCCGGACGGGCCCGACCGGCCCCGTGGCTCAGCCGCCGGCGGCGACCACGACGTCGTAGGCCGGCAGGGTCAGGAAGTCCACGAAATCGTCGTCCAGCGCGGTCCGGACGAACAGCTCCCGCGCCCGGTCGAGGTGCTCGGCGTAGGCGCCGGCGTCGACCAGGGCGGCGTACTCCTCCTCGACCAGCCGCTCGACCAGCTCGCGGGTGACGACCGCACCGGTGTCGAGGGTGGCCGCCGCGTGCGTCCACTGCCAGATCTGGGAGCGGGAGATCTCGGCGGTGGCGGCGTCCTCCATCAGGTTGTCGATCGCCGCCGCGCCGTTGCCGGCCAGCCAGGCGGCGAGGTAGCCGATGCCCACGTGGATGTTGCCGCGCAGGCCGGCCTCGGTGCGCTCGCCCGGGGTGCGGTCGAGGGCGAGCAGGTCCGCCGCCGTGACCGACACGTCCTCGCGCCGCCTCGCCAGCTGGTGGGGGCCCTCCAGCACGGCGTCGAAGACCTCGGCGCAGAGCGGCACCAGGTCGGGGTGGGCCACCCAGGAGCCGTCGAAGCCGGCCTCGACCTCGCGCTGCTTGTCGGCGCGCACCTTCGCGAACGCCGCCGCGTTCACCTCCGGGTCCCGGCGGCTGGGGATGAAGGCCGCCATCCCGCCCATCGCGAAGGCACCCCGCCGGTGGCAGGTCCGGACCAGCAGGTCGCTGTAGGCGCGCATCATCGGCGCGTCCATGCTGACCGCGTTGCGGTCCGGCAGGGTGTGGTCGCCGGGGGCGTCGCGGAACGTCTTGATGATGCTGAACAGGTAGTCCCAGCGGCCCGCGTTCAGCCCGCTGGCGTGCTCGCGCAGCTCGTAGAGGATCTCCTCCATCTCGAACGCCGCTGTGATCGTCTCGATCAGCACCGTGGCCCGCACCGTGCCGTGCGGGATGCCGAGCTCCGCCTGGGCGTGGGTGAACACCTCGTTCCAGAGCCGGGCCTCGAGGTGCGACTCCATCTTGGGCAGGTAGTAGTAGGGGCCCGAGCCGCGGGCGAGGAGCTCGGCGGCGTTGTGGAAGAAGTGCAGCCCGAAGTCGACCAGGGCGCCGACCGCCGGGCGGCCGTCGACGTACAGGTGCCGTTCGGGCAGGTGCCAGCCGCGGGGACGCGGCAGGACCACCGGCAGGTCGTCGGGGTCGCGGAGCCGGTACTCCTTCCCCTCCGGCGAGGTCAGGCTGATCGTGCGGCGTACGGCGTCGTACAGCGTGACCTGGCCGCCGACCACGTTCGCCCAGTGCGGGGTGTTCGCGTCCTCGAGGTCGGCCAGCCAGACCCGGGCCCCTGAGTTGAGGGCGTTGATCGCCATCTTGCGCTGGGTCGGGCCGGTGATCTCGACCCGGCGGTCGGTCAGGTCGGCGGGGGCCGGGGCGACCTGCCAGTCGCCGGCGCGGACCTCGGCGGTCTCGGGGAGGAAGTCCAGGCGGCCGGTGCGCGACAGTTCCTCGCGGCGGTCCCGGCGGGCGAGCAGCAGCTCATCGCGGCGGGCCCCGAACCGACGCTGCAGATCGGCGACGAACGCCAGCGCGGGTGCGGTCAGGATCTCCTCATCACGCTCGACCGGCGGCCCGGTCACCTCGACGTCCGGCATCGGTGCTCCTCCTCCAGCGGGTCGCACCAACCTAGCGTGGCCGGCCCGCCGGCGGCGTCGCCGTCAGCGGTCCCTCAGGCCTCGGCCTCGGCCTTGATCCGGGACAGCGTCTGGCGCATGCCGTCGCGGAGCTCGCTCGTGAACTGCTCCTGCCCGCCGAGGACCGTGTCGACGAGCCGGTTCGAGATCGCGGCGGTGCCGTCGGGGGTGCGACGGCGCTGGACGACCCGGGTTCCGGTCGTGGTCGGCTCCAGGCTGAAGGACCAGATCGTGTAGTTGTCCTTGATCCGGAACGCGAACTCCGAGTGCGGCTCGAACGCGACCACCTTGGACCGGGTCGGCCACACGAGCGGGCCCCGCCGGTTGATGTTCACGGTCCGCGTCCCGAGGCCGACGCCCCGGCCGCCACGCACGATCGTCTTCACGACCTGCGGGCTCCAGCGCGCCATCCGGGGCAGGTCGGTGACCAGGGCCCAGACGGTGGCGGGCGGTGCGGAGACCTCGATGGACTCCTCGAGCAGCGGGGCGACGGACACGGATCCTCCTGGATCGTCGGGGTGACGGTGCGGGGTGACGGGTGGGTGGTGGTGCGGTGCGGTGCGGCGACTGTAGGGGCGCCGGACCCTGACGCGCTGTCACCTGGATCACGCCACCCTCTTGCACAATCTCTGTGCATAGGTATTGTGGATGTCGTGGACCCTCATCCCCGGCTCGACGGTCGGACCCTCCTCGTCCTCTCCTCGCACCCGCTGCGCAGCCGTCTGCTCGGCCAGCTGCGGCTCGCCGGTCCGGCGACCGCGACCGGGCTGGCCCGGGAGCTGGGCACGAACACCGGCGCCACCAGCTACCACCTGCGCCGCCTGGCCGAGGTCGGCCTGGTCACCGAGACCGGCGAGGGCCGCGGCCGCGAGCGCTGGTGGCGGGCGACCCACGAGATGCACAGCTGGTTCCCCAGCGACCTGGCCGGCGAGGCGGACGGGGAGGCGGCCCTCAGCCTGCTCCGCGACGAGCACCGGCGGCGGTTCTCCGAGCTGGCCGACCAGTGGCTCGCCCACGAGCACTCCTGGCCGGCGGAGTGGCGCGACGCCGCCGGGGCCGGCGACTGGTTCCTGACCCTCTCCGCGGGTCAGGTCCGGGCGCTGCAGGACGAGCTCGCCGAGGTGCTGGAGCGGCACCGCGGCCTCGAGCCCGAGCCCGGCGCCCGACGCGTCTTCGCCTACCTGCACCTGCTGCCGGAGGTCGACCCGGAATGAGCCCGCTGACCGTGGTCGGGCTGCGGCGCCGCTTCCTGGTCCTCACCGCCCTGCGCTGGCTGCCCACCGGACTGCTGCTCCCGGTGCTGGTGCTGCTGCCGCTCGAGCGGGGGATCGGCCTGGCCGACCTCGGCCTGGCCTTCGCGGTCCAGGGCTTCGTGGTGCTGGCCCTGGAGCTGCCGACGGGCGGGCTCGCCGACGCCCTGGGGCGGCGTACCGTGCTGCTCGCCTCCACCGCGGTGGGCCTGGCCTCGGTCGCGGTCTTCCTGGTCGCGGACTCGGTCCCCGCGCTGGTGCTGGTGTTCGCGCTGCAGGGGGTCTACCGCGCGCTCGACTCCGGGCCGCTCGAGGCGTGGTACGTCGACTCCGCGCTGGCGCTGGACCGGGGAGCGGCCATCGACCGCGGCCTGAGCGCACACGGCGTGGTGCTGGGCCTGGCCGTCGCCGGCGGGGCGCTGGTCTCGGGCGGACTGGTCGCGCTCGATCCGGTGCCGGCCCTGGACGCGCTGGCCACCCCGGTCGCGGTCGCGCTGGCCCTCCAGGTCGCCGGCGTGGCCGGGCTGGCGCTGCTCATGGTCGAGCCGCGCGAGCCCGGCGGGTGGCGGGTGGCGCTGGTGGCGGCCCGGGCGACGCCGGCCACGATCGTGCAGGGCCTCGCCCTGGTCCGGGGCTCCCGGGTGCTGGCCGCCCTGCTCGCGGTCGAGCTCTCCTGGGGGTTCGCGATGGTGACCTTCGAGAGCCTGACCCCGGTCCGGCTCCAGGAGATCCTCGGCGACGCCGACGCGGCCGCGGCCATCACCGGGCCGGCCGGCTCCGCAGCGTGGGTGGCCTCGGCCGCCGGCGCCGCGGTGATGCCCTTCCTGGGTCGCCGGCTGGGCGTCGCGGCCACCGCGGCGCTGATGCGGGTGCTCCAGGGCGCCACCGTGGTGGTGATGGGGCTGGCCGGTGGCGTGGTCGGCGTGCTGGTCGGCTACCTGCTCTGCTACACCGTGCACGGGGCCTCGAACCCCGCCCACATGACGCTGCTGCACCGCGAGGCGACCGGCCCCGTGCGCGCCACGGTGATCTCGCTGAACTCCATGGTCTCCCAGCCGGCCGGCTCGATCGGCGTCGTCGTCCTCACCGCCCTGGCCGAGGGCCAGGGCGTCTCGACGGCGATGTACGTCGGCGGCGCGGTGCTGGCGCTGGCCGCCCCGCTCTACCTCCCCGCCCACCGCCAAGAGCGCCGACCCGTCGCAAGTGTCGGCCCTCAGACCCCCGACCCGTCGTGAATGTCGGCCCTCAGACCCCCGACCCGTCGTGAATGTCGGCCCTCAGAGCGCCGACCTGTCGTGAGTGTCGCGCCGCGCCCGACACAAGCGACGGGTCGGCGACTCCAGCGCCGACACAAGCGACGGGTCGGCGGCTTCTGAGCCGACACAAGCGACGGGTCGGGGTCAGGGGCGGTCGGGGCGGGCGGACCACCAGGCGAGCAGAGCGTCGCGGGCCGCCTCGAAGGACATCGGACCGTCGTCGAGGCGCAGCTCGAGCAGGTGCGCGTAGGCGGCGCCCACGTCCCGGCCGGGAGGGATCCCGAGGATCTCCATGATCTGGTTCCCGTCGAGGTCCGGCCGCATCGAGGCCAGCTCCTCCTCCTCGGAGAGCCTCCCGATCCGCGCCTCGAGGTCGTCGTAGGTGCGGCGCAGCCGCTCCGCCTTCCGCCGGTTCCGGGTGGTGCAGTCGGCGCGGGTCAGGATGTGCAGCCGCTCCAGCTGGTCGCCGGCGTCGCGGACGTAGCGCCGCACCGCGGAGTCGGTCCACTCCCCGGAGCCGTAGCCGTGGAACCGCAGGTGCAGCTCCACCAGCTTGGAGACCGCGTCGATGTCGTCCCCGGAGAAGCGCAGCGCCGCCATCCGCTTGCGGGTCAGCTTGGCCCCGACCACGTCGTGGTGGTGGAAGGTCACCGTGCCGTCGTCGACGAAGCGTCGGGTCCTGGGCTTGCCGACGTCGTGCATGAGCGCCGCGAACCGGGACACGAAGTCCGGCCGCGCCGGCTCGCCCTCGGCAGCCAGCCGGTGCTCGAGGTCGATCGACTGCTCGAGCACCGTGAGCGTGTGCTCGTAGACGTCCTTGTGCCGGTGGTGCTCGTCGCGCTCCAGCGCCAGGGCGGGCAGCTCCGGCAGCACGTGCCCGGCCAGGCCGGTCTCCACCAGCAGCGTCAGCCCACGACGGGGGAACGGCGCGCACACCAGCTTCACCAGCTCGTCGCGCACCCGCTCGGCGGAGATGATCGCGATCCGGTCGGCCATCGCGGTCATCGCGGCGACCACCTCGGGCGCGACCGTGAATCCGAGCTGCGCGGCGAAGCGGGCCGCCCGCATCATCCGCAGCGGGTCGTCGGAGAAGGAGTCCTCGGGCGTGCCCGGCGTGCGCAGCACCCCGGCGGCCAGGTCCACCACGCCGCCGTACGGGTCCTCGAACCCCCGCCCGGGCAGGGACAGGGCCATGGCGTTCACCGTGAAGTCGCGCCGGCCGAGGTCGCCGGCGAGCGAGTCCCCGAAGTCCACGTCGGGCTTGCGCGAGGAGGCGTCATAGGCCTCCGAGCGGTACGTCGTGACCTCGACCTGCCAGTCCCCCTTGCGGCAGCCGATGGTCCCGAAGGCGCGGCCGACGTCCCACACGGCGTCCGCCCAGCGGCGCAGCAGCCGCTCGGTCTCCTCCGGTCGCGCGGAGGTGGTGAAGTCGAGGTCGGTCTGCAGCCGACCCAGCATGGCGTCGCGCACCGGACCGCCGACCAGGGCCAGCTCGTGCCCCGCCGCCTGGAACCGGCTGCCGAGCTCGTCGATCACCGGGGCGATCCGCTCCAGCTCGCGGGCGACGGTGCGCTCGACCTCGCTGATCGAGATGGTGGGGGGCGCGGCGTCGGACACGGGAGACAAGAGTAGTCGCCACCCGGACGGCTAGAGTCGGCGCCGTGATCCGACGGCTGGCAGTGCTCCTCGCGCTCGCAGTCGTCGTCCTCGGACTCGCGGTCGCCTGGACCCCCGGCGGCGCCGAACCGGCCCTGGAGGAGATCAGCGCGCCGGGTCCACGGAGTCCGAGCGGGCCCGCCGAGCCGACCGGGACCGACGATCGACCCGCCTCCGCACCGGCGGGCGGGGTCGACCGGGCCGGCCGGGCGCCGGTCGACCGCAGCACCTCGCGGACGACGCGGCGGGTGCGCGAGGCCGTACCCGCGCGGGCCCAGGAGGGCCGGGACTTCACGGTCAGCCTGGACCGGGTCTCCCCGGTCATCCCCCGCTCCGGCCCGCTGCGCCTGAGCGGGACCGTCACGAACGTCAGCGAGCAGACCTGGACCAGCATCAACGTCCACCCGCTGACCTCCTTCTACCCCATGACCAGCGCCCGCGAGCTGCAGGTCTCGGCCGCCTCGGACCCGGAGATCTACCTCGGCCCGCGGATCACCGAGGCCGGGGCCTTCGACAACTCGATCGAGACCCTCGGGCCCGGCGAGACCGCCCGGTGGTCGGTCCGGATCCGACGCGACCTGCTCCGGATCAGCGAGGAGGAGGGCGTCTACTGGGTGGGCGTGCACGTGCTCGGGGCCGACGAGGACGGCCTCCGGGACGGCACCGCCCACGGTCGGGCGCGCTCGTTCGTCCCCCTCGTGGGCCGGGGCCGGGACCGGGTGCCGACGTCGCTGGTGCTGCCGGTGCGACGGATCGTCGAGCGCACCCCCGAGGGCCGCCTTGCCGACGTGGCCGGCTGGACCGAGGCGCTCAGCCCGGGCGGCCGACTCGCCAACCTCCTGGACTTCGCACGCACCTCCCGTGACCTGCCCCTGACCTGGGTGATCGACCCGGCCGTGCCGGCCGCGGTCCGTCAGCTCGCCCGGGGCAACCCGGAGCTCAGCCTGGCCCCGTCGGGCGGCGCCGGGGACGGCAGCGAGGGCGGGGACGCCAGCGAGGACGGCGGCGAGGGCGGCGACGAAGCCGACGGTGACGAGGAGCCGGCGGCCGGCGACGACCCCGCAGAGCAGCCGGAGCCCGACCCCGACGCGATCCCCGCCGTCCAGCCGGCCAAGGACTGGCTCGACGACCTCGCCGAGCTGACCACCGGGCGTCGGGTCCTGGGGCTGCCCTACGGCGACGTCGACGTGGTCGCCGCCGCCGACAACGCCCCCGGGCTCTACGCCCGGGCCCGGGCCCTGTCCGAGACCACCTTCGACGAGCTGGGGATCCTCGCCCAGCCGGCCGTGCTGTCCCCCTCGGGACTGCTCACGGACGCGGCACTGGCGCTGGTCCCCGACGACGTCGAGGTGCTGCTCTCCGACGAGGCCCTCCCGGCCCGGTTCTCCAGCGCCGAGTCCGGTCCCTCGACGATCACCGTGGCCGGCAACCGGGTCGCGGTGTACGACGCCGCGGCCGGCACCGGCGGCCCCGGACCGGACCGGCGGCTGGCTCGGGTGGCACTGCGCCAGCGGATCCTGGCCGAGGCCGCGGTCCGGTCCCTGGCGGGAGGCAGCGGGTCGCTGCAGGTCGTGCTTCCGCCCGGGTTCGACCCCGGCACCGGCGGGCGGGCCTTCTTCGCCGGCCTGGACCAGCGGTTCGTGGACCCGCGGTCGGCCGGGGTCGACCCCACCGGCCCGGCGCCCGAGGTGGCCGAGGTGACCTACCCCCAGCGCCAGCTCCGGCGCGAGCTGCCGGCCGCCCAGCTGGCCTCCGCACAGCAGCTGGTCGAGGCCGGCCAGACGCTCGACGGGATCCTGCCGGGCACCGACGCGGTCGCCCCGCAGGTGCTGGCCCAGGCCCTGACCGGGGTCTCCTACGAGACCCGGGACGACCCCGAGGAGGCCGCCCTGGCCACCCGGCGTACCGCCGACCGGATCCGCGACCTCCTCGGCCTGGTCCGGATCGAGGCGCCGTCGTTCGTCATCCTCTCCTCGGAGACCGGCCCGTTCGCGGTGACCGTGACCAACGACCTGGACCAGCCGGTCGAGCTGCGGATCGAGGCCTACACGGCCGATGACCTGGTGATCCGGGCCCCGGAGAAGGTCGAGCTGGAGGCCGGCACCCAGCAGACGGTCGAGCTCGACGCGGAGGCGCGCTCGATCGGCGTGCACGCCGTCCGCCTGGTCGCCGCCGGTGAGGACGGCAGCCTGCTCGGCTCCTCCGACGTGCTCAACGTGCGCTCGAACAGCGTCGGCACGGTCATCTGGGTGATCCTCGGCGTCGGTGTCGGGATCCTCTTCCTGGCGATCCCGGTCCGGTGGGCGCGCCGTCGGCGCCGGGCCGCGCGGGAGGGCGGGACCGCCCCCGCGCTGCAGGTCCGGGGCCGGCGGGACGGGACCGCATGAGCGGGACGACCGACCGCGAGGGCGGCCCGGGCGACCCGGGCGACCAGGACGACCAGGGCAGCCAGGAGCACCAGGGCCCGACCGTCCTCGGCAGCAGCGCGGTGATGGCCGCCGGCACCGTGGTCTCCCGGATGAGCGGCTACGTCCGCTCGGTGCTGCTCGCGGCCGCCCTCGGCAACGCCCTGCACGCCGACCTGTTCACGATCGCCAACACGATCCCCAACATGCTCTACATCCTGCTCGCCGGCGGCGTCTTCAACGCCGTGCTGGTCCCCCAGCTGGTGCGGGCGATGAAGAACGACCCCGACGGCGGCGACGCCTACACCCAGCGGATCGTGACCCTGGCCGGCCTGTTCCTCGGCGGCGTGACTGTCCTGTTGGTGGTGCTGGCCCCCCAGGTGATGTCGCTCTACCTCGACGGCTCGTACGACGACCCCTCGCTCACCGCGGAGCGGGCCTCGGTGATCGACTTCGCGCGCTACTGCCTCCCGCAGGTGTTCTTCTACGGGATGTTCGTGCTGGTCGGGCAGATCCTGAACGCCCGCGGTCGGTTCGGGCCGATGATGTGGGCCCCGATCACGAACAACCTGACCACGATGGCGGTCCTGGTCGTCTACATCGCCGTGTTCGGCACCAGCTCCACCGGCGCGTACAGCACCGGCGAGGAGCTCCTCCTCGGGATCGGGTCGACGGTCGGCATCGCCCTGCAGTTCGTGATCCTGGTGCCGTTCCTGCGCTCGGCGGGCTTCCGGTTCCGGCCCCGGTTCGACTTCCGCGGCACCGGCCTGGGGCACACGCTGCGGCTGGGCACGTGGACCGTCCTGTTCGTGATCGTCAACCAGGTCGCCTACACGGTCGTGGTCCGGCTGGCCTCGGGCGGCACCGCGGAGTCGGCGGACGGCACCGGCTACACGATCTACGCGAGCACGTTCCTGCTGGTGATGGTGCCGCACGCGGTGGTGACGGTGTCGCTGGCCACCGCCGTGCTGCCGCGGCTCTCGGCCAGCGCCGCCGAGGGCCGCCTGGACGCCCTGGCCTCGACGCTGGCCTCGACGCTGCGCACGACGCTGGTGCTGATGATCCCGTTCGTGCTGCTGGTGCCGCTGATCTCGGTCGAGCTCTCCGACCTGATCTGGGGGTACGGCGCGGCCGAGGCGGCCTCGGCGAACTACGCCCCGTCGCTGGCGCTGTTCGCCCCCGGCGTCGCCTTCTTCACCGTGCACTACCTCATGCTCCGCGGCTTCTACGCCCTGGAGCAGACCCGGACCGTCTTCTGGGTCCAGTGCGTGATCGCGGCGGTGAACGTCGCCCTGGCCCTGACCCTGGTGACCGCGACCGACGCCGCCTTCACCTCCCCGGCCCTGGTGCTCGCCTACGGTGCGGCGTACGCCGTCGGCGCCTGCCTGTCCTACCTGGTGCTCCGGCACACCCTGGGCGGCCTGGACACCCGGCGCACCCTGCGCTTCCTGGTCCGGACGCTGCTCGCCGCCGGTCTGGCCGCCGCGGTCGCCTGGAGCCTGGCCCGCGGACTGCACTCCTGGTGGGGGGACGAGGCGACGGGCAAGGGCGAGGCCCTGCTGTTCGTGGCCGCGGTCGGCCTCGTCGACGCGGTGGTGTTCCTCGTCCTGGCGCGGGTGCTGCGGATCCGCGAGGTCACCGAGCTGGTCGAGACCGTGACGCGGCGGTTGCCGGTCCCCGGCCGGAGGTGACCTGGCCCCTACGATGGGCCGGAGAGGCCCAGTCATGAGCCAGTCACGAGGCGTTCACGAGGCGGTCACGAGGGAGCCGGTGGACGCGAGGCCGACCAGGGTGAGGAGAGGTGAGGAGCGGGATGCCCGGCACGATGCGACCCGGTGACGTGCTCGCCGGACGCTATCGCTTGGTCGACCTGCTCAGCGAGGCCCGGGGCGGCCGGTTCTGGCGGGCGTGGGACAGCGTCCTGGCCCGGCACGTGGCCCTGCACCTGATCGCCGAGGGCGACGACCGCGCGCCCGCGCTGATGGAGGCGGCCCGCCGCTCCGCCACCCTGCACGACCCGCGGCTGCTCCGGGTCCTCGACGCCGACGTCGTCGACGGCCTGTGCTTCGTCGTCAACGAGTGGGGCGAGGGAGAGTCCCTCGACCAGATGCTGGTCGAGGGCCCGCTCACGCCCCGGCGCGCCGCCTGGCTGGTCAGCGAGGTCGGCGCCCTCGTCGCCCACGCCCACGAGTCCGACATCGCGCACGGCCGGCTGGTCCCCGAGAACGTGCTCATCGACGAGGGCGGTGCGGTCAAGATCATCGGCCTGGCCGTCGACGCCGCGCTGCACGGCCTGCCGTCCACCCGGACCGCGGCCGACGTGGTGGACCTGGCCGCCCTCCTCTACGCGGCCATGACCGGCAAGTGGCCCGGGAACTCCGGCTCGCGGGTGCCGGCGGCACCGCAGGAGCACGGCTGGCCGCTGCGCCCGCGCCAGGTCCGGGCCGGGGTGCCGAGGGTGCTCGACGCCCTCTGCGACGAGGTGCTGGGGGCCCCGTCGGCCCAGCCGGGCGGCCACGACTCGGCCCGCGCGATCACCGACGCCCTGGTGGAGTACGTCGGCGACCCGGCCGCCGTGGCCGAGGCCGAGGCGGCCCGGCACCGGGGCAACCCGACCCCGCGGATGCCGGGGCTCGTTGGCCCGATCCCGTCCCCGGCCGCGTCCTCGACGCCTCCGACCGCGTCCCCCACCGCTTCCCCGACGGTTTCCCCGACCGCTTCCCCGACTGCTTCCCCGGGGGGCCCAGCGGCGGCCACTCCGGGCCCGGTGCCCCCGGTCGTGCCCGGCCCGGGCCCGGCCACCGGTGCCGACGCGGGTGCGGACCCGGACCGGACGGCCGTGCAGGCCGCGGTGTCCCCGTCCGCCGGATCCGCGGCCGGACCCCCAGCCGGCACCTCGGCCGACCCGGCAGCCGGCTCCGACACCGGCCCTGAGACCGAGCCCGAGGCCGGCCCCGGAGCGGACGCCGACCCCGGGCACACCGACGTCCTCGAGCCGGTGCCGGTCGACGCGGGCGACGCGTCGGACGCGTCCGACAGGGCCGAGGGGGCTGACGGGGCCGGGAGGGCCGGGAGGGCCGACGACTCGTCCGGAGCCACCCGTCCGGCCACCGCGCCGGCCGGCGAGCCAGCCGGCGACCCGGAGCAGACCCCCGGGGCGACCCGGCCCCGCACCGAGGAGACCCAGGCGGGGGTACCGGTCTTCTACGACGAGATCGAGGACGTCGGCTGGATGTCCTCCCAGGGGGAGTCGGCGCCACCGCCGCCACCGCCGTTCGAGGAGACGCCCGAGCGACCCCTGTTCGCACCGGACCCACCCGAGGGACAGCCGGTCCGGGTCTCCCGCGCGACGGGGGCGGCGCCGACCGACCACGGCGGCCCCGGCCCCGACAGCGGCAGCATGGGTGGCACCGGCACCGACACCGGCGGCTTCTGGCCCTGGGAGACCGGCGCCGGCGTCCCCGCCCCGCCCACCGAGCCCGGGGAGGACCCGGAGCCGGTGCCCGGCCGCAGCTGGCTGCGGATCGCGGCCGTCATCGCGGCCGTGGTCGTGCTGCTCGTGGTGATCGCCTACGCGTTCGACCGGGGGCGCCAGGGCGGCGGCACACCGGCCACCAGCGACGACCCGGAGCCGTCGCCGACCGTGACCGACGCCCAGCCGGTGCGGGCGACCGCCACCGACTTCGACCCGCAGGGGGACCCGCCCGCGGAGAACCCGGAGCTCGCGCCGCTGGCCGTCGACGGCGACGCGGCCACCGCGTGGCAGACCAGCACCTACCGGCAGAACTTCGGGCCGGGCGGCCTCAAGACCGGCGTCGGGCTGCTGCTCGACCTCGGCGAGGTCCGCGACGTGGCCCAGGTCGAGCTGACCTTCACCTCCTCCCCCACGGCCGTCCAGCTGCTGGCCGCGGACTCCGAGACCGCCCCGTCCGACGAGGAGGGCCTGAGGACGGTCGCGGAGGGCCGGGCCGGCGGCAACCGGGTCACGCTCACCCCCGACGAGCCGACCAGCGCCCGGTACGTCGTCGTCTGGCTCACCTCGCTCCCCGCCGTGGACGGAGGCTTCCGCGGTCAGGTCGCGGAGATCCAGGTCCTGGCATGAGCAAGGCCGCCCAGGGGGGTGTGCCGCCGGGGCCGGACCGCAGTGACCGGGACCTGCTCGCGGCGCACGTCGCGGGCGACCCGGACGCCTTCGGTGAGCTCTTCGCCCGGCACCGGGACCGGCTCTGGGCGGTGGCGCTGCGCACCAGCGGCAACCCCGAGGATGCCGCCGACGCGCTCCAGGACGCCCTGATCTCGGCGTTCCGCCGGGCCTCCGGCTACCGCGGCGACGCCGCCGTCACCACCTGGCTGCACCGGGTGGTGGTCAACGCCTGCCTGGACCGGATCCGGCACACCCGGTCGCGGGCGGCCGACGCACTGCCCGACGACCTGGAGGCATCCCCCGATCACGGCGGCCGGACCACGATCGACCGTGCGCCGGGACCCGAGGCCCGGGTGCTGGACGACGAGCGCCGGCAGCAGGTGCTGGCCGCGCTCGCCACCCTCCCGCCGGAGCAGCGCGCGGCGCTGGTCCTGGTCGACATGGAGGGCTACCCCGTGGCCGAGGCCGCCGCGGTGCTCGACTGCGCGGTGGGGACGGTCAAGTCGCGCTGCGCGCGCGGCCGGGCCAGGCTGGCCCCGCTGCTCGGCGTACTGCGCGATCCGGAGGAGCCGACCGAGGGGTCGGGGAACCCGGACCCCGGCTCCTCCGTCCCATCCACGGACCGCACCCGCGGACCACCCGCAACGCCACCCGCAACCCCGCCCACCGCCCCACCCGCAACCCCCACCGGCTGACCCGCACGCCCCGGACGACACCCCGCAGGAGGTGAACCGTGACCGATCCCGAGCTCGACCCGACGCAGGAGCGCGCGGTGCGACGCCTGCTCGCCGACGCCCGGCACGAGGGCGGCGTCCCCGACGAGGTCGGCGCCCGGCTCGAGGCGACCCTGGCCGACCTGGTGGCCGAGCGGTCCGCCGGAGCCGGGGTCACCGGCGCCGACGCCGACCCGGGGCCGGGATCGGCCACCGTGGTCGCCCTCCGCCGACGCCGGTGGCCGGCCGCGCTGCTCGCCGCCGCGACCGTGGCCGCGATCGGCTTCGGCACCACCCAGATGCTCGCCGGCCAGGACAGCGGCGGTGGCGACGCCGGCAGCACGGCCGAGTCCCTCGACTCCGGCGGGGGCGACGCGGCGCTCCCGGAGTCCGCAGGGGCGGACCTCGAGCCGCGCACGACCTCCCGGCGGGACCTGCGCCAGGCCCGGGACCAGCTGGCCCGGCTCGACCTCGCCGGACTGCGGGTGGCCGGGGTGGACCCCGACACCGGGCTGACCTCCGGTCCGAGCGGTCCCGAGGCCGCCGACGAGTACGAGGCGCCGGGGCCCGCTGAGCTGGGCAAGGCGGCCGACGCCGACCGGCTGGCCCGGCAGCGGGCCCAGGCCGTCGGCTGCGGGCCGGCCGAGCCGCGCGCCGGGGCGGAGCGGATCCTGGCCGACTTCAAGGGGCGCCCCGCGCTGGTCGTCATCGACCCGGTCCAGGGGGCCGCCCAGGTGGCCCGGGTCTACGTCTGCGACGGCCCGACGCCTCAGGAGCCCGTCCGTAGGGTGCGGCTCGCGCCCGAGGGCTGACCGACCGGGGAATGTGCCACCCCTAGGATCGGTTGCACCCACGCAACCCGAAGAGCCCGCACACCCCCGAAGAGTTGGAGCACCGCGCCCATGACGACCGAAGTCCGCAACGTGATCATCATCGGCTCCGGCCCGGCCGGCTACGCCGCGGCGACGTACGCCGCCCGCGCCAGCCTCGCGCCGCTGGTCTTCGAGGGATCGGTCACCGCGGGGGGTGCGCTGATGAACACCACCGAGGTGGAGAACTACCCCGGCTTCCGGGACGGGATCATGGGCCCCGCCCTCATGGACGAGATGCGCGGTCAGGCCGAGCGCTTCGGCGCCGAGCTGGTCCCCGACGACGTGGTCGAGGTCGACCTCACCGCCGAGCCCAAGGTGGTGCGCACCGCCACCGGCGAGTTCCACGCCCGCGCGGTCATCCTGGCCACCGGGTCGGGCTACCGCCGGCTGGACCTCCCCAACGAGGACGAGCTCTCCGGCCGGGGCGTGTCGTGGTGCGCCACCTGCGACGGGTTCTTCTTCCGCGACCAGCAGATCGCGGTCGTCGGCGGGGGCGACTCGGCCGTCGAGGAGGCCACCTTCCTCACCCGGTTCGGCGCCAAGGTCACCCTGATCCACCGCCGTGACGAGCTGCGGGCCTCCAAGATCATGCAGGAGCGGGCCTTCGCCGACCCGAAGCTCGAGATGGCCTGGAACTCCGAGGTCGCCGCGATCAACGGCACCGACCGGCTGGAGTCGCTCACCCTGCGCGACACCGTCACCGGCGAGGAGCGCCAGCTCGACGTGACCGGACTGTTCATCGCGGTCGGCCACGACCCGCGCTCGGAGCTGCTGGCCGGCCAGGTCGACCTCGACGACGGCGGCTACGTGCTCGTGGACCACCCCTCGACCCGCACCAACATCCCCGGGGTCTTCGCCTCCGGCGACCTGGTCGACCACAACTACCGCCAGGCGGTGACCGCGGCCGGGACCGGCTGCGCCGCCGCCCTGGACGCCGAGCGGTTCCTAGCCGCCCTGGACCACCAGGCCTCCACCGCCGGCGCCGCCGAGGCCACCGCGGAGGCGGCCGCAGAGGCGGAGGCGGTCGGCGAGGCCGTCCAGACGGCCGGCGCCTGACCGAGCGGCACCCCGTTCAGCCCCGTTCAGCCCGTTCAGACCCGCACCACCCCCGCCAAACCGGTGCCAACCCTTCGGGGAGCCACGACCCGCCTCCGCGGGCAGTGGCCGAGGAATGAACGTCGGTGGCTCGGTGTTCCATGACACCGAGCCACCCAGCACCAGTTCGCGACCCGGACCGACCGGGCCGCCAGGAAGGAAGAGACCGTGGGCAACATCGCAGCCGTGACCGACGCCGAGTTCGACGCCGAGGTCCTCAAGTCCGACAAGCCGGTCCTCGTGGACTTCTGGGCCGAGTGGTGCGGGCCGTGCCGCCAGGTGGGGCCGATCCTCGACGAGATCGCCGCCGAGCACGGCGACAAGATCACCTTCTACAAGATGAACGTCGACGAGAACCCGGTCACCCCGTCCAACTACCGGGTGAGCGGCATCCCGACGATCAACGTGTACCAGAACGGCGAGGTGGTCCGCTCGATCGTGGGCGCCAAGCCCAAGGGCGCGCTCCTCAACGAGCTGTCCGACTTCATCGCGTGAGGCGCTGCCGCGCCGGGGGCTGAGTGGCCTTCGGCGCGGCGCGCACCGGGCGCACCGCGCCCAACAGCTTCTCCAGGGCCTGCTCGACCTCGTCCTTCCAGGTGAGCGTCGAGCGCAGGTCCATCCGCATCCGCGGGTTCGTCGGGTGCGCCCGCTGGGTCTTGAAGCCCACCGCGGCCAGGAACCCGGCCGGGACGACGCAGGCCTCGGGCCGAACCTGCCGGGTGTCCCCGAACGCCTCGACGGCCCGGATCCCGCCGCGCTGGACGAGGTCCCGGGCCATCGCCTGGATCAGCACCCGGCCCAGCCCGCCACCGGCCGCGCGCGGGTCGACGTACACGGTGGTCAGCTGCACCGCGTCAGTGCTGACCGGCGCCGTCGGGAACGCCTGCGCCCCGGGCACGAACGCCGTCGGGGCGTAGATCGCGTAGCCCAGCGGTACGTCGTCCACGCTGAGCACCTGCCCGCAGGAGCCCCACTCGCGCAGGACCTCGGAGACCCACGCCTCCTTCTCCGCCAGCCGGTCCTCCGCGGCCACCCGGGTCCGCCGGACCGGGTCCAGCTCCCAGAACAGGCAGTCCCGGCACGGTCCGGGCAGGGTGGCCAGATCGTCGAGGGTGAGGCGTTTCGTCCTGCGGGACATGGCTCTCCGGGGGTCGGCACGCGGTGGGGCCGGAACGCACCCGGTGCTGCGCGGGGCCCCTCCATGGACCATGCTAGTGCCGTCATGAACGAGCTCTCCGCAGGCCACACCCGACTCGACTCCTACGTCGACCGGTACGCCGCGCGCACCCAGGGGATGACCGCCTCCGAGATCCGGGCGCTGTTCGCGGTGGCCAGCCGGCCCGAGGTGGTCTCGCTGGCCGGCGGGATGCCGAACATCTCGGGGCTCCCGCTCGACGTGGTCGGGGAGGCGATCGGGGACCTGATCCGCGACCACGGGCCGGTCGCGCTGCAGTACGGCTCCGGGCAGGGCGACCCCCGGCTGCGCGAGCAGATCACCGACGTCATGCGGCTCGAGGGCATCGAGGCGCACCCCGACGACGTCGTGGTCACCGTCGGCTCCCAGCAGGCCGTGGACCTGGTCACCCGGATCTTCTGCGACCCCGGTGACGTCGTGATCTGCGAGGCGCCGTCGTACGTCGGCGCGCTCGGGGTGTTCAAGTCCTTCCAGTGCGACGTCGTGCACGCCGAGATGGACGCCGACGGCCTGGTCCCGGAGGCCCTGCGGCAGGCGATCGTGGCGACCAAGGCCGCGGGCAAGACCATCAAGTTCCTCTACACGATCCCGAACTTCCACAACCCGGCCGGCGTGACCCTGTCCCTGCCCCGGCGCCGGGAGATCCTCGACATCTGCCGCGAGCACGACATCCTGGTGCTCGAGGACAACCCGTACGGGCTGCTCGGCTTCGATGCCGAGCCGATGCGGGCCCTGCGCGCCGACGAGGCGGAGGGCGTGATCTACCTCGGCTCGTTCTCGAAGACGTTCTCGCCCGGGATGCGGGTCGGCTGGGCGCTGGCCCCGCACGCGGTGCGCGAGAAGCTGGTCCTGGCACAGGAGTCGGCCACCCTGTGCCCGCCGGCGTTCAGCCAGATGGCGGTCTCGACGTACCTGACCTCGCACGACTGGCAGGGCCAGATCAAGCAGATGATCGAGATGTACCGCGACCGGCGGGACGCGATGATGGAGGCCCTGGAGGACTTCCTGCCCGCCTCCTGCACGTGGAACACGCCGAGCGGCGGGTTCTTCGTCTGGGTCGGCCTGCCGCCGGGCATCGACGCCAAGGCGATGCTGCCTCGCGCGGTGACCGCCCGGGTCGCCTACGTGCCGGGCACGGCGTTCTTCGCCGACGGCTTCGGCGCCGGCTCGATGCGGCTGTCCTTCTGCTACCCCACGCCGGAGCGGATCCGGGAGGGGGTACGCCGCCTGGCCGGCGTGCTCGAGGCGGAGATGGAGCTGCGCGAGATGTTCGGCGCCACCGCGACCGTCCCGGGTCTGCCCCGCAGCGGGTACGACGCCCCGAGCAGCGACCTGAGCTGAGGAGACCCCGTGCAGAACCCAGCAGAGAGCCCAACGCCCGGCCTGGCACCCGACCCGGCGCCGGTCGTGGCCGGCGGGTCCCGCGTCGGCGGCGGCCGGGTGGTCGTGCTCGCCGGCGGCCTCTCCCACGAGCGGGACGTCTCGCTGCGCTCGGGACGCCGGGTCGCGGAGGCCCTGCGCGGTGCCGGGGTGGCGGTCGAGGAGCGCGACGTCGACGCCACCCTGCTGGCCGCCCTGATGGCCGACCCGCCCGCCTGCGTGGTGCCGATGCTGCACGGCGAGACCGGTGAGGACGGGGCGATCCGGGAGGTCCTCGAGCTGGTCGGCCTGCCCTACGTCGGGGCGGCACCGGCCGCCTGCCGGGTGTCGTTCGACAAGCCGGTCGCGAAGACCATCGCCGCGCGCGCCGGCGTACGCACCCCGGAGTCGGTCTGCCTGCCGCACGAGACCTTCCGGGAGCTGGGGGCCGGCGCGGTGATGGGCTCGCTCGTCGAGCGTCTCGGGCTGCCGCTCATGGTCAAGCCGACCCGCAGCGGCTCGGCGCTGGGCTGCACCGTGGTCCACGACGCCGCCGAGCTGCCCTCGGCGATGGTGAACGCGTTCGCCTACGGGTCGGTGGCGCTGCTGGAGCAGTTCATCGAGGGCGAGGAGGTCGCGGTCCCGGTGGTCGACGACGGCACCGGTCCGCGGGCGCTGCCCGCGGTCGCCATCCAGCCGGACGGGGGCGTCTACGACTACACCGCCCGCTACACCGCCGGCAGCACCGAGTTCGTGGTGCCGGCGCCGCTCAGCGACGAGGCGACCGCCGAGTGCGCCCGGGTGGCCCTGACCGTCCACGAGGCGTTCGGGCTGCGCGACCTGTCCCGGTCGGACCTGATCGTGGACGCCGCCGGCGAGGTGTGGTTCCTCGAGGTCAACGTGGCGCCCGGCTTCACCGAGACCTCCACGGTGCCGCTCTCGGTCGGCGCCGCCGGTCTCGACCTGGGAGAGGTCATGAGCTCGCTCGTGCGGGCCGCGGTGGCACGCTAGCCTTCCCCCACCCGGGTGCCGCCGGCCTCGGCCCCTGTCCCTGTCGGACCCGGCGCTCCGGCGCACCCGCTCAGCCCCCCGTCGTACCCGCTCAACCAGGAGTCCCGATGCCCGACATCACCTACCCGATCGTGATCGCGGCCGCCAAGACCTGGTTCCGGCTCGGGGACATCGACATCCGCATGGACGGCACCGGGCACATCCCGCGCGAGGGCGGGGCGCTGTTGGCGGTCAACCACATCTCCTACGTGGACTACCTCATGGCCGGCTACCCGGGCGCCGAGCAGAAGCGGCTGACCCGGTTCATGGCCAAGCGGGAGGTCTTCGACAACCCCGTCGGGGGGCCGGTGATGCGCTCGTTCGGGCACATCTCCGTCGACCGGTCGGCCGGCCTCGCCTCGATGGACGTCGCCGCCGAGCAGCTGCGCCGCGGTGAGCTGGTCGGGATCTTCCCGGAGGCGACGATCTCGCGGTCGTTCCTGATCAAGGAGCTCAAGACCGGAGCGGCCCGGATCGCGGCCAAGGCCGAGGTGCCGCTGATCCCGGTGGTGCTGTGGGGCACGCAGCGGATGTACACCAAGGACCACCCGAAGGACTTCTCGCGGCACAAGACGGTGATCGTCAAGGTGGGTGAGCCGCTGCACCCCACCGGCACCGACCCACGCGCCGACACCGCCGAGCTGCAGCAACGCATGGAAACCCTGCTCGACCAGGCGATCACCGCCTACCCGGCCGAGGAGCAGCCCCCGGGCTCGTGGTGGCTCCCCGCGACGTACGGCGGCTCCGCGCCCACCCTCGAGGAGGCCGAGGCGCTCGACGCCGCCGAGAAGCGCCAGCGCGCCCAGCGCAAGGCCGCCAAGAAGCGCTGACCTCGGGTCGGGGTCTCGGAGGTCCTGGGAGCGCAAGACCGGCCATGTCATTCGCCCGCAAGCCTGGCCATGTCATTCGCCCGCAATTGTGGCCGTGTGACACATTTCTGCGCCAAAAACATGTCACACGGCCGCAATTGCGGCTGTTTGACAGGCGGCCATGAACTCAGTTCGGTCAGATCACCGATATGTCGACAAAGTGATATATCGCTCTGTTGCTAGATCGGCCTGTCGCGACGGTTGCGGGGGTCCATGATCTCGACGATCCGCTGCAGGTCGTCCATGGAGGCGAACTCGACGGTGATCTTGCCCTTGGACTTGCCGAGGTCGACCTTCACCCGGGTCTCGAAGCGGTCCGAGAGCCGGTCGGAGAGGTCGGTCAGCCCGGGGGCGGTCGGCTTGCGGCGGGTCACCCGCGGAGCGGAGCCCTCCTCGCCGACGGCGACGATCTCCTCCAGGCCGCGCACCGAGATCCCCTCGGCGACGACCCGCTGGGCGAGCTTGTCCTGGCGCTCGCCGTCGTCGACGGCGAGCAGCGACCGGGCGTGGCCGGCGGAGAGCACCCCGGCGGCGACCCGGCGCTGGACGGCCGGGGAGAGCCGCAGCAGTCGGAGCGTGTTGCTGATCTGCGGCCGGGAGCGGCCGATCCGCTGCGCCAGCTCGTCGTGCGTGCAGCCGAAGTCCTCGAGCATCTGCGAGTACGCCGCCGCCTCCTCGAGCGGGTTCAGCTGGGAGCGGTGCAGGTTCTCCAGCAGGGCGTCACGGAGCATGTCCACGTCGTCGGTCTGACGGACGATCGCGGGGATCTCGGTGAGGCCGGCCTGCTGGGCGGCGCGCCACCGGCGCTCGCCCATGATCAGCTCGTAGGCGTGCTCCCCCGTCCGGCGGACCACGACCGGCTGGAGCAGCCCCACCTCACGGATCGAGTGCACCAGCTCGCCCATGGCCTCCTCCTCGAAGACCTGGCGCGGCTGGCGCGGGTTGGGCGTGATCGCGGAGAGCGGCACCTCCGCGAAGTAGGCTCCCGCGACCGGCTCGAGCTCGCGGCCCCCGGATTCCGGGGCCCCGCCGTGCCCTCCGTCGTCCACGGTGGACCCCATGCCTGACCCCGACCGGGGTGCCGACGACGCGTCGCCACGGGGACGCCCGTCGGCGGCGAACGAGCCGCTGGGCTGGTCGCCCTCCCGGGTCGACGCCGACGCGTCCTCGGGGGGCGCCGTCGGGATCAGCGCGCCGAGGCCGCGTCCCAGGCCGCGTCGCTGTGGTTGCCGCTGGTTCATCGTGCTCCTCTGACTGCCATCTCGCGGGCCGCCTCCAGATAGCTCAGGGCCCCCGGCGAGCCCGGGTCGTAGGTCATGACGGTCTGCCCGTACGACGGGGCCTCCGAGATCCGCACCGAGCGCGGGATCGAGGTGCGCAGCACGGTCTCACCGAAGTGCTCGCGCACCTCGTCGGCGACGCCGGACGCCAGCCGGGTGCGGGCGTCGTACATCGTGATCAGGATCGTGGAGACGCTCAGCCGCTGGTTGAGGTGCTGGCGGACCATCTCCACGGTCTCCAGCAGCTGGCCCAGGCCCTCCAGCGCGTAGTACTCCGCCTGGATCGGGATCATCATCTCCTCGCCGGCCACCAGCGCGTTGAGCGTCAGCAGGCCGAGCGAGGGCGGGCAGTCGACCAGCACGTAGTCGAACCGCTCCTCCCCGGCCTCCGCGGCGGCACCCACGGCCGGATGGGCCTGGATCGCGCGGTAGAGCCGGCTCTCCCGGGCCACCACCGAGACCAGCTCGATCTCCGCGCCGGCTAGGTCGATCGTGGCCGGCACCACCGACAGCCCGGGCACCTCGGGGCTCTCGGTGATCACCTCGGCCAGGGTGGCGCCGTTCACGAGCAGGTCGTACGTCGAGGGCACGCCACGCCGGTGCTCCACCGAGAGGGCGGTCGAGGCGTTGCCCTGGGGGTCGAGGTCGATCACCAGGACCCGCTGACCGAGCTGGCACAGGGCGGCGGCCAGGTTCACCGTCGAGGTGGTCTTGCCGACCCCGCCCTTCTGGTTCGCCACCACCATCACCCGGGTGGCCGGTGGACGGGCCACGGCCGGCCGACCGTAGGCGGTGCGCCGGGCCAGCAGCGAGTGCTCCGCGGCCCGGGCCAACGGAGTGGTCTCGTCGGCGTAACCGGGCTCCAGCGAGGCGACATCGGCCGCGGTGCGGACCACGAATCCGGACGGCCCAGCTGATGTTTCACGTGAAACCACGGAATCCTCTTCCTGTGGATGAACTGGCCCCGTCTGTGGATAACCACGCTCAGCAGGCGGGGGAGCATCGGTGGATAACTGGGGTGCGGTCGGCTGGTCCTCGACGTCACGCTGATCTTCAGGCATGGTCACGACCTCCGCCGACGCGTCTTCCCGAGTGACTGGGAGCTTCCCGACGACGCCCCCGTGGCATCGGCACAACCTACCTGTCCGGACCGCCCGCGGGCCACCCGGACCAGCATCGTCGTCCGATCGAGCAGGCCGACCCCGGCCTCGTGCACCGTGGCCTCGCCGGCGCCCCACCGGGCCAGGGCCTCCGCGGAGTCGGCCAGCTCCTGCGCTGCCGAGCTCCCCTTCATCGCCACCATCGCCCCTCCGGGCGCCACGAGCGGCATCGACCAGCCCAGCAGCCGCTCCAACGGGGCGACGGCGCGGGAGGTCACCACGTCGTAGGTCTCCCGGCCGTGCAGCGACTCGGCCCGGCCCCGGTGGACCGAGACGGTGTCCAGGCCCAGGGCGGCGACGGCCTCCTCCAGGAAGGTGGTCCGCCGCAGCAGCGGCTCCACCAGGGTGATCCGCAGGTCCGGGCGGTGCAGCGCCAGCACCAGGCCCGGAAGGCCGGCCCCGCTGCCGAGGTCGCACACGGTCGAGCCCTCGGGCATCAGCTCGCCGGCGACCGCACAGTTGAGCAGATGGCGCTCCCACAGCCGGGGCACCTCACGAGGACCGATCAGCCCCCGCACCACCCCCGCATCGGCCAGCAGGGCGGCGTACTGCTGGACGCGGGGGAGCGACGCAGACGAGAACACCCTCCGGGCCACGTCCGGCGGGGCCGGCGGCTCGGAGGGTGTTTCACGTGAAACATCGCCCATCGGATCAGCCAGGTAGGACGACGACGTAGCGACGGGGCTCGACACCCTCGGACTCCGAGCTGTGGCCGGCGTCAGCCACCGCGTCGTGCACGACCTTCCGCTCGAACGGCGACATCGGGTCCAGCGACACCGGCTCGCCGGTCTTCTCGACCTCGGCGACGGTCTCCTGGGCCAGGACCACCAGGCGGGCCCTCTGGTCAGCGCGGTAGCCGCCGATGTCCAGCATCAGGCGGGAGCGCTCACCGGTCTCCCGGTACACCGCCAGCCGAGTCAGCTCCTGGAGCGCCTCGAGCACCTCGCCCTTGGCGCCGACCAGCTGGTCGAGCTCAGCGCCGACGATCGAGACCGCGGCCCGGTCACCCTCGACGTCCATGTCCAGGTCGCCGTCCAGGTCCGCGATGTCGAGCAGCTCCTCGAGGTAGTCCGCGGCGATGTCGCCCTCGGCCTCGAGTCGCTCGACCTTGCTCGGACGGCCGGCGCTGCCGGACGCGGAACCCTCGGTGTCCTCGGTGTCCTCGCGGTTCTCGTCCCCCCGGGCCTCGGGAGCCTCGTGCTCCTCGGTGTCGGTGGGTCGTTCAGTGGTCTCGGTCGCCTCGTCGCTCACGTGGCTCTCTCCTTCGACGTCGATGGGTCAGGAACGTTTCTTGGGTGGCTGCTTGCGCTGGCTACGGGGCTTGCGCTGCGGCTGCTGTCGCTTGGCCGGGCGAGGGGGCTCCGGCGCCGGCTCGATCATGGTGGAGCCCGGCTCCTCGACGACCGGGTGCCCCTTGCGGGCCGCCTTGTGGGCGTCCCGCTCCGCCTTCGCCTGCGCGGCGGGCGTCCCGGGAGCCGGGTTCCGCCGGATCACGTAGAACTGCTGGCTCATCGTCCACAGGTTCGAGACCGTCCAGTAGACGAGGACGCCGATCGGGAAGGCGACGCCGCCGACGGCGAAGACCACCGGCAGGACGTAGAGCAGCATCTTCTGTTGCTGCGCGTAGGGCCCGGTCATCGCGCTCTCGGGCATGTTCTTGGTCATCAGCTGGCGCTGGGTCAGGAAGGTGGTCACCAGCATCGCGAGCACGAAGAACAGGGCCATGATCTGGACGCCGATGTCGCCGTCCGCGGTGATGAAGGTCTTCGAGATCGGGACCCCGAACAGCTCGGCGTTGCCGAACTGCTCGGCCTGGCTCTTGCTCAGCACACCGCGCGGATCGCCGTCCGAGGCGGCGTCGAGCAGCCGGAACAGCGCGAAGAAGATCGGCATCTGCAGCAGGATCGGCAGGCAGGAGGCGAACGGGTTGGTGCCGGCGTCGCGGTAGAGCGCCATCGTCTCCTGTGCGAGCCGCTCCCGGTCGTGGCCGTACTTCTTCTGCAGCTCCTTGACCTTCGGCTGCAACATCTGCATGTTCCGCGAGGACTTGATCTGCTTGACGAACAGCGGGATCAGCGCCGCCCGGATCACCACCGTCAGCCCGACGATCGAGAGCACCCACGAGGCGCCACCGGCGGGCTCGAGGAGCTTGCTGATCACGTTGTGGAACCCGATCATGACCACCGAGATCACGTAGTACAGCGGCGTCATGATGAAGCTGCCGATGGCTCCGAAGAAGGACACTCAGGCTCCTAGCGTCTGCGAGGCGGATGCGGAACGGCGTGGCGGTACGGGGTCGTAGCCACCGCGTGCCCAGGGATGACAGCTGGCCAGGCGCCGGATCGAGAGCCAGCAGCCGCGGATCGCGCCGTGGACGGTGACCGCCTCCAGCGCGTACGCCGAGCAACTGGGATGGTACCGGCAGACCTGGCCGTAGAGGGGCGAGATCAGCAGCCGGTAGGCCTTGAGGAACCAGATGAGCGGGTACTTCACGCGCCGCTCACCCGCTCCAGGCAGCGGGCGAGGTCGCGGCCGAGGTCGCCGTACGACGCGGCGGCCGCCGGCGGCAGCGCCCGGATCACGAGCACAGCAGAGCCCGGGAGCGACGAGACGTGCTCCCGGGCGAGGTGTTTGAGTCGGCGCTTCACGCGATTGCGGTGCACAGCATTCCCGACCGCCTTGCTCACCACGAACCCGACGCGAGCCGGTCCCGGGCCGGCCTCGGCCTCCTGCGCCACCCGGAGGTGGACGACGAGGGTGCCGGAGCCGGCACGGCGGCCCTGCCTCGTGGCCAGGAGGAAGTCAGCGCTCGAGGTGAGTCGGTGCTCCCTGGCCAGCACGGCCGCTCGGATTCGTTCGGCGGCTCAGACGGCGAGCTTGCTGCGACCCTTGCGGCGGCGCGAGGAGAGGATCGAGCGCCCGGCGCGGGTCCGCATGCGCAGGCGGAAGCCGTGCACCTTGTGCCGGCGACGGTTGTTCGGCTGGTAAGTACGCTTGCTCACGTCGATCTCTTTCGATTGCGTGTCGGTTGCGGATGTCCACGTCCGGTGCCCGGGGGCAGGCAGCAACTTCGGCTGGCACCGCCCAGCCACGCATACGGGCCCGCGCACGGGCCTGGTCGTGGACATGCGGCACCGGTCGACACCGGCCAGACTGAGCAACGGTACGCGCTGCCCGGAGACAGGGTCAAACCAGCCGCCCGCCAGCCTGTGGATGAAGGCTTGCTCCGGCGTCGCTGCGCTTGTTACGTTCCCCTCCTCCGAGGTTCCCCGGCTCCCCGCCGACGGCCACGGTCCACACCGGCTGTGACCCCGCTCACAAGGCTCAGAAATGGGCTCTGAACTGGGAAGACGTGTTCGTGACCGCGGGCGGCGTGAGTCTTGGAGAGTGCTTGTCCACAGTCGGGCGAGCAGGTTCACAGCCTGTGGACAAAGTTGTGGACCAACTGCCTGCTCCGTGCCCTGCGGCGGCGCGACCGGTAGCAGAACGGAACGCGTCGGCCGGACCCGGTCGCCGATCGGAACGGGGAGAGGAATCTCGTGGAGAACGCACGCGGCCAGGGCGTCGACCTGGCCACCGTCTGGCGGGCCCTCGTCGACGACCTGCAGCCCAGCCAGCGGGCCTGGCTGCGCTCCAGCGAGCCGGTCACCCTGCACGAGCACACCGCGATCATCGCGGTCCCCAACGACTTCACCCGCCAGCAGCTCGAGGGCCGGCTGCGGACCCGCCTCGAGGACTCGCTCACCGACGCCTTCGGCCAGCAGGTGCGGATCGCGGTCACGGTCAACCCGCAGCTCGACGACGCCGGACCGCTCGAGGACCCCGAGGCGACCCACGCCCCGCACCCCTCCCACGCTGCCGCGCCCGAGCCGGAGCCCGCGCCGCTCCCCGAGCCGACAAGTCCCTTTATCGACATGTCGACCCATGCCCTCCAGGGAGCCGCGTCCGGCGCGCTCGAGACCCGGCTCAACCCGAAGTACGTCTTCGAGACCTTCGTGATCGGCTCGTCCAACCGGTTCCCGCACGCGGCCGCGGTCGCGGTGGCCGAGGCGCCGGGCAAGGCCTACAACCCGCTGCTGGTCTACGGCGACTCCGGCCTCGGCAAGACCCACCTGCTGCACGCGATCGGCCACTACGTGCGCTCGCTCTACCGCGGGGCGAAGGTGCGCTACGTCTCCAGCGAGGAGTTCACCAACGAGTTCATCAACGCGGTGAAGGACGGACGCACCGAGACCTTCCAGCGCCGCTACCGCGAGGTCGACGTCCTGCTCATCGACGACATCCAGTTCCTCGAGGGCAAGGACCGCACCCAGGAGGAGTTCTTCCACACCTTCAACACCCTCCACAACGCGAACAAGCAGATCGTGCTCACCTCCGACCGGGCACCCAAGCGGCTCGACCAGCTCGAGGACCGACTGCGCAGCCGGTTCGAGTGGGGCCTCATCACCGACGTCCAGCCGCCCGACCTGGAGACCCGGATCGCGATCCTGCGCAAGAAGGCGGCGATGGAGCGGATGACCGCGCCGCCCGAGGTGCTCGAGTTCATCGCCAGCAAGATCCAGACCAACATCCGCGAGCTCGAGGGCGCGCTGATCCGGGTCACGGCGTTCGCCAGCCTGAACCGGCAGGAGGTCGACCTCACCCTCGCCGAGATCGTCCTCAAGGACCTGATCCCCGAGGGCGGCGAGCCGGAGATCACCGCGGCCGCCATCATCGCCCAGACCGCCGCCTACTTCGGGGTCTCGATCGAGGACCTCACCGGCCCCAGCCGCGGCCGGCACCTGGTCCAGGGGCGGCAGATCGCGATGTACCTGTGCCGCGAGCTCACCGAGCTGTCGCTGCCCAAGATCGGCGCCCAGTTCGGCAACCGCGACCACACGACGGTGATGTACGCCGACCGGAAGATCAACCAGCTGCTCGCCGAACGCCGCTCGGTCTTCAACCAGGTCAGCGAGCTGACGAACCGGATCAAGATGCAGGCCCGCCAGAGCTGAGCCTGTGGAGAACCGGGGGCCAGGCCGGGACACACCTCGGGACGGCCTGTGGACGACCACACCGGACCCCGTGGGCGACCCGGGTCGTGCACACCGAGAACGTGTGGTTCCACCGCTCGATGCACAGGCCCTGTGCGCGTGGAAACGACCGCTGACCTGCGGTGACCCGAGTTCTCCACAGTTTCCACGGACCCTATGACAACGATGAGACCTATCTCTGGATCCTTGGACCGCGAACTCCCTGCGGGCCCCCTGCCTGGGGAGAACTCCCGGGCCGGAAGCACAGGATCCGCACCGAGCCTCCCCAGCCGCCCGGGTGCATGGCAGGATGCTCAGTCCACACGTGTCATGCACTAACCGGAGGCAAGAGAAACCGTGAAGTTCCGCGTCGAGCGCGACGTCCTCGCCGATGCCGTGGCCTGGGCCGCGCGCAGCCTGCCGGTCCGTCCGAGCGTGCCCGTCCTCGCCGGCCTCCTCATCGATGCCGGCAACGAGGGCCTGGTCCTCTCCACCTTCGACTACGAGACCTCGGCCCGCGCCACGCTCAGCGCCGAGGTGAGCGACGAGGGCCGCGCCCTGGTCAGCGGCCGGCTGCTCGCCGACATCTGCCGCAGCCTGCCGAACAAGCCCGTCGAGATGGTCATCGACGGGTCCCGGGTCTCGCTGACCTGCGGCTCGGCCCGGTTCAGCCTCCAGACGATGCCGGTCGAGGACTACCCCTCGCTGCCCGACATGCCCACCGCCACCGGCACCGTCGCCAGCGACGTCTTCGCGCACGCCGTCGCCCAGGCGGTCACCGCGGCCGGCCGCGACGACATGCTGCCGGTGCTCACCGGCGTCCGGCTCGAGATCGACGGCGGCACCATCTCGCTCCTGGCCACCGACCGGTTCCGGCTCTCGCACCGCGAGCTCGCCTGGGACCCCCGCACCCCCGACGAGTCGCTGGCCGCCCTGGTCCCCGCCAAGGTCCTCGCCGACACCGCCAAGTCGCTCACCTCCGGCAGCGAGGTGACGATCGCGCTGGCCGCCGGCGCCTCCGGTGAGGGGATCATCGGGTTCGAGGGCGCCGCGCCCGGCGGCGTACGCCGGACCACCACCCGGCTCCTGGACGGTGAGTTCCCCAAGGTCCGCAGCCTCTTCCCCAGCGAGCACCAGACGGTCGCCCGGGTCGACCGCAACGAGCTCATCGACTCGGTGAAGCGGGTGTCGCTGGTCGCGGAGCGCAACACCGCGGTCCAGCTCGCGTTCAGCGACGGCCAGCTCACCCTGGACGCCGGCTCCGGCGACGAGGCCCAGGCCAGCGAGGCCCTGGAGGCCACCATCGACGGCGAGGACATCACCACCGGCTTCAACCCGCAGTTCCTGCTCGACGGGCTGACCGCCATCGAGGCCTCCGTCGTCGAGCTGGCCTTCACCCAGGCCTCCAAGCCGGTCGTCATGAGCGGCACCACCGGTGACGGCACCTCCGGCGGCGCCAACGTCTTCCGCTACCTGCTCATGCCGCGGCGCCTCCTGTCCTGACCGCGGACCACCGCACGACCACCGGGAGGAACCCCGCCATGGACATCGGACTCGTCGGCCTGGGCAAGATGGGCGGCAACATGCGCGAGCGGCTCCGGCGCGCCGGGCACACCGTCGTCGGCTACGACCGCAACCCCGAGGTCAGCGACGTCGACTCGCTGGCGGACCTGGTCGAGGCGCTGCCCTCGCCCAAGGTGGTCTGGGTGATGGTGCCGGCCGGCGACCCGACCCGCGAGACCGTGGCGGCGCTGCGGGACCTGCTCGGCGAGGGCGACGTCGTCGTCGACGGCGGCAACTCGCGGTGGACCGACGACCTCGAGCACGCGGAGACCCTGGCTGAGGGCGGCGTCGGCTTCGTCGACTGCGGCGTCTCCGGCGGGGTCTGGGGCCTGGAGAACGGCTACGCGCTCATGGCCGGCGGCAGCGCCGAGGACGTCGCGAAGGTCCAGCCGGCCTTCGACGCGCTCAAGCCCGAGGGCGAGTTCGGCTGGGTGCACGCCGGCAGGGTCGGCGCCGGGCACTTCTCCAAGATGGTCCACAACGGCATCGAGTACGCCCTCATGCAGTCCTACGCCGAGGGCTTCGAGCTGCTCGAGAAGGTCGACATGGTCGACAACGTCACCGAGGTCTTCCGCTCCTGGCGGGAGGGGACGGTGATCCGGTCCTGGCTGCTGGACCTGCTGGTGGCCGCCCTCGACGACGACGAGGGCCTGGCCGGCATCCGCGGCTACGCCGACGACTCCGGCGAGGGCCGGTGGACGGTGGAGGCCGCGATCGAGAACGCGGTGCCGGCGCCGGCCATCTCCGCGGCACTCTTCGCCCGGTTCGTCTCCCGCCAGGACGAGAGCCCGGCGATGAAGGCGGTCGCCGCGATGCGCAACCAGTTCGGCGGGCACGCCGTCCAGGCGAGTGCTCCTCCCGGCGGGGACGTCGGCGAGGACAGCGCGCCGAGCTGATGGGCGAGGGCCGACCGGCGAGGCGCCGATCGGCGAGGGGCCGACCGGCGACCCGCGCCGGAGCGTGTGTGGCCGTGACCTCCCGCCGAGCCTAGGCTGAGCCCGTCCCCACCCGCCGGCAGGAATCCCCACGACGTGTTCGTCTCCCACCTCAGCCTCCACGACTTCCGCTCGTACGCCGCCCTCGAGCTGCCCCTCGAGCCGGGCGTCGTCGCGTTCGTCGGCCGGAACGGGCAGGGCAAGACCAACCTCGTCGAGGCGATCGACTACCTCTCCCGGCTGGCCTCGCACCGGGTCGCGTCCGAGGCGCCGCTGGTCCGGGCCGGTGCCGAGCAGGCGGTGGTGCGGGCGGCCGTGGTCAAGGACGGCCGGACCGCCGTCCTCGAGGTCGAGCTCAACCCCGGCCGGTCGAACCGGGCGCGGGTGAACCGGTCGCCGCTCCCCCGCCCCCGGGAGATCCTCGGCCTGGTCCGGACCGTGCTGTTCTCCCCCGAGGACCTCTCCCTCGTCAAGGGCGACCCGTCCGACCGGCGCCGCTTCCTCGACGACCTCATGGTGCTCCGCCAGCCCCGGTTCGCCGGCGTCCGCGCCGACTACGACCGGATCCTGCGGCAGCGCAACACGCTGCTGAAGACCGCCGGCGCCGCCCGGCGTGGCAGCTCCGGGCAGGACGGCGCCCTGGCCACGCTGGCGACGTGGGACGAGCACCTCGCCCGCACCGGCGCCCAGCTGCTCGCCGAGCGGCTGCAGCTGGTCGAGATGCTGCGCCCCTACGTCGGCAAGGCCTACGAGACCGTCGCCCGCGGCGCCAGCCGCGACGACGCCGACCTGGAGTACCGGCCGTCGTTCGCCCTGGACGGCGTGCTGCCCGAGCCGACCCCGCTCGAGGGCGCGCTGCTCGCCGAGCTGGAGCGGCGCCGCCGCGACGAGCTGGACCGCGGTGTCTCGCTGGTCGGCCCGCACCGCGACGAGCTGCTGCTCACCCTCGGCAGCGCCGAGACCCGGCTGCCGGTGAAGGGCTACGCCTCGCACGGCGAGTCGTGGTCGTTCGCGCTGGCGCTGCGGCTGGCCTCCTACGACCTGCTCCGCAGCGACGGCGACGACCCGATCCTGATCCTCGACGACGTCTTCGCCGAGCTCGACACCGCCCGCCGGCACCAGCTCGCGGAGCTGGTCGCGGGCGCCGAGCAGGTCCTGGTCACCGCCGCGGTGCCCGCCGACGTGCCCGAGGTGCTGGCCGGGATCCGGTACGTCGTCGGCGACGGCGAGGTGCGCCGTGAGTGACCAGCCGGATCCGGACCAGGAGAACGCGGACCGGCCGCACGAGGGGGCCGAGGCCGCAGGCCCAGCAGACGGGGACGAGCACGGACACGAGCACGAGGCCGACCACCAGGTCGAGCACCAGGACACCGGCCTGGACCTCGCCCGCTCGATCGCCCGCTCGATCGTGGGCGCTGCCCAGAACGCCCCCCGCCGCCCGGGCCGGCGCCGCGGCGGCGAGGGCTCCGGTGGCCGGTCCGGCCAGCCCGGTCGCCAGCCCGGTCGGGGTCGGCCGCGCACCTCCGGGGCCTTCCCCGACGAGCGCGACCCCCAGCTGCTCGACACCAGCCTGGGTCGGCTCGTCTCCGACCAGGGCTGGGCGATGGACCTGAAGGTGCGCGGCGTCTTCGGCCGCTGGTCCCAGATCGTGGGCGAGGAGGTCTCCCAGCACTGCGCCCCGACCGGACTGGTGGACGGGCGGCTCACGGTGCGCGCCGACTCGACCGCGTGGGCGACCCAGCTCCGGCTGCTCGCCCCCACCCTGGTGCGCCGGCTCAACGAGGAGCTCGGGCACGGCTCGGTGACCGTGATCGACGTCGAGGGACCGAACCTCCCGTCCTGGAAGAAGGGCCGGCTCGGCAGCCGCGACGGGCGCGGTCCGCGGGACACCTACGGCTGACGACGTGCCGATCCGGCGGCCGCACGTCCGTATCGGGACCCATCGGGACCCCTGCGCGGCGCTTGTGGAGCCGCTCAGGGGGCCCCTCGCACGGATTTCCTCCACAGATCCCCCCGTTCCTGGACCGCGTGCGTGGATCCAGGGCCTCTCACGGGTACCATGAGACGAGGTCGCCCGCTCCCGTAGCCGCGACCTTCTGCATGCCGGCACCCGGTCGGCGCACCAGCCAGGGACGAACAGAAGAAGGTGCTCGTGTCGCAACCCGACGAGGTCTCCACGTCGACCACCCGCTCGCAGGACGCTCCCCCGGTCGGCACGGCGTACGACGCCTCCGCGATCCAGGTGCTCGAGGGTCTGGAGGCGGTGCGCAAGCGGCCCGGCATGTACATCGGCTCCACCGGTGAGCGGGGCCTGCACCACCTGATCTGGGAGATCGTCGACAACGCGGTGGACGAGGCGCTGGCCGGTCACTGCGACCGGATCGTGCTCACGCTCGGCGCCGACGGCAGCATCCAGGTCGAGGACAACGGCCGCGGCATCCCGACCGACACCGCGCCCGGGCAGGAGCTGCCCGCGGTGACGATGGCGCTGACGATGCTGCACGCCGGCGGCAAGTTCGGCGGCGGCGGCTACAAGGTCTCCGGCGGTCTGCACGGCGTCGGCGTCTCGGTGGTCAACGCGCTCTCGAGCCGGCTGACGGTCGAGGTCCGCAACCGCGGCCACCTGTGGCGGCAGGGCTTCCAGCTCGGCATCCCCGACGGGCCGCTGGAGCAGGTGCGCCCCCTCGAGGACGGCGAGGGCACCGGGACGACGGTCCGCTACTGGGCCAGCGAGGACATCTTCGAGACCACGACGTACTCGCTGGAGACGGTGACCAACCGGATCCGCGAGATGGCGTTCCTCAACAAGGGCCTGGAGATCGTGGTCCGCGACGAGCGGCCCTCGGCGATCGAGGTGGCCGAGGCGGTCGAGGACGAGACCGTCTCCGCGGACGTCGACCAGGCCGGCAGTGACGCGATCCACCGCGGCGACGGCGGCGGGATCGAGCGCACCTTCTGCTACCAGCGCGGGCTGGTCGACTACGTCGAGCACCTCAACCGGCGCAAGGACAAGGCCAACCCGAGCGTGATCTCGTTCGAGGCCGAGACCCCGGAGTCGGCCGAGAACCACATGAGCCTCGAGGTGGCGATGCAGTGGAACACCTCGTTCACCGAGTCGGTCCACACCTTCGCCAACACCATCAACACCCACGAGGGCGGCACCCACGAGGAGGGCTTCCGGGCCGCGCTGACCTCCCTGGTCAACCACTGGGGCGAGGAGTGGGGGCTGATCAAGAAGCGCGAGGACCGGGTCTCCGGCGACGACATCCGCGAGGGCCTGACCGCGATCATCTCGATCAAGATGGGCGAGCCGCAGTTCGAGGGCCAGACCAAGACCAAGCTCGGCAACACCGAGGCCAAGGGCTTCGTCCAGCGGATCATGAACGACCAGCTCGGTGCCTGGCTGGAGGAGAACCCGGCCGAGGGTCGTGACATCGTCCGCAAGTCCCAGGCCGCGGCCTCGGCGCGGATGGCGGCCCGCAAGGCCCGCGACCTGGCCCGCAGCCGCAAGGGCCTGCTCGGCGGAGGCGGCCTGCCGGGCAAGCTGTCGGACTGCCAGTCGACCAACCCGGCCGAGTGCGAGGTCTTCATCGTCGAGGGCGACTCGGCCGGCGGCTCGGCCCGCCAGGGGCGCGAGCCGCGGGTGCAGGCGATCCTGCCGATCCGCGGCAAGATCCTGAACGTCGAGAAGGCCCGCATCGACAAGGTCCTCGCCAACGCCGAGGTCCAGGCGATCATCTCCGCGCTCGGCACCGGCATCCACGAGGAGTTCGACCTCGACAAGCTGCGCTACCACAAGGTGGTGCTCATGGCCGACGCCGACGTCGACGGCCACCACATCAACACCCTGCTGCTGACGCTGCTGTTCCGGTTCATGCGCCCGCTCATCGAGCACGGGTACGTCTACATGGCGCAGCCGCCGCTCTACCGGATCCGCTGGAACAAGCCGGCCGAGCACGAGTTCGTCTACTCCGACGCCGAGCGCGAGGCGCTGACCCGCGACGGTCTCGCCCAGGGCAAGAAGCTGCCCAAGGAGAACCCGGTCCAGCGCTACAAGGGCCTCGGCGAGATGAACGCCGAGGAGCTGTGGAGCACGACGATGAACCCCGACCAGCGGCTGATGCTCCAGGTCACCCTCGACGACGCCGCGCAGGCGGACGAGATCTTCTCGGTGCTCATGGGCGAGGACGTCGAGCAGCGCCGCTCGTTCATCCAGCGCAACGCCAAGGACGTCCGGTTCCTCGACATCTGAGCGAGCTCAGCCGACTATCCGGCTTTCTTGTCCTTCCACTAGACATCCGTAGAACCATGGAGAGAGACGAATCGTGACCGAGACCCCCACCGACGGCGGCACCCCTGCGGGCCCGGGCGGCCGGATCGAGCCCATCGAGCTCCAGACCTCGATGCAGCGCGCCTACATCGACTACGCGATGGCGGTCATCGTCGGCCGGGCGCTGCCCGACGTACGGGACGGGCTGAAGCCGGTTCACCGCCGGGTGCTCTACGCGATGTACGACGGGGGCTACCGGCCCGACCGCGGCTTCTCGAAGTGCTCGCGCGTCGTCGGCGACGTGATGGGTCAGTACCACCCGCACGGCGACACCGCGATCTACGACACCCTGGTCCGGCTCGCCCAGCCGTGGGTGATGCGCGCGCCGCTGGTCAACGGCCAGGGCAACTTCGGCTCGCCCGGCAACGACTCCGCGGCCGCGATGCGTTACACCGAGTGCCGGATGGCGCCGCTCGCGCTGGAGATGGTGCGCGACATCGAGCAGGACACCGTCGACTTCCAGCCCAACTACGACGGCCGGTCGCAGGAGCCGACGATCCTGCCCTCGCGCTACCCGAACCTGCTGGTCAACGGCTCGGCCGGGATCGCGGTCGGGATGGCGACCAGCATCCCGCCGCACAACCTGCGCGAGGTCGCCGAGGGGGCCCGCTGGGCGCTGGACCACCCCGACGCCAGCCGCGAGGAGCTCCAGGACGCACTCGTGGAGCGGATCAAGGGCCCCGACTTCCCCAACGGCTCGCTGATCGTGGGCCGCGACGGCATCGAGCAGGCCTACCGCACCGGCCGCGGCTCGGTCACCCAGCGCGCGGTCATCGAGATCGACGAGGACAACCGGGGCCGCACCTGCCTGGTGATCTCCGAGCTGCCCTACATGGTCAACCCGGACAACCTGGCCCTGAAGATCGCCGAGCTCGCCGACTCCGGCAAGGTCCAGGGGATCTCCGACGTCCGCGACGACTCCTCCGGGCGCACCGGGCAGCGGCTGGTCGTCGTGCTGCGTCGCGACGCCGTCGCCCGGGTGGTGCTCAACAACCTGCTCAAGCACACCGAGCTGCAGACCAACTTCAGCGCGAACATGCTGGCCCTGGTCGACGGCGTGCCGCGCACGCTGACGATCGACCAGTTCATCAGCAACTGGGTGGCCCACCAGATCGAGGTCATCCAGCGCCGGACCCGCTACCGGCTCGCCGAGGCCGAGCGCCAGGCCCACGTCTACCGCGGCCTGGTGAAGGCGCTCGACGCCCTCGACGAGGTGATCGCGCTGATCCGCCGCTCCCCCGACGTCGACGAGGCGCGCACCGGGCTGATGGAGCTGCTCGAGATCGACGACATCCAGGCGCAGGCGATCCTGGACATGCAGCTTCGGCGGCTGGCGGCGCTGGAGCGGCAGAAGATCATGGACCGGCTCGCCGAGCTGGAGACGATCATCGCCGACCTCGAGGACATCCTCGCCAACGATGCCCGGCAGCGGCAGATCGTCGCCGACGAGCTCGAGGAGATCGTCGAGAAGTACGGCAACGAGCGGCGCACCCAGATCATCGCCGCGGACGGGGACCTCTCGATGGAGGACCTGATTCCCGATGAGGAGCTGGTCGTCACGATCACCCGCGGTGGGTACGCCAAGCGCACCCGCGCCGACCAGTACCGCACGCAGAAGCGCGGCGGGAAGGGCGTGCGCGGAGCCACGCTGCGCGGTGACGACGTGGTGGAGCACTTCATCGCCACCTCGAACCACCACTGGCTGCTCTTCTTCACCACGGCCGGTCGGGTCTACCGCACCAAGGCCTACAACCTCCCCGAGGCCTCCCGCGACGCCAAGGGCGGGCACGTGGCCGGGCTGCTGTCCTTCCAGCCCGACGAGTCGATCGCCCAGGTGCTGGCGATCCGCGACTACGAGCAGGCGCCGTACCTCGTGCTGGCCACCCGCAGCGGCCTGGTCAAGAAGACCCGGCTCGGGGACTACAACAGCCCGCGCCAGGCCGGCGTGATCGCGATCAACTTCCGTGAGGACGACGACGAGCTGATCGGCGCCGAGCTGGTCGACTCCGCCGACGACATCCTGCTGGTCTCGCGGCGCGGCCAGGCGATCCGGTTCCGGGCCGACGACACCCAGCTGCGGCCGATGGGCCGGGCCACCTCCGGTGTCGCTGGCATGAAGTTCCGCGACGGCGACTCGGTGCTCTCGATGTCGGTGATCCGGGCCTCGCAGGTCGCTGCCGAGGAGGCCGCCGAGGAGGCGGTCGAGGCCGCAGTCGATCCTGGGGATCCCTCCGTCGGAGAGCCGACCGCGGAGCAGGTGGAGGAGCAGCTGCCCGCCGAGGTGCGCACGCAGTACGTCTTCACGATCACCGACGGCGGCTTCGCCAAGCGGTCGCGGATCAGCGACTACCGCCTGCAGTCGCGCGGTGGCATCGGGATCAAGGCGATGGCGCTCACCAACGAGGACCGCGGCGGACTGGTCGGCGCCTTCATCGTCGAGGACGGCGACGAGGTGCTCTCGATCACCAACGGCGGCCAGGTCGTCCGCAGCCCGATCAACGCCGACTTCCGGCCGACCGGGCGCTCGACGATGGGGGTCAAGTTCGTCTCCCCCAAGTCCGGGGACGCGGTGGCCGTCGTCGCCCGCTCGGTCGAGGCCCGGGTCGAGGAGGCCGTCGAGGAGGCGGCCGAGGAGGCGGCCGAGTCGGATGCTGCCGGCGCGCCCGCAGCCCCGGCCGATGAGGTGGCCGATGACGCCGCCACTGACGCCGCTGGAAGCGACGCCACCGAGGGGGATGCAACAATCGGCAGCGACGACGCCCCCGGGGAGAGTGACGCCTGATGACCGAGAAGACCAAGACCAAGGCCACCAAGGCCCCCGGCTCGGCGACCCTCGGCGAGCGGATCAGCGGAGCCTTCTCGACGGCCGCCGACGAGATGCGGGCCAGCGCCAACCCGGAGTCCAAGCAGCACGCCGAGCAGGCCGCCAAGACGTCGGGCGGCCGGCGCCCCCGGCGGGCCCGGCTCCGGCTGACCCGGATCGACCCGTGGTCGGTGATGAAGACCTCCTTCCTGCTCTCGGTCGCCTTCGGCATCGTCACCGTGGTCGCGGTCTTCATCGTCTGGTCGGTGCTCGGCGCGGCCGGGGTCTGGGAGTCGGTGGACCAGATGGTGGCCGACGTGATCGGCGGCGAGTCGACGACGAACTTCGCGATCGAGGACTACCTCGGCACCTCGCGGGTGCTCGGCTTCACGATGCTGGTCGCGGTGATCGACGTGGTGCTGCTGACCGCGATCGCGACCCTGGGTGCCTTCCTCTACAACATGGCCGCCGCCCTGCTCGGCGGCGTCGAGCTGACCCTCGCAGAGGATGAGCGCTGACCCGACCCGCCGCCGACCCGTCGCTTGTGTCGGGCCGGATCGCGCCGACCCGTCGCGTGTGTCGGGCCTGAATGCGTCGACCCGTCGCATGTGTCGGGCCTGATCGCGTCGACCCGTCGCTTGTGTCGGCGGCCGCGCACCCCGTTTTGTCGCCGCCGCGACGGGTGGGGTAATCTTCCCCGTCGGTTCACCCCGACCCCGGGCCTATAGCTCAGACGGTTAGAGCGCTTCCCTGATAAGGAAGAGGTCACAGGTTCAAGTCCTGTTAGGCCCACCGCCACGCACCCGGACATCGATCGAGGGGAACCACCGTGAAGAAGCTCTTCCTGCTCGCCCTGGCCGCGGCCGGCGCCGTCCTCGCCAACAAGAAGATGGCCGAGTCCAAGCGCGAGCAGGCCCTGTGGGCGGCCGCGACCGACGACGTCCCCCGCAGCTGATCCGGGTCGGCGCTGCCGACGGATCACGGGGCCTTGGCGCAATTGGTAGCGCACCTGCTTTGCAAGCAGGGGGTTAGGGGTTCGAGTCCCCTAGGCTCCACACTGTGATGAGTCGCGACATGGGTCTCGCCTGAGTCGCGACATGGGTCACTGAGGAGCCCCGGGCCATCGGCCCGGGGTTCTTTGTGTGTTGCGCCAGTAGGTCTTGGTGGGGTCGATGTGGTGG
>NZ_JACYXZ010000004.1 GCF_014842875.1 Nocardioides donggukensis | reverse complement strand
CCACCACATCGACCCCACCAAGACCTACTGGCGCAACACACAAAGAACCCCGGGCCGATGGCCCGGGGCTCCTCAGTGACCCATGTCGCGACTCAGGCGAGACCCATGTCGCGACTCATCACAATGGCGGAGGATAGGGGATTCGAACCCCTGAGGGCGTTAACCCAACCCGCTTTCCAAGCGAGCGCCATAGGCCACTAGGCGAATCCTCCGCCGAGGAGGCTACCGGTCGAGGGTCGGGGCGGGGAAATCGCCTCCCGCGCCGCCGTCCGGGAGGCGGCCCGCCGCGTGGGGTGGGCGGCTTTGATGTGGCCGGACCCCCTGACCTAGACTTCTGCGCAACCCCCCGTGCGGCGGCATCTCGCTGAACTCCCCCAGGGCCGGAAGGCAGCAAGGGCAGGCGTGCTCTGTCGGGTGCACGGGGGGCCTTTCCGTCCCCGGCGTCGCCGGCCCCGGTCCCGCCTACCGGCTGTCGGCCCCGGTGGTTAGGGTTCACAGCGTGGAAGCACCCCTCGCCCTCTATCGCCGCTACCGGCCGGAGACGTTCGCCGAGGTCATCGGACAGGACCACGTCACCGAGCCGCTGCGCGCCGCGCTGGCGAACAACCGGGTCAACCACGCGTACCTGTTCTCCGGCCCCCGCGGCTGCGGCAAGACCACGTCCGCCCGGATCCTGGCCCGGGCGCTGAACTGCGAGCAGGCCCCGGTCGCCGACCCGTGCGGCGAGTGCGACTCGTGCCGCGACCTGGCCCGTGGCGGTCCCGGCTCGATCGACGTGATCGAGATCGACGCGGCCTCGCACGGTGGCGTCGACGACGCCCGCGACCTGCGCGAGAAGGCGTTTTTCGCCCCGGTCCGCAGCCGCTACAAGGTCTACATCATCGACGAGGCCCACATGGTCTCCACGCAGGGCTTCAACGCACTGCTCAAGCTGGTCGAGGAGCCGCCGGAGCACCTGCGCTTCATCTTCGCGACCACCGAGCCGGACAAGGTGCTGCCGACGATCCGGTCGCGCACCCATCACTACCCGTTCCGGCTGATCCCGCCCCGGCTGCTGACCGGGTACCTCGGGGAGCTCTGCGCCAAGGAGAGCGTGGCCATCGAGCCGGCCGCGCTCCCGCTGGTGGTCCGCGCCGGGGGCGGCTCGGCCCGCGACACCCTCTCCGTGCTGGATCAGCTCCTCGGCGGTGCTGGCGCCGACGGGGTCACCCACACGCTGGCGACCGGGCTGCTCGGCTACACCCCCGAGTCGCTCCTCGACGAGGTGGTCGACGCGTTCGCGGCCGGCGACGGCGCGGCCGTCTTCGGGGTCGTGGACAAGGTCGTCGAGACCGGCCAGGACCCACGCCGGTTCACCGAGGACCTGCTCCGTCGGCTGCGGGACCTGGTGATCGTGGCCGCAGTGCCCGACGCTCCCGCCTCCGGCCTGATCGACGTGGCCGAGGACGCCGGCGAGCGGCTGGTCGCGCAGGCGGCGCGATTCGGGGTGCACGACCTGAGCCGGGCCGCCGACCTCGTGGCGACCGGGCTCACCGAGATGCGCGGTGCCACCGCCCCTCGGCTGCTGCTCGAGCTGATCTGCGCCCGGGTGCTGCTGCCCGGTGCCGACGACTCGCGGGAGGGCCTGCTGGCGCGGCTCGACCGGCTCGAGCGGCGGTTCGCGATCACCGGCGAGCCGGCCGCAGCCGCGCCTCACCCGCCGGCCCCGTCCCCGGCCCGCGCGGCCGCGCCTGCGCCCACTGCCTCTCCCGCGCCCGCTGCCTCGGCACCTGCTCCTCCGCCCCCGGCTTCCTCTCCGGGGTCCCCGGCTCCCGCGCCGGCGGCTCCCGCGTCCCCGGCAGCTGCTCCCGCGCCGGCCGAGCCGGAGAGTCTCTACGTTTCGCAGGTCGACACGCCATCCGAACCTGCAGAACGTAGAGAGACGACCGAGCCACCCGCGCAGACCGCCGCGGAGCAGACCGGCGAGCCCGCCCATCCCGCGCAGACCGCCGCGGAGCAGACCGGCGAGCCCGCCGAGGCCGCCGCCGAGTCCCCGACAGCTCGGTCCGCCCCCGAGCCCGACACCGGTGCGGCCCAGCAGCCGGCCCCCGAGCCGGAGCCCACTCCGGCCCCGCAGCAGTCCGAGGCCGAGCCGGCCGGGCTGAGCCTGGTCGACGTACGCCGGCTGTGGCCGGACATCGTCGAGGCCACCAAGCTCAAGCGGCGGGTCACCTGGATCCACCTCACCCAGAACGCCCAGGTGGTCGCGGTCGACGCCGGGACCCTCACCCTCGGCTTCGCCAACGCCGGGGCCCGGGAGTCCTTCGTCAACGGCGGCAGCCCGGAGATCGTCCGGCAGGCGGCGATCGACGTGGTCGGTGCCGACTGGCGGGTGGACGCGATCGTCGACCCCGGGGCGCGCAGCGACCTGCCGGCTCCACCCGCCCAGGGCGCCGGCGCCACCCCCGCCGGCCCGGCTCAGGTAGATCAGGGCACCGGCCCCGATCCGAGCGGCCAGGCCGCCCACCAAGGCCACCAAGGCCAGCAGGGCCCTCAGGGCCAGCAGGGCCAGGAGGGCCAGGAGGGCCAGGAGGGGACAGGCACCCCCGCCGGTCACGCACGGCAACCCGCCGAGGGCACCGAGCCCGACCGACCCGAGGCCCAGGCGGCACCCGGCCCGGACGCCTCCGGTGCGGCACGCGGGGCGATCCAGCAGACCCGCAGTGCCGGCAGCCCTCCGGCGGTCGACCCGCGCGCCGCGGACGGGGACGCCCACCCGGACGACCCCGACGCGGAGGGCGCCGGCCTGGCCGGTGCCGAGCTGCTGCAGCGTGAGCTCGGGGCGCAGATCATCCAAGAGATCAAGCACGACTGAGCGAGAGGCACCACGATGACCCAGAACCCCTTCGGAGGCGAAGGCGGCCTCGACATGAACGCCCTGCTCCAGCAGGCCCAGCAGATGCAGGAGCAGCTGATGTCGGCGCAGGCCGAGCTCGCCGAGTCCGAGGTCGAGGGCACCGTCTCCGGCGGTGCGGTCACGGTCAAGGTCAACGGCACCGGTGACCTGCTCGACGTGGTGATCCGGGCCGGTGGCTTCGACGGCAACGACGCCGACGACCTCTCCGACCTCGGCGACATGATCGTGGCCGCGTGGCGCGACGCCAAGGCCCGCGCCGACGCGATGGCCTCCGAGAAGCTCGGTCCGCTCGCCGGCGGCCTCGGCGGCGAGCCCGGTGCCGGCCCCGCCGGCGGCCTCGGCGGCGGCATGCCGGGCCTGGGGATGTGAGCGTGCGTTGTACGAAGGCATCGTCCAGGACCTGATCGACGAGCTCGGTCAGCTGCCCGGCGTCGGCCCCAAGAGCGCCCAGCGGATCGCGTTCCACCTGCTGCAGGCCGACCCGGCCGACGTACGGCGGCTGGCCGACATTCTGGTGCAGGTCAAGGCCCGGGTGAAGTTCTGCTCGGTGTGCTTCAACGTCTCCGAGGACGAGCAGTGCCGGATCTGCCGCGACCCGCGGCGCGACCCGACGGTGCTGTGCGTCGTAGAGGAGTACAAGGACGTCGTCGCGATCGAGCGGACCCGGGAGTTCCGGGGCCGCTACCACGTGCTGGGCGGCGCGATCTCGCCGATCGACGGCATCGGCCCCGAGCAGCTGCGGATCCGCGAGTTGATGGTCCGGCTCGCCGACGGGACGGTCACCGAGGTGATCCTCGCGACCGATCCGAACCTCGAGGGCGAGGCCACTGCGACCTTCCTCACGCGCAACCTGGCGCCGATGGGGTTGCGCGTGACCCGTTTGGCGAGTGGACTGCCGGTAGGCGGTGATCTCGAGTACGCCGACGAGGTCACCTTGGGACGGGCTTTCGCCGGAAGGAGGGCGGCCGATGACTGAGGTGGGAATCGACTCCGATCTCGAGGACTTCACCCAGCAGATCGCCGACCAGGTGGAGAGCTTCCTGCTGGCGCTGCAGGCGATCTCGCGTGCCGACGACCCCAGCCGGTCGATCTCGCTGCTCCTGCTGGAGGTCTCCCAGGTGCTGCTGGCCGGTGCCCGGCTGGGCGTGCAGGCCGACTTCACGCCGGCCGAGGAGTTCCAGCCCGACGCCGGGCCGGACCCCGACCTCGACGAGATGCGCCTGCGCCTGGCCAGGATGCTCGACGGGGTGGACACCTACGTCGAGGTCTTCGACACCTACGGCGAGCCGGAGCTGGTCAGTGCCTCGCTCTCCGACGACCTCACCAGCACCGCCGCGTCGCTGGCGCACGGCCTGCGGCACTTCCGGGCCGGTCGGGTCACCGAGGCGCTGTGGTGGTGGCAGTTCTCGTACGTCGCCAGCTGGGGCAGCGAGGCCAGCGGGGTGCTCCGCGCCCTGCAGTCGATCGTGTCCCACGACCGTCTCGACGCTGACTTCGAGGCCGACCAGGAGCAGGTGGCGGCCGCCAACGAGATGCTCGGCGAGGACCTGCCCGACCCCCGGTAGAATCCTCCGGGTGGTCGAGCGTGCGCGCCGACCTGTCGTGTCGTCGTACTCGTGAGGGAATCCAAGTGGGCATTGTCGTGCAGAAGTACGGCGGCTCCTCGCTCGCCGACGCCGATGCCGTCAAGCGGGTCGCGCGGCGCATCGTCGAGGTGAAGAAGGCCGGTCACGAGGTGGTCGTGGCCGTCTCCGCGATGGGGGACAGCACCGACGAGCTCCTCGACCTGGCGCACGGGGTCTCCCCGCTGCCGCCGGCGCGGGAGATGGACATGCTGCTCACCGCGGGTGAGCGGATCTCGATGGCGCTGGTGGCGATGGCGATCTCCGACCTGGGCTTCACCGCCCGGTCGTTCACCGGCTCCCAGGCGGGGGTGATCACGGACTCGGTGCACGGCAAGGCGAAGATCATCGACGTCACGCCCGGGCGGATCACCACCGCGCTCGGCGAGGGCCACATCGTGATCGTCGCCGGCTTCCAGGGAGTAAGCGCCGACACCAAGGAGATCACCACGCTGGGCCGGGGCGGCACCGACACCACGGCGGTCGCGCTGGCGGCGGCCCTGGAGGCCGACGTGTGCGAGATCTACACCGACGTCGACGGCGTCTTCACCGCGGACCCGCGCATCGTCCGCAGCGCCCGGAAGCTCGGGAAGGTCTCCTACGAGGAGATGCTCGAGCTCGCGGCGTGCGGCGCGAAGATCCTGCACCTGCGGTGCGTGGAGTACGGCCGCCGCAACAACATCCCGATCCACGTCCGTTCGTCGTTCAGCCAGCTGCAAGGGACCTGGGTCGTGGACGACCCGGCCGAGGGAGGCACCATGGAACAGCCGATCATCGCGGGCGTGGCCCACGACCGCAGCGAGGCCAAGATCACCGTCGTCGGCGTGCCGGACAAGGTCGGTGAGGCGGCGCGGATCTTCGAGGCCCTGGCCGAGGCGCAGACCAACCTCGACATGATCGTGCAGAACGTCTCGGCCGCGGCGACCAGCCTGACCGACATCTCCTTCACGCTGCCGCGCACCGACGGCCAGACCGCGATGGCGGCGCTGGCCCGGATCCAGGCGGAGGTCGGCTACGAGAAGCTGCTCTACGACGACAAGATCGGCAAGGTGTCCCTGATCGGGGCCGGCATGCGCTCCCACCCCGGGATCACCTCGAAGTTCTTCGGCGCCCTGGCCTCGGCCGGCGTGAACATCGACATGATCTCCACCTCCGAGATCCGGATCTCGGTGATCGTCGACGAGGCGCAGGTGGACCAGGCGGTGCAGAGCGCGCACAGCGCGTTCGACCTCGACGCCACCGAGGTCGAGGCCGTGGTCTACGGCGGGAGCGGACGATGAGCCCCCGGCCGGTCCGCCTGGGCATCGTCGGCGCCACCGGCCAGGTCGGCGTGGCCATGCGCGGGATCCTGGCCGAGCGCGACTTCCCGGTCGCCTCGATCCGGTTCCTCGCCTCGGCCCGCTCCGCCGGCCGGACCCTGCCCTGGGGGGAGGAGCAGATCACCGTCGAGGACGCGGCCACCGCGGACGTCTCCGACCTCGACATCGCGATCTTCTCCGCGGGCGGCTCCACCTCGAGGGAGCTGGCGCCGAAGTACGCCGCGGCCGGCGTGGTCGTCGTCGACAACTCCTCCGCCTGGCGCATGGACCCCGACGTGCCGCTGGTCGTCTCGGAGGTCAACCCCGAGGCGATCGCCGAGGCCCGCAAGGGGATCATCGCGAACCCGAACTGCACCACGATGGCCGCGATGCCGGTGCTCAAGCCGCTGCACGACGAGGCCGGGCTGCGCCGGCTGGTCGTCGCGACCTACCAGGCGGTCTCCGGGTCCGGCGTCGCCGGCGTCGAGGAGCTGGCCACCCAGGTGGAGGCGGCGGGCGACGCCAGGACCCTGGCCACGGACGGCGACTCGGTCGACTTCCCGGAGCCGGTGAAGTACGTCCGGCCGATCGCCTACAACGTGGTGCCGATGGCCGGCTCGATCGTCGACGACGGTCGCGACGAGACCGACGAGGAGCAGAAGCTGCGCAACGAGTCCCGGAAGATCCTCGGCATCCCGGACCTGCCGGTGTCGGGGATCTGCGTCCGGGTGCCGGTGTTCTCGGGCCACTCGCTGGCGATCAACGCCGAGTTCGCCCGGCCGCTGTCGGTGAAGCGGGCCACGGAGATCCTCGGCGACGCCGAGGGCGTGGAGCTGACCGAGGTGCCGACGCCCCTGCAGGCGGCCGGCCGCGACCCGTCGTACGTCGGTCGGCTCCGGCAGGACGAGGGCGTGCCGGACGAGCGTGGCCTGGCGCTGTTCATCAGCAACGACAACCTGCGCAAGGGCGCGGCGCTCAACGCCGTGCAGATCGCCGAGCTGGTGGCGGCTCGCCTCTGAGCGACCTCAGTCCATCTCGACGAACGCGGTCGTCACCCAGTGCGAGGCGGCGAACGCGGCGGCGGTGACCAGCGGCACCACCAGCAGCATCCACGGTGAGAAGACGGCGTCGAGCAGGAGCAGCAGCACGACTACCGCCAGCAGGCCGACGGCGAGGAAGCTGGTGCTGCCGGGGTCCGGGACGTCCCACGCCCGCAGGAGCGCGCCGCCCACCAGGATCAGGGCGGTCATGATCGCCAGCAGCAGGAACAGGCCGGGGCCGCCGCAGGAGCTGGTGCCGCGGGCCAGCTCGCAGCCCGCGAGCGCGAGGTACGTCGCCCCGACGGCGAGCAGCCCGACGACGACGCCGGTGACCGGGGCCGCCACCCGGGCGGCGAGTGGCGGGAGGGAGGGCAGGGCGAAGCCCGTGCCTGCGCCGGACGTTTCGGCCGTGCCCTCGTCCTGGGCGGCGTCCCCGTCGGCGAGCTCGTCGTCACGCCCGGTCTGGTCGGTCGCCTGCGCTGCGGGAGCCGCCGGCGCGGACGGCTGCGCAGCAGGAGGATCGACCGCGGCCGACTCCTCGGGCGCAGGAGCGGAGGCGGGCGCCTCGGCCTCGCGTGCCCCGACCGGGGCCACGGCGTCGGCCGCCACGGGCTCGCGCGGCTCGGTGGACTCCGACACGGCCGGCTGGTCGACCGCCGTGGGCTCCTCCGTCCCGCCGGCGAGCGTGGGCTCCTCCGTCGGCGTCGCCTCGGCGACAGTGGGCTGCTCCACGTCGACCGGCTCCGGCTCCGCGGCCGGCTCGGGAGGCGACTTGCGGCGCCGCAGCATGCTGCCCAGCGACGGCAGCTCCAGCGAGGGCTGATCGCGGTCCTGGTCCGGTCCGGAGTCCTTGTCGGGCATGCCGCGCAGTCTGCCAGATCAGGACCCCCGAAACGGGCGACTCCCGGACCCGCCCGGTGGCTTCGGCGGGCGTTCGCCGAGCCGCGATCCCGCTTCGATCCTGCTGGTGCTCACGGGTACTGGTCGCCGCTGACTCTGATCTCGACCGCGCCGTCACCCTGCTCGAACGTCACTTCGGCCTCATCGACCCGGGCCGTGAACGGACCGCCCGAAGCCGGGATCTCCGACACGTCGAACTCGAAGGTGCACGGCGTCAGGCGAGGGGACTCGTGGGCTGCTCCCGCTGCCTCCGGGATCTTGCCGCGCCCCAGCATGCCGACCGCGACCTGGGTCCCGTCCGCGTCGAGCACGATCACCTCGGCATGCTCGCGAAAGGCCCCGAGATCGCCGACGCCCTGGCAGGGGGCTCCGCCACCTGTTGCCCCGGCCGCGAACACCTGCGATCCGCTCGATCCGACAATGTCCACCGTGCCGGAGGTGTCGAAGGTGCCCTCGCCCCCGCCCTCGCCCCCGCACCCGGCTGCGAGCGCGGCGCCGACGAACGTCCAGAGCGCGAGCGACCGCATTGCCGCAGAGTAGAGGAGAGCGGACAACGTCCTCGACCCGAAGCGTGACGAGGCCAGCGCAACAGCGCCCCCAAAGGACCCACCCGCAGACCCCAGAAATGACCACCGCCGGACCCGCTCACGCAGGTCCGGCGGTTTCCGATGTCCTGAGACATCACATGGTCGGGCTGACAGGATTTGAACCTGCGGCCTCCTCGTCCCGAACGAGGCGCGCTACCAAGCTGCGCCACAGCCCGATCACGGGTTCTGCCCCGCGAGCAGACGCGAGCATACCCGAGGCCGGGCACCCCTCCGAATCCGCCCCGGGCCGGGCCGGGCCGAGTCGGGCGTCAGCGACCGGTGAGCGTCACCAGGGTCACCTCGGGCCGGCAGGCGACCCGGAACCGGACGTAGGGGCTGGTGCCCAGCCCGGCCGAGACGTGCAGCCAGGTCGAGCCCGGATCTCCCGGTCGGGACGCCGCCGGGTGCCGGTGCCGACCCTTGGCGCGGGCCGCCTCGAGGTCGCAGTTGGTGGTCAGCGCCCCCACCCCCGGCAGGCACACCTGCCCGCCGTGCGTGTGCCCGGCCAGCACCGCGTCGTACCCGTCCAGGGCGAACCGGTCGAGCACCCGCAGGTACGGCGCGTGGGCGACGCCGAGCCGCACGTCGGCCTCGGGGTCGGCCGGACCGGCGACGGCCGCGAGGTCGTCGTAGCCGAGGTGCGGGTCGTCGACGCCCGCGAACGCGAACGAGGTCGACCCCACCTCCAGCCGCTCGTGGGTGTTGGTGAGGTCCAGCCAGCCCGCCTCGAGGAAGCCCTCCCGGAGCCTGGGCCACGGCAGCTGAGGGGTGTGGATGTTGCGCTGCCCGTCGTCGGGCAGCAGGTAGCGCAGCGGGTTGCGCAGGGTCGGCTCGAAGTAGTCGTTGGAGCCGAACACGAACACCCCGGGTCGCTCCAGCAGCGGGCCGAGCGAGTCGAGGACCGGCCGCACCGCGGTCCGGTGGGAGAGGTTGTCGCCGGTGTTGACGACCAGGTCCGGCTCGAGGTCGGCCAGGCCGCGCAGCCAGGCCTGCTTGGCCTGCTGGCCGGGCGTCATGTGGATGTCGGAAAGGTGCAGCACCCGCAGGTCCGGGTGGCCCGGCGGCAGGATCGGCAGCTCGGTGCGCCGCAGCGTGTAGGAGCGGGCCTCCGCGGCGGCGTAGCCGGCCAGGCCGAGGCCGGCGAGGGCCCCGAGCCCGAGAATCCGTGTGAGTGGCACGGGGCAAGGCTGCCACAATGGCCGGCATGGCCTCCCTCAAGGACCGGCTGCGTGCCGATCTCACCACCGCGATCAAAGCGCGGGACACCGTGCGCTCCTCGACCCTGCGGATGATCCTGACCTCGATCACCACCGCCGAGGTGGCCGGCTCGTCCCAGACCGCGTTGACCGACGAGGACGTCGTGGCGGTGCTGACCACCGAGGCCAAGAAGCGCCGCGAGGCCGCCGCCGCGTTCGACGACGCCGGGCGCACCGAGATGGCCGACAAGGAGCGCTCCGAGCTCGGCGTGCTCGTCGACTACCTGCCCGAGCAGCTCGACGCCGACGAGATCTCACAGATCGTCGCCGCGGCCGTGGAGAGCACCGGCGCGGCCGGTGAGGGCATGCGCGCCATGGGCAAGGTCATGGGCGTCGTCCAGCCCCAGGTGAAGGGCCGTGCCGACGGCTCCGCCGTGGCGGCCGAGGTACGCCGCCAGCTCGGCGCCTGAACCGGCACCGCCCGCGGGCGGGTCAGTCCCGTCCGCCGCCGCCCCCGCCGCCACCGCGGCCGGGCTTGTCGTCGTTCTTGGGCTTCTTCGGCTTGGGCTTCGGCTTGGGCGGCACGTAGGGGGACCCATCGGAGGGGTAGATCGTCACCGTGTCACCGCTCGAGGTGGTCGCCCCCGCGGCCGGCGAGGAGTAGGAGATCAGGCCCCGGTCCAGGCCGGAGTCGACCTCGGAGCCGACCGAGACGGTGAACCCGGCGTCCTCGAGCACCTTGGTGGCCTGGTTGATGCCCATGCCGGCCGTGTTCGGCACCGGCAGCAGCACGCCGGCGATCTCCCCGGGGGCCGGCTTCACGAAGTCCTCGTCGTCGAGCCACTGCTCGATGACCGACATCGCGCCGTACCACATCGGGCCGGCGAAGCCGGAGCCGCTGGCGGAGGGCCGGAAGACACCGCCGATCGTCTGACCCTTGAGGGCGATCGGCTGCCCGAACTGGTTGGCCCCCGCGATCATCGACGCGGTGGCCAGGTTCGGGGTGTAGCCCACGAACCACACGGCCTGCTGGCTGTCGGCGGTACCGGTCTTGCCGGCGGAGACCTGGTTCAGGTCGATGCCGGCGTTCTCGCCGAAGCCGCCCTCCTGGACGCCGCGCAGCACGTCGTTGACGGCGTCGGCGACGGCGCTGGGCAGCACCTGCTCGCAGGTCTCGCGGTAGTCCTTCACGGCCGTCCCGCGGGAGTCGAGGATCTTCGTGACCGGGCGGGCGTCGCAGTGCAGCCCGCGGCCGGCGAACGTCGCGTACGCCTCGGCCATCTCGAGCGGGCTGGCGTTCGGGGTGCCCAGCGTGAACGTGGGCACCCGCTCGGCGCCGGCGCCGCCGGGGCCGCCGGTGGGGTTGGTCAGGTCGACGCCGAGGTCCTTGGCCAGCCGGTACGGCTCGCAGATGCCGGTGCGCGCCTCGAGCTGGGCGAAGAACGTGTTCACCGACTCGCGGGTGCCGGTGTAGAGGGTCTTGGGGCCGCTGGTCGTCGAGTTCGAGGGCGACCAGGTGCCGAAGCCGTACGGCTCGCCGTCGCAGTCCTCGAACTTCGACTCCGAGATCGTGATCTTGGGCGGCGAGTTGATCGTCGTGGTCAGCGGGATCCCCTGCTTGACCGCGGTGGCAAGGACGAAGGTCTTGAACGTCGACCCGGCCGAGAAGCCGCCGGAGTCGCCGTACTTCTGGTTGACCACGTAGTTGAGGAAGGTCTCACCCTTGGCCCGGTCGCGGCCCATGGGCCGCGACTGTGCCAGTGCGCGCACGTTGCCGGTGCGCGGCTCGACCATCGCCAGCCCGCCGATCGCCTGGTCGGTCGCGAAGACGCTCTTGCGCACCGAGTCGTCGGCGGCCTTCTGGAAGCGCGGGTCCAGCGTGGTGCGGATCGTCAGCCCGCCGGAGAGCAGGACCTCCTGGCGCTCCTTCTTCGTCTTGCCCAGCGACTTGTCCGCCTTGAGGAAGTTCACGACGTAGTCGCAGAAGAACGGGGCCCTCGAGAACATGCAGCCGTTGCGGTTCTGGGTGACCTTCAGGTCGAGCTCGCGCTTCTTGAGCTTGTCGGCGCGGCGCTGCTTGATGACGCTGAGGTCGGCCATCCGGTCCAGCACGGTGTTGCGCCGGTCCCGGGCGCGCGCCGGGTAGACCGTCGGGTCGAAGCCGACCGGGTTCTTCACGAGTCCGGCCAGGGTGGCGGCCTCCTGCAGCTTGAGCTTGCTGGCGTCCTTGCTGAAGAAGTGCCGGGCGGCCGCCTGGACGCCGTACACGCCGTCGCCGAAGTAGGCGATGTTGAGGTAGCGCTCGAGGATCCAGTCCTTGGAGTGGTTCTCCTCGAAGGCGATCGCGTAGCGGAGCTCGCGGAGCTTGCGGGCGATGGTGTCCTCCATCGCCGCCTTCTTCTCCTCGTCGGTGGTCGCCTGGTTGAGCAGCGTCAGCTTCACCATCTGCTGGGTGATCGACGAGCCGCCCTGGACGACGCCGCCGGCGGCCTGGTTGGTGACGAAGGCGCGCACCGTGCCCTTCACGTCGAGGGCGCCGTGCTGGTAGAAGCGGTAGTCCTCGATCGAGAGGATCGCCTGCCGCATCCGCTTCGAGATCTGGGTGAGCTTCACGTTGACGCGGTTCTCGTCGTAGAGCGTCGCGATCGTGCTGCCGTCGGCGGCCAGGATCCGGGTACGCTGCGGCAGGGCCTCGGTCTCCAGCTCGGCCGGCAGGTCGTTGAGGTTCTCGGCGAGGTTGCGGGCCGAGATGCCGATGACGCCGGCGAACGGGATGGCGAGTCCGGCGACCACGACTCCCATGACGGCGGCGACGGCGACCATCGACCCCAGGTGCGAGAGCACTCCTCGGGGCGTGCGGGCGTCATCGGTCGGTGCGGGCATGGCCCAAGGGTAAAGGACGGCCCCACCCCTTCCCCAGTTCTAGTCATCTGTGACTAGTTCGGATGGACTAGGGGTTTTGGCCGTCTCGTGTCTGTTTCAACGACCTGATGTTGCCTACCTTCGATCGTGGGGAACGGGATCGGCCCGTCGGATGCTCAGCATCCACCTCGATTGGGGGAACATCATGTGGGTAGAGGACTGGGCGCCGGCGGCGGCGTGTCGACAGGCTCAGCCGGACGAGCTCTTCGTCCGTGGCGCGGAGCAGAACAAGGCCAAGCAGGTGTGCGCGGGCTGCCCGGTGCGCACCGAGTGCCTCGCCGAGGCCCTCGACAACCAGATCGAGTGGGGCGTGTGGGGCGGCATGACCGAGCGTGAGCGTCGGGCGCTGCTGCGTCGTCGCCCGGGCGCCTCCTGGCGGACCGTGCTCGAGAACGCCAAGTCCGCAGCCGTCTGACCGGGCTCGCCGGGACACCCGGCACCCGACCGGGAACCCCAGGGACGGCACCGGGTCAGTCGCCGGCGAGCAGCCGCCCGATGCGGCGTAGGCCGTCGAGGTCGTGCACGTCGCCGGCCAGTGCCGGCACCACCGCCGTGGGAACCCCGGGGTGCGCGGCGGCGAACCGCTCGCGCAGCCGGGCCTCGCGCTCCACGATCCGGACCTTGTCGGCGTGCAGCCGGAGCAGGCCCGAGGTGAGCCCGGCTCCCTCACTGCCCTCACCGCCCCTATCACCATCCGTGCCCGGCTGAGCGGTCCCGCCGGTCCCGGAGCGCAGCCGCTCGGCGGCCGCCATCGCCTCGTCGGCGGAGAGCGCACTGTCCGGGGGACTGCTCGCCCGGTTCACGACCAGGCCGGCCAGCGGCATCCGGTCCTCGCTGAGTCGCTCGACGAAGTACGCCGCCTCGCGCAGCGCGTCCGGCTCCGGAGCCGCGACCACCAGGAACGCCGTACCGTCGGCCTGCAGCAGTTCGAACGTTTTCTGCGCCCGCTGCCGGAAGCCCCCGAACAGCGTGTCGAACGCCGCGACGAAGGTCTGCAGGTCCTTGAGCACGCCGGCCCCCAGGATCTTGGTCAGGGCGCCGGTGATCAGCCCCATCCCCGCGGTCATCACCCGCGCCGGCCCCCGTGCGGGGGTGAGCAGCAGCCGGATGAACCGGCCGTCGAGGAAGCTCGACAACCGCTCGGGGGCGTCGAGGAAGTCCAGCGCCGAGCGGGACGGCGGGGTGTCGACGACGATCAGGTCGTAGCTGCCCTCGGCCCGGGCGTCGCGGTGCAGCTGCCCCAACCTCTCCATCGCCATGTACTCCTGCGTCCCGGCGAAGGAGGTGGACAGGGCGACGTAGAAGGGGTTCTCCAGGATCTGCCGGGCCTTCTCCTCGCCGGCCTGGCTGAGCACCACCTCGTCGAAGGTGCTCTTCATGTCCAGCATCATCGCGTCCAGCCGGCCGCCCCGCCCGTGGTCGACGCCGGCCACCGGCCGGGGCGTGTTGTCGAGCGCTCCGATGCCCATCGACTGGGCCAGCCTCCGCGCCGGATCGATCGTGAGCACCACGACCGTGCGACCCCGCTCGGCGGCGCGCAGCGCCAGGGCGGCCGACGTGGTGGTCTTGCCCACCCCGCCGGAGCCGCAGCAGACGATGATGCCGGTCGCCGGGTCGTCGATCAGCGCGTCGACGTCGAGCCGGGCCGACCCGTCGCCGGTGCCGGCCAGCGGGCCGACCCGCGGGTGCGTGCTGCCGCTCATGCCATGCCCTGCTCCCGCAGCGCCGCCGCGAGCTCGTAGAGGCCCCCGAGGTCGAGGCCCCCGGGCAGCCGCGGCAGCTCGTACGTCGGCACGTCGAGGCCGGCGACCACCTCCCGCTGCCGGTCCTCGAGGGCCCGCCGCTCGGCGTGGTCCCGGGCCTCCGAGAGCAGCCCGTCCAGCAACCCGTCCTCCGGCTGCCCGGGTGCCGGATCGAGCCGCACCCCGGCCGCGGCCAGGTCGGCGCCGATGCGCTCCCGGTCGAGCGTGTCCTCCCGCGCCCGGCGCAGGTCCTCGGCGTCGAGGTCGCGGGGGCGGACCAGGTTGACCACCACGCCTCCCACGGGCAGCCGCGCGGCGCGCAGGTCGGCGATGCCGTCGGCGGTCTCCTGCACGGGCATCTCCTCCAGCACGGTCACCAGGTGCACCGCGGTCCGCGAGGAGCGGAACAGCGTCATCACCCGGTCCGCCTGTCCCTTGATCGGGCCCACCTTCGCCAGCCCGGCCAGCTCGCTGTTGACGTTGAGGAACTGGGTGATCCGCCCGGTCGGCGGCGCGTCGAGCACGATCGCGTCGTACGCCGCCCCGGCCCGGCTGGAGGTGCCCTTCTTGCGACCGTGCCGGGCGGCCTCGAACACCTTGCCGGTGAGCAGCACGTCGCGGACCCCGGGCGCGATCGTGGTGGCGAAGTCGATGACCCCGAACCGGTCCAGCGCCCGGCCGGCGCGGCCGAGCCGGTAGTACATCGCGAGGTACTCCAGCAGCGCCGACTCGGCGTCGATGTGCAGGGCGTAGACGGTGCCCGCGCCGCCGCGGGGGCCGGGCAGCCCGGTCGCGATCCGCCGCTCCTCGTACGGCAGCGGCGGCACGTCGAACATCTGGGCGATGCCCTGCCTGCCCTCCACCTCGCACAGCAGCACGCTCTTGCCGGTGCTGGCCAGGGCCAGCGCGAGGGCGGCCGCGACGGTGGACTTCCCGGTCCCGCCCTTGCCGGTCACCACGTGCAGCTCGACCTCCGGCCAGTGGGGGCTGCGCGACGGGCTCACCCGAGGAAGCGTAGAGGGGCCCCCGTGCCCCCGTCAGCACCCTCGCCCGTGGCTAGGATCACTCGGGAGATCACGTGGCAGATCACGTGGGAGCCCACGGGTGCCCCGATGCGCAGAGGAGCAGGCAGTGGACAAGGTGGTGGCGAGTGCCGCCGCGGCGGTGGCCGACATCAGGTCGGGCTCGAGGTTGGCGGTTGGCGGGTTCGGCCTGTGCGGCATCCCGTCGGTGCTGATCGACGCGGTGCTGGAGTCCGGCGTCGACGAGCTCGAGGCGGTCTCCAACAACTGCGGCGTCGACGAGTGGGGCCTGGGCCGGCTGCTGGCGGCCCGGCGGCTGCGGCGCATGGTCTCCTCCTACGTGGGGGAGAACAAGGAGTTCGCCAGGCAGTACCTCTCCGGCGAGCTCGAGGTCGAGCTCACCCCCCAGGGCACGCTCGCGGAGCGGATGCGGGCCGGCGGCTCGGGCATCCCGGCCTTCTTCACCGCGACCGGGGTCGGCACCCAGGTCGCCGAGGGCGGACTGCCCTGGCGGTACGACGACTCCGGCAACGTCGTGCGCGCCTCGCCGCCCAAGGAGGTGCGCACCTTCGACGGCGCCGACTACGTGATGGAGACCTCGATCGTCGCTGACTTCGGGCTGGTTCGTGCCTGGCGCGGGGACCGGCACGGCAACCTCGTCTACCGGGACTCCGCCCGCAACTTCAACCCGCTCGCCGCGATGTGCGGGCGGATCACGGTGGCCGAGGTCGAGGAGCTGGTCGAGCCCGGCGAGCTGGACCCGAACCACGTCCACACCCCCGGGGTGTTCGTGCAGCGCGTGGTTGCGCTGACCCCCGAGCAGGCCGCCGACAAGCGGATCGAACGACGCACCGTGCGCGACCCGAAGGAGGAGGGCTGAGATGAGCTGGACCCGTGAGGAGATGGCGGCCCGGGCCGCCTCCGAGCTGACCGACGGCTCCTACGTGAACCTCGGCATCGGGCTGCCCACGCTGGTGCCCAACTACGTGCCCCAGGGTGTCGAGCTGGTGCTCCAGTCCGAGAACGGCATCCTCGGCGTCGGCCCCTACCCGACCGAGGACGAGGTCGACGCCGACCTCATCAACGCCGGCAAGGAGACCGTCACCCTGAACCGGGGCGCCTCCTTCTTCGACTCCGCCACCAGCTTCGGGATGATCCGCGGCGGCAAGATCGACGCCGCGATCCTCGGCGCCATGCAGGTCTCGGTGCGCGGCGACATCGCCAACTGGATGATCCCCGGCAAGATGGTCAAGGGCATGGGCGGCGCGATGGACCTGGTCCACGGGGCCAAGAAGGTCGTCGTGCTGATGGAGCACGTCTCCCGTGACGGCTCCTACAAGATCGTCGAGGAGTGCTCGCTGCCCTACACGGGACTGCGGGTGGTCCAGCGGATCATCACCGACCTGGGCGTCATCGACGTCAAGCCGGCCTCCGAGGGTGGCGGCCTGCGGCTGGTCGAGCTGGCGCCCGGCGTCACCGAGGAGGAGATCCGCGAGAAGACCGAGCCCGAGCTCGAGGGATAGGCTGCGCCGCATGACGAAGTGGGAATACCTGACAGCGCCCATCCTCACGCACGCCGCGAAGCAGATCCTCGACAACTTCGGCTCCGAGGGCTGGGAGCTCGTGCAGATCGCGCCGGGCATGAACCCCGAGAACCTGGTCGGCTACTTCAAGCGGCCGCTCCCGTGAGCGCCGTCGAGGACCGCTTGGCCGAGCTGGGGCTGTCGGTCCCCGAGGTCGCCCGACCCGTGGCGTCCTACGTCCCGGCGGTCCGCAGCGGCGACCACGTGTTCACCTCCGGTCAGCTGCCGATGCGAGCCGGCGAGCTCATGGTCACCGGCAAGGTCGGCGGCGAGGTCGACGAGGAGGAGGCGGTGGCCTGCGCCCAGCAGTGCGCCCTCAACGCGATCGCCGCGGTGAAGGCCGAGGTCGGCGACCTCGACTCCGTGAAGCGGATCGTCAAGGTGGTCGTGTTCGTCGCCTCCGTGCCCGACTTCACCGGCCAGCCCCAGGTCGCCAACGGAGCCTCGGAGCTCCTCGGCCGGGCGTTCGGCGAGGCCGGCGTCCACGCCCGCTCCGCCGTCGGCGTACCGGTCCTGCCGCTCGACTCCCCGGTCGAGGTCGAGATCCTCGTCGAGGTCTGAGGGGTGCGGTCCCTCCCGCTGCCGCCGCAGCTGGTCGAGCAGGCCAGGGCGTACGCCGACGGGAGCCTGACCCCGGCGGAGCCGCGCAACGCCGCGACCGTCGTCCTGATGCGGCCCGGTGACAGCGCGCCCGAGGTCTACCTGCTGCAGCGGCAGGCCTCCATGGCGTTCGCCGCCGGCATGTGCGTCTTCCCCGGGGGCGGGGTGGACAGTCGGGACTTCCACTCCGCCGGTGACGAGCCCATGGGGTGGGCCGGGCCGGACCTGGCCACCTGGGCGAGCCGGCTCGGCACCGACGAGGAGATGGCCCGGGCCCTGGTCTGCGCCGCGGTGCGCGAGACCTTCGAGGAGTCGGGCGTGATGCTGGCGGGGGAGTCCGAGGAGGACATCGTGGCCGAGGTGACCGGCCCGGACTGGGAGGCCGACCGGGTCGCCCTGGAGCAGCGCGAGGTCTCGCTGACCGCCGTGCTGGCGCGGCGCGGCCTGGTGCTCCGCTCGGACCTGCTCGGCGCCTGGGCCGGGTGGCTGACCCCGGAGTTCGAGCCCAAGCGCTACCGCACCTGGTTCTTCGTCGCCGACCTGCCCGCGGGGCAGCGGACCCGGGACGTGTCCACGGAGTCGTCACGGGTCACCTGGCTGCCCGCGGCGGCGGCGGTCGCCGCGGTGGACGCCGGCGACATGCTCATGCTCCCGCCGACCTACCTCACCTGCCTCGAGGTCGCCGGGCACCCGACGCCGGAGTCGGTCATCGAGGCCTGCGCCGACCGGGAGCTGGAGATGTTCATGCCGGAGGTGGTCGGCTCGGGGGACGAGGCCACCCTGTCCCGCCCGGCGGCGCTGGAGCCGCTCATCGCCGCCCACCTGGCCCGATGACCTGGCGGGGCGGCTGGTTCGGTGAGCACGCCGAGTGCGTGCTGGCCCCGAACGCCAACATGATGACGCTCGACGGCACCAACACCTGGGTGCTCCGGGAGCGCGACTTCGGTCGCTCGGTCGTCATCGACCCGGGCCCGTTGGACGAGCAGCACCTCGCGGCCGTCGCCGACGTGGCCGGCGACGTCCAGGCCGTGCTGCTCACCCACCACCACCTCGACCACTCCGAGGCCGCCCGCGCCTTCGCCGAGCGGGTCGGGTGCGGCGTGCGGGCGCTCGACCCGGCGTACCGGCTGGGTGACGAGGGGCTCGGCGAGGGGGACGTGGTCGCCGTCGGCGACCTGGAGCTGCACGTGGTCGCCACCCCGGGGCACACCGCCGACTCCCTGTCGTTCGTCGTACCCGCGGAGCGGGCGGTGCTCACCGGTGACACGGTGCTGGGGCGGGGCACCACGGTGGTGGCCCACCCGGACGGCCAGCTCGGTGCCTACCTCGACTCCCTCGACCGGCTGCACCGGCTGGCCGAGAGCCGGGAGATCGGCACGATCTGGCCCGGTCACGGTCCGGTCATCGACGACGCCCTGTCCGCGCTCGACCACTACCTGGCGCACCGCCGCGAACGGCTGGCCCAGGTCGAGGCGGCGCTCGCCGACCTGCGGGGCGACGACGGGGACCCCGCGGCGCCGTCCGCGGAGGACCTGCCGCGTCGGGTGGTGGAGACCGTCTACGCCGACGTCGACCCGGTGCTGTGGGGCGCCGCCGAGCTGAGCGTGCGCGCCCAACTCGCGTACCTCGCAGGTGGTGCCGACCGCTAGGGTGGTCAGCGGTGCGCCGGGAAGACTGGTCGGCCCGCTTCGGCGGACAATGAAACACACACACGAGCCCGGAACGAGGACATGGTCAAGCTCACCCGCCTGCGGTTCCTGCCCGATCCGACCCGCAGCGAGGACACCTTCGTCGGTGACTTCCTGCGCCGCGAGACGGTGGGCGGCGCGTTCGCCCTGCTGGCCGCCGCGGTCGCCGTGATCTGGGCGAACTCCCCCCTCGGCCCCGAGTACGAGGCCCTGCGCGCCTTCAAGCTCGGGCCACTCGACATCGAGCACTGGGCCGCCGACGGCGCGCTCACGCTCTTCTTCTTCGTGGCCGGTCTCGAGCTCAAGCGCGAGTTCATCGTCGGCTCGCTCAGCAAGCCCGCCGATGCCGTCGTGCCCGTGGTGGCCGCCATCTGCGGTGTGGCGGTCCCCGCGCTGGTCTACGTCGCCGTCAACCTCGGTGCCGACGGCCGGCTGGGCGGCTGGGCGATCCCCTCGGCCACCGACATCGCCTTCGCGCTGGCCGTGCTCGCGGTCGTCGCCTCGTCCATGCCGGGACAGCTGCGGGCGTTCCTGCTGACCCTCGCGGTCGTCGACGACCTGATCGTCATCGTCATCATCGCCGCGTTCTACTCCACCGACCTCGCCTTCGAGGCCCTGGGGCTCGCGGTCGTCTTCGTGGCGGCGTACTCCGTGATGCAGCACTTCCGGGTCACCAACCCGCTGTTCTACGTGCCGATCGTGATCGGCGCGTGGTGGTTCACCCACGAGAGCGGCATCCACGCGACCATCGCCGGTGTCGCCCTGGGCCTGCTCACCCGGGTCCGTCCCGACGAGGACGAGTCGGCCAGCCCGGCGGAGAAGCTCGAGCACAGGCTGGTGCCGATCTCGGCCGGCGTCGCGGTGCCGTTCTTCGCGCTCATGTCGGCCGGCGTGGTGATCGAGGGCGGCGGCGACCTCCTCTCGGACCCGGTCGTCATCGGTGTCGTGCTCGGTCTGGTCATCGGCAAGCCGGTCGGCGTCTTCGGTGGCGCCTGGGTGCTCACCCGGGTCACCCGGGCCGAGATCGACGAGGACATCAAGTGGCTCGATGTGCTCGGGGTCGCGATGCTCGCGGGTGTCGGGTTCACCGTGTCACTGCTGGTCTCCGACCTCTCCTTCGACGGCCCCGAGCGCGAGGCGGCCAAGACCGCGGTGCTGCTGGGCTCCCTGGTCAGCGCGCTCGCGGCCGCCGCCCTCCTGGTGAGCCGGGATCGCTGGCACCGCCGGCACCGGAGCGTCTCGCGGTACGCCGACGAACCCGAGGCCCCGGGCACGTCGCCCGGCGGAGTGTAGAGTCCGAATGCCCGACCCGTACGCCGATCTCCAGGAGCCTGCCGCATGCCCGTCGACGAGGTGAAGGGCGAGGAGCCGACGATCGGCCGTCTCGTCACCGACGCCAGCCGTGACATCTCCAGCCTCATCTCCCAGGAGATCCAGCTGGCCAAGTCCGAGCTGAAGGTCAGCATCAAGCACGGCGGCACCGGCCTGGGTCTCTTCGCGGCGGCCGGCTTCGTGCTGGTGCTCGCGATCATCATGCTCTCGGTGGCGCTGGCCTACCTCATCCACTGGAACGGCGACGGGCTCGACCTGCACTGGGCGTTCCTGATCGTGTTCGGCTTCTACACGCTGGTGGCCGGGCTGCTGGCCTTCCTCGGGATCCGGCAGGTCAAGCAGGTCAAGGGCCCCGAGCGCGCGATCCACCAGGCGCAGGAGACCAAGACCGCGCTCAAGCGCGGCTGAGCCCTCCCGCGTCGCTCAGCCGGCGCAGTCGCCGGTGCCGACCCGCTGCTCGCGGTCCAGCCCGGTCGCCGCGGCCTCCGCGACCTGGTCGGCGGTCAGCGCGTAGCCGGTGTCGGCGTCGGTCACCGACGCCGCGAAGATGACGCCCACGACGTCGCCGGCGGTGTTGACCATCGGCCCGCCGGAGTTGCCCGGCCGGATCAGGCTGCGGATCGAGAACACCTCGCGCACGACCGAGCCCTCTCCGTAGATGTCGGGCGAGCGCAGTCGCTGCTCGGACCGGATCCGGGCCGGCTGGGCGTCGTACGGGCCGTCCTGGGGGTAGCCGAGCACGGCGCCCTGGTCCCGCGGCCCGGCCGACCGGTCGAACTGCAGGCTGGGCCGGCCGATGCCCTCGGCCCGCAGCACCGCGACGTCGAGATCGCTGTTGTAGTAGACGACCTCCGCGTCGACCGTCCGGTCGTCCACGACCACGCCCGGCCGGTCCACGCCGGCGACGACGTGGGCGTTGGTCATCAGCTTGTCGTCGGAGATCAGGAAGCCGGTGCCCTCCACCCCGCGGCCGCACCTGTTGCTGCCGCGGATCTTCAGCACGCTGCGACCGGCGTCCACGATGTCCGGGTCGCGGAGCACCCGCTGCTGGGCCGGCCCGACCTCGATGATCCGCTCGGGGGCGAACGGCTCGAGGTAGCGGGGGAAGAAGCTGGCCCCGACCACGTCGTTGAACGCGTTGAGCACCCGGTTGGCGTTCATCGGCATGGCCTTGTCGACCTCGGCCAGCACCGCCGAGCTGCGCACCAGCGGTGTCACCGGGCCGATCCGGGACCCGGCCACCGCGACCCCAAGTGCCCAGGCGACCAGCAGCACCGCCAGCGCGCTGAGCAGCGCCCCGCCGACTGCGTCGACGGCGCGTGCCGGTTGCCAGGTGATCCGCTCGCGGACCCGCGCGCCGGCGTACTGGAGGATCGCCTGCCCCAGGGTGGCGCTGAGGATCACCACGAACAGCGCGCCCAGCGACACCCACACCGAGGGCTGGGCGTCGCCGAGGATCGTCGGGGCCAGCCAGATGCCCGTCAGGCCGCCGAGGAGCAGGCCGCCGGTCGCGAAGGCGCCGGTCACGAAGCCCTGCCAGTAGCCGGAGAGCGCGTAGGCCAGCACGATCACCACGAGCAGCCAGTCGAGGACGTTCATCGGCCGGGTCGCTCCTCGAACTGGGTGTTGGGTGGCACGGGGATCCGGGACGGCTCCCCGGACAGCATGTACGACGGCAGGTCCCGGACGGCGTCGACGTCCCAGTCCGAGGACCAGCCGACGTGGTCGAAGAGGCGGGAGATGATGCCGGCGGTGAAGCCCCACAGGATCACGTCGCGGTCCGGTCCGATGAGGAAGCCGGGGCCGAGCCAGCCCGTGGGGTGGCGCACGGTGATCCGGTGCGTGGGCTCGACCAGGTCGGTGATCGTGACCCGGTGAATCGCGTGCACCTCCTCGGGCGAGGCGACGCCGACCTCCTCCTCGCGGGCCCACCAGCCGAGGATCGGGGTCACCGCGTAGTTGCTCGGCGGCAGCCACAGCTCGGGCAGCTCGGCGAAGACCTCGACTCCGCTCGGGTCCAGGCCGGTCTCCTCCAGGGCCTCGCGCAGGGCGGCCTGCTGCGGGGTCTCGCCGGCGTCGATGCGCCCGCCCGGGAACGAGACCTGGCCGGGGTGGCTGCGCATTGTGTGCGAGCGCTCGGTGAGCAGCAGGTCGGGCCCCTCCGGGCCCTCCCCGAAGAGCATGAGCACCGCGCCGCGGCGGGCCTCGTTGCCCTCCGGGGGCATGAACCGGGTCAGGTCGTGGACCGTGATCGACCGGGCGCCCTCACGGACCGGCTCCAGCCACTCGGGGATCGGGCGGGGGGTCACAGGTCCACCCCGAGGTGCTCGTCCACGAGGCGCTCGAGCTGGCCGAGGCTGGTGACCTCCACGAACTCCTGGTGCACCACCACCCCGTCCTCGTCGACGAGCGCCAGGTAGGGCAGGCCCTGGATGTTCGGCAGGGGGTCCTTCAGGGACAGCGCGCTCTGCGGGTCCGCCAGCAGGGGGTAGGTCACGCCGGTCTCCCGGACCAGGTCGAGCGCCGCCGCCGGCTGGGTGTCCTGGTAGTCGATGCCCAGCACCGCGACCCGGTCGCCGTACCGCTCGTGGAAGCGCTGGTAGATGGGCAGCTCCTCACGGCACGGGCCGCACCACACCGCCCACAGGTTCACCACCATCGGACCGCGCAGCGTGGAGACGTCGACGTCCTCACCACCGCCCAGGCACGGCAGCGTGACCGCCGGCAGACCGCCGTCGACGTGCTCCCCGGGGCCGGCGGCGCAGGGAGCCACGTCGGCCCTCGCCTTCGCCGCCCGCAGCTGCGGGGTGTCGACGTCGATCTGCGCGCGCGAGGGGCTCGGGAGGTCCGGGGACCCGCCGCACGCGGAGAGCGTCACCAGCGCGCCCAGCAGAGCTGCGGTCAGGGCGGTCCGGGTCATGCGCGGCCCTCGGTGCGGACCAGGGCCGCCGCCTGCGTCGCGTCGGTCGGGCCCTCGCCGTACGACGGGCACCAGCGCGCCACCGGGCAGGCGCCGCAGGCGGGCGAGCGGGCGTGGCAGACCCGGCGGCCGTGCCAGATCAGGTGGTGGCTGAGCATCGTCCAGTCCCGCTTGGGGAACAGGGCGCCGACGGCGTGCTCGGCCTTCACGGGGTCGGTCTCGCTGGTCCAGCCGAACCGGCGGGCCAGGCGACCGAAGTGGGTGTCGACGGTGATGCCCGGGACGCCGAACGCGTTGCCCAGCACCACGTTGGCGGTCTTGCGGCCCACGCCGGGAAGCTTCACCAGGTCCTCCAGCCGAGGCGGGACCTCCCCGCCGTGGCGCTCGACGAGCGCCTGGGAGAGCTTCAGCAGCGACTCGGTCTTGGCGCGGAAGAACCCGAGCGGGCCGACGATCCGCTCGAGCTCCGCCCGGTCCGCGCCGGCCATCGCCGGGGCGTCGGGATAGGCCGCGAACAGCGTCGGGCGGACCGAGTTGACCCGCTTGTCGGTGGTCTGGGCCGACAGCACCGTCACCACGAGCAGCTCGAAGGGGGTGTCGAAGTCGAGCTCGCATCGCGCGTCGGGGTAGGTCTGTGCGAGCATGCGATCGATCTTGCGGGCACGACGTACGAGCGCCGTGTGCGTTTCGATGGCTGGCACGCGGACAGCCTACGTGGAGCGCTGCGGTGCACCCGGATCGTGGTCCGAGTGCCGTCGTGGCGGGCCGATGGTCCATGATGTGAGCCAGACCACGGCTAGGATCAAGCCTCGGCCACCAGAAGAGACATGGAGGAACTGTGGACAACGACGTGCTGCGTCAGGCCCCGCTCTTCAGCGCCCTCGACGACGAGGCCGCCACCGCCCTCCGGGCCTCGATGGGCGAGACCAAGCTGCGCCGCGGCGAAGTGCTGTTCCACGAGGGTGACTCCGGCGACAAGCTGTACGTCGTGGTCGACGGCAAGGTCAAGCTCGGTCGCACCTCCTCCGACGGCCGCGAGAACCTGCTCGCGATCCTCGGCCCGGGCCAGATGTTCGGCGAGCTCTCGCTCTTCGACCCGGGTCCGCGCTCCGCGACCGTCACCACCGTCACCGACGCGTCCTTCGCCTCGCTCTCCCACGACGACCTGCTGCGCTGGCTCGAGGGGCGGCCGATGGTCGCGCACGGCCTGCTCTCGCAGCTGGCCTCGCGGCTGCGCAAGGCCAACGACGTGGTCGCCGACCTGGTCTTCTCCGACGTGCCCGGCCGGGTCGCCAAGGCGCTGCTCGACCTCGCCGACCGGTTCGGCCGCAGTGCCGACGACGGCATCCACGTCCACCACGACCTCACCCAGGAGGAGCTCGCCCAGCTGGTCGGCGCCTCCCGCGAGACCGTGAACAAGGCCCTCGCCGACTTCGCCTCCCGCGGCTGGCTGCGCCTCGAGCCCCGGTCCGTGGTGATCATGGACCTCGAGCGCCTCTCCCGCCGGGCCCGCTGAGGCGGGTCGCGGCCCGTCGCGTCCGCCCTGCCCGCCCTGTCCGACCTGCCCGACCTGTCATTTGGCCGCAATTGCGGCCGAATTGCACATTTTCTCGCCGATTCCATGTCACACGGCCGCAATTGCGGCTCTTGGGCGCCGCCCAGGTCACGGGCTGAAGTACGCCGCCCGGGTCAGGCGCTGAAGTACGCCGCCCACGCGGGGTTGATCGGCGGCACCGGTCCCCAGCCACGCTGAACCAGGCTGCGCCGGATCCGCTCCAGCGTCCGGGTCGGGTGCCTGTAGAAGTCGGCGGCGGTCACGACCACGACCTTCCAGTCACCGTCCTCGAGCTCCTCCCGCCTCTCGAGATCGGCGCTCCACTGCTCGACTCGTTCGATGTGGTGCCGGCCGTCGTACTCGATGATCAGCCGGATCCCCGGGTAGCTCAGGTCCAAGCGACGCCGGACGTTCCCATGCCGGTCGTAGAGCACGTGGTTGACCTTCGGCTCGGGAAGCCCGGCGAGGACGATGAGCATGCGCAGCCTGGTCTCCATCGGCGAGTCGACCCCGGTGCGGACGTACGACGCGGCGAGGCGTGCCGGCCCCGCGTAGTAGTCGGTGCTGTCCCGGCAGTAGGCGACCAGTGACTCGGGGTCGGCGCCGAGCACCCGGACCATGGCGTCACCGATCGCCACGAGATCGACCAGCGAGACCCAGCCGGCCAGATCCACGAACGTGCGGAACGGGTGCGCGGCCTTGAGCCCACGTCGCGACGTCGCGGGCATGGGGTGGATGGTCACGTGCGACTTGATCTCCGGGCGGTACCGCCGGTGGTCGGGGTCGAAGACGGTCACGTGCTCGAAGGGGTGGTCGGGCACCGGTAGTCCGAAGAGCCGGGCCGCGCTGAAGTGGCTGGCGACGGCGCCCTCGGGGTGCAGCGCGAGGGCCGCCTCGATCGGCGTGGTCTCCTGCCAGGCGTCCGTGCGGATCCAGATGCCGCGGAAGATGCGGCGGTAGCGCGAGGTGCGCAGGATGCGTGGATCGACGCCGTGCCGCACGGCATCGTCGCGGGTGAAGGGCCGTCTGTCGTCGAGGTGCTCGCTCACCCTCCGAGGGTGACTCAGCCGAGCCGTTCCCCGCTGAGCTCATCCACAGGGCACGTCGTACCGGTGGTGGATGCTCCGGTCCCGATCGAGATGTCCGTAAAGCCGCAATTGCGGCCGTCTGACATGGAATCGGCTCTAAAACATGTCACACGGCCGCAATTGCGGCTCTTGGGCGGTCGGGCGGGCGGGCGTGCGCTGCCCCGACCGGCTACTCCTCGCCGCCCTTGCCGGAGCTGATGCCCTGGGAGATCAGGTCCATCACCGAGCTGTCGGCCAGCGTCGTGACGTCCCCGATCTCGCGGTTCTCGGCGACGTCGCGCAGCAGGCGGCGCATGATCTTGCCGGAGCGGGTCTTCGGCAGCTCGGCGACCACCATGACCTGTCGCGGCTTGGCGATCGGGCCGATCTCCTTGCGGACGTGGTTGCGCAGCTCCTCGACGATGTCCTTCCCGCCGTCGCCGGCCTCGTCGCGCAGGATCACGAACGCGCACGGGGCCTGGCCGGTGTCCTCGTCGGAGGCACCCACCACGGCGGCCTCGGCGACCTTGGGGTGCGAGACCAGGGCGGACTCGATCTCGGTCGTCGAGAGCCGGTGGCCCGAGACGTTCATGACGTCGTCGACCCGGCCGAGGACCCAGATGTCGCCGTCCTCGTCCTTCTTGGCTCCGTCACCGGCGAAGTAGTAGCCGAGCGACTCGAAGCGGGACCAGTAGGTGTCCTTGAAGCGCTCGTCGTCCCCCCAGATCGTGCGCAGCATCGCCGGCCACGGCCTGGTCAGCACCAGGTAGCCGCCAGACCCGTTCGGCACGGCCTCGCCGGCCTCGTCGACCACCTCGGCACTGACCCCGGGGATCGGCGTCATCGCCGAGCCGGGCTTGCCGTGGGTGACGCCGGGCAGCGGCGAGATCATGATCGAGCCGGTCTCGGTCTGCCACCAGGTGTCGACGACGGGGGTGCGGTCGCCGCCGATGACCGAGCGGTACCAGACGTACGCCTCGGGGTTGATCGGCTCGCCCACCGAGCCGAGGATCCGCAGCGAGGACATGTCGTGCCGGTCGGGGATCTCGCGGCCCTGCTTCATGAACGACCGGATCGCGGTCGGCGCGGTGTAGAAGATCGTGACGCCGTAGTCGGCGATGATCTTCCACCAGCGGCCCCGCTCCGGGCTGTCCGGCGTGCCCTCGTAGAGCACCTGGGTGGCGCCGTTCGCCAGCGGCCCGTAGACGATGTAGCTGTGCCCGGTGACCCAGCCGATGTCCGCGGTGCACCAGTAGACGTCCGTCTCGGGCTTCAGGTCGAAGACCGCCCAGTGCGTGTACGCCGCCCCCGTGAGGTAGCCGCCCGTGGTGTGCAGGATCCCCTTGGGCTTGCCGGTCGTGCCGGAGGTGTACATGACGTACAGCGGGTGCTCGGCGTCGAAGGCCTCCGGTTGGTGCTCGGCGGAGGCGGTGTCGACCACGTCGTGCCACCACACGTCGACGGCGTCGTCCCAGCCGTCCGCTCCGAGGTCCTGCCCGGTGCGGCGCACGACGAGCACCTTCTCGACGACGTCGGTCTTGGTGCGTGCCTCGTCGACGGCCGGCTTCAGCGCGGACGCGGCACCGCGTCGGTAGCCGCCGTCGGCGGTGACGACCACCTTCGCCTCGCAGTCGGTGAGCCGCGAGGCGAGGGCGTCGGAGGAGAAGCCGCCGAACACCACCGTGTGCGGGGCGCCGATCCGGGCGCAGGCCAGCATCGCCACCACGGCCTCGGGGATCATCGGCATGTAGATCGCGACCCGATCACCGGCCGCGACGCCCAGCGAGGTCAGGGCGTTCGCCGCCCGCGACACCTCGTCCTTCAGCTCGGCGTAGGTGATCGAGCGGGCGTCACCCTCGGGCTCGCCGACGAAGTGGATCGCCACCTTGTCCCCGCGCCCTGCCTCGACGTGCCGGTCGACGCAGTTGTACGACGCGTTGAGGGTGCCGCCACTGAACCACTTCGCGAACGGCGGGTCGTCCCAGTCGAGGACGCGGTCCCACTTCTGCGACCAGTCGAGGCGCTCGGCCTGCTCGGCCCAGAATGCCTCCGGATCCGCGGCGGCCCGCTCGTAGGCCTCCGCGGTCAGGTTGGCCGAGGCGGCGAGGTCGGCCGGAGGCTCGAACCGACGCTCCTCGTGCAGGAGGTTGGACAGGGTCTCGTTCGTCTCGCTCACGATCGCTCCTGAGTGGGCTGAAGAGGGCTCTTGGGTCTGGTTCGCAGCCTAGGGCCGAATCCGGGCCGCGACGAGGGGGCCCAGGACGAGTGGCCGCAACCGCGCGACGAACGGTCGCCCCGGGCGGGCGGGCGGTTCAGCGCACCGACCGCGGCCCGCGGTCCAGGGCGACCGCCTCGGGGGTGTGCAGCCGGACCATGAACCGGCGTACGTCGACGGGGACCCGCGAGCGCGTCGCCAGCGAGACCAGCACCATCGTCGCGAACGCCAACGGCACCGACCAGGCGGCCGGCTGCTCGAGCAGCACCGCGGCCCAGCCGGTCGTGGTCCGGGTCGCCAGCGCGTAGGCGACGCCGCTCCCGGAGCCCACGAAGCCGACCGCCAGCCCCGCCAGCGCGCCGACGTCGGTGAGGCCGCGCCACCAGATGCCGAGCACCAGCAGCGGGCAGAACGTCGAGGCGGCCACGGCGAAGGCCAGGCCCACCGCCCGGGCGACGCCCAGGTCGGGGGCGAGCAGGGTCAGCACGGCGGGCACGACGACGGCCACCACGGTGGCCATCCGGAACGCCGCGACGCCGCTGGCCCGGCCGTGCCCGATCACGTCCTGGCTGATCACGCCGGCCACCGCGATCGAGAGCCCCGACGAGGTCGAGAGGAACGCCGCGAACGCGCCGGCGGTCACCAGCGCCGCGAGCAGCTCCCCGCCGAGCCCGGGCACCATCAGCCGGGGCAGCTCGAGGACCAGGACGTTGGAGCGGTCGGCGTCGCCGTACACCCGGCCGAGCGCGCCGTAGACCGGCGGGATCAGGTAGAAGAGCCCGAGCAGCGCCAGGACCACGACCGTCGTACGCCGCGCGGCCCGGCCGTCGGGGTTGGTGTAGAAGCGGACCACCACGTGCGGCAGCCCCATCGTGCCCAGGAAGGTGGCGACGATCAGGGAGTAGGTGAGGTAGAGGCCCTGGCTGCCGCCGCTGCCGAGCGGCAGCGACCACAGGTCCGCCGCGCCGCCCGCCGAGGACGCGTCGGCCGGGTTCGGGGCGCCGTCGCCGATCCAGACGAACAGCAGGACCAGGGCCGGGACCAGCAGGGCGGTGAGCTTGAGCCAGTACTGGAAGGCCTGCACGAAGGTGATGCTGCGCATGCCGCCCGAGAGCACGTTGACCATCACCACCGCGGCGACCACGAGCGCACCCAGCCAGCGCGGCGCGCCGATGGCGGCCTCCATCGTCAGCCCGGCGCCCTGGAACTGGGGCAGCAGATAGAGCCAGCCGATCGCCACCACCAGCAGCGAGCAGGCGGCCCGGACCCGCGGGGAGGCGAGCCGGGCCTCGGCGAAGTCCGGCAGCGTGTACGCCCCCGAGCGGCGCAGCGGGGCGGCCACCAGCACGAGCAGCACCAGGTAGCCGGCCGTCCAGCCGACGGGGTACCAGAGCATGTCGGCGCCGAAGGCGAGCACGAGTCCGGCGACGCCGAGGAACGAGGCCGCGGAGAGGTACTCCCCGCCGATGGCGGAGGCGTTGAGCGCCGGCCGCACGGAGCGGGAGGCCACGAAGAAGTCGCTGGTGGTGCGGGAGAACCGCAGCCCCCAGGTGCCGATCGCCAGGGTGGCGACGGCGACCAGGACGACGGCGACGATCCCGGGCGCCGAGTCGGGCGGGTTCACGGCCGTTCCACGATCTCGACGAGCTCCGCGAAGTCCTGCTCGTTTCGCTCCGCCCGGCGCACGTAGGACCAGCCGAGGACGAAGAGGAACGGGTAGACCAGGCCGCCCAGCGCCAGCCACGGCAGCGGCACCCCCAGCAGGCGCTCGTCGGCGAGCCCGGGCGCCAGGTGGAAGAGCAGCGGCAACCCGCCGGCGAAGCCGATCAGCGGCAGCAGGGCCAGCGCGGCCGCGCGCAGCTGCGCCTTGAGCAGCGACCCCATCAGCACCGACCCGAGCGCGGTCTGGTCGTCGATCTCCGCGGTGCGGGGCGGCATGGGGGTGCGGCGCTGGGCCGGTCCGGTGACCCGGACCCGCTCGGGCGGGCCGCCGGTCACGGCCGGCTCCGGGTCAGCAGCTCCCTCAGCTCGCGGGTGTGCCGCCGACTGACCTGCAGCACCGCCCCGCCGACCAGCACCGTGCACCGGCCGGCGTCGGTGCGCACCTCGTCGACGTGACCCAGCGCCACCAGCAGGGACCGGTGGATCCGGACGAAGCCGGCCGGACCCCACTGCTCCTCCAGCACCGACAGCGGGGTGCGGACCAGGTGCGAGCCGTCCGGCGTGTGCAGGCGGGCGTAGTCGCCGTGCGCCTCGACGTACCGGATGTCGGAGCGGTTCAGGAACCGGGTGACGCCGCCGCGCTCGACCGCGATCTGCTCGTCCGACCCGGCGGCCGGCGAGCGGGCGCCCTCGACCACCCGGCGCACCGCCTCCGCCAGCCGTTCGGCCCGGACCGGCTTGAGCACGTAGTCGACCGCGCGCAGGTCGAACGCCTCGACGGCGTGCTCCTCGTGGGCGGTCACGAAGACGATCGGCGGCGGGCTGCGGAAGCGCGACAGCACCTGGGCCAGCTCCAGCCCGGTCAGGCCGGGCATCTGGATGTCGAGGAAGATCGCGTCGACGTCGAGGTCCTGCAGGAGTCGCAGGGCCTCGGTCGCCGAGTCGGAGGTGAGTACGCCGCGCACCCGCGGGTCCTGCTCCAGCAGGAAGGACAGCTCGTCGAGGGCGGGCCGCTCGTCGTCGATGACCAGGACCCGCAGGCCCGACGGCGCGTCGGACCCGGGTCGGGGCTCGGGTCCGGGCTGGCTCATGCGTGCACTCCGGGGGCGAACTTGGGCACCCGCACGATCACCTTCGTGCCGGCACCCGGGGCGGTCTCCACGACCAGACCGTAGTCGTCCCCGAAGGTGTTGCGCAGCCGAGCGTCCACGTTCCCGAGCCCGACCGAGTCCAGGCTGGCGTCCCCGGCCAGTGCCCGGCGGACCCGGTCCGGGTCCTCGCCGGAGCCGTCGTCCTCCACCTCGATCGAGCACTCCTGCCCCAGGTCCCGGGCCACGATCGTGATCTGGCCGGTCCCGTGCCCGGCCAGCCCGTGCCGGACGGCGTTCTCGACCAGCGGCTGGATGCAGAGGAAGGGGACGGCCACCGGCAGCACCTCCGGTGCGATCCGCAGGGTCACCGCCAGCCGGTCGCCGAAGCGGGCCTGCTCGAGCAGGAGGTACCGCTCGACCGACCTCAGCTCCTCGGCGAGCGTGGTGAACTCGCCGTGCCGGCGGAAGGAGTAGCGGGTGAAGTCGGCGAAGTCGAGCAGCAGTTCGCGGGCGCGGTCGGGGTCGGTGCGCACGAACGAGGCGATCGCGCCGAGGGAGTTGTAGATGAAGTGCGGGCTGATCTGGGCCCGCAGGGCGCTGACCTCGGCCTCCATCAGCCGGGTCCGGGAGGCGTCCAGCTCGGCCAGCTCCAGCTGCCCGGAGACCCACTGGGCCACCTCGTCGGAGGCCCGCACCAGCGCCGCGGTCGCCCCGCCGCTGAAGACCTGCAGGGTGCCGACGATCCGCTCCTCCACCACCAGTGGGGACACGATCGCCTGCCGGATCGGGCAGGCCGGCACCGGGCAGCGCACCTCCCGCTCGAGCGCCACCCTGGTGTGTCCCTCGGAGACCGTGCCCCGGGCCAGGGCGGCGGACTGGCCGACGTGGTGGCTCGCGACGCCGTCCCACGCCAGCGGTCCCTCCGTGTCGGTCAGCGCCACGGCCGGGGTGCCCAGCAGCGTGCGCAGGTGCCGGATGCTGCGCTCCGCGCTGGTCACGGTCAGCCCCTCGCGCAGCGCCGGTGAGGCGAGCGAGGCGGTGTGCAGGGTGCGGAAGGTGGCGCGGTCCGCCTCCGTGCCGAGATGGCGACGACGCGCCCGCAGCCGCATCAGCTCACCGGAAGTCGATGAGCAGCAGGTCGGCCCCGTCGGTTGCGTCGTCCCCGGCGGGCCCAGGGGCACCGCGGCGTCCGACCGGGTCGCGGGGCGGCTCGATCGGTCCGGTCCCCTCGTCCGCGCCGGTCCGGTCGGCCCCACTGTCGGCACCGGTGTCGGCCCCGGGGGGCCGGCGCCGGTCGGTGTCCCCGCGGTCGACCTCGTCCAGCGCCCGCGGTGAGGCCCAGGCGGACTCGACGACGGTGGCCTTGAAGCACCGGCTGATCCAGGGCATCTGCATGCCGTCGCGGCCCCGGCCGTAGTCGGCGTACAGGTCGAGGGCGGCGGCCACCTTGGTCTCGCGCTCCTCCTCCTCGAGCGCGGCCAGCTCCTCGCGCAGCAGCACCGCGAGCGACTCGTGGTTGACTACCTGCCAGTAGGTGAACGAGCGGTCGGCGACGTAGCCGAACAACCCGGAGTTGACCACGGGCGCCTCGGGCCGGTCACCGGCGGTCCGGGTCTCCAGCAGCCGGTCCAGCTTGCGCGCCCAGGGGATCCGCTGGTCACGCTCGTTCCAGACCAGCGCGAGCTGCCCTCCGGGGCGGAGCACCCGGGCGACCTCGGCCAGGTCGTCGGGCAGTCCCTGGCCGGCGACGACGACGTCGACGGACCGGTCGGGGAGGCGCTGCATCGTGCGGTCCGCGGCCGTGCCCCGGCCGGCCTCGGTGACGTCGTGGTCCGAGGCCGCGAACGCCGCCGCGAGGCCGCCCACGCCCCCGGGACCCAGCACCACCACCGAGCGCGGGTCGGGTCCGACGAGCCAGGCCACCGCGTCCGAGGGGAACGCCGGTCGTCCCGTTGCGTGCTGCCTGTCCATTGGATCGAGGCTACCTGCTGGCCCGGGCGATTCCGCGGCTAACCTTCCGTGCCATGCCCCCCGATCCCCCCGCCGGTTCACGTGCCGGTTCGCGTGCCCCGGCCGATCCTCTGGCCTCCCTCGCCGCCCTCGAGGGCGTGCCGTCGGCCTTCGCCGGCACCCGGGACGGGGTGGACGCGATGCTGCGGGACCGGGGCCTGCGCCGCACGCCGCCGGAGCTGACCGGTGAGTCCCTGCTGCGGGGTGCCTGGGCGTCCGCGGTGCTGGAGGGGTCGGCCTCGGAGCTGGAGGCGGTCCGCTCGGGCGCCGGGGACGACGTGGCCCGCGCGGCCCTGCGGGTCTCGGTCGAGCTGCTCGGGCTGGTGCCGACGCTGCAGCGCGCGCCCCTGCAGGCCCTCGCCCGCCTGCACTCGCTCGCCGGGTCCGGCGAGGTCGACGAGTCCCGTTTGGGGCGGCCCCGGGACGCCGAGGCCGCGGACCGGCTGCGGGTGCTGGCCGGACGGCTGGTCGCCCCCACGTCGGCGCCGGCGATGCTGGTGGCCGCCGTGGTCCACGCCGAGCTGGCGACCGCCGCCCCGTTCGCCTCGCACAACGGGATCGTGGCCCGGGCCGCCGAGCGCCTGGTCCTGGTCTCGCGCGGGGTCGACGAGCTGTCGCTGCTGGTCCCCGAGGAGGCGCACCGCCGGCTGCGGGCCGAGTACGAGTCGAACCTGCGCGCCTATGCCGGCGCCGGCGGCAGCAGCGGCGTACACGCGTGGCTGCTGTATGCGGCCGAGGCGTACGCCGTGGCGGCGGAGGCCAGCCCGCTGCAGGGCTGAACGCTCCAGACCTGGGCGCTGCGGACCTGGGCGCTGCGGGCGCTGCCGGCCTGGGTGGGAGGACATGCGAGCGGCACCCGACGTGGTCGGGTGCCGCCGCTGACACACGAGACCAAGGGCTACCAAGCTGCACTCGCTCCAACTGCTGCCCCGGGAATATCCCGGTGACTAGCGCCCTGTAGGAAGGGTAGATCGATGCGTGGGTACCCGGCTCATGTGCGGGTTCTTCAGTTGTCCTGCACTTCATGTGTACGCCGGTCGGCGGGCGGTTACAAGGCTTGACTTCCACCCGTCCCCGTGATCGCGGCGTGACCGTCCCGTGATCGGGCGGGCCGGTGCGGGCGCCGACTCAGGCGGACTGGCCGCGTCGCTTCGCGCCGACCAGGATCGCCCCGCCCACGGCGACCGCGCCGCCCACGGCGAGCGCCGCCAGCGTGGGCCTCGCAGGGGGCAGCCGGACCCGGCTGCGCAGGGCCACCGGCTTGGCGAACAGCAGCACCGGCCACTCGTTGGCGACGGCGATCCGGCGCAGCTCCTTGTCCGGGTTCACCGCGTGCGGGTGTCCGACCGCCTCCAGCATCGGCGCGTCGGTGACCGAGTCGCTGTAGGCGTAGCTGCGCGCGAGGTCGAAGCCGTGCCGGTCGGCGAGCTCGCGGATCGCCTCGGCCTTGGTCTCGGCATAGGCGTAGTAGTCGATCTCGCCGGTGTAGCGCCCGTCGACGATCTGCATCCGGGTGGCGATCACCCGGTCGGCGCCGAGCATCTCCCCGATCGGTCCGACCACCTCGGAGCCGGAGGTCGACACGATGATCACCTCGCGGCCGGCGAGGTGGTGCTCCTCGATGAGGTTCACGGCCTCGTCGTAGACCAGCGGGTCGACGATGTGGTGGAGCGTCTCGGCGACGATCTGGTTGACGGTGGCGACGTCCCAGCCCGCGCACAACTGCGACATGAACTGCCGCATCTTCTCCATCTGGTCGTGGTCGGCGCCGCCCACGAGGTAGACGAACTGGGCGTAGGCGCTGCGCAGCACGGCGCGCCGCGAGATCAGCCCTCCCGCCTGGAAGGACCTGCTGAAAGCCAGCGTGCTCGACTTCGCGATGATCGTCTTGTCGAGGTCGAAGAAGGCCGCGGTCCGCGTTGCCATGCGCCACATCCTAGGTGGCGCTGTGGCGGATCCCGGCGTCGACCCGGTCCGCGTCCACAGGTTTCGCGCGGGGTGGCTCCGTCCCCAGGACGGCCGGGTGCCGCAGCGGTACGACGCCGCGCCGGGGGAGCGTCGTACCCATGCGACGACCTCTGATCGTGACCCGGGACCACGACCTGCTGGAGGAGCTGCTGCGCCTGGCAGCGGCCGCGGGCGGCGAGCCGGTGGTCGCCGGCGACGCCACCGAGGCGCTGCGGTCGTGGCCGACGGCGACGGTGGTCCTGCTGGGGGTCGACCTGGTCGACGAGGTCGCCGCCAGCTCCCCGGGTCGGCGCGGCGGGGTGCACCTGGTGGGCTGGGGTCGGGTCCCGGACCACACCTTCCGCTCGGCCCTCGCGGTCGGTGCCGAGAACGTCGCCGAGCTCCCGCGGTCCGACGCCTGGGTCCTCGAGGTGCTCGCCGAGGCCGGGGAGGGCGCGTCGCCCACGGGGGTCAGCGTCGGCGTGGTCGGCGGCTCCGGAGGGAGCGGGGCGACCACGTTCGCCTGCGCGCTGGCCGCGACCGCGGCCCTGGAGGCGCCGGCCTGTCTCATCGACGCCGACCCGTGGGGACCCGGGGTGGACCGGGTGCTGGGACTGGACCGCCTCCAGGGGGTGCGGTGGGACGCGCTCCAGCAGACCAGCGGCCGGCTGAGCGCCCGGGCCCTGCGGGACTCCTTGCCTCGACGACGCGGGCTCGGCGTGCTCACCTGGTCCCCGGGTCCGCGGGGCTCCCTGCAGGCCTTCGCCGCCCGCGAGGCGCTGGCCGCCGGCACGCGGGGCCACGCGTGGGTGGTCCTCGACCTCCCGCGGGGCGGCGGGACGGTGGTCGAGGACCTGATGACCCGGTGCCGGCACCTGGTGGTGACGGTTCGGGGCACCGTCCCGGGGCTGTCCTCGGCGGCGCGCTTCGTCGACCGCGCCCAGCGGTGCGGCCCGGTGTCGGTGGTGGTGCGTGGCCCCGGCGTCGACCCTGACGAGGTCGCGCGGCTGGTGGGGGCGCCGGTCATCGCCACCATGCCGGACCAGCGGGGGCTGGACGAGGCGGTCGACCTCGGCCTGGGTCCGGTGAGGTCGCGACGCAGCGTGCTCGCCCGGGCCGCCCGGGAGGCGCTGGCCGCGCTCGCGGCCGAGGCCCGGGGAGCGGCGGCGTGACCGACCCGACGCCGGCGACGCTGGTCGAGGAGGTCCGGGGCCGGCTGGCCGTCGGCCGCGGGACGGTGACCCCGCAGCGGGTCGCGGACGCCCTCCGGTCGGCGGGCCGCCCGGTCGGCGACGCGACCGTCCTCGCGGTCCACGAGACGCTCCGGGCCGAGGTGCTCGGGGCCGGTGTCCTGGAGCCGCTGCTGCGGGAGCCGGGGGTGACCGACGTGCTGGTCAACGGCGCCGACCAGGTCTGGGTGGACCGGGGGTCGGGGCTCGAGCCGACCTCGGTGCGGTTCCCCTCCGACGAGGCGGTCCGGCGCCTCGCCCAGCGGCTCGCGGCGGGAGGCGGGCGGCGGCTCGACGAGTCAAGACTGTAAGATTGACATATGAGGGCAGGAGAGACGGCAGAGGCCGTGGTCATGGCCTGCCCTCGCAACGAAAGCGCCCGCCCGGTGCTGGAACACCGGACGGGCTGTACCCACCGAGAGGACACCTCGATGAGCAACGACAGCATCCCAGATTGGGACAGACCGGCCACACCAGACGACCTGCGATGGTGGCTCGACCTGGCCCCGACGCTCACGTGGACGTGGGCCAAGACCTACGCCGACTTCGCCCCGCACTGGTGGGTCCGAGGAGGCCGGACGCCGGGCTTCGCTTCCGCCGACTCCGTGCGGGTCGGACGCATCGTCCGCACCTTCGGGGAGCGGGGGAAGTTCTGGAAGCGGACCAACGTCTACCTGTTCACCGAGGACCGCGCGCGGAAGTTCTGGTGCGAGTTCGGCGACCCGCCGAGGCCGGACAAGGTGCGGATCGTCAACCTCGCGATGACGGACAAGACCTACGGCCCGCAGCGAGACTTCGATGAGCAGCGCCTCGCGGCACTGCGGCTGGGCGGTGCGCGATGAAGGTCCGCGCGGCGATCTACTGCCGGATCAGCAAGGACCGGGCTGGCGCCGGGCTCGGCGTCGAGCGACAGGAGAAGGACTGCCGCGACCTCGCCGAACGGTTGGGCTGGGAGGTCGTCGCGGTGTACGTGGACAACGACCTGAGCGCCTACAGCGGCAAGCGCCGCCCGCAGTACGAGGAGATGCTGAGGGCGGTCAAGGACGGGCAGGTCAACGGCATCGTCACGTGGCACACGGACCGCCTGACGCGCCGGGTGGCCGACCTCGACAGGTTCGTCCGGCTGGCCGATGACCACGGGCTGCTGATCCAGACCGTGAAGGCCGGGGAGGTGGACCTCACCACCCCGTCGGGGCGGATGGTGGCCCGGACGCTGGGCAACATCGCGCAGTACGAGGTGGAGCACGCCAAGGACCGAATGAGGGCCGCGAAGCGCCAGGCGGCTGAGTCGGGCAAGTACCGAGGAGGCCCACGGCCCTACGGCTACAACAACGACGGTGTGACGGTCCGTGAGGACGAGGCCAAGGTGATCCGCGACGCCACGAAGGCAATCCTCGCGGGCCGGTCGCTGCGTGGTGTGGCGAACGAACTCAACGCGAAGGGGCACAAGACATCGACCGGCAAGCCGTGGACCTACATGCGGCTGCGCGACGTGCTTGTGCGCCCTCGCAATGCCGGGCTGGTGCACAAGGGACGCGCCGACCGCCGCCACGAGAGCCGCGAGGACTGCCCGACGCGCTTCGAGGTTATCGGCGAGGCGGACTGGCCCGCGATCGTGGACAAGGACAAGTGGAACGCGTGCGCGTCAATGCTGCTCGACCCCTCGCGACGCATCCACACCTCGACCGAGCCTCGGTGGCTGGGGTCGCGGTCGTACGTCTGCGGGGTGGCGGACTGCGGCGCGCTGATGCGCCCGACCTCGAAGGTGAATCACCTGCCGACGTGCCCGGTCAGGGGCGAGGTCAGGAAGTGCGACTGCCCCCGGAGGTACTACTACCGCTGCTCAGAGCAGAACCACCTGAGCATCGCGGCGGAGAAGACCGACGACTTCGTGCGCGAGGTCGTAGCGGAGAAGGTGCGAGACCCAGAGATCATCGGGGCGATGCTCGGCCACGACAGCGAAGGCGCGACGAAGGGGGATCGGGAGCGCCGTATGACGCTGACCAGGCGGGTCGAGCAGTTGGAGCGCGAGTGGGATGACGACCTGCTCGACACGCGCGATTTCAACCGCAAGAGGGCCAAGGCGGAGACCGAGATCGCGGAGATTGACGCGCGGCTGGCGGAGGCCGCGAAGCAGTCGTCCACCTCCCCGATCTTCTGCGCCGCCGATCCCGGGGCGAAGTTCATGGAGGCTCCGGTGGACGTGCAGCGGGCGGTGCTGCGCTCGTTGCTGAGGGTGACCGTCCTCCCGATCGTGAAGCGCGGCGACAAGTGGTCGTCGGAGCGGCTGGACATCACGTCGGCGGTGGCCTCGTGAGTCGGATGGACGATGGGCTCGCCCGCGACCTGTTCGACAACCGGCCCGCAACGGCGAGCCAAGTGCCAGAGGCCCAGCACGTGAGCCCTAGGATTCACCACAAGCGAGGAGGCGGGATGCCGTACGAACTGCATCGAGGCGATGTCGCCGAGGCGTACGAGACCTGGCCTACCCCGGACGTGATCATGTCGGACGGCGCGTACGGAGTGCGCGGGTTCGTCGGCGACACCGTTGACGCCGAGGGGCTGACCGAGTGGTACCGCCCGCACGTCGAGGCGTGGACGCGTCGTGCCCACCCGGGCACGGTGCTCTGGTTCTGGAACACCGAGGTCGGCTGGGCGACCGTGCACGCGCTGCTGGTCGAGAACGGCTGGGACTACGTGCAGACCGTCGTGTGGGACAAGGGGATCGCGCACGTCGCGGGCAACGTGAACGGTAAGACCATCCGCCGATTCCCGGTCGTGACCGAGGTCGTGGTCCTATACCAACGCCGTCTCACAATGCCGTCGGCGGGCGAGATGTTGCCGGTGCAGAAGTGGATGCGCGCCGAGTGGCAGCGCGCGGGGCTTGCACTGAACCGCGCCAACGAAGCCTGCGGCGTCCGCAACGCGGCTACGCGGAAGTACCTCACACAGGACTGGCTCTGGTACTGGCCGCCGGCGGAGATGATGCAGCGCCTGGTGGACTACGCCAACGAGCACGGCGACCCGTCGGGCTGGCCGTACTACTCCCTCGACGGAACGCGCCCGGTGACCGGCAAGGAATGGGCCACCATGCGGTACCGGTGGAACCACGTCCACGGGCTGACGAACGTGTGGCAGCACGGAGCGCTCCGGTCCTCCGAGCGCATCCGGGGTGGTGGCGAGCGTTCCGCCCCACGGACCCACAACCCCACGGAGGCGAGCGCGGCTCACCTGAACCAGAAGCCGCTCGAACTCATGCGGAGGCTGATCAACGCCGTCACCGAGCCAGAGGACGTGCTATGGGAGCCCTTCGGCGGCACTGCCTCCGGGTCGGTCGCGGCGGTGGAGGGTGGCCGAGCCGCGTACGCCGCCGAGATGCAGGACCGCTTCGCCGACATCGCCGAGAAGCGGCTGGCCGAGGCAGCGCAGTGGGAGGTGTCAGGACTCCCGAAGTAGCGCCGCCACCTCGTCGAGGAGATCGCTGATCCGCTCCGACGCCGGGTGCGGGCTGCGGGTCTTGGCCTGAGCCTTGCGCCATCGCTCGAAGATCGCTTCGAGGTCGGACACCCTGTCCTCGGTGTACGTCTTGAAGAAGTCGATCCAGTGGCGGGCGGCGATCCCGGCCACGCCGTGCGAGAGCATCGCCTCCACCCACTCATCCATGAGCCCGATCCGGGCGACGCGTCCGAAGTTGCCCCCCGAGTCCGACTTCGGTTTGTCGGAGATTGCAGTGGACTTGGTGAAGTACGGCGGCGGCGGGGTCACGTCAGGAATCTCGATGTCCGTCGTGGATCTCGCGTCGCGCACGTGCTGCCACCAGTAGTTGCGGAAGGCAGCCGCGTGACGGGATGAGGTGATGAACGGAGCGAGGACCTTGGGCGATCCGGACAGCACGTTGTGCAGGTACCACGGGACAACGACTAGGAGGTCCCACTCGGACGAGGCGTTCGGCGTGGCCTTGTAGCGGAACGACGGCTCGGCTTCCTTGCTCAGGAGGTACCAGCCCTTGAGTTCGATGCCGAACAGGATGTCCTCGGTGCCGTCCTTGTGCCGAGACACCAGAACCACGTCCGGGAAGGTCTGCGACCGGCGCTCGAAGCCGTATGTCTTGTACTCGTCGTCTGGGTCCCAGACCTCCCGCATCGCGTTGAGCGCCTGGACGATCTGAATCTCGATCGTCGCCCCGAGCATGGTGTTCAGCGTGAACAGATCGGTGGCCTGCAGGCCCTCGATGTTCGTCTCCGTGCGGAAGTACGGCGGGAGGGACAGCAGCGCCTCCTGCACGCGCTCCCAGAGCGGGAACCGCTTGTCCTCCTCGTTGGGCTGGGGAGGCGTCGGCGCGGCGGTGCCCTCCTCGGCTGCTTCGGGGGCCTCCTCCGGGGTACCTACGGCAGCGGCGGCGGTCGCTCCGCCCTCGCCCACATCGGTGTAGCCGGGCGGGTACTCCTCGGCGCTCTCCTCAGTCACGGTCCAGAGCCAATCACAGGCGAGGCCCGGACTCGACCGGAACCGCCAGGTCAGCAAGCGCGAGCCCGGCGCTGAATGCCTGGCATTGGACGCGCCGACCCGTCGCCCATTCGACCCCTGAAAGGCCGGGAGAGTGGCGACTCTGGCCGTCTGGTGACGTGATTGCCGGGCATTGTTTCCGCAGGTCAGAGGCGTATTCGGCATTCTTTGGTATTGACCAGTCGAAACTATCGGAATGACTCCCGATAAGCGCCGCAAATCTTCCGGCGGGCTAATTGCATGACTGTAATTCGGCGTGTAGAATCTAAATTGGAGGGCAGGTGGCCTCTCCTGAATCCGCCACCACCACGCGCGACAGGGACGGCCCGCCGACATTGAAGGCGTAGCGCGACATCTAAGCAGGCTCCCCCAGCAGGCCACGGGCTCGGTTAAACCCACGTGGCTTCCTGTGAGGAGCCATTCTCATGAGCCAGAGCGCTCTCCCTACCCGTCGCTTCGCGACGATCCCCAAGGTCGCTGAACTCAACCAGTGCGACCCCGGCACGGTCTACAACCGCGTGAAGAAGGGTGACTTGCCCGTCTTCAAGTTGCCCGGCAAGCGCGGCCACTACGTCGACGTGGACGAGGCCGCGAAGGTGCTCAGCAAGCGCCAGAAGTACGCCACGTTCGGGCCGGATGCCGTGGTCAAGGACCTCTCGAACGTGGTCGCCGACTTCGAGGTGATGGACTGATGTCCGCGCCGACGCCTCAGCAGGTGGCGGCGTCGTTGCCGCCCCTCACCGACGAGCAGTGCGAGCAGGTTGCGCTGCTGCTGTCCCTCGTGAAGAACGAGGAGGGCTGATGTCTGAGCACCAGCCCTCCTCGGGCGACTTCACTGCCGAAGACCAGGCTGCCACGTCAGACCCCTTCGTGGCGTTCGTGACGACGTACAGCCGCATGACCGCCACGCCGGAGGAGACGGACGCGATGTTGGACCGCGCCTACGGCAAGGGTCGCCACCCTGGGTACGAGGGACGTCGCTGGGACCGGGGCGAGGTCCGCAGCCCTCGTGAACCCGAACCGCACGGAGCCTGTGAACAGTGTGGGGAGCCGCTGACGTGGGGCTTCCGCTTCTGCTCGCAGGAGTGCTGGAACGTGTGGCGCGCGGAGCAGAAGCCTGACCCACCTACCCCGTCGGAGATGCTGGTGGAGATGCAGGCCGCGCTCGATGAACTGCGGACCTACATCGAGGGGCGCGAGTGAGTAGCGACCCGCCTGAGGGTTTGCGTTGGCAGGTCGGAGGGAACGGGGCGTACGACACGCTCGTACCGGTCGACGACCCGGAGCCGTCGCCATGCGCCGAGACCGGCTACGGACACGACGGGCAGGCGTGCGTGACCTGCCTGCGACGGCGTGCGTGGGCACGCAGCCTGGCCATGCAGGCGGATGACTCCGGCGTGGGGTGGGCGGCCCAGGACCTCACGAAGGTGGAGGACGTGCCACAGCCAACGATCCTTCAGGTGATGCTGGGCAAGTACCTGATCCGCTGTGGGTGGGTGACCCTCGTGCACGGTGAGTTCGGGTCCGGCAAGACCCCGGTCTGCTACATCGCCGTGGTCGAGCAGGTGAGGGCAGGCAATCTCGCGATGATCGTGGATCACGAGATGGGCCAGTCGCAGGCCGTGGCGCTCCTGCGCGAACTCGGCCTGACCGACGACGAGATTGTCGCTGGCGTGTACTTCTGTCACCAGCCGCCGCCGATGAGTTCGGCGGGACAGCGACGAGTGGCCGAGGAGGTCGCAGCCTTCGGGCGGCGCCTGACGGTCGTGGTGATCGACTCGCTCTCGGCTTCGATGGCGATGGCTGCTGGGTCATCTGACAATGACTCGCTCGATGTGGCGGCGTGGTTCGCAGAACTGCCTGTGTGGCTCGCTGACACGTTCAACGCGGCGGTCCTCGTGATCGACCACTCGGGAGTCTCGGACGGTCCGCGGCCGTCGGGCTCCCACAAGAAGCGCGAGGTCCCGCAGTTCCACATCTGGGTCGAGAAGGTCGCGCCGTTCTCACGGGCAAGGCCCGAGGCAGGCAGGTCCAACCTCCGGGTGATGAAGGACCGCTCTGGCGACAGCGTGATCAAGGCGCCGGCGGCGGTGCTGCTGACACGTCCTGGCGGCTCGTTCTACCTCACTACTCCCGAGGCAGTGAAGGAGAACAAGCCGAGGCGCGGTGAGGTGGCGGATCTGCCTCTTGATGAGCAGCCCGAGGACGCCACCGACGATGACGTGCTCGCTGACCTGCTCAGCGCAGGCCACGAGGGCACCCTCAAGACGCCGTTGTGTGGGCGTGGCGACCGAGGGAAGTACCGCCGCGCCGCCGTGGAGCGCCTGGTCGAGGCGGGCCGGGCGGTCGAGCGCAAGGAGCGGACGAAGGGCAACCCCATCCGCCTCTGGGCCTACGTGTTCGCACCGAAGGAGTAGTTCTCTTGTGTCGAGTGTCTATGGGTGTGGCGACACACGACACACCAACCCGCCCGCCTTCATCCAGATAGGGAGAGCGTGTGTCGGAGAGAGCGACACACGCTCTCTCTTATAGACACACGACACATGACACAAGAGCATGCGCGGCTCAGTGGGCGCGCGACACCCGCCGGTCCTCGCGGAGCCGCAGACGCTGAGCCTGCTTGGCCTGCTTCGCCTCGATGTGGGTGAGCAGGCTGGGCCGTTTGGGCGCGGCGGAGGCCGTGAGGGTCTGCGGCTGCGCCTTCTTGGTCTCGGCGGTCATGGGCGGTCCTTCCTCTCGGTTCCAGTATTCCAGAAGTTCAAGTCAGGTTGAGGTTGCCACGTAGTACGGTGTCGCCTCGCAAGTGATTTTCTCAACCCCGCTTGAGGTCTCGACAGATCGGCCGATCGGGGAGAGACTGGCGGGGACTTCACACCGCTGCTGGCGCATGGGCCGGGCTCTACTCCATCGGAGTGCCCGCATGCCTGCACCGCACCGCCGCAACCACGGCGAGACCCTTGCGAAGAAGATCGACAACAACGCGTCCAATCGCGGTTTGGACGACCGCGACAACCTCGTTGCCTCCCGTACTCGCCATGCCAAGAAGTGGGAGGAGACGGCATCCACGCTCGACCGCGCGACTCGTGCGGTCTCCGACCTCGAACAGCGGGCCAAGCAGACCCGAACTGACTTCGAGCGAGCGGGGCACCTGAGCCGCTTCTCCAACGACGTGCGCCAGCACCGGGCCAGGTTGCCGATCGTGGTGCTCAGGCCCGAGAGCCCGGCGCGCTATTGGCTCGGCTATTGCCTGCGGTGTGACCTGGAGATGTGGGTCCACCGGCCCAAGCCCCGCGTCCCGATCTGCGGACGGTGCCGCCATGTCTCGTGAACCGTCTTCCGCGGCGCACCGCTACAACGAGGCCCTTGGGCGCTCGGGCTACTCCGAGCCGCCGCCCCCTCCGAGGCCGACGCCCAAGAGGCCGCGCAGGTTCAAGGTGACCGTGGAGCCGAGGAGGAAGACCCGTGAGCAGGCGTTCACCAAGTTGACGACGACCACGGAGGCCCTGACGGCGGACGAGCGGGCGCTGCTACGCGAACTGCGCGAGGTCGGCCCGGAAACGGCGGGACGATCCGTTGCCGCGATCCGCAAGGCCAAGAGGGAGAAGGGGACGAACTGATGCCGGTCACCGCGAACACGCCCAAGTACACGGGCCCGCCGCCCAAGTCCCAGACGAGCGAGGAGCAGATCGCCGCGCTCAGGGCCAAGGTGCCCGACGATCCGATCAAGTTGCCGCCCGGGCACCTCGCCTGCGAGGCGTGCGGCATCGCCGTGGACGATCGCCGGGTCTCGTCCACGGTTGCCCAGCCGTCCAGCGGCCATCTGCCGCCTCGGTCGGCTGAGTTCACGCGGTGCTCCTCGTGCGAGGCCGTACGCACCAGCGCCGCCGCCTACGTCACCGCCCACCCCGCCTACGCCGCCCGGATCGGCCCGGACATCGCCGTCGAGCGGGTCGAGGCAGTGCTGTTCGGTCTGGAGATCATCGGGCAGACGACGAGCACAGACCTGGGTCTGCTCCTGCCCCGGCTGCACCCCGCAGCCCACAGCGTGCGATTCAGCAACCCGCTGACACTGACCATCGGTCTGTGCAGCCCTCGCCCCTGGGCACATGTCACGCTCACGCAGCGTGACGAACTCCGCCGGGCCTACGCCGCTGGGTTGCGCGATCGGCTGGCGCAGTCCGAGCCGCCGGTGGCGATCCGCTGCCCGACGGGCGGGTGTGTGTTCTGCGGTCTCGCTTCTGTGAACCGCGCGGCGATCGAAGTCGCCCGTCGCGGTGGCGTCGAGGCTGTCAGCCGCGCGGTGTGGCGCGAGGTCAACACGAACCCGAAGGCTCTGGGGTCGAGGGGACCGGAACGCATCTGGGGCCACGCCTGCCCGGCCTGTGCGCTTGCGATCGAGGATGCGGGCGCGATCGGCTGGCCCGCCCGGGCCCAGGCGGTCGTGACGTACCTGAGCCACAAGTCGCCGTCGAGGGCGCAGCGGCTCCGGGCGGAGGTCGAGGGCGACTTCCCGCCCGTGCTCCCGGCATGGCGCGTGATCCCGAGCCCGAAGCCCAGCCGTGAGCCCTGGGCACACCTGCACAAGGTGATCGACCGCCTCTGAACTCCGCTCGGGGTCGGTCCGGTTGGGTGCCAGCCGACCCCGAGCGGTCGCCATGCCGTCTGAGCGTGAAATCGATATGTCAAATGCTGTGTTTTGACGACGCGGCGCCGTACGTCGACGTCCGGCTGGCCGACGGCACCCGGTGCCACGCGGTCCTGGCCCCGTTGTCGCGGCCCGGGACCCTGATCTCCTTGCGGGTGCCGCACGCAGCCGGCCTGTCGCTCGCCGATCTCGCCGAGCGCGGCACCCTGACCGCCGACGGGCTCGTGCTGGTCCGCCGGCTGGTCCGCTCGCAGACGGCCTTCCTGGTGACCGGCGGCACCGGCAGCGGCAAGACAACCCTCCTCTCGGCGATGCTCGGCGCCGTCGACCCCCGACACCGCCTGGTCCTCGCCGAGGACTCCGCCGAGCTGCGCCCCGACCACCCGCACGTGGTCGCGCTGGAGGCCAGGACCGCGAACATCGAGGGCGCCGGCGCGGTGACCCTGCGGGACCTGGTCCGGCAGGCGCTGCGAATGCGGCCGGACCGGCTCGTGGTCGGCGAGGTGCGCGGGGCCGAGGTGGTGGACCTGCTCGCGGCCCTCAACACCGGTCACGACGGGGGGTGCGGCACCGTCCACGCCAACTCGGCGGAGGACCTGCCAGCCCGGGTCGAGGCGCTCGCGCTGGCCGCCGGGCTGGGTCGCGAGGCCGCCCACAGCCAGCTCGGGGCCGCGGTCGGCGCCGTGCTGCACCTGGCCCGGGACGGCGCCACGCGCCGGCTCGTCGAGGTGGCGGTCCCGGTCCGGGGGCCGGGCGGCCTGACCACGATGGAGTGGGCGGTGCGGTTCGACCGGCACGCCGGCACCCGCACCGGGCCGGCGATCGACCGGCTGCTGGCGAGGCTCGAGTCCGGCCCCGGCCCGCCCGGTGACTCGCCGACGGGGGCGGACCGGTGCTGACGGGGTCGGCGAGCGCGGTGCTGGTCGCGGTGGCGCTGGTGCTCCTGGCGCCCCCTCGCCCCGCCCGGGCTCCCTGGGCGGCCCGGGCCTCGTCGTCCCGGGCAGGAGGCGGAACCGCTATCGCGGGCCTGCTCCCGGGTCTGGTGCTGCTGGGTGCCGGGGCGGTGGCGCTGATCGCGGTCACCGGCTCGACCGCCCTGGTCCGGGCCGCGGTGGTGGTCGCGGCCGCGGTCACTGCCGGGTGGCTCCTGCGTCGCAGCCGACGCCGGGCGGCCGCAGCGCGTCGTACCGGGATCCAGGTCCGCGAGACCTGCGACGCCCTGGCGGCCGAGCTGGCTGCCGGCCAGACCCCTCAAGCAGCCCTCGACGCGGCCGGGCGGCACTGGGCCGCGGCCCGGCGGCTGGCGAGGACGGCCCGGCTGGGCGGTTCGGTGCCCGAGGCGCTGCGCGCGCTCTCGTGCCAGCCCGGCGCCGGGGACCTGCGCCTGGTCGCCGGTGCCTGGCAGGTCTCGCACCGCAGCGGCGGCGGGCTGGCCGAGTCGCTGGCCGTGGTCGCGCGGATGCTCCGGGAGCGGGAGGCGTCGCGTCGGGTGGTCCGCTCCGAGCTGGCGTCGGCCCGCGCGACGGCCAACCTCGTGGCCGGGCTGCCCGTCCTCACGCTGACCGTGGGCTCCGGGGGCGGGGCCGCCCCGGCGGCCTTCCTTATCGGCACCGGCCCCGGTGTCGCCCTGCTGGCGGCGGGCCTGGGGCTGGCCGGGATCGGCCTGGCCTGGATCGACGCGATCGCCCGGTCGGTGGACCGGGCCGGGCCGTGAGCCTCGCCCTGCTCTCGGCGACGGGCCTCGCGCTCTCGGTGCTCCTCGCCCGGCCGAGTCACCGGTACCGCTCGGTGACCTCACCCGCGCGGACGGTGGTGGGGCGGCCCGACGGGCCCGGTCGGCTGCGGCGGCACCGGGCGACGGCGAGCCTGCTGTGTGGTCTGCCCGCCGCGGTGTGGCTCGATCCGTCGGTCGCATGGGTCGTCGGCCCGGCGCTGGCCGCGGGCGGCTTCTGGCTGCTCGGCCGGGTCGAGCCGGTCGCCTCGAGACGGGCGCGGGAGCAGGCCGAGGCCGAGCTGCCCCAGGTCGTGCTGCTCCTGGGGCTCGTGCTGCGCACGGGCTCCGGGCTGGGCGACGCCCTCGACGCGGTGTCGCGGGCCCTGCCCGGACCGGCGTCGACGGCCCTGGTCGCCGCCCGAGCCGAGCTGCTGGTCGGCGTCCCGCCGACGCGGGTGTGGGCAGCCCTGGCCGCCCGGCCCGGACTGGGTCCGCTGGGCCGGGCACTGGAGCGCGCCGAGCGGTCGGGAGCGCCGGTGGCCGACCAGGTGCGGCGGCTGGCCGACGACCTGCACGCCGAGCGCAGGAGCGTCGTCGAGGACCGGGCCCGGGCCGTGGGGGTCCGGGCGGCGCTGCCCCTCGGCCTCTGCCTGCTGCCGGCCTTCCTGCTGCTCGGCATCGTGCCGGTCGTCGTCACGACGCTGGGGGCGCTCTCGTGGTGACCGGGTGCGCGCCCTGCTCCCGGGCCAACGGCCCGGGCGGCGTCCACAGGGCGCGCGGGGTCTGCCGTGCTCCACAGGCCGCACCCGGGTCCGGCCCGGCGGTCGCCGGCATCGCCAAGGGTGCTGGTGGCCGCACGGTGCGGCCGTCGTACTGGAGGAGGGCACGGATGAGTGGACCGGACGAACGCGGGATCACGACGGCGGAGTACGCCGTGGGCACGGCCGCCGGCGCCGGGCTGGCAGGGGTGCTGTACCAGCTGATGACCGGAGGCTTCGGCGACCGCATGCTGCGGCAGATGTTCGAGCACGTGCTGTCCATGCTGGGCATCGGGTGACCGGCCGGGCCCGGGAGCGACCGGCCTGGGAGCGACCGGCCTGGGAGCGACAGGCGCGGGGGCGGCCGGCGCGGGGGCGACCGGCCCGCCGGGGTGGCGATGAGCGGGGTGCGGTCACCGCCGAGACCGCGCTGGTGCTGCCGCTGCTGGTGGCGCTGACCGTCGCCCTGCTGTGGCTGGTCACCGTCGGGCTGGCGCAGGTGCGGGCCACCGACGCGGCGCGGGAGGCGGCCAGGGCCCTCGCCCGGGGTGACCCGGCCGACCGGGCCACGGCGCTGGCGCGGACGGTCGCCCCGGGTGCCACGGTGCAGGTCGTGCACGACGCCGATCGGGTGGAGGTCCGGGTGCGCCTGCCCGTTTCCCCTCCCGGGGGCCTGCTCGGCGGGCTGCCCGGAGCCGAGGCGGACGCCACCGCGGTCGCGCTGGTCGAGGAGCCGTGAGCCGCCACCGTGACCCGGGTCTTCAGCCCGGTCTTCAGCCCGGTATTCGGCCTGGTCTTCAGCCCGTCTTCACGCGGGGCCCCAAGCCCGGCCCTCAGCCTGGCCGCCCCCGCCGCGCGGGTCGGCACCACGAGGGCACGGCCAGCGTGCTCCTCGTGGCGCTCGCCGGGGTGCTGCTCCTGATCGGTCTGGCTGCAGCCTTCGTCGCCGCGACCACGGCCGCACACCGTCGGGCGCAGGGGGCCGTCGATCTGGCAGCCCTCGCCGGCGCGACCGCGCTCGCCCGCGGCGAGGACGCCTGCGGGGCGTCGGCGCGGATCGCCGAGGCCAACGGCGCCCGGCTGAGTGCCTGCACGGTGCTCGACGCGGACGTGCTCGTCGAGGCGCGGGTGGTGGGTCCGCGGTACCTGGGATTCGGGTGGACCCCCACAGCCACGGCACGCGCGGGGCCCGGGGCGGGCGGCACGGTTACGCCTCGGACATAAATCATCCACAGCGTGTCCACCGGGGCCCCAAACCGCACGCCGGCACCGGTGGCCGACCCCAGTGTTCACCCTGGGGGACCCAGTCGGGTCCGCACCACCGGGGGGAGCGGCCAGGGGCCGCCCACACACGATGAATGGGGATGACTCACGCATGCGCAACTCAACCAAGGGTGCCGTGGCCGCAGCGACAGCGGGCGTTCTGCTGCTCGGCGGAGCCGGCTCGCTGGCCTACTGGTCCGACGCGGTCACGATCGGTGGCAGCACCATCTCGTCCGGCCAGATGAGCCTCGACGACACCACGGGTGACGCCGACAGCTGCGCGGCCGCCGACTGGATCCTCGACGGCGACGAGGCCACCGCCGACGCCGTGTTCGGCACGGGCAGCACGCTGGTGCCCGGCGACGTCATCACCAAGGAGTGCACCTTCGACGTCAACGCGGTCGGCGACCACCTGCGGGCCACCCTCGCGACCACCGGCGGCGCCTCCACCGGCGACCTGGCGGCCAAGGTGACCACGGCGGCATCGTTCACGATCGGCGACGCGACCATCACCGAGATCACCGAGGGCAACGACGGCGAGGAGCTGAAGGCCACGATCACCGTGACCTTCCCCTACGGCGCCGAGGACAACACCTCGCAGGACCTCGCGCTCGAGCTCTCCGACTACACCGTGAGCCTGACCCAGGTCCACAACTGATCCACCGCACCCACCCGGTCCGGACGGTGTGGTTGCCGCAGCCGCGGCAACCACACCACCGGTCCTGACGAGAGAGGCACCCGTGACCGCGAGACGGCACACAGCGACGGCCCTGCGCCTGGTGACCACCGCGGTCGCCTGGACGTTCGTGGCCGCGATGGTGCTGCTGATCACGGTCGCGGTGCTCATCCCCAGGGTCGGCGGCGCCACGCCGTACGCGATCCTGACCTCGTCCATGGTGCCGACGGCTCCGCCCGGCACCCTGGTCGTCGTCAGGCCGGTCGACCCGGCCGAGATCAACGTCGGCGACGTCATCACCTACCAGCTCGCCTCCGGGCAGCCGGCGGTCGTGACGCACCGTGTGATCGCGGTGACCAGCGACGGCAAGGGCGGTCCGGCGTTCCGCACGCAGGGCGACGCGAACCGGGTGGCCGACGAGGGCGAGGTCATCCCGGTCCAGATCAAGGGCCGGCTCTGGTACTCCGTGCCGTACGTCGGCCGGCTGCACGTCGCGGTCGACCAGAACAAGCGCAACACGATGGTGACCGGCGTGGCCGTGGTCCTGCTCGGCTACGCCTCGTTCATGTTCGCCACCGCCGCGCGCGGGCGTCGTCGTCCGGCCGGTGCACCGGACGACGACGCCGAGCCGGTCCTCGAGGACGCCGGGGCACGCCCGTGAGGCGCGTGCTCGGCGTCCTGGCGCTCGCGCTCTGCCTGTCCGGCTGGAGCCCGGCCCCGGCGCTCGCGGCCGACCAGCTGCTGGTCAGCAACGACGGGCGCAGCTTCGCCCGCGAGCTGGACCGGCCGCTGTTCGACAACGCCCTTCGCTGGGTGCCCGGCGACCGGCGCACCGCCACCTTCCACGTCCGCAACGCGGCCGCCCAGCCCGGCCGCCTGGTCGTCGACGTCCTCGACGACCACCTCGGCTCGCTCATCGACCTCGGTGTCCTCCGGATCACGGTCCGCGGCGCGGGCGGTCGCTGGGCGTCCACCGACCAGGACGGCCAGCTGCGCTCCCGGGCCCTGCTGAAGCCCGGCAGGTCGGCCCGGCTCCGGGTGACGGCGCGATTCGCCGAGGCGGCCGGCAACGACACCCAGCTGAGGTCGTCCGAGCTGGCGCTCGGGCTGCGCCTCACCCAGGTCACCGACGACATCGTCACCCCGGACCCGGCCAACCCGGCGCCCGGGGACCCCGGCACTCCCGGTGGGCCCGGCACTCCCGGTGGGCCCGGCTCCCCCGGGGAGCCGGCCGTCCCGGCCGGCTCGGGCGCCCCGGGCGCTCCGCTCCAGGACACACCCGGGGGCCTGGCCCTCGGCAACCTTCCCGACACGGGGGCGCCGGCCATCGGCTGGCTCCTCGCACTCGGCGCGACACTCGTCGGCGTCGGGCTCTCACTCGTTCTCGGACGTCGTCGCGACGACGAAGACCACCGGAGGCACGCATGACCGACCGCACACTCCCCACCCCGCGCCGACTGCTGCGAGGGCTGCGCAGCGCGCGCACGAGGGCGGTCCTCAGCCTGGGCATCGTGCTCGGCCTCGGGACGGTCAGCACGCTGGCCTACTGGACCGACACCGCCACCCTCCAGGGCGGCACGTTCACCGCCGGGACCCTCGACATCAAGCTGAACGGGGCCGACAACAACCCCGCGGCGTTCACGAGCAGCTTCGCCCTGGCCAACATGGAGCCCGGCCAGTCCAAGGCCGCCGCGGTCAACGTCCAGAACGCCGGCAGCATCGACTTCACCTACACCGCCACCGGGGTCGCGCCGGGGCCGCTCGGGTCGCTCCTCGTCTTCCGGGTGGTGCCCGGTGGCGCGGTGAGCGGGTCCGGCGCGTCGATGTCCTGCACCGGCGGCACCCAGACCTTCAACGCGACGATGAACACCGCACAGCAGGTGATCTCGGCCAACCGGCCCGTGGCCGCCTCCGGCAGCGAGAACGTCTGCGTCAGCGCCACCCTGCCGTCCGGGACCACCACCGGGCAGGGCCAGTCCACCACCGCCACGTTCACCTTCAACGCCAAGCAGGTCGGCGCACCCTGATGACGACGACGAGCGCGACGAGCACGCGGAGCCCGGGGAGCCCGGAAACCGCGGCACCCCTGCGCACCCGGCTCCCCGGGCTGCTCCGGGAGGCCGCCCTGACCGCCGGCGCGGTGGCGGGCGTGCTCTGCGTGCTCGTCGCGCTCGCCGCGGTGACGCTCGACCTGCGGCTCGTCGTGTTCAGGTCCGGCTCGATGGCGCCCGCCATCGAGACCGGCGCGCTGGCCGTCTCCCGCACCGTGCCCGCGACCGACCTCGCGGTCGGCGACGTGGTGACCGTGCTGACCAAGGGCGACGTCCGGGTCACCCACCGCATCGAGGACGTGGCGCTCTCCGGCGACCAGGCCAGCCTGGTGCTCCGGGGCGACGCGAACCGCGTGGTCGACAGCGACGTGTACGTCGTGCGCGAGGCCGACCGGGTGCTCTTCGACATCCCGCGGGCCGGGTACGTCGCCACCTGGCTCAGCGGACCGGTGGGGATGTTCGGCGGCGGCGCCCTGGCGGCCGTGGCGCTGGTCATCGCGTTCGGGCGGCGGGCACCGCTGCCCGGCTCCGAGCAGGGTTCCGAGCCGGGTTCCGGGACAGATCCGGAGCCGGGCCCGGAGGCAGGTCCAGAGACGGGTCCCGGCATGGAGCCGGAGCAGGGGCTCGCGCACCGTCCCACCGACCTGGTCGATGCCGTCCCTGCCGAGGTCGCCGTACCGATCGGCCCGACCACGACCGGCTGGCGGCCGAGCGAGCCCGACCAGGACTGGCTGCCGGCCGACTGGGACGCCGTGCTCCAGCAGTGGTCCGAGGAGGCGGACGCCACCGGCACCGAGTCGGGGGATTCGGGCGGCACCGGGGAGCCCGGCGGCCCCCGTCGCGACCTGCGCAAGCCGCTCGCCGTCGTGGTCTGCGCGGTCGCGCTGGGGCTGGCGCTGCTCCCGGCGCCGCGGCAGACCGAGGCGTTCTACACCGACTCCGCGGGCGCCACCTCAGGCACGTTCAGCCGCGCCGTCGCGACGCCTCCGGCGCCGCGCATCACGGGCTGCACGGTGAGCAACGGCAACCAGACCACCTCGATCGACTGGACCTCCAGCGTGAACCCCTCGTCGTTCGAGATCCGCTACACCGACGACCTGTACCCGCCCCAGTCGATCACCCCGGGCACGGTGCGCAGTGCCGAGCTGGTGGCCGGCCTGAACAACGTCGCGGGCTCGTTCTGGCTGGTCGCGATCGTGCCCGGCGGTGAGTCGGCCGCCTCCAACCTGGTGGTGTTCTCCGGCAACGGCACGCGGCGGGTCTGCGTGCCGGCCCCGGTCTCGCTGCCCTGACGCCGGCCGGGCCCTGACGCCGGCCGGGCCCGGACGCCGACCGGGCCCTGACGTCGGCCGGGCCCAGACGCCGGCCCAGGCCCAGAGTCCGGCCGGGCCCGGCACCCGCTCGGCTCAGGCGTCGGCCAGCAGGACGTCGAGCAGCGCGACGGCCCCGGCCTTGTCGAGCGGGCTGTTCTGGTTGCCGCACTTGGGGGACTGGATGCAGGACGGGCACCCCTCGGCACACCCGCAGCTCGCGATCGCCTCCCGGGTGGCGGTGAGCCAGGTCCGGGCCGAGGTGAAGCCCCGCTCGGCGAAGCCCGCACCACCGGGGTGCCCGTCGTGGACGAAGACGGTCAGCATGCCGGTGTCCGGATGGAGGGCCGTCGAGACCCCGCCGATGTCCCAGCGGTCGCAGGTCGCGAACAGCGGAAGCAACCCGATCGAGGCGTGCTCGGCGGCGTGCGCCGATCCCGGCAGGTCCGAGTCCTCGAGGCCGGCGTCGGAGAGCACCCCCGGGGGGACCGTCCACCAGACGGCGGTCGTGCGCAGACTGCGCTCGGGCAGGTCCAGCGGCTCCTCGGAGAGCACCTCCCCCGTCGGCACCCGGCGTCGCAGGTAGGACACCACCTGGTGGGAGACCTCCACCTCCCCGACGGCGAGCCGGCACCGCCCCCAGGCCTCGTGCCGGCGCTCCTGCACGATCCGGATGTCGGTGACCTCCCGGGCCGACGTGCTGTGGTCGACCTCGGCCCGGTCCATCATGGCGACGTTGGTCCCGAGGTCCAGCTCGGAGACCAGCCAGGTCTCGCCGAGGTGCACGTAGACGGCCCCGGGGTGGGCGGAGCCGTGGGCCGCGGCGGCGTCGACGGTGCCGACCACCCGCCCGGTGGCGGACTCGACGAGCTGGACCGGCGCACCGCCGACCGACCGGATGTCGGCGAGGTCGCTGGCCCGTCGCCGGTCGGTCCAGAACCAGCGCGACGACCGGCGTCGGAGCAGGCCCGACGCGGCCAACGAGTCCACAGCCTCGCGCGCGGTGGGACCGAACAGCGGCAGGTCGCCGACGGACAGGGGTGACTCCGCGGCGGCCGCGCACAGGTGCGGCCCCAGCACGTACGGGTTGCCGGGGTCGAAGACGCACGCCTCCACCGGCCTCCCCAGCAGCGACTCGGGGTGGGTGACCAGGTAGGTGTCGAGCGGGTCGTCGCGCGCCACCAGGACCCCGAGGGCATCGCGGGCACCCCGGCCGGCCCGGCCGACCTGCTGCCACAGGGCGGCCCGCGTGCCGGGGAAGCCGGCCAGGAGCACGGCGTCCAGACCGCTGACGTCGATGCCGAGCTCGAGCGCGTTGGTGGTGGCCAGCCCGAGGAGCTCACCGGACCGGAGGCGCTGCTCCAGGGCCCGGCGCTCCTCGGGGAGGTAGCCGCCGCGGTACGGCGCGACCCGGCCGGCCAGCTCCGGCGCGACCTCGGCCAGGTGACCGGCCGAGGTCTGGGCGACCGTCTCGGCGCCTCGGCGGGAGCGGACGAAGGCGAGCGTCCGGGCCCCCTCCAGGACGAGGTCGGTGAGCAGGTCGGCGACCTCGGACGTCGCGGCACGGCGTACCGGTGCCCCGTTCTCTCCCACGAACGAGGTGAAGCCCGGCTCCCACAGCGCCAGGGCCACCTGCCCGCGCGGCGAGGCGTCCTCGGTCACCGCCACCACGTCGTGGCCCGTGAGCCGGGAGGCGAGCTCGGCCGGCTCGGCCACGGTCGCCGAGGCCAGCACGAACGTCGGGTCGGCGCCGTGCAGAGCGCAGACCCGGCGCAGTCGTCGCAGCACGTGGGACACGTGAGCACCGAACACACCCCGGTAGTGGTGGCACTCGTCGATGACGACGAACCGCAGCGAGCCGAGGAAGCGTCCCCAGCGCTCGTGCCCCGGCAGCAGCGAGTGGTGCAGCATGTCGGGGTTCGTCAGCAGGAGCTCCGCGTGGTCGCGGGCCCAGTCCCGCTGCTCCCGGGAGCTGTCCCCGTCGTGGGTGGTGGCGCGCAGACCGAGGCCCAGGTCGAGCAGCCCGGACAGCTGGTCCTGGGCCAGTGCCTTGGTCGGCGCCACGTAGAGCGTGCCGGCCCCGCGCTCCCCGCGCGCGCCGCGCCCGGTGAGGCTGGCCGTCGCCGCCGGCAGCTGGTAGGCCAGCGACTTGCCCGACGCGGTCCCCGTGGAGACCACGACGTGGCGCCCGGCCCAGGCGTGGTCGGCGGCCTCCACCTGGTGTGCCCACGGACGGTCGACGCCCCGGCCCTGCCAGGCGGCGACCACGTCCCCGGGCGCCCAGGCCGGCCAGTCGGCGTACGTCGCGGCACGCGGAGGCAGGACCTCCAGGTGCGTCAGCCGGTCGGCCCGGTCGCCCGCGCTGAGCCGGGTGACGAGGTCCCGGACCGGAGGCGTCGAGGACGGGGGAGACGAGGGCACCCGCCCAGTCTGGCAAGGGGCACCGACGGTGGGTCGCCGACGGCACGCACCGCGGACGCGAGGATGCGCATGCGCGACTGTCGGGCCGCATGGTTTGATATGGGCGGACGCATCGGGGCGACTGAGGACTCCGAAGGCCTGGAGGCTCTCGAGCCCGTGGAGGAGACACGTGGACCTGACTCTTGTGACGCGGGACGCCGACGGCGTGACCATTGTCGCGGTCGAGGGCGAGATCGACGTCTACACCGCCCCCAAGCTGCGCGACAAGATCTCCGACCTCGTCGGCGCGGGCGTCTACGACCTGATCATCGACATGAGCGGTGTCGAGTTCCTCGACTCCACCGGCCTGGGCGTGCTCGTGGGTGGGCTGAAGAAGGTCCGGGCGCACAACGGCTCGCTGCAGCTGATCTGCAACCAGGACCGGTTGCTCAAGATCTTCCGGATCACCGGCCTGGCCAAGGTGTTCACGATCCACGACTCGCCCGAGGCCGCTGCCGCCGACGCCGGCTGACCCGACCCGGCGCCGCCCCTCTCCCACGAGGTCCGGCTGGTCCTGCCTGGTCCCGTCCAGCGGATGGCGTTCCGCGATGCTGTCCCGACCCGCCGGTCCCGCCCGACACGGACGTGTCCCGGGTCACACCCTGCTGCCGTGAGGCCCCGCGCCGTGCGTAGAATCCGGCTCGTTCGCGTTAGCAGCATCACACTCGAGGAGAAACATGACCGGGATCCACCCCGCTGTCGTGGATGTCTCCGGAGGCAATCTCGTTCTCGTCATCGTCGTCGCCGCGATCGCGCTCGTCGCGCTCGGGCTGGCCGCCATGTTCCGGAACGAGGTGCTCGCCGCCGGTGAAGGCACCGACAACATGCAGCGCATCGCACAGGCAGTGCAGGAGGGCGCCAACGCCTACCTGACCCGGCAGTTCCGCACGCTGGGGATCTTCGCCGTGGTGGCGTTCTTCCTGTTGTTGGCGCTGCCCGCGGAGGACACGACCGTCCGGATCTTCCGCTCGATCTTCTTCTTCGTCGGGGCCGGCTTCTCGGCGACGGTGGGCTACCTGGGCATGAACCTCGCGGTCCGCGCGAACCTGCGCGTCGCGTCCGCGGCCAACACCGCCGGCCGCGAGCCCGCCATGACCATCGGTCTGCGCACCGGCGCCATGGTCGGCATGCTCACCGTCGGCCTGGGCCTCCTGGGCGCCAGCGTCGTCGTACTCCTCTTCCAGGACGAGGCGCCCGACGTGCTCGAGGGCTTCGGCTTCGGCGCCGCACTGCTCGCGATGTTCATGCGGGTCGGCGGCGGCATCTTCACCAAGGCCGCCGACGTCGGCGCCGACCTGGTCGGCAAGGTGGAGAACAACATCCCCGAGGACGACCCGCGCAACGCCGCGACGATCGCGGACAACGTGGGCGACAACGTCGGCGACTGCGCCGGCATGGCCGCCGACCTCTTCGAGTCCTACGCCGTCACGCTGGTCGCCGCGCTGATCCTGGGCTCGCAGGCCTTCGGCGACAAGGGCCTGGTGTTCCCGCTGCTGATCCCCGCGATCGGCGCGCTCACGGCCGTCGCCGGCGTCTACCTCACCAAGCCCAAGGTGGGCGAGAACGGCCTGACCACGATCAACAAGTCGTTCTACCTCTCCTCGGGCATCGCCGCGGTGGCCAGCATCGTGCTGTCCTACGTCTACCTGCCGAGCAGCTTCGCCGACTTCACCAACATCGCCGGCGACCTCGCCTCGGCGGACGGCGACCCACGGTTCATCGCGGCCTCGGCCGTGGTGATCGGCATCGTGATGTCGGCCGGCATCCTGGCCCTGACCGGCTACTACACCGGCACCGAGCACCGCCCGGTCAAGGACGTCGGCAAGACCTCCCTCACCGGTGCGGCCACCGTGATCCTCTCCGGCCTGTCGGTCGGCTTCGAGTCGGCGGTCTACACGACGCTCGTCATCGGCGCTGCGGTCTTCGGCGCCTACCTGCTCGGCGGTGCGGCGCTGACAGTCTCGCTGTTCGCGGTGGCGCTGGCCGGCTGCGGCCTGCTCACCACCGTCGGCGTGATCGTCGCCATGGACACCTTCGGCCCGGTCTCCGACAACGCCCAGGGCATCGCCGAGATGTCCGGCGACGTCAGCCCGGAGGGCGCTCAGATCCTCACCGAGCTGGACGCCGTCGGCAACACCACGAAGGCGATCACCAAGGGGATCGCGATCGCGACCGCGGTGCTGGCCGCCACGGCCCTGTTCGGCTCCTACGCCACCTCGGTGTTCGAGTCGCTGCGCGACGCCAACCCGACGGCCGACGAGGCGAACCTGCTGGACTTCAGCGTCTTCAACCCGGCCGTGCTGGTGGGCGTGCTGATCGGCGCCGCGGTCGTGTTCCTCTTCTCGGGCCTGGCCATCAACGCCGTCGCCCGGGCCGCGGGAGCGGTGGTCTACGAGGTGCGCCGCCAGTTCCGGGAGATCCCCGGGATCATGGAGGGCACCGGCCGGCCGGAGTACGGCAAGGTCGTCGACATCGTCACCAAGGACTCCCTGCGTGAGCTGATCACCCCGGGCATCCTCGCGGTGCTGGCACCGATCGCCGTCGGCTTCGGCCTCGGCGCCACCGCGCTGGCCGGGTTCCTGGCCGGTGCGATCGGCACCGGCACGCTGATGGCGGTCTTCCTGGCCAACTCCGGTGGTGCCTGGGACAACGCCAAGAAGCTCGTCGAGGACGGCAACCACGGGGGCAAGGGCTCGCCCGCCCACGAGGCGACGGTCATCGGCGACACCGTCGGCGACCCGTTCAAGGACACCGCCGGCCCGGCGATCAACCCGCTGATCAAGGTGATGAACCTGGTCTCGCTGCTGATCGCCAGCGCCGTGGTCTCGATGAGCGTCGGCGACGACCAGAACGACGTCCTGCGGATCACCATCGCCCTGGTGGCGGTCGCGATCATCGCCGGAGCCGTCTTCGTGTCCAAGCAGCGCGAGGTCGTCCTCGGCGACGACGCCCACGCCACCACGCCGGGCACCCCGGGCTCGCCGGACACCGCCTGACCCACCGCGACCCGTCGTTTCTGTCCACCTCCGCCGACCCCGGCGCGGACAGAAGCGACGGGTCGCGGCATTTACGGCCGACACAAGCGACGGGTCGGGGTGTTGGGGGCCGACACTGACGACGGGTCGCGTGGGACGATGCGCGGCATGAGCCCCGAGACCGGTCCCGCCGCCGGGCCGTCCGCCGCTGCCGGGCCGTCGGTCGACACCGGGCTGGCCGGCCGGCTGGGGGAGGCGCTCGGCGCGGCCGGGTTCACCCACGACGGCGTCGCCGACCTGCTGGGTACGACGGCGCACGCGGCGCTGGGGCGCAGCGAGACCACGCCGGCCCTGCGGCGGACCGCCGGCGGCTCGCCGTTGGAGACGCTGACCCGGCTCTTCCTGCTCCAGACCCCGGTGCGGCTCGAGGCCGCCGAGGCGGCGCTGTCCGGCTCCGGGGGACGGCCCGGGGGCGACGGGCGGCGCGGCCTGCTGGACCGGCTCTGCGCGGCCGGGATCCTCGAGCGCAGCGTCGGCGAGGTGGCCGCCCGGCTCGACTGCCGGCCCTACGCCGACGACGAGCGTGACCTCTGGGTGGTCAGCGACCTGACCCCGGGCCTGGACGGCCTGCCCGGGACGGTGGGCCGCGACCACGTGCTCGGCATCTCCGGCGCCTCGACCTCGCTCGCCCAGCTGACGCTGCGGGAGCCGGTGGACGCGGCGCTCGACCTCGGCACCGGCTGCGGGGTCCAGGCCCTGCACCTGGCCGCCCACAGCCGACGGGTGGTGGCCACGGACGTCAACGCCCGGGCCCTGTGGATGGCCGGCTTCAACGCCGCCCTCAACGGTCTGGGCGCGGACCGGGTCGATGTCCGGGACGGCTCCTTCTTCGAGCCAGTGCGCGACGAGCGGTTCGACCTGATCGCCACCAACCCGCCGTTCGTGATCTCGCCGGCCACCGGCGAGCGGCTCGTCTACCGCGACTCCGGACTGCCCGGCGACCGGGTCGTGGAGGACATCGTGCGCGCGGCGCCCGGTCACCTCACCCCCGGCGGCTGGTGCCAGGTGCTCGCGAACTGGGCGGTCCGCGACGACCAGCCCTGGGAGGAGCGGCTGGCCGACTGGGTGCGCGACTGCGACGCCTGGGTGGTGCGCCGCGAGGTGGTCGACCCGGCCGCCTACGTCGAGCTCTGGCTCAAGGACGCGGGGCTGCACGGCCACCCGGACTACCTCGACCGCTACGACACCTGGCTGGCCTGGTTCGAGGAGCAGGGGATCGAGGCGGTCGGCTTCGGCTGGATCAACCTGCGCCGCACCGACCAGGTGCCCCGCCTGCGCTGGGAGGAGTGGCCCTGGGAGGTCGAGCAGCCGATCGCACCCACCGTCCGCGCGTGGGCCGAGGCGGTCCGGATGCTCGACCGGACCGACGACGAGTCCCTTCTGGCCAGCCACCTCGTCGCGCGCAGCGACGTACGCCAGGAGACCGTCGGCGCCCCGGGCGCGGAGGACCCGCACACGATCGTGCTGCGCCAGCAGCGGGGCCTGCGCCGGGCCCGGAAGGCCGACACCGTCGAGGCGGCGCTGGTCGGCGCCTGTGACGGGGACCTGTCCGTCGGCCGGATCCTCGAGGCGCTGGCCGGGCTGCTCGAGGTCGACGCCGCCGGCGCCCGGACGGCGTACCTGCCGGTGGTCCGGGAGCTGGTCGAGGAGGGGTTCCTCGAGGCCTGACCGACCGGCCGCCCCGGGACGTCCGGGGCGGGTCGCCGGGTGGGCCGTCGGCCCTCCCCGTGGGACAGGCCGACCCGGGCCGGTGGGAACACGCGCTACCGTAAGCCGCCGAGAGGCCCCGCGACCGTCCGCGGGACCCCGGCCGTCCCTCCAGGAGAGAACGAGTTCCGTGGCACACAAGCTGGTCATCGTCGAGTCGCCTGCCAAGGCCCGCACGATCGCGGGGTACCTCGGCTCGGGCTACGTCGTCGAGTCCTCGATCGGCCACATCCGGGACCTCCCCAACAACGCCGCCGACACCCCGGCCAAGATCAAGGACAAGCCGTGGGGCCGGCTGGCGGTCGACGTCGAGCACGACTTCACGCCCTACTACGTGGTGCCGCGCGACAAGAAGAGCCACATCACCAAGCTCAAGGGCCTGCTCAAGGACGCCGACGAGCTCTACCTCGCCACCGATGAGGACCGTGAGGGCGAGGCGATCGCCTGGCACCTGCTCGACGAGCTGAAGCCCAAGAACATCCCGGTCCACCGGATGGTCTTCCACGAGATCACCAAGCCGGCGATCCAGGCCGCGGTCGAGAACCCGCGCCAGATCAACGACGACCTGGTCGAGGCGCAGGAGGCGCGCCGGATCCTCGACCGGCTCTACGGCTACGAGGTCTCGCCGGTGCTGTGGCGCAAGGTCATGAGCGGCCTCTCCGCCGGTCGCGTGCAGTCGGTCGCCACCCGACTGGTCGTGGACCGGGAGCGGGACCGGATGGCCTTCACCGCCGCGTCGTACTGGGACATCGAGGGCACCTTCGACGCCGGCGCCGACCACGAGCAGCGGATGTTCCCCGGCAAGCTGCACTCCGTGGACGGCGCCCGAGTCGCCCGGGGCAGCGACTTCGGCCAGGACGGCCGGCTCAAGCGTCCCGACGGGGTGGTCCACCTCGACCGGAAGGCCGCCGAGGCGCTGACCTCCGGCCTGCGGGACACGACGTACGACGTCCGCTCGGTCGAGTCGAAGCCCTACAAGCGCTCTCCGTACGCGCCGTTCCGCACCACCACGCTGCAGCAGGAGGCCAGCCGCAAGCTCGGCATGAGCGCCTCGGTCACGATGTCGGTGGCGCAGCGGCTCTACGAGAACGGCTTCATCACCTACATGCGCACCGACTCCACGACGCTGTCGGGGGCGGCGGTCGGCGCGGCCCGCGACCAGGTCCGCGAGCTGTACGGCGCGGAGTACCTGCCCGACGCCCCGCGCACCTACGCCTCGAAGGTGAAGAACGCGCAGGAGGCGCACGAGGCGATCCGCCCGGCCGGCGACCACTTCCGCACCCCCGCCCAGACCGGCCTGACCGGCGACCAGTTCCGGGTCTACGAGCTGATCTGGATGCGCACCGTCGCCTCCCAGATGAAGGACGCCGTCGGCCAGTCGGTCTCGATCCGCTTCGGCGGCGCGGCCGGCACCGGTGAGGACGTCGTCTTCTCCGCCAACGGCCGGGTGATCACCTTCCACGGGTTCCTCAAGGCCTACGTCGAGGGCACCGACGACAACGCCGCCCGCGACGACCAGGAGACCCGGCTGCCGCAGCTGGCCGAGGGCGACCGGGTCACGGCGGCCTCCGTGAGCGCGTCCGGTCACGAGACCAAGCCGCCGTCCCGGTTCACCGAGGCCACGCTGATCAAGGAGCTCGAGGACCGCGAGATCGGCCGACCCTCGACGTACGCCTCGATCATCGGCACCATCCTGAACCGCGGCTACGTCTACAAGAAGGGCACCGCGCTGGTGCCGGCCTGGCTGGCGTTCTCCGTGGTGCGACTCCTCGAGGACCACTTCAGCCGGCTGGTCTCCTACGAGTTCACCGCCGGGATGGAGGACATCCTCGACGACATCGCCGGCGGGCGGCGGGACCGCAAAACCGAGCTGGCCGAGTTCTACTACGGCTCCAGCACCGTCGAGGGACTGCACCCGCTGGTCAACGGACTCGGTGACATCGACGCCAAGGAGCTGGCGACGTTCCCGGTCGGCGGGCCGGACTCGGGAGTCGTGCTGCGGGTCGGCCGCTACGGTCCGTACGTCGAGCAGCAGCCCGGCGACGACGGGGACGCCGCCGGCGACCCGACCCGCGCGAACGTGCCCGATGACCTGCCGCCCGACGAGCTGACCCTGGCCAAGGCCAAGGAGCTGCTCGCGAACCCGGCCGGCGAGGAGATCGACCTCGGCAGCCACCCGGAGACCGGGCTGCGGGTGGTGGCGAAGAACGGCCGCTACGGTCCCTACGTCACTGAGCAGCTGCCCGAGGACGCGCCCAAGTCGGCCAAGCCGCGCACCGGCTCGCTCTTCGCGTCGATGTCGCTCGACACGATCACGCTCGACGAGGCGGTGAAGCTGCTGTCGCTGCCACGCGTGGTCGGCACGGACGCCGAGGGCGTCGAGATCACCGCCCAGAACGGCCGCTACGGGCCGTACCTGAAGAAGGGCACGGACTCCCGCTCGATCGACTCCGAGGAGAAGCTGTTCACGCTGACCCTCGACGAGGCCCTGGCGATCTACGCCCAGCCCAAGCAGCGCGGTCGGGCCGCCGCGGCGCCGCCGCTCAAGGAACTGGGCGAGGACCCGGTCTCCGGGCAGCCGGTCGTGGTGAAGGCCGGACGGTTCGGGGAGTACGTCACCGACGGCGAGTACAACGCCACCCTGCGCAAGGACGACAGCGTCGAGGAGGTCACGCTCGAGCGGGCCGCCGAGCTGCTCGCCGAGCGCCGGGCCAAGGGCCCGGCGAAGAAGGCGGCCAAGAAGGGCGCCAAGAAGGCCCCCGCGAAGAAGACGGCCAAGAAGACGGCCGCGAAGAAGACGGCCGCCAAGAAGACGGCTGCCAAGAAGACCACGAAGAAGGCGGCGGCCAAGAAGTCCTGACCCCCGCCGATCGAGCAGCCGTCCCGCTGGTTGAGGAGCGAGCCCCGGCGAGCGTCTCGAAACCAAGCCACCCCGCCGGTTGAGCAGCCGTCCCGCCGGTTGAGGAGCGAGCGCCAGCGAGCGTCTCGAAACCGAGGGTGGTTTCGAGACAGGCGCTGCGCGCCTTCCTCAACCACCGGGGGACGGGCGTCTCGAAACCGAGCCGTCCCGCTGGTTGAGGAGCGAGCCCCGCTGGTTGAGGAGCGAGCCCCGGCGAGCGTCTCGAAACCAAGGGTGGTTTCGAGACAGGCGCTGCGCGCCTTCCTCAACCACCGGGGGCGCGCCTTCCTCAACCACCGGCGGGCGGCCTTCCTCAACCACCGTCAGCGGTGTGGGCGGCTGCGCCTAGGGTGTACGCCGTGAGCCCGGCCCCCGCAGATCACCCAGCCGTCACCGGCGGTGTGCACTCCCCGCGAGGCGTCTTCCTGTGCTTCGAGGGCGGCGACGGGTCCGGCAAGTCCACCCAGTCGAGGGCCCTGCGGGACCGGCTCGAGGCGGCCGGCCACACCGTGCTGCTCACCTTCGAGCCCGGCGACACGGTGGTGGGGCAGCGGGTGCGCCAGATCGTGCTCGACCCGGCGACCGGCGAGCTCGCGCACCGCACCGAGGCCCTGCTCTACGCCGCGGACAAGGCCGAGCACGTCGAGCGGCTGGTCCGCCCGGCGCTCGAACGCGGCGAGATCGTGATCACCGACCGCTACGTCGACTCCGCGATCGCCTACCAGGGCGCCGGCCGCGCCCTGTCCGCCGAGGACGTGGAGCGGGTCAACCGCTGGGCCACCGCCGACCTGCGCCCGCACCTGACCGTGGTCCTCGACCTCGAGCCAGAGCACGGGCTGGGCCGCTTCGAGGCGCGGGACCGGATCGAGGGCGAGTCCCCGGCGTTCCACCAGCGGGTCCGCGAGGCGTTCCTGGGGATGGCCGCCGCCGATCCCGAGCACTACCTGGTGCTCGACGCCCGGGCGCCGGCCGAGGAGATCACCGCGCTGGTGGCCGCTCGGGTCGAGTCCCTGCTCGACGGGTCCGCCCGCGCATGAGCGTCTGGGACTCGCTGGTCGGCCAGCGCGCGGTCGTCGAGACGCTGACCCCGGCCGCCGCCGGCAGGGGCATGAACCACTCGTGGCTGTTCACCGGCCCGCCGGGCTCGGGCCGGTCCAACGCCGCGGTCGCCTTCGCGGCGGCGCTGCAGTGCGAGTCCGAGCCGCCCGGCTGCGGCACCTGTCACTCCTGCCGCACGGTGCTGGCCGGCTCGCACGCCGACGTGTCGTTGATCCGCACCGACAAGCTCTCGATCGGCGTCGACGAGGTCCGGGACCTCGTGCGCCGGGCGGCGCTGGCCCCGGTCGGGAACCGCTGGCAGGTGCTGATCGTGGAGGACGCCGACCGGCTCACCGACCAGGCCTGCAACGCCCTGCTCAAGGCGATCGAGGAGCCCACCGACCGCACCGTGTGGATGCTCTGCGCCCCCACCGTCGAGGACGTCCTCCAGACGATCCGGTCCCGGTGCCGGTTGGTCACGCTGAGCACGCCCACCCCCGAGGCGGTGGCCGACTTCCTGGTCCGCACCGCCGAGGTCTCGCCGTCGGTCGCGGCCTACGCCGCCCGCTACAGCCAGGGTCACATCGGCCGGGCCCGGGCACTGGCGAAGGACGACGCCACCCGGGGCCGACGGCGCGACGTGGTGGCGTTCCCGGTGCGGCTGACCACGCTGGGCTCCTGCCTCGACGCGGCCAGGAATCTCTACGACATGGCGGCCGAGGAGGCGAAGGGGATCACCGACGACCTCGACAGCCGCGAGAAGGGCGACCTCGACTCGTCGTACGGCGTGGTCGAGCGGGGTCGCCGGCCCCGGGAGTACGCCCCTGCCCTGGCCGCCCTCGAGCGGGGCCAGAAGACCCGGGCGAAGCGGCGGGTCCTCGACGTCGTGGACCGCGGCCTCATGGACCTGGTGTCGGTCTACCGCGACGCGATCGTGCTCGGCACCGGCGCCGGCACGGCCCTGGTGAACGAGGAGGCACGCACCGACCTGGACCGCCTGGTGCGGGTGACGACGCCGGAGTCGAACCTGCGGCGGGTGGAGGCGATCTTCACCGCCCGCAAGCAGATGCTCGAGTTCAACGTCCCGGCGATGTTGGCGCTGGAGGCCATGATGGTCGCGCTGCGCCTACCCGAGGGGAGCCGTCCGTGAAGCGCGTCGTCGTCTGGCTGCTGCTGTTCGCGCTGGTCCTGGCCGGCGGCGGACTGGCGGTGTGGCGGCTCGTGGACTCCGGGGATGCCGGCGGCACCGGGACCCTGCGCGCCCCGACCGCCGCGCCGGAGACCTCCACCGGACCGGAGCCCGGCGGGCAGCCGGCCCCCGACCCGCGGCTCCAGGCGTACTACGACCAGTCCCTCGCGTGGTCCTCCTGCGGCAACCGCGAGTGCGCCCGAATCGAGGTGCCGCTGGACTACGACGACCCCGAGGGCGAGCGGATCGAGCTGGCCCTGCTGAAGGTCGCCGCGGGGCGGCCGGCCGACCGGGTCGGCTCGCTCGTGGTGAACCCCGGCGGGCCGGGCGCGCCGGGCACGTCGTACGCCGACCGGGCCGGCTCGTTCTTCGGCGACCGGATCCGGGACCGGTTCGACATCGTGGGGTTCGACCCGCGTGGCACCGGCACCAGCAGCCCGGTCGACTGCCTCGGCGATCGCCAGCTGGACCGCTTCATCGCCCTCGACGCCGACCCGGACACGCCGTCCGAGGTCACCGCGTTCGAGCGCCAATTGGAGCTCATCGGGACAGGGTGTGCGCGGCGCAGCGGCGAGCTGGCCGCCCACGTCTCGACCGTCGAGGCGGCCCGCGACATGGACGTCATCCGCGCGGCGCTCGGCGAGGACCGGCTGACGTACTTCGGGGCCTCCTACGGCACCAAGCTCGGGGCCACCTACGCCGACCTGTTCCCCGACCGGGCCGGGCGGCTGGTCCTCGACGGCGCCGTCGACGTCTCCCTGTCCAACCGGGACCTGACCCTGGAGCAGGCCGCGGGGTTCGAACTGGCGCTCACCGCCTACGTCGACGACTGCCTGGCCGAGGGCCCCTGCTTCCTCGGCGCCGACCGGGAGGAGGCCCTGGCCGAGATCGGCGCCCTGCTGGACCGGGTCGACCGGGAGCCGCTCCCGGTGGGGGACCGCACCCTGCGGGTCGGCAACGCGTTCTACGGCATCGTCGCGCCGCTGTACAGCGAGACGAACTGGCCGCTGCTGACGGCCTCCCTGTCCCGCGCGATGCAGGGCGACGGCACCGGGCTGCTCCGGCTCTCCGACCTCTACACCTCGCGCGGCCCGGACGGGACCTACACGGACAACAGCTCGGAGGCGATCTACGCGATCAACTGTCTCGACGATCCCGGCTTCACGCCCGTCGACGAGGTGCCGGAGGAGTTCGCCGCGTTCGAGGAGGCCTCCCCGACCTTCGGCCGGATCTTCGCCTGGTCGCTGACCGGCTGCGCCGGCCTGGCGGTCGAGCCGCCCGAGCCGCGTGAGCCGTTGACCGCGGAGGGCGCCGACCCGCTGCTGGTGATCGGCACGACGCGGGACCCGGCGACGCCGTACCGCTGGGCGGAGGCGCTCGCCGACCAGCTCGCCTCGGCGGTGCTGGTGAGCCGGGACGGCGACGGGCACACCGGCTACAACATGGGCAACGCCTGCGTCGACGAGGTCGTGGAGTCCTACCTGGTCGAGGGCACGGTCCCCGACGGCGACGTGGACTGCCCAGCCTGAGTCGCAGCCTGACTGCCGGCTGACTGCCGGCCAGACTCCCGGCCCGACCGGCGGGGCGGGGCGGGGGATACTGGGACCATGCACAGCGACGCCACCCTGGTCGAGGAGTACCTCGACGAGCTGCCCGAGGACCGGCGCGCGGCGGTGTCGATCGTCCGCGACCTGGTCAACGAGAACCTGCCGGAGGGCTACCAGGAGGCCATGGGCTTCGGGATGATCACCTGGGGCATCCCGCTGGAGACCTACCCCGACACCTACAACAAGCAACCGCTCCAGGTGCTGGCACTGGCCTCGCAGAAGAACTACATGGCGCTCTACCTCATGGGCATCTACGCCGACGAGGGGCTGGAGGACTGGTTCCGGGAGCAGTACGCCGAGCGCGGGCTGAAGCTGGACATGGGCAAGTCCTGCGTCCGGTTCCGTCGGCTGGACCAGCTGCACCTCGAGGCGGTCGCCGAGGTGGTGCGGCGGGTGCCGCCGCAGGAGTTCATCGCGGTCTACGAGGCCGCCCGGGCGAACCGCCGCTGAGCCCCGCTGCCGCACCCGCGCTCAGCGGCGGCGGCGCTCGATCGGGTCGGCGATGGCCTGGATCCGCCGGGTGGCCAGCTCGATCATGAGCCGCGCGGCCGGTGAGAGCTGGGCGCCGACCCGGTGCACGATCGCGATCGTGTCCACCTGCTTCGGGGACAGCGAGGCGACCCCGACGTGCGGTGCCAGGCGCGGGAGCAGCTGCTCGGCGGCCCCCTTCGGGATCACCGAGTCGGCCAGCCCCATGCCGACCAGCTCCACCGCGGTCTCGACGTCCTCCACCTCGATCCGGGTCTGCGGGTTGCGGCCGGTCTCGTGCAGCATCTGCCGCAGCACGATCCGGGTCGAGTCGTCGGCGCGCCAGGTGGTCTCGGGCATCACCAGCGAGCTGCGGGCGAGCCGGGCCGCCGTGATCGGGCTGCGCAGGTGCTCGGGATCGGCGCTGATGTAGACCAGCTCGTCGTGGGCCACCGGGACCACCTCCATGCCCTCGCTGTGCACCTGGGGCACGGCGATGATCGCGGCCTCGATCCGTCCGCGCCGCAGGTCCTCCTGCACGTCGCTGGAGTTCTGGCCGACCAGCTCGACACGGACGCCGGGGTGTCGGGCCAGCACGTCGGCGATCAGCTGAGCGCCGGCGTACAGGCGGGCGGTGCCGAACATCCCGAACCTGATGGTGCCGGTCTCGAGCGCGACCACCGAGGCCATCTCGCGCCGGGCGTCCTCGGCGGCCTCGAGGGTGCGCTCCGCGTGCGGGCGGAGCGCCTCGGCCGCGGCGGTCGGGGTGACGCCGCGGCCGACCCGGGTGAACAGGTCGACGCCGAGGGTCTTCTCGAGACCGCGGATCTGCTCGGAGATCGACGGCTGGGCGTAGCCGAGGTGGTCCGCGGCGGCGGTGAGCGAGCCGCGCTCGTAGGTGACCAGGAAGCAGCGCAGCTGGTGGAGTGAGAGCACGCTCACAACCATAGAGGATTCCTTGGGGAACTCTAGAAAACCGAGGCTACCCCTATCAGTTGCACTGCCACACAATAAGGGTGTACCCATCCACCACCCTCGAGGGAGGTCCACCATGTTCGTCCACCAGTGCACCGCGTGCCAGAAGCGTCAGCTGATCTTCATGAGCCAGGTCACCGGCATGGCCACCGTCGACGGTGGCCTCGCCGTCGCCTTCACCTGCTGGTGTGGTTCGGAGCAGGCGTCCCTGCTCGACGCCCCCGCCACCGAGGAGCCCGTCACGCGCCCCGAGCGCGAGTCCGTGGCTGCCTGAGCCGATCCGTCGCCGGAGCCGGCGGTCCCCGTGGGGCCGCCGGTTTCGTGCGCTACGGGGAGGGTCCGTATACTTCCCCGGGTTGCCCGGGCCGCGTCCCGGGCAGCGCGCCGCCTTAGCTCAGTCGGTAGAGCGATTCACTCGTAATGAATAGGTCGTCGGTTCGATTCCGACAGGCGGCTCCACAGATCCTCCCCGCCGGCCCGTCGCCCGCGCTCCTCGTGGCCGCCCCGTCGCCCGCGCTCGTCGTGGCCGCCCGCGCCGAGTCTCTACGTTCTGCAGGTTTCTCGGCCGCAGAACCTGCAGAACGTAGAGCCTGACCTGCCCCGCGGCTCGATCCGCAGCCAAGTAAGGGTAGCCTTACCTGTTGCTGTTGCTGTTGCTGCTGCTCGAGACGCGAGGAGGTCGTGGTGCACGGACGGGTCGAGACGGTCCGATGGCTGACGCCGAGCCTGGTCCGGATCGTGCTGGGCGGGCCCGGCCTGGACGGCCTGGTCATGCCCGAGGCGACCGACGCCTACGTCAACGTGGCGATCCCGCCGGCCGGGGCGCCGTACGGCGAGGTGTTCGACCCCGCCGAGGTCCGCGCGCAGCAGCCGGCCGAGCTGGCGCCCGCGCGCCGGCGCTACACGGTGCGCTCCTGGGACCCGGTCGAGGGTCGGCTGACGATCGACTGGGTGGTGCACGGCGACAGCGGCGCGGCCGGCCCCTGGGCCGCCCGGGCGAGGCTCGGCGACGTGCTGGTCTTCGAGGGCCCCAGCGGCGGCTACCGGCCGGACCCGGAGGCCGACTGGCACCTGCTCGTCGGCGACGAGTCCGCGCTCCCGGCCATCGCCGCCTCGCTCGAGGCGATCCCCGCAGGACGCCGGGTCGTCGCGCGGCTGCTCTGCGACGGCGCGGCGCACGAGCTCGACCTGCGCAGCGAGGCGGACCTCGACCTCGGCTGGGTGCACCGCACGGGGGGTCCCGACGACCCGGACCTGCTGGCCCGGGCCGTGGCGGAGCTCCCCTTCCCCGAGGGTCGGGCGCACGCGTTCGTGCACGGCGAGGCCGGGGAGATCCGGGCGATCCGGCGGCACCTGCTGGCCGAGCGTGGTCTGGCGCGCGGTGACATGTCCTGCTCGCCCTACTGGCGACGGGACATGACCGACGAGTCCTGGCGGGCGGTCAAGCGTGACTTCGTGCAGGCCATGGAGGCCGACGTCGCCTGACTCCCGCTTGCGCTACTTAGGCGAACCTAAGTAGGCTTGATGAGGTAAGGCTCACCTCAGTCATCCGAAGGGCACGCCGATGATCGTCTGCCACTGTGCGGTCGTCAACGACCGGGCCGTGGTCGCGGCGGTCGACCAGGGCGCCCGCACGCTGGCCGGGATCTGTCGCACCACCGGCGCCGGCAGCGGCTGCGGCGCGTGTATCTTCTCCTTGAAGCGGCTGCTGTGCGAGCATGGCAACCCCATCGCTCCACCGGTCCAGGAGGTGGCAGGTGCAGCCAGTTGACCCCCGCGTGGTGACGCTGCTCAACGATGCGCTCACGTTCGAGCTCACCGTGACCAACACCTACTTCCTGCACGCTAGGATGCTGGACAACTGGGGGCTGGGACGTCTCGGCAAGGTCTTCTACGACCTCTCCATCGACGAGATGAAGGACGCCGACGCGCTGATCAACCGGATCCTCATGTTCGACGGGCACCCGAACCTGCAGAAGCTCAACAGCATCCAGGTCGGCGAGACGCCCGAGGAGATGCTCCGGCTGGCGTTCGAGAGCGAGAAGGCGGCCGTGGCCCAGTTCAACGCCTCCGCCCAGGAGTGCCACGACCTGGGTGACCACGGCACCGCCTCGGTGTTCGAGGAGATGGTCCGCGACGAGGAGACGCACGGTGACTGGTTCGAGGCCCAGCTCGACGCCATCGGCCACGTCGGCGTCGGGCAGTACCTCGCCCAGCAGATCGACTCCGCGTCTCCCGAGTAGCGTGCCGTCGCCCCGCGACCTCCTCGGTCGGTGGCGCCTCGACCGGACGATCGAGGACCGCCGGGGCGGCGAGCGGATCCTCGTCGAGGGTGAGGCCGAGCTCGTCGAGGTGGCGCCGGGGCGGATCCGCTGGTCCGAGCACGGCTCGATGCGACGAGCCGGGGCCGCCGGGGCCGCAGGGGAGTCGGCGGAGTCGGGGGAGCCGACCCCGGTCCAGCGCACGTTGTACGCCGTCCGCGAGGCGGGCGAGGCGGGCGGGAAGGGTGAGGCCGGCGAAAGAGGCGAGGCCGGCGACAAGGGCGAGGCCGGTGAGATCGGCGGCTGGGCGGTGACGTTCGAGGACGGGCGCCCGTTCCACCCCTGGGCGGTCGGCGAGGTCCTGGAGCACCCGTGCCGGCCCGACCACTACACTGGCCGGATCGAGGCCGACCCCGACGCCGGGACCTGGAGCGTCGCCTGGCGGGCGAGCGGTCCGGCCAAGGACTACCTCACCCGCACCCGCTACACCCGGTCGTGAGCCGACCGCGCGCGGCTCAGTCGTCGGTCCCGAAGGCCCCGAGCGGACCGGTCCGCCACAGGCCGGGCTCGGCCGCGAGCCAGCTCCGGGCGTCGCGCCGACCGAGGTCCGAGGCGGCGTCGAAGAAGTCCGGGTCGAAGAGCAGGTAGGACAGCAGCTCGCCCTGCAGCGGACTGTCGCTGCCCAGCATCCGGTGCATCATCTGCAGGTCCGGGTCGCCGAGCGTGCGGCGTAGCGTGCCGTGGTTGGCCCGGTAGACCTCCATCGCGACCCGGCTCAGGTCCTCCCCGGACAACGGCGCGACCGCGGCGTACGGGACGGTGCGGTACGCCGCCTGGCCGCGGCCGGTCCGGTGCCGGGAGAGGTGCTCGGCCAGCCCGGCGTCGGCGGCCAGCTCGTTGGTCTCGGCGAGCCGGCGCAGGTCGTGGCGGAGCGGGTCGTCCATCACCGCCCCCAGGAGGGTGGCGCCACCGTCGCCGAGGTCGACCTCCTCCTGGTCCTTCTCCGGGTCCGCCTCGGCCGGTCGGAGGCTGCCGGTGCCCACCACGACCACCCGGTCCGCCCCCAGCTCGAGGGCGGGGGCGAGCGGGACTCGCCGACGGGTGGCCCCGTCGACGTACCAACCGGCCACCTCGGCCGGCTCGTCGACCCGCACCGAGGGGAAGAGGGCCGGGATCGCGGAGGACGCCATCAGGTGCGGCACCCCGAGCCGGGTGTGCACGTAGCGTCGGTGCTGCCCGGGCGACGGGGCCGGCAGGTCGCCGGCGGACTCGGTGAACATCGTGACCCGGCCGGTGCGCACGGCGGTGGCGCACACGGCGCTGGCCCGGACGGTGCCGTCGGCGACGTTGCGGTGCAGGGCGTCCCAGTCGATCGCGCTGCCCAGGGTGGCGGCCAGCGGCTGGGTGCCGAAGAAGCCGCGGAGCCGGAAGCCGGTCAGCCCCAGGGTCTCCGAGGCGTAGCGGGCCGCGACCACCGGAGCCTGCCGCCACAGCGGGCGGATCACGTTGCGCTTGGTGGCCCGGCCGAGCACCTCGAGCAGCCGCGTGGACTGCTCGCCGGCGTCCAGGTGGGCGGTCGAGGTCAGGGCCGCGCTCAGCAGGGAGCCGGCGCTGGTGCCCACGAGCACGGTGGGTCGCCGGCCCTGGGCCTCGAGCTCGGGGAGCAGCACCTCGAGCGCGCCCACCTGGTACGCCGACCGGGCGCCGCCGGCGTCGAGGACCAGGGCGACCCGCTCGTCGTCGGGGCCGGTGGCGGTGGAGGAGGGTGTCACCCGTCGATGCTAGACCGCGAGGGCTCGCACGACCTCGCACGCGGTCGGGCGGTCCGCCGGGTCCTTGGCCAGCATCGACTCGAGGGTGCGGCGCGCACTCGGGTCGAGGTCGTCGGGGAGCGGCGGCGCCGGGTCGTTGACGTGGGCGAGCGCCGAGGCGACCGGGTTCGCCCGGCGGAACGGCCGCTCGCCGGTGAGGCAGAGGTGGGCGACCACGCCGAGCGAGTAGATGTCCGAGCTCGGGCTGGCGCGGCGGCCCGAGACCTGCTCGGGGCTGATGTAGTCCATCGTGCCGAGGATCTCGCCCGTCTGGGTGAGTGGCTCGGCGTCCTCGGGGGTGGCGATCCCGAAGTCGATGAGCATCGGCACGCCGTCCGGCTGGATCATGACGTTGCCCGGCTTGAGGTCGCGGTGCACGATCCCCTCCTCGTGGACCACGTGCAGGGCGTCCGCGAGGGCGCCCACCAGCCGCAGGGTCTCGTCCTGCTCGAGCCGGCCCCGCTCGGCGAGGACGTCCGAGAGCGCGTCGCCGTACAGGAACCGCATGACCAGGTAGGGATGGAGGGCCGGGCCGACCAGCTCCTCGCCGAAGTCGTAGACGTTCGGCAGGCTCGGGTGCTCCAGCCTGGCCAGGCACTTGGCCTCGTTGCGGAAGCGGGTGAGCGTCACCTCGTCGTCGGGGCGCTGGGTGTGCATCCGCTTGAGCGCCACGACCCGCTCCAGGACCAGGTCCTGGGCGACGAAGACCGATCCCATGGCGCCGGTGCCGACCAGCTCGAGGAGCTCGTACCGGTCACCGACCACTTCGCCGGCGGCCCGAGGGGCGTCCTCGGTCCGTCTCGCAGCAGTGTCCGTCATCGGCGCCGTTCCGGGTCGGGCCCGAGGTCCGGGCGCGGTGATGTCTGGTGGCAGATGGTCCAAAGTAGACCAGAGGCGGCCGCGGGTACCCGAAATGCGCGGTTCCAATCCCGCCCCTGCGGGTGGATCAGCGCTCGGCCTTCCACTTCGCCCAGCGCTCGAGCATCTCGCCCAGGTCGGCCTCGACGAACGCGAAGAAGTCGCGGGTCTCCCGCAGTCGGGCCAGGCCCAGGCCGACCTCGTGGTCGGGTCGGCGCTCGAGGATCGCGATCGCGTCCTCGACGCCGGAGCGGATCTGGTCGACCAGCGGCACCCGGGCCCGCATGATCGTGGCCCAGACGTCGCCGTCCACCAGGCGGTAGAGGTCCCCGCGGGACCGAGGCGCCCGTTCCCTGACCACCAGCCGGTTGTCGGTGAGGTAGCGCACCGCGCCGGAGATCGCCGCCGGGCTCACCTCGAGGCCCTCGGCGAGGTCGCGGGCGCTGTAGCTCTCCTGGCTGCAGGTCAGGACGTAGGCGAACACCCGCGCCGGCATGCGGGGGATGCCCTCCAGCTCCAGGGTCTGGCCGACGCGCTCCACGGCACGCTGCAGGTCCGACTGAGTGGTCATGTGACGATCATAACCTCTTGGATATTCACAATGTTCTGAATGTTATGGTGGTTTCATGACGAATGCGATCTCCATGGACGGCGTGGTCAAGACCTTCGGCGAGGTCCGGGCGCTCGACGGGCTCGACCTGCACGTGGCGACCGGGGAGGTGCACGGCTTCCTCGGGCCGAACGGCGCCGGCAAGTCCACCGCCATGCGGGTCCTGCTCGGGATGCTCCGCACCGAGGCCGGCAGCACCCGGCTTCTGGGCGGGGACCCGTGGAGCCAGGCCTCCGAGCTGCACCGTCGGATCGCCTACGTGCCCGGCGACGTCAACCTCTGGCCGACCCTCACCGGGGGCGAGGTCATCGACCTGCTCGGCCGGATGCGGGGCGGTCTCGACGACCGGCGTCGGGCCGAGCTGCTGGAGCGCTTCGAGCTGGACCCGACCAAGAAGGCACGCACCTACTCCAAGGGCAACCGGCAGAAGGTGGCACTGGTCGCCGCCCTCTCCGCCGACGCCGAGCTGCTGCTCCTCGACGAGCCCACCTCCGGGCTGGACCCGCTGATGGAGGCCGCCTTCCAGCAGTCGGTGGACGAGGCGACCGCCCAGGGCGCCACCGTCCTGCTCTCCAGCCACATCCTCGCCGAGGTCGAGGCCCTGTGCGACAAGGTGAGCATCATCCGTGCCGGCCGCACCGTCCAGAGCGGCACGCTGGCCGACCTGCGGCACCTGACCCGCACCACCGTCGTCGCCGAGACCGCCGACCGCGTGCGGGGCCTGGACGCGCTCCCGGGCGTGCACCACCCGGAGTTCCACGACCACCGGGTCACCTTCGACGTCGACACCGACCACCTGGACGAGGCGATGCGGCTGGTCAGCGCGGCCGGAGTCCGCTCGCTGACGGCGCACCCGCCCACCCTCGAGGAGCTCTTCCTGCGCCAGTACGGCGACGACGTCGCCGCCGCGGACGCGACCGCGGAGCGGACCCGGTCCGGCGACGAGGTGCCGGCGTGAACGCGTTCACCGGCACCCCACACCTGATCCGGCTGATCCTGCGCCGCGACCGGGTCCGGCTCCCGATCTGGATCCTGGCGATCACCGCGCTGGTGGGCGCCACCGCGAGCGCGATCACCGGGCTGTACGAGACCCCGGAGGAGATGGCCGGCTACGCCAGCACGGCCGACTCGCCCGCCACCCGGCTCATGAGCGGCCGCCCGGACGGGCTCGACAACGTCGGCGCGATCACGGCGTACGAGATCTCGGTCAGCGGCCTGGTCGCGGTAGCGCTGATGGTGACCTTCCTCGTCGTCCGGCACACCCGCACCGAGGAGGAGTCCGGGCACGCCGAGCTGCTCCGGGCCACGGTGAGCGGCCGGCACGCCGCGATGCTCGCCGCGGCCGTGGTGGCCACGGCGGCCAGCGTCACGATCGGGATCCTGGACGCCGTGGTCCTGGTCGCGAGCGGCCTCGACCCGGGTGGCTCGGTCCTGCACGGCACCGTGCTGGCCGCGGTCGGTCTGGTCTTCGCGGGCGTGGCGGCGGCCGCCGCGCAGCTCACCTCCGCGAGCCGCAGCGCGCTCGGCATCGCCATGGGCGTGCTGGCGCTGTCCTTCGTCGTCCGCGGTGTCGGTGACGTCGCCGACAACGCCCTGAGCTGGCTGTCCCCGCTGGGCTGGGCGCTGCTCACACAGCCGTACGGCGCCGCCCGCTGGTGGCTGCTGCTGCCGCTGGTCGCGCTCGCCGTCGCCCTCGTCGGCCCCACGGTCTGGCTGACCGCGCACCGGGACGCCGGTGCCGGGATGCTGCACCCGCGCCCCGGACCGGCCCGCGCCCGCGGCTCGCTGGGCACGGCCACGGGACTGGCCTGGCGGCTCCAGCGGGGCTCGATCCTCGGGTGGACCACGGGCCTCGTGCTCGGTGCCCTGCTGATGGGGTCGGTCGGACCCGAGCTCGACGACATGATCGCGGCCAACCCCGACCTGGCCGAGTTCTTCGCCAGCACCGGCGCCGACCCGGTCAGCGCCTTCCTGGTCACGGCGTTCGGCCTGCTCGGGGTGGTCGCCGCCGGCTTCGCGGCCTCCTCGGCGCTGCGCCTGCGCTCGGAGGAGTCGGCCGGTCGCGCCGAGGCGGTGCTCGCGACCGGGCTGTCGCGCACCAGGTGGGCGCTCGGGTCGCTGACGGTCACCGTGGTGGCCACCGTCGTCATCATGGGCCTGATCGGTCTGGCCACCGCCGCCGCCTTCGCGGCCGCGTCCGGTGACAGCAGCTCGTTCGGCACCTTCACGGCCGCCGGGCTGGCGCTCACCCCCGCGGTGCTGGTGGTCGCCGGGCTCGCCGTGCTCCTCACGGGCTGGCTGCCGCGCTACAGCTCGGCCGCCTTCGCCCTGGTCGTGTTCGCGTTCGTGCAGAGCTACCTGGGCAACCTGCTCGACCTGCCCGGGTGGCTCTCCGCGTTCTCGCCGTTCTGGCACCTGGCCGAGATGCCGGTGGAGGACTTCGCGGTGGGGCCTGCCGCCACCGTGCTGGCCGTGGGCCTGGGGCTGGGGGCGCTGGGCATGGTCGGGCTGCGCCGCCGCGACCTCGCCGGGTGAGACCGGTCCGGCGCTAGCCGGCCTCCCGCTCGAGCTCCGGCAGCGTCCCGTTCTCCAGCACCCCGGCGGCGACGTCGCGCAGCTTGGTGTTGGTGTCGTTGGAGGATCGCATCAGCACCTCGAAGGCGCGGTCGAAGCTCACGCCGTACCGGTGCGCCAGCACCCCCTGGGCCATCCCGATCAGGTGCCGGGACTCGAGTGCGGCGGAGAGGCCGGTGATCGTCTTCGCACTGGCCAGCGCGAGCGCGGCATGGGCGGCGTACACGCGGGCCAGCGCCACCGTCGTCGCGTCGAAGGCCCGCGGCCGGCTGCTGTAGAGCGTCAGGGCGCCCAGCGTCTGCTCCTCGACCGCGAGCCGGACGCTCAGCGCGGAGCCCAGGCCGACCGCGGCGGCGGCCGGGGACCAGGTCGGGAAGGCGGTGTCGGCCGGCACGTCCGGCACCAGGCAGTGGTCCTCGTCGAAGGCGGCGATGAGCGTCGGCCCCTCACCGTGCCGGCACTGGAGCTCGTCGAGCACCGAGACGGCGTCGCGGGTGCCGGCCGCCGTGGCGATCCGCCGCCGGCGCTTGCGGACGGCGACCCCGGCCTTCTCGCAGGCGGGCACGACGTCGAGGGCGCGGTGCGCCACTCGCTCGAACGTCACCGACTCCACGGCCTCCCGACCGAGGTCACGACTGACCTCGGCCAACAGCTCCGCGAGTTCCAGGCCCTCACCCATCGACTCTCCTCCGGTGTCAGGGTATTCCCCCGACGGCTCGAGCGTGCGCGACCCGGCGCGGCCGCGGTCCGAGATAATAGCGAGTGCGACTGACCAATCGCCGCGACGGGACGGCCGGCGTCGCCCGCGGCCGGCACCCTGACAGGATGGGCCGGATGGAACCGACCCCCGCGGCCCCGTCCTGGACCGCGCCCGGCGCCCACCCGGTCGCCCCGGGCGTGCACCGGATCCCGCTCCCGCTGCCGATGGACGGCCTACGCGCCGTCAACGTCTACGCCATCGAGACCGCGGACGGCCTCACGCTCATCGACGGGGGCTGGGCGATCGCGGAGTCCCGCGCCCTGCTGGAGAGTGCGCTGGCCTCGATCGACCGGAAGGTCTCCGAGATCACCCGGTTCCTCGTGACCCACGTGCACCGCGACCACTACACGCAGGCCGTCACGGTCCGGCGCGAGTTCGGGTCGCACGTCTCGCTCGGCCTCGGCGACAAGCCCACCATCGACCTGATCCACGCGGAGGGCGACCGCGAGGACCCGCACGTCGAGATGCTCCGTCGGGCCGGCGCCCCGCGGATCGGCACCGCCTGGGCGTCCTACACCCGCGACGCGACGCCCGACCTGGACCTGTGGGGCTACCCGGACACCTGGCTTGACGGCGACCACACGATCGCCCTGCCCGGCCGCGACCTGCAGGCGATCGCGACACCCGGCCACACCCAGGGCCACTTCGTCTTCGCCGACCGCGGGGCCGGCATGCTCTTCGCCGGCGACCACGTGCTGCCGACGATCACCCCGTCGATCGGCTTCGAGCCGGTGCGGGCCGCCCAGCCCCTGGGGGACTTCCTCGGCTCGCTCGCCAAGGTGCGGGCCCTGCCCGACCTGCTGCTCCTGCCGGCACACGGACCGGTCGCCGGCTCCACCCACGCCCGCATCGACGAGCTGCTCCGCTTCCACGAGGAGCGCCTCGACCTGTGCCGGGAGGCGATCGCCGACGAGCCGGCCACGGCGTACGCGGTCGCCCGCCGGCTGCCGTGGACCCGGCACGCCCGCAGGCTCGACGACCTCGACCTGTTCAACGCGGCGCTGGCCACGCTGGAGACCCACGCCCACCTGGACCTGCTCGTCGCCCGGGGCGAGCTGCGGGCGACGCCCGACGACGACGGCACCCTCTACGCGCCGGCCTGACGCCTGACCGGCCGCAGCCGGTCGGCCGGGCGGCCGGGTTTGGGCCCCGGGGCCGCCGGGTAGCGTCCCCTGAACTCGGACTTCGGGAGGCACAGTGTCGGGCATCGTGCGTGAGCAGGGGCAGTACGACTACGAGGCGGACGACCGCGAACCGGCCCGCTCGCCGGCGCTCACCTGGGGCTTCCGGGCACTCGGCCCGGTGCTCGCGCTCGTCGTCTACCTCTCGCTGTCCGGGGCGGACCTGTCCCGGGACGGACGGGTGGTGGCGGCCGTGGCCACCCTCATGGCGGTCTGGTGGATGTCGGAGGCCCTGCCCCTCTCGGCCACCGCGCTGCTCCCGATCGTGCTGTTCCCACCCCTCACCGCGCTCGCGATCGACGACGCGACGCTGCCGTACGCCGACCCGATCGTGTTCCTGTTCCTGGGCGGCTTCCTGATCGCGATCGCCATGCAGAAGTGGAACCTGCATCGCCGGATCGCCCTGCTGACCCTGCGGCGGGTGGGCACGCACCCGCGCCAGATCATCCTCGGCATGATGATCGCGACGGCGTTCCTGTCGATGTGGGTCTCCAACACCGCCACCACGCTGATGATGCTGCCGATCGCGATCAGCGTCCTGACCCTCGTGGTCGAGAACAGCCACCGCGGCGCCGACGGCACCGCCCAGGCCGCCCCGGACGCCGGCGAGCAGCTCAGCAGCGGTCGCGCGGTGAGCGACGTCGTCGACGACAAGGACGTGCGGACCTTCGGGGTGGCGCTGGTCCTCTCGATCGCCTGGGCGGCCTCGATCGGCGGCCTGGGCACCCTCCTCGGCAGCCCGCCGAACGCGATCGTGGCCGGCTACATCAGCACCGAGCTCGGCAAGGAGGTCGGCTTCGTCCAGTGGATGATGCTGGGCCTGCCGATCGTCGTGGTGTTCATCGCGATCGCCTGGCTGGTGATCACCCGGCTGGTCTTCCGGTTCCGGCTGCAGGAGATCCCCGGTGGCGCCGAGCTCATCGACGAGCAGATCGCCGGGCTCGGCCCCATGGCCCGGGGCGAGAAGGTCGTGCTCGCGGTCTTCAGCTCGGCCGCCTTCCTCTGGATCGTGCCGGGGCTGCTGGCCAGCATCGGCGACCTCGGTGAGCGGTTCGCCTGGCTGGACAGCTTCGACGACACCGTGATCGCCCTCGCCGCCGGCGTGGCCCTGTTCCTCGTCCCCGGTGACGACCGGGGCCGGATGACCCTCGACTGGAACGACGCCGAGGAGGGACTCCCCTGGGGTGTCCTGCTCCTCTTCGGTGGCGGACTGAGCCTGGCCGGCGCCGTCGCCGCCACCGGGCTGGACGAGTGGTTCGGTCAGCAGGTCGGTGGCCTCGAGGCGCTCCCGATCGTGCTGCTGCTGGCCGCGGTCGTGGTGATCGTGCTGCTGCTGACCGAGATCACCAGCAACACCGCGACCGCCGCCACCTTCATCCCGGTGCTCGGCGGAGTCGCGGTCGGGATCGGCGTCGACCCGACCACGCTGCTGATCCCGGCGGCCCTGGCCGCGACGTGCGCGTTCATGCTGCCGGTCGGCACGCCGCCGAACGCGATCGTCTTCGGCACCGGCGCGGTGAAGATCAGCGAGATGGCGCGCGGCGGCGTGGTGCTCAACGTGGTGGGTGTCGTGCTGATCACGCTGTTCACGGTGGTCGTCGGCCCGTTCGCGCTCGACCTGGTCATCTAGCCTGCAGCGGTGAGAGTCCGCATCCCAGCCAGGATCGGGGGACCGGCCTCGTCCCGGTCCGCCCGGCTGATGGCGGGAGCCTCCGCGCTGACCACCCTGGGCGCGCTGCCGCCGTTCCTGCTGGGCTCGCAGGCGGTGTGGATCCGGGCCGACCTCGAGGTGGGGCTGGGGCTCTTCGGGGCCGCCGTCAGCGCCTTCTTCGCCTCCGCCGCCGTGTCCTCGGTCCTCGGCGGCGGACTCGTGGACCGGCTCGGCCGGCGCCGTGGGCTGGCGCTCGCGGGAGCGCTGGTCGGTGCCGGCGGCCTGGCCGTCGCCGGGTTGGCCACGGGGCCCGTCAGCCTCCTGGCCTGCATGGTGCTGCTCGGCGCCGGGAACGCCGCCTGCCAGACCACCGCGAACCTGTCCATGGCGCGCGCCCTGCCGCCGCACCGCCGCGGGCTGGGGTTCGGGATCAAGCAGTCGGCGATCCCGCTCGCGATCATGCTCGGCGGGCTGGCCGTGCCCACGACGGGCCAGGCGTTCGGCTGGCGGAGCACGTTCCTCACCACCGGTGTCGTGGGGCTGCTGGTCCTGCTCGGCTCGGCCGTGACCGCGCGGCGTGCCGCGCGTCGGGCAGGCCCCGCGGTGCCCGCCACGGCCGGCACACCGTCCGAGGGGGCGGCCGAGCGACCGCCGGCCGACACCGACCGGCCGCCGCGGCTGCCGCTGGTGCTGTGCGGGCTGGCGATCACGCTGGCCAGCGCGTCGGCGAACTCCCTCGGCGCCTTCGTGGCGTCCTGGGGGTTCCGGGTCGGGCTCACCGCCTCCGAGGCCGGACTGCTGATGGCGGCCGGCTCCCTCGGGTCGATCGTGGTCCGGGTCGCGTCGGGGCACCGCGCCGACCGGCGCACCGGCGGCAACCTGCCCGTGGTGGCGTGGCAGATGTACGCCGGGGCCCTCTGCTTCGTGGGCCTCGCGATCGGCGAGGCCTGGGCGGTGGCCGGCTTCGGGCTGCTCGCCTTCACGGTCGGGTGGGCCTGGCCGGGCCTGCTGCTCTTCGCCGTCGCCCGGATCGGGCGGGACCGGCCGGCCGCCGCCTCGGGCGTGGTCCAGGCCGGCGCCTTCGCGGGCGGCGCCGTGGGGCCGCTGGTCTTCGGCATCCTCGTGGGTCAGGTGGGCTACGCCCCCGCCTGGCTGGCCGGTGCCGTGCTCTTCGTCGCCGCCGGCTCGCTGATCCTGCTGGCCCGCCGGCTGTTCATCGCCGACCTGCGGACCCGCCCGCCGCGTGACCCGGTGGCCTGGGGCGGCGGGCGCCGGGGGCCGACCTGAGGCCGCTCGCGACGGGCCCTGTAGCCTGATCGGCACAGACAGGGGAGCCCTCCCGAACCACGGCCGCGAGCCGGCCACGGGGGAGCTGAGAGTGCGGAACCGCCGCAGACCCTCACGACCTGATCCGGTTAGCACCGGCGAAGGGAGTCGGAACATGTTGCGTCGTCTCACGACCACGGCCCGATCCATGATCGGCGCCACGATCACCACCGTCACCGCATTGGCGCTCGCGTCCTGCACGCTCGCCACGGAGTCCGGCGAGGACGCCTCCGGGACGCCGGACCGGAGCGCCGAGCCCGGGTCCACGGTGGTGCTGGTGACCCACGAGTCGTTCAAGCTGCCGAAGAAGCTGATCCGTCGCTTCGAGCGGGAGTCCGGGCTCGAGCTGGAGGTCCGCCCCGCGGGGGACGCCGGCTCGCTCACCAACCGGCTCGTGCTCACCGGCGAGGACCCGATCGGCGACGTGGCGTTCGGCGTCGACAACACCTTCGCCTCCCGGGCGCTCGAGGCCGGCGTGTTCGCCGAGTACGACGCCCCGGTGCCGCCGGGTGCCGAGGACCTCGCAGTGCCCGAGGGCGAGGGCCGGCTGGCGCCGGTCGACCAGGGGTCGGTGTGCATCAACGTCGACACCGCCTGGTTCGAGCGCAGCGACCTCGAGCCTCCGGCCACGCTCGACGACCTCACCGACCCGGCGTACGAGGATCTGCTCGTCGTCCCCGGCGCACCCACCAGCTCGCCGGGGATGGCCTTCCTGCTGAGCACGATTGCGGAGTACGGCGAGGACTGGCCCGGCTACTGGGAGGACCTCATGGCCAACGGCGCCAAGCTCACCGACGGCTGGAGCGACGCCTACTTCGTCGACTTCACCGGCGGCGGGGGCGGCGGCAAGCGGCCGATCGTGGTCTCCTACGACAGCTCGCCGGCGTTCACGGTCGACGAGAGGTCCGGGGAGACGACCACCGCCGCCCTGCTCGACACCTGCTTCCGGCAGGTGGAGTACGCCGGGGTCCTGGCGAACGCCGAGAACCCGGCCGGGGCCGAGGAGGTCGTGGACTTCCTGCTCGGCGAGGAGGTGCAGGCCGCGCTGCCCGAGAACATGTACGTGTTCCCCGTGGACGGTGAGACCGAGCTGCCCGAGGACTGGGCCCGGTTCGCCATCCAGCCCGACGAGACCTACTCGGTCGACCCCGCCGAGATCGCCGAGAACCGCGCCGAGTGGCTGACCGAGTGGACCGACGTCACCACCCGCTGAGCCGGCTGCTCACGCTCGCGGGCCTGGCCGCGGGTCCGCTGCTGGTCGTCGGGGTCTTCTTCCTCCTGCCGGTCAGCGGCATGGTCGCGCAGGGCTTCGTCGTCGACGGCCGGTTCGCGCCGGGGGAGGTGCTCGAGGTCCTGGCCCGGCCGCGGGTGCGACGGGTCGTGTGGTTCACGCTCTGGTCGGCGGCCGCCGGAACGGCGCTGACGCTCCTGCTCGGGGTGCCGACCGCGTACGCGCTCTACCGGCTGCGCCTCCCCGGCCGGGCCGTCCTGCGGGCCGCGCTGCTGGTGCCGTTCGTGCTGCCGACGGTCGTGGTCGGGGTGGCCTTCCGGCAGCTGATCGGCGAGGCCGGGCCGCTGGGCGGGCTCGGGCTGGACGGCACCCCGGTGGCGATCATCGCGGCCCTCGTCTTCTTCAACCTCGCGGTCGTGGTCCGCACCGTCGGCTCCAGCTGGGAGTCCCTCGACCCGCGGCCCGCAGAGGCGGCCGCGGCGCTGGGGGCCGCGCCGCTGCGGGTGTTCCTCACCGTCACCCTGCCCGCGCTGCGCGGTGCGGTGGTCTCGGCGGCCAGCGTGGTCTTCCTGTTCTGCGCCACCGCCTTCGGGGTCGTGCTGGTGCTGGGAGGCCTGCGCTACGCCACAGTGGAGACCGAGATCTACCTGCTGACCAACAACCTGCTCGACCTCCAGGCCGCGGCGGCGCTCTCGCTGCTGCAGCTGCTGGTGGTGACCGTCCTGCTCGTCGTCGCGCACCGGGCCCGGAGCCGACGCGCGGCGCCGATCGACCGCCGTACGCCGGCCCCGGCACGGCCGGGCCGCGGGGACCTCCCGGCGCTGGCGGCCACGGCCCTCGCGCTGGTGCTGGTGGCGCTGCCCCTCGGCACCCTGCTCGCCGGGTCGTTGCGGGTGGGTGAGGGCTGGGGCCTGGACAACTACCGTGCCCTGGGCACGACCGGCTCCGGGCGGGCGCTGGTGGTGCCGGTCACCGAGGCCCTCGGCAACTCGCTGCGCACGGCCGTGGACGCCACCTGGATGTCGCTCGCCATGGGGCTGCTCGTCGCCGTCGTGGTGACCCGCCGCTCCCGCTCGACGGTCGAGCGGCGGGTCCGGGCCGGGCTGGACGGGCTCTTCATGCTGCCGCTGGGGGTCTCCGCGGTGACCCTCGGCTTCGGCTTCCTGATCACCCTCGACCAGCCGCCGGTCGACCTGAGGGACTCGCCGCTGCTGGTGCCCATCGCCCAGGCGCTGGTCGCCCTGCCGCTCGTGGTCCGCACCATCGTGCCGGTGCTCGCCGGCATCGACGACCGTCAGCGCCAGGCCGCCGCGTCGCTGGGGGCCTCCCCGCTCCGGATCCTGGCCAGCATCGACCTGGCCGCGCTGCGGCAGCCCCTGCTCGCCGCCGGCGGGTTCGCGTTCGCGGTCTCGCTAGGCGAGTTCGGGGCGACCTCGTTCCTGGCCCGCGCCGAGCACCCGACGGTCCCGGTGGTGATCTTCCGGCTGATCGGCAGCCCGGGGCTCGACAACCTCGGCATGGCGCTGGCCGCCTCGGTGGTGCTGGCCGGCGCCACCGCCGTGGTGATGCTGCTCGTCGAACGGCTCCGGGTGCCGGGCCTGGGAGGGTTCTGAGGATGACGGAGACGGGGCTCGAGCTGGACGGCGTGACCGTGCGCTTCGACGGCACCCCGGTCGTCGACCGGGTCGGGATGCGGCTCCCGGCGGGGGCGGTGCTCGCGGTGCTCGGCCCGTCCGGCTGTGGCAAGTCCACGCTGCTGCGGGCGGTCGCCGGCCTGGAGCCGCTCGACGACGGTGTGATCCGGTACGCCGGCAGGGACCTGCACGGTGTCCCGACGCACCGGCGCGGGTTCGCGCTGATGTTCCAGGACGGCCAGCTCTTCGCGCACCGCAGTGTCGCGGAGAACGTCGGCTACCCGTTGCGGATCCGGCGCCGCCCGCGGCGCGAGTCGGCGGGACGGGTCGAGGAGCTGCTGTCGCTTGTCGGTCTTGAGGGGTACGGCGACCGGTCGCCCGCGACGCTCTCCGGTGGGGAGCGGCAGCGGGTGGCGCTGGCCCGGGCCCTGGCCGTCGAGCCCCGGCTGCTGCTGCTCGACGAGCCGCTCTCGGCACTGGACAGCAGCCTGCGCTCGCGGCTGGCCGGCGACCTGCGCAGCATCCTGGTCGCCGCCGGGACGACGGCCCTGCTCGTCACCCACGACCACGACGAGGCGTTCGCCGTGGCCGACCGGATCGCGCTGATGCGCTCGGGCCGGCTGGTGCAGCAGGGCACGCCGGGCGAGGTCTGGCGCGCGCCCGCCGACGCCGAGGCGGCTCGCTTCCTCGGCTACGCGTCCGTGCTGGACGGCGATCCGGCCCGCCGCGTCCTCGCGGCGGCCGGACTGCCGACGGGGCACCAGGTGGCGCTGCGCCGTTCCGCCCTGGCCGTCGCCGAGGACGGTCCGCTCGTGGGCACGGTCCGCTCGGCCCGGGCCACGCCCGAGGCGCTCCGCCTGGTCGTCGACGTCGCCGGGGTCGGTGAGGTGGAGGCCGTGGCCCACGGTTCGGGCGTCGGGCCCGGGGAGCGGGTCCGACTGGCGGTCGATCCGGGGCGGCTGGCCGAGGTCCCGATGGACTGAGCCCTTCGCTCGGTCCCTAGAATGCAGGAATGTATCGCCGGGCCTACGCACTCCTGCTCGGAGTCGCCCTGCTCATGGCGTCGCTCGCGGTGCTCACCGCGACCAGTCTCGACAAGCAGATCGTGGACCCCGAGGGCTTCCTGGGCCCGGCCTACACCCGGGTGCCGCTGCTGATCCTCGGTGCGCTGCTGCTGGACATGCTGCCCCGGGCGGTCTGGGTCTCGCGCGGCAAGCCGCGGCTGATGTGGCCCGTGGTGGTCGAGCGCTGGCGCTCGCACTGGAACCGGGAGCGGCTCACCCTCGTCGTCATGGGCCTGGTCTGCTTCTACATCACCTACGTGAGCTACCGGAACCTGAAGTCCTTCCTGCCGGAGGCGATGGGCACCGAGAAGTACGACCGCCCCCTGCACCTGCTCGACCAGGCGCTCTTCCTGGGCAGCGAGCCGGCGGTGGTGCTGCACGCCGTCCTCGGGACCGGCGTCGTGGCCCACTTCCTGTCCTTCATCTACCTGGCGTTCCTGCCGATGGTGCCGCTCGGGCTGACCGCGTGGCTGATCTGGTCGCGCAACATCAGCTTCGGCTACTGGTTCGCCACCTCGCAGACCCTGGCCTGGAGCCTGGGGACCGCGTCGTACTACGCGCTGCCGACGCTGGGCCCGGGCTTCGAGTACTCCTGGCTCTACAACGACCTCGACAACACCGGCACCACCCAGCTGATGGACTCGCTGTACAACGGGCGGGAGGCGGTCCTGTTCTGGGACGGCTTCGACGGGGCGGTGCAGTCGGTGGCCGGCTTCGCCAGCCTGCACGTCGCGATCACGCTGCTGGTGGCCCTGATGGCGCAGTACACCCTCCGCACCCGGTGGGTGCACTGGGTGCTGTGGTTCAACTTCGTGACCACGGTGGTCGCCACCCTCTACTTCGGGTGGCACTACGTCGCCGACGACATCGCCGGGGTCGCGATCGCGCTGATCTCCTTCTACATCGGCGGCCTGGCGTCCGGCCAGAAGTTCGACCGGCACGGCCTGGCCAGCCACCCGACGACGACCACCTCCAAGGTCCCCGTCGACGACGCCTGACCCGACCCGTCGCTTGTGTCGGGTTGAGGACCGCCGACCCGTCGTTTGCGTCGGGCTCAGGGCCGCCGACCCGTCGCTTGTGTCCGGATTCGTCCGAGTTCGACGAATTACAACAGCGTGGTTCGTCAAGCCGACGCGCCGAGAAAGTCGAAAAAAGTTGTGAAAGTTGTTTCACTTGTGACTCGTGAGCACTAGCGTGCTTGACGTTGCCTCGGACGAAAGGGAAGTCGCCCGAGGCAACACGACGACAAGGGGAGCCGAACGTGCGTAGGCAGACCGTCGGGCGCCGCTGCGGGCTGGCCGTCCTGACCGGGGTGATGCTGCTCGGAACGACCGCCCCGCTGGCTGGTGCCGCCCCCGGCGAGGCTCCCTCGAAGGACGAGGTCGCGGCGGCCCAGGAGGCGGCCGGCGCCAAGAGCCGGGACGTGGCCGCGGTGCAGACCGACCTGGTGCTGGCCAACGAGCGGCTCCAGGCATCCGGCGTCCGCGCCGCCCAGGCCGCGGAGGCCTACAACGCCAGCCGGTGGCAGCTCGCCGAGGCGCGGCGCGAGGTGCGACGTGCCGAGGCCGACGTCGCGGTGGCCGTGGCCTCGCTGGGCGAGCACGAGCGCGGGTACGGCGACGTGCTCGCGTCGGCGTACGAGATGTCCCCCGAGATGACCGCGCTCGCGGCGATGGTCGGCGAGGACGGCATCGACGGCGTCGTCGAGCAGGCCAACACGATGTACAGCATGACCTCGGCGATGGACGAGGCCCAGGCCGGCTACGAGGCGGCCCTGGACGTGGCCGGTCTCGCCACCGACCGGGCGGAGCGGGCTCGCTCGGCCGCGGCGGAGCTCGAGGCGGCCGCCGCCGAGAAGCGGGACGCGGCCCGGTCCGAGCAGCGCTCCGCGCTCGCCGAGGCGACCGCCGTGACCCGGGAGAAGGAGCGGCTGATCGCCGAGCTGGCCCGGCTGCAGGACATCTCCGTGTCCCTGGCCTCACAGCGGCAGTCCGCGCTGGAGGCGGCGGCCCAGCAGCGCGCGGCCGACGCCGCGGCCGCCGAGCAGCAGGCCTCCGACGCCGCCGCCGCGGCCGCCTCTGAGGCAAGCGCGTCGGGGGGCGACACCCCAGCGGCGTCGCAGCCGGCACCGAACACCGGCGGCGGATCGGCGGCCGGCTCCCAGCCCGACCGCCAGCCCGCGCCCGAGCCCGCCCCCGCGCCGGCTCCCCAGCCCGACCCGCAGCCCAGCCCCCAGCCCGACCCGCAGCCCACCCCCGCGCCGCAGCCCGACCCGGCCCCACCGCCGCCGTCGGTCTCCGGGGCCCAGCGCGCCATCGCCTTCGCCAAGCAGCAGCTCGGCGAGCCGTACCGGTGGGGCGCCGCCGGCCCGGGTGCCTGGGACTGCTCCGGGCTGACGATGCGGGCCTGGCAGCAGGGCGGCAAGTCGCTGCCGCACTACTCGGTGGGCCAGTACTCCGCCGGGACCGCGATCGGCTCCTCCCAGCTGCGCGCCGGCGACCTGGTGTTCTGGGGGTCCTCGAGCAGTCCGTCGTCGATCTACCACGTCGGCCTCTACATCGGGAACGGCCAGATGATCCACGCGCCGCGCACCGGGCGACCGGTCGTCCAGGAGTCGATCTACTACTGGATCCCGCCGAACTTCTTCGCCCGCCCCTGACGGTCCCGGACGCCGCCGCGGTCCTCGGTGGCAGAGTGAGGCCATGGCCTACGAGCAGCCCGTCGTCGACGTCCCCGCCCTGACCGCCCTCCTCGACGGCAGGTACGCCGAGGTGCGGGCGCTGGTCCGCACGAACCTGGTCCGCCACGCCGGCATCCTCGAGGAGGCCGAGCGGCTCGACCGCGACGACTACCGGGACCGCGTGCGCGACCTGGTGATCGAGATGGCCGCGACCGGCCAGACCGGGATGGGCTTCCCCACCGAGTACGGCGGGGGCGGCGACATCGGCGCGTCCGTGGCGGCGTTCGAGACCCTCGCCTTCGGCGACCTGTCGGTGCTGGTGAAGGTCGGCGTCCAGTTCGGCCTGTTCGGTGGCGCGATCCTGCAGCTGGGCACCCGGCGGCACCACGAGGCCCACCTCGAGGACCTGGTCACCGGCCGGCTCATGGGCTGCTTCGCCATGACCGAGAGCGGGCACGGGTCCAACGTGCAGGCCCTCGCCACCGTCGCGACGTACGACGCGGCGACCGAGGAGTTCGTCATCGAGACGCCGGACGACACCGCCCGCAAGGACTGGATCGGCAACGCCGCCCGGCACGCCGAGACGGCCGTCGTCTTCGCACAGCTCGAGGTGGCCGGCGAGCGGCACGGGGTGCACGCGTTCGTGGTCCCGCTGCGCCGCGACGGCGCCGTCGTCGAGGGGGTGCGGATCGAGGACTGCGGCCAGAAGATGGGCCTCAACGGCGTCGACAACGGCCGGATCTGGTTCGACCGGGTGCGGGTGCCGCGCGAGGCCCTGCTGAACCGGTTCGCCGACGTCACGATGGACGGCACCTACACCTCACCGATCGAGAACCAGAACCGGCGCTTCTTCACGATGCTCGGCACCCTCGTGCAGGGCCGCGTCTGCGTCGGCGGGGCCGGCGTCAACGCCGCCAAGGTGGCGCTGACGATCGCCACCCGGTACGCCGACCGGCGCCGGCAGTTCGAGGCCACCTCCGAGGGCCGGGAGGAGCTGCTGCTCGACTACGGCATGCACCAGCGGCGGCTCCTGCCGCTGATCGCCCGCACCTACGCCCTGCACTTCGCCCAGGAGGTCGTGGCCGGCCGGCTGCACGAGGTGTTCTCGGGTCTCGCCGAGGACGAGCGCGCCCGGCGCGCGCTGGAGTCCGAGGCGGCCGGCCTCAAGGCGCTCGCGACCTGGCACGCGTCCGGGGCGATCCAGGAGTGCCGGGAGGCGTGCGGTGGCGCCGGCTACCGCTCGGAGAACCGGTTCGACGCGCTCAAGGCCGACACCGACGTGTTCACCACCTTCGAGGGCGACAACCACGTCCTCCTCCAGCTGGTGGCCAAGGGCCTGCTCACCGACTACTCCAGCGAGTTCGAGGAGATGGACCAGTTCGGGCTGGTGCGCTTCGTCGCCGGGCTCGCGGTGGAGACGGTCGTGGAGCGCACCAGCGCCCACAAGCTGCTGGAGCGGCTCAAGGACGCCCTGCCCGGGGGCGACGAGTGGGACCAGGAGGCCGGGCTGCTGGACCCCGACTACCACCTGACCATGCTCCGGTTCCGCGAGGAGCACATGCTCGCCGGGGCCGCCCGACGGCTCAAGCGCGGCGTCGACCAGGGCATGGACCTCGGCGAGGTCTTCTCCCGGGTGCAGGACCACGTCATCGGCGCCGCCCGGGCCCACGTGGAGCGGCTGGTGCTCGAGGCGTTCGTGGAGAAGCTGGCCGGCCTCGACGACGGCGACCTGAAGGTGGCGCTGGGACTGCTCTCGGACCTCTACGCGCTGAGCACGATCGAGGCCGACCGCGGCTGGTTCATGGAGCACGGCCGACTCAGCTCGGCCCGCTCGAAGGCGATCTCGCGGGAGGTCTCGGACCTGTGCCGCAAGATCCGCCCGCTCGCGGTCGACCTCGTGGACGCGTTCGGCGTCCCGGAGGAGATGCTGCGCGCCCCGGAGCTGCTCACCTGGGGTGACTGAGCCCTCCGTGCCCCCGGGGTGGGGTCAGTGCTTGCCGCCGGTCTTCTTGAAGCGCTCGATCGAGGCGAGCACCTCGGCCTCGGCCTCGTCCCGGCCGACCCAGTTGGCGCCCTCGACGGACTTGCCGGGCTCGAGGTCCTTGTAGACCTCGAAGAAGTGCTGGATCTCCAGCCGGTCGAACTTCGAGACGTGGTTGATGTCGCGCAGGTGCTCGAGGCGGGGGTCGTGCGTGGGGACGCAGAGGACCTTGTCGTCGCCTCCGGCCTCGTCGGTCATCCGGAACATGCCGATCGCCCGGCAGGCGATGAGGCACCCCGGGAAGGTGGGCGCCTGGAGGACCACCAGCGCGTCGAGCGGGTCGCCGTCCTGGCCGAGCGTGTTCTCGATGTACCCGTAGTCGTTGGGGTACGCGGTCGAGGTGAACAGCATGCGATCGAGGCGGATCCGCCCGGACTCATGGTCGACCTCGTACTTGTTGCGCTCACCCTTGGGGATCTCCACCAGCACGTCGAACTCCAGCACGTCTGCCTCCACACTCGATCGATCGGGCGACCCGGACGGCGGGTCAGGGTCATCCTCGCGCACAATGGCCCCGAACGCTCACTCGGAAGGACCCAGGCCGTGGCTCGAGGTGACACACGCCACTCCCGGCGTCGCCGCAACGGCAGACCCGGCCGCCTCGGGTACTGGCTGCCGACGCTGCTCGTGCTGGCGATCCTCGCCGCCGCGTTCGCCTCCTTCGAGTACGACGTCCCCGGCCGACTCGGCTGGAGCGAACCGCCGGAACCGGCCGCCGTGGCACCCCCGAGCGGACTCGACCTGCCGGAGCTGGCCGCGCCGACCCCGGTCGCGGCCGCCGCCGCTGGGGCGGCCGACCCGCGTCGGGTGCGCCGCGCGCTGCGTCCCCACCTCGGCGACGACGACCTCGGCCCGCACACCTCGATCGCGGTCGCCGGACCGGGTGGCACCGTGCTCTTCGACAACGACGGCGGACCCGCCACCCCCGCCTCGACGATGAAGCTCCTGACCGGCGTCGCCGCGCTCGAGGCCCTCGGCCCCGAGCGCAGCTTCGAGACCCGGGTCGACCGCGTGGGCCGGGGCCGGCTGGTGCTGGTCGGCGGCGGTGACCCCTCCCTGCGCCGCCGGCCGAGCGGCTCGGGTGCCGACCCGGCGTACGCGGACCTCGCCACGCTGGCCGGCGAGACGGCGGCGGCGCTGCTCGCCGACGGGAGGGGCCGGGTCCGGCTCGACTACGACGACTCCCTCTTCAGCGGGCCGACCGCGAGCCCGCACTGGCCCGCGTCGTACGTCGGCGACGGTGTCGTCGCGCCGATCGTCGCCCTGTGGGTGAACGAGGGGGCGCGGGCCGACGGCTTCGGGTTCGAGCCGGACCCGGCCCGTGCCGCGGCGGCGGCCTTCGTCGAGGAGCTGGAGGCGGCCGGCCTCGAGGTGACCGCCGAGCCGCGCAGGGTCGCGGACGTCGCCGGCGCCGAGGTGGCGGCGGTCCGGAGCCCACCGGTCCGTCAGCTCGTGGAGCGGGTGCTGGCGGTCAGTGACAACGAGGGCGCCGAGGTGCTGGCGCACCACGTCGGGCTGGCCGAGTCCGGTGCCGGCTCGTTCGCGGGCGCGGCGGCGGGAGTGCGGGCCGTGCTGGAGCGGCTGGGGGTGCCGCTCAAGGGCGCGGTCATCCGCGACGGCAGCGGCCTGTCCCGGATGAACCGGCTCGCCCCCGCCACGCTGCTGGCCGTGCTGGGGCTGGCCGAGTCCGACCGGCACCCCGACCTGCGCGGCGTGGTGACCGGGCTGCCGGTGGCCGGCTTCACCGGGTCGCTCGCCCGACGCTTCGTCGACGTCCCGGCGGCCGGTCCGGGCCGGGTCCGCGCCAAGACCGGCACCCTCAGCGGGGTGCACGGCCTGGCCGGCGTCACCGCAGACCTGGACGGCAACGTGCTGACGTTCGTGCTGCTGGCCGACCGGGTCCGGCTCGCCGACACCCTCGACGCCCGGGCCGCCCTCGACGACATGGCCTCCGCCCTCGCCGACTGCCGCTGCTCCTGAGCCGGGCCGCCGGGTGCGGACCGCCCGCGTAGGGTTCCGGTCATGACGGACGAGCCGAAGCAGGCCACGATGGTGGACTGGGAGACCGCGGTGCGCATCGGCACCCGGTTCGCCGGGCAGGGCCCGGAGGTCTCCCGCGACGAGGCGGACGCCGTGGTGGCCGAGCTCCGCGCCGGGGCGGAGCTGTCCACGCCGCTGGTGCGCGAGTTCACCGGGCTCACCGCCGCCGAGCGCACCGCGCCCGTGCTGGTCGTGGACCGGCCCGGCTGGGTGCGCGCCAACGCGGAGGGGTTCGCGACGATCCTGCAGCCGGTCGTGGAGCGGCTGACCGAGAAGAAGGGCGTGCCGGGGCCGGTGGCGCAGATGATCGGGTCCCGGGTCACCGGCGCCGAGGTCGGTCTGCTGCTCGGGTTCATGGGCTCGAAGGTGCTCGGCCAGTTCGACCCCTTCCACGGGCTGGAGGGGTCCTCGGGCCGGTCGGGGTCGGCGTCGTCGGGTCCGGCCGCGCACGGCCGGCTGCTGCTGGTGGCACCCAACATCGTCCACGTCGAGCGGGAGATCGACGCCGACCCGACCGACTTCCGGCTGTGGGTGTGCCTGCACGAGGAGACCCACCGGGTGCAGTTCACCGCCGTCCCGTGGATGCGCGACCACCTGCTCTCGGAGATGGACGCGCTCGTCGGCTCGGTCGAGCCCACCCGGGCCCTCGAGGACGGCTTCGCCAAGATCTCGGAGGCGCTGCGCGGCGGCGGCAGCCTGCTGGACCTGGTCAGCACGCCGGAGCAGCGGGAGGTCGTCGACCGGATCACGGGCGTGATGTCGCTCCTCGAGGGGCACGCGGACGTGGTCATGGACGGTGTCGGGCCCGAGGTGATCCCCACCGTCGCCGACATCCGGCGCCGGTTCACCGAGCGGCGCAAGGGGGTCGGGGTGCTCGACAAGGTCCTGCGCCGGCTCCTCGGGCTGGACGCGAAGATGGCGCAGTACCGCGACGGGGCGATCTTCGTCCGCGGGGTCGTCGGCGACGTGGGCATGGAGGGCTTCAACGCCGTCTGGGCCGAGCCCGGCAACCTGCCCTCGAAGGCCGAGATCGCCGACCCGTCGGCCTGGGTGGCCCGGGTGCACGGCTGACCCATGGCGTTGGACCCCGCCGTCGCCGCCGTGCGCCGCGCCGTACGCCGTGACCTGGCCGAGGTGGCCGAGGTGGGGCCCGTCCTCGTCGCCTGCTCCGGCGGTGCGGACTCGGTGGCGCTGCTGTCGGCGGCGGTCTTCGAGTGCCACCGGGCCGGTCGGCGGGTGGTGGGCGCCACCGTCGACCACGGCCTCCAGGAGGACTCCGCCGAGCACGCCGCGTCCGTGGTCGCGCAGATGGCGACGATGGGCGCCGACGAGACCGTCTCGGCACGGGTCCGGGCCGACGCCCCGGGTCTGGGTCCCGAGGCCGCGGCCCGGGAGGCGCGGTACGCCGTGCTGCGCGAGATGGCGCAGCGCTTCGGTGCCGCCGCCGTCCTGCTCGGGCACACCCGCGACGACCAGGCGGAGACCGTGCTCCTCGGCCTGGCCCGGGGGAGCGGCGGCCGGTCCATCGCCGGGATGCGGCGCGCGTTCGAGGTGTTCCGACGCCCCCTGCTCGAGGTGTCCCGCGCCGACACCGCCTCCGCCTGCGACGCCGAGGGGCTCCCGGTCTGGGGGGACCCGCACAACGAGGACCCGGCCTACACCCGGGCCCGGGTCCGGCACCGGGTGCTCCCGGTCCTCGAGGCGGAGCTGGGGCCCGGCGTCGCCGTCTCGCTGGCCCGGACCGCCGACCTGCTGCGACCGGACATGGAGCTGCTCGACGACCTCGCCGACCAGGCGCTGGCCCGGGTGCGGCGCCCGGCCCCCACGGCGTACCGGGACCCGGCGCTGGACGTCGTCGAGACGGGCGGGCTCCCGGCCCCGGTCCGGCGTCGCGTCCTGCGCTCGGCGGCCCTCGCGGCCGGGGCGCCCGCCTCGGAGCTGTTCCTCGAGCACGTCGCGGGGATGGACCGGCTGCTCACCGCGTGGCGGGGTCAGAAGTGGGTCGACCTCCCCGGCCACCTGCGGCTGCTGCGCGTCGGCGGGCTGCTGGTGTTCGCGGGCGGCGCCCCGGCCGGTCACGAACGCTGACCCGCCGAAGAGCCGCAATTGCGGCCGTGTGACATGGAATCGGCTCAGAAATGTGTCAAACGGCCGCAATTGCGGCCGAATGGCCCACCGGCGGGCGGCCAGGGTCCCTGTGGCAGGCTGAGCGGCATGGACACTGCTCACGTCGAGAGCGATCTGGTGAACGTCCTCTTCACGGAGGAGCAGATCCAGGGCCGGCTCCGCGAGATGGCGGCCGAGATCGAGGCCGACTACGCCGGCGGCGACCTGCTCATGGTCGGCGTCCTGCGGGGGGCCGTGATGGTGATGGCCGACCTGGCCCGCGGCCTCGGGCGGCACGTCGAGATGGACTGGATGGCGGTCAGCTCCTACGGCTCCGGCACCAAGTCCAGCGGCGTGGTCCGGATCCTCAAGGACCTCGACACCGACATCTCGGGTCGGCACGTGCTCGTCGTCGACGAGATCATCGACACCGGCCTGACCCTGAGCTGGCTGATCTCCAACCTCTCCAGCCGCAACCCCGCCAGCGTCGAGATCGCCACCCTGCTCCGCAAGCCCGAGGCGCTGGCCATGCCGGTCGAGCCGAAGTACGTCGGCTGGGACATCCCCAACGAGTTCGTGGTCGGCTACGGGCTCGACTACCAGGAGCGCTACCGGAACCTGCGCGACATCGGCACGCTGGCCCCGCACGTGTACTCCTGAGGCCCCCATTCCCGAAGCCCGCGATACCCCCGAGCCGATTGCCGCGACCCTGTACCGTCATTCCCTACATAGGTCACCGCTCAGTGCCGTTCTGGGCTGTCCCGAGAGAAGTCCGTGAAGCGCATTTTCAAGAGTCCGTGGCTCTGGATCGTCCTTGCCGTGGTCGGTGTGGTGCTGGCCCTCCAGTACGCCGTGCCCCAGGAGTACGACGAGATCTCGACCTCCCGGATGTCGGAGTACATCGCCGCCGGCGAGGTCAAGGAGATCACCTTCGTCGACAACGACCAGGAGATCCAGGCCGTCCTCGACGACGGCGTGGAGCGCGAGGGCGGCGCCAAGGTCATGGCCCACTGGGTCAAGGGGCAGCAGGGCGGGATCATCAGCGCGGTCAACGACCAGATCGCCTCCGGTGACATCGAGGAGTCGAACTCCGAGAACCCGCAGCCGAGCCTGATCGGCTCGCTGCTGGCCACCCTGATCCCGTTCATCCTGATCATCGCGATCTTCATCTTCCTGCTGAACCAGGTGCAGGGCGGCGGCGGCCGGGTCATGCAGTTCGGCAAGTCGAAGGCCAAGCTGATCAGCAAGGACATGCCGAAGTCGACGTTCTCCGACGTCGCCGGGTGCGAGGAGGCCATCGAGGAGCTCGGCGAGATCAAGGAGTTCCTCCAGGAGCCCGCCAAGTTCCAGGCCGTCGGCGCGAAGATCCCGAAGGGCGTGCTGCTCTACGGGCCCCCCGGCACCGGCAAGACGCTGCTGGCCCGGGCCGTGGCCGGCGAGGCCGGCGTGCCCTTCTACTCCATCTCCGGCTCGGACTTCGTCGAGATGTTCGTCGGCGTCGGCGCCAGCCGGGTCCGCGACCTGTTCGAGCAGGCCAAGGAGAACGCGCCCGCGATCGTCTTCATCGACGAGATCGACGCCGTCGGCCGGCACCGCGGTGCCGGGATGGGCGGCGGCCACGACGAGCGGGAGCAGACCCTCAACCAGCTGCTGGTGGAGATGGACGGCTTCGACGTCCGCGGCGGCGTGATCCTGATCGCCGCGACGAACCGCCCCGACGTGCTGGACCCGGCCCTGCTCCGCCCCGGTCGCTTCGACCGCCAGATCGGCGTCGACGCGCCGGACCTCAACGGCCGGCACCAGATCCTCCAGGTGCACTCCCGCGGCAAGCCCATGGCGCCGGACGTGGACCTGCTCAGCGTGGCGCGACGGACCCCCGGCTTCACCGGTGCCGACCTCGCGAACGTCCTCAACGAGGCGGCGCTGCTCAGCGCCCGCCTGAACGAGAAGCTGATCAACGACCACTCGCTGGACGAGGCCATCGACCGGGTCATCGCCGGCCCGCAGCGCCGCACTCGCCTGATGAGCGAGAAGGAGAAGCTGATCACGGCCTACCACGAGGGCGGGCACGCCCTGGTGGCCGCGGCCCTGCCCGGGAACGACCCGGTGCACAAGGTCACGATCCTGCCCCGCGGCCGGGCCCTGGGCTACACGATGGTCCTGCCCGACCAGGACAAGTACTCCCAGACCCGCTCCGAGATGCTGGACATGCTCGCCTACATGATGGGCGGCCGGGCGGCCGAGGAGATGGTCTTCCACGACCCCACCACGGGCGCAGGCAACGACATCGAGAAGGCCACGAACCTGGCCCGGGCCATGGTCACGCAGTACGGCATGACCGAGCGCCTCGGTGCGATCAAGCTCGGCGAGTCCAACTCCGAGCCGTTCCTCGGCCGCGACATCGGTCACCAGCGCAACTACAGCGAGGACGTCGCGGCGATCGTGGACGAGGAGGTCAAGAACTTCGTGGCCTTCGCCCACCAGGAGGCCTTCGACATCCTCGAGGAGAACCGGGACGTGCTCGACGCGCTCGTCCTGGCCCTGATGGACCGCGAGACGCTGGACAAGGCCGAGGTCGCCGAGGTCTTCACCGCCCTGCGCCGTCGCTCCCCCCGGCCGGCCTGGACCGGCTCGCCGGACCGGGTGCCCTCGATGATCCCGCCGGTGGAGGTGCCGCCGGGGGCGGCCCCCGAGAGTGGGTCGGAGAACGGGACCGGGTCGGGCGAGCACGGCCCCGGCGACAGCACCGGCGACGGCACCGGCGAGGGGGACGACCGGGAGGGCGGCATGGTCATCACCCCGCCCGGCCCGGGTGGCGACATCCACGGCAGCCCGGCGGCCGACCCGGGGCCCGACACGCGATGACCGACCCGATCGGACGGGGCGGAGTCGCCCCAGCCGAGGTGCCGGACTTCGACATCCCCCGGGCCGAGGCCGCGGTGCGGGAGCTGCTCGCCGCGATCGGGGAGGACCCCGACCGGGACGGCCTCCGGGACACTCCGGCGCGGGTGGCGCGCGCCTACGCCGAGGTCACCGCCGGCCTGCGCCAGTCGCCGGAGGACGTGCTCACGACGACCTTCGACATCGGCCACGACGAGATGGTCATGGTCCGCGACATCGAGCTGTGGTCGATGTGCGAGCACCACCTGGTGCCGTTCACGGGGGTGGCGCACGTCGGGTACATCCCGTCGGAGTCCGGGAAGATCACCGGCCTGTCCAAGCTGGCCCGGCTCGTGGACGTCTTCGCCAAGCGACCGCAGGTCCAGGAGCGCCTCACCACGCAGGTCGCGGACGCGCTGATGGAGCTCCTGGAGGCCCGCGGCGTCATCGTCGTCATCGAGGCCGAGCACCTGTGCATGACCATGCGCGGCGTCCGAAAGGCCGGCGCCCGCACGATCACCTCCGCGGTCCGGGGGATCATGCACAACGCGGCGACCCGCTCCGAGGCGATGGCCCTGATCCACCGCGGCGGGTGAGCCGCGGGTGAGCCAGGGATGAGCCAGGGATGAGCACGACGGGCGGGGACCGGGCGGGACCCCTGGTGATGGGGGTCGTCAACGTCACCCCCGACTCCTTCTCCGACGGCGGCCGGTACGTCGACCCCGCGGCCGCCGTCGCCCACGGGCGCAGGCTGGTCGAGGAGGGGGCGGACCTGCTCGACATCGGCGGCGAGTCGACCCGGCCCGGGGCCACCCGTCCCCTCGTGGGCGAGGAGCTGGACCGGGTGGTGCCGGTGATCACCGAGCTGGCCGCCGGCGGTGCCACGGTCTCGGTCGACACGATGCGGGCCGAGGTCGCCGACGCCGCCGTACGCGCCGGAGCGAGCGTCGTCAACGACGTCTCGGGCGGCTTGGCCGACCCGGCGATCCTGGACGTGGCCGCCGAGCACGGTGTGCGGTTCGTGGCCATGCACTGGCGCGCGCACAGTGCCGAGATGCACCGGCACGCGGCGTACGACGGCCCCGGGGGCGTCGTCGGCGCCGTGCGGGAGGAGCTGGCCGCCCGGGTGGCGGCGGCCCGGGAGGCCGGGATCGCCGCGGAGCGGCTGGTGCTGGACCCCGGCCTCGGGTTCGCGAAGACCCCGGACCACAACTGGGAGCTGCTGGCCGGCCTCGGCGAGATCGCCGGCCTCGGCCACCCCCTGCTGGTGGGGGCGAGCCGCAAGTCGTTCCTGGGCACGCTGCTCGACGACGGGGCCGGCCCGCGTCCGGTGGACCAGCGGGAGTACGCTCACGCGGCGCTGGTGGCCCTGCTGGCACGCTCCGGCGTGTGGGCGGTGCGGGTGCACGACGTGCGGGCCACCCGGGACGCTCTGGCCGTCGCGGCCCGTTGGGGCTCCACCGGGGGGCCCCGGTGACCGGGCGGGCGACGACGAGGGGAGCGGGTGTGGCACAGGACGAGCTGACGATCTCCGGGCTGGAGTGCCACGGGCACCACGGGGTCTTCGACTTCGAGCGCCGCGAGGGGCAGCGGTTCGTGGTGGATCTCACGTTGGGGCTCGACACCACGCCTGCGGCGGCCTCGGACGACTTGCACGACACGGTCGACTACGGAAGGCTCGTGGGCTCGGTGAGAGCCGCAGTGGAGACCGATCCGGTGGACCTGATCGAGACCCTGGCGCAGCGCATCTCGGACGTCTGCCTCTTGGACGGTCGGGTTGAATGGTGCCGGGTGACCGTGCACAAGCCGGATGCCCCGATCGACGCGACCTTCTCAGGAGTCGCGTTGACGATTACCCGCAGAAGGACGTGAGGGCCCGTGACCGAGACCCCCAATCCGCACATCGTCGACACCGACACGCTGACCGGGGAGATGCACCCGATCCGGCGGGCGGTGCTGGCCCTGGGCTCGAACCTCGGGGAGCGGATGGCGAGCCTCCAGGGGGCGGTCGACTCGCTGGCCGACACCCCCGACGTCTGGGTGACCGCGGTCTCGCCGGTCTACGAGACCGAGCCGATCGACGCCCCCGACGACGCGGAGATGTTCCTGAACGCCGTCGTCCTCATCGACACCACCCTGCCCGCGGCCACGCTCATGGACCGGGCACTGGCGATCGAGGACGCGTTCGACCGGGAGCGTCCGGGTGAGCCGAACGCGCCGCGCACGCTCGACGTCGACCTGATCGTGGTCGGGGACCGGCGCGCCGACGACGACTTCCTCCGGCTGCCGCACCCGCGGGCCCGGCACCGCGCGTTCGTGCTCCGGCCCTGGCACGACCTCGAGCCGGACGCCGTCCTTCCCGACGCGGGCCCGGTCGCCGAGCTGCTCGAGACCGCCGACGGCAAGGTGACGCTGCGCGACGACCTGGTCATCGAGCTCCAGTGACCGATCGGTCGCCGGGCGGCGCCGCGGCGCCGTGAGCGAGGACCCCCGGCAGGACGTCGGGACGGTCCGTCCGACCCCGCCGGGCGTCCTGGTGGGCTGGGGGCTGGCCGGACTGGTCGGCGGCTGGCTCGTGCGGCCGGTCGCCCGGCGGCTGGCGGACTCCTCGCCGGTGGTGACCTGGCCGCAGGTGCTCGCGCTGTTCCTGGTGGCGGCGATCCTGGCCGGCACCGCCTGGATCACCTGGCGCACCGTGGCCCAGCGCCGCTACCTCGAGTCCCACCAGGCGGTGAACCGGCTGGTGCTCGCCAAGGCGTGCGCCCTCGTCGGTGCGCTGGTGGCCGGCGGGTACGCCGGCTACGGGGTGAGCTGGCTCGGTCTGGAGGCCGAGCTGGCCGGCCAACGTATGCTCCGGTCCGGTCTCGGATCCCTCGGGGGCCTTCTGACCTGCGGCGCAGCTCTCCTCCTCGAACGCGCGTGTCGGGTCCGTGACGGGGCCGACGACGCCTAACCTGTGCCCATGGCTTCCCCCAACGCCCGACGCCGTCAGCGCAGCACGCGCGTGACGGTCGCAGTTGCCTTCATCATGCTCTCGGCCGCGATCGTCATCGCCGCCGTGATCACCGGATCCGCCCTCGTCACGACCCTGGCCGCCGCGAGCTCCGTGCTCCTCGGCGCGCTGGCCACCAAGATCATCCACTCCGAGCTGCACCAGTCCCGGATCGACGCCGCCCGCGACCGCGCCGAGCAGGCCCAGGCCTACCGCGCGCTCACCGACGAGCGCACCCGCGAGAACGAGGCCTTCGCCGAGGCGATGACCGAGCGCATCGCCGACCGTCAGAAGCTCATCCACGAGCTCGAGGGCCAGCTCGTCGTCGTCCAGCGCAGGATCGCCGAGACCACGCTGCGGGTCGGCACCGAGGCCCGTCGGTCCGAGCAGGCCGAGGCCCGCCTGGTCGTCGAGTCCGGCAAGGTCGAGGAGGCCGAGCAGCGGGCCGCCGAGGCGATCGTGCTCGCCGCCGAGCTCGAGCAGGAGGTCACCGACCTCAGGTCCGAGCTGCAGGCCTGGGAGGACGCCGCCTCGATGCCGCTGCGCCAGCACGCCTGACGCAGGTCGCCGGAGCGCGCACGTGTGGCACCGGGTCCGCCGTGCCCTCCGACGACGACGTACCTCGGTCGCGGTCGTGGTCACCGTCGGCCCGCGGCAGTCCCGGCACCTCGCCGACTGCCTCGGGTCGTTGGCCGACCAGCACCGGCCGCCGGAGGAGACCTGGCTCTGCGGCTGGTCCGGTGAGGGACTCCCCGACGGGCTGCCCGCGCTGCAGGGCCTGCGGGTCGCCCCGCCCGAGGAGAGCGGGAACGCCGCCCGCAACCGCGGGCGGGCGAGCACCCGCTGCGACGCGGTGCTGTTCCTCGAGGCGTCCCAGACGCTGCGCCCCGACGCCCTGTCCCGGCTGACCGGGGAGCTGGCGCCGGACGTGTCGTGGGTGGGTGGCGCCGGCCCCGACCTCGGCGAGCGCCTGTGGCGGCGGGACCGGGCGCCGGTGTTCGACCCCGCCCACGGCCGGTTCCCCCAGGCCGCCCTGACCCGACGGCGGGGCGGGCCCGGAAGCGGCCGCGAGGTGCGCCTGGCGGACTCCGTCAGCGACGGCGCCGAACGCACCTGGTCCGTCCCCTTCGGCACCGTGCCCCCGGCTGCCCCCGAGGCCGGGCACCTGGCGGCCGTGCTCGAGGCCGGGGTCGCCCCGGCGCGGGTGGCGGACCCGCTCGAGGCGGTCCTGGACGACCTCGAGCACGCCGGCGCCGCCGACGTCGACCGGCTGGCGGCCGTCGCGGCGGCACTGACCCCCGCAGCGCTCAGCGGACTCCCCGTGGAGACCCGGCTCCGCCTCTGGCTCGTGGGGCAGGGCGAGCGCGACGCCATGAGCAGGCTCACCGTCGACCGCTGGTTCGAGCGCGGGAGCTTCCCGACCCGGGCCGGGTCCGGCACGGTCCGGGCCCGGCTCGAGGTGCCCGGCGTGGAGCCCCCGCCCTGGCTGCTCGAGGTGCGGCCGACCCTGCGGCTCTCCCTCCGCCGGGTGCGCCGGACCGAGGACGCGCTCGTGGCCACGGTGTACGCCGTCGTGCCCGAGGTCGACTACGCCGAGTCGCCACCCGATTTCACCGCGCACCTCGTCGACGCCACGGGGGACCGCCCGGCGGTCGAGCTCCCGGTGACGGTCCGGCCGGACCCGGAGGTGACCCGGTTCGCCGGTCGCGCCCACCAGAGCCACGACACCGGCTGCCTCGAGGTCGCCCTGGCCCCCCTGCCGGCCGGCCCCGGCGGGCGGGGGCGCTGGCGGCTCGAGGTCGGCGTCCAGGTGGCCGGTCTCGAGCTGAGCGGCCGGGTCACCGAGCGCGACGCCCGCGGCTCGGCGGGGCTGCTGGGCGCCCCCGACCTGGCCGGCGGCGGGGCGGTCCGCTTCGACGGCACGGACGGTCTGACCGTGGGGTCCGCCGGGGAGGCCACGGAGGATGCCGCCGTGAGCCCCGACCCGCCCGCGGCCGAGCAGGTCGAGGTCGTCGACGGGCGGCTGCTGGTGCGCGGCCCGGCACGCGGCGCCTTCACCGCGGCACTGTGCCTGGCCGGGCTCCGGGTGCCGGCCGAGGTCGAGGTGCACGGGGGGCGCTTCACCGCCGCCGTGCCCCTGCGCCGGGAGGCCTGGGGCACCGGTCCGTGCGCCCTCCCGACGGGCACCTGGCACCTGGCCTGGCAGGGCGACGACGAGACGTCCGGCGGTGACCTGTCGATCGCACCGTCCCTGGCCGCCCTCACGCCGCTCGACACCGTCCACGCCGACCACCGGGTCCGGTTCCGCCGCGGCCTCCGGGACCAGCTCCTGGTCGAGCTGGCCGCCCCGTTGGCCGACGACGAGCTGGGACCGCGGGCGCAGCACCGCCTGCGCTCCGCCTACGCGGCGGTGGAGTCGCCGACGGACCCGGGTCTGGTCCTGTTCAGCTCCTATGCCGGCACCGGCGCGACCGACAGCCCCCGGGCCATCCACGACGAGCTCCGGGCCCGGCACCCCGGTCTGCGCACGCTCTGGACGGTGGCAGACCACGCGGTCCCGGTGCCGGAGGGCGCCCGACCCGTGCTGCTGCGCAGCCGCGCGTGGTACGACGCCCTCGCCCGCGCCGGCACCGTCGTCAGCAACGTCGAGGTCGACCGGTTCTACCGGACCCGCCCCGACCAGCGCCTGGTGCAGACCTTCCACGGCTACCCGTCGAAGTCGATGGGGCTGGCGCTGTGGCGCTCGAAGAACCACTCACCCCTGCGGCTGCGGCGGCAGCTGGCCGACACCGCAGGCACCTGGACCGTCGCGCTCACCCCGACCCCGGAGATGGACCGGCACTACCGCGAGCAGTACGCCTTCGAGGGCACGATCCTCAACCACGGCTACCCCCGTGACGACGCCCTGGTCGGACCGGGCGCCGCCCACCTGCGGCAGCGGGCCCGGGCGGCGCTGGGGCTGGCCGAGGACGACGTCGCCGTCCTCTACGCCCCCACGTGGCGCGACGACCTCGCCACCAACTTCCGCGCCGCGCCGCTGGTCACCCACCTCGACGTGGAGCGGCTCGCCGAGCGGCTCGGACCGGGCCACGTCGTCCTGCTGCGTGGGCACCGGTTCCACCGCCCGCCGGGGTCCTCGGCCCGGACGATCGACGTGTCCTCCCACCCGGAGATCAACGAGCTGATCCTGGCCGCCGACGCCGCGGTGCTCGACTACTCCTCGCTCCGGTTCGACGCCGCCGTGACCGGCCTGCCGATGGTCTTCCTGGTGCCGGACCTGGCGGACTACGCCGGCACCAGCCGCGGCTTCCTCTTCCCGTTCGAGGAGTCGGCACCCGGCCCGCTCCTGGCCACCACCGACGAGGTGGCGGCCGCGCTCGAGGACCTCGCCGCCCTGCGCGAGGGCTGGTCCGGGGAGATGGCCGCCTTCAACGAGCGGTTCAACCGCTTCCACGACGGCCGGGCCGCGGCCCGCGTGGTGACCGCCCTGTGGGGCCCCGGGGAGCCCGGCGAGCCACGGTAGAGTTCCCCGCGTGTTTCCCCCGCTCCAGCCCCCGCTCCCGCCGTCCGTCGTGACGCCTGCCGGCCGGTCTGCCGGCCAGCCTGTCGGTCGGTCTGTCGGCCCGTCCCTCGTCCCGTCCGCCGCGGTCACCGTGACCGCGCGAGGTGCCCGTGCCGCGGCTTGAGCAGGTGGCCCGCCGGGGCCGCGGTCTGGCCCGACGGGTCCGGGGACGGCTCGGCCGCAGCGCCGCCGTACGCCGGCTCCGGGGGCCGCGCCTGAGCGTGATCGTGCCCTTCTACAACGTCGAGGCCTACCTGGCCGAGTGCCTGGACTCCGTGCTGGGCCAGTCGTTCGACGACATCGAGGTGCTGCTGGTCGACGACGGCTCCCCGGACGGCTCCCGGGCGATCGCCGAGCTCTACGTCGCGCAGGACTCGCGCTGCCGGCTGGTCACCCGCCCCAACGGCGGGCTCGGCGCCGCCCGCAACACCGGGATCCGGGAGGCCAAGGGATCCTTCCTGACGTTCGTCGACTCCGACGACGTGCTGCCCGAGCACGCGCTCCGGGCGCTCATGGACGCCGCCCAGGCCTCGGGCTCGGACATCGTCGTCGGCTCCGTCGAGCGGTTCGACTCGCTGCGACGGTGGCGGCCCACCTGGGTCGACGCCGTGCACGGCAGCCGGCGCACCGCCGTGACCGTCGAGGAGTTCCTGCCGCTGCTGCGCAACCTCTACACGTGGAACAAGGTCTTCCGGCGCGACTTCTGGGACGCCCAGGGCCTGTGGTTCCGCGAGGGCGTCGCCTACGAGGACCAGCCGATCATCACCCAGCTGCTCGCCCGCGCCGCCAGCATCGACGTGATCCCCGACATCGTCTACGAGTACCGCGCCCGCGACGACAAGAGCTCGATCAGCCAGCAGACCGCCAGCCTGGCCGACCTGCGGGCCCGGATCGCCGCCTGGCAGGTCAGCCACGAGACGTTCTCGGCCGAGCTGTCTCGGACCGTGTACGACGGGTGGCTGGCGACCCTCTTCGACGCCCACTTCCACTGGTACCTCACCAGCAAGGGGACCGTCGACGACGACTACTGGCGGGAGCTGGTCGAGATCGTCCGCTTCTTCGCGGACCGCACCCCGGAGTGGATCTGGCGACAGACCAGCCCGGAGAAGCGGGTGCTGATCAGGCTGGCGCTGCTCGACCGCCGGGCGGACGCGCAGGAGCTGGTCCGGCTCGAGCACGGGCGGTCCGAGAAGTGGGACACCACGGTCCGCGAGGACGGGATCCTCGTGCACCTGCCCTTCGTCGACGACCCCGAGCTCGGCCAGGACCTGTTCACGCTCTGGCCCGAGCAGCTGCGGCTGGCGCACGCCGTGGAGTCGGTCCGCTGGCTGGAGCGCGACGGCAGCGGCTGGTGCCGGCTCGCGGGCTGGGGCTTCCTGGCCAAGGTGGACCTGGCCCGGTTCGCCTCGACCACGTCGGTGGTGCTCCGCAACGAGCGCTCCGGCGAGGAGCGGGTGTTCGTCGCCACCGACCGCCCGCCCACGGCGTTCCCGCCCCCGGTGGACGACTTCTGGTGCGACTACTCCCAGGGGACGTTCGCGGTGGACCTGCCGCTGGAGGAGGTGCTCGCCTCGGGACGGCCCGACGACCTCTGGGCGGCCGAGCTCCGGGTCGAGGCCGGCGGCTTCGCGGTCAGCACGCCGATCACCCGGCTGCTGCGCAGTGGCGCGGCGGGCATCATCCCGGCCTGGCAGGTGGGCGACCACGCCCGGCTGACGTCGGTGTGGTCGTTCCGCCAGCAGCTGAGATTCCGGATGGACACCTCGGGCGTCACCGTGGCCGACCCGGTCCTCGACGGCCGGACCCTGTCCGGACGCATCGTCGACGGTGCCGAGGTCACCGCGGTCGAGGTGGTCTCCGGCACGGACCGGGCGACCACGCGTCCCGGGTCGGACGGCGCGTTCTCGCTCGCCCTTCCCGAGGCGGCGACGCCGGCCGCGGGGGCCGAGACCGGGTGGCGGGTCCTGGCCCGGACCGTCGACGGCACGCTCGTCCCGATGATCCCCCGCGGGGCCGTGGACCAGGCCGTCGTCGCAGGCCCGACCACCCTGGTGCTGGACACCAACCGCAACGCCGAGCTGGTCGTCGGGGAGTGGTCGCTGGGCGCGGTCGCCGAGGAGGTGACGATCCGCGGCGAGCACCTCGTGGTCAGCGGTCGGCTGCTGGGCGCCGGATCGCGGGTCGCCCTGCACTCCCGCAGCCACAAGGTGACCTCCGTCGGCGACCGGGTCGAGGTGGCCGACGGTCGGTTCACCGCGAGCCTCGACCTGCGCCACGACCTGTTCCGCTTCGGCCGGCGGCCCCTGCCGCTGGGCGACCACGACCTGTCCCTGCTGGTCGAGGGGGCCGAGTCCGAGCAGGTCCCGCTGCTGGTCTCGGCGCGGCTGGGTCGCGACCTCCCGGTCCTGGTCCGCACCGAGCGGCACGAGGGCTTCGTCGTGCGCGGCCCGGCCGCGGTGGTCCGGCTCACCCTGGTGCGCCCGATCGGCGCGGCGCGCGGGAAGTACCAGCAGCAGCGGCTCCGCGCCGCCAGCGGGACGGGCGGTGGTCTCACCCGGGGCATCCTGATGCGCTCCTACTTCGGGGAGCAGGCCACCGACAACGGACTGTCCATCCAGCGCGAGCTCGCCCGCCGCGGGTCGGACCTGCCCGTCTACTGGGCGGTGCAGGACCACAGCGTGAACGTCCCCGACGGTGGCATCCCGGTGGTCGTCAACAGCCGCGAGTGGTACGACCTGCTCGGCTCGGTGAGCTACTACGTCGACAACATGTACCAGCCGGAGTACCACACCAAGCCTCCGGGGCAGGTGCTCGTGCAGACCTTCCACGGCTACCCGTTCAAGCTGATGGGCCACTCCCACTGGCGCAGCCTGCAGGTCTCCCGGGCGAAAATCGAGGCCTACGACGCCCGGGCCCGGGCGTGGGACTACCTCGTGTCGCCGGCGCGCTACGCCACGCCCCTGCTGCGCCGAGACTTCGCCTACGACGGCGAGGTCCTCGAGATCGGGTACCCCCGCAACGACGTCCTGCTCTCGGACGCCGCCGACGACATCCGAGCGGTCACCCGGGAGTCGCTGGGGGTCCGGGAGGGGCAGACCGCGGTGCTCTACGCGCCGACGTTCCGCGACTACCTCTCCGCGGACGACTCGAAGGCGGTCATGGCCGACTTCTTCGACTTCGCCCGGGCACACCGCCGGCTCGGTGACGACGTCGTGTTCCTCGTGCGTGGCCACGCCTTCAACGCCCGGATCCGCAAGCGCGCCGGGAGGCGGCAGGGTGTCATCGACGTCACCGACTACCCCGAGGTCTCCGACCTCTACCTGGCCGCCGACGCCGCGATCGTCGACTACTCCTCGCTCCGCTTCGACTTCGGGGTCACCGGCAAGCCGATGATCTTCCACGTCCCGGACCTGCAGCGCTACCAGGACACCCGGGGCTGGCTCTTCGACTTCGAGCCGACGGCCCCCGGCCCGCTGCTGGAGACCACCGACGAGGTGGTCGACGCGCTGGCCGACCTGCCGGCGGTGCGGGCCCGGCACGCGGCGGCGTACGAGCGGTTCCGCAAGGAGTTCCTCGACCTCGAGGACGGCCAGGCCGGCCGCCGCTTCGTGGACGCGGTGATCGCCCCCCGTGGCGACGCCTGAGCCGTCCCGGGCGCCTTGGTAGGGTCGCCGCGTGCCCCCCGCTGACCTGCCCGACCGTGGTGTCCTGGTGCTCGTGACCGGCACCGGCCGGAGCGGGACCAGCACCATCGCCGGCAGCCTGCACCACCTCGGCCTGGAGGTGCCCGGCCCCTTCCTCGGCGCCAACGACTCCAACCCCAAGGGCTTCTTCGAGTCGAAGTGGGCGGTGCGGTTCCACAAGCGGATCGCCTCCGGTGCAGGGATCCACGACATGGACTCCCGCCCCGGTGCCCTGGAGCGGGCCCACGAGGCCACCACCCCCGAGATGCGCGCGGAGCTGGTGGGCTTCCTGCGCAAGCGGTGCGCCGGTCACCGCCAGGTCGTCGTCAAGGACCCCCGCTCGGTGTGGGCGCAGCAGCTGTGGCGGGAGGCGGCCGCCGAGGTCGGCCTCGAGATCCGCTACCTCTCCATGCTGCGGCACCCGGCCGAGGTCATCGGCAGCCGCAGCGCCTACTACGCGACCCAGACCGACGAGGCCCAGCGCCACCGGTACGAGATCTTCAACGTCGCCCGGTGGGTCAACAACTCGCTGATCAGCGAGCGGGAGACCCGCGGCCAGCACCGCACGTTCGTGCGGTACACCGACCTGCTGGAGGACTGGCGGCCGGCGCTGGAGAAGGTCGCCACCGAGCTGGGCCTGAGCTACACCGGCGACCTGACGCCCGGCACCCGGCACCCGGTGGACGACTTCATCGACCCCGACCTGCGTCGGGTGCGGGTGACCTGGGACGACCTCGACGTCCCCGACGACCTGGTCGAGATCGCGCAGGGCATCTGGGACCAGTTGATGGTCCTGCACGCGGCCGGGGGCGCCGACGAGTCGGCCAGTGCCGAGCTCGACGCCCTGGCTGCGCGGTACGACCGGCTCTTCGCCGCCGCGGCGGCGATCAGTCACGACGCCGTGGAGGAGGCCCGGGCCGAGGCGCGGGCCGCCGGCGCTCGGGAGGCGACCCGACCCGAGACCCCGACGGCCGCGACCGGACGGCTGGTCGAGGAGACGGGCGGCCGGGATCTGCTGCGGGTCGTCGTCGAGCGGGCCGCGGGCCGACTGCCGGGTCGCCGGCGAGGACGGGCGTGAGCGCTCTCGAGCCCGGGACCCACCTGCTGCACATCGGGCCGCAGAAGACCGGCTCCACCGCGGTGCAGTCGGCCCTGAACCGGGAGCGGGCGGCGCTGCTGGAGCACGGCTGGGTGTACCCGGGACGGCGGGGTCGCCCGGTCCACGCGGCAGCCGCGGGCCTCGGCTTCTCGGCACCGCACGGCGGCCCGGCCCCGCGGATGGAGGACTGGGACGAGCTGCTGGCCGAGATCCGGGAGGCCGGCGAGCGCGGCGTGGTGATCAGCCACGAGGCGTTCGGTCGGGCCACCGACGAGCAGGCCCGGCGGGTCGTCGAGGAGCTCGGTGGGAGCCGTCCGCACGTGATCGCCGTGGCCCGGCGCTACGACCGGCTCCTCCCCTCGCAGTGGCAGCAGCGGGTCAAGGTGGGCGACCAGCGCACGTACGACGAGTGGCTGCGGGTGGTGCTGGCCGAGCGGAGCGAGGACTGGGCCTGGCGGAACGTCTGGGTCCCGCACGACACGGTCTCCCTGGTCAGCCGGTGGGCCGACCTGGTCGGAGCCGAGAATTTCACCCTCGTCGTGGGCGACGACGCGGACCGCGACCGGTTACCGCGCACGTTCGAGTCGATGCTCGGCCTGCCGACCGGGATGCTCGCGGCCGACGAGTCCGCGTCGAACCGGTCGCTGAGCACCGCCGAGATCGAGCTGGTCCGACGGCTGAACGTGCGCTTCGCGGAGGCCGGCTGGAGCGACCGGGACCGCTACGACCTCGTCACCAAGGGGTTGACCCCGACGCTGGTGCGGACCGAGGTGTCGCGGGAGGACTCCGCGGTCCGCGGCCTGCCCGAGTGGGCCCACGACCGCGTTGTGGAGCTGAGCGAGCAGCGGTTCCAGGGCCTGCAGGCGCTCGGCGTCAACGTGGTCGGCGATCTCGAGCTGCTCCGGGTCGACCGGGCGTCGGTGCCGAGCACGGCAGCGACCGAGGTCGAGACGGTGCCGGTGGACATCGCGGTCCGCGCGATGGAGGGGCTGGTCGTCGGGGCCCGACGGCTGCGCAAGCACGAGCGACGCGCCCGCCGTGGCGCCGTCAAGGCGGCTCGGCGGCGCGCGGTCAAGGAGACCCGTCGCGCGGAGCGGCAGGCGGCCACGAAGCGGGCCGCGGCCGAGCCGGCCGCGGCCCCGGCTCCGCGGTCGGGCGCCCGGCTCCTGCCCCGCAGGGTCCTGCGTCGCGTCCTCGGTCGCTCGGCGGGCTAGGCCAGGCCCAGCTTCCGGGCGATCTGCTCGGTGAGGTCCTCGACCGACTGGTCGCCCGCGAGCACCCGGCTGGTCGACCAGCCGCTGACGTCGAGCCCCGAGAGCTCCTCGAAGTCGCGGAGCTCGTCGGCGAACAGGTCCACGAGGCGGCGGACGTCGTCGACCGAGGGGGCGGCGCCCGTGTGGTCGTTGCGGGTGATGTTGCGCTGCTGGTTCTCCGGGGGCTTGCGGAACCGGGGGATCCCGAGGTGGTCGGTGACCCTGTCGAGCGTCTCGTGCGGACGGGCCGCGAGGTCCCGGAAGTCGATGACCAGCCACTGGCTCGGGTCGAAGTGCTCGTAGCCGCGACGCAGCTGCTGGGCGTACAGGCCGCGGGTGAACAGCGACTGCCGGCGCAGCTCGAACGGCGGCATCCCCTCAGGCACCCGGTCCGGTAGGCGGTCCGAGGCGTAGGCCGCGATCGCGTCCGGGACGTCGGGGAAGTCCGGGTCCCGGTCCCGCTGCATCGACCACTGCGACATCGCCCTCTCGATGGGGTCGCGGACCGAGACCATGAGCCGCAGGTCGGGGTTGTAGCGGCGCATCCGTTCCATGGCGCCGGGCCAGAAGAAGTACTCCGGGGTGGCGTCGCCGGCCATGTCGGCGCGCTCGGAGCGGGCCGGGCGGACGTACTCGCTGTAGTCGGGGTGCTCCCAGTCGCGGTCCTCCATCATGAAGAACCGCATCTCCTTCTCGGGGCCGCCGACCACCCGGGGGTGCTTGGCCAGCATCCGGTAGAGGGTGCTGGTCGCGGCCTTCTGGACGCCGACCAGCGAGAAGGAGATCGGCACGTGCCGCTCCACCTCGTCCAGCAGTTCCATCCGCTTCCGGCGCCGGCGGGCGATCCGGTCCCCGGAGGCGTCGGGTGTCTCGTGCCCGTCGGGTCCCACGGTGTCGTCGTTCGCGTCGTTGCTGGGTGCCATCGTCCTCAACCCACCGTCCCGCTGTCGGTGCCCGTGGCGAAGGGGTCGTCCTTGCGGACGTCGAAGATGTGCCCGGTCTGGTCCGAGATGAGCACGTCGAGCGAGGTCCGGGAGACCGTCTCGGAGTCCAGCAGGCTGCCGGGTGGCTCCTGCCCGAAGGCCTTGGTCCGCATGGGGGTCGCGGTGCGCTCGGGGTTGATGCAGTTGACCCGGACGCCGTCCGCGGCCCACTCGTCGGCGAGGGCCTGGGTGAGGTTGACGGTGGCCGCCTTCGCGCTGGAGTAGAGGCTGTAGCCGCTGCGGCCGCGGGTGTAGGAGCTGGAGGTGAACAGCAGCAGGGAGCCGCGCTGCTCGCGCAGGTGCGGGAAGAACTCCTGGGCGATGAAGACCGGCGCCAGGTAGTTGATCTCGGTCGCCGCGTAGACGGTCTCCTCGCTGGTCTCCATCAGCGTGCCCCGCGGCAGGACGCCGGCGGTGTTGACGACGTAGTCGACCCGCCCGGTCTTCTCGATCACCGACCGGGCCGCGGCGGCGACGTCCTCGCGCCGCTCCACGTGGGTGCCGGTGCTGGACCGGCTGAACGTGAAGACGTCCGCGCCGAGGCTCTCCGCGAGGGCCGCGACGCCGGCCCCGATGCCGTAGCTGCCGCCGAAGACGACCACGGTCCTGCCGGCCAGGGCGGCGCGGTACTCGGCCTCGTCGGCCGGCACCGGCAGGTCGTTGCGGGTCAGCTGGAAGAGCTTGTCGGCGAGGTAGACGTCGATCGGCTCGGTGACCTTCATGTTCCGCTCGTCGCCGTGCACGACCACGATCGGCGCCTCGGGGACGTAGCGCAGCACCACCGAGCAGTCGTCGGTGGAGACGAAGTCGGGGTCCTCGACGGCCCGGGCGTAGGCCTGCTTGATCACCGACGAGCGGAAGCACTGCGGGGTCTGCCCGCGGCGGAGGGCGGCTCGCTGCGGGATCGCCCGGATCACGTCGTCCTCGTCGACCTCGACGATCGTGTCCGCCGACGGGATCGCCACGTCCACGGCCGGGTGGGTCTTGAGCGCCTCGAAGCACTCGGAGACGATGCGCGCGGTCACGAGCGGTCGGACCGCGTCGTGGAAGAGCACGTGGCACTCGTCGTCCCCGAGCCGGTCGAGCGCCCTGAGCGTGGTCGCGTTGCGGGTGTCGCCGCCCTCGAGGATGTCGACCACCTTGTGGTAGTCGCCGCGCTTGACGATCTCGCGCACGGCGTCCAGGTGCCCCGGGGTCATCATGATCAGGACCTCGTCGACCTGGGGATGACCGTGCAGGGCCTGCAGCGAGTGCTCCAGGATCGTCTTCCCGGCGACCTTGATCAGCTGCTTGGGGATGTCGAGTCCCACCCGGGTCCCCACGCCCCCCGCGAGGAGGACCGCGACGTTGCGGATCGGACGGCTCGTGCTCGGCTCCATGGCGTCATGGTGACAGATCCGGCTCGGGTATCCTGACCGCGACCTCGGCCCCCGCGACGAGAGACACCCTCCGTGAGCCCCAGCGACAGCCTCCTCCTGCCCGACGGTGCCCGCCTGGTGCACATCGGGCCGCACAAGACCGGCAGCACGGCCGTCCAGGTCTCGATGATCGAGGCGCGGGCCGCGCTGGCCGGCCACGGGGCGGCGTACGTCGGCTTCGAGGAGCCGGACCCGTCGTCCTCCCGACCGACCGCGCAGCGACCGAAGAAGGCGGGCTGGGCGCTGGGCATCGCCGGTCGGCCTGCCGGCACCGAGGCGCCCGACATCAGCCACTGGCACGACCTCGTGGCCGAGGTCGAGGCCGCCGGGGGAAGCCGGGTCTGCATCAGCAACGAGGACTTCGGGCGCGCCCGCCCCCAGGAGATCCGGCGCGTGGTCGACGACCTCGGCGGCGACGCCGTCCACGTGGTGGCGGTGGCGCGACGACTGGACCGCTACCTGCCCTCGCAGTGGCAGGAGCGGGTCAAGGCGGGTGAGCGCCGGTCCTACGCCGAGTGGCTGCGCGTGGTCCTCGACCGGGAGAGCGAGGAGTGGGACTGGGACCGCCACAACGTCTGGCACGCCCACGACACCGCCCAGCTGGTACGCCGCTGGGTCGACGTGGTCGGGCCGGAGCGGTTCACGCTGATCGTCGCCGACGAGTCGGACCGGATGATGCTGCACCGCACCTTCGAGGGACTGCTCGGCCTGCCCACCGGCACCCTGGAGAACCACGCCGACCGGTCCAACCGCAGCCTCTCCTGGCCGGAGACCGAGCTGCTCCGGGCGGTCAACCGTGAGTTGGCGACGCTGAAGGTCGGCGTGAAGCAGCGTCGGGTGCTCGTCAAGGGCGGGCTGATCGCCGACATGAACGCCCGGGTGGCGCCGCCGGCCGGTCCTCGGACGCCGCCGCTCCCGTCGTGGGCGGCCGAGCAGGTCCGTGCGATCAGCGACCGACGGGTGGCCGACCTCGAGAGGTCGGGATGCCGGATCGTGGGCGAGGTCTCCTCCCTGCTGGTCCCCGACGACGTCCCCGTCGGCGACCCCGCCGAGCTGCCCGCGGTGAGCGTGGAGACGGCGGCCTCGGCCGTCGTGGCCGCGGCGACCGCGGCCCGGCGCCCCCAGCTCGACCGCTCCACCGCCGGTGAACCGCGCCGGGAGGCGCCGCCGACCCCGGATCCCCCGCCGGGGCTGGTCGATCGGCTGGCCCGGCGCCTCAAGCGGGCCGGAACCACGTCGTGAAGGCCCTCCTGGTCCGGGTCCAGGAGGGTCTCCGACACCGTGTCGTCCGACGCGGCCGCAGCGCACGCCCGCAGTCCGGGGACGTCCTTGACGTCTCCCGAGGTCCGGTGGGTGTGGTGGAGGAGTTCTCGGACCGGCTCGTCGTCGGCTGGGTGTCGGTCCCGGCCGACCTGCCGCCGACCCGGGTCAGCCTGCACCTCGGATCCCTGGTGCTGGCGTCGACCTTCGCCACCGTGGGCGGTGCGCTCTCGGCTCCAGGGACCCGCCGCCGGAGGCTTCGCCCGGCGAACGCTCCGCGCGGCGACCGGCGCCGCTCGGACGACCAGATCCGGACCTTCTCGTTCCGGGTCCGCGACATCTGGCAGTACGTCGACCGCGGGACCCGGATCACGGTCCGGGTCGAGGGTCAGCCCCTGCCGATCAGTGGCCACGGCATGTTCCTCACGCCGCCGGGCAGGGGGCAGCACGGGCTGGAGCGACTGCGCGAGAAGCTCGAGGAGGGCTACGTGCTGACCCAGTTCGGGGAGATCGCGCTCTCCAAGCGACTCGACGTCGAGTGGCAGCGGACCGTGCTCGGGCTGCACGCACGGGCTGCCCGGATCCTGGCCGACGAGCACGGGCTCGACCTCTTCATCGTCTACGGCACCTTGCTCGGAGCCGTCCGCGAGGGCGGCTTCATCGGTCACGACGCCGACTACGACACGGCGTACGTGTCCCGGCACCGGACCGCGCCCGAGGTCGCCCTGGAGCTGGAAGAGGTGGCGATGACCCTGATCCGGCACGGGCTGGAGGTCGACGCGCATCCCCTCGTGCTGCACGTGAGCGACCCGGAGGAGCCACAGCACCGGATCGACGTCTTCCACACGTACTTCGACCTCGACGACCGGCTGAGGTTCCCCTTCGGCGTCGCCAGCACGCACACGCTGACGACCGGCGAGTGGGCCGGCACCCGCGAGATCGAGTTCGCCGGCGGACGGACCCGGATCCCGGCAGACCCCGGACGCGTCGTGGCGATGCTGTACGGCGACGACTGGCGCCGTCCGAAGCCGGGGTTCAACTGGAACATCGAGCGTCTGGACTCGGTCCCGGAGGCCGGCCTGAGCCAGGAGCAGCGCACCCGGATCTACTGGTCGGACTTCTACAGCCGCACGCGATCCACCTCGGGCTCGACGTTCTTCGAGTTCGTCGACGCGATGTCCGGCGTCCCCGACACGGTCATCGACATCGGCTGCGGCGACGGCCGGGACGCCTGCGCCTTCGGGCGCTCCGGACGGACCGTGCTCGGCCTCGACCAGTCGGTCGTCGGCATCGACCATGCTCGGGAGCGGGCCGCGTCTCTGGACCTCGCCGAGCTGGTGAGCTTCGACGTCGCCGATGTGGCGGACGTGGACGACCTGGGGCGTGCGCTCGACGAGGTCGAGGAGCGTGCCGACGGGCCGGTGCTGTTCTACCTGCGCTTCTTCCTGCACGCGATCCCGGAGAGCGTCCAGGACGGGTTGCTCTCCGCGATCAGTGCCCACGCCCGACCGGGGGACCTGTTCGCGGCGGAGTTCCGCACCGACGCCGACGCCAAGACGGACAAGGTGCACGAGAAGCACTACCGACGGTTCCAGAGCGCCGGGGCCCTGGCCACGGACCTGCGGGAGGCCCGCGGCTTCGAGATCCTGCACTTCGAGGAGGGGGCCGGCCTGTCGCCGTACAAGGGGGAGGACCCGGTCCTGTGCCGGATCGTCGGCCGACGCCTGTGAGGTAGGCCACGGGCCTGCGCGGTTCCGGCCTCGGAGGGCCCGGGCGTAGGCTCGCGGTGATCTGACACACCGTCTGGTACCCACACCGGCTCCCGTCCGCCCTGCGGCCGGGAGTGGTCGGCGGGACTGGAACGAAAGGATCTGGTCCTCTTGGCACACCCGAACCCGGGGTCAGCACCGGCCCACGGCCCCGACGGCCCCGACGGGCCCGCGGACGCCCAGCCCGTTGATCAGCCCGTAGATCTCCCCGCAGGCCTGTCCGTCGGGGTGGTCGGCGCCGGTCGCGTCGGCGCGGTCCTCGCCTCGGCCCTGCGGACCGCCGGCCACGACATCGCCGCCGCCGCAGGCGAGTCGGCCGCCTCCCTGACCCGGATCGAGACGCTGCTCCCGGGCGTCCGGGTGGCCAAGCCCAGCGCCGTGGCCCGCGCCTGCGACGTCCTCCTGCTGACCGTTCCCGACGACATGCTCGGCAACGTCGTGGGGATGCTCGCGGCCAGCGGCGCGATCCGCCGCGGGCAGTACGTCGTCCACACTTCCGGCCGACACGGCCTCGAGATCCTGGCACCGGCCGTGGCCGTGGGCGCGCGGCCGGTCGCGATGCACCCGGCCATGACGTTCACCGGCACCGACCGCGACCTGCCCCGGCTGCCCGGCTGCGTGTTCGGCGTGACCGCGGACGAGTCCGAGCGGCCCCTCGTCGAGTCGCTCGTGGCCGACCTGGGCGGCCGCCCGATGTGGGTCCCCGAGGAGCGCCGCACGCTCTACCACGCGGGTCTGGCGCACGGCGCCAACCACCTCGTCACGCTGGTGACCGAGGCCCTGGAGATGCTCGCCGCGGCTGGCGGTGACAGCCCCGCCGACACCCTGCGGCCCCTGCTCCAGGCGGCCCTGGACAACGCGCTGGACTACGGCGACGCCGCCCTCACCGGACCGATCGTCCGGGGAGACGTCAACACCGTCGCCGCGCACCTCGCGGATCTCGCCGAGGCCACACCGCAGGCGCTCGGGTCGTACGTCGCGATGGCGCGCGCCACGCTGGGCCGTGCCGTCGACGACGGTCGTCTGCTCCCGATCCGCGCCCGGAGGATCGCCGGCCTGCTGGACGCGGCCGCCGCGCCCGAGCTCCCGGCGCCGGTCGAGACCACCAGCCCACGGCCGCGCCGGTGAGCCGGACCCCCGCCGTAGCGCACACGCGCGCCGAGCTGGCCGGGCTGCTCACCCCCGCCCGTCGGGACGGGTCCAGGATCGGCCTGGTCCCGACCATGGGCGCACTGCACGAGGGGCACGCCGCCCTGGCCCGGGTCGCCCGGCAGCGGGTCGGCGAGGGGCCGGTGGTGGTCTCGGTGTTCGTCAACCCCCTGCAGTTCGGGCCGGGCGAGGACCTGGACCGCTACCCGCGCACCCTGGAGACCGACCTCGAGGTGTGCGCGGCAGAAGGCGTCGACGTGGTCTTCGCGCCGTCGGTCGAGGACGTCTACCCCGGTGGGGAGCCGCAGGTCACCGTCGACCCCGGACCGCTGGCCGACGTCCTCGAGGGACGGACCCGCCCCGGGCACTTCCGTGGGGTCCTCACCGTCGTCGCCAAGCTCTTCGGCCTGGTCGGGCCGGACCTCGCGGTGTTCGGGGAGAAGGACTACCAACAGCTCACGCTGGTGCGCCGGATGGTGACCGACCTCGGCCACCCGGTGGAGGTGGTCGGGGCCGAGACTCGGCGCGACGACACCGGCCTGGCGCTGAGCTCCCGCAACCGGTACCTCGACGAGGAGGCTCGGCGCAGCGCGGGCGCCCTGGCGCGGATCCTGCGGGCGGCCGCCCACGCCGCGCCGTACGGTCTCGACGCCGCGCTCGGCTCCGCCCGCGCCGAGCTCCGGCAGGCGCACGGCGTCGACCTCGACTACCTCGAGATCACCGCGCCGGACCTCGGTCCGGCGCCGGCACAGGGACCGGCCCGGGCGCTGATCGCGGCCCGCGTCGGGGGCACCCGGCTCATCGACAACCTGCCACTCGTCCTCGGATCGCCCTACGAAGGAGACAGCTGATGCTGCGCACGATGATGAAGAGCAAGATCCACCGGGCCACGGTCACGCAGGCGGACCTGCACTACGTCGGGTCGGTGACCGTCGACGAGGACCTGCTCGACGCCGCCGACCTGCTCGCCGGCGAGCTGGTGCACATCGTCGACGTCACCAACGGCGCCCGCCTGGAGACCTACACGATCGCCGGCGAGCGGGGCTCCGGGGTGATCGGCATCAACGGTGCGGCCGCCCGGCTGGTGCACCCCGGCGACGTCGTGATCCTGATCGGGTACGCCCAGATGGAGACCGCCGAGGCGAAGGAGCTCCAGCCGCACGTCGTGTTTGTGGACGCCGACAACCGGGTGCTGGCCACCGGCTTCGACCCCGCGGAGACGTTCTCGGGGCCCGGGCTGGTCCGCGGGGACACGACGAGCACCCGGTAGCCTGCGCGGATGGACCCGGCACAGGTGCCCGCCGAGCGGGCCGCGGCCGCCGCCGCCCCCGGTCGCCTGCTGGCGCCGGCACCGGGATGGACGACGCGTTCGGACGTGGTGGTCGTCGGCTCCGGCATCGCCGGCCTGACGGCGGCGCTGCGGCTGCACGCCGAGCTGGAGGGGTCCGGCGGCCGGATCCTGGTGGTCACCAAGGACGTCCTCTCGGCCGGCTCCACCCAGTGGGCGCAGGGCGGGATCGCCGCGGCCCTCGGACCGGGCGACACCCCCGCCGAGCACGAGACGGACACGCTGGTGGCCGGGGCCGGGGTCTGCGACCTGGCGGCGGTCCGGGCGCTGGTCACCGAGGGTCCGGAGGCGGTCCGCGAGCTGATCGCGCTCGGCACCCGCTTCGACCAGACCCCGGCCGGCGAGCTCTCCCTGACCCGGGAGGGCGGCCATCACCGGGACCGGATCGCGCACGCCGGGGGCGACGCCACCGGGGCCGAGATCCAGCGCGCGCTGATCGCCGCCGTCGAGGCCAAGCCCGGCATCGAGGTCATCGCGCACGCGCTGGCCATCGACCTGCTCCACGCGCCGGACGGGGGCGTGGCCGGGGTCACCCTGCACGTCATCGGCGAGGGAGAGCGGGACGGTGTCGGCGCGGTGCACTGCCGGGCCGTGGTGCTCGCCTCCGGCGGGCTCGGGCAGGTGTTCTCCCAGTCGACGAACCCGGCCGTCTCCACCGGTGACGGGATGGCGCTCGCGCTGCGCGGCGGGGCCACGCTGCGCGACCTGGAGTTCGTCCAGTTCCACCCGACGGTGATGTACCTCGGCCCCGACTCCCAGGGCCAGCAGCCGCTGATCTCCGAGGCGGTCCGCGGCGAGGGCGCCTTCCTCGTCGACGACGACGGGCACCGCTTCATGCTGGGCCAGCACGAGCTCGCCGACCTGGCGCCCCGGGACGTCGTCGCCAAGGCGATCACCCGGCGCATGCACGAGGCCGGGCGACCGCACATGTGGCTGGACGCGCGGCACCTGGGCGCCGACTTCTGGGAGCGCCGGTTCCCGACCATCCTCGCCACCACCCGGGAGCACGGCGTGGACCCGGTGCACGAGCTGATCCCGGTCGCGCCGGCCCAGCACTACGCCTCCGGCGGCGTCGCCACGGACCTCTGGGGCCGCTCGGACCTCCCCGGCCTCTACGCCACCGGCGAGGCGGCCTGCTCCGGGGTGCACGGCGCCAACCGGCTCGCCTCCAACTCGCTCCTCGAGGGACTGGTGTTCTCCCGCCGGATCGCCGAGGTGCTGCCCGGTGAGCTGCGCCCCTGGCAGGACCCGGTCCCCGACGACCGGGCGGCGCACGTCGTGCCCGCCGACGCCCGGCCGCGGCTGCAGGAGGTCATGACCGACCTGGTCGGCGTCCTCCGCTCCGAGGACGGCCTGGAGGAGGCGTGCGCGGCCCTGCCGGCCCTGGCGGCCGAGACCGGGGAGGTGGGCACGCTGGCCTGGGAGACCACGAACCTGGTCGTGATCGCGGAGGCGCTGGCCCGGGCGGCCCTGCTGCGACGCGAGACCCGCGGGTCGCACTGGCGCGAGGACTGCCCCGAGCGTGACGACGCCCGCTGGGCCGGTCACATCGACAGCCGCCTCGTGGACGGCGTGCTGCGCACCGAGTTCCGGCCGGCGCCCGCCACGGACCTCGCCGAGCCTACCGGAGCCGCACGATGAACGCCGAGCCGCGGCAGGACGACGTACCCACCGGGCTGGTCGACCGGATCGTGGCCGCCCCGCTGTCGGAGATGCCCCCGGACCTGCTCGCCGAGCTCACCGATGCCGGCCTCGACCCGGTGCTGGCGCACGCCGACGTCGTGGCCGCCCTCGCCGAGGACCTGCCCGGCGACGACGTCACCAGCTGGGCGACCATCCCGGCCGCGGACGCGGCGACCGCGGACTTCGTGGCCCGGGCGGACGGTACCCTCGCCGGCCTGGCCGTCGCCGAGCTGGTGTTCCGCCACGTGCTCGGTGCCGACGTCGAGCTCTCCCGGCCCGTGCCGGACGGCACCCGGGTCCGGCGCGGTGACGTGCTGCTCTCGGTGACCGGCGGCACGGCGCTGCTGCTGACCGCCGAGCGGACCGCGCTCAACTACGCCTGCCACGCCTCCGGGGTGGCCACCGCCACCGCCGCCTGGGTCTCGGCCCTCGCCGGCACCTCGGCACGGGTGCGGGACACCCGCAAGACCACGCCGGGCTTCCGGCTCCTCGACAAGTACGCCGTCCGGTGCGGCGGCGGCGTCAACCACCGCACCAGCCTCTCCGACATGGCGCTGATCAAGGACAACCACGTGCTCGCCTCGGGCGGGGTGGTCGCCGCCTACGAGCGGGTGCGGGCCCGCTACCCCGAGGTGCCGGTGCAGGTCGAGGTGACCACGCTGGAGCAGCTCGACGAGCTGCTCGCCGTCGGCGCGCCCGAGGTGCTGCTCGACAACATGGACCCCGAGCAGATGGCCGAGGCTGTCCGGCGCTCGGCGGGCCGGACCCGGCTCGAGGCATCGGGCGGGCTCACCCTGGAGACCGCCGCGACCGTCGCGGCCACCGGGGTCGACTTCATCGCCGTCGGTGCGCTCACCCACTCGGCGCCGGTCCTCGACATCGCGATGGACCTGCGGCCATGACCCTGCTGTGCGCCGACATCGGCAACAGCCACACCGTGCTCGGCCTGGTCGACGACGGCCGGGTCGGCTCGCACTGGCGGGTGGCCACCGACGAGCGGCGGACCTCCGACGAGTGGGCGGTGCTGCTGCGCGGGCTGCTCCGGGACGCCCCGGACGGCGCGGAGCTCGACGGGATCTCGGTGTGCGCGACGGTGCCGGCGGTCCTGCACGAATGGCGGGAGATGCTCACCACGCATTTCGGTGCGGTGCCGGCGGTGGTCGTCGAGCCGGGCGTGCGCACCGGCGTACCGGTCCTCATGGACAATCCCCGAGAGGTCGGCGCCGACCGGATCATCAATGCGCTCGCGGCGGCGCACCAGTATTCGGGTCCGACGATCGTCGTCGATTTCGGCACCGCCACCACCTTCGACGTGGTCAGCGCCGAGGGGCAGTACGTCGGGGGGGCCATCGCGCCCGGCCTGGAGATCTCGCTGGAGGCGCTCGGTCGGCGCGGAGCCCAGCTGCGGAAGGTCGAGCTGCTCCGGCCGCGCACGGTGATCGCCAAGAACACCGTCGAGGCGCTGCAGTCGGGGATGCTGTTCGGCTACGCCAGCCAGGTGGACGGCCTCGTGGCCCGGATGGTCGCCGAGCTCGGGGTGCCCGCGCAGGAGGTCGACGTCGTCTCGACCGGCCACCTGGCCCCGCTGGTGCGTGAGGAGTGCACGAGCTTCACCGACCACGCCCCGTGGCTGACGCTCTGCGGCCTCGAGCTGGTGTTCCACCGGAATTCCCCCTGATAATCCCGGTCGAGTGCCGACGCGGTGGTTATCGAGAGCACCTCCGCACTGGACGCGGTAATTCCGTGGCATGATTCGGGTAATCCCTTTTTCTTTTTCCGGCGTGAGGAATTCGATTCATGGCTCAGCGCGTGCACGTGGTCCTGGTCGACGACATCGACGGCAGCGATGCCGAGGAGACGGTCACCTTCGGTCTGGACGGCTCCACCTACGAGATCGACCTGAACGCCGCCCACGCCTCGCAGCTGCGGGAGGCGCTCGCGGCGTACGTCGGACACGCCCGCCGGGTGAGCGGTCGTCGTACCTCCCGCCGCTCGTCGGCGCCGGCCCGGTCCGGGTCGCCGTCGGGCTCGGGGTCAGGTCCGTCGGCCGCCGAGATCCGCGGCTGGGCGCGCGAGAACGGGCTCGAGGTCCCCGAGCGGGGCCGGGTCTCCGCCGAGGTGCGCCAGGCGTACGACGCCGCGCACTGAGGCCGCACGCGCCCGGACACCCCACGCACCCGGTCCGGCCGGGCCGGACTGCGTTGTCTCTGGGCCGTCTCGGGCCGGCTCGGGGCCGGTTTCCGGACCACCGCTGCGCCCCGTGTTCGCTGACAGCGATCGCTGTCGGACGCTGGGCGGGAACACGTAGGGTGGAGCCGGACGTTGGTCCCACAGATCAACGTGTCCGTCCGCCGTTCCACCCCCGGGAGCTCGGCGCGAAGCGGACCACATGCGAGGAGCGAGGCGTACATGTTCGAGCGGTTCACAGACCGAGCCCGTCGGGTGGTCGTGCTGGCCCAGGAAGAGGCCCGCATGCTCTCCCACAACTACATCGGCACCGAGCACATCCTGCTCGGACTCATCCACGAAGGCGAGGGAGTCGCCGCCAAGGCGCTCGAGAGCCTCGACATCTCGCTCGAGGCCGTGCGTGCCCAGGTCGAGGAGATCATCGGCCAGGGCCAGCAGGCGCCGAGCGGCCACATCCCCTTCACCCCGCGCGCCAAGAAGGTGCTCGAGCTGTCACTGCGCGAGGCGCTGCAGCTCGGCCACTCCTACATCGGCACCGAGCACATCCTGCTCGGCCTGATCCGCGAGGGCGAGGGCGTCGCCGCCCAGGTGCTGCAGAAGCTCGGCGCCGACCTCAACCGGGTGCGCCAGCAGGTCATCCAGCTCCTGTCCGGGTTCCAGGGCAAGGAGAGCGCCACCTCCGGCGCGCCGACCCAGGGTGACGCGCCGTCGTCGTCCCTGGTGCTCGACCAGTTCGGCCGGAACCTCACCCAGGCGGCCCGCGAGGGCAAGCTCGACCCGGTCATCGGGCGCGAGCAGGAGATCGAGCGGGTCATGCAGATCCTCTCCCGCCGGACGAAGAACAACCCCGTGCTCATCGGTGAGCCGGGCGTCGGCAAGACCACGATCGTCGAGGGGCTGGCCCAGGACATCGTCAAGGGCAACGTGCCCGAGACGCTGAAGGACAAGCACATCTACACCCTCGACCTCGGTGCCCTCGTGGCCGGCTCCCGCTACCGCGGCGACTTCGAGGAGCGCCTCAAGAAGGTGCTCAAGGAGATCCGCACCCGCGGCGACATCGTGCTGTTCATCGACGAGATCCACACCCTGGTCGGGGCCGGCGCCGCCGAGGGCGCGATCGACGCCGCCTCGATCCTCAAGCCGATGCTGGCCCGGGGCGAGCTGCAGACGATCGGCGCCACCACGCTCGACGAGTATCGCAAGTACCTCGAGAAGGACGCCGCCCTCGAGCGCCGCTTCCAGCCGATCCAGGTCTCCGAGCCGTCGATCGCGCACACCATCGAGATGCTCAAGGGCCTGCGCGACCGCTACGAGGCGCACCACCGGGTCACGATCACCGACGAGGCCCTGGTCTCGGCCGCCACGCTGGCCGACCGCTACATCTCCGACCGGTTCCTGCCGGACAAGGCCATCGACCTGATCGACGAGGCCGGCTCCCGGCTCCGGATCCGGCGGATGACCGCGCCGCCGGACCTGCGTGAGTTCGACGAGAAGATCGCCGAGGTGCGCCAGCGCAAGGAGGGCGCCATCGACGGCCAGGACTTCGAGGCCGCCGCGTCCCTGCGTGACGAGGAGAAGCAGCTGATCCTCAAGAAGTCCGAGCGCGAGAAGCAGTGGCGGGCCGGCGACATGGACGTCGTGGCCGAGGTCGACGAGGAGCTCGTCGCCGAGGTGCTCGCCGTCGCGACCGGCATCCCGATCGTGAAGCTCTCCGAGGAGGAGTCCACGCGGCTGCTCAAGATGGAGGAGGAGCTGCACAAGCGCGTGATCGGCCAGGAGGAGGCCGTGAAGGCCCTCTCGCGCGCCATCCGTCGTACCCGCGCCGGGCTCAAGGACCCCAAGCGACCCGGCGGCTCGTTCATCTTCGCCGGCCCCTCGGGCGTCGGGAAGACCTGGCTGTCCAAGTCGCTCGCCGAGTTCCTGTTCGGTGACGAGGACGCGCTGATCCAGCTCGACATGAGCGAGTTCTCCGAGAAGCACACGGTCTCGCGGCTGTTCGGCTCCCCGCCCGGCTACGTCGGCTACGAGGAGGGCGGCCAGCTGACCGAGAAGGTGCGGCGCAAGCCGTTCTCGGTGGTGCTCTTCGACGAGGTCGAGAAGGCGCACCCGGACATCTTCAACTCGCTGCTGCAGATCCTGGAGGAGGGTCGGCTGACCGACTCCCAGGGCCGGGTGGTCGACTTCAAGAACACCGTGATCATCATGACCACGAACCTCGGCACCCGGGACATCGCCAAGGGGATGAACCTCGGCTTCAACCAGACCGGGGACACCGCAGGCTCCTACGAGCGGATGAAGGCCAAGGTCGGCGACGAGCTCAAGCAGCACTTCCGGCCGGAGTTCCTGAACCGGGTCGACGAGATGATCGTCTTCCCGCCGCTCACCCAGGAGCAGATCGTCGCGATGGTCGACAACATGGTCGCCGCCGTCGAGCTCCGGCTCAAGGACCGTGACATGTCGCTGGAGCTGACCCAGGCCGCCAAGGACCTGCTGGCCCAGCGCGGGTTCGACCCGGTGCTCGGGGCCCGGCCGCTGCGGCGGACGGTCCAGCGCGAGGTCGAGGACGTGCTCGCCGAGAAGATGCTCTACGGCGAGGTCGGGCCCGGCCAGATCGTGCTCGTCGGCGTCGAGGGCGAGGGCCCGGCAGCGACGTTCACCTTCCAGGGGCAGAAGATGGGCACGCTGCCCGACGTGCCCCCGCTCGAGGGTGCTGACGTGGGTGGCGCCGAGCCGCTCACCGACGACGGCGAGGAGGGTCCGACCGACGTCACCAAGTCGGGCGGCACCGACGACTGACCCTGACGCCGACCCGTCGCTTGTGTCGGGCCCGAGCGCGCCGACCCGTCGCTTGTATCGGACCTGAACACGCCGACCCGTCGCTTGTGTCGGACCGACCTGCCGGTGAACCCGACAGTAACGACGGGTCGGCGGGGTACGGGCCGACACTGACGACGGGTCGGGGTCAGGGGAGGGCGTAGAGGGGGCCCTGCGGGGAGTCGGATGCGGGGAGGCGGACCAGGAGGCCGTCGGCGAGGAGGCCGGCCAGGGCCCGGTCCCGCTGCGTGGCCTCCGGCCAGACCGCCTCCAGGCGGTGCTCGGGCACCGCGGCCTCGCTGTCGCGGACCACGGCCATCAGCCGGCCCCGGCACTGCCGGTCGGTGCCGGCCCAGGCCTGGGCGCGCCGCGGCGGCCCGTCGTATGCCGGGTGGCCGGCCGCCCGCCAGGCGCACCGGTCGGCGACCGGGCAGCGGGCGCAGCCGGGTGAGCGGGCGGTGCAGACGAGGGCGCCGAGCTCCATGACGGCCACCGCCCAGGTGGCGGCCGTCCCCGGGTCGTCCGGGAGCAGCCCGCCGGCCAGCTCCCGCTCCGCCCGGGTCACCGACGGGGCGGGCAGCTCCACCCCGGAGACCAGCCTCGCCAGCACCCGGCGGACGTTGGTGTCCAGCACCACGTGCCGGCGCCCGAAGGCGAACGAGGCCACCGCGGCGGCGGTGTACTCACCCACGCCGGGCAGCGCCAGCAGCGCGGCGTGGTCGTCGGGGACCTGCCCACCGTGCCGGTCCCGGATCGCCACGGCCGCGGCGTGCAGCCGCAGGGCCCGACGGGGGTAGCCCAGCCGTCCCCAGGCCCGCACCGCGGCGCCGGGCTGCTCGGCGGCCAGCGCGGCCGGCTCCGGCCACCGCTCCAGCCAGGCCTCGTGCACCGGCAGCACCCGCGCGACCGGGGTCTGCTGCAGCATCAGCTCCGAGACCAGCACCGACCAGGCGCTCGACTCCGGTCGCCGCCAGGGCAGGTCCCGGGCGTGGTCGGCGTACCACGCGAGGGCCGGTTCGTGGAGGACGCTCATGGCCCCCACATGCTAGACGGGGCAGGGAATCGGGGCCGGCACGGTGTCGCTGCGGCCCTGGGCGGTCGGCACTGGCTACGGTTCCCCCATGAGCGCTGTGACCCGGCCCCGGGGTCCCCTGCCGCCCCGCGTCTACTGGACGCGCCGGGTGCTGGTGCTCGTCGTCGCCTTCGGGCTGGTCTTCGGCCTGGGCCGGGTGCTCGGCAACGGCAGCGACGCGGAGTCGGGGAGCGGCGCCACCGCGGCGCAGGTCGGGGGTCAGCCCACGAGCGAGCCGTCGGCCGATGACACGGCCACGAAGAAGAGCAAGAAGAAGAAGAAGAAGCGGAAGCCGGCACAGCCCTCCGGCCCCTGCGCGTCGTCGGACGTGGTGGTCACCCCCGCCCTCGAGCAGGCCGTGGCGGACGACGAGATCAGGATCCGGTTCGACGTGAGCGGCTCCGAGCCGGCGTGCACGTGGACCGCCTCGCGGAGCTCGCTGGTCGTGAAGATCACCTCCGGCCGGGACGAGATCTGGAGCAGCCAGCAGTGCCCGGGTGTCCTCCCGGCCAAGGACCTGGTGGTGCGCAAGAAGCAGCCAGCCCGATACGCCTTCACCTGGAACGGCAAGCGCTCGGACGAGGACTGCAGTCGGTTCACCGACTGGGCGGTGCCGGGCTACTACCACGTCGTGGCCGCCTCGCTCGGCGGGGAGCCGACCGACACCCAGTTCCGGCTCCGCCGGCAGCCGCAGACCACCGTGACCCGCACCGCCGAGCCGGAGCCGCAGGACAAGAAGACGAAGCGTGCCGACGGCGAGACCCGGCCGACCGAGGAGACCCCGGACGGTCAGCGGGACGGTGCCCAGGAGCCCGACGGCTGAGTCGGTCGGACCTGGCTCAGACGTAGCGCTCGAGGATGCTCGACTCCGCCAGCCGGGAGAGCCCCTCCCGGACGCTGCGGGCCCGGAGCTCGCCCACGCCGTCGACGGCCTGCAGGTCGTCGATGCCGGCCGAGAGCAGCTTCTGGAGGGTGCCGAAGTGCTCGACGAGCCGGTCCACCACCGTGGGTGGCATCCGCGGGACCTTGGCGAGCAGCCTGTAGCCGCGCGGAGCCACCGCTCCGTCGAGGTGCTCACTGGCGCTGAGGCCCAGGGCGCGGGCGACCGATGCCGGGTCGACCAGGTCGGCTGGGGAGAGCGCGTCGAGCCGACCGAGCAGTGCCTCCGCGCTCTTCGGCCTGCGACCGGCCGGCAGGTAGTCGCGGACCACCAGCTCGCGCTCGGCGTCGACCCCGGTTACCAGCTCCTCGAGCTGCAGCGAGAGCAGCCGGCCGTCGGTGCCGAGCTCGAGCACGTGGTCCTCGATCTCACGGGCGATCCGGGTGACCATCTCCAGCCGCTGCGCGACCACGGCCACGTCGCGGACCGTGACCAGGTCCTCGATCTCGAGGGCGGACAGCGTGCTCGCCACCTCGTCGAGGCGCAGCTTGTAGCGCTCGAGCGTGGCCAGTGCCTGGTTGGCCCGGGACAGGATCTGGCCGGTGTCCTCGAGCACGTGCCGGGTGCCGCCGACGTACGCCGCGATGATCTGCATGGACTGGGACACCGAGATGACCGGGAACCCGGTCTGCCGGGCGACCCGGTCCGCGGTGCGGTGCCGGGTGCCGGTCTCGGCGCTGGGGATCGTGTGGTCCGGCATCAGGTGCACCGCGGCGAGGTGGATCCGGCTGATCTCGGAGTCGAGGATGATCGCGCCGTCCATCTTCGCCAGCTCACGGAGTCCGGTGGCGGTGAACGGGACGTCGAGGGTGAAGCCACCGGTCGCGATCGACTCGACCTTGTGGTCGTGGCCCAGGACGATCAGGGCGCCGGTGCGCCCGCGCAGGATCCGCTCGAGGCCGTCGCGCAGGGCGGTGCCCGGTGCGATCGACGCCAGCGTCGCCCGCAGGCGCAGCAGGTCGTCCGAGCGTTCGATGCCGACCACGCTGCTCCCTCGTCATGTCCTCTGCGACGCCCAGCGGCGCCACCGGTGCGGCCCTCGTCCGCCGGTGCCCGTCAGTCTAGGCGACCGGTGCCGGATCCGTCCCCCTCAGCGCACCTCGAGGTCCGGCGCCGCCGTGATCGCCCCGTGGAACCCCAGCAGGTGCAGGGCCGAGGCGACGGTCGGCACGTCGATGACCTTGAGGCCGTCCACCATCCGCTCCTCGCCCCGGTGCCGCGGGCCGCCGTGCGCCCGGTCGGTCGGCACCACGGCGTAGGAGAAGCCCAGCCGGGCCGCCTCGGCGAGCCGTTGCGGGAGGTCGCGGACCCGGCGCAGCTCGCCGGCCAGCCCGATCTCACCCATGGCGACGATGCCCTGCGGGGCCGCCCGACCGTACGTCGACGACGCCAGGCTGATCGCGATCGCGAGATCGGTGGCCGGCTCGGTGAGCCGGGCGCCGCCGACCGTCGAGCAGAAGACGTCCTGGGAGTGCAGGCGCAGGCTGCCGTGCTGCTGGAGCACCGCGATCACCATCGCGACCCGGGCCGAGTCCAGCCCCGAGGTGGTGCGCCGCGGCTTCTCCGAGGGGGTCAGCGCCACGAGGGCCTGCACCTCGGCCAGCAGCGGCCGACGGCCCTCCATGCTCACGGCGACGCAGGTGCCGGGGACCTGCTGCTGGTGGTGCTCCACGAAGAGGCCGGTCGGGTCGGCGACCGCGCTGATGCCGTCGGTGGAGAGGTCGAAGCAGCCGACCTCGTCGATGGGGCCGAACCGGTTCTTCATCGCCCGCAGCATCCGGAACCGGGAGTTGCGGTCGCCCTCGAAGCCGAGCACGACATCGACGACGTGCTCGAGCACCCGCGGCCCGGCGATCGAGCCGTCCTTGGTGACGTGGCCGATCAGCACCAGCGTGATGTTGCGGGTCTTGGCCGTCCGGACCAGGGCCGCGGCCACCTCCTTGACCTGGGTGACCCCGCCGGGGACGCCGTCGATCTCGGAGGACCCGATCGTCTGCACCGAGTCGACCACGACCAGCTCCGGCCGGACCTCCTCGACGTGGCTGAGCACGGCGCCGAGGTCGGTCTCGGCGGCGAGGTAGAGCTCGTCCTGCACCCCGCCGGTGCGGTCGGCGCGCATCCGCACCTGGGAGGCGGACTCCTCCCCGGTGACGTAGAGGGTGCGGCGTCCGGCGCGGGCGGTCTGCGCGGCGACCTCGAGCAGCAGCGTGCTCTTGCCGACGCCCGGCTCGCCGGCCAGCAGGATCGCGGCCCCGGGCACCAGCCCGCCGCCGAGCACCCGGTCCAGCTCGGCGACCCCGCTGGCGCGGGTCGCGGCGTGCTCCGCGGCGACCTCGCCGATCGGCACCGCCGGGGCGGTGACCGGCCCGGCGCTGGCTCGCGTCTGGGTCACGGTGCTGGTCTCGGCGACCGAGCCCCACGCCTGGCACTCGCCGCACCGACCCACCCACCGGGGGGTCTCCCAGCCGCACTCGGCGCAGCGGTAGGTGGCCCGGCCCTGTCGTCTGCTCATGGTCGCCCAACCTAGGTCACGACACCGACAGGCGCGGGATGGCATGCTCGGCCCTGTGACATTGGATCGATCAAGGCCTCGATCGAGGCGGGCCGCGTGACCGCGCCGTACCGGCGTCCGGTCCTGCCGCCGACGCTCGCCGATGTCGCCGACCGGGCGGGGGTCTCCCGGCAGACGGTCTCCAACGCCCTCAACAACCCCGCCCTGCTGCGCCCCGACACGCTGGCGCGGGTGCAGGACGCGATCGCCGAGCTCGGCTACACGCCGAACCGGGCCGCCCGCAACCTGCGCACCCGCTCCTCCCGGCTGATCGGCCTGCGGCACCCCCCGGCGCACGAGGGCACAGCCGATGCCCTCATGGACAGGTTCGTCCACTCGCTGGTCGACCGGTGCCGCCAGTCCGGCTACCACGTCCTGCTGTTCGCCGGGGACGACGCCGACCCGTCCGTGGGCTACGAGGAGCTGGTGAACTCCACCGCCGTGGACGCCTTCGTGGTCACCGACACCTTCCTCGGGACCCCCCAGACCACCTGGCTGGAGCGGCAGCGGGTGCCGTTCGTGGCGTTCGGGCGGCCCTGGGAGTCCCCGTCCGCCAAGCACCCCTGGGTCGACGTCGACGGCGCGGCCGGCGGTGCGCTCGCGGCCCGGCACCTGCTGGCCGTCGGCCGGCAGCGGATCGCCTGGCTGGGCTGGCGCAAGGACTCCCGGATCGGTGAGGACCGCCGGTCCGGCTGGACCGCCGCCGTGCGCGAGGCCGGGCTGCCGACCACGGGGCTGGCGGCGCGGGTGGACGACACGTTGTCGTCGGGCCGCGAGGGTGCGGCGATGCTGCTCGACGAGGCCCGGCCGGACGCGATCCTGTGCGCCTCGGACACGTTGGCGATGGGTGCCCTGCACGCGCTCGCCGAGCGGGGGATCACCCCGGGCCGGGACGTGGCCGTGGTGGGCTTCGACGACTCCCAGGCCGCCCAGCTGGTGCCGGGCGGGCTGACCTCGGTGCGGCTGCCTCTGGAGGAGGTGGCGATCGAGGTGGTCGCGGCCCTGGAGGGGCTGCTCGCCCGGCCTCCGATGCTGCTGCCGCCGAGGCTGCTGGAGCCGACGCTGCGGGTGCGGGGCACGAGTGCGGCCCGGTAGGTCCCGGCAGCCTCAGTACGTCCGGCTCCACAGGTTGACCGCGTAGTCCACCTCGGCCCCGTCGTGCTCGGCCAGCACCTGCTCGGCCACGTCCGGGCCGAACTCGATCCGGACCACCGCCTCGAAGTCGGAGCGGGACCCGAAGGCCCACCGGATGTCCACCGGCGTCCGGGTGAACCCCTGCCCGGCCCAGAACCGCTCGACCGCGTCGGGGTCGACGCTCGGGTACCCCCTGCGGAACCAGCCGCCGAACGTCGACCTGGTCGCGTCGTTGTCGATCACGAACGCGGTGCCGCCGCGGCGCACCACCCGCTCGACCTCGGCCAGTCCGGGCTCGCAGCCGGGACCGAAGAAGTAGGCCCAGCGGACCTGGAGGACGTCGACCGACGCGTCCGCCGCCGGGATCTGCTGCGCCGCTCCCTGGCGCACCTGCACGTTCGCGAGCCGGCGGGTACGCCGCCGGGCCAGGGCCACCAGGTCGCCGTGCGGCTCGACGCCGAGCACCGATGCGGCATCCTCGGCCCAGCGGGGGAGGTGGAAGCCGGTGCCGCAGCCGAGGTCTAGCAGGCTGCGCCCGGTCCAGTCGGCGATCCGCCGCATCGCGGCCTCGATGTTGCGCTCGGGGTCGGCGGCGTGGTTCTCGAGCTCGTACGTCGCGGTGTGGTGCCAGATGTTGGGGCTCGGCACCGCCCCCGCGGACACCGAGGCCATGCTCAGATCCGCACGAGGCCGTTCGGCGTCTGGATGTGCGCGGCGATGATGCCGGGGGTGCCGTTCGGGGCCACCCACTCGACCTTGACGTCCTCGAGCGGCTCCTCGACGGTCTGCCCCAGCCACTCGCTCACGCGGTGCGGGTCGCCCGCGATCTCGAGGCAGGCCAGGGCGTAGTCCGGCGAGCCGCCGGCGCTGGGGTGGTCCTCGTCGGCGCACAGCCACTGCACGAAGAACGGCAGCTGCGGGTCGGAGATCAGCCCGTTGACGCCGAGCTGCTTCCAGCACAGCTCCTTGCCGTCGGGCCGGTGCCGGTTGCCGTCCACGGCCTCGCGACCCAGCCGCGCCTCCAGGGGCACGATGTCGTCGACGGCCACGACCCAGCCGAGCCAGCCGCCACCGAGGGCGGACCTGGCGCGGACGGCCTGGCCGAAGGGCGCCTTGTCCGAGGCCGGGTGGTCGAGCACCTCCACCACCTCGAGATAGGTGCCCTGGGTCAGCGGCAGGATCATGTTCCTGGTGCCGAATCGGGGGTGGATGCCGCCGTCGAGGAATCCGGTGCCGAGCAGGTCCCCGAGCCTCTGAGCGGTACCGGCCAGCCCGTCGGGTCCGGCCGCGAAGGAGAGATGATCCAAGCGCATGTCAAGCATTGTGAACTCCGGCGGATGACCGGCGGACATCGGGGTCGGGTCTCTTGACGTCGAGAGGGTTTGGCCGGGGTCGGGGCCCGCGGGCGCGCTCAGGCGGGGTCGGCCGGATGCCGCGCCAGCGCCGAACGGGACCGCAGGTGGGCCTCGCAGTGCTCGGCCAGGGCGGCGTACCCGGCCTCGCCCATCAGCTCGGTGAGCTCGGCGGCGTTGGTGACGAACAGCGGCTCCAGGGCGACGTGCGCCTCGGTGTTCGCGGTGCAGTACCAGTCGAGGTCGTGGCCCCCGGCCCCCCACCCGCGGCGGTCGTACTCCGCGATCGAGACCTCGGTGTACTCGGTGCCGTCGGGGCGCTCCACGTCGCGGTAGCTGCGGCGGATCGGCAGCTGCCAGCAGACGTCGGGCTTGGTCTCGAGCGGGTGCCGGCCCTGGCGGAGCGCGAGCCCGTGCAGGGCGCAGCCGGCGCCGCCGGGGAAGTCCGGGCCGTTGTGGAAGATGCAGGCGCCGTCGACCGTGCTGGTCTTGCGGGCGCCCTCCTCGTCGGTGGTCACCCAGCGCCTGCCGCGGCCCTGCGCCCGGTGCTCCCAGGTGTCGTCGTCGAGCTGCGCCACGAAGCCGGCCACCCGGCGCTCGTCGGCCTTGTCGCTGAAGTGCGCCCCCAGCGTGCAGCAGCCCACCCCCGGGGCGTCCGCGTAGATGCCCGGACAGCCCTGCCCGAAGATGCAGGTGTAGCGGGAGGTGAGCCACGTGAGGTCGCAGCGGAACACCTGGTCGGCGTCGGCCGGATCGGTGAACTCGATCCAGGCGCGGGGGAAGTCGAGGTCCACTTCAGGCACTCGCCCACCCTACGTGGGGATACCGTGGGGACCCATGAGGCCCTGGCTGCACGGCGGGGACACGAGGCCGCGATGAGGCTGGGTGTTCTCGACATCGGATCCAACACCGGACACCTGCTCGTCGTGGATGCGCACGGTGGCGCCGCGCCCCTGCCCGCGTTCTCGCACAAGGCGCCCCTCCGGCTCGCCGAGCACCTCGACGACGACGGCGCGGTGACGCGGGCCGGCATCGACGCGCTCGCCGAGTTCACCGCCGAGGCCCTCGTGGTGGCCGAGGACAAGGGGTGTGAGGAGATGCTCGCCTTCGCCACCTCGGCGGTCCGCGACGCGGTGAACTCCGACGCCGTGCTCGAGCACGTGCGCGACCGCACCGGGGTCGCGCTGGAGGTGCTCTCCGGTGAGGACGAGGCCCGGCTCACGTTCCTGGCGGTGCGCCGCTGGTTCGGCTGGTCGGCCGGCCGGCTGGCGGTCTTCGACATCGGCGGCGGGTCGCTCGAGATCGCGGCCGGCAAGGACGAGGCGCCGGACGTCGCCTGGTCGTTGCCGCTGGGCGCCGCGCGGCTGGCCCGGGAGCACTTCCGAGGGGGTCCGCCCGGCGACGAGGAGCTGCGCGGCATCCGCCGTCAGATCCGCGCCGACATCGCCCGCGACGCCGGCCACCTGCTGCGTCCGGGCGCCCCGGACCGGGCGGCGGCGACCTCGAAGACGTTCCGCTCCCTGGCCCGGATCTGCGGCGCACCCCCGTCCGGTGACGGTCCGCTGGTGCCGCGCACCCTGCCGGCCGAGGGACTGCGGGAGCGGCTCCCCCAGCTGAGCGCCATGTCGCGCGAGGAGCTGGCCGACCTGCCGGGCGTCTCGTCCAGCCGCAGCCACCAGATCGTGCCCGGTGCCCTGGTGGCCGAGGCGGTCATGGACATCTTCGACCTGTCGGCCCTCGAGATCTGCCCCTGGGCGCTGCGTGAGGGCGTCATCCTCGAGCGCTTCGACCGGCTCGGCTTCATCAAGCCGCACATCCGCGACCTCACCGGGGACGGAACGGACGGGGCCGAGCCGGACGCATGAGCCCCCTGATCGGACTCTCCACCGCCTCGGTCTACCCCGAGTCGACGGCGCACGCCTTCACCTACGCCGCCCGGCTGGGGTACGACGCGATCGAGGTCATGGTGGGCATCGACTCGCTCAGCCAGCAGACCTCGGCCCTGAAGCAGCTCGCCGAGCACCACGGCGTACCCATCTGCGCGGTGCACGCCCCGTGCCTGCTCATCACCCAGCGGGTGTGGGGCACCGACCCCTGGGGCAAGCTGGAGCGCTCGGCCGAGATGGCGCAGGAGGTCGGCGCGGACGTCGTCGTCGTGCACCCGCCGTTCCGCTGGCAGCGCGACTACGCGCGCGAGTTCGTGCAGGGCATCGAGGGGCTGGAGAGCTCAACCGGCATCGCGTTCGCGGTCGAGAACATGTACCCGTGGCGGGCCACGGCGCGCCGCGGCATGGAGGTCTACCTGCCGGGCTGGGACCCCTCCGAGGAGGAGTACGCCAACGCCACGATCGACCTGTCGCACTCCGCGGTCGCGCAGTCCGACCCGGTCGCCATGGCCCGACGGCTCGGGCCGCGGCTGCGGCACCTGCACCTGACCGACGGGAGCGGGTCTGCCAAGGACGAGCACCTGGTGCCGGGTCGCGGCACCCAGCCGGCGGCCGAGCTGCTCCGGCACCTGGCGTCCGTGGACTTCTCCGGGCACGTCGTGGTGGAGATCAACACCCGCCGGGCCGGCACGTCGGAGCAGCGGCTCGACGACCTCGCCGAGTCGCTCGCCTTCACCCGGCAGCACCTGGCCGTGGGGGCGCCGGGGTGACCGAGACGCGGGCCGGTCACGAGGGGCGCGGCGCTCCGGCCGGGCGGCGGTCCGGGCCGGGCCGGCGGCCGGGCTCGCCCGACACCCGGGCGACGATCCTGGCGGCCGCCCGCGGGCTGTTCGCCGAGCGCGGGTTCGCGGGGACCACGGTCCGGGCGGTGGCCGGCGACGCCGGTGTCGACGCCGCACTGGTGCACCACTACTTCGGCACCAAGGCGGACCTGTTCGTGGCCGCCATGGAGGTGCGGGTGGACCCCCGGACGGCCGTGGCCCCGGTCATCGAGGGCGGCGTCGACGGCGCCGGCGAGCGCCTGGTGCGGGTGCTGCTCTCGGTCTGGGACGACGAGGAGAGCCGGCTGCCGCTGCTGACGCTGTTCCGCGGGGTCGGGGACCCGCACGGGCAGCGGCTGCTCCGGGACGGGCTGATGCGCATGGTCCTCGGCCCGGTCGGCTCCGGCCTGGGCCTCGACCAACCCGACCGCCGGATGGCCCTGGTCGCCAGCCAGCTGTTCGGGATGGTGGCGATGCGGTACCTGCTGGTGGTCGAGCCGCTGGCCTCGATGCCGGCCGAGCAGCTCGTGGCGACGTACGCGCCGATCATCCAGCACTACCTGGACGCCCCCCTGCCGTGACTCTGCCGTGACCCTGCGCTGACCCTGCCCCGACCCCGACCCCGAGCGCTGCGCGCGCTGCGCGCGCTGCCTCACTCCCCCTCCCGAACTCGGGGGTTGCGTCGGCATGCCCGCGAGGAGCATAATTCAACACATGATGAATAACGTTGAGAGTCGGACCACGGCGGACGCCGTGGTCGTCGAGGACCTCCGGGTGGTGCGCGGGGGGAAGCCGGTGCTGCCGTGCCTCTCGTTCTCGATCCCGGTCGGACAGGTGACCGGTCTGCTGGGGCCCTCCGGGTCCGGCAAGACCACGCTGATGCGGGCCCTGGTCGGGGTGCAGAAGGTGGCGGCCGGCCGGGTCGAGGTGCTCGGCCAGCCGGCCGGGTCGGCCCCGCTGCGCCGCCGGCTGGGGTACGTCACCCAGGCCGCGAGCGTGTACGACGACCTGACCGTGCGCGAGAACCTGCGCTTCTTCGCGCGGGTGCTCGACGCCGATCCCGATGCCGTCGAGCGCAGCATCGCGGCGGTCGACCTCGGCGAGGCGGCCGACCGGATCGTCTCCCGGCTCAGTGGCGGGCAGCGCTCCCGGGTCAGCCTGGCCGTGGCGCTGCTGCGGCAACCGGAGGTGCTGGTGCTCGACGAGCCGACCGTCGGCCTCGACCCGGTGCTGCGCCGGGACCTCTGGCAGCTCTTCCACCGGCTGGCCGACGCCGGCAGCACCGTGGTGGTCTCCAGCCACGTCATGGACGAGGCGGAGCGCTGCGACCGGCTGCTGCTGATGCGGGAGGGTCGGATCATCGCCGACGGCACCCCGGCCGGGATCAAGCAGCAGGCCGGGTCCGACGACATCGAGCAGGCCTTCCTCCACCTGGTCGAGGCGCACGCCGGGAGCGCGGCATGAGCCCCCGGGTCACCCTCGCCGTCGCCGGCCGGGTGCTCACCCAGCTGCGCCGCGACCACCGCACGATGGCGATGCTCCTGGTGCTGCCGGTGCTGCTGATGAGCCTGCTCTGGTGGATGTTCGAGGCGCTGCCGGGGGACACCTTCGACCGGGTCGGACCGGCCCTGCTGGCGATGTTCCCGTTCATCATCATGTTCCTCGTGACCAGCGTGACCACGCTCCGCGAGCGGGGGAGCGGCACCCTCGAGCGGCTGCTGTCGATGCCGCTGGGCAAGGGCGACTTCCTCCTCGGCTACGCCCTCGCCTTCGGGCTGGTCGCGGCCGTGCAGTCGGTGCTGGCGGTCTCGGCGAGCGTGCTGCTGCTCGGCCTGGAGATCCAGGGGCCGGTGGTGCTCCTGACGGTGGTCGCCGTCGCTGACGCCGTGCTCGGGACGGCGCTCGGGCTGCTGGTGAGCGCGTTCGCGCAGACCGAGTTCCAGGCCGTGCAGTTCATGCCGGCGCTGGTGATCCCGCAGATCCTGCTGTGCGGCCTGTTCGTCCCGCGGTCCGGCCTGCCCGACGTGCTGGGGGCGATCAGCGACGTGCTGCCGCTGTCCTACGCGGTCGACGCGATGCGGCTGCTGACCGCGACCTCGGACACCGGCGAGGTGTGGAACGACCTGCTCGTGGTGTGCGCGTTCGCGGTCGGCTCGCTGGTCCTCGGCGCGGCGACCCTGCGTCGGCGTACCGCCTAGGGGAGGGGTGCGTAACCTGTGGTCGGAGCCCGTCGGCACCGACCACGGGTGAACGGAAACGCACCTCAGGGAGAACCATGTCGTTGCTGCGCCAACCGCTGCTGCTCCTCGCCCGCAGCGATCGGGTGAAGAAGCTGGTCAGCACCATGCCGGTGTCCTCCGGCATCGTCGCCGGCTACGTGCCCGGCGAGTCGACCGAGGCCGCCGTGGAGGCCACCGCCGAGCTGGTCGAGGAGGGCCTCACGGTCACCCTCGACTTCCTGGGCGAGGACACGCTGGACGTGGCGCAGGCCGACGCGACCGTGGCCGAGTACGTCGGGCTGCTCGAGCAGCTGGCCGCCCGCGGCCTGGCCAGGGGAGCCGAGGTGTCGCTGAAGCTGAGCGCGGTGGGGCAGGCGCTGCCCGACGGCGGGCACAAGATCGCCCTGGAGAACGCCCGGACCGTGTGCCGTGCGGCTCGCAACGCCGGGACCACGGTCACCCTCGACATGGAGGACCACACCACCACCGACTCGACGCTGGCGATCCTGGCCGAGCTGCGCAAGGACTTCCCCGAGACCGGCGCGGTGCTGCAGGCGTACCTCTACCGGACCGAGGACGACTGCCGGCGCCTCGCCCACGAGGGCTCCCGGGTCCGGCTCTGCAAGGGCGCCTACGACCAGCCGGAGTCGGTCGCCTACCAGGACCGGCTCGACGTCGACAAGTCCTACGTCCGCTGCCTCAAGGTCCTGCTCGGCGGCAGCGGCTACCCGATGATCGCCACCCATGACCCGCGGATGGTCGCCATCGCCTCCTCGATCGCCGCCGACAAGCAGCGCGAGAAGGGGACCTACGAGTTCCAGATGCTCTACGGCATCCGGCCCGACGAGCAGCGCCGGCTCGCGGCCGCCGGCGAGAGCGTCCGGGTCTACATCCCCTACGGTCAGGAGTGGTACGGCTACCTCATGAGACGTCTGGCCGAGCGTCCGCAGAACCTGTCATTCTTCGTGAAGTCCCTGGTGTCGAAGAAGTAGCCCCCGCGGCAGCCGATCAAGGAGATAGGGCTCGATGACCGAACGCACCTCGCAGACCGCGATCCTCGGCGCCGGTGTCATGGGCGAGACGCTGCTCTCGGGCCTGGTGCGGGCCGGCCGCCGGGTCGACAACCTGCTCGTCGGCGAGAAGCGCGGCGAGCGTGCCCGCGAGCTCGAGGACCGGTACGGCGTCGCGGTCGTCTCGAACGTCGAGGCCGCCCAGAAGTCCGACACCCTGGCGGTGGTGGTCAAGCCCCAGGACATGGGCGACCTGCTCGACGAGGTCGCCCCGCACCTGCGCCCCGGCCAGCTCCTCGTGTCGCTGGCGGCCGGGGTGACGACCGCCTACATCGAGTCCCGCGTGCCGGAGGGGGTGGCGGTGGTCCGGGTCATGCCGAACACCCCGGCCCTCGTCGACGAGGGCATGGCGGCGATCTCCCCGGGCTCGCACTGCGACGAGTGGCACCTGGCCGAGGCCGAGGCGCTGATGGCCTCGGTCGGGAAGGTGCTGCGGATCCCCGAGCGTCAGCAGGACGCGGTCACCGCGATCAGCGGCTCCGGTCCGGCCTACATCTTCTTCGTCGTCGAGTCGATGATCGAGGCCGGCGTGCACCTCGGCCTGCCCCGGGCCACGGCCACCGACCTGGTCGTGCAGACCGTGGTCGGCTCCGGCGTGATGCTGCGCGAGACCGGCACCCACCCCACCGTGCTGCGCGAGCAGGTCACCTCGCCGGGCGGCACCACCGCGGCCGCGTTGCGGGAGCTCGAGGTGCACAAGGTCCGGGCGGCGTTCCTGGCCGCCATGGAGGCGGCGCGGGACCGGTCGCGGGAGTTCGCGGAGGGCTCCTGAAGCAGGCGGCGCCGCCGGGCCCCGTACCGCGGCCCGGCCATACTGGGCCGATGCAGACCTATCGCACGCCCGACGACCGGTTCACCGACCTCGAGGACTTCCCTTGGGAGCCGCGCTACGCCGACGTGGCCGACCCGGACGGCGGGACCCTGCGGATGGCCTGGGTGGAGGCCGGTCCCGCGGACGGGCCGGTGGCGCTGCTGCTGCACGGTGAGCCGACCTGGTCCTACCTCTACCGGAAGGTGCTGCCCGTGCTGGCCGAGGCCGGGGTGCGGGCGATCGCCGTCGACCTGGTCGGCTTCGGCCGCTCCGACAAGCCGCTGGCGACCGAGGACCACAGCTTCGCCCGGCACGTCGAGTGGACCCGGGAGCTGGTGCTCGACCACCTCGGCCTCGACGAGGTCACCCTCGTCGGCCAGGACTGGGGCGGGCTGATCGGGCTCCGCCTGGTCGCGGAGAACCCGGACCGGTTCTCTCGCGTCGTGGCCGCGAACACCGGGCTGCCCACCGGCGACTTCGACATGCCCCCGATCTGGTGGTCCTTCCGCGAGGCCGTGGTCACCGCCGAGTCGCTGGACGTCGCCCGGCTGGTGGAGGCGGGCTGCGTCCGCGGGCTCGACGACGCCGCCAGGTCGGCGTACGACGCGCCGTTCCCGGACGAGGCCGCCAAGGCCGGGCCCCGGGTGATGCCGACGCTGGTGCCGACCGGCACCGACGACCCGGCCACCGAGGCGAACCGGGCCGCCTGGGAGGTGCTCACCGCGTGGGAGAAGCCCTTCCTCACCGCCTTCAGCGACAGCGACCCGATCACCGGGGCCATGGCACCGGTGCTCCGCAAGCTGGTCCCCGGCACCCGCGACCTCGAGCACCCCACCCTCGAGCGCGCCGGCCACTTCCTCCAGGAGGACGCCGGCGAGGAGCTCGGCCGGGTCATCGCCGCCTTCGTCCTTGCTCGATAGTCCACGAAGTTCGAGTCGCGATCCGCCCGATCGAGCGACTCGAACTTCGTGGACTATCCGGGTCGTACTAGCGTTCTGGACATGTCAGCAGGGTGCGGGCCGTCGACGGTGATCCACGACGCCTCGCTGACCGACTACGACTTCGGCCCCGAGCACCCGATGTCGCCGGTCCGGGTCGACCTCACGATGCGGCTCGCCGAGGACCTGGGCGTCACCGCTGCGAGTGACGCGGACGGCGGGTTGCGGACGGTGCCCGCGCCGCTGGCCACCGAGGACCAGATCGCCAGCGTCCACGACCCCGCCCTCATCGAGGCGGTGACCCGCATGGGGGCCGACCCGAGGGGCGCCGACCCGCGCTTCGGCCTCGGCTCCGAGGACAACCCGGTCTTCGCGCGGATGGACCGGGCCGCGGCGCACGTGACCGGGGCGACGCTCGAGGCGTGCCGACAGGTCTGGACCGGTGCCAGCGTCCACAGTGCCAACATCACCGGTGGTCTGCACCACGCGATGCCGTCGCGGGTGAGCGGGTTCTGCATCTACAACGACATCGCGGTCGGCATCCGGTGGCTGCTCGACCAGGGGGTGGAGCGGGTGGCGTACGTCGACGTCGACGTGCACCACGGCGACGGTGTCGAGCGGATCTTCTGGGACGACCCCCGGGTGCTCACGGTCTCCCTGCATGAGACCGGACAGGTGCTGTTCCCGGGCACCGGCTTCCCCCGGGACCTCGGCGGGAGGCAGGCCGCGGGCACCGCGGTGAACCTCGCGCTGCCGCCCGGGACCGCCGACGCCGGCTGGCTGCGGGCCTTCCACGCCGTCGTGCCGCCCCTGCTGCGCGAGTGGCGGCCGCAGGTGCTGGTCACCCAGCACGGGTGCGACTCCCACCAGGACGACCCGCTGGCCCACCTGATGCTGACCGTGGACGGCCAGCGTGCCGCCTACCTGGCCCTGCACGACCTGGCGCACGAGCTGTGCGAGGGCCGGTGGGTGGTCACCGGCGGGGGCGGCTACTCGCTGGTCCAGGTCGTGCCCCGCGCCTGGACGCACCTGCTGGCGATCGTCGGCGGCCGGCCCCTCGAGCCGGGCCTGGAGACCCCCGCGTCGTGGCGGGAGCACGTCCGCCGGCTGGGGCGGGTCCCGCCGCACCGGATGACCGACGGACGCCGGCCGGCGTACCGGGACTGGGCCGAGGGGATGAACCCCGACATCGCACTGGACCGGGCGATCCACGCCACCCGGACCGAGGTGTTCCCGCTGCACGGGCTCGACCCCTGGCCGTGAGCCCGCGAGAACTGGGGCTGACCCGGCCACGTGAGCGTGGTAGACACGGTTCAAACCCTAGAAAGTACACAATCAAGCGACACGCCGGAGCAACACAGACATTTTTCTGTCCACTCTTCCCCACGAGTCACACAAGGCTCTATCCTCGGCAGAGCGAGGCACGTGGGTCATTGACGGGGAGTCAGGGCGTGCCGCCAGAAAGTTGTGGTGTGGCATGGCAAGCTCCGGCGACATCTCCGAGGTGAAGTTCCTGACCATCGCCGAGGTCGCATCGACGATGCGGGTCTCGAAGATGACGGTCTACCGCCTGGTGCACAACGGCGAGCTGCCGGCAGTGCGGGTGGGGCGCTCCTTCCGGGTGACCGAGAAAGACGTCAACGACTACCTCCAGCGCAGCTTCTTCGACGCCGGCTGACCGGCCCGCTCCCCACCCGGTCCCGTTCCGGCCCGTTCCGGCCCGCCCGGCCCGTCCGTGCCTCCGCGCCGCGCTCGCGCCGCGCTCGTACGCCGCCCGGAAGCCGGTCGGCATCGGTCAGCATCCGGTCGGCCGAGGGTCGCATGCTGGTCGTTCGACCGCGGGTTTCGGCTGCCCACCCCTGTCCGGATAGGCTGTGCCGGTCCTGCGGACTCCGAGCTTCCGCGGGACCACACGCTCTGGAAGGGTGAACCGTGGGATCTGTCATCAAGAAGCGCCGCAAGCGCATGGCCAAGAAGAAGCACCGCAAGCTGCTGAAGAAGACGCGCGTCCAGCGTCGCAAGCTCGGGAAGTAGTCACACGGAGCAGGGGGAGCCGGCTTCCGTGACCTGGAGGGTCCCGTGATCGGAACGGGCAGAGTCGTCCTCGTCACCGGGGTCTCGCGAGACCTCGGGAGGCGTTTCGCGCGCGCGCTCGCCGGCGACCCCGACGTCAGTCGGGTGATCGGCGTCGACGTGGTGCCTCCCCACGGCGACATGGGGGCGGTCTCGTTCATCCGGGCCGACATCACCAGCCCGGTCATCGCCAAGGTCATCGCCAAGGAGGACGTCGACACCGTCGTCCACATGAGCGTGATCGCGACCCCGAACAACGCGGGTGGTCGCACGTCGATGAAGGAGCTCAACGTCATCGGCACCATGCAGCTGCTCGCCGCCTGCCAGAAGGCACCCGGCCTCCGGCAGCTGGTGGTGAAGTCGACGACCACGGTCTACGGCGCCAGCAGCCGCGACCCGGCGATGTTCACCGAGACCATGGACCCCAAGCGGCTCCCCAGGTCCGGCTACGCCAAGGACGCCTTCGAGGTGGAGGCCTACGTGCGCGGGTTCGCCCGGCGCCGGCCCGACGTCGACGTCACCGTCATCCGGGCCGCGAACGTCGTCGGCCCCGCCGTGCACAGCCCGATCACGGAGTACTTCCGGATGCCGGTCATCCCGCGGGTGCTCGGCTTCGACCCCCGGATGCAGCTCCTGCACGAGCGCGACCTGCACGGTGTGCTGCGGCACGCCGTCCACGCCCGGGTCCCCGGCACCTACAACGTCGCCGGCGACGGCGTGATCGTGCTCTCGCAGGCGCTGCGCCGGCTCGGCCGGGCCTCGGTGCCGATGCCGGGGCCGGTGCTCGGCAGCCTGGGCGGCCCGCTCCGCCGGGCCGGACTGGCCGACCTCTCGCCCGAGCTGCTGGCGTTCCTGACCTACGGTCGGGGGGTGGACACCACCCGGATGCGCAGCGAGCTGGGCTTCACCCCGACCCACTCCACGGCCGAGGCGCTCGCGGATCTCGGCACCTCGGTGCCGCCCGGGCTGCTGGCCCCCGGCCGCGCGACGTCCCCGGACACGGTCCTGGCCGGCCTGTCGCGGTCCCTGTCCCGGACCCCCTCTGGCACACCGTCCCGCACCCCGGTAGGTGAGACCCATGGGTGACGCCGACGTGATCCCGATCGGCACCCGCGGGCGACCCGGGCGCGGCTCGGGCAGGAAGCGCCCGTCCTCGGCCGCGCGCGACCTGGTCCCCCAGGCCCGGCGCGCCAAGCCGGCCGCGCCGAGCGATCCCGACGAGTCGACCCGGCCCGATGCCGGGCCCGTCGCCGGTCCGGTCACTGGGCCCGCCGCCGGGCCCGACGGCCCCACGCCCACTCCGGCTGGGCCGACGGGGGGCACCAGCACGACCAGTGCCGTCGAGCGCGGGCCCGGAGCCGGGATCCCCGTCGGCGACTGGCTGAGCGCCTTCCAGCGCGCCGCCGTCGAGGTCTTCGGTGACGCCTGGGAGCCGAGACTGGCCCAGTTCCTCGCGTTCCTGCGCCGCCGGCTCACCGGCGAGTACGTCGTCGACGAGTACGGCTTCGACGCCGAGCTGACCGAGCGGTTCTTCGTCGCCGCGTTGCGGCCGATCGCCGAGAAGTGGTTCCGGGTGGAGGTGCGCGGCCTCGAGAACATCCCCACCGAGGGTGGCGCGCTCGTGGTCTCGAACCACTCCGGCACCGTGCCGCTCGACGGCTTGATGACCATGGTCGCCATCCACGACCACACGGGCCGGTCGCTGAGGCCGCTCGGCGCGGACCTGGTCTTCAAGCTCCCGGTCGTGAGCGGCCTGGCCCGGAAGGCCGGCGCCACGCTCGCCTGCGGGGACGACGCGGAGCGGATGCTCTCCGGCGGCGAGCTCGTGGGCGTCTGGCCCGAGGGCTTCAAGGGCATCGGCAAGCCGTACGCCGACCGGTACAAGCTGCAGCGCTTCGGTCGCGGAGGGTTCGTCGGCGCGGCCCTGCGCACCGGCGTGCCGATCGTGCCCCTGTCGGTCGTGGGCGCCGAGGAGATCTACCCGCTGGTGGGGAACATCCCCTCGCTCGCCCGGCTCCTCGGGGTGCCCTACATCCCGATCACGCCGTTCTTCCCGCTGCTCGGTCCGCTGGGCATGGTGCCGCTGCCGTCCAAGTGGCTGCTCGAGTTCGGCGAGCCGATCCGCACCGACGAGTACGACGAGCACGCGGCCGAGGACCCGATGCTGGTGTTCAACGTGACCGACCAGGTGCGGGAGACGATCCAGCAGACGCTCTACCAGCTGCTGATGCGGCGCAACTCGGTCTTCGGCTGAGCCGCTGCTGCGCAGGGCTCAGTCGCCGAGCAGCCCGTCGTCGCCGGTGAGCGGGTCCAGCAGCGGGTCGACGACGGGGTCGAGGACGTCGTCGACCTTCCCCTTGCCCTTCTTGCCCTTCTTCTCGCCCGAGTCCTGGTCCTTGTCCCCGGACCCGGTCAGCAGGTCGGTCAGGTCGCGCACGATCGGCGCGTCCCGCACCTCGGGAGCGTCCGCCCCGCCGCCGCCACCGCCGTCGTCGCCGCCGACGCTCGGCTGCTGGTCCTCGAGGACCTCGTCCGGCTGCACCTCCGAGCCGTCGCCCCGACCGCCGTCTCCGCCACCCTGGGGGGCGAGGACCGGGTCGGGCGCCACGACGACGTCCTGACCGTCCGGGCCGACGGCCGTCATGAACGCGGCCGGGACCTCGTCGATGCCACCACCGCAGGTGGGGCAGGCGGCCCGGGCCCGCTCGTCGATGGTGACCAGGACGAGCGCGGCGTTGTTCAGGGCCGCCCGGGCGCTGGCCGGCACCTGGGCGTCGAGCCGGGCGAGGGTGTCCATGCTCTCGGCGGTGAAGTCGCGCAGCTCGACGACCGGGTCCTGGTCGCCGGTCTCGGCGTAGTCGGCGAGCACCTCGTCCGCGGCCTCGCCGGCCTGGGCCGAGAAGTCGTCCAGCGCGTCGGGCAGCGCGGCGTAGCCCTCGGCCGAGCCGCTGGCGGCGACCTCGGCGACCTCGGCCAGCCGGTCGGAGGCGAGGTCCAGCATGCGCGCCGCGCGGGCCTCGCCGTCCGGCTGGAGCGTGGTCTGGGCGGTCTCGAGGGCCCGCTTGATCGGGTAGAGGGCATCGCCGGGGAGGGCGGACTGGGAGGCGACGGCGATCGAGGACCCGGCACCCACGAGGGCGATGGCGCCGGCGGCCACGGCGAAGCGCCGGTCCCGCCGGGTCCGGCTCGTGCTCGGCAGGCTCAGTCGGGTGTCCACCTGGTCAAGCACGAGGTCGGCCTCGACGAGCAGGCGCGAGCGCAGGTCGGCGACGAAGTCGGGCCGAGGTGTGGGCGCGGGTGCGGCCCGCATCGCCTGCACCAGTGCGACGAGGTCGGCGTGCCGGTCGGGGCGCTCGGCGTCCACCGGGCCGGGTGTGCCCCCGTCGATGCGGGCGGCGAACTCCTCGGCCCTGCGCCGAGCCGGCAGCACGGGGGTCATCGCGTCGTTCCTGTCAGGTCCGTGATCGTGCCGCCCCGGCCCAGGTCCCCGGTGTGGTGCGGCTCCAACACCCGGACAAACGACCGGAGGACGCCGGAGGTTACGGGCTCGCGCTGAGGACTCATCACTCCCGCAACCCCTCGGGGAGCAGCTTGGCGAGGTTGCGCACGCCGCGCAGCTGGAGCTGCTTGACGGCGCCGTCGGAACGTCCGAGGACCTGTGCCGTCTCGGCGATGCTCATGCCCTGCAGGAACCGCATGATCAGGCACTCCTGCTGCTCCTTGGGCAGCTCCTGGAGCGAGGTCAGCAGGACCTCGTTCGTGAGCGCTGAGAGCACGGTGTTCTCGGGCCCCTCGGTGGCGTCGTCGTGCAGGCCCATGTCCTCGGTGGTCTGCTCCAGCCGGGTGCGCCCGGCCTTGAAGTGGTCCGTGGTGAGGTTCCGGGCGATCGTCATCAGCCAGGCGCCGAAGTCCTTGCCCTGCCACCGGAAGTTGTTCATCGACCGCAGGGCGCGGAAGAAGGTCTCGGAGGCGAGATCCTCGGCCAGGGTCTGGGACCGGGTCCGGTAGAACAGGAAGCGGTAGACCGACGGGTGGTAGTGGTCGAAGAGGAGGCCGAATGCCTCCTTGTCCCCGCCCCGGGCCAGCTCGACCAGGGCGATCAGGCGCTCCCGGTCGGCCTCGTCGTCCTCGGAGGAGACGGCCAGGTCCGCGTCGTCGTGCTCGGGACCGGGGGACTGGGCCGGGACCTCGGGGGCGGTCCGGGTGCGGCCACGGGGAGCGGCCTCGCCCAGGGCGAGACCGGCGCCGGTCGTGCCCGCCGCGGCGGCGGCCGGCTCGGAGAGGAGCACCTCGACGACGGCATCGCGCAGGGCGTCGAGCCCACGCGCGATCTCGTGCCGATGCCAGACCATCCCAGCGCAACCCTCCCGAGCCCTCCCATGGGGCTACCCAAGGGTAGGCACATCGACCCACTGTGGGAATGGCAATGCGTAGTTTCGGTGCTCGTGGGGCGCGTGAGGTCCGGGCCGCGGCTCGGACGTGACCGGCCTCACTGTGCCGCTCCGAGGCTCAGCGCAGGCGACGCCGGACCGCCGCGGCGGCGGCGATCGAGCCGGTGGCCGCCCCGGCCACGGCGCCGGTCAGCAGCCCGACCCGGGCGGCCTTCCGGCCGGTCCGGTAGTCGCGCACCCGCCACCCCTGGGCGCGGGCATGGGCGCGCAGCCGGGCGTCGGGGTTGATCGCGCAGGGATCGCCGACCATGGCCAGCATCGGGAGGTCGTTGTAGGAGTCGGAGTAGGCCGAGCACCGGCTCAGGTCCAGCGACTCGCGGGCGGCCAGCGCGCTGACCGCCTCGCCCTTGGCGGGCCCGTGCAGCATGTCGCCGACGAGCAGCCCGGTGTAGACCCCGTCGACGTGCTCGGCCACCGTGCCCATCGCGCCGGTGAGCCCGAGGCGGCGGGCGATGATCTGGGCGATCTCGATCGGGGCGGCCGTCACCAGCCAGACCCGCTGCCCCTGGTCGAGGTGGAGCTGGGCGAGCGCCCGGGTGCCGGGCCAGATCCGGTGCGCCATGGCCTCGTCGAAGATCTCCTCGCCGAGGTCCTCCAGTTCGGCGACGGTGTGCCCGGCGATGAAGCCCAGCGCCGAGGTCCGGGCCTCGGCCACGTGCTCGGGGTCCTCGACCCCGACGAGCCGGAAGTAGGCCTGCTTGTACGCCGCGCCGAGGATGTCGCGGGTGGTGAAGAACTTCCGCCGGTGCAGGCCGCGGGCGAGGTGGAAGATGCTGGCGCCCTGCATGATCGTGTTGTCGACGTCGAAGAATGCCGCGGACGTCGGGTCGGCCGGGATGTCGAGCGCGGTCTCGACCTCGGCCGCCGCGGCGGCCGCCTCCCCGGCCAGTGTCGACCGCCGGCGCAGGTCCACCGGCCGGGCGCTGCGGGGCTGGCCCGCCCTCCTGGGCTGCGCCGCCGTCGCCGGCTTCGCTGACGTCTCGGGGGCCACCTGGCCAGCCTAGCGGTGTGGGAGTATGCCGCCCATGGGGAACTCCGTCGCGGACCTGCTGACCGCGGCTGCCACGGACCAGCCCACGGGGCTCGCGCTGGTCGAGGCCGAGGGCGGGCGCCGGCTGACCTGGTCGGCGCTGGACGCCGAGGTGGACCGGGTCGCGGGTGGCTTCGGCGCTGCGGGGATGGTCGCCGGCTACCGGGTGATGATCGTGCTCGGCAACCGCCTGGAGTTCGTGAGCAGCTACCTCGGGGGGCTGCGCGCGCAGCTGGTGACGGTGCCGGTCAACCCGCGCTCCACGCCGGGCGAGCTCGCCCGAATGATGGCCGACTCCGGGGCCCGCATGGTGGTCACCGACCGGGCCGGCGCGGGCGCCGTCCGCGACGCGCTGGAGCTGCTCGCGCAGGGCCGGGACGGGTCCGACGTCGATCACGCCCCGGTCGGGGACCCGCCGAGAGTGGTCGTGGTCGAGGGTGGGGCCGAGCCCGGCGAGCTGTCCTGGCACGAGCTGGTCTCCGGCTCGGACCGGCCGCCGCCGCCGCTGCAGGACCCGGAGTCGCTGGCGGCCCTGCTCTACACCAGTGGTACGTCGGGCCGGCCGCGCGCCGCGATGCTCACCCACCGGGCGCTCCTGGCCAACATCGAGCAGGTGGCCGCCGTCCGGCCGCCCATGCTCGCGGCCGACGACGTGGTGCTCGGCGTGCTCCCGCTGTTCCACGTCTACGGGTTGAACGCGGTCCTGGGCGGCACCCTGCGCCAGCAGGCCCGGCTGGTGCTCGCCGAGACGTTCGAGCCGCAGGGCACGCTCGACCTGATCGAGGACGAGGCGATCAGCGTCCTCCCGGTCGCGCCGCCGGTCTTCGCGCACTGGCTGCCCGTGGAGGACCTGGCCGAGCGCCTGGGGCCGGTGCGGATCGTCCTGTCCGGGTCGGCCCCGCTCCCTCCAGAGGTCGCGGAGTCCTTCACCGGGCGGACCGGGATCCCGGTGCACCAGGGCTACGGCCTGACCGAGGCCGCCCCGGTGGTCACCTCCACCCTGTGCAGCGGCGAGCCGGACGCCCGATCGGTCGGGGCGGTGCTCCCCGGCATCGAGGTGCGGCTCGTGGACGAGGACGGGCACCCGACGGAGGGGGCCGACCCCGGCGAGATCCGGGTCCGGGGCAGCAACCTCTTCTCCGGGTACTGGCCCGACGGCGCCGCCGGCCCGGACCCGGAGGGCTGGTGGTCCACCGGCGACGTGGGCTTCCTCGACGCGGTGGGCGACCTGTACCTCCTCGACCGGCGCAAGGAGCTCGTGATCGTGTCCGGCTTCAACGTCTACCCCGTCGAGGTCGAGGAGGTCATCGGCGAGGTCCCGGGCGTCTCGGCCACGGCCGTGATCGGGGTCGCCGACGACGCCACCGGCGAAGCGGTGGTGGCCTACGTGGTCCCCGTCGAGCCGCATCCCGAGGGGGAGGCGGCCCTGCGCGACGCCGTACTCGCGCACTGTGCCGACCGGCTGGCGCGGTTCAAGCGGCCGACGGTGCTGCACCTGGTCGACGAGCTGCCCTACACGGTGACCGGCAAGGTCCAGAAGGGGCGGCTGCGCGCGGTCGAGCGGCGTCGCGAGCTGGGGTTGCTGGAGTGACCCCCGTCGGGCGAGGGGCTCCGCGGGTCACGCTCTACAGCCGGCCCGGGTGCCACCTGTGCGACGAGGCCAGGCTCGTGGTCGAGCAGGTCTGCGCCGAGCTGGGGGAGGCCTACACCGAGGTCGACGTCGACGGTGACGCCGCGCTGGCCAGGCGCTACGGCGAGGAGGTCCCGGTGACCTTCGTCGACGGGCGCCAGCACGACTTCTGGCGGGTCGACCCGACCCGGCTCCGGGCCGCCCTGGGTGGTCCGGGAGCCTCCGGCGGCGCCTGACCCGACCCCGCATCGGGTGGTCCGGGTCACATGTGCTAGCCACCGGGCACGCTCAGTTTGTTCTCCCGTTCACAAACTCCTACAGTGAACTGGCCGTGCGGCCCTGCACCCGCCAACCCCGCCGGGACAGGCGCATGCCGCACGGATTTCGGAGACGAGACAGTGACTTCGCGGACACCCGCCGGCGAGACCCCCACCGGGGTCGTGCGCGCCGACGGTCTGCGATCGCCGGTCGGGCACGCCGACGTCCCGGCCCGCCCGGGGCGCGAGATCCCCGAGGCCACCGTGGCCCGGCTTCCCGTCTACCTCCGGGCGCTGACCGCGCTCGTCGACGGCGGCACCGCGACCTGCTCGAGCGAGGAGCTCGCCGGTGCGGCCGGGGTCAACAGCGCCAAGCTCCGCAAGGACCTCTCCTACCTCGGCTCCTACGGCACCCGGGGCGTGGGCTACGACGTCGACTACCTGCGCTACCAGATCGCCCGCGAGATCGGCCTGACCCACGACTGGCCGGTCGTGATCGTGGGCATCGGCAACCTCGGCCACGCCCTGGCCAACTACTCCGGCTTCCGCAGCCGCGGCTTCCGGGTGGTCGCCCTGCTCGACGCCGCCACGACCCGGCACGAGGAGCTGGTGGCCGGGCTGGAGGTGCGGCCCTTCGACGAGCTCGAGGACATCGTCGGCACCCAGTCGGTCGCCATCGGTGTCATCGCCACCCCGGCGGTGGCCGCCCAGGACGTGGCGGACCGGATGGTCGCGGCCGGGATCACCAGCATCCTGAACTTCGCGCCGACCGTGCTCTCGGTGCCCGACGGGGTGGACGTCCGCAAGGTCGACCTGTCCATCGAGCTGCAGATCCTCGCCTACCACGAGCAGCGCAAGACCGGGCAGCTCCCGACGGAAGGGGCGAGCGCATGAGCGTGCTGGTCGTGGGGATCTCCCACAACACCGCCCCGGTGCCGGTCCTGGAGCGGATCGCCCTCGACGGCGAGGGCGTGGTCAAGCTCATCGGCGAGGTCGTCGGCTGCGAGCACGTCACCGAGGCCACCGTGCTCTCCACCTGCAACCGGCTCGAGATCTACGCCGACGTGGACCGCTTCCACGGGAGCGTGGAGGCCCTCTCCCGCCTGCTGTGCGGACGAGCCGACGCGGGGCCGGGGGACGCGACGAGCGAGCTGCTGCCCTACCTCTACGTGCACTACGACGACGGTGCGGTCTCGCACCTCTTCCACGTGGCCGCCGGCCTCGACTCGATGGTCGTCGGCGAGGGCCAGATCCTGGGACAGACCCGCGAGGCCCTGCGGCTGGGCCAGGAGCTGGCCTCGGTCGGGCCGGCGCTGAACAGCCTCTTCCAGCAGGCGCTGCGGGTCGGCAAGCGCTCGCACGCCGAGACCGACATCGACCGAGCCGCACCCTCACTGGTCACCGCCGCGCTGGACCGGGCGGTCGAGGTCGTCGGTCCGGTCGCCGGCAAGCGGGTGCTCGTGGTCGGCGCGGGGGCGATGGCCTCCCTGGCCGTCGCGACCGCCTCGCGCCTGGGTGCCGGCGAGCTGGTCGTGCTCAACCGGACGCAGGGCCGCGCCGAGCGCCTGGCCGGGGAGTACGACGCCCGCTCGCTGCCGCTGAGCGCCCTCCCCGAGCAGCTGGAGCGGGCCGACCTGGTGATCTCGTGCACCGGCGCCACCGGCGTGGTCGTCACCGCCGACCAGGTGGCCGCCGCGCGGGCCGGGGTGGACCGCCCGCTCGCGATCCTCGACCTGGCGCTGCCGCACGACGTGGACCCCTCGGTGGGCGACCTGCCGGGGATCAGCGTGATCGACCTGCGCCGGCTCGCCGACGAGCTGCGCGACACCGACGCCGGCCGCGAGGTGGTCGGCGTACGACTCATCGTCGGCCAGGAGATCGCGGCCTTCGTCTCCGCCCGCCGGCAGGCCAGCGTCACCCCCACGGTCGTCGCCCTGCGCAGCATGGCCACCGGGGTGGTCGACGCCGAGATCGAGCGCCTGGTGACGCGGCTGCCCGACCTCGACCCGGCGGCCCGGGCCGAGCTGGAGCAGACCGTCCGCAGGGTGGCCGACAAGCTGCTGCACCAGCCCACGATCCGGGTCAAGGAGCTGGCGAACGAGGCCGGTGCGGTCTCCTACGCCGCGGCGCTGGCCGAGCTGTTCGCGCTCGACCCGGACGCCGTCGACGCCGTGACCCGGCCGGAGGGGATGGCATGAGCACACCCCTGCGGATCGGCACCCGCGCCTCGCTCCTCGCCCGCACCCAGGCCGGGACCGTGGCCGACCTGGTCTCGGCCCGGCTCGGTCTCGACGTGGAGCTGGTCGAGATCAGCACCCAGGGCGACCGGAGCTCGGCGCCGCTGGCCACCCTCGGCGGCACGGGCGTGTTCGTCAGCGCCCTGCGGGACGCGGTGCTCGACGGCCGGGTGGACCTGGCCGTGCACTCGCTCAAGGACCTCCCCACCGCCCCGGCCGAGGGGATCGCCCTGGCGGCGGTGCCCCCGCGCGAGGACCCCCGCGACGCGCTCGTGGCCCGGGACGGGCTCACCCTCGGCGAGCTGCCGCCCGGCAGCGTCGTGGCGACCGGATCGCCGCGGCGGGTCGCCCAGCTCGGCGCGCTGGGTCTGGGCCTTGAGGTCACCGGCATCCGCGGGAACATCGACACCCGGCTCGGCCGGGTCGCCGCCGGTGACGTGGACGCCGTCGTGCTGGCCCGAGCCGGACTGGCCCGGATCGGCCGCCTCGACCTCGTCACCGAGGTCATCGATCCCCTGCAGATGCTGCCCGCGCCGGGCCAGGGCGCCCTGGCCGTGGAGTGCCGGGCGGTGGACACCGAGCTGCACGCCCGGCTCGGCGAGCACCTGCAGGACCCGGCCGCCCGGGCGGCGGTCGACGCCGAGCGGGCGGTGCTCGGCACGCTCGAGGCGGGCTGCTCGGCCCCGGTCGGGGCCCTGGCCGAGGTGGCCGAGGGCGAGGACGGGCTCGAGGTGTGGATCCGGGCAGTGGTCCTCGCCGCCGACGGCTCGGTCGAGATCCGACGGTCCGCGACCGGACCACTGACAGAGGCCGCCAAGGTCGGCACCCGGTTGGCGGCCGGGATGCTCGACGAGGGCGCCGACGAACTGATGAACCCACCAGCTAGAAGGCAGCAGGCATGACTGGACGAAAGACCAAGACCACTTCCGGCACCACCTCCTCCGGGACGGCCTCGGCGACACCCGCCCGGACCATGGGATGGGTCGCGTTCGTCGGCAGCGGACCGGGGGACCCGGCGCTGCTCACCGTGCGCGCGGTCGACCTGCTCCGGGAGGCCGACGTCGTCGTCACCGAGCTGCCCGAGCACGCCGGCCTGGTGCGGACGGTCCTGGGGCTCCCCGAGCCGCGGACCGTCGTCGACGAGGACGGCAACGAGACGACCGAGGCCGAGGGCCCCGAGCTCGTCGACGGCGGGTTCGGCCAGGACGGCCAGCCGCTCACCCATGCCTCGCGCGCGAAGGTCGTGGTCAAGCACGCCAAGCGCGGCATGCGGGTGGTGCGGCTCATGGGCGGCGACCCGTTCCTCTACGCCTCCGGGCCCGAGGAGGCCCAGGCCTGCGCCAAGGCCGGCATCGGGTTCGAGATCGTGCCCGGCATCTCCTCGGTGACCGCGGTGCCCGCCTACGCCGGCATCCCGCTCACCACCAAGACCAACCGGGACGTCGCCGTGGTGACCTGCGGCGAGCGGGTCGACTGGAGCCGCTTCGCCGACGACCGGACCCTCGTGCTGCTCTCCGCGGTCGGGTCGATCTCCGAGATCGCGCGGGCCCTCGTCGAGGCCGGGCGGCCCGGCACCACCCCGGTGGCGATGACCTCGACCGGCACCACCACCGAGCAGGTCACGGTGCGCTCCACGCTCGACTCGATCGGCGCCGACGCGCGGGCCGCCCGGATGGCGCCCCCCGCGATCACCGTCGTCGGCGACGTCGTGGACCTGCGCGAGGCGCTGTCCTGGTTCGAGACCAAGCCGCTGTTCGGGTGGCGGGTGCTGGTGCCGCGCACCAAGGAGCAGGCCGGGTCGCTGACCAGCCGGCTGCGCGGGTACGGCGCGGTGCCCGAGGAGGTGCCGACGATCTCGGTCGAGCCGCCGCGCAACCCGCAGCAGATGGACAAGGCCGTGCGTGGCCTGGTCGAGGGCCGCTACGAGTGGATCGCGTTCACCTCGGTCAACGCGGTCAAGGCGGTCCGCGAGAAGTTCGAGGAGTACGGCCTCGACGCGCGCGCCTTCTCCGGCCTCAAGATCGCGGCGGTCGGGGAGAAGACCGCCGCCGCCATCGCCGCGTGGGGACTGCGGGCCGACCTGGTGCCCTCCGGCGAGCAGTCCGCGGCCGGGCTGCTGGCCGACTGGCCGCCGTACGACGACGTGCTCGACCCGATCAACCGGGTGTTCCTGCCGCGGGCCGACATCGCCACCGAGAACCTGGTGGCCGGGCTGATCGACCTCGGCTGGGAGTGCGACGACGTCACCGCCTACCGCACGGTGCGGGCGACGCCGCCGCCGGCCCCGACCCGCGACGCGATCAAGTCCGGCAAGTTCGACGCGGTGCTGTTCACCTCGTCCTCGACGGTGCGGAACCTGGTCGGGATCGCCGGCAAGCCGCACACCTCCACCGTCATCGCGGTCATCGGGCCGGCCACGGCCAAGACCGCCGAGGAGCACGGCCTGCGGGTCGACGTCATGGCACCGAACCCGTCGGTCGAGGAGCTGGTCGAGGCCCTGGCCGACTTCGGCTCGGCCCGCCGGTCCTCCCTGGTCGAGGCCGGTCAGCCGGTCACCAGGCCCTCGGAGCGCAAGGCGTCCACCCGGCGCAAGGCCACCTCGAGCTGAGCTCGGGCACCGGCATGGAGATCCCCACGGTGCGGCCACGTCGGCTGCGACGGACCCCGGCGCTGCGGGGGCTGGTCGCGGAGACGTCGCTGGCCCCCCGGCAGCTGGTGCTGCCGCTGTTCGTGCGCGAGGACGCCGACCGGCCGCGGCCGATCGGCTCCATGCCGGGCGTCGTCCAGCACACGATGGACTCCCTGCGCGCCGCCTGCACCGAGGCCGCCGAGCTCGGCCTGGGCGGCGTGATGCTGTTCGGGATCCCCGCGACCAAGGACGCCACCGGGTCCGGTGCCCTCGACGAGGCCGGCGTCCTGAACCGCGCCATCGCCGCGGCGAAGGGCGAGGTCGGCGACGCGACCACGGTGATGAGCGACCTGTGCCTCGACGAGTTCACCGACCACGGCCACTGCGGGGTGCTCGACGCCGACGGAGCGGTCGACAACGACGCGACGCTGGCGATCTACGCCGACATGGCCCGGGCCCACGCCGCGGCCGGGGTCGACCTGGTCGGCCCGAGCGGGATGATGGACGGTCAGGTCGCCGTGATCCGCGAGGCGCTCGACGCGCAGGGCGGCACCGACGTCGGCATCCTGGCCTACTCCGCGAAGTACGCCTCGGCGTTCTACGGCCCGTTCCGGGAGGCGGTGGACTCCTCGCTCACAGGCAACCGGCGCGGCTACCAGCAGGACGCCGGCAACGCCCGGGAGGGCGTCCGCGAGGCGTTGCTCGACGTCGCCCAGGGCGCCGACATCGTCATGGTGAAGCCGGCCCTGGCCTACCTCGACGTCGTCCGCCGGGTGCGCGACGCGGTCGACGTGCCGGTCGCGGCCTACAACATCTCCGGCGAGTACGCCATGGTCGAGGCGGCCGCCGCCCGGGGATGGATCGACCGTGAGGCGGCGATCCTGGAGACCCTCACCTCGATCCGCCGGGCCGGCGCGGACGTCGTGCTGACCTACTGGGCCGCCGAGGCCGCCCGGCTGCTCCGCGCCTGACCCCACACCGGAGCAGCCGCTCGGCAGGAGTCAGGCTCGGGCGACGATCAGCCCAGCAGCGAGGCGACGATGCCCGAGACCGCGCTCTGGGCCTCGCTCTGCTTGGTGCCCTCGAGCCGGTTGGCGCACTGGTTGACCAGCAGGTCGGTGACCAGGACCGTCTTCGAGGCCAGCTCGTCGCGGCAGAGCACCTTCGCCTCGGCCAGCGTCACCAGGTCCACGACCGGCTTGGTCGGGTTCTTGACCGTCTCCTTGACCGGCTCCTTGACCTTCTCGACCGGGTCGTCGTTGTCGGCGACGGCGGGCGGCGGCGTGGTCTCGGTCGGCTGCTCCTGCGTGGACTCGGCCGGCTGTCCTGAGCCGCTGCCGCCCGACGAGGTCTGGGGGCCACGCGTCGCGGTGCCCTGGCCGGGCTTGCTCGCGGGCTGGAGCACGGGCCGACGGAAGTCGTAGTCCGGGGTGAAGGTCACCGCGGAGGTGGTGCTGTTCGGCACCTGGGTGAAGTCGCCGGACATGTAGGCGTCCATGATGCTCAGCACCAGGTCGACGTACCGGTCGGAGTGGTTGTAGCGGAAGACCGCCTCCCGACGGCCGGCGTCGGTGGCCAGGTCGTCGTCGCCCGAGCACAGGTAGACCGCGGTGCCGAGGGCGGCGTCGTCGATGTCCTGCGGGTTGCGCTGGGAGTCGCCGTCGGCGTCCACGCCCACGACCGACCAGGTCGAGGGGATGAACTGCATCGGGCCGACCGCGCGGTCCCACTTGGCGTCGGAGTCATACTGCCCGGCGTCGGTGTCGCGGATCGCCTGGGTGTTGTTCTTGCCGTTGAGGGGGATGCCGTAGATGCCGGGACGGGAGACCCCGTCGGTGCCGAGCGAGTTCCCGCCGTAGCGGCCGTGGTCGGACTCGACCCGGCCGATGGCCGCGACCAGCTGCCAGCTCAGGTTGCAGGCCGGGTCGGCGGCGTTGATGACGGTCTCGGCGCGCTGGTAGGCCGCGAGCGCGGCCGAGGGGATGCCGTTGGTGGATGCGGAGGAGACGATCTGCTCCGCGGAGCCCTTGGGCACGCCGAGCCCGATGCTGCCGGGCCGGGTGTAGCTCGCCGGGTCCTCGATGGCCTCGGTGGGGACGGTGGTGCCGTCCGGCAGCGTCGTCGACCCGTCGGAGGCGCTGGCGAGCGTGGCTCCGCCCACCCCGGCCAGGCTGGCCGTCCAGGCGGTGGACAGCAGGGCGAGCGGCACCAGGGTGACCGCCTTCTTGACCGGACCGAATCGCTGACTCATCTGGTGCTCTCTCCCCACTCCTCGACGTGACCTGCGGCTCCCTCAAGCCCAGGCACCCGGGTTAACGAAGTGTGTCACGGTGAGTTACGTCGCGCGTCCGCGATGTGATCACCGTCTCGCCGGGGCAGTGTGCCCGCACCTCACCCCGGTGAAACGTCCGGTCTGGTCCGGTATGCGGTGGAATGCCCCCGGAGCTCGGCTGGTCGGGGGCGGTCACCCCGCCTCCCGGAGCCTTGGCCCCTCGGGGACAATGAGCGGGTGACTTCGGCCGCCTCCACCGCTCGCACCGCCCGGTCCTCCGAGCTCTTCGCGAGGGCCCGCACGGTGACCCCGGGCGGGGTGAACTCGCCCGTGCGGGCCTTCGACGCGGTCGGCGGGACGCCCCGGTTCATCCGCTCCGCCCGCGGCGCCTGGCTCACCGACGTCGACGGCAACGACTACGTTGACCTGATCTGCTCCTGGGGGCCGATGCTGCTCGGCCATGCGCACCCCGAGGTGCAGCGGGCGGTCACCGAGGCGGTCTCGCGCGGCACGTCGTACGGCACCCCCACCGTGCCCGAGGTCGAGCTGGCCTCGGAGATCGTCGCCCGCACCCCGGTCGAGCGGGTGCGGTTCACCTCCTCGGGCACCGAGGCCACGATGTCGGCCATCCGGCTGGCGCGCGGCTTCACCGGTCGCGACGTCGTCGTGAAGTTCGCCGGCTGCTACCACGGCCACGTCGACTCGCTGCTCGCCGCGGCCGGGTCCGGGCTGGCGACGTTCGGCAACCCCAACGCCGGGCCGAGCACCCCGGGGGTGCCCTCCTCCTCGACCGACCTGACCCTGGTGCTGCCCTACAACGACACCGCGGCCGTCGCGGCCGCCTTCGCCGAGCACGGCGACCGGATCGCCTGCCTGGTGACCGAGGCCGCGGCCGGCAACATGGGCGTCGTCCCGCCCGACCCGGGCTTCAACCGCTTCCTCGCCGAGACCTGCGCGCGGCACGGCGCGCTCTTCGTCAGCGACGAGGTCATGACCGGGTTCCGCGCCTCGCGGCAGGGGCAGTGGGGGCTGGACGGAGCCGTGGAGGGCTGGGCGCCCGACCTGATGACGTTCGGGAAGGTCATGGGCGGCGGCTTCCCGGCTGCGGCCTTCGGCGGCCGGGCCGACGTGATGGCCCACCTCTCCCCGGAGGGGTCGGTCTACCAGGCCGGCACGCTCTCGGGGAACCCGGTCGCGACCACCGCGGGGCTGGCGACGCTGCGGCTCGCCACCGACGAGGTCTACGCGCACCTGACGGCGGCCGGCGAGACCATCAAGGAGGCCGCCGCCGACGCGCTCACCGCGGCCGGGGTGCCGCACGCCGTGCAGTCGACCGGCACGATGTTCTCGGTGTTCTTCACCGAGGGACCGGTCCGGGACTTCGCCGGCGCCAGCGGCCAGGACGTCGCGGCGTACGCCGCCTTCTTCCACGCCATGCTGGACGCAGGCGTGCACCTGCCGCCCTCGGCGTACGAGGGCTGGTTCCTCTCCGCCGCCCACGACGACCGCGCCGTCCAGACCGTCCTCGACGCCCTGCCCGCCGCGGCACGGGCCGCCGCCAGCCAGGGAGGCCGACCATGACCGCCACGAACGGGACCGGCACCACCACGGTCCACCTGCTCCGGCACGGTGAGGTGCACAACCCCGAGGGCGTGCTCTACGGGCGCCGACCCGGCTACCTGCTCTCCGAGCGCGGCCACGAGATGGCCCGCACCGTCGCCGAGGCCATCGGGGACCGCGACATCACCCACCTGAGGGTCTCGCCCCTGGAGCGCGCCCAGGAGACGGCCGCCCCGCTGGCGGCGGCCCGCGACCTCGAGCTCACCACCGACCCCCGCGTGATCGAGTCGGGCAACGTGTTCGAGGGCCGCAGGTTCGGCGCCGAGGCGGGTGCCTTCCGCCGACCGTCCACCTGGGTCCACCTGTGGAACCCGTTCCGGCCGTCCTGGGGGGAGCCCTACAAGGAGCTCGTGGCCCGGATGATGGCCGCGGTGTACGACGCCCGCGACGCCGCCCGCGGCCACGAGGCCGTGATCGTCTCCCACCAGCTGCCGATCTGGATCACCCGGCTGCACGTGGAGAAGCGCTCATTCCTGCACGACCCCCGCAAGCGCCAGTGCACGCTGTGCTCGCTGACCTCGCTGCACTTCGAGGACGACCGGCTGGTGCGGCTGTCCTACTCCGAGCCGGCCGGGCACCTGATCCCGACCCGGGACAAGTCGGCGCCGTTCTCGGCGGGGGACGCACCCGAGGAGAGGCGACCCTGAGCATCTCGCCCACCCAGGGTCGTCCGGCCGCCGCGCTGGCCCTGGCCTGCCTGCTCCTGCTCGGTGCCTGCTCCTCCCTGGAGGGCACCGGGGAGAAGGGCTACGTCTCGGGCAACGGGCAGATCAGCGAGCTGGCGCCGGGCGAGCGTCAGGACCCGGTCGAGCTGGCCGGGGAGGACCTGGACGGCGACCCCGTGTCGCTGACCGACCTGCGCGGCCGGGTCGTGGTGATCAACGTCTGGGGCGCCTGGTGCACGGACTGCCGCAAGGAGGCGCCGGACCTGGTCGAGGTCGCGGAGGAGGTCGACCCCGAGCAGGTGGCGTTCCTCGGCATCGACGCCCGCGACCCGTCCCGGGAGAACGCCCGCGGCTACGTGCGGACCTTCGAGGTGCCATACCCGTCGTTGTACGACCCCAAGGGCGAGTCGCTGCTGGAGTTCCGGGGCACGCTGACGCCGAACTCGATCCCGAGCACGGTGGTCCTCGACCGCCAGGGCCGGGTCGCCGCCAGTGTCCTGGGCGTCCTGCCCAGCGCCGGCACCCTCACCGCCCTCATCGACGACGTGGCGGCCGAGGATGGGTGACTTCTTCCGGGAGGCGGCCTCCTCCGGCTCGCTCGCCCTCGCGGTGCCGGTGGCGCTGCTGGCCGGGCTGGTCTCGTTCTTCTCGCCGTGCGTGATCCCGCTGCTGCCGGGCTACCTCTCGTTCGCGACCGGGCTCTCGGGGGCCGACCTGGCCGAGGGCGACCTGGGCGGCGCCCGGCGCGGTCGCATGGTGCTCGGCTCGGTGCTGTTCGTGCTCGGCTTCACCGTGGTCTTCGTCTCCCTCGGCGCGCTCTCCGGGGCCTTCGGGTCGTCGCTGGTCACCTACCGACGCGAGATCACGGTCGTCATGGGTGCCCTGGTGATCGTGCTCGGCCTCGCCTTCGCCGGCCTCTTCCCGTTCCTCCAGCGGGAGTGGCGGGTGCACCGGGTGCCGGCGGTGGGGCTGGCGGCCGCGCCCCTGCTCGGCTTCCTCTTCGGCCTCGGGTGGATCCCGTGCGTCGGTCCGACCCTCGGCGCGATCCTCACCCTCTCGGTCAACGAGGCGACCGCGGCCCGTGGCGCCCTGCTCTCCGGCGTGTACGCCGCCGGGCTGGGGCTGCCGTTCATCGTCGCCGGACTGGCCTACCGCCGGGCTCTGGGCGCGTTCTCCGCGGTGCGCCGGCACCAGGCCTGGGTGACCCGGATCGGTGGCCTGATGCTGGTCGTGCTGGGCGTCCTGCTGGTGACCGGCTGGTGGGACGTCGTGGTGACCTGGATCCAGGTCAACCTCATCGTCGGCTTCGAGACGAGCGTCTGATGTCCGGCCCGACCGCGACCACGACGCCGCCCCCGCCCACCGCCCCCGGCCCGGCCCGGGAGATGACCGCGGTGGAGCTGCTGCGCTGGTCCTGGCGCCAGCTGACCTCGATGCGCACCGCGCTGGTGCTGCTCTTCCTGCTCGCCCTGGCCGCGATCCCCGGCTCGGTGATCCCCCAGGAGAACGTCGACGCGTTCGCGGTCTCGCGCTGGCAGGAGCAGCACCCGACGCTCACGCCGGTCTACGAGGCGCTCGGACTGTTCTCGGTCTTCGACTCGGTGTGGTTCTCCGCGATCTACCTGATGCTCATGGTCTCGCTGGTCGGCTGCATCCTCCCGCGCACGAAGGTCTACTGGCGGGGGATGCGAGCGGCGCCGCCGGCCGCCCCGCGGAACCTGACCAGGCTGCCCGACAGCACGACGTACACCACCGACGAGGATCCGGACGCGGTGCTGGAGCGGGCCCGGGCTGTGCTGCGGGGCCGGCGGTTCCGGGTGGCGGGGGCCGGCGACGCCCTCAGCTCCGAGCGCGGCTACCTGCGCGAGGCCGGCAACCTGCTCTTCCACGTCTCGGTCCTGGTGGTGCTGGTCGGCTTCGGGATCGGTGCGCTGTTCGGCTACCAGGGCGGGGTGATCGTGGTGACCGGCAACGGGTTCTCCAACAACCTCACCCAGTACGACGACTTCGTGCCGGGCAGCCTCATGGAGGCCGAGGACATGGAGCCGTTCTCCTTCGACGTCAACGACTTCGACATCAACTGGCTGATGGAGGGGCCCCGGGCGGGGATGGCGCAGAAGTTCGTCGCCGACCTCGACTACCGCGAGGAGCCGGGGGCGGAGACGAAGCGCTACGACCTGCGGGTGAACCACCCGCTCAGCATCGGCGGCACGGACGTCTTCCTCATCGGCCACGGCTACGCCCCCGAGATCACGGTCCGGGACGGCAACGGCGACGTCGCCTACACCGGGCCGGTGATCTTCCTGCCCGAGGACCAGGCCACCTTCCGCTCGTTCGGGGTCGTCAAGGCCCCCGACGCCCGGCCCCGCCAGATCGGGCTCGAGGGGCTGCTCTACCCGACGTTCGCGCTCGTCGACGGTGACCCGGCCTCGGTCTTCGGCGACGACCGGAACCCCCGGCTGTCGATGCTGGCCTACGCCGGCGACCTCGGCATGGACGGTGGGGTGCCGCAGTCGGTCTACGTGCTGGACAAGGACGGCACCGAGCAGCTGACCGAGGAGGACGGCTCGATGTTCCGCGTCGACCTCTTCCTCGGCGAGACCGTCGAGCTGCCCGACGGTGCCGGCTCGGTGACCTTCGAGGGCATCGAGCCGTGGGTGCGGGTCCAGATCAGCAAGACACCGGGCAAGGAGGTCGCCCTGGCGGGTGTCATCCTTGCCCTGGTGGGCCTGCTCGGGTCGCTGTTCATCCGCCCGCGACGGATCTGGGTCCGGGCCCGCCGGTCCGAGGACGGCACGGTGGTCGAGGTGGCCGTGCTCGACCGCTCCAGCGGCGGCGACGTCGGCGAGGAGCTGGCCGGGGTGGTGGCCGCACTGCAGGGTGAGGAGCCCGACGGGCCTGATGGACTCGCCAGGCCGGACGGGCCGGACGGGTCGGACGGGCCCGACGGGCCTAATGGGCCCGACGGGTCGCAGGAGCCAGACGAGCCGGAGGAGAAGGTGTGACGAACGCAAGCTGGGAGTCCCTGAGCAACCAGGCGGTCACGGTCGCCGGCATCGTCTACTTCCTCGCGCTGCTGGCGCACTCGGCGCAGTGGGCGATGCTGCGCAGGCTGCCCGCCGACCAGACCCCCGAGGGCGACCAGACCGAGGTGTTCGGCCGGTTCGGGCTGCTGCTGACCGCGATCGCCGCGGTCGTGCACGCGGTCGGGCTGGTCGGCCGGGGGCTGGCCGCGGACCCGAACCGGGTGCCCTGGGGCAACATGTACGAGTTCACGCTCAGCGGGACCTTCGTGGTGACCTTGGGCTACCTCGCGCTGCACCGGCGCTACCGGCTCGCCTGGATGGCCCCCTGGGTGGTGGGATTCGTCTTCGTGATCCTCATGGCGGCGGTGATCTGGCTCTACGAGCCGGTCGCGCCGCTGACCGAGGCGCTCAGCTCGCCGTGGCTGGTGATCCACGTGGTCGCCGCGGTGATCGCCACCGGCATCTTCAGCCTGGCCGGCCTGGTCTCGGCGGTGTACCTGCTCAAGAGCCGGGTGCTCGAGCGGCAGCGACGGTCGACCGCGGTGCCGGTGGGTGCGGCCGCCGGCGGCGGGTCCGCGGTCGGCGCCTCGACGGCCGGCGGATCCGGCACCCGGGCGGACGCCCCGGCGACCGGGATGATGGCGCGGATCCCCGACCTGCCGGCGCTGGACCGGCTCTCCTACCGGCTGCACGCGTTCGCCTTCCCGATCTGGACGTTCGCGGTGCTGATCTCCGGACCGATCTGGGCGCACTACGCCTGGTCGCGCTACTGGGGCTGGGACCCCAAGGAGGTGTGGGCGTTCATCACCTGGGTGGTCTACGCGGCCTACCTGCACGCCCGGGCGACGGCGGGCTGGAAGGGCCGCAACGCCGCGATCGTGGCCCTGGTCGGAGTGGCGACGCTGTGGTTCAACTTCATCGGCATCAACTACTTCTTCGGCGGCTCCTCGCAGCACTCCTACGCCGCCCCGGCGGCGGTGGTGGAGCGGCAGGAGCCACCCGGTCCCGGTGGAGCATCGGGCCCGGTCGTCACGCGCGGGGACCTGTCCGTGGACCTGCCCGAGGCTCTGTCGACCGGCTGACCCGGCGGGCTACTCCTCGCCGTCCTTCTTCTTCTGCCGGCGACGCCGGTTCAGGTCGCGGAGGAAGTCGGGGTCGTCGTCGGGGCCCAGCGGCCGCGGCGGACCGGGTCGACCCGGGCCCGGCCGGGGCGCGGAACGGCGGAAGGGGTGACCCCGGGTCTCGATCAGCCTCGTGACGACGTAGATCACCACCGCGATGGCCAGCAGCAGCAGCAGTAACTTGCCCACCCCTCAAGGGTAGTTGGCGGGTAAAGGGTCATAGGGTGGAGGGGTGAGGGAGTTCGTCGTCTACACCGGTCTGCGGTTGGTGCTCTTCGCCGCGGCCTTCGTGCTGGTGGCCGGAGTCTGGGGCCTCGCCGCAGACGGCGTACCCGTGCTCTGGGCGGCGGTGATCGCGTTCGTGGTCTCCGGCGTGGCGTCGTTCTTCGTGCTCGACCGGCACCGGGAGGCGTTCGCCCGCCGGGTCCAGGCCCGTGCCGAGCGGGCCACCGCGCGGTTCGAGGAGATGACCGCGCGCGAGGACGACGACGGGTCGGCGTGAGCGGCTGCGAGGTCGTGGCCCGCCGGGACGCGGCGGCCCGTGCCTGGCTGAACGAGGCGATCCGCAAGGTCGAGGCCGACGCGAACCGGTCCGCGGACACCCACCTGCACGTCTTCCCCCTGCCGCCGGAGTGGGGGATCGACCTCTACCTCAAGGACGAGTCGGTGCACCCGACCGGCTCGCTGAAGCACCGGCTGGCCCGCTCGCTGTTCCTCTACGCGCTCTGCAACGGCTGGATCGGCGAGGGCGCCACGATCATCGAGGCATCCTCCGGGTCGACGGCGGTCTCGGAGGCGTACTTCGCCCGCCTGCTCGGGCTGGAGTTCGTCGCCGTCATGCCGCGCTCGACGTCGCCGGAGAAGATCGCGCTGATCGAGTTCCAGGGCGGCCGCTGCCACCTGGTCGCGGACCCGTCGACCATCTACGAGGAGTCCCGGCGACTGGCGGCCGAGACCGGAGGCCACTACCTCGACCAGTTCACCTACGCCGAGCGGGCGACGGACTGGCGGGGCAACAACAACATCGCCGAGTCGATCTTCAGCCAGCTCGCCCACGAGCGGCACCCGGTGCCGGCCTGGGTGGTGGTCGGCGCCGGCACCGGCGGCACGTCGGCCACGATCGGGCGCTACGTCCGCTACCGGCGCTGCGACACCCAGCTGTGCGTGGTCGACCCGGAGAACTCCGCGTTCTTCCGCGGCTGGAGCGAGGACGACCCGGCCGCGACCGGGTCCGGGTCGCGGATCGAGGGGATCGGCCGGCCGCGGGTCGAGCCGTCGTTCCTGCCCTCGGTGGTGGACTGCATGATCGCGGTCCCCGACGCCGCCTCGATCGCCGCCGCCCGCTGGTGCTCCTCGCTGACCGGGCTCTCCGCCGGCGGGTCGACGGGTACGGCGCTGTGGGGCGCCCTGCACCAGATCGCCGGGATGCGCTCGCGCGGGGAGACGGGCTCGGTGGTCACGCTGCTCTGCGACGGCGGCGAGCGCTACGCGGACACCTACTACGACGACGCCTGGCTGGCCGGGCAGGGCATCGACATCACGCCGTACCTCTCGGCCCTGGACACCTTCGTCTCCACCGGCCACTGGTCCGAGCCGCTGTCGGGATAGTCCCGAACGAATCTGCCCTCAGAGGCCGTTCCCAGGGCACGAACGTCCGGGACTGTCCGGCGTCGAGCAGGAGGGGGCGGCTACTTGAGACGTCGCCGGACCCGCGACTCGGGCTGGCCGAGCAGCTTCGCGGCGATCTGCACCCGCATCCGGTAGGCCACGACGGCGGCGACGACGACGAGTAGGAAGATCACGAATCCCATGCCGTCCACCCTACGCCGCCGCCCCCACCCCGATAGTCCACGAGGATCGGACCGCGGAATCGGCTCGGGAGCGACTCGAACTTCGTGGACTATCCAGGATGGCGGGGGGGAAGGGGCGGGGCGGAGACGGGGGCTCAGGCGAGCAGCAGGGGGAGGGCGACGCCGAGGGCCCAGACCAGCTCGGCGAGACCGGTGCGGCCGAGGACCGGGACCAGATCGGGGCCGGTGGCGCCGCCGAGGACGGTGCGCAGCGCCGGGAGGCACGCCACCAGGAAGGCCAGGCCGGCCAGGGCGCCGAGCGTGGTGACCACCGCCAGCGCGACGGCGGCCACGGCGGCGGCCAGCACCAGCAGCAGGTAGAGGTACCGGGTCCGCTCCTCGCCGAGCACGACCGCGAGCGTCCGCTTGCCGGCCACCCGGTCGGTGGGGATGTCCCGCAGGTTGTTGACGACCAGGATCGCGCAGGCCAGCGCCCCGATCCCGACCCCGGCGTACCACGCCGGCTCGGGCAGCCGCTCGACCTGCACGTACGTCGTCCCCACGACGGCGACCAGCCCGAAGAAGACGAACACCATCACCTCGCCGAGCCCGAGGTAGCCGTAGGGCCGGGAGCCGCCGGTGTAGTACCAGGCCGCCAGGATGCAGACGGCGCCGATCGCCACCAGCCACCAGCTCGTGGTGACCGCCAGCACCAGCCCGGCGACGCCGGCGACGCCGAATGCGAGGAACGCGGCGCGCCGGACCGCCCCGGGCCTCGCGCGGCCGGAGCCGACCAGCCGCATCGGCCCGACCCGGTCGGCGTCGGTGCCGCGCACCCCGTCGGAGTAGTCGTTGGCGTAGTTGACGCCGACCTGCAGCGCCACCGAGACGACCAGGGCCAGCGCCGCCTTCCACCACACCGCCGCGTCGACGTACGCCGCGACGCCGGTGCCGGCGAGCACGGGGGCGACGGCGGCCGGCAGGGTCCGCGGCCGGGCACCGGCCCACCAGTCGGAGGTCGTCGGCGTGGGGGCGGTCACGAGGGACGATTCAAGCAGGCGGCCGGGTCATGTCGACGTGCGGGATCCCGTCCTCGACGTACGGCTCGCCGACCGGCACGAAGCCGTACGCCGCGTACAGGTCGGTGAGGTGCGCCTGGGCGCCCAGCGTGATCGGGGACCCCGGCCAGGTGCGCTCGGCGACCTCGACGCAGCGTCGCACCAGTTCGTGGGCCAGGCCGCGTCCCCGTCCTTCGGGCGCCACCACGACCCGCCCGACCCGGGCCGCTCCGCCGCCGGACCCGTACTCGCGCGGGCGGGAGTGCCCCGCGGCGTCGCGCGGAGGCAGCACCCGGGCGGTGGCCAGCAGCACGTCGCCGTCGTAGGCGAGCACGTGGTGGGCGTCGTCGGCGACGTCCAGCCCGTCGATGTCGTCGTAGTCCGGGCAGTCCTGCTCACGCACGAACACCCGGTGCCGCAGCCGCAGCAGGTCGTGCATCTGCCGGCCGGTCAGGTCTCGGTGGTGCAGGGTCTGCCAGGTCGGGTCCACGCGGCCGATTCTGGCAGGGGGGACTAGCGTTCGCCCCGTGAGCCCACTGCGTCCGGTCCGCGGCAGCGCCGCGGAGGTGATCGACGAGGTGCAGGCATGGCTCGGGGCCGCGGCCGAGCCGGAGCCGCTCGTCGTGGAGACCTCCGGGTCGACCGGCGCACCGAAGCGGGTGCGGCTCTCCCGGCGCGCGCTGGTGGCCTCGGCCACCGCCACCCACGAGCGGCTCGGGGGGCCGGGTCGCTGGCTGCTGACGCTGCCCCCGTCGTACGTCGCAGGGTTGCAGGTCGTGGTCCGCTCGCTGCTGGCCGGTGTCCGCCCGGCCGTGGCGGAGGGCCCGTGGGCCGGGGCCGCCGAGCGGTGTCGCTACGCCTCCCTGGTCCCGACCCAGCTGCACCGGGCGCTGACCGACCCGGCCGAGACCGCCGCGCTGGCCGGGCTGGACGCGGTGCTGCTCGGCGGCGGCCCGATCGACCCCTCGCTCCGGCAGCGGGCGGTCGACGCGGGGATCACCGTCGTGGCCACCTACGGCTCGAGCGAGACCAGTGGCGGCTGCGTGTACGACGGGGTCCCGCTCGCGCAGGTGCGGGTCGAGACCGAGGACGACGGCCGGGTCCGGATCGCCGGCCCGGTGCTCTTCGACGGGTACGACGACGACCCCGCGGCGACGTCGGAGGTCCTCGACGGCGGCTGGTTCCGCACCAGCGACCTCGGCCGGGTCGTGGACGGTCGGCTGGTGGTGCTGGGCCGGCTGGACGACGTGGTGATCAGCGGCGGGATCAACGTGCCGACCCCGGCGGTGGCGCGGCGGCTCCGCGAGCACCTGTGCGTCGACGCGGTCGAGGTGCTGGGGGTCCCCGACGAGGTCTGGGGGCAGCGGGTGGTGGCGTTCGTCGTCGGCCGGCTCGACCGGGACGCTGCCCGCGACTGGGTCGCCGCCGAGCACCCGCGCTCGTGGGCGCCGCGCGAGGTGGTCGAGCTGCCCGAGCTGCCCCTGCTGGCCAACGGCAAGGTCGACCGCGTCGCGCTGCGGGCCCTGGCATGAGCGCCCCCGTGGTGTGGTCGGTCCCGCTGCGGACCCGGTTCCGCGGCATCACCGAGCGGGAGGGGATGCTGATCCCCGGTGCGGCCGGCTGGGGCGAGTGGAGCCCGTTCATCGAGTACCCCGTCGCCGAGGTCGAGCCGTGGCTGCGCTGCGCCGAGGAGGCCGCCGCCGGGGGCTGGCCGGACGCGGTGCGCAGCGAGATCCCGGTCAACGTGACCGTCCCCGCCGTCGGGCCGGACCGAGCCGGGGAGATCGTCCGGGCGGGTGGGTGCCGGACCGCGAAGGTCAAGGTGGCCGAGCCCGGCCAGCGCCTCGACGACGACCTCGCCCGGGTCGAGGCGGTCCGCGACGCGCTGGGCCCGGACGGGCGGATCCGGGTCGACGCCAACGGCGGCTGGTCCCCGGACGAGGCGGTGTCGGCGGTCCAGGCGCTGGACCGGGCCGCCGAGGGGCTGGAGTACGTCGAGCAGCCGTGCGCGAGCGTCGAGGACCTGGCCGCCGTACGCCGCCGGGTCGAGGTGCCGGTCGCCGCGGACGAGTCGATCCGGCGGGCGGCGGACCCCTACCGGGTGCGCGAGCTGGAGGCCGCCGACGTCGCCGTGCTCAAGGTGCAGCCGCTCGGCGGGGTCCGGGCCTGCCTGCGGATCGCCGAGGACATCGGGCTGCCCGTGGTCGTCTCGAGCGCCCTCGAGAGCTCGGTGGGGATCGCCGCCGGGCTGGCCCTGGCGGCGGCGCTGCCGGAGCTGCCGTACGCGTGCGGGCTGGCCACCGTCCAGCTGCTCACCGACGACCCGGCCGCCGAGCCGCTGCTGCCGGTCGGCGGGGTGCTGCCGGTGCGCCGGCCGGTGCTGTCCGAGGCCGCCCTGGACCGGGTGGCCGCTCCCGCCGAGCGGATCGCCCACTGGCAGGCACGACTCGCCGAGGTGACCGAGTACCGCGCCGCGCTCGGGCAGGATCGACCCCGATGACCGTCTCCGAGAACCCCTCCACCCGGCTGGCCCGCGGCCTGGTCGACGCGCTGGTCGTGGGCGGCGTCACCGAGCTGGTGCTGGCGCCGGGCTCCCGCAACGCGCCGCTGGCGTTCGCGGCCTGGGAGGCCGCCCGTGCCGGCCGGCTGCGGCTGCACACCCGCGTCGACGAGCGCACCGGCGGGTTCCTGGCGCTGGGGATGACCCGGGTCGGGGCCCGCGCCGCGGTGGTGTGCACCTCCGGGACCGCGGTCGCCAACCTGCACCCGGCGGTGCTCGAGGCCGCCCACTCCGGGCTCCCGCTGGTGCTGGTCACCGCGGACCGCCCGGCCTCGCTGCGCGGCACCGGCGCGTCGCAGACCACGGACCAAGTCGGCATCTTCGGCGACGCCGCGAGGTTCCTCGACCTCGCGGTCGGACCGCCCGGGAGGCAGGGCGACTGGCAGGGCGACCAGCCGGGCGACCCGCAGGGCGACCGGTCGGGCTACCCGGACCAGGACGTGGCGGGACCGGTGGCGCTCGCGGCCGAGGCGCTCGGTGTCGCCGACGGCCCGCTGCACCTCAACGTCCAGCTGGTGCCGCCCCTGGTCCCGGACGGGCCGCCTGTGATGGCCGGGCCGATTCGCACGGCCGAGCCGACCCCGAGGGCTCACGATCGGGCCCGCGACGTGACCGAGGCGCCGGTCGGGCCCGAGGTGACGCTGCCGAGGGGACCCCGCACCGTGGTCGTCGCCGGCGACGACGCCGGCCCACCGGCCCGGGTGCTCGCCGAGGCCGCGGACTGGCCGCTGCTGGCCGAGCCGACCAGCGGCGCCCGCACCGGCAGCCACGCGCTGCGGTGCTACCGGCTCCTGCTGGGCGGGGCGGCCGGCGGGGTGGCCGGCGGCGCGGCCGGTCGGGCGCCCGGCGGCGCGGAGGGCCTGGGTGAGCGGATCGAGCGGGTGGTCGTGATGGGTCACCCCACCCTGTCCCGGCCGGTGACCCGCCTGCTCGAGCGCGAGGACGTCGAGGTGGTCTCGGTCCGGCCGCGGGGCCGGTGGTCGCAGCGTCCGTTCCCGGTGGACGTCGAGGCCGGGTCGGTGCGGGTCGAGTCCGCCGACGACCCCGGCTGGGCCGCCGCCTGGCGCGAGGCCGACGCCCGGCTCGCTCGGAGCCTCGACGCGCTGCTGGCCGCCGAGCCCGGCATCACGCCGTACGAGGTCGCCGGTGCCGTCAGCGCCGCCGTACCCCCCGGTGGGCTGTTGTACGTCGGGGCGTCGAGCCCGATCCGCGACCTCGACCTGATGGTCGCGCCGTACCGGGTCGGCGACCGGCGCCGAGTGGTGGCCAACCGCGGCCTGGCCGGCATCGACGGCACCGTCTCGAGCGCGATCGGCGCGGCGCTCGGGCGCCCGCACGGGAGCCGGAGCTTCGCGCTCATGGGCGACGTGACGTTCCTGCACGACGCCGGGGGCCTGGTGCTCGGCCCCGACCAGCCCGAGCCGGACCTGACGATCGTCGTGGTCAACGACGACGGGGGATCGATCTTCGCGATGCTGGAGCAGGGCGACCCGCGGTTCGCCGAGGGCTACGACGCGCTCTTCGGCACGCCGCACGGCGTCGACCTGGCCGCCCTCTGCGCCGCCACCCGGACGCCGCACTGGCGGGTCGAGTCGCTGCCGGAGCTGCGGCAGGCGCTGGACCAGCCGAACGGCGGCGTCGAGGTGGTCGAGGTGCGCTGCCGGCGGGACAACCGGCGGGAGCTGGACGAGCGGATCCGGGCGCTCTGAGGCGCTCGGGCGCGGGGGGCGGCCGGGCCGCCACCTGGCCCCGACCCGGGGTACGCCGCGGGGTCAGCCGCCCGACCGCGGCCCCGGGGTGAACCGGATCGGGTAGCGCACCGGGCCGGTGTTGCCCGAGACCGGCAGCCACTCGCCGGGTCCGTCGGCCCGGGCGTCCGGCATCCGGCGGGCCAGCAGGGGCAGCGCCACCGCCATGTCGGTGCGCGCAACGAAGTGCCCGAGGCAGTGGTGCACGCCCGAGCCGAAGCCGAGGTGCGGCGGCCGGACCGCGGTGATGTCGAACCCCGGGTCGGGCATCGCCGCGGGGTCGGTGCCGGCGGCGTGCGAGAGCACCTGCACGATCCCGCCGGCGGGGATGTGCAGCCCGTGCAGGTCGACGTCCTCGACGGCCTCGCGGGTGATCCAGGTGACGGTCGGGTTGACCCGCATGATCTCCTCCACCGCCTGCCCGCCGAGGTCGGGTCGCTCGCCGAGCAGCCGCCACTGGTCCGGGTGGGAGAGCAGTGTCTGGAGGGCCAGCCCGAGCTGGTTGCGGGTGGTCTCCATGCCGGCGAACGCGAGGAAGACCAGCGCCACCCCGAGCTCGTGTCGGGTCAGCGTGCCGTCGGTCTCCTGGGCCTGCAGGAGCGTGGTGACCAGGTCGTCGCGCGGGGTGGCCTGCCGGTCGGTGACGACGGCGTCGAGGTGCCGGTGCAGGCCGTCGAGCGCGGCCTCGATGCGGGGCAGGTCGGCGGCCACGCTGATGCCGAAGGACCTGCCGAGGTCGTCGGCCCAGTGCGCCACCTGCGGCCAGTCCTCCTCGGGCAGCCCGAGCAGCACGCAGATGATCCGCGAGGCGTACGGCTCGGCGAACTCGGAGACGAACTCCACCTCGCCACGCTCCACGAACCCGTCGATCAGCTCGTCGGCCAGCGCCTGGAAGCGGGGCCGCATCGCGGCGATCGCCTTGTTCCGGAAGGCCGGCATGAGCAGCCGCCGGATCCGGGCGTGGTCGTCGCCCTCGATGCTGAGCAGCACCTCGGCCCACCAGTCGGAGAACATCCCAGAGTGGATGCCGTTCTGCTCGGGCCACCGGGCGTTGCCCTGCCGGAACCGACGGTCCTTGAGGATCGCGTTGGCCTCGGCGTAGCGGAGCACCGCCCAGCCCCAGTTGGTCTCGACGTACCACTGCTGATCCCGCGCCGCGTGCACGACGTCCGAGGTGACGTCGAAGGCCGGGTCCGAGAGGTCGAAGTGCGGGGTGTGCGCCATGTCCGCATGCTGCCAGCGGTGGAGGCGCCCTCGTCAGCCCGTTCCGGCCGGCGGCCGTCTCGGATCCGAGATTCCTCCCCGGACCATCCGCACCTCGGGTGCCGCAAGCGGTTCGCAGACCTGACGGGACCCGTCCGCGACGAAGCCGTGGCTGGCGTAGAACCGCCGCGCCCGCAGGTTCGACTCGAGCACCCACAGGGAGCAGGGCCGGTCGGCGACGACGGCGGCGAGCAGCAGCGCCCCGAGGCCGGAGCCCCACCACCGGCGCCGCACGTAGAGCGCCCGCAGCTCCTCGGCGCTCGGGGCGTCCTCGTCCCGCGCCCGGCCAGCGACCCCGAAGCCGACGAGCTCGCCGCCCGCGACCGCGACCGTCCGGGGTGGGTCGGCCCCGACGGGACGGCGCCAGACGGCGACCCAGAGCTCCGCGTCCGCCAGGAGCGGCTCGAGCGTCGCGGCCGGTACCAGCGGGCCGTAGGCCTCACGCCAGCAATCGCGCTGCAGGGCGGCGCCGGCCTCGGCGTCGTCGACCGTGGCCGGTCGCAGCGTCACTCCGCTCAGGTCCGGCACCCGCCCATGCTCCCAGAGGCGGGCGGGCTCGACCCTCGCCGGATCCGGGCGCGCTGCCTAGGCTGAGGCCATGCGGATCACCAAGTTCGGTCACGCCTGCGTCCGGATCGAGTACGACGGCTCGGTGGTCGTGCTGGACCCCGGTGTCTTCACCGACCCCGAGGCGGTGGACGGAGCCGATGCCGTGCTGATCACCCACGAGCACCCCGACCACTACGACGACACCAGGCTCCGGGCCACGGACGCGGCGGTGTTCACGATCGGGGCGGTCGCGGCCAGGATCGGCGAGGACGCCCCGGACCTCGCCGAGCGGGTGACGGTGGTCTCGCCGGGCGAGCGGTTCGACGTGGGCGCCCTGGCGGTGCGGACCGTGGGCGAGCGGCACGCGGTCATCCACCCCGAGCTCCCACGCTTCGACAACAGCGGCTTCCTGCTCACGGCCGGCGGGGAGCGGGTCTTCCACCCGGGTGACGCGCTCACGCTGCCCGAGGAGGAGGTCGACGTGCTCTGCGTGCCCAGCAGCGCGCCGTGGCTCAAGGCCTCGGAGGCGGTCGACTTCGCCCGGGCGGTGCGGGCCCCGCGGAACCTCGCCATCCACGACCGGATCTACACCGAGGCCGCGCACGGGATCCTCGAGCAGCACATGAACGCCTTCCTGCCGGACGCGGGCCAGGAGTACCTCCGGCTCCCCGACGGCGCCGACCTGCCCTGAGTCCGGCGGTCAGCGCGGGCGGAGGGCGGTGAGGGCACGGGCGACCGGGCCGCCGAGCGCGCCGGTGGAGCCGGTGAGGGCGAGCCGCGTGCCGCGAGGCTCCGTGGTCACGTGGCCGGGCCGAGGGCGTCGCGCACCGGCACGAACTTCGCCTGGGCCTCGGCCAGCTCGGCCTCGGGGTCGGAGTCGCCCACGATCCCGCAGCCGGCGAAGAGCCGCACGGTGTCGCCGTCGACGGAGGCCGAGCGCAGCGCGATCCCCCACTCGCCGTCGCCGGAGGCGTCCATCCAGCCGACCGGGCCGGCGTAACGACCCCGGTCCATCCCCTCGATCTCGGCGATGAGGGCGGCGGCCTCGGCGGTCGGGGTCCCGCCGACCGCGGCGGAGGGATGCAGGGCCTCGGCCAGCTCCAGCGAGGAGACCTGGTCGGCGTCGTTGACCACACCGGCGACGTCGGTGGCCAGGTGCATGACGTTGGGCAGGTGCAGGACGAACGGCGCCTCGGGGACGTTCATCCCCGAGCAGTGCGGCTCGAGGGCCTCGGCGACCGAGCGCACGGCGTACTCGTGCTCCTCGAGGTCCTTGGAGGACCGGGCGAGGGCCGCGGCCAGCGCCAGGTCCCGCTCGTCCTCGCCGGTGCGCCGGATGGTGCCCGCCAGCACACGGGAGGTGACCAGTCCGCGCTCGCGGCGCAGCAGCATCTCGGGGGTGGCGCCGAAGAGCCCGTCGACGTGGAAGGTCCAGCACATCGGGTAGCTCGCGACCAACCGCTGCAGCGGCCAGCGCACGTCCACGTCGACGTCGGAGGTGGCGATCAGGTCGCGGGCCAGGACCACCTTCTCCAGGTCGCCGTCGTTGATGCGGCGCACGGCGTCGGCGACCGCCGACATCCACTCCTCGCCGTTCAACGCGCCGTCCGCGAAGCTCACCAGCGGGGCCGGCGGCGGCGTGGTCGGCGCCAGGTCGGGCGTCGGGGCGGAGACCGTGGTCAGCCAGGCGCGGTCCCCGCGGACGCCGATGACGTAGCGGGGGAGCAGGAGCACCGAGTCGCCCGGCTCGGCAGCGAACGCGAAGCTGCCGAAGCAGACCGGCCCGGAGCCCGGCTCCTGCACGGTGTCGTGGACCTCGCAGCGGGCGACCAGCTCGGACCACCACTTGCTGGCGTCGGAGAAGCGGGTGGACCCGGAGGTCCGGATCATCGCCGCCACGCCCCAGCCGACCAGGCCCTCGCCGCGCCGCAGCCAGGTGACCGGAGCGTCCGGGGGCAGCAGGTGCAGGAGCTCGCCGGCCGGGACCTCCAGCTCGGTGGTGCGGACGACGAACGGCTCGTCGTGGTGTGGGCTGGGGGTCACGAGGCCCGAGACTACCTGCGCGCCCGGTGCGGCCCGGATCCTGTGCACAGGATCGGCTGGGTGATGCTTCGTCCACAGTTTCGAATAGCGTCGCGCCGTTGTCGGTGGTGCGGTCCATCATGGAGTCATGGACCAGTCCTCGACGATCGTTGGGCCGCACCCGGTGACCCGGTGCGTCGCGGAGCTCGGTGCGGCGCTGGACCGAGTCGCGCAGTGCGAGCCGGGTGGCATGACGGTGGCGGAGAAGGCCGGGGCCCTGGTGGAGCTTGGCGCGGTCACCGCGCGCGTGGAGGCCCTCTTGATGCGGGTGCTGGCCGGCGCCGGTGACGTCGCCGAGCGCGACGCGGCCCCCAACGTCGCCTCGTGGCTGGCGGCCCGGACCCGGACCGACCACCGGGCCAACCACCGCGAGGAGGCACTGGCCCGGTCCCTCGACCGGGACTGGACCCGCGTCGGCGCCGCGCTGGCCGCCGGTGACGTCAACCGCGGGCAGGTCGAGGTCATCGTCCGCGCGCTCGACCGGCTCGCCGAGGGCGGGGAGGTGGACCCAGGGACACTCGGCCGGGCCGAGGCACACCTCGTCGAGCAGGCGGCGTTCTTCGGGCCCGCCGAGCTGCGACGGTTGGGCGACCGGGTGCTGGAGGTGGTCTGTCCCGAGGCGTGCGACGACGAGGAGCGTCGCCGCCTCCTGGCCGCCGAGCAGCGGGCCGCCGCGGCGACCCGGATGTCGATCCGGCGGCGCGGGGACGGATCCGCCGATGTGCACGCGCGGATCCCGGAGCTCCACGCCTCTCGCCTGGAGACCTACCTGCGGACCCTGACCGCACCCCGCCACGGCGCGATGGCCGGCAACGCCCACCGGGACCCGGCCACCGGGCGGAGGCTGCCCGCGGACCGGATCCTGGGTGAGGCGTTCTGCGCCTTCCTCGAGCGCACCGACCCCACCGGCCTGCCGGACCAGGCCGGTGCACCGACCCGGGTCGTGGTGACCATGGACCTGGCCGACCTGATCGCCGGCACCGGCGTCGCCACCCTCGGCGACGGCAGCCGGATCACCGCCGGCGAGGCGCGTCGGCTGGCCTGCACGGCCGGGATCCTGCCCGCCGTCCTGGGTGGACGGTCCGAGGTCCTCGACCTTGGTCGGTCCCAGCGGCTGTTCAGCCCGGCCCAACGGCTGGCGCTCGGGCTGCGGCACCCGCACTGCCGGACCGAGGGCTGCACGGTTCCCTCCGCCTGGTGCGAGGCGCACCACATGCGGCCGTGGTCGCGGGGCGGGCGGACCGACCTGGCCGACGGCGTCCTGCTCTGCTCGTGGCACCACCACCTGATGCACGACGAGCGGTACCGCGGCGAGCGGCTCGCCCAAGGCGACGTCCGGTTCCACCGCCGGACATAGACCCGCCCGCGGTGGTTGCCCTTCGAGACGGCGCTGGCGCGCCTCCTCAGGAACCGGAGCGAGGGTCGCGCCATCGGTGGTTGCCCTTCGAGACGGCGCTGGCGCGCCTCCTCAGGAACCGGAGCGAGCGTCGCGTCGTCGGTGGTTGCCCTTCGAGACGGCGCTGGCGCGCCTCCTCAGGAACCGGAGCGAGCGCCAGCGATCGTCTCGAAACCACGCGTGCGCGGGGGTGGTCTCGACGCGCTCGCTGCGCTCGCGGCTCGACCGACGGGGGTGCTCGCTGCGCGCTGTGGTTCCGGGGTTTCGGTGGTTGAGGAGCGAGCGCCAGCGAGCGTCTCGAAACCACGGGTGCGCGGGGTGGTCTCGACTCGCTCGCAGCGCTCGCGGCTCGACCGACGGGCGTGCTCGCTGCACGCTGTGGTTCCGGGGATTCCGGTGGTTGAGGAGCGAGCGCCAGCGAGCGTCTCGAAACCACGGGTGCGGGGTGGTCTCGACGCGCTCGCTGCGCTCGCGGCTCGACCGACGGGGGTGCCCGCTGCGCTCGCGGCTCGACCGACGAGGGCGCTCGCGGCTCGACCGACGGGGCGCTCGCGGCCGGGGTCAGCTGCGGTAGACGATCACCGTGTCGCCGAGGGAGACCTGGTCGAAGAGTGCGGCGATGCCGTTGTAGTCGCGGACGTTCACGCACCCGTGGGAGGCGCCGTTGTAGCCGTTCGCCGCGAAGTCGGGGGAGTAGTGCACCGCCTGCCCCCCGGAGAAGAACATCGCGAACGGCATGGAGGTGTCGTAGAGCGAGGAGACGTGGTCGCGGGACTTGCGCTGGACCGAGAACGCGCCCTCCCGGGTCGGCAGCTCGTCGGAGCCGAACCGGACCTCGAAGCTGCTCAGCACCTTCCCGTCGACCACCCAGCGCAGCGTGTTCGTGGACTTGTCGACGCACATGGCCCGGCCGGTGGCGCAGCGCGGGTCGAGCGCCCCCGGCTTCGGCACGACGTTGTACATCTCCTGACGGCTGGGCTCGCTGGTCATCGCCAGCAACCGATCCATCGTGCGCTGGTCGATGTCGCCGGTGACCGGGATCCGGCGCTTGGCCTGGAAGCCGCGGACGGACTCGACGGTCGCCGCGTCGTAGGTGCCGGTGACGTCGCCGAAGTACCACGCGATCTGCTTCAGCCGGGCCTGCACCGCCCGGATCCCCTCGCCGGAGGCACCGCGCTGGAACAGCGCCGGGCCCGGGCGCAGCACGTTGAACTTCTCGTCCCGGGTGGGCGGCCGGGTCATGGACGCCAGCCGCCGCCAGGTGCGCCGGTCGACGACCCCGGTGGCCCGGAACCCGCGCTTGGCTTGGAAGCCGGACACCGCGTCCTTGGTCGCCGGGTCGTAGCGGCCGGTGGTGGTCTCACCGAACCAGGCGATCTGGAACAGCCGGTGCTGCAGCTCGCGCACCTGCACGCCGCGGTCGCCGGGCTCGAGGACCGGCTCGGGCTCGGCCGGCTTCTCGGGCTTCTCGCGCGGCGACTCCGGGGAGGGCTCGGGGGTTGGCGTGGGGCGGCTGGACGGGTCCGCGGCACCGGGGGTCGGGGCCGGCGAGGGCGCTGCGGAGGAGGGGCGCTCGCCTCCCGCCTCGAGCCGGCGCACCGCCGAGCCGGCGCCGTACGCCGTCGCGGTGAGCAGGCTGCCGACCAGCAGCGTCATCAGGATGAAGCGCAGTGCGCGCATCGCGTGTACCTCCCGAGCCAGGGACGATCAGTGTCACAGAGAGGACGCCGCTCCCGGGGATTTGGTTGCCTCGCGCGCCAACTAGGGTGGCGTCGTGACCCGAGCGGAGCTGGACAAGGACCCCCACGACGTACGCCGGATGTTCGACGCGGTCGCCCGCCGCTACGACGTCACCAACGACGTCCTCTCGCTCGGACAGGACCGACGCTGGCGACGGGACGTGATCGAGGCCGTCGACCCGGCGCCCGGGGAGCGGGTCCTGGACCTGGCCGCGGGCACCGGCACCTCCAGCGAGCCGTTCGCCGAGCGCGGCGCGCTGGTCGTCCCCTGCGACTTCTCCCTGGGCATGCTCCGGGTGGGCAAGCAGGCCCGCCCGGCGCTCCCGTTCACGGCCGGCGACGGCACCCGGCTGCCGTTCGCCGACGACAGCTTCGACGCGGTGACGATCTCGTTCGGGCTGCGCAACATCGTCGACCCGGCCGCGGGGCTGCGCGAGATGCGCCGGGTGACCAGGCCCGGGGGCCGGCTGGTGGTCTGCGAGTTCAGCCACCCCACGAACGCCGCGTTCCGCACCGTCTACCTGGAGTACCTCATGAAGGCGCTCCCCGCGATCGCCCGGACCGTCTCCTCGAGCCCCGACGCCTACGTGTACCTCGCCGAGTCGATCCGCGCCTGGCCCGACCAGCACGGTCTGGCCCGGGTGCTGGCGGACGCCGGGTGGCGCGACGGCGAGTTCCGGAACCTGAGCGGCGGCATCGTCGCGCTGCACCGTGCGACCGCCTGACCGGTCGCACCGCGGAGCCCGGCGCCCGCGTCACCCGGCTGTTCAGCATGGGGGCGTGAGTCCTAGACTGTGGGCCACGCCACCATGTGAAGTCGTTCACAAACTCACATGAGGCCCGACCGCCCCCGCTCATGAAGGATCTCCCCATGACCGCCGCAGCGCCGACGCCCGAGGTGGAGCGTCCGGTCCCGGCTGCGGAGTGGCCCGATGGGGTCGCCGGTCAGGTCTCCGGTCAGGTCGCTGGGCACCGCGTCCCCGGCGACCGGCAGGCGCAGGTGATCGTCGTGGGCGCCGGCCCGGCCGGCGCGGCCACCGCCTACCACCTGGCCACCGCCGGGGTCGACGTGCTGCTGCTGGACAAGCAGTCGTTCCCGCGGGACAAGATCTGCGGCGACGGCCTGACCCCACGGGCCGTCAAGCAGCTCCTCGCCATGGGCGTCGACCTCGACCAGCCCGGCTGGCAGAAGAACAAGGGGCTGCGGATCCGCGGTGCCGGCCACCAGATCGAGCTGCCCTGGCCGGACCTCGCCAGCTACCCGCCGTACGGCATGGCCCGGGCCCGGATGGACCTCGACGAGGTGCTCGCCCGGCACGCGCAGAAGGCCGGCGCGCGACTGATGGAGCGGATCTCGGTCACGGGACCGGTGCTCGACGAGCGCACCGGCCGGGTGGTCGGCGTGACCGCTCGACCGGTGGACGACCGCGGTCGCCGCGACGGCGCCGACCTGGAGTTCTCGGCCCCGATCGTGATCGCCGCCGACGGGGTCAGCGCCCGGTTCGGGATGGCACTGGGCATCGAGCGCCGCGAGGACCGCCCGATGGCCGTGGCCTGTCGCGCCTACTACCGCACGCCCATGCACGACGACCCGTGGATGGAGTCCTGGCTGGAGCTGTGGGACGGCCCGGTCGGCGCCAGCAACCAGCTGCCCGGCTACGGCTGGATCTTCCCGCTCGGCGACGGCACCGCCAACGTCGGCCTCGGCATCCTCAACTCCTCGGCGGCCTTCCGCAACATCGACTACAAGGACTCGATGCGGCGCTGGCTGGCCAACACCCCCGAGGAGCTCGGCTTCCGCGACGAGAACCTGGTCGCCCCGATCCGCTCGGCGGCTCTGCCGATGGGCTTCAACCGCAAGCCCCACTACTCCCGAGGGGTGCTGCTCGTCGGCGACTCCGGAGGCATGGTCAACCCGTTCAACGGCGAGGGCATCGACTACGCCCTCGAGGCCGGGGCGATGGCGGCCGAGATCGTGGTCCAGGCGCTGGGCCGGCCGTCCGGGGCCGGCCGGGAGCGGGTGCTCGCCGAGTACCCCGCGGCCCTCGACGCGGCCTACGGCGGCTACTTCACCCTCGGCCGGGTCTTCGCGAAGATGATCGGCAACCCGACGTTCATGAAGCAGGCCACCAAGTACGGTCTCCCTCGGCGTGGTCTGATGCGGTTCACACTCAAGCTGATGGCCAACCTGACCGACCCCCATGACGGGGACGGGCACGACCGGATCATCAACGCGCTGGCCCGGGTGGCTCCGGATGCCTAGCCGACCGAACGACACGATCGACCCGCGGAGCAGGAGGAACTGATGGAGCTCTACACCCCGGTGCTGGTGCTGGGCCTGCTCGGCGCAGGATTCGCGGTCTTCTCGGTGGCGGTCAGCACCCTGACCGGACCGAAGCGCTACAACCGCGCCAAGCTCGACTCCTACGAGTGCGGCATCGAGCCGACGCCGCAGCCCGTGGGCGGCGGCCGGTTCCCGGTGAAGTACTACATCACCGCGATGATGTTCATCATCTTCGACATCGAGATCATCTTCCTGTACCCGTGGGCGGTGTACTTCGACTCCATGGCGATCTTCGGCCTGATCGAGATGGTGGTGTTCATCGCGACGGTGTTCATCGCCTACGCCTACGTCTGGAAGCGGGGAGGCCTGGAGTGGGACTGAGGGTTTCGAGACGGCCGAACGACGGAGGGATCGCCTGATGGGCATCGAGGAGAAGCTGCCGAGCGGCGTGCTGCTCACGACGGTCGAGGGCGTCGCGGGCTACATGCGCAAGGCGTCGTTCTGGCCGGCCACCTTCGGCCTGGCCTGCTGCGCCATCGAGATGATGACCTCGGGCGGCCCGAAGTACGACATGGCGCGCTTCGGCATGGAGGTCTTCCGGGCCAGCCCGCGCCAGGCCGACCTGATGATCGTGGCCGGCCGGGTGAGCCAGAAGATGGCGCCCGTGCTCCGCCAGATCTACGACCAGATGGCCGAGCCCAAGTGGGTGCTCGCCATGGGCGTGTGCGCCAGCAGCGGCGGCATGTTCAACAACTACGCGATCGTGCAGGGAGTGGACCACGTGGTGCCGGTGGACATGTACCTCCCCGGCTGCCCGCCGCGGCCGGAGATGCTCATCGACGCGATCCTCAAGCTGCACGACCAGGTCCAGACGACCAAGCTCGGTGCCAACCGCGCCGCGCAGATCACCGAGCTGGAGACCGAGGCGCTCAACGCGCTGCCGACCTCGGAGATGAAGGGTCAGCTCAGGTGAGTGAGGAGAAGGGACCCGACCAGCGGGCCACCGAGCAGTCGCCGGAGAACGTGCCGGTCCCCGAGGGCACGACCAGCGAGCGCGCGGTCGGCGTCCGCACCGGCATGTTCGGCGTCGCCGGCACCGGCGACACCTCGGGCTACGGAGGGCTGGTCAAGCCGACGGTCTTCCCGGGTGCCGCCCAGCGGCCGTACGGCGGCTGGTTCGACACCGTCGCCGACTCCCTGGACGCCCTCATCGAGCGGGTCGTGATCCACCGCGGCGAGATCACCTTCCACGTGCACCGCGACCACCTGCTCGAGGTGGCGCAGAAGCTGCGCGACGACGAGACGCTGCGCTTCGAGTTCTGCTCCGGCGTCAGCGGCGTGCACTACCCCGAGGACACCGGCCGGGAGCTGCACGCGGTCTACCACCTGACCTCGATGACCTGGAACCGCCGGATCCGGGTCGAGGTCAGCTGCCCGGACGCGGACCCGCACATCCCGTCGATCGTGAGCGTCTACCCGACCAACGACTGGCACGAGCGCGAGGCGTGGGACTTCTTCGGGATCATCTTCGACGGCCACCCCGGGCTCACCCGGATCCAGATGCCCGACGACTGGCCGGGCCACCCGCAGCGCAAGGACTACCCCTTGGGCGGCATTCCCGTGGAGTACAAGGGCGGCAGCATCCCGCCGCCGGACCAGCGGAGGTCGTACAACTGATGACCCAGACGAATCAGGGCGAGGACCTCTACGCCCAGGGCAGCGACACCAGCGACGGCCGGGTCTTCACCGTCACCGGGCAGGACTGGGACTCCGTCGTGCAGGGTGTCTCCGAGGCGGCCGACGACGGCGCCGAGCGGGTCGTGGTCAACATGGGCCCGCAGCACCCCTCCACCCACGGCGTGCTCCGCCTGATCCTGGAGCTCGAGGGCGAGACGGTCACCGAGGCCCGCTGCGGGATCGGCTACCTGCACACCGGCATCGAGAAGAACATGGAGTTCCGCACCTGGGTGCAGGGCGTCACGTTCTGCACCCGGATGGACTACCTCTCCCCCTTCTACAACGAGATGACCTACACCCTCGGGGTGGAGCGGCTCCTCGACATCGAGGACGACATCCCCGAGAAGGCCGAGGTCATGCGGGTGCTCCTCATGGAGCTGAACCGGCTGTCCTCGCACCTGGTCGCCATCGCCACCGGCGGCATGGAGATCGGCGCGCTGACCGTGATGACGATCGGCTTCCGGGAGCGCGAGCTCGTGCTCGACCTCTTCGAGCTGATCACCGGCCTGCGCATGAACCACGCGTTCATCCGCCCCGGCGGCGTCGCCCAGGACCTGCCTCCGGGCGCCCTGGACGAGATCCGCGACTTCGTGGCGCTGATGAAGAAGCGGCTCCCCGAGTACGCCGCCCTGTGCAACGCCAACCCGATCTTCAGGGCCCGTCTCGAGGGCGTCGGCCACCTCGACCTCTCGGGCTGCCTGGCGCTCGGCCTCACCGGTCCGCCGCTGCGGGCCACCGGCTACGCGTGGGACCTGCGCAAGGCGCAGCCCTACAGCGGCTACGAGGACTACGACTTCGACGTCATGACCTGGGACACCGCGGACTCCTACGGCCGGTTCCGGATCCGGCTCGCGGAGATGCACGAGTCGCTCAAGATCGTCGAGCAGTGCGCCGACCGGCTGGCCGGCCTCGAGGGCGCGCCGGTCATGGTCGCGGACAAGAAGATCGCCTGGCCCAGCCAGCTGGCCATCGGCTCCGACGGCATGGGCAACAGCCTGGACCACATCCGCCACATCATGGGCGAGTCGATGGAGGCGCTGATCCACCACTTCAAGCTGGTGACCGAGGGCTTCCGGGTGCCGCCCGGCCAGGCCTACGTGCCGGTGGAGTCGCCACGCGGCGAGCTCGGCGCGCACGTGGTCTCCGACGGCGGGACCCGGCCGTTCCGGGCCCACTTCCGCGACCCGTCGTTCACGAACCTGCAAGCGACCAGCGTGATGAGCGAGGGCGGCATGGTCGCCGACGTGATCGTGGCGATCGCCTCGATCGACCCGGTGATGGGAGGCGTGGACAGGTGAGCGTCACGAACTCAGGGCAGGGCGCGCGCAACGGGTCCGGCGGACCGTCCGGTGCGACCAGCGGGCTGGACGCCACCACGATGGCCGAGCTGCGCGAGATCGCGGCCCGCTACCCCGAGGCACGGTCCGGGCTGCTGCCGATGCTGCACCTGGTGCAGAGCGTCGAGGGCCGGGTCACCCCCGAGGGGATCGAGGCCTGCGCCGACATCCTCGGCATCTCCGCGGCGGAGGTGTCCGGCGTCGCCACCTTCTACACGATGTACAAGCGGCGCCCGGTCGGCGACTACCACGTGGGCGTGTGCACGAACACGCTGTGCGCGGTCATGGGCGGCGACGAGATCTTCGAGGCGCTCAAGGAGCACCTCGAGGTCGGCAACGACGAGACCACCCCCGACGACGGGTCCGGCCGGACGATCACGCTGGAGCACGTCGAGTGCAACGCCGCCTGCGACTACGCGCCGGTGATGACGGTCAACTGGGAGTTCATGGACAACCAGACCCCCGAGTCGGCCCGGCGTCTCGTCGACGACCTGCGGGCCGGCGCCGAGGTCCGCTCCACGCGCGGCCCCTCGATCTGCAGCTGGCGCCAGGCCGAGCGGGTGCTGGCCGGCTTCCCGGACGGCCTCGCCGACGAGGGCCCGGCGGCCGGCGGGCCGTCCCTGCTCGGGCTGGGCATCGCCCGGGAGAACGGCTGGACCGCGCCGGAGTCGGAGCAGGGCCCGGCCGCCGTGGGCGCGGCGCGCTCGCCGCAGGCGTCGGCGCCAGACTCGGCCCGGGAGTCGGCCCAACGGGGCACTCAGGGCTCGCACGAGGGTGAGCACACCGACGCCGAGGCGACGATCGACGCCTCGCCGGCCGACACCAAGCACGAGGATGACCCGAGCAAGCCGGAGGACGCCCAGTGAGTGCCACGCCGAGTCCTGTCCTGACCCCCGTCCTCAGCGACAACTGGGACGCCGAGCGGGCCTGGACCCTGGAGTCCTACGAGTCGCTCGGCGGGTACGCCGCCCTGCACAAGGCGCTGGGCATGGCCCAGGCCGACATCGTCGAGGCGGTCAAGGACTCCGGCCTGCGCGGCCGGGGCGGCGCCGGCTTCCCGACCGGGATGAAGTGGTCCTTCATCCCGCAGGACAACCCGAAGCCGAAGTACCTCGTCGTCAACGCCGACGAGTCCGAGCCGGGCACCTGCAAGGACGTCCCGCTGATGATGGCCAGCCCGCACACCCTCGTGGAGGGCGTGATCATCAGCTCCTACGCGATCCGGGCCAACCACGCCTTCATCTACGTCCGCGGCGAGGTGCTCCACGTCGTACGTCGCCTGCAGCAGGCGGTCGCGGAGGCCTACGCCGCCGGTCACCTGGGCAAGGACATCCACGGCTCCGGCTACGACCTCGACCTGGTCGTGCACGCCGGCGCAGGCGCCTACATCTGCGGCGAGGAGACCGCGCTCCTCGACTCGCTCGAGGGGCGTCGCGGCCAGCCCCGGCTGCGGCCGCCGTTCCCCGCCGTGGCCGGCCTCTACGCCAGCCCGACGGTGATCAACAACGTCGAGTCGATCGCCTCCGTGCCGGCCATCGTCGCCAACGGTGCCGAGTGGTTCTCCTCGATGGGCACCGAGAAGTCCAAGGGCTTCGTGCTCTACTCCCTCTCCGGCCACGTGAAGCGCCCCGGCCAGTTCGAGGCGCCGCTGGGCATCACGCTCCGCGAGCTGATCGACCTGGCCGGCGGCATGCGCGAGGGCCACGAGCTGAAGTTCTGGACCCCCGGCGGCTCGAGCACACCGCTGCTGACCGCCGAGCACCTCGACATGCCCCTCGACTACGAGGCCGTGGGGGAGGCCGGGTCGATGCTCGGCACCCGGGCGCTGCAGATCTTCGACGACACCACCTGCGTGGTGCGAGCGGTGCTGCGCTGGACCGAGTTCTACAAGCACGAGTCCTGCGGGAAGTGCACGCCGTGCCGCGAGGGCACCTGGTGGCTGGTGCAGACGCTTGCCCGGCTCGAGGCGGGGCAGGGCACCGAGGAGGACCTCGACGTGCTCCTCGACCAGTGCGAGAACATCCTCGGGCGCTCCTTCTGCGCCCTCGGTGACGGCGCGACCAGCCCGATCACCTCCTCCATCGAGTACTTCCGCGAGGAGTTCCTCGCCCACCTCAGCCACGGTGGCTGCCCGTTCGACCCGGCCGCCTCGACGGTCTTCGCCGCCCAGGGAGCGCACGCATGACCCAGGTCTCCACCAGCTCGGCCGGAGAGGTCGAGAAGAGCGACGCTGTCACGCTGACCATCGACGGTGTCTCCGTCAGCGTGCCCAAGGACACCCTGGTGATCCGGGCCGCCGAGCAGGTCGGGGTGCAGATCCCGCGGTTCTGCGACCACCCGCTGCTGGCCCCCGTGGGCGCCTGCCGGCAGTGCCTGGTCGAGGTCCCCGACGCCGGCAACGGACGCCCGATCCCCAAGCCGCAGGCCTCCTGCACGCTGCAGGTCGCCGAGGGCATGGTCGTCAACACCCAGGCCACCTCGCCGGTGGCCGACAAGGCCCAGCAGGGCGTGATGGAGTTCCTGCTGATCAACCACCCGCTGGACTGCCCGGTCTGCGACAAGGGCGGCGAGTGCCCGCTGCAGAACCAGGCGATGTCCAACGGCCGCGCCGAGTCCCGGTTCTCGGCGACGGGGGGCGTCAAGCGCACCTTCCCAAAGCCGATCAACATCTCCGCGCAGGTGCTGCTGGACCGCGAGCGGTGCGTGCTCTGCGCCCGCTGCACCCGCTTCTCCGAGCAGATCGCCGGTGACCCGTTCATCGCCCTGGTCGAGCGGGGTGCCCTGCAGCAGGTCGGCATCTACGAGAAGGAGCCGTTCGAGAGCTACTTCTCCGGCAACACCATCCAGATCTGCCCGGTCGGCGCGCTGACCAGTGCCGACTACCGGTTCCGGTCCCGTCCCTTCGACCTGGTCTCGACCCCGTCCGTGGCCGAGCACGACGCCTGCGGCTCGGCGATCCGGGTCGACCACCGGCGCGGCAAGGTCATGCGCCGCCTCTCCGGCAACGACCCCGAGGTCAACGAGGAGTGGATCACCGACAAGGACCGGTTCGCCTTCACCTACGCCCGCGCGGGCGACCGGATCCCGCACCCGCTGGTGCGCGACGCCGGCACCGGCGAGCTGCGTGCCGCGTCCTGGCCCGAGGCCTTCGCCGTCGCCGCCCGCGGCCTGGCCGCGGCCCGCACGGCCGGTGGCGTCGGCGTGCTCACCGGCGGCCGGCTCACGGCCGAGGACGCCTACGCCTACAGCAGCTTCGCGCGGATGGTGCTCGGCACCAACGACATCGACTTCCGGGCCCGGCCGCACTCGGCCGAGGAGGCCGACTTCCTGGCCGCCGAGGTCGTCGGTCGCGGCCTGGGCCACCCGCAGTCGGTGACCTACACCGACCTGGAGTCCGCCTCGCTCGTCGTGCTCGCCGGGCTGGAGCCCGAGGACGAGGCCGGCGCGGTCTTCCTGCGGCTGCGCAAGGCGTCGCGCACCGGGACCCGGGTGCTCGCGCTGGCGCCGTACGCCTCCCGTGGGCTGGCCAAGATGGACGGCCTCCTGCTCGCGACCACCCCCGGCACCGAGGCCGCGGCCCTGGACGGCCTGACCGAGCACTCCGAGCACGGGCTCGACAGCACCGGCGTGATCCTGGTCGGCGAGCGGCTCGCCACGGCGCCGGGGGCCCTGGCCGCCGCCGCCCGACTCTCCCGCACCACCGGCGCCCGGCTGGCCTGGGTGCCGCGCCGTGCCGGTGACCGGGGCGCGGTCGAGGTCGGCTGCCTGCCCAACCTGCTGCCCGGTGGCCGTCCGGTCGCGGACCCGGCCGCCCGGGTCGACGCCGCCGCCGCGTGGGGCGTCGACCACCTGCCCGAGGCACCGGGCCGGGACGGTACGGCGATCCTCGAGGCCCTCTCCGCCGGCGAGCTCGGCGGCCTCCTGGTCGGGGGCGTGTCGACCACCGACCTGGCCGACCCGGACGCGGCCCGTGCCGCGATCGAGGCGGCGGGCTTCGTGGTCAGCCTCGAGCAGCGCGAGACCGAGGTGACCAGGGCCGCCGACGTGGTGCTCCCGGTCGCCCCCGCCAGCGACAAGGCCGGCACCTACCTCACCTGGGAGGGTCGCCCGCGGCCCTTCGAGGCGGTGCTGAGCAACCCGGCCTCGCTGCCGGACCTGCGGGTGCTGGCCGGCATCGCCGAGGAGTCGGGGGTCTCGCTCGGCTTCCGCACGGTCGCCGAGGCGCGCCGCCAGATGGACCAGTTCGGTGCCTGGGACGGCGACCGGGCCCCGGCCGCGGAGCCCGCCAAGGTCAAGGAGCGCCGCCTGGCGAAGAACAAGTTCTGGCTGGCCACCTGGAAGCAGATGCTGGACCTCGGGACGATGCAGGACGGCGAGGAGGCCCTCCGGGCCACCGCCCGCCCGGCGATCGCCCGGGTGCCGTGGTCGGTCCACGAGGTGCTGGGCGGGGCCACCGAGGTGGTGCTCACCGGCGACCGGGGCTCGGTCACCCTGCCGGTCGAGCCGGCCGACCTGCCCGACGACACGGTCTGGGTGCCGGCCAACAGCCACGGCAACGGAGTGCTCGCGGATCTCGCCTCGCCCGGCTCCGCCGTCACCGTCAAGGGGGTACGAGCATGATCGCGACCACTGCCGCCGGTGGGCTCACCACGTGGGCCGTCGGCGTCGAGGGCCTGGAGGCCTTCGGCCGGGACCCGTGGTGGCTGATCGCCGTGAAGGCCGTCCTGATCTTCGTGGTCCTGGTGCTGCTCACGCTGTTCAACATCTGGTGGGAGCGCCGCGTCGTGGCTCGCATGCAGAACCGCATCGGCCCCAACGTGAACGGCCCCTTCGGCCTGCTGCAGTCGCTCGCCGACGGCGTCAAGCTGGCGCTGAAGGAGGACCTGATCCCCAAGGCCGCCGACAAGGTGGTCTTCCTGCTCGCGCCGGTGATGGCGGTGATCCCCGCCTTCATCACGTTCGCGGTGATCCCGTTCGGGCCCGAGGTGTCGGTGCCGTTCTCCGACCTGACCACCCCGCTGCAGCTGACCGACATGCCGGTCGCCGTGCTGTTCGTGATGGCGATCGCCTCGATCGGCATCTACGGGATCGTCCTCGGCGGCTGGTCGTCGGGGTCGACGTACTCGCTGCTGGGCGGGCTCCGCTCCAGTGCCCAGATGATCTCCTACGAGGTCGCGATGGGCCTGGCCCTGGTCGCGGTGTTCCTCTACGCCGGATCGATGTCGACCTCGGAGATCGTCGCCGCGCAGGAGGACGTCTGGTTCGGCTTCGTGCTGCTGCCGTCCTTCGTGATCTACATGGTCGCGATGGTCGGCGAGGTCAACCGGGCGCCGTTCGACCTCCCGGAGGCTGAAGGCGAGCTGGTCGGCGGCTTCCACACCGAGTACTCCTCGCTGAAGTTCGCGCTCTTCTTCCTCGCCGAGTACATCAACATGGCGACCGTCTCGGCGCTGGCGACCACGCTGTTCCTCGGCGGCTGGCGCGCCCCGTGGCCGATCTCCCAGATCTGGGAGGGCTCCAACGAGGGCTACTGGCCGCTGCTCTGGTTCTTCGGCAAGATGCTCGGCTTCATCTTCGTGTTCATCTGGCTGCGCGGGTCGCTGCCGCGACTGCGCTACGACCAGTTCATGGCGTTGGGCTGGAAGTGGCTGATCCCCGGCTCGCTGGTGTGGATCGTCTCGGTGGCCACGATCCGGGCGGTCAGCGTCAACGGCAACGTCGAGCGCAGCCAGCTGCTGGTCGGCATCGGCGTCCTGGCCGTGATCCTGCTGGTGCTGTTCCTGGTGCCGGAGAAGAAGGAGGCCGAGGAGGACCAGCCGGAGGCCGAGCCCCCGACGTACCCGGTGCCCCCGATGCCCGTCGACGGGGCCGTCCGCGGACCCGCCGCCCCGCTCACCTTCCGTGAGGAGAACTGATGGCCGACTCCAAGAGCCTCAAGGAACAGCTCTGGGACCCTGTCGCGGGGTTCGGGGTGACCTTCCGGACGATGTTCCGCAAGGTCGTCACCGAGCAGTACCCCTTCGACAAGCAGCCCACCGCCCCCCGGTTCCACGGCCGGCACCAGCTGAACCGGTGGCCGGACGGGCTGGAGAAGTGCATCGGCTGCGAGCTGTGCGCGTGGGCCTGCCCAGCGGACGCGATCTACGTCGAGGGCGCCTCCAACGTGGACGGCGAGGGCGAGGAGTCGGGACGGTTCTCCCCGGGTGAGCGCTACGGCCGCGTCTACCAGATCAACTACCTGCGCTGCATCCTGTGCGGCCTGTGCATCGAGGCCTGCCCGACCCGGGCGCTCACGATGACCAACGAGTACGAGCTGGCCGACGACAACCGCGCCGACCTGATCTACGAGAAGAGCGACCTGCTCGCGCCCCTGCTGCCCGGCATGGAGCAGCCGCCGCACCCGATGCTGCTCGGCGAGGACGAGGGCGACTACTACCGCGGCAACCTGCGGCCGGCCGGCAGCGAGGGGGAGGGCAAGTGATCGCGTTCTGGGTCCTCGCGCCCCTGATGGTGGCCGCCGCGCTCGGCATCCTGTTCGTCCGCAAGGCCGTCCACGCCGCCCTGCTGCTCGCGGTGGTGATGATCTCCCTCGCGGTGCTGTACGCCGCCCTGGACGCGCCGTTCCTGTTCGCGGTGCAGATCATCGTCTACACCGGCGCGATCCTCATGCTGTTCCTGTTCGTGCTGATGCTGGTCGGCGTGGACGCCTCGGACTCGGTCGTCGAGACGATCCGGGCCCAGCGGGTGCTGGCCACGATCGCAGGCCTGCTCTTCGGCGGCACCGTGATCGTCGGGCTGGCGCAGGTCTCGTTCGGGACGATGGTCGGCCTCGACCAGGCCCAGCCGGACGGCAACGTGCCGGCCCTGGCGGACCTGCTGTTCAGCAAGTACGTGTTCGCGTTCGAGACCACCTCGGCGCTGCTGATCACGGCCGCCATCGGTGCCATGGTGCTCGCGCACCGGGAGCGGATCACGCCGAAGGCGGGGCAGGCCGAGCTGGCCGCCGGCCGGATGCGCGACTACGCGGCCACCGGCAAGCACCCCGGCCCGCTGCCCGCCCCCGGGGTCTTCGCCCGCGCGAACGCCGTCGACACCCCGGCCCTGCTGCCGGACGGCACCGCGGAGCCGACCTCGGTCTCCCGGGTGCTGGCCGCGCGCGGCACGGTCCGCTCGGCGCCGGCGCTGGCCGACGACATCGAGACCGTGCAGGAGTCCCTGGGCGTCACGCCCGAGGAGGCGCCCGAGGTCTCCGGCAAGTCCGGTGCCGCGGCGACCCCGGAGGAGGACCAGTGAACACCGAGCCCTACATCGTCCTCTCCGCGATCCTGTTCACGATCGGCTGCATCGGCGTCCTCGTCCGTCGCAACGCGATCGTGGTCTTCATGTGCGTGGAGCTCATGCTCAACGCCTCCAACCTGGCCCTGGTCACCTTCGCGAAGGCCAACGGCAACCTCGAGGGCCAGGTCGCCGCGTTCTTCGTGATGGTCGTCGCGGCCGCCGAGGTCGTGGTGGGGCTGGCGATCATCATGACCATTTTCCGCACCCGACGTTCGGCCTCGGTCGACGACGCGAGCCTGCTGAAGTACTGAGGTGATGGAACAAGTGATGCCCGATGTCACGGCCCTCGCGGCCGAGGCCCTCGTCCCGGTGGTGGAGCCGTTCGCCGCCGACGGCGTGTTCGGCCTGCTCTGGCTGGTGATCGCGCTGCCGCTGGCCGGTGCCGTGGTCCTGCTCGCCGGCGGCCGCCGTACGGACCCGTGGGGGCACCTGCTCGGGACCGCCACCGCCGCCGGCTCGTTCCTGCTCAGCCTGGTGCTGTTCGTGGCCCTGCTCGGCCGGGGCGAGGAGGAGCGGCAGATCGGCCAGGAGCTGTTCACCTGGATCCAGGTCGGCGGCTTCGACGTCGGCATGGACCTGCTCTACGACCAGCTCTCGGCGCTGTTCCTGCTGCTGATCACGGGCGTCGGGTCGCTGATCCACGTGTACTCGATCGGCTACATGGCCCACGACCCGCGCCGGCGCCGGTTCTTCGGCTACCTCAACCTGTTCGTCGCCGCCATGCTGATGCTGGTGCTCGCCGCGGACTACCTCGGCGTCTTCCTCGGGTGGGAGGGCGTCGGCCTGGCGTCGTACCTGCTGATCGGCTTCTGGCAGTACAAGCCGTCCGCCGCGGCGGCGGCCAAGAAGGCGTTCGTGATCAACCGGGTCGGCGACATGGGCATGTCGCTGGCGGTGATGCTCATGTTCGTCACCTTCGGCACCACGGCCTTCGCCGGCGTGAGCGCCGCGGCCGGCGAGGCCGACTCGTTCACGCTGAACGCCATCGGCTTCCTGCTGCTGCTGGCCGCGTGCGGCAAGTCGGCGCAGGTGCCGCTGCAGGCCTGGCTGCTCGACGCGATGGAGGGCCCCACCCCGGTCTCCGCGCTCATCCACGCCGCGACGATGGTCACGGCCGGCGTCTACCTGGTGGTCCGCTCCAACTTCATCTTCGAGAACGCGCCCGTGGCCCAGACCGCCGTCGTGATCGTCGCCGTGGTCACGCTCCTGTGGGGTGCGGTGATCGGCTGCGCGAAGGACGACATCAAGAAGGTGCTCGCCGGCTCGACGATGAGCCAGATCGGCTACATGATGCTTGCCGCCGGGCTCGGGGTCGCGGGCTACGCCTTCGCGATCTTCCATCTGCTGACGCATGGCTTCTTCAAGGCCAACATGTTCCTCGGCGCCGGGTCGGTCATGCACGCCATGGACGACGACGTCGACATGCGCCACTACGGCATGCTCCAGAAGGCCGTCCCGGTCACGTTCCTGACGTTCGCGATGGGCTACCTCGCGATCATCGGGTTCCCGGGCTTCTCGGGCTTCTGGTCCAAGGACAAGATCATCGAAACCGCGTTCGCCGACAACCTCGTCGTCGGCCTGGCCGCGCTCGCCGGGGCCGGCATCACCGCGTTCTACATGACCCGGCTGATGCTGATGACGTTCTTCACCGACAAGCGCTGGGCCCCCGAGGTCCACCCGCACGAGTCGCCGCGGGTCATGACCGTCCCGCTCGTCGTGCTGGCCGCGCTGTCGGTCCTCGGCGGCTTCCTGCTGCTCGGCGACTGGATCGTGGAGTGGCTCTCGCCGGTGGTCGGCGCCGAGGAGCACCACGAGCTTGCGGTGCCGGCGATCGTGCTCACCGGGATCATCACCCTCGTGGTCGCCGCCGGTGTCGCGCTGGCGTGGTTCACCATCGGTCGCAGCGAGGTGCCGCGCACCGCGCCCGCCCAGGTCTCCCCGGTCACCCGGGCTGCCCGGGCCGACCTCTACGGTGACGCGATCAACGACACCCTCGTGGTCCGGCCGGGCTCGCGCCTGGTCTCCGGCCTGGTGGTCTTCGACCGCTCCGTCGTCGACGGTGCGGTCATGGGCCAGGCCGCGGCCACCGGAGGCCTCTCCGACCGGCTGCGCCGCGTCCAGAACGGCTTCGTCCGCTCCTATGCCCTGTCCCTCCTCGGCGGCGCCGCACTCGTGGTCCTCGCCCTGCTGGTGGTGAACCTCGTATGACCGACTTCCCCTGGCTGAGCGCCCTGGTCCTGCTGCCGATCCTCGGCGGTGCGGTCACGGCCGCCCTGCCCTCGCGGCCGGCCGCGGTGCTGCCCAAGCAGATCGCGCTCGGGACCTCGACGGCCACCGCGGTGCTCGCCGCGATCGTCGGGATCGGCTACCAGGCCGGCGGCGGCATGCAGTTCACCGAGACCTACGAGTGGATCGGCGCGTTCGGCGCCAGCTACGCCCTCGGCGTGGACGGCATCGGCCTGGTCCTGGTGCTGCTCACGGCGCTGCTGGTGCCGCTGGTGCTGCTCGCCTCGTGGCACGACGCCGACACCGGCAACACCTCGCTGTTCTTCTCGCTGGTGCTGCTGCTCGAGGGCCTCGCGCTCGCGGTGTTCATGGCCCAGGACGTGTTCCTGTTCTACGTGGTCTTCGAGGCCACGCTGATCCCGGCGTACTTCCTGGTCGGCCGCTTCGGCGGGGTCGGCCGGGCCCGGGCGGCCATGAAGTTCCTGCTCTACATGCTCGCCGGCGGCCTGATCATGCTCGCCTCGGTGGTCGGCCTGTACGCCGTCTCCGCCGACGCCGGCGCGCCGTCGTACCTCATCTCCGACCTGTCGCAGCTGGACTACTCCACGTGGACCGGGCGCTGGCTGTTCCTCGGGTTCTTCATCGCGTTCGCGATCAAGGCGCCGCTGTTCCCGGTGCACACGTGGCTGCCGGACACGACGGCCGCGGCCACGCCGGGCACCAGCGTGCTGCTGATCTGCGTGCTCGACAAGATCGGCACCTACGGCATGCTGCGGTTCTGCCTGGAGCTGTTCCCCGAGGCCTCGCAGTGGGCGACGCCGGTCGTGGTGACGCTGGCGCTGATCAGCATCGTCTACGGCGCGCTGATGGCCATCGGCCAGGACGACATGCTGCGGCTGATCGGCCTGACCTCGCTGTCGCACTTCGGGTTCATCGTGCTGGGCATCTTCGTGCTCAACAGCCAGGGCATGTCCGGCTCGACGCTCTACATGTTCAACCACGGTCTGGCCACGGCCGCGCTGTTCCTGGTCGCGGGCTACCTGATCCGGCGGCGCGGCTCGTCGCTGATCAGCGAGCAGGGCGGCGTGGAGAAGGCGGCGCCGGTGCTGGCCGGGATGTTCCTGATCGCCGGCCTGGCCACGCTCGGGCTGCCCGGGCTCTCGCCGTTCGTCTCCGAGTTCCTGGTGCTGGTGGGCGGCTTCGACTACCACTGGCTGGTCGGCGCGGTGGCGGTCACCGGCATCGTGCTCGCCGCGATCTACGTGCTGCTGATGTACCAGCGGACGATGACCGGACCGACCTCGCCGGAGATCGCGACGATGCCCGACCTGAACCGACGCGAGATCGGCGCGCTGGCGCCGCTGGTGCTGGTCATGGTGCTGCTCGGCTTCTACCCCCAGCCGATGCTCGACGTCATCAACCCGACGATCGAGTCGACGATGACCTCGGTCGGGGTGACCGACGACGAGCCCGACGTCCCGGCCGATGCGGCCGGCGACACCGAGGAGGAGGCCAAGTGAGCGAGTTCTCCAAGCCGGTCATCGAGTACGGCCAGCTGTGGCCGCTGCTGGTGATCTTCGGCGTCGCCTGCGCCGGCGTGCTCGTGGAGGCGTTCGCCCCCCGCGCGCTGCGGGCCCGGACCCAGACCTGGCTGTCCCTCGCCGGCCTCACCGCGGCCTTCGTGGGCGTGGTCGTCATCGGCACCGGCCTCTCGGACAACGACGGCTGGCGCGGCGGCATCGTCATGGAGGGCGCCCTCGCCGTGGACGGGCCGACGGTCTTCCTCTGGGGGCTCCTGCTGCTGATCTCCGCCGCCGGGGTGCTGCTGTTCGCGGAGCGGAAGCTGGAGGCCGGCGTCTCGGCGTTCGCCGGCCAGGCCGCCGCCCTGCCGGGCACCGAGGCCGAGCGTGAGGCGTCCACGCAGGGCCTGGACCACACCGAGGTCTTCCCGCTGATGATGTTCGCGGTCGCGGGGATGATGATGTTCACCTCGGCCAACGACCTGCTGACGATGTTCGTCGGCCTCGAGGTGCTCTCGCTGCCGCTCTACCTGCTCTCCGGCCTGGCCCGTCGTCGCCGGCTGCTGAGCCAGGAGGCGGCGCTGAAGTACTTCCTCCTGGGGGCGTTCTCGTCAGGCTTCTTCATCTACGGGATCGCGCTCGTCTACGGCTACTCCGGCTCGATGAACTTCGCCGGGATCAACGAGGCGATCGCCAACAGCACCGGCAACCGCGGCCTGCTGCTGGCCGGCATGGGGCTGCTCGCGGTCGGCATGCTGTTCAAGGTCGGCGCGGCGCCGTTCCAGGCGTGGACCCCGGACGTCTACCAGGGCGCGCCCACCGCGGTGACCGCGTTCATGTCGGCGGCCACCAAGGTGGCGGCGTTCGGCGCGCTGATGCGGCTGTTCTACGTCGCGTTCGGCTCCGAGCGGTGGAGCTGGGTGCCGTTGCTGTGGGTGGTCGCGATCCTGACCATGCTGGTCGGCTCGGTGCTGGCGATCGCGCAGTCCGACGTCAAGCGGATGCTGGCCTACTCGGCGATCGCGCACACCGGCTTCCTGCTCACCGGCGTCCTGGGGGCCCGCTCCTCGGGCGTGCTCGGCGAGGGGGCGATCACCTCGACCCAGGCGGTGCTCTTCTACCTGGTGACCTACGCCTTCACGACGCTGGGCGCGTTCGCCGTGGTCTCGCTGGTCCGGGACGGCAGTGGCGAGTCGACCCACCTCTCCCGGTGGGCGGGGCTGGGCAAGGTGTCGCCGGTCGTGGCCGGCGTCTTCGCCCTGTTCCTGCTGAGCATGGCGGGGATCCCGCTCACCGCCGGCTTCACCGGCAAGTGGGCGGTCTTCGCCTCGGCGATGTCGGCGGGGGCCTGGCCGGTGGTGCTGGTCGCCGTACTGAGCAGTGCGATCGCGGCGTTCTTCTACCTGCGGGTGATCGTGCTCATGTACTTCTCCGACCCGGTCGGGCCCGGCCCGTCCGTGACCCTGCCCAGCGCCCTGACCACCTCCGCGATCGCGCTCGGCGTGGCCGCGACCGTGGTCCTGGGCATCGTGCCCGGCCCGGTGCTCGACCTGGCCGGCGCGATGGGAGCGTTCGTCCGGTGACCAGCTCACCGACCGGGGGTCCCGGCCCGGCGCTGGCGCTGCCGGTCCTCGACGAGCGACTGGCCGCCCGGCTGCGCTCCCGCTTGGCCGAGGTCGAGGTGGCGCTGGACGGGCACGTCCGCAGCGAGGCCGACTTCGTGACCACCGCCGCCCGGCACCTGATGGCCGCCGGCGGCAAGCGGTTCCGGCCGCTGCTGGTCCTGCTCGCGGCCGAGGCCGGCCCGCACCCGGGCTCCGACGAGGTGGTCACCGCGGCCTGCATCGTGGAGCTGACCCACCTGGCCTCGCTGTACCACGACGACGTCATGGACGAGGCCGACCTGCGCCGCGGCGCCGACTCCGCCAACGCCCGGTGGGACAACCACGTGGCGATCCTCACCGGTGACTTCCTGTTCTCCAAGAGCTCGGAGCTGACCGCCGACCTGGGTGCCGACGCGGTCCGGATCCAGGCAAGGACGTTCACCCGGCTGGTCGAGGGACAGATCCTCGAGACCGTCCCGCCGCCCGAGGACGCCGACCCGATCGAGCACCACCTGCGGGTGGTCGCCGGCAAGACCGGCTCGCTGATCGCCACCTCCGCGCTGTACGGCGCCCGGTTCTCGGGGGCGCCCCGCGAGGTCGAGGAGGCGCTCGCGGCGTACGGCGAGATCGTCGGCTCGGCGTTCCAGCTCTCCGACGACATCCTCGACATCGCCTCCGAGAGCGTCGAGTCCGGGAAGACCCCCGGCACCGACCTCCGCGAGGGGGTGCCGACGCTGCCCGTGCTGCTGGCGCGGGGCACCGACGACCCCGCGGACGCCAGGCTGCACGAGCTGCTCGACGGCGACCTGACCGACGACGCCCGGCACGCCGAGGCGCTCGCGCTGCTCCGGGCGCACCCGGCGATGGACCGGGCCCGGTCCTACGTCGTGGCCCGGACGCACGAGGCGAAGGACCTGCTCAAGGTGCTCCCCGAGGGCCCGGTGCGCGAGGCGCTCGAGGCCTTCGCCGACGTGGTGGCCACCCGCACCGCCTGACCCCGACCCGTCGCTTGTGTCGGCCGGAGACCCCTCGACCCGTCGCCAGTGTCGGCCGTCGCGGGCACGATGTCGCGCGGAGGGGGTCAGACCGCCGCGGCCTCGGCGGTCAGCCGCAGCTGGCGGCGGCGGTGCTTGACGGACTCGGCGGTGAACATCACCAGCGCCAGCCACACCAGCCCGAAGCCGATCCAGCGTCCGGTCGGCATCTCCTCGTGGAAGAGCAGGATCCCCAGCGCGAACTGGATCGTGGGCGCGAGGTACTGCAGCAGTCCGATCGTCACCATGGACAGCCGCGTCGCCGCGGCCCCAAAGCAGATCAGCGGCAGCGCGGTGATGACGCCGGTGGTCGTGATCAGCGCGGCGTGTCCGAGCCCGTGGCTGCCGAAGTCGGCCCGCCCTACGGCGACCAGCCACCCGACGTACGCCCCTGCCAGCGGTGCCAGCAGCGCCGTCTCGAGGGCGAGGCTCTCCACGGCGCCCGCGTTGGCCTTCTTCTTGGTCAGCCCGTACGTGCCGAACGAGCAGGCCAGCAGCAGGGCGACCCACGGCAGCCGGCCGTAGTCGAGCGTCAGGATCACCACCGCGGTGGCGGCCACCCCGAGCGCTGCCCACTGGACCGGGCGCAGGGTCTCCTTGAGGATGAGCACGCCCATCAGCACGGTGACGAGCGGGTTGATGAAGTACCCGAGCGAGACCTCGACGACATGCCCGTTGTTGACGCCCCAGATGAAGGTCACCCAGTTCACCGCGATCACCACCGCGGCGACGGTCAGCAGCCGCCGCATCCGGGGCGAGCGGACCAGCGCGATCAGGTGCCGGCCGCGACCGAGCGCGACCACCAGGGCGACCATGGTCACCAAGGACCACAGGATGCGGTGGGCGAGGATCTCGAAGGCTCCGGCCGGCTCGAGGAGCGGCCAGTAGAGGGGGAACAGCCCCCACATGCCGTACGCCGCGACGCCGAGCAGGAACCCGCGCCGGGACTCGTGCATGCACCAACCATAGGGCCTGTGCCGCTGGTGTGGACCGGTCGGGCCACCCCGGCGGATCCGGCCCGGGACCGCACCCGGCTGCAGTAGGGTCCCGGGGTCGAGCACACGTCACGATCACGGGGGTATCAGCATGCAGGTCACACGTCTTCTGGTCGCGAGTCTCGGGACCGCCCTCCTGGGCCTGGTGCCGATCGGACTCGCGGGGCCGGCCGCCCACGCAGGCGCGGTGCCCGTGCCGACCAGTGTCAGCGGTGAGATCAGCAGGTCCGTCATGTACTACAAGGACTCCTTCACGATCTCCGGCAGCGTCGACGACCCGAGCGGCAACCCGGTGCCGGACACCGCGGACGGCACCGTCGTGCTCGAGCGCCGCAACGCCGGGACCTCGCGGTGGCGCCAGGTCGCCGAGGCTCCCGACGAGGGCGACTTCTTCTTCCCGGACCTGGTCGGCACCCGCAACGCGACGTACCGGATCATCTACAGCGGGGGCACGGAGGGTGCCACCTCCTACGAGCCGTCCGGGGCGAAGACCTCGATCAAGGTCGCCCGGATCATCAACACCCGCGGCACCAACCCCCGGCCCAACGTGTTCTTCCTCAAGGGCACGCTCAAGCCGTCCTACAAGGGCAAGCCCGTGGTGATCCAGCGCAAGACCTGCAACTCGTGCTCGTGGAAGGCCTGGAAGACGGTCAAGACCAACCGGAAGAGCAAGTTCTCCGCACGCATCTACGCCAAGCGCACGGTGGGCAAGGTCTGGTACCGCCCGCTCGTGAAGTCCTCGACCCGCTACATCAAGACGATCGGGCAGGGCGTGGTCATCGAGACCATCCGGGCCCGGTCCGCGGACGGTCAGAGCTCCGTCCTCCGCTGAGTCGCGCGCCTCGACCCGTCGTCACTGTCCAGCAGGGGCGGGCAGAGACGATGGGTCGGGGTGCGTCAGCCGACACTGGCGACGGGTCGGCGTCCCGCGGGCCGACACTGGCGACGGGTCGGTGCCCCAGGGGACGACACAAGCGACGGGTCGGCGTCCCAGGGGACGACACAAGCGACGGGTCGGTCAGACGACGGTCCAGGTGTCGCCGCCGCCGATGAGGCCGGCCAGCCGGTCGGTCGGGGTGCCGGGCGCCGCCTCGGTGGCGGCGTGGATCTGCCCGCGCGCCTGGTCGTCGTACGTCGCCCGCTCCACCTGCCGGAAGATGCCGATCGGCGACTGGTTCAGGTAGCCGGAGTCGGTCAGCCGGGAGATCGCGAACGCGGTGGACGGGTCCTCGTGGTGGGCGTCGTGCACGAGCAGGGCGTCCTCGCCGACGTCGGCGACCAGGGCCGCCTCGACCCCGCCGCCGGGGGTGCGGACCAGGCCCTTGTCGCCGCCCACGCCGAAGCGGATCGGCTCACCGTGGACGAGCGGGATGATCGCGTCCTCCTTGGTGTCGCGGTCCTTGATCGCGTCGAACGCGCCGTCGTTGAAGATCGGGCAGTTCTGGTAGATCTCCACGAACGACGTGCCGCGGTGCGCCGCTGCCGCCGCCAGCACGGACGTGAGGTGCTTGCGGTCGGAGTCGATGGTGCGGGCCACGAACGAGCCCTCGGCGCCCAGCGCCAGCGACACCGGGTTGAAGGGGTGGTCCACCGACCCCATCGGCGTGGACTTGGTGACCTTGCCGGTCTCGGAGGTGGGGGAGTACTGCCCCTTGGTGAGGCCGTAGATCCGGTTGTTGAACAGCAGGATCGTCATGTTGACGTTGCGCCGCAGCGCGTGGATCAGGTGGTTGCCGCCGATCGAGAGCGCGTCGCCGTCCCCGGTGACCACGAACACCGACAGGTCCTCCCGGGCGGTCGCCAGCCCGGTCGCGATCGCCGGGGCGCGCCCGTGGATCGAGTGCATGCCGTAGGTGTCGAGGTAGTAGGGGAACCGCGACGAGCAGCCGATGCCGGAGACGAAGACGATGTTCTCCCGGCGCAGGCCGAGCTCGGGCAGGAAGCCCTGCACCGCCTTCAGCACCGCGTAGTCGCCGCAGCCGGGGCACCAGCGGACCTCCTGGTCGGAGGTGAACTCCTTGCCGGTCTGCGGCTGGTCGGTCGTGGGAACGCCCAGGGTCCCGCCGGTCTGGCCGGGGAAGGGCAGCTCGGTCGTGCTCATCGGGCACCTCCGGAGGTCGGGACCAGGTCCACCTCGACGCCCTCGGCGGCCGCGACCAGCTCGCCGATGGCCTCCGCCAGCTCGGCCGCCTTGAGCGGCAGCCCGCGCACGTGGTTGTAGCCGACGACGTCGACGAGGTACTTCGCGCGCAGCAGCATCGACAGCTGGCCGAGGTTCATCTCGGGCACCAGCACCCTGTCGTAGCGCCTGAGGATGTCCCCGAGGTCCTGGGGGAAGGGGTTGAGGTGGCGCAGGTGGACCTGCGCCACGTGGTAGCCGGCCCGGCGCACGCGGCGTACGCCGGCTCCGATGGGGCCGTAGGTCGAGCCCCACCCGAGCACCAGCACCCGGGCCGAGCCGCTCGGGTCGTCGACCTCCAGCGGCGGCAGCGAGTCGGCGATCCGGTCCACCTTGGCCTGCCGGGTGCGGACCATGAGGTCGTGGTTCGCGGGGTCGTAGGAGATGTTGCCGTGCCCCTCGCCCTTCTCCAGGCCGCCGATGCGGTGCTCGAGTCCGGGGGTGCCGGGGATCGCCCACGGCCGGGCGAGCGTCTCGCCGTCGCGCAGGTAGGGGAGGAAGACGTCCTCGCCCTTGTCGTCGGTGCCGTTGGTCGCGGTCGCGAACGCCGGGTCGATGGCCGGCAGCTGGTCGACGTCGGGGATCTGCCACGGCTCGGAGCCGTTGGCGAGGTAGCCGTCGGAGAGCAGCATCACCGGGGTGCGGTAGGTGATCGCGATCCGGGCCGCCTCGAGGGCGGCGTCGAAGCAGTCGCCGGGGGACTGCGGGGCGACGATCGGCACCGGCGCCTCGCCGTTGCGGCCGAACATCGCCTGCAGCAGGTCGGACTGCTCGGTCTTGGTGGGCAGGCCGGTCGACGGGCCGCCGCGTTGCACGTTCACGACCAGCAGCGGCAGCTCGGTCATCACCGCGAGCCCGATCGACTCGCCCTTGAGCGCGATGCCGGGGCCGGAGGTGGTGGTGACGCCGAGCCGGCCGGCGAAGGCGGCGCCGATGGCGGCGCCGATCCCGGCGATCTCGTCCTCGGCCTGGAACGTGGTGACGCCGAAGCCCTTGTGCTTGCTGAGCTCGTGCAGGATGTCGGAGGCCGGGGTGATCGGGTAGGACCCGAGGAACACCGGCAGCCCGGACTGCACCCCACTGGCGATCAGCCCGTACGCCAGCGCGAGGTTGCCGGTGATGTTGCGGTAGGTGCCCGGAGCCATCGGGGCCGGCTTGATCTCGTACTGCACGATGAACGCCTCGGTGGTCTCACCGAAGTTCCAGCCGGTCTTGAACGCCGTGATGTTGGCGTCCCGGATCTCCGGCACCTTCGCGAACCGACGCTCGAGGAAGCGGATCGTGGAGTCGGTGGGGCGGCCGTACATCCACGACAGGAGGCCGAGCGCGAACATGTTCTTGGCGCGGGCGGCGTCCTTGCGGGACAGGCCGAACTCCTTGACCCCCTCCACGGTCATCCCGGTCAGGTCGACCGGGTGCACCGCGAACTCCGCGAGGTCGTCGTTCTCGAGCGGGTTCTCGGTGTAGCCGGCCTTGGTCAGGTTCCGCTTGGTGAAGTCGTGGGTGTCGACGATGATCGTCGCGCCCTTGGGCAGGTCGCCGAGGTTGGCCCGCAGCGCCGCCGGGTTCATCGCGACGAGCACGTCGGGGGCGTCGCCGGGTGTGAGGATGTCGTGGTCGGCGAAGTGCACCTGGAACGACGAGACGCCGGGCAGGGTGCCCTGGGGGGCGCGGATCTCGGCGGGGAAGTTGGGCAGCGTCGCCAGGTCGTTGCCGAACCCCGCCGACTCCTGGGTGAACCGGTCGCCGGTGAGCTGCATGCCGTCACCGGAGTCGCCCGCGAACCGGATGATGACGCGATCGAGCTGCCGGACCTGCTTCGCCACCGCAGCAACCTACTTCCTGGAGTCCACTCGTGGCCGCCGAGGACAGGGCCGGGTCGGGTACGACGTCCGGCCGGGCTCGGTGGCCAGCACAACACCACCCACCCTAGTCGCGTGTCGCGCGCACCCAATGCCCGTCTTCCGCTATGGGCCGTCGAGCCGGGTGATCCCGGTCACCCCAGTCGGGTCGTGGCGCCGGGTCGTGACGTCGGGTCGTGGCGCCCGGGACGCTGCCCGAGCGCCACGGTCCCGCTCAGCCGGTCTGGCCGCAGGGTCCCGAGCGGGCGAACGGCAGGGCGTCGTACCCGCTGACGTCCTGCTCCGCGAGCGAGCCGTCCGCGGCGGCGGTGAGGACGGCCATGGCCGGGATCCGGAACAGGTTCTCCAGCTGCCCGTTGCTCTTCTGCCCCACCGAGCGGACCTCGTAGAAGATGGCGCCCTGGGTGGGCGTCGCCGACTGCGGCAGGGGGGTCTCCCCGGGCGGGGCGGTCTCGCCCATCAGCATCCGGGAGAGCACCGCGTTGGTGATGTCGATCAGGGGGTAGTGCGCGACGTTCGCGACTCCGTAGCCCTCCAGCGCCTCCACGCTGGCCATGGTCATCTGGCGGTTGGTGAGCCACTGCCGATCGGTCATCCGGGACGGCGCGATGGAGCGGCCGCCGATCTGGAACTGGTTGAGGTCGTCGGTCCCGAGCACGACCGGAGCCTGGCTCATGTGGTGCATGTCCAGGGCGTAGGTGGGGGCGGTGGAGCGCCAGACCTTCCAGAACGCGACCGACTCCGGCTGGGCGAAGTTCTCCCAGTCCCGGTTGAGGTCGATCCGGTTGGGTGTCGTGCTCTGCCGGATGTTCGCCTCGGCGCCGTCGGGGTTGTACATGGGAACGACGACGACGGTCAGGCCTTCGCGGACGGCCTTCGCGGCCGGGCTCCCCGACGCGAGGCGGTCGAGGATCTGCAGCGCCGCCTCCGTGCTGTGCAGCTCGTTGCCGTGGATGCGGGCCTGCAGCCAGAACGTCTCGGGGCCGTGGCCGACCGTGGCGTAGAGCAGCTGGCGTCCCTCGCCGGACTGACCGGCGCTGTGCACCTCGACGGCGCCCTGACTGCTGCGCTCGATGCGTCCGAGCTCACGCACGACGTCCGCGTAGTTGGCCACGCTGGCCAAGGAGACGTTCTGGTTCTCCTGCAGGCACGGACCGCCGGGATTGTGCGGCGGATCGGCGCTGGCCGGCGCGAAGAACGTGGACAGGGAGAGGGCCGCGACCCCCAGGGCACCGACGAGCTTTGTGGATCGACGTCGCATCAGGAACTCCTCCGAGACTCGGCATCCCCGATGACGGGTGGTGCCTCCTGTCACCGGTCTACCAACAGCCGCCCCCCACCACAAGAGCCGGAGAGCGCCGAGGCCGCGGGTGGTCCTCGCCGGGGCGCCGAGCGTGGCTCAGCGGTAGTTCGTGAACTGCACCGCGAAGTCGTAGTCCTGCTCCTTGACCAGCGCCTGGACGGCCTGGAGGTCGTCGCGCTTCTTCGATGACACCCGCAGCTCGTCGCCCTGGATCTGCGCCTTGACGCCCTTGGGGCCCTCGTCGCGGATCAGCTTGGTGATCTTCTTGGCGTCCTCGGAGCTGATCCCCTCCTTGAGGGCGATCCCGATCTTGCTGACCTGTCCGGACTGGCGCGGCTCGCCGGCGTCGAGGATCTTCAGCGACTGGTTGCGCTTGACCAGCTTGCCCTTGAACACGTCGAGGACGGCGGTGGCCCGGTCGTCGGCCGAGGCGGTGATCTCGATGGCCTCCTCGCCCTGCCACTCGATGCTGGCACCGGTGCCCTTGAAGTCGTAGCGGGTGGCGATCTCCCGGGCGGCCTGCCCGAGGGCGTTGTCGACCTCCTGGCGGTCGATCTTGCTCACGATGTCGAACGACGAGTCGGCCATGTCTGTGCTCCTCCTTGCCACCCGTGGACACGGGCGGGCATTTTTACGAGTCCGTGCGGCTGCGCTATTGTTTCGCCTTGCTGTTGCCCCGCCAAGTCCGGGGTGGCACACCCGGCAGGTTGCCCGAGCGGCCAATGGGAGCGGACTGTAAATCCGTCGCGAAAGCTTCGAAGGTTCGAATCCTTCACCTGCCACAGTGGGTCACAAGGGCCCCTGACCAGCGGAGACGTTGGCCAGGGGCCCTTTGCAACCTGTCCGGCCGTCAGTGGTCGATGGCGGCCGATTGCGGCTGTCTTTGCGGAACACCTGCGGAAGTCTTGGCCGGTCGGCGGCTCGGCGACCTCCAGTGAGGTGGTCAGTCGTCGGGCGCGTCACCAGGCTCACGAGAGTGCCTCGCCGATGCGGCTGAGCGCGATCTGGTCGTCTCCCTCGACGCAGTCGGCGTAGATCCGGAGCAGTACGTCGACGCCGTGACCGGCCCATTCAGCGACGCGGGCCGGAGGCACTCCGGCGTTGAGCCAGGTCGAGAGGCAGGCGTGACGCAGGTCGTAGGGGCGTCGGGCGAGCACGGAGTCGGTTGCTGTGGGGTCAGCGCCGTGCGCCGGGCTGCGCCCACACCCGGTAGATGGTCTTCGCGCTGACCAGGGAGTTGTAGGGCGGTGAGATCGGCTTTCCGGCGCGCCGGGTGCGGGCGGCGAAGAGGTGACCTTGAGCTCCGGCCCGGGAACGGCTCGAGATGGGACCGCGGACCTCGCCGGTGGTCGCCGCGTCGGTCCAGGCGGCGCCAGCGCCGGGGTTCGTCATTCTCTGGTGGGTTCTTTGGGTGCTCCGGTTGGGTCGAGGCTTATGCTTGCTTGTCATCTAACAAGTGCATACGATGTGGTCACCGCCATCACTTCGAAGTCCTGTCCTGAGGGGGCATCCCATGTCGGAAACTGTCAGTGGGGTCGTGAAGACCGAGCGCCGACTGAACGGGCAAGCTCTGTTGATCACCATCGACCGACCCGAGCGTCGCAACGCGTTCGACGGTGCCACGGCGCGGGCACTCGAGGCGGCGATCGACGAGTACGAGGCTGATGACGAGCTGCGGGTGGCCGTCCTCACCGGCGCTGGGCCGACTTTCAGCGCCGGTCAGGATCTGAAGGCTGCCGCGGTGGGAGACATGGGCGCCAGCGAACGTCGTGGCGGGTTCGGGGTGATGGCTGTCCCGCCCGAGAAGCCCCTGATCGCGGCAGTCGAGGGCGACGCCCTTGCAGGCGGCCTCGAGCTCTGTCTCGCCTGCGACCTGGTGGTCGCCACAGACGCCACCCGGATGGGCATCCCCGAAGCTGCGCGTGCTCTGGTTGCGATGGGCGGGGGACTGTTCCGTCTTCCCAAGCGCATCCCTTACAACATCGCCATGGAGCTGGCGCTCACCGGAAAGTCGCTCCCGGCGGAAGAGTTTCACCGGATGGGATTCGTCAACCGGGTCGTGCCGGCCGGACAAGCCGTTGAAGCGGCGCTCGAGCTCGCTGCGGACATCGTGAAGTCAGGTCCCCTCGCAGTCTCCGCGAGCAAGGCGATCGTTCGTCGCAGCTACGAGTGGACCGACGAGGAAGCCTGGGCGAAGCAGATGGAGTTCGCGCGCCCTGCGATCGAGTCAGATGACACCCAGGAAGGCATCCGCGCCTTCATTGAGAAGCGCGAACCGCAGTGGAAGGGCCGCTGAGCTGATGAACGTCACGACCCTGTCCGACAGAAGGGCCCTCGCAGCCCGCGCTGGCCACCGACGCAACAGGAGAACCTGATGAAGCAACTGACCCCTTCCCCCGCCTTCGCGCCTCCCGACGACCTCGACGCAGTCTGCGCCACCGAAGGTGAGCGCACCCTCACGTGGAGGTCCTGGAACGAGCAAGCTGATCGCTTGGCCTCGTCGCTTGCGCGCCGAGGTGTGAAGGAAGGCGACCGTGTCGCCGTCCGCTCGCACACACGACTGGAGTGGATGGTCGTCTCCCTCGCCGTCGCCAAGCTCAAGTCGGTCATCGTCGCGGTGAACTACCGACTCTCGCCCCCCGAGTCGCTCTACATCGCCCGCGACTGCGAGGTCACAGCCGCGATCGTCGATGACGAGGACCCGTCCGACCTGGTCGCGGCTTGGGAAGAACTCGGGTTGAGGGTGATTGTCTCGATGGACACCCCGGCTCCGGGTGTTGAGCTCATGGCGGACCTCATCGCGGAGGGCGAGCCCGAGGACCGTCCCTCGCCGGCCCTGGCGCCACTGATCATCTACTCCTCCGGCACGACGGGAGCCCCCAAGGGCGCCCCCTTGGGCGGCCTCCAGACCCAGGTGGACGACGCCGTGCGTCTCGACTACATGCTGTCGGTGCTGTTCGACATGGCCGCGGGCGGACCCGGCAACACGACACTGATCAACCTGCCGATGCACCACGGTGCGGGCCCGTCGTACACGCAGTTCGCGCTCCAGACCGGCGGCACTGTCGTCTTCCAGCGACGCTTCGATGCCGAGGACGTGCTTCGACTCATCGAGCGTCACGGGATCACGCACTGGGTCGCCGTTCCCACGATGCTCCAGCGGATCCTCAAGCTCTCTCCCGAGGTCCGCGACAGGTACGACATCTCCAGCCTCCGCTTCCTGATGGGTGGCGCAGCGCCGTTCAGCCAGGAGCTCAAGTCCGCTGCCACCGACCTCTTCGGTCCGGTCATCTACGAGATCTACGGTGCGACGGAGACGGGCATGATCGCGGGCGCAACTCCCGACCTTCTGTCGCGCAAGCCGAACGCGACCGGGTTCCCGTTCCGTCACGTCGACCTACGGATCGTCGACGAGAGCGGCAACGAGGTTCCGACGGGCGCGACCGGCGAGATCACCGTGCGGACGCCCAACATCATCAGCGGCTACATCGGTCGCGGTCCGCTCGGCGCCGACAAGATCAGCGAGGACGGCTTCTACTCGACGGGCGACGTCGGGCACGTCGACGACGAGGGGGTGCTGTTCATCTACGACCGGATCACCGACATGATCATCGCGGGTGGCGTGAACGTCTACCCCGCTGAGAGCGAAGCGGTCATCGCGACACACCCGCTCGTCGCGAACGTGGCCGTGATCGGTGTCCCCGACGAGGACCACGGTGAGCAACCCCTGGCGTTCGTCCAGACCGTTCCGGGGGCGGTGCTGACTGCGGACGAGCTCTACGCGTTCTTCGAAGGCAAGCTCGCCAAGTACAAGTGGCCGCGGTCCTTCGAGTTCATCGAGGAGATCCCGACCAACTCGATGGGCAAGACCTTGAAGCGCGTCCTCCGTCGTTCCTACGTCGAGGACGCGAAGGCATGAGCGCGCCGTCGGCCCAGCCCGATCTCTACCAGGTCGACGAGTCGGGAGAGCCCACGCTGATCGGCCTGAAGGATTCCAGCGGATCCGTCTCCTTCCCGTTCCAGATCTACGGATCCGAGCACAATGGCGACGTCGGGGAGAAGATCTCCCCGGTCCCGCTCGCCGGCACCGGGACCGTCTCGGCCGTCGTGGATGTCCACATACCGGTCGACCCGGCCCTGGGGTTCCCCTACCGCTTGGCGTCCGTGGTCCTCGACGAGGGCCCAATGATCCGGTCGGTGCTGGTGGACGCGCCGGACGTCACCATCGGCTCCCGTGTCCGCGCCGTCACCGTGCCGGTCACCCGCGACGACGTCGAGGTCGCCGAGCTCCGATTCACTCCCGAAGAGGTCGTCACGTGAAGATCACGCTTGCGCAACAGCGCCCCGTCTACGTCGCCGGCGTCGGCTGGCACCCGTTCCAGAAGCCGAGCGCCACGCCCTACGTCCAGCTGGGCCTGACGGCCGTGCGCCAGGCACTCGACGACGCCGGCCTGCGGTGGGCCGACGTCGACAGCGCCTACACAGGCACGGCCATGCTCGGGATGGCCGCCTCCCGACCGCTGTACAAGCATCTCGGCGTCACCGGCATCCCCATGCTGCAGGTCGAGAACGCCTCGGCGTCGGGCTCCACGGCGTTCCGACTGGCTTGCCACGACGTCGCAGCCGGGACCAGCGACATCTCGATGGTCCTGGGTGTCGACAAGATGCCGACAGCGCAGGGCGCCAGCAATGACACGGGAGTGCCGAGCCTCGACGCCGCCTACGTGCCGCCTCCGGCGCACTTCGCGCTGCTGGCCTCGGAGTACCTGGAGCGTCACGGTGCCACCCCGGAGCAACTGGCTGCCGTGGCCGTGAAGAACTCCGCCAACGCAGCACTGAACCCCAACGCCCAGCGGCCGAAGGCACGAACCCTGGAGGAGGTCCTTGCCGGACCACCCATCGCCGGCCCTCTGACCAGGCTTCAGTGCTGCCCGATCGGTGAGGGCGCCGCTGCCGTCGTCGTGGTTTCGGACGACGCCATCGACGAGCTCGGCCTGGACCGCTCACGCTGTGTCCGAGTGCTCGCGTCTGTCCTGCGCAGCGAGGAGCTGTACGGCGCGAAGAGCTTCGACGCCGAGCTCACCCGCGCAGCGACGGCGGACGCGTACCAGCAGGCCGGGATGGGCCCCGACGACGTGGACCTCGTGGAGCTGCACGACGCCTTCTCGATCGAGGAGCTGCAGTACGTCGAGGCGATGGGTCTGGCCGCGGAGGGCAAGGCTGCGGCCGATCTCGAGGCCGGCGAGTTCTCCCTCGGTGGACGAGTGGCCGTGAGCACGTCAGGCGGCCTGCTGAGTTCAGGTCACCCGATCGGACCCACAGGCGTGGGCCAGATCGGAGAGATCACCACTCAGATCCGAGGTGAGGCCGGCGCGCGCCAGCACGCCGGTGCGCGAACGGGGCTGGCCCACATGGTCGGCCTCGGCGCGGTCTGTGCCGTTCACGTCCTGCAAAGCGTCGAGGGGCCGCGATGAGACGCACCCTCTACGAGGAGGAGCACGAAGACTTCCGAGCGACCGTCGCGGCCTTCGTCGAGAAGGTCGTCGCCGACCAATGGGAGCGGTGGGACGACGACGGCCTCGTCGACCGTGCCGCCTGGGAGGTGGCGGGTTCGCTCGGGATCATCGGGACCTCCGTGCCTGAGGAGCTCGGCGGCGGGGGAGTGGCCGACTTCCGATACCGGATGGTGATCATGGAGGAGCTGTGCCGCGTGGGGGCGAACTCCTTCAACGCCGGGCTCAGCGTGCAGGACGACCTCGTCATGCCCTACGTCGTCGATCTGGGATCCGACGAACAGCGCCGAGAGTGGTTGCCCGAGCTGTGCGCCGGTACCGCCATCGGGTCGCTGGCGCTGACAGAGCCGGGCGCAGGAAGTGACCTGCGCGGTATCCGCACGACCGCCCGCCGCGACGGCGACGGCTGGGTCCTGAACGGCACCAAGACGTTCATCACCAACGGCTTCCTGGCCGACGTCGTCCTCGTCCTGGCCAAGGTCGATCCGCGGACCGACGCCGGCGACTTCGCCGTCTTCCTCGTGCCGACAGACCGTCCGGGATTCAGCCGGGGACGCAAGCTCGACAAGCTCGGTCTACGAGGCAACGACACGGCCGAGCTCTCCTTCGAGGACCTCCGGCTCACCGATGCCGATCTGCTCGGCTCCGCGGGACGCGGACTTGCCCACGTGATGGAACGTCTGCCTCTGGAGCGTCTCTCGATCGCAGCCACCTCCGTCGCTGCTTCGGCCGCCGCGTACGCGTGGGCGCGTCGGTACTGCTTCGATCGCGACGCCTTCGGGCAACCGATCGGTGACTTCCAGGCGACTCGTTTCACCCTGGCAGAGGTAGAGACCGAGATCGACGCCGCGACCGCGATGCTCGACCGGGCGGTGCTCCTGCTGAACGATGGAAATCTGACGGCCATCGACGCCGCCAAGGCGAAGTGGTGGATCAGCGATCTTCATCAGCGAGTGGTCGACAAGTGCCTCCAACTGCATGGCGGCTACGGCTACATGAGGGAGTACCCCATCGCGCGAGCCTACGCAGATGCTCGGATCCAGCCGATCTACGGCGGGACGAACCAGATCATGAAGGACCTCATCGGCCGCGACATCGCGCGCCGTACGGTCCGCGAGGCGAATTCCAGGTAGGAGTGCAGCTGGACGAGGTGGGGGCCCGGCCCCTCCTCGTCCGACTCGAAATCCACGAGAGGCAGATCGCGCGGCGATCGAGCTATGCACCCGGTGGGTAGGGCGCAGAGGCTCGCCCAGGTTGCCGCATGAGGCTGGATAGGGTTCGACCATGCAGAGCAGGCGTACTCAGGCCGAGAGGTCCAGCGAGTCCCGGAAGAAGCTCGTCGATGCGACCGTCGAGCTGCTGGCTTCCGGCGGATACTCCGCCGCCAGCTTCGTCGCCATCGGTGAACTCGCAGGGCTCAGCCGTGGGATGGTGACGCACTACTTCGGCACGAAGGAGCAGTGCATCAAGGATGTCGTGCAGTCCGTCCAGGACTCCAGCCGCGCGGCGCTCGCGAGCTTCGGCGACCTCGAAGGGGTGGAGAAGCTCGAGACCATCGTGCGCCTCTACCTGCGCGAGGGAAGCATCTACTCGAAGTACGCCCGGGCGCTGTACGCGGTGCAGGTCGAGGCTATGACCGGGACCCCCAGCCTGCGGGATGACGTCGCCATCTCCAACCGATGGATCCGCACGCTTCTCGTCGAGACCATCATCGAGGCACGTGATTCCGGAGACGCGGCCCAGGACGTCAACCCTGATGAAGCGGCGTTCGTGATCGAGGGAACGCTGAGAGGCGTGCTCCTCCAAGTGCTCGTCGACCCCGACGTGCAGCGCAAAGAGATCACCGAGGCGACCTGGACGGCCGTTCGTCGGATCTTGTCCATTCGGTGACCCGCGCCGGCGCACGCCGGGGAATCGACGAGCCCTCTCAGAACTTGTCAGTTGACAAGCATCTGCATTAGGGTTGGCTCTGAGCTCCTCCTCGCGAGAACTTGCGGGCTTCGTTGGTCACGCCGACGACCGGCAGAGCGTTTGAAAGGACGATCGAATGACCTCGAACGACCTGCTGGACCTGACCGGTCGCGTCGCGCTGGTGACTGGGGCGGGTCAGGGCGTGGGTCGTCAGATCGCGCTGACGCTCGCGTCGTTCGGGGCGGACGTCGTCGTGAACGACTACGACGAGACCCGGGCCGAGAGTGTGGCCGCAGAGGTCCGCAAGCTCGGGGTGTCGAGCCTCGCCGCGCAGAGCGACGTAGGTGACTTCCAGCGGATGGGTGAGGTGTTCGACGAGGTCAAGGAGAAGTGGGGCTCGGTCACGATCCTGGTCAACAACGCGGGCAACCGGGGGGCCGGGCCGGCGCCCACCAAGCAACGTGCTTTCTGGGATCAGACCCCGTCGGACTGGGAACCCTTCATCCACGTCAACCTGGACGGAGTCCTCAACTCAACCCGGCACGCCATGGGTCACATGGTCGAGGCGAAGCAAGGGCGTGTCATCACGATCATCTCCGACGCCGGGCGCGTCGGTGAGGTCAACGGGATGGAGGTCTACTCGGGTGCCAAGGCCGGGGCAGCAGGCTTCACCCGAGCGATGGCTCGCCTGGGTGGGCGCTTCGGAGTGACGGCGAACTGCGTGGCACTCGGCGCAACGCGCACTCCGGCGATCGAGGCGGCCATCGCCGACGAGGAGTTCGCCAAGCGGGTGCTCTCCTCCTACATCGTTCGTCGTTTCGGTGAGCCTGACGACGCGGCGAACCTCATCCTCTTCCTGGCCTCGGACGCCTCGAGCTGGATCACCGGCCAGACGATCCCGGTGAACGGTGGCTACTCGCTCACCATGTGATCTCGTCGGCGCGGTCTGGGCGTTCACCCGGACGACCACGGGACGCCGACGCTGCACTCGATTCCCAACGGAAGGTAAAAGACATGCTTACGACACCCACCATCTCCAGCTCGCTCCTTGAGGGTCAGACGGCCGTCGTCACCGGCGGTGGCAACGGCATCGGGCGCGCTACCTGCGAGCTTCTGGCTGCCAACGGTGCCCGGGTCGTGGTGGTGGACCTCGATGGGGACCTGGCCCACGAGGTCGCCTCGGACATCGGAGGCGGGGCCACGGCCTTCGCTGCCGACCTCACCGATCCGGAGGTTCCGGACCGCCTCATCGCGGATGTGGCGGCGGCCGGCAACGGCATCGACATCATCGTCAACGGCGCCGGCTACTTCTGGGACGCGCCCGTGCATGCGATGAGCGACGAGCAGTTCCAGGCAATGCTGGACATCCACCTCTTGGCTCCCTTCCGGATCTGTCGGGCCGCCGCGCCGTACCTCCGAGACGCCGGTCGACGTGAGGCCCGGGAGGGCCTGGTACGCCACCGCAAGGTCGTGATGGTCAGCTCGCTGGCTGCCAGCTTCGGCAACCCCGGAGCTGCGAACTACGCGGCTGCCAAGGGCGGCCTGATCGGACTGACCAAGACGCTGGCAGCGGAGTGGGGCTCGGCGAACGTCAACGTCAATGCGGTCTCCTTCGGGATCATCCAGACCCGCTTCGGCGCCCCGCAGTCGGCACAGCAGTCCATTACCGTCGGAGGTCGCGAGGTCCCGCTCGGCGTGCCCGACAAGACCCTTCAGGCGATGGGCTTCGACCCCGACGAGGATCGCGACCTGTACGCGCCGCGCAAGACCCCAGGGACAGCGCTCGGCCGTACCGGCACCATCCAGGAGGCCGCCGACGCGATCTTCTGGCTCGTTTCACCGCTCTCGAACTACGTGACCGGTCAGGTCATTCCCGTCAGCGGCGGCGCTCGGGGCGGCATGTCCTGACCTGTTCGTCGGCGGGGAGTGCTGTTTCGGTCATCCGGCCGACGAGCTGTCGGCTGTGGTGGCCAGGGCAGCCCTCCTCGTCCCGGGCACGCCGGTGCCGTGGTGAGCTGCCGGTGGGCTTCGAGCATGGCCGGGCCGTACCAGGTCAGCAGTCGACCGCCGCGAGCGTCCGTGTCGAACTCGTGCTGAAGCTTGAAGACGCGCTCAATCAGCTCAGGTCAGGATGGTCACCCCGTGCGGACCGTAGATCCGTCGCGAGAGCTTCGAAGGTTCGAATCCTTCACCTGCCACCGCCGACGAGCGGCCACCCCCGGGTGGCCGCTCGTCGCACGTCGGGCCGGGCCGCACTTCCCCGGACCGGGCCCGGGTGGCAGGGTCGACCCATGTCGACACCAGCGCCGAGTCACACCGTCGGGGAGACCGGCACCCCGCTCATCGAGCAGACCATCGGGGACAACCTCGACGCCACGGCGGCCCGGTTCCCCGACCGGGAGGCGGTCGTGGACGTCCAGGCCGGGACCCGGTGGACCTATGCCGAGCTGGTCTCCGACGTGGACCGGCTGGCCCGCGCGCTGCTCGCGCACGGGGTCTCCCAGGGCGACCGGGTGGGCATCTGGTCCCCGAACCGGGCCGAGTGGACCCTGGTGCAGTACGCCACGGCGAAGGTCGGGGCGATCCTCGTCAACGTCAACCCCGCCTACCGCACCCACGAGGTCGCCTACGTCGTGAACCAGGCCGGCATCTCGATGATGCTGGTGGCCGAGTCGTTCAAGACCAGCGACTACCCGGCGATGCTCGCCGAGGTCCGCGACGAGTGCCCGGACCTGACCAGCGTCGTGGTGTTCGGGCAGCGCAGCTGGTCCGAGCTGATGACCCGCTCCTCGGAGGTGGGCGCGGACCGGCTGGCGCAGGTGCAGGGCGGCCTGCGGCCGGAGGACCCGATCAACATCCAGTACACCTCCGGCACGACGGGCTTCCCGAAGGGCGCCACGCTGAGCCACCGCAACATCCTCAACAACGGCTGGTTCGTCGGCGAGGGCTGCGGCTACACCGAGGAGGACCGGATCTGCATCCCGGTGCCCTTCTACCACTGCTTCGGCATGGTGATGGGCAACCTGGCGGCCACCACGCACGGCGCCTGCACGGTGATCCCGGCCCCCGGCTTCGACCCCGCGCTGACGCTGGAGGCGGTGCAGCAGGAGCAGTGCACGAGCCTGTACGGCGTGCCGACGATGTTCATCGCGATGTGGTCGCTGCCCGAGTTCGCGTCGTACGACATCTCCCACCTGCGCACGGGGATCATGGCCGGATCGCCCTGCCCGGCGGAGATGATGCGCAAGGTGCTCGACGCCGGGATCACCGACATGGCGATCTGCTACGGGATGACCGAGACCTCCCCGGTCTCGACCCAGACCGCCCCGGGGGACCCGTTCGAGGCGAAGGTGGGGACCGTCGGCCGGGTCGGCCCGCACCTGGAGGTCAAGGTCGTGGACCCCGCCACCGGCGAGACCCTGCCGCGCGGCGAGGCGGGCGAGTTCTGCACCAGGGGCTACTCCGTGATGCTCGGCTACTGGGAGGAGCCGGAGAAGACCGCCGAGGTGCTGGTCGACGGGTGGATGCACACCGGCGACATCGCGGTCATGGACGAGGAGGGGTTCGTCTCGATCACCGGCCGGATCAAGGACATGGTGATCCGCGGCGGGGAGAACATCTACCCCCGCGAGATCGAGGAGTTCCTCTACACCCACCCGGACGTCCTCGACGCCCAGGTCATCGGCGTCCCCGACGAGAAGTACGGCGAGGAGCTGTGCGCCTGGCTGCAGCTGCGGGAGGGCGCAGAGCCGCTGGACGCGGACGCCGTGCGCGCCTTCTGCGCGGGGAGGCTCGCGCACTACAAGATCCCGCGCTACGTCGTGCTGGTCGAGGAGTTCCCGATGACCGTCACCGGCAAGGTGCGCAAGTCGAGATGCGCGCCTCGACCGTCGAGCGGCTCGGCCTCGACGACGCCTGACGACCCGGCGACAGCGGGCTACTGGACGACCGAGGAGAGGAAGGCGTCGGCCTCGGCCCCGGTGAGGACGTCCTCCTCGGCGGGGGCTTCCGGCGCCTCGACGTCCTCGTCGACGCCGGAGACGTCCACGGTGTAGGTGCCGTCGACGGGCACGTCGCCGGCCTCGATGTCGAGGTCGAAGTCGCGGATCACGTCGTCCTCGCCCACCCAGGCCACGATCACCAGGTCGGCCTGGTCGGCGGTGCCGGTGAGGCTGAGCGAGCTCTCGAGCTTCCCTGCGTCCTCCCCGGCCGCCTCGACGGCGTCGGCGTAGGTCACGGTGGTGCTGAACTCGCGGGCCTGGACGCCGTCGATCTCCTTCGTCCCTCCCTCCACGACGTCCTCGGCGGCGCGCAGCGCGATCACGACGCCGGCCAGCCCGGCCGGGTCGAACGTGGCGGCGCCGTCCAGGATGGAGGCCTCCCCCTGGACCCAGCTCTTGCCCTGCGGGATCGCCGGCACCTGCTCGCCCTCGGTGCGGAACCACACCGACTCGCCGTCGGCCCGGATCTCGATCTCGCCGCCGGCCTCGCCCTGCTGCACGGTGATGCCGGCGTCGGCGACCAGCGCCTCGTAGTCCACGGCCCCGGCGGCGGTGAGGCTGATGTCGGTCTCGCCGATGGTCAGCGCCGCCTTGGTGTCCACGACGAACGAGTCGACCCCGAGGGTGGCGTCGACCGCGTCGGCCAGCACCTCGGCCGGCTCACGATCGTCGTCGGCGAACGGGTCGCCGCCGCAGCCCGTGAGGGTCAGGGCGAGGGTGGTCAGGGCGGAGGCGAGGAGAGGAGTGCGCACCGGGGCGTTCTACCACGCGCGGGCCGGCTCCACCCGTCCGACGACCTCTCCCAGCGCGATCCGGCCGCCGCCGCTGCCGGGCGCGGTGTAGCGCAGCACCACCTCGTCCCCGTCCTCCAGGGCCGTGCGCTCGGCGTCCCCGACCGCGAACGGCTCCCGCCAGCCCCAGCTCAGCTCGAGCAGCGAGCCCCGCTGGCCGGGCTCCGGCCCGGAGACGGTGCCGGAGCCGAACAGGTCGCCGGTGCGCAGCGACGCGCCGTTGACGGTCAGGTGGGCCAGCATCTGGGCCGGCGCCCAGTACATCGTCGAGTACGGCGGCCGCGAGACCACGTGGCCGTTCAGCTCGACCTCGACCGCGATGTCCAGCCCGGCCGGACCGTCGACGGCGAGGTAGGGCAGCGGAGCCGGGTCCTGGCCGGGCAGCTCGGTCCAGGCCGCCGCCAGCGCCGCCAGCGGGGTCACCCAGGTGGAGATCGAGGTCGCGAACGACTTGCCGAGGAACGGCCCGAGCGGGACGTACTCCCAGGCCTGCACGTCCCTCGCGGACCAGTCGTTGAGCCCGACCACGCCGAACACGTGGTCGGCCAGGTCGGCGGTCGACACCCGCTCGCCGAGCTCGGTCCCGGCGCCGACGACGAAGCCGAGCTCGGCCTCGATGTCCAGGCGCTGGCTCGGCCCGAAGACCGGCTCGGCGTCGGCCGGACCCTTGCGCTGGCCGTGCGGCCGGACGACCGGTGTGCCCGACGGCAGCACCGTCCCGGCCCGGCCGTGGTAGCCGACCGGCAGGTGCCGCCAGTTGGGCAGCAGCGGCTCCTGGTCGGGCCGGAAGATCCGGCCCACGTTGGAGGCGTGCTCGAGTGAGGCGTAGAAGTCGACGTAGTCGGCCACGGTGAACGGCATCCGCATCGTCACCGACGACACCGGCAGCAGGTGCGGCTCGACCGCGGCCCGGTGCTCGGGCCCGGTGAGGATCTCGACCAGCCAGTCCCGTGCGGTCTCCCACGCCGGCCGGCCCAGCGCGAGGAACGCATCCAGGCTCGGCCGCCGCCACGCCGACGCGAGGTCGGGACCGTCCCCGGGGTCGCCGCCGAGCGTCGCGACCGGCGCCCCGTCCAGCACCAGGTCGCCGATCCGGACGCCGACGCGGGCCGGCTCGCCGGGCCGGTCGAAGACGCCGTACGGCAGGTGGTCGATGTCGTACGGCGACCCCGCGGCGCCCTCGACCCAGGTCTGGGACATTCAGCTCTCCTTCGTCGAGTGGCCCGGGCGGTCCGGGTCGTCCACCAGCCCGAGCCCGACGAGGTCGGTCCACGGCTCGCGGACGCTGCAGGAGCCGAACCCGGTGAACCAGCGCCGGATCCCGGCCATCGCCGGCTCCTCCTGCCCGGCCCAGGCCGCGAGCAGCGCCGCCGGCTCCCGCTCCTCCAGCAGCCCGACCACCTCGTCGGCGGCCGCCCCGTCGAAGCAGCGCCGGGTGGCCAGCAGCAGGTTGAGGAAGCCGTGGTGGGCGATCCCGGTGCCCGGGTCCGCGTGCCGGACGGCGTGGTGCAGCCCGGCCGTGCACTTGAAGGGCGTCTCCCGGTCGAGCGCGGCGTCCACCCAGGCGGCCAGGGTCCGGCTGGCGGGGAAGAGGTCGGCCTCCACGCCGCCGGTGCGGAACTTCAGCCGGAGCTCGGCGCCGGCCACCTCGTCCGCGGCCGAGAGCCACCCGGCGGTGGGGTCGGCCTGCGGGAGCTCGACGTAGACGGGCAGGTCGTCGTCGACGGCCCCGTGGTCGCGGGCCTGGTCCAGCCCGGCCACGATCCGGCGGGCGTTGCCGGCCAGGTCGTCGGGGTCGCGCAGGGCCACCTCCAGGCCGGCCAGCCGGACCCCGGGGAGTCGGGAGACGGTCGAGGCGGCCGGTGCCAGGCCGCCGGCCCCGGTGCCGACGACCACGCTGACCGGGATCGGCCGCTCGACCTCGCCGGTCAGCGCGGCCAGGTCGGCCAGTCGGTGGTCGCCGATCACGAAGCTGCCGACCAGGGTCTCCAGTGGAGTGCCGAGGCGCTCCTGCCAGGCGGCGACCGCGTCCTCGAGGTCGGCGTTGCCGGGCGGGAAGATCGCGGCGTCGTCGACGAGGCCGCGGAAGGCCGAGGGCACGGGGGGAACCGGAGAGCCCGGTGGAACGGTTGCCGAAGCGGGGGACACGGTGCGAGGCTAGCGCAAGCACGCGTGAGCGGACACACGCGTCCGATAGACGAACAGAGGCGAGGGGCGATGGCTCACTACCGGCAGATCGGCGAGGTGCCGCCCAAGCGGCACACCCAGCACCGCGACCCCGAGGGACGCCTCTACTACGAGGAGCTCATGGGGGAGGAGGGGTTCTCCTCGGACTCCTCCCTGCTCTACCACCGTGGTGTCCCGTCGGCGATCGTCGCCTCGGAGGTCTGGGAGCTGCCCGACCAGGCCCGCACGCCCAACCACCCGCTCAAGCCCCGGCACCTGCGGCTGCACTCGCTGGAGACGTCCGGCTGCCCGGTCGAGGGCCGCCGCCTGGTCCTCGGCAACGCCGACGTCCGGATCGGCTACGTGGTCACCGGCACCGACCCCTCGCCGCTCTACCGGAACGCGATCGGCGACGAGTGCGTGTACGTCGAGTCCGGCGGCGGCACCGTCGAGACCGTGCTCGGCACGCTGACCTACCGGGCCGGGGACTACGTGATCCTCCCGCGGGCCACCACCCACCGGTGGCTGCCGAGCGAGCCCTCCCGGCTCTACGCGATCGAGGCGAACAGCCACGTCGCGCCGCCGAAGCGGTACCTCTCCCGCTACGGGCAGCTGCTCGAGCACGCGCCGTACTGCGAGCGGGACCTGCACGGCCCCACCGGGCCGCTGCTGGCCGACCGGCCCGACGGTCCGGAGGGGCCGGAGGGGTCGGAGGGGTCGGAGGGGTCAGACGTCGAGGTGCTGGTCAAGCACCGGGTCCCGGGGCTGCCGGGCGGGGTCGGCGGCACCCGGATGACCTACGCCGGCCACCCGTTCGACGTGGTCGGCTGGGACGGCTGCCTCTACCCCTACACCTTCAACATCGACGACTACATGCCGATCACCGGCAAGGTGCACCAGCCGCCGCCGGTGCACCAGGTCTTCGAGGGCCACAACTTCGTGGTCTGCAACTTCCTGCCGCGCAAGGTCGACTACCACCCGCTGTCGATCCCCGTGCCCTACTACCACTCCAACGTCGACTCCGACGAGGTGATGTTCTACGTCGGCGGCGACTACGAGGCCCGCAAGGGCTCCGGCATCGACATCGGCTCGGTCTCCCTCCACCCCGGCGGGCACGCGCACGGCCCGCAGCCGTCCGCGATCGAGGCGTCGCTCGGCGCGGAGTACTTCGAGGAGTCCGCGGTCATGGTCGACACCTTCGCCCCGCTCGAGCTCGGCGAGGCCGGCCTGGCGGCCGAGGACCCCGCCTACGCCTGGACCTGGGCGGGGCGCTCGACGGGGCCGGACGCCGACGGGGGCCCGGCGGTCTACTCGAACTCCTGAACCGGCCCGGACCCGGCCGTTCGGCCCTACCGTGGGAGGCGTGATCGCCCGCCGTCTGCTCGTCGCCCTCATCACGGTGCCGCTCCTGCTCGTCGCGCTGCCGGCGGCCGGGGTCGAGGGAGCGGACCCGGTGGACCCGCCCGTGATCGGCGTGGTCACCGGTCCGGTCCTCACCGGCGACCCGGCGTACCGGTCGGTCCTGCGGGTCGCACCGGCGACGTGGGACGTCGAGGACGTCACCCTCGGCTACCAGTGGCTGCGCGGCCGACGGGTCGTCGCCGGCGCCACCGCGGCGCGCTACCGGCCCGGCCTCGACGACATCGGCAGGCGGCTGCGGGTCCGGGTCACCGCCACCCGGGACGGATACGCCGACGGCTCGGCCACCTCGGAGCCGGTCCGGGTCCGCCGGGCCCGGCTCGCGCGGGAGCAGCGCCCCACGGTCTCGGGCACCCGGCGCTACCTGCGCACGCTGGAGGCGACCGGGGGCGCCTGGGAGCAGCGGGTCACCCGGACCTTCCGCTGGCTGCGCGGCCAGGAGCCGATCCCCGGCGCGACCGGGCGGACCTACCGGCTGACGGCGCGCGACGTGGGTCGCCGGATCCGGGTGCAGGTCCGGGCCGCCCGGCCCGGGTACGTCGCCGACGGGTGGCGCTCGGCCCGGCCCGGACGGACGCTGCACCGGGTGCCGCTGCGCCGGACGGTGCTCTACTCCGTGCAGACGCGCGGCCGGATCTCCGCGGACCTGCCGCTGTTCAAGCGGCTGGCCCATGCCTCGCTCAACGATCCACGGGGCTGGCGGACCACCGGCATCGGATTCCGGCGGGTGCGCTCGGGTGGCGCGATGACCCTGGTGCTCGCGGAGGCCGCCCGGGTCCCCGACTTCTCGTCCGGGTGCAGCAGCCGCTGGAGCTGCCGGGTCGGGCGCCACGTCGTGATCAACCAGGACCGGTGGAGGTTCGCCTCCCCGGCCTGGCGCGCCTATGGTGGCTCGCTGCGCGGCTACCGGCACATGGTGGTCAACCACGAGGTGGGCCACTGGCTCGGGCACGGTCACCGGTCCTGCCCGGGTCGCGGTGCGGCCGCCCCGGTGATGCAGCAGCAGTCGATCTCGCTGGCTGGCTGTCGCTTCAACCCCTTCCCGACGGTCAGGGAGTGGTTCACCCCACGCTTCCCGTGACCGTCCGACCGACCTGATGGCCGGAGGCCACGACCCCTGATGAGACCGCTCCGCTCCCTGCTGTGGCCGCCGCTCGCCCTGCTCACCTGCCTGCTGCTGCCGATGACCCTCCTCGGCACGTGGACCGCGGAGATCGCGGACGATCCCGACGCCTACGTCGAGGCCGTCGGGCCGCTGGCCGACGACCCGGTGGTCCAGGACGCGGTCGCGGACCGGCTGGTCGCCCTCGTGGCGGAGCAGGCGCCGGTGCTCCCGGAGCCGACCGTGCGACGCACCGTGCTCGCCGTGCTGGACGGCCCGGAGTTCGACCGGGTCTGGGAGCGTGCGAACCTCGCCACCCACGAGCGGGTGGTCGCGATCCTGCGGGACGAGGGCGCCGAGGGGCAGGGGGTCCGTGACGGACGGGTCGGGATCGAGGTCGGCGACCTGCTCACGATCGTGGTCGAGGTGCTGGGGGTCGGCGACCTCGTGGACCCGGGCGACCTGCCGGCGGCGCAGGTCCGGCTCAGGCTGGTCGATGCCGAGGAGCTGGAGCGGGCCCGCACCGGCTACCGGATCCTGGACGCGGCCGGCTCGTGGCTGCCGGTCGCCTGGCTGACCGGGCTGGCGCTGACGCTGCTGCTCGCCCGGCGGCGTACCCGTGCCCTGCTCTGGCTCGGCGTGGGCTCGGCCCTCGCCTGCGGTGCGCTGGTCGCCGGCGTCGGCGTCGCCCGGGGCGGGCTGGTGGCCAGGACCGGTGCCCGCGACGCGGAGCTGGTCGGCGCGGTGTACGACGTGGTGGTCGCCGGACTGCGCCAGGACCTGTGGCTGGCGACCTGGGTGTCGCTCGCGGTCGCCGCCGTGGGCCTGGTGGCGGGGCTGGTCACGGGCCTGGTCCCGGCGCGTCGCGCCGCTCCTTGACCGGTCAGGCCCAAGCCTGGCTGTGGCTGAAGATCAGGTTGGTCTCGGTGAGCGCGACGTCCCGGTTGCCGGAGAGGTGGGCGATCACGAACTCGCGCAGGGACTCGGTGTCGGGCATCGCGACGTGGATGAAGAAGTCGTGGGACCCGGCCAGCAGGTAGGTGTTGCGGACACCGGGCAGGTAGGCCACCGACTGCATGAACTCCACCAGCTGCCCGCGCGCGTGGGACTGCATGCGCACCTGGACCATCGCCTGGATCGGGCGGCCGGTCAGCTCGGGGTCGACGTCGGCGTGGAAGCCGCGGATCACCCCGGCCTCGCGCAGCGCCCGGACCCGGCCCAGGCAGGTCGAGGCCGCGACCCCCACCCGGTCGGCCAGGGCGTTGTTCGGCAGCCGCGCGTCGAGGGCGAGCTCCTCGATGATCGCGGTGTCGACGGCGTCCAGCGCGGGTCGAACGATGTTCGACGGACGCCCCGCCCCCTGCCCCGTCGTCGAACGTGTGCCGGTCATGGGGCCATCCTCGCAGAATCTTCTGCACCGAACTGGCGTCGGACCGCTTCGGACCTTCATCCTTGACCGGTCAGCAGTGTCCCGCATCACACCGAGAAGAGGCCCGGACATGAAGGTCGGCGTGCCGAAGGAAGTCAAGAACCACGAGTACCGGGTGGCGATCACGCCGATCGGCGTGCACGAGCTCAGTGCGCACGGCCACCAGGTGTACATCGAGGCCGGCGCCGGCGTCGGCTCCTCGATCAGCGACGAGGAGTACGTCGCCGCGGGGGCCGAGATCCTGCCGGACGCGGACGCGGTGTGGGGCACCGGCGAGATGGTGCTCAAGGTCAAGGAGCCGGTGGCCGAGGAGTACCACCGCATGCGGGAGGGGCAGACCCTGTTCACCTACCTGCACCTCGCCGCCGACAAGCCGCTCACCGAGGAGCTGATGAAGCGGAAGGTGACCGCGATCGCCTACGAGACCGTGCAGCTGCCCTCCGGCGGGCTGCCGCTGCTCTACCCGATGTCCGAGGTCGCCGGCTGCCTGGCGCCGCAGGTCGGTGCCTACTCCCTGCTCAAGGCCGAGGGCGGCCGGGGCGTGCTCATGGGCGGCGTCGGCGGCGTCGCCAACGCCAAGGTGGTCGTGATCGGCGCCGGTGTCGCGGGGCAGAACGCCGCCAACATCGCCCTCGGGATGGGCGCCGACGTGACCCTGCTCGACACCGACCTGGACAAGCTGCGGATGTCGTTCTGGCGCTACAACAACCGGGTGCACGGCCTGGCCTCGTCCAAGCTCGCGATCGAGCAGCAGGTCACCGAGGCCGACCTGGTCATCGGCGCGGTGCTGATCCCCGGCGCGAAGGCGCCCAAGCTCGTGACCAACGACCTGGTCTCCCGGATGAAGCCGGGCTCGGTGCTGGTCGACATCGCGGTCGACCAGGGCGGCTGCTTCGAGGACACCCGGCCGACGACGCACGCGGACCCCACCTACCCGGTGCACGACTCGGTCTTCTACTGCGTGGCCAACATGCCGGGCGCGGTGCCCAACACCTCGACGTACGCGCTGACGAACGCGACCATGCCCTACACCGTGGCGGTGGCCGACAAGGGCTGGCAGCAGGCCTGCCGCGACGACCAGTCGCTGGCGCTGGGGCTGAACACGCACGCCGGGGACCTGACCTACGCGCCGGTCGCGGAGGCGCACGACCTGGCCGCCGTCCGCCTCGAGGACGCGTTGGCCGGCTGAGCCGAGGTGTGTGCCGTGCCGGAGGGCGCCCGGTTGACCCCGGGGTGAGACTGGAGCCATGAGCAACCCCGAGCGCGACCCGGACGAGGTCGTCTGCGCCTCCGAGGCGGCCCCGGCGGGCGTGGAGGTGCTGACCGCCCGCGACGTCCCGCTCGGGGGGCCGCGAGCGATGCGGGTCCGCCGGACCCTCCCGCAGCGGCACCGGTCGCTGGTCGGCGCCTGGTGCTTCGTCGACCACTACGGGCCCGACGACGTCGCCGACACCGGTGGGATGAGCGTGGCGCCGCACCCGCACACCGGTCTGCAGACCGTCAGCTGGCTGTTCACCGGGGAGATCGAGCACCGGGACAGCGCGGGGAACCAGGCGATGGTCCGGCCCGGCGAGCTGAACCTCATGACCGCCGGGCACGGCATCAGCCACTCCGAGGTCTCCTCGCCGCGGACCGCGACCCTGCACGGGGTGCAGCTGTGGGTGGCGCTGCCGGCCGAGAGCCGGGACGGCGCGGCCGGCTTCGCCCACCACGTCCCGGAGCCGGTGACCGGCGACGGCTGGGAGGCGCGGGTCTTCCTCGGACGCCTCCTCGGGACCGCCTCGCCGGTGCCGACCCACACCCCGCTGCTGGGTGCCGAGCTGCTCCTGCGGGCGGGGACCACGCTCGCCCTCGACGTGGCGGAGTCCTTCGAGCACGCGGTGCTGGTCGACTCCGGGCTCGTCGGCGTCGCCGGCCAGGAGGTCAAGGCCACCGAGCTGGGCTACGTGGCGCCCGGCCGGCAGCGGCTCGAGCTCACGGCGTACGACGACGCGCGGGTGCTGCTGCTGGGGGGCGAGCCGCTGGGCGAGGCGATCGTCATGTGGTGGAACTTCGTCGGCCGCAGCCACGAGGAGATCGTCGCCTTCCGGGCGGAGTGGCAGCGCCAGATCGCGGCCCCTGCCCCGGACGGGCAGGACGGGCCGGCCGGGCACGACGGGCCGGACGGGCACGACGGGCCGGACGGGCCGGTGGTCGCCGACGGCCAGGAGGTGCGCGACGGCCGGTTCGGCGTGGTCATCGGAGACCACCTGCCGCCGATCCCGGCCCCGCCGCTGCCGAACGCTCGGCTCAAGCACCGGCCCTGAGCCCCGGGTCGGGTGACCGGCGGCCGATCGGGTGACCACCTGGCCACTCGACCGGGCTCGGGGGCGGCCCTAGAGTCAGGGGATGGACCACGACTTCACCGGCCTGCGGGCCATGTTCGTCAACTGCACGCTCAAGCGGAGCCCCGAGCTCAGCCACACCGGTGGCCTGATCGAGGCCAGCGCCGCGGTCATGCGCAAGCACGGCGTCGAGGTCGAGGTGCTGCGCGCGGTCGACCACGACATCGCCACCGGCGTCTACCCGGACATGCGCGAGCACGGGTGGAAGCACGACGCCTGGCCCGAGATCTACCCGCGGCTGCTCGACGCGGACATCCTCGTGATCGGCGGCCCGATCTGGCTCGGCGACAACGCCAGCATCACCAAGCTGGTGATCGAGCGGCTCTACGCGCTGTCCGGGATGCTCAACGACGACGGGCAGTCGCTGTTCTACGGCCGGGTCGCCGGCTGCCTGATCACCGGCAACGAGGACGGCATCAAGCACTGCGCGCAGAACGTGCTCTACTCGCTCGGCCACATCGGCTACACGATCCCGCCCCAGGCCGACGCCGGCTGGATCGGGGAGGCCGGCCCCGGTCCGTCGTACCTCGACGAGGGCAGTGGCGGGCCGGAGAACGACTTCACCAACCGGAACACGACGTTCATGACCTGGAACCTCATGCACCTGGCGAAGATGCTCAAGGACGCCGGCGGGATCCCGACCTACGGCAACCAGCGCCCGGCCTGGAGCGAGGGCGCCCGGTTCGACTACGAGAACCCGGAGTACCGCTCCTGACCGGACGCCGCTACCGCCTGCTGCGGGCCTTCTTCTCCTTGGGGGGCAGGGTGGCGATGTGGGCGCAGGCCCGTGCCACCCAGTCCGCGGCGACCTCGTCGCCCATGCCGGCCGGGAGCGCCTGGTAGCCGCCCATCGGCCGCTCGGGCGGCCCGAACGGACCGACCCCCGGGTACGCCGGCCAGCTCGGCCGCCGCGTCGCCGTCCAGCTTGACCCCGATGGAGGAGCCGAACAGGCCGGCGAACATGTTGCCGTTCACGAAGGCGCCGAGTTGGCCGAACATCGGCCTCACCTCGACGCCCGGTGCGGCCGGGGCGAGCGCGCGGAACCGGTCCTTGTCCGCGTCGCTCGCCGTCGGCATCCTCACGACCGGCTCACATCCCGGGGATCGGCTGGACCTCGTGCACCTCGATCTCGCAGCCACCCGGCATGTTCAGGTGCGGGTGGTTGCGGGCCAGGTCGAGCGCGGCCTCGGTGCTGTCGGCCTCCAGGATGGTGTAGCCGGTCACCTCGCGCCGGCTCGGCTCGGTGCCGTCGGTGGTGACCCGGACGCCGTTGCCGAGCGGGGCGCCGAAGTCGACCATCTGGTCGCCGACCTTGCCGGCCCAGGCGGTCCACTCGCCCATGATCGCCTCCATCTGCTCGGGCGTCGGCTGAGGGGCGTCGGCAGGGGCCGCCGGGGCGTGGTAGACGAAGACGAACTTGCTCATGACTCTCTCCTTGATGGGTGATGGGTGGTGCTGCCGGCTGGGGTCAGCCGACCGAGACGGGGGTGCGTCCGGAGTACGCCGCCAGGCTGTCCAGCGACGAGGCGCCCGACCACGGCTCGACCTCGTCGCCGAAGGCGCCGCGCGAGCGGGACCCGGGGATGATCTGCTCGGCCAGGCCCCGGACATAGCCCACGAGCTCCTCGGAGGCCTCGATCTTCTGGCCGCTGGCCTGGGCGAAGTCCCAGCCGTGGAGGAGCAGCTCGATGGACAGGATGCTGGCCGCGAACCCGGCCGGCATCTCGTGCCCGCCCGGCCCGGGCACGCTGCCGTCCAGGCCCCGGGCCCGCCAGCCGGTGATCGCCTGGTCGGCCATGACCGAGACCCGGTTCTCCAGGGATCCGGTCTCGGGGTTGCGGACCTCCACGCCGGCCATCGAGCCCAGGCCGACGAGGGAGCCGAACAGGTGCTCGGCCACACCGTGGCAGTCGAACTCGCTGCACGGGGTCGGCTTGGTCCGGTCCTCGTCGGTCAGACCGCGCAGCACGGGCTGGAGCACGGCGAGGGCGGCCTCGGCCGCGACGAGTTGGTCGAGGTGCTCCGGCGCCGTCGACCACTCGTCCACTCCGGCGTCGCCGGAGCCGGCCAGGGTCTCGAGGCGACCGAGGTAGTGGTTCCAGCCCTCGGCGTGGCTGGCCGCCTGCTGGTCGGTCAGGTCGGCGTGCTCGAGGGTGACCCGGGTGCCGCCGTCGACGGGCTCCACGGTCACGGTCACCGTCGAGGCGTCGGGCGGCAGCTCGGTGCTGCCCTCCCAGCCCCAGCCGAAGACGACCCGCCGGCCGGGCTCGACCTCGCGGAACGTGCCGGCGGCGATGTGACCCGGGGTCACCGTCCACCGGTAGCCGCCCCCGGCGCGCAGGTCGACGGCGGCCGAGACGGTCTGCCAGCGGCGCAGGCGCTCCGGCTCGGTGATCAGTGCGAACGCCTCGTCGGGGCCGACGGGCAGGACGGCGCTCTTGGTGTAGGTCTGGCTCATGGTGTCTCTCGCTCTCCTCGGACCGGCCGGTGCGGCCGGTCGCTGGTGTGGTCACTGCTTCGGTCGGTGTGCTCGTGCCTCTGGTGCGCGTCCGAGACGAGCAGGTCGAGCTCGTGGGTCCAGAAGCGGTTGATCTCGGCCTGCAGGTCGTGCAGCCCCCCGGGCAGCACCCGGTAGATGCGCTGTCTGCCGACCTTCTCCGCCGCCACCAGCCCGACCTGCTCGAGCAGCAGCAGGTGCTGGGAGATGGCCGACCTGGTGACCGGGAACTCCGCCGCGATCTCGCTGACCGTCCGCGGCCGGGGCGCCAGCAGCTGCAGGATGCGTCGCCTGGTCGGCTCGGCGGCTGCGGAGAGGGCGTCGGTCACGTCTAATACGTTAGCAACGACTAACGCTTTGGTCAACGGAGGGACGTTGGGAGATGTCGAGGGGGCGCCGCCGCGCGGTGGACGTGGTCACCGGCGAGAATGGTCGTCATGTCCGAGCCCACCAGCGCCGTGCCCGGAGACGACGGGGTGCCGCGCTGCCCCTGGGCGGGCCCGCCCGGGCTGATGCGCGACTACCACGACACCGAATGGGGGATGCCGGTCCGCGGCGAGTCCGCGGTGTTCGAGCGGCTGACCCTCGAGGCCTTCCAGTCCGGGCTCTCCTGGCTGATCATCCTGCGCAAGCGCCCGGCCTTCCGGGCCGCGTTCGACGGGTTCGACGTCGACGCGATCGCGGCGTACGACGACCGGAGGGTCGCGGACCTGCTGACCGACGCCGGGATCGTCCGCAACCGGCTGAAGGTCGAGGCGACCCGCACCAACGCCCGGGCGGCCGTCGCGCTCCGCGAGGACGGGGGGCTCGAGGCGCTGGTCGAGTCGTTCCGGCCCGAGCGCACCCCCGAGCCGGCCGACCTCACCCAGGCGCCGACCACGTCGCCGGAGTCGGTGGCGCTGTCCAAGGCCTTGAAGGAGCGGGGCTTCACGTTCGTCGGCCCGACCACCATGCACGCGCTCATGGAGGCGATCGGCATCGTCGACACGCACCTGGTCGGGTGCCACCGCCGCGGAGCGAGTGGCCTGTGGGGTTGACCCGCGCGCTGCCCCACGGCGTACTCGCGCGCCAGTAGCGTGACCGGCATGGATCCCGTCCACGCCTTCGGCGACGACGCCCTCGGTGCCCACGACGCGGTCGGCGTGGTCGAGGCACTGCGGTCCCGCCGGGTGTCGGTGCCCGAGGTGGTCGAGGCCGCGATCGCCCGGGTGGAGCGGGTGGACCCGGTGCTGAACACGATGGCCCACACCGACTTCGACCGGGCCCGCTCCGCGTCGCGGGACCCGCGCGGCGGCTACTTCTCGGGCGTGCCGACCGTCCTCAAGGACAACGTCGACGTCGCCGGGATGCCCACCCGGCACGGGTCCGACGCCTTCGACAGCCCGCCGCGGGAGGCCGACGGCGACTTCGCGCGGATGTACCTCGCGACCGGCCTGCTGTCCCTCGGCAAGAGCCAGCTCTCCGAGTTCGGCTTCAGCGCCGCCGCCGAGCACGCCCGGCTGGGCCCGGTCCGCTCGCCCTGGGACCCGGACCGCTCGGCGGGCGCCTCGTCAGCGGGCGCCGCCGCGCTGGTCGCCTCGGGTGCGGTGCCGATCGCCCACGCCAACGACGGTGGTGGCTCGATCCGGATCCCCGCCGCCGTCAACGGCCTGGTCGGCCTCAAGCCGACCCGGAGCCGACTGGCGCAGGACAAGGTGATGCGCGAGATGCCGGTGCGGATCGTCTCGGACGGCGTGCTCACCCGGTCGGTGCGCGACACGGCGGCGTTCCTGCGCGAGGCCGAGAAGGTCTACCGCGACCTCAAGCTGGCGCCGGTCGGCGACATCACCCGACCCGGCCCGAAGCGGCTGCGGGTGGCCGTGGTGACCGAGGCCGGTGGCCGGGCGGCGAGCCCGGAGGTGGAGGGGCTGACCCGGGACACCGCCGACCTGCTGATGGAGCTCGGCCACGAGGTCGAGGAGGTTCCCGCGCCCGTGCCGGCGCACTTCGCCGACGACTTCCTCCTCTACTGGTCGATGCTGGCGATGGTCGTGCTGCGCAGCGGCCGGCTCGCGCACGGTCGCAGCTGGGACCCGGCCCGGCTCGACAACCTGACGCTCGGGCTGGCCCGGCACTGCACCCGCAACCTGCACCGGCTGCCGCTCGCCACCGCCCGGCTCGCCGCCTCCAAGGTGTTCTCGGCCCGGTTCCACCGCCGCTACGACGTGGTGCTGACGCCCACGCTCGCCACCGAGACGCCGCGGGTCGGCCACCTCTCGCCCACCCGGGACTACGAGGAGATCATGGACCGGCTCATGGAGTGGGTGGTGTTCACCCCGCTGCAGAACGCCACCGGTGAGCCGGCGATCTCGCTCCCCCTCGCCCGCACCGCCGCCGGCCTGCCGCAGGGGATGATGTTCGGTGCCGCGGCCGGCCAGGAGGCGCAGCTGCTCGAGCTCGCCCTCGAGCTGGAGGCCGCCCGGCCCTTCCCGCGGATCCAGGACGCCTGAGCACGGACCCGCCCACCAGCCCGGCGGCGGGAACGGACCCCCGCGAGCCCGGATCCGCCCAACGGCCGCAATTGCGGGCGTCTGACATGTTTTCGGGCCAAGAACATGTCAATCGGCCGCAATTGCGGCCGTTCGGCGCGTCCGCCACCCCCGTACGCCGACGCCTCGCCCGCCCGCTCAACCCTCCCGCGGGACGACCATCAGCGTCTGGGCGGACCGGGCCACGATCCCCAGCTCGTCGTGGACGACCGAGGTGGCCACGCCGACCGCGGACGGCCCGAGCGTGGTCTCGGCGTCGAGGCACACCCACTCCCCGACGGGCTCGCGGAGCAGGTGCACGGTCAGCTCGGTGTTCATGAAGGTCCACTCCCGCAGGTCCAGCACCGCCGACACCCCGGAGGCCGAGTCGACACAGGCCATCAGCATCGGGAACCCGGTCAGCGGCTCGTCGGGGAGCAGCGGGACCCGTGGCCGCATCCACACCGTCGCCGGACCGGGCCGGCCGACGGAGCCCGCCACCCAGTGCCAGTCGACGTGGTCGATGTACCCCGGCGACCACCCCTCCGGGAACGACGTGGTCCGCCCCTGGGTGGGCGCGTGCCCCGGGGGCGTCGTCGTACCGGGGCCGGAGTCGGAGCGGGGGAGCGCCCAGGCCCGGGCCACCGCGCACGGACGGCCCGCGGTCTCGTCGTGGAGGGTCGCCTCAACCAGGCTCACCCGCCGGCCCGGTCGGAGCGCCGCGGTGGCGACGCGCAGGGGACCCAGCGGCACCGGGCCGAGCAGGTCGATGCTGATCCGGGCCAGCACCTGTTCGGCGCCGAGTGCTCGTGCGAGTGCCCGCGTGAGCAGGGCCGACGGAGGTCCGCCGTGCTGTGCCGAGTCGGACCACGGACCCGCCGTGGCGGGTGTCGGGAGCCAGCTGTCGGGGTCGTCCGCGGGGAGGTAGAAGGAGCCCTCCGGATCCGATTTCATGATCTCCCTTCGGCCTGTGTATTGTTCTTCGTCGTTGCCCCTTTAGCTCAGTCGGCAGAGCGTCTCCATGGTAAGGAGAAGGTCTACGGTTCGATTCCGTAAAGGGGCTCTGGGTCGGTTCTCACGGCATGATGGTGGCCGGTGAGGCACCCGCCCCGGTGGCGGGGTAGCTCAGGTGGTTAGAGCACACGACTCATAATCGTGGTGTCGCGGGTTCGAGTCCCGCTCCCGCTACTCAAGACGCGACGCACCAACATCGAAGAAGGAACTCATCGTGGCCAGCAAGAGCTCTGACGTTCGTCCGAAGATCACGCTTGCGTGTGTCGACTGCAAGGAACGCAACTACATCACCAAGAAGAACCGGCGCAACGACCCGGACCGCCTGGAGATGGCGAAGTTCTGCCCGCGCTGCCGCAAGCACACGGCGCACCGCGAGACCCGCTGACGCCGCATCCTCCTTCCGCGAGGGCGGACCTGCCGAGACATCGGCGGGTCCGCCCTCGTGCTGTTCCCGGGCCGGTCGAGTGCCCGGGTGGCTGCCGGGGCGAGCACCCGGGCGCCCGACCCGGCTAGGTTGGGGGCATGGCCATCGACACCGACCTGGTCGGACGGGCGTTCCCGCCGACCGAGCCCTACCGGGTCACCGACGTCAAGCTCCGGGAGTTCGCGGCAGCCACCGGGGCGCCGTACGACGGGACCGCGCCGGCGACGTTCCCGATCGTGTTGGCGTTCGAGGCGATGAACGCCTTCCTGGAGGCCGAGCAGATCGACCTGTTCCGGATCGTGCACGGGGAGCAGCGCTTCTCCTACGAGCGGCCGCTGATGGCGGGTGACCAGCTCGTCGCGACGCTCACCGTCGACTCGGTCCGCAGCATCGGCGGTGCCGACATCATCGGCACCAGCAGCGTGCTCACCGACGACTCGGGAGCCGTCGTGTGCACGACCAAGGCGACCCTCGTGCACCGGGGGGCGGACGCATGATCGCGGGCACCGACCTCGAGCCCCAGTCGTACGTCGTCACGCGGGGCGACCTGGTCCGCTACGCCGGCGCCAGTGGCGACTTCAACCCGATCCACTGGTCGGACCGGGTGGCCACCTCGGTCGGCCTGCCCGGGGTGATCGCCCACGGCATGTACACGATGGCCCTCGCCGCACGCGCGGTCGACGCCTGGGCCGGCGGCCCGGGGCGGGTGGTCGAGCTGGGCGCGAAGTTCACCAAGCCCGTCGTGGTGCCCGACGACGATGAGGGAGTCGGGATCGAGGTCACCGGCACGGTGAAGTCGGTCGAGGACGGGCTGGCGACGATCGGGCTCGAGGTCACCTCCGGTGGCGCGAAGGTGCTCGGTGCCGCGCGGGCGGTCGTGCGTGTCTGAGCGGCACCACCCGGCCGAGGTCCCGCACCTGTCCCAGCACACCACGCTCCGCCTGGGTGGGCCGGGCGCCCGATGGGTGCGCGCGGAGACCGAGCAGGACCTGGTCGACGCGGTGCGGTCGGCCGACGCCGCGGACCAGCCCGTGCTGCTCGTCGCCGGCGGCAGCAACCTGGTGGTCGCCGACGCGGGCTTCCCCGGCACCGTCGTCGAGGTCGCCACCCGCGGCGTGCGACCCGATGTCGAGCCCGGGGCCGACCCCTCGTGCGGCGGGGTGCTGGTCACGGTCGCCGCCGGCGAGTCCTGGGACACGCTGGTCGCGCGGGCGGTGCGCGAGGGGTGGTCCGGCATCGAGGCCCTCTCCGGCATCCCCGGCAGCGTGGGCGCCACCCCGATCCAGAACGTCGGCGCCTACGGCCAGGAGGTCTCGCAGACGGTGGCGTCGGTCCGGGCGTTCGACCGGGTCGAGCGCCGGGTCCGCACGATCGCCGCGGCCGACTGCGGCTTCGGCTACCGGCACAGCCGGTTCAAGGCCGAGCCGGACAGGTTCGTCGTGCTCACGGTGACCTTTCAGCTGCCGGTCGGCGGCCTCGGCTCGCCGGTCGGGTACGCCGAGCTGGCCCGAGCCCTCGACGTCGGGATCGGGGAGCGGGCGCCCCTGGCCGACGTACGCCGGGCGGTGCTGGCCCTGCGCGCCGGCAAGGGCATGGTCCTCGACGCCGACGACCACGACACCTGGAGCGCGGGCTCCTTCTTCACCAACCCGGTCCTGCCGGCCGACGTCGCCGAGCGGCTCCCGGCCGAGGCCCCCCGGTTCGCCCAGCCGGACGGCTCGGTGAAGACCAGCGCGGCCTGGCTCATCGAGCGGGCCGGCTTCGGCAAGGGCTACGGCCTGGACCGCGACGGTGCCCGCGTGGGCCTGTCCACCAAGCACACGCTGGCGCTCACCAACCGCGGGGGCGCCTCCACCGCCGAGCTGCTGGACCTGGCCCGCGAGGTGCGCGCCGGTGTCGAGGAGCGGTTCGCGGTCCGCCTCGTCAACGAGCCCGTGCTGGTCGCCTGCACCCTGTGAGGCCGACACTGGCGACGGGTCGGCGGTCCCGAGGCCGACACTGACGACGGGTCGGCGGTCCTGAGGCCGACACTGACGACGGGTCGGCGGGGCTCAGGCCGACACTGGCGACGGGTCGAGCCAGGTGTCGATGTCGGCGAGGGCCCGGGCGACCAGGTCGGAGGGGGCCCGCGAGGCCTGGAACGACATCCGCGCCAGCTCGGCCAGCTGCTCGTCGGAGAGGTCGTGCGCGGCGCGCATGGTGGCGTACTGCCCCTCCAACCGGGAGCCGAACAGCAGCGGGTCGTCCGCGCCCAGCGCCACCGTGGCCCCCGCCTCGAGCAGCTGCGGCAGCGGCACCGAGGTCAGGTCGGAGTAGACCCCGAGCGCCACGTTGGACACCGGGCACACCTCGAAGGCCACCCCGCGGGCCACCAGCCGGTCCAGCAGGGCCGGGTCCTCCGTGGCCCGGACGCCGTGCCCCAGCCGGCCGGCGCGCAGCTCCTCGACGCAGGCGTGCACGTGGGCCGGCCCGGCCAGCTCGCCCCCGTGCGGCGCCAGCAGCAGCCCGGCCCGGTCGGCGATCGCGAACGCCGGCGCGAAGTCGGACGTGGTGCCGCGCCGCTCGTCGTTGGAGAGCCCGAAGCCGACCACGCCGCGGCCGGCGTACTGCGCGGCCAGCCGGGCCAGGGTGCGGGCGTCCAGCGGGTGCCGGGTCCGGTTGGCGGCGACCAGCACGGCGATCCCGAGCCCGGTCCGGGCCGAGGCGTCCCGGACCGCGTCGAGCACCAGGTCGGTGAACGCGGTGATCCCGCCGAACCGGGCGGCGTACCCGCTCGGGTCGACCTGGATCTCCAGCCAGCGCCCGCCGTCCGCGACGTCGTCCTCGGCCGCCTCGAGCACCAGTCGCCGGACGTCCTCGGGCGTCCGCAGCACCGAGCGGGCCACGTCGTAGAGCCGCTGGAACCGGAACCAGCCCTTCTCGTCCGCCGCGGAGAGCCGGGGCGGCCAGTCCGCCACCAGCGCCTCCGGCAGGTGTACGCCGTCGCGCGCGGCCAGCTCCACCAGCGTCCCGTGCCGCATCGACCCCGTGAAGTGCAGGTGCAGGTGTGCCTTCGGCAGTGAGGCGAGCTCGCGCCGCCGCCCGCTCACGCCGACCCGTCCGAGCCTGGACGGAAACGACGGGTCGGCACGTCAGGCGAAGAGCTTCTGCAGGCGGGTGATGCCCTCGGCCAGGTCGTCGTCGCCCAGGGCGTAGGAGAGCCGCAGGTAGCCGGGGGAGCCGAACGCCTCCCCGGGCACCACGGCGACCTCGGCCCGCTCGAGGATGTACTCGGCCAGCTGCGTGGAGTCCTCGGCGACCACACCGTCCTCGCCCAGCGGCCGCCCGAGCAGGCCCTTCACCGACGGGTAGGCGTAGAACGCACCGTGCGGGGTGGGGCAGACGACGCCGTCGATCTCGTTGAGCATCGTCACGATCGTCCTTCGGCGCCGGTCGAAGGCGAGCTTCATCTCCTCCACCGCGGCCAGGTCCCCGGAGACCGCCGCCAGCGCGGCCCGCTGGGCCACGTTGGAGACGTTCGAGGTCGCGTGCGACTGGAGGTTGGTGGCGGCCTTGACCAGGTCGGCCGGGCCGATCATCCAGCCGACCCGCCAGCCGGTCATCGCGTAGGTCTTGGCCACCCCGTTGACGACCACGCAGTGGTCGGCGAGCGAGGGGCAGAGCACCGGCAGCGACCCGGTCTCGACGCCGTCGTAGACGAGGTGCTCGTAGATCTCGTCGGTGAGCACCCAGAGGCCGTGCTCCTCGGCCCAGCGGCCGATCGCCCGGATCTCCTCGGCGGTGTAGACGGCCCCCGTCGGGTTGGACGGCGAGACGAACAGGAGCACCTTCGTCGCCTCGGTGCGCACCGCCTCGAGCTGCTCGGGGGTGACCTTGTAGTCCTGGGTCTCGTCGGCGAGCACCTCGACCGCGGTGCCGCCGGCGAGCTGGATCGACTCGGGGTAGGTCGTCCAGTACGGCGCGGGCACGATCACCTCGTCGCCGGGATCGAGCATCGTCGCGAAGGCGGCGTAGATCGCCTGCTTGCCGCCGTTGGTGACCAGCACCTGGCTCGGCTCGATCTCGAGCCCGCTGTCGCGCCGGGTCTTCTCGACGATCGCCTTCTTCAGCTCGGGGAGGCCGCCGGCGGGGGTGTAGCGGTGGTTCTTCGGGTCCCGGCAGGCCTCCACCGCCGCCTCGACGACGTAGTCGGGGGTGGGGAAGTCGGGCTCGCCGGCGCCGAACCCGATGACCGGGCGGCCCTCGGCCTTGAGGGCCTTGGCCTTGGCGTCGACCTTGAGCGTGGCGGACTCGGCGATGCTGCCGATCCGGTTCGAGACGCGGCGGTCACGGGCGGCGTGGTGGGCGCACATGGCACCATCGTAGAGGCGGCCGGGCAGCGGCGCGCAGGCCCGTTCACCGGCCGGGGCGGCCCGGGCGGGCGGGCGGTTTGGACGAGTCCTCGGCTTTGCACGTAGACTCCCCGTTTGGTGGATCGCACCATGCTCAGTCATGCCCTCAGGCCGGATCCGGTCGGGGGACCTCGGGGCGGACCGCGGATCCACCGGAGGGCACTAGCTCAACTGGCAGAGCATCGGTCTCCAAAACCGAAGGTTGGGGGTTCAAGTCCCTCGTGCCCTGCGAACAGGCAGCAACCGTCGAGGACAGCGGAAGGTGAGGAACGTGTCGGACAGCAGCGACGCAGCCCGGCGATCGGGCGGCGAGAGCCGCGAGCGCACGAACCCGGTCACCTTCTACCGCCAGGTCGTCGCCGAGCTGCGCAAGGTCGTCTGGCCCACCCAGCAGCAGCTGATCACCTACTTCATCGTGGTCATGGTGTTCGTGCTGGTGATGATGACGATCGTGTCGTTGCTCGACCTGGGCTTCGGCCAGCTCGTCTTCGAGATCTTCGCCGGCCGCAACGCCCAGTAGCGCCGCGGCCACCAGCATCCCCGGGCCGGGGGGCGACCCCGCAGGCCAGACCATCGATCCACGAGAAGCACGGAGTCATCACGTGTCGGAGCAGTACGACGAGCAGGTAGCCGCCGAGGCGCCTGAGGTCGAGCCCATCGGCGAGTCGGAGCCGGAGTCGTCCGCGGACGCCTCCGCGCCCGAGGCCGCACCGGACGACTCCCCCGAGGCGGCCCAGGACGCCGAGCCGGCCGCGGAGCCGGAGGCGGCGGACGAGTCCGGCGAGGAGCCCGAGGCCGGCGACCAGGCTGGCGACGAAGCGGGCGAGGAGGAGAGCGACGCCCTCGAGGAGTTCCGGCGTGCGCTGTGGGCCAAGCCGGGCGACTGGTACGTCGTCCACACCTACTCCGGCATGGAGAACCGGGTGAAGGCCAACCTCGAGAACCGGATCATCTCCTTGAACATGGAGGACTACATCCACGAGATCGTGGTCCCCATCGAGGAGGTCGCCGAGATCAAGAACGGCCAGCGCAAGCTCGTCAAGCGCACCGTCCTCCCCGGCTACGTGCTGGTCCGGATGGACCTCACCGACGAGTCGTGGGCCGCGGTCCGGCACACCCCCTCGGTCACCGGCTTCGTCGGCCACAGCCACCAGCCGGTGCCGCTGAGCATGGCCGAGGTCGAGGGCATGCTCGCCCCGGCCGTCGTGGCCGCCGCCGAGGCCGAGGCCAGCGCGGCCGGCACGCCGACCGGCGCCGCCGGCGGTGCGGCGAAGAAGCCCGTCGAGGTCGCCGACTTCGACGTGTCCGACTCGGTCATGGTGGTGGACGGGCCGTTCGCGACCCTGCACGCCACGATCACCGAGATCAACGCCGAGTCGCAGAGGGTCAAGGCCCTCGTCGAGATCTTCGGCCGGGAGACCCCGGTCGAGCTGAGCTTCAGCCAGATCCAGAAGGTCTGAGCCGGGCCCGAGCCCGCGAGGGCCGGACGCACGACATGTGGCAGGGGAACCACCCCGTCATGACCACGAGAGAGAGAAGGAAATGCCCCCGAAGAAGAAGAAGGTCGCTGCCCTGGTCAAGGTGCAGCTGCAGGCCGGCGCAGCAACTCCGGCTCCGCCGGTGGGTACCGCCCTCGGTCCCCACGGCGTGAACATCATGGACTTCTGCAAGGCTTACAACGCGCAGACCGAGTCGATGCGCGGCAACGTGATCCCGGTCGAGATCACGATCTACGAGGACCGGTCGTTCACCTTCATCACGAAGACGCCGCCGGCCGCGGAGCTGATCAAGAAGGCCGCCGGCCTCAAGAAGGGCTCGTCGGTCCCGCACAAGGACAAGGTCGGCAAGCTGACCAAGGACCAGGTGCGCGAGATCGCGACGACCAAGCTCCCCGACCTCAACGCCAACAACGTCGACGCCGCGATGAAGATCGTGGAGGGCACCGCCCGCTCGATGGGCATCACGACCGACTGACCCTGCCGGTCGAGCCGGCCGCACCGCGGTCGACCCGACGCGTCACGGACAGGACCTGACAACAGTGGCAGAGCCGCGCTGGCTCACCGAGACCACACCTGGACAGAAGAGAGAACCAGACATGCAGCGCAGCAAGACCTACCGCGCAGCGGCCGCGTCGTTCGACCAGGACGAGCTCCACGCCCCGCTGACCGCGATCAAGATCGCCAAGTCCGCCAGCAAGAAGAAGTTCGACGAGACCGTCGACGTGGTCATGCGTCTCGGCGTCGACCCCCGCAAGGCCGACCAGATGGTGCGCGGCACCGTGAACCTGCCGCACGGCACCGGCAAGACCGCCAAGGTCCTGGTCTTCGCGAACGCCGAGAAGGCCGACGCCGCCCGTGAGGCCGGCGCCGACATCGTCGGCGGCGACGAGCTCATCGACAAGGTGGCCGGCGGCTGGACCGACTTCGACGCCGTGGTCGCCACCCCGGACATGATGGGCAAGGTCGGCCGGCTCGGCCGCGTGCTCGGCCCCCGCGGCCTGATGCCGAACCCGAAGACCGGCACGGTGACCCCCGACGTCGCCAAGGCCGTCTCCGACATCAAGGGCGGCAAGATCGAGTTCCGGGTGGACCGGCACGCCAACCTGCACTTCATCATCGGCAAGGCGTCGTTCGCCGAGGTGCAGCTGGCCGAGAACTACGCCGCCGCCCTCGAGGAGGTGCTGCGGCTCAAGCCGTCCAGCTCCAAGGGTCGCTACATCAAGCGGGTCACCGTCTCGACCACGATGGGCCCCGGTGTCCAGGTCGACCCGAACCGGACGCGCAACGTCGCCGAGGAGGAGGAGGGCCAGGCCTGACCGGCCACCCTCTCCGGTGACGGCCGCCCGACGGCCGCACGACGACCCGACGGGCCCGGTGCCCGGGCGCTCACGCGCCCGGCCCGGGCCGTCGGCGTTCGCCGGTGTCGCGTGGGAGCCGCGGTCAGTCCTGGAAGAGCCGCTCGTCGACGAGCTGCTCGGTGACCATGTGGCCGTCGGACTCGAAGCGGCTCTGTTCGAAGCGCTTGCGGAACTCGAGGTTCACGCCGTCCTTGCCCTGCCGGTTCTTCTCCAGGGTCAGCACCGCCCACTGGTGGAACCGCTCGGCGTTGCCGATGTCGTAGACGAGGTGGTGCCGGGCCACGACGTCGTACTTGTGGTTGAAGATGAGGACCACGTCGGCCTCGTAGGCCAGCGCGGAGGAGCCACGCAGGTGCTGGACCCGCATCCGCTTGCCGGCCTGGATGCCGGCCCGGTCGGAGGCCACCACGGCGAGCACGGGCATCTCCCCGTCGATCGCGAAGTCCTTGAGGCTCTCCACGATCACGCCGGTGCGGTCCTCGTCGCTGAGCCCGGGGGTCGGGACCTTGACCTTCTGCAGGTAGTCCACGATCACCAACGGCATCTGGCCGGTGCTCCGCCAGACCTCCTCGACGCAGCTGCTGATGACCTCGAGGTCGGTGGAGGTGCCGGTGGACCGGTGGATGTGCAGCCGGTCGGCGTAGTCCCGCACCGCCTTCAGGGCCTCGTCGCCGCCCCGCAGCCCGGTCATCCGGTCGTCGAGGGAGGCCGAGTTGGTGTGGTCCTCGAAGGCCGCCCGGACCTTGTCGAGACCGGGCGAGTCGACGCCGTAGCGCTCACCCGCCTCCAGCGTCACCAGCCGCTGCATGAGGTCCTCGGGGTCGTGCTCGTAGCTGAAGTAGACCGCGACGTGGCCGGCACACACGGCGTTGCGCGCGACCTGCAGGGCGAACGTCGTCTTGCCCAGCCCCTGGGGGCCGGCGACCAGCGCCAGGCTGCCGGCCCGGAAGCCGCCCCCGAGGGCCAGGTCGAGCGACTCGAACCCGGTCGGCCAGACGCGGGCCGCTCCGTCGGCGGCGGCGCGCAGGCGGTCGTCGGTGCGCTCCAGCACCCGGCTCAGGGTGGTCAGCTGATCGTCCACGCCGCCCATTGTCGCGCTCGCGACGCCGATCCGCGGGATTTGCCGACAATTGGGGTCACCCCGATTTGTCCCGCCCGGCCGGGGCTGCGTAGACTCCCGTTCCGAATCCAGAGACCGCCGGTCGTCGTGCTGCCCAGCAGTGTGACCGAAGGAACCGTAGAGATACGGACGGCCTGCGCAGGTGACAGAGCACGACGTGCCGGGAGCTCGCTCCCGGTGTCCACGCCCTGGCCCTGCGCCGGGGCGTTTTTTCGTTCCCGGCCAGCCCGGGGGTCTCACTCGTGAAGGACCGGAAGGAGACCCATGGCGCGGCCAGACAAGGCAGCAGCCGTCGCGGAGGTCGTTGACTCGTTCAACTCCTCCGCAGGCGCTGTGCTGACCGACTACCGCGGTCTCACCGTGAAGGAGCTGCAGGAACTGCGGCGCTCCCTCGGCGAGAACGCCAACTACGCCGTGGTCAAGAACACGCTCGCCCAGATCGCCGCCCGGGAGGTGGGCATCGGTGACTTCGATGACCTGCTCACGGGGCCGACCGCCATCGCCTTCATCAACGGCGACGTGGTCGAGGCGGCCAAGGGCCTGCGTGACTTTGCCAAGGCGAACCCCGCCCTGATCATCAAGGGCGGGATCCTCGACGGTGCGTTCCTCGACGCGAAGGAGGTCGGCAAGCTCGCCGACCTCGAGTCGCGTGAGGTGCTCATGGGCAAGCTGGCCGGCGCGATGCTGGCCTCGCTCACCCAGACCGTCCAGCTGCTCAACGCCCCGATCTCGCAGGCCGCCCGGCTCACCGGCGCCCTGCAGGCGAAGGCCGAGCAGGACCCCTCGATCCTCGCAGGTGGTGCCGGTGCTCCCGCTCCGGCCGAGAGCTCTGCCGAGGAGGCCCCGGAGGCACCCGCCGACGAGGCCGTCGACGCCTGACCCCAGGCACCACCTGAAAACCAGGCCCCCGCAGACGGGGCCGACAACGGAAAGGTTCAGCCATCATGGCGAAGCTCAGCACTGACGAGCTGCTCGAGGCGTTCAAGGAGATGACGCTCATCGAGCTCTCCGAGTTCGTGAAGCAGTTCGAGGAGACCTTCGGCGTCACCGCCGCCGCCCCGGTCGCCGTCGCGGCCGCCCCCGCCGCCGGCGGCGCCGCCGGTGGCGCGGAGGAGTCGGCCGAGCAGGACGAGTTCGACGTCGTCCTCGAGGCCGCCGGTGACAAGAAGATCAACGTCATCAAGGAGGTGCGCGCCCTCACCAGCCTCGGCCTGAAGGAGGCCAAGGAGCTGGTCGAGGCCGCCCCGAAGCCGGTCCTGGAGAAGGTCGACAAGGCCGCCGCGGAGAAGGCCAAGGAGTCCCTCGAGGGCGCCGGCGCCACCGTCACCCTGAAGTGACACCTGCCGGGAGCACCGCTCCCTGAGGCACCCGACGGGGTGGCCGACCCACGAGGGTCGGCCACCCCGTCGTCGATTTCGGGCACCACCGGTCCGGGTGGCGGATCGCAGGTTACCGAGGGGTGACTTGTCCGCAATTGCCGCGTAACTTACTCGCCAGTCGGGCGTTGACCCTACGGTTGCCGCAGTGAGACTCGAAGCTCCTGTCAGGTACGAGTCCACGTAAGAGAGGGAGTGCGACGCCATGGGCGTGGAGATCCAGATCGACCAGCTGACGAAGTCGTTCGGCAAGCAGCTGATCTGGGGAGACGTGACCCTGACCGTCCCCGCCGGCGAGATCTGCGTGATGCTCGGCCCCTCCGGCACCGGCAAGTCGGTGCTGCTCAAGACGCTGATCGGGCTGCTCAAGCCGGACAAGGGCTCGGTGGTCATCGAGGGCACCGACATCGCCTCCTGCCCGGAGAAGGACCTCTACGAGATCCGCAAGCTGTTCGGCGTGCTGTTCCAGGACGGCGCGATGTTCGGCTCTATGAACCTCTACGACAACGTCGCCTTCCCCCTGCGTGAGCACACCAGGAAGACCGAGTCCGAGGTGCGCGACGTCGTCATGGAGAAGATGGACCTGGTCGGCCTCATCGGCGCCGAGGACAAGCTGCCCGGCGAGATCTCCGGCGGCATGCGCAAGCGGGCCGGCCTGGCCAGGGCGCTGGTGCTCGACCCGCAGATCGTGCTCTTCGACGAGCCGGACTCCGGCTTGGACCCGGTCCGCACCTCGTTCCTGAACCAGCTGATCATCGATCTCAACGCGCAGACCGACGCGACCTTCCTCATCGTCACCCACGACATCAACACCGCGCGGACGGTGCCCGACAACATCGGGCTGCTCTACCACAAGCACCTCGCGATGTTCGGTCCGCGAGAGATGCTGCTCTCCTCGGAGGAGCCGGTGGTGCGGCAGTTCCTCAACGCCCAACGGGTGGGCCCGATCGGCATGTCCGAGGAGAAGGACGCCGACGAGCTGGCGGCCGAGCAGGGCCAGGACCTGCCGCCGCTGCCACCGATCCCGCTCCAGCAGGAGCCCTCCAACGGCATCCCGCGACGCGGCCAGCGGCCGCCCGGCGAGTGGTGCCGCGAGAACGGCGTCACACCGCCCGACGGGTCCTTCGAGTCCACCAACGCCGGCATCGCCGTCTGAGCCGCGGATGTCCTCCATCACCGCCTCTCGGGCGCTCGCCCCGATCGGCACCGCGGGCAAGCTGTTCGCCTTCGGTCTCGACGTCGGCCGGGCGCTCTTCCGCCGACCCTTCCAGCTGCGGGAGTTCCTCCAGCAGGCCTGGTTCATCGCGTCGGTCACGATCGTGCCCACCGCCCTGGTCGCGATCCCCTTCGGCGCGGTCATCGCGCTGCAGGTCGGCGGCCTGATCAAGCAGTTCGGTGCCCAGTCGTTCACCGGCTCGGCCTCGGTCCTGGCGGTGGTCCGGGAGGCGGGGCCGATTGCGACGTCCCTGCTGATCGCGGGGGCGGGCGGCTCGGCGATCGCGGCCGACCTCGGCGCCCGCAAGATCCGCGAGGAGCTCGACGCCATGATGGTGCTCGGGATCGACCCGATCCAACGGCTGGTGGTGCCGCGGGTGCTGGCCTGCATGCTGGTCGCGGTGTTCCTCAACGGCCTGGTCTCGGTCGTGGGTGTCGCCGGCGGCTACGTCTTCAACGTGGTGCTGCAGGACGGCACACCAGGGGCCTATTTGGCGAGCTTCACCGCGCTCGCACAGCTACCCGATCTCTGGCAGGGCATGGCCAAGGCCCTGATCTTCGGTCTGATCGCCGCGATCGTCGCCTGCTACATGGGCATGAACGCCGGCGGCGGGCCCAAGGGGGTCGGTGACGCGGTGAACGAGTCCGTGGTCATCACCTTCCTGCTGCTGTTCGTCGTCAACTTCGTCATGAGCGCGATCTACTTCCAGCTCGTGCCACCGAAGACAGGTTGACGCCCATGTCGAACCTGCGAGCGGTCGTGGACCGCCCCATGAAGATGCTCGACACGCTGGGCGAGCAGCTCTCCTTCTACCTGACCGCACTGGCGTGGACCCCGCGCACGGTCCGTCGGTACAAGAAGGAGGTGCTCCGCATCCTGGCCGAGGTCACCCTCGGCTCCGGGGCGCTGGCCGTCATCGGCGGCACCGTCGGCGTCATCACCGCGCTGTCGTTCTTCACCGGCACCGAGGTCGGGCTGCAGGGCTACGCGGCGCTGAACCAGATCGGCACCGCGGCGTTCTCCGGCTTCGTCTCCGCCTACTTCAACACCCGCGAGATCGCCCCGCTGGTGGCCGGCATCGCGCTGGCCGCCACCGTCGGCTGCGGCTTCACCGCCCAGCTCGGCGCGATGCGGATCTCCGAGGAGATCGACGCCCTCGAGGTCATGGCGATCCCGTCGCTCCCGTTCCTGGTCACCACCCGGATCATCGGCGGGCTGATCGCGGTGGTCCCGCTGTACGTCGTCGGCCTGCTGTCGTCGTACTTCGCGACGCGGCTCACGGTGACCCAGTTCTTCGGCCAGAGCTCGGGCACCTACGACCACTACTTCAACCAGTTCCTGCCACCGGGAGACGTGCTGTGGTCGTTCGGCAAGGTGCTGGTCTTCGCGGTCACTGTGATCCTCATCCACTGCTACCACGGCTACACCGCGAGCGGCGGGCCGGCGGGCGTGGGAGTCGCCGTCGGGCGTGCGGTGCGGACCTCGATCGTGGCGATCAACGTCATCGACCTGTTCCTGTCCATGGCCATCTGGGGCACGACGACCACGGTCAGATTGGCGGGGTGAGGACATGAAGACCATTCTGGGAAGCCACAAGCTCATCGGCATCGTGTTCGTCGCGCTGCTGGCCAGCGGGATCTGGCTCACGGGCGCCATCTTCAACAAGACCTTCGTCGACTACGACGAGGTCGCGCTGGAGACCTCGAGCATCGGGCTGCAGATGCCGGCCCGCGCGGACGTCAAGATCCGGGGCGTCCAGGTCGGCGAGGTGCTCGACTTCGACGCCTCCGGCGAGGGCGCGACGATGACGCTGGGGCTCTACCCGGAGAAGACCGGGACGATCCCCAAGAACGTCACCGCGCGGATCGAGCCGAAGACCCTGTTCGGCGAGAAGTACGTCGCGCTCCAGGTGCCCGACCAGCCCTCGGACGAGTCCATCCGGGCGGGCGACCGGATCACCCAGACGGCGCTCTCGACCGAGGTGGAGCAGACCCTCAACGACCTGTACCCGTTGCTGCGCGCGGTGCAGCCGGCCGAGGTGAACACGACGCTGAACGCCCTGGCCACCGCCCTCGAGGGCCGCGGCGAGAAGATCGGCGAGAACCTCGAGACGCTCGACTCCTACCTCAAGCGGATGAACCCCGAGCTGCCGGCGCTGGTGCAGAACCTCAAGCTCCTCGGGCGCACCTCGGACCTGTACGCCGACGTGCTCCCGGAGATCGCGACCACGCTGCGCAACTCGGTCAAGACCGGCAACACCCTGGTCTCCCGGGAGCAGAAGCTGAACGCGCTGTTCCAGGACGTCCGCGGCTTCGCCAACACCACGCGGGTGTTCCTCGACGAGAACGAGCGGAACCTGATCCGGGTCAGCGAGCTCGGCTCGGCCCAGCTGCGGGTGTTCGCGAAGTACGCCCCCGAGTTCCCCTGCCTGACCGGCGGCATCGTCAACGCGGGCAAGCTGCAGGCCGAGGCCTTCCGTGGCTTCACCCTGCACATCAACCTGGAGATCCTGCCCAACCAGCCGCGCGCCTACGGCCCGCAGGACCAGCCCCGGTTCGGCGACAAGCGCGGCCCCTACTGCGGCAAGCTGCCCAACCCGCCGTACAACCAGAAGAACATCGCGCCCTACCCGGGCAACCCCGACGACGGCGTCGACGAGCCGACCGGCAAGGGCACCAACCGGGCCGGCACCGGCTTCGACTCGGTCACCGCCGCGCCGGGCACGGTCGGGGAGTACGACATGGTGCGCGGCCTGCTGGCCGCCTCGTCCGGGCGCCCGTCCTCGGAGGTGTCCGACCTGAGCGTGATGCTGCTGGCCCCGATGATGCGCGGAGGCGAGGTGACCCTGCGATGAGCCTGCTCGACAAGAAGACCACCGGCGACGCCGCCAAGCTGCTGGTGTTCATGCTGGTCACCATCGTCGCCACCGGCCTGCTCGTGGTGACGATCGGGAACATCTCGTTCTCCCCGAGCCGGGAGTACAAGGCCGAGTTCGCCGAGGCCACGGGAGTGGTCAAGGGCGACGACATCCGGATCGCCGGCGTCAAGGTCGGCAGCGTCAAGGACGTCGAGATCGTCGACCGGACCCGGGCCCTGGTCACCTTCGACGTCGACACCGAGGCCTCGGTGACCCAGGCCACGCACGCCCAGATCCGCTACCGCAACCTGGTCGGGCAGCGCTACATCTCGCTGAGCCAGCGCGGAGAGGGGAGCGAGCGGCTCGACGAGGGCACCACGATCCCGGTCGGCCAGACGTCCCCCGCCCTGGACCTGACCGTGCTCTTCAACGGCTTCAAGCCGCTGTTCCAGGCGCTCTCGCCGCAGGACATCAACCAGCTCTCGTTCGAGCTGATCCAGGTGTTCCAGGGCGAGGGCGGCACCCTCGAGGGGCTGCTCGGGCACACCGCGTCGGTCACCTCGACGCTCGCCGAGCGGGACCAGGTCATCGGCGACCTGATCGACAACCTCAACGAGGTGCTGGAGACCATCGGCGACCGCGACGAGGAGCTGTCGGAGCTGATCATCAGCCTGCGCGACCTCGTCGGGGGCCTCGCCGACGATCGCGACCCGATCCTCGACTCGCTCGACTCGATCTCCGACCTCTCGGTGGAGACCGCCGGGCTGCTCAAGGGGATCCGGAAGCCGCTGATCAACGACGTCAAGCAGCTGCGGAAGGTCGCCGGCAACGTCGCCGACAACCGCGGAGAGCTGGACCGGGCCCTCCAGGTGCTGCCGATCAAGCTCAACAAGGTCGGCCGGACCGCGATCTACGGCTCGTGGTTCAACTTCTACCTGTGCAACTTCACGGGGACCGTCCAGGTGGGCGACCTGCCGCAGCAGAAGATCGACTACCAGCCCGGATCGGACAGGTGTTCGCTGCCATGAGTCTTCCCTTCCGAGAGCGCAACCCGGTCATCATCGGGGCGGTCAGCCTGGCCGCGATCGCGGCGCTGATCCTGACCGCCTTCCGGGCCGACGACCTGCCGGTCATCGGCGGCGGCGACACCTACTACGCGGCGTTCAGCGAGGCCGGCGGCCTCAAGGCCAACGACGAGGTCCGGGTGGCCGGCGTCCGGGTCGGCAAGGTCAACGCCGTCGAGCTCGACGGCGACCAGGTGAAGGTCACGTTCAAGGTCGACGGCAAGGTCGACTTCGGCCCCGACACCCGCGCCGAGATCAAGGTCAAGACCCTGCTGGGGTCGATGTTCCTGGCGCTGGTGCCGGCCGGGGGCGGCCAGCTCGAGGAGGAGTCGGTGATCCCCGTCTCGCGCACCTCCTCGCCGTACGACGTCGTGGAGGCGTTCGAGGGTCTCGCGGAGACCTCCGACAGCATCGACACCGACCAGCTCGCCGAGTCTCTGCGGACGATGGCGGACCTGACCCGGGACACCCCGGAGGAGTTCCGCAAGGCGCTCAAGGGCGTCTCGGCGCTCTCGGCGAACCTCGCCGCCCGCGACGAGCAGATCAACACCCTCCTCGGGAACCTGCAGAAGGTCTCCAGCGTCCTCGGGGACCGGGACGACGACATCATCCGGCTCATGAAGGACGCCGACGTGCTGTTCCGGGCGCTGGTCGCCCGGCGGGACTCGATCCACGACCTGCTGGTCTCGACCAGCCAGATGTCCAAGGAGCTGACCGCCCTGATCCGCGGCACCCGGTCCGACCTCAAGCCGGCGCTCACCGAGCTCGACACGGTGGTGAACACCCTGCTGAAGAACCAGGACAACCTCGACGAGAGCCTGCGGCTGATGGCGCCGTTCTACCGGGTCTTCGCCAACACCCTCGGCAACGGTCCGTGGTTCGACACCTACATCATCAACTTCCCGCCGGCCCCGGAGGTGAACTGAGATGTCCCTCCTGAGGAAGCTCGTCGTCCCCCTGGTCATCGGGGCGCTGCTGGTCGCGGCCGCCTTCACGATGTTCGGAGGCGAGGACCGCAAGCAGCTGACCGCGTCGTTCCCACGGACCGTGTCGGTCTACGAGGGCTCGGAGGTGCGGATCCTCGGCGTGCCCGTGGGTCAGATCGACACCGTCGAGCCGAACGGCACCACCGTGACGGTGACGATGTCCTACGACGCCGAGGTGCAGGTCCCCGAGGAGGCGAAGGCGGTCATCATCAGCCCGAGCGTCGTGGGCGACCGCTTCGTGCAGCTGACCCCGGCCTACTCCGGCGGCCCGGTGCTGGAGGACGGCGCCACGCTGGACACCGACCGGACCTCGACGCCGCTCGAGCTCGACGAGATCTACCAGAGCCTCGACGACCTCACCGTCGCGGTCGGGCCGGACGGCGCCAACAGCGAGGGCGCGCTGAGCGACCTGCTGATCAGCACCGCGGACAACTTCGGCGGTCAGGGTGAGCAGTTCAACACCACCCTGAAGAACCTCGGCAAGCTCACCGGCACGCTCGACAACAACAAGGAGGAGCTCTTCGGCACCGCCCGGGAGCTGGACCGGTTCGTCGGCACGCTGGCCAACAACGACAAGGTCGTGCGCGACTTCAACGACGCGATGTCGTCGGTCTCGGACCTGCTGGCGGGGGAGCGCCAGGAGCTGGCCGCCTCACTGGACAACCTGGGGACCGCGCTCGGCGAGGTCAAGCGGTTCGTCGAGGACAACAAGGCACTGCTGAGCAAGAACATCAAGGGCCTGAACCGGGTGACCAAGACACTGGTCAAGCGGCGCGGGGAGCTCAAGGAGATCCTGAACGTCGCCCCGCTGGCCCTCAACAACCTGGCCCTGACCTACAACCCGCAGGCCGGCACGCTCGACACGGCCTCCAACATCGACAACGGGGCGGACCTGCTCGTGAGCGACCCCGGGCTGCTGCTGTGCGGCGTGGTCGGCTCGACCGACAGCTCGGGCGAGGTCTGCGACGCCATCCAGACGGCGCTGCCCCGCACCTCGCCCTTCGGGTCGCCGACCGTCGAGGACGAGACCTTCCGCATGCTCCTGGGGGTGGCCCGATGAAGGCCGTGCGTACGATCGTGGCGCTCTGCGCGGTGCTGCTCCTGAGCGCCTGTGACTTCTCCGTCTACAAGCTGCCGCTGCCCGGCGGCGCGGACACGGGGGAGGACCCGATGGTGGTGACCGTCGAGTTCCCGGACGTGCTCGACCTGGTGCCGCAGTCGACGGTCAAGGTCGACGACGTCACGGTCGGCAAGGTCACCGACATCGTCCTCACCGACTACCAGGCCGAGGTCGAGCTGACCATCCGCAACGACGTGGGGCTGCCGGCGAACACGCTCGCCGAGATCCGTCAGACCAGCCTCCTCGGCGAGAAGTTCGTCTCGCTCAGCGAGCCGGAGCAGCCCAGCTCCGAGCCGCTGGAGGACGGCGCCCGGATCGGTCTGGAGAGCACCAACCGCAACCCGGAGGTCGAGGAGGTGCTCGGTGCGCTGAGCCTGCTCCTCAACGGCGGCGGCGTCGGGCAGCTCAAGACGATCGCCGCGGAGCTGAACCTGGCCCTCGAGGGGCGCGAGGGCAGCGCCCGGTCGGTGCTCAACCAGCTCCGGATCTTCACCAAGGAGCTGGACGACAACAAAGCCGGGATCGTCACCGCGATCGAGCGGGTGAACCGGCTCTCGGTCACCGCCAACAAGCAGAGCGGCGCCATCGAGTCCGCGCTCGACGAGCTCCCGCAGGCGCTCGACTCGCTGGACGGCCAGCGCGCCGACCTGGTGCGGATGCTGAAGTCGCTCAACCGTCTGGGCGACGTCGGCACCGAGGTCATCGGCGCGTCGAAGGAGGCCACCATCGAGGCGCTGACCCGGCTCCAGCCGGTGCTGACGCAGCTCGCCGCCTCGGGCGACGACTTCGTCAACGCGTTCAACGTCTTCCTCACCTACCCGTTCGTGGACGAGGTGGTCGGCCGCGACCCGAACGTCGCCCGCAACCTGCACTTCGGCGACTACACGAACCTCTCGGTGAAGATGGACGTCAAGCTCGAGGGTGGTGGCGGCGGCGGGGGCCCGATCCCCGACCCGGCGGACGAGTGCGTGCGGCTCGGCGACCTCCCCGACACGGGGCCGATCGCCGACACCGACCTCGAGAACCTCTGCGAGGGCGCGATCGACAAGATCAACAAGTGCTTCGACAACCCCAACGTCAAGAACTGCGGCAACCTGCCTGGTGACCTGGTGAAGGACGTCTGCAAGAACGCCGTGAACCTGCCCGGTCTCTGCGGGGACGGCGGCGGTGGCGGCGGTGGCGGCGGCGGTGGCGGGGGCGGCCTCCCCGACCTCCCGGACCTCCCCGGGCTCGGTAGGCCCGGCTTCGGCCCGACCACCGACCTCGCCGACCTGATGGACGACTACGACCCGGTGCTCGTGGGTCTGCTGCTGCCGGGGGTGGCCGAATGATCACGCGTCGTACCAAGGTCCAGCTGCTGTTCTTCGTGTTGATCACGCTGATCGGCGTCAGCTACGTCGGTGCCCGCTACGCGCGGCTCGACCGGCTGGTGCTGGACAACAGCTACACGGTGGTGGCCCACTTCCCGGACTCCGGCGGCATCTTCACCGGCGCCGGGGTCACCTACCGGGGCGTCACGATCGGTCAGGTCAGCCGCATGGACCTGACCGACCAGGGCGTCGACGTGCACCTCGACATCGAGAACGACTGGGACGAGATCCCGGCCGAGACGGTGGCGCTGGTCGCGAACAAGTCGGCCGTCGGCGAGCAGTACGTCGACCTGCAGCCCAAGGTCGACGAGGGCCCGTTCCTCGACGACGACTCCGAGATCGAGCAGGTCGACACCCGGATCCCGATCCCGACCGCCAAGCTGCTCGAGGACATCTCCACCACGGTGGCCGACGTCGACAAGGACGCACTGCGCACGGTCGTGAGCGAGTTCGGGCTCGCCTTCGACGGCACCGGCGAGAGCCTCGGCCAGATCATCGACACCTCCAACTCGTTCATCGAGACCGCGAACGAGAACTTCGACGTCACCAGGTCGCTGATCCGCGACGGCAACGTCGTGCTGCGCACGCAGCTCGACAAGGCGTCCGCGATCCGCAACTTCTCCACCCAGCTGGCGAAGTTCAGCACCACGGTGGCCGCCTCGGACAAGGACATCCGCAAGGTCATCGACGCCGGCTCCCCGGCCGCCAACGAGCTGCGCCGGTTCATCGACGACAACGACGTCGAGCTGGCCTCGCTGATCAACAACCTGGTGACCACCGGCGAGATCGTGGTCGAGCACCTCGACGGCATCGAGCAGCTGCTGGTGCTCTACCCCTACGTGGTCGAGGGCGGCTTCACCGTCGTCTCCAAGGACCCGCAGACCGGGAAGTTCGACGCCCACTTCGGCCTCATCGACACCGCCCACGAGCTCTGCCACCGCGGCTACGACGAGAACGCCGACAAGCGCGGCCCGCAGAACCTCGGCGACCGACCGCTGCCGACCGACGTGCGCTGCGCGGAGTCGCCGGCCGAGTCCAACCCGCGAGGTGCCCAGAACGCTCCCCGGGCCGCCGCGGACTACGACGCACCGGTGGCCTACGTCGACCGGGAGACCGGCGAGGTCTCCTGGCTGGACTCCATGCCGGGCTTGCAGGTGCCGGGTAGCGTCGCGCCGCGCACCTCGACCGGGGTGGCACTGGACCGGGAGGAGTCGTGGAAGTGGGCACTGCTCCAGCCCCTGACCGCGGCGCCGAAGTGAGCGGGGCGGACCAGGGGGCCATGAACGAGACCGGACCGGGCGGCACCGACGCCCGGCGGGCCCCGCTGCGCGCCGTCCTCACGATCGTCCTGGCCCTCGCCCTGGTGGCCGGGCTGGTCTGGCTGGCCGTCGGCATCGCCGCCCGGGCCGGCGACCCGGCCGCCTCGCAGCGGCAGCAGGACCGGGACGCCGTGATGCTCCGGGCCCGGGAGTACGTCGCCGCCGCCTGGAACTACGGCACCTCGGACCTCGACGACGACCAGGTGCTCACCTCCTACCGCGAGCGGGTCACGCCGCTGATCACGACCACCTTCCGCACCGAGTTCGAGAAGTCGGCGCCGGTGCTCGACCAGCTGGTCGCCGAGCAGGGCTTCGCCCGCCAGACCACCGTCGACCACCTCGGCGTGGAGAGCATCGACGCGGACTCCGCCCAGGTGATCGTCAACGGCGAGATCACCGAGTCGCAGGAGGAGAACTCGGTCCGGCCGACGCCGTTCTTCTGGCTGCTGGACCTCGAGAAGGTCGACGGCACCTGGCTGGTCGCCGACCTCGACGGATACCAGGGGGAGGGCCGATGAGCGCGAGCTGGTACGACGTGCTCGGCGTCGCCCCCGACGCCGGGTCCGAGGAGATCCGCGCGGCGTGGAAGGCCTCGATCTCCGACCTCGACCCGACCGACCGTCGGTTCGCGCTCTACAACGAGGCGGCCGGGGTGCTGCTGGACCCCGACCGGCGGGCGGCGTACGACGCCGGGTCGGTCGCTGCCGCGCCCGGCGCACCCGCCGCTGCCGTCGACGAGCCGGCGGCCGCGGAGCCCGCCGTCGACGAGCCCGCTGCCGACGAGCCTGCACCGGACGGACCGGCACCCGACCAGACCACCGCCGTCGGGGCTGCCCCCGCGGCCGGGGACCGGTCCGGTCGGCTGGGTCGGCTCGCCCGCCGGGTGCCGCGTGCCGCGGCCCTGCCCGTGCGGGCTCTGGTCGCGCTCGCGGTGCTGGTCGCGCTCGTGCTCGGCGCCGCGACCTGGCTGCAGCTGACCACGGTGGACTCCGAGGCGGTCGAGGCGTCGCTGTCCGACGCCCGGGAGGCCGCCGAGGCCGGCCTGCCGAAGGTCTTCACCTACGACTACCGCTTCCCCGACCGGGACCGGGACCAGGCGGCCCGGGTGCTGACGGGGGACCTGCGCACCGACTACGAGGACCTCTGGGACGACGCGATCGGGCCCAACCTCGAGCGCACCAAGGGCACCGCGACCTCCGAGGTGGTCGGGAGCGGCGCCGTCCGCACGTCCGGCGAGGGCGACCGGGCCGAGATCCTGGTCGTCCTCAACACGGTCACCTCCAACGCCAACCAGGAGCAGCAGGTCACGCTGGGCCTGACGGTGACGATGGTCGAGCGCGAGGGCGACTGGCTGATCGAGAAGATCGACGGCTGGGACCCCGAGGTGGCGGGCGAGGGTGCCGAGGACCCCACTGAGGACCCCACTGGGGACCCCACGGAGGGCCCCGAGAAGGACACCCAGGACGACCCGTCGGAGGACGCGGAGACTCCCTGAGCCCACCGCCGGGGCCACGCCCGGGCGGGTGCGGTGCTTGACCTGCGCCCCCGCGGGGTTCATGATCGTCGCCAGCGACGGGCTTCGCGTTCGAGAAACCCGGGCCGCGGGTTTGAGCCGCGCGCCTATTTCCGCTAGGCTCCTTCTTTGCGTCCGCCCTCAAATGCTTCCTGCCTGCCCGGTGGCTGGTTTGTGGTGGGTCGACGACTCCTCCAGAGCGAACCCTGAAGAAGGACACCTCTTGGCCGCGCGCAGCACCGCTGGAAACTCCCGTCGCATCTCGTTCGCGAAGATCACCGAACCCCTCGAAGTACCCAAGCTCCTCGCCCTCCAGACCGACAGCTTCGACTGGCTGGTGGGCAACGAGAAGTGGGAGGCCGAGGTCCAGCGCAGGACCGACGCCGGCGAGGACGTCTCGAGCAAGTCGGGGCTCACCGAGATCTTCGAGGAGATCTCCCCCATCGAGGACTTCTCCGAGACGATGTCGCTCTCGTTCGAGAACCCCCTCTTCTACGACCCCAAGTACACCGCGGAGGAGTGCAAGGAGAAGGACTTCACCTACTCCGCCCCGCTGTACGTCTCGGCCGAGTTCACCAACAACGACACCGGTGAGATCAAGGGCCAGACCGTGTTCATGGGCGAGTTCCCGCTCATGACCGACAAGGGCACCTTCATCATCAACGGCACCGAGCGGGTCGTGGTCTCCCAGCTGGTGCGCTCCCCGGGCGTCTACTTCGAGCGGTCCGCGGACAAGACCTCCGACAAGGACATCTACACCGCCAAGGTGATCCCCTCGCGCGGCGCCTGGCTCGAGTTCGAGATCGACAAGCGCGACCTGGTCGGCGTCCGCCTCGACCGCAAGCGCAAGCAGAACGTCACCGTCCTGCTCAAGGCGCTCCAGGCCGTGGCCGAGGAGATCGGCGAGGAGTTCGACTACGACGCGGTGATGGCCGAGCTGCGCACCTACGAGTCGATCCAGATCACCGAGGAGAAGGACAACACCCAGGGGCCGGACGACGCGCTGCTGGACATCTACCGCAAGCTCCGCCCGGGCGAACCGCCCACGCGTGAGGCCGCGCTGACGCTGTTGAAGAACTACTACTTCAACCCCAAGCGCTACGACCTGGCCAAGGTCGGCCGGTACAAGATCAACAAGAAGCTCGGCGTGCACGAGGCCTTCGACCAGCAGACGCTGACGATCGCCGACATCGTCGCGAGCATCCGCTACATCGTCCGGCTGCACAACGGTGACGACCTGCTCACCGACCGTGAGGGCACGGTGCTCAAGGACGGCGACGGCAAGGACATGGAGGTCCGCGCCGACGACATCGACCACTTCGGCAACCGGCGCATGCGCACGGTCGGCGAGCTGATCCAGAACCAGCTCCGCACCGGCCTGGCCCGCATGGAGCGGGTGGTCCGCGAGCGGATGACCACCCAGGACGTCGAGGCGATCACGCCGCAGTCGCTGATCAACATCCGGCCCGTGGTGGCGGCGCTGAAGGAGTTCTTCGGGACCTCCCAGCTCTCGCAGTTCATGGACCAGACGAACCCGATCGCCGGGCTCACCCACAAGCGCCGCCTCTCCGCGCTCGGCCCCGGGGGTCTCTCCCGCGACCGCGCCGGCATGGAGGTCCGCGACGTCCACACCTCGCACTACGGCCGGATGTGCCCGATCGAGACCCCGGAGGGCCCGAACATCGGCCTGATCGGGTCGCTGGCCTCGTACGGCCGGATCAACCCGTTCGGCTTCGTCGAGACGCCGTACCGCCGGGTGAGCAAGGGCAAGGTGACCGACCGGGTCGACTACCTCACCGCCGACGACGAGGACAAGTACGTCATCGCGCAGGCCAACGCCGCCCTCGACAAGAACAACCGCTTCGTCGAGGAGCGGGTGCTGGTCCGCCAGCGGCACGGCGAGGTCTCCGAGATCCTCGCCGAAGAGGTCGACTACATGGACGTCTCGCCGCGCCAGATGGTGTCGGTGGCGACCGCGCTGATCCCGTTCCTCGAGCACGACGACGCCAACCGAGCGCTCATGGGCGCCAACATGCAGCGCCAGGCCGTGCCGCTCATCAAGAGCGACTCGCCGCTGGTGGGCACCGGCATGGAGTACCGCGCCGCCGTCGACGCCGGTGACGTGGTCACCGCGACCAGCGCCGGCGTGGTCAAGGACGTCTCGGCCGACCTGGTCGAGGTCATGAACGACGACGGCACCTACACCTCCTACCGGATGGCGAAGTTCCGCCGGTCCAACCAGGGCACCTGCATCAACCAGCGTCCGCTGGTCGCCGAGGGCGCCCGGGTGGAGGTCGGCTCGCCGATCGCCGACGGGCCGTGCACCGACGACGCCGAGATGGCGCTGGGCACCAACCTCCTCGTGGCCTTCATGCCGTGGCAGGGCCACAACTACGAGGACGCGATCATCCTGAGCCAGCGCCTGGTCCAGGAGGACGTTCTCACCTCGATCCACATCGAGGAGCACGAGGTCGACGCCCGCGACACCAAGCTCGGCCCCGAGGAGATCACCCGGGACATCCCGAACGTCTCCGAGGAGATGCTCGCCGACCTCGACGAGCGGGGCATCATCCGCATCGGCGCCGAGGTCACCACCGGCGACATCCTGGTCGGCAAGGTCACGCCCAAGGGCGAGACCGAGCTGACCCCCGAGGAGCGGCTGCTGCGCGCGATCTTCGGCGAGAAGGCCCGTGAGGTCCGCGACACCTCGATGAAGGTCCCGCACGGCGAGTCCGGCACCGTCATCGGCGTCCGGGTCTTCGACCGCGAGGACGGCGACGAGCTGCCCCCGGGCGTCAACCAGCTGGTGCGCGTGTACGTCGCGCAGAAGCGCAAGATCTCCGTGGGTGACAAGCTCGCCGGCCGGCACGGCAACAAGGGCGTCATCGCGAAGATCCTGCCCGTCGAGGACATGCCGTTCATGGAGGACGGCACCCCGGTCGACGTCGTGCTCAACCCGCTGGGTGTGCCGCGACGGATGAACATCGGCCAGATCCTCGAGCTGCACCTGGGCTGGCTGGCCAAGCAGGGCTGGGACATCAACCTCCACGAGGACAAGGACGACGCCGACTGGAAGCAGCGGCTCATGTCGATCCACGTCGACAAGGCCGAGGCGGACACCAAGGTCGCCACCCCGGTCTTCGACGGTGCTCGCGAGGACGAGATCACCGGGCTGCTGGGGTCCACGCACCCCAACCGCGACGGTGTGCGGATGATCGGCGACGACGGCAAGGCCGACCTGTTCGACGGCCGCTCCGGCGAGCCGTTCCCGGACCCGGTCTCGGTGGGCTACATGTACATCCTCAAGCTCCACCACCTCGTCGACGACAAGATCCACGCCCGCTCCACCGGGCCCTACTCGATGATCACGCAGCAGCCCCTGGGCGGTAAGGCCCAGTTCGGCGGCCAGCGGTTCGGCGAGATGGAGGTCTGGGCGATGGAGGCGTACGGCGCCGCCTACGCCCTCCAGGAGCTGCTGACGATCAAGTCCGACGACGTCCCCGGCCGGGTGAAGGTCTACGAGGCGATCGTGAAGGGCGAGAACATCCCCGACTCCGGCATCCCCGAGTCGTTCAAGGTGCTCGTCAAGGAGATGCAGTCGCTCTGCCTCAACGTGGAGGTGCTGTCGCAGGACGGCTCCGCCATCGAGATGCGTGACGCGGAGGAGGACGTCTTCCGTGCCGCCGAGGAGCTCGGCATCGACCTGTCCCGGCGCGAGCCGAGCTCGGTCGAAGAAGTCTGAGGTCGAGCCCGGTGGTCGAGAGCCGGTCGCAGTGCGACCTCCTCGACCACCGGGCCGCCCCGGTCCCCCGCCTCTAGCAGCAAACGAACCGAAGGAATTGAAGCCAACGTGCTTGACGTGAACTTCTTCGACCAGCTTCAGATCGGCCTGGCCACCGCGGAGGACATCCGCGGGTGGAGCCACGGCGAGGTCAAGAAGCCGGAGACCATCAACTACCGCACGCTCAAGCCGGAGCGTGACGGCCTCTTCTGCGAGAAGATCTTCGGTCCCACCCGGGACTGGGAGTGCTACTGCGGGAAGTACAAGCGGGTCCGCTTCAAGGGCATCATCTGCGAGCGCTGCGGCGTCGAGGTGACCCGGTCCAAGGTGCGCCGTGAGCGCATGGGCCACATCGAGCTGGCCGCGCCGGTGACCCACATCTGGTACTTCAAGGGTGTGCCGAGCCGGCTCGGCTATCTGCTGGACCTGGCGCCGAAGGACCTCGAGAAGGTCATCTACTTCGCCGCCTACATGATCACCGCCGTCGACGAGGACGCCCGGCACCGGGACCTGTCCTCGCTCGAGGGCAAGGTCGACCTGGAGCGCAAGCGCCTCGAGGGCCGTCGCGACACCTCCATCGAGGACCGCGCCAAGAAGCTCGAGGAGGACCTCGCCACGCTCGAGGCCGAGGGCGCCAAGGCCGACCAGCGCCGCAAGGTCAAGGACGGCGCCGAGCGGGAGATGAAGCAGCTGCGCGACCGCGCGCAGCGCGAGATCGACCGGCTCGACGAGGTCTGGAGCACCTTCAAGTCGCTCAAGATCCAGGACCTCCTCGGCGACGAGATGCTCTACCGCGAGATGAAGATGTGGTTCGGCAAGTACTTCGAGGGCCACATGGGCGCCGCGGCGATCCAGAAGCGCCTCCAGGGCTTCGACGTCGAGGCCGAGGTCGAGTCGCTCCGCGAGACGATCGCGACCGGCAAGGGCCAGCGCAAGGTCCGTGCCCTCAAGCGGCTCAAGGTCGTCGACGCGTTCCGCAAGACGGGCAACCAGCCCCAGGGCATGGTCCTGGACGCGGTCCCGGTCATCCCGCCGGACCTGCGCCCGATGGTGCAGCTCGACGGTGGCCGGTTCGCGACCTCCGACCTCAACGACCTGTACCGGCGCGTGATCAACCGGAACAACCGGCTCAAGCGGCTGCTCGACCTCGGCGCGCCCGAGATCATCGTCAACAACGAGAAGCGGATGCTCCAGGAGGCCGTCGACTCGCTGTTCGACAACGGCCGTCGCGGCCGTCCGGTCACCGGACCGGGCAACCGGCCGCTGAAGTCGCTCTCGGACATGCTGAAGGGCAAGCAGGGCCGGTTCCGTCAGAACCTGCTCGGCAAGCGCGTCGACTACTCGGGCCGCTCGGTGATCGTCTCGGGTCCGCAGCTGAAGCTGCACCAGTGCGGCCTGCCCAAGCAGATGGCGCTGGAGCTCTTCAAGCCGTTCGTGATGAAGCGCCTGGTCGACCTCTCGCACGCGCAGAACATCAAGTCCGCCAAGCGGATGGTCGAGCGCGCGCGCCCGGTCGTGTGGGACGTCCTCGAGGAGGTCATCACCGAGCACCCGGTGCTGCTGAACCGGGCACCCACGCTGCACCGGCTCGGCATCCAGGCGTTCGAGCCCCAGCTGATCGAGGGCAAGGCCATCCAGATCCACCCGCTCGTCTGCTCGGCGTTCAACGCCGACTTCGACGGCGACCAGATGGCCGTCCACCTGCCGCTCTCCGCGGAGGCGCAGGCCGAGGCCCGGATCCTGATGCTGTCGACGAACAACATCCTGAAGCCGTCGGACGGCCGTCCCGTGACCATGCCCACCCAGGACATGATCATCGGCCTGTTCTTCCTCACCACCGACCGCGACGGCGAGCCCGGCGAGGGCCGCGGGTTCGGGTCGCAGGCCGAGGCGATCATGGCCTTCGACCACCGCGAGATCACCCTGCAGTCGAAGATCTCGCTGCGCGTCGACGGGGAGACCCTCGAGACCACGCTGGGCCGCTCGCTGTTCAACGATGCCCTGCCGGCGAACTACCCCTACGTCAACTTCGAGGTGGGCAAGAAGCAGCTCGGCACGATCGTCAACGACCTGGCCGAGCGCTACACCAAGGTCGAGGTGGCCGCCTCGCTGGACGCCCTGAAGGACACCGGCTTCCACTGGGCCACCCGGTCCGGGGTCACGGTCTCGATCGACGACGTGACCACGCCGGCCAACAAGGTCGGCCTGCTCGCCGAGTACGAGGAGAAGGCCGCCAAGATCCAGAAGCAGTTCGAGCGCGGCCTGGTCACCGACGACGAGCGTCGCCAGGAGCTCATCGAGATCTGGACCGAGGCCTCCAAGAAGGTCGGCGACGCCATGGAGGAGACCTTCGACCGGACGAACCCGATCTACATGATGGTCGTCTCCGGCGCCTCCGGAAACATGAACCAGATCCGTCAGGTCGGCGCCATGCGTGGCCTGGTGGCCAACCCCAAGGGCGAGATCATCCCGCGGCCGATCAAGGCGAACTTCCGCGAGGGTCTCTCCGTGCTGGAGTACTTCATCTCCACCCACGGTGCCCGCAAGGGTCTGGCCGACACCGCGCTGCGGACCGCCGACTCCGGGTACCTCACCCGGCGCCTGGTGGACGTCTCGCAGGACGTCATCATCCGAGAGGACGACTGCGGCACCGAGCGGGGCATGCCGAAGACCATCGGCGTGCGCAGCGAGAGCGGTCTGGTCACCAAGGACGACAACGCCGAGACCGCGGCGTACGCCCGGACCGCGGCCACCGAGGTCACCCACCCGGAGACGGGTGAGGTGCTCGCGGCCGCCGGCGAGGACCTGGGCGACGTCAAGATCGCCGAGCTCGTCGCCGCCGGGATCACCGAGGTCAAGGTCCGCTCGGTCCTGACCTGTGACGCCCGCACCGGCACCTGCGCCAAGTGCTACGGCCGCTCGCTGGCCACCGGCCTGCTGGTCGACATCGGTGAGGCGGTCGGCATCATCGCCGCCCAGTCCATCGGTGAGCCCGGCACGCAGCTGACGATGCGGACCTTCCACACCGGTGGTGTGGCCTCCGCGGACGACATCACCCAGGGTCTGCCCCGCGTGGTGGAGCTCTTCGAGGCGCGTCAGCCCAAGGGTCTGGCGCCGATCTCGGAGGTCGCCGGTCGGGTGGAGATCGAGGAGGGTGACAAGGCCCGCAAGATCCTGGTCACCCCCGACGACGGCTCCGAGGTCATGGAGTACCCGGTCTCGCGGCGCTCCCGCCTCCAGGTCGCCGACGGCGACCACGTCGAGGTCGGCGAGCAGTTCACGCAGGGCACGCCGGACCCCAAGGAGGTCCTGCGCATCCTGGGTGTCCGCAAGGCGCAGCAGCACCTGGTGGACGAGGTACAGAACGTGTACCGCAGCCAGGGCGTGTCGATCCACGACAAGCACATCGAGATCATCGTCCGGCAGATGCTGCGCCGGGTGACGGTCATCGAGTCGGGCGAGACCAACCTGCTCCCCTCCGACCTGGTCGACCGGGTGCGCTTCGAGGAGGAGAACCGCCGGGTGCTCTCCGAGGGCGGCAAGCCGGCCTCGGGTCGTCCCGAGCTGATGGGCATCACCAAGGCCTCCCTGGCGACCGAGTCGTGGCTCTCCGCCGCCTCGTTCCAGGAGACCACCCGGGTGCTCACCGACGCGGCGATCCACGGCCGCAGCGACTCGCTGCGGGGCCTGAAGGAGAACGTGATCATCGGCAAGCTGATCCCGGCGGGCACCGGCCTCGAGCGGTACCGCAACATCCGGGTGGAGCCCACCGAGGAGGCCCGCGCGGCGGCGTACTCCGTCACCGGCTACGACTCCTACGACTACGACTTCGGCAGCGCCGGTGGTCAGGCCGTGGCCCTGGACGACTTCGACTTCGGGTCGTACCAGAACTGATCCACCACGATCGAGTGCTCAGGCGGTCGCCCAGGCGGCCGCCTGAGCACTCGACTCACCCCTCAGAGGGCGTCTACCGGGCCGTCAACGGCCTCGGTCGCGGCCTGCTCGCCGCCCTCGACGTGGACCTGCACGGTGCCGGCATCGGCAACATCCCCCGCACCGGGCCGGTCCTGCTGGCGTCCAACCACGTCGGCTACCTCGACTTCGTCCTGCTGGAGCGGGCGGCCGTCGAGCGCGGGCGCTTCGTGCGCTTCCTGTGCCGCCACGACGTCTGGGACGCCCCCGGACCGGTCGGCTGGGCCATGGACCGGATGGGCCACGTCCCGGTGGACCGTGCGGCTCCGGCCGGCGCCTACCTCACCGCCCGGAGCCGGCTGCGGTCCGGGGACGCGGTGTGCGTCTTCCCCGAGGCCGGGATCTCGTGGTCCTGGACGGTGCGCTCACTGATGCCCGGCGTCGCGGCCCTGGCCCGGGAGACCGGCGTCCCGATCGTGCCGGCCGCCGTGTGGGGGTCCCAGCGGATCTACACCGTCGGCGCCGAGGTCGACGGTCGACCGCCCGGCCCCGACTGGACCCGCGGCCGGCCGGTCGACCTGGCCTTCGGCGAGCCGATCCCGGTCGCCGCGACCGACGACCTGACCGCCACCACCCGACACCTCGGTGCCGTCCTGACCGGGATGCTGGAGGACCTCCAGACCCGGCCGCGGCACCGGCCCCGGCCGGGTGAGCACGCGCCGTGGTACCCCGCCCACCTCGGCGGCGACGCCCCCACGCGGCTGGCGGCGCGTGAGCTCGACAGCGTGCCGCGCAGCGCGGTCACGCCGACGTGGGGGCCGCTTCCCGCCGACGCCTGAGCCAGCCGACCGGGTCGACGACGTTCCGGAGCCGGTCCGAGACCGGTGGCCAGGCCAGCACCAGCGCCACCGCGACACCCAGGACGCTCAGCACCGCGAACGAGAGGTTCGGATACCTCTCGGAGAAGCCGACCCAGCCGGCGAACTCCAGGCCGCGGACCACGAAGCCGTGGAACAGGTAGACCACGATCGACGCCGAGCCGAGCCGGGTGAACCACGACGCCGCCGTCGGGATCAGCGACAGCGCCCCCACGGTCCCGATGACGCCGGCGCCGAGCACCGCCAGCCGGACCGCCAGGCCGGCCTCGTCGGAGAAGCCGAGCTCGGAGTAGGGCCGGTCGTAGTAGAGGAAGGCCGAGCGGGCCAGGTCGTCGGTGTGGCCGGCCAGCACCCACAGCCAGGCCAGCCCGGCGACGCCGACGGCGCGGGCCCACCAGGTCGTGAGCGCGGCCAGGTGCCGGCGCTCGAGGTGCAGCCCGATCACGAAGAACGGCAGCAGCCCGAGGATCCGGGGCACGGCGAGCAGGTCGAACTCGAGGCTGCCGGCGAGCAGGCTGATCGGCACCGACAGCGGGACGAACACCCAGTGCCGCTTCAGGACCGGGGTCGCCAGGCGCCAGACGGCGACCGTGAGGAGGTACCACATCGTCCAGTGCGGCTGCAGGAGCAGCGGGCCGTCCTCGCGCTGGCCGAACGCCACCCGGAAGTAGTAGAGCGCCGGCTCGAAGATCAGGTACGGCACCAGCAGCGTGGTCACCAGCGCGGTCAGGTGCCGGCGGGTCCACTCGAAGCTCCGGGAGAGGTGCCCGGTGACCAGCACGAACGCCGGGATGTGCCAGACGTAGAGGAAGTCGTAGGCGTGGTCGCTCGCGCCGCCCAGCGCCAGCTGCCCCCACATGTGGCCGACGACGACGAACGTCACCAGGGCCATCTTGACGTTGTCCAGCCAGGGGTCGCGAGGCACCGCGACACGGTAGCGCAGCCGGTTCGCGGGGTCCTCCTAGACTCCGGTGGCATGGGTCGACTGCCGAGACGTCAGCGGGTGGCGGCGTACGCCGTCATCATCCGGGACGACGCGATCCTGCTCTCGCGGCTGGCCCCACGGATCTCCAGCACGCCGCTGTGGACCCTGCCCGGCGGCGGTCTCGACCACGGCGAGAACCCGGCGGTCGCGGTGGTGCGCGAGGTGCACGAGGAGACCGGGCTGCGGGCCACGGTGGCGGCGCAGGCGCGGGTCTACTCCCGGCACAACCCGCGGGCCACCCAGGGCCAGCGGCCGGCGGACTACCACGCGCTCCAGATCGTCTACGAGGGCTGGGTCCCGGCCGACTCCCCGGACCCGCACGTCGTGGAGGTGGACGGGTCGACGGCCGAGGCCGCCTGGCTGCCGCTGGCCGACGTGCTCGACGGCACGGTGCCGGTCACCGCGCTGGTCGCCGAGGCGCTGGCCGAGCACCGGCACGCGCGGCTGCAGCGGGTCGCGGCCTACGCCGTGGTCCGGCGCGGCACGGACCTGCTGCTCACCCGGGTCTCGGCGCGTGGTCACCAGCCCGGCGCCTGGACGCTGCCCGGTGGTGGTGTCGACCACGGGGAGACCCCGGCCGCGGCCCTCGCCCGGGAGGTCCGGGAGGAGTGCGGTCTCGACGTGGAGGTCGGCGACCTGCTCGACGTGCACGACGTGCACCTGGTCGGCACCGCCCCGTCCGGACAGACGCAGGACTACCACGGCGTGCACCTGATCTTCGCCGGCACCGCGCCCCCCGACGCCGTACCCCGGGTGGACGAGGTCGGCGGCACCACGGACGCCGCGGCCTGGGTGCCGGTCGACGACGTGGTGGAGGGCCGGGTCGCGGTCCTCGACGTGGTCAGGCACGCGCTGGGACTGTGAGCGCCGGATAGGTTGTGGCCATGACTGCCCCCACCACGGAGACGGTGTTCACCTACGGCGCGCCTGCGCTGAAGTTCGGCGCCGGCGCCTCGGCGGAGATCGGCTTCGACCTCCAGCAGTACGACGCCCGCCGGGTGCTGCTGGTGACCGACCCCGGCGTGGCCGGCACGGGGCACCCCGAGCGGATCGCCGAGCAGGTCCGGGCCGCCGGGATCGAGGTCGTGGTGTTCGACCGGGCCCGGGTGGAGCCGACCGACGCCTCGCTGGTCGAGGCCGTCGAGTTCGGCCGCGGCGAGGGCCCCTTCGACGCCTACGTGGCCGTGGGCGGCGGGTCGGCGATCGACACCGCGAAGGCGGTCAACCTGCTCGGCAGCAACGACGGGGAGCTGCTGGACTACGTCAACGCCCCGGTCGGGAAGGGCCGGGCGCCGACCCGACCGCTGAAGCCCCTGGTGGCGGTCCCGACCACCACCGGCACCGGCAGCGAGAGCACCACGATCTGCGTCCTCGACGTGCTCGACCAGCACGTGAAGACCGGGATCAGCCACCCGCGGCTGCGGCCCACGCTGGCCGTGGTCGACCCGGACCTGACCATGAGCCAGCCGACCATGGTCACCGCGGCCTCGGGGATGGACATCCTCTGCCACGCCCTCGAGTCCTACACCGCCCGCTGGTTCGCCGGGTTCCCCGCGAAGAGCGCCGAGCAGCGGGTGCCGTACTGCGGGGCGAACCCGATCGCCGACATGTGGTCGGAGAAGGCGCTGTCGCTGCTCGCCGGGGCGTTCCGGGCCGCGGTCGCCGACGGCGGGGACCGGGCGGCCCGCGAGCAGATGGCCCTGGCCGCGACCTTCGCCGGGATGGGCTTCGGCAACGCCGGCGTGCACATCCCGCACGCCAACGCCTACCCGGTGGCGGGCCGGGTCCGGGACTACCGGCCGGCCGGCTACCCGCAGGACGAGCCGATCGTGCCGCACGGGATGGCCGTCTCGCTGACGGCCCCCGCGGCGTTCCGGTTCACCTTCGAGGCCGGCCCCGACCGACACCTGCGGGCGGCGCGACTCCTGGCCCCGGACACCTCGGAGACCGATGGCCCCGACCTGCTCCCGACGGTGCTGGGTGCGCTGATGCGCGACATCGGCCTGCCGAACGGGCTGGGCGAGGTCGGCTACGGGGAGGACGACGTGGACGACCTCGTGGCCGGCTCGCTGCAGCAGCAGCGGCTGCTGGCGACCGCGCCGCGCGAGGTCACCGCCGAGGACCTCGCCGGCGTGTTCGGGGAGTCCCTGCAGCTGTGGTGACCGACCAGCTGCTCCGGGACCTCGCCCGGGCCGGTGTGGGCGACGCCTCCGCCGCCACCCTCGACCGGGCGCTCTACTCCTCCGACTCCTCGCTCTACCGGATCGTGCCGCAGGCGGTGGCCCGACCGCGCAGCACCGACGAGCTGCTGGCGGCCGTGCAGGTGGCCCGGGAGGCCGGCGTGCCGGTCACGATGCGCGGGGCCGGGACCTCGATCGCCGGCAACGCGGTCGGCCCCGGGCTGGTGCTCGACACCAGCCGGCACCTCAACCGGGTGCTCGCGGTCGACCCCGAGGCCCGCACCGCGACCGTGCAGCCGGGCATCGTGCACGCCGGCCTGCAGCGCCGGGTCGCGCCGCACGGGCTGCGCTTCGGCCCCGACCCCTCGACCCACACCCGCTGCACGATCGGCGGGATGATCGGCAACAACGCGTGCGGCTCCCGAGCCCTCGGCTACGGGCGCACCGCCGACAACGTGGCCGGGCTGCGGGTCGTGCTCGGCGACGGCACGGTCCTGGACGCCGGGTCGGGGGAGGGGCCGCTGACCCGGCTCGTCGACGACCACCTCGAGCACGTGCGCACCAGCTTCGGCCGCTTCGGCCGGCAGGTCAGCGGCTACTCGCTGGAGCACCTCCTCCCCGAGAACGGCCGGCGCCTGGACCGGTTCCTGGTGGGCTCCGAGGGGACGCTGGCGGTAGTGCTCGAGGCGACCGTCGAGCTGGTGCCCGAGCCCGGCGCGACGGCGCTCGCGGTGCTCGGCTACCCCTCGATGGCCGACGCGGCCGACGACGTGCCCGGGCTGCTCGCGGGCGACCCGCTGGTGGCGTGCGAGGGTCTGGACGCCCGGATCGTCGACGTCGTGCGGGCGGCAGGGAAGAGCGTGCCTGACCTGCCGCGCGGCGCCGGCTGGCTGTTCGTCGAGGTCAGCGCCGACACCGCCGCGGAGGCCGAGGCCCGGGCCGGCCGGGTGGTCGCGCTGGCGGGGGCGACGGAGGCCCGGGTCGTCACCGGCGCCGCCGAGCAGGCCGCGCTCTGGCGGATCCGCGAGGACGGCGCCGGACTGGCCGCACGCAGCCTGGGCCGGCCGGCGTACTCGGGCTGGGAGGACGCGGCCGTCCCGCCGGAACACCTGGGCGAGTGGCTGCGCGACTTCGACGCACTGCTCCGCGAGCACCGCCTCGACGGGGTGCCCTACGGCCACTTCGGCGACGGCTGCGTGCACGTGCGGATCGACTTCGAGTTCGACGACGGCGGACAGCGGTTCCGCACCTTCCTCACCGAGGCGGCCGACCGGGTCGCGGCGTACGGCGGCTCGCTGTCCGGCGAGCACGGCGACGGTCGGGCCCGCTCCGAGCTGCTGCCGCGGATGTACGACGCGGACTCGCTGCGGCTCTTCGCCGCGGCCAAGGCGATCTGCGACCCCGACGGCCTGCTCAACCCCGGCGTGCTGGTCGACCCCGACCCGCTCGACGGAGCGCTGCGCCCGGCCCGGCCGGTCGCGGGCGTGCGGCCGCTGCTGAGGCTCACCCACGACGGCGGCTCGCTCGGCCGCGCCGCGCACCGCTGCACGGGGGTCGGCAAGTGCTTGGCCGACAACACCGGGCCGGGTGGGGTCATGTGCCCCTCCTACACCGCGACCCGGGACGAGAAGGACTCCACCCGGGGTCGGGCCCGGGTGCTGCAGGAGGCCCTCGACGGGGACCTCGTCGACGGGCTCCGGGACCCGGCGGTGCACGAGGCGCTGGACCTGTGCCTGTCCTGCAAGGGCTGCGCCCGGGACTGCCCCACGGGCGTGGACATGGCGACGTACAAGTCCGAGGTGCTGCACCAGACCTACGGCGGCCGGTGGGGCGCCCTCAAACGACCTCGGTCGCACCTGGCCCTGGGGAGGCTGCCGCTGTGGGCCCGGCTGTCCGCGCCGGTGGCTCCGGCCCTGAACGCCGCCCTTCGGCTCGGCCCGGTGCTGCGGCTGGCCCGGGCCGGCGCCGGCATCGACCAGCGCCGAGGGGTGCCCCGCTTCTCCTCGCGCACCCTGCGCCGGACCGTCCGGGCCCCCTCGGCTCCGGTCCGGGACCTCGACCGGCCGGACGTGTGGCTGTGGGCCGACACCTTCACCGACCACTTCGCCGTCGAGTCGGGGCAGGCCGCGATCCGGCTGCTGGAGGCCGCCGGGCTGCGGGTCGGCGTGATCCCCGAGACCGCCTGCTGCGGCCTCACCTGGATCACCACCGGCCAGCTCACCCAGGCCCGACGGATCGTGGCCCGCACCGTGGCCACCCTGCACCCGTACGTCGTCGACGGCACCCCGGTCATCGGGCTGGAGCCCTCGTGCCTGGCGACCATGCGCAGCGACGCCGTCGAGCTCGTCGACGACCCGCGCGCCGCCGAGGTGGCGGCGGGGCTGCGCACGCTGGCCGAGGTGCTGACCGGGCTGGACGGGTGGACGCCGCCGGACCTCAGCGGGGTCGAGGTGGTGGCCCAGCCGCACTGCCACCACGCCTCCGTGCTCGGCTGGGAGGCCGACGCGGCGCTGCTGCGACGGGCCGGTGCGCAGGTGACCCGGGTCGGCGGCTGCTGTGGGCTGGCCGGCAACTTCGGGGTGGAGAAGGGGCACTACGAGGTCTCGGTCGCGGTGGCCGAGCACGACCTGCTCCCCGCGGTCCGCGCCGCCGGGACCGACGCCGTGGTGCTCGCGGACGGGCTGTCCTGCCGCACCCAGCTGGAGGACCTCGAGGGCGTCCCCGCCATCCACCTCGCGCAACTGCTCGCCTCTAGACTTCAGGCATGAACCCGCGCTACCGCCGACTCGTGATCCCCGTGGCGCTGGGCGGGCTGCTGGTCCTCGTCGTCGTCGCCGCCCTGGTCAAGTAGTGGCTGCCGAGCCTCTCCTCCGGGCACTGAACCGACTGCGTGGCCTGGTCCTCGACGACCAGGTGCTGGTGCGGGCGGTGGCCTCCGGCCGCCGGCGGGGCGAGCAGCCGCGGTGGAAGCGGGTCGAGCTGCGCTACGTCGACCTGAAGGCGGGCCGGCACCTCCAGGTCACGTCCTACGACGCCACCCAGGCGCACACCGCGAACCACGCGCTGGGCGCGGCCGCCCGGGACGCCGTCGACGACCTGCTCGAGGAGCCGTTCGGCAACTGGCACGTCGAGACCAGCACCGAGCAGCACCAGCTGCGGGTGACCAAGAGGCTCGAGGCGCTGGTGCACACCACCCGGCGGCCCGAGGCGGTCGCCGCGCAGCGCGGCCACGACCAGGCCAAGGACCGGCTGCTGCCCGAGGACGACCCGGTGCTGCGGGCGCTCGGCATCGCCTCGGACGAGGGCCGGATCCTGCCCAGCCGGCAGGCGAAGTACCGCCAGGTCGAGGAGTTCCTTCGGCTCCTCGACGCCTCGGTCACCGACGCGATCGACAAGGGACACCTGCGCCGCCCCACGGCGGAGGACCCGCTGAGGATCGTCGACCTCGGGTGCGGCAACGCCTACCTGACCTTCGCCGCGCACCGCTTCCTGGGCACCGTGCGCGGCCTGCCTGTCGAGCTGACCGGCGTCGACGTCAAGGAGCAGTCGCGCCGGCACAACGAGGAGGTGGCCGCGGGGCTCGGGGTGGAGCGGAGCACCCGGTTCGCGGTCGGCTCCATCGGCACCGCCGAGCTCGACCCGGCGCCCGAGGTGGTGCTGGCGCTGCACGCCTGCGACACCGCCACGGACGACGCCCTCGCCCGCGCCCTGCGCTGGGAGGCGCCGGTGGTCCTGGCCGCCCCCTGCTGCCACCACGACATCGCCGCCCAGCTGCGGCGCAGCCCCACCCCGGCGCCGTACTCGCTGCTGACCCGGCACGGCATCCTGCGGGAGCGCTTCGCCGACACCCTCACCGACGCCCTGCGCGCGGCGCTGCTGCGGCGGGAGGGGTACCGGGTCGACGTGGTCGAGTTCGTCGAGAGCGCGCACACGCCGCGCAACACGCTGCTGCGGGCGGTCCGGACCGGTCGCCGGGTGACCGGCGGCTCGGTGGCCTCGGAGTACGACGACCTGGTCGCCGCCTGGCAGGTCCGGCCCCGGCTGGGGGAGCTGCTCGCCGACCCCTCGGGACGGGCCGATGCGTGAGCTGCTCGCGCTCGGAGCGGTGGGCCTGACCTTCGCGCTGGGCGCGGCGGCGACACCGACCGCCGAGGAGCCCGAGCTGGTCGTGCGGCTCGCGGACCCCGAGATCCTGGAGTCCAGCGGCCTGGTCGTCGACGGCGACCTGGCGGTGACCGTGAACGACTCCGGCGACGGCTCCCGGATCTTCACCGTCGACCTGGGGACCGGCGAGACCGTCGGCACCACGACCTGGCCGGGGGAGTCGGTCGACAACGAGGCGCTGGCGCCGGCCGGCCCGGACCGGGTGTGGGTCGCCGACATCGGCGACAACCGCCGGGCCCGGGACGCGGTGACGGTCACCCGGGTGCCCTACGGCACCGGTTCCTCCAGCGCCCCGGACGACGCGTTCACGCTCACCTATCCGGGCGGGCGGGCGGCCGACGCCGAGGCCCTGCTGCGGCATCCGGTCACGGGTCGGCTGTACGTGGTCACCAAGGGGGTGGTCGGGGGCAGCGTCTACGCCGCCCCCAGCGACCTGCGGCCGGAGGGCACGAACCGGATGGACCTGCTCGGCCCGGCGCCGGGGCTGGTCACCGACGGCGCCTTCCTGCCCGACGGGGAGCACCTGGTGCTGCGCAACTACAGCCAGGCGTTCGTGCTGACCTTCCCGGAGCTGGAGTCGGTCGGCGACTTCCGGCTGCCCGACCAGGAGCAGGGGGAGGGGCTCGCCGTGGGAGCGGACGAGCGGCTCTACCTCTCCTCCGAGGGCGCCCGGTCGCCGATCCTGCGGCTCGCCCTGCCCGACGACGTACGCGAGGCGATGGCGGCCGCGGCGGCACCGCCGACGCCGCCGACCGCCTCCCCGGAGCCCGAGCCCGGCCCGCCGGTGCCCCCGACCTCCGCCTCGGACTTCCAGCGCGACCCCTGGCAGTGGGCCGCCGGTGGCCTGGTCTTCGTCGTCGCCTTTCTCCTCCTGATCCTCTCCCTCCGCCCCCGCTGACCCCCGCGCCTTCTGGATAGTCCACGAAGTTCGAGTCGTCCTGGGGCCAGATCCGCGACTCGAACTTCGTGGACTATCGGGGAGGATGGGGGGATGGGGATCCGGATCACGGTCGTGCAGGGGGACATCACAGAGCAGCGGGTCGATGCGGTGGTGAACGCGGCGAACCGGGGGATGCGCGGCGGGGGCGGCGTCGACGGCGCGATCCACGCCGCCGGCGGCCCCGAGGTGCTGGCCGACTGCGTCCGCCGGTTCCCCCACGGCCTCGCCACCGGGGCCGCCGGCTGGACCACCGCGGGGCTGATGCCGGCCCGGTGGGTCATCCACGTCGTCGGCCCGAACCACCGGGCCGGTGAGACCGACCGGTCGCTGCTGCTCTCCTGCTACTCCGGTGCGCTCGCGGTCGCCGACGAGCTGGGTGCGGGCACCGTGGCCTTCCCGCTGGTCAGCGCCGGCGTTTACGGCTGGCCGCGCGCGGACGCGATCGCCGCCGCGCTCGAGGCGCTGGGCTCGACCCCCACGTCGGTGGTCGAGGCCCGGCTGGTCGCCTTCGACGCCGCTGCGCACGCCGAGATCGGCGCAGCCCTGTCCGGTCGGCCCGGGTCCTGACCCGGGCCCCGGCTCAGAGCCGCTCGACCACGTGGTCGATGCAGGCGGTGAGGGCCTCGACGTCGGCGGGGTCGATCGCGGGGTACATCGCGATCCGCAGCTGGTTGCGGCCCAGCTTGCGGTACGGCTCGGTGTCGACGATGCCGTTCGCGCGGAGCACCTTCGCCACGACGGAGGCGTCGACCGCGTCGTCGAAGTCGATGGTGCCGATGACCAGCGACCGGTGCCCCGGCTCCACGACGTACGGCGCGGTGAAGGGCGTCCGCTCCGCCCAGCCGTACAGCACCTCCGAGGACGCGGTGGTCCGCTCCACCATCCCGGCCAGCCGGCCGTGGGCGTTCATCCAGTCCAGCTGCTCGGCCATGAGGAACAGCGTGGCGACCGACGGGGTGTTGTAGGTCTGGTTCTTGCGGGAGTTGTCGATCGCGGTCGGCAGGTCGAAGAACGCCGGAACGTGCCGCCCCGAGGCGGCGATCTCGTCCACCCTGGCGAGCGCCCGCGGCGACATCGCCGCCAGCCACAGCCCGCCGTCCGAGGCGAAGCACTTCTGGGGCGCGAAGTAGTAGGCGTCGACCTCGGCGAGGTCGACCGGCAGCCCGCCGGCGCCGGAGGTGGCGTCGACCAGCACCAGCGCGTCGTCGTCGATCCCGGACGGGCGGCGCACCGGTGCCATCACCGCGGTCGAGGTCTCGTTGTGCGCCCAGGCGTAGGTGTCCACGCCGTCCTCGGCGACCGGGTCCGGCCGCGAGCCGGGGTCGCTGGCGATCACCGACGGCTCCTCCAGCCACGGAGCGGCGGCCGCGGCCTGCGCGAACTTCGCGGAGAACTCCCCGAAGGACAGGTGCTGGCTGCGCACCCGGACCAGCCCGTAGGTCGCGACGTCCCAGAACGCGGTGGCGCCGCCGTTGCCGAGCACGATCTCGTGCCCCTCCGGGAGCGAGAACAGCTCGGCCAGCCCCTCGCGGACCCGCCCCACCGTGTCGCGGACCGGGGCCTGCCGGTGCGAGGTGCCGAGCAGCGACGAGCCGGTCGCGGCGAGCGCGTCGAGGTGCCCGGTCTGGATCTTGGACGGGCCGGCGCCGAACCGGCCGTCGGCGGGCAGGAGGTCCGCCGGGATCGTGATCGGGGCGGGCGCGGCGTCGGTCATGGGCAACCTTCTCGAGGGGGCGGGCGCGTTCCCTGACGGCGCTGTCAGCGGAGACCTATTGTGTCACCCGACAACAGTCCGCACGAACGGAGTCCGAGCCATGGTGGCGAATCCCGGGTACGCCGACCAGCGCAGCAAGCGCCTCGTCCTGCGGGTCGTGGGCGTGGTCGCCATGACGATCGCCCTGGCCCTGACCACGATCGCGCTGCTCGACTTCTTCACCTTCGACAGCGGCTTCGCCGACCCGTTCTCGGACGAGGCCATGTCCGCCGAGCCCACGAAGTTCTGGATGTTCTTCCTCGCCCTGCCGTTCTTCGTGGCGGGGGCGGCCTGCCTGCAGGCGGGGTTCCTCGGCGCGGCCAGCCGCTTCGCGGCCGGGGAGACCATGCCCGTGGCACGCGACTCGATGGAGTACCTCACCCGCGGGCAGGGGCTGGGCAACCTCGGCCGGGCCGAGCCCGCCGACGGCCCCTACTGCCGCGGTTGCGGCACCCGGAACGACACCGACGCCCGCTTCTGCGACGGGTGCGGCCAGGGCCTTGCCTGACCCGACCGGCGCCGCGCTGCACGTCGTACGCCGCGGGCTCGGGCACCCGGACGCGCGGCGACTCGTCGAGGAGGTCCAGCAGGAGTACGTCGCGCGCTACGGCGGCCGCGACGACACCCCGGTCGACCCGGCCATGTTCGAGCCGCCGGCCGGCGCCTTCTTCGTGGGCTACCGCGGCAGCGCGCCGGTCGCGACCGGCGGGCTCCGGTTCCGCGCGGACCTCGAGGTCTGGGGGAGCCGGGCCACCGCCGAGATCAAGCGGATGTACGTCGTCCCGTCGGCGCGGGGCGCCGGTCTGGCCCGCCGCATGCTGGCCCACCTCGAAGCGGTGGCCCGATCCCACGGCGCCGAGGTGATGGTCCTGGAGACCGGGGCGCGGCAGCCGGAGGCCCTGGCGCTGTACGCCTCGTCGGGCTACCGGCCGATCCCCGGCTTCGGCCACTACCGGGACTCCGAGCTCTCCCGCTGCCTCGCGGTGCGCCTCGTCGATCGGGTGGACTAGACCCGTTCCCGGGACAGGGGGCGGGACGGACGCCTACCCTCGACGGATGCTCGGACGACTTCCACTGATCCCGCGCGCGACCGCCCTGCTGGTCGCGCTCCTCTGCGCCCTGCTCGTGACCACCGTCGCCCCCGCCCAGGCGGTGCCGATCGAGGGGTACGCGTCGTACGACCCGCAGGAGAACTGCCGGCCCAAGGCCAAGCCCGGCACCAAGATGCTGGCCCGCTGGCTGGTCAACAAGCGCGGCGGCGCCCGTGGCCCGATCTCGCGCGTCTGCAGCTCCGGCGGGGTCTCCGAGCACAAGGAGGGGCGCGCCTTCGACTGGGTCCTGGACGCCACCAAGCCGCGGCAGCGGGAGAAGGCGAAGAAGCTCCTGAACCTGCTCTTCCGCACCAACGGCGCCGGGGAGCCGCACGCCAAGGCCCGCCGGATGGGGATCATGTACATCATCTGGAACGACCACATGTACCGCTCGTACCGGGAGTTCGAGAAGGACGACTACCTCAGCTCCAGCTGCCGCCGGAAGCGGACCTGCTCGAAGTCGCTGCGGCACCGCGACCACATGCACATCTCCCTGAGTCGCAAGGGCGGCCGGGGGAAGACCAGCTGGTACCTCGCCCGGAGCGGCGACTGACCGCCGCCTACCGTGGGCGCATGAGCCACCATCCCGCCGACTGGGACGCCGAGGCGTCGACGTTCGACGACGAGCCCGACCATGGGCTCACCGATCCCGCGACCCGGGAGGCGTGGCGCTCGCTCCTGCGGGCCGCGCTGCCGGCGGCCCCGGCCAGGATCGCCGACCTCGGCTGCGGCACCGGGACGCTCACGGTGCTGCTGGCCGAGGAGGGGCACCGGGTGCACGGCGTCGACTTCGCCCCGGCCATGGTCGAGCGGGCCCGCCGCAAGGCGCAGGACGCCGGCCTCGACGTCGACCTCACCGTGGCGGACGCCGCCGCGCCCGGCCTCGAGCCCGCGGCGTACGACGCGGTGCTGTGCCGGCACGTCCTGTGGGCGCTTCCGGATCCGGTGGCGGCGCTGCGCGGGTGGTTCGACCTGCTCGCACCCGGCGGTCGGCTCGTGCTGGTCGAGGGCCGGTGGGGCACCGGCGCCGGCATCGGGCCCGGGGAGTGCCGGCGGCTGGTGGAGCTGGCCGGCGGCACCGCGGAGGTCCGGCCGCTGCCGGATCCGGTGTACTGGGGCCGCCCGATCGACGACGAGCGCTACCTCGTCGTCGGTCGCGCCTGAGGCCGCTCGGACCGTCGACCGGGCCGGCCGCGAGGTCTAGGGTCGGAGGATGATCACCGCTGCGCACCTGCTGCTCTACGCCGAGGACCCGGACGCCGCCCGGGCGTTCCTGCGGGACGTGGTCGGGCTGCCCGGGGTCGACACCGGCGGCGGGTGGCTGATCTTCCGCTCCGGGCCCAGCGAGCTCGGCGTGCACCCCTCCTCCTGGGAGCACGAGGGTCGGGCCGGCGGCACCGACCAGCGGTTCGACGTCTCGTTGATGTGCGACGACCTTGCCGCCACGATGGCCGAGCTGTCGGGGCGCGGCGCCACCTTCGACGGCGACGTCGACGAGCAGCCGTGGGGGTCCACAGTGCGACTGGTGGTGCCCGGTGCGGGCAGCCTCATGCTCTTCCAGCCGACCTACGACCCGCCGGCGCTCGCGGCCGACGACACCACGACGATGTGGTGAGGGCGGCCCGGGTCTGCCTTCGGCCTCCTCAGGCGGACCAGGCGTCGTCCCAGCCGGCGATCTCGGTGGCCGGCCGCTCGGGCGGCCCCGCGTAGACCGCCGACGGACGGATCAGCCGGCCGGTGCGCTTCTGCTCGAGGATGTGGGCCGACCAGCCGCCGGTCCGGGCGCAGGTGAACATCGAGGTGAACATGTGCGCCGGCACCTCCGCGAAGTCGAGCACGATCGCGGCCCAGAACTCGACGTTGGTCTCCAGCACCCGGTCCGGCCGACGCTCCCGAAGCTCCTTGAGCGCTGCCTGCTCCAGGGCCTCGGCGACCTGGTAGCGGGGGGCGTCCAGCTCGCGGGCGGTGCGCCGCAGCACCCGGGCCCGCGGGTCCTCGGCGCGGTAGACGCGGTGGCCGAACCCCATGAGCCGCTTGCCGCGGTCGAGCAGGCCCTTGACGTACGCCGTCGCGTCGCCCGAGCTCTCCACGTCGGCGATCATGCCCAGCACCCGGCTGGGGGCGCCGCCGTGCAGCGGGCCGCTCATCGCGCCGATGGCTCCCGAGAACGCGGCGGCCACGTCGGCGCCGGTGGAGGTGATCACCCGGGCGGTGAACGTGGAGGCGTTCATGCCGTGCTCGGCCGCGCTGGACCAGTAGGCGTCGATCGCCTTGACGTGCTTGGGATCCGCCTCGCCCTTCCAGCGGATCAGGAACTTCTCCGCCAGGGTCGAGCCCTCGTCGACCTCCTTCTGGGGCACGATGGCCTGCCGGAGTCCGCGCGCCGACTGGGCGGCGTACGAGAGCACCATGACGGCGAGCCGGCCGATGTCCTCGCGGGCCTGCTCGTCGCTGATGTCGTAGGTCTGCCCGAACCCGAAGGCGGGGGCGAGCATCGCCACCGCGGCCTGCACGTCGACCCGGACGTCACCCGTGTGCACGGGCAGGTTGAAGGGCTCGGCCGGCGCCAGGCCGGGGGTGTAGGCGCCGTCGATGAGCAGGCCCCAGACGTTCTCGAACGGCACCCGGCCGACGATCTCCTCGATGTCGACACCGCGGTAGCGGAGGGCGGACCCTTCCTTGTCGGGCTCGGCGATCTCCGTCTCGAAGGCGACGACGCCTTCCAGTCCGTGGTGGACCTCGCTCATGGGTGCCGCTCCTCGGCTCGTGGGACTGATCTCGGGCATTGTGCCCCGCCACGGCCCGGAGTGCACGCGAGGCCCACGGGCGGGCGGCGGGCTAGGGTCGCACGCATGCGCGACGAGCTGGCCCGCCTCCGGGAGGAGTACGCCGACGCCGGCCTGGCCGAGAACGACCTGACCGCCGACCCGCTCGACCTGTTCGACCGGTGGCTGGAGCAGGCCCGAGCGGTGCGGGAGCCGAACGCGATGGTGCTCTCCACGGTCTCGGCCGACGGCCGCCCGTCCTCCCGGACGGTCCTGCTGAAGGGCCTCGACGAGCGCGGCTTCGTGTTCTTCACCAACCTCGGCTCGCGCAAGGGCAGGGAGCTGGCCGCGACCCCGGCCTGCGCCCTGCTGTTCGGCTGGTACGCCCTCGAGCGTCAGGTCCGGGTCGAGGGGACCGCCTCCGAGCTGCCCCGCGACGAGGTGGCGGCGTACTTCGGGTCCCGGCCGCGGGGCTCGCAGCTCGGGGCCTGGGCCTCGCCGCAGTCGGAGCCGATCACCGCCGAGGAGCTGGCCGCCCGGTACGCCGCGGCCGAGGCCCGGATGCCGGCCGAGGTGCCGGTGCCGGAGTTCTGGGGCGGGTACGTCGTGGCGCCCGAGGTCGTCGAGTTCTGGCAGGGCCGCCGCAACCGGATGCACGACCGCTGGTGCTACCGCCGCCCCGACGGAACCCCGTCCGCGGACCGGTCGGGACCGCCTCCGGAGAGCTGGACCGTCACCCGCCTGGCCCCCTGACCCGTCGCTCGTGTCGGGCCCCAGACCCTCGACCCGTCGCTTGTGTCGGGGGATAGTCCCGGACGTTCGAGCCCCTGTGGGCGGCGTGTCGGGGGTCCGAACGTCCGGGACTATCGCGGCCGGGGGGGGGGCGTACTGCGGGAAATGGGGCGACCCGCAGGCGTGCGCCTCGGTGGCGCGCCTCCGGGGGACGAGATCCGGAGCGCCTGCGGGTCGGGTGACTGCCGGTGGATTCGCTCACAGCGCGTGCCGCAAGCGAGGGCAGCGTGCTGCTAGCGGGCAGCCACCTCACGAGTCCCGAAAGAATTCACTGTTCGGACCACCTCCTTTCCCGTGTGCCACCACGCTACGTCGCCGACGCCGGCCGGGCCACCCTGTTTCTGGGCGGGACCCAGTAGTTGCAAAAGACAACCTTCTTTGAGAAGGTTGGCATGCGCAATCAATCTCACCGCCGAAGGAACCCGTGTCCGCGACCAGCTCCGCTCCAGGCCCGACCCCGCCTGCCGCCACATCCGCCGCCCCGGCCGCCGCCCCGGCCCGGCCGTCGGATCCGGGCGCCCCCATGACCCACCGCGAGGTGCTCGAGGCGCTGTCCGGCCTGCTGCTCGCCCTGTTCGTCGCGATGCTCTCCTCGACCGTGGTCACCAACGCCCTGCCGCGGATCGTCGCCGATCTCGACGGCAGCGCCTCCGGGTACACGTGGGTGGTCGTGGCGACGCTGCTCACCATGACCGCCTCCACTCCGATCTGGGGCAAGCTGGCGGACCTGTTCAGCAAGAAGATGCTGGTGCAGACCTCGCTCGGCATCTACGTCCTCGGCTCGCTCGCGGCCGGCTTCGCCCCCAGCATGGAGGCCCTGATCGGCGCCCGCGCCGTCCAGGGCCTGGGCGTCGGCGGGATCACCGCGCTGGTCCAAGTGGTGATCGCCTCGATGGTCTCCCCCCGGGAGCGCGGCCGGTACGCCGGCTACATCGGCGCCGTCTTCGCCATGGCCACCGTCAGCGGCCCGCTCATCGGCGGCGTCATCGTCGACACTCCCGGCCTCGGCTGGCGCTGGACCTTCTTCCTCGCGATCCCGATCGCGGTGGTCGCGCTCGTCGTCCTGCAGAGGACGTTGCACCTGCCCGTCGTACGACGCGACGTCCGGATCGACTACCTGGGCGCGCTGCTGCTGACCGGAGGCGTCTCGGTGCTGCTGGCCTGGGTCTCGCTGGCCGGCAACCAGTTCCCGTGGCTCTCGTGGGTGACAGCCGCCGCCGTCGCGGGCGGTGTGCTCATGCTCGTGGCCGCGGTGTACGTCGAGGCGCGGGTCGCCGAGGAGCCGGTGATCCCGCTGCGTCTCTTCGCCGACCGGACCACCCGGCTGGCGACCCTGGCCTCGGTGATGGTGGGCCTGGCGATGTTCGGGTCGACGGTGTACCTCTCGCAGTACTTCCAGATCGCCCGCGGCATGACCCCGACCCAGGCCGGCCTGATGTCGATCGCCATGGTCGGTGGCCTGCTCGTGTCGAGCATCGTCTCCGGGCGACGGATCACCACCCACGGCTTCTGGAAGAAGTACCTCGTCGTCGGGCTGGTGCTGGTCGTCGTCGGTCTCGCGCTCCTCGGCACGATCGACGCCACGACCTCACTGGTGGCGGTGGGGCTCTTCATGGCGGTGCTGGGCGTCGGCCTGGGCATGAGCATTCAGAACCTGATCCTGGCCGTCCAGAACAACACCGCCCAGCGCGACATGGGGGCGGCCAGCTCGGTCGTCGCCTTCTTCCGCTCTATGGGTGGCTCTATCGGCGTCTCGGTGCTGGGCGCGATCCTGGCCCACCAGGCCTCGGACAGCGTCGCGACCGGTCTGGCCCGGCTCGGCGTCTCCGGCGGCGGTGGCAGCGGCTCGATCCCCGATATGGGCGCGCTGCCGGGCCCGGTGCGTGCGGTCTTCGAGGCCGCCTACGGTGACGCCACCGGTCACCTCTTCCTGGTCGCCGTCCCCTTCGCGGTCGTCGCGCTGGTCTGCGTGGTGCTGATCGAGGAGGTGCCGCTGCGGACGTCGATCGACGACGTGGCGCCCGACCCGGAGGCGCGGCGGGCATGAGAGCCGCAGCCGCTGGGGACCCCGCCGTGCTGGCGCGGCTGGAGGAGCAGATGCGGGTGGCGGGTCGGCGCATGCGCCGCTCGGTGCAGGAGCGGGCGACCGCGATCGACCCCTCGCTGCCGGCGATCGGGTACGTCGTCCTGCAGTCGCTGCTCGACGGGGGCTCGTGCCGTCAGGTCGACCTGGCGGGCTCGCTGCAGGCGGACAAGGGCGCCGTGTCCCGGTCGGTGCAGCAGCTGCTCGACCTCGGCCTCGTCGAGCGGCTGGCGGACCCCACCGACGGGCGCGCCCGCCAGCTGGCGCTCACCGAGGCCGGCCGACGCCGGTTGCGGGTGGTCGCCGAGACCCGTCGTGCGACGTACGTCGACCGGCTGGCCGGGTGGAGCGACGACGAGCTCTCGGCCCTCGTCGCCGCGATGACCCGCTACAACCGCGATCTCGACCGCTGACCCCCGACCGCTGACCCGCCGACCCGTCGCTTGTGTCGCCCCCCGCACCGCCGACCCGTCGCTTGTGTCGGGGCCGGCCCGACACTCACGACGGGTCGAGGGGTGTGAGGCCGACACTCACGACGGGTCGAGGGGTGTGAGGCCGACACTCACGACGGGTCGGCGAGCCAGGCGGCGGTGTCGGGCGGCAGCAGTCGGGTGCCAGCGGTGCCAGCGGTGCCAGGGGTGCCGGTGCCAGGGGTGCCTGGGGCGTCCGGGTCGCCGTCGGGGTCGTCCGGCAGTGGGGCGCTTGCGATCAGGACCTCGCCGGCGGGGAGCGCCCGCGGTGTGGACCCGGTGTTGACGACGACGGTCAGGTCGCCGCGGCGCAGCACGAGCAGGTCGGTGTCGACGACCTCGACGGCCACCTCGTCGCCGGCGGTGGTCGCGACCGAGCGGCGCAGGGCCAGGGCCCGGCGGTAGAACTCGAGCGTCGAGTCCTGGTTGCCGGTCTGGGCGGCCACCGACTGCGGTCCCCACCCCTCGGGCTGGGGGATCCAGGGCTGGCCGCTGCCCGGCCCGAAGCCGTACGGCGCGTGGTCGCCCGACCATGGGATCGGGACCCGGCAGCCGTCGCGGCCGGGCTCGCCGGTGCGCAGGTAGGACGGGTCCTGCCGGTGCTCGGGGGCCACGTCCACCTGCTCCAGGCCGAGCTCCTCGCCCTGGTAGAGGTAGGCGGAGCCGGGCAGTGCCAGCATCGCCAGCGTCGCCGCCCGGGCGCGGGCCAGCCCACGCTCGCCGCCGCCGTACCGGCTGGGGTGCCGCTCGACGTCGTGGTTGCTCAGCACCCACGTCGCCGACGCGTCGACCAGCGCCATGGCCGACAGGGTCTGCTCGACGACCTCGGCGAAGGCGGCCGCCGACCACGGCGCGGTCAGCCAGTGGAAGTTGAAGGACTGGTGCAGCTCGTCGGACCGCACGAAGCGGGCCATCGAGTCCGAGGTCTGGGTCCAGGCCTCGGCGACGGCCATCCGGTCCCCGTCGTAGAAGTCCAGGACCTTGCGCCAGCGGCGGTACACCTCGTGCACCTCGGGCTGGTCCCACATCGGCTCGTCGCGCAGCGCGTCCCGCTCGACCATGGTCTGGGTGGAGTTCACCGCGCCGCTGCCGGCCTGCTCGTCCTGCCCGACGACCTGGTCGCGCAGGTCCTCGACCTTGTAGAGGCCGTGCGCGACGTCGATCCGGAAGCCGTCGACGCCCCGGTCCAGCCAGAACCGGAGCACGTCCTCGAACAGGTCACCGACGTCGGGGTGGCGCCAGTCGAGGTCGGGCTGCGTGGGGTCGAAGAGGTGGAGGTACCACTCGCCGTCCTCGACCCGGGTCCAGGCCGGGCCGCCGAAGACCGACTGCCAGTTGTTGGGCGGCAGGTCGCCCTCCGGGCCACGCCCCTGGCGGAAGAGGTACCGCGCCCGCTCGGGGCTGCCGGGGCCGGCCGCGAGTGCGGCGGCGAACCAGGCGTGCTCGGAGGAGGTGTGGTTGGGGACCAGGTCGACGATCACCCGCAGACCGAGCTCGTGGGCGCCTGCCAGGAGGTCGTCGGCCGCGGCCAGGTCGCCGAACAGCGGGTCGACCCCGGTGTAGTCGGCCACGTCGTAGCCGTGGTCGTGCTGCGGTGAGGGGTAGAAGGGGGTGATCCAGAGGGCGTCGACCCCGAGGTCGCGCAGGTAGGGGAGCCGGGCGGTGATGCCGGGCAGGTCGCCGACGCCGTCGCCGTCGCCGTCGGCGAAGGAGCGCACGTAGACCTCGTAGCAGACGGCCTGGCGCCACCACTCGCTCTTTGGATCGATAAAATCAGCCATGCCGGACATGGTTCCAGAAGCGGCCGCTCAACCGAAAGTCGTGGGGTCGATCGCGATCCAGATCTGCCGGGCCCGGCCCACGACCCGGTCGTCGGCGTCGTAGAGGGTGGTCGCGGTAAAGGTCTTGCGGCCCTGCGAGCCGAGCCGCTGCCCGACCACGACGTGCGGCTCCCCGATGACCGGCAGGTCGTCCACCTCCGCCGTCATCCGGCCCAGCACCATCAGCCGCTCCTCGAGGTCCCCGGCCCAGCCCCCGGTGCAGTCCAGCGCCGCCCAGGTCACCGCGAGGCTGGCCCGCGGCACCTCGTCGACGTACTCGTGGAAGTCCTCGCCGGTGCTCGGGTGCGGTGTCCAGGGCGCCGCCACCCGCACCGAGCCGTCGGCCGCCGGCGCGACCGGTCCGGGGAAGATCCGCAGACCGTCCCCCTCCTCGCGGGCGGTCCCGCACACGAAGCAGGTCGGGAACGGGTGCGAGCGCAGCCCCGGGTACCCCGCCACCGCGGCCCGGGCCTCCTCGGCCGACACCGGCTCGACCGGGGCGATCTCCTCCTCGACCACCCGCACCTCCGCGACCAGGTCCTCGCCGCGGTGCAGCCGCGCACCCGGGGCCCGAGCGGCGGTGTCGGCCGAGTCAGGTGCCGCGTCGGGGGCGGCGGTGTCCGGGTGCGAGACCGACAGCGGCGTCCCCAGCGGCGGCGGCATCCGCAGGGTCGCCTCGATCGTCGGCCAGGCCCGGCAGCGGTCCTCCGGCGTGGCCGCGGCGAGCCCGGCCAGGGCGCCCGCCGTCCAGCCGCCGTTGCCGGAGTCCGGTGGGCCGCAGAACCGCTCGGAGACGGTGAGGGAGGTGGCGGGGAAGCGCGTCATTGCTTGATCTTCTCCAGGCGGGCGAGGGCCTCGCGCCGTTCGGTGGCGTGGTCGATGATCGGGGCAGGATATCCCGGCACGTCGCCGGGCTCGTGCGGGTCCACGTCGGGGCCGAGGTCGGCGAGCTCCGGCAGCCAGCGGCGGACGTAGACGCCGTCGGGGTCGAACTTGCGGCCCTGCGTGGTCGGGTTGAAGACCCGGAAGTACGGCGACGCGTCGGTGCCGGAGCCCGCCACCCACTGCCAGCCGTGCTGGTTGGAGGCGAGGTCGCCGTCGACCAGCCAGTGCATGAAGTGCCGGGCGCCGTGCTGCCACTCCACGTGCAGGTCCTTGACCAGGAAGCTGGCCACGATCATCCGGACCCGGTTGTGCATCCAGCCGGTGGCCCGCAGCTGGCGCATGCCGGCGTCGACGACCGGGTAGCCGGTCCGGCCCTCCTGCCAGGCCGTGAGCGCGGCGCCGGGCTCGTCGTACTCCATGGCCGCGAACTCCGGGCGGAGGTACTCCCGTGCGGTCTCGGGCCGGTGGTGCAGCACGTCGGCGTAGAACTCGCGCCAGGCCAGCTCCTTGCGGTACGTCGCGGTGCCGGGGCCGCCGCGGTCGCGCAGGTCGGCCAGCATCGTGCGGGGATGGATCTCGCCCCACTTCAGGTGCACGGACATGTGCGAGGTGGCGTCGAGGTCGGGCCGGTCGCGGTGGTCGCGGTAGTCGGCGAGCCCCTCGTCGAGGTACTCCTGCCAGCGGGACCGGGCGGCCCGCTCGCCGGCCTCGGGGAGCGTGAGCCCCTCCGGCAGGGCCGGGTCGGGGATCTCGACCCCCTCGACCCCCTGCGGCCCCTGCGCCAGGTCCTCCGGGCCCAGCCAGCCGACCCCGGTGGGGGCCTCGACCGGGTCCCGCCAGCCGTGCTCGGACCAGGCCTTGGAGAACGGCGTGTAGACCTTGTAGGGGTCGCCCGAGCCGTTGCGCACCCGGCCGGGGGCGACCGCGTAGGGCGACCCGGTGCGCACCAGCTCGATGTCGTGCTCGGCCAGCGCCTCGGCGACCGCGCGGTCGCGTCGGCTGCCGTAGGGCCCGAAGTCGGCGGCGACGTGCACCCGCTCGGCCCGCACCGCCCGGGCGGCGCGGAGCACCTGCCGGACCGGGTCGCCACGCAGGACGCTGAGCCGGGTCTGCCGCTGCCGGAACGCCGCGTCCAGCGACCGGAGCGAGGCGGCGAGGTAGCCGCGCCGGCTCGGCCCGGCGGGGTCCCACAGGGCCGGGTCGAGCACGTACAGCGGCAGCACGCCGTCGGCGGCGCAGGCGTCGAGGAGGGCGGGGTTGTCGGCCAGCCGCAGGTCGCGGCGGAACCACATCACGGTGCGGGTCGGCGGGGTCATCGACGTCCACTCTGCCAGCGGCACCAACGATGCGTAAGAATGGCGCGGTGAGCGACCTGATCGACACCACCGAGATGTACCTCCGCACGATCTACGAGCTCGAGGAGGAGGGCATCGTCCCGCTGCGCGCCCGGATCGCGGAGCGGCTGCACCAGAGCGGCCCGACGGTCTCGCAGACCGTGGCCCGCATGGAGCGCGACGGCCTGCTCACGGTCGAGGGCGACCGGCACCTGCAGCTCAGCGCGGAGGGCCTGCGGCTCGCGACCCGGGTGATGCGCAAGCACCGGCTCGCGGAGCGGCTCCTGACCGACGTCATCGGCCTCGACTGGGAGCTGGTGCACGCGGAGGCATGCCGGTGGGAGCACGTGATCTCCGAGACCGTGGAGCGTCGACTGGTCGAGCTGCTCGACCACCCCACCGAGTCGCCGTACGGGAACCCGATCCCGGGCCTCGACGAGCTGGGCGAGTCCGAGGTCGGGGAGCGGTTCATGTCCGGCGTCGAGCAGCTCTCCGAGGTCGCCGGGCGCGCGGAGGGCCTGGTGCACGTGCGGAGGATCTCCGAGGAGATGCAGAAGGACGAGCACCTCATGGGCGCGCTCCGCCGGGTCGGCGCCCTGCCCGGCAAGTCGGTGATGGTGGCCGTCACCGACGACGGCGTGCTGGTCGGCTCCGGCGGCGAGACCGCCGAGATCGTCCCCGAGGCGGCCGGCCACATCTTCGTCACCCGCGCCTGAGCCGGCGCCCCGCGTCAGGCGGGGTGGGCGGCGAGGGCGGTGAGGAACTCGCTGCAGCCGGTGGTGAGCCGGTACGTCGCGTGCGGGTCGCCGCGGGTGGCGCCGCGGTTCGCGATCACCACGGGCACGCCGAGCCGGGCCGCCCTCTTCACGAACCGCAGCCCGGACATCACCGTCAGCGACGAGCCCGCCACCACCAGCGCGCCGGCGCGGTCGGCCAGCGCCTCCACCGCGTCGTAGCAGCGCTGCACCCGGGGAGCGGGCACGTTCTCCCCGAAGAACACCACGTGCGGCTTCAGCACGCCGCCGCAGTCGCAGTCGGGCACCCGGAAGCCGGCGACGTCGTCGAGATCGACGTCCCCGTCCGGGCGGACCTGCGCCGCGCCGTGCGCCGCGGCGTACCCGGGGTTGAGGTCGGTCAGCCGCTCCTGCAGTGCCCGCCGCGAGGACACCGCGCGGCAGCCGAGGCAGACGACCTCGGCGATCCGGCCGTGCAGGGCGAGGGCGTCGGCGCCGGCGGCCTCGTGCAGGCCGTCGACGTTCTGGGTGATCAGCAGGTCGATCCGGCCGCGGACCTCGAGCGCCGCGGCCGCGTGGTGACCGGGGTTCGGCCGGGCGTCGCCCATGCGGGTCCAGCCGACGTGGCTGCGGGCCCAGTAGCGCTGCCGGGCGGCGGGCCCCGAGACGAACTCGGCGTAGGTCATCGGGGTGCGCGGGGGTGCGTCCGGGCCGCGGTAGTCCGGGATCCCGGAGTCGGTGGACAGCCCGGCCCCGGTGAGCAGGACCATCGGCCGGTCGGCGAGGAACGCCAGCACCTCGGCCGCTGCGCTCTCGGCCACCGGCGCCGGCCCGGCGGTCGCCGCCGGGGTGGCCCGCGGCACGGGGTGCTCCGGCACCCGGTGTGCCGGTGGGGTCAGGGTCACGTCCCGTACCGGACGGCGGCCCGGGCCCGCGCCTTGGCCGCCTCGACCTCGCGGTCGCGTGGCGGCGCCGTGGTGACCAGGTGGTCGAGCAGCGTGCGGGTCGCCTCGGCGACCTCGGCGACCGCCCGGTCGAACGCCGCCTGGTTGGCCTGGGAGGGGCGGGTCGAGCCGCTCACCTTGCGGACGTACTGCAGCGCTGCGGAGGTGATCTCGTCGCCGGTGGCCGGCGGCTCGAAGTTGTGGAGCTGGCGGATGTTGCGGCACATGCCGTCCAAAGTACCCCCGCCCACCCCGGTCACCAGGTGAGGAACCGGGCGTCGCCCTCGGCGGAGAGGACCACCCGGCCGTCGGGGAGGGGCAGCGTCCGCACGCTGCCGATGTCGCCCGAGCCGTACGCCGCCCGCACCATCGTGTTGCTCAGCCCGCCCGCGGGGCCGACCTCCAGCACCGACACCCAGCCGGTGCCCCCGCCGCGCCCGCCCCAGGACGAGACCACGGTGAGGGCGGTGCGCCGGTCGGCGAGCCAGGTGAACTGGCGCGGGTCCTGGGCGGCCAGCGCCGTCCGGGTGCGGCCGTAGCCGAGCTGCGAGACCCGCTCCGGGGCGGACAGGTCGGAGATGTCGAAGACCGCCGCCTGGCCGCCCCGCGACCGGCCGCGGCGGTCGGCGTCGGTGCCCAGCCCGAGGAGCTGGTCGTCGCCGATCGGGTGCAGGTACTCCGAGAAGCCCGGGATCTTGAGCTCGCCCAGCAGCCGCGGCCGCAGCGGGTCGGTGAGGTCGATGGCGTACAGCGGGTCGATCTGCCGGAAGGTCACCACGATCGCCAGGTCGTCGAACCAGCGGACGGACTTGATGTCCTCGTCGACGCCGAGCCGGTCGACCCGGCCCCGCTCGACGAGCCTTCCGTCCTCCTCCGCGAAGGTGACCACGGAGTTGAAGTTGCCGGTCTCGGCCGTCGGCCCGACCGCGACCCGGAGCACCCCGTCGGCGGAGTCCATGGACCACCGGTCCGCGACCGCCCCCTCGACCTCGCCGGAGCCGACGTAGGAGGCGTCGGTGCCGGAGAGCGCGAACGCGTGCAGGTCGCTCACCCCGTCGCCGAGCTCGGCCACCGGCCCGCCGATCCCCGGGCAGCAGGGGCGGTCCCAGAGGTCGGGGACCGGCCAGCCGTCCCAGCCGCCGCCCCAGCCGCCCCAGCCCGCCCACGTGGCGAGGTAGAGCCGGTCGGTGGCGGAGTAGGCGGTCGAGGTCTGCGCGGCCACCCCCACCACGTCGCGGGACGACGGGGAGGAGACGTCGTAGCCCACGACGCTCACGCTGCCGGCGCCGGAGAAGTCCTCCGGCAGGTGCATGGCCTCGCAGCCGGCCAGCTGACCGGGCTCGCCGCCGTCGTCGCGGACCGAGAGCAGCCAGTCCTCGATGCTGCTGCGCCGGACCACCTCCCGGTTGGCCCGCAGCGCCTGCTGCTCCCCGAACCGCCCGCCCGGCTGCACGAAGTCGAGCGCGGGCAGCCCGGTGCCGAGCACCAGCCGGATCGTGGTGCCGTGGGCCCGGGCCGAGAGCAGGGTGGCGGAGTACTCCTGCTCATCGAGGAGCTCGGGCTCGGCCGGGTCGGAGAGGTCGACCCGGCGGACCAGGGTCGCAGGAGAGTCGTCGGCCGGCAGCACGCCGCCGGGGCTCAGCACCACGACCTCGTTGCCGACCAGCAGCAGCTCGCTGTCACCGCGGGGCCGGCCGGGCAGGTCCAGTCGGCTCAGCTCACGCACCCGCGCGCCGCTGACGTCGTACGTCGTGAGGTCGTCGCCGTCGAGCCGGACCAGCAGCGTGCCGTTCGTCTTCACGACGTCCGGCTCGTCGACGCCGGCCTCCTGCACGTTGGTGCCGGTGGGGCTCGAGGTGACCGACTGCGGGGAGGCCGGACCGCTCGCGCGCGCGGAGTCGGCGGCCTTCAGCTCGGTGACCCCGTCGAGCATGCCGAGGTCGCGACGCACGCCGTACCACGGCCCGTGGTCCCAGCCCCAGGGCGTGACCTGGTCGAGGCTGTGGTCGACGTAGTGGTCGAGCAGCTGGTCGCAGGAGCCCGCCGGGCTCAGGCCGGACCCCTCGTCCGGGGGGATCGGATCCCGGTGCGGGGCCGCGAGCAGGCGGCCCGAGGTGGCGGCCTGCTCCGGCCAGGCCTGGCCGGCGGCGAAGGCGCCCCCGAGCGCGAGCAGGGAGAGGGCGCCGATGCCGAGGCGACCCAGGGGAGTGCGCAGGAGCCGGTGCGGTGTGGTCATGGGGGTGGGACGACCACGGGGCGGGATCGGTTCCCGGGTGCGCGGTCGTGGGGCAGAGTGGGCCCATGGCTGACCGCGATCTCGACCTCGTCCTCTTCGGCGCCACCGGCTTCACCGGCGGCCTCACGGCGGAGTACCTCGCCCGGAACGCGCCGGCCCGGATGCGCTGGGCGCTGGCCGGACGGAACCGGGCGAAGCTGGAGGCCACCCGCAGCCGGCTCTCCGGGATCGACCCCCGCCTGGAGGTCATGGAGATCGTGGTCGTCGACGCCGCCCACGAGGCCGCGCTGCGGGGCGTGGCGTCGCGCACGCGGGTCGTCGCCAGCACCGTCGGCCCCTATCTCGAGCACGGGGCGCCGCTGGTGGCCGCCTGCGCCGCCGAGGGCACCGACTACGTCGACCTGACCGGGGAGCCTGAGTTCGTCGACCGGATGTGGACCGCGCACCACCGGACCGCGGTCGAGACCGGTGCCCGGATCGTCCACGCCTGCGGCTTCGACTCGGTGCCGCACGACCTCGGCGTGTTCTACACGCTCAAGCACGTCGACACCTCCGGCCCGGTGACGGTGCGCGGCGTCGCCCGCAGCAACGGCATGTTCTCCGGCGGCACCTTCCACTCCGCGCTCGGCGCGATGTCGCGGGCCCGGCAGATGAAGCAGGCCCTGGGGGCGAGGCGGAGCGCGGAGGGCCGGCCGGAGGGCCGGTCCAGCAGGGCGGTCGCCGGGAAGCCGCACCGGGACCCGGTGCTGGGCTACTGGCTGCTGCCGCTGCCGACGATCGACCCGCAGGTGGTGCAGCGCAGCGGTGCCGCGCTTGAGTCCTACGGCCCGGACTTCCGCTACAGCCACTACGCCGGCACCAAGACGCTCCGGTACGCCGTGGGCGGCGCCGCCGGCACGGGGGCGCTGGCGGTGGCCGCGCAGGTGGGTCCGTTGCGCCGGCTGCTGAAGGACCGGGTCAAGCAGGGCGACGGACCGGACGAGGCCAAGCGTCGCCGCTCCTGGTTCACCGTGGACTTCGTCGCCGAGGCCGGTGGCGAGACGGTCCGGACCCGGGTCTCGGGCGGTGACCCCGGCTACTCGGAGACCGCGAAGATGCTCGCCGAGTCGGCGCTGTGCCTGGCCTTCGACACCAACCCGGCGGTCGGCGGGTCGGTCACCACGGCGCAGGCGATGGGCGAGAACCTGCTGACCCGGCTGCAGAAGGCCGGGATGAGGTTCGAGGTCGTCGCGGACTGAACCGGCCCTGCGGCGCTCCGCTCAGGAGGTGCCTCGGAGCGCGACCACGGCGATGTCGTCGCGGGGCCGCCCGTCCTGGAAGTCGAGCACGTCGTCGAGGAGCCCCTGCGCGGTCTCGGCCGCGGAGTCCCGGTGTAGGTCCAGCAGCCGCAGCAGCCGCTCGTCGCCGTACATCGTCCGACCGCGACGACCCTCGGTGACCCCGTCGGTGTAGAGCACGATCGAGTCGCCCGGCCCGAGCCTGGACCGGCTGTCGACGAGGTCGGGGCCCTCGAAGGCCCCGATCAGGGTGCCCGGCGTGCCGAACGTGCGAGCCGGCCCCTCGGCGGGGCGCAGGACGGGCAGCGGGTGGCCGCCGATGCCGGTCGTCACCTCCCACGCGTCCCCGGAGCGGGTCAGCCGGACGACGAGCACGGTGGCGAACCGCTCGGACTCGTGCACCAGCAGCGCGCGGTTCAGCTCGGCGAGGATCTCGGCGGGGTCGAGCAACCGGGCCGCCGAGGCCCGCAGCGTGAACCGGACGAACGAGGAGACGACCGCCGCCTCCACGCCCTTGCCGCAGATGTCGCCCAGCGCCACGATCCAGTCGCCGGGGCCGACCTGGAAGACGTCGTAGAAGTCCCCGCCGACCTCGTCGCCGAGACCCGCCGGGCGGTAGACCGCGGCGACGTCGAGGCCCGGGATCTCCGCCGGAGTCGGGGGGATCAGGGTGCGCTGCAGCGTGCGGGCCAGCTCCCGGGCGCGGCGCTCGGACTCCTCGGCCCGGGTCTTCTCGAGCATCAGCTCGCGCTCGTACTGGCGCCGCTCGGTGGCGTCCATGAGTGCGATCTGCACGGTGTCCGGGCGACCGTGCCCGGAGTCCAGCTCGAGGTTGGCGAGCACCGGAAGCCGCTGCCCGTCGGCGCGCACGAGCTCCAGCGCGATCTCCCGGGCGCTGCCCTGCATCCGCAGGAGCGGCGCCAGGTGGGTCTCGTAGTAGATGCGCCCCCCGACCGAGAGAAGGTCCGCGAACCGGGTCTGCCCGACGAGGGCCGAGCCGCGGTGCCCGGTCCACCGCTCGAAGGTCTGGTTCACCCGGCCGATCACGCCGTCGGGGGAGGTCAGCACGAAGCCGCACGGTGCCCGCTCGAACAGGGTGCTCGCCTCGCGGGCCGCGGCCGCCGCCTGGTCCTCCTCGACCGGGCGCCGGGGGTGGACGGCGACCCGCCGCTCGCTCACGCGACGAACCTCCGCATCGCCCGCACGGTCGCGTCGGGGGCGCTGAGGTTGGGGCAGTGCCCGCTGGCGTCGAGCATCGCCAGCCGGCCGTCGGGCAGCGACCGGGCGACGTACTCGCCGACGGCCACGGGTGCGATGGCGTCCTGCGTGCACTGGAGCACCAGCGTGGGCACGGTGACCCGCGGCAGCTCGGCGCGGTGGTCGGAGAGGAACGTGGCCCGGGCGAAGCGCCGGGCGACGTCGGGGTCGGTGCGGCAGAAGCTCGCGGTGAGCTCGTGCCCGAGCTGCGGTCGGTCCGGGTTGCCCATGATCACCGGCGCCATCGCGCTCGACCAGCCGAGGTAGTTGCTGTCGAGGGAGTCCAGCAGCTCGTGGATCTCCGCCTCGGCGAAGCCACCGGTGTAGTCGTCGTCGTCGATGTAGCGCGGCGAGGGGCAGACCATCACGATCTGCGAGAACAGCCCGGGAGCCGCCAAGTGGGCCAGCACGCCGATCATCGCGGAGACCGAGTGGCCCACGAACACCGCGTCCTCGAGTCCGAGCTCGCGACAGAGGGCGACCACGTCGTCGGCGTACCCCTGCAGCGACGCGTGTCGCTCCGGGTCGTACGCCGCCGGGTGCGCGCCGCCGGCGCCGGCGTGGTCGAAGCAGACCACCCGGAAGTCGTCGGCGAACTCCGGGGCCACGAAGCGCCACATGTTCTGGTCGCAGCCGAAACCGTGGGCGAAGACCATCGGTCGCCGGTCGGGAGGACCGGAGAGCACGACGTTGTGCCTGCGGGCGGCCTCCATCCAGCAAGCCTAGGCGGGTTCGGCCCCGGGGGCCCTGACCCGTTGTGACTAGGTCACCCCGGAGCCGGGTCACGCGCCCGGTGCCCGGATCCGCGGCGGGTTCCCCGGGCGGCGGGTGCCCCGGGCGACGAGTGCCCCAGGCAGGAGTCGAACCTGCGACCTTTCGCTTAGGAGGCGGCTGCTCTATCCGCTGAGCTACTGGGGCGTGCCCGACGGCGACGCCGCCGTGGACGGCGTACATCCTCGCACGCGGCGGGCCGGTGCCGGTTCCTGGCAGCCCCGTGTCAGCCAGTGTCAGGAGCGGGGCGTCAGTCGCTCGTGAACAGCCGATCCGCTCCGGGCGCGAGGCGCCGGCCGCGGGCCGAGGTGGGTGGGGTCTGGGTCAGGCAGCCGAGGCCGGCGCCCCGCTTCTCCATGCCCCGCAGGTCGCCCTTGCCGAGCTGCGCCTTCCGGCGGGTCAGGTAGGCGTGCATGATCTGCCGGTCGCTGGGGACGTGGGTCAGCCCGAGCGTGTGCCCGATCTCGTGCAGCAGGACGTCCCCGCGGGTGACGCCCTTGCCGAAGCCGCCCGGCCGCCGCATGCGGGAGTCGATGACGACCATCCCGCGCTTGATCCGGTAGGTGCTGCTGCCGTCCCCGTTGAACCATCCGCTGGTGGACAGCGCCGCGCCGACGCCGGCGGCGCCCGGGTACTTGCGCAGCAGGCTGGACTGGGACGGCTTGGCCCAGGCGATCACGATGTCGGTGTCGCGGGGGAACCAGTCGTTCGTGCCGCTCTGCGGGACCCGGCTGGACCGTCCGCGGTAGGCGAAGCGGTATCCGGTCGCGCGCGCGACCTTGTTGAACGCCTTCCGGACGTCCTTCTTCCACCCGCGGCGGGCCTGGCGGGCGTTGACCCGGTAGCCGATCACCTGGCACGGGTTCCACCGGGTCGGCGAGGAGAGGCTGTACTTGTGCTGGTCCGCGGCTCCGGGCGGCCGGTAGGCGGGGGTGACCCGGACGGCCCACTCGGCCGTGGTCGCCCGCAGCGCCGTCGAGCCGGGCTCGCTCGCCGCCACCCGGTAGGACCGTTCGCCGACCCACCAGGTGGGGATCCGCACCCGGAACCCGCCCTCGCTGTCGAGGGGCCGCTGCTTCACCGTGCGCCACCCGCCCAGCACCCGCTGCTGGAGCTGGACCGTCGCGTCGGCGTCGAGCCCGGTCGCGACACCGGTGACCGCGACCCGGGCGCCGCGCTCGACGGTGGCCGCCGGCCACTCGGCGCTGATCCGGCCAGGAGCCGCGGAGACCGGCGCGCCGAGCAGGGAGAGCGCCACGACGAGGGCGGTGGCCAGTGCGGCCACGTGTCCTGGTCGTGGGCGGTTTGTGGACCTCCCGTTACCTTCTCCCATGCCGAGGAGTGTTGGCGACCGACGGTTTCCCTGGGGTCATGTCTGGGGAAATGGCCCGAAGTGACTACGGCCGGGGGTCCGATTTGGGCCGAGTGTGCTCGCCGGTGACAATGTGGAGGCCTCGCGTACCCTTCTGAGGCGATGTCCGCCCTCTGTTCGACGACGACAACCAGCGAGTCCACGTGAGTGACGCAACAACCGGCCGTCACCGCGGTGAGTCGGTGCACCGGCACCGGGTCCTGCGGGGCTTCGGCTTCGGCATCCTCACCCTCACGGTGGCCCTCGGCCTGTTCGCGGCCTACACCTACCGGCACCTCAACGAGAACCTGACCGTCGTCAACCTGACCCAGCAGCTCGGCAAGGACCGCCCCGACAAGATGGACGTCGAGGGCCCCGCCGAGCCGCTCAACGTGCTGGTCATGGGCTCGGACAGCCGCGACGGCGAGGGCAACAACATCGACGGCCTCGCCGGCGGAGGTCAGCGCTCGGACACGACGATCCTCTTCCACCTCTCCGCCGACCGGAAGAACGCGTACGGCGTGAGCCTGCCGCGCGACGCGATGGTGCAGCGGCCGACCTGCTTCGACGACGACGGTGACGAGATCGCCGGCGGCTTCGACATGTGGAACGCGGCCTTCTCGCTGGGCGGCCCGGCGTGCACGATCCGCCAGGCCGAGCAGCTGACCGGGGTCGCCATCGACCACTTCGTGGTCCTGGACTTCAACGGCTTCAAGGACATGGTCGACGCCATCGACGGCGTCGAGGTGTGCATCCCCGAGGACGTCGACGACGAGACCGGGAACATCACCCTGGAGGCCGGCACCCGCGAGGTGCAGGGCCAGGAGGCCCTCGACTACGTGCGGGTGCGGTACGGCATCTCCAACAACGGCGACATCGGGCGCATGAAGCGGCAGCAGTCGTTCATCGCGTCGATGGCGGGCAAGGTCCTCTCGGCGGACACGCTGGGCCGCCCCGACCGGCTGCTGGGCTTCCTCAACGCCGCGACCAAGTCGCTCACCCTCGACGAGGAGCTGGACTCGGTCAAGAAGGTCGCCGACCTGGCGCAGCAGTTCCAGGGGATCGGCCTGGACAACATCAAGTTCATCACCGTGCCGTTCGACTTCTACGAGCCGGACCCGAACCGGCTCGTCTGGGCCGAGGACGCAAACCAGCTGTGGAAGAACATCCGCTTCGACCGGCCGCTGGGGAGCAAGCTCAGCAGCGAGGTGATCACCGCGGCCCGCCGACCCGGGTCCACCGCCTCGCCGGACCCGAAGGACACCAGCTCGCCCACGCCGGAGCCGTCCGACGAGCCGTCGGCCTCACCCGTGGACCCCGCGAAGGTCGCGGCCGAGAACGGGCTGTGTGCCTGAGCGCATGAGCGGCGCCGAGGACGACGTACGGCCGGAGCCCGCAGAGGGGCAGCCCGAGGACGCCGGGCGCGTCCCGGAGCCCGGCGGGCCGTCTGCGGAGCCGGACTGGGTGCGGCGGCGCCGACTGGCGGCGGTCTTCGGGGACGTCCTCCCCGACACGACCGCGGACGAGCGGGCCCCGGAGGAGGAGCGGGACGGCGCGGAGGAGTGGCTGCGGCGACAGGTGCCGCCGCACCACGGGTGAGCCGGCCGGTCAGACCTGGGGGCGCCTCGCGAGCAGGTCGCGGATCTCCTCGAGCAGCAGGACGTCGTCGGTCTTGACGACCTCCTCCTCGTCCTGGGACTTGAAGTGCTCGAGCGCCTTGTTGTACGGCGTGACGACGAAGAAGTAGATGACGGCCGCGATCACCAGGAAGGCGATCAGCGCGTTGATGAACAGGCCGACGTTCACCTCGGCCAGCGTGGCGTCGGCGAAGTCCGGCTGGCCACCGGCCTTGCCCACGAAGCCCATCAGCACGGCCGCGAACTCGGTGACGACGGCCGCGAACGCGGTGCCCATGATGAAGGCGACCGCGAGCTCGACCAGGTTCCCCTTGAGGACGAACTCCTTGAATCCCTGCATGGCTCCACTCACTCTCGACGTGGGTGCCCCCGAACGACCTCCGGGCACCCGGATGCGAGTCACGCTAGCGTGAAATCGTCACACTGAGATAGCGCTGCACCGCGGCCGCCGCGATCTCGGCAGCGGTCCCGCGCGGCACCGCGAGCACCGCGAGGCGCCCGCCCGCAGCGCCCAGGGACTCGACCGGCGGTGGCAGCGCGACGACCGGGGCGGCGGCCGCCAGCGTGAGCGTCTCGCCGCCGCGCGGGTCCGCGGCGAGCAGGTCCACCCGGTCGCCCACCCGCAGCAGAGACACCGCGGCGCCGTCCGGGACGGGCACCGGTGCGGCCACCAGCCCCGGGTAGCCCTCCAGCAGCCCGGGGCCGACCAGCCGCACGTCGGTCAACGGCTCACCTCGGCGCAGCGGCGCGGCCAGGGTCCGGCCCACGGCCTCGGCCCGCGACGTGCCGCCCTCGGGTGCCGTGCCCTCGGCGAACCCCGACTCGGCGAGGTGCTCGGGGGCGAGGACCGTGCCGGCCGGCAGGTCCCGGGCCGCGGTCAGCACCCGGACCGTCTCGGGAGGTGCCGGAGCCACCGTCCGCAGGCCGGTGAGCACCGCCCCGGCCAGGCAGAGGGCGGCCAGCAGTCGGCGGCGGCGCAGCACGGCCCGGCGCACCGTCGTGCGGGCCCGGTCCAGCCGTGCCGAGACCGTGGCCGAGCGGCCGGGTGCACCGGGCCACCCGGGACCGGAAGTCCCCGGGTCGGGGCCGGGGTAGGGGTCCGGGTCGGGGTAGGGGCCGGGCCCCCGGTCGGGGTGCGGGTCGGCGTGGCTCACGACCCGAGGCTAGGCCCGTGCGGGCGACCGGCGGGGGCGTCCTCCACAGGGGGCCGCCGGCCGCGGGCCGTGCCCTATCCTTGGCAATCGGCAGGCCCGAGTGCCAGCCGCCGTTCAACCGCCCCGTCCGGAGGATCCGACCGTGCCCACCTACCAGTACGCCTGCACCCAGTGCCACCACGCCTTCGAGCAGGTGCAGAGCTTCAGCGACGACGCCCTCACCACCTGCCCGGTGTGCTCCGGGCGGCTGCGCAAGGTGTTCAACGCGGTCGGCGTCGTCTTCAAGGGCTCCGGCTTCTACCGCACCGACTCCCGCAGCGACGCACGCGCCGGCGCGAAGGGCTCCGGGGGCACGGGCGACTCGGGCTCGTCGGGCGACTCCGGCTCCTCCTCGTCCACGGCCGACTCCTCCTCGGGCTCCACGTCGTCCTCCTCCACGTCATCCACGCCTCCCTCGACGTCGTCGGGCTCGGGCTCCTCGGGGTCGGGCTCCTCCGGCACGTCCTCGTCCACCGGCTCGTCGGGGTCCTGAGCCGGCCCTGCACAATGACCCGGTGAGCGCGATGTGGAGATCGTTCCGGTCCTGGCCCTGGGTCGCCCGGTGGGCGTCGTACGTCGCGGCCGGCCTGGTGCTCGTGCTGGTCGCGGCCTCCGTCACCGCGGTGGTGGTGGTCCGCCGCTCGATGCCGCAGACCTCCGGCGAGCAGACCCTCGCCGGGCTGGACGCCGAGGTGCAGGTGCTGCGCGACGAGAACGGGATCGCCCAGATCTACGCCGACAGCACCGACGACCTGATGCGGGCCCAGGGGTACGTGCACGCGCAGGACCGGTTCTTCGAGATGGACGTCCGCCGGCACATCACGGCCGGCCGGATGGCCGAGCTGTTCGGTGAGCCGGCCCTGGAGACGGACAAGTTCGTCCGCACCATGGGGTGGCGCCGGGTCGCCGAGCAGGAGCTGGCCCTGCTCGAGTCGGACACCCGGGCCGCGATGGAGGCCTACAGCGAGGGCGTCAACGCCTACCTCGGCGAGCGGTCGCTGTCCCAGCTGTCGCTGGAGTACACCGTCCTGGGGCTCACCGGTCTCGAGTACGAGCCCGAGGAGTGGACCCCCGTCGACTCGCTGGCCTGGCTCAAGGCGATGGCCTGGGACCTGCGCGGCAACATGGAGGACGAGATCGCCCGGGTGCTGCTCGCGGTCAACCACCCCGAGCAGGACGTCGCCGCGCTCTACCCGGGCTATCCCTACGACCGGCACGCGCCGATCGTGCGCCGCGGTGCGGTGGTGGACGGGCGGTTCGAGCCCGACGCCAGCGGTCCCGGGTCACGCAACCCCGCGCGACCGGCGTACGGCGCCGAGGTGGTGGAGGCGCTCGAGGGCCTCCAGCGCGGGCTGGAGCGGATGCCCGAGCTGGTCGGCCGGGGCTCCGGCATCGGCAGCAACAGCTGGGTGGTCGGCCCCGAGCACTCCGCGACCGGCCAGCCGCTGCTCGCCAACGACCCGCACCTCGGCACCAGCCTGCCCGGCATCTGGTACCAGGTCGGGCTGCACTGCACCACCGTCTCCGCCGAGTGCCCCTACGACGTCTCCGGCTTCTCGTTCTCCGGGGTCCCGGGGGTCGTGATCGGACACAACCAGGACATCGCCTGGGGCTTCACGAACCTCGGGCCGGACGTCACCGACCTGTTCCTGGAGCGGGTCGAGGACGGCAAGTGGCTCTACGACGACCGGTACCGCCCGCTGAAGGTCCGCACCGAGACGATCGAGGTCCGCGACGGTGAGGACTTCGAGCTGACGATCCGCGAGACCGACCACGGGCCGCTGCTCTCGGACGTGTCGGCCGAGCTGAGCACCGTGGGCGCCAACGCCGAGGTCACCAAGGCGCCGGACCGTGGCAACGGGTTCGCGGTCGCGCTCCGGTGGACGGCGCTGGACCCGGCGCCCACCGCCGACGCGATCCTCGCCCTCAACCGGGCGGGGGACTGGGACGAGTTCCGGGCCGCGGCGGCCGACTTCTCGGTGCCCGCGCAGAACCTCGTCTACGCCGACCGGGAGGGCCACATCGGCTACCAGGCGCCGGGACGGGTGCCGATCCGCAAGTCCGGCAACGACGGGACGGTGCCGTCCGCGGGCTGGCTGCCCGAGAACGACTGGAGCGACCGGGACGTGCCCTTCGACGCGCTCCCGATGGTGCTCGACCCCGACGAGGGGTTCATCGTCACCGCCAACCAGGCAGTGGTCGGCCGGGACTACCCGTACTTCCTCACCGACGACTGGGACTCCGGCTACCGCGCGCAGCGGATCCGTGAGCTGATCCAGGCGGAGGCCGACGTCTCCCTGGACGAGATGCTCGAGCTCCAGCTCGACGACCACAACTCGCTCGCCGAGGAGCTGGTGCCCTACCTGCTCGACATCCGGCTGCCGCGCGGCTACTACAGCGCCGGCCAGGAGCTGCTTGCGGACTGGGACTTCCGCCAGGGCGCCGACTCCGCGGCCGCGGCGTACTTCAACGTCGTCTGGAGCAACCTGCTGCGGCTGACCTTCCACGACGAGATCCGGGAGTCGCTGTGGCCCGACGGCGGCGACCGGTGGTGGCTGGCGGTCACGGGGCTGCTCCGGGAGCCCGCCGGCACCTGGTGGGACGACCGGCGCACCTCCAACATCGAGACCCGGGACCAGGTGCTGCGCACGGCGCTGATGGACGCCCGGGACGAGCTGGTGCGACGGCAGTCCCTCGACCCGGGCGACTGGTCGTGGGGCCGCCTGCACCGGATGGACCTGCGCAGCCAGACCCTGGGCGAGTCCGGCGTCGGTGCCGTCGAGTGGCTCTTCAACCGGGACGGCTACCGGATCGGTGGGGGCGGCTCGATCGTCAACGCCACCTCGTGGGATGCCGCGCAGGGGTACGAGGTCACCGCGGCACCGTCGATGCGGATGGTGGTCTCCATGGCCGACCTCGACGAGTCCCGCTGGGTGAACCTCAGCGGTGTCTCCGGGCACGCCTTCGACGACCACTTCACCGACCAGACCGACCTGTTCGTCGAGGGTCGCACCCTCGCCTGGCCGTTCTCCCGCGAGGCCGTCGACGAGGCCGCCGAGGACACCCTCACCCTCGTCCCCTCCGACTGACCCCCAAGACTCCCTGTTCTCCCCCCCGCTCCGGATAGTCCACGAAGTTCGAGTCGTCGATCGGCCGTTCACGCGACTCGAACTTCGTGGACTATCGAGAGGGGGCGAAGGGGGTGAGGCCGGCGGAGGGGGTGACGGCGGCGGTGACCGGGAGGTCGTGCGGCTCGTGCGGGACGCCGGGGAGCAGCTCGTCGTCGTAGAGCAGCACCAGCACCGGGGTGCCGGCCGGCACCCTGGCCAGCGCCCGGTCGTAGGAGCCGCCGCCGCGGCCGAGGCGGACGCCGTCCGCGGCGACCGCCAGCCCGGGCACCAGCACCACGTCCGCGCCAGCCACCGCGTCGACGCCGAGCCGCGGCCCGGCCGGCTCCAGCAGCCCGCGACCGGCCGGTCGCAGGTCGCCGTCGTGGACTGCCCAGTCCAGGTCGTGGTCGGGGCGTAGGACCGGCAGGATCACCCGCTTGCCGGCGGCCCGCAGCCCGTCCAGCAGTGCCCCGGTGCCGGGCTCGCCGCCGACCGAGACGTACGCCGCCACGGTGGCCGCCCGGCGTACCGGCCCGTGCGCGAGCAGGTGGCCCGAGATCGCCCGCGCCGCCTCGCCGATCTCGAGCAGGGAGCGCCGGTTGCGCGCGGTGAGGAGCTGGTCGCGCAGCGCGGTCTTGGCCTCCGACATGGGGATCAGGCTAGGCGGCCCGGGTGGGGGGTGCACGCCTGGCACCGGATGCGGCCTACGATCGAGACATGGCCAGTGACGCACTCAAACGGGCTCGTGCCAAGATGACCGACGCCGGGGTGGACCCGGTGGCCGTCGACGTCTTCGCCCACTACTTCCGGCTGCTCGAGCACGGCGAGACCGGAATGATCCCCGAGTCGGCGATCGAGCCGCTCGACATGGAGGCCCTCGCCGACGTCAGTGTCGACGACGACGCCGCCGCGGAGGCGATCGCGACCACCGCCGTCATCAAGCTCAACGGCGGCCTCGGCACCTCGATGGGCATGGACCGCGCCAAGTCCCTGCTCTGCGTGCGACGCGGACTCTCCTTCCTCGACATCATCGCCCGCCAGGTGCTGGACATGCGGAAGCGGTACGACGCGCGGTTGCCGCTGATCTTCATGAACAGCTTTCGCACGTCCGCCGACACGATGGCGGCGCTCGCCCGCTACGAGGACCTGCCGGTCGAGGGCCTGCCGCTGGAGTTCCTGCAGAACAAGGAGCCCAAGCTCCTCGCCAAGGACCTCTCCCCGGTGCTGTGGCCGAAGGACCCGGACCTGGAGTGGTGCCCGCCCGGGCACGGCGACCTCTACACGGCGATGCTCGGCACCGGCCTGATCGACCTGCTGCTCGAGCAGGGCTACACGCGGGTGTTCGTGTCCAACTCCGACAACCTGGGCGCGGTCCCCGACGCCCGGGTCGCCGGCTGGTTCGCCGGCACCGGCGCCCCGTTCGCGATCGAGGCGGTGCGGCGCACCGCCAGCGACCGCAAGGGCGGCCACTTCGCCCGGCGGGCCAACGACGGCCGGATCGTGCTCCGTGAGTCCGCGCAGACCCTCGACGCCGACAAGGCCTCGCTGGCCGACCTGGACCGGCACAAGTACACCTCCACCAACAACCTGTGGTTCGACCTGGCGGCGATGAAGCAGACGCTGGTCGCGCGCGAGGGCGTGCTCGGGCTCCCGCTGATCCGCAACACCAAGACGGTCGACCCCGCCGACCCCACCTCGCCGGAGGTGATCCAGATCGAGACCGCCATGGGCGCGGCGATCGAGGTGTTCGAGGACGCCCGCACGATCGAGGTCGGCCGGGACCGGTTCGTGCCGGTGAAGACCACCGACGACCTGCTCGTGCTGCGCTCGGACATCTACGACCTGGGCTCGGACTTCGTGCTCGACCAGGCCAGCGAGCAGGTGCCGCTGATCTCGCTGGACCCGAAGGTCTACCGGTCCGTCCGCGAGTTCGACAAGCGCTTCCCCGAGGGCGCCCCGTCGCTGCGGGAGGCGACGTCGCTGACCGTCGAGGGCGACTGGACCTTCCAGCACGGTGTGAAGGTCGAGGGCGACGTGACCCTGGCGAAGCAGTCCTCGGCGCAGCGGATCGCCGCCGGAACGGTGCTTGCATGAGCGAGCTCGTCTCGGTCTCCGACCACCTGGCCCGGATCCTGGACGCGATCGAGCCGCTGCCCGTCTACGAGCAGGCACTGATCGAGACCCTCGGGCTCACCGCCGCCGAGGACGTCGCGGCCCCGATGCCGCTGCCGGCCTTCGACAACTCCGCGATGGACGGCTACGCCGTGGACGCCCAGGACGTCGCGACCGCGAGCGAGGACCAGCCGATCCACCTCCCGGTGGTCGGCGAGATCGGCGCCGGGCAGGCCCGCCTGCTGGCCATGTCGCCCGGCACCGCGGTCAAGATCATGACCGGCGCCCCGGTCCCGCAGGGATGCACCGCGGTGGTGCCCTACGAGTGGACCGACCGCGGGGTCGCCCAGGTGCGGATCACCCAGGCCCCGAAGCCGGGCCAGCACATCCGCCGGGCCGGCGAGGACGTGCAGACCGGTGACCTGGTGGTCTCGGAGGGCACGGTCATCGGTCCCCGTCACCTGGGCCTGCTGGCCGCCGTCGGCAAGGCCGGCGTGATGTCGCGGCCCCGCCCCCGCGTCGTGGTCATGTCCACCGGGTCCGAGCTGCGCGACCCCGGTGTCGCCCTGGGCCACGACTCGGTCTACGACGCGAACTCCTTCATGCTGGCCGCCGCCGTCAAGGCCGCGGGCGGCATCGCCTACCGGGTCGCCTCCGTGCCCGACGACGCGCACAGCTTCGTCGAGGCGCTCGGCGACCAGCTGGTGCGCGCCGACATCGTGGTGACCAGCGGCGGGGTCAGCGCCGGCGACTACGACGTGGTCAAGGAGGCGCTGTCCAAGCTGGGCACGGTCTGGTTCGGGGGCGTCGCCATGCAGCCGGGCAAGCCCCAGGGCTTCGGCGTGGTCGGTGACGACGAGACCCCGATCTTCACGCTGCCGGGCAACCCGGTCTCGGCGTACGTCTCGTTCATGACGTTCGTGCTCCCGGCGATCCGCAAGCTCGCCGGACGGCGTCCGTTCATCCGGCCGGCGCGGACCGCCCGGATCACCCACGGCCTCACCTCGATCGAGGGGAAGACCCAGTTCGTGCGGGCGTCGTACGACGCCTCCGTGGCCACCCCGGTCGGGGGGCACGGGTCGCACCTGATCGGCGACCTGGCCGAGTCCAACGCCTTCATCGTGCTGCCGCGGGAGGTCACCCGGGTGGCCCCCGGCGACTCCGTGCACGTGGTGCTGCTCGACGAGGACGTGTGATGGACCGGCTCACCCACGTCGACGAGACCGGCGCGGCCCGGATGGTCGACGTCTCCGAGAAGGCGGTCACGGCCCGCTCCGCCACCGCCACCGGCCGGGTGCTGGTCGCGCCCGAGGTGGTCGCGCTGCTGCGCGGCGAGGGGGTGCCGAAGGGCGACGCGCTGGCCGTGGCCCGGCTGGCCGGGATCATGGGTGCCAAGCAGACCCCGGCGCTGATCCCGCTCTGCCACCCGCTGGCGATCTCCGGCGTCACGGTCGACCTCGCGGTCGCCGACGACGCGGTCGAGATCACCGCCACCGTGCGCACCACCGACCGCACCGGCGTGGAGATGGAGGCGCTCACCGCGGTCGCCGTCGCCGGCCTCACCGTGGTCGACATGGTCAAGGCGGTCGACAAGGGCGCGGTGATCACCGACGTCCGGGTCGAGGCGAAGTCCGGTGGCCGGTCGGGGGAGTGGCGCCGGTGAGGGCGGTGGTCGTGGTCGCCTCCAACCGGGCGGCCGCCGGGGTGTACGACGACGCGACCGGGCCGGTGATCGTCGAGGCGCTCACCGCGTGGGGCTTCGCGGTCGAGGCGCCGGTCGTGGTGCCCGACGGCGACCCGGTCGGGCGCGCGATCGCCGACGCCGTGGACGGCGGCGCCCGGGTGGTGCTGACCACCGGTGGCACCGGGCTGACCCCGACCGACCTCACCCCCGAGGCGACCCGGCCGCTGCTGGACCGGGAGGTGCCGGGGGTGGCGGAGTCGATCCGCGCGCACGGCGTCGCGAAGGGGATCCCGACCGCGGCCCTGTCCCGCGGGCTGGCCGGGGTGTCCGGGTCCTGCCTGGTGGTCAACCTGCCCGGCTCCAAGGGCGGGGTGAAGGACGGACTGGCGGTGCTGGAGCCGCTGGTCCGGCACGCGGTCGAGCAGATCGTGGGGAGCGACCATTGACCTCGTGGCCGGTCACGCTGCGGCACGGTTCGGTCACGCTACGACCGCTCGAGCTCTCCGACGCCGGCGACTGGCGCGACGCCCGGATCCGGAACTCGGCGTGGCTCGGCCCGTGGGACGCGACCGTGCCGCCGCACTCGTCGGGCCGTCCGGCGACGTTCCGGGGGCTGGTCAAGCGGCTCTCCCGGCTGGCGCGCGACGACCAGGCGATGCCGTTCGCGCTGCTCGTCGACGGTGAGTTCGCGGGCCAGGTGACGGTCAACAACATCGTCCGGGGCTCCGCGCAGTTCGCCTCCCTCGGCTACTGGCTGGACCAGCGCTTCGCCGGTCGCGGGGTGATGCCGCTCGCGGTGGCGCTGGTGATCGACCACTGCTTCGCCAACGCCGGCCTGCACCGGATCGAGGTCGCGATCCGGCCAGAGAACACCAACTCCCTGCGGGTGATGGAGAAGCTCGCGATCCCCGAGATCGGGCACGCGCCGTACTTCCTGCACATCGACGGCGCCTGGCGCGACCACACCCTCTTCGCGATCACCACCGAGCAGGCCCCCGGCGGCATGATGAGGCGCCTGCCCCCGCCGCCCTGACCCCGACCCGTCGTTTGTGTCGGCGCACGGTTCGCCGACCCGTCGCTTGTGTCGGCCCAGGGATCGCCGACCCGTCGCTTGTGTCGGCGAGCTCGAAATCTCATCAGTCACATGAGTTCATCTGCGACACACCTATGGACATCCGTCCCAACCTGCGCTAGCGCTCCTAACCTCTGAGACGTGGACCTGTCCGGAATCATCTTCGTCGCCCTCGCCATCGCGTGGGCCGTCTACCTCGTGCCCAAGGCGCTGCGCCACCACGACGAGGTGGCCCGCAACCGATCCGTCGACAGGTTCTCCGCCACGATGCGGGTGCTCGCCCGCCGCGAGCCGGTCTCCGGCGGCGACGCCCGGCTGGTCCTCACCCCGGGTCGGGGTCCGACCCCCTCCGAGGTGACCGTCAAGGGGCCCCGCCCGACAGCGGACCAGCTCCGCGCGCGGCGCGAGGCCACCCGACGCGCCACCGGCCGGCGTCGCAACGTGCTCGGGACCCTGATGCTCGCGAACGCGGTCGTCGCCGGGCTCGCCGCGGCCGGCACGATCGACTGGATCTGGCAGTCGGTGCCGGCCGGCCTGGTCGTGGTCTGGCTGGTGCTCTGCCGGGTGATGGTGCGCGGCGAGCACGCCGCCCTGGACCGCCTCGTCGCTCCGGACCTGCTGGTGAGCGCCGTGCAGGACGACCACAAGGGCCACACCGGCCACACCGACAGGGCGCCCGAGGGCTACGACGTCGAGCGCAACGAGCAGGGCTTCGACGAGGTCGCGCCCGCCGCGGAGACGTCGACGATGCCGGCGGTCGGAGCGCTCTGGGACCCGCTCCCGGTGACCCTCCCGACCTACGTGACCAAGGCCCCGGCCGCGCGCCGTACCGTCCGCACGATCGAGCTCGGCGAGCCCGGTGCCTGGACCTCCGGCCACACCGCGGAGTCCGCGTCGATCGCACGCGAGGCCGAGGCCACCGCCCGCGCCGACCGCGACGAGGGCGAGCAGCAGCAGGCCGTCGGCTCCTGATTCGAAGCGCCCGCTGGTCGGGTGCTATCTTTTCCACTCGCGTCGTACGACGGCGCGTTGGGGCTGTGGCGCAGTTGGTAGCGCGTCTCGTTCGCAATGAGAAGGTCAGGGGTTCGAATCCCCTCAGCTCCACCGTGTGATGAGTCGCGACATGGGTCTCGCCTGAGTCGCGACATGGGTCACTGAGGAGCCCCGGGCCATCGGCCCGGGGTTCTTTGTGTGTTGCGCCAGTAGGTCTTGGTGGGGTCGATGTGGTGG
>NZ_JACYXZ010000003.1 GCF_014842875.1 Nocardioides donggukensis | reverse complement strand
GTTCCTTGGTGACGACCTTCAGGACTGCGACCCGGGCTTTCGACATGCCCAGGCACTGTGACCGATGTCGCGACTCATGTGGGACGTGTCAGTAGGGACCTATGTCGTGAACCCAGGCACCCTCAGCTCCACCGAACCCGCTGGTCAGAGGCCATGCACGGATCCTGAAACAGGAGACGAGCATGGCCTCTCGGGATTTCGTGAGCACCACATCGGTCTGAGGTGATGGTGGCGACGGTGCGGTACACGGGGAAGTCGCAGGGCCAGGGGCATCGGCGGATCGTGCGCTGAGGGGACAACGTCGTGCACCAGCGGGATATCGACGCGGCTCACCGTAGGTGAGGCTTCGAACGCAGGCTCCGGCGGCGGAGCCCCCGGAAGGAGTGCGAGATGAACGACCAGCAGGTGCCCGAGGCCATTGCCCAGGCGTTGCAGGACGCGGACGCCGCTCTGGCGCGGCTCGACGACGCTCTCGGTCGGCTCAGCGACGGCGACCTCCACCGCGCCCACCGCGACGGTGGCTGGACCGTGGCGCAGGTGGTCTCGCACATCAACATGTGCTCGATCCTCTGGCTCGGCGACATCAAGCGGCTCGAGAACGACCCCGACGTCGACTTCTTCTTCCGTGAGGAGGTGGGTCACGACATGGTGGGCTACCCGCCGCCGACGATCGACCTGGCCCGCCAGCAGCTGGCCAGCACCCGGCGTACGCTCGCGACGGCCGGCCCCGCGGTGTCCGCGGAGGTGCTCGCACGCACCGTCACGATCCCCGACCTCGGCACGATGACCGTGGAGGAGTGGTCGCCGCTGATCATCGGACACGCCTCGGGCCACGCCGAGCAGGCCTTCGAGATCATGCGCGACCGCGAGTTCGCCCCCGAGGGGATCTGATGCGCGCAGCCGTCCTCACCGCGCTGGAGAGCATCGAGCTCCAGGAGCGGCCCGAGCCGGAGGCGGCACCCGGGTGGGTGGTCGTCCAGGTGGAGTCGGCCTCGCTGTGCGGCACCGACGTGCACCAGTACGACGGGCGCATCGACACGCCGTTCCCGCGCGTTCCCGGCCACGACTTCTCCGGCCGGGTCGCCTCGGTGGGGGAGGACGTCGACGAGTCGTGGGTGGGTCGCGCGGTCGCCGTGAAGCCGTCGCTGCCCTGCGGGGACTGCCCGGAGTGCCACACCGACAAGCCGTTCGACTGCAAGAGGAAGAAGCTGATCGGGCTGTGGTCCGACGGCTGCATGACCGAGCGGGTGGCCGTGCCGGTCGTCAACCTGATCCCGCGTCCGGACGGCGTGGAGGCGTGGCAGGCCTCGCTGCTGGAGCCGCTCGCGGTCGGCCTCAACACCGTCGACCGCCTCCGGATCATCCTCGGCGAGTCCGTCGTCGTGCTGGGCCAGGGACCGATCGGCCTCGCGCTGACCCGTCTCTGCGCGCTGTCCGGCGCCGGCAAGCTGATCGTCACCGACGCGCGGGAGGCCCCGTTCGAGGTGTCGCGGAGCTTCGGCGCGACCGACTGCGTCAACGTCGCCGAGACCGATGCCCAGGAGGCGATCCTCGAGCTGACCGACGGAGTGGGTGCCGACATCGTCATCGAGACGAGCGGGTTCCCGGCGTCGTCGGCGATGTGCCTCGACGTGGTGCGCAAGGAGGGCAGGCTCGCGCACATCGGCTGGGCCAACGACCTGCCGCCGCTGCCGGTCATCCCGATCATGGCCAAGACGCTGACCGTGTACGGCGTGGGGGGCAACGGCGGGCGCGGTCAGTACGAGCGGGCCCTCGAGCTCGTGCGCTCGGGCCGATTCGACCTCGACCCGCTGGTGACGCACCGGTTCTCGCTCGACGACGTCGCCGAGGCGTTCGACGTGGCCTCGTCGAAGGCGGGCGGGGCGATCAAGGTGATCGTCAGCCCGTAGGCCGGACCGCCCGGCTCAGCCGGCCGCGCGCTTGTAGGGGTCCGGCGGGAACCACCCGCGGTCCACGACCTGCTGGGCCCAGGCGTCCAGACGCTCGACCACACGGTCGAGGTCCTCACCCAGGGCCTCGACCACCGCCGACGACGCCCGGTCGGTCGCCTCCTCCAGGTCCTCGCGCAGGCGGCGGCCGGCGTCGGTCAGCCGGCCGTCGTCCACCCATCCGCGCTGCTCGAGCGAGCCGGTCCCGGCACTCATCGCCTCCGGGCTCCAGGCGCGCGAACCGGTGTAGCTCAGCGGGTCCCAGCCGACCCACAGCTCGGTCAGCTGGTTGGCCTGTACGCCGTCCAGGCCGGCCGCGACGAGCGCCGCCAGGTGTCCGTCGCCCCGGTGCTCGCGCGGGATCGAGCAGGCGTGCCACAGCTGGCCGACCAGGTCCTCGGGCCACGGCAGCGCGGTCAGACCCGCGTGCAGCGCGCGCCCCGTGGGGTCGGCCGCCTCGGTCGCACGTCGCAGCACGGCCACGACCTCGGCGAGGTCGTCGGGCTCGCCGAGGCACTCCCGGAGGGCGGCCACGGCGCCGCGCTCCTTGGCACCGCGGACCTCGGCCACGCCGCAGGTCGCGCGACCCGACCGAAACAGGTCTGCGACCAGGCCGGGCTCGAAGACGCCGAAGGCCGCCGCGGCCACCGAGGGCTCGACGTCGCCGAGCACGCAGCCCCGGCCGTAGACGTAGCCCTGCAGGAAGTCGAGGCCGAGCGCGGCGTACTCGTCGTAGACCGGCTCGCTCCAGAAGCAGATCGTGGCCAGCGGCTCGATCGCGTCGCGCAGCCTCCTGCCGGGGCTGCTCCAGTCGAGCGTGCGAACCTCACCGTCGCGGCCGCCGAAGAAGGCGGCCCGTGCTTCTGCGTAGTCCATGGGCGGGATCGTGCACCCGTTCCGGGTGCCCGCACCAGAGCAGCGTGCAGGGTCTGCAGCGAGGGGACAACACCCTGCACGGGCCGGATATCGAGGGATCCGGGCCTCGTGGAGGCTGCTGCCACCCCCGTTCGAGGAGAAGCCGCCTGATGAACCCGTTGCCCACGCCGATCGTCGACGTCGTGGAGGTGGGACCGCGCGACGGGCTGCAGAACGAGTCACGGACGCTGGCCGTGGACACCCGCGTCGAGCTGATCCACCGGCTGGTCGCGGCCGGCGTACGGCGGATGGAGGCGGTGAGCTTCGTCCGTCCCGACCGGGTGCCGCAGATGGCCGGCGCAGAGGAGGTCCTCGCCGCGCTGCCGGTGCGTGAGGACGTCGACCTGATCGGCCTCGTCCTGAACCGCCGTGGGGCGGAGCGTGCGGCCGAGACGACCTGCGACGAGCTCAACATGGTGGTGCCGGTGACCGACGGGTTCGGCACCCGCAACCAGGGCGCCCCCGTCGAGCGGTTGCTGGAGGAGGCGGCCGGCGCGGTGCGGGTCGCCCGCGCGGCCGGCAAGTCGGCGTCGGTGACCCTGGCGGTGGCGTTCGGCTGCCCGTTCCAGGGGGTGGTCGAGGTGGCGCAGGTGGCCGAGGTGGTCGACCGGGTGGCCGACCTCGGGATCGACGAGCTGGCCTTCGCCGACACCGTCGGTGTGGGGGTGCCGACCCAGGTCGAGGCGCTGGCCGCCCTCGTGCGGGGTGACGAGCGGGTGCCGCGGCTGCGGTTCCACTTCCACAACACCCGCAACACCGGCTACGCGAACGCGTGGGCGGCCACCCGCCTGGACCTCTCGTCGTACGCCGGGCGAGTGTCGCTGGACGCGTCCGTCGGCGGCTTCGGCGGCTGCCCCTTCGCGCCCGCCGCCACCGGCAACATCGCGACCGAGGACCTGCTGCACCTGCTGCGGCGCACGGGGGCCGACGTCGCGGGCGCCGACGCCGACGACCTCGAGGGCCTCACCGGCACCGCCTCGTGGCTCTCGGACCGGCTGAGCAGCCCGGTGCCGGCGCTGCTCGGTCGAGCGGGCGACTTCCCGGCGGTGGCGTCGTGAGCCTGGATCCCGCGCAGCCGCTGGCCGGGATGCGCGTCGTCGAGCTGGGCAACTACATCGCGGCGCCCACCGCCGGCCGGCTGCTCGCGGACTTCGGGGCCGAGGTGATCAAGGTCGAGCGTCCCGGCACCGGCGACGAGCTCCGGTCCTGGCGGCTGTACGGCGGCGACACCTCGTTGCTGTACCGCACCATCAACCGCAACAAGCGCTCCGTCGAGCTCGACCTGCGCAGCGAGGAGGGGCGCGACGCGGTCCTCGACCTGCTGAGCCGGTCCGACGCGCTCATCGAGAACTTCCGGCCGGGCACGCTCGAGGGCTGGGGACTCGGACCGGACGTGCTGGCCGGCGCCAACCCGGACCTGGTCGTGGCCCGGGTCTCCGCCTTCGGGCAGACCGGGCCGATGGCCGGGCGCCCCGGCTTCGCGGCCGTGGCGGAGGCCTTCGGCGGGATGCGCGACCTCGTGGGCGACCCCGACCGGCCGCCGGCGCGGGTGGGGGTCTCGATCGGCGACTCGATCGCGGGCCTGTACGCCGCGTTCGGGGTGGTGATGTCTCTCCTGGACCGCGAGCGCCGACGTGCGGCCGGCGCGCCCGCCCTCTCCCCCGTCGAGCGGCACGTCGACGTCGCGCTGCACGAGGCGGTCTTCTCGATGATGGAGTCCCTGGTCCCCGACTACTCCGCGTTCGAGGTCCTGCGTCGGCGTACGGGCGGGCGGATGGAGGGCATCGCCCCCTCCAACGCCTACGAGTGCCGCGACGGCCGCTCGGTGGTCGTCGCGGGCAACGGCGACTCCATCTTCGGGCGCCTGATGCGCACCATCGGCCGCGAGGACCTGGCCGATGACCCGGAGCTGGCCGGCAACGCGGGGCGCTGGGCCCGGCGGGACGAGCTCGACGAGGCGATCGCGGCGTGGACCCGCGACCGCGACCGCGACGACGTGCTGCGCGTGCTCGACGAGGCGGCGGTCCCGGCAGGGCCGATCTACCGGGCCGAGGACATCCTGCGCGACGAGCAGTACCGCAGCCGCGGGATGCTGCAGGAGCTGCCGGTCTCCATCGACGGCGTACCGCGATCGGTCGCCTTCCCCGGTGTGGTGCCCGTGCTCGGACGCACCTCGCTCCCGGTGCGGCACGCCGGCCCGGACCTGGGTGCTGACACGCGGTGGCTCTTCGAGGAGGTACTCGGCCGGACCGTCACCCACGACCACGAGGAGGACACGGCATGAGCCACGTGGAGCCGGACGAGGAGGACCGCGCGGCGACGGTGCCCGACCTGGAGCTGCTGCGCGAGGTCTCGCGACGGGTGCTGTGGCTCTCCGCCGCGATCGTCGACGCCGCCAACCGCGGCCGCCCGGGTGACGGCACCAAGGTCGGGGGCCACCAGGCGTCGTCGGCCTCGATGGTCGACGTCATGGTGGCGCTCTGGTTCCACCAGCTGACCGCGCTCGACCGGGTCTCGGTCAAGCCGCACGCCTCGCCGGTGCTGCACGCGGTGAACTATCTGCTCGGCGACCTCGATGCGGCATACCTCCCGACGCTGCGCGCGAAGGGCGGTCTGCAGTCCTACCCGTCCCGCTCCAAGGACCCCGACCCCGTCGACTTCTCCACCGGCTCGGTCGGGATCGGGGCGACCGCGACCCTGTGGGCGGCGATCGCCCACCGCTACCTGCGGTCGCGCTTCGCGGACGCCCCGCCGGCGGGGCGCTTCATCAGCCTGCTGGGCGACGCCGAGCTCGACGAGGGGGCGATCTGGGAGGCCGTCGCCGATCCGCAGGTGGCCAGCCTGGGCGAGCTGCTGTGGGTCGTCGACCTCAACCGCCAGTCGCTGGACCGGGTGGTCCCGGACATCCAGATCCAGCGGCTGCAGGCGATGTTCGACGCTGCCGGGTGGCAGGTCGTCACCCTCAAGTGGGGCCGTCTGATCTCCGCGCTCTTCCAGCGTCCCGGTGGTGACCTGCTGCGCGAGCGACTGGAGTCGATGCCCAACGAGGAGTACCAGCGGATGCTGCGGGTCGACTCCTCCGAGGTCGCCGAGCGGATCATGGGCGACGACGGGCCACCGGAGCTGCAGACGCTCCTGCAGTCGCTGCCGACACCGCACCTGGCCGCGGCCGTGCGTGACCTCGGCGGTCACGACCTCGGGCTCCTCGTCGACACCTTCGAGTCGATCGACGACCATCGGCCGACCGTGGTGTTCGCCTACACCGTCAAGGGGCGCGGCCTTCCGACCGAGGGTCACCCGAACAACCACTCGGTGCTGCTGAACGAAGCGCAGATGCGCGCCCTGGCGGATGCCACCGGCGCCGACCTCGAGGACCCGTGGGCACCGTTCCCCGAGGGGTCGCCCGCCGCCGCGCTCGCCGTACGCCGGCAGCGGGAGCTGGCGCGCCGCCCGGTCGGCCTCACCGGCGAGCTCGACGTCCCGGACTCGCTGGGCCGCCCCTACCGCAAGGATGTCTCGACGCAGACCGCGTTGGGCCGGCTGCTCGCCGACCTGGTCCGCGACGCGCCGGGGCTGGCGACCCGCGTCGTGACATGCAGCCCGGACGTGGCCTCCTCCACCAACCTCGGGGGCTGGATCAACAAGACCGGGGTGTGGTCGGTCACCGAGCGTCGGGACTGGTTCGCGGACGACGCACAGCGGATCCTGCGCTGGTCGGAGTCGCTGAGCGGCCAGCACATCGAGCTCGGCATCGCCGAGGTCAACCTGGTGGGGCTGCTCGGCGAGCTGGGGGCGACCTGGTCGAGGTGGGGCGAGCGGCTGATCCCGATCGCCACGCTCTACGACCCGTTCCTCAACCGGGCGCTGGAGCCCTGGTCCTTCGGGCTGTACGCCGGCGGGCAGTCCATCCTGGTCGGCACCCCGAGCGGCGTGACCCTCTCGCCCGAGGGCGGGGCGCACCAGTCGGTGACCACGCCGTCGATCGGCATCGAGCAGCCGGGCTGCACCGCCTGGGAGCCGGCGTTCGCCCAGGACCTGGAGTGGTGCTTCCTGCACGCGATGAAGCAGGTCGGCGTGCCCGGTGGCACGTCGGCGTACTTCCGACTCTCGACGCGGCCGGTCGACCCGACCCTGGCCCGGGTTCCCGAGGACGACCTGATGCGTGAGCGACGTCGTCGCCAAGCGGTCGGTGGGGGCTACCGGATCACCGCTCACGCGCCCGCGGACGAGGACGTCGTCCTGGTCGGCGCCGGCGCCGTGATGCCGGAGGTGCTGGCCGCGGCCCGGACGCTCGAGGAGCAGGGCGTCGTGGCGGGCGTGGTCTGCCTGACGAGTGCGGACCTCGTCTTCCGCTCCTTCCAGCAGCGTGGAAGCCGAGGCACGGGTGAGGGGTCAGGCATCCTCGACCTGCTGCTCCCGCCCGCCTACCCCGCCCCCGTGGTGACCGTCGTAGACGGCCACCCGCACACCCTCGCCTTCCTCGGCGGCGCGCGAGGTGACCGGATCCGCTGCCTCGGGGTGAGCCAGTTCGGCCAGTCCTCCGACCTCGCCGACGCGTACGCCCTGCACGGCATCGACGCCTTCTCGATCGTCGAGGCGGCGCTCGACCTGTTGGGACGGTGACGTCACGCTCGCGCCGACTCTTGCCTAGTGTGACAATGGACACAGTGTGGCCGTGGAAGGGAGCGCGCGCATGCACCAGGAGTTCCTGGCGGGCGATGCCGTCATGGCGACGCGCAGCCTGGAGGAGGCCAGGGACGCCGTGACCCGGGTGTACCTCCCGCACGAGCTGGTCGGCCCGCAGGACGCCATGGACATGCGGCTCAACGCGACCAGTGACCGCTACCTGACGCTCGGCTACCTCACCTACCAGGCCGAGACCGAGCTCCGGATGCCCGCGGCCGAGCAGTGGTACCACATCAACCTGCAGCTGACGGGTGCCACGTGGGCCTCGCGGAGCGACGGGGGCCGGGAGCACACCCCGGCCCAGCAGCGGGGCCTGATCCTCAACCCGCAGCAGGCGAACACCGTGCGCTGGTCACCGGACGCCGAGCAGCTGATCCTCAAGGTCTCCCGCAGCAGCCTGGAGTCGCACCTCTCCGACCTGATCGGCCGGCCGGTCACCGAGATCGTCGACTTCGACTTCGGCCTCGACCTCTCCACCACGTCCGGCCAGGCCCTGTTGCGCTCCGTGGAGTTCCTCGCCACCGAGCTCGAGCGGCCCGGCGGGGTCCGCGACATGCCGTTGGCCAGGTCCCAGCTCGAGGCCTACGTGCTGACCAACCTGCTGCACGCGGGCCGCCACCAGTACTCCGACGCACTCGCGGGGGATGAGGACAAGGCCCGGCTGGGGCGCCTGGCGGCGGTCGTGCGCTACATCGAGGAGAACGCCGACGCCGAGCTGACCCCCGAGCTCCTGGCCCGCGTCAGCTGCGTCAGCGTCCGCACGCTGCACGCCGCCTTCCAGGAGCAGCTCGGTGAGTCGCCGATGGCCTACGTCCGACGGGTCCGGCTGAGCAAGGTGCGGGCCGACCTGCTGCGGGCCGACCCGCACCGCACCCGGGTCACCGACGTGGCGATGCGCTGGGGCTTCTTCCACCAGTCGCGATTCGCCCAGCAGTACCGCAGCCAGTTCCACGAGCTGCCCAGCGTCACCCTCCAGGCGGGTCGGTTGGAGGTGTGAGCCCGGTGCGCCGCTGCAGCCAGCGGACGTGGCTGAGCAGGCAGCGGATAGTGCCTGGTGCTGAGCGCTCGTAGCGTCGGCAGGACAGCTGGCCCGACGACCGAGGAGCCCACGTGTCTCTGACCGCACCCGTGACCACCGAGCTCGAGACCTTCGGGCTGTTCATCGACGGCCAGCAGGTCGACGCCCTGTCCGAGCGGACCTTCGAGTCCCAGAACCCCTACGCCGGCAAGCCGTGGGCGGTCATCGCGGACGGCGGACCGGAGGACGTCGACCGCGCGGTGGCCTCCAGCCGGGCGGCGTTCGAGGAGACCTGGCGGCCGATGTCGGGCTTCCAGCGCGCGGCGATCCTGCGCGACGTCGCCCAGGCGATCACCGCGAACGCCGAGCGACTGGCCCTGCTCGAGGTCCGCGACTCCGGAAAGCTCATGCGCGAGATGCGCGGCCAGCTCCAGGGTCTGGGCATCTGGTACTCCTACTTCGCCGGCCTGGCCGACAAGCTCGAGGGCCGAACGGTCCCGGCGCTGGCTCCCACGACGTACTTCGGGTACACCCTCCGCGAGCCCGTCGGTGTGGTCGGCGCGATCACCCCGTGGAACAGCCCGCTGCTCCTGCTGACCTTCAAGCTCGCCCCTCTGCTGGCCGCGGGTTGCACCTGCGTGGTCAAGCCGTCCGAGCACTCCCCGGCATCGACCGTGGCGTTCGCCGAGGTGCTGCACGAGGCCGGACTCCCCGCCGGAGTGCTCAACGTGGTGACCGGGTGGGACCGCTCCACCGGCGAGGCGCTCGCCGCCCACCGGGGGGTGGACAAGGTGGCCTTCACCGGCAGCACTGCCACGGGTGCCAAGGTGGCACAGGCGGCCGTGGCGAACATCAACCGGGTGACCCTGGAGCTGGGCGGCAAGTCACCCCAGGTGGTCTTCGCCGACGCCGACCTCGATGCCGCCGCCAACGGGTTGGTTGCCGGGGTGTTCGCCGCGACCGGCCAGACGTGCATGGCCGGGTCGCGCCTGATCGTCCACGAGGACGTGCGCGACGAGCTCGTGGCCAAGGTGGTCGCCCGGGCCGAGCAGATCAAGCAGGGTGACCCCACCGAGGCCGAGACCGAGATGGGACCGGTCGCCAACCGCCCGCAGTACGAGAAGGTGCTCGGCTACCTGCAAGGAGCCCGCGACGAGGGCTGGACGATCGCGACGGGCGGCGAGCCCAACGAGGACCTGGGTGGCCTGTTCGTCCGGCCCACCGTCGTCCTGGCCGAGCCCGACGCCACGATCGCGCGGGAGGAGGTGTTCGGCCCAGTGCTGACCGCCTACACCTTCCGCGACGAGGAGGAGGCCGTCCGGCTGGCCAACGACACGCCGTACGGCCTGGCCGGGGCGGTGTGGACCAAGGACGTGCACCGGGCGCACCGGATGGCCGCGGCCGTCCGGGCCGGCACGGTGTGGGTGAACGCCTACCGCGTCGTCGCCCCGAACATGCCGTTCGGAGGGTTCGGGCTCTCCGGCATCGGGCGCGAGAACGGCTCGTCCGCCGTCGACGAGTACCTCGAGAACAAGTCGGTGTTCGTGGAGCTCACCGGAGGCACGCGGGATCCGTTCAAGCTGGGGTGAGCGGCTCCGCGGTGCGGCCCTGGAACTCCAGGATCCGAGGATTGACCACCCGGCCGTCCCGGATCTCGATCGCGCGACTCAGGGTCTCGTCGGCGTCCCACGAGGCGGCGCCCTCGAGCACCGGCCGCAGGAACGGGATCAGTGCGTTGCTGTTCTCCCAGGTCGCCGAGCTCCACAGGTACGACGGGCTGTGGTCGACCGCGTAGTAGAGGACGTTGTCGCCCACGACGAAGGCCGGGTCGTCGAAGGTCGTCGGCCGAGCCCAGCTGAACCCCATGTCCAGGTCGCAGGACACGTCGACGATGACGCTGCCGGAGCGGAACGCCGCCAGGTGCTCCGAGCGCAGGTAGACCAGTGGCCGGGCGGTGTCCTGCAGGGTGCAGTTGACGACGATGTCGTTCTCGGCCAGGTAGGCGGCCAGCGGCTCGCGGCCCCGCTCGGTGATCACGTGGCTCAGGTGCTCGCCGTCCGGGTCGTGGTCGAACTGCCGGATCCGCACCGAGTGGATCGGTGAGCCCACGGCGGCCACGCCGCGGTTGGTCAGCACCGCCACCTCGTGCACGCCGTGGGCGTTGAGGGCGGTCACCGCGCCCCGTGCCGTCGCGCCGAACCCGATCACCACCGCGCTCAGGCGCCGGCCGTAGTCACCGGTCAGCCCCGCCAGCTCCATGGCGTGCAGCACCGAGCAGTAGCCGGCCAGCTCGTTGTTCTTGTGGAACACGTGCAGGCCGACCGCGCCGTCCCGGGTCCAGTGGTTCATGGCCTCGAAGGCGATCAGGGTCAGTCGACGGTCGATCGCGAGCTGTGTCAGCTCCGTGTCCTGGACGCAGTGCGGCCAGCCCCACAGCACCTGCCCGGGCCCCAGAGCCGCCACGTCCGAGTGCTGCGGCTTGGGGAGCAGGACGACATCGGAGTCCGCCAGGATCTGCGCACGCGAGGCGAACCCGGCGACGTGGGTGGCAAGGGAGTCGTCGCTGACGCCGAACCGGGCGCCGTACCCGTGCTCGAGGGTGATCCGCGCCCGCAGGTCGGCGTCCAGGTGCGGCAGGTGGTCGGGGTGCAGCGGCAGTCGGCGTTCGTTCTCCTTCGACGACGACCCGACCACACCGAGCCGCAGCAGCGTCACTTCTTCTTCGCCGGGTGGATCTTGTCCGAGAAGGTCTCCTCGGAACCCTTGTTGCGCTTCTCGGCGCGCTTCTCCTTGATGGACTTCCCGGCCTTCTTGGACATGCTCTGCCGTGGCGACTTGTCGCTCATGGGGATCTCTCTGAGAGGAAGCCTGAATGGCTCCGTGCTCCGAGACTACGCCCGTGCCGGCGCCGCGAGGTGGTCCGTGCGGCGGCGGACGCCGCACCGGAGGCCACGGGAGTCTGCGCCCGCGACCGTCGGGCGCTAGACTCGGGGCAGCACCGACTGCCGGTGACGTGTCCCGTCGGGTGACGGGCCCACGCCGACCGGCCCGGTGCCGCGGTCATCAGGGGGAGGCCGCGGGTCCACCGCGTGGACGGGCTGTCGGCCCGGCACACCGGTCCCGTGCGGACCGGGTGGACCGAGTCGCGACGTGGGGTGCCCTCCGGGCGCCGCACCGCGCGGCGTCACAACGTCTCCCGGGCCAGGACCGGGGACGGTGTCGCAGGACCCGCCACGGCCAGCCGCCGCGGCACTCCAGAGGAGGAGTTCTTTCTTGGCTCGACGAGGCCAGCGTCAGTCCGGTGCCACCCGGACCGCCCCCCGCAACCGTCGCCGCAACCGCGACTTCGACAACGAGGGGATCATCCCGGTCCTCGCCCGCGCGGTGCGCGAGGTGGAGAACGAGGTGCAGCGCGGCCCGGTGAGCCGCTCGGGTCGGACCAAGTTCCAGGTCGTCGCCCTGCTGGTCCGCGAGGAGCGGGCCCGGGTCAAGGCCGACCAGGAGAGCACCGAGGCGCAGCGCGCCGAGCAGCTCAAACGACTCGACGGCGTCGCCACCATCCTCGCCAAGACCGCCGCCCGCGACACCTCCCTGCTGATGCTGCTGGCCGAGGACGCCGAGGTCTCCGACGCCGCCAAGAGCCTCAAGCGCCAGATGCTCACCACCGCCGGGGCCGAGGTCCCGCCCGAGGAGGAGCCCGCACCCAGGACGGCCGCCGACCAGGCCACCACCGAGCGTCGCGTCGTGCCGCAGTCGGTGGTCTCCCGGCAGCTGGCGAACCCGTTCCTCGCACCCGACTTCTCCGTCGCCGAGCAGCGCCGCTCCACCCCGCGCCGGCTCGCGACCTGGGAGCTGCTCGGCCCGCTGCTGCGCTCCTTCGAGTACGGCGGCGACTCGTCGTGCCTGCCGCTGCCCGAGCCGGCGACCGTCAAGCTCCCCGACGACCTCGAGCTCATGCGGCACCAGGCCCAGGTGGTCGCGGCCGCCGCCGAGGGGCACCGGACCTTCCTGCTCGCCGACGAGCCCGGCCTCGGCAAGACCGCCCAGGCGCTGCTCGCCGCGGAGGCCGCCGACGCCTACCCGCTGCTCGTGGTGGTGCCCAACGTCGTCAAGACCAACTGGGCCCGCGAGGCCGAGCTCTGGACGCCCGGCCGCCCGGCCACCGTGATCCACGGCGACGGGCACACGATCGACGGCTTCGCCGACATCGTCATCGTCAACTACGAGGTGCTGGACCGGCACGTCGGCTGGCTCGGCGACTTCGGGTTCCGCGGCATGGTCGTCGACGAGGCGCACTTCATCAAGAACAAGACCTCGCAGCGCTCCCGGCACGCCCTGGAGCTCTCCGACCGGATCCGCAGCCGGACCGCGCGCCCGCTGCTGATGGCGCTCACCGGCACCCCGCTGATCAACGACATCGAGGACTTCCGCGCGATCTGGCAGTTCCTCGGGTGGATCGACGACAAGAAGCCACTCGGCGTACTCATGGAGGCGCTGGAGGACATCGGCCTCACCCCGGCCGACCCCGGCTTCTACGCCCATGCCCGCGGGGCGGTCATCAACCAGGGCATCGTGCGCCGCCGCAAGGTCGACGTGGCCGCGAACATCCCGGCCCGCCGGGTCGCGGACCTGCCCGTGGAGCTCGACGACGAGGCCGGCCGGTCGATCCGCGAGGCCGAGCGCGAGCTGGCCCGGCGGCTCGTGCACCGCTACCGGACCGCGCTCGAGACCCGCACCTCCGGCGTCGTCGTGGAGGGCATCGACCACGAGCTGGTACGCCGGGTGGCGACGTGGGAGCGCGAGGACACGACCACCACGAAGACCGGTGAGAACGTGTTCACGATGATGCGGCACATCGGGCAGGCCAAGGCCGGGCTGGCCGCCGACTACGCCGCCCAGCTGGCGCGCAACGTCGGCAAGGTCGTGTTCTTCGCCAAGCACGTCGACGTGATGGACGTCGCCGAGGAGACCTTCGCCAAGCGCGGCATCCGGTACTCCTCGATCCGCGGCGACCAGACCCCCAAGGCGCGGGAGAAGGCGATCGACGCCTTCGTCAACGACCCGGACGTGGCGATCGTGGTCTGCTCGCTGACCGCTGCGGGCGTCGGGCTGAACCTCCAGGTCGCCTCCAACATGGTGCTCGCCGAGCTCTCCTGGACCGACGCCGAGCAGACCCAGGCCATCGACCGGATCCACCGGATCGGCCAGGAGGAGCCGGTGACCGCGTGGCGGGTGATCGCCGCCCAGACGATCGACACCAGGATCGCCGAGCTCATCGACAGCAAGGCCGGGCTCGCCGCCCGGGCGCTCGACGGGTCCGACGAGGAGGTCGGCTCCTCGGCTGACGTCCAGCTCGAGGCGCTGGTGGCGCTGCTGACCGACGAACTGTCACAGTGGGAGGACGAGCCGGCTGGCTGACCTGGAGGGGGTCCGGCGATGGACACGGAGCTGTTGCGGTTGTCGGCCTTCGTCTCCGACGGCGCGCGGGGCGGCAACCCGGCCGGGGTCTGGCTCGGCGACGAGCTCCCGTCGCCCGAGGAGATGCTGCGGGTGGCCGCCGAGGTCGGCTACTCGGAGACCGCGTTCAACCAGCGCCTCGACGAGCGCCGCTGGCTGACCCGCTACTACAGCCCGCAGGCCGAGGTCACCTTCTGCGGGCACGCGACGATCGCAACGGGCGTCGCGCTGGGTGAGCGGTACGGCCCCGGGCGGTTCGTCCTCGAGACCGTGGGCGGCGAGGTGCCGGTCGACGTGGAGGAGACCGGCGACGGATCGTTCCGGGCGACCCTGACCTCGGTCGAGCCGGCGGGTCGGCCGCTGCCGGACGAGCTGCTGGCGGCCGTGCTCGGCGCCCTGAGCTGGCCCGCTGAGGTGCTGGACCGCGACCTCCCGCCCGGCCTGGCGTACGCCGGCGCCTGGCACCTCGTGCTGCCCGTCGAGTCGCGGTCCCGGCTGGCCGAGATGGCCTACGACTTCGACCGGATGCGGGCGGTGATGCTGGCCCACGACCTGACCACGATCCAGATCGTCCACCGCGAGGGCCCGTCGACGTACCACGCGCGGGACCCGTTCCCGGTCGGCGGCGTCGTCGAGGACCCCGCGACCGGTGCGGCCGCTGCCGCCTTCGGCGCCCACCTCCGCGCGCACGGCCTGCTCGACCCTCCGGCCCGGTTCACGATCCACCAGGGCTACGACCTGGGCCGACCGAGCGACCTGCTGGTGACCGTGCCGCCGGCCGGCGGCATCAGCGTCACCGGTGCGGCGGCACCGATCTCCGCCTAGCGGGGCCCGGGCGCTGGACTCGTGTGGACGTCCGAGCAAGACTCGGTCGGACACCCCGACGAAGGAGTTCCTGTGCGCACACCGCTGACCACGTCCCTCACGACCGCACTCGTCATGGCCCCGGCCGCCGTCCTCGGTGCCGTGCTCACGGCGGGTCCGGCCTCGGCGGAGCCGCCCCGGCCCGGGTGCGGCTACGGGGACGACAACCACGCGCACCAGGCCGCCCCGGGGCGGGACCCGCTGGGTCTGCGGCCGGGCAAGGGCGCCGGCGACGAACAGCACCCGCACACGGCGCCGCCCGGGCAGGCCCCGGCCGACGGCGGCGACCAGAGCGGGCCGATGCGCGGCTGCGGCCCGGACCCGCGCGAGTGAGCGCAGCCCGGAGGTGACCTCAGGCGGTCGACTCGAAGACCGCCGCCAGTCCCTGACCGCCGCCGATGCACATCGTCTCCAGGCCGAACCGGGCCTCCCGGCGACGCATCTCGTGGGCCATCGTCGCCAGGATCCGGCCGCCGGTCGCGCCGACCGGGTGGCCCAGTGAGATGCCCGAGCCGTTCGGGTTGAGGCGGGGGTCCGCGGGATCGACGTCCCAGGTCCGGAGGACGGCGAGCACCTGCGCGGCGAACGCCTCGTTGAGCTCGATCACGTCCAGTTCGGCCAGGGTGAGCCCGGCTCGCGCCAGCGCCGCCGACGTCGCCGGCACCGGCCCGATGCCCATGACCTCGGGCCCCACCCCGGCGACGGCCCAGGACCGCAGGGTCAGCATCGGGTCCAGACCCCGCTCCCGAGCGGTGCGGCGGGTGGTGACCACGCACATCGCGGCGCCGTCGTTCTGACCGCTGGCGTTCCCCGCGGTCACCGTCGCCTCCGGGTCCTGGGCGGCCCGGATCGGCGTCAGCCCGGCGAGTCGCTCGGCGGTGGTGTCCGGACGGGGGTGCTCGTCGACGTCCACCACGACGTCGCCCCGGCGGCCGCCGGGCACGGTCACCGGGACCAGCTCGTCGGCGAAGTCGCCGCGCTCGTGCGCCGCCTTCCACGCCTGCTGCGAGCGCAGGGCGAACGCGTTCTGGTCGGCGCGGGAGATCCGGTGCTCGCGGCGCAGGTTCTCGGCCGTCTCCAGCATGCCGCCGGGCACCGGGTGGTGCCGGCCGCCGGCCGTGACCCGGCCGCGGGCCAGTCGGTCCATCAGCTGTACGCCGTCGCCGCGGACCCCGGTGCGCAGCCCCAGGGCGTAGTGCTCGGCCTGGGACATCGACTCCACCCCGCCCGCGACCACCAGGTCGGCGGCGCCGGTGCCGACCTGCGCCGCGGCGTACAGCACGGCCTGGAGGCCGGAACCGCACCGTCTGTCGATCTGGAGGCCGGGCACGCCGGTGCCGAGGCCCGCGTCGAGGGCCGCGACCCGGCCGATCGCGGGGGCCTCGCCGTTCGGGTAGCACTGCCCGAGCACCACGTCGTCGACGTCGCCCTCGCCGAGGCCGGTGCGGGAGACCAGCTCGCTGAGCACGGTGCTGGCCAGCTCCGCGGCGCCGACCCGGGCCAGCACGCCGCCGAACGCCCCGACCGGGGTACGCAACGGTGAGCAGACGACGATGTCGTCGGGGGAGTCGGGGGAGTCGGACGAGCTGGACGAGCGGTGCCGGGCAGTCATGGGCTCAGGCTAGGACGGCACCCTGCGACGGGGTAGCCGCCCCCGCCCCGTCGGGTGGGCAGCCCGTCTGGAGGGGTGCCGGTCGGATTGTCCGTTTCGCTGACCCGGGAGCCGGTCGGTTCCTAGACTGTGCCGTCCTTGCCGTCGGGCCCGAACTCGGAGTCGAAGCTGTGCTGACCACGAAGCGACCACGCGCCGCCCTTGCCGCCGCCCTCGCGACCGCGCTGACCGCCACCCTGACCGCCGGGCTCGTGACCGTGACCGCCCCGGTCGGTGCGGCGGCGGAGGAGGCGCCCGGCACGCTGCGGATCGGCACCTACAACATCCGCTCCGACCGCACCCTCCAGCAGTTCTCCGCGGCCGTCGACGCGTTCAAGCCCCGGGTCGACGTCGCCGGCCTCCAGGAGATCGGCGCCAACGTCAAGAACCACTACCTCCAGGAGGACCGGGACTGGGGCTACTACCGGCCTCCGCAGATCCAGCAGAACCCGGTCATCTGGCGGCGCAGCGTCTTCGACCACCTCGGTTCCCCGGGTCGCAAGGGCTACTACCGGATCGCCCGGGCCCGCGAGATCGAGGGCAAGACCGGTGGTCTGGAGCGCAAGGACCCCACGTTCGCCACGGTGGTCCGGCTCCGGGACCGTGCGAGCGGCACCGCGATGTCGGTGATCAACGTCCACCTCATCAGCGGTGCGGTCAAGGGCGGCCGGCGCAACCCGGAGCGGCCGCGCCGCTTCGAGCTGTTCAAGCGGCAGATGAAGGGGCTGGCCCGGCTCACCCGCGACGAGCGGGCCAAGGGGTACGACGTCTACGCGCTCGGCGACTTCAACGCCGGCTACAAGGCCGACTTCAAGTGGCGGCGCCGGCCGCTGCCGTTCCGCCGGTTCAAGGCGATCGGCTTCAAATCGATGTGGCACCGGGTGAACCTCGACAACGGCGGCACCCGCAACGACGCCTACATCGACCAGGTCTGGAACGAGACCCGGCCCGAGGCCACGACGGTCGCCTACGACATCCGGAACTCCGACCACTTCCCGGCGATCGCGACCTACTCGATGCCGGAGCCTCCCGCGGGCTATGCCCCCGAGCGCGGCTCCATCGGCTTCCGGAGCGCGTCGGTGACCAGCGCGGAGTGCCACAAGCCCTGGCAGGTGAGGGACCGCCCCATGCGGTTCGAGCTGGAGGGGCGCACGCAGTACGGCTACGCCACCGTCGAGACCAGCGGCACCGCCAAGGAGGGGGTGGACTACACCGTCGACGACTCCTCGCTCTACGACGGCGACCCCGACACCAACCACATCGACGTGCTGCGGATCCCCGACGTCGACCGCGAGCCGCACGAGACGTTCACCCTGCGGCTGGTCGGGACCAACACCGACGTCATCGCCGACTCCGGGACCGCCACCGGCACCATCCGCAACGACGACGGCGACGGGATCCGCACCCCCGACGAGTGCCGGAAGTAGCGTCTCGCGCCTCCTAGGATGGCCGGCGTGAGCATCTCTCCCTCCGACGCCTCCGAACCGTCCGACGCCTCCGGCCCCTCCGACCGCTCCGGCCGGGTCGTCGACCTGCGCCGCTACCCCGTGAAGTCGCTGGCTGGCGAGCGGCTCGACGCTGTCGACGTCGAGACCCGCGGCGTCCGCGGCGACCGGCTCTGGGCGGTGCGCGAGCCCGACGGCAGGATCGGCAGCGGCAAGTCCAGCCGCCGGTTCCGCCGGATGGACGGCCTGCTCGAGCTGACCGCGCGCTACGACGGTGATGTGCCGGTCGTGGGGTTCCCCGACGGACGGGAGGTCGCCGGTGCCGACCCGGACGTCCACGCCGCGCTGACGGCGTACGTCGGCCGGCCGGTGACGCTGTCCCGGGAGGATGCGGTCTCACATTTCGACGACGGGCCGGTGCACCTGGTCACCACGTCGGGGCTGGCGGCGCTCTCCGAGGCGCGCGGAGGCGAGGTCGACGTGGCGCGGTTCCGCCCCAACCTGGTGCTCGACACCGGTGAGCTTGCCGGCTTCCCCGAGGACGAGTGGCTCGGGTGCCGGCTGCAGGTGGGCGAGGCGGTGCTCGAGGTCGTCTCGCCGATGCCGCGCTGCGTGATGGTCACGCTGCCGCAGGTGGGGCTGGACGGCGACGAGGCGCTGCTGCGGACGGTCACCGACCGGCACGACACCGACTTCGGGGTGCTGGCCGAGGTCCGCTCCCCGGGTCGTGTGTCCCTCGACGCGCCATGGCGCGTCCTCGGGCACACGACGGATCGGTGACGCCGGAGGATCAGATCCAGCGGGAGAACCAGATCCGGTCCAGCCACTCGTCGCGGGTGAGCAGCCCGTTGGTCCAGATCGGCCAGAACCACGCGAAGTTCAGCAGCACCAGCACGAAGAACGAGCCGGCCACGATGGTGCCGATCGTCCGTCGCGACGACGGCGCCCGGGCCCGGCCCAGCAGGTGGCCCATGATGAGGGTCAGCGCGACGATCGTGAACGGCAGCACCGCGGAGGCGTAGAAGAGGAAGATCGGCCGGTCGTCGTTGAGCTCCCACGGCAGCCACAGCGACACCGCCCCCACCAGCGCGAAGCCGAACCGCCAGTCCCGCATCCCCAGCCACGCCACCGCGGCGTAGGCCAGTGCCAGCGCGCCGCCCCACCACAGCACCGGCGTGCCGATGAGCAGCACCTCGCGCAGGCAGGTGCTCTCCGCCGGCGCCCGGCAGCCCTGGGTGCCGGGCGCGATGTCGCTCTCGACGTTCACCCCGACCGGGCGGGCCAGCAGCAGCCAGCCGGCCGGGTCGGAGGCGTAGACGTGGGTCGAGTCGTCGAGGTCCTCGGTGTGGAACTGGTAGACGTCGCGGTGGTAGTGGTAGAGCGAGCGCAGCGACTGCCAGGTCTCGCCCACGAACCCCTCGGCGTCCGGCTCGACGGAGGTCGGCCAAGGGTCACCGTCCAGGTGGACGGTGTACTGCGACTGCGAGAGGTGCTCCTCGTACTCCCCGGCGTGCAGCAGCCACCCGGTCCACGACACCGTGTAGACCAGCCCGGCCACCACCACCAGGTGCACGAACGCCGGTACGCCGTCCAGGACGGCCGACCTGAGCACCGGCCACCGGACCCCGATCGAGCGGCGGAAGCCGGAGTCCCACGCCCACACCAGCAGCCCGAACGCCGCCAGCGGGTAGATCGCGGACCACTTGGTGCCGAGGGCCAGCCCGAACCAGATCCCGGCGCCCAGCAGCCAGGGACGGAACCAGACCCGCGGTCCCCAGCGGGGGACCTCGCCGGCCGCCGACGCCAGCCGCGCGGACAGCCGGGCCCGGGTCCACTCCCGGTCGGCCACCAGGCAGGAGGCGGCCAGGACCAGGAACATCGCCAGGAAGACGTCGAGCAGCGCCAGCCGGGACAGCACCAGCTGCATGCCGTCGAAGCACAGCAGCAGGCCCGCGACGCAGCCGAGCATCGTCGACCCGGTGAGCCGGCGGACCAGCCGGACCAGCGCGAGCACCATCAGCGCCCCCGCCACCGCGGAGGCGAACCGCCAGCCGAACGGCTCGAAGCCGAACGCCTGCTCGCCCAGCGCGATCAGCCACTTGCCGACCTCGGGGTGGACGATCATCGACGGCTCGTCCTGGAACAGCCCGGTCAGGTCGCCCTCGAGGATCCTCTCGTTGGCGCCGTCGACGTAGTCGCGCACGTAGCCGTGCTGCAGCATCGACCAGGCGTCCTTGGCGTAGTAGGTCTCGTCGAAGGAGAACTCCCTCGGGTTCCCCAGCCGCCAGACCCGGAGGGCGAACGCCAGCACCGCCACGGCGGCCGCGGCCACCCAGCCGATCAGCGGGTCCTCCAGCCTGGCCAGTGGCCGGGCCCGGTCCCGCGCCGGCGGCACCGGCCCGCCCGGCTCGCCGGGCCCGCCCCGGTCGCCCGGGGCGGCCCGCGTCGGCTCTCGGGGACCGGCCCGCTCCTCGGGGGCGACGACGGGACTCACGTCGGCAGACTCTACGGCGGCTGCCATGATCGGGGGCGTGATGACCGACCGTGCCGGCGTACTCGTGCTGGCGGCGACGCCCATCGGGCGGCCCGACGACGCGCCGCCCCGGCTGGCCGGCGAGCTGGCCGGCGCCGACGTGGTGGCGGCCGAGGACACCCGGCGGCTCAAGCGGCTCACCACCGACCTCGACGTCACCCTGACCGGCCGGGTGGTGTCCTACTTCGAGGGCAACGAGGCCGGTCGCACCCCGCAGCTGCTCGAGGCGCTGCTGGCCGGGGACCGGGTGCTGCTCGTGACCGATGCCGGCATGCCCAGCGTCTCCGACCCCGGCTACCGCCTGGTGGCGGCGGCGGTGGAGGCCGGGATCGAGGTGACCGCGGTCCCCGGGCCCAGCGCCGTGCTCACCGCGCTGGCGGTCTCCGGTCTGCCGGTCGACCGGTTCTGCTTCGAGGGGTTCCTGCCCCGCAAGGCCGGGGAGCGCGGCCGACGGCTCGCGGCGCTCGCCGAGGAGCGGCGCACGATGGTCTTCTTCGAGGCGCCGCACCGCACGGCCGCGGCCTTGGCCGCGCTGGCCGAGGCGTTCGGCCCGGACCGGCCGGCGGCCGTGTGCCGGGAGCTGACGAAGACCCACGAGGAGGTGCGCCGCGGCCCGCTCGGCGAGCTCGTCGAGTGGGCGGCGGACGGGATCCGCGGCGAGGTCACCCTGGTCGTGCAGGGAGCCGAGGACCGTCCGGCCGTTCCGCACGACCCCGCCCTGTGGCGGGAGCTGGTGAGCGCGAACGAGGGGGACGGGATGACCCCCAAGGACGCGATCCGGGAGGTGGCGCAGCGCGCCGGCGTCCCCAAGCGCGAGGTGTACGACGCGGTGGTGGGGCGCCGATGACCGACCGCCCCACCCGCAGCCGGGCCGCCACCGAGGAGAAGACCGGGAGCCGCCGGGACCGGACGCCGCCACCGGCCCCCGAGCCGCTGCCGCACCCGGTCGCGGACAACCACTGCCACCTCGACATCGCCGACGGCGACGACTGGTTCGGCACCGAGGAGGCGATCGCGGCCGCGGCGCAGGTCGGGGTCACCCGGATCGTGCAGGTCGGCTGCGACCTGCCCGGCGCCCGGTGGGCGGTCGAGGCGGCCGGGCGGTACGACGCGCTGGTGGCGGCGGTCGCGCTGCACCCCAACGAGGCGCCCCGGCTCGCCGCGGCGGGCGAGCTCGACACGGCGATCGCGGAGATCGCCGAGCTCGCCCGGGACCCCCGGGTGCGGGCGGTGGGGGAGACCGGGCTGGACCACTACCGCACCGGTGCCGAGGGCCGCGACGCGCAGGTCGAGTCCTTCCGACGGCACATCGACCTGGCCAAGCGCCTCGACAAGGTGCTGATGATCCACGACCGCGACGCCCACGACGAGGTGCTGCGGGTCATCGACGAGGAGGGTGCCCCCGAGCGCTGGGTGATGCACTGCTTCTCCGGGGACGCCGACGTGGCCCGCGCCTGCCTCGACCGGGGGGCGCACCTCAGCTTCGCCGGGACGGTCACGTTCAAGAACGCCGATCCGCTGCGCGCGGCGCTGCGGGTCACCCCGGCGGACCGGGTCCTGGTCGAGACCGACGCGCCGTTCCTGACCCCCACGCCGTACCGCGGCCGGCCGAACGCCTCCTACCTGGTGCCGCTCACGATGCGCGCGATGGCGCAGGTGCGGGGGGACGACCTGGCCGGCCTGTGCGCGGCGGTGGACGCCAACACGAGCGCCCTCTACGGCCCCTGGTGAGTCCTCCTGGCCGTTGATCCACGTCACACCGGGGACGAGAGACGCCTCACAATCTCCTCAAGTCGGGGGTCGAGGAGTTGGCGTGTCCCCTTTGTCATGCCTATGGTCGAGCACTGTTGGCCGGGATCGGGATGAGATTCTGCGCCGGCGCAGAGGTGGCCGACCGGTCGCCGAAGCACGATGTTCCCGCATCGTCGGTCCAACAGGACTGTGTGCTGCGGTTTGCGCCGGCCCCCGTGGCCCGGGAAACCCGAAGTCTGGAGACCCGTGCGCAACCGCATCGATCTTCTCGGTAGGAGCACCTCGCTCCTCGCTGTCCTGGCGACCGCCGTCGTCCTCGCCCTCGTGGGCACGACGATGGGCTACGCCGCGCTCAACAAGGAGGTCACCCTGTCCGTGGACGGGGAGGCCCGCACCGTCAACGCCCTCGGCTCGACCGTCGGCGAGGTGCTGGAGAGCGAGGACATCGAGGTCGACGAGCGCGACGTCGTCGCCCCCGGCCTCGACCAGCAGGTGGACGACGGGACCCGCATCTCGGTCCAGTTCGCCCGCCCGCTCGAGCTGAGCGTCGACGGCAAGGAGAAGACCTACTGGGTCACCTCCACCGATGTCGACAGTGCCCTCGACGAGATCGGCCGCCGGTTCGTCGGCGCCGACCTCTCCGCCAGCCGTGGTGCCGACATCGACCGTGAGGGTATGAGCCTCACGGTGGTGACGCCCAAGAAGCTGAAGATCAAGATCGGTGCCGGCAAGCGCACGACGCGCACGATCGCCGGTCAGACCGTGGGCGACGTGCTCGACCAGCTCGACGTCGAGGTGGACAAGAACGACATCGTCAAGCCGCGCCGCAAGGCGACCGTGGAGAAGGGTGACTCGATCACCGTCACGAAGGTGCGCGTGGTGAAGAAGAAGGTCGACGGCGAGTCGATCGCGTTCGACACCGTCGAGCGCTCCGACGACTCGATGCTCGAGGGGAAGACCGACACCGTCCGCGAGGGCCGTGCCGGCGCCCGCGACGTGACCTACCGGATCGTCTTCCGCAACGGCGAGATGGTCGCCCGCAAGGTGGTCTCCGCGAACGTCGTGCGCCAGCCGGTCGACCGGATCGTCAAGGTCGGCACCAAGGAGGAGGCGCCCGCCCCGGCCGCCAACTTCGCCGGCGGCAGCACGGTGTGGGACCAGCTCGCGCAGTGCGAGTCCGGCGGCAACTGGGCCATCAACACCGGCAACGGCTACTACGGCGGCCTGCAGTTCAACCTGCAGACCTGGCGCGGCTACGGCGGCACCGGCTACCCGCACCAGAACAGCCGCGAGACGCAGATCGCGGTGGCGACCCGGCTCCGCGACGCGCGCGGTGGGTACGGCGCCTGGCCGTCCTGCAGCCAGAAGCTCGGCCTCCCCCAGTAGTCGCCGACCCGTCGCTTCTGTCGGCCTGAGCACCCTCGACCCGTCGCTTGTGTCCGGTCCCCACCGGACACGAGCGGCGGGTCGCGGTGTTGTCGGTCGACACTGGCGACGGGTCGCCGGGTGCGTGGAGTGGGGCCGTGCCGGGACCGTCGGCGCGGCGGCACTAGGGTGACGCGCATGCCCGCCGCGGATCCCGACCCGACCGCCGGACGCGACCGCCCGCGGCTGCTCGGGGCGGCCGACGTGCGGCAGATGGCCGCGGCCCTCGACCTGCGGCCGACCAAGCAGCGCGGGCAGAACTTCGTCATCGACGCGAACACGGTGCGCCGGATCGTCCGCGACTCCCGGATCACCGGCGACGACGTCGTGGTGGAGGTCGGACCGGGGCTCGGCTCGTTGACCCTCGGCCTGCTCGAGGTGGCCCGCCGGGTCGTCGCCCTGGAGCTCGACGAGGTGCTCGCCGCCGCGCTGCCGGCGACGATCGCCGAGCGCGCCCCGGCGTACGTCGACGCCGTCGAGGTGGTGCACGCGGACGCCATGCGGGTCGCCTCGGTGCCCGGTCCGGCGCCGACCGCGCTGGTCGCCAACCTGCCGTACAACGTCTCGGTGCCCGTGCTGCTGCACCTGCTCGCCCTGCTGCCGTCGCTGGAGCACGGGCTGGTGATGGTGCAGGCCGAGGTCGCCGACCGGCTGGCGGCCCCACCGGGCTCGAAGACCTACGGCGTGCCGTCGGCCAAGGCGGCCTGGTACGCCGACGTCCGTCGGGCCGGCGCCATCGGGCGCAACGTGTTCTGGCCGGCGCCGAACGTCGACTCCGGGCTGGTCGCCTGGACCCGGCGCGAGCCGCCGGCGACCACCGCGAGCCGGGAGCAGGTGTTCGCCGTCGTGGACGCCGCCTTCGCCCAGCGCCGCAAGACGCTCCGGGCGACGCTCGCGGGCCTGGCCGGGTCGGCCCCGGCGGCGGAGGCCGCGATCGTCCGCGCGGGGGTGGATCCGCGGGCCCGCGGCGAGGTGCTCGGGATCACTGAGTTCGCCCGGATCGCCGAGGGGCTGCAGGAGGAGCCGGGATGACGGCTCGGTCCGCGGGGTCCTCCGTGTCGGTGCGCGCCCCCGCGAAGATCAACCTGCACCTCGGCGTCGGCCCGGTCCGCCCGGACGGCTACCACCCGCTGGCCACCGCCTACCAGGCGATCTCGCTGTTCTCGACGGTCACCGCCACCGAGGCCGACGGCTGGTCGCTCACCTGCTCGGGCCGCGACGGCGTGGTGGTGGACGACGTGCCGCTCGACGACACGAACCTCGCGATGCGGGCGGCCCGGCTGCTGGCCGGGCACGCCGGCCGCGACCGACCCGGCGACCCGGGCGTCGCGCTGCACCTCGACAAGGGCATCCCGGTCGCCGGCGGCCTGGCCGGCGGATCGGCCGACGCCGCCGCCGCGCTGCTGGCCTGCGACGCGCTGTGGGGGCTCGGCACGCCGCTGTCCGAGCTGCTCGCGCTCGCCGGCCGACTGGGCTCCGACGTCCCCTTCGGCCTGCTCGGCGGCTCCGCGGCGGGGCACGGCCGCGGAGAGCTGGTCACCGCCCTCGCCGACGCCGGCCGCTACGACTGGGTGGTGCTCACCCGCGACGCCGGCATGTCCACGCCCGCGGTCTACGCCGAGTACGACGCCCTGCACGCCGGCTCGGTGGTACCGGACCCGGAGATCCCGGCCGCGCTCGTCGACGCCCTGGCCGCGGGCTCGGTGCGCGACCTCGCGGCCGCGGTCGGCAACGACCTCCAGCCGGCGTCGCTGCGGCTGCGACCGGAGCTGGGCGCCCCCCTCGAGGCCGGGCTCGCGGCCTCCGCGCTGGCCGCGCTCGTCTCCGGGTCCGGCCCGACCTGCCTGTTCCTCTGCGAGGACGGTCCCCACGCCGAGCAGGTGGCGGCCGCGCTGGCGCCGTACGGGCGGACGGTCCTCGCGCACGGCCCGGTCCCCGGAGCGGAAGTGATCTAGATGGTGAACCTGGTCAACCTGGAGAAGGTCTCGAAGGCGTACGGCGTCCGGCCGCTGCTCGCCGAGGTCTCGCTCGGCATCGCGCGCGGCGAGCGGGTCGGTGTCGTCGGTCGCAACGGCGACGGCAAGACCACCCTGCTCGAGGTGATCGCCGGCCTGGAGCCGCCGGACTCGGGTCGGGTCTCGCGCTCCCGCGGCCTGCACATCGGGCACCTGCACCAGGGCGACGCCCTCGACGACGACCACACGGTGCGCGAGGCGGTGCTGCGCGGCAAGCAGGACCACGAGTGGGCGGCGGACGCCACCACCCGCGAGGTCGTGGAGGTGCTGCTGGCCGGGGTCTCGCTGGACCGGCCGGTCTCCGGGCTGTCCGGTGGCGAGCGCCGCCGCTGCTCGCTGGCGGCGCTGCTGCTCGACGAGCACGACCTGGTGATCCTCGACGAGCCGACCAACCACCTCGACGTCGAGGCGGTGGCCTGGCTGGCCGGGCACGTGACGACGCTGTCGTCGGCGCTCGTCGTGGTCACTCACGACCGGTGGTTCCTGGACGCGGTCTGCCAGTACACCTGGGAGGTCCACGACGGCGTGGTTGACGCCTACGAGGGCGGGTACGCCGCGTTCGTGCTCGCCAAGGCCGAGCGGCAGCGCCAGGCGGCCGCCTCCGAGACCCGCCGGCAGAACCTGGTGCGCAAGGAGCTCGCCTGGCTGCGCCGCGGAGCGCCGGCACGGACCTCGAAGCCGAAGTTCCGGATCGACGCCGCCACGACCCTCATCGAGGACGAGCCGCCGCCCCGTGACCGGCTCGAGCTGCAGCGCTTCGCGACCCAACGGCTCGGCAAGGACGTCATCGACGTCGAGGACGTGGATCTCTCCCGCGGGCCCCGGCAGCTGCTCTCGCACGCGACCTGGCGGCTCGGACCCGGCGACCGGGTCGGGATCGTCGGGGTGAACGGCGCCGGCAAGACCTCGGTGCTGTCCCTGCTCGACGGCACGCTGCCGCCGGAGAAGGGTCGGGTCAAGCACGGCCGGACGGTGGCGCTGCAGCACCTGACCCAGCACCTCGACGAGCTGTCCGGGCGTGGCCGGGCGGCGGTGGAGGGGTCGCTCGACGCGGATGCCCGGGTGCTCGGGACGGTCGAGTCGATCCGGCGGGTGACGAGGACCGCCGACGGCGAGGTCACCGCGACCGCGCTGCTGGAGCGGTTCGGCTTCACCGGCGACAAGCTGACCGCTCGACTCGGGGATCTCTCCGGTGGGGAGCGGCGCCGGTTCCAGCTGCTGCGCCTGCTGCTCACCGAGCCCAACGTGCTGCTGCTGGACGAGCCGACCAACGACCTGGACATCGAGACGCTGACCGTGCTCGAGGACTTCCTGGACGGCTGGCCGGGGACGCTGGTCGTGGTCTCCCACGACCGGTACTTCCTCGAGCGGGTCTGCGACTCGGTCTGGGCGCTGCTCGGCGACGGGCAGATTTCGATGCTCCCTCGCGGCGTCGACGAGTACCTCGAGCGCCGACCCGTCGCCAGTGTCGGCGCCACAGCCGCCGACCCGTCGCTTGTGTCGGGGGCGGGGGCCGGCGCTGTGGACACGGGGCGGGCCGAGGCGGCCCCGGGGGCCTCGTCCGGAGCCGGAGCCGGAGCGGCGGGTGCCGGGGTGACAGACACCGGAGCGACTGGGGCGCGGGCCGGCAGCGCCGAGGAGCGGGCCGCCCGCAAGACACTGGCCCGGGTCGAGAAGCAGCTCGCCCGGCTGACCGAGCGTGAGGCCTCGCTCAACGCCCAGATCGCCGAGCACGCCCAGGACTACGACCGGCTCTCGTCCCTCGGCGCCGAGCTGCAGCAGGTGCTCGCCGAGAAGGACGAGGTCGAGCAGTCCTGGCTCGAGGCGGCGGAGATCCTCGAGGGATAGTCCCCGGACGTTCGATCCCCTCTCAGGCAGCCGGAGGGGTCCATTCCTCAGGGACTGTCGCGATCGAGCCGGGTTCGGGCCGACACAAGCGACGGGTCGAGGGTCGTGAGGCCTACACCAGCGACGGGTCGGCGGTCGTGAGGCCGACACCAGCGACGGGTCGGCGGTCGTGAGGCCGACACCAGCGACGGGTCGGCGGTCCTGGCGCCGACACAAGCGACGGGTCAGGTGAAGGGGGCCATGAGCCGGCGGAGCGTGGCGGCGAGCTGGGTGCGCTCGCGCGCCGGGAGGTCGGCCAGCAGGCCGCGCTCGGCGTCGAGAAGCGCCTCGAACGCACCGTCGACCCGGCGCCGGCCCTCGTCGGTCAGCCGGACCAGCACCCCACGCCGGTCGTGCGGGTCGGGCAGCCGCTCGACCAGCCCGCGGGCGGTGAGCCGGTCCACCCGGTTGGTCATGGTCCCGCTGGTCACGAGCGTCTCGCGGAGCAGGCGGCCGGGGGAGAGCGCGTAGTCGCCACCGGCCCGCCGCAGCGCCGCCAGCACGTCGAACTCCCACGACTCGACCTCGTGGTCGGTGAACGCCCGCCGCCGGGCCAGGTCCAGGTGCCGGGCCAGGCGGCTGATCCGGCTGAACACCTCGACCGGCCCCAGGTCCAGGTCGGCGCGCTCGCGCTGCCACGCCTCGACCAGGTCGTCCACTTCGTCGCGCATGGCACCACCCTAACCGCCCATCGAGAATCTTGACATCAAGATAAATAGTGCCGCACACTGGTCGGGTGGGGTGCCGACGGCAGCCAGCCGGGCCCCGACCTGACGACGAGGGAGTGGCATGGACTCGACACCCGGGCGGCCGGACCAGCGCGGCACCACCACGCCCCACACCTGGGACCCCGGCCTCTACTGCGAGTACGCCGGCGAGCGCGGCCGTCCGTTCGTCGACCTGGTCCAGCGGATCGCCGCCGAGGACCCCGAGACCGTGCTCGACCTCGGCTGCGGCCCCGGCAACCTCACCCGCCTGCTCACGAGCCGCTGGCCCGGCGCCGCCGTCTCCGGCCTGGACAGCAGCCCCGAGATGATCGAGGCCGCCCGCGCCGCCGACGACCGGATCGTCTGGGAGGTCGGCGACCTGCGCACCTGGGCGGGCGAGCCGCACCGGGTCGACGTGGTCGTCTCCAACGCCACCCTGCAGTGGGTGCCCGGCCACCTCGACCTGCTCGGCCCGCTCCTCGACAACATCACGCCGACCGGCTGGCTGGCCTTCCAGGTGCCCGGCAACGTCGACGAGCCGAGCCACACGCTGCGCCAGGAGATCGCCGAGCAGGACCGGTACGCCGCCCACCTCGCCGGAGTCGCCGTACCCTCCTCGCACGACCCGGCGACCTACCTCGAGCGGCTCGTCGAGCTGGGCTGCGAGGTCGACGCCTGGGAGACGACGTACCTCCACGTGCTCACCGGCGAGGACCCGGTCTTCACCTGGGTCTCCGGCACCGGCGCCCGCCCCACCCTGCAGGCACTGCCCGAGCCGCTCCGCACGGAGTTTGCGACCGAGCTCCGCGAGCGGCTCCGGGCGGCGTACCCAGCCGGCCCGCAGGGCGTCGTGATGCCGTTCCGACGGGTCTTCGTCGTGGCGCACAAGGGGACCGGCGCGTGAGGCTGCACCACGTCCAGCTCTCGTGCCCGCCCGGCGGAGAGGACGCCGCCCGCCGGTTCTGGCGGGACGGCCTCGGCCTGACCGAGGTGCCCAAGCCGACGGACCTGGCCGGCCGCGGCGGCTGCTGGTTCCGTGGGTACGCCGACTCCGGCGGCGAGGCCGCCACCGTGGAGGTGCACGTCGGGGTCGAGGAGGACTTCCGGCCGGCTCGCCGGGCACACCCGGCGCTGCTGCTGGACGACGTGGCGGCGCTGGAGTCCGTGGTGGACCGACTGGGCGACCTGGGCTTCGAGGCCGACTGGGCTGAGCGGCACACCTTCCCGGGCTTCGAGCGCGCGCACGTGCGCGACGCGCACGGCAACCGGGTCGAGCTGCTCGCCCCCTGATCCTGGCGAGGACCGAGGCCCCGGCCCGGGGCACCTGACACCCCGGTGTGGCGAAGGTGACATTCCGCGGACCGGTGTCGCGGCCCTAGGGTCGCAGCCATGCCTTCGGTCCTGGATCTGTGGAAGACGACCACCAAGCTGCCCCAGGGCAAGCGGCTGTTCTCGATCGCGTTCGCACGCCGGGCGCCGTACTTCGCGACGATCCGGCCCCGGTTCGTGGAGATCCGGCCGAACTACGCCGAGCTGGTGATCCCGAAGCGGCGCGCGGTGCACAACCACATCGGCACCGTGCACGCGATCGCCCTCTGCAACGGGCTCGAGGCCGCCATGGGCGCGCTCGCGGAGTCGACCATCCCGAAGGACCGGCGCTGGATCCCCAAGGGCATGGACATCGCCTACACGGCGAAGGCGACCAGCGACATCACCTGCATCGCCGAGACCGACGCCGCGCAGTGGGCCGGGGACGACCCGGACCTGCCGGTCCGGGTCCGCGGCGTCCGCGAGGACGGCGAGGTCGTCATCGAGGGCGTCATCAGGCTCTGGGTGACACCCAAGCCGCCGAGGGCCTGACCCGGCTCAGGTGGCCGGCACGACCGCCTCGGCCGCCGTGGGGTCGTCACCGGCCTGGCTGAGCCGCTTCTCGGTGTAGGTGGCGAGCCGGCTGAGCGCGTAGTTGATCAGGATGAACATCAGCCCGATCATGAACAGGCTCTGGATCGGGTTGTCGAGGATCTGGTAGATCTGGGCGCCGCGGCGGAGCAGCTCGAGGTAGCCCAGCCCGATGACCGCCGCCAGCGAGGTGTCCTTGAGGATCACCACGAGCTGGCTGATCAGGGCCGGCAGCATGATCCGGAAGGCCTGGGGGAGCAGCACGGTGCGCATCACCTGGCCCTCGGTCATCCCGACCGCGCGAGCGGCCTCGCCCTGGCCGCTCGGGAGGGACGCGACGCCGGCGCGCAGGATCTCGGCGATGATCACGGAGTTGTAGAGCGCGAGCCCGATCACGAGGTACCACAGCACGGGCTCGCCGGGCAGCGGGTCGAGGTTGATGCCGAGCTCGATGGTGGCCCGCCAGACGATCACGATCGTGATCACCACGGGCAGGCCGCGGAACAGCTCGATGAAACCGATGAGGGGGACCCGACCGACGCTGCCCAGCATCATCCGCCCGACGCCGAGCAGCACGCCCAGCACCATCGACAGGGCGATGGCGAGGGCGGCGGCGATCAGGGTGGCCAGCGCGCCGCGTCCGACCAGGGACCAGACCTGGCCGAACTCGTCGGTGGAGGGGTTCAGCCATGGACCCCAGAGGTCCGCGTCGAACTGGCCCTGGTCGGCCAGGCGGCGGATGGCGACGAAGGCGAGGAAGGCGAAGGCGAGCAGGGCGAGGATCGTGCCGATCCGGGCGCGACGGCGCGCGCGGGGGCCGGGGACGTCGTACAGGACGGACTGTGCGCTCATCGGGCGATCGCCACCTTCCGCTCGATGACGGCGAGGAGTGCCCCGGCCGACAGGGTGATGATGAGGTAGCCGATCGCCACCCCGGTCAGCACCGGGATGAACGCGAGCCCCTGGGCGCTGGTGAGGTTCCGCCCGACGCTGTAGAGGTCGCCGCCGATGCCGAAGGCACCGACGACCGCGGAGTTCTTGAACATCGCGATCTGGACGCTGCCCAGGGGCGGCACCGCGGAGCGGAACGCCTGCGGCAGCACGACCTGGCTCATGGTCTGGGTGAACGTCAGCCCGATCGCCCGGGCCGCCTCGGCCTGGCCGGTGTCGACGGAGTTGATGCCCGAGCGGATCGCCTCGCAGACGAACGCCGAGGTGTAGAGCACGAGCCCGGTGATGCCGAAGACGTAGAAGCTGGTGTTGATGCCGATCTCGGGCAGCCCGAACGCCATGAAGAAGAGCACGATCGTCAGCGGGCAGTTGCGGAAGATCGTCACCCACCCGGTGCCGAACGCCCGCAGCGAGGCGATCGGCGAGACCCGGAAGCCGGCGATGACGGTGCCCAGCGCCAGCGAGCCGAGCAGGCTCCACCCGATCAGGCTCAAAGACCGCAGGAAGCCGGACCAGTAGAGGTCCAGGTTCTCGGTGACCGCCTCCACGGCGACTCCTCTCGGCAGCCGGTGGGGGCGCTGGGCGCCCCCACCGGTCGGGAACGGCGGGTCAGACGCAGGCGTCGGGCTCGGGGAGCTCGGGGGTCTCGGTGCCCTCGACCTCTCCCGCGGTCCGCTCCCACGCGTCGACGTAGGCGTCCTCGTTCTCCTGCAGCGTCTCGTTGATGAACTCGCAGAACTCGGTGTCGCCCTTCTCGATGCCGATGCCGTAGGGCTCCTCGGTGAACTGCTCACCGACGAGCTTGAACTCGTCGTCGCTCTCGGAGACGAAGCCGAGCAGGATGACGTTGTCGGTGGTGACCACGTCGACCTGGCCGTTGCTCAGCGCGTCGGCGCACTTGTCGTAGATGTCGAAGAGCACCAGCTGGTCGTCGCTGGCGAGGTACTCCTTGATCTGCTCCGACGGGGTGGAGCCGGTGACCGAGCAGACCTTGCTGTCCGGGTTGTCCTTGAGGTCCTCGGGGCCCTCGATCGAGTCGTTGTCGGAGGCCACCATGAGCTGCTGGCCGGCCTGGTAGTACGGGCCGGCGAAGGTGATCCGCTCCGCCCGCTCCTCGTTGATCGTGTACGTCGCGACGACCATGTCGACCTCGCCGTCCTCGATCACCTGCTCGCGGATGTCGGAGGAGGCCTGCTTCCAGGTGATGGCGTCGTCCTCGATGCCCATAGCACCGGCGATGATCTTGGCGACCTCGACGTCGAAGCCCTCCGGCACGTCGTCCAGGCCGAGCAGTCCGAAGCCGGGCTGGTCGAACTTGGTGCCGACGGTCATCTCGCCGGCCTCCTGGAGCTCGGCCATGGTGGAGCCCGCCGGGAACTCGGCATCCTCGACGACCTCGACGTCGCCCCCACCGTCGCCACCGCAGGCGGCGAGCGCGAGGGACAGGCCGGCGGCCACAGCGACCGCCTTCGTCTTGTGGAATCGCATTGTCTCTCCTTCGTTGCCGGGAGGCCCCGGGCTGGGTGGGTCAGGGTGGTGCGTCAGTGCTTGAGGATCTTGCCCAGGAAGTCCTTGGCGCGGTCGGACTGGGGGTTGGTGAAGAACTCCTCGGGGGTGTTCTCCTCGACGATCGCGCCGTCGGCCATGAACAGCACCCGGTGCGCCGCGGTCCGGGCGAAGCCCATCTCGTGGGTGACCACGACCATCGTCATGCCCTGCTCGGCGAGGTCGACCATGACGTCGAGGACCTCCTTGATCATCTCGGGGTCCAGCGCCGAGGTCGGCTCGTCGAAGAGCATCACCTTGGGGTCCATGGCCAGCGCGCGGGCGATCGCGACCCGCTGCTGCTGGCCTCCCGAGAGCTGAGCGGGGTACTTCGCGGCCTGGTGGCCGATGCCGACCCGGTCCAGCAGTTCCTTCGCGCGCTTCTCCGCCGCGGCCTTGTCCTTCTTGCGGACCTTCATCGGGCCGAGCGTGACGTTCTCGAGGATCGTCTTGTGGGCGAAGAGGTTGAAGCTCTGGAAGACCATGCCGACCTCGGCGCGCAGCTTCGCCAGCTCCTTGCCCTCCTCGGGCAACGGGGTGCCGTCGAGCGAGATCGAGCCCTTGTCGATCGTCTCGAGCCGGTTGATCGCACGACACAGCGTGGACTTGCCGGAGCCGGACGGGCCGATGACGACCACGACCTCACCGCGATTGATCGTGACGTCGATGTCCTGCAGGACGTGCAGGTCCCCGAACCACTTGTTGACGTTGTCGAGGACCACCAGCGCTTCGCCGGGTGCCGCCGACGTGGACTCCTGCTCGGTCACCGTCATGGCAGCAACCTAACCGCATCCCCCGGGGTTCGGCCATCACCTAGGGGCGAGCGGCGCGATCTCGACCCAAATGTGACCCGACGGGGGCGGTGCCCCACTGGGGTTGGGGCCGGGGCCGGCCCGCGCCGTACCCTTGTCCGGTCATGACTGCCACACCTGAGACCGCATCGAGCTCGCCGGGTTTCGAGACGCTCGCTGGCGCTCGCTCCTCAACCAGCGGGGAGACGCTCGCTGGCGCTCGCTCCTCAACCAGCGGGGGGACGCTCGCTGGCGCTCGCTCCTCAACCAGCGGGGGCACGCTCGCTGGCGCTCGCTCCTCAACCAGCGGGGAGACGCTCGCGGGGGTTCGACCCTCGACGGGCGATGCCGCGCCGCGCACTTACGAGGTCCGCACCTACGGGTGCCAGATGAACGTCCACGACTCCGAGCGGCTGACCGGCCTGCTGGAGGACGCCGGCTACGTGCCGGCGCCGAAGGACGACACGGCCGACCCCGCTGACGTCGTCGTGTTCAACACCTGCGCGGTGCGCGAGAACGCCGACAACAAGCTCTACGGCAACCTCGGCCACCTCGCGCCCGTGAAGGCCCGGCGACCGGGCATGCAGATCGCGGTCGGCGGCTGCCTGGCGCAGAAGGACCGCGACGTGATCACCAGGAAGGCGCCCTGGGTCGACGTCGTCTTCGGGACCCACAACATCGGCTCGCTGCCGGTGCTGCTCGAGCGGGCGCGGGTCGCCGAGGAGGCGCAGGTCGAGATCCTCGAGTCGCTCGAGGTCTTCCCCTCGACGCTGCCGACCCGGCGCGAGTCGGCGTACGCCGCGTGGGTCTCGATCTCGGTCGGGTGCAACAACACCTGCACGTTCTGCATCGTCCCGAGCCTGCGCGGCAAGGAGAAGGACCGCCGCCCCGGCGAGATCCTCGCCGAGATCGAGGCGCTGGTCGCCGAGGGCGTCACCGAGGTGACCCTGCTGGGGCAGAACGTCAACGCGTACGGCGTGGAGTTCGGCGACCGTCAGGCGTTCTCGAAGCTGCTGCGCGCGTGCGGGGACATCGACGGCCTGGAGCGGGTGCGCTTCACCTCGCCGCACCCCGCGGAGTTCACCGACGACGTGATCGAGGCGATGGCGCAGACGCCCAACGTGATGCCGTCGCTGCACATGCCGTTGCAGTCCGGCTCCGACAAGGTGCTCAAGGACATGCGCCGGTCCTACCGGTCCTCGAAGTTCCTCGGGATCATCGACCGGGTCCGTGCCGCCATCCCGGACGCGGCGATCACCACCGACATCATCGTCGGCTTCCCCGGCGAGACCGAGGAGGACTTCGTCGCCACCCTCGAGGTGGTCCGCAGGTCGCGCTTCTCCGGGGCGTTCACGTTCCAGTACTCCAAGCGGCCCGGTACCCCGGCCGCCGACCTGCCCGACCAGGTGCCGCCCGACGTGGTCAAGGACCGCTACGGCCGGCTCACCGACCTCGTCAACGAGATCGCCTGGGAGGAGAACAAGGCGCTCGTCGGCCGCACCGTCGAGCTCATGGTCGCCGAGGGCGAGGGTCGCAAGGACGCCGCCACCCACCGGCTCTCCGGGCGCGGCCCGGACAACCGGCTGGTCCACTTCACGCCGGTCGGCGCGGACGACCTCCGGCCCGGAGACATGGTCACGGTCAAGATCACCTACGCCGCGCCGCACCACCTCGTGGCCGACGGGCCGGTGCTCGGCACCCGCCGGACCCGGGCCGGCGACGCCTGGGAGCGGCGCACCGGACGGGCGGCCCCGGCCGGCGTCGGTCTCGGCATGCCCACCGTCGGGGTCCCGGCGCCGTTGCCGGACGCGCCGGCCTGCGGGTAGCGGGCCGCGCTCAGCCCTTCGAGCGCGGGTCGGTGCGCGAGTAGCCGGACTTCGGCGGCAGGCCGGTCGGGTTCTCCTCCGGACCCCCGGAGGACTGCTCGGGCGCGACGTCCTCGCCCGGGTCGCGCTCCTGCGGGGTGGTGTCGCGGACCCCGTCCGTCACCGCCTCCTGCCCGGGGCCGGCGTCCCCCTGGCGCTCACTGCTGACGCCCATGTCGCCGGCGGCGCCGTCGGGCCCGTTGGCGTTGGGGATGGACTCGTCGTACTTGCTCATGGGAGGGGTGTACCCGTTCCGCGAGCGGCTCACACCGGAGGCTCGACCTCGTCGTCCTCGCCGGTCGCGCCGGGCTGCTGATCCTCGGCGTCCTCGTCGTCCGGCTCCTGCTGCTTGTCCTCCGGCTCGCTGATCTCCTCCGGTGCGTGATCCTCCACGGCGGGGTTGTCGGCCGGGTTCAGGTCCGGGACGGCGGGCACCTCGGGCGCCGCGCCGTACTTGTCGTCCTCGAGGGAGTCGGTCCCTCCGGGCAGTCTCTGCGGGGTGACGGTGTAGGGCTCGGGCTTGGGCCCCAGCCTGTCCTCGACCTCGTCGCTCATGTCGGCCTCCCTCTCTCGGTGTCGAACCTACTCCCCGGTGAATCCGTGGGTGGTGTACCCGGGCAGCGGCGCCTCACACAGGCCGGTCAGCACCTGCCGCTCGTGCGGCACGACCGGGTCCGGCAGCGCGTCGAGGGGGTACCACCCCAGGGCGGCGCTCTTGTCGGGCTCGGTGATCCGCGGCTCGCCGGTCCACCGACGGGCGGTGAAGAAGAAGTCGATCCGCTCGTCGATCGGCTCGCCACCCCGGGTGCGCTGCATGGCGGTCACGAACTCCAGCGTCAGGCCGGTGATGCCGAGCTCCTCGGCGGCCTCGCGGTGTGCCGCGTCGTACGCCGTCTCGCCGCGCTCGACGTGGCCGGCGGCCGCGGCCGCCCAGTGGCCGTCCATGAAGCCGGTGTTCTGCCGCAGCTGCAGCAGCACCTCGGTGCCGTCGGCGCCGTCGCGCAGCAGGAACACGTACGACGCCGGCACGACGACGAACCGTCCGTGGGTCACGGGATGTCGTCGTTCTTCCCGTCGAGCCTGTCGAGGGCGTCCTTGGCCTTGTCGCGACCCTTGGCGATCTTGTCCGCGTGCTTGCGGCCGGTCTTCTTGTCGACCGCCTCGGCGGCCTTGTCGACGCCCTGGGCGATCTTGTCGCCGTGCTGGTCGACGGCCTTGGTGAGCTTGCCCTTGGCCTTGTCCAGGAACCCCATCGTCGCGTCTCCTGACGGTCTCGTCGGTCGGTGTGGCCTCCGGCTGGAAGACTATCGGCCATGACCGGTCGACGTGCGCTGCCGCCCGTCGTGGCCGTCGTCGGCGCGACCGCCTCGGGCAAGACCGACCTCTCGCTGGACCTGGCCGAGCGGCTCGGCGGGCAGATCGTCAACACCGACGCGATGCAGGTCTACCGCGGCATGGACATCGGTACGGCGAAGCTGCCGCCGGCGCAGCGACGCGGGATCACCCACCACCTGCTCGACCTGATGGAGGTCACCGAGACGGCCTCGGTGGCGCAGTTCCAGACCATGGCGCGGTCGGTGATCGCCGATCTGCGGTCCCAGGGGATCGTGCCGGTGCTGGTCGGCGGGTCGGCGCTCTACACGCGGGCGGTGCTGGACCACTTCACCTTCCCCGGCACCGACCCCGACGTGCGCGGTGCGCTGGAGCAGGAGCTGGCCGAGGTCGGGTCCGGGGTGCTGCACCGCCGGCTCGCCGAGCGCGACCCCGCCGCCGCGTCCGGGATCCTGCCGTCGAACGGCAGGCGGGTGGTGCGGGCGCTGGAGGTGATCGAGCTGACCGGGCGCCCGTTCAGCGCCAGCCTGCCGCGCCTGGAGTACGCGCTGCCCCAGGCCCACCAGATCGGGGTGGCCGTCGACCGGGAGACGCTCGACCGGCGGATCGCCGCCCGGGTGGAGGCGATGTTCGACGCGGGGCTCGTGGCGGAGGTCGCCGACCTGCGCGAGCGCGGGCTGGCCGGGTCGCGCACCGCCTCCCGCGCGATCGGCTACGCGGAGGTGCTACGCCACCTCGCCGGCGAGATCGGCGAGGACGAGGCGCGCGAGGCGACCCGGGTCGCGACCCGTCGCTTCGCCCGCAAGCAGGACTCGTGGTTCCACAAGGACCCCCGGATCACCTGGGTGGACGGGCTTGACCCCTCCCGGCTGGCCGATGCCGTCGCCGCCCTCCCGGCCCTCCCGGCTCTCCCACCGGGGCCTCCCGGACCGCTCGCGGGATAGTCCCGGACGTCTGTGCCCCTCGGCGGGGCTGTTCGGGGTGCCGAACGTCAGGGACCATCGAGGAAGGGGAAGCGGCGAGGCACCGAGATCCGGGCTGGAGTGAGGGCGATGACGCGGACGATCTTCTACACGGCGACGACGCTGGACGGGTACCTGGCGGACGAGCAGGACTCGCTCGACTGGCTGTTCGTCCAGGACATCGACGCCGGGGGGCCGATGAACTACGACGAGTTCAGCGCCGGCGTCGGGGCGATCGTCATGGGGCGCACGACCTACGAGTGGGTCCGCGAGCACCTGCGCTCCAGCGGCGAGGGCTGGGGCTACACCGTGCCGACCTGGGTGGTCACCCACGCCGAGCTCGAGGGCATGGACGGCGCCGACATCAGGTTCGTCCAGGGGGACGTGACGCCGATCCACGCGGAGATGACCGAGGCGGCCGGCGGCAAGGACATCTGGGTGTGCGGCGGGGGAGACCTGGCCGCGCAGTTCGCCGAGGCGGGTCTGCTCGACGAGCTGATGCTCTCGATCGCGCCGGTCACGCTCGGCGCGGGACGGCCGCTGCTGCCGCGACCCTTCGACCTCCGGCTGGTCGAGCTGGCGCAGAACCGCGCCTTCGTCTGCGCCCGCTATGCGGTCGTCGGCCCGCGTGCCACCTAGGCTGGGACGGTGACCACCCCGGCGTACCCCTTCGTGAAGGGCCACGGCACCGAGAACGACTTCGTGCTGCTGCCCGACCACGACGGCTCCGTGCACGGCGACCTGCCGGCGGCGCGGGTGGCGGCGCTGTGCGACCGGCGGGCCGGGATCGGTGGCGACGGCGTGATCCGGGTGATCCGGACGGCGGCACTGGCCGACGCCGCCGCCGGCACCGAGTGGTTCATGGACTACCGCAACGCCGACGGGTCGGTCTCGGAGATGTGCGGCAACGGGGTGCGGGTGCTGGCGCGGCACCTGGCCGACGAGGGCCTGGTCGACCCCGCCGAGCCGCTGCCGCTGGGGACCCGGGACGGCGTCAAGACCGTGGTCTTCGAGGCGGACGGCACGATGACCGTCGACATGGGGAGCCCGCGGCTGCTCGGCGACTCCGAGGTCGCGGTCGGGGAGCGGGCCTGGAAGGCGACGCACGTCGACATGGGGAACCCGCACGCCGTGGCGTTCGTCGGCTCCCTCGACGACGCCGGGTCGCTGCTGGAGCCGCCGGAGCACGACCGCGCGACGTACCCGCACGGCGTCAACGTCGAGTTCGTCGTCCGCCGCGGCGCGCGGCACGTCGCGTTCCGGGTGCACGAGCGAGGCTCGGGGGAGACCCGCTCCTGCGGCACCGGCGCCTGCGCGGTGATGGTCGCGGCCGCCGTCGCGGACGGGGAGGCCGGCGGTGACGCGGGGCCGCCGGGACAGGACCTCGCCTACACCGTCGACGTGCCCGGTGGGCGGCTCACGGTCACCTGGACCGCCGGCGACCGGACCCTGCTGACCGGCCCGGCGGTGCTGGTCGCGCGGGGGACCAGCACGCTCTGACGGCCCTGGTCCGGCCGTCCGACGAGGCGCCGAACGGCCGCAATTGCGGCCCTTTGACAGTGTTTCGCCGGAAAACCATGTCAAACGGCCGCAATTGCGGCTGTTGGGCGGACCGGATAAGCCGTCGCGTCCCTCGACCCCGCGAACTACTCTGGTGGGCATATGACGAACGCACCTGACTTCAACCTCGACGCCGAGCTCGAGGCGACCACGGGCTGGGACGACGAGGACGCCTTCACCTCCGGCTACGCCGACGAGCCCGACCCCGAGGCCCCCTCGACCGGCGACCAGGACCTTGCCGAGCGGCACGCGCTGCGTCGCGTGGTCGGTCTGCGCACCGAGCTCGAGGACATCACCGAGGTCGAGTACCGCCAGCTCCGCCTCGAGCGGGTCGTGCTGGTGGGCGTGTGGACCGAGGGCACCGTGGCCGACGCGGAGAACTCGATGGCCGAGCTGGCCCTGCTGGCCGAGACGGCCGGCTCCGAGGTGCTCGAGGCGGTCTACCAGCGTCGCCAGAAGCCCGACCCCGCGACGTACGTCGGTCGCGGCAAGGTCGACGGCATCAAGGAGATCGTCGACGCCACGGGCGCCGACACGGTGATCCTCGACGGCGAGCTGGCCCCCAGCCAGCTGCGCAACCTCGAGGACAAGCTCAAGGTCAAGGCGGTCGACCGGACCGCGCTGATCCTCGACATCTTCGCCCAGCACGCGAAGTCCAAGGAGGGCCAGGCGCAGGTCGAGCTGGCGCAGCTGCAGTACATGAAGCAGCGGCTCCGCGGCTGGGGCGGCAACCTGTCCCGCCAGGCCGGTGGCCGGGTCGGCGCGGACGGCGGCGGCATCGGCGGCCGCGGCCCCGGTGAGACCAAGATCGAGACCGACCGGCGCCGGATCAACGACAAGATCGCCAAGCTGCGCCGCGACCTCAAGCACATGGTCGGCACCCGCGAGACCAAGCGCGCCGAGCGCCGGCGCAACGCGATCCCGAGCGTGGCGATCGCCGGCTACACCAACGCGGGCAAGTCCTCCCTGCTGAACCGGCTCACCGACGCCGGCGTCCTCGTCGAGGACTCGCTGTTCGCGACGCTGGACCCCACCACCCGCCGTACGACGACCGCCGACGGCCGGGTCTACACGATGAGCGACACGGTCGGCTTCGTCCGGCACCTGCCGCACCAGCTGGTCGAGGCGTTCCGCTCGACGCTGGAGGAGGTGGCCGACGCGGACCTGATCCTGCACGTCGTCGACGGCTCGCACAGCGACCCCGAGGGCCAGATCGCCGCGGTCCGCGAGGTGCTGGCCGAGATCGAGGCCGACAAGGTCCCGGAGCTGGTCGTCATCAACAAGGCCGACGCCGCCGACCCGATGGTGCTCGCGCGGCTGCGGCAGCGGGAGCCGCACTCGGTGGTCGTGAGCGCGCGGACCGGCGAGGGGATCGCCGAGGCGCTGGCGACCGTGGAGTCCGAGCTGCCCCGGCCGGAGGTCTCGTTCGAGGTGCTGTTGCCCTACGAGCGGGGCGACCTCATCAACCGGCTGCACCAGAAGGGTGAGATCGAGTCGCTCGAGCACACCGCCGACGGCACCCGGGTCACCGGTCGCGCCCACGAGGACCTGGCCGGGGAGCTCGCCGCCTACGCGCTCTGAGCCGTCCGGACCGGCGCCGGCGGGAGAGCGGAGGACTTCCGCTCGTCGCCGTGCGAGGATCGCCCCGTGCTGCACTCCCTCGCCGGCCGGGCCGAGAGCCCCATGCAGGCCCGGCTGCTCGCCCAGCTCCGTGACGACGGCCCCATGTCCCGGGTCCAGCTGGCCGATCGGCTGAACGTCTCGCGGACCACGATCGCCGCCGAGGTGACCCGACTGGCCGAGCTGGGCCTCGCCCAGGAGGTCGGACCCGCGGCCTCCCGGGGTGGGCGGCGATCGACCCTGGTCGACCTCGCGCCCGACATCCGCTTCGTCGGCATCTCGATCGGCGCGACCGGGCTGTCCGTCGGCGTGACCGACGGCCGGCTGGCGGTGCTCGCCACCCGGCACCGTGACTGCGACATCCGTCAGGGACCCGAGGTGGTGCTGGCCATCGCGCTCGAGGAGGTACACGCCCTGCTCGAGGAGCTCGGCGTCGAGCGCCCGCTGGGCGCGGGCATCGGCGTGCCCGGGCCGGTGGACTTCCACCGCGGCGTCTCCGTGTCGCCCCCGATCATGCCCGGCTGGGACGGCTACCCGGTCCGCGACGCGGTCTCGCGGGAGCTCGGCTGCCCGGCCGTGCTCGACAACGACGTGAACGTGCTCGCGATCGGCGAGCAGCACGCCGGGGTGGCCCGCACCGCCCGGGACTTCCTGTACGTCAAGCTCGGCACCGGGATCGGGTGCGGCATCGTCGTCGACGGCGAGCTCTACCGCGGCGTCGACGGGTGCGCCGGGGACATCGGCCACATCCGGGTCCAGGACTTCGGCCCGACCTGCGCGTGCGGCAACACCGGCTGCCTCGAGGCGTTCGCCGGTGGTGCCGCCCTGGCCCGCGACGCGACCGCCGCCGCCCGGGCGGGGCGCTCGCCGGTGCTGGCCGAGCTGCTGGAGGCCGGAGGGCAGCTGACCGCGGCCGACATCGGGGTGGCGGTGTCCCGCGGCGATGCCCAGGCGGTGCAGCTGATCCGGGACAGCGGCCACCGGATCGGCCAGGTGCTCGCCAGCCTGGTGTCCTTCTTCAACCCCGGGCTCATCGTCATCGGCGGCCGGGTCACGGGCCTCGGGCACGCCCTGCTGGCCGAGATCCGGGGGGTGACCTACCGCCGCTCCCTCCCGCTGGCCACCGGCAACCTGCCGATCGTGCTGAGCGAGCTCGGGGACGAGGGCGGCGTCGTCGGGGCCGCGCGGCTCATCTCCTCGTCGGTCTACGCGCCCCTCGGTGGCGACCTGACCTGACGCCGGTGGCGGGCGCCCGATGCCTGGCCCGGCAGTTGTACGTCGAGGGACCCTGCCCCCACGCGTCTCGACTTCTGAAATCAACTTGCGAAAGAACGCAGATTCCTTGACGGTTTACGCGGCCTGTGACTAGCGTCACGAACTGTCTCGCCTCTCCCGTGAGGCGAGGGAATCAGGAGAAGGATCGTGCGCAGACTCGCCCTCGGGGGCGCCGCGGCCACACTGGTCTCGGGCCTCTTCGCGCTGCCCGCCGCGTCACCCGGAACGGCCGCCCCGGCCCCGGACGACGCTCCCCCGGACAGTGCCTTCCAGAAGATCACCCTCAACGACCGACCCGGCGAGCCGATGGACCTCGCCGTGCTGCCCAACAGCGACGTGCTCCACACCACCAGGGTCGGCGACATCTGGCTCAACGAGGCCGACACCGGCGTCAACCGCAAGGTCGGCACCATCGACGTCTACCGCCACGACGAGGAGGGGTTGCAGAGCATCGCCCTGGACCCCGGCTTCGACGGCAAGAAGAACCGCTGGGTCTACCTCTACTACTCGCCGCCCCAGGACACCCCGGTCGACGACCCGACGACCCCGGGCACCAACGAGGGCGATGCGCCCACGACCGGGACGCCGGAGGACTTCGCCCCCTTCGAGGGCGTGATCCGGCTCTCGCGGTTCCAGTACACCGACGGCTCGATCGACGTCGGCTCCGAGCAGCAGATCCTCGACGTACCCGTCGACCGCGGGATCTGCTGCCACGTCGGCGGAGACATCGTGTTCGACTCCGACGGCAACCTGCTGCTCTCAACGGGGGACGACACCAACCCGTTCTCCTCGGCCGGCTACACGCCGATCGACGAGCGCCCGGACCGCAACCCGGCGTTCGACGCCCAGCGCAGCTCGGCGAACACCAACGACCTGCGCGGCAAGATCCTGCGGATCACCCCGAAGCAGGGCGGCGGCTACACGATCCCGGACGGCAACCTCTTCGAGCCCGGCACCGCGCGGACCCGCCCCGAGATCTACGTGATGGGTCTGCGCAACCCGTTCCGCATCGAGCTGGACCAGCGGAGCGACGCGCTGTTCGTCGCCGACTACTCCCCGGACGCCCGCAACGACAACCCGCAGCGGGGCCCGGCCGGTCAGGGCAAGTGGACGGTCGTGGAGGAGCCGTCGAACTACGGCTGGCCCTACTGCGCCACGGCCGAGAAGCCGTACGTCGACTACGACTTCGCCACCGGCACCTCGGGTGAGCCGTTCGACTGCGCGGCGCCGGTCAACGAGTCGCCGCACAACACCGGACTGCGCGAGCTGCCGCCGGTGGCCCAGCCCGACGTCTGGTACACCTACGGCCTGAGTGCGGAGTTCCCCGAGCTCGAGACCGGCGGGATCGGCCCGATGGCCGGCCCGGCGTACGACTTCGACGCCCGCGCCACCCGCGGCCGGCACCCGGTCGCCTGGCCCGAGTACTTCGACGGGATGCCGCTGTTCTACGAGTGGACCCGCGACTACGTGAAGGGCATGCGGCTCGACGCCGACAACGAGCTGGCCTCGATCGAGGCGGTGGTGGACAGCCTGGTGACCGACAACCCGATGGACATGGAGTTCGGCCCCGACGGTGCGCTCTACGTCCTCGAGTACGGCGACGGGTTCTTCGCCGAGAATCCGGACGCCCAGCTGGCCAGGATCGACTTCGTGGGCACCGGCAACCGCAGCCCGGAGCCGGTGATCTCGGCCGACCCCACGTCCGGGAGGCCGCCGCTGACGGTGGACTTCTCGAGTGAGGGGACCAGTGACCCCGAGGGGGACCGGCTGCGCTACCGCTGGGACTTCGACGGCGACGGGACGTTCGACAGCTCGGAGGAGAACCCGTCGTGGACCTACGAGGAGGCCGGCACGTTCCGCGCCACCCTCACCGTCACGGACGTCGGCGGCCGCCACCGCGGCCGGAGTGCCTCCGCGGACGTGGACGTCCTGGTGGGGGCGCAGGCCCCGGTCGTCACGCTGGTGAGCCCGGTCGCCGGGCAGCCGTTCCAGTTCGGTGACACCGTCGCCTACGAGGTGGCGGTCGAGGACGACCAGCCGGTCGACTGCGACCAGGTCACGGTGACCTACGTGCTCGGCCATGACCAGCACGGTCACCCGCAGACCACGGCCACCGGCTGCACCGGGACGATCACGACCACCGTGCCCGGTGGCCACGACCCGGACGCGGACAGCCTCAGCGCCGTGTTCGTCGCCGAGTACACCGATCCCGGCGAGGGCGGCGTCCCGCCGCAGACCGGCAGCGACACGGTGGTGCTCGAGCCGAACTGAGGTCGGCGTCGCTCAGGAGCACGGAGGGGCGTCCGGGGTCGAAACCCGGGCGCCCCTTCACTATGCCTGGATCTTTGTCCAATAACTTTGCAAAGTCAGATATGAAGTTTGCACGAATTGCCGTCAAAGGGTTGTGAAAGCGGTCATTCCGCCCTTAGTTTGTGTCTCAGCCAGACAAACCCGTGACCGCGGTCACTCCCGTCGACCGGGGGTCCGCCGGGTCCGAGCCGGAGAGGGAGAGACCGTTGCGCGACGCCGACGCCCCCTTCGTCCGGGTCACCACCGGCACCGACCAGGCCGCCCTGCGCCGGGCGCACCTGGGCCTGGTCCTGCGCAGCCTGCGTGACGAGGGAGGGCGCTCCCGCGCGCAGCTGGCCGCGGACCTCGGCCTGACCCGCGCCGTGGCCTCCGGCCTCGTCGGCGAGCTGGAGGCCCGAGGGCTGGTGTGCCCGGGCGCGCGGCAGCGCGGAGCGGTCGGGCGGCCCGGCACCACCGTCGAGCTGGACGCGGGTCTCGTGTGCGGTCTGGGCGCGGAGGTGAACGTCGACCACGTGTCCGCGCTGGCGGTCGACCTCGGCGGCGACGTCGTGGCCGAGCGGCGGGTCGGCCTGGCCACCCGCCGGCTCACGCCGGACGAGGTGCTCGACGAGCTGGCCGCGATCCTGCGCGACACCCTGGCCGAGCTCACCGTGGGACAGGGCCGCCACGTGGCCGGTGTGACCGTGGGCGTCGCGGGCCTCGTGGACGCCGCCCACGAGGTGGTCACGCTGGCGCCGAACCTGGGGTGGCGCGACCTGCCGGTCGCCCAAGGGCTGCGTGACCGCCTCACGTCCGCGCCGGCCCCCCTGAGCGTGGACAACGAGGCCAACCTCGCCGCCTCCGCCGAGATCGACCCCGCCGACCCGGACCGGAGCGACATGCTGGTCGTGTTCGGCGAAGTGGGCGTCGGCGGGGGCGTCGTCGCCGACGGGCGGCTGCGGCGCGGCCGCCACGGCTTCGCCGGCGAGTTCGGCCACATGATCGTCGATCCGCAGGGCCGGCCGTGCGCCTGCGGCCGGGTGGGCTGCTGGGAGACGGTCGTCGGGCTCCGGGCCCTCCTGGAGGCCGCCACGGACCCCGACGACCCGGTCCGCGACCCGGCCCTCACGCTGGAGGACCGGCTCGCCGGACTCGCGGAGCGGGCCCGGCGCGGCGACACCCGGACGCTCGCCGCCCTGCACGAGATCGGCTCCTGGCTGGGCACGGGCGCCGCGGTCCTCGTCAACGCGCTCGACCCGGGTGTGGTGGTGCTCGGCGGCTACTTCGCGGCACTCGGCCAGTGGCTGCGCCCCGCGGTGGAGGAGCAGCTGGCGGCGGGCGTCCTGGCGTCTCGGCTGGGCGAGACCGCCGTGGTGGTCTCCACGCTGGGTCCCACGGCCGCCGTGCGCGGCGCCGCCCTCGCCTCCCTGGAGCACGTCTTCCTCGACCCGACCGCGGTCCCGCGCCGTGCGGAGACCCTGAACGGAGCAGCCCGATGACCCACCAGACCGAGCCGCCGGACGCCATCCTCCACATGGAGGGGATCGTCAAGCGCTTCCCCGGCGTCCTCGCCCTGGGAGGCGTCGACCTCGACGTCCGCCCCGGCGAGGTGCACTGCCTCCTGGGCCAGAACGGCGCCGGCAAGTCCACGCTGATCAAGGTGCTCTCCGCCGCCTACCAGCCCGATGAGGGGACGATCACCTGGGACGGCGAGAAGGTCCGGCTCAGCACGCCGGTGGCGGCCATGAAGCTGGGGATCTCCACGATCTACCAGGAGCTCGACCTGGTCGACGGCCTCACCGTGACCGAGAACATCTACCTCGGCCACGAGCTCGCGCGCGGTGGCTTCACGCAGCGCTCGACGGCCACCGACCGGACCCGCCGGCTGCTCGCCCGGCTCGGCCACCCCGAGATCCAGCCGGGGCAGCTGGTCGGGCACCTCTCGCCCGCCGGGCAGCAGATCGTCAGCATGGCCCGGGCGCTCTCGCACGACACCCGCCTGCTGATCCTCGACGAGCCCTCGGCGGTGCTGGACCAGGAGGAGACCCACAACCTGTTCCGGGTGATGCGCGACCTCACCCGCGACGGGGTGGCCGTCGTCTACATCTCCCACCGACTCGAGGAGATCCGCGAGATCGGTGACCGGATCACCGTCCTCAAGGACGGCCGGACGGTGGCCACCGGCCTGCCGGCCCGGGAGACCCCCACCGCGGAGCTGATCACGCTCATGACCGGCCGCTCCATCGAGTACGTCTTCCCGCAGCGTCCCACCGAGCCCCGCGACCGCGGCGACGCGGTGCTGGAGGTGCGTGGCCTGTCGGGGTCCGGCCGGTTCCGCGACGTCGACCTGACCGTGCACGCGGGCGAGATCGTCGGGCTGGCCGGGCTGGTCGGCTCCGGGCGCTCGGAGATCCTGGAGACGGTGTACGGCGCCCGCCGGCCGTCCGCCGGCACGGTCTCCGTCAACGGCACCAGGCTGCGCAAGGGGTCGGTCCGGTCCGCGGTCGACGCCGGCCTCGGGCTCTGCCCGGAGGAGCGCAAGAGCCAGGGCCTGCTGCTGGACCAGGCGGTCTACCGCAACATCACCGTCTCGACGCTGAACCGCTTCGCCCGCGCCGGCTTCCTCGACGAGGCCGAGGAGCGACGCCGGGCCGAGGAGCTCACCACCTCCCTCGACGTGCGACCCACCGGCGTCGTACGCCCCGTGCGCACCCTGTCCGGGGGCAACCAGCAGAAGGTCGTCCTGGCCCGGTGGCTGCTGCGGGAGTGCCGCGTGCTGCTGCTCGACGAGCCCACCCGGGGCGTCGACGTCGGGGCCCGCAGCGAGATCTACACCCTGGTCCGCCGGCTCGCCGACGAAGGCGTCGCCGTGGTCGTGGTGTCCAGCGAGGTCGAGGAGGTGCTCGGTCTCGCCGACCGGGTCCTGGTCGTCCGCGAGGGCTCCGTCGTCCACGAAGGGCCGGCCACAGACATCGATGAGTCCGGGGTCCTCGACCTCGTCATGGAAGGAGACGTCGCATGAGCGACACCCCGACGCAGGCCCCACACCAGCACGCCGCTGCGACGCCCGGCCCGCCCCCCGCCTCGGAGAGCGAGCGGGTGGAGGCGGAGGCCGGCACCCCCGTCGACCGGAGGGGCGGGGCGATGGCCCTGCTCCGCAGCAGCGCCGGCCACAACCTCGGGCTGATCGTCGCCCTCGGCCTCCTGTGCGCCGTCGGCGTCGCCACCGCGGGCGACCGGTTCGCCGACGTCAGCAACATGATGACGATCCTGCGCCTGGCGGCGGTCATCGGCGTGGTCAGCATCGGGATGACGTTCGTCATCACCGGTGGTGGCATCGATCTCTCGGTCGGCGCGATCGTCGCCCTGTCCTCGGTGTGGGCCACCACGCTGGCCACCCAGACCATGGCCAACGAGCAGCACTGGCTGCTCATGGTGTTCGCCGCGGTGGCCGTCGGTGCCGGGTGCGGACTGGTCAACGGGGTGCTGATCTCGTACGGGCGCGTGGTGCCATTCATCGCGACGCTGGCGATGCTGGCCTCCGCACGCGGACTCGCCGAGATCATCTCCGACCGGCGCACCCAGATCGCCAACGTCCCGGCCTTCCGGGACGCCATGTCCACGGAGCCCCTGGGCATCCCGCTGCTGGTCTGGATCTTCGTGGTGGTCGCCGCCTCCGGGTGGGTCCTGCTGAACCGGACGACGTTCGGACGCCGGACCCTCGCGGTGGGCGGCAACCCGGAGGCCGCCCGGCTCGCGGGCATCGACGTCAAGCGGCACACGGTCATGCTCTACGTCCTGGTCGGCGTCTGCTGCGGCATCGCGGCGATCATGCTCGTCTCCCGCACCACCACCGGCAGCTCGACCCACGGCACCCTCTACGAGCTCGACGCGATCGCGGCGGTCGTGATCGGCGGCACGCTGCTCTCCGGTGGCCGCGGCACCATCGTCGGCACCGTCTTCGGGGTGCTGATCTTCACCACGCTGTCGAACGTGTTCACCCTCAACAACCTCTCGATCTCGGCCCAGTCGCTCGCCAAGGGCCTGATCATCGTCGTCGCCGTGCTGCTCCAGCAGCGGCTGGCCAAGCGCAGCACGGCCACCTAGCGCCCGCCCCCGAGGTCCGACCCGACGCCGACCCCAGCACTTCTCCACCATCACATCTCACCAAGGAGCACCACGATGAAGTCACTGTCCACCCGCACCCTCCGGACCCGCCTCGGCGCGGGCCTGGTCGCCGGGGCCACCTGCCTCTCGCTGGCCGCCTGCACCAGCAACGACCCTGAGCAGGCCTCCGACTCCGGTGGCGGCACGAGCGAGGCCGAGGCCGGGTCGAACGACGAGGCCGGGGACGAGGTCGTCATCGGGTTCTCCGCCCCGGCCGCGGACCACGGCTGGATGGCCGCCATCACGAACGCCGCCAGGGCAGAGGCCGACAAGTACGAGGACGTCGAGCTGCGCGTCGCCGACGGCACCAACGACGTCAACCTGCAGATCAGCCAGGTCGAGACGTTCATCAACGAGGGTGTCGACGCGATCGTGCTGCTGCCGTTCGACGGCGCCGCGATGACCCGGACCGCGCTGAAGGCCATGGAGGCGGGCATCCCGGTCATCAACGTGGACCGCGAGTTCAACGACCCGAACGCGGCCCGGGCCACGGTCCTGGGCGACAACTACGGCATGGGCGTCTCCGCCGGCAGCTACGTGTGCGAGCAGGCCGACGGCAACGAGAACGCCGTCGTGGCCGAGATCGCGGGCATCGACTCGCTCCCGCTGACCCAGGACCGAAGCCAGGGCTTCGAGGACGCGCTGTCCGAGTGCGGCCTCGACGTCGACAACCGGGTGGCGGCCGACTTCACCGTGGAGGGCGGCGAGCGGGCCGCCTCCAACCTGCTCCAGGCGGCCCCGGAGATCGACTACCTCTGGAACCACGACGACGACCAGGGAGTCGGTGTGATGGCGGCCATCCAGAACGCCGGTCGCGACGAGTTCGTCATGGTCGGCGGCGCCGGCTCGGCGAACGCGATGCGTGAGATCCAGTCCGGCGACAGCGTCCTCAAGGCCACGGTCGTCTACCCCTCCACCCAGGGCGCCGACGGCATCAAGCTGGCCAGGCTCGTGGTTCAGGACAAGGCGCTGGGCGACCTCGTTGAGGTCTCGGTGCCCCGGACGATCCAGCTCTACGCGCCGGTGGTCACCGAGGAGAACGTGGACGAGTTCCTGCCCTCCGCCTTCGAGTCCTGACCGACGCCCGTCTCCGTCCCCCTGTGCGCTCGGGCGCAGGGGGGCACCTCCTCAGAACAAGGATCGAGGTCTCATGACCCAGAAGAAGCCCTCGCTGGCGATCGGGATGATCGGCCACGCGTTCATGGGCGCCGCCCACTCGCAGGCCTGGCGCACGGCACCGCACTTCTTCGACCTCCCGCTCGACCCCGCGATGCGGGTCGTCTGCGGGCGGGATCCGGCCCGCACCGCGGCGGCGGCCGAGCGCCTCGGCTGGGCCGAGAGCGCCACGTCGTGGCGCGAGGTGATCGGCCGCGACGACGTCGACCTCGTCGACATCTGCACGCCCGGTGACACCCACGCCGAGATCGCGATCGCCGCGCTGGAGGCAGGCAAGCACGTCCTCTGCGAGAAGCCGTTGGCCAACACCGTCGCCGAGGCCGAGGAGATGGCGTCAGCCGCCGACCGTGCCGCCGTCCACGGAGTGCGTGCCATGGTCGGCTTCACCTACCGGAGGGTGCCGGCCATCGTGCTGGCCCGGAGGCTGGTCGCCGACGGACGGCTCGGCGAGATCCGACACGTGCGAGCCCACTACCTGCAGGACTGGCTCGCCGACCCCGACGCCCCCCTCTCGTGGCGCCTCGACAAGGACCAGGCCGGGTCCGGCGCCCTGGGCGACATCGGCGCCCACGTCGTGGACCTGACCCAGTTCGTCCTCGGCGAGCAGATCCGGGAGGTCTCGGGACAGCTCGAGACCTTCGTCAAGGAGCGGCCGGTGGCCTCCGGTGCCGCCGGACTCACCGGCGGCACCACCGGCAGCGAGCGCGGCGCGGTCACCGTGGACGACGCCGCGGTGTTCCTGGCCAGGTTCGCCGGCGGTGCCCTCGGCGTCTTCGAGGCGACCCGCTTCGCCACCGGCCGCAAGAACGCCATCCGGATCGAGATCAACGGCGCGAAGGGCAGCCTGTCCTTCGACTTCGAGGACATGAACGTGCTGCACTTCCACGACGCCTCCGCCGACGACCTCGAGGCGGGGTTCCGGCGGATCGTGGTCACCGAGCCCGGCCACCCGTACATCGCTGCCTGGTGGCCACCGGGTCACGGCCTGGGCTACGAGCACGGGTTCACCCACCAGGTGGTCGACCTGATCGGTGCCCTGGGTGCGGGTGAGGAGCCGACGCCGACGTTCGCCGACGGGCTGCGCGTGCAGCGCGTGCTCGCGGCGGTCGAGACCAGCTCCGACACCCGGTCCTGGCAGGAGATCCCGGCATGACGACCTACCAGCCCACCCGCGAGGACAGGTTCTCCTTCGGTCTGTGGACCGTCGGCTGGCAGGGCGTCGACGTCTTCGGGCCGGCCAGCCGGGCGCCGCTCGACCCGGTCGAGGCGACCGAGCGGCTGGCCGACCTCGGCGCCGCGGCGGTGACCTTCCACGACGACGACCTGGTGCCCGACGACGCCACTCGGGCCGCCACGCTCGAGCGGTTCGGCAAGGCCCTGGCCGCCACCGGGCTGGGCGTGGAGATGGTGACCACGAACCTGTTCGGGCACCCGGTGTTCAAGGAGGGCGCGTTCACCGCCAACAACCGGGAGGTACGCCGCCTGGCGTTGGCCAAGGCGGTCCGCAACGTCGACCTGGCGGCCGAGCTCGGGGCCGAGACGTTCGTGCTGTGGGGCGGCCGCGAGGGCGCCGAGCACGGCGCCGGCAAGAACGTGCGATCCGCCCTGGACCGCTACGCCGAGTCCCTCGACCTGCTCTGCGGTCACATCCGCGAGCAGGGCTACTCGCTGCGACTGGCGCTGGAGCCCAAGCCCAACGAGCCGCGCGGCGACATCCTGCTGCCGACGATCGGGCACGCGATCGCCTTCATCAACGAGCTCGAGCACGCCGACATGGTGGGCGTGAACCCGGAGACCGGGCACGAGGAGATGGCCGGCCTGAACTTCGCGCAGGGGATCACCCAGGCGATGTGGCACGGCAAGCTGTTCCACGTCGACCTCAACGGCCAGCACGGTCCGCGGTTCGACCAGGACCTGCGCTTCGGCGCCGGGAACCTGCGTGGCGCCTTCTGGACCGTCGACGCCCTCGAGGGCGGCGGCACCGGCGCGGCCTACGACGGCTACCGGCACTTCGACTTCAAGCCGCCGCGGGTGGAGGCCGAGGACGGGGTGTGGGAGTCGGCCCGGGCCTGCATGCGCAACTACCTGATCCTGCGCGAGCGGGCCCGCGCCTTCCGGGCCGACCCCGACGTCGCGGCGGCCCTCGAGGCGGCCGAGGTCGCCGTGCTCGACCGACCGACCCTGGGCCCCGGCGAGTCGCTGGCCGACCTCGGCGCGGAGACCCACGACCTTGAGGCGCTCGGCGCCCGCAGCGTGGGTCTGGAGGCCCTCGACCAGCTCGCCATGGAGCACCTGCTCGGCGTGCGCTGAGCCCCTGCACAGCAGTCCGGCCGCCCGGCCGGGCGCACCCCAGAAAGGAACAGAAACCATGAGGCTCCGCTCGATTCTCGGGACGGCGGGCACGCTCACCGGTGCACTCGTCCTCGCCGGCACCGCAGCTCTGGTCCCCACACAGGCGGTGGTGCCCGACGGCTCGGACACCTCGACCGCCGAGGCGTCCTACGACGTCCTGGTCTTCACCAAGACCGCCGGCTTCCGGCACGGCTCCATCCCGAAGGGCATCGCCGCCGTCCGGCAGCTGGGGGCGGCCCACGGCTTCACCGTCACCGCCACCGAGGACGCGGGGGTCTTCAACGACGCCGACCTGGCGGACTACGAGGCGGTGCTGTGGCTCTCGACCACCGGTGACGTGCTCGACGCGGGCCAGCAGGACGCGTTCGAGCGCTACATCCGGGCCGGCGGCGGCTACGTCGGGGTGCACGCGGCCTCCGACACCGAGTACGACTGGCCCTGGTACGGCGGCCTCGTCGGCGCCTACTTCAACGGGCACCCGGCGCAGCAGACCGCGACCATCAAGGTCAACGGCGGCAGCAACCCCGCCACCGCCGGGCTGCCGAGGCGCTGGGTGCGCTTCGACGAGTGGTACAACTTCCGCAACTACAGCGAGGGATCCGTCCGGGTCCTGGCCCGCCTCGACGAGTCGTCGTACGACGCCGGGCGGACCGCCATGGGCGACCACCACCCGATCGCGTGGTGCCACCCGTACGACGGCGGGCGGGCGTTCTACACCGGCCTGGGTCACACGGATGCGTCGTACTCGGAGCCCGAGTTCCTCGACCACCTGCTCGGCGGCATCCAGCAGGTGGCCGGCGTCGCCAAGTTCAACTGTGGGCAGGACTGAGGCCGGCATGACTGACTCGGGCAGGACGAACCCCGCGCGCGGGCAGGGCCGCCTCGGCATTTGGCTGGTCGGCGCCCGCGGCTCCGTGGGCGCCACCACCGTGGTGGGGGTGCTGGCGGTCCGGGCCCGACTGGCCCCGAGCACGGGCCTGGTCTCCGAGCTTCCGGAGGTCGCGTGCGCCGGGCTCCCGGGACTGGACCGCGTGGTCCTGGGCGGGCACGACCTCGGCGACGAGTCGCTCGCCAAGCGCGCCGAGCGGCTGGCCTCCGGCGGCGTGCTGCCGGCCGGGCTGCTGCCCCTGGTCGCCGAGGAGCTCGCCGCCGTCGACGGCCGGCTCCGTCCCGGCTACCACCGCGAGACCGGCGAGCCCCAGGCCGCCGCCGTCGACCGGCTGCAACGGGACCTCGAGGAGTTCCGGGCCGAGAACGGGCTCGCCCACGTCGTGGTCGTGGACGTCGCCAGCACCGAGGCGCCGGTGCCCACCGAGGCGCTGACCGAGGGACCGCTGGTGGACGTCGAGGCCCTGGACCGGGCGCTGGCCGCCGGCGAGGCGCCGCTGCCGGCCAGCTCGGCGTACGTGCTGGCTGCCTACCGGGCCGGCTGCCCGGTCGTGTCCTTCACGCCGAGCCCCGGGCCGCGGCTGCCGGTGCTCGAGGAGGTCGCCCGCCGCCAGGGGCTTCCCTGGGCGGGGTCGGACGGCAAGACCGGCGAGACGCTGCTCAAGGCCACGCTGGCGCCGATGTTCGCCACCCGCGCCCTGCACGTGGGGTCGTGGGCCTCCTACAACATGCTCGGCGGTGGCGACGGCGCGACCCTGGCCGACCCGGAGCGGGCCGCCAGCAAGCTGGCCACCAAGGCCCGCGGCCTCGAGGCCATCCTCGGCCACCCGGTGGAGGGGCCGATGCACATCGACTACGTCGCCGACCACGGCGAGGTGAAGACGGCCGTCGACCACGTGTCGTTCGAGGGCTTCCTCGGCGCCAGGATGTCGCTGCAGTTCACCTGGACCGGCTACGACTCGGCGTTGGCCGCCCCGCTCGTCGTCGACCTGGCCCGGCTGGTGCTGCGTGCCCGCGAGGTGGGTGAGACCGGGCCGCTGCCGCTCGGCTTCTTCTTCAAGGACCCGGCCGGCTCGACCGAGCACCGGCTCTCCGCGCAGTGGGACGCCCTGGTGGCCTGGTGCGCACGGCTGGGGGAGGGCGCATGAGCCACCTCACGACCGGGCTCGTCCACCCGGCTCCTGCCGGCCCGCGGCTAGCCGACCTCGCCGAGCTGGTCCGCCTGCCCGCCGCCCTGACCGTCCCCGGGGACACCCTGGCCGGCGCGGCGGCCGCCGGCGTCCCCGGTGCCCGCTCGCTGTCGACCCCACTGGCCTCGGTGTGCCTGTACTGGGCCGGGATGGCGCTCAACGACTACGCGGACCGGGAGCTCGACCGGACCGAGCGGCCGGAGCGGCCGATCCCGTCCGGTCGGGTGCGCCCGCGCCAGGCGCTCGCCGTGGCCGGCGTCCTGAGCGCCACCGGCGTCGGGCTGGCGTCCCTGAGCGGCAGGTCGGCGGCCGCCACGGCCACGGTCCTGGCGGGGGTGGTGTGGTCCTACGACCTGGCGCTCAAGCGGGGCCCGCTCGGCCCGGCCGCGATGGCGGCCGCGCGCGGCCTCGACGTCGTCCTCGGCGCGGCCGGACAGGGAGCCCGGCCCCGGGCAGCGCTCGCCCCGGCGGCTCTGATGGCGGCGCACACGGCTGCCGTGACGGTGCTCAGCCGCGGTGAGGTGCACGGTGCCTCCCCGGCCGCCGGACGGGCGGCGCTGGCCACCACCGTCGGCACCGCCGTCGCGGCCACGACCCTCGGCGGCCGTCGCGCGCTCCCGGCGGCGCTCGCGGCGACGTACGCCGCCGGAGTGGGTCGAGGCCAGGCGGCGGCCGCCGCGTCGCCCGACGCCGGCACGGTCCGCCGGGCGACCGGTGCCGGCATCCGCGGCATGATCCCGCTCCAGGCGTCCCTGGTCGCCGGCCGTGGCGCCCCGCGGACGGCGCTCGCGCTGCTGGCCGTGGGCCCGCTGGTCCGCGCCGCGTCGAAGGTGGTCTCGCCGACATGACCACCGACCGACACCTGCGCTTCGGCTACGGCACCAACGGGATGACCAGCCACCGGCTCGAGGACGCCCTCGCCGTGCTGGCCGGGCTCGGCTACGACGGGGTGGCGCTCACCCTCGACCACCTGCACCTGGACCCCTTCGCGCCGGGCCTGCCGGCACGGACCGCGGCCGTGCGCCGCCGCCTCGAGGACCTCGGCCTGGCCGTCGTGGTGGAGACCGGGGCCCGCTACCTGCTGGACCCCCTCCGCAAGCACCACCCGACGCTGCTGCACACGGGCGGCGACGCCGACCGGCGGGTGGACTACCTGCACCGGGCGGTGGAGGTCGCCGCGGACCTGGGTGCCGAGGCGATGTCCTTCTGGTCCGGGACCCTGCCCGCGGGGGTCGACCCCGCCACCGCCCACGGCCGGCTCGCCGACGGGGTCGGGCGCGTCCTCGAGCTGGCCGACCGCCGTGACGTGGTGTGCGCCTTCGAGCCCGAGCCGGGCATGCTCGTGGACACCCTCGACGGAGTGCTGGCCCTGCGCGCCAGGCTCGGTGACCCACCACGGCTGGGCGTCACCCTGGACCTGGGCCACGTCGTCTGCAACGAGCCCCGGGACCTCCCCGACACCATCCGGCTGGCCGGCGACCTGATCGCGAACGTCCAGGTCGACGACATGGTCGAAGGGGTCCACGAGCACCTCGAGCTCGGCACCGGCGAGGTCGACTTCCCCGCCGCCCTCGGCGCGCTGCTCGAGGTCGGCTACACCGGCCTGTGCGCCCTCGAGCTGCCCCGCCAGTCCCACGCCGCGCCACGCGTCGCCGAGCGCTCGCTGGCCCACCTCCGGCAGGCGCTGGACCGGATCCCGGAGGCGGTGCGCCCGTGAGGCCGACCACGCTGGACCCCGCCGCCGAGCAGGCCCTGGCCGAGCGCTGCCGCGAGGTGGTCGCCGACCCCGCGCGGATCCGGGTCCGCTTCCCGGCCGCCGCCCGCGAGATCGCCCGGACCCCGGGCACCTCACCGGCCCCCGGCGGCGACCGGATCGAGGACCGGGTCCGGGTGCGCCTCCTCGACGCCCTCGCCCAGGGGCTCCCCGACCCGGACGCCCGCGCGGCCGAGGTACGCGACCTCTACCGCTACGGCGACGCCGACGAGCGCCGGGCGGTGCTCCTGGCCCTGCCCCGGCTCGGCCTCCACGGTCGCGTGGTCGACCTGCTCCACGACGCCCTCCGGACCAACGACCCGCGGCTCGTGGCCGCGGCGCTCGGTCCCTACGCCGCGACGTACCTCGACGACGAGGCGTGGCGCCAGGGCGTGCTCAAGTGCCTCTTCGTCGGGGTCCCGCTCCGGCTCGTCGACGGCGTGGACCAGCGCGCCGACGACGAGCTGCGTCGCATGGTCGCCGACTACGCCGACGAGCGTCGGGCCGCCGGACGACCGGTGCCCGACGACGCCCTGCCCCTGCTCACCTCTCGGGAGACCTGATGCGCATCTTCGACCCGCACATCCACATGTCGTCGCGGACCACCGACGACTACCAGGCGATGTACGACGCCGGCGTCCGCGCCGTCGTGGAACCGGCGTTCTGGCTCGGCCAGCCGCGCAGCAGCGTGGAGTCCTTCGTCGACTACTTCGACTCCCTCGTGGGCTTCGAGCGCTTCCGGGCCTCCCAGTTCCAGATCGCGCACCACTGCACGATCGCGCTCAACCCCAAGGAGGCCAACGACCCCCGGTGCGCTCCGGTGCTGGACCTGCTGCCGCGCTACCTGGCCAAGGACGGCGTGGTCGCGGTCGGCGAGGTCGGCTTCGACTCGATGACCGCGGAGGAGGAGAAGGCCTTCGCCCGCCAGCTCGAGATGGCCGTCGAGTTCGGGCTGCCCGCCCTCGTGCACACCCCGCACCGCGACAAGCTGGCCGGCACCCGGCGGACGCTGGAGCTGGTCCGGGCGGCCGGGCTGCCGATGGCGCACGCCCTGGTCGACCACCTCAACGAGGTCACCGTCGACCTGGTCGACGACGCGGGCGCCTGGCTCGGGTTCTCGATCTACCCCGACACCAAGATGGACCCCGACCGGATGGTCGCGATCCTGCAGCGCCGTGGCCTGGACCGGGTGCTGGTCAACAGCGCCGCCGACTGGGGTCGCAGCGACCCGCTCACCACGCGTCGTACCGGAGAGGCGATGCTCGCCTCCGGCTTCTCCGAGGACGACGTGGACCGGGTGCTGTGGCGCAACCCCGTCGAGTTCTTCGCCCAGAGCGGCCGGCTGCTCCTCGACGTCCCCGACGTGGACGCCGGCGCGACGTTCGCCGGCAACTCGCTGCTGCGAGGTGAGCGGGCATGAGGTTCCGGCACCCCGACGGCCAGGTCGTCCACCTGGCCTACGGCAGCAACGTCCACCCGGCCGAGTCGCTCGACGGCATCCTCGACCAGCTGCGCCGCTACGCCGGCGAGGTCCGGGCCCGCCTCGGCGTCGACCGGCTCGGGATCGGCCTGTGGCTGCCCGCGCCCACCGCGCACGAGCTCGCCACCCACCCCGGGGCGCTGGAGCGGCTCCGGGGCACCCTGGCAACCCATGGGCTCGAGGTCGTCACCCTCAACGCCTTCCCCTACCGCGGCTTCCACGCACCGGTCGTGAAGCGCGACGTCTACACCCCGGACTGGTCGAGCGACCAGCGCCTCGACTACACCCTGGACTGCGCCCGGGTGCTCGCCGCGCTGCTCCCCGACGACGCGGCCCGTGGCAGCATCTCCACGCTCCCGCTGGGGTGGCGCACTCCGTGGTTCGGCGACCGCGACAGCGCGGCCCGGGTCCGCCTCGACCGGCTGGCCGAGGGGCTGGCCAAGACCACCGCCGACTGCGGACGCCCGATCCGGGTCGGCCTCGAACCGGAGCCGGGCTGTGTCGTGGAGACCACCCGGGACGCGGTCCGACGGCTGTCCGGCCTCGACCCGGACCACGTCGGAGTGTGCCTGGACACCTGTCACCTCGCCACCGCGTTCGAGGACGGTGCGGAGGCGCTCGACCGGCTCGACGCAGCCGGCCTCTCCGTCGTCAAGGTGCAGGCCTCCGCCGCCCTGCACGCCGACGACCCCGGTGACCCGGACACCCGGGCCGCGCTGGCGGCGTACGCCGAGGACCGCTTCCTGCACCAGACCCGGGAGTGTCGCGGGCCCCGGGTGGACGGGCGCGACGACCTCTCGGACGCGCTCGCCGGCCCGCGACCGCTCCCGGCCGAGCGGGCCTGGCGGGTGCACTTCCACGTGCCGGTGCACGCCGACCCCGCGCCGCCGCTGCGCAGCACCCGGGACCACCTGGCCGACTCCCTCCGGGCACTGGTCGGCGGCGCCGAGGCCCGGGTCGACCACCTCGAGGTCGAGACCTACACGTGGGGCGTGCTCCCGCCCGGCCAGCGTCCGGACGGTGACGGCCAGCTGGTCGACGGCATCGCCGCCGAGGTGGCCTGGGTGCGCGACCGTCTGGTGGAGTGCGGGCTCGAGCCGCTGGGAGCGGCCGCATGAGCGCCGTCCGCCCGGGCCGGACGGGCGAGCCCGGCCTGCTCGTGGTCGACGTCGTCGGCATGACCCCCGACCTGCTCGCGCACATGCCGCGCGTGCGGCGCGTCGCGGAGTCCGGCTTCAGCGCCCGGCTGGGCACGGTGCTGCCGGCGGTGACCTGCAGCGTCCAGTCGACCTTCCTCACCGGCGCGCTGCCCCGCGACCACGGGATCGTCGGCAACGGCTGGTACTTCCGGGACCTCGGCGAGGTCCTGCTCTGGCGCCAGCACAACGCGCTCGTCCAGGGGGAGAAGCTCTGGGACGTCGTCCGCCGCACCCGGCCCGACCTGCGGGTCGCCAACATCTGCTGGTGGTACGCCATGGGGGCCGACGTCGACACCACGGTGACACCGCGGCCCGTCTACCACGCGGACGGCCGGAAGTCCCCCGACTGCTGGACCTGGCCGCCGGCGCTGCACGACCGGCTCACCGCGGAGCTCGGGCCGTTCCCGCTCTTCAGCTACTGGGGACCGACCGCGTCGATCGCCAGCTCCCGCTGGATCGTGGAGGCGGCCCGCCGGGTCCTGCCCGACCACGACCTGACCCTGGTCTACGTCCCGCACCTGGACTACGACCTCCAGAGGCACGGCCCGGACGCTCCGGAGGCGGCGCAGGCCGCCCGGGACGTCGACGCGGCGCTCACCCCGCTGCTCGACGATGCCGAGGCCGCCGGGGTCCGGGTCGTCCTGCTCAGCGAGTACGGCATCACCGCCGCCCGGCGGCCGGTCGACGTCAACCGGCTCCTGCGCCGCGAGGGCCTGCTCCACGTGCACCGCAACGCCACCGGCGAGCTGCTCGACCCGTGGACCTCCCGGGCGTTCGCGGTCGCCGACCACCAGGTGGCACACGTCTACGTCCGGGATCCCGGAGACCTCGACCGGGTCGCGGAGCTCCTGCGCGGCCTCGACGGGGTCGATGAGGTGCTCGACCGCGCCGGCCAGGCGGCGTACGGGCTGGACCACGAACGGGCGGGCGAGCTGGTGCTGGTGGCCGAGCCCGATGCCTGGTTCACCTACTACTACTGGCTCGACGACGACCACGCCCCGGACTTCGCGAGGGCCGTCGAGATCCACAAGAAGCCCGGCTACGACCCGGCCGAGCTGTTCCTCGACCCCGAGGACCGGTGGGTGAGGCTGCGCGCGGCGGCCACCCTGGCCCGCAAGAAGGTGGGCCTGCGCTACGCCATGTCGGTGGTCCCCCTCGACCCGTCGCCAGTGTCGGGCACGCACGGGAGGCTCCCCGACCGGCCCGAGCAGGGGCCGGTGCTCGTCTGCTCCGACCCGGTCGCCAAGCGCGACCACGTCGACGCCGTCGAGGTGCGCGACCTGCTCGCCGACCTGCTGACCGGCCCACCCGGCTGACCGACCGAGCCGCCCCCCCGTCCGCGACCCGACACCCGAAGGGACACCCCATGACACGTCCGATCACGTTGTTCACCGGCCAGTGGGCCGACCTGCCGTTCGAGGAGGTGTGCCGGCTCGCCTCGGGGTGGGGGTACGACGGGGTGGAGATCGCCTGCTGGGGTGACCACCTCGACCCGTGGCAGGCCGCGGAGGACGACGCGTACGTGAAGGCGAAGCTCGAGGTGCTGGAGCGGCACGGCCTGCAGCTGTTCGCGATCTCCAACCACCTCAAGGGTCAGGCGGTGTGCGATGACCCGATCGACGCGCGGCACCAGGGGATCCTGTCGGCACGGGTGTGGGGTGACGGGGACCCCGAGGGGGTGCGGCAGCGCGCGGCGGAGGAGATGAAGCTGACTGCCCGGTCCGCGCAGCGGCTCGGGGTCGACGTCGTGGTGGGGTTCACCGGGTCCTCGATCTGGAAGTACGTGGCGATGTTCCCGCCGGCGACCGAGGAGATGGTCGAGGCCGGCTATCGGGACTTCGCGGACCGGTGGAACCCGATCCTGGACGTGTTCGACGAGTGCGGGGTGCGGTTCGCGCACGAGGTGCACCCCTCGGAGATCGCCTACGACTACTGGACCACGGTGCGCACCCTGGAGGCGATCGGTCACCGCGAGGCGTTCGGGTTGAACTGGGACCCCAGCCACTTCGTGTGGCAGGACCTGGACCCGGTGGGGTTCCTGTGGGACTTCCGGGACCGGATCTACCACGTGGACTGCAAGGACGCGAAGCGGTTGACCGGCAACGGCCGCAACGGGCGGTTGGGCTCGCACCTGCCGTGGGCGGACCCGCGGCGCGGGTGGGACTTCGTCTCCACCGGTCACGGTGACGTGCCGTGGGAGCAGTGCTTCCGGATGCTGAACACGATCGACTACCAGGGCCCGATCTCGATCGAGTGGGAGGACGCCGGGATGGACCGGCTCGTCGGCGCCCCCGAGGCCCTGGAGTTCGTCCGCCGCCTGGCCTTCGACGCACCCGAGGCGGCCTTCGACGCCGCGTTCGCCACCAAGGACTGACCGGCCACACCGGTCGGGGAACCCACAAGGAGAGGAAACAGCATGTGCTACGGCTATGACGGAGAAGGAGCGCTGCAGCGCTCGATGGAGAAGCGGGGGATGAGCCGTCGCTCGTTGCTCCGCAACACGGTCGCCACGGCGGCCGGTGCCGCGGCGTTCGCGACGACCGGGGTGGGGGCCGCTGCGTCGGCGCACCCCGGTCGCGGGAACGCGAAGGGACGTCCGGTGCCGCCGGGCAAGATCAGCATCCAGCTCTACACGCTCCGGGCGATCATGCGGGGCGAGGGCGTCGACACCACGCTCGCGCACCTCGCGGAGACCGGCTACCCGCGTGTCGAGCTGGCCGGCTACTACGGTCGGACCGCGGCGGAGATGCGGGCCACGCTCGACGGCCTCGGCATCCGGGCCTCCTCGAGCCACGACGGCATCAGCTCCAGCGCCCAGGCCCTGGAGGCCAAGCTCGACAACGCCGAGACCATGGGACAGAAGTTCATGGTCGTGCCCTTCCTGGCCTCGAGCGACCGGGCGGCCTGGCAGGGCTGGGCGGAGCGGATGAACGTCGAGGCCGCCGCCGCGAAGCAGCGGGGGATCCGGTACGGCTACCACAACCACGCCCACGAGTTCACGACCGACCTCGGGGGTGGTGTCACCCCGTGGGACGTGCTCACCGACGAGCTCGACCCGCGGCTGGTGCACCTGGAGGTGGACCTCTACTGGGCGGTCACCGGCGGCAAGGGTCTCGGCCTGAGCGATGACGACTCCATCGACTTCGCGATCGACGTCATCCAGGACGCCCCGCAGCAGGTCCGTCAGTACCACGTGAAGGACCGGAACCCGGCCAACGGGGACCACGCCGATCTCGGCACCGGCTACATCGACTTCGCGCGGATCTTCGACGCCCACAGGGTGGAGGAGTACATCGTCGAGAACGACACCCCCGACGTGACGCCGATCCAGACGGCCGACGTGGGCTACGCCTACCTGCGGAACCTGCGCTTCTGAGTCCGCCGGGTGCGGCGCCGGGCCTCCCCTCTCCCGACGCCGCACCCGGTCACGACTCGGCAACTGTCCCCCGGCACGATGTGAAGATCGTGACCGTCTGACGCAGGATGGACGGCATGGGTGTCCCGGGTCGTCGTCTGCTGCCGCTGCGCATCGCCGTCGTGGTGCTGGTCGTGGTCGGCACCCTCTCCGCGCTCGTGGTCACCAGTGCGGTCAGCGGCGACGTGTCCCGCTGCGAGCGGTTCGCCGCCGAGTCATCGGCCCGTGAGGCCCAGGTGAGCGGCTCGGGCGAGCGGGTGGCGGTCATCGGCGACTCCTACTCGGCCGGGCTGGGCCTGGCCGACCCGACCGGGTCGTGGCCCTCGCGGCTGCCCGGGGAGGTGCACGTGTACGGCTTCTCCGGGTCGGGCTTCAGCGCCCGGGCCAGCTCGTGCGGCGCGGTGTCCTTCGCCGACCGGGCCGAGCGGGCGACCCGTGCGCTGCGCGGCGACAACGGTCTGGTCGTCGTCCAGGGTGGGCTCAACGACCACGACCAGAGCGACCGGGCCGTGCGCCTCGGCGTACGTCGCCTGCTCGAGGGTCTGGCCGGCCGTCCCGTGCTGCTCGTGGGGCCGCCACCGGCACCGGCCCGGGCCCGGGCGGCCGCGCACGTCGACGCCCTCCTCGCCGAGGAGGCCGCGCTGGCCGGCGTGCCGTACGTCGGCACCTACGAGCTGGACCTGCCCTACCTCGACGACCAGCTGCACCTGACCCCCGAGGGGCACCGGGCCTTCGGTGACGCGGTCGCGGCGGCGTTCGCCGGCTGAGCCGGGGGCGTCCTCGCCGGCGCCAGCGGCCGGCACTGTCAAAGCGCCGCAATTGCGGCCGTGTGACAGTGCGCAGGGCAGATTCACTGTCATTCGGGCGCAATTGCGGCCGTTGGGCACCTCCGCCGCACCGACACGCCATCCGCCGCGACCCACCCGGGTGCGGTGACCGACCGCACATCGGCGAAGATGTGCCCCATGTCGCGCGGTGCCCTCATTCGTCTGCTCCTCGTCCTCGGCCTCCTCGCCGGGTGCGTCGCCCTCGGTCTCAACAAGGAGCCGCGGCTCGGACTGGACCTCCGGGGCGGGGCGCAGTTCATCCTGCAGGCCGAGAGCACCGAGGACGTCGAGGCCAACGCGGAGAACGTCGACAAGGCGGTCGAGGTGCTCCGAGGCCGGGTGGACGCCCTGGGCGTCTCCGAGTCCACCCTGATCCGCCAGGGCGAGGACCGGATCCTCGTCGAGCTGCCCGGCGTCGACAACGCGGACGACGCGGAGGAGGCGCTCGGCCAGACCGCCCAGCTGACGATCCACCCCGTGATCGGGCAGGCGGCCTCGCTCGACGCCGAGACGAACAAGAAGAACAACGTGATCTACGAGGACGCCGAGACCGGCGAGATCCTCGAGCTCGGCCCGACCGCCCTGACCGGCGACAACATCAACTCCGCCGACGCGGTCCAGCCCCAGCAGGGGGTCGGCTGGGAGGTCAGCGTCGACTTCGACGGGGAGGGCTCCGACGCCTTCGGCGACCTGAGCGGTACGGCGGCCTGCGAGACCGGCGACCCGGGCCGGATCGCGATCGTCCTGGACGAGAAGATCATCTCCTCGCCCGACGTCTCGGTCCCGTGCGGCAGCCGGATCGAGAACGGCACCAACATCTCCGGCAACTTCAACGCCGAGTCGGCCCGCGACCTGGCGATCCTCATCGAGGGCGGCGCCCTGCCGCTGCCGGTGACGATCATCTCCGACCGCCTGGTCGGGCCCACCCTCGGCGCCGCCGCCATCGACGCCTCCATCGAGGCCGGCATCATCGGCCTGATCCTCACCGGCCTGTTCATCTTCGTGATCTACCGGCTCGTGGGCGGGCTCGCGACGATCGCGCTGGCGTCGTACGCGCTGCTCTCCTACGCCATGCTGCTCGCCCTGGGCTCGACGCTGACCCTGCCCGGTCTGGCCGGCTTCGTGCTCGCGATCGGCCTGGCGATCGATGCCAACGTGCTGGTCTTCGAGCGCGCCCGGGAGGAGTACGCCGAGAACCCGCGCGCCGGCATGCGACGAGCGCTGCAGACCGGGTTCAACAAGGCGTGGACGGCGATCATCGACTCCAACGTCACCACGCTGCTGGCCGCGGCGCTGCTGTTCCTGCTCGCTTCGGGCCCGGTCAAGGGCTTCGGCGTCACGCTGTCCATCGGTGTCATCGCCTCGATGATCTCCGCGCTGGTGATCGCCCGGGTGCTCACCGAGATCGGCGTCTCGACCAAGGTGGCCTCGCGCAAGCCCGGCATCACGGGACTGTCGAACATCGGCCGGGTCCGCACCTGGCTGAACCGCAAGGACCCGGACCTGATGTCGAGGCGGCGCAGCTGGCTGGGCATCTCCGGCGCGGCCATGGTGCTGGCGCTGATCGGGATCTTCGGGGTCGGGCTGAACCTCGGCGTCGAGTTCACCGGCGGCCGGACCATGGACTACTCGCTGTCCCAGGACGTCTCGATCGACGACGCCCGTGACGCCGTCGCCGGAGCCGGCTACCCCGAGGCCGTCGTCCAGACCGCCGACACCGGTGACATCACGGTGCGCACCAGCCGGATCTCCGACGCGGAGGAGCAGTCGATCCAGGACGCCCTCGGTGAGATCGGCGGGACCGTGACCAAGGAGGACGACCAGCAGATCGGCGCCAGCCTGGGCACCGAGCTGCGCAACAAGGCACTGATCGCGTTCGGGATCGCGCTCGCGGTGCAGATGCTCTACCTCGCGGTGCGGTTCAAGTGGACCTTCGGTGTCGCGGCGGTGATCGCGATGTTCCACGACGTGATCATCGTGACCGGTGTCTTCGCCTGGTTGGGCAAGCCGATCGACGGCGTCTTCCTGGCCGCCGCGCTGACGATCATCGGTCTGTCCGTCAACGACACCGTGGTCGTCTTCGACCGCATCCGAGAACGCTGGACCGGCACCAGCACCGGCACGTTCCCCGAGGTGGCGAACCGCGCCTCGATCGAGACGATGCCGCGCACGGTCAACACCGGCCTCGGCGCGATGTTCATCCTCGCCGCGCTCGCCGTGCTCGGCGGCGACTCGCTGCGGGACTTCGCGATCGCACTGTTGATCGGTCTCGCCATCGGCACCTACTCCTCGGTGTTCACCGCCACGCCGCTGCTCACCTACTTCCAGGAGCGGGCGCCGTTCTCGCGGGAGAGGCGGGAGCGCAAGGAGCGCGACCCGGAGGACTCCGGCGCCGTCGTCTGATCCCCCTGTCCCGAGCGGGTTCGAGGGCTCAGGTGGCTGCCCCGGCCACCAGGTGTGCACGCGACCCGGGCGGGAGGGGTGGGTGCTTGTAGGGTTCTGCGGTGCCCGAAGCCGATCCGCCCGCCGAGGAGACCCGGCGCGTGCGCGAGGTGCTCGCCGAGGCGGTCTCCGCCCTCGGCGGCCAGGAGCGCCCCGGACAGGTGCAGATGGCCGAGGCGGTCGCCGACGCCCTGCGCGAGCGGCAGCACCTGCTCGTCCAGGCCGGCACCGGCACCGGCAAGTCGCTGGCCTACCTGGTCCCGAGCCTCCTGCACGGGGACCGCGTGGTCATCGCCACCGCGACCCTCGCCCTGCAGCACCAGCTGGTCGAGCGCGACCTGCCCCGGCTGGTGGAGGCGGTCGGCGGTCACGACGACGTCGACCCGTCGTACGCCGTCCTCAAGGGCCGCTCCAACTACGCGTGCCTGCACCGGATCCGGGAGGGCGTGCCCGACGACCAGGGCACCCTGGTCGACGTCCCGGCCGGCTCGCTGGGGGCCGAGGTGCTGGCGATGCGCGAGTGGGCCGAGGGCGAGGCGACGTCGCGGGGCACCGGTGAGCGCGACAACGCCCCCCGGCACACCGACCGGGTCTGGCGGCAGGTGTCGGTGTCGGCACGCGAGTGCCTCGGCAAGGCCCGGTGCCCGTTCGGCGAGGAGTGCTTCGCCGAGCTCGCGAAGGACCGCGCGGCCGACTCCCAGCTGGTGGTGACCAACCACTCCCTGCTGGCCATCGACGCCGTCGAGGGGATCCCGATGATCCCCGACTACGACGTCGTCGTGGTCGACGAGGCCCATGAGGTGGTCTCCCGGATCACCCAGGCGGCGACCGACGAGCTGAGCGCCAGCGAGGTGGAGCGGGCCGCCCGCCGGGCCCAGCGGCACGTCGACGGCGACGAGGCCAACGACCTGGACGACGCGGCCGGGGCGCTGGGCGACGCGCTCTCGGCACTCGCCCCGGGCCGGCTCGACTCCCTGCCCGGCGACCTCGGCGACGCGCTCGTCCTGGTCCGTGACGCGGCCCGGGCCTGTGTGGGCGCCATGCCGAAGGACAAGGACGCCGACGCGGACGCAGGACGGGCGCAGGCCAAGGCGATGGTGCAGGAGGTGTTCGACCACGCCGACCGGATGGCCGCCGACCTGGCCACCGACGTGCTCTGGCGCAACGACCGGGACCCGGCCCGTGGCGGTCCCCAGCTGTGTGTGGCGCCGCTCCAGGTGTGGGGTCCCATGCGCGACAAGCTGCTGGCCGAGAAGACGGTGGTGTTCACCTCCGCCACCCTGATGCTCGGCGGCGACTTCACGGCGGTGGCGACCTCGGTCGGGCTGAAGCCGACCGAGCGGGTGACGGCGCCGGAGGTGCCGGGCCCCGACCTGCCGGCCTCGGACCGGGGTCCGGGAGGCACCGACGGGGGCGACCGGGCCGACGGGGGCGACGGGGGCCAGGACCCGCAGCCGTGGCGGGGCCTGGACGTCGGCTCCCCGTTCGACTACGGCAAGCAGGCCATCCTGTACCTCGCCCGGCACCTGCCCCCACCGGGCCGGGACGGCCTCGGGTCTGCCCAGCTGGACGAGATCACCGACCTGGTCGACGCCGCCCAGGGTCGCACCCTCGGCCTGTTCTCGAGCCGTCGGGCCGCGGAGACCGCCGCCGAGGAGGTACGCCGCCGGCTGCCGCACCTGACCACCCTGGCCCAGGGGGACGCCCAGCTGGCCGAGCTCGGCCGCCAGTTCGTCGAGGACCCGCACACCTGTCTCTTCGGGACCCTCAGCCTCTGGCAGGGCCTCGACGTGCCGGGGGAGACCTGCCAGCTGGTGATCATCGACCGGATCCCGTTCCCCCGGCCCGACGACCCGTTGATGTCGGCCCGCCAACGCGCGGTCGACCAGGCCGGGGGCAACGGGTTCATGCAGGTCGCGGCCACCCATGCGGCGCTGCTGCTGGCCCAGGGCTCGGGTCGCCTGATCCGCACCACCGAGGACCGCGGCGTGGTCGCGGTGCTCGACCCGCGCCTGGCGACCGCCCGGTACGGCGGCTTCCTGAAGGCCAGCCTGCCCCCGATGTGGGCCACGCAGGACGCACAGGTGGTGCGCCAGGCGTTGACCCGCCTCGCCACCCCCAACGCCCCCTGACCCGTCGCTTGTGTAGGCCTCCAGACCGCCGACCTGTCGCTTGTGTCACCGAGCGCCCGACACAAGCGACGGGTCGAGGTGTCTCAACCCGACACAAGCGACGGGTCGGCGTCTCAGCGGGCTCGGACCCGGTTGGACTTCGGTGACCAGGGTCCGGCGCCGACCGCGTTCACCGCACGCACCCGGAACACGTACCGGCCCGGCGCCAGCTTCACGACCTTCTTGCGGCGGTCCGGGTCGACGGTGACGGTCTTCCGCCCCACGACGTCCCCGCTGGAGTCCACCCTCAACGCCCGGAGCTTGTACCGCGTGCGCGTCGAGCCACCGGACTCCAGGGGAGCCCGCCACCGGGCCTTCGCGGTCACCTTCCCGCCGGGGGAGCCAGCCACCGCGTCGCGGATCCGGGCCGCACCCGGCCGGGTGGCCGGGGTGCGCACCGAGATCGCCCGCTCGGGGCCGGCGCCGACGGCGTTCACCGCGTGCACCCGCAGGGCGTAGTCGGTGCCCGGTGCCAGGCCGGTGAAGGTGTGCTCCCGTGCGTCCGCGGCGAGCGAGACCGTCGTACCTCCGAACGTGAGGAGGTAGCCGGTGACGGCGGAGCCGCCGTTGCTGGTCGGAGGTCGCCACGTGGCGGTGACCGACGTCGGCGTGGCCGATCCGGTCAGGGAGTTGAGTTGGGTCGGTGCAGCCGCGACGGCGCAGGACGCATCGACGTCGAGCGAGTACCCGCCGATGCTGCCGTAGTCGGAGTAGCCCGTGCTCCGAGGATTGCCGGCACCGACGCCGTCGATCTCGAGGGTGTAGCTGCCGGCCGGCAGGTTGCTCGAGGTGACCTGCGCGTCGAGCCCGACCGCCTCGAAGTCGTTGGCGCCCCGGCCCGACGGCGGATCGTTGCTGCTCACCAAGGATCCGTCCGCGCTCCGCAATGTCAGCCGGATGTCGAGGTTCGGGCCGCGGGGAGCGGGGGAGGCAGTGGCGGTGAACGGGCCGGCGCAGCCCTGGGTGACCGCGAACGTGTCGGTGTCCGTGCGGCGGCCGATCACACCAGTCACCGCTCGTGAGAGAGGGGCTCCCGTGGGCACGGTGTGGTCGTCCTGCCGGTAGGCGATGCCAGACTTCGCCATCACGGCCAGGTCGTCCTGGAGGTTGTCCGGATCGACGTACTCACCCTTGCTGAACTGGGTGAGCGCGCCGTACGCCGCACCCATGACCGGGCTCCAGATGCCGTGTCCGACGTAGTAGGCGGACCCGCTGTTCTGCCCGTCGTGGTTCAGAGCGAGCGTGTGCCCGACCTCGTGCGTGATCGTCTCCGCGATCTGGATGGGGTCGTTGTCCACCTCGTCGGAGAAGGCCCACGCCGGCTGGAAGTACCCCGTCGACGACACCTTGTCGAACACGTCGACGTAGGCGACGCCGAGGCAGCCGCCGCCACACCAGTTCACGGGCGTGACCAGGGCGCGCACCCCGAAGACCTGGTCCCCGCTGCTGTCGCGGGTGAGCCCGGCCCGGCCCGGGTCCTGGGTGGTGACGTCGACGTCGTACGGCGCGAAGTCCTCACTGACCCGCAGCCACACGTCCTGGACGATGTCGCGCTCGGCATCGCTGAAGGTTGCCGATGCGTCGAGGCTGAGCCCCGGGTAGTTGCGCGCTTGCACCCCGGCCTGGTCGTTCCAGGCGGTGTCGACAACGCTGTGGCCGTCGAAGTCGAGGTAGATGGTCCGGTTCGACCCCGGGCGGCTGTGCAGGGTGAAGGTCTCGGCGTAGGGGAAAGGCGCCGCCGGTACGGCGCGGGCCGAGGTCGTCGGCCCCCCGCTCTCCGCGCCGCCCGCGGCACCCGCCTTGGCGGTGTCGCGGTAGAACAGCCGGCCGCCGCGGTCCAGCCGGGCCGCGGGGTCCCGCTCGAGCAGACGCTCGAGCCGGGTGGCGGACATCCCGTTGACCGCGGCGGCGGCGCGCAGCCGCGCGTCCGGGCCGATGCCGGGGCCGGGTGCGGGATCCGCCGACGGTCCGGCGAGGGCGGGCGTGGTGAGCGAGACGGCCAGCGCGATCCCGAGGACCAGCGGCACCAGGGGGAAGCGGCGCATGCGGTCATGATGGGGTCAGTCGCCCGTGCGTGTGGGCGGAACGGGCCGGAACCACCCGATCCGGCCACGCCGATCCGGCCACGCCGGTTCGGCGTGGTCGCCCGGGCCGCCCGGGTCCCACGGGGCGCCGGGAGGGGCCGGGGGCGGCGGACGCGCCAGCCGCAGATCCGCCGCCTCAGATCCGGCGCCTCAGATCCGGCGCCGGCCGTCCCAGCCGCCGGGCGGTGCGTCGAGGCCGAAGAACCGCGCCACCGTCGGCGCCACGTCGACGGTGTGCGCGTGCGCCGAGGAGGTGGTGCCCGCCCGGACCAGGCGGTGCCCGCCGGCGAGGAAGAACGGGATCGGGTACGACGCGGGGTGGCCGTGGTTGCCCGGGATCGGGTTGGCCGTGGCGTCGGGGTCGCTGAACCGCCAACCGGCCCGGCACCAGACCACGACGTCGCCGGCCCGGCGCCCCAGCCGGAGCGAGGACCGCTGCGCGGCGCGGTCGTGCGCCACCAGCACCCCCGGGTGCCGCTCGGCCAGTGCGCGCATCCGGGCCACCGCGGCCTCACGCCGCTTCGCCCCGCCGACCCAGTACAGCAGGTCGGCGCCGCCGTTCTGCGCGATCCGGACCTTGCCGGCGAGCAGCGGGTCGGCGTCCATGACCGGTTGCAGCGAGATCAGGTCGCCCGGCGTCGACCAGTCCATCGAGTGGTCGGCGAGCACCACGACCAGTGACCGCTCCCAGCGGCCCGTGTCCTTCAACAGGTCCACGAACCGCTTCACCTGCTGGTCGGTGGAGACCAGGGCGGCGCGGCGGGCCAGGGCGAGCGTGGTGCCACTGACGTCGCTGTGGCCGACCCGGTCCACGTCACCGAGGTTGACGAAGACCAGGTGCGGGTCGAACTCCTCGACCATGGAGATCGCGGCGTCCATCGTGAACTGATCCGGCGCGTGACCGGAGACCGGCACCAGCGGCTGCGGCTCCCAGCGGTGGCTGGCGCGCTCGCCGAAGATCCCGTGCAGGTACTCCTTGCTCAGCACCGTGCCGGTGGCCCGCCCGGTCCGGTTGAGCTGCTCGATGACGGTGTCCGCGCGCAGGTCGGAGGGCCGGTCGAGCTCGCGCACCTCGCCGAGCCGGCGGTCGTAGATCGTGTTCGCGGGCACGCCGCTGCGGTCGGGCCGCACACCGGTCATCATCATCACGTGGTTGGGGATGGTCTCGGCGACCGGCAGCGAGGAGGCCCGCGGGAAGCTCCGCCCGCCGTCGCGCAGCGCCCGCACGTTAGGCATCAGTCCGCCCGAGATCTCACCCGGGCGCAGCCCGTCGAGCACCAGCACGTAGCACCGCCTCCCGCCGGCCGCGGCCGCCGGTGCCCCGAGCGCGGAGGAGAACAGCAGGCCGGCGCCGCCGGCTCCGGCCACCTTGAGCAGGGATCGCCGGCCCACCCCACCGGTGACGCTGGCCGGGCCGGTCACGCTGGTCGAGCCGGTCGCGCTGGGCGAGCCCGTCGAGGCCATCACGCACCACCCTCCCGAGCCGGCACCTCGACCGGTCCCGTGACCGGCCCACCCACCGGGCGCACCCGCTGGGTGCCGGAGTCGCACGCGTAGGACGCGCTCCACCGCACCCCGGCCCGCCGGTCGGCCCGGTCGCCGATGACGTACCAGTCCATCTGCACCCGGGCCGGGGTGATGTCGAGGACCGAGTAGCCGTGGTTGTCGAAGTCGAGGTACCTCACGTGCCGGTTGCCGGCCATGATCGCGGTCTCCACCGCCCGGCTGCTGGTGCCGGGCGGGGTGCCGGTGATGTCCTTGAGGTTGTTGCTGGTCACCGAGGTGCACACGAACTCGACACCGGCGCTCTCCCGGGCGGCGGGGTAGGCCCCCACGTCGTACGGCAGGTCGCACGCCCAGCCGGAGTGGATGTCGCCGGTGAGGAAGACGGTGTCGGTGACGCCGCGGTCACGGATGTGGGCGAAGACCTCGCGCCGGTCGTCGGTGTAGCCGTCCCACTGGTCGGCGTTGTAGGCCAGGCCGTCGTCGGGCAGCAGGCCGGTCACGTCGTTGACCGGGCCGATCAGGTCGCGCGGCACCGAGCCGAACGTGACCGGCGCGATCATCACCGGGTTGCCGACCAGCTTCCACTGGGCGCGGTCGCGGGCCAGCGAGTCCTTGAGCCAGTCCATCTGCCGGCGTCCGGTGATGGTGCGGTCGGGGTCGCTGAGCTCGGGGTCGGCGTACGGCCCGACCGGCGACTCGGGCACGCTTGAGGCGACCTGCTGGTCGCGGTGGGTGCGCAGGTCGAGCATGCTCAGCTCCGCGAGCGTGCCGAACGACAGCCGCCGGAAGAGCCGGGTGCCGTCGCGCAGGTCCGCGGTGCCGTTCATCCGGACCGGCATCCACTCGTCGTACGCGCGGTGCGCCCGGGCCCGGCGGACCCGGTAGCCGCCCTCGTCGGCCTGGTGGTTCTCGGCGCCGTCGCGCCACTGGTCGTTGGTGACCTCGTGGTCGTCCCAGGTGACGATGAACGGGTACGCCGCGTGCAGGCGCTGCAGGTCGGGGTCGCGCTTGTACTGCCCGTGCCGCTGTCGGTAGTCGGCCAGCGAGACCATCTCCCGCGCCGGCCGGTGCGGTCGGATGTCGGCGTTCTCCCGGCCGTAGCCGTACTCGCCCGGGGCGTACTCGTAGAGGTAGTCGCCCAGGTGCAGCACGGCGTGCAGGTCGTCGCGGTCGGCGAGGTGCCGGTAGGCGCTGAACCAGCCGGCCTGGAGGTTCGCGCAGCTCACGACGCCCAGGCGCAGGTTGGCCACGTCGGCGTCGCGGGCCGGTGCGGTGCGGGTGCGCCCGACCGGGCTGGACTGGCCGCGGTGCCGGAAGCGGAAGTAGTACCAGCGTGCCGGCCGGAGCCCGGTCGCGTCGATCTTGACCGTGTGATCGCGGGCCGGCCCGGTCGCCGCCCGGCCCGAGCGGACCACGTTGCGGAACGCGCGGTCGGTGGCGACCTGCCAGGTGACCGATGTCCGCGGCCCCACCCCCGAGCCGGGGGTGGCGGCGTCGGTGGGGGTCACCCGAGTCCAGAGCACGACGGCGTGCGGGAGCGGGTCCCCGGAGGCGACGCCGTGCCGGAACGGCCCGCGGCTGGCCGTGGCCCGGCCGGAGCCGGCCACCAGGGTCGCGGCGCCGGCGGTGGCCGCGGAGGACTTCAGGACGGTACGTCGGTCGAGGCTGGTCGGTTGCGTAGACGTGGTCACGCGGGCTCAACGAGGCGCCCGCGGTTGCGTGACGGCAGCGCGGCCGATGTCACACGTCGTTCACCGTGCGGACACCGCTCAGACCCGGCGCAGCACCGCGGTGACAATGCCGAGGATCGTGGCGTGGGTGCCGTCGATCGGGTCGTAGGCCTCGTTGTGCGGGAGCAGCCAGACCTGCCCGTCCTTGCGCTGGAAGGTCTTCACGGTGGCCTCGCCGTCGATCATGGCGGCGACGAAGTCGCCGTTGTCCGCGGTGGGCTGCTGGCGGATCACGACGTAGTCGCCGTCGCAGATGGCCGCGTCGACCATCGAGTCGCCGGAGACCTCGAGCAGGAACAGGGTCCCGTCGCCGACCAGCTGCTTGGGCAGCGGGAAGACGTCCTCGACCCGCTCCTCGGCGAGGATCGGCCCGCCGGCGGCGATCCGGCCCACGACCGGCACGTAGCTGGCGGCCGGCATCGCGTCGCCGACGCCGGTCTCGTCGAAGCCGGTCTCCTCGGCGGCGCTGATCGACCGCCGTGCGGCCATGATCTCGGGGAGGAAGACCTCGAGCGCGCGCGGCCGGTTCGGGTCCCGCTTGAGGAACCCCTTCTGCTCCAGCACCTTGAGCTGGTGGGAGACCGAGGAGGAGCTGGTCAGGCCGACCAGGTCGCCGATCTCGCGCATGCTCGGCGGGTAGCCCCGGTGCTCGATGGCGTCGCGGATCACGGTCAGCACCCGCTGCTGGCGGGGGGTGAGGCCGGTGGCGTCGGGTGGGCCGTCGGGGAGCTCGGTGACCTTGTCGGGGGATCGGGGAGCCATGAGTGGTGCCTTCCGCAGTGCCGGCCGGTGTGGAGCTCCACGGTATCCGCCCGTACCGGGATGTTTCAAACACCTGTTCGAACGGCGTGTCGGGAGGTGCACGTAACCCCGCAATTGCGGCCGTTCGACATGTTCTCGGCGCGAGAACATGTCATTCGGCCGCAATTGCGGCTCTTCGGCGCCCTTGGTTGACTTCCGCGCATGAGCGAGACGAGCAGGGTGGCCGTGGTCACGGGAGCGGCGCGCGGGATCGGCCGCGGGATCGCCGAGCGGCTGGTGGAGCGCGGGTACGCGGTGCTGGTCACCGACGTGGACGGGGCGGCGGCCGAGGCGACCGCCGGCGAGATCGGGGCGGCCCTCGGGTCCGCCCTCGACGTCCGGGACCGGCAGGGGCACCTCGACCTGGCCCGGGTGGCGGCCGCGCACGGCACCCTGACCGCCTGGTTCAACAACGCCGGCGTCGGAGACGTCGGGACGCTCCGCGAGCTGGACCCGGACCAGATCGACCGACTTGTCGACGTCAACCTCAAGGGCGTGCTGTGGGGGACCCGGGCCGCCCTGGACGGCTTCGGGCCGCGCGGCGGGGACGTGGTGAACACGGCCTCGCTCAGCGGGCTCGGGCCGGTGCCCGGGTTGGGCGTGTACGCCGCCACGAAGGCCGCGGTGGTCTCTCTCAGCATGTCGGTCGCGGCCGAGGCGCCGAGCGGGGTCAGGGTGCACGCACTGTGCCCGGACGGGGTGGCCACCCGGATGGTCGACGAGATGCCCGACGAGAGCCTGGCCAAGGCGCTGGTGCACTCGGGCGGTCGGATCCTCACCGTCGACGAGGTGGCCGACGCCGCGCTCGCCCTCCTGGGGAGCTCCCGGGTGGTGCGCACCCTGCCGGGTTGGCGGGGCGCGCTGATGCGCTCCACGTCGGTCGCGCCGTCGCTGGCTGCGCGCGGTGCCGGCCTGTTCGCCGCGCAGGGCCGCCGGGCGATGCGACGGGGTCGCGCCGGCACCTGAGTCCCGCCCGCGCCGGGCGATCACCTGCCCGTCCCCGCCGTGACCTCGGCCGGGAACGGTGCGAGGGGCGGGACCAGCGCGTGGTCCCGCCCCTCGTCTTCCCCAGTGCCGCGGGCCGGGGTCGAGTCGGCCTGCGGACGTGTGTGCTCCGCGGTGCGCGGGGGCGGTCAGTCGACCGGGACGAACAGCTCCTGGCCGGCGAGCAGCATCGAGTCGCTGAGGGCGTTGAGCTCGCGGATCTCGTGCATCATCGCGCGGATCTCGCCCGGCTCGGCGCGCTCGGCGGCGATCGTCCACAGCGTCTGGCCGCTGCTGACGCGGATCATCTCCGTCGGCTGGTCGGCGGCGGGCCCGGAGTCGGAGGTGGCCATCGAGCCGGCCGCCAGCCAGAGGGCGGCGCCGAGCGCCAGCGTCAGCGCGAGGAGGAACACGACCAGGCGACCCCGACGGGTGAGCCGGACCTCGGCCCGGGCGGCGGACCGCGGGCGGGCGACGTACACGGCGGGGGAGAGGGTCATGGTGCTCATCGATGCCTCCGGGGAGTGGCTGGTTGCGTTCGACCCGATGTCTACCGGCGACCACCGACAACGGGTGATCCCGTCGAGTGGGCCTCCGGTGCCCAACGTGTTCGATCACAGGTTCGATCGAACATGTGTACGAAGGTAGAGCACCTGTTCGAACAAAGCAAGCACCACGCCGAACAGGTGTTCGACGTGGTGCCTGCCCAGGGAGGATCCGTGGGGGGGTGCCGCGCTCGGGGGGTCAGCGCAGCCGGAACCTCGCCGATCTCGCGACCAGGCACTCGCCGTGCTTGGCGCGGACCTCGCGGGGGACGACGACGTAGAACGTCCCGGCGCGAGCCTTGCGCGGCAGCGCCCACCGACCGCTCCTGGCGGTGCGGGTCGCGGCCAGCTGCGGGTCGGGGCCCGGTGCCCGGCGCATCAGCCGCACGCTCCGGCCGCGGTGGCAGCCGGCCGCGTCCGGGGCGGAGAGTCGGCCGACCACCTTCTCCTTGCCGGCCCGGTAGCGCGCGGTGACGGTGCGCTCGACCACCGGGCAGCCGGTCGCGGTGAAGGGTGCCCGGATCCGCGGGCACTCGTCCCCCCGGGAGAAGCCGTCGCCGTCGGCGTCCTCGTCACAGGGGTCGCCGATGCCGTCCTCGTCCAGGTCGGCCTGGCCGGCGTTGGGCCGCGCCGGGCAGTTGTCGGCCGCGTTGGCCAGCCCGTCGCCGTCCAGGTCGGGGTCGCAGGCGTCGCCGGTCCGGTCCGAGTCGAGGTCGGCCTGGTCGGGGTTGGCCGACGCCGGGCAGTTGTCACCGAGGTTCGGCACCCCGTCGAGGTCGCGGTCGCAGTCGTAGACCACGGTGACCTGCCAGGCGTCCAGCGTGCCGCCGCCGGCGCCGGTCTCGAACAGGCCCTCGGCGAGGCTGAGGGTCCAGGTGCCGCCGGCCTCCGTGCCGTCGAAGCTCGAGAGTGGGTCGCGCGGGCGGAGCGGTCCGGTGAACGGCGGCTCGGCCCCGTCCATGCCGGTGCCGGCCTCGTCGTCGAAGACGGTGTCGACGAGGTTGGCCTCGTTGGGCTCGAGGGCGTCGAGCGGTCCCTCCCAGGCCAGCGCGCTGGCGGCCTCGGTCGTGCTGAGTCGCAGGTTGAGCTTGTTCACCGCGGGATGGGTCGCGGTGACGGTGACGTCGACGTCCAGGATCGGGGCCGGTTCCGGCGCGACCAGGTCGAGCGTGACGACGGCGGTGCCCACGTCGGGGATCTCCGCGGCCGGGCCGGACTGGACCAGGGTGCAGGTCGCCGGTGTCGGGCTGCTGCTGGCGAGCGCCGCACCCCCGGTCAGGGTCGGGACGCCGAGTCCGGCGCCTCCGATCAGGAGCGCGAGCAGTCCGCGGGCGATGCCGCCGATGCGAGGGGACATGGCCTCAGGCTAGGACGATCCGAACGATTGGAGAGTGAGAATCCCCAAAATTGGCAAGTAAGAATTGCCAAGACTTGCCAGTCCGTCAGCGGGAGGCCCGCCGACCGCCCGGGAGGCGGGGTGCGCGCGGCTCGGAGAGCCCCAGCGCCCGGAGCAGTCGAGCTCCGAGCAGCAGCCCGGTGAACAGGCACGCGGCGGCGCCCAGGCAGGCCAGGGCGAGGAACCACCAGGCCTCGGACTCGCCCCCGCGGGCGGCCGCCCCGAAGTCGATCGCAGCCACGACCAGGTAGCCCCAGGCCACGACGCAGACGGTCAGGCCCAGGGTGAGCAGGAAGGCGCTGCGCAGGGACAGCGACCGCTTCCTCGGTGCTGCCCGTCTCGACCCCGCACGCTTGCCCCCCTGATCCACGCGGTCATTCTGGCACCCGGGGCCACGCCCCGCCGTGGGACGGCCGGACCGGCGCGTTGGAGGCGGCTCCGGGTACGTCGCCCGCGCGTGGTCGGCGCCGCGATGGCCCGAACCGCCCCGTCCGCCCGGAGTTCGTGCAAGGATCAACCAACGAGCCGGGGGGCTCGTGACCCGGGCCGGGGGGCCGGGGTCGGTTCTGAGATGGGGATCTCGATGCGCCGTGCGCTGATCGCTGCACTGCTCCTGGGGGGAGCACTCCTGGGCTCGACCGCGCCCGCCGCGGCCCAGCCGTTCGTGGGCACCGCGGGCGCGGACCGGGTGCTCGGCACCGCCGGCGACGACGTGGTCCACCTGCGAGGCGGTGCCGATCGGGCCCGCACGCGCGAGGGCGACGACCTGGTCCACGGCGGCGACGGCGCCGACCGGCTGCGCGGCGGCCGCGGTGACGATCGCCTGCACGGCGGGGCCGGATGGGACCTCCTCGTGGGGGCCGCCGGGGCCGACCGCATCCACGCCGGCCCGCAGGCCGACGTCGTGCGGCCTGGGACCGGCGCCGACCGGGTCCGGCTCGGCCGCGGCGACGACGAGGTGCTGCTCGAGCCGGACGGCGCCGTCGACGTCATCCGCTGCGGCAGTGGCCGCGACGTCGTGGTCGCCCTGCCCGAGCTCGAGGAGCACGACGTGCTGATCGGCTGCGAGCGGGTCGAGTTCCTCTCCATCGAGGCCTGAGCGCCCGCCCCCGCGGCGTACCAGGCATCCGCCCGGCCGGATCGCGGCCGGATCGCCGCCTGATCGCCGCCTGTCGGCGGCTGATGGTGGCGTGGACCCGACGCGCCTCCGCGGCCCGATCGCGGCGACACGCCCGGCGGCCGCGACACACCGCTGATCTCGGCGGTCCGGACCAGCCCAGACGCCGCTGACCTGCGGTTTTGTCCACGTACTCCGAGTACGTGGACTTTTCTCGTCAACCCGCTTGCACGGGTCCCGGGCCGGGCGTACGGTTACCACTACATCTAGTAGTTACACCGATGTAGTTATCCACATCTAGTCCACAGGGCCGGGGTGGTTCGCTCACAGGTGGCGACTGGTTGTCCACAGGAAAACGGCCTGGCTCCACAGCTCCGGCACCGGAATCAGGCACACCGTACCGACGTTGACCAGACGTCCGGAGACCAGGGAGGAGGCCCGCGATGCACTGTCCGTACTGCCGGAACTCCGACACCCGGGTCCTCGACTCCCGGGTCGCCGACGACGGCGGCGCGATCCGCCGGCGGCGCTCCTGCCCGAGCTGCGAGAAGCGGTTCACCACGGTGGAGCAGATGCAGCTCAGCGTCCTGAAGCGCTCCGGCGCGGTCGAGCCGTTCGCCCGCGACAAGGCGATCTCCGGGGCCCGCAAGGCGTGCAAGGGCCGCCCGGTCACCGAGGACCAGCTCGACTGCCTCGGCCAGACCGTGGAGGACACGCTGCGCGGCGAGGGCTGGGCCGAGGTGCCCGCCCACGAGGTCGGCCTGGCCATCCTCGGTCCGCTCCGCGAGCTCGACGAGGTCGCCTACCTGCGCTTCGCCAGCGTCTACCGCGCGTTCGAGTCGGCCGAGGACTTCGAGGCCGAGATCGCGGTGCTGCGCATGGAGCGCCAGCCACAACCTCAGCCCACGGGCTGACCACAGACCGCCCGGCGTGTGTAGTGGGGAAGCTGCACGCGCCGGGCGCACCAACCTCGACCTCGGTCGGGACGGTCGCCAGGCGACCCTCCCCGGGCGAACGTCGTCGGCGTCACCAGGCAACACACACACGACAGATCAGTCCAGGGATCGGCAGAGGGGAACAGGAAACATGACCGAGACGGTGAGCGGGCCGGCAAAGGCGCAGGGCTCGACGGCAGGTGTGAGGATCGAGCGGGTCTTCAGCACCGAGGGCGTCCACCCCTACGACGAGATCACCTGGGAGCGGCGCGACGTCGTCCAGACCAACTGGAAGACCGGCGAGGCCGTCTTCGAGCAGCGCGGCGTGGAGTACCCCGACTTCTGGAGCGTCAACGCCTCCACCATCGTCACCACGAAGTACTTCCGCGGCGCGGTGGGCACCGACGCTCGCGAATGGAGCCTCAAGCAGCTCATCGACCGGGTCGTGAAGACCTACCGCAAGGGCGGCGAGGACCACGGCTACTTCGCCTCGGTCGCCGACGCCGAGCTGTTCGAGCACGAGCTCACCTGGCTGCTGGTCCACCAGTACTTCTCGTTCAACTCCCCGGTCTGGTTCAACGTCGGTACGCCGTCGCCGCAGCAGGTCTCGGCCTGCTTCATCCTCTCCGTCGACGACTCGATGGACTCGATCCTGAACTGGTACAAGGAGGAGGGCTTCATCTTCAAGGGCGGCTCCGGCGCCGGCCTGAACCTCTCCCGGATCCGCTCCTCCAAGGAGCTGCTCTCCTCCGGTGGCACCGCGTCCGGCCCGGTCTCCTTCATGCGCGGCGCGGACGCCTCCGCGGGCACGATCAAGTCCGGCGGCGCCACGCGTCGGGCGGCGAAGATGGTCGTCCTGGACGTCGACCACCCCGACATCGAGGAGTTCGTGCAGACCAAGGCGCGCGAGGAGGACAAGATCCGCGCCCTGCGCGACGCCGGCTTCGACATGGACCTCGGCGGCGCCGACATCACCTCGGTGCAGTACCAGAACGCCAACAACTCGGTCCGGGTGACCGACGAGTTCATGCGGGCGGTCGAGGACGGCACCGAGTTCGGCCTGAGGTCGCGTGGCACCGGCGAGGTCATCGAGACCGTCGACGCCCGCGAGCTGTTCACGAAGATCAGCGCGGCCGCGTGGGAGTGCGCCGACCCCGGTCTGCAGTACGACGACACGATCAACGACTGGCACACCAACCCCGAGACCGGCCGGATCACCGCGTCCAACCCGTGCTCGGAGTACATGTCGCTGGACAACTCCTCGTGCAACCTCGCGTCGCTCAACCTGCTGAAGTTCCTCAAGGACGACGACACCTTCGACGCCGAGCTGTTCGCCAAGGCCGTCGAGGTGATCATCACCGCGATGGACATCTCGATCTGCTTCGCCGACTTCCCGACCGAGGCGATCGGCGACACCACCCGCGACTACCGCCAGCTCGGCATCGGCTACGCCAACCTCGGCGCGCTGCTGATGGCGATGGGCCTGGGCTACGACTCCGAGGGTGGCCGGTCGATGGCCGCCGCCCTGACGTCGCTGATGACCGGCACGTCGTACAAGCGCTCGGCGGAGATCGCCGGGGTGGTCGGCCCGTACGCCGGCTACGGCCGCAACGCGGAGGCCCACAAGCGGGTCATGCGCAAGCACCAGGCCGCCAACGACGCGGTCCGGACGCTGCACGTGGAGGACGCCCGGGTGCACAGGCTCGCGACCGCCGCGTGGGACGGCGTGATCAAGGGCGGCGAGGCGCACGGCTTCCGCAACGCCCAGGCCTCGGTGCTCGCGCCGACCGGCACGATCGGCTTCATGATGGACTGCGACACCACCGGCATCGAGCCGGACTTCTCGCTGGTGAAGTTCAAGAAGCTGGTCGGCGGCGGCTCGATGCAGATCGTCAACCAGACGATCCCGCGGGCGCTGCGGCGCATGGGCTACCAGCCCGAGCAGGTGGAGGCGATCGTCGACTACATCGCCGAGCACGGCCACGTGATCGACGCCCCGGGCCTGCGCCAGGAGCACTACGAGGTCTTCGACACCGCCATGGGCGCCCGGGCGCTGAAGCCGATGGGCCACGTGCGGATGATGGCCGCGGCGCAGCCGTTCCTCTCCGGCGCGATCTCGAAGACGGTGAACCTGCCGGAGTCGGCCTCGGTCGAGGAGATCGAGGACATCTACCTGCAGTCGTGGAAGCTGGGTCTCAAGGCGACCGCGATCTACCGCGACAACTGCAAGGTGGGCCAGCCGCTCTCCTCCGGCAAGGGGGAGAACAAGGGCACCGACTCCAACGCCTCGCAGGCCGGGCAGGGCGAGACCACGACGGTGGAGAAGATCGTCTACGCCCCCACCCGCAAGCGGCTCCCGAAGTCGCGGGTCTCGCGCACCACGTCGTTCACCGTCGGCGGCGCCGAGGGCTACATGACCTCGGGTGCCCACGACGACGGCCAGCTCGGCGAGGTGTTCCTCAAGCTCGGCAAGCAGGGCTCGACCCTGGCCGGCGTGATGGACGCCTTCTCGATCGCGGTCTCGATCGGCCTGCAGTACGGCGTCCCGCTGGAGACCTACGTCTCGAAGTTCACCAACCTGCGGTTCGAGCCGGCCGGCCTCACCGACGACCCGGACGTCCGGATGGCGCAGTCGCTGATGGACTACGTCTGGCGCCGCCTGGCCCTGGACTACCTGACCTTCGAGCAGCGCTCGATGCTCGGCATCTACACCGCCGAGGAGCGTCAGCGGCACCTCGAGACCGGCTCCTACGAGCCCGTCGAGGAGACCGGCTCCGCCGCCGAGCTCACCTCGTCGGTCGAGCTGGTCGAGACCGAGGCTGCGGTGGTCGAGGAGGTCGCGCAGCAGCCGTCCCGGGGCGAGGACGCCCGCGAGGCGCACACCTCGGCCGAGCTCCTGGAGAAGCTCACCGGCACCGCGGTCGACAGCCCGCTCTGCTTCACCTGCGGCACGAAGATGCGGCCCGCCGGCTCGTGCTTCGTCTGCGAGGGATGCGGGAGCACCAGCGGCTGCAGCTGATATCGAGACTCACGAGAATGGCAGCGGAATCTTACGATTCTGGCAGCACGTTCTCACGAGAATGGCAGCACTCGTTCTCACGGGAAATGGCAGCGGAGTGACCCGCTAGCAAACGCAAGAGGGCCAGCCACCTCCTCAGGTGGCTGGCCCTCTCGCATTTCTGGACCCGCTTACCGCAGGTCGGGGATGGCGGCGTGCAGGTCGTCGGTGGGCCGCCAGGCGGCCTTGTCGTCGAGTTCGATGCAGCCCATGTTCTTGAGTGCGCCGAGAATCACTCGTTCTGCGTTGCCGATGTTGCGTTTCGTGGAGTGCGTGCCGTCGACGACTCGTTTGAGCGTGGCGGCTTGCGTCACGGTGAGTCCCCGCGACTTGGTCTGCATGGTTGCAAGCGCACGTCGGATGTTCCCGGTGTTGCGCCGCGTGGGCAGGATCGCGACCTTGTCCTCGTCAGAGTGCAGGGCGAGACCGGTTCCTTCCAGCGCAGCGGGGATGGCCCCTATCGCATCGGCGGTGCGTGAGCGGTCCCATCCGCCGCGAGGACCTTGTTCTCCGACCAGCAGGCCCCGACCACTTCCGCGATCTCATTCTTGGTGACAGGCCCGCCGGTCATTCGATCCTCCCGCTCCTCCGAGTTGGTTCACCGTGGAATCCCGACCGCCGACCGCCAGTCCCTTCGCGAGGCACCAAGGTCGACGTGTGCCGGATACGCCGGGCGAGAGCCGCGCCTCGTCGACAGCATCCGGCCGACCGCACGATTTACGCAAGGCGCGTATTCGCCGACCGACGATCGTCCTCGGAACCGGCTGGTTAGCCGAGGAGTCCGAGCAAGCGGTTGCGAACCCGGTGATATGCCGCAGCACCGTCTCGGTCGGGAGCAGCGACCCGGATCACCGGGGGATGTCCCATCGCGGGGGTGACGAGGTCACGGAGCGCATCGTGATAGGCGCGCTGTCGCTGACGCCCGCCCTCCCCAAACCCCACTGCGGCCTTGCTCGCGCGGTACTTGTCCGACCGAGGCGACCACGTTGTGCACAGCCCCCGGTACTCCTCGATGTCGAACCCCAGCGGACAGTCGGTCGGATAGAGGTTCAAGGTCGTGAGCCGGTGGGTGGTGAAGTGCTGGGACTCGTCTACTTCGATGAACGTGCCCGTTGGCTCATGGATGAAGTCGCCGGGCAGTGCAGTGAGTCGCTTGGTCGCCTGAGCCTCGGAGTCACCCTTCAACGCCCCGAAGATGTCGGCGAGGACGCGGCGAGCAGACTCGGCCCGCTCGGGTAGCCCGAGGTGTCCTCGCTGATTCAGCCACGGCACCCGAGCCCGCGTTAGCGCGACACCGTCGTCGCCCGCCGCAGCAACGAACGCCCTCTCGCAATCTCCGACCGGCATGCAGGCAGCCAACCACACTCCGCCGACTCCCGGTTTCTTCTCGGGATGGCTGCCGCCAGCATCGGCACTGGAACCCCTCTCTTGCCCGATCGTCCCTGATGTGTCGGTGGGGTCACTTAGCCTGCCGATGACATGCGCGGACAGGACGGGGGTGGGCATGAGCGACATCGAAGGCGAGGTGGCGCGCGTCAAGGACGCGCTCGACCGCCCCACGCTGCAACTGCTGGACCGGAAGTGGGCAGCGGTTGCCCTGCCCATCTTCGTCTGCTCGTTCAGCCAAGAAGTTCGGTCTCTACCGGCCGAGCGGCTCCATGCGCAGGTCGGCACCTACCTGGATGAACTGCAGACGGCTGGGCACCCGGTGCCTGCGGGCAACGGGAAGAGCCTGTGCATGCAGTGGGTCCGGCAGCAGTGGCTCTACCGCGAACCCGGTGCGGACGGGCAGGAGCAGTACCGGCTCACGTCCCACGCGCAGGATGCGCTCAACATCATCGAGGAGATGACCCGCGAACGTTCCTTCCTCAGCGGGTCGCGCATCACCACCATCATGGAAACCGTCTCGCGTGTCGCGATGGACGCAAACCCGGACCGGGAGGCGCGCATCAACCGGCTCGACGAGCAGATTGCCGCGCTGACCGCTGAACGAGAGCGGCTCGCGTTGGGCGGCGAAATCGTCGACGCCTCCGAGAATGACCTGATCTCCGGGTTCGTTGAGGTGCTGCGCAACCTCGACGGCCTGCCCGGCGACTTCAAGCGGGTCGAGGAGTCGGTCACCGCGATGCACCGGAGCATCCTGCGGAACCTCCGCGAAGACGAACGGCCCATCGGCGAGGTGCTTGATGAGTACCTGCACACCTCGCGCAACCTCCTCAAGACCACCCCCGAAGGGCAAGCGTTCGAGGGTGCCTTCGAATTGCTTCGCAACAAGGACTGGCTCTCGCGACTGCGCCGCGACATCGACACCATCCTGACCCACCCCTACGCCGGGACACTCCTCCCTGACGAGCAGAAGAAAATGCGAGCCACCGTCGAAGTCATCCGCTCAGGCATCGACGACGTCCTGAACCGGCGTACCCGGCTCAGTGCGACGCTGCGCGAGCACATCGAGAACTACGACCAGATCAGGAACCGGGAATTGGACGCGACGCTGCGCGGCATCGACCGGGAACTGCGGACCTGGATGCAGACGGCCCGTGCCCGCTCCAACGTCGAGGTGGAACTGTTCCCGCCCGCGCTCGATGTGGACCACCTGCGGCTGCGGACCTATGACACCGATTCCGAGCGGGCACCGGAGCCGCTCGAAGACGTGTCCGGCGACGCCCCGGAGCCGCTGTCCCTCGCCGAGATTCGACAACAAGGCGGCCCTTCGCTGGGCGACCTGCGACGCGAACTCGACCAGGCGCTCACCACGGGTGACACCGATACCGCCGCCGCCCTGTTCAACCGGCTTCCGGGGGACCTGCGCCGCCCGGTCGAAATCCTCGGCCTGATGCACCTGCTGGCGCGCCTCGACGCGATGCCCGAGGCCGACCGGGAACCGGTGGAGGCCATCCGGCCCGACGGGAGCCGTCGAGAGTTCCACATGCCGAAGTTCGCGCTGGTCCCGACCAGCGAGCAACCTGCCGATGCACGAGGGGATGCAGATGACTGACACCTGGGCCAGCGGCGAGCCCGCCACGCTCGACGATCTCGACGAGCAGGTGGATGACCTGTCGGAGATGGACCTCGACCTCGACGCCCTCACAGTGGACCCTGCCCCCTTGAACGACGGTCCGACCGACCCCTTCGAGGATGACGACGAAGGCACGTCTCTGGCCTGCTTCGAGGGCGACACCGGGCGGCTCGACTACGCCCAGCGACGGGTCCTGCACGCCTTGATGAAGAACCGCTACATCTCCGCTGACCGGCACCACGACCAGTGGGTCGCGCTCCTGGACAACGAAGACCTCATCAAGAGCCGCCTCAATGACCTGTTCCTCGACCTGCACATCGACAGGACCTACCAGGTGGCGTTCAAGCGGCAGGCTGTCGCGGAGACGGGCGCTCCCTTGCCGACCCTGCTACACGAGGTCGCGCACAACAAGGAAGAGACCATCATGCTGGTTGCGCTGCGCGGCAGGTTCTTCCGACAGCGCCAAGACGGCGACAACGTCGTGTACGTCGAGAAGTCCGCGCTCCTCGACGAGGTTGCAGGGATGCGCCCCGAGCATGCCACCGACCGGGCCTTCAACCAGAAGAAGACCGAACGAGCCGTCGAGGGTCTTCGCAAGGCAGGAGTGCTGCTCAAGACACCCGACCCCGATCGGTTCCGCATCTCCCCGGTCATCGAAGTGCTCCTCCCGCTGCCGAAACTGCGCGAACTCATGACCTGGCTGATGACCCAGAACGGCGGCGACGACGTATCCCGCACGACCGAGCAGGCCGCCCTCGACGAGGCTGAGGTAGAGAGCGGTGATGACGCATGACGCAGGTAGCGCTCCTCCACATTGACGGAGCCACGGAAGGGACCACCCAGTGGCGGGCCGAGACGCTCCAGATGGTCAATTGGGGCGGCTTTCACGGACACCACACGGTGCGGCTCTCACCCGGCGCGACCTTGCTCTCCGGGGCATCCGGCACCGGTAAGTCCACCCTGCTGGACGCCTACATCGCACTCATGATGCCTTCCGACACCCCCTTCAACGGCGCATCGAACGACGCGACCGTCGGGCGAGCCCGGTCCGCCGACCAGCGCAACCTGCTGACCTACCTGCGCGGCAAGACCGACACCAGTCGCATCGAAGGCACCGACGAACTCCGTGACCAAGTGCTGCGCGGCATCGACGGCGCACCCACCTGGGGTGCGGTCGCCATGACCTTCGTCAACGACATCGACCGCCGCTACACCGTCACCCGCATCTACTTCGTCCGCGCCGGTGCCTCTACGAACTCCGATGTCACCACCACGTTCGCGGCCACCGACGGTTACCTCGACCTGGCCCGGCTCGCTCCCATCGCCGCATCCCGGTTCGACAAGCGCACCCTCAAGGCGAACTTCCCGACCCTCCAGCCGTTCGACAAGTTCTGGGAGTTCGAACAGAACCTGCACACCCGACTCGGCATTGGCGCGAACGGCGACGGCAGGAAAGCCCAACGACTGCTCGCCCGCGTCCAGGCAGGCATGCAAGTTAAGACCGTCGACGGACTCTACAAGTCCATGGTTCTCGAAGAGCCCGTCACCTACCAGCACGCCGACCGGGCCATCGAGCACTTCGCCGACCTCGAAGCCGCCTACGAGAAGATGCTCGACGAGGCCGACAAGGTTCACGTCCTGCGTCGCCTGCCCGAACTCCAAGCAGACCTTGCCAAGGCGCAGGCAGAGGCCCTGCTCCTCGACCAGTTCGGCATCCACCGCGACGGCGACTCACCGTTCCTGCTGTGGAAACTCCTCGCCGAACGGGCGCTCCTCGACACCGCCGTCGACGACAACCGACGCCGTCACCGCGAAGAGACAACCCGGCTTACCACCGCCACCGGCGAAGAACGTCGGCTGCGGGAACGGCTCCAAGCCATCGACAAAGACAAGGCAGCCAACGGCGGCGACGCCATCAACGCGCTCACCGACCAGATTCAAGACCTCCAAGAGCAGCGCCGCGTCGCCTACCAGGCCAACCTCAAGTTCCAGCACAACACCGAAACCATCGGGCTGCCGGTCCCCGAAACCGCCGAGGAGTTCGCCGACGCACAGGCCGCCTCACAGGTATTCCTGGGAGAGTGCGCCAACCGGGAGAAGGAACTCGACGACGAGATCCGCCGCATCGGGCAAGACGAGGAGTACCCGCTCGCGCGGGAACGGAGCGAACTCGTCAGCGACCTCGAATCGCTCAAGGGCCGCAACGGCATGGTGCCCCGCCATCTGCACCGGGCTCGCGTCGACATGGCCGAGGCAGCCGGGCTGGACCCGATGAACGACCTCCCGTTCGTCGCCGAACTCATCGACGTGCTCCCCAACGAGGAACCCTGGCGCAAGGCCATCGAAACCACCCTCGGCGGGCTCGCCCGCGTCGTCCTCGTGGACCGGAACACCCGCGACCACCTCTCCCGCAGCATCGACGGCGTAACCATCCGGCCCCGCATCAACTACGAGGCCGTCACGCTCCAGCCCCACCGCGACGAGCAGGGCAACCCCGACTATGTGTCGGGGAAACTCGCATTCAAGGACTCCCCGTTCTCCACCTGGGTTCAAGGGCGGGTCTCCGACAACAACGTCGACCATCTCTGCGTCCCGAACGCTGACGCCCTCAGCGGACGCGAACCCCGCGTCACCCGCTCCGGGCAGACCCGCCACGGAGACAAGGGAGCCCACGGTGAATCCAGCGACGGCAACATCATCGGTTTCTCCAACGAACGCCGCCTCGCCGAGCTCACCGACAAGATCACCGCACTCGACGAGCGCCTGCGCACCATCCAAGGAAGGGCGAAGGAACTGCGAGACCGTCTCAGCGCCCTGCGGCGGCACCGGGACGACCACCAGTACGTCGTCAACGCCCAGTGGGCCGACATCGACTACGCCAGCATCGACACCACCATCGAAGAACTCAGCGCCCAGAAGGAACGCATCGTCGCCGCCAGCGACATCCTCACCACGCTGCAGCAAGAAGAAGACCTCCTTCGCCCCCAGCACGAGAAGGCGAACAGCGAGATGGTGCTCGCCAAGAAGGCCATCGAGGACCTCGACAAGGATCACGTTCGGCTCTGCGACGACCAGGACACAGTCACCGACGCCACCGACCGCATCGAGAACGCGCAGACCGTCACCCTCACCGACGAGCAGACCGGCTACCTGAACACCCTGTTCTCCCGCGAATGGGACGCCACCGACTTGCGCGGCTTCCACGCCAACATGAAACACCTCAAAGCCCGGCTCGCACAGGAATCACTTGCTGCCCAGAAGGCCGTGCGCGACACCAGCACAGCCATGACGACCATGTTCGAAGCTTTCCAAGCCCACCCCGGCTGGCACGACCCCAACCTCGGCACCAGCCCAGACTCAGCCGACGGATACCGCGAAATCCTCGACCGCATCCAGTCCACCGGCCTGCACGACCGCAAGGAAGAATGGCGACGCAGCCTGTCCGAGTGGTCCAGCGAAGACCTCGTCCGGGTCAACGGTGCCTTCGACAGCGCCATCGAAGACATCGAGGAACGCCTCGACCCCATCAACGCAATCCTCCGTGGACTGCCGTTCGGCGGGAAGGGACACCTGCAAATCAACCTCCGTCGTCTCCACAACGACGACGTGGCAAAGTTCCGCAAGATGCTCCGCGCCCTTGCCGCCGGTGTCGCAGAGGAGCAGAGCGAGCCCCAAGTCGAAGAGCGCTTCAAGCGGCTGCGCACCTTCATGAACCTGATCCGCATCCCCGAGGGACACACCAAGACCTCCACCTCGCAACGCGACAAGTACCTCGACGTGCGCCAACACGTCGTCATCACCGCCGCATGCGTCGACGACCAGGGCCACGAGGTCGCCACCTACGCCGCACTGGGCGGCAAGTCCGGCGGCGAAACCCAAGAACTTGTCGCCTTCATCGTCGGAGCCGCCCTCCGATTCCAACTCGGAGACGAGTCACGCACCCGGCCCCGCTTCGCACCCGTATTCCTCGACGAAGCCTTCGTCAAGGCCGACAGCGAGTTCGCCCGTCGAGGGGTCCAGGCATGGCAGAAACTCGGCTTCCAACTCATCATCGGGGCCCCACTCGACAAGGTCACCGCACTGGAGCGGTACATGGACCTCATCCTGACCGTCAACAAGAACACAAAGGGCCACTCGTTCGTCACCGACCTGCCGTCGCCCACCGGGGGAGAGAGCGCGTGAAGACCCCCGAACAGGTCCGCGCCGCCATCGCGACCCGCCTTGGCAACAACTGGCACACCGACACGACCTGCGAGACCGTCTCCTGGCCGCACACCTTCCCGCTCGGGCAGCCCACCAAGACTGACCTCGAAGCCAACTACGGCGACTTCCACCGCCGCAAAGTCGCCCTACAAGACTGGGCGCAGGGACACGGGGCGTCCCTCACCTACGCCAACCGGGTCGTCCTCGGCACCACGCAGCCCGTGCCCACCCACGTCACCGTCCCCGACATCACCACGGCAGCGACCATCGCGGCAGGGGAGTGGCCCCACCGCCTGCGCCGCGCCACCGCCCGACTCGCAATGATCCGGGACCGCTTCCCGCACACCGCAGACCCAGCCCGGCTCCTTCGCGGCGTCGACGGCTACACCGACACCGACTTCACCCTTCTCCTCGACGCAGCCGACTGGCTCACCCGCAACGACCCGACCGGGCTTACCCCACGACAAGTTCCCGTCCCCGGCCTCCACGCCAAATGGCTAAACAGCCACGGACGCGAACTCCTCGCCCTCACATGTCGCGACAACCTCGGACTCCTCCCGCGACACCCGGCACGCATCCACTTCACCTACCTCGACCCAGCCCACCGTGCCGCCGGGGGACGTGTCCACGACTCCGCCACCGTGGACGACCCGTTCACGCCCGCCTACCAGCCACAAGTCGTCGTCATCTCCGAGAACAAGGACACCGCCATCCACTTCCCGCCCATCCCCGGCGGCATCGCCGTCGAAGGCGACGGCTTCGGCGGCAAGACCGTCGCCAAGTTCCCCTGGCTCATCAGCGCGCCACGCCTCTACTACTGGGGCGACATCGACGCCCACGGCTACGAAATCCTCAACGGCTGGCGCGCCGACGGCGTACCCGTCAAGAGCATCCTGATGGACCCCGCCACCTACGACACGTACGAACCGTTCGGCACCAACACAGACAAGAACAACAAGCCCCTCGGGCCGGGGACACCGAAGCCGCTGCCGTTCCTCACTGACGACGAGCGCACCGTCTACGAACTCGTGCTCGCTTACGACCACCAAGGACACCGACGTGTGGAACAGGAACGAATCCCGCTCCGAGTCGCCCTCGGCCTTGTGGGAGGCCGCCCATGACTAAGGCCGACGACACGACGAACGGTGGCTACGTGTACAGCAAACTCACCGCCGCCATCGACGACAAGCAATCCCCGCTCCGCCACTACCTCGACACCACCTACCCGAACACGCGCCTCATCACCACCCCTCACTCACAAACCAGCCCCGACATCAAGGTGCCCGGTACGCCCGGGGTGAATCCCGGCACCATCGGCACCGCCTTCGACGTACTGATCGGTCTCCGGTACCAGCCCAACACCATCCCCGCTACCGCACGGCCCTTCGCACGCTGGAAGCCCGACCTCGCCGAGGGATGGGCCAACATCCTCAACCTCATCGCCGAAGACCCCACCCTCATCGAAGCAGCAGCCTGGGCCTACGCCCTCGCCATCGAGGCGTACCGCTCACCGGTGACCCCGTACGCCATCGCCGACCTCCTCGACGAGAAGGGCCGCTTCAACGAGCACGACCTCCTCGCCATCGCCTCCGCCGAGGCCGTCGCAGAACTCGCCGCCCTCGAAGAACTCGCCGAAGCCAACCTCTACCCCCACCTCGGCACCCCGCCCGAACCCGACCCGTCCATCGAACACGGATGGCGTCGCGCCGCCGCATGGACCGACCCCAACCCGACGGCAGGTGACAGGCGACGACGGTTCGGACTCACCTTCGCCGCTTCTAGGTTGTGCCAGGCCGATGCGGACCTCATCCACGACGGGACCCTCTACGAGTTCAAGACACGCCTCGGCACGAAGAAGAAGCCCACCGGCGAGCGGGTCGACGTCCTGCCCCTCATCGACCTCTACCAAGCCATCGCGTACGCGCTCTTTGACACCAACGACGAGAACGGCATCAACCACATCGCCGTCTACCCCGCCCGATACGGACGCCACACCCGATGGGCGGTGGAAGACCTACTCACCACGCTCGCTGGACGACCCATCAACATCGCCGAGGAACGAGCGACCGTCTGGCACCTGCTCGGAGGCAAGGACGCCTGATTCCGGGCCTCGCGGTGGCGAACTTGCCAACGCGTATGCGGCGCGCCTCCCACGACACAGGCGTGCGGTCATGTAAGCCAGAAGAGGCGACGCGTCCGCGTCGTCACACGTCAGGCGTTCCTTCCCCACGCCAACGGCCTTGGGGAGCCTGCATGCCCGGAGAGCCCGGACTCCGCCACGTCGGCGGTGCACCGCACGCTAGCGACGCCGTGCGTCCTCACGCCGCAGACACGCCGTACGACGAGGCCATCAGCCTGCCGATGACGATCGTCAGGACTGTCGGTGGCCGACCCTACTGTGGCGTCAGCACACGACCCGAGATCAGGAGACCCGCATGAGCGTCGACGACGCATTCGAAACCTTCCAGAGGACCGTCAACGTCCCTCCGGAAGCCGTCACGCTCGCGGTCAAGCGCCGCAAGTTCTTTCATGACGCGCTCGGTGGCGAGGATGATGTTCGCGAAGTAGTCCCGAGTGGCTCGCTGGCGCGTGGGACGCACAAGGACCCCATCAACGACGTCGACGTCATCGTCATCTTCGACGAAGAGCACCACCCGGACTGGGGGGTCGAGGGGGAGTCGGCGGGGGAAGCGCTCTCCTACACCGGCAAGCGCATCAACGAACTACTCGGCGCAACGAACGGTTCGTTCGCCAAGGAGGTTCGCCGGGCGTCCCCTCGCAACCACGCGGTGAAGTGCTTCCTTGACGATCCCGAAGATCCCGAGGCGTTCACCGTCGATGTCATGCCCGCTTTCCGTCGCCACGGCGCGCTGCTCGTGCCGGAGAAGAGCTCCAACCGCTGGGTCACGACCGACCCCGAATACCTCATCAGTGAGGTCGAGGCGCGACACAAGGAGTGGAGGAAGTACGCAGGGACCGTGCGCATGCTCAAGTGGTGGGCGGCTGACCAGGACATCAAGATCAAGTCGCTGGTGATGGAAGTGCTCGCCCTCGACAACCTCCCGCTCGGGCCGAACCGCCCCGCTGCGCTCAAGGAGTTCTTCAACAAGGCATGGAACCACGTCTGGCTCGGCTACAACGTCGAAGACCCTGCGGGCCACTGCGGCGTGATTCAGCGCGACCTCGACCTCACCGCCTTCTCCGTGCGACTGGAGGCGGCTCGCGACCTTGCCAACAAGGCGTTCCAGGCGCAGGCGCGCGGAGAGACGACGCTCGCCCACCGGTTCTGGAAGGAACTGTTCGGCGACGACTTCCCGCCCCCGCCCTCGGGCGGCGGTGGTGGCAAGCCTGCGGTCGTTCCTCCGGTGCTGCCCCCTCGACCGGTCAAGGACACTCCGCAGGGATGAGCAACGAAGGAGGCGCTGCGGCTCCAGCGCCTGTGCTGTGGATGGAGGACGAACCCGAACGGCTTGCACGGGACCAGCGGGAAGTCGCGTCCTTCGCGCCCGACTTGGAGTATCTGCCGCCCAGGGCAAACCCACTGATGCCCCACGGCGGGTGGACGGGACGGCTCCCCCTTTGGCCCTTCGAGCGCTCAGAGCCCCACGGCGCACGCGCGCTACTCGACGGAGAAGGCATGACCATTGCCCTTGTCTACTCAGCGGCCCACCCGATGGTCCCCCCGACCATCTTTCCGATCACCCCGGAGCCAACCATCGACGAGTGCACCCAAAACGCCTGGCACGTAGCCCCGATCGGATCGCTATGCCTGCTCCAAACCCAAGGGGACTGGGCTCCCGAGGCGAGCATCACCGAACTGTTGGAGAAGGCAGCCGGTTGGCGCATCGAGTACGCACTCATGAAGGCCGGGGCCCTCGACAAGATGACCACCAGCGGCATTGCGCTGGACGACACTCTCGACACCCTCATCACCGAAGTAGGACAGCAGCAACTCTCACCTGATGACGAGAGCACCGGCTGATGTCCCACGCCACCTTCCTCATCCCCCGAGATGCCCTCTCAAGAATCGCTGGCGCAGAAGCCAGCGGCGGCGAACTGCGCTTCCGCCATGTGACGGCGGACGACTTCTATGTCGTGACTCGCGTTGAGGTGGCGTCGGGACTCCGACTACCCGTCGACATTCCGAAGAGTTACCAGCGACTCGCGTGGGGCGACGACGACTTGATTGGTCAGTGGCTCCGCACACCCGAACGCGGAGTCAACCACAACCACTGGTACCTCCTTCGCCGCCCCGGTGCCTCCATGCCGTACGACGCATTCAGAGAACTCGTGCCGGGTGCTCGCGATCCCGGCGCGAACGTCGGCTTCCTCATCACCCACGAACCCGACCTACCCGAGGAACACGTCGAGGCAGGCATTCCGGAGTTCGCTGCATGGTTCCTTACCCGAGACGAAGTTCGACCAGCGCACGTCGCCATCGAGCCGAGCACTCTCGGGATCCAACAACTCGACGGCGCTTGGCCAATCCAGTCGCTCGCCTCACACTCCGCCCTCATCGTGGGTTGCGGAAGCATCGGGAGCGCAGCCGCCAACGCCCTCGCCGCGTACGGGGTCGGACATCTCAATCTCGTGGATCCTGACCGGCTCCTGTGGGACAACCTCATCCGCCACACACTCGGACCCGAACACGTCGGACGCCACAAAGTGGACGGCCTCAAGACCCAACTGGGCCAACGCTGGCCAGCGACCACCGTCACCCCGCACCCACTCGACGTAGTGGACGACGCCCACCGCATCCGTCCAATGATCAAGGACATCGACATCGTGGTTTGCGCAGCAGACGGCATCGCGCCGCGCAGGGTAGTAAGCCACCTGTCCCGACGCGCACGCAAGACCGCGATCCTGGCTTGCGTGCTGGACCACGGACGCATCGGCGAGATCATTCGCCTGCGCCCAAGCCCACGCTTCGGGTGTCTTCTATGTCTTCGCGCCAACCTCGCCCAGCAAGGAGCCATGGACGCCGAAGCCGACCAAGAACTCGACTATGGGACAGGACAGGTCCACCAACCCATGACCGCCACACCGCCGGACCTGCACCTTGTGGGCACTCTCGCGGCCAAGACAGCAGTCGCCACCCTGCTGGAAACTCATCATGGCGATGACACCCAACGGTTCCCCGGCGAGCACGCCATCCTGGGTCTCCATCCCACGGGCGACCTCGCCGCACCATTCGACATGCGCCAAGCGGGCGACATCAGGTGGAGCACTCTGCCGTCGCCGCGCCCCCACTGCCCGACATGTTCCGCAGCATGACGGAGCACAGCACCGCCCCGAGTGTCTCGATCACTGACAGCGCCCTCGCGGCGATCGCCTCCGAGTCCCGACGCTCAGCCGACGGTCTCGAAACGGGAGGAATCCTCCTCGGCACCGAAAGCCCGAACGGGATTTCCGTACGACATGCCGGAGGCCCCGGACCGAACGCCCGCCGAGCACCCCGGAGATTCCTCCGCGACCTCCAACACGCGCAGCAACTCGCTGCTGAGGCATGGACACGCGATGGCAGCCAGTGGATAGGGGAGTGGCACACCCATCCCTCGGGCGACCTTGCCCCTAGTGACCTTGACCTCGACTCGTACTTGCGCCACCTGCACGATCCCGACCTACGACTCGACCGCTTCGTGGCAATCATCGTCGGAGGCGTCTCCGACCATGACCCCATCGCCGCGACCTGGCTCATCGAACGACACCAAGCACAAGCAATGTCCCTCAGGAGAGAGCATGAATGACGACGGCACCAGCCCGGCACCTTCCCCAGTCGACCTGACTGATCCCGTGTTCATCTCCTACCGCCAAAGCGACGGCACCGACATCACTGCCGAACTGGCATGGATGCTGCGCGCGGCGGGAATCCCAGTCTGGCGAGACCGAGACGACCTTCCGCCCGGTGACACCGAGGCACGACTGGAACAAGCCATCGCCGACGGGCTCTCCGGAGCCATACTCGTAGTCACTCCTGATGTAGAGAAGAGCGAGATCGTTCGATTCGTCGAGGCACCCCGGCTCATCGACCTGCACAAGGCCCACCCGGCGTTCGCACTCGGCATCGCGAATGCCATCGAACGTGTGCCCGGCAAACTGGACTATGACGCCCCCGACCTTGTACTGGCTCAGAGACCTAAGACTCTTGGCGGTGTCGACCAACACCCCAGCGACCGGGCGGGGCTGAGGCTGCTTGTTCAGAAGATGCTTTGGCATCGGATCGCCTGGCAGCGCGATGCGATCGCGGCGGCTGGCGAGACGTTCCACCTCAGCGTGCAGACAAGGAACGCGCCGCAGGTCTACGACCGCACCGGACATCAACTCGACATCCGCATTCGACCGTCCCTCCACGAGAAGTTGCCCAGCCCCGACGGACTTCGCGACCTCAAGGACACCCTAGGTCTGTTGCCCGACGCCATCACCCGAGCGGGAGCAAGCAGGGTTCGCGTCCACGGGGGAGCCCACCTCTCTGTCGCATTCGCGTTGGGCGCAGCCATGCCGTCCTCGCGAGTAGGCGAGATTCAAGTCATCGACCAGCGTCAGCAGACCTGGGCGAGCAGCCACGAAGCCAAGGTCGGGATCTCGCCGCTCCTGCTCGTCAACGCAGAGGGCACCAACCCTGCTCCCGCCACCACCGGTCGTCCTTCAGTGGCCGTCTACCTCGACCTCCTGCCACAACGCAGTGATGACGCGTTCGCTAGGTACCGCGAGGAGAACCAGCACGTCGTGACCGCCTGGGAGCACCTCGTCTACGCCAGCGACGACCTTCTCGACCACACGGCAGCAGGTGAAATCGCGGCGGAAGCCGCCGCTCGCATCCGAACCCTTTCGAACAACATCGGGAACGCAGAGGTGCACCTACTCCTGAGGTGTCCCTTCCCAATCGCGGTCCTTCTCGGCAGGCTCCTGAACACTCTGAGGTTCGTCACGTACGAATGGGATGACTCAGTCGTGCCCAGCGGCGATGACTACCGAGCGCGCTACGTCCCCAGCATGCGCGTTCGGCCCTCGGCAGCGGGGGGAGCCATCGAGGAGGTCCTCCTCGCCGATGGCTCCGACGCGCCCTGAACAGGCCGCCGCAGCCCTTCGTGAGATTCGGAGTGACATTCGGATGAGATTCGACAGCTGATGTGAACGGACACGTGATGTCCCGGGTGAGTGCGCCAGCAATGTCTTGGATCCGGACGGCAATGGCCGCGTAGCGGTCAACGGGACATTTCCTCTGACGGAGCGACAACTGCGCTGAAGAGCGCCAGCGCAACCCGGCCCGGCCTGCCCCGCGAGGGGTGGGTCGGGCCGATGTGCTTTTCGCCCGCCGGCGCCTCGCGAGATGCGCTGCATCCTGCTGATCCCTCGTCTCTCGGTTCGCGCTGGGCGGCACGGGGCATACGCCTGTGCGGCCGCCAGCGGCTACGCCACCGACACCGCGGTCGCGACCACAAGCCTCGGCCGTGGAGGTGAACATGAAGGGCCATGCTGGGCTGGCAGCAGATCCGGACGCCGAGGGCGAGTTGACCCGGGAGTCACAGCTAGGGCGGCGGCAACTCCGGTGAGGATGGCTCCAAGGGCCGATGAAGCTGCTGATCGGTGCCATGGCACTGGCCAGGTTCCAGCCGTTCGAGGTCCGCGCACCCCAGTCCGTATCAACCCCGGAGGTGCTCGATCGGGTCTCGGGCATGGTGGCCGCCCGTCAGATCCGACCGGTGGCGGACCGGACCTTCGCCCTCGAGGACACCGCGGCTGCGATCTGCCGCATGGAGACCGAACACACCCGCGGCAAGGTCATCATCACGACCGGATGAGCTGTGACTTGGCCGGCCCACCGTTCCCGCGGCAGGCCGGTCGAGTTGCCTCAGTGCAGGCGCATGCCTGCAGCCGCCTCCATGCGGGCGGCCGGCATCCAGAGCACGGCCACCACGGCGAACCCAGCCGCCATGGCGGCAGCCGCGACGAATCCGCGTGCGAAGGCGTCGGCCGCCCCTGCCTGGGTCACCAGGGAACCGGCCGTGCTGGCAACCGCGGAAAGCACGGCGACGCCCAGGGCCGCGCCGATCTCGTGACCGGTCATCAGGAAGCCTGACGCGACTCCGGCGTGGGAGTGCGGGATGCCGGCCATGGACGAGACGGAGACCGGGACGAACACCATCCCGACTCCGACCCCGAGGCCGATCAGACCAGGGAGCAGGTCGACGGCGTACCCGGCGTCCGGGGGCGCGTGTGAGAGCAGGAGCGCAGCGCCCGCAACGAGGACGAGACCCGAGGCCGCGACCGCTCGAGGGCTGAGGTGTGCCAGCAGGTGACGCGCGGCCACGGTGCCGATCGTGATGGCCAGGGCGAATGGCAGGAACGCCACCCCGGTACGCACCGCCGAGTAGCCCAGCACTGTCTGCATGAAGATCGAGCCGAGGAAGACGGCCCCGACGAGGATCCCGGTGACCCCGAGCATGACCGCGGTGCCAGACACGAGTGCCCGCAGCCTCCAGACGTGCGGCGGGAACAGCGGTCGCTCCGCGCGGCGCTCGACGGCCAGGAAGGTGCCAAGCAGGACGACGGCAAGCCCGAGGCCGACGGCGGTCCTCACGGACCACCAGCCGTGCGTGGCGGTGCCGGCGAGCACGTAGACGAGCGTGCTCAGGCCGGCGATGACGGTGCCCGCGCCTGGGAGGTCGAAGTCGCGCAGCCGGGGACGGTCGACGAGGTCACGCTCGAGCACCCGGCTCCCGGCGACGAACGCCACCAGGCCCACAGGTGCGTTGACCCAGAAGATGAACTGCCAGCTGGTCCAAGTCGTCAGTGCACCACCGACGAGCACGCCGGCCGCTACGCCCAGGCTGCCGACGGCGCCCCACAGGGCCAGGGCGGCCTTCTGCTGGTGCCCGGCGTAGGTCGTGGTGATCAGTGACAGCGCCGACGGGGTCAGGACTGCGGCGCTCAGTCCCTGTGCTGCCCGCGCCGCGACGAGTTGCGCCCCGGTGTCAGCCAGGCCGCTGGCGACCGAGGCCAGGGTGAAGAGGGCCAGGCCGGTGAGGAAGACGCCGCGCCGGGAGAGGAGGTCGTTCACACGTCCACCGAGCAGGAGCCCGCCGCCGGAGAGCATCACGTAGGCGGTGACCAGCCACTGGAGGTCCTCGCCGGCGAGGCCGAGGGAGCTGCCGATGCTCGGGAGTGCGGTGTTGACGACGGAGATGTCGAGGACGACGAGGACCTGGGCCGCGAGCGTGACCGCGAGGACGGTCCACGGCCTGTGTTGTCCGTCCCCCGCTGCCGGGTGGGTCTGGTCGTGGTGGTGGGTGGGTATCTGGGACATGGGTGCTCCTCGGTCAGTTCGGATCGGGGTGGTGCTCAGGCGTCAGGGGGCTGCGGCGGCGACGGCCTGTACGACGGCGCTGATGGCGGCGGCCGACGCTGTGGCGCCGGGGGCGTCCTCGAGGAGGCCCTGGTGCGTGGTCACTGCGGTCGTGTGGGTGCTGTCGCTCGAGAGCTGAGCGAGCCGCTCCTGCTCACCCGGCCAGCCCGGGGTGGTGAGGTTCTCCGAGGCCGTGACCACCGCCAGGGGGCGGTCATCCAGGGTCGTGAGCTGGTCGGCCTGCTCGAAGACGGACGGGACCATGGTCAGCTCGTCGCGAGCGGTGCGCTTGGCTCGGACGGTGGACCCGAGGGCGCGCGCGAACTCGGCCGCAGCGCCGGACAGGCCGGAGGTCGGGGTGAGCACGGGCCCGAGACCGATCCGGGCCAGGGTGGGAACGAGGGCCAGGCCCCGTCTCATCAGGGCGTACTGCACCGGATAGTCCGGCATGGCGGTGAGCTGGCGGGGACTGGAGCTGTCGAGCAGCACCATCCCGGCGACCTCACCCGGGTACTGCGCGGCGTAGGTGAGGGCGTAGGGGCCGCCCGTCGAGTGACCGACGAGGACGTAGGGGCCTGCCTCCCCGGCGCGGTCGAGCAGCGTGTGCAGGTCGGCTGCGGCCGCGACTCCGTCCTGGGGCTCGCTGGCCTCGTCGCTCCAGCCCTGGCCGGCGCGGTCGTAGGCGCATACTCGGGTCGCGTCGCCGAGCTGCTCGACCACGCGGGCCCACGACCCGGAGAACTCGCCGAGGCCGTTGAGCAGAACGACGGTGGGGGCGTCCGTACCGCGGCAGTCGAGGTGGAGGCGGTGGCCGGCGACGGTGATGAGGCTCCCTGGGGCCGGGTAGGCGTCCCTGATGCGGGACTCGTGGACGCCGGCCACGACCCCGCCCGCGGCGATTGCGACAAGGACGGTGACCGCCGGCGCGAGGAGCCAGCGCGCGGGACGGGTGAGGTGCCGGCGCCCCCGGATCCAGGTCCACGCGGCGAGCGCCATCAGCACCGGGGGCCAGACCCAGCTCAGTTGTGCCATCGCGCCGGCTCCCGGGGAGAGGACGACGAGCCCGGCGCCGGTCACGGCCATCACGGCCGCGGGGACGCGGGCCCACGGTTGCGGGCGGCCGGTACGACGTGCGGCTGCGACCAGCACCGCCCAGCCGGCGGCGAAGCCCAAGAGCAGTGAGCCGGTCACCACCGACTCGGTCGCGCCCGGGAAGACGACGAGGGCCAGGGCCAGCGCGGCAGCCGCGCCGGCCGCCAGGGATCCCGCCAAGGCGGCCGTCAGGGAGCGAGTGCGCCTGCCGCGCACCTGGGTCGCGTCGCTCGGTGGTGCGTACGTCGTCATCGGGGACCTCGCTCTCGCAGTGGTGGTGCACTGCTCACGAGCGTGGTCTCGCGCTGGCCCGGTCACCCCGGTCAGATGGCCGGGATCCGGGTCACCTCAGGTCGAGCTGGGCGAGCTCCCCCCGGGAGGTGATGCCTGTCTTGGTGAAGACGTTGCGCAGGTGGAAGGCCACCGTGCGCGGTGAGACCCAGCACTGGGCTGCGACGTCCTTGTTGGACAGGCCGGTGGTCACCAAGCGGGCGATCTGTAGCTCGGTGGGGGTGAGCTTGACCAGCGTCGACGGGTCACGCTTGCGGGCAGTTTCGCCGGAGGCCCGGAGTTCCTGGTCAGCACGCGTGGCCCAGGCCTCGGCCCGCAGGTCATGGAAGGTGTCGAGGGCCTCGCGCAGGTGCTGCCGGGCGTCGACGCGGCGCTGGCTGCGGCGCAACCACTCGCCGAGCGCCAGGTGGGCCCGGGCCGCATCGAACGGCCGCGCGGCATCCGCGTGATGGGTGAGTGCTTCGCGATAGTGGTCCTCGGCGCCGTGAACGGTCGTCAGCGCGCGCCCGAGCGACACCGCGGCCAGGGCCCAGGGTCGGTGCGTGTCGGCGGCGAACGCGGCCAGCTCTTCGACCCAGCGGCGGGCGGACTCGTCGTCCCCCGCCCGGACGGCGGCCTCGACGCGTTCAGTGACGGACATGCGCTGCAGGACGGGCATGCGGAATCTCGACAGGTGGTGCAACGCGCCGGCGTGATCGCCCCCGGCGGCCGCGCACAGTCCGCGTGCCCACCGGCCGAGGTCGTGCACGGGATCGTCCAGGATGCCGAGCGGGTACGAGGCGACGAGCTGGTCGAGCCGGGCGAGGTGACGGTCGTGGTCGTCGCTGCCCTGGACGGCCGCGAGGAGCGCGAGCCACGCGACCGGGGGAGCGGTCATCGCGGGCTGGCCGATGCTGTGCCCGAGCGAGATCGCCTCCTCCGCGCTGCTCCGGACCGCGACGAGGTTGCCGGCCAGGTAGTGGCTGAAGCACAGCCGCTGGAGGCAGTAGATCACCGCCGTGACGGCGCCTGCCTCGCGCGCCCGGGCCAGCGCCCGGCCGTAGAAGTGCTGCTGCGCAGAGTCGTCGCCCAGCTGGAGGGCCGCGTTCCCGAGATTCCACAGCAGGTCGCGGTCGTCGATCTGCTCACCGAGGGCGAGGGCCTGGTCGAGGGCGTCGACGGCAGCCGCCCGGTCGCCCTCCGACACCCGGGTCATCGAGACCAGCAGGTGGCGCAGGCACCCGGTGCGGATGTCGTCCCCCGAAGTCGGGGTGCCGAGCGCGTCGGCGACCCGGAGCGGGGTGCCGCTGTCGGCGCCGAAGGTCCGCATGACGGCAGCGGCGACGGCGATGTCGAGGGAGCGCCCCGGGTCGTCGCCGTGGACCGCGTTGGCAGCCTCCACGAAGATCCGGTGCGCCTCGGGCGCGGAACCGAGATTTACCTCGATGTGGCCGCGCAGCCGCGCCACGTCGGCCTGCAGCCGGGGGTCCGTCGTCGCCACGCGCACCCGCTGCAGCAGGCCCTGGGCGTGGGTCGCCTGGCCGCACGCCCAAGCGCTCCTGGCCGCGGCGAAGGTGAGCGAGGTCCGGCGGGTGGGATCGTCGCTGAGGCCGGCTGCGCGCTCGTACGCCGCCAGGGCGGCCGCGTGCCCTCCCCGTCGTTGCGCGCGACTGCCGACCTGCTCGAGCGCGGCCACCACCAGTGGGTCCGGTCCGTCGGCTGCTGCGGCGCGGTGCCAGGTCTCCCGGTCTGGGTCTCCCGCACCGGCGAGCGAGGTGGCGAGGGCCGCGTGGACCTGGCGACGCTGCCCGGCGCTGGCGGTCTGGTGGAGCGCGGACCGGACCAGCGGGTGTCGCAGGGCCAGGGATGACGGACCGCGCCGGAGCAGGCCGGAGTCGAGCGCGGCGTCGACGTGCGCCTCGAGCAGCCCGAGCTCGGTGACGGCGCGGCGCACGACCTCCTCATCGCCGCTGTCGTCCGCGGCGAGGAGCAGCAGCACGGTCTGCACCGGTTCCGGGAGCCGGCGGGCCCTGTCGAGGAAGATCTGCTCGACGCGGGCGGTGAGGTGGAGCTGGGTCGGCAGGACGTCGGTACCGCTGAGCTGCTCCGGGGTGAGCTCGGTGGGGAGCTCCAGTAGTGCGAGGGGGTTGCCGCCGGTCTCGCTGATGATCCGGTCCTCGACGGCGGGCTGGGCCTCGCCCCGGTGGGCCCGGAGCAGCGCTCGGGACGCCTCTGGTGCGAGCCCGGTCAGGGTCATCTCGCGGATGCCCTGGGGGTCAAAGCTCCCCCAGGAGCCCTCGCGGGCGGCAAGCACAATCGCCACTCGGTCCGCCCCTAGCCGTCGGGCGCAGAACAGCAGAGCGCCCGAGGTGGCCGCGTCGAGCCAGTGTGCGTCGTCGACGACGCACAGCATCGGGTCCTCCTCGGCCGCGGCGGTGAGCAGCGACAAGGTTGCGGCGCCGACGAGGAACGGCTCCACGGCGTCGCCCTCCTCCTCCCCGAAGGTCATGCGAAGGGCGCGGGCCTGCGGTGCGGGCAGGCCCGCCCGGAGCCGGTCGAGGGGTCGCAGCAGCCGGTGCAGGGCTGCGAATGCGAGAGGGGCCTCGGCCTCGAGCCCTTGGGCGGTGAGCACCGTGAGGTCACCCGCCGCGGCGACGAGGGCCCCGAGGAGTGCCGACTTGCCGACCCCCGGCTCGCCGCGGACGACGAGCGCTGCGGCGGAGCCCTGTCGGGCCTCGTCGAGGAGCACCTCCAGGAGCTGTTGCTCCGGCTCACGGCCGACCAGCACGCTCGAAACCTACACCGCCCGACGACTGGCGAGGAGCGGTGAGATCCCGGCACTTTGGCCGGGGCGACCCCGGCCGGCCGGCCCGAGGCTTCTCGACATGACTGATGCCTACGACCACACCGCCGACGAGCCGACGTGGCCAGCGGGCAGACGACGCCAGATCGGGGTCCTCGTGTTCGACGGGGTCGAGGAGCTCGACGCCGTCGGCCCCTGGGAGGTGCTGTCCACCTGGACCCAGCAACATCCGCAGGACGGGTGGGACGCCTTCTGCCTCTCCCTCGACGGCCGACCCGTCGCCGGGGCCAAGACCCTCGAGCTCGGAGCCCACCACTCCTTCGCCGACGCACCCGACATGGACGTTCTGGTCCACCCCGGCGGCCCCGGCACGCGTCTGATGCTGCACGACAGCGACCACCTCGCCTGGGTACGCCGCCAACGCGCGACGGTCCCGCTGATGGCCTCGGTGTGCACCGGCAGCCTCGTCTACGCCGCCGCCGGGCTGCTCATCGGGCGCCGGGCCACCACCCACTGGGCGTCGCTCAATCTGCTGTCCGAGTTGGACCCCACAGTGATCACCGACGTGGCCTCCCGCTTCGTCGACGACGGCGACCTCGTGACGAGCGCAGGCGTCAGCGCCGGCATCGACATGGCCCTGCACCTCGTGGCCCGCCTGGCAGGTGTCGACCGCGCACGCGAGGTGCGACGCGAGATCCAGTACAACCCGCTGCCCCCCGTCTGACCCTTCGACCGACAAGGACTGAACCATGACCACCACAGCCGACAGCACGATGCGCGCCGTCGTCCACGACCGCTACGGCACCTCCAAGGTGCTCCGCACCGCACGCATCGTGCGGCCCTCACCCGGCGACCACGAGGTCCTCGTCGAGGTGCACGCCGCCGGGCTGGACCGCGGCACCGAGCACCTGCTCACCGGAAAGCCGTACGCCATGCGGCTCGCGATGGGCCTGACCCGCCCGAAGAACCCCGTCCCCGGCCGCGACGTCGCCGGCATCGTGGTCGAGGCCGGCGCCGGGGTCACCCGCTTCGCCGTCGGCGACGAGGTCTACGGCGTCGCCCCGGGCTCGTTCGCCGACTATGCCGTGGCCCACGAGACGCGGCTCGCCCACAAGCCCACCAACCTGACCTTCCTCGAGGCGGCCGTCGTACCCGTCTCGGCGGGCACAGCGCTGCGAGCCCTGGTCGACGTCGGCGGGGTACAGCCCGGCCAGAACGTGCTGGTGGTAGGGGCGTCCGGCGGGGTCGGCAGCTACGCCGTCCAGCTCGCCAAGGCCTTCGGCGCCGAGGTCACCGGCGTCTGCAGTGCCGCCAAGGCCGACCTGGTCACCTCCCTCGGCGCCGCCAACGTTCTCGACTACGACCGCGAGGACTTCGCCAACGGGACCCACCGCTACGACCTCGTGCTCGACATCGCCGGCAACTCCTCGCTCCGGCGCCTGCGCCGGGCACTCCGGCCGCGCGGCACGGTGGTGTTCGTCGGCGGTGAGGACGCCGGCGCCCTGCTGGGGATGGGGAGGCAGGTTCGCGGGCTGATGCTCTCAAGGCTCGTCCGGCAACGGCTCGCGCTGCTGGTCGCCAAGGAGCGCGGCAGCGACTACAACCGCCTCGCTGGCCTCATCGAGGAGGGCCGGATCGTGCCGGCCCTCGACCGCAGCTACCCGCTCGAGGACACCCCGCTCGCCGTCCACCAGCTCGAGACCGGGCGGGTGCGCGGCAAGGTCGCCATCTCCGTGCGGAAGTGACCGGGATCCCGGTCATTCGACCGGCGCGACCGGCGCGGAATCGCAGGACCGTGGACCCATCGAACAGCCCCACCACGACCGAGGTGAAGGAACCATGAATGCGACTCTCACGATCAGCACGATCGCCGCCCCCGACCACCCCCGCGCAACCCAGGTCGCCACGACCTGCTGGTGCGGCCAGGACCTCGACCACGTGTCGCGCAGCCACTGCCCGCGATGCGGCCGCACAACACCGCGGGGGGCGACCCGGTGATGACCCACCACCGCACCCTGCTGGCGCTCCTCGTCTCCGCCCAGCTCGTCGTCATGCTCGACGTCTCCATCGTCAACGTCGCGCTCCCGTCCATCCAGGCCGACCTGACCACCGGGCCCGTGGCGCTGACCTGGGTCGTGAACGCTTACGCCCTCGCCTTCGGAGGGCTCCTGCTTCTGGCCGGTCGGGCGACGGACCTTCTCGGACGCCGACGGATGTTCGTCGTCGGCTCGGCGGTCTTCACCGTCGGGACACTGCTGGCCGCGGCCTCGGACCACGCGTGGTTGCTGATCGCGGCCCGTGCCGTCCAGGGCGTGGGCGCCTCCGCGCTCAGCCCCGCGGCCCTCTCCCTGCTGGTGCTCAGCTTCCCCGGACCCGCTCGGGCCAGGGCCATGGGGATGTGGAGCGCAGCCTCGGCGGTCGGCGGCGCCGCCGGCGTCGTCGCCGGCGGAGTCCTCGCCGGGTCGCTGGGCTGGCGCGCGACCTTCCTGGTCACCGTCCCGATCACACTCGTCGCGGCCGTCGCGGCGCGACGGGTGCTCCCGGCCGACGACGAGCCCACCCACGCCGGCCTCGACGCCAAGGGGGCCGTGCTCCTCGCGGCCGCGACGATCGCCCTGGTGCACGGAGTCCTGGACGCCGCTGAGCGGGGGTGGGCCACGGCGCCGGTCCTGGTGGCGGTCGCCGTCGCCGCCGCCTCCGCCCTGGCGTTCCTCGGCGTCGAGCGCCGTTCGGCCCAGCCCCTGGTGCCGCTTGGGCTGTTCCGCTCGCGCACGCTTTCCCTCGGGGTGGGGGCCGCGCTGCTCGGGGGCGCCGCCCGGGCCTCCACGTTCGTCCTCACCGCCCTCTACCTGCAGCAGGCGCTGCACCTGGCTCCCATGCGTGCCGGCCTGGCGATGGTGCCGACCTCGGCCACGGTGTTCGTGGTCTCCCTCGTCGCACTGCCACGCCTCCTCCGGGCGCACGGCGTACGACGCACGATGATCACCGGCCTCCTCGTGCTGGCCGCCGGCCACCTGTGGCTCGCCCAAGCGCCCGGCGGCGGGGGGTACGCCGTCTCCGTCCTGCCCGGACTCGTTCTGGTCGCCGTCGGGGTGGCGCTCAGCTTCACCCCGACGACCATGGCCATCACCTCGGCAGTCCCGCCGGAGCACACGGGCCTGGCATCGGGCATGGCAGGCTCGGCCACCCAGGTCGGAGCGGCCCTCGGGACCGCGGGATTCGTCTCCCTCGGCGTGGCGGCCGGGGGAGCCGGTGACACCCTCACCCCAGCCGGCTTCGCGGCCGCCTTCACGGCTGCCGCGGCCGTCGCGCTGGCGACCGCCGGTCTGGCGACGCTGCTGCCACGACCCCTGCCCGACGTCCCAGGGACACCGCGCCGCCCCCGTCGGGTCGCGGCCGCTACGGTCGTCATCGCCGCGGCCGGTGTCCTGCTCGCGCCCGCCGCCACCCGAATCGCCTCGAGCGACGCCACCGGCCCGGTGGCCGCCGCGGGATCCCCCGCGCGCGACGCCGTAGACCTCGACGCGGTGGACCGCTACGTGCAGGTGCAGATCGAGGCAGCCTCGATTCCCGGGGCCGCGCTGGCCGTCACCCACGGTAACCGCGTGGTCCACCTGGCCGGGTTCGGCCACGACGCCGAGGGTGTCGACGTCACCCCCGACTCGCTGTTCAGGGTGGCATCGCTGAGCAAGTCGTTCACCGCCCTCGCCGTCCTCCAGCTGGTCGACGACGGGCTCCTCGGGCTCGACGACCCCGTCGTCGACCACCTCGCGGAGTTCCGAATCTCCGACCCACGTGGCTCCCTCATCACCGTTCGGCAGCTGCTCGACCAGACATCCGGGCTCACAGACTCAACGGTGCACCCGATGTCGCGGCCGCAGCCGGCGACGCTCGAAGACGCGGTGGCGGACCTTGCCCCCGTCCGGCTCGCGGCCGCGCCCGGCACGCGGTGGAGCTATCACAACCCCAACTACCAGGTCGCCGCGCGCCTTATCGAGGTCGTCTCGGGTCAACCCTTCGACGCTTACCTCCACGACCACGTGTTCGCCCCCGCCGGCATGGGCTCCAGCACCACCGTCGACCGCGACGACGACCCGGTGACCGGCTTAGCCGACGGCCATGTGGTCGGCTGGGGCCACGCCTTCGCTGTCGGCGGACCTGGCACGTTCGACGCCGGCGACGGCGGCGTGGTCTCCAGCGCCGCCGACCTGGCGCGATGGCTCGTGGTGCAGACCAACCGGGGCCGCGCCGTCGACGGCACCCGCATTCTCAGCCCATCCCGACTCGAGGAGCAGCACACCCCGGGTGACGGCGCGCAGGGCTATGGATTGGGCTGGGACACCGACGGCCCCGCCGGCGCACCGACCCGACTGGCCCACAGCGGCAACCTGCTCACCTGGAGCGCCTACATGGAGGTGCTGCCAAGGACCGGCTACGGCTTCGTGATCCTGCTCAACGCGGGCTCCGGCCTGATGGTCGACCAGCTCCGCATCTTCGACGGTCTCAGCAGCATCATCGAGGGAACCGACCCTGCCCCTGCCGGGGCCGCCGACATCACCCGGCTCGACCTGCTGCTGGGCGCCGTGACCGTGGGCGTCGCCGTCCTCGGGACGCTCGGAGTCATGCGCGCCGGACGGTGGTCACGCAGGGCGCGGGCTCGCGTCTCCGTCTCGGTCGGCCTCCGCGCGGCACCCCACGCCTTCGTGCTGCTCGTCGTCCTGCTCTACCCCCACCTCGCCGAGCAGCTGGTCGGCGGGCGGGAGGTCACCTGGGAGGCAGCGGCATACGGCTGGCCCGCGCTGACCGCGCTCGTGGCGACAGTGGCTGCTGCGCTGGGCGCCACCTGGATCGTCCGCACCTGGTTCCTGGGTCGGTCGGGGGCACGGCCGTGACTCTCGATCTCCGCCGGTCGTGCATGCCCTTGGCGACGTCAGCACCCTGGACCGTGGCGAGTCGTGACAGACCGGCCCTCTGCCAGGGGCACCACCCGGACCACAGCCGACTGGGTCCACACCTCGAAGGGCGCAGGGGTGGCCCGTGGAGTTGGACGACTCCCACTCGACCTGAGGCCGCCGGAGGAGCCGCTCGGTCCACGGCCGGTGGACCTATGCCCCGTGGGACGCCTAGCTCCCAGTCGCGCTCACCGCGACGGCTCCGCGGAGCGTAGCCGAACCCCGGACGGCTCAGCTGGGTCGGTGAGCGCAGTCCGTGCGGCGGTGGCCCCGGTGAGTTCGGCTAGCAGGAATGCCGCGACGTAGTGCTGAGTGACGGCTCGGGCCTTCGCACGCTCCCAGGCGGGGTCGTCGCAGAAGCCGGTCGTGACGAGCCTGAGGATCCGCCGGGTGCGGTCGCACCCGCCGGTGAAGACGAAGTGCCCGGCGCCCCGCAGCGACACTTCGACCTTGTGCCTGCTGGCGGCGCTCTCGTAGGCCAGTCGGGTGGTCCAGTCGAAGGGCGAGTCGTGGTCGGCGGTTCCGCCGATGACGAGCAGGGGTGCGGTGACGGCAGCGAGGCCGGTCTCGCCGAACATGGCGGCGTCCCCGGCGAGGGAGACGACGGCATCGACGGGTTCCGGCTCGGTCGTGCGGGCAACGACGATGTCATCGAGGTGCGGCTGGAGGGCGTCGCAGAGGAACACGATCGGGTCGTCGTCCGCGCGCGCGGTGGCGCAGCCGGAGGTGAACGCGTCGGGGTCGAGCTGAGCACCGGCCGCGGCGAGCGCGGTGTAGCCGCCGTAGGAGTGCCCGACGACGGCGACTGTCTTGGGGTCGACCAGCCCGGCGAGGTCGCCGCCGGGCGTCGCGGCCGTCTCGACGTGCGCGCGGGTCTGCGCCACGACCTCGGGCCGGTCGATGGCGGAGCGCCACAGGGTGGAGGGGTCGAGGGTCTCCGCGTGCTGGGGTGCGACCACGACCAGGCCGTGGGAGGCGAGGTGCTCGGCCAGCCAGGCGTAGCTGGCGGGGCTGATGGCGAACCCCGCGGAGAGCACCACCAGCGGGTAGGGCCCGCCGGCCAGGTCAGCCTCGACGCCGTGCCGGGCGACGCCGGGGTAGGTCGCCAACGCCGTGGCGGTCTGCGTGCCGAGCACCGTGAGCGAGTAGGAGTAGCGCGTCGCCGGCTCCGAATCGGTCGAGTCGCTCGCGGGGTACCAGACGGTCATCGCGACGGGGGCGTCGTCGGGCCCGATCCGGCGTATCCCGACCGGGTGGCGACCTGGGGCGGCGTGGCTGAGCATGGGGTCTGCGTCCTGGGAGGCCGTAGCGCTGGGTTGGGTGAACCCGAACAGGTAGGAGCCGGCGTGTGCCGCGAGTCCGATCATCACGATCCCGACCAGGGTGGCGTACAAGACTGCCCAGCGGCCGGCTCGGCGGACGGCGTTCATGGCGTGCTCCTTCGGGTGTAGGCGGGTCAGAGCTGGCTCTGCCGGGCGCGGTCGGCGGCAGCCGACCAGTTGACGTGGTCGACGCCCCTGGTGAGAAGCCAGAGCGCGAAGATCAGCTCGCCGGGGACGGCGAGCACGAGCACCACCAGCTGCCAGGTGTCGGCCAGGTCGGGGGCCAGGAAGGTGCCGAAGCTCTGCACGAGGTAGCCGACGCCGGCCAGCGCGAGCAGGATGCCCGTGAACCGCGGCAGGAAGCCCGAGCGGTGGACCAGCCAGCCGGTGAGCAGCAGCGAGAGCGCGAAGAAGAAGCCCCACACCAGGACGATGTGCTCGTTGGCCTCTTGGAAGAAGAGGGCCAGGGCGTTGCGCTGGTCGGCGTCGAAGGCGGCGAGGGAGCCGCTGTCGCCGAGCGCGACCATGGTGAAGACACCGGTGGCCAGGCAGCCGGCGGCCATCACGACCGCCTCGGCGACGCGGGCCAGCGCCCCGGCCAGGGACACCGACCGGCTGACGGGTCGCAGTAGCGCGTAGAGCACGCCGGCCAGGGCGACCTCGACGAGCACGATCGTGGCCTCACCGGCCAAGCCCCACCGGAACAGGGTCTCCTGGGCGCGGATGTTGTCCGCCGTCGCAGCGGCATCCCCGGGCACGACGAGGCTGGAGCGGACGAGCGTGGAGAGCGGGTAGATCACGAAGATCGCGAGGTAGAGCGCGCCGGCGACCTTGCTGAGCCGGCGCAGCCGCGGGTGCTGGGTCGGGTTCGGTGCAGCGGTGGGCTGCGCGATGGCGGTGGCGGCGGTTGACATGACTCCTCCTGATGGTGGATGGGGCATTCAGGCGACGAGGACGACTCGGCCGCGGGCCTTCCCGCGACTGACGAAGTCGATGGCGTCGGCGGTGTCGCGCAGGGCGTAGGCCGCTTCGACGAATGGGCGGACCTGGCCGGAGGCCAGGTAGGAGAGGACCGTGGCGAGGTCGGCGCGCTTCGGGGTCGCGAAGAGGGGTCGGATCCGCTGAGGTCCGAGCGGTGAGAGCAGGGCCGCAGCCGCGAACCGTCGCATCCCGGTGAGCGTCCGCGCGGTGCCGCCACCGACGACGACGTAGCAGCCGTCGCGCGTCGCCATCCGGCGGGCGCGCACCAGGGGCAGCTTCCCGACGAGGTCGACGACCAGGTCGTGGCCGGTGCAGCTGGTGACGTCCTGGGTCACGTAGTCGACGACGTGGTGGGCACCGAAGGACCGGATCAGGGAGACGTTTCGGGTGGAGCAGACGCCGGTCACCTCCGCGCCGTACGCTGCGGCGAGTTGGACCGCGAACGATCCCACGCCCCCGGAGGCGCCGATCACCAGCACCCGCCGAGCCGTCGCGATACCACCGGCGCGCAGCGCTTGGAGCGCGGTCACTGCCGAGGTGGGGGTGGCCGCAGCCTCCTCGAAGGTGACGCCTTCAGGCATGGCCAGCAGTGAGGACGCCGATGCGGTGGTGTACTCGGCGAAGGCGCCCTTCGCCCAGCCGGTCACGGCGTCCCCGGGCCGCCAGCCGGTCACGGCGCGGCCCACGGCCACGACGGTGCCGGCGACGTCGGTGCCGGGAACGGAGCGCTTGGGTCGGGGGAACCCGTAGGAGAGCCGGGCGGCGTAGGGCAGGCCCTCGACGGCCAGCGCGTCGCCACGGTTGATGCCGGCGGCGCGGACGCGGAGGACGACCTGCTCCGCAGGCGGTGTGGGCATCGCGATTCGGCGCTGCGCGAGATGGGCGGGCGGTCCGTAGTGGCTGTGGTGGACGGCTTGAACGGTGTCGGGAAGCTGGGTGGCCATGTCCTCGACGCTAGAAGTCTGCGGCCGGCGGTGGCTTGGCATCGGCGGCCGTCCCGTTGACCGTTGCGGCCACGCGGTCACTAGGCTGCTCTGGTGTGAGCAGCGTGCGGAGCTCGGTGGTCCGGGTGGTCGCGCGCGTGGCCAGCGCCCCGGTCAGTCCTGCGGAATTGCTGGCGAGCATCGGGCTGACGCCGGAGGTCGACCCTCAGCGGGCGTCGGCAGAGAAGGTTGCCGCCGAGGACTACTACGACTTCCTCGAGCGTGCCACGGTGCCCGGCGACCACGGCCTGCCCTACCGGTACGCCGCTGAGCTCAAGCCTGACGACTTCAGCGCCATGGGGCTCGGCCTGAAGACGGCGCAAACGCTGCGCGACTCCTTGCAACGCCTGGTCCGATACATCGTGCTGCTGAGCGACACTCTGGAGTACGAGCTGCTCGACGAACCTGAGCGGGTGACGACGCTGATCCTCACCCGACCGTCGCCTCGACGCGGCGCCAGGCTGGCCAACGAGTGCGCCCTGGCGGCGGTGGTCGGGGTGATGACCGAGGCCGCAGGCCGCCGGGTGGTGCCGCGCGCGGTGACCTTCACCCACCCCCGCCCGGCGTCCATCGTCGAGGCCCACTCCTACTTCGGCTGCCCTGTGACCTACGACTCCCGCCGCAACTCCCTCGAGTTCGATGCAGCCACCCTCGCCGTCCGCGGCCGTCTGGCGGACCAGGGTCTGTCATCGTTCCTGCTGGCCCACCTCGAGCAGCTCCGGTCCGAACAGGAAGAGCGCTCCCTGGTCGACTCGGTGCACGCCACCATCACCGACCTGCTCCCGGACGGGTTGCCCAAGAAGTCGGTGATCGCCCGCCGCCTCGGGATGAGCGAACGCACTCTGCACCGACGCCTGGCCGAGGAGGGGGAAACCTTCCAGGGGCTCACGACCAGAGCTCGCCGTGAGGCATCCGAGGCACTCCTCGCCGACAACCGTCACTCCCTCGCCGAGGTGGCGTTCCTGGTCGGCTTCTCCGACCAGAGCTCGTTCCAGCGGGCCTTCAAGGGCTGGACGAACCAGACGCCCTTGTCCTTCCGCGGTAGCGCGTCCGCGTCGCCGTGATCCAGCGTCGTAGACCCCGGCGGGGGGGGGCAGGCGAGCCCCCGGCGCCACAGGGATCGCGAGCACACGAGCATCTATTCGCAGGCCTGATCCCGCGCCGACGTGTCAAAGCACTCGGAGTGAACCCTCGCCTTGGAGTCCAGCATGTCGGCCGTTCAGCCCCCAACCAGTGTGACCCCGCGCGAGTGTCCCGCTGGCCGTTGGATGGACATTGGGAGTCCGACAACAGCTGTGCGGTGCGGGCATCGCCAGACGCGACCGGTCGTGTGCCTCACGACGCGCTATGGGGCGTTCTCAGGCACACGACCCATGCCCGAAACGCAGAAGCCCCCCGCGACCATGGGGGACGCGGGGGGCCTAGGCGCAGCTGGGGGGAGTGCCGCGCATCGCTCGTGGCCGTCGGGGGGGGTGACGCCTCGAGTTCTGTTGTGTTCCGCCGGCTGGCTGATGGGGGGTTGCCAACCTTTGTTGCCTGAACTTTACAGTTCCCTATCGCGCCCGTCTGCTTTTTGCGAAGATTCGTGGTGAGGACAACATCTCGGGGCTGTCCTCACCCCCACCCGAAGAGCACGACTCACTCCCCAGGAGAACACCATGCGCAGCATCGCCACCAAGTTCGTCGCCGCCGCCGCCGTCGCCGTCATCGCCTCGCTCGGCGTGGCCGCCCCCGCTGAGGCCGGCGGCAAGCAGGAGTCCCGCACGATCTGGTGCTGCTGATCGCTCAGCGCCACACCAGCTGCATCCCTCAACTCAGGTATCGCCCAACACTCGTTCCCAGGAGAGAATCATGCGCAGTATCACCACGAAGTTCATCGCCGCCGCCGCCGTTGCCGTCATCGCCTCGCTCGGCGTGGCCGCCCCCGCCGAGGCCGGCGGCAAGCAGGAGTCCCGCACCATCTGGTGCTGCTGAACGCCCGATCCGGCACCTGCTGATCTAGACCAGTAGTCAGGCTGGGTGCGATCCTCCGGGGACGCGAACCAGCCGCAGTTCCCACTCCACGTATCGCTCGAACTCATTCTCAGGAGAGAAATCATGCGCAGTATCACCACGAAGTTCATCGCCGCCGCCGCCGTTGCCGTCATCGCCTCGCTCGGCGTGGCCGCCCCCGCCGAGGCCGGCGGCAAGCAGGAGTCCCGCACCATCTGGTGCTGCTGACCCCTGTGCGAGTCTCTTCTGGTTCTCGGGATCAGACCAGCGTGCGGGACGGCGTACTCGTCCTCGCACGCAGACCGGCCGAAGCCGCCGCACGACGGTAGGCATCACGGGCTTCCTCGGCGAGACCGTACTCGTCGAGGAGCCCGGCCAGGTCGAACCACAGCTGAGCAGCCCCGCGGTCCGCGCCGACCCCCGTGAGCACCCGGGTCGCCTGCAGGAAGGCCGCAGTCGCACCGGCGGTGTCACCGGCGCAGGCGCAGAGCTGCCCCTCCAGGGCCTTGGCGTCAGCTGCCAGGAGCGGCGCGTCGCCGGCCACCGCCGCCTGGACCTGCATGAGCAGGTCCCGCGAGGCCCGGAGGTCGCCGGCGAGGTAGTGCGCCCTGGCCAGCTCCAGCTCGATCGAGGCGAACTCGGCCGGGCTGGCACTCGACCAGGCGAGGTCCTGCGTGGCCTGCTCGAGGTTGCCGCGCGCGTGCTCGAGCTCCGGCGGGTCGAGGGCGAGCTGCATCCGGCCCAGCTGCGCCCGGAGGCGGGAGAGGTTGCGGGCGTCGCGACCCTCGCTGAGCAGGTTCAGCGCCATCTCGGCGAGCGGCACTGCGGCGCGGACGTCGCCACGCTCGGCCTGCATGGCGCTGGCGTTCCAGTAGGCGGAGGCGCGGGCCGTTGCCGACCCCAGCGCCTCCGCCTTGGCGATGGCCGTGCGGCAGATCCGGACGGCGTGGCCCGAGTCCCCCCGTTCGAAGTGGGCCGAGGCCACGGACACCGCCAGCTGGACGGACTCGTCCGAGCTGTCCAGACCTGTGTCGGCGAGATTCGCAAGGATCTTCTCGCCGTTGTCGATCGCCCGGGTGAGGTCACCGGACTCGCGGTAGGTGCGGCTGAGCCCGATCCCGGCCTTGAGGTGGACCAGACCAGTGGCGCCGCCGTTGACCAGTGCCTCGTAGGCGAGGATCGCGTCGTCGGTGAGGCCCTGAGCCTCGAAGCAGCGGGCCAGCAGGAAGCGGCCCCGCTCCGCCAGGTCCTCGAGGGAGCCGGGCTGGATGCGCTCCAGGGCGTCGCGGACCTTGGCCTCGGCCTCGACCGGCTCGCCGGACTCCAGCGACAGCTCGGCGTAGTCGAGCGTCAGCCGGATCTCGTCGACCTCGCGCGGCGCGACGCCGCCGAGGAACTGCTCCAGGGGCGCGCCCAGTCGGCCGGCGAGCTCGGTGAGCACCTTCGCGGTGGGGCGACGCTGCCCGGACTCCATCCGCGAGACGTAGCCGACGGACATGCCCGGGCCGGACAGATCCGCCTGGGTCAGACCTTGGGCGATGCGGGCAGCGCGCAGTCGGCGGCCGAGCTCCGCGGGGTCGATGGCGCTGAGCAACTCAGCCTGACGCGTGTCCATCTGGCCATTGTGACTTAGTGAGCCGCGAAGGTGGCGATTTTTGTCAAGTTTTCTTCAAGCGAGTGCTGATATCCGTCGGTCAACTCGCGCCGGACCGACCATCTCAGCCGGGTTGGGCGCTCTGCCACAGCCCCATGAGGTTGCCCTCTGAGTCGTGGAAGTACGCCGCCCAGCCCATGTCGGCGACCTGGCTGGTCTCGCCGACCTGCTTGCCGCCGGCGGCGCTCAACCGGTCTAGAGCAGCGGACATGTCGTCGACGTTGATGGTGATCACCGGCCGGTCGATGTCGCTCGACCGCTCGAACATCCCGCCGCCGATGTAGCCCGCCGACGTGGGCATGCCCTGCTCGTCGGTCGCGCCGGTCTGCACGATCGTGTAGTCGATGTCTGGCATCGGCGTGATCTCCCAGCCGAAGACGTCGCGGTAGAACCCCCGGGCTCGGTCCGCGTCGTCGTAGGGCACCTCGAAGTGGACGACCGAGTCGCTCATGATGGCCTCGTTCCTTATCGGCCACGCCGGCCGTGGCCTGCTCCTGCGAGGCTAGTCCCGGCCGACGCCGCCCGCCATCTCCCCGACACCTAGCCCGCACATCCCGGGGCAGACCCCCGGTATCTCCTAGGGTCGGGGCGTGCTGAGCGTTCTCGGACTGACCCGCGACTACGACGGAACCACCGTGCTCGACGACGTCTCGTTCGACGTCCGTCCGGGCCGCATGACCGGCTTCGTCGGCGCGAACGGGGCCGGCAAGACGACCACCATGCGGATCATCGTGGGGGTGCTCGCCGCGACCCGTGGCAGCGTCACCTGGGGCGGTGAGCCGATCAGCGTGGAGCAGCGGCGCCGGATCGGCTACCTGCCGGAGGAGCGCGGGCTCTACCCCAAGATGAAGGTGCACGAGCAGCTGGTCTACTTCGCCCGGCTGCACGGCCGGGCGACCGCGGAGGCCGCGGCCCGGGCCCACGAGCTGCTCGATCGCCTCGGCCTGGCGGAGCGGGCCGGCGACCTGCTCGAGACGCTTTCGCTCGGCAACCAGCAGCGGGTCCAGGTCGCCGCGGCGCTCATGCACGAGCCCGAGGCGCTGGTGATGGACGAGCCGTTCAGCGGTCTCGACCCGATCGCGGTCGACGCCATGGTCTCGCTGCTGCGCGACGAGGTGACGCCGCACATGCCGGTGCTCTTCTCCAGTCACCAGCTCGAGCTCGTCGAGGGCCTGTGCGACGACCTCGTGATCCTCTCCCACGGCCGGCTCGTGGCCGCCGGCTCGGTGGCCGACCTGCGCGGACGCGAGGCCGACCGGTTCCGCGTCGTACTCGCCGGAGACGCCGACGCGAGCACCCTGCGCGACGTACCGGAGGTCGTCCTCCTCGATGCCCGCGGCCCCGAGGCGACCGTCGAGCTGCGGGACGGGCCGCCGGAGGAGGTGCTCCGGGCGCTCCAGTCGGTGGCGCCGGTCGCGGAGTTCGCCCGGGTCGTCCGGCCGCTCGCCCAGATCTACCGGGAGGCCGTCCAGTGAGCACGCCGGTCTGGCGGATCGTCGCCGAGCGCGAGGTCAGCACGCGACTGCGGGACAAGACGTTCGTGGGCGCGACGATCTTCACGATGCTGTTCCTGGTGGGCTTCTTCGTCGTGATCTCGGTCGTCGACGGCGGCGCGGAGGAGTACGACGTCGCCATCACCCAGCCCGCGGACACCCGGATCCTCGACGTCGCCCAGGCGTCGTTGCGAAGCACCGGCTCGGAGGATGCCGAGATCACCGCCGCCGACGCCGTCGACGCCGACGCGGCCGAGGCACTGGTGCGCGACGGCGACGTGGACGCCGCGCTGCTCCCGACCGGCGGCGGCTACGAGATCGTCGGCGACGAGGGGATCGGTGCGTCGCTGCGCGCGGCGCTCGCCTCGGCGGTGGCGTCGCAGGCGCTGACCGCGAACGCCGCCGAGCAGGACGTCGACCTCGACGCCCTCAACGCCGACACCCAGGTGGGGCAGCGTCTCCTCGACCCGAACGCCGAGGAGAGCTCCGCCCGCTCGGGGGTGGCCTTCGCCTTCGCCCTGGTCTTCTTCATCACCGCACTGGGGTTCGGGATGACGATCGCGCAGAGCGTCGCCCGGGAGAAGGAGTCCCGGGTCGTGGAGATCCTGGCCGCCGCGGTCCCGATCCGGGCGCTGCTGTGGGGCAAGATCATCGGCAACACGGCCCTCGCGCTGGGGCAGGTGCTGCTGTTCGTGACGATCGGGCTCGTGGGGCTGGCCGTGACCGGGCGGGGCGAGCTGCTCGCCGGGATCAGCTGGGCGGTCGCGTGGTACGTCGCCTTCTTCGTGCTCGGCTTCGTCGCCCTCGCCGCGCTGTGGTCGGTGGCCGGCGCGCTGGCCAGCCGTCAGGAGGACCTCCAGTCCACGACCCTCCCCGGTCAGCTGATCCTGATCGTGCCCTACTTCGTCTCCACCCTCGCCAGCGACAAGGTCCAGGCCGTGGTCTCCGTGCTGCCGATCGTCTCGACGATGGTGATGCCCGGCCGGATGGCCCAGGGCGAGGTGCCGTGGTGGCAGGTGGCGATCGCGGTGCTGGTCACCGTGGCCGCGGCGGTGGCGTTCGTCCGGGTCGGGAGCCGGCTCTACGAGCGGACGCTGCTGCGGACCGGTGGCCGGATCAAGTACGGCGAGGCGTTCCGGCTGAGCGACTGACGCGGACCGGGCTGATGGAGACTGGGCTTCATGGAGACTGGGCCGATGCAGGATTCCCGCCCCGAGCACCTCCACCGGGTCACGACACGGCTGGCCGAGGAACGCGCCGCCATCGAGGGTCGGCTCGCGGCCCTGAGGGCCGAGCACGCCGAGCTGGTCGCGGCCGCTCGGGACAGCAACGCCGACGACGAGCACGACCCGGAGGGCACGACGCTGGCCTTCGAGCGCTCCCAGCTGCGCACCGTGCTGCGGCAGACCGAGCGGCATCTGGCAGAGGTGGATGCCGCGGCGGCCCGGGTCGCGGACGGCAGCTGGGGGGTCTGTCAGGGGTGCGGTCGGCCCATCGCGGCCGAGCGGCTGGAGGCCAGACCGACCGCCACCCGCTGCGTCACCTGCGCCTGAGACGCGACCGGGCCTTGCCGCCGCCCCGAGAGCGGAGCATCGTGGGAGGTGGATGCGAGGAGGTGCGGTGACGTGCAAGCCAAGGTGGGTGACCGGCTGGTCACGGAGAGCAACAAGGTCGACAGCCCTCGCCGGGAGGGCGAGATCGTCGAGGTGCGCGGGGGCGACGGTGGCCCGCCGTTCCTCGTGCGGTGGGACGACGGGCACGAGGGGCTGACCTTCCCGGGGCCGGACGCCCACGTCGTGCCCGGCTGAGGGGAGCCGTTGTCGGTGGTCGCTCCTAGCGTGGAGGGACCCTGACGAGGACCTTGACGAGGAGGTGGGCATGGACGGCATCGCCGACGAGGCCGAGCGGATCGTGCGCGTCAGCGAGGACGTGTTGACCCGGCCGGCGGACGGTGAGTGTCTGGCCTGCTTCGTGGCGCGGATGCTGGAGGAGTTCGGGTGCGACACCACGCTGCGGTTCGCCCGCCGCTACCGGGACGTGATGGTGCCGCGGGCCACCGCGCTCGAGCGCCGGCTCGGGCGGATGGGTGGCTTCTGCGACTGCGAGATCTTCCTCAACGGGTTGGTGCGGGTCCGCCCGTCCGGCGACCCCTCCGACCTCCCGGGTCTCGACCCCTCGCCGGTGTCGGCGGAGTCCGGGCGTCCGGGCTGCGCCGGTGTGCGCCGCGGCTCGGCCCGGGCCTGCGCCCGCTGGGCCCGACGCGACCAGCCGATCTACTGACGGATCGGGCGGCACGGTCGGTTGCCGGTCGGTGACGTGGAACCATGCTGGCCATGGCCGTCCAGCGCTACACCGAAGCCGAGCTGCTCGCCGGCGTCCGTGCCGCCGCGGCGGAATTGGGCGAGCCGCTGACCGTGCTCGGCTATGACCGGCACCGCACGGAGCACGGCGGCGCATCCGGCCAGCTCGTCGTCCGCCGGTTCGGCAGCTGGTCGGCGGCCTGCGAGGCCGCCGGGGTCAAGGCGAACGCCAGCCGCTCCTGGTCCCGCCGCTGGAGCGAGGCGGAGCTGGTCGCCCATGTCGCGACCTACCTGGCCTCGCCGGGCGCTCGCGGCACCTACAACGACTACGCGGCGTGGGCGCGGGAGACCGAGGGCGTGCCCAGCGGACCGACGATCCGCAACTCCTTCCCGCGGTGGGCCGAGCTCAAGGAGCTCGCCGAGAGGCAGGGCCGGTCGTAGGCGGAGGTGTGGCCGCCGCTGCGTCCCGCCTACTCCCGCGTGGGTCGGCAACTCCAATGTCGCCGAATTGCTGCGCGCTCGAGCCGCATGGCTTACACAGGAGGGGTCCCCACTACGCGCCTCTCGGAGTTCCCATGGCAGATTCATCGAACGGACCATCGCTGGAGCAGTACCCCGGCTACTTCCCAGCCGCCAAGCCACCGTTCTGGAGTCGCCTCAAGGTCGGGCTGGCAGCCGGGGTCTTCGGGCTAGTCGTCGGAGCCAGTGGTTCGGGAACAAGCGAGGACGTTCGTCCTGCCGCGGCCTCGACCCCCGACGCCGTGAGCTCGGCGTCGGTCGAGCAAGCAGTCGACGAAGCAACTGAGGAGCTCCAGGACGAGATCCAGGAGCGCGACGACTTGCTGGACAAGCAGGAGCAGGTCGTGGAGCAGAAGACCGACAAGGTCAAGGCGGTGCGACGGACCCTCGTGTCGGCACGCAAGGAGGCCAAGGCGTCGCTGGCCAAGGCGGTCGCCCAGGCGCTCAGCAAGGAGCGGGCTCGTGTTGCTGCACTGGCGCCACCCGCACCCGCACCCACACCTGCACCTGCGCCGAAGGCGCCAGCTCCGGCCGCCAGCACCGGAACGGACCCACGGTTCAGCTACTGCTACGAGGCGAATGACGCGGGCTACGGCGAGTACGTCCGAGGCAAGGACCCCGAGTACGACTGGTACAGAGACAACGACAACGACGGAATCGTCTGCGAGTTCTAGTCGTGGGGCGATTGTTCTCCTCGGTCCGCGTCGCGCCCGGCCTACGCGTATCGACCAGCCTGCGAGGCGTCCGGGCGCACGTCGGGCCACGGGCGCTGCGCATGCACGTCGTCGGCGGCGGGACCGGCGTGTCCACCGGGGCCGGACCAGTGACCGTCTATGAGTCGCTCTCGACCAAGGGTTCGTCGCGCGCCAGCGCTACCACCGACCAACGTGCCGAGCTCCACCGAGAGGCCCAGCGAAGGCTCGAGCAGATCTCGGGGCTGCACCGGGCGGTGTTCCCCACGGTCGAGAGGGGGCGGGCGCCGGTCCCGGAGCTGGCCCCATTCCGCCACCTCCTCGCGGCCGCAGAGAAGCAGGAGTTCAAGCGCGTGAGGTGGTGGGACCGCTCCGGCCGCAAACAGGCGAGGGCGGCGGCCCGCACCCGGGCCGAACGCTGGGCGACTGACCTCCTGACCCTCAGGGAGAAAGAGGGACGAGCGGAGCAGGCTCGGCTGGACGCGCACTGGGCGTCGCTGCGAGACAACGACGTACGAGTTCTGTGCAGCGCCCTCGACATGGCGTTCAGGTCGACCGGCGCCCCCGTCGAGTCGTTCTCCGCTCATGGCGACGAGACCCGACTGATCGTGATCGGCCCTGGCGTGACGGACATGCCCACGCACAAGCCGACGGTGACGGCGGGCGGAGCACTCGGCGCCGCCAGACTGAACAAGACGGAGACCGCGGACATCCATCACGATCTGCTCGCCGCGAGGGTGTTGCTCGTGGCCAAGCAGTCCTTCGCCACCGGGGTCGGGCTGCGCGCGGTGCGGATCGTGGTGCGAGAGCCCGAGACGGGGGAGTTCCTCCTCGGAGTCGGCATTCGTCGGGAGGGGCTCCCTGGCGTGGACTGGAACCGATCGGCCTGGCAGATCCTGAGCACGCTGGACCCGGAGATCGTGGTCAAGGAACGTGGGCGGACCCGGGCGCTCCACGCCGTCGACCTGTCGGCGCACCCGGCCTACTCGGGCTTCGTCCCGACGGACTGAGCCCTACTCCAGCGAGCTGAGGTCCGGCGGGACGTCGACCGAGTTCGCGACCAGCACGTCGAGCGGGATCAGCTCGAGCGCCCGCTCGTGGGTGGCGGCGAGCACGACTGGCGCGGCCACCCCGGCGTCGTACGCCTGGAGCCAACGCATCGCCACCACGCACCAGCGGTCCCCGGGGCGCAGGCCCGGGAAGTGCCACTGCGGTCGCGGGGTGGACAGGTCGTTCCCGACCGACTCCTGGTGCGTCAGGAACTCGGGGGTCATCACGGCGCAGACCGCGTGCACGCCGACGTCCTCGGGGCCCACCGTGCAGTAGCCGTCGCGGTAGAAGCCGGTCAGCGGGTCGGTGCCGCACGACTCGAGCTCCCCGCCGAGGACGTTGTGTTCGGTCACGCCCACCAGCCTGACATGTCGCCGGGTCCGTGCGCCTGGGGGCGGGTCGTCCGGGCGCTCCTCCACAGGGGCGGCCGACGGCGCTGGCGGTCGGAGGGGAGCCGCTGTCTCGTGGGGTGCATGCCGAAGTCACGCAACCGCGAGAAGCGCAACCGCTCGCACGCCGAGCGGCGGCGGGCCAGGGAGCGGCGGGACCGGGCCGGTCGCCGGCTGGCGGCGGAGACCGCGGAGGAGTTCCGGGCCGCGCATCCGTTGACCGCCGAGGAGCACCGGCACTTCGTGCTCACCGCCGCGGCGGAGGCCGCCGGTGACGCCGAGCGCGCCTGGCTGCACTGCTCGCTGGTGGGCCGCTTCGCCGGCACCGAGCGCGAGCGGCGTCTGCGCCAGCTCGCCGACCTGACGCCGACGGCGCCGGGGTGGGTGTGGTCGCGGTGGGTGCTCGAGCAGGCCTGCCGGGATGTCTCAGACGCCGCTCACGAGCGTCAGGCGTGGGCCGTCGACGGCACCGTGCGCGCGGCGTACGGCGAGTGGCTCCGGCCCGGCGACGGCGGCATCGACCCGCTGGCCCTTCTGCTGGAGATCCTGGCCCGGGACTGGGTCTACCGGCAGCTGTTCCTCTACGACGGAGGCGGCCTCCGGCACTTCCTGGACACGGGCGCCCGCGCCCCACTGCTGGCGAGGTCGGACCGGATCGACGGGTGGAGCGGGGCGCCGATGGGGGGATACAGGCTGCTCGGCGAGTCGGCGACCCGGGTCGTCTTCCGCGACCTCGAGACCCGCGAGGACGTGGAGGTGCCCAACATCGGCACGGCCTCCGAGCTCTGCCCCGGCGAGCACTCCATCGGCAGGCTGGTGCCGATCTCCACCGAGTCGGGACTGATGTTCGAGTCCGCACCGATGCCGGTGCCCGGGTCGGTGGCCCGGGCGGTGGCCGCCGCACCGGATCACTGGCTGGACTCGATCGGCGTCGCCTGTCGGGCCGACCAGCTGCCGTCCGGGTTCAGCCGCCGGCTGCACCACCCGCTGGTCACCGACGTCCCGATGCTCGCGTGGCGGTTCGCCGCCTACCCCAGCACCGAGGAGGCGGTGGCCGCGATCGCCGGCACCGGGGCCCAGCGGATCGTGGACGACGCGGTGCGGCTGTGCCGGCTCGCCCTCCTCAGGCTCGAGGAGCTGCACCGCGGCGGAGACGCCGCCTGGCCGCTGCTCGGCGCCGCCCTGCTCGAGCCCGGCGTGGTCCGGGCGGTGCGCGGCGAGCTGGTGGCACCGGAGTACGCCGCCGCCTGGGCACGACTCGCCGACCTGCTCGTCGAGCCGGCCCGCGGCACCTGCCTGCGACTGGCCGAGGAGTGCCGGCCCTGGGGCGATGCCGCGTGAGGAGGATGCCAGCGGCCCTACGCTGGGCGGATGAGCCCCCTCGACTCGTGGACCCGCGCCACGCACACGGCCGACGGCATCAGTCACGACACCTACCGCAAGGGCACCGGGCCGGGGGTGATCGTGATCCACGAGATCCCGGGGATGACGGCGGAGGTGATCGCGTTCGGCGAGGAGGTGGTCGCCGCGGGGTACACCGTGGTCATGCCTCACCTCTTCGGCGAGGCCGGGGGCGCGATGTCACTGGGCGCGGTGGCGAAGGTCTTCCCCAGGCTGTGCGTGAACAAGGAGTTCACGAAGATCGCCCTCAACGAGACGACGCCGATCGCGACCTGGCTGCGGACCCTGGCCGCGGGCCTGCACGACGAGCTCGGTGGCCCCGGTGTCGGAGCCCTGGGCATGTGCTTCACCGGCGGCTACGCGCTGGCGATGATGGTCGACTCCTCGGTCGCCGCGCCGGTCCTGTGCCAGCCCAGCACTCCGCTGCCCCTGGGCCGTCAGCGGGCTGCGGACGTGAACCTCTCCCCGGAGGACCTGGCGATCGTCAGACGCCGCGCGGCGGCCGGATGTGCGGTCCTCGGGCTGCGCTACCGCGACGACAAGGCGACCGGGACCCGTTTCGAGACCCTGCGCGAGGAGCTCGGCGAGCAGTTCCTGTCCGTGGAGTTCGGGGGCAAGGGGCACTCGGTCGTCACCGAGCACCGACAGCAGGAGGCCGTCGACCGGATCCTGGCGTTCTTCGACGAGCGTCTGCACCACTGAGCGGCGACCGAGGTAGCGCGCGCCTGCGTCGCGGCACCTGACCCGACCGGGCGTCCGGGAACCGGGGTCGCCCCCTAGTGCGGCGCCTTGGTGGTGCGGGGGATGCTCGAGGTGAGGGAGAGTCCTGGACGGGCGAGCGGCGGAGGGCCCTGATGACCGCAGACCACGACCCACGTCAGCTCGGCCGGGCGTTCCGGGCCGAGGCCATCGATGAGGCGACCCTCCAGCAGATGGTGCAGATCCTCGACGCCCAGGACGCGGCCCCGGCGATCCGCCGGCTCCGGGACTGGGCGCTCGCCGCGGCCGCCGTACGCCGCGGGGAGCGGGTCGTCGACGTCGGCTGCGGCACCGGGACGATCTGCCGGGCGCTCGCCGGACTGGTCGGCCAGAGCGGGCAGGTGGTCGGCGTCGACCCGAGCGCGCTCATGCGCGGCATCGCCGAGCAGCGGGCGTTCGAGGGCGCGGTCCGTGTGGAGTTCGTCGACGGCAGCGCCGGCGACCTGCCCCTGCCGGACGGCGGGACCGACCTGGTGTGGTGCGAGCGGGTGCTCCAGCACGTCGACGACCCGCAGGCCGCCCTCGTCGAGATCGCCAGGGTGCTCAGGCCCGGTGGTCGGGCGCTGGTCCTCGACGCCGACCACGAGACCCGGGTGCACTCCGACGTGGACCCCGATGTCGCCGCTGCGATCAACCGCTCGTTCATGGGGCAGGTCGCGAACCCGAGGTCCGCGCGGCGGGTCCCGCGATTGGCCATGACCGCCGGCCTCCTCGTCGACCCCGATGTCGGGTCGTCGGCCGTCGTGATCTCGCAGGAGATGCTGCTCGAGACCCCGCTGCTGCCGATGGTCGCCGACCAGGCGGTGGCCGACGGCGCGGTCAGCCGCGCCGAGGCGGACGCCGCGGTGGCCGCCCAGCACGAGGCGGCCCGCCAGGGTTGGGCGTTCGCGTCGGTGACCGTCTTCGCGTTCCTGCTCCGCAAGCCGGAGGGCGACTGAGCCGGACCCCGAACAGGCTGGTGCTCAGCCGAAGACCGCCTCCGCCCACTCCGGGTGGTCGATGAACGGGTTCCGATTGCCCTGCCAGGTCTCGAAGATCCGGTCGTTGCGGCGCATCTCGAACGGGCTCGGCGGGTCGCCGGCGTTCCATGCGAGTAGCACCGAGAGACGTCCCAGGTAGGGGGGAGAACCCTCGTCCTCCCCGGCCGACGGTCAGCCCAGGGCGGCCCGGCAGGCCTTCTCGAGCCGACGGTGGCGGCGCCACCGGGCCAGCACGCCGAGCGGCGGTGGGAGCCCCACCCGGGCCGGGGCGGAGTCGGCCGCGAACCGGGTGCCGTCCCACGTGCCCGGCCAGGACCACTGGCGCCACCGCTCGAGGTCCGGGAAGGACAGGTCCTGCCCGAACAGCACCGCCGGCCCGCCGCCCGGTGGGTCGGCGTCGACCGAGACCTCCGGGTCGGCCGACCCGATCAGGTCGGACACGCCGGCCACGGCGGCCGTCAGCGGCCCGTCCCCGACCACGAGCAGGTGGTCGGTGACCGTGGAGCGTGCCCGGAACGGGTGCGCGGCGGTCACGGAGAGGTCGACCAGCACCCGCGGCAGCCACCACCAGTGCTCGCGACGCAGCAGCGGTGAGTCCGCCAGCAGCCGGGACGGTGGGTAGCCGCGCAGCTCCTGGTCGAGGAGCTCGGAGCTGAACCGGAGCCCCTCCCGGTCCTCGGTCACGGTGGGCGTGCAGCGCAGCAGCATCGGCTCGAAGCCGGTGCCGGTCGAGCGCGGCTCGGTCAGCGTCAGCAGCACCTCGTCGGCGCCGCCGATCGAGCGGGCGACCGGCGCGTCGGCGTACGGGAAGGCCAGCACCGGCCCGGACCCGCCCACCAGCGGGACCACCCCGCGCACGTGGATCGTGCCGTCGGCGTCCCGCCACGCGACCTCGGCCACCGAGGCGGAGCGGACCGCGGTCAGGACGTCGGGCATGGGGTCAGGGTAGGGGCTCCGCCGCGCCCGCCGCGCTCACGGCTCGACCGGCGGGGTGGTCTCCGGACGCTCGCCGCGCGACCTCCTCGACCGCGGCGCGGTGGGGCGGGACCGCTCGTCGCGCCAGACCGACCGCCCGGCGCTCGGCCCGTTGCCAGCCGGTCGGCGGCGGGCGCACGATGGCCCCGGCGCGTCAGTCTCGGATGTGCACCGTGCCGCCCGTGCATCCTGATGTGCCGTGAGGAGTGCGACGTGCCCGCCATCGTCATCGCCGGCATCAGCGGAGTGCTGTTCTTCCTGGGCTACCGCTACTACTCGGCGTACCTCCAGACCCACGTCTACGGGTGCGACCCGGCCTACGTCACGCCGGCGCACCGGTTCACCGACGGGGTCGACTTCGTGCCGACGAACAAGCACGTGGTCTTCGGTCACCACTTCACCTCCGTCGCCGGGGCCGCGCCGATCGTCGGCCCCGCCATCGCCGCGTTCTGGGGCTGGGGGCCGGCGCTGGCGTGGATCCTGGTCGGCACCATCTTCGCGGCCGGCGTGCACGACATGGGGTCGCTGGCGGTCTCGGTGCGGCACGGTGCGAAGAACATCGGCACGATCGCGCACGACGTCATCAGCAAGCGGGCCCGCACCCTCTTCCTGCTGATCATCTTCTTCCTGCTGACGCTGGTGAACGCGGTCTTCGCGGTCGTCATCGGCAACCTGTTCGTCGCCAACCCGGGCGCGGTGATCCCGATCTTCGTGGAGATCCCGCTCGCGATCGGGATCGGGCAGTACATCTACCGCTCCCGCTCCGCGGCGCTGGTGCCGTCGCTGTTCGGGGTGGTCGGCCTCTACCTGCTGATCTGGGTCGGCCAGGAGGTGCCGATCGACCTGACCGGCTTCGCCGACGCGATCGGCGTCGACAACCCGCGCAACGTCTGGGTCGTGATCATGTTCGCCTACGCGTTCATCGCCTCCCGGCTCCCCGTGTGGATGCTGCTGCAGCCGCGGGACTACATCAACTCCCACCAGCTCTTCATCGCGCTCGGCGTGATCGGGCTGGGCATGCTGGTCGGCTGGAACACGATCGCGGCCCCGGTGGTCAACGACGTGCCGGAGGGCTCGCCGTCGATCTTCCCGTTCCTGTTCATCACGATCGCGTGCGGAGCCATCTCCGGCTTCCACTCCCTGGTGGCGTCCGGGACCACGGCCAAGCAGATCGACAAGGAGCAGGACGTCCGGCACGTCGGCTACCTCGGCGCGGTCGGCGAGGGCAGCCTGGCGGTCGGCGCTCTGCTCGCGGTCACCGCCGGCGTCGCCGCCACTCGCGCGGACTGGTCGAGCCTCTACCCGGACTTCGCCACCGCCTCGGACGGCGCGGTCGGCAACTTCGTCAACGGCGTCGGGGTCTTCGCCAACAACCTCGGCGTCCCGCTCGACCTGGCGGTGATCTTCGCCGCGGTCGTGGTGATCTCGTTCGCCGCGACCACCATGGACACCGGCGTCCGGCTGCAGCGCTACATCGTCCAGGAGATCGCCGAGATCGCCGGCTGGCAGAAGCTGGCCCGCAACCTCACCCTGGCCGGACTGGTCGCCGTCGCGGTGCCGCTGGCGATGGCTCTGCTGCCCGGCGGCGGCGATGCCGGCTACACGTTCGGCGTCCTGTGGCAGCTCTTCGGCACCACCAACCAGCTCACCGCCGGCCTGGCGCTGGCCGTGGTCGCGGTCTGGGTGACCCACCAGGGCCGGAACCCGATCGCCGTGCTGGTGCCGCTGACCTTCCTGCTGGTGATGACCTCGTGGGCGCTCATCGTGAACCTGAAGAACTTCGTCCAGGCAGACGAGTGGGTGCTGGCGCCGCTCGACGCGATCATCTTCGTGCTGGCCGTGTGGCTGATGGTCGAGGCGTTCCTCGCGCTGCGCCGCTCCTGGGGCACCGGCACACCGCTGGAGGGCGGCACCCCGTCCGACGACGCCGGCGCCGCGCGGGCCACGGGCTCCGGCGACCGGGCCGGCTGAGCGGCGGGCCGCGGTGACCCGGGTCGTGCTGGTCCGCCCGTGGGTCGACGCCCGGGCGGGCGGCGGCTGCTGCGGCGGCGAGGTGAGCGACGGCGTCTGCCTCGAGGGCACCCACGACACCGAGGCGGTGGCCTCCGACCCGGTCGGGGAGGCCTACCGACGACTACGGGCGGCCCTGCCCGACGTCGATGTGCAGGTGGTCGACGCCGGCAACACCGCCTGGCTCCTGCCCTCGACCTTCCGGGCGGTACGCCGCCGGGCCGGGGTCGCCGCCGGCCTCCGGGCCGCGGTCGGCTCCACCACGGCCGGCGCAGTGCTCGTCGACGGGGACCGGGTCGGTGACCTCGGCGACCTCGGGCCGGACGGCGTGGTCGCGGCCGTGCAGCGGGCGCTCGCGGCGACCGGTTGAGCAGCTCAGGTGCAGGCCCTCGGCACGCGGCTGCGGACGAGGGTGCTGGGGTCGCCGCCGTCGAGCCCGTCCACGCGGACCACCAGCCGGGCGCCGGGCCTCATGCCGCGGGTTCCTACGGTCAGCACCTGGCGCTGCTCGGCGGCCACGCTCAGCGACGTCCGGGCGCTGCCGACCCGGGTGCGGTAGTGGGAGGGAGTCGTGCTCCCGGAGTTGTCGAGCACCAGCCGGACCCGCCTGCGGTCGCAGCGGAGGCTCACGTCGCCGTCCGGGCGGTGCTGCAGGACCGTCGTGGGGCCGCTGCCCAGGACCACCTTCGGGTGCACGATGTCGCCGCGCTCGTCGATCTCGTGCTGCACCTGGGTGAACGCCTCCCACTCGATGTGGGCCAGGTCGGTGCTCCGGGTGACGGTCGACCCTGCCGGCAGCCAGATGCCGTTGGCGTCGGGGTCGCCGGTCGGCCCCCAGGTCAGAAGGAAGCCGTCGTCGTTGGGATTGGTCCAGGTCACCTGCCCGAGTGAGTCCTCGCCCTCGGCCGTCACCCGCTCGTAGATCTTGAACGTGGCCGTCGCCGTGTCCGTGAGGCCACCGGTGTCCTCGACCTGATAGGTCGTCGTCGTGGTTCCGATGAAGCCGGCCGGCGGCGAGAGCTCCACGACTCCCTCGAACCGGGACAGTGCGAAGTCGTGGGCTGGATCCGGCGGGCTCAGCACCGTCCATCGGAGGATGTCGTAGTAGTTGGCCTCGAGGGCGATCAGCTGGTGGCGGAAGTTCGTACCCGCCTCGACCCACAGCGTCGTGTTGAAGGTGAGGGGCGGGACGTTGTCACCTGGCTCCTCGGCGGACGCCGCGGCGGGGCCCAGGGGCGAGACGAGGACACACGCCAGGAAGGCGGCGAGCACGGCGCGGCTTCGGTGGGTCCGGGCAAGCGGATGCGGCGATGGCACGAGTGACCTCCCGGGACGGCGACGGCGGTGACGCCGATGCTAGGCAGGCCTGCCCCGGCGGCGCAGGGCTTCGGCAACCTTCGCCCGGCAGGGCCCGGGCCCGCTGCCGTACGGGATCGGTGGACCTCGGGTTGCACGGCCCCGATGGGACGTGCCGCCGCGACGGCCTCAGATCCGCTCCGCGAGCTCGACCAGGTCCGCGACCTCGAGGTCGGGCGCGGTGAAGGCGGAGGGATAGGGCAGTCCGTTCCGGTTCACCCAGGCCGAGCGCAGCCCGGCCCGGCTGGCTCCATCGGTGTCCCACGCGTGCACCGCGACCAGGACCGCCTCCTCCGCCGACACCCGGCAGGCGTCCAGCGCGTGCTGGTAGGCACGGGGGGCCGGCTTCCAGATCCCGGCGTCGTCCACCGACAGGAACCGCTCGAGGTGGTCGGTCAGCCCGGCCCGCTCCAGTAGGCCCTCGGCGACGCTCGCCGAGCCGTTGCTGAGGGTGACCAGCCGCAGCCCGCGTCCGGCCAGTGCGGCCAGCCCGTCGGCGACGTCGGGATGCACCTCGAGGCTCATGAACGTGTCCAGGACCGTGCCGGCGGCCTCGTCCGGGTCGGTGCCGACCCCGTGGGCGGCGAGCTGATGCCGCACCTGGTCGCCGACCAGGTCCGCGAACGCCGGCCGCTCGCCGTGCACGGTGAGGGCGAACCCGTCCCGCAGGATCGCCGCGAACCAGGCGTTCACGGCCGACCCCGGGAGCCCGACCTCCTCGAAGGCCCCCGCGAGCGGGGAGAGGTCGGAGAGGGTCTCGTTGACGTCGAAGATCACGACCTTGGTGCTCATCCACCCGACCGTAGCGCTCCGGGGGTGACCCGGGGAGTGCGGCGCGGGGTCAGTGCTGGGTCCAGGCCTCGGTCTGGGTCAGCCAGAGCAGGTAGGTCAGGGCCGGTACGACGATCACGCCGGCCAGCGCGACCACCACCAGCAGCCCCTGCAGGGTGGCCGCGGCACCGGCCGCCTCGACGATCGTGAGCTCGTCGACCAGCAGCCAGGGGTACTGCCCGGCGCCCCAGCCGAGGACGACCGCAGCGACGGCGGCCACCGCGGTGCCGCGCGCCACGGCGTACCGGCGCCGATGCACCAGCGCCAGGGTGGCCAGCCCGGCCACGGCGGAGACCACGATCAGCGGCAGCGCCCGTCCGGACAGGCCCGCGAAGAGGGTCGGCGCGTCCGAGCGCAGGGGGAGCAGCGCTGCGAACACGACGGCGCCGGTCACCACGCCGACCGCCAGGGTGCGGGTGCGCAGTGTCTCGGCGAGGGCCGGCCGCCCGGCCCGGTCCGCGTCGGCGAGGAGGAACGAGCCGGCGAGGAAGGCGCAGGTGCCGACCGCGATCAGGCCCCCGAACAGTGAGGCGGGGGTGAGCCACGACGCGAACAGGTCGCCCTGGCCCGAGGCCGGCACCCGCCCGGAGGCGATCGCGCCCGCGGCACAGCCGAGGAAGAACGGGGTCAGCACCGAGGACGAGGCGAACACCGCCCCGAACAGACGCGCCTGACCCAGCGTGGCGGCGTACTTGCGGAACGCGAAGCTCGCGCCCCGCAGCACGATGCCGAGCAGGGCCAGCACCATCGGCACGAAGAGCGTGCTCATCGTGGCCGCGAAGGCGGTCGGGAAGCCGGTCCAGAACATCACCAGCACGTAGATCAGCCAGACGTGGTTGGCCTCCCAGACCGGGCCGAGGCTGTGGTCCACCAGGGTGCGCAGCTCGGCGCCGCGACGGCTGCCGCCCGCGGTCAGGTCGAAGAAGCCCGAGCCGAAGTCCGCGCCGCCGAAGACGGCGTAGATCACGACCCCCGCGAAGAGGGCCGCGACCACCGCCAGCTCCAGGCTCATCGCCGGCCGTCCCCGGCCGGTGCGGTGAGGGCGTCCGGGCCGTACGGGCTCGGGAGGTCCGCCTCGCCGTCCCGCCAGCGGCGCGCCATGGAGCGGAGGACCACGTAGGCGGCGACCGTCATCGCCGTGTAGACCACGACGGTCCCGGCCAGGGTCCACCACAGGTACGGGTTGTCCGTCGCGGCGTCCTCGGTGCGCAGCACCTGCCAGACGACCCACGGCTGGCGGCCGACCTCGGTGGCGACCCAGCCGGCCTCCATGGCGATGATCGCCAGCGGGCCGGAGACCGCCACGAACCGCAGGAACCACCGGCTGCCGGTCAGGTCGCGGCGCCGCCAGCGGGCGACCCAGAACACGACGACGGCGAGCGCGAGCAGCGTCCCGATGCCGACCATCGACTGGAAGGCGAGGTGGGTGATGTTGACCGGCGGCACCTGGTCGGGCGGCACCTGGTCCAGCCCCGGCACCGGCTTGTCGAAGGAGTTGCGGGCGATCAGCGAGCCGATCTTGGGGATGTCGATCGCCCACCGCACCTCCCCGTCGATGAGGAGCCCGCCCAGGCGCAGGGGCGCCGGCTGCTCGGTGGTCTCGGCGAGCTCGAACGCCGCCAGCTTGGCCGGCTGGGCCTCCGCGACCCGCAGCCCCAACACGTGTCCGATCAACGGCTGGACCAGGGCCGCGACGGTCGCGAAGCCGAACGGGACGGTGAAGCCGAGCCGGTGGTGCCGGTCGGTGCGTCCGCGCAGCATCCCCACGGCGTACACCCCGGCCACGGTGAAGCCGACGACCATGAACGCGGCCACCCACATGTGCGCGAACATCAGGAACACGCCGTCGTTGAACATCGCCGCCCACGGGTCCACGTCGACGACCTCCCCGTCGACGATCCGGAAGCCGTCGGGGTTGTTCATCCAGGCATTCACCGAGAGCACCGAGAAGGTGCCGGCGACGCCGGCGAGGGCCATCGGCAGGATCGTCAGCAGGTGGGCGCGCGGGGGCATCCGTCCCCAGCCGTAGAGGTAGATGCCGAGGAAGATCGCCTCGACGAAGAACGAGAGCCCCTCGAAGGCGAACGGCAGGCCGAGCACGTCGCCGAACGGCCCCATGAGACCCGGCCACAACAGACCCATCTCGAAGCTGAGCACGGTGCCGGAGACCGCGCCGATCGCGAACAGCACCGCCGACGACTTGGCCCAGCGCTGGGCGAGGACCAGGGCCTCGGCGTCGCCCTTGACCACGCCGCGCCAGTGCAGCACGAAGATCATCGCCGGCAGGGCGACGCCGAAGCAGGCCAGGATGATGTGCCACCCCAGCGAGAGCGCCATCTGCTGCCGTGCGGGGAGCAGCCCGGACGGCGCTTCGCTCGCCAGGACTGTCAGGAGTTCCGGGGTCAGGCCCACGCCCCGAATCTACGCGCGTGGGCGCGGTCACACCCGGTCGGGGCGGTGCTCTCAGGAGGCCGTCGGTCCGAGGCGCCGGGCCCGCGGGTCCAGCGCCAGGACGGCGCCGAGCACCACGGCGACGCCTGCCGCGGCCTCGCTGACCGCCGCGCCACCACCTGCCACGAACACCGCGCCCAGCACCAGCAGGTCGCCCGTCAGCAGGGCGACCAGGGCCGCCAGCCGGGCCCGGCCGACCAGCAGGATCCGGAGCGCGCACAGGCCGACGACGACCGCTCCCGCCAGGGCCCGCCAGGTGCCGGTCTCGCCGCCGCCCGTCTGCGGGTAGACCAGCATCTGCGAGACGAAGAGCCAGACCGAGGCGGCCGCCAGTGCCACACCGCCCACGGGAGCCAGGGAGGCCCGGAGTCCGGGCTGCCCCGCGAGCGCCGTACGCCGCTCCGCCTCGGTCTCCTCCACGTCCTCACGGATCGTCGGGCCGGTGTAGTGGGCGTCCGGTCCGGGCGCCTGGACCTGCCGGCCGTGGACCACGTCGGCGGCGAGGTCGCCGGCCGAGCCGTGCCGGGTCGTGTCGTAGAGCAGGCCCCCGCGCAGGCCGGCGGCGGCGCCGACCGCGAGGACGACGGCGCCCACCACCGCCCAGGGCCAGGACAGGAGGACGACGCCGGCGCCGGCCAGCGCCAGGCCGACGACCATCGTGGCGAGGCCGGCCCACGTCCAGCGAGGTCGGACCCGGTGCGTGGGCCCGGTCAGGTGGGAGCGCTTGGTCGGGTCGGTCATGGTGGGTCCGGTACCCGTTTGCCGACCGACGGAACCGGTTACCGGATGGTCGGACGCGACGAAAGGAGCACCCACCGTGTCATCGAAGAAGCCGCTCAGCCCACGCCGTACCGCCGGACGCGTGCTCGGCGTGGCCCGCGACACCGCCTACTTCGGGCTGGGGGTGACCGCCCGGGTGGGTGCCTCGGCCGTGAACCGCGCCTCGGCCCTGCTGGGCCGCGAGGAGGTCACCGTCACCGCTCCACCCGTGGAGCCGATGCCGCCGGCTCCCGTGCCCACCCCGGGGCCGCCGCCGGCGCCCGGACCCGCTCCCGCTCCCGACCCGGGCCCTGAGCCGGGGCCGATGCCGGTGCCCGGCCCGGAGCCGGTGCCCGCACCCGACCCGGTGGGGGAGGCGCTGGCCGCGGAGGCGCGCGCCGCGTCCGCGTCCGCGTCCGCGTCGGACGACTCTGCCCTGGAGGGGGACCTTGAGGGGGACCTGGTGACCCCGGCCGGCATCCCGGCGGCGGACCCGGCCGTCAACCCCGACACCGCGGAGGCCGACTTCCACCAGCAGGACACCCCGCCGCTGCTGGACGCCTCCACGGTCAAGTCGGTCACCCACGAGTCGGACGTGCTTCGTCGCGCGGCGGATGCCGGTCGAGGCTGAGCGACCGGGCTCCACGGGCGAATAATCGCCGCACCCTCGGTGTTGCACCGGTGAGGGGTGGAGACCGTCCCCGCCCGGATGCGAGGTGTCTCCCATGGACATCGCACTGTGGGTGATCCAGATCCTGCTGGCCGGAGTCTTCGCCATGGCCGGCGGCATGAAGGTGTCGCAGCCCAGGCAGAAGCTGGCGTCGAGCCAGCCGTGGGTGGAGGACTTCTCCTCGCGCACGGTGCGCCTGATCGGCGTGGCCGAGCTGCTCGCCGCGATCGGGCTGGTGCTGCCGGCCGCCGTGGACGTCCTGCCGGTGCTCACGCCGTTGGCGGCGACCGGCCTGGCCGTGCTCATGCTGCTCGCCGCCAACACGCACCGTCGCCGGGGTGAGACCCCCAACATCGGCGTCAACGCGGTCCTGCTGGTGCTGGCCGTCATCGTCGCGTGGGGACGGTTCGGTCCGTACTCGTTCTGAGGCTCGGGTCTCCGGACCGTCCGGCAGCCCTGACACAATGACGCCGTGATCCTCATCGACCCGCCGCAGGTGCCCTGGCGGGGCCGGATGTGGTCGCACCTGGTCTCGGACACCTCTCACGAGGAGCTGCACGAGTTCGCCGCGGCCCTGGGTGCGCCGGCCCGCGGCTTCGACCGGGACCACTACGACATCCCGGAGGAGTACTACGACGCCGCGCTCGAGGCCGGTGCCGAGCCGGTGTCGAGCCGGGAGCTGGTGCGGCGGATCACCGAGGCCGGACTGCGGCGCCGCAAGACCCGCTGATCGGCCGAGGGGAGGACGTTGGCCGGCTCCTGCCCCTGTCCAAGAGCCGCAATTGCGGCCGTCTGACATGGAATCGCGTCGAAAACATGTCGAACGGCCGCAATTGCGGCTCTTCGGCGCGGCGGCGATCTCCACCGGAGCGCCGCGGCCGGCCGGGTCACGCCAGGTCGTGCTCGAACGCGTACGCCGCGGCGGCGGTCCGCGAGGTCACCTCCAGCTTCGTGAAGATGTTGCTGAGGTGGCGGGCGACCGTCTTCTCGCTGAGCACCAGCTCGGCGGCGATCCCGGCGTTGCTCCGGCCGGACGCGACCAGCCGCAGCACCTCGGCCTCACGGCTGGTCAGACCGCCGGGCAGGCCATCGGGGGTGAGCAGCCGGTCCACCTCGGCGAGGTCGGGCCGCGCCCCCAGCTCCACGAGGGCCCGCCGGGCGGTCGTCAGCTCGGCCCGGGCCGAATCCCGGTCGCCGAGCGCCTCCAGGGCTCGGCCCACCAGAACCCTCGCCCGGGCCAGCTCGAAGGGACTCCCGATCGAGGACCACGCGGTCGACGCCTTGCGCAGATAGGGCAGCGCCCCCGCGGGGTCGCCCTCGGCCAGCTCCACCGCCCCGTGCGCCGTGGCGGCCGCGGCCAGCAGACCCGAGCAGCCGAACGCCGCGGCGGTCTCGTCCAGCTCCTCGGCCAGGCCGCGTGCGACGCCCGGCTCCCCACAGGCGAGCAACGCCTCGATGGCGCCGGGCAGCAGTCGGGACCGGGGCACCGACCCGGCCGTCTCGCCGAGCAGCCGGAGGACGGCGGCGCGGGCAGCCGCTCGACGACCCCGGGCCACCCACAGCAGGGCCAGGCCGGGTTGCGGCTCGTAGCCGTGGTCGGCGGCCCGGTCGTAGCTGGCCTCGGCGGCCTCGAGGTCGCCCAGCAGTCGTTGTACGTCGCCCCGCTCGGCCAGCGCCAGCCCGGCCGCGTCTGCCGAGGGCGAGGCGAGGTACCGCTCGACGGCGAGGTCGAACTCCTCGATCGCCTCGCGCCAGGCGCCGTGCAGCCGCATGATCTGACCGCGGTGGACGGCGCATTGGCCGGTGAACAGCACCAGTCCCGGCTGCTCCAGGCACCACCGGGTCAGGGCTGAGGTCCACTCGGCGGCCCGGCCGAGGTCCGAGACCTCCTGACAGCCCTCGATCATGACGCAGTACACGTGGCCGGCGAAGACCGGTGACACCTCGCCGGAGGCGACTCCTACCATCGCCTCGTCGAAGAGCGACAGCCCCTCGGGCACTCGTCCGGAGAGCAGCGTGAACCGGCCGACCGATGCCAGCCCGGTGAACAGGAGGTCCGGGTCCCCGAACCGGCGGCCGTGCTCGGCGACCTGCTCGGCACACGTCATGGCCTCGGCGAACTCACCGGCCGTGAGGTGCCGATACATCCTCAGCAGCGCGACGTACCCGCGCTCCACGGTGTCTTCGTCCAGCTCCTCGAGCAGCCGCTCCGCGCGGCCGGCCCAGGCCCGCCCCAGGGTCGGGTCGCCTCCGGCCGAGAACACCATGCCGAGCCAGAACGCGCAGCGGACGGCGCCGGCCGTCTCGTGGGCCTCCGTCCGGGCGGCGAACAGCTCCTGCAGGGCCGCCACCGTCTCGTCGTACCGGCCGAGCAGGTGCGCCGCCGTCGCCAGACCGGTCAGGTCCTCGGGGTCGAGCCGGTCCGGGTCAGCCGCGGACCAGGCCTCGAACGCCGCCGCCCAGTCGCCGCGCTCGAAGGTCTGCCTGGCCCGCTGCAGATCGTCGAGCACGCCCATCGCGGCACCTCCCTCCCGCCGAGGATACGGCGGGCACGGCCTCATGCGGCCCGGTCGACGCGGCGCACGGCCGCAGGGTCGCGACCCGCGACGCGGTCGACGATGCGGTCGGCGACGTACGCCGCGTCCCGGCCGATGCCGGGCAGCATCATCGAACTGAACGAGTACTGGAAGGACAGGCCGCAGAAGTACAGGCCCGGCTGGCCCTCCACCTCCCCGCGCATCTCGACCGGCCAGCCGTCCTCACCGAGGATCGGGAGGTGGATCCAGTCGAACGTTTGGCGGAACCCGGTCGCCCAGACCACGTTCGCCACCTCGCGCGGCACGCCGGCCACCACCGGACGGCCGTCCACGACCTCCTCGACGCGGTCGGTGACCCGCTCGACACCGCGCCGGGCGAGGTCGGAGCGCTTGACCCGCACCATGGGGCCGCCGTGGACGCGGACCAGGGGCATCTCCTTGCGCCCGATCGGGGTGCGTCGGGTGAGCACGTGCCGCCAGGCGAAGACGATCAGGGGGAACACCAGCCGGGCGTGCAGCGTCTCGATCCGCAGCGGGATCTGGCCGCAGTCGCGTCCCGCCAGCGTCGTCCGGTGGGTCAGTGCCACCTCGTGGGCGATGTCGGTGCCCGAGTGGGAGGCGCCGACGACCAGCACCGGGCCGTCGCGGAGCTGACCGGGTCGCCGGTACTCACTGGAGTGCAGCTGCAGGATGTCGGGGTCGAGCCGCGTGGCCAGGTCCGGGATCGACGGGGTGCGTCCGAAGCTGCCGGTGGCGACGACGACGTTGCTGCAGCGGTAGGTGTCGCGGCTGGTGCTCACCTGGTAGCCGCCGTCGGGTGCCGGGTCCAGGCTCTCCACCCGGACGCCGAGCCGCACCGGGAGCGCGAAGTGGTGGGCGTAGTGCTCGAGGTAGTCGGCGAGCTCCTCCTTGCCGGGGAACGACCACGGCTTCGCGGGGAACCTCAGGCCGGGCAGGCCGTCGTACCGGGCGGGGGAGTAGAGCCGCAGCGAGTCCCACTGCTGCCGCCAGTTGTCGCCGATCCGGGTGTTGGCGTCGAGGATCACGAAGTCGCGGCCGAGCCGCTGCAGGTGGTGGCCGGTCGACAGGCCGGCCTGTCCGGCGCCGATGATCACGGTCTCGATGTGGGTCGTCATGGCTGCTCCTCGGAGGTGCGGGAGCAGTCACGCTAGGAGGGCCGGACGGGTCGTCGCGTCGGTCGCACGGCGCATCCACGGTGCGAGGGGATGGGTGGTTCTGCCCATGCCCGTGGGGTGGGGGTGGTGCGCGGCCGGCATCGGCCGAGCTGTCGAACGGCCGCAATTGCGGCCGTCTGACATGGAATCGCGGCAAAAACATGTCGAACGGCCGCAATTGCGGCTCTTTGGCAGAGGGAGGGGCGGGAGCAGCGGCCCTCAGCCAGCCTGTCGGCGCAGCTCCTCGAGCTCGCGGGCGAGGTTCGACCGCGCCGGCTGCTCCCAGTGCCGCTGCCCGTGTGCGGTGCGGAACAGCCGACCGTGCCCGAGCAGTTCCTCGAGGATCGCGGCCCGCCCGCGGGCGAAGTCGGCGTCGGGGATGTGCGCGTACTCCGCGCGCACCCCGGCGACGTACTCCGCGTACCGCTCGTCGCCCGCGGCCAGGATCGCCAGGTCCGCGTCGCACAGCGCCTCGCCGTCGGCGTCGCCCGGTGCCGGGTCGTGGGACTTCGTGAGCCTCACCAGGCGGGCGACCTCGGCCCCGTCGGCGCCGGTGCCGGCCAGCTGCTCCTGGGCGAGGCGGGCGCTGCGATCCTCGTTGTCCCCGGCTGCGTCGTAGACCGCGTCGTGGTACCAGGCGGCCAGGATCAGGTCGCGGTTCTCCGAGGCGCCCAGCTCGTGCAGACGGTCCAGGACCTCGCCGAGGTGCCGTACGTCGTGGTAGCCGCGGCCGCGCCGGTACGCCTCCAGCAGGCGATCCCTCAGGTCGGATCGGTCGGGCAGCGGCCAGGGCAACGGCATGGGGTCATTGTCCACAGATCCCGATCGGGGTCTTCCGCCACGCCGGAGCGGTTGCCTACGGTGTCAGGGACGCTGGGAGAGGGCGTCACCTCGGGAAGGTCAGCGCATGCGCGTACGTCGTTGGGGTGCCGGGCTGGTGTGGGTGCCGCTGGTCCTGCCGCTGATGCTGTCCGGCTGCTCGGACGCCGACGGCTCATCAAGCCCGAGTACGCCGTCGTCCCCCTCGCAGCAGTCGTCACCGTCACCCGACGCAACCCCGACCGACGAGGGGCTGTCGATACCGTCCGAGGCCGTGGGGACGGACGAGGCGAGTGCCAAGGCGTTCGTGCGCTACTGGTTCGAGGTGTTGTCAGAAGCCATGACGACGGGCGATACGAAGGCAGCCCTGGCGTTGTCAACGAAGCAGTGTCAGTCGTGCCAGTCGATCACAGGTCGCATCGACAACGTCTACAACAAGGGCGGGCGCCTGAAAACTGACGGGTGGTTCGCGGACCGATTCGTTCCCGACTCACCCTCGAAGCTGAAGACGCCCGCTTATTTCATCCGAGTTCGACAATCTCCGAGAGCTCTCATCAACAGCGACGGTGAAGTGGTAGATCGAACAATGCGAGAGGCGACTGCGATGAGGATCGTCCTGAAGCGGTCAAGCGGTGCGTGGCGTGTTAGCCGGCTGGACGTCATCCGATGAAGCGGCCAGTTCTCTGTTTCGCGATGACAACGGCACTGCTTGGTTTCGCATCGAACGCCATGGCGGACCCTGACGTCACAGCCCCCGACAACAACCTTCTGGTCAACGCCTCGGAAGTCGTCCCCGGTGCGACGACGATAGGCGCGCCGGGCGTCTCCCCGGTCTCGGATGCCGCCGTCCCGTGCACCCAGACGGTCAGCCCGACCTGCCAGACGTCAACCGCCTGCATCGCCGATGACACCTCGCCGACGGGCGGATTCGTCTTGTCAGCGACGTCGGACATCCAAGCGATCCTCGGCACCTGCACCCCCGCCGACCCCACGGCCGCCCCACCCGCCCCACCCCAGGTCACCGAGCCGATCGTCCGCCGAGCCCTCCGCCGCATCCCCCTCCCCGGCTCCTCGATCGTCGTCCAGCCCCCGGGCGGCCGGACGCTGGTCAACTTCGACACCCTCTTCCGGACCGAGGCCGCGCCACTCCAGCGCACGGTGCGCCTCCTGGGCCGCCGGGTGGACCTGGAGATCTGGGCGTCGTCGTTCACCTGGCGGCACGGCGACGGCACCCAGCAGGTGTCGACCTCGCCGGGTCGGGCGTTCGCGGAGGGAGTGTCGATGGACGAGTACGTCTCCCACCGCTATGCCGACGCGCAGGTGACCGTCCGCCCGGCCGTGGACACGACGTACTCCGCACGGTTCCGGGTCGATGGCGGCCCGTGGCAGGACGTGGTCGGCACCGTCACGATCGCCGGCGAGCCCGTCGAGCTGAGCGTGGTCGAGGGCCGCCCGACCTTGGTGGCGTCGTACTGACCGCGCGGCCCGGCCCTCGCGTCGTCGTCATGGGCGTCTCGGGCTCCGGCAAGTCGACGGTGGGGGCCGCCGTGGCCGACGCGCTGGGCGTGCCGTTCGAGGAGGGCGACGACCTGCACCCGGAGGCCAACGTCCGCGCCATGAGCGCGGGGACACCCCTCACCGACGAGAGCCGCGCCGGCTGGCTGGACGAGGTCGGGCGCTGGCTCGCCTCCCACCCGGCCGGTGGCGTGATCAGCTGCTCGGCGCTGAAGCGCAGCTACCGGGACCGGCTGCGGCGGCACGCGCCCGACGTGGTGTTCCTCCACCTCGCCGGGAGCCCCGAGCTCGTCGCCCGGCGACAGGCCGAGCGGACGGGGCACTTCATGCCCGCCCGACTCCTGCCCTCTCAATACGCCGACCTGGAGCCCCTCGAGGCGGACGAGGCCGGGTACGTCGTCGACGTGGCTGCCGGGCCGGAGGAGGTGGTCGAGGCCGCGGTCACGGCGCTCACGTCGGCCGGCTGAGCGCCTGGGGCTCGGTGCGGCCCGCCTTGGAGCGCTGGGGCACGATGACCCCGTGCACCTCCAGCCCCGACTGATCCCGACCCACGTGCCCGAGCACCCCGAGGGCGCGGTGCTGCTCCTGCACGGTGGCGCGGCGCGCGAGGGGCGGATGGCGGTCAGCCCGACCCAGCTCTCGGTGCTGCGGATGATCCCCATCGCCCGTCGCATCGCCAAGGCCGGCCGGGGACGGCTCGCGGTCTATCGGCTGCTCAACTCGGTGCGAGGGTGGGACCACGAGTTCACCCCGGTCCGGGATGTCGAGTGGGCGCTGGACTCGGTGCAGCAGCAGCACGGCGAGCTCGGCACCTGCCTCGTCGGGCACTCCCTCGGCGGCCGGGCGGCCCTGATGGCCGGCGGCCACACGGGCGTCCGCAGCGTGGTCGCGCTCAACCCCTGGGTCTACCCGACCGACGACACGGACCTGGCCGGGCGCCGGGTCCTGTTCGTGCACGGCACCGAGGACCGGATCGCCGACCCGGCCCGCGCGGAGACGGTGGCGCGGCGGGTCGCGCGGCGCACCGACGTGGGCTTCATCCAGGTCCCCGGCGGCAAGCACGCCATGCTGCGCCAGGGCGGCGTCTTCGAGCAGGCGGCTGCCGACTGGGCGCTGGCGACGCTGCTGGGCGAGCAGGTGCCGGCGCCGGTCGGGAGGGTCCTCGCCGGGGAGCCCTGGCTCACCCTCTGAGAACGGCGCTACGGTGGCCGGCATGGAACCCCGTCACCTGCTGGCCGACGCCTTCGGCCGCATCGAGGAGCTGTACGCCGACCTGGCGCAGGGCCTCGACGACACGACGCTGCACCACCGCCCCCGCGGCACCGGCAACTCGGTGGGATGGCTGCTCTGGCACCTCGCCCGCGTCCAGGACGACCACATCGCCGGGCTCGCCGGCGACAAGCAGGCCTGGCAGGACGGCTGGCGGGAGCGGTTCGACCTGCCGTTCGGCGACGACATCGGCTACGGGCACACCAGCGAGCAGGTCGACGCCTGTCGGATCGAGGACCCCGCCCTGCTCGCCGGCTACCACGCGGAGGTGCACCGCCGGACGATGGCGTACGTCGACGGGCTGGCCGCCGACGACCTCGACCGGGTGGTCGACGAGGCGTGGGACCCGCCGGTGACGGTCGCCGTCCGGCTGGTCAGCGTCGAGGGCGACTGCCTCCAGCACCTCGGCCAGGCGGCGTACCTCAAGGGCCTGCACAGCTGAGGGGGGTCGAGTGCTCAGGTGGTCGCCAGAGCCACCACCTGAGCACTCGACCGCACGTCAGCGCGCGCGGCTCCGCAGCGCCGCGCGCACCAGACCCGGCGGCGGGTTGGTGTGCGGCTCGCCGTCGATGACCACGGTCGGCACGGTCTCGTCGCCGCCGTTGACGCTGCGGACGTACGCCGCGGCGTCGGGGTCCCGCCAGATGTTCACCCACGACGCCTTGCCACCCTGACCGGCCAGCCCGACGCGCAGGGTCAGGCAGAACGGGCAGCCCGGACGCCAGTAGATCGCCACCCCGTTCTCGGCAGCGGCCCGGGCCTCGGCGAACGGCACCGAGGGCCGGCCGCGCAGCCGATCGAGCACGCTCACGGCAGCGGATCCGCCTCCGCGTAGCCGCCGACGGCCGAGGAGAGGGCGGCGAGGTGGTGGTTGCCGTCGCCGAGGAGGTGGTCGAGCGCGGTCAGGTGGCTGGTGTAGCTGCCGATCGAGTACTCCGCGGTCATGCCGATCCCGCCGTGCAGCTGGATCGCCTCCTGCCCGATGTGCCGACCGGCGCGGCTCACCTGCAGGCCGGCCCGCGCGGCCGCCTTCTGGGCGGACGCCGGGTCCGCGTCGAGCACCATCGACGCCCACAGCGCCACGCTCTGCGCGAGCTCGAGGGAGACGTACATGTCCGCGGCCCGGAAGCTCAGCGACTGGAAGGTGTTCAGCGGCACGCCGAACTGCTTGCGGCTGGTGAGGTACTCCGTCGTCGTGGGCAGCGCCACCTGCATCGCGCCCACCGCCTCGTTGGCGGCCGCGATCACGGCCGCCGCCGTGGCCGACTCGATGTGCGCCGTGGCGTCGCCGCCAACACCCAACGGGGTCGCCGGTGTGGCGTCGAAGCTGATCCGGGCGGCCCGGCCGCCGTCGTGGGTGGGGTAGCCGTCCCGGGCCACGCCCTCGGGGGAGACCAGGAACAGGCCGGTGCCCCCGTCCGGGAGCGCGGCGCTGACCACGAGCAGGTCGGCGCGGGCGCCGTGCGGCACCGGCTCCTTGACGCCGGTCAGCGTCCAGGAGTCCTCCGACTGCGTGGCGGAGACCGCGGTCGCGCTCGCCTCCCAGCGCGAGCCCGGCTCGGCGTGGGCGAACGCGAGCACGCTCTCGCCCGCCGACAGCGCGCCGAGCACCTCCGCCCGCTGCTCGGCGGACCCGGCCGCGGCGACCAGGCCCCCGGCGAGCACCACGGAGGTCAGGAACGGCTCGGGTGCCAGCACCCGGCCGAGCTCCTGGGCGACGATGCCGACCTCGATCGGCCCGGCCCCCATCCCGCCGTCGTCCTCGGCGAAGGGCAGACCCAGCACGCCCATCTCGGCGAGCCGGCCCCACAGCGCCTCGTCGAAGCCGGGGTCCCGCTTCACGGTCTGCCGGCGCTGCTCGAAGTCGGCGTACGCCTTGCCGACCAGGCCGCGCACGGCCTCCCGTAGGGCTTCCTGCTCGTCGTCGTAGGTGAAGTCCATGTCGTCGCCTCTCAGAGCCCGAGGATCGTCTTCGCGATGATCTGCCGCTGGATCTCGTTGGACCCGCCGTAGATCGACGCCTTGCGGAGGTTGAGGTACGCCGGGGTGGCGCGGTGCTGCCACTGCTCCAGCGACGAGCCGTCCCCGGCGCCGGAGGCCAGCGAGGCCGGACCGGCCAGGTCGACCACCAGCTCGCTCACGGCCTGCTGCAGCTCACTGCCCTTGAGCTTGAGCACCGAGCTGGCCGGGTGCGGCTTGCCGTCCGCGGAGTTGGCCACCACCCGCAGCGCCGTCAGCTCGAGCGCGAGCAGCTCGTTCTCCAGCTCCGCGATCCGGCTGGCGGTCATCGGGTCGTCGAGCAGGGACCCCCCGGCGTACGACGTGGCGCGCGCCCACTCCTTGGCCTGCGCGAGCACCCGCTTCGTGGAGCCGACCGGTGCGACGCCGACGCGTTCGTTGCCGAGGAGGAACTTGGCGTAGTCCCAGCCGTGGTTCTCCTCGCCGACGAGGTTCTCCGCCGGCACCCGCACGTCCTCGAACCAGACCTCGTTGACCTCGACCCCGCCGTCGATCAGCTCGATCGGGCGGACGGTGAGGCCCGGGCTGGTCATGTCGATGAGCAGGAACGAGATGCCGCGCTGCTTCTTGGCGTCCGGGTCGGTGCGGACCAGGCAGAAGATCCAGTCGCCGTGCTGGCCGAGCGTCGTCCAGGTCTTCTGGCCGTTCACCACGTAGTCGTCGCCGTCGCGGACCGCGGTCGTGCGCAACGAGGCGAGGTCGGAGCCGGCGTCGGGCTCGGAGAATCCCTGGGACCACCAGATGTCGAGGTTCGCCGTGGGCGGCAGGAACCGCTCCTTCTGCTCCTGCGAGCCGAAGGCCGCGATCACCGGCCCGACCATCGAGGCGTTGAACGCCAGCGGCAGCGGCACACCGGCGCGCTGCATCTCCTCGTGCCAGATGTGCCGGCGCAGCGGCGACCAGTCCTGGCCGCCCCACTCGGTGGGCCAGTGCGGCACGGCGAGCCCGTGCTTGTTGAGGATCCGCTGGCTCTCGACGATCTGGTCCTTCGAGAGCTCCTGGCGGCTGGCGACGGCGTCGCGGATCGCCTGGGGCACCTCGGTGGTGAAGAACGTGCGCATCTCGTCGCGGAACGCCGCGTCCTCCGGGGACAGCTCCAACTGCATCGCGGACTCCTGGGTCGGGGTGGGCAGTCCATCCCATCCTTCCCGATGCCGCAAGGCCGCCCCGGCGCGGCTCCCGGGGCGGCCACGACGGGCAGGTCGACCCGGCGACACAAGCAACGGGTCGGCGGTCGTGAGCACGACACTAGCGACGGGTCGGCGCTCCTGAGCACGACACAAGCGACGGGTCGGCGGAATGAGGGGGAGGGGCAGCGGTGTTGAGGGCAGCATGAGTCAGCTCTTCACGCCGATCACGCTGCGCGACATCACCATCCGGAACCGGGCCTGGGTCTCCCCGATGTGCCAGTACTCCGCCACCGACGGGGTGCCGAACGACTGGCACCTGGTCCACCTCGGGTCGTTCGCCAGCGGCGGCGCGGGGCTGGTGTTCACCGAGGCCACCGCCGTCGTCCCCGAGGGCCGGATCTCGCCCGCCGACACCGGGCTGTGGAACGACGAGCAGCAGGCCGCCTGGACCCGGATCGTCGACTTCCTCCACGCCCGCGGCGCGACCGCCGGCATCCAGCTCGCGCACGCGGGCCGCAAGGCCTCCAGCAAGGCACCCTGGGAGGGCCGCGGAGCCGTGCCCGACGAGGACGGCGGCTGGGAGCCGGTCGCACCGTCCGCTGTGCCGTTCCCCGGCCTGCGCGAGCCGCGGGCCCTCGACCGGGCCGGCATCGACGCGGTCGTCGAGGCGTTCGGGCGCTCCGCCGAGCGGGCAGTCGAGGCCGGCTTCGACGTGATCGAGGTGCACGCGGCTCACGGGTACCTGCTCCACGAGTTCCTCTCGCCGCTGTCCAACCACCGCGAGGACGAGTACGGCGGCGGGTTCGACGACCGGGCCCGGCTGCTGCTGGACGTCGTCCGCGAGGTGCGGCGCCGGGTGCCGTCCGGGACACCGGTCGTGGTCCGGATCTCCGGCACCGACTGGACCGACGGTGGCTGGGACCTGCCCGACTCGGTCCGGCTCGCGGGCCGGCTCGCCGAGGAGGGCGTCGACCTGGTCGACGTCTCCAGCGGCGGCAACGTGCTCGCCGAGATCCCGGTCGGCCCGGGCTACCAGGTGCCGCTGGCCCGTGAGGTCCGCACCGCCGGGCTCCCGGTCGGTGCGGTCGGGATGATCACCGAGCCCAAGCAGGCCGAGGAGATCCTGGCAACCGACTCGGCCGACGTGGTGCTGCTCGCCCGGGTGATGCTGCGCGAGCCGCACTGGCCGCTCCGGGCCGCGCACGAGCTCGGCGTCGCCGTGGGCGAGGGGGTCGCCTGGCCGCAGCAGTACCTCCGCGCCGCCCTGGACTGACCCGCGCCGCCCAGGACTGACCCGCGCCGCCCAGACCCGACCCGGGACGCTCAGGCCTCGGGCGGGGTCCGCAGCCGCTCCAGGCGGGTCCGCAGCAGCGGCACCCGGTGCGCGTTGCCGTGCAGCTCGACGTACCGCTCGCCGAACACCGCGAGCAGGGCGTCGTCGAGCCGGCGGACCGCCCCGGCGGGGTAGCGGTACCCCATCCGGGCGTGGATCGCGGTGCTGTCCACCGAGGCCAGCAGCGCGGCCAGCTCGTCGAGCGAGACGATCGCCAACTCCAGCAGCAGCCCCGAGATCCAGGCGTAGTGGTCGGTGCGCGACCAGCCGGCGTCGGCGTACTGCCCGGCCAGGAACGTCGCCAGCTCCTGGGCGCTGATCCGCGGGTCGACGGCGTCCGGCTCCGGGTGCTGGCCGGTCATCGACTCCTGCAGGCGGTCCCGGATCGCGGAGAACTCCCGGTCGGCGAGCTCGAGCAGCCCGGCCGCCAGGGTGAACCGCCGGTCCAGGTCGGGTGCGTGCTCGGCGGGGATGGTGCCCTTGTAGCGGATGTCGTGCTCGAACTCGGCCCACGCGTGCTGCAGCACGGTGCGCACCTGGACCGAGGCGGTCAGCTCGCGCATCCGCCCGGTGGCGGCCGGGGTGGGTCGCTCCGGGTCCAGCGCCACCAGGACGTGCCGACTGGCGTAGCCGAAGCGCCCCTCCCGGGCTGTCTCCTCCCCGAGGTCCCGGTCGTCGAGGATCCGCAGCTGGTCGGCGAAGACGTCGGCCACGGCGGCCACGTCGCTGTGCAGGTAGGTGACCACCCGGACCCCGACCTGGTCGGTGATGCCGGTCAGCGGGTCGGGGTAGAGCCGCACCCCGTCCACCCGGCGCTCGGCCTTCGCCGCGAACGAGGCCACGCTCTTCGCCCGGCCGGTCACGCTCAGGTAGTTGATGCCGGCGTCGTCGAGCAGCGTGGTCACCAGCCCGACGAACCCCTCCGTCGCCTCCTGCAGGGCCGGGTGCCGCTCGGCGTAGGTCCGCACCGCCCGGCGCACCGGCTCGGCCGTCGCCGGGTCCGTGACCACGCCGGACCCCGGGGCAGCGGCCTCCGTGCGGTGCGCGTCGCCCTCGCCGGCCCCCTCGCTCGTGGGAGCCTCCCGACCGCGGGGGACCCGCACGGTCGGCACGTGCCCGGCCGGGAGGGTCGGGGTGACCACGTAGCCGGTGGCCAGGTCGCCGTACGTCGTGGTGGCGTCGGGCCGCAGGTGCGCGAACCGGGCGACGTAGGCGCACACCACGGCGTCGACCTGGTCCTCGACGCGGCGCAGGTCGCTCTTGCGCTCGGCGACCTCGACCGCCTCGACCAGCGCCCGCCAGTCGGGGTTGCCGGCCAGTGCCATCGAGGGCTCCGCGGTGCCCAGCTGCTCGAGGAGCGTGGTCAGCCGGAGCAGCTCGGCCCGCAGCGCGGCCACCGACCGGCCCTGCTTCTGCTTGTACTTCAGGGTCCGGCCGAGCCGGAAGAGCGCCACCGTCGCCGGGTGCGGGTAGACCTCGACGGCCCGCCGCGCCGCGGTGGAGTCCGGGTCGAGGTCCAGGCCGAGGTCGGCGGCGAGCAGGGCGCCACGGGGTGTCCCGGCGAACTCCGGCTTGCCCGTGTTCGAGGGGTGCGCCCCCGCGTCGAAGCGGGCGAAGTCGCGGTTGAGCTCGGCCTCGCACACCCGGTTGCCGGTCGGGTTCGTCACCACCAGCGGGGCGTCGATGGCCACCACCACGGGACCGGCCGTCCACGGCCGGAGGACGGCCAGGATCTCCTCGTCGGTCCGCGCGGCCGAGACGTGCACGAGGGTGCCGGCGTCGTCGAGGACCGCCAGGCCGGTGGGGCTGCGGTGTCCCCAGGCGAGGTCCACGCCGACGTAGTGCATGCGCCCACCCTGCCCTGCCGCCGGGACGCACGCACGTCGCCGGTCCGCCGCCGCGCCGGAGGATGCGGCACAATGGGCTGCCGTGATCCCAGAAGACAACCGGTTCGAGAGCGACCCCGAAGAGCTGCTGCCCGAGGACCCGGGTCTCCCGGCGGACTGGGAGGTCGGGGTGCCCGACCCGGGCGACCCCGCCGACGTGGCCCGGCTGACCGACCTGCTGCGGGCGCACGAGAAGTCCGGGCGCGGCTGGGCCGACGCCTCCGAGGTCGACGTCCTGGTCGAGGTCTCCGAGCGCGGCCTGCGGATGCGGGAGAACGTCCTGGTCCGCGACGGGGACGGCGTGATCCGGGCCTGGGGCGGCGTCCACGACCGGTCGGTGGGGCGGATGCTCTACGTCCACGTCGTCGACCGCACCCTTCCCGACGACCTCGCCTCGCGCTGCTCGGAGGTGCTGTTCGCCTGGGCCGAGGGGCAGGCCCGTGAGGTGGGCTCGGCCCGCGGGCTCGACGTGCAGCAGATCGACACCGGTGCCTTCGCCGACGACGAGCGACAGCACCGCTGGCTGGAGGGTGCCGCCTACAAGCGGGTCCGGACCTGGTGGCAGATGAGCCGCCCGGTCACCCCCGACGAGGCCGACCTGGTGCCCTCTCCGGAGCGCTGGGAGCGCGAGGGCGTGGTGTTCCGGCAGGTACGCCGCGACGGTGGCGTCGGCATGCCGGACGAGGACGACCTGCGCGCCGTCCACGAGGTCCTCGAGAGCGCCTTCACCGATCACTTCAACTCCTCGGAGGAGACCTTCGAGGAGTTCGTGCACCGGGTCCGGGAGGACCCCGGCCACCGGTGGGACCACTGGTGGATCGCCGAGATCGTCGACGGCGACGAGCCGGAGCCGGCCGGCGCCCTGGTCGGGACCGTGCTCGACGGCAGCGACGGCCCGGACGGGTCCTACGTCTCCTACCTCGGGGTGCTGGAGTCGGCCCGCGGCCGGGGCGTGGCCAAGGGGCTGCTCAACACGATCATCGCCGACGCCGCCGGCCGGGGCCGGGACCGCGTGGGGCTCGAGGTCGATGCCGACTCGCCCACCGGGGCCGAGGGGCTCTACGTCGCGATGGGCTGGAGGACCAAGTACGTCACGGAGTCCTGGCACCGCGACGTGCCCCTCACCGACTGACGCTCGCGGCGGCGGGGGTCAGAAGCAGTCGCCGCGGCCGAGGCGGGAGAGGCCGGCCAGGTCGCCCGGCCCCCAGGTGAGCTGGCCGCTGTTCTCGGCGTGCATCAGCTCGCCGCGGTCGGCGACGTGGTCGAGCCCGACCAGGTGCCCGAACTCGTGGTCGATGATCGCCTGCAGCTGGGCGACGCCGCCGGGCCGGGTGAGCAGCCGGTCCGTGCTGGCGGTGTCGATGGTGACCGCCCCGGTGACGTACCGGGAGCGGCCGAGCTCGGTGACCGTCGCGCTCCCGCCCAGGCCGGCGACGTCCCCGGCCAGCCCGGGCATCTCCGAGGCGTCCGCCCAGGCGACCAGGACCGGCGAGAAGCCGCTGCCGTAGCGACCCGGGTCGCGGGTGCGGCGACGCTCCGTGGGGCGCTCGGTTGTCTCGTCGACCAGGGCGAACTGCAGGCCGCTGGCCTCGCTGACCGACCGCATGGCGGCCCGGACCAGGTCGAGGTGGCCGTCGGGTGCGCCGTCGGGGTTCACCGCCACCTCGATCGTGCGGCACGGGTCGTAGGCGACCGGGGCCTTGTCGCTGCCGGGCTGGGTGGCCAGGAAGGCGTAGCTGCCGTCCCCCTCGTCCAGCAGCGGCACCTCGACCAGCGGCGCCGGGCCCAGCCCGACCAGGGACCGGGCCTGCTGGGCGTCGGGGTGGACGGCGAGCACGCCGAGGACCAGCAGGCCGGTCGCCGCCATCGCCAGGAGGGAGCCTCGGCGTCGGCTCCGCTCACGCTGTCGTCGGGACCGCGGCGCCGTGCCCTCGGGCCGGGTCGCGCCGAGGCCGTACATCTCGTCGAGCCGGTCCAGCTCCTCGAGCCGGCGCAGCATCTCCCGCTTCCGGCGGGCCCTGGCCCACGACTCGAAGGGTCCCCGTCCGGAGCCCCGTCCCGAGCCCCCACCCGAGCCCCGTCCCGACCACATGGCGTCCATCGTGCCGCACGCGTCCGCACCGCGCGGCACCCGGCGGCGGATAGATTGGCCCCATGGTCAACGTCGGCAGGGCAGCGAAGGCGGTCGGCACCGGCACCCGGCTGGTGGTGAAGTACGGGCCGCAGGCCAAGATCGCCTGGGACAACGGCGGCCGCAAGGCGGCCGAGGCCACGGCGCGCAGGGCGAGGAGCCTGACCGCTCGACGCAAGGCGTTCACCCACGCCGCCACCGTGGTCGACGGCGCGGTGCTGCGGATCGCGCCGGGCGGCAGCACGGCGTACGCCGTCCTCAGCGGCGACCAGCCCGTGGCGGTCTACCCGCCGCAGGAGGAGTCGCTCGACACCCTCCTGGCGCACGCCGACCTGAGCCGCCGGGAGCTGCCGCGCGAGCCCGGTCGACCCGCCCTGAGGGGACGCAGCCGGGGTGACTGAGGCGTCGCTCCCGGGCACCGCGACGAACCTGTTCCTGGAGGGCGACAACCTCGACGTGCTGCCCACGCTGCCGCCGGGCAGCGTCGACGTGGCCTACCTCGACCCGCCCTACAACACCGGCAACGACTTCGCCTACCGCGACCGGCACGGCTCCGGGGCCGGCCGCCACGAGGCCTGGACCGCGATGATGCGGCCGAGACTGGTCGCCGTCCGGGAGCTGCTCGACGCGCGCGGGGCGGTGTTCTGCTCGATCGACGACAACGAGGTGGCCCACCTGCGGCTGCTGCTCGACGAGGTCTTCGGGGAGCGCAACTTCGTCGCCCAGGTCGTGGTCAACCTCAACCCGAAGGGCCGCCAGCTCGGCACGTTCTTCGCCACCTCCCACGAGTACCTCCTCGTCTACGCCCGGGACGCCGTGCGCTGCCGGCTGGACCCGACCTCGCCGCACACGGTCCTCGAGGCGGACTTCCCGCTGACCCTCGACGACGGCCGCCGGTTCCGGCACCTGCCGCTGCGCAACACCAACAAGAAGTTCAACCCGGCGACCGCCGGCACCCTGCACTACCCGCTGTGGGGTGACCCGGACACCGGCGCCGTGGGCACCGAGCCGTTTCCCGCCGCGCACGAGGTCTGGCCGGTGTTCGGCGACGGTCGGCCGGCCGTCTGGCGGTGGTCGGCGCCCCGGGTGCAGGCCCGGCCCGACGACCTGGTCTGCCGTCGGGTCGCCGGCCGGCTGGGGGAGCGGGTCGACGTCTTCCAGCGGGACTGGCTGCACGCCGGCCGCCGCAAGAAGCTCTCGACGATCTGGCTGGCCGAGGAGGTCGGCTCCACCGACACGGCGGTCGCCGAGCTCAAGGCGGTGGTCGGCCACGTCTTCGAGTCACCCAAGCCCACGGGGCTGCTGCGTCGGATCCTCGACTGCTACCCCGACGACGCGGTGGTGCTGGACTGCTTCGCCGGCAGCGGGACGACCGGGCACGCGACCGCCCTCGCCAACGCCGCCGACGGGGGCACCCGCCGGTGCATCTCGGTGAACTCCGCCGAGCCGACCCGGGCCGGCTCGAACGCCCACACCGCCGGCCTGCTGACGGTCAGCGCGATCACCCGGGCCCGGCTGGTCGCCGTCGCCGAGACCGTCGGCGGCGGGCTCGAGCTCGGGCGACGGCCCGGGTAGGGCTCAGGCCCGGGCGACGGCCCGGGCGAGGGTCAGGCGACCCCCGCCGCCCGCTCCAGGGCGCGCAGCTCGTCGTCGAGGTGGCCGAGCAGCCGCTGCAGGTGCGGGACGGTCCGCCGGCAGCCGGTGAGGCCGAAGCCCATCATCCCGTCGTACGACGTGCAGGTGATGTTGAGCGCCATCCCGTGGATCGGGATCGAGAGCGGGTACTGGCCGACCTGCCGCATGCCGTTGAAGTACTGCGTGGTCCGCGGCCCCGGCACGTTGGAGATGATCAGGTTGAACGGCGGCCGGATCAGGCCCTGCATCCGGAACAGCGGGGTCAGGATCGCCGGCGCCATGCCGACCGCGCTCATGGCCAGGATCTGCACCGGCGTCATCGACGACAGCGCCTCCTTGCCGTCCTTCATCGAGGTGTGGATCGAGCGCAGCCGGTCCCCGGGGTCGGCGAGGTGGGTGCCCAGCTTGACCATGACCGCGCCCACCGCGTTGCCGCCCTCCGCGGAGGCGACCTGCGACTGCTTGGCGTTCAGGCCGACCGGGACCATCGAGACCAGCGGCGTGTCCGGCAGGGCGTCCAGCTCCAGCAGGTAGGAGCGCACGGCGCCGCTGCACATCGCCAGGACCACGTCGTTGATCGTGGTGCCGGTCGCCTTGCCGATGCCGCGCATCCGCTCGATCGGCCAGTCCTGGGCGGCGAACCGCCGCGAGCCGGTGATCTGCTGGTTGAACAGGGTCCGCGGCGCGTAGAGCGACAGCGCCGAGGTCTCGTTGCGCACCCCGCGCCGGATCGTGCGGACCAGGGCGCTGGGCAGGCCGGCGGCCTCGGCGGTGAGGCCGAGTGCCCCGCGCAGCGCGTGCACCGGCACCCCGGCCAGGCTCGCCTCCGCCTCGGCGCGGACCCGGGCGGCCTTCGCGGTCCCGGGCCGGGCCGCCCACGGCGCCCGCACGGAACGGTCGTCGGGGTCGGTCGTCATCGTGCTCTGGAGCAGGCGCATCGCGGAGACGCCGTCGACCAGCGCGTGGTGCATCTTGGTGTAGATCGCCACCCGGCCGTCGCGCAGCCCCTCGATGTAGTGCGCCTCCCAGAGCGGCCGCTCCCGGGCCAGCCGGGTCCCGTGCAGGCGCGAGCACAGGTCCAGCAGCTCACGCACCCGGCCCGGCTTCGGCAGCGCGCTGTGCCGCACGTGGTGGTCGATGTCGAACAGCTCGTCCTCGACCCAGACGAACTGACCGGCGGTGCGGGCCGACCGGTGCGGGCGTCGCAGGAACAGCGGGGCGATCTCGTCCACCGCCCGGGTCTGCTCGTAGAGCTCCTGCACGAAGCTGCGGCCCGCGCCCTCCGGCTTCTTGAACAGCTGGAGGCCACCGACGTGCATCGGCATCTGCCGGTTCTCTGCGAGCAGGAACCCGACAGCCGTCGGGTCGATGGGCAGGACCACGTGGTGCCACCTCTTTCAGGTCGGTGCGGCGATCCTGCCCTCCGGAGCCGGTGATGTCGAGGGAATCCCCTCTTCCCCTGCGGGTCGGGAGCCGGTTGGCTTCGCAGCGACCGCCCACCACTCCTCGGGAGACCACATGAGCCACCTCCTCCGACGCACCCGCGCCGGTCTCGCCGCCGTACCGCTCGCCCTCGCCCTGTCCGTCGGCCTCGTGGGTCCGACCCCGGCCGTCGCCGCCGCCGGCGACTCCTACTCGGCCCCGCTCGACACGGCCATCGGCGACCTCAGGGTGGCCGCCGAGGTGCGCACCGGCTACAGCCGCAGCCTGTTCCCGCACTGGGTCGACGACGACGGGGACGGGTGCCACACCCGCAACGAGGTGCTGCTGGCCGAGGCCGACGACCCGCCGACGGTCACCGGCACCTGCACGATCACCGGCGGCCGCTGGTTCAGCTACTACGACCGGGTGTCGTGGTACCAGACCTCCGACGTCGACATCGACCACATGGTGCCGCTCGCCGAGGCGTGGGACTCCGGGGCCCGGTCGTGGACCACCAGCACGCGGCGCGCCTTCGCCAACGACCTCGGGGACTACCGGTCGCTGGTCGGGGTGACCGACAACGTCAACCAGGCCAAGGGCGACAAGGACATCGCCGGCTGGCTCCCCACCTACGACCGCTGCCGCTACCTGCGCGAGTTCGTGGCGGTGAAGCTGCGCTGGCGGCTCGACGTCGACACCGCCGAGCTGGCCGCGATGCGCGACCTGGCCGGCTCCTGCACGAACAGCACGATCACGGTGACCCGGGCGCGGTAGCCGGCGCCCGCAGGGCCGGGTCGTCTGGCAGGCTGGGGCCGGAGGAGGCCCGATGGAGGTGCGCACGGCAGGTCAGCCGCTGGACCGTGCCTGGAACCGGGGCCGGACCTCGATGTCCGGCCGGCTCAAGCGGCTGCGGGCCAAGTCCTTCCAGATCGTCCAGTGCGCGGTCGCGGCCGGGCTGGCCTGGTTCATCGCCGCCGACCTCCTGGGGCACCCGACGCCGTTCTTCGCCCCGATCGCGGCGGTGGTCAGCCTCGGCACCTCCTACGGCCAGCGGCTGCGACGGGTCGCCGAGGTGACGCTGGGCGTGGCGATCGGGGTCCTGGTCGGCGACCTGCTGGTGGCGCAGATCGGCAGCGGCTGGTGGCAGCTGATGCTGATCGTCGGGCTGGCCATGTCCTCGGCGTTCCTCCTCGACGGCGGCCAGCTCTTCGTCACCCAGGCGGCGGTCCAGTCCATCGTGATCAGCACGCTGATGCCGGACCCGGACGCGGGCTTCGTGCGGTGGACCGATGCGCTGATCGGGGGCGCGGTCGCCCTCGTCGCCGCGACCGTCGTGCCCGCGGCGCCGCTGCGGCGGCCCCGGGAGCAGGCGGCGATCGTGGTCCGCAAGATCGCCACCCTGCTGCGCACCGCCGCCGACGTCATGGTCGACGGCGAGGTGGACCCGGCGCTCGACCTGCTGGCCGACGCGCGCGGCACCGACTACCTGATCCGGGAGCTGCAGTCCGCGGCGGACGAGGGGCTCTCGGTGGTGGCCTCCTCGCCGTTCCGGGTCCGGCACAAGGGCGGGCTGCGCCGGATGGTCGAGCTGGTCGACCCGCTCGACCGCGCGCTGCGCAGCACCCGGGTGCTGGTGCGGCACACCGCGGTCTGCGCCTACCGGCGCCGTCCGATCCCGCAGTCCTATGCCCGGCTCGCCGTCGACCTGGCCGCCGCCTGCGAGGAGGTGGCCGACGAGCTGGACGCCAACCGGATGGCCTCCGCCGCGCAGGGGGCGCTGCTGGCGGTCGGCCGGGCCACCGCAGAGGTGGAGCGCACCGACGAGCTCTCCGCCGAGGTGGTGCTGGCGCAGCTGCGCTCGGTCGTCGTCGACCTGCTCCAGCTCACCGGCCTGGACTCGCTGGAGTCGACCGACGCCCTGCCGCCGCCCCGACACTGAGCCCGCCGTGGACTGGGTGCTGCACGTCGACCTCGACGAGTTCATCGCCGCGGTCGAGATCCTCCGCCACCCGGAGCTGGCCGCCGTGCCGGTCGTGGTCGGCGGTCGCGGCGACCCGACCGAGCGAGGGGTGGTCGCGACCGCCTCCTACGTCGCCCGGGAGTACGGCGTCCGGTCCGGGATGCCGCTGCGGCTGGCGGCCCGCAAGTGTCCGGACGCGGTGTTCCTGCCGACCGACCACGCGGCGTACGACGCGGCGTCCGTGCGGGTGATGGACACCCTCCGGTCGGCCTCGTGGGGCGGGATGCCGGTGCTCGTGGAGGTGCTCGGCTGGGACGAGGCGTTCCTCGCACCCGGGCCCGGGCACGGGGAGCTGGGCGAGCCGGAGGAGTTCGCGGACCGGCTCCGCGCCGCGGTGCTGGCCGCCACCGACCTGCACTGCTCGGTCGGGATCGGCGACAACAGGCTGCGGGCCAAGATCGCCACCGAGTTCGGCAAGCCGCGCGGCAGCTTCCGGCTCACCGGGGCGGACTGGTTCGAGGTGATGGGGGACCGGCCCACCGACGCCCTGTGGGGCATCGGTCGCAGGACGGCCGCCAAGCTGGCCGTGCTCGGGCTGACCACGGTCCGCGAGCTCGCCGACGCCGACCCGGAGGTGCTGGCCGCGGAGCTCGGGCCGACCATGGGGCCGTGGTACCGCCGGCTGGGCCGCGGCGTCGACACCAGCCCGGTGGACCCGACGCCGTGGGTGCCACGCGCGCACGGCCGGGAGACGACGTTCCAGGCCGACCTCGAGGACTGGGGTCGGGTCGCCGAGGAGGTGCGGGTGCTCACCGCGCGGGTGCTGGCCGACATCGACGCGGAGGGCCGCCCGGCGGCCCGGGTCGGCATCAAGGTGCGGTTCCGGCCGTTCGTGACGCTCACCCGCAGCCTGACCCTGCCGGAGCCGAGCAACGACCCGGAGGTGCTGGCCGACGCCGCCGTCTCCCTGCTGGACCGGCTGGAGCCGGGGCGGCCGGTGCGGCTGCTCGGCGTCCGCCTCGAGATGACCCCGCCGGCCTGAGCGCCCCCGCCGACGGTGACCGGCGCGGGCGCCGCGGCTACGGCAGACCGAGCGAGTCGCGCAGCTCGGCGACGACCGTGTCGACCACCGCCACCAGGTCGCCCCGGGTGCGCTCGGCGACGGCCCGCTGGCGCTGGTACGACGCGCCGCGGGCCGGGATGTCGGCGACCGCGCGCAGCTCGGCCTCGCAGTCGAGCCGGCGGGCGACCGGCGTCAACCGCTCCAGCAGGTCGTCCAGGTCGTCGGTGACCAGCCGTTCGTGCGAGGCGGCGTCGAGGATGATCACCGCGTCCAGGCCGTAGCGGGCGGCCCGCCACTTGTTCTCCTGCACGTGCCACGGCGGCATCGTCGGCAGCTCCTCGCCGGCGGCGAGCCGGTCGTCCAGGTCGACCACGAGGCAGTGCATGAGGGCCACCAGGGCCGCCATCTCGTGCTGGGTCGAGACGCCGTCGCACACCCGGTTCTCGAGCGTGCCGAGGTTCGCCGCCGGGCGCACGTCCCACCGGATCTCGTCCAGCTCCTCGACGACGCCGGTGACCAGCTGGTCGTGGACGAAGGCCTCGTACTCCGCCCAGGTGGTGAACTGGAACGGCAGGCCGGCGGTCGGCAGCTGCTGGAACATCAGCGCCCGGTTCGAGGCGTAGCCGGTGTCGGTGCCGGCCCACACGGGCGAGGAGGCCGACAGCGCCTGGAGGTGCGGGTAGGAGTTCAGCAGGGCCGACAGCACCGGCATCACCCGCTCCACCGACGGCAGGCCGACGTGCACGTGCACGCCCCAGATCAGCATCTGCCGGCCCCACCACTGGGTCCGGTTGATCAGCTCGGCGTACCGGTGCCCCTCGGTCAGGTGCTGGGCGGACCAGGAGGCGAACGGGTGGGCACCGGCTCCGAACAGGTCCACCCCGATCTCGCGGGCGGCCGGCAGCACCACCGCGAGGGTCTCGCGCAGGTCCGCCATCGCCTCCGGGACCGACTCGCACACGCCGGTCACCACCTCGACGGTGTTGCGGAGCAGCTCCCGGTGCAGCCGGCCCGGATCGGCGAGCCGGGGACCGGCCGTGGCGAACAGGTCGGAGGCGCAGTTGGCCAGGTCCCGGGTCTGCGCGTCGACGAGGGCGAACTCCCACTCCACCCCCAGGGTGTGACGCGCGGAACTGCGGAAGTCGATGCGCACGACACCAGCGAACCACACCCCGGGGCCCGTGGAACCATTGCCGCCATGCCCGACGCACGTGCCATCAACCTCACCATGGACCTGTGCCTGCGCATCGGTGAGCTGCTGCTGTCCTCCGGTGCCGGCGCGGCCGACGTCACCGCGACGATGGGCTCGATCGCGCGCCACTACGGGCTCCGCAACCCCGAGATCGACGTCACCTTCACCTCACTCTCGATGGGCTACCAGGTGGAGCCCGACGAGCCGCCGGTCACGCTGCTGCGCCAGGTCGTCCAGCGCGACATCGACTACGAGGACCTGACCCGGGTCGACCACCTGGTGCGCGACGTGCTCCGGGACGAGGTCGACCTCGCTGCGGCGCGCGCCACCGTGGCCCGGGTCAGCTCGTCGGGGCACCTGCGTCCGCGCTGGGCGGTCACCCTTGGCTGGGGGGCGATGAGCGCCGGGGTGGCGCTGATGCTCGGCGGCGGCGCGGTGGTGATGCTGATCGCGTCGTTCTCGGCGATGTGCATCGACCGGCTCCAGCTCGTCATGTCCCGACGCCGCCTGCCGCAGTTCTACCTGCAGGTGGCCGGCGGCGGCGTCGCCACGCTGCTCGCGGTGGCGGCCACGGCGCTCGACCTGGCCGTCGAGCCGTCGCTGGTGGTCACGGCGAACATCATCATGCTGCTCTCGGGCATCGGCTTCATGGGAGCGTTGCAGGACTGCCTGTCCGGGTTCTACGTCACCGGCGGCGCCCGGATCATCGAGGCGATGCTGGCGACGTCGGGGATCATCGCCGGCGTCAGCGGCGGCCTCGCGGTGGGCGAGCTGGCCGGGGTGGACGTCGGCCGGCTCGAGCCCGGGGCGCTCGACCTCAAGACCGCCGGCACGATGGCGCTGGGAGCCGCGATCTGCTCGGCGGCGTTCGCCTTCTCCGCCTACTCGCCGAAGCGGGTGATGCTGCCGATCGGCGTCATCGGCGGCACCGCGATGGTGATCGCCAACGCCGTCGAGCAGAACGGCTTCGGGCGCACCTGGGCGGTGGCCTTCGCTGCGCTGTTCATCGGCCTGGTCGCCTACGCGGCGGCCGGCAGCGTCCGCGTGCCCCCGCTCGTCGTGGTCGTCTCGACGATCGTGCCGCTGCTGCCCGGCCTCTCGATCTACCGCGGCCTCTCGCTGCTGGCCGAGGGTGGCGCGTCCTCCAGCGCCGGGATCCTGGCGATGGTGACCGCCGCGTCGGTGGCGATCGCGCTGGCGTCCGGAGTGATCCTGGGGGAGTACATCGCGCAGCCGATCAAGCGCGAGGCACGGCGCCTGGAGTCCCGGCTGGCCGGGCCCCGGCTGGTCGGACCGCTGCGGATGCGGTCGGTGCGCCGGCCTCGGCGCGCCCCGTGAGCCGTCCCTGACGTCGACCCGTCGTCAGTGTCGGGGCTCCGGCCTCGACCCGTCGTCAGTGTCGGTGGCTCAGGCCTCGACCCGTCGTCAGTGTCGGGGGCTCCGGCCTCAGGTCGCCGGCGCGGTGACCTGCGCCAGCCAGGCGGCCGCCGTGCCGTCGTACGGCGCGGCCCCGCGGGCGACGTCGGTGTGCACCCGGGCGCAGGAGCGGGTGGCGTGCACGACGACGGTGGCGGGGTAGCCGAGCTCGGTGCGGTGCGCGGCGAACTCGTCCTCGTCGTCGACCCAGACCCGGCCGGTGGTGCCGCGGACCACGTCCAGGTCGAGGTCGACCGCCCGCAGCACGTGGCCGTCCCACACCGGCGGTGTGGTGATGTCGACGTAGACCGCGACCGGTCCGCCCGCGGCGTGGAAGGTGGCCAGGTGGCCGCGGTCGGTGCCCGAGTCCCGGCCCGGCACGAGCACCACCTGGGCCACCGGGGCGACGTACTCGGCGCCGGGTCGCTCGAAGCGGGTGCCGGCCGCGACCCCGAGCCAGTCGCCGTGCGGGTCGCTGCCGAGGTAGCGGGTCGGGAACTCCCAGTGCGGCCGGTCCCGCCACTTCGTCATCACGACCTCGATCGGCGTCCCCGGCTCCATCCCCCCAGTCTGCCGACCCGTCGCTCGTATCGGCCTGAAACGCGCCGACCCGTCGCCAGTGTCGGGTCGGGGGCCGACACAAGCGACGGGTCGAGGTCAGCGGGCGGGTGGGAGCAGCCTCTTGCTGAGCCGGGCGACGACGTCCTGGTAGCGGGAGCCGGCCAGCTTGGCCGCGTGGTGGATGAGGTGCGCGTCGATCCCGACCAGGACCCGCGCCCGGTCGGCGGTGAATCCCCGGACGATGATCTCGGCCGCGCGGGACGGCTCCATCCGGGCCAGCCTCCGCTCGAAGAGCGCGTCCACCGCGGCGCCGTCCTGGCTCGCGGTCTTGCGCCCGTTGCGGGAGATCCCGGTCCTGATGCCCCCGGGGTGCACACAGGTGACACCGACGGGGTGGCCGGCGACCAGCATCTCCTCGCGGAGCGCCTCGGTGAAGCCGCGGACGGCGTACTTCGAGGCGTTGTACGACGACTGGCCGGGCATGCTGACCAGCCCGAAGAGCGAGGAGATGTTGACCACGTGCCCGTCGCCGGACTCGATCAGGTGCGGCAGGAACTCCTTCGTGCCGGTGACCACGCCCCAGAAGTTGATCGACATGATCCACTCGAACTGCTCGTAGGTCAGCTCCTCGAAGTCGCCGGTCATCGTGACCCCGGCGTTGTTGACGATCACGTTGACCCGGCCGAAGTGCTCGCGCACCGCCGCGGCGTACGACGCGAACGCCGGCCGGTCGGCGACGTCGAGGCGGTCCGAGCGCACCTCGTGGGCGCCGGCGGCCTTGACCAGGTCGACGGTCTCGGCCAGCCCGGCCTCGTCGACGTCGGAGATCGCGACGGCGGCGCCGCGACCGGCCACCTCCACGGCGACCGCCCGCCCGATGCCGGAGCCGGCGCCGGTGACGACGACGACCTTGTCCCTCAGGGTTCTCATGCGGGGGCTCCTTCTCGCTCGCGGACGGGGGCGGTGACCTCGTAGGCGGCGACGTCGAAGGCCGACAGCAGGCTGCGGAACGCGAACGTCGTGCGCGGCCACAGGGTGGTGTTGCGACCGTGCTCGTCGAGGTACCAGCTCGAGCAGCCCCCGGTGTGCCAGACGGTACGCCGCATCCGGCGCTGGAGGTCGTCGTTCCAGCGCTGCTGCGCGTCGCGACGGGGCTCGACGGTGGCGTACTCGTGGCGTCGCATCGTGCGCACGGCGTCGCGGAGGTACTCCACCTGCGCCTCGATCATGAACACCATGCTCGAGTGCCCGAGCCCGGTGTTCGGGCCGACGACCTGGAACAGGTTGGGGAAGCCGTGCACGGTGGTGCCCTTGTAGCCGGCCATCCCGCTGTCACGCCAGGTCTCGGCGAGGCTGCGCCCCTCGCGGCCCACGATGCGCTCGGCGATCGGCAGCTCCGTGGTGAAGAAGCCGGTCGCCACGACCAGCACGTCGACCGGGTGCTCGACGCCGTCGGCGGTGACCACCGCGTCGCCGGTGATCCGGCTGATCGGGTCGGTGACCAGGTCGACGTTGTCGGCGTCGAGGGCCGGGTAGTAGGTGTTGGAGATCAGGATCCGCTTGCACCCGATCTCGTACGTCGGGGTGACCTTCTCGCGCAGGTCCGGGTCGCTGATGCCCTTGGCGATGTTGGCCAGCGCCATCCTCTTGGCCGGCCAGGCCAGCCGCGGCTGCAGCGTGAACCCGGGCACGTAGCACTCGCGGCCCCAGTAGATCGCGGTCCGGTAGGCCCGCTGGACGAACGGCAGGTGCCGGAACGCCAGTCGCTCGAGCCGGGTGTAGGTGCGGTCGTTGCGGGGGAGGACGTACGGCGCGGTGCGCTGGTAGACGTCGAGGTGTGCCGCGATCCTCTGCACCTCGGGCACGATCTGGATCGACGAGGCGCCGGTGCCGATGACCGCCACCCGCTTGCCGGTGAGGTCGGCGTCGTGGTTCCACTGCGCGGAGTGGAAGATCTCGCCGCGGAAGTCGCCGATCCCGTCGATGTCGGGGAGTCGCGGTGCCGAGAGCCCGCCGGCGCCGGAGACGAGGATGCTCGCGGTGACGGTCTCGCCCGTGGAGAGGTCCACGCGCCAGTGCTGCGCGGCCTCGTCCCAGACGGCGGCCTCGACGGCGGTGTGGAAGCGGAACCGGTCGAGCACGCCGGCGTCCTCGGCCACCCGGCGGATGTAGGCCTGGATCTCCGGCTGGGGGGAGAACGACATCGACCAGTCCGGGTTGGGCGCGAACGAGTAGGAGTAGAGCTGGCTCGGCACGTCGCAGGCCGCACCCGGGTAGGTGTTGTCGCGCCAGGTGCCGCCGACCTCGGCCCCCTTCTCGATGACGAGGAAGTCCCGCTCGCCGTCCTCCTGCAGCCGGATCGCCGTGGCGAGCCCGGCGAAGCCGGCGCCGATGACGAGCTGCTCGACGTGGGTCTTCGACGATGTGGCCATGGGCTCACCGTAGGCAGGGTGTTGAACAAGCGTCAATAGGCTGTTGTACACAGATTCAGTAAGGTGGGCCACATGACCGCCGTCCCACGTGTCCGGATGGCTCCGGGCGACCGCCGCGAGCAGCTGCTCACGCTGGGGGTCACCCTGCTCGCCACCCGGTCCCTCGACGAGCTCTCGATCGACCTGCTGGCCGAGGAGGCCGGGATCTCGCGCGGGCTGCTCTACCACTACTTCGGCAACAAGCACGACTTCCACGAGGCGGTCATGCGCCGGGCCGCCGACGACCTGATCGCCCAGACCGCCCCGCCCACGGCCGGGGAGCCGCTCGAGCGGCTGCTGGCCTCCGTGGCGGCGTACGTCGACTACGTGGAGGCCAACTACGAGGGGTACCTCTCCCTCGTCAAGGGCGCGGCCGGCGGCAACCAGCAGATGCGGCAGATCTACGACGAGGCGCGCGGGGCGCTCACCGACCGGGTCTTCCGGGAGGACGCCCAGGGCTCGGTCGTCCCGGACACCCGGGCCGCCCGGCTGATGGTCCGGGCCTGGTCGGCGATGGCCGAGGACCTGGTGCTGGCCTGGGTCCGCGACCCGGAGGGCGTCACCCGCGAGGAGCTGCTGGCCGCGCTCGCGGCGTCGCTGCCCGCCCTGGTCGAGATCCTGCACTGACGCCACCCTCCGCCCGCCGACCCGACGACGGGTCAGGGGCGACGGAAGATCCAGACCCGCATGGCCACGAACCGCATCAGCGTCACGAGCAGGTTGGCCGCGGTCAGCACCAGCACCTCCACCCCGAGATGCGGCGAGGTGGACCAGCGGTGGAGGACGAGCAGCGCGCCGCTGGTGGTGGCCAGACCGGCACCGAACACGGCCAGCCCCTGCAGCTGGTGCCGCAGCCTGTGCCGCGAGCCGCGGACGCCGAAGGTGAGCCGGCGGTTGGCGGCGGTGTTGCCGATCGCGGTCAGCAGCAGTGCCAGCAGGTTCGCGACCTGGCCTCCGGTGACCACGCGCAGCAGCAGGTAGAGCACGGCGTAGGCGGCCGTCGAGGCCACGCCGACCAGGGCGAAGATCGTCAGCTGCGAGGCGGTCCGGCCGGCCGCCGCCGAGGCCTGGGCCCGCCCCAGCTCCGCGGACACCGCCGTGAGCGGCAGCCGTCCGCGCAGCAGCGACCAGCCGAGCCGGCGGATGCCCCGCAGGTCGTCGAGCGCGGTGCGCAGCACGTCGACCCGGGAGTCGGGGTCGTCGACCCAGTCCACCGGCACCTCGTGGATGCGCAGCCCGGACCGCTCGGCGAGCACCAGCAGCTCGGTGTCGAAGAACCAGGTGTCGTCCTCCACCAGCGGCAGCAGCGCCTGCGCCACCGGTCGCCGGATCGCCTTGAACCCGCACTGGGCGTCGCTGAACCTCGCCCGCAGGGTCGAGCGCAGCAGCACGTTGTAGCCGCGGGAGACCAGCTCCCGGCGCGGCCCGCGGACGACGTTGGACCCGCGGGTCAGCCGCGACCCGATGGCCAGGTCGGAGTGTCCGCTCAGCAGGGGCGCCACGAGCGGGAGCAGCGCGTTGAGGTCGGTCGACAGGTCGACGTCCATGTACACCAGCACCTCGGCGTCGGAGTCGGACCACACCCGCTTCAGCGCCCGGCCCCGGCCCTTCTCCGGCAGCGTGACGACGCGGACCCCCGGCACCTCGCGTGCCAGTCGTCGCGCCACCAGGGGGGTGGCGTCGTTGCTGGCGTTGTCGGCGATGGTCACCCGCCAGGTCCAGGGCAGCCGCGCGAGGTGCCCGGTGAGCCGGTGCACGGTCTCGGCCAGGGCGACCTCCTCGTTGTAGACCGGGATCACCACGTCCAGCAGGGGTGCCGGCTCGACCAGCGGCTCAACGGCGCTCATCGCACACCGTCCGAGAGGTCGTAGACGGTCACGCCGTCCACGGTCCGGGCGGTGAAGGTCTCGCTCACCCAGGTCGCGATCTCGGAGTCCCCGCCGCCCCCGGGGCCGCCGGCACCACCGCGGCCACCGAACCCGCCGCCGCCGGAGATGAAGTAGTGGATCTCGCCGTCGGCGACGTACTCCTGGAACTCGGCCAGGGTGGGGCTCGGGTCGCTGCCGTTGAAGCCGCCCAGTGCCAGCACCGGCTCGCCGCTTGCCAGCTGGTAGCCGGCCGCGGAGTTGGCGCCGACCACGGCCGCGGACCACGTCCAGGCGTCCGCGTCCTGCTGGAGGAGCGCCGTCAGCTCGGCGGTCGAGGTCGACCCGGTGAGCAGGCCGCCCACCCCGCCGTCGGTCCCGGCGCCTGTCCCGCCGCCTGCCCCGTCGCCAGCCCCGTCGCCTGCCCCACCGGCGGCCCCGCGCGGGTCGGCACCCGCTGCGGCACCAGACGAGGGGCCCGCGGTCGGGATCGAGCCGGTGTGCGGGGTCGCGGCGGTCGCCAGGGAGTACGCCGCAGGGCCGGCCAGGGCGGCCAGCAGGGCGGCGGTCGCGACGACGGTGCCGACCGGGCGCGGCAGGTGCCGGATGCCGGCGAGCATCAGCGCGGCGGCGAGCCCGACGGTGACGACGGCGTACTTCAGCCAGGGCTGCCAGTCCGAGCGGTCCAGCAGCATGAACGCCCAGGCGCTCGTGAAGGCGGTGGTGAAGGCCAGCGTCGCCGCGGCGGCGTAGGCGGCCCGCTGCCGCCACAGCACCCAGCCGCCGAGGGCGACGAGCGCGGCGATCGCCGGGGCCAGCGCGACCGTGTAGTAGGCGTGGAAGATGCCGGCCATGAAGCTGAACGTCACCACCGTGACGGCCAGCCAGCCGAGCCAGAGGGTGAGGGCGGCCTGGACGAGCCGTCGGTGTGCCAGGCCGCGCGCGAACCACAGCCCGGCGATCCCGAGCACGACGGCCGCCGGCAGCAGCCAGGCGATCTGGCTGCCGATCTCGGAGTCGAACATCCGCCAGGGCCCGGTCGCGCCCCAGCCTCCGCCACCGCCCACGGAGCCGGTCTGCTCGCCGGTCAGCCGGCCCAGGCCGTTGTAGCCGAGGGTGAGCTCGAGGATGCTGTCGCCCTGCGAGCCACCGATGTAGGGCCTCGACGAGGCGGGCCACAGCTCGACGATCGCGATCCACCAGCCGGATGCCGCCACCATGGCGCCGAACGCCGCCAGCAGCGGCAGGACCCGCTTGGCGAGCGGGATCCCGGCGAAGATTGCGAACGTCAGGGCGAGGGCGGGCAGCACCAGGAAGGCCTGCAGCATCTTGGTGAGGAAGCCCAGCCCGACCAGGGCCCCGCCGAGCACCAGCCAGCGGGTCCCGCTGCTGGTGCCGTCCTGGGTCGCCTCGACCGCGCGGAGCGTCGCGGAGGCGGCGCCGACCAGCAGCAGCACCAGGAGCGCGTCCGGGTTGTTGAAGCGGAACATCAGCGTCGCGACGGGCGTGAGCGCGAGCACGCTGCCGGCGAGCAGCCCGGCGGCCGGCGAGCCCGTCGCCCGCCGCACGCCTCCGTGCAGCAGGGCGACCGCGGCCACACCCATGAGGGCCTGGGGGACCAGGATCGCCCACGACGACAGGCCGAAGAGCCGCACGGACAGGGCCATGGGCCAGAGGCTCAGCGGGGTCTTGTCGACGGTGATCGCGTTGGCGGCGTCGAAGGAGCCGAAGAAGAACGCCTTCCACGACTCCGAGCCGGCCTGCGCGGCCGCGGAGTAGTAGGAGTTCGCCCAGCCGGAGGCACCCAGTCCCCAGAGGTAGAGCAGCGCGGTGCCGAGCAGCAGTCCTGCCAGCGGCAGGTGACGGCGCAGGGCCGCGGCGTCGGGCCGGCCCCAGCGGGCGCGGGGCCCGCCGCGGGGGCTGCTCCGGGTCCGGGTCGGGTCGACCCCGGAGGGGGCCTGGGCCTGGGCCTGGGCTGGGGAGTCGGGGGAGGAGGCCGCCGTTCGGGCGGTGGTGGTGAGGCTCATGTCCTCACCGTGGCCGCCCGGTCTGGGTACGCCGTGGGGTCGGCCTGTCAGTCCCCTGTGAGCCGCTCGGTCTCGCCCGGCAGCGTGATCTCGAAGCGGGTCTCGCCGGGTCGGCTGCTCAGGTGCACGGTGCCGCCGTGGGCCGACACGATCGCACGGACCAGCGAGAGTCCCAGGCCCGCGCCTCCGGGGTGGGCGTCCCGGGTGCGGGCGCTGTCGCCGCGGGTGAACCGCTCGAACGCCTGCCCGACCAGGGCCGCGTCGAACCCGGGGCCGTCGTCGCTCACGGTCAGCCGGGCGCCCCCGTCGCGGCCCGGGGTGACGCCGACCGTCACCGTGCTGCCCGGCGGGGTGTGCCGCCGGGCGTTGCCGAGCAGGTTCGTGACCACCTGGTGCAGCCGGGCCTCGTCGCCGACCACCTCGACCGCCTCCTCGGGAAGCGACAGCCGCCACCGGTGGTCGGGAGCCAGGACCCGGGCGTCCGAGACCGTCTCGAGCAGCAGCCGGGTGAGGTCGACCGGCGACCGCTCCAGCGGCCGGCCGGCGTCCAGCCGGGCGAGCAGCAGCAGGTCGTCGACCAGCGACGACATCCGGCCGGCCTCGGACTCGACCTTCGCCAGCGCGGCCAGCAGGGCGGCCGCGTCGTCGGGCGTGCGCCGGGACAGCTCGGCGTACCCCTTGATGGTGGCCAGCGGGGTCCGCAGCTCGTGGGAGGCGTCGGCGACGAACTGGCGCACCTGCTGCTCACTGGCGTGCCGGGCGGTCAGCGAGGTCTCGACGTGACTGAGCAGGGTGTTCAGGGCGGCGCCGACCTGGCCCACCTCGGTGAGCTCGTCGGTGAGCCGCTCCGGGACCCGGGGCGAGAGGTCGATCGCGCCCTCCGACAGCGGCAGCGCGCTCACCTCGTGGGCGGTGGCCGCCACCTCGCGCAGTGGCCGCAGCTGCCGCCGGACCAGGATCGAGCCGGCCGTCGCGGCCGCGGCCACGACGGCGAGGGAGAGCAGGATCTCCAGCCAGATCAGTGAGCCGACCAGGTCGTCGACGCTCGAGGTGGGCAGCCCGGTGACCACGACGCCCTCCGGGGTCCCGATGGCGGCGACCCGGTAGCTGCCGACGCCGGGCAGCTCGACGGTGTGCCCCCGACGGTCGACCGGCACCTCGCCGAGCCGGTCCAGCGCCTCGGAGCCGAGCGGCCTCACGTCGTCGTCGGTGAGGACCTCGGCCTGGTCGTCGGTGGAGTCGATGGTGGCCGTCAGCGTGCCGACCCGCTGGCGGGCGATCGGCCCGAACCTGTCGCCGTTCCCGCCACGATCGCCCCGGGTGATCGGCGGCAGGCCCGGCCGACCCTCGCCGGAGGCGCCGGAGGCCCGCTCGAGTGCGGCGGCCACCTCGCGGTCGAGCTGGTCGGTCAGGTAGGCGCGCATCGCGACCGTGGTGGCGAGCCCGAGCAGCAGCGCGGCCAGCGCCACCAGCGACACCGCCGTGAGCACCAGCCGGGAGGACAGCGAGGCGGGGAGTCTCATGGCTTCAGCACGTATCCCGCGCCCCGCATCGTGTGGATCATCGGCGGGCGGCCCGCGTCGATCTTCTTGCGCAGGTAGGAGATGTAGAGCTCGACGACATTGGCCTGGCCTCCGAAGTCGTAGTTCCAGACCCGGTCGAGGATCTGCGCCTTGGACAGCACCCGGCGCGGGTTGCGCATCAGGAAGCGGAGCAGCTCGAACTCGGTGGCGGTGAGCGTGATCTCGTCGGCACCGCGGCGCACCTCGCGACTGTCCTCGTCGAGGGTCAGGTCGCCGACGGTGAGCACCGGCTCCTCACGGGCCGCGCGGGCCCCCGCCCGGCGCAGCAGTCCGCGCAGCCGGGCGACCAGCTCCTCGAGGCTGAACGGCTTGGTCACGTAGTCGTCGCCGCCGGCGGTGAGGCCGGCGACCCGGTCCTCGACGGAGTCGCGTGCGGTGAGGAACACCACGGGTACGTCGGGGGTGAGGCCGCGCAGCCGCCGCAGCACCTCCAGGCCGTCGAAGTCGGGCAGCATCATGTCGAGCACCACCGCGTCGGGCCGGAAGTCCTTGGCCGCGGCCACCGCCCTGGAGCCGGTGTGCGCCTGCTGGGTCTCGAAGCCCTCGTAGCGCAGCGCCATGCTGATGAGCTCGGCGATGTTCTGCTCGTCGTCGACGACGAGCACCCTCAGCGGGCTGCCGTCGGGGCGGATCAGGTCGTCCATGGGCCTCACCCTGTCGTGCGTGTGTGCCGCCAGCCTGTCAGATTCCTGTGAGCCGCCTGTGAGGGACAGTGGTCCCGGCGGACGTGGCGCCGGCACAGACCGGCCACAGCCCCGGCACAGGGGGCCGCCGGAGGCTGAGCGCATGAGCGAAGAGACGAACGACCGAGCCCACGACCAGCCCGACCAGCACGGCCAGCACGGCCAGACCGACCAGCCCGACCAGCCCGACCAGCCCGACACCGGCCCGCGGCTGCGTGACCGGGCGCTCGGCATGCGCGCCGTCGCCGGGGTGGCGCTGGCCTCGGTGATCCTCGGTGCCGCCGGGGGCGCGGCCCTCGGCGCGGTCAGCGCCGGCGCCGATGACGGTGCGGGCGGTGGCCCCGGCCGGAACGGCGGCCAGGCTCCCGGCCAGGCTCCCGGTGGGGTGCCCGGCCAGGTGCCCGGCCAGCTGGGCGACGGCCAGCAGCAGCTGCCTCCCGCCGGCGGGCCCGGGCAGCTGCCTCCCGGGACCGCGCCCGACGACACCGCGCCCGGCGGCACCGGGCCCGACGCCACCACGCCCGACGCCACCACGCCCGACGCCACCACGTCCGACGCCACCACGTCGCTGTGACTTCGGGGCTCGGGCACAATGACTCGCGTTGTGTCCGAGCCCCTGAAGATCGCCTACCCGCCGCAGCTGCCGGTCAGCGAGCGCCGCGACGACATCGCCGCGGCGATCCGGGACCACCAGGTCGTGATCGTCGCCGGTGAGACCGGCTCCGGCAAGACCACGCAGCTGCCCAAGATCTGCCTCGAGCTCGGTCGTGGCGCGGCGGGCGCCGGCGGCCGGCTGATCGGGCACACCCAGCCCCGGCGGATCGCGGCCCGCGCGGTCGCCGAGCGGATCGCCGAGGAGCTCGGCACCGAGCTGGGCGACGTGATCGGCTACCAGGTCCGGTTCACCGACCGCACCTCCCGCGCCAGCCGGGTCAAGCTGATGACCGACGGGATCCTGCTCGCCGAGCTGCAACGCGACCGCCGGCTGGAGAGGTACGACACGATCATCATCGACGAGGCCCACGAGCGGAGCCTCAACATCGACTTCATCCTCGGCTACCTCAAGCGCCTGCTGCCACAGCGGCCCGACCTCAAGGTCGTGATCACCTCCGCGACGATCGACCCGGAGCGCTTCGCGGAGCACTTCTGCGACCGGGACGGCCGGCCGGCGCCGATCATCGAGGTCTCCGGCCGCACCTACCCGGTCGAGGTGCGCTACCGCCCGCTGGTCGCCCTGCCCGACGACGTCGACGCGGGAGGCGACGACGTCGACGACGAGGGCGAGCCGGTCGTCCGGGACCAGACCGAGGCGGTCGTCGATGCGGTCCGCGAGCTCTCCGGCGAGGGACCCGGCGACATCCTGGTCTTCCTGCCCGGTGAGCGGGAGATCCGCGACACCGCAGAGGCCCTGGCCGGGCTGGGCGACGTACGCCGCCCGCTCGAGGTGCTGCCGCTCTACTCCCGGCTGTCCTCGGCCGAGCAGCACCGGGTCTTCTCGCCGGGCGGCTCCGGCCGCCGCGTCGTGCTCGCCACCAACGTCGCGGAGACCTCGCTGACGGTCCCCGGCATCCGGTACGTCGTGGACACCGGGCTGGCGCGCATCTCGCGGTACTCGGTGCGCACCAAGGTGCAGCGGCTGCCGATCGAGGCGATCAGCCAGGCCTCGGCCGCCCAGCGCTCCGGCCGCTGCGGTCGGGTCGAGGCCGGGATCGCGATCCGGCTCTACGCCGAGGAGGACTTCGACTCCCGACCGGAGTTCACCGACCCCGAGATCCTGCGCACGAACCTGGCCAGCGTGATCCTGCAGATGACCTCCCTGGGGCTCGGGGACGTGGCCCGGTTCCCGTTCGTCGAGCCGCCCGACCGGCGCAACGTCACCGCCGGCACCCAGCTGCTCGAGGAGCTGGGGGCGCTGAGCGCCGGCGGGGGGCAGCGCCGCCGGGAGCCGAGGCAGCAGTCGCGGGAGCAGTCCGGCCAGCAGTCGGGGCAGCAGTCGGGGCGGGCCCGGCTGACCAAGCTCGGCCGTCGGCTCGCCCGGCTGCCGATCGACCCCCGGCTGGGCCGGATGATCCTGGAGGCCGAGCGGCTCGGCTGCGTGCGTGAGGTGGTGGTGATCGCGGCCGCGCTGTCGCTGCAGGACCCGCGCGAGCGGCCGGCCGAGAAGCAGGCCCAGGCCGACCAGGCGCACGCCCGGTTCAAGGACCCGACCTCGGACTTCCTGACCTGGCTCAACCTGTGGCGCCATCTGCGTGAGCAGCAGCGCGAGCTGTCCGGGAGCGCCTTCCGCCGGATGTGCCGGCGCGAGTTCCTGAACTACCTGCGGGTGCGCGAGTGGCAGGACTTCGAGTCGCAGCTGCGGCGGGTCGCCAGGGAGATGGGCATCAAGGCCGGCACCGAGGCCGACACCCCGGACGCCGACGGGATCCACCAGGCCCTGCTCTCGGGCCTGCTCTCGCACATCGGCGCCCTGGAGGAGCGGGACCGCAAGGAGGGCCGCCCGCGCGGTCCCCGGGAGTACCTCGGCGCCCGCGGCACCCGGTTCGCGATCTTCCCCGGCTCCGCCCTCAAGGGGCAGAACCCCGGCTTCGTGATGGCCGGCGAGCTGGTCGAGACCTCCCGGCTCTGGGGCCGACAGAACGCCGCGATCCGCCCCGAGTGGGCCGAGCGTGCGGGCGCGCACCTGGTCAAGCGCACCTACTCCGAGCCGCATTGGTCGCGCAAGCGGGCGGCGGTGATGGCCCACGAGCGGGTGACGCTGTACGGCGTCCCGCTGGTCGCCGACCGGCTGGTCAACTACGGCACCGTCGACCCCGAGGTGGCACGCGAGCTGTTCATCCGGCACGCGCTGGTCCATGGCGAGTGGACCCCGGCGCACCAGGGCAGGCACCGGTTCTTCACCGAGAACCTGCGGCTGCTCGAGGAGGCCGAGGAGCTCGAGCACCGGGCCCGGCGCCGCGACATCGTCGTCGACGAGCACACGCTGTTCGACTTCTACGACGCCCGGGTGGGGGCCGAGGTGGTCAGCGGCGCCCACTTCGACCAGTGGTGGAAGAAGGAGCGCCGCGAGCGGCCGGGGCTGCTGACCTTCGACCCGGAGATGCTGACCCACGCCACCGCGGTCGAGGTGCGCGCCCAGGACTACCCCGACCTGTGGCAGCACGGCGACGGGAACGACGGAGCCGACGGGTCACCCGGGCTGTCGTTCCCGATCCGCTACCACTTCGAGCCCGGCGCCGCCGAGGACGGGCTGACGATCGAGGTGCCCGTGGCCACCCTGAACCGGGTGGAGGCGGAGGCGTTCAGCTGGAACGTCCCCGGCCTGCGCGAGGAGCTGGTCACCGCCCTGATCCGCTCGCTCCCCAAGAACCTGAGGGTCAGCTTCGTGCCGGCCCCGGACAAGGCGCGCGACTTCCTGGCCGCGGTCCCGGCCGGCGAGGAGCCGCTGCTCGAGGCGCTGTCCCGGTGGCTGCGCTCGACCACGGGCGTGGTCGTGCCGGCGGATGCGTGGGACTGGAGCCGGGTGCCCGAGCACCTGCGGCCGACGTTCCGGGTGGTCGACGAGGCCGGTCGCGAGCAGGCGCGCGGCAAGGACCTCGAGGCCCTGAAGGAGCCGCTGCGGCCGAGGTTCGATGAGGCCATCGCGGCCGTGGCCGCCGACTCGGGGATCGCGGTGACCGGCCAGACCGGCTGGACCTTCGGCGCGATCGAGCGCTCCTTCACCACCACCCGCGCCGGCCACGAGGTCCGCGGCTTCCCGGCCCTCGACGTCGAGCCGGCGGGCACCGTCGGGCTGTCGGTCGTCGGGTCCGCCGACGAGGCCGAGGCCCGGCACCGCCTCGGCGTGGGCCGGCTCCTCCGGCTCGGGGTCCGGTCGCCGGTCAAGGAGATCGTCCGGGGTCTCGGCAACGCCGACAAGCTGGCGCTGGCCGGGTCGCCGTACCCCACCGTCGCCGAGCTGCTCGACGACTGCCTCGCCGCCGTGCTGCAGCAGGCCGTGGACGCCAGGCCCCCGGTGCGCACCGAGGAGGAGTACGCCGCGCTGCTGGCCGCCGCCGGCAGCGAGCTGGACGCCCGGGTCCGCGGCGTGCTGCCCAGTGTCTTCGCGACCCTGGAGGTGTGGCGCCGGGTCGACCGGCTGCTGACCGGACGGGCCGAGCTGACCACCCTCCCGGCGCTGACCGACATGCGGGCCCAGCTGGACCGCCTGGTGCGGCGGGGCTTCGTCGCCGACGCCGGGGTGGAGCAGTTGCGCGAGCTGCCGCGCTACCTGGCCGCCTTGGAGTACCGCCGGGAGCGGCTCGAGGGCCAGGTCGGCCGCGACCGGCAGCTCATGGACCAGGTCGCCGCGCTGCAGGACGCCTGGCTGCACGGGGTGGCCGCGCTGCCGGAGGGCCGGCCGCCCGGGGAGTCGCTGCGGCGGGTGCGCTGGATGCTCGAGGAGCTCCGGGTTTCCCTGTGGGCCCAGCACCTGGGGACGGCGTACCCGGTCAGCGACGCCCGGATCCGCAAGCTCCTGCCCTGATCAGCCCGCTCGCAGGTCGGGTCGTGTGCCTGAGACCGCGCTATGGCACGTCCTCGGGCACACGACCCTGATGGCTGTTGCGCAGTCGGTGGGACCACTCCTCGCCTAGGGTCGGAGCATGACCGAGCGCAGGCATCACCGGCCGGCCGCCCCCGGAGCGCCGTTCTTCGAGAGCCTCGTCGGCGGCACCGACCCGGCCCTGGTCTCCGAGGCCGCCGACCGGGCGGCGTCGCTGATCGTGCGCGGCGCGCACGACTCCGCCGACGCCGAGGTGGCCCGACGCCTGCAGACCCTGGCCGAGACCGAGGGCCTCGAGACCCTGGCGGACCTCTGGGCCGGTGCCCCGGCGGACTCCCTGGCCGGCTGCCTGTGGCGGCTCTACGTGCTGCGCGCCTGGGTGTACGCCGACCCGGTGCTGGCCGCCCGCGAGTTCGAGGCCGGCCGGCGGACCGCCCAGGTGGCCCGGGTGGTGGCCGGGGTGGCCGACCCTCCCGGGCCGGACGGGCTGCGGCTGATGGTCGACGAGGTGCTCGCGGGGATCGCCTCCGGGGAGTTCGCCGACGTGCTCTTCCGGGCTTCGGCCTTCGCCCGTGTCGTCGCGGTCGGCCGGGCGCACCTGGCGAGTGCGGACGCGCCCCGGATGCTCGGCCTGGCCGAGCAGCTGGAGGCCGCCGGCCACCTGGAGCTGCAGGGCGACCTTGCCTGAGCCCCGCCGAGGCCCCCGGGAGTGCCGTAAAGGTGCCGTAGGAGTGCCGCAGAGCTGCCGTAGGGGGGTGGTGTGCCGGACCGGGAGCGCCTCACGGCGCGTGGCCGCTCGTAGCGGCTTATTTCGGGACCCGGGGCTGCCGCGGCCCGGCACACCGCGGCCCAGTCTAGGTCAGTGCGGGCGCGGATCAACCGGCATCGGACGCTCTCGCCGGGCGGATGTGGGTACGGTCACCCCATGAGACGTCGCCGCATCGGGGAACGCACCGTCAGCGCGATCGGGCTCGGCGCCATGCCGCTGTCCCGGCCCCGGACCAGCACCGGCGAGCTGCCGCCCCGCGCCGAGGCGATCGCGACCGTGCACGCCGCCCTCGATGCCGGCATCGACCTCATCGACACCGCGGACTGCTACGCGCCCGACGACACCGGGTTGGGCCACAACGAGGTGCTGGTCGGAGCCGCCCTCAGGGCCGCCGGCAGCCCGGACGTGCTCGTGGCCACCAAGGGCGGCATCCGGCGGGACGGCTCCGCGTGGCCGGTCTCCGGCCGTCCGGAGTGGATCCGCAAGGCACTCGAGGGCTCCCTGTCCCGGCTCCGGGTCGAGGCCATCGGCCTCTACCAGAGCCACCGACCCGACCCGGAGGTCCCGTACGCCGAGACCATGGGGGCGTTCCGCCAGGCCTACGACGACGGGCTGGTCGAGCGGGTAGGGATCTCGAACGCCGACCCGGCCCAGATCCGCGAGGCGCGCAGCGTCCTGGGCGACGCCCTGGTCAGCGTCCAGAACGAGTACAGCCCGCGGTTCCGCTCCTCCGAGGAGGAGATCGACCTGTGCGAGCAGCTGGACCTCGCCTTCCTCCCGTGGAGCCCCCTGGGCGGGATGCGCGAGGGCCGGGAGCTCGGTGCTCGGCACCAGCCGTTCGCCGACGTGGCGCAGGCGCACGGCGTCAGCCCGCACCAGGTGTGCCTGGCCTGGATGCTGGCCCGCTCTCCCGTGCTGGTGCCGATCCCCGGGGCCAGCCGGCCGGCCTCGATCACCGACTGCGCGGCCGCGGTCCACCTGCGGCTGACCGACGAGGAGCTGGCCCGGCTGAACGGGAGTGACGGGCCGGAGGGCTCCTAGGGCCCCGACGGCCCCGACGGCCCGACGGCTCAGAGCAGTAGCGCGGCGGCCGCGGCGGCCCGGGCGCCGGGCTCCTCGCCTGCCGGGTAGTTGTAGTCCTGCCCGACGGTCGCGATCCTCAGCACGCTGAGCCAGCGCCCTCGGCGGGCCAGGGCGATGTCGGAGAACGTCTGCAGCTCGGCCCCGGACGCGCCGTAGCGGAGCAGGTAGCGCTCGGCCGAGCCGACCTCGGTGGGCACCGGAGTCCGGTTGCCGACCCGGACGTCCCCGGCGTCGAGCTCCTGCGCGCAGCCCTCGTGCCAGGTGTGCAGGACCGCGAGGGCGCGCTCGGCCGAGGCGGCGTCGGCGAAGCGCGCGACCACCTGACTGGCCTCGGACTCACCCGGACCCGTGTGGTCGCGGACCACGGAGCGGAGGGCGCCGATGTCGACCAGCGAGAACCGGTGGCACTCGACCGCGGGGTCGGCGCCCTCCGGCCCGGCACCCTCGCCGACGGTCTCCCACCCGGTCTCGTCGTTCAGCCCGGGCAGCTCGGCCGAGGTGAGCAGCCGACCGGCGATCCCCGCCGCTCGCGTCGGCTCGACCCCGGGCTCCGCGGTGGGGTCGGCCTCGTCCGTGGGGTCGGCCGGGTCGGTGGCGGACGGCGTCCCGGCCGCCGAGGTCTCCGGCCCACCCACCGTGTCGTCCTCCGCGGTGGACTGCTCGCCGCACCCCGAGAGCGTCGCGAGCAGGACCAGCAGGCCGAGCAGGGCTGCGGGGACGGCTGGGACCATCCGGACCCGTGAGAGCGGCATGGGCGTCAGCGTAGGCCCCGCGGGCGACCCAGCAGGTCCCTCCGAGGGCGTGTCCGCACATCCCCGATATTGTGGCCGGGCACAGGGTGGACGAGGGGAAGGCAGCCGGGGCGTGAGGACACAGGCGGCGTGCGCGGTCGCGATGGTGCTGATCGCGGGTTTCGGGACCGCCTGCGAGGGCGACGCGACCGATCCCGGCGCCGAGCCGACGGGCGCCAGCGGCGAGAGCGTCGAGCTGGAGTTCCTCGCCTACGGGGCCGACGACGAGGTCGCGGCGTACGAGTCGATGGTGCAGCGCTTCAACGACGACAACCCCGGGGTCGAGGTGCGGCTGGAGACGGCTGCGAACCAGGACGAGGCCCGCAGGGTGCTGGCCTCCGGCGACGTGCCCGACGTCTTCCTCGCCTCGCGGCGGGACCTGGTCGGGATCGCGGAGGCCGGGATCAACCAGCCCCTCGACGAGCTGCTCGACAGCCGCGGCGTGGACTTCGGCGACCTCTACAAGCGCGACGCGCTGCTGGCGTTCTCGCTCGACAGCCGGCTCCAGTGCATGCCGTACGGCGCCTCGCCGATGGTGATGTACTACAACACCGACCTGGTCGACTTCGAGGAGATGGCGGCCCAGGAGCTGCCCGTGTCGGGCAACCCGCTGCGCTGGAACTTCGACCAGTTCGCCGCCGCGGCCGAGTTCGCCGCCCGGCGCGGCACCAAGGGCGTGCACATCGACCCGACGCTGCAGGGCCTGGCGCCGTTCGTGTACTCCGGCGGCGGCGAGCTCTTCGACGACCCCCGCCAGCCCACCACGCTGACGCTCACGGACGAGGCGACCCAGGGGGCGCTCGGGCGGACCATGCAGCTGCTGCGGCGGGGCCGGATCACGCTGAGCCCCCGCCAGCTGCGCCAGGAGTCCGCGCTGCGCCGGTTCAAGGACGGCCGGCTCGGCATGATCGCGGGCTTCCGGGGGCTGGTGCCCGAGCTGCGGGAGGTCGAGGGCCTCTCGTTCGACGTGATGCCGATGCCGGTGCTCGAGAGCGAGACCACCGTGGGTGACGTCTCCGGGATCTGCCTCGCCGCGGACTCCGCCAGCACCTCGGCCGCCGCGGACTTCGTGGTGCACGCGATCTCCGCCGAGTCGGTCGCCGAGGTGACCGAGGCCGGGTACCTCGTCCCCGCCAGCAACGAGGTGGCCGAGTCCGAGGCGTTCCTGCAGCGGGACCGGCTCCCGGCGCACGCCGAGGTCTTCAACCGCAGCGTCCGCGACATCGTGATCCCGCCGCTGCTCGAGTCGCTGCCGGCCCTCGAGAAGGCCGTGCACGACGACCTGTACCGGCTCTTCTACGCCCGGGTGATCGCCATCGACGAGATCGCGGCGGCGATCGACGAGGCCTCCCGGGTCGTCATCGACCCGGAGGCGGCCGCCGAGCAGGACGCCGAGCAGGATTCTGAGTCGGGGGAGACCCCGACCGACGAGTCCAGCTGACCGGCCGGAGCGGCCGGAGCGGCTCTAGCGGGCGCGCGCAGGCGGGTCAGGCGGGGTCCGGCGGCGGCTCGACGTCCCCGGCCAGGATCGCCTCGGTCAGCAGCGGCGCGGTGAGCTCCACCTGCCAGGGCCGGGCGCCGAGGGAGACCAGGGCGTCCTCCACCTCGCCCCGCAGGGCCGTGGCCTCGCGGGCCTGCGGAGGGGTCCACAGCAGCCGGCGCAGGTAGTCGGGGGTGAGGATGTTCTCCACCGGCACCTGCCACTGCTCGGACAGCGCCTGCATGGCGGTGCGGGCATGGGCCAGCCGGCGGGCCGCGACCGGGTCCTTCTCGGCCCAGGCCCGGGGCACCGGCGGGCCGTCGCCGCGCGGCCCGCGCTGGGGCAGCTCGCTCTCGGGCAGCTCCCGGGCCTCGGCCAGGGCCGCCACCCAGCGGTTCGCGTAGCGGCCGGCGCCCCGGCCGTGGAACCCCTTGGTGGCCAGCAGCGCCGCCTTGTCCCTCGGCAGCGCGAGGGCGGCCTCGATGATCGCCGAGTCCGGCAGGATCCGTCCGGGAGTGACGTCCCGCTCGGCCGCGATCCGGTCCCGGGTCTCCCACAGGGCCCGGACGGCCGCGAGCGCGCGGCGGCCTCGGACCCGGTGCAGCTGCGAGGTGCGCCGCCAGGGCTCGGCGCGGACGGTCGGGGTGAAGTCGAGCAGGTGGTCGAACTCCTGTCGGGCCCACTCCGCCTTGCCGCCCCTCTCGAGCTCGGCCAGCATCACCTCGCGCAGCTCGACGAGCGCCTCGACGTCGAGGGCGGCGTACTCCAGCCAGGGCTCGGGCAGCGGTCGCTGGGACCAGTCGACCGCGGAGTGCTCCTTGCGCAGGCGCTGACCCAGGGTGGTCTCCACGAGCGTGGCCAGCCCGACCCGGGGGTAGCCGAGGAGACGCCCCGCGAGCTCGGTGTCGAAGAGCCGCCCGGGCCGCAGGCCGACCTCGGCCAGGCACCCGAGGTCCTGGCTCGCCGCGTGCAGGATCCACTCGGTGCCGTCCAGGGCCTCGGCCAGGACCTTGAGGTCGTCGAACGCGATCGGGTCCACCAGCGCGGTGCCGGACCCGGTGCGCCGCAGCTGGATCAGGTAGGCGCGGGAGGAGTACCGGTAGCCGCTGGCCCGCTCGGCGTCGATCGCGACCGGCCCGGTGCCGGCGGCGATCCGCTCGGCCACGGACTGGAGGCCCGCGACGTCCTCGGTGATCCCGGGCAGACCGTCGCGGAGCTCGAGCAGCGGGGTCGGCTGGGCCTCGGGGGAGTCGGGGGCCTCGGGGTGATCTGCGGCCTCGGGGGTGCGGGCCCCGTCCGACGGCGGCGTGTCGTCGGGCGGCGGCGGACGGTCCTCAGCCACGCTGGCCGCGCCGGCTGGGCATCGCGGTCACGCCCTCCGGCACCGGTGGCAGCCCGACCGCGGTGCACAGGAGCTCGCCCCAGGCCTCCACGTGCGGGGCGATCTCGAGCGTGGTGGGCGTCCACGACGCCCGGATCTCGAGCTGGGCGCCGGCCTCCTCGTCGGCCATGCCGCCGAAGCTCTCGGTGGACACGCAGGTGACGGTCCCCGAGGGGGCGGTGAACTCGGCCCCGTGCGCCTCGAGCGCCTCCATCAGCCAGGACCAGCCGACCGCGGCCAGCATCGGGTCGGCGGCCAGCTCCGGGTCGATCTCGGCCCGGGTGTAGGCCACGCAGCGGAAGGTCCCCGCCCAGGCGTCGTTGCCGGCCGGGTCGTGCAGGAGGATGATCCGGCCGGTGCCGACGTCGGTGTCGTCCACGGTCACGTCGGCGGACAGGGCGCTGGCGTACGGCGCGATCCGCTGCGGCGCGGGCATCTGCTCGCAGAGCACCTCGGGCCGCAGGCGGGCCGCGCCCATGCTCTCGACCGCGACCCGGAAGTCGTCCGGGTACGCACCCGCACCCGACCCCGGGTGGGTCTCGCGTCGCGCCACCATGCCCCCACAGTAGGCCGGTGCCCCCGGTCCGGTGCACCGCCACGCCGCCTGTCCTGCGAGGATTGTCCGGTGAACGCATCGCTCGCTCCGGCCCTCGCCGACCCGGTCCTCCAGGACTCCGCCCTCCTGCGCGCCGCCCGCGGGGAGAGCGTCCCGCACACGCCGGTCTGGTACATGCGCCAGGCCGGCCGGTCCCTGCCGGAGTACCTCGCCCTCCGCGAGGGGGTCGGGATGCTCGAGGCGTGCATGGACGCCGAGCTGGTCACCGAGATCACCCTGCAGCCGGTCCGCCGGTACGGCGTCGACGCGGCGATCTTCTTCTCCGACATCGTGCTGCCGCTCAAGGCCGTGGGGGTGGACCTCGACATCAAGCCGGGTGTCGGGCCGGTCGTCGCGCAGCCGGTCCGCACCCTCGCCGACGTCGAGGCGATCCCCGACCTCACCCCCGAGCACGTCCCGTTCATCACCGAGGCGGTGCGGACGCTGGTCGCGGAGCTGGGGGCGACCCCGCTGATCGGCTTCGCCGGGGCGCCGTTCACGGTGGCCTCCTACCTCGTCGAGGGCGGGCCGTCGAAGGAGCACGCGAAGACCAAGGCGATGATGTTCGGGGCGCCCGAGGTCTGGGACGCTCTCATGCGCAAGATCGCCGGCATCGCCTCGGCGTACCTCCAGGTCCAGGTCGGCGCCGGCGCCGCGGCCGTGCAGCTCTTCGACTCGTGGGCCGGGGCGCTCACCCCGGCCGACTACCGCGAGCACGTGATGCCGCACTCGGCCGGCGTGCTCGAGGCGGCCGGTCGGCTCGGCGTGCCGCGGATCCACTTCGGGGTCGGCACCACCAACCTGCTGTCGCTCATGGGCGACGCCGGCGCCGACGTGGTCGGCGTGGACTGGCGTACGCCGCTCGCGGCCGGGATCCCGCTGGTCGGGGACCGGGCCGTCCAGGGCAACCTCGACCCGACGCTGGTGTTCGCGCCGACCGAGGTGATGACCGCCCGGGCGGCGGAGATCATCGAGGCCGGCCGCGCGGCCCGCGGCCACATCTTCAACCTCGGTCACGGCGTGATCCCCTCGACCGACCCCGACCAGCTGGCCCGGCTGACCGAGTTCGTCCAGGGCTACCCCAGATAGTCGGCGAGGAGTCGGGCAGCTCAGCCGGGCAGCTCAGTCGGCGACGCCGGCCGTCCGCCGCCGCCGCACGCCGCGCACGGCGCCCCGGCCGGCCACCGCGAGCGGCGGCCCGACCAGCAGCAGCACCACCAGGAACGGGAGCAGCAGGCCCAGCGTGGTGGCCAGTCCGGTCCCGAGGGTGGTGAGCGCGCCCCAGCCGTCCCTCAGGCCGGGCAGGAACCCGCTCTCGTCCGGCTCGGGGGTGCCCGCCTGCTGTGGGGTGCTGGCGAGGTGCACGCTGATCGTGGACATCGAGGTCTGGTCCTTGAGGTAGGCCTGCTGCGACTTCAGCGAGTCGAGGTCGGCCTGGCGCCGGGTCAGCTGGCTCTCGATCGCGACGATCTCCTGCAGGTCCTCGGCGCGGGCGAGGAGCGCCTCGATCCGCTCCAGGCTCCGGGACTGGGCCCGGATCCGGACCGCGTTGTCGATGACCTGGGTGGTGACGTCCTCGGAGCTGCGCGACGACGACTCGAGCTCGGCCACCTCGGCCAGGTCGGCCATCGCCTGGTCGAAAGCGGCCGACGGCACCCGCACCACCAGCCTGGCCCGGCGCATGTCGCCGTCGTCGTCGGTGCTGGTCTCCTCGTCGGCGATCTCGCCGCGGTGCCGGTCCAGCACGGCCAGCACCTCGAACCGGGCGTCGGAGACCTTCGGGCTGGTCAGCTCGATCACCCCCGTCGAGATCACCGCCCGGGTCGCCGGCTCGGTGCGGGCCCGGATCGCGGTGTCCGCGCCCTTCCCCTCCTCACCTGACCCGGTCCGGTTGGCTAGGTCGGCCTGGGCATCGGACTGCGGATCGGACTGGGGATCGGGCTGGGAGTCAGCGCCGCCGCCGGCGGTGTCCGGGAGCCCGAACGCCGGCTCGCCCGCGCTGTCGGAGCCGCCGGCCGAGCCCGCGGAGCCGCAGGCCCCGAGCAGCACCAGGAGCATCAGAACCATCAGGACGGGGGACAGCAGCAGCGCCGGGAGGGTCCGGGGGCGCGGGCGGCGCCGGGCCGGGTCGGCGGGACGGGCGGTCCGGGGAGCGGTGGTGGTCGTCATGGCACTGGGACGCGGCGGGCCGCGCCCCGGTTCCCGGGGCACCGGACCACCCCGGTTCCAGCCCCGGTTCCCGGCCCGGCCGGACGGCCTCACCGGGCACCGGCCATGCTGGGGCGCATGGGACGCACAGTCGTGATCGGTGCCGGCATCGCCGGACTCGCGGCAGCACGGCTGCTGGCCCGCGACGGCGGCGAGCCCGACGAGGTCCTCGTCCTCGAGGCCTCGGCGGAGGTGGGCGGCAAGCTGCGGCTCGGATCGGTCGCGGGCGTGCCGGTGGACCTCGGTGCCGAGGCGATGCTGAACCGCCGTCCCGAGGCCACCGACCTGGCCCGTTCGCTGGGGCTCGACCTGGTGCACCCGGCCACCACCACCTCGGCGATCTGGACCCGGGACCGCCTGCGGCCGCTGCCGCGCTCGGTGCTCGGCGTCCCGGCCGACCTCGACCAGCTGGCGGGCTCCGGCGTGCTCTCCGCCGACGGCCTGGCGCGGGCCCGCGAGGAGCGGGTGCTGCCGGCACCCGACGGCGACCAGACGGTGGCCGACTTCGTGGGCTCCAGGCTCGGCGGCGAGGTGGTCGACCGGCTGGTGGAGCCGCTGCTCGGCGGCGTCTACGCCGGGCACGCCTCCGTGCTCTCGGCCCGGGCGACGATCCCGCAGGTGGTCGCCCTCCTCGACCGCGACCCGTCGCTGCTGTCGGCGGCGGCGGCGACCCCGCCCTCGCCGGACGTGCCGGTCTTCGCGGGCCTGGCCGGCGGGGTCGGCCGGCTGCCGCAGGTGCTCGCCGAGCGCGGCGGCTTCACCGTCCGACGCGGGACGACCGTGCGCGAGCTGCGACGCACCGCCTCCGGCTTCGAGCTGACCGTCGGCCCGACGCCGACGCCCGAGCTGATCGAGGCGGACCGGGTGCTGGTGGCGGTGCCGGCGGCCCCGGCCGCCCGGCTGCTCGGGGAGGTCGCCCCGGTGGCGGCCGCCGAGCTGGCCGGCATCGAGTACGCCTCCATGGCGGTGGTCACGCTCGCCTTCCGGACCGCCGACGTGGCCGGGCTGCCGCGGGAGTCCTCCGGCTTCCTGGTGCCACCGGTCGACGGGCGCCGGATCAAGGCCGCCACGTTCAGTGCCCACAAGTGGGACTGGGTGCGGGAGGCCGGCTCGGCCGAGGACGTCGTGCTGCTGCGGACCTCCCTGGGCCGCCACCGCGAGGAGGCCACCCTCCAGCGCTCCGACGAGGAGCTGGTCGCCGACTCGGTGGCCGACCTGGCCGCCGCCACCGGGATCACGGCCGCCCCGGTGGACGCGCACGTCCAGCGCTGGGGCGGCGCGCTGCCGCAGTACGCCGTGGGTCACCGCGACCGGGTGGCCCGGATCCGGGCCGACCTGGCGGTGCGGTCGACCGACGGACCGGGCCGGATCGCGGTCTGCGGGGCCGCCTACGACGGTCTCGGGATCCCGGCCTGCATCGCCTCCGCCCGGGCCGCCGTCGTCGCCCTCGCCTGAACACCGCCGACCCGTCGCTTGTGTCGGCCGCAGGACCGCCGACCCGTCGCTTGTGTCGGCCCCAGGAGCGCCGACCCGTCGCTTGTGTCGGCCCGCCCCTCGTGGCCGGGGCTGCCGGCACCCCCGGCACAATGGGCCCATGGCAACGAAGGCAGCCCGGACCCGCGACCTCAACGACACGATCCGCTACACGATGTGGTCGGTCTTCCGCCTCGACGAGGTCCTCGGGGACGCCGACCGGGCCGCCGAGGCGGCCGACGTCGAGGCGCTGTTCGAGGTGCTGGCCGAGCAGGACGTCGTCGTCCGCGGGGTGTACGACGTCTCCGGCATGCGGGCCGACGCCGACGTCATGGTCTGGTGGCACGCCGAGACCTCCGAGCAGCTCCAGGGCGCCTACAACGCGCTCCGCCGTACGGCGTTCGGTCGCCGCCTCGCGCCGGTGTGGTCGCAGATGGCGCTGCACCGGCCGGCCGAGTTCAACAAGAGCCACATCCCGGCCTTCCTCGCCGACGAGGAGCCGCGGGCGCACATCTGCGTGTACCCGTTCGTGCGGTCCTACGAGTGGTACCTCCTCGAGGACTCCGAGCGTCGCGGGATGCTGGCCGAGCACGGCAAGATGGCTCGCGACTTCGCCGACGTCCGGGCCAACACCGTGGCCTCGTTCGCGCTGGGCGACTACGAGTGGATGCTCGCCTTCGAGGCCGACGAGCTGCACCGGATCGTGGACCTGATGCGGCACCTGCGCGGCTCGACGGCACGGCGGCACGTCCGGGAGGAGCTGCCGTTCTACACCGGCGCCCGGACCGCGGTCGCCGACCTGCTCGACCGGCTGCCCTGAGCGCCGGGCCGGCCCTTCCGAGGAGACACCGGGAACCGGTGACGGGCCGAGTGCGTCCCATCGGCATGAAGAGCCACCTCCTCGTCCTGGCCTGCCTCCTGCTCGCGGGGTGCGGGGGCGCCGGCGACGTGCAGGCCACGGACCCCGGCGCCGAACCCAGCGCCCAGCCAGGCGCCGAGGCGATGCCGACCGACATCCCACCCGCGGACGGCACCGTCGCGACCCGAGCGCTGGGCACCGTCCTGGACACCGGCTCGCCCGAGCTGTGCCTGGGCGCGGTGGCCGAGTCCTGGCCGCCGCAGTGTCGGGGGATCCCGCTGCGGGACTGGGACTGGTCCTCACTCGACGGGGTCTTCGAGCGCTCCGGGGACACCCGCTGGGGCGAGTTCTTCGTGGCCGGCACCTTCGACGGCACCGCGATGACCGTGCGGCAGGCGGTCCCCGCCGCCCTGCACAGCCCGGTCTCGGAGCCGCCCGGGCCGGAGCCCGATCCCGGGGACGCCTCGGCCGGCGAGCTCGAGTCGATGGCCGAGGAGCTGGGCGACCTCCCCGGCGTCCTCACCGTGGTCCCGACCGACGGCCGGCTCGACGTCTCGGTCGTCCACGACGACGGGACGCTGCAGGCGTGGGCGGACCGCACCTACGGGCCCGGCCAGGTCGTCCTCGAGTCCGCGTTCGTGCCGGTCGGCTGAGTCACCGCCGACCCGGCAGCGGGTGGTTGCCGAGGAAGACCCCGTCCGGGTCGATCTCCTCCTTCAGCCGCACCAGCCGCGACCAGGTCTCGTCCGGGTAGCCGGTCCGCGGGTCCACCGACTCCTCGGCGAAGTTGAGATACGTCCGCGCGGAGGACCACGGTCGCAGCGCCTCGACCACCCGGGCGGCGTCGGCCGACCCCCGCTTGGCCAGCTCCGGGGTCATGGCGACCGCGACGCAGTAGAGCGCGTACTCCGTCGGGAGGTGGCTCAGCGCCCCGGCCCCCGGCGGTGCCGTGGCCAGCGCGCCGCCGAGGTGCCGGAGCTCGGCGAACAGCAGCGAGGTGTCGGCATCGGGCCCGACCTCCGCCAGGAGCGCCGCCACGGCCTCCTCCGGCACCGACTCGATCATCGCGTGGCCGGAGACGGCGGGCGTGGGCTGCGGCGGGTCCATGTGTACGTCGATCAGGCCGGCCGCCGGCATCCGCGCGAACGTGTCCATCTCGGGGCCGAGATCCCGCAGTGGCCGCAGCAGGTCCTCGGCCGTCCCGTCGTCCTCGAGGACGGCGCCGTCGACCACGACCAGCCGACGCCCGCTGAGGAACGGCGGGAGCTCGGGCAGGGGCGGGAAGCTCATCACCCGCACCGAGGTGGTCACCGAGTCCGGGAGGTGCCGCGTCCACGTCGTCCAGGCGCGGAGCACCTCCGGGGCGTGCGCACGATCCCACAGCAGCATCCCCCCGTAGACGTCGGCGAGCGGCAGCAGCCGGAACTCGAGGGCGGTGACCACGCCGAGGCCTCCGCCGCCACCGCGCAGCGCCCAGAACAGGTCGGCGTGGTGCTCGGCGTCCGCCCGGAGCAGCGTGCCGTCGGCGGTCACGATCTCGACCGCGGTCAGCTGGTGCGCGGCCAGTCCGTGCCGGCGTGCGTACCAGGACAGCCCGCCGCCCAAGGAGTAGCCGGCCACCGCGACGTCCGGGGAGCTCCCGTGCAGGGCCGCCAGGCCGTGCGGTGCGGCGGCTGCGACGACGTCCTGCCACAGGGTCCCCCCGACCACGCGGGCGGTCCGGGCTCCCGGGTCGATGTCGACCCCGGTCATGTCGGAGAGTCGCACGAGCACCGTGCCCTCCAGTCCGGCATGGGCGAGGGGTCCGGCGTTGTGGCCGGTGCTCTGGGGCGCCACCCGGAGGCCGGCCGCCGCGGCGGCCCGGACGACGGCCACCACGTCGTCGACGTCCTGGGGGAGGGCCACCGCGGCCGGGCGCTGGTCCACGGCCAGGTTCCAGGCTGCCCGGGCCGCGTCGTACCCGGGCTCGCCGGGCAGGTGCACTCTCCCGCCGCAGAGGCCCCGGAGGGACTCGGCGGGACCGGAGGCGGGGGGCTCGAGCGTCTCCTCGATGGTCATGTCGTCTTCCTTCTGCATCGGTGGGTGGTCCCGGGTAGGTCCGGGTCGGGCGCGAGGTCAGCGGGGGGCGGCCACCTGTGGCAGCCAGGTGGTCTCGACGGGGCCGCCGGGCCACGGGGGATCGACCCTCCGCAGCCGGTCGACGGCGAGGAAGCCGCGCTGCAGCTCCGGGCCCATGGCATCGAACGGCGGCACCTGCGAGGCATGGGTCCGGATCGCCTGCCAGCGACGGTCGAGGTGGGCCGAGACGTCGACCAGGGTGGTGATCTGCTCCGCAGGTGTGCCCAGCGTCGGGTCGCCGGTGAACTCCGTCATCAGGGACCGGGCCAGGCAGAACAGGTAGGTGCGCCGGGGTCGGTGCGCGGCGCGGTCGAGCGCCGCCAGCGTGGCGTCCCGCATCGCGGCGTGGTCGCGGTGGCCGTCGCTGGCGTCGAGGGTGACCACGACCTCGGGCCGGACGTCGTCCAGGAGCCGCGCGACCCGGTCGCGGAGCTCGGCGGGGTCGGCCGCGGCGAGGGACCCCGGGGCGGGATCGCCGGCGACCCCGGAGTCGGTGTAGTCGAGCAGCTCGACCCGACCCACCCCCAGCAGCTGGCAGGCGCGACGCAGCTCGGCCTCCCGGACCCGCGGGAGCCGGTCGGGGTCGACGCCCGAGCCGGGGGCGGGCTCGCCCAGCTCGCCTCGGGTGGCGCAGACCACCACGCTCGCGAGCCCGTGGGCGCTCGCGTGCGCCAGCACCGAGCCGCACCCGAAGGCCTCGTCGTCGGGGTGGGCGACCACGACCATCAGCGTCCGCGGCCGCAGCCGCCCGGTCAGACCGACCAGCATGCCGGGGACCGCCAGCCCCGGCACCGGCTCGACCCTCAGCCGGGGTCGCCCCGGGGCCCTGCCCAGCCGCTCCTCGACGACGTCGAGCGCGGAGCCCAGGGCCTCCGGCTCGGTGGTGCGGACGGTCAGCTCGGCGAGGTCCCGGGTCCCCAGGCCCTCCTCGGCCAGGGCCTCCTCGAGCCGTGCCATGGAGAGCGCCAGCTGGGCCACGAGGTCGTCCTCGTGCAGCAGGCGGCCGTGCTCGTCGAGGGGACCGTGCTCGTCGAGGGTCAGGTCGTCGGCGCTCATGGGAGCCAGCGTCCTCGCCCGGAGGGCCGCGCACCATCCCACCGTCGGGGGGTCTGCGGCCCCGGGTGCCCCGGGGGCGCCGGGCCTCCAGAAAACTGGGATGGTGCCCGGGGCCCGGGAGGTGGACACTCGTGCCATGGCACTGGGTCTGACCGCGGAGCGGGTGCGCCGCGACGTCGACGTGGTCGCCCGTGCCGGCCTCGACCTGGACTCCTTCATCGGCGAGGCGGTCGAGTCGCTGGGTCGTGCGGTGCCGTTCGTGGCGGGATGCCTGGCCAGCATCGACCCCACCACGCGTCTCATGACCGGCGCCCGCAAGTACGGCGACCTGCTGGGGCGCAACAGCCACGACCGCGAGTGGGGGCTGCTGGAGTACGGCGTCCCGGAGCCGACCGCGTTCACCGAGCTCGCGGAGCACGGCATCGCGGCGGCGGGGGTGCACGCCCTGACCGAAGGCCGGATCGAGGAGTCGGCCCGGATGTCGCGCTTCATGATCCCGCACTTCGGGTACGCCGACGAGCTCCGCGCGGTCTGCCGGGAGGGCGAGCGGGTGTGGGGTGGCGTGGCGCTGTTTCGTGGTGCCGACGACACCCCGTTCACCCAGGAGGAGGCCGCCTTCGTCGGGTCGCTCTCCGACGTGCTCGCCCTGGGCATCCGCGGAGGCATGTTGGCCTCGATCGCCACGGCCACGACCGGGCCGCGGCCGTGCGACACCGGCCCGACGGTCCTGATCATCGGTCGCGAGGACACCGTCCTCCAGCGCAGTCAAGGGGCGGACGAGCGGGTCGCCGATCTGCTCTCGGGCGACAACAGCGCCTCGCCGGAGGCGGTGATCGCGGGTCTGGTCGGCGCCGCCCGTCGCTACGCGCGTGGCGAGACCTCGCGCCCGCCCCGTGGTCGGTTGCGCGGTGCCAGCGGGATGTGGCTGGTGCTGCACGCGGCTCCGCTCTCGGGAGCGGGCGCCGACGGCGCGGACGTCGTCATCACCATCGAGGAGGCCCGGCCGCCGGAGATCGTGCCGCTGGTCGTGGCCGCGTTCGACCTCACCCGGCGCGAGCGCGACGTCACCTCATTGGTGCTGCAAGGGGTGCCGACCAAGGAGATCGCCATGGCGATGAGCGTCTCCGCGTACACCGTCCAGGACCACCTGAAGTCGGTCTTCGCCAAGGCCGACGTCCGTAGCCGCCGCGAGCTGATCTCGCGGATCTACTTCGACCAGTACGTCCCACGCATGGGGACCGAGCTCGGCCCGTCGGGGTGGTTCGCGACCGCGGACGGGCCGCGGGTCAGTCCTTCGGCTCCAGGGTGAGCGCGATCGAGTTGATGCAGTAGCGGTCCCCGGTCGGGGTGCCGTAGCCGTCGGGGAACACGTGACCGAGGTGCGACCCGCAGTTCGCGCAGCGGACCTCGGTGCGCTTCATGCCGTGCGAGGTGTCGTCGAGGTACTCCACGGTGTCGGACACCGGCTGGTAGAACGACGGCCACCCGCAGCCGGAGTGGAACTTGGTGTCCGACTCGAACAGCGTGGCCTGGCAGGCCTTGCAGCGGTAGACGCCGGTGGTCTCGGTGTCGGTGTACTCACCGACGAAGGCCGGCTCGGTGCCGGCCTTGCGCAGGACGGCGTACTCCTCGTCGCTGAGCTGGGCGCGCCACTCGGCGTCGGACTTGTCGACTTCGTAGGCCATGCCCCCACGGTAGTTCCCCCGCGGTAGGGCGGGCACCGCTCCCGGGTCCCGGACCGCCGGTTGACACCAGTCAGTGAACATGTGTTCACTGACGACCTGCCCCCTCACCCTCGACCCGGGAGGTCACGTGAGCGACACCGCGCTCGGCTGGGACCGGGTGCGCGGACTCGGCTCGAAGCTGACCACGCCGCTGCACCCCGACGACTACCTCTCCCTGCTCAACCCGTTGTGGAGCACCCGCGAGCTGCGCGGGCGCGTCGAGCAGGTCGTCCCGGAGACCGACGACGCCGCCACCCTCGTGATCCGGCCCGGCTGGGGCTGGCGTTACGACCACCGGCCCGGACAGTACGTCGGGATCGGGGTCCAGGTCGCCGGGAGGTTTCAGTGGCGCTCCTACTCGGTGAGCTCCCCTCCGCGGCGTCGTGGGCGGACCATCTCGATCACCGTGCGGGCGATGCCGGAGGGCCTGCTCTCGGCCCACCTGGTGCGCGGCCTGGCGCCGGGCACCATCGTCCGCCTCGCCCTCCCCGAGGGCGAGTTCGTCCTGCCGGACCCGCCCCCGGCGCGCCTGCTCTTCCTGGTGGCCGGCAGCGGCGTGACGCCGGTGATGGCGATGCTCCGGACCCTCGACCGTCGCGGCACGATGCCCGACGTCGTCCTGCACTACTCCTCACCGACGCCGGAGCGGATGATCTTCCGCGACGAGCTGGCCGCCCTGGCCCGGAAGCACGCCGGCCTGACGCTGCACGAGCAGCACACGGACCGGGACGGGATGCTCGACCTCGCGGACCTGGACCGGCTCTGCCCGGACTGGCGGGAGCGGGACACCTGGGCCTGCGGCCCGGGGCCGATGCTCGACGCGGTCGCCGCGCACTACGACGCGGCGGGCGTCGAGGACCGGCTCCGCCTGGAGCGGTTCTCGCTCGCCCTGGACGGGCAGGGCGGCGAGGGCGGCACGATCACGTTCCGCAACTCCGGCAAGCAGGTGGTCGCGGACGGAGCCACGACGGTGCTCGAGGCGGGGGAGCAGGCCGGGGTCGGCATGCCGTACGGCTGCCGCATGGGCATCTGCCACACCTGCACGCTGACGCTGGTCTCCGGCACCGTCCGCGACCTGCGCAACGGCACCGAGCTCGGCCAGCCCAACGAGCAGGTCCAGACCTGCGTCACGGCGGCGGCGGGCGACTGCACGCTCGACGTCTGAGGGTCCCGAGACGCTCGTCGGCGCTCGCTCCGTGACCACTGACACCGACCACCGACCACCGACCACCGACCACCGACCACCGACCACCGACCACCGACCGAAGGAGACACCGATGGCCATCTCGGACGTCAAGGAGTACACCCACCTCTCCGAGGAGGACGTGGAGCAGCTCGGCCGTGAGCTGGACGCGATCCGCGCCGACGTCGAGGAGTCCCGCGGCGCCGCGGACGCGGCCTACATCAACCGGATGATCACCGTGCAGCGCTCGCTGGCGGCGGCCGGCCGGGTCACCCTGCTGGTCGGTGCCCACGCCCGGCGCGGCTCCCGGCCGGCCTGGGTCGCCGGGACCGCGATGCTCGGGCTCGCGAAGATCCTGGAGAACATGGAGATCGGGCACAACGTCATGCACGGCCAGTGGGACTGGATGAACGACCCCGAGATCCACTCCAGCAACTGGGAGTGGGACACCGCCCAGCCGGCCGAGCAGTGGAAGCACTCGCACAACTACGTGCACCACCAGTTCACCAACGTCCTGGGCCACGACAACGACATCGGGTACGGCGTGCTGCGCATGGCCCGGGAGCAGCGGTGGCACCCGCTCAACCTCGGCCAGCCGGTCTACAACGCCCTGCTGGCGGGGCTGTTCCAGTGGGGAGTCGCCCTCCACGACCTCGACCTCGACGCGATCCGCAAGGGCCGCAAGGACCCGCAGGAGATGAAGCGGCAGCTGCGCCAGATCGTGAGGAAGGGCCGCAACCAGATCCTCAAGGACTACGTCGTCTACCCGGCCCTCTCCGGCCGCGGGTGGAAGGGCACGCTCAAGGCCAACGCGACGGCCAACCTGAGCCGCAACCTGTGGTCCTACATGATCATCTTCTGCGGGCACTTCCCCGACGGGGCGATGCACTTCACCGAGGAGGAGCTCGAGGACGAGACCCGCGCCGAGTGGTACCTGCGGCAGATGCTCGGCTCGGCGAACTTCGAGGGCGGCCCGGTGCTGCACATCGCCTCGGGCAACCTGGGCTACCAGATCGAGCACCACCTCTTCCCGGACCTGCCGAGCAACCGGTACGCCGAGATCTCGGTGCGGGTGCGCGCGCTGTGCGAGAAGTACGACCTGCCGTACACGACCGGACCGCTGGCCAGGCAGTACGGACAGGCACTGCGCACGATCCTGAAGCTGTCGCTGCCGAACTCCATGACCGCCCCGGACACCCCCGAGCCGCCGTCGCCGCCGGTGGAGCGGGGCCGCCGCGCAGACGCCGAGCGCCCGACCCGGCGCACCGAGACCGGCGCCTGGTCCCGCTCGCGGACCGCGTCGTGACCCCCGCGGCCGGCACGGCGCCGTTCGCCTGGGCCGAGGACGGGACGCTGGACACCCGGCGCGTCACCCAGTGCGCGCTGAGCCGGATCTGTGGCGTCTGCGGTGCCGGCCTCGGCCGGCCGATCGCGTTCCTCGGCACGCAGGAGGAGGTCGACCGGAACGCGTTCCATGCCCCGCCGCTGCACCTGGCCTGCGGGGAGCGGCTGCTGGCGACCGGGGGCGCCGACGGGGCCGCAGGGTCGGTGCTGGTCACCACCGCCGGCTTCGAGTACGTCCGAGCGGCGAAGGAGGACGCCGACCGGCGGGCGACGTTCCGCCCCAACTCGCTGCTCCGATCCCGCTAGCGTGGGGCCATGGCCAAGCCACCAGCCGCGGAGGTCGACGCGGGCGGGCGCGCGGTGCGCGTCTCCAGCCCGGACCGGGTGATCTACCCGGCGACCGAGCGCACGCCCGAGGTCACCAAGCTCATGGTCGCCCAGTACGTCGCCTCCGTCGGCGACGGCCTGATGCGCGCGCTGCGGGACCGGCCGACGGCCCTCGAGCGCTGGCCGTCGGGCGTGCTGCCCGGGATCACGCTCGGCACCGGCCGCCCGGGCGAGAAGGCCGAGGCGTTCTACCAGAAGCGGGTGCCCAAGGGGGCTCCGGACTACCTCGAGACCGCCGAGGTGACCTTCCCCTCCGGCCGCACCGCCGAGGAGATCTGCCCGACCGAGATCGCGGTCCCCGTCTGGTGCGCGCACATGGGGACGCTGACCTTCCACCCGTGGCCCGTCCGCCGCGACGACGTCGACCACCCCGACGAGCTGCGGATCGACCTGGACCCGCAGCCGGGGACCTCCTTCGCGGACGCGGTGCGCGTCGCCGGGGTGGCCCGCGAGCTGCTCGAGGAGCAGGGGATCACCGGCTTCGTCAAGACCAGCGGCAACCGGGGCGTGCACGTCTACGTCCGGATCGAGCCGCGCTGGGAGTTCACCGACCTGCGGCACGCCGCGATCGGCTTCGGGCGCGAGCTGGCCCGCCGCGACGACGGGGTGACGATGGAGTGGTGGAAGGAGGAGCGGGGGGCGCGGATCTTCGTGGACTTCAACCAGAACAACCGCGACCGGACCATCGCCTCCGCCTACTCGCTGCGCCCCCAGCCTGGGGCCCCGGTCTCGACGCCGCTGTCCTGGTCGGAGCTGTCCGCGCTGGGCGACCCGCGCGAGCTCAACCTGTTCACGGTCCCGGACCGGCTGAAGGACGGCGACCCGTGGGCCGGCATCGACGACGTGGCCCACTCCCTCGACCCGCTGCTGCGCCTGTGGGAGGAGCTCCCCGGTGGTGAGATGCCGTTCCCGCCGGACTACCCGAAGATGCCCGGCGAGCCGCCGCGGGTGCAGCCGAGCAAGAAGGTCGAGTCTCACTGGGACGCCGAGGGCAACCGGATCGAGTCGTGACCGAGGACCAGCGGGCGGCGCGCCACCCCGAGGAGCCCCCGAAGCGCGGGCCGGCCGGTGCGGCCCGCTGGTCGGCGTACCTCGACTGGCTCCGCGCGGATCTCACCGCCGCGGTGCTCGCCCTGCCGGAGGACCAGCAACGCCGGGCGCTGGTGCCGTCCGGCTGGACGCCGATCGAGCTGCTCTCCCACGTGCTGCACATGGAGCGCCGCTGGTTCGTGTGGGGCTTCCTGGGGGAGCCGGTCGACCGACCGTGGGGCGACTGGACGGTCGAGGAGCCCTGGGAGCACGAGGCCGGCGAGGCGGCCCGGTGGCAGGTCGCCGACGACGTCACCGCCGAGGAGCTGGCCGACCGGCTGGCCGCGGTCGGGGAGCGGACCCGGGCCGTGCTCCGCGACGTCCCGCTGGACACCCCCGCCGCTCCCGGCGGCCGGTTCGCCGAGGACCCACCGACGCTGGAGTGGATCTGCTTCCACGTGGTGACCGAGTACGCCCGGCACGCCGGTCACCTCGACATCGTGGTCGAGCTGGGCGGTGCCCACCCGACGCGCTGAGCGGGCTCAGCGCTCGCGGCCGCTGCCGGCGGCCTGGCGGAACCGTGGCGGCAGGTCGGTCGGCCGGTGCTCCTCCACCCAGGCGTCGATCCGGTCCCACCAGTCGAAGAGCCACTCGATGCGGGCCTCGCGGTCCGCGGGGATCTCCGAGCGCGGCACCCGCCACCACCGCATCACGATCCGCTTGTCCATCGGCAGCGAGGTCCACACGTCCCGGACGGTGAGCACGTGGTCGAGCCCCGTGTGCGCCACCAGCAGCACGTCGGCCTCCGGCGCGGCGTCCAGGGCCGCCACCACCCCGCCCGGGCGGGGCGCCAGCACGTGCCGCATGCGCTCGGCGCGGTCGGCCATGCCGTCGAGGCCGAGGCGGCGCAGCCGGGCGATCGACCGCTCCCGGCGGGCCGGGGTGAAGTTGCCGCCCTCGGGGAAGATCACGAACGCGTCGTTGTCGTCGAGGTCGCGGGCCATCGAGGCGATCTCCGACTCGACGTCGTGACCCGGCCGCGGCGAGGGGCTGATGAAGCGGCTCGGCAGGCGGTGCAGGAGGACGCCGACCATCGGCTCCCACGCGAGCGTCTCCTTGAGCACGACCCGGGGCTCGCGGTGGTACCAGTGCATGAGCGCGTACATCAGCGTGAACGAGTCGCCGGGGCCGGCGTGCCGGCAGCACACCACGAGCGGGTGGCCCGGGAACGCGTCCGGCGTCGGCCCGACCGTCTCCACCTTCAGCCGCAGCACCCGGCGGGACTCGCGGAAGAACACGACCAGGTAGGCCTGGGCGATGTCGTAGTGGATCCGCTCGAAGAACGGCCGTCGCAGGAGCAGGCCGAACCCGCTCGCGATCCAGAGGCCGAACAGCTCGACGAGGATCAGGCTCTCGAGCGTCAGGTGCACGATCAGCAGCCACCCGAGCCGCAGCGGCCGCAGCCAGCCGGGGACGAAGGCGGAGGCGACCCCGGTGCCGATCAGCCAGAGCGGTGCGGTCACCCAGAGGAAGGCGGTCAGCCCCAGCACGACCGGGGCCAGCAGCACCCGGCGTACGGCGGCCGCGGCCGGGGTCACAGGTGCTCCTCGAGGTATCGCAGGCTGGCCTCGTGGGCGGCCTCGATGCGGGGCCGGACCCGGCTGAAGTCCCGGTAGGCCAGGGGGTTGTCGTCGCGGGCCGACCCGGCGGCGGGCAGGACGTGGGTGACCACCCCCTCGGGGAGCTCGGCCAGCTCCCGGGTGAACCGGTGCCGCCGGGCGATCTCGAAGGACACCCTGGCCACCTCCCACGGGCGGCGCGGCACGGCCAGGGGACGGTCCACCCGACCGACCTGCAGCACGAAGATCCGGGTGGCGCCGTGCGCGGCGGCCCGCCCGACCGGGATCGAGTTCACGATCCCGCCGTCGAGGTAGTGCTCGTCGCCGACCCGGGCCGGCGGCAGCAGGCCGGGGACCGCGGCGCTGGCCATCACCGCGTCCACCACGGGGCCGTCGGTGAACCAGTGCTCGGCGGCGCGCTCGATGCTGGCCGCACAGCACTGGAACTCGACCTCGAGGTCGGCGAAGCCGGTGCCGCCGAAGCGCTCCTCGAGCCGGCGCCGCAGCGGCGTCGCCGACTGCAGGTGGGTGCCGGTGGCGAGGGCGCGACGCACCTGGCGCAGCGCGCTGTCGGCGTAGATGTCCCGGCTCTCGGCGGCCGAGCGCCAGAGCTCCTCGAGGGACTCCACCGCCGCCGGGGTGGGGTCGGCCGCCACGACCAGCCCGTTCAGCGCGCCGACCGAGGTGCCGAGGACCAGGTCGGGTCGGACGTCGTGCTCGAACAGCGCACGCAGCATGCCGATCTCGACGGCGCCGAGCAGGCCGCCGCCGCCCAGCACGAAGGCCGTGCGCCCCCCGTCACCCACGCCGTCGTCCCGGCTGCTCAGAGACCGCTGACGCCCTCGCCGCCACCGGCCTGCTCCTCGAGCGTCTCGTGCTCGAGCAGGTGCAGGCAGGGCACGCCGATCCTGCGGCGCGCCCGGGAGGTCCAGTCGACGTGGAAGAACTCAGCGACCACGTGCGGCCGGGTCAGGATGATCGCCTCGCGCCCGTCGAGCTCGGCGACCGCCGCGGCGAGCGCGTCGATGGGGTGCTCGTGGACCACGGTCCCGGTCGCCGTTCCGCCCGCGGCGTGCAGCCGCTCGAGGGTGAGCGCCAGGTCGCGCTGGGAGCGCTCGAGGCACTCGCGGCGGACCTCCGCCAGGTCGATGTCCGCCAGCGCCATGGCGGGGGAGGCCATCACCTCGCCCGCGGCCAACGAGCCCATGGCCGCCTCGACCCGGGCGGCGGCGTCCTCCACCGGGAGCAGCACGTGGTAGCCCACGGTCTCGCCCTCGTCGCGCAGCTCCTCGTGCAGGTCGCACACCTGTCGGGCGTCCTCCGGTGACAGCGCCTGCTCCACCAGCAGCACCACGTCGTATCCGCTCACTGCGACCTCCGCTCGTTGGTTCGATTCTAGGCGCGTTCCGTGTCTGCCGCCGAGTACCTCGGCTCCCTCAACCGCCGAGTACCTCGGCTCCCTCAACCGCCCAGTACCTCGGCAAGGTCGTACCCCACCGGCTCCTCCAGCTGCCCGTAGTCGCACGACGCCGGGTCCCGGTCCGGACGCCACCGCTTGAACTGCGCCGTGTGCCGGAACCGCCGGCCCTCCATGTGGTCGTAGCCCACCTCGAGCACCCGCTCGGGCCGCAGCGGCGTGAACGAGAGGTCCTTGCCCTGGCTCCACCGGCTCTGGGTGCCCGGCACCCGGTCCGGGTTCGCGATCGCCCACTCCTCCGAGCCCAGCCAGCTCCCCCAGGGGTGGTCCTCGATCGCGCACACGAGCGGCTGCAGCTCCGCGAGGAGCTCCGCCCGACGGGCCGCGGTGAACGAGGCCGAGACCCCGACGTGCTGCAGCGCCCCGTCGGCGTACAGGCCGAGCAGCATCGACCCGAGCAGCGGCTGCTCGGGGGTGGAGGTCTTGTGCTCCCGGTAGCCGCAGAGCACGACGTCGGCGGTGCGGGTGTGCTTGATCTTGAGCATGGTGCGGGCGTTCGGCTGGTACGTCGCCCCGAGCGGCTTGGCGATCACGCCGTCCAGCCCGGCGCCCTCGAAGCGCGTGAACCACTGACCGGCCTCGTCGGGGTCCGTGGTGGTGCGGGTCAGGTGGCAGGGCCCGCCGGCCCCGGCCAGCCCGGCCAGGGCCTCCTCCAGCGCGGCGCGGCGCTCCGAGAACGGCCGGTACAGGAGGGCGTCGTCGCCGAGCGCGAGCAGGTCGAAGGCGACGTACGACGCAGGAGTCTTCTCGGCGAGCATCGTGATCCGGGACTCGGCCGGGTGGATCCGCTCCTGGAGGACCTCGAACTCCAGCCGGGCGGCGCCCGGCGACCCGAGCGCCACGAACAGCTCGCCGTCCAGGACGCACCGGGCCGGTAGCTGCTCGCGCGCCGCGGCCACCACCTCGGGGAAGTAGCGGGTCAGCGGCTTGGTGTTGCGGGAGGCCAGCTCCACCTCGTCGCCGTCCTTGAACAGCAGGCAGCGGAAGCCGTCCCACTTCGGCTCGAACGAGAGCCCGCCGTGCTTGCCGGGATCGGGGATCCCCTTCACCGGCTTGGCCAGCATCGGCTGCACCGGCGGCATCACAGGCAGGTCCACGTCCGACACCGTAGCGGCATCGGCCGTATGGTGTCGGACGGAAACTTTCCCCGGTTGGTCTGCCGGCAGGGCCCGCCTGACTTTGAATCAGGACAAGCGACGTAGGTTCGACTCCTACCCGGGGAGCATGGACAACCTCACAGTGATCGTGCTCGCCGCGGGTGGCGGCACCCGGATGAAGTCGAAGACCATGAAGGTCCTGCATCCGGTGTGCGGCCGCTCCATGATCGGCCATGTGCTGACCGCGGTGCGGGCCATGGAGCCACAGCGGGTGGTGGCCGTGGTCGGCACCCAGCGCGAGCAGGTCGCTCCGCACATCCAGGAGCTGCTCCCGGACGTGGTGCTCGCCGTCCAGGAGACCCAGGACGGCACCGGCCACGCGGTGCGGGTGGCGGTGGAGTCCCTCGGTACGCCGCTGGAGGGCACCGTGGTCGTGGTCACGGGCGACACTCCCTTGCTCGAGGGCGAGAGCCTGCGGGCGTTCGCCGAGGAGCACGAGGCGGCGCAGCGGGCGGTGAGCATCCTGTCCGGGGTGGTGCCGCAGCCGCGCGGGTACGGCCGGATCGTGCGCAACGGCGAGGGCGACGTGGAGGGGATCGTCGAGGAGAAGGACGCCTCGCCCGCCGAGCGCGAGATCGGGGAGATCAACTCCGGGATCCTGGCCTTCGAGGCCGGCTTCCTGCTCGAGGCGCTGGAGCGGATCGGCAACGACAACGCCAGCGGCGAGTACTACCTCACCGACGCCGTGGGCATCGCCCGAGAGTCGGGGATGACCGTCGGCGCGCACCCGCTGGACGACGTCGTGCAGACCGAGGGCGCCAACGACCGGGCCCAGCTGGCCGAGCTCGGCCGGGAGATGAACCGCCGGATCCTCACCCGGTGGATGAGGGCCGGGGTCACCGTGATGGACCCCGCCAGCACCTGGGTGGACGCCGACGTGGTCCTCGAGCCGGACGTCACCCTGCTGCCCGGTGTGCAGCTGCTCGGCGCGACCGTGGTCGCCGAGGACGCCGTCGTCGGCCCGGACACCACCCTCCAGGACTGCGAGGTCGGCACCGGCGCCCGGGTGGTGCGCTCGCACGGGCAGCTGGCCGTGATCGGGGCGGGCGCCACGGTCGGGCCGTTCTCCTACCTGCGACCCGGGACCCGGCTCGGCGAGGGCGGCAAGATCGGTGCCTTCGTGGAGACCAAGAACGCCCGGATCGGGGTCGGCTCCAAGGTCCCGCACCTCTCCTACGTCGGCGACGCCGAGATCGGCGACGGCACCAACATCGGGGCCGGCACGATCTTCGCCAACTACGACGGCACCCGGAAGCACCGCACCCGGGTCGGTGACCGCGCGCGCACCGGCTCGAACAACACCTTCATCGCCCCGGTCGAGATCGGGGACGACGCCATGACCGGCGGCGGCACCACCGTGCGCCGCGACGTACCCCCGGGGGCGCTGGCGGTCTCCAGCGGCCCGCAGCGCAACATCGACGACTGGGCCCGGCGGCGGGCCGCCCGGGACCCGGGCGGGGCGGGGGACGGGTCGTCTCAGGACACGTGACCCGGATTCGCGGGAGGGGGACCCGGCAGGCACAATCTGCAGTAGCGAGCCACGCAGCCGACGCACCACCACGAGGAGCCCCGCCGTGAGCGGAATGAAGCGGACCACGGAGAAGAACCTCATGGTCTTCAGTGGTCGGGCGCACCCCGACCTGGCCGTCGAGGTGACCGAGCTGCTCGGCACCGGCCTGGTCCCGCAGTCGGCGTACGAGTTCGCCAACTCCGAGATCTACGTCCGCTACGAGGAGTCGGTCCGCGGCTGCGACGCGTTCGTGATCCAGAGCCACACCGCTCCGATCAACGAGTGGATCATGGAGCACCTGATCATGGTCGACGCCCTCAAGCGGGCCTCGGCCAAGCGGATCACGGTGGTGATGCCGTTCTACGGCTACGCGCGCCAGGACAAGAAGCACCGCGGCCGCGAGCCGATCTCGGCGCGACTCATGGCCGACCTGTTCAAGACCGCCGGCGCCGACCGGCTGATCACCGTCGACCTGCACGCCGACCAGATCCAGGGCTTCTTCGACGGCCCCGTCGACCACCTGATGGCGCTGCCGATCCTCGCCGACTACGTCAAGGGCAAGTACGGCGGCGAGCAGCTCGCCGTGGTCTCCCCGGACGCCGGCCGGATCAAGGTGGCCGAGCGCTGGTCGGCCCGGCTCGGCGGCGCGCCGCTGGCCTTCATCCACAAGTCCCGCCGCACCGACCGTCCCAACGAGACGGTCGCGAACCGGGTGGTCGGCGACGTCAAGGGCCGGATCTGCGTGCTCGTCGACGACATGATCGACACCGGCGGCACGATCGTGAAGGCTGCCGAGGCGATCATGGCCGACGGCGCGGCAGGCGTGGTCATCGCCGCGACCCACGCGATCCTCTCCGACCCGGCCGTCGACCGGCTCAAGAACAGCCCCGCGACGGAGGTCGTGGTGACGAACACGCTGCCGCTGGCCGAGGACCGGCACTTCGACAAGCTGACCTGCCTGTCGATCGCGCCGCTGGTGTCGCGGGCGATCCGCGAGGTCTTCGAGGACGGCTCGGTCACCTCGATGTTCGACGGCCACGCCTGACGGCTGACGCCCGGCTGGTCGGACGGTGAGGCGATTTTCCCGGCACCGTCACACTGTCGCGCGGGGCCGGTTAGAGTACGCGTGGCCTGTCGCGTAACGGGACGCACAGGTGCGGGCTGGCGGTGACGACCAGCCCACGATCCAACGGGGGCTCAGCACGCATGTCGAACATCGTCGTCCGGGAGATCTCTGTCCGCAGGGTGCTTCCGGCCACTGTCGTCCTGGCCCTCGTGGCCGCCCTCGCAGCCGGCGTGGCCACGCCCGCCGCCGCGGCACCGGAGAAGGTGCTGCAGTCGGTCTCGGTCTCGCTGGGCGCCGACTCCTCCATCGGTGACATCTCCAGCACCACGGTCCGTGCCGGGGAGGGTCAGGAACTGTCGGGTGAGACCACCGTGCTGGACCCGAACGAACACTCCGAGGAGCTCCCGGTCAGGATCCTCTCGAGCTACCGGCTGGGGGACCGCGTCGGCACGGACCTGAGTGACATCGAGGGTGAGTCCGGCCGGGTTGTCGTCGACGTCACCGTCCAGAACATCACCGCAAGGCCGGAACGTCTCACCTACGACGTCAGCGGGGTTCAGCAGGAGCACAACGCGCTGGTCGCGACCCCCATGACGGTGGTGGCGTCCGCCCGGCTGGGCGAGGACTCCCTGGGCAGCATCGTCACCTCCGACGACGTCCGTCCCGACGCCGTCACCAACGGCGTCGTGGGCGGTGGCGCCGAAGGGACGGCCGACGTGCAGTGGGCAGCCCTGCTCGCCCCGCCCCGCCTCGGTGCCAGTGCCACCTTCCGACTCGTGCAGGACACCACGGACTTCCAGGTGCCGCGATTCGACGTCTCCGTGCAGCCCGGCTTGGTGACCGACACCTCGGTTGAGCGGCTGCTGGAGGCGGCCTTCGCCGACGATCCGAGCTCGACGCTGAAGCTGGAGTCCGCGACCATCGAGCTAGTCGGGAACGTCAACACGATCCTCACCGGCGCCAGCGGCGTGCTGGCCCAGATCCAGGGCGTCCTCGGGGCCTCGGCCGACCAGCTCGGCCAGAAGACCATCGGCGAGCTCGAGTCCAGCGCCGCACTTGTCTCCTCCTCGCTCACCGGCCTGGCGGGAGACCTGTCCTCCCTCAACGGCCAGATGGCCGGCGAGATGAGCACGGCCAACGCGGAGACCGTCCGTCAGTTCCGCGAGACCGTCTCGTCGATGAAGAAGCTCCTGGGCGATCCGGCGGCGTTCGACGCGGCGCCGACCGCCAAGCCGGTCAAGTGCACCGCAGGCCGATCGCGGCTGCGCACGTCGGGCAGCATCAGCGAGCAGATGGTCGCCATCGCCGCACAGCTTCGGTCCATCAGGTCCGCGACCGGTGACTGCCGGCAGCGGATCAAGGACGGACTGGCCGAGGCGATCGGCACCGCAGGTGACACGGCCGTCGACGACACCGTCATCGGCACCCTGCGCAAGACTCAGTCCGAGCTCGGCGGACAGGCCGACCAGCTGGTGGCGGACGGCCAGGACCTGGCCGACCGGTTCGACGGCAACCTGCTCGGCGGTCTTGGCGTCGGCATGACCGGCCTGCAGGACAGGGTCTCGCTGATCAGGGAGAGGGCCCGTGGCCTCGGAGGCATCGGCGGTGACTCGGCACGACGCACCCTGGAGGCCATGCTGGCGATGCTCGGGGAGCTCGAGGCCGCCCTGACCGCGGCGGACGGGCTGCAGGGCACCCTCCGGCAGGTCAACGACCGGGCCGAAGCGGCACAGTCCGCTCTGGGAGGGGACGACGTCGACAACGCCACGTCTCAGGTGACGGCGGCGGCCGAGACGGTGTGCTCCATCCATGCCGGCGCGGACGACGCGCAGAAGCTGGTGCTCGACCGGGCGAGCGTCCTCCTGGTCGGCAGGACGTGCGCCGAGGTGGAGGCCGCGCCGACGGGCTTCCCCCAAGACGTGCGCGACCGGATCTCAGCCAGCCAGTCCGCGCTGGCCGAGGTCGTGGCAGGTTCGGACATGAGCGCGGGCAGCGACAACGCACGGGCGTTCACGGAGCTGCTGGGCACCGTCGACGACCTCCAGACGAATGTCTCGGACCTGTTGGGGGACCAGCAGCCCCAGCGCGACAAGGTCGCGGCCCTGCAGGCCGCGGTGGATGCCCTCTCGACCGGGCCGGTGCCCGACTGGGACTGTGACGACCTGCCGGCGCTGCCCGTGGAGGGTGAGGTCAACCCGTTCGAGCCCCTCGAGCTGCTCGTGCGCAACTATCGGGCACTGCAGTGCAACCAGGACGGTCTCGACGATCAGATCCTGGGATACTTCACCCAGGGTGAGGCCCTGCTGAGGGACACCGCCGGCGTCCTTGACGACCAGGCAGACGACATCGACGACGCCAGGGCCCGGGCCGAGCTCGACGTCGACGACCTGGTCGGCACCCTCTCCACGGCCCTCGACGACTCGATCACCTCGATCAGGACCCAGGGCAAGAAGTCCGTGACCACCCAGCAACGCACCCTGGACCGGGAGCAGAAGCAGCTCGCGGCTTCGCTGGACCGCAGGGTCACCAAGGCCGTCCGGCAGATCGAAGGCACCGTCAACGACGCGAACCGGAACCTGGTGGCCTCGGAGCGAGCTCTGCTTGCCGATCTCAGCGACGTGCTGCTCGATCTCGGCGACCGGAGCAACGACGGCACGGGGCTGCTCGGTGCGCTGGTCAAGGGGTCGGCCGACACCGGCACCGCCGCCGACAGCGTCGTCCGGGCCAACCGGACCGCCTCGGAGTTCGCCGGAGTCCGCAGCACCGCGCTGGGCGACGTGTTCCTGCAGCAGGCCCAGCTCGCCCGGTCTCTCGAGCTGCTCGAGGCAGCGCCGGCCTTCGGCCTCGACCTGCCCGAGGGCAGCAGCCACCTGACAGTGTTCGCCTTCCGGCTGGGGGAGGACTGACGTGCGTGGAGTCGTCACCACCGTGCTCTTCATCAGCGGCCTGATCCTGGCCGGTTGCTCCTCGGGAGAGGAGGAGCGCACCGACACCGGGCGACCGGTCGTGTCGTCCCCGGTGGAGCTGTCCGTCGAGACACCCACGGCCGAGCCGATTCGGATCGGGGTCATCACGACCCTGAGCGCGGTCCCCGGCCAGGGCGCGGACGCGCTGCCCGGCGCCGAGGGCGCCCAGGTCGCGGCGTTCCGTCTCGGACTCGGCGACCAGCGCGTGGAGCTCGACGTCGTCGACGACGGCGGCACTGAGCGCGGCGCGCGGGCAGCCGTGGCGCAGCTCGTCGACAGCGGTGTCGCCGGCATCGTGGCGGCCAGCACCGGGGACCACCTGCTCCCCGCGCTGGGCGACGCGGCGGCAGCCGAGACAGCCGTCCTGCTTCCCTACCTGCGGGTCGGCGACGAGCTGCCGGACGGGACCTACCTCACCGGTCCCTCGGCCGACGCAGTCGGCTCGGCGCTGGCAGGCGTCATGCGGTCCCACGACCTGTCGAAGCCGTTCCTGGTCTCCGCCGACGGCGTCCTCGCTCCGGGCATCGATCCCCCCCAGCAGTCCTTCCTCTCCGGACGCGACAGCGATGACGTTCTCGTCGCCCGGATCCGTCGGGCCCGGCGGGCCGGCGCGATCGACAGCGCCGTCATTGCCGCGTCCGCCGGCAGCCAGGCGCGGGTCGTCAGCCGTCTGCAGGGCGCCGTCGGCGACCTGCCACTGGTGCTGACCCCCGAGGCGCTCAGCCCGGTGTTCGCCGACAAGCTCCAGGAGACCGCCGGCACCACGTCCGCGCGGTTCCTCACCGTGGGGGTGGACTCAGCGGACACCGCGACGCTGACCGCCGGCCCACGCGCCGAGTCAGTCGCGTCCTACTTCGCCGCCCTGCGACTGCTCAGCCAGGACGACCAGGCACGGGACCTCACCGACTCGCTGCCGTTCAGCGAGGTCGCCGCCGGCGCGGACACCCGCAGCCACGACGCGGTCGTCGCGCTGGTGACCGCAGCCCTCGACGCCGGGTCGGTCTCGGCGCCCGACGTCCTCGTCTCCCTCGACGGACTTCAGGTCGACTCCGGCGACGGCCTGGCCGGCCCGGAGCTCGACTTCTCCTCCGCCGCAGCTCTCCCGACCGACGCAGTGGTCGAGCTCAACGCGACCACCCAGGACCCGGGCGTGCGACCGGTAGCCGACCCCGGCACCGTGTTCTGGTTTGCGGTGCCGACGCGATCCGGATGAGCGCTCGATGAGCCCCACGCCCCCACGACCCCTCGGAAGTCGCTACGAGCTGCTCGACCTGCTCGGCACCGGCGCCATGGGCGAGGTGTGGCGAGCGCGGGACCGGGAGACCGGCCAGGAGCGGGCAGCGAAGGTGCTGCGCTCGGAGTTCGCGCGCGACACCGAGATCGTCACCCGCTTCATCCAGGAGCGCTCGATCCTCATGGGGCTGCGCCACCCGAACATCGTGCGGGTGCACGACCTGGTGGTGGAGGGTGACCGGCTCGGCATCCTGATGGACCTGGTCGACGGTGGTGATGTGCGTGGCCGTCTCAGGGCCGACGGCACGATGACCGGACGCGATGCGGTCGTCGTGGTGGGGGCCGTGCTCGATGCGCTCGCCGAGGCGCACTCCCAGGGCTGCCTGCACCGCGACGTCAAGCCCGACAACGTCCTGCTCGACGGTGCGCTCCTGGCGGACCCGGGCGCGGTCAAGTTGTCCGACTTCAGCATCGCCAAGCTCGCCCAGGAGTCCACCGTCATGGCGACCGGGCTTCTCGGCACCCCGGGCTACATGCCGCCGGAGCTCTTCCTCCACGGCCAGTTCAGCGCTGCCTCCGACGTGTACGCCGCCGGCATCCTGCTCTACGAGCTGCTCGGTGGGCGTACCCCGTTCGCCGGACCGGGCACGGCCCACACCGTCGGGCACCGGCACGTCATGGCCGAGCCGCCTCGACTGCCGGTCGACGACCGCCTGTGGCACGTGCTGGGGACGATGCTCGACAAGGACCCACGCGTCCGGCTCACTGCCGCCGGTACCGCCCGGACGCTCCGCGATCTCCCGGACGCGGTCCTCGACCGACCGCGGCTTCCGGTGCAGGGCCATCCGGAGACCTGGGCAACCTCCGGCGGCACGGGCGAGCGGTCCGAGCCGATCCACGTCCAGGAGCGTCCGGCTGCCCTCGACCCCGGTGTCACGAACCTCCACGCAGCCCCCGTCGCGTCGGCTCCGCTCGCCGGTACGGGCCAGGTCCGGGCCTGGGGGCCGGCCGATGCGCCGGACGAGGGTGTGACGTCCGTGGGCCGCGCAGCACCCGAGCACCAGGCTCCCGTGCTCACCCCGGGAGCCGCCGTCGACGCGACGCCGGTGCGCAGACCGTGGCTGGTGTGGCTCACCGTTGCTGTGGTCCTGCTGGGACTGATCAGTGGGGGAGTCGCGTTCGCGCAGTCGCGAGACGGCGGCGCCGCTGCGCCGCCGGAAGCCCCCGGGAAGGGTGCCGTGGCCACGACGGCCGTCCAGGCCGACGACGCCCGACCGAGCGGGCTCACGGTGACCCGGGAGGTCGCCTTCGACCCCGCCAGCCGAACGCTCCGGCTGACCGTGCGCTACGCGACCCAGAAGGCCGCGCTGACCGGCCCCTTCCTCGAGGTCGTCCCAGCGGCCGACGACACCCAGCAGTGCCCGGCCGTGGACTGGCAGGGTGCCCCGCAGCCGTCGAACATCGGTCGCACCACGGGAATCCTCACGGCCTGCGCCTACGCGATCCAGGCGCCGACCATCCCGGCGCAGAGCTCCTGGGAGGTCACCGCCGTCGTCGACCTCGACCTCGGGGACGACCCCGAGGCGGTCTCGACGTGGCTCGAGCGCGCCGCCGGTCTGACCGCCGAGGCACTCGGCGGGGCCAGCGTGCAGCCTTCGGCCTACCCGGTGCAGCGGCTGGCCGACGTACGTGTCGATGTGCCGGCGGGCGTCACCGTCCGCACGCGCAACCTGCGGGTCGTCCTCCGGCCGGTGTGGGTCAGCGGGCCGGACGACAGCATCACCCTGCTCTACGACAGCTCGACCGGCCAGTCCTCAGGGCTGCTCGACCAGGTGGCCGGTGGCCTCGAGGGCGTCTCGCTCGACGAGTCCTGCGGGGGTGCGCTGTCGATCAGCCGGCAACGCGCGGTCTCGGTACTCCGCCCCACCGAGGACTGTCGGATCGGCGCGGACGTCGGCAACTTCGACGTCGAGAGCTCTCCGTTCACCATCTCGTCCCTGGGAGGCTGACCGATGCGCATCACCGTCACCCTGGAGGGTCCGCTGGGCGCCTCCGACATCCTGGTCGAGTGCGACGACGCACTCTCGGGCCGGGAGCTCGTGTCGGCACTGCAGACGCACGGAGGGGGCGGAGACGATCTCGTGATCCCGCCGAAGCTCGGGGTCGCCCACGTGTCGTCCCACGACGGCCCGGTCGGCGACCTGGGGCTGCGAGACGGCATGCGGGTCGGGATCGGCGATGCCGGGACTGCGAGCCCGCCCGTGCCGTGCACGGGACTGCAGCTGCACGTCGTGGGCGGCCCCGACGCGGGCCGGGTGTTCGCGCTGCCGGTCGGAACGCACGAGATCGGCCGCAGCGGAGTGATCAGCTGGTCCGACCACTCACTCTCCCGTCGGCACCTACGCGTCGAGGTGACCGCCGACGAGGTGTCGATCACCGACCTCGGGTCCAGCAACGGGTCCCGGATGGAAGGCCGGGAGCTGACCGCCGACGAGCCGGAGACCTGGGCGGTCGGCGACTTGGTGGCGGCCGGCGACTCGCTGTTGCTGCTGCGCTCCGCCGACGTCCCGGGGGCCACCGTGGAGCCCGCGGAGCCCGGCTGGCTGAACTTCCTCCGCCCACCGCGGATCCAGGCACTCCACGTGACGCCGCACGTCGTGGTGCCGGAGGCTCCGGAGAAGCGCAAGGGACGTCGGCTGCCCGTGATCGCCATGGTCGCGCCGCTGATCTTCGGCACGGTGATGGCCATCGTCTGGAATCCGTTCTTCCTGATGTTCGCCCTGATGAGCCCGATCATGATGGGCGCCAACTTCCTCTCGCAGCGACGAGGCGACGCCAAGGAGCACCGGGACGCGGTCGCGCAGTACGACCAGGATCTCGAGGCCGCCCAGCAGGCGCTCGACCAGGCCCTGCGCTCGGAGTCGCACCGGCTGCGCGACGAGCTGCCCGACCCCGCAGCCACCCTGGTGACCGCGCTGCTGCCGGGCCAGCGGCTGTGGGAACGACGGCGTCACGACGACGACGCGTACGCGCTGCGGTTCGGCACCAGTGACGTCCCGTCCACGGTGCAGGTCACGGGTGCCGACGACGGCTCGGACCACCGGCTGCACGCGATTCCGGTCGGTGTCTCGCTCACCCAGTCGAAGGTGGTGGGGATCGCCGGGCCCGACGCGCAGGTCGACGATTCGCTGCGATGGGTGATCAGTCAGCTCGCGACCTACCACGCGCCGCGCGACCTGAGCCTCTCGTTCGTGACCAGCCGCGGTGGTGCCGAGTGGGGCTGGCTGCGCTGGCTCCCGCACCTGCGCCCGGAGACCACCGACGCATGCCTCGCGATGGTCGGCAACGACCCCGACACCGTCGCCGCGCAGGTAGCGGTGCTGACCGCGATGATCAAGGCCCGCCAGGAGGCCGCCCGCGGCTCCAACCGGATCGTGGCCGAGAGCTTCCCCGCACACGTCGTGCTCGTGCACGGGTACCGCGAGCTGCGCGGCACAATCGGTCTCGCGCAGGTCCTCGAGGAGGGCCCGCTCGTGGGCGTGTACGCCGTGTGCACCAGTGACGACGAGCGCTCGCTGCCGGAGCGGGCAACCGCCACTCTGGTCGTCGACGCCGGGCAGCCGTCGTACGGTGCCTTGCGTCGTAGCGGCGCGGCCCGTCTCCCGTCGGTGCTCCTGGACGCGGTGTCGGCACCCTGGTGCGAACAGCTGGCCCGCGAGCTCTCCCCGCTGCGTGACGTCGGCGCGACCACGCAGGGGGAGTCCCTCCCCGACAGCGCCCGGTTGCTGGACGTGGTCGGCTTGGAGCCGCCGAGCGAGGACGCCGTGCGAGGACGGTGGCGGGCCCAGCCACGCAGCACCACGATGACGCTCGGGATCGGGCTGCAGGGCCCCTTCTCGCTCGACCTCGCCGGCGACGGACCGCACGGACTCATTGCCGGCATGACCGGCTCTGGCAAGACCGAGCTGCTGCAGACGATGATCGCCTCGCTCGCGGTGGCGAACCGGCCCGACCACCTCAACCTCGTGCTGATCGACTACAAGGGCAACGCGGCGTTCAAGGACTGCGTCCACCTCCCCCACACGGTCGGCAACGTGACCAACCTCGACAAGCACCTCGTCGAGCGGGCGCTGGCCTCCCTCAATGCCGAGCTGAAGTGGCGGCAACGGTTCCTCGACGAGGCCAAGGTCAAGGACATCGAGGACTACCAGCTGCTGCAGTCCAAGGAGACCGGTCGGGCGCCGCTGCCGCGGCTGCTCCTGGTCATCGACGAGTTCGCACAGCTGGTGAAGGACCTGCCGGAGTTCGTGACCGGGCTGGTCAGCATCGCCCAGCTCGGGCGGAGCCTGGGCATCCACCTGATCCTCGCCACGCAGCGGCCCAGCGGGTCGGTCTCGCCGGAGATCCGCGCGAACACGAACATGCGGATCGCGTTGCGTGTCGCCGACACCGCCGACAGCGCCGACGTGCTCGAGAGCCCGGACGCGGCCCGGATCCCCAAGAGTGCCCCCGGCCGCGGGTATGCCCGCCTCGGTGCCGGCGCGCTCGTGGCCTTCCAGGCAGGCCGGGTGGGTGGCCGACGGCCGGGCGTCGTGGCGACCGACGTGGCGCCGCCGTTCCTGGCGCCGGTGGGCTGGCACTCGCTCGGCTACCGGCCGCCCCAGCCAGTCACCCGCGCCCAGGAGGAGGTCTCCGACACTGACCTTGCCGCGCTGGTGGAGGCCGTTGCGGGCGCCGCCGACGCCGAGCAGGTCGGCGAGCAGCGCAGCCCGTGGCTCGACGCGCTCCCAGAACGCCTTCTCTGGGAGGAGATCGTGGCTGGGAAGGCGGTTCGGGGCGTGGTCCCGCCCCTGCCGTACGGACTGCGCGACCTGCCGGACGACCAGCGGCAGGAGACCGCGTCCCTCGACCTCGATGGCGAGGGACACCTGCTGGTCTTCGGCTCGGCAAAGAGCGGCCGCTCCCAGGTCCTGCGTACGTTGGCCGGATCCATCGCCCGGCTGACCGACCCTGCCGACGTGCACCTCTATGCGCTCGACTGCGGCAACGGTGCGCTCCACCCCCTGGCCGCGCTGCCGCACTGTGGTGCCGTGGTGAACCGCACGGAGGGGGAGCGGGCGCACCGGCTGCTGAACCGGATCACATCCGAGATGGATCGCCGGCAGGGCCTGCTCGCGGGCGCCGGGTACGCCGACATCCGGGAACAGCGCCGGGACGCATCCGAGCCGTTGCCACACCTGGTGCTGATGCTCGACCGCTGGGAGGGTTTCGTCCCGACCTTGGGGGAGAGCGACGACGTGCTGAACGCGATCCTGCGGATCCTGCGGGAGGGCGCCAGCGTGGGCGTCCACGCGGTGCTCACGGGTGACCGGACGATGGCCAACAACTCCCGGGTGGTCTCGATGAGCGAGAACAAGCTCACCCTCCGGTTCGCCGACCGCAGCGACTACGGGTTGGTGGGCCTGTCGCCGCGGCAGATGCCGGACCGGGTCCCCGCGGGGCGGGGCTTCGCCACCGGACCCCGCGAGACCCAGGTCGCCCTCCTGGCTGCGGACGACTCCGGCCAGGCACAGGCGGCGGTCCTGCAGACGCTCGCCGAGGAGTCCCGGGCGTCCGCGTCCACCGATGTACGGCCGTTCCGGGTGGACGTCCTGCCGGCCCGTGCGACTCTGGAGCTCGCCCTCGGCCTGGCGGCCGCGCCGCAGGAGCCCCTGGTGCCGGTCGGCGTGGGCGGTGACGAGCTGACGCTCTTCGTCGCCGACCAGCGCAACCCGGCGTTCGTCGTCGCCGGTCCCAACCGTTCGGGCCGCAGCTCGATCCTTGTGGCGGCGGCCCGCGGCTTCCTGCGCACCGGTGGTCAGGTGCTCGCGGTGGCGCCGCGCTCCAGTCCGCTGCAGGACCTCGCCGGCGAGAAGGGTGTGCTCGGCGTGGTCACGGACGTCGCCGCGCCGCCCGATCAGTACGACGCCCTGCTGGCCGCTGCCAGGGGTCCGGTGCTCCTGGTCGTGGATGACGGGGAGGCGCTGCGGGAGTCAGGGGGAAACGACTTCTTCCAGCGTGCTGCTCGGGGTCAGCTCGAGTCGGTCTTCCTCCTGCTCGGCGGACACCGCGACGGGCTGTGCTCCGGATTCTCCGGCTGGCAGGTCGATGCCCGGAAGAGCCGGCAGGGCCTGCTGCTCTCCCCGCAGGAGCTCGGCGACGGAGATCTCATCGGCACGCGCTTGACCCGGCAGCTGATCGGCCGGCCGACGCAGGCGGGAACAGGTTGGCTGCACCAGGGGGACGGGGCGCTGCGACAGGTGGCCACGCTGCTCTGAGGTGCCGACGCAGGAAGGGCCGCTGCCTCACGGCAGCGGCCCTTCCTCGTGCGTGCTGGAGGCGCTCAGCCCTTGAGCGCCGAGGCGAGCTCGGAGTCGACGCTCTGGAAGGCCTCGGCGGCCTTGTTCAGGTAGTTGCCCATGCCGTCGAGGCCCTCGATGGTCTGAGAGGCCCCCTTGCTGAACTCGTCGTAGGAGGACTGGAAGGCGGCCGAGGCCGAGTCGGTGACGAAGCCACCCGACACCAGGCTGTCGACCTGCCCCTTGAGCTCGTTGAGCTTGCTCTCGATCTCCTGACGGCCGGCGGCGAGCTTGGTCGCCTGGCTCTTCATCTCTTCGTAGGTCACGTTCACATTGGCCACGGTGGGTCCCCCTTGCGGTAAGTGCTCCGAGTGTCGGTCCGGCGCGGCTGCGTCAGCACCACGCCGCACCGGCGTCAGGTTACCCGAGGAGCAGCCGGTGAGTCAGGACAACCACCGGACTCTTCGGGTGCGGGCTGCAGCGAGTCGGCGATGGCGTCGAACAGCAGGACCAGGGGGCCGGAGACCTGGTCGGTGGTGGTCGCGAACGTGAGGACGAGCAGGTCGGTGTCGCTGACCTCGATGACGTGGTCGACACACGTCTCCCATCGGCGCTGCCCGTCGGTCCCGGCGTCCTGGGACTGCACCCGACGGACCCGACGCAGCGAGGCGTAGGGACCGGCCTGGGACGGGCCGTGGTCGAGCACCCCCTCTGAGCTGCCGAGCGCCCGCTCTATGGCAGCCGGGAACGAGCTGTCCTGGATGTTGTCCACGACGGTCACGACCAGAGACGCCGAGATGGGTACGCCGCGCATCGGCTCGGTCTGCACGTGCAGCTGCTGAGCCCCCTGCTCCGCAGCCTTCGCGAGCTGCTCCTCGAGTGCCTGGGCGATCTGATGGCGGGCCGTGGCCACCGCGTCCCGCGACACGCCGGCCAAGCGCCGGTCGAGCAGCCTCTTGATCTGGGCGCCCCGGCTCCGCTCGTCCGTGGTGAGGCTCGACCAGCCCTTCGGGATCACCAGGGACCAGCCTCGGCCGTCCGGCGTCCGGACGGTGGTGCTGCGGGTCTCCGCCCTGACCGCATCGCTGCCCTGGGTCACAAGCCGTGCACCCCCGCTGCGAGCTGGTGAAGGGCACCCGGCAGGCTGACGGCGGACACGAGATCGACACTGTGGCACGACAGGACGACGGCATAACCGCGATCGGGACGCAGCCACACGACGGCGTTGTCCTCGTGGATCTCGCGATCCACCGTGCCTGTGACGACCGATCGCCAGCGAAGGGTGTGGGCAGGACCCGACGCCGTGTCGATCTCACCGCGCTCCGTCGATCCATGGGGCGGGTCTCCAGCCGCCAGGAGCTCGGCCAGCTCGGACACGTCGTCCCCGGCGTGGGCGACCCCGCGAAGTGCCGCGATCTCGAGTGGGATCAGCTCGTCGTCGCTCAGGGTTCGCACCCAGGCGGCGAGCGTGACCGTGCCGTCGGTGTCGTCCTGGCCCAGCTGCGCGGCGATGCCGCCGATGCCGGCCGCCGCGGTGGCGGTGGCCTCGTCCGTCCCGAAGTGCTGCATGAGCTGCTCCGCGTTGTCGGACGCGGGGGCGTCGAGGTCCAGGGGGACCCAGGTCGAGAGCCCGTCCACGTAGAGGTCGTCCATGGTGTCAGGGTGTCCCTTCGTCAATGGTGGCCGTCGGCAGGCGGCGCGCCCTGTCACCCGACTGCCACCCCGCGAGCAGCCGCCAGGCGTGCAGCACTGTGCCGAGCAGTGCGAGCGCGAGAGCGGCCGGGACCAGTGCCACGAGCGTGAGCTGCAGCGCGAGCAGCGAACCGGCCAGCAGGATGGCGGTGGCGCCGAGCGCCATCGGTGGCGTGACCATCGTCGTGCTGCCGGACTCGACCTCCGACAACCGCGCGTGGTCGACCACGCGCTCGAGTGCCGCGTGCGGCACCGCCGGTGCCCCGGCGGCAAGCGGCGTCGTCTCGAACGCCAGTCCTGCCCGGGTGCAGCCGGCTCGCACCTGATCGTGGTCGAACACGCGGGCGTCGACACGGCACAACGTGCGATCGGAGGCGTCCAGGAACACGAGGTGCTGGTCTCCGTCGATCACGCAGCGGTCAGCGCCACCCAGGGCCGGGCCGGGCGTCCAGACCTCCTGTCCACGCGCGTGCAGCACGATGTAGTCGTGGCCGATCTGGAGCTGCGCCTGCGCCAGCCCGGCCCATTCCCGGGTGAGGCCCGACGTCACGACCTGGCGCCCCTCCGCCTCGGGTGGGGTGGTGACGAGACGGTGGAATGCGCGGCGTCGTGCATGGAACCGGAGCACGATCGGTGTCGCGAGCATGAATCCGAGCAGGGTGAAGGGCAGGCTGAGCCAGCTGTCGGCGAGTGGCATGCCGAGGAACGTGACCACCACGGCGAGGACCAGCAGGGCGTCCTCGGTCTGGCCCGCGACACGGGGGCGAGGCCGGGTCACGCCGCGCCGCCCGGCGCGACGGACGGCGCCTGCCTCGTCGGGGGAGGCCGCCTCGACGGTCAGGCCGAGCGCCTGGGCGAGCGGCTCGATGCCGCTGGCGATCCGGAGGTCCTTGCCCTCCAGGGTCTCGGCGTGCGGCACCCAGTGACGTGGGTCGAACACCGCGAGCGGCGTACTCCCCTCTCCGGGCATCAGGGCGACCAAGCCGCGGAAAGAGCGTCGGAAGGCCCGTCCGAGATCGCCGGGTTCGACCTGGACGACTCGTGCCACGGCTCCGGGAGGCGCCAGTACCTCGTCCTTGCCGGTGTCGGCGGCGTGCAGCACGACGGCACCCTGGCCGTCACAGCGCACCCGCGTCTCACGCGCGTCCGCGATGGCCGTCCCGCCGCACACGCCCGGGACCAGGAGGGGGCGCCGCATCACCGGATCGCGGACAGGCGCCAGCGCAGGTCGGAGGCCTCGTCCACGATCTCGTCGACCAGCTGCTTCGGCACGTCAGCCGGGGAGACTCCGGTCGCCCGGCCCAGGGCCGCATCGGCACCGGTCGCGAAACCCGCCCAGTTGACGTAGGTGAGTCTCCGGACGTTGGCTGCCGCCTCGTCGAGGTAGGCCGCGGCCGCGGGCACCCGGAAGCTGCGCATCACGCGGATCTTCTCCAGTGCCGTCGCCGCCCCGCTGTCCAGGACCCGCAGCCTCGCCCAGACGGACGGGTCGACCCGCAACATCTGGTCCACCCGCGTCACGGCATCGTCGACCGCATTGAGGTGTCGCGCCTGGGCGTAGTTGCGCAGGCCGCCCAACAGGCCGCTGCGCGCCGGGTTGATGCGGGAGAACCACCGCACGTGCCTCGGCAGACTGCGCACCGCCTGCGCCCGCTGGGCGACGACCACGACGTCCCGGGCGCGGCTCAGCGTGCCCGGAAGTGCCTGGGCAGCCCGGATCGTGGCCCGGCCTCCGACGGCGGCGAGCAGCAGCCCCGCGGTGTCCCACGCGATGTCGCCCCACGTGGCCTCGCCGACGCTGAGCAGCAAGGCATCCCCGGCCAGGATCGCTGCCGCGAGGGCGACGCCCACGCCCACGATGAGCGCTGTGATCCACAGGGGTGCGGTGAAGAAGAGCGCCACGACGATGCCGATGGCCGCGACGGCCAGCGCGACCCACTTCAGCACGTCGACGATCATCCTGATGAGGTCGGCATGGTCACGGACCCAGCCCTTGACGTGGTCGAACCAACCGTCGCTGAACTTCTCCGACGCCTCCTTGATGTCGTCCGCGCACTCGGAGGCCCGCTGCCGAAGCCTCTCGACGGCGTCCTCCACGTCCTGGGCTGCCCTGCGCCGGGCCGACTCGGCGTCGTCGCGTCGGTCCCACTGCGCACTCCGGGCCACGAGCTGCTCGGGGGTGGGCTCGGCGACTCCCTCGAGGGGATCCTGGTCGAGCCGTCGTCGCTGCTCCTCGGCATCGAGCGCACGCTGCAGGCCGTCCCAGGTGTCGGTGCGGGCGGTGCCCACGTGGCCGGCGTACGTCGTGAGGGCGTCGGCCACCTGGAGATACTTGTCGGCGGCCTTGCCGAGGTCGTCGACACGGTCGGCGGCCTTCTTGGCGAACTCCTCGGCGGCCTCCCCCGTCCACCCGCTCAGCTGGCTCAGCCGCTGCAGCGTGCTGCGGCTGGATCCCAGGTCCTCGCCGCGGTCGCGGTACTGGCCGGCGACGCGCTTGACGTCCCACTCGTCTGCCGGGACCGGGTCGCTGGCCTGGTGGACGACGCTCCAGTCCGCGGATCGGCTGCTCACGAGGAGCCCTGCTCGAAGATCTCGGCGGCCTTCCGGGCCAGGTCCCGGTCGGCCTCGCCGAAGGTGCGCGCCGCCTCGCTGGCGAGGTTCCCGACGGACTCCACGTTGTTGGCGAGCTCCTCGCGCTTGTTCTCCCAGTCGTCGGCAAAACTGCCGAGCGCATCGATGACGGCTGTCTCCGCGACGTCGTACTTGTCGACGTGGGCCAGTCGGCCGTCCGTGCGCAGGTCCCCCGCCAGTTGCTCCAGGTGCGACCCGAGATCTGCCAGCTCGTCGCTGGCGTACTTCAGCGTGCCCGACACACGTTCCCCCTTCTCGCTGCGCAGACATGCTAATCGAAGGTGGGAAGCGTGCGGTGACGATTGGCCGACTCGGGCCGCTGTCGACGCTCGGCCACCGACCGAAGTGGGGTTCGCGCGCCCCCGAAGAACTCCCGGGAAGCACAGCGACGGCCGCCGATCCGGCTTACGGTTCGGCCATGCTCCGACCGCTCCTGACCCTCACCCTGGTGGCCGGCCTCCTGGGCCTCGCCGCCGTCCCTCGCCCCTCCGCTGCGAGCGCGGCGGCCGCCCCTGCCCACTCACTCTCCGTGACGGGCGAGGGTGTGGGCATGTACCCGGCCTACGATCCGGCCACCGAGCGCTACGCCGCGACGACCACGGGGGCGACCGACGGTCGGCTCACCGTCGAGGTGACCACCGCCGACCCCGCCGGTGAGATCTGGATCGACGGCCGGCCGGACGGGAACGGGCGGGCCACGGTGACCGGTCTCGAGGGTGGCGACGAGGTGGCCGTCTTCATCGAGGACGCCGGCGGCCGCGCGGTGTACTCGGTGGTCTACCTGCCGGTGGGCTTCCCGGAGCTGGGCACCCCCACGAAGACGACGTCGGTCGCACCCGGTGACGTGCTCCTCACATTGAGTCGCTTCGACCGGACCGACGCACCCACGTTCGAGACGAGCGTGAACGTCGACGGCGTCCCCTCCTACGTCAGGTCATCCGAGCCGCCGTACTCCTCGCTGGACCTCAAGCCCAACGGGTACGGCGGCTACACCGTCGCTCGCCAGCCGACCGACACCCCGGGCCGGCTGGGCGCGCGGATCGTGGAGCTCGACGGCGCCTTCCGCGAGGTGCGCAGTCTGGAGACGGTCGGGCTGCAGCACACCGACACCCACGACTCGATCGTGCGCGAGGACGGCAGCCGGATCCTCACCGGCTACGAGCCGAACGCCGACAGCGGGTTGACCGACGCCGTCATCCAGGAGGTGGGCCCGGACGGCGAGATCGTCCACACGTGGAACAGTGCCGACCACCCGGGCCTGCGCGCCGCGTCGCTGGCCCGCGAGAGCAACCCCGACTACATGCACATCAACTCGATCGAGGTCATGGCCGACGGCCACATCCTCGCGTCCTTCCGGCACACCAGCCAGGTGCTCAAGATCGCCTGGCACACCCGAGACGGTGATGCCGTGGGTGACATCATCTGGCGGCTCGGGGGGCGCGACAGCGACTTCGAGTTCGTCGACGACCCGTTCGCCGGCCCGTGCGCCCAGCACACCGCGAACGAGCTTCCGAACGGGAACATCCTGATCTTCGACAACGGGTCGCCGACGCCGAGCGGCCTGTTCCCGGACAGTGAGCTGTGCGTGGACCCGGACGACCCACAGGGCGAGGCGATCGGTCGCAACCACACCCGGGTCACGGAGTACGCCCTCGACGAGTCCTCCGCCTCGGCCACCGCGACCCTCGTCCGGTCCTATCGCCGCGAGAGCTGGTTCGCGCTGTTCGCCGGCTCGGTGCGGCCGGTGCCGGGCGAGTCGGGGAACACTCTCATCGGCTGGGCGTCCGCACGCCAGGCGATCGCCACCGAGATCGGCCCGGACGACGAGGTGGTCTGGGAGCTGAGGGATGTCGGCGCCGACGGGGCCGAGCGGCCGGCGTACTTCAGCTATCGGGCGGTGAAGGCGCAGGTCCCCGACGCCGTCGACCCTGTCGTGGACCTGCGGGTCCCGGGTGTGGACGGAGAGGTGGTGCAGGGGTCGAAGGGGAAGGTCCGCTACTCGTGCCGTGATCGCGGGGGCTCCTCCCTGCAGGAGTGCACCAGCGACGCAGGACGGCGCGTGGACACATCGACCCTCGGACCGGGCAGTGTGACGGTGACCGCGACCGACGGCGCCGGCAACAGCTCGACGATCACCCACGACTACACCGTGGTGGAGCGGCTCCGCCCGGACGCGTGGATCCGCCGCCCGGGCAAGGCATGGCAGGGCAAGGACGTCTACGGGCGAGCGAAGACCCAAAGCGTCGGTCTGGGCCTCCGGCGGGTCGGTCGCGACCGGGACGTGGTGGTGGCGCTGCAGAACGACGGCGCCGGTACGGCACGGGCCCGGGTCCGCGGCACCCGGGGCAACGCGGACTTCCGGGTGCGCTACCGCGCGGGTGGGCGGAACGTCACCGACGCCGTGGTGGCGGGGACGTACCGGACCGGTCGTCTCGGATCGGGGGCGCGTGAGCGCCTCAGGATCGTGGTCTCGCGCCGTCCAGGCTCGCGGGCCGGTGACGAGCGGACGATCCGGGTGCGGATGCTCCCTGCCCAGGGGCGGGATCCCCGCGACGCCGTCGCGGCAGTCGTGACGGCGACCGGGTGACCGGCTGACCTGAGCCGATTGGTACCCGGACCGCGCAGTCGGTAGGATCGACGGGTTGCCTCGGCGAGGGAGCACTGCGGAAGCGCAGCGGACTCCGTGATCGACAGGGCGGGTGCTCCACGCCGCGCGTCCGATCCGGACCAGCGCGGCGTTTCTCGTCTCCGGCCCGACGCACCCCACGACCAGCCCGCAGGCACCACGCCTGGCACCACCCGCACGCACGAGGAGAGACATGTCCGCCGAGAAGATCACCGCCGAGTCCCGCACCGAGTTCGGCAAGGGCGCCGCGCGCCGCATCCGTCGCGCCGACAAGGTGCCGGCCGTCATCTACGGTCACGGCAACGACCCGATCCACGTGACCCTGCCCGGCCACGACACCTGGCTTGCGCTCAAGCACGGCGGCGCCAACGCGCTGCTCGAGCTGTCCTTCGAGGGCAAGACCCAGCTGGCCCTGACCAAGCAGGTCCAGGTGGACCCGATCCGGCGCACCCTGGAGCACATCGACCTGGTCGCCGTCCGCAAGGGTGAGAAGGTCACCGTCGACATCCCGGTCCACCTCAACGGCGAGGCCGCCCCCGAGACCCTGGTCGTGACGGAGAACTCGGTGGTCTCCGTCGAGGCCGAGGCGACGCACATCCCCGAGTGGGTCGAGATCTCGATCGAGGGCGCCGAGGTCGGCACGATGGTGCTGGCCTCCGACCTGGTTCTCCCGGAGGGCACCTCGCTGCTCACCGACCCGGAGACCCTGATCGTGAACATCACCAACGCGCCGACCGCCGAGGAGGTCGAGGCCGAGCTCGAGGAGGCCGAGGCCGAGGCCGGCATCGAGCGCGAGGATTCCGACGAGGACGCCGAGTCGGGCGAGTCGGGCGAGGGCGAGTCCACCGAGGACGGGGAGTCCGCCGGCGAGTGACTCGCCCCCACGGACACCGGGCCGGGATACTCCAGCCATGACCGCGACCACCGACGTGTGGCTGGTGGTCGGGCTGGGGAATCCCGGCCCGACCTATGCCCGACACCGGCACAACGTCGGCCACCTCGTGTGCGAGGAGCTGGCCGACCGCATGGGAGCGCCCTTCAAGGCGCACAGGTCGCGGCAGGCCGACGTCGTGGAGGGTCGGGTGACGGCACCTGGCACGCCCGGGCCGCGCGTGGTGCTGATGCGCCCGCGGTCCTACATGAACACCTCCGGCGGGCCGGTCTCGACCGTGGCCGGCTTCTACGGCGTGCCGCCCGAGCGCATCGTCGCCGTCCACGACGAGCTCGACCTCGACTTCGGCCGGCTCCGGGTCAAGCTCGGCGGCGGCGACAACGGGCACAACGGGCTGCGCTCCCTGCGCGGATCCCTCGGCACCGGCGACTTCCACCGGGTGCGGGTCGGCATCGGCCGCCCCCCGGGTCGCCAGCCGGTCGCCGACTACGTCCTGTCGGACTACTCGACGGCGCAGCGCAAGGAGCTGCCCTTCCAGGTCGCGGACGCCGCCGACGCGGTCGAGTGCCTCGTCACGGAGGGTCTCGCGCAGACCCAGCAGCGCTTCAACACCTGACCCCAGGGACGCCCTCTGGGGTTCTGTGGGTGTGCTGCGGCCACCCCAGTGCCCCTCCCCTGGGGACTGCGTGGCCCAGTTGACCCGCCCCCCAGTAACCGAAGTGACCCTCCCAGTCTTGTCTCCGAACCCATTCCCGTCGCTCCTACCCGGCGCAAGACTCTTCTCGTGCCCAGGGGAACGAGGGGTGGGCGCGTCAGACAGGTGGGGGAGCAGTGACGGCATCACAGATCCGTCCGTCGGTGGCGTTCCATGACGCCGACATCAGGACGGTGCCAGGGACGGGGAGGGGTGGAGGCGCAGGTCGCCTCCTGATCCCGCCGCCACGGCGCGAGCGGGACGTCGCGGTTCCGGGCCTTGCGAGGCCCGGAGCCGCGGTGCCGGCCCGTCGACGGCGTCCTGTGGTGCAGGAGCTCCCGCTCGCACTTCTCGTATCGGTCCCGGTCGGCCTCGTGCTCGGCCTCGGATGGCCGGTCGTCGTGGGGGCCCTGGGCGTCTGGGCCGTCGCCGTCTATCACTCGTGTGCGGGCTCGACCGCACCCGGATGCCCGCCCTTGCGGGGCCTCCCGGCCGCGGTCACCCCCCCCATGGCTGCGGTCGGGTTGGCATCCGGGGTGACCGGTGTGTCGTCGGAGGCCGTCCTGTCGGCGGCCGTGATGCTTCTGATGGCGACCGCCGTGGTGCTCGGCGTCCGTCTCAGCCGTGGGGCCAGGCCGACCCGGGTGGTCGTCGTGGGGGACGGGACGTCGCTCGAGCGGGTGGTGTCCGGCTGGCCGGAGGACCCGGCGATGACGGTGGCCGGGGGGTGCGTCGTCAGCGGCCTGACCTCGGTCGGTTCGCTGCGCCAGGTCTGCGAGGCCCCCGTGGCCATGGGCCTGCACCGGCTGCCCGACCTCGTCGAGGACTCGGGGGCGGACCTGGTGCTGGTGGCGAACGGGACCGATCCGGCGCTGATCCGCGAAGCAGCCTGGCGGCTGGAGCGGACGGGGGTGCCGATGGCGATCATCGGCGCGCTGGACTTCGTGAGCCCGCACCGGGTCAGTGCCACACAGGCGTTGGGGACCACGTTGCTGAACGTCAGCCCGAGCCGGCCGTCCGCGGGGGGACGTCTGGCCAAGGCGGCCATCGACAGGGTGGGGGGTGTGCTGCTCCTGGGGGTGGCGCTCCCCGTCCTGGCCCTGCTGTTCCTGCTGGTCCGGATCGACTCCCCGGGCAACCCGGTCTTCCGGCAGACCCGGATCGGCCGGGACGGCGTGCCGTTCCGGATGTTCAAGCTGCGGACGATGTACGTCGACAGCGAGGCGCGGCTGGCCGAGCTGCTCGACCGCAACGAGGTCGACGGGAACCTCTTCAAGATCCGGCACGACCCGCGCGTGACCCGGATCGGCAGCTTCCTGCGCCGGTCCTCGCTCGACGAGCTGCCGCAGCTGCTCAACGTAGTGCGCGGCGAGATGTCGCTGATCGGTCCCCGTCCCGCCCTGCCGGAGCAGGTCACCCGCTACGACGACACCATCCGGCGTCGGCTCGCCGTGAAGCCGGGGATGACCGGCCTCTGGCAGGTCAGTGGCCGATCCGACCTCCCCTACGACCAGGCAGTGCGTCTGGACCTGCACTACGTCGACAACTGGCGCCTGTGCGACGACGCCGTGATCGCGTGCCGCACCGTCGGTGCCGTCATCAGTCCACGGGGGGCCTACTAGCCGTGGACTTCCTTGCCAGCGTCGTGATCCCCGCCCACAACGAGGAGGCGGGGATCCTCGCCACCCTCGACGCGCTCCACACCGGCCTGGGCACGGACGAGCTCGAGGTCGTCGTGGTGTGCAACGGCTGCACGGACCGGACCGCCGCGGTGGTGCGCGAGGCGTACACCGCCGTCCGGGTCCTGGAGATCCCGGAGCCGTCCAAGGCACAGGCCGTCGCGGTCGGGAACGCCGCCGCCACGCGGTTCCCGCGACTGCACCTGGACGCCGACGTCGTCGTCTCGGCGTCGTCGCTGCGGATGCTGCGCGCCGCCCTCGGAGCCAAGGGCGTGCTCGCCGTCGGCCCCGGCCGCTCCATCGACCGCACCGGCAGCAGCCGGGCGGTGGCCTGGTACTACGACGTCTGGGAGCGCCTGCCGCAGGTGCGGCAGGGGCTGTTCGGTCGCGGTGCCTACCTGCTCAGCGAGGAGGGCCAGGCCCGGGTCGAGGCCCTGCCGGCCCTGATGAGCGACGACCTGGGGATCTCCGAGGTGTTCGCACCGTCGGAGCGGTGGGTGGTCGAGGCCGCCGAGGTGGTGATCCGGCCGCCGCGCACGCTCGCGGACCTGCTCCGTCGCCGGATCCGGGTCGCGACCGGCAACGCCCAGGCCAGTGCCCTCGGGGTGCGCACCGCGGCGTCCCGGACCAGCCTCACCACGTTGCGACACCTCGCGCACGCGGAGCCGCGGCTCGCGCTGCGGATGCCGCTGTTCCTCTCGGTCGCGACCGTGGCCCGGCTCAGGTCGGCGCGGGCCGTGCGGGCCGGCGACTTCACGACCTGGCTCAGGGACGAGAGCTCCCGTGCCTAGCGCCGTCCTCCGTGAGGAGGCCATCGACCTCGCGGTACCCCATGCCGGTCCGGGGGCACACGAACCTGCCCTCGCCCCGGTCCTCCAGCGGGACGCCGGCGCGGCCGACCCAACGGACCCGACGGGCGGGCACCCCCGCCACGAGCGCGAAGTCGGGGACGTCAGCGGCAACGACCGCGCCGGCGGCCACCAACGCCCAGCGGCCGATGCTCACCGGGGCCACGCAGACCGCCCGGGCGCCGATCGCGGCGCCCTCGCGGACCAGCACGCCGACGGCGTCCCAGTCGTCGGCCGACTTCAGCACGCCCTCCGGGGTGACGGCGCGGGGGAACTCGTCGTTGGTGAACACCACCGCCGGACCGACGAAGACGCCGTCCTCGAGCACCGCGGGCTCGTAGACCAGAGCGTGGTTCTGGATCTTGCAGCGGTCACCCACCCGGACGCCGGGGCCCACGTAGGCGCCGCGGCCGATCACACACTGCTCGCCGATCTCGGCGTGCTCCCGCACCTGTGCCAGGTGCCAGACGACCGTGCCTGCCCCGATCTCGGACTTCTCGTCGACATCGGCGGATACGGCCACGCGCGCGTCAACCTCGGGCGTTTCGATCTCGGGCACGGGGATGTTCCATTCGGTCTCGGTCCAGCTGAAGAGGTATTGCCATGCTAGGTGCAGCGTCATCCCGCCGCACTCGGATCAGGGCTGTCGTCGCCGCCCTCGCCGTGGCTGCGGCCACGCTCGTCGTCCCGTCCCTCGTGGCCGCCCCCGCGAACGCCGCCGACCCCTGCGGGCCGTCGGGCAACAAGATCGCGTGCGAGAACTCCAAGCCGGGCTCGCCGACCAGTGAGTGGGACGACTTCTACGGAGCCGGGGACGACTCCATCCAGGGCTTCTCCACCGAGATCAGCGTCAACGTGGGGAACCGGGTCGACTTCAAGATCGACACCGACGCCTCGCAGTACTCCGTCACGATCTACCGGCTCGGGTACTACGGCGGCATGGGGGCGCGGAGGATCGCCAACGTCACCCCCTCCGCCTCGCTCCCGCAGAACCAGCCGCAGTGCATCACCGATGTGTCCACGGAGCTCTACGACTGCGGCAACTGGGGGGTCTCCGCGTCCTGGAACGTGCCCTCGACGGCGGTCTCCGGTGTCTACATCGCCCGACTGCACCGCCCGGACACGGGCGGCGCCAGCCACATCACCTTCGTCGTCCGCGACGACGCGAGCCACTCCGACCTGATCTTCCAGACCGCCGACACGACCTGGCAGGCCTACAACGAGTACGGCGGCTCCAACTTCTACACCGGCGGTGCCAACGGCCGGGCCACGAAGATCTCCTACAACCGCCCGGTCCTCACCCGGGGTGGCATCGGCGGGCGGGACTTCTTCTTCGCCAACGAGTACCCCATGGTCCGGTTCCTGGAGCGCAACGGCTACGACGTCAGCTACCAGTCCGGGATCGACACCGACCGCCGCGGCCAGCTCCTGACCAACCACAAGACCTACCTCTCGGTCGGGCACGACGAGTACTGGAGCGGTGCCCAGCGCGCCAACGTCGAGGCCGCCCGTGACGCCGGCGTCAACCTGATGTTCCTGGCCGGCAACGAGATGTACTGGCGGACCCGCTACGAGCCCTCCGCGGACGCCAGCAACACGCCGTATCGGACCATCGTGTCCTACAAGGAGACCTGGGAGCAGGCGAAGATCGACCCGTCGCCGCAGTGGACGGGCACCTGGCGGGACCCGCGGTACGCACCTCAGGGCCAGGGCGCCGGCAGGCCCGAGAACGAGCTCATCGGCACCATGTACATGGTCAACCACGACGACCTCCCGGTGACGGTCAATGCCGACGAGGGAAAGCTGCGGCTGTGGCGGAACACCCCGCTGGCCTCGCTGCCGGCCGGTGCGACCAGACAGCTGGCACCACACACGATCGGCTACGAGTCGAACGAGGACGTCGACAACGGGTTCCGGCCCCCGGGGCTGATCCGGCTCTCCACCACGACGGGTCCGACACCGCAGTACCTGCAGGACTTCGGCAACAACGTCGCGCCCGGGACCACCACGCACCACCTGACGATGTATCGCGCCTCCAGTGGGGCGCTGGTGTTTAGCGCCGGATCGATCCAGTGGACCTGGGGCCTGGACGCCGTCCATGACTCCGACTTCGCGCCCGAGCCGGCAGACCCGCGCATGCAACAGGCCCAGGTCAACCTGCTGGCCGACATGGACGCCCAGCCCACGACGCTGCAGTCCGGGCTGGTGGCCGCGACGAAGTCGACCGACACGACCGGGCCGACCGCGGTGGTGAACACCCCGGCCGCCGGAGCAGCGAGGCCTAACGGCGTCCAGGTGACCGCGACCGGCACCGCCAGCGACGTCGGAGGCCGGGTCGCCGGGGTCGAGGTGTCCACCGACGACGGGGCGAGCTGGCACCCGGCCACGGGCACCACGTCCTGGTCCTACAGCTACGTCCAGCACGGGCAGGGCACCGTCCCCCTGAAGGTCCGGGCCGTGGACGACAGCGCCAACATCGGCCCCACGGCCACCCGCAACATCGCCGTGAGCTGCCCCTGCTCGGTGTTCGGCAGCACCGTGCCGGAGACTCCCTCCGCGAACGACGCGGGCGACTACGAGCTGGGCCTTCGGTTCGCGCCCACCACCGACGGCTTCGTCGACGGTGTCCGCTTCTACAAGGGACCCGCCAACACCGGCACCCACACCGGGACCCTGTGGACCACGCAGGGACAGGCGCTGGCCCGCGCGACCTTCACCGGGGAGACGGCGACCGGCTGGCAGTCCGTCACCTTCGACACCCCGGTCGAGGTGACGGCGGGGACCACCTACATCGTGTCCTACACGGCCCCGCAGGGCGGGTACGCCGTCCAGCCCTGGGCCTTCGCCTCCAAGCCGACCGTCGCGCCGCCGCTCGCGGTGGCCGGAGGCTTCGAGTCCCCGCCCTCCGGTGTCTTCGCCAGCGCCGGCCGGTTCCCGGACCGCAGCTCGCGCAACGCCAACTACTTCGTGGACGTCCTGTTCACGACGCTGGGCGAGGCTCCACTCATCGGGACTCAGCGCTCGCCGCTGCCCGGATCCACCAGCGTGCCGCTGAGCACCACCGTCGGCGCGAAGTTCAACAAGCCCGCGTCTGCGGTCTCCGTCCGGCTGGAGGACCCGAACGGCAACGTGGTGTCCGGCAGCTCCACCTACGACGCCGGCCCCCGGACGGTCACGTTCACCCCGTCAGCGCCACTCGACGGGTTCGTGACCTACACCGCGACCCTTCAGGGCCAGGACGACCAGGGGAACCAGGTGAGCGAGGGCAAGACCTGGTCGTTCACCACGGCCAAGCCGCCGAACGCACCAGGAGTCTGCCCCTGTGGGCTGTTCGACGACTCCACGATGCCGCAGGTGATCGACTCGGGCGACACGAGCGCGGTCACGCTGGGGATGAAGTTCAGTGCCGACCGGAACGGATCCATCCTCGGAGTCACCTTCTACAAGGCTCCCGCGAACAAGGGCACCCACACCGGGGCGCTGTGGACCACGTCGGGGTCGCTCCTGGCCCAGGGGACGTTCACGGGCGAGTCGACCGCCGGCTGGCAGACACTGCTGTTCGACGAGCCGGTGCCGATCACCAAGAACACGCAGTACGTCGCGTCGTACCGCACCAACGTCGGGCACTGGTCGGCCAACATGGACCAGTTCCGCAACGCCGGACTGTCCCGGCCGCCGCTCCAGGCGCCGCGGGAGGCGGGTGCCTACACCTACGGGACCGGCTTCCCCAGCAACTCGTCCTCGCACAGCTACCTGGTCGACGTGGTCTACGAGCGGGGTGCGCCGACGATCGCGGTGGCCGCCCAGGACCCGGCGCCCGGCGCGGTCTCGGTGCCCCGGGGCACCTCGATCAAGATCGACTTCACCGAGCCCATCCAGTCCGGCTACTCCATGCAGGTCGAGCACCTGACCGGCTCGGGTGCCACCCCGATCGCCGGGGCCACATCGCTGGCGCCGTCAGGGAGCAGGCTCACGTTCGTGCCGTCCGCGAAGCTCCCGGCCGACGCCGACATCCGGGTGCGGGTCTCGGGCGTGACGTCCACGGAGGGGGCCGCCCTCGCGGACCAGACCTGGACGTTCCGCACGCGCACCCCGGACGGGGTGGACAGCCAGACGCTGTTCAGCGACGAGGTGCCGCAGGTGTCCGCCGCGACCACGGACGGGTCGTCGGTCGAGCTGGGCACGGCGTTCACACCGGCCAAGAACGGCACGATCACCTCGCTCCGGTTCTTCAAGGGCATCGGCAACAACGGGACCCACGTGGGCTCGCTCTGGTCGTCCTCAGGGGTGCGCCTGGCGACGGTGAACTTCACCAACGAGACCGCCTCGGGATGGCAGACCGCCGTCCTGCCGTCACCGGTCCCGGTGACGGCCGGGACGACCTACGTCGTGTCCTACCTCGCACCGCAGGGTCACTACGCCTACACGCCGGCGTTCTTCGCCGACGGCTGGAGCAAGGGTGACCTGAGTGCGCCGGCGACCAACAACGGTCGCTACCTCTACGGCTCCGGCGGCTTCCCGACGTTCTCGCACAACGCCACGAACTACTTCGTGGACGTGGTGTTCGCACCGGACCCGCCGACGGTGTCGATCGACTCGAGGAACCCGAGCCCGGGAGCGACCGACGTACCCAGGAGCGCCACCCCGTCGGTGACCTTCAGCGCTCCCATCGAGGACGGCTGGGCCATGCGGATCGAGGCGGGCGGCGCAACGGTCCCGGGCTCCGCGACGCTGTCGGCGAACGGCAAGAAGATCACCTTCACACCGAGCTCGTCCCTGGCCGCGGACGTCGAGCACACGGTCACGCTCACCGGGGTGGTCTCCACGGAGGGCGCGGTCCTGGGCACCAGGACCTGGACGTTCCGCACCGAGGCGGGAACCTCGGTGATGACCTCGCTGTTCGAGGGCGTCACCCCCGCGACGCCGGCCGCGAACGACGGCAGCGCCGTCGAGCTCGGCGCCGCGTTCACGCCGTCCGTCAACGGCTCGGTGACCGCCATCAAGTTCTTCAAGGGCACGGGGAACACCGGCACCCACACCGGCCGGCTGTGGTCGGCGTCGGGGACGCTGCTGACCACGGTGACGTTCACGGACGAGACGGCCACCGGGTGGCAGACCGCGCAGCTGCCCACGGCCGTCCCGCTCACGGCAGGCCAGACGTACGTCGTGTCCTACCACGCGCCGAACGGTCGGTACGCGGTCACCGGGGCCTACTTCAGCAGTCCGCGGACGGTCGGCCCGCTGACCGCCCCGGCGAACAACAACGGGCGCTACCGCTACGGCAGCGGCGGGGTCTTCCCGACCTCGTCGTGGAACGCGTCGAACTACTTCGTGGACGTGGTGTTCCGGCATACGCCGTGACCTCGTCGACAAGACGCCGGCAGCGCGAGTGCTGCCGGCCGACAGTCAGGAGAGACAGATCAAGGGGGGAACGATGAACGACAAGCGATCCGCGCGTCTGCGCGGCGCCCGAGTGCTCGTCACCGGAGGTGCCGGCACCATCGGCTCGACGCTGGTCGACCAGCTGCTCGAGGCTGGGGTCGGCCACGTCGACGTGCTGGACAACCTGGTCCGCGGCCGACGCGACAACCTGGCGGCGGCACTACCGTCCGGTGCGGTCCGGCTGGTCGAGGGGGACATCCGGGACCGGGACCTCGTGCACGACCTGACCCGCGGTGCGGACCTGGTCTTCCACCAGGCCGCGATCCGGATCACCCAGTGCGCCGAGGAGCCACGGCTCGCCCTCGAGGTGCTGGTCGACGGGACCTTCAACGTGTTCGAGGCCGCCGCCGAGCACCGGGTCGCCAAGGTCGTGGCCGCCTCAAGCGCCTCGGTCTACGGACTGGCCGAGGAGTTCCCCACCACCGAGCGGCACCACCACCACAACAACGACACGTTCTACGGTGCGGCGAAGTCGTTCGGGGAGGGCATGCTCCGCCACTTCCGGGCCGCGAGCGGGCTCAGCCACGTGTCGCTGCGCTACTTCAACGTCTACGGCCCCCGCATGGACGTCCACGGCGTCTACACCGAGGTGCTGGTGCGGTGGATGGAGCGGATCGCCCGGGGCGAGGCGCCGATCATCTTCGGCGACGGCCGCCAGACGATGGACTTCGTCTACACCCGCGACATCGCCCGCGCCAACGTGCTGGCCGCGGCGGCGGACGTGCACGACGGGGTCTACAACATCGCCAGCGGGACCGAGACCAGCCTGCTCGGGCTGGCCGAGGCCATGCTCCGCGCCACCGGCTCCGAGCTGGGGGTCGAGTTCGGACCCGATCGGCCGGTCAACGGGGTCACCCGACGCCTGGCGGACGTGGAGGCCGCCCGCCGGGATCTCGGGTTCGAGGCGGCGGTCGGGCTGGAGCAGGGCCTGCGCGAGCTCGTCGAGTGGTGGCAGGCGGAGCGGGCCGAGGTGGCCGAGGCGGTGTCGTCGTGAGGATCACCGCGTCCGAGGAGAAGCTGCCCGGCGTCCTGCTCCTCGACTACGAGGTCTTCGCCGACGACCGCGGTTTCTTCTACGAGTCCTACAGTCGCCGGAAGTTCGCCGACCTCGGGATCGACCTCACCTTCGTCCAGGACAACCACTCCCGCTCCCGCGCCGGCGTGGTCCGCGGGCTGCACTACCAGGCGCCGGGGTCGGAGCAGTGGCGCCTGGTGCGGTGCACGGTCGGTGAGATCTTCGACGTCGTCGTGGACCTGGACACCGGGTCGGCGACCTTCGGCCAGTGGATCGGGGTGCGGCTGAGCGCGGAGAACCGTCGCCAGCTGCTGATCCCGCCCGCCTACGCCCACGGGTTCGCGGTGGTCTCCGAGGTGTGCGAGGTGCAGTACAAGTGCAGCGCACTGCACGACCCGGCCGCGGAGCGCGCCCTCGACCAGGCCGACCCCGACCTGGCCATCACCTGGCCGGTCACCGAGCCGATCACGTCCGCCAAGGATGCCGCGGCACCGTCCTTCAGGGCCTACCAGTCCGATCCCGACTTCCCGCAGGGGTGGAACCGATGATCCCGATCACCCGACTCAGCATCGGCGAGGAGGAGGCCCGCGCGGCCGCCGACGTCGTCCGCTCCGGCTGGCTGATGAACGGACCGCAGACCGCCGAGTTCGAACGGCTGGTCGCCGAGTACGTCGGCGCCGAGCACGCGGTCGCCGTCAGCAGCTGCACGACCGCCCTGCACCTGGGACTGGTCGCCGCCGGGGTGCAGCCCGGGGACGAGGTGATCTGCCCGTCCTTCAGCTTCATCGCCACGGCCAACGCCATCCGGTACGTCGGGGCCACGCCGGTCTTCGTCGACGTCGACCCCGGGACGTTCAACATCGACCCCGAGCTGATCGAGCCCGCGATCACCGAGCGCACCACGGCGATCCTGCCGGTGAGCCAGATCGGCCTGCCGGCCGACATCCCGGCGATCATGAAGATCGCCGCGCGGCATGGGCTGACCGTGGTCGAGGACGCCGCCCCCTCCTTCGGGGCCACCGTCCACGGACAGCGACTCGGCACCCTGTCGGACATCACCTGCTTCTCGTTCGACGCCCGCAAGATCCTCACCACGGGGGAGGGCGGCATGGTCACCACCGACGACGGTGGGGTGGCCGACCGGATCCGGCTGCTCCGCGCCCACGCCGCCTCGGTGTCGACCGCCGACCGCGACCGGGCCGGCCGGGTCATCCTCGAGACCTATCCGGAGGTCGGGTTCAACTACAAGATCACCGACATCCAGGCCGCCATCGGCGTGGTCCAGATGGGTCGGGTGGACGAGATCGTCGCGGAGCGGCGCCGGCTGGGGCGTCGCTACGACCTGCTGCTCGACCGGGTCGACGGCGTGGTGGCACCGCTGGTGCCCGAGGGCTTCGAGCACGTCTACCAGTCCTACAACGTGCGCCTGGAGACCGACCGCACCCAGGAGCAGGTGATGACCGACATGCTCGACCTCGGCGTCGCGACCCGCCGGATCTTCGCCATCCACACCCAACCGGCGTTCCGTCGGCCCGAGCAGCCGGACCTGCCGGTCACGCTCGAGGCGGCCGACCGGACCATCCTGCTGCCGCTCTTCGTCGGGCTGACCAACGACGAGCAGGACCAGGTCGTCGACGCCCTCGGGAAGTGCCTGTGAACGCCATGGACCCGATCAACGGACGGAGCAAGAGCATGTCACGTGAACGACTCGGCGTCGCCGTCGTCGGCGCCGGCTACTGGGGCCCGAACCTGATCCGCAACTTCCTCGCCTCCGAGGACTGGGAGCTCCTGGCCGTCTGCGACCTCGACGTCGACCGGGCCCGGTCCATCGTCCGCGACCGCCCGGATGTCGCGGTGCTCTCCTCCCTGGAGGAGACCCTCGCCCTGGACGGACTGGACGCGGTCGCGATCGCCACGCCGGCCGGCACCCACCGGGGACTGGCGATCCAGGCGCTGCGGCACGGCAAGCACGTCCTGGTGGAGAAGCCGCTCGCCCACGACGTCGAGAGCGGCAGGGCGATGGTCCGCACCGCGGCCGAGAACGGACTCGTGCTGATGGCCGACCACACCTACTGCTACACCCCCGCGGTCACCAAGATCCGGGAGCTGGTCGCCGACGGCGCCCTGGGCGAGGTGCTCTTCATCGACTCCGTCCGGATCAACCTCGGGCTGATCCAGCCCGACGTCGACGTGTTGTGGGACCTGGCGCCGCACGACCTCTCGGTGTTCGACTTCATCCTGCCCGGCGGTCTCGACCCGGTCGGGGTGTCGGCGCACGGCGCCGACCCGCTGGGCGCGGGCAAGGCCTGCGTCGGGCACCTCAACCTTCCCCTCAAGAACGGCGCCATGGCGCACGTGCACGTCAACTGGATGAGTCCGACCAAGATCCGGCAGATGGTGATCGGCGGGTCCGAGCGCACCCTGGTGTGGGACGACCTGAACCTCGTCCAGCGGGTCAGCGTCTACGACCGCGGAGTCGAGCTGATCGACAAGCCGTCCAGCGGCGCGGAGCGGGCGGCCCGCACGATCGCCTACCGGGTCGGCGACACCTGGGCGCCCGCGCTGGAGGAGAGGGAGGCGCTGAGCTCGATGGTCGGGGAGTACGCCGCGAGCATCCGCGAGCGCCGTACCCCCCGCACGGACGGGACGGCCGGGCTCCGGATCCTCGGCATCCTCGAGGCCGCCGGCCAGAGCATGGCGATGTCGGGCGGGATGGTCACGCTGGAGGGCCGCGACCCGGGAGCGGACGGGTCGCGGGAGGACGGCCGCACGCTGGTCGGATCCGGGGGGAGGGTCGGCGCGTGATGGCTCGGCCACGGGCGGGCACGGCCTGGGCCTCCAAGGTGCGCCAGGAGGGACCCCGTGAGCTCGCGGCCAGGGTGGCACGGCGAACCTACCGGCGCCTGGATGCCGGGCGGCTGGAGTTCCCCCTGCTCGAGGAGGACGTCGCCGACTCGGCGGCGGTCAGCGCACCCACCCCGGTCCCGGTCACCGGGGCGCTGCGGGTCGGCTGGCTGGTGACGCCACCGGGTCTCGGCTCCGGGGGCCACACGACCCTCTTCCGGATGGTGGAGGCCATGGAGGCCGCCGGGCACCGGTGTGTGGTGGTGCTCTACGACCGCCACCACGGGGACCCCGTCACCCAGGCGAGCGTCATCCGGGAGGGTTGGCCGGACATGCGCGCCGAGATCCGCGGCGTCGACGAGGGATTCGCCGACCTCGATGCCTGCGTGGCGACGAGCTGGCCGACCGCCCACGTGCTGGCGCGCCGCGCCACCCGGCTGCACCGGTTCTACTTCATCCAGGACTTCGAGCCGTTCTTCCACTCCCGCGGCGCTGACTACGAGCTCGCGGCCGAGACCTACCGGTTCGGCTTCACCCACATCGCCCTGGGTCACATGGTGCAGGACCGGCTGCTGCACGAGGTCGGTGCCTCCTCGCACATGGTCCCGTTCTCGTGCGACACCGCCACCTATCGCCTAGAGAACCTCCGAGCGCGCGAGGGGGTCGTGTTCTACGCGAGGCCGGGCAACCCCCGACGCGGCTACGAGCTGGGGCTGAGGACGCTCCGCGAGCTGCACCGACGCCGGCCCGAGCAGACCATCCACCTCTTCGGGGACGATGCCGGCGACACCGACTTCCCCGTCGTGCGCCACGGCCGACTCACCCCCGCCGAGCTGAATGCGCTCTACAACTCCGTGGCGGCGGGTCTCGCCCTCTCGTTCACGAACATCTCCCTCGTGGCCGAGGAGATGCTGGCCGCCGGCGCCATCCCGGTCGTGAACTCCTCACCCGACGCCCGCGCCGACCTCGACAGCCCGCACGTGGCCTGGGCGGCGCCGTCCCCCGGGGCCCTGGCCGACGCGTTCTGCCGGGTCCTGGACCATCCGGACCCGGCCGGCCGGGTGGTCCACGCGGCCGGCAGCGTCAGGGCGGACAACTGGGCTCGCCCGGGGCGGGAGCTGGTCGAGATCGTGGAGGCGGCGACGGCTGGGGGGCTGGCTGGGGGGCCCAGGGGATCGATGCCGACCCTCGAGGGAGCGGAAGGGCGGAGCGGGTCATGAAGCTGATCGTCGTGGCTGCGAGTGGGTTGGCGCGGGAGGCGCTCAACGTCGCACGGCTCCTGGGCCGGGCGACCGAGGTCCGGATGCTCGACGACGATCCCGGGCTCTGGGGGACGAGTGTCGGCGGCCACCCCGTCGTGGGAGGCCTCGAGCTCGCGGGCGAGTACGACGACCACCAGTTCCTGGTCTGCGCGGGACGGGGGTCAGCGCGGCGGGGGATCGTCGATCGCCTGGCGAGGCAGGGTGTCACCCGCGACCGCTACGCACCTTTGGTTCACCCGGACGTGCGCGTCCCGGTCGGGTGCAGCGTCGGGCGGGGCAGCGTGGTGCTGGCCGGCGCCGTGCTCACCGCCGACGTGCGGATCGGCGACCACGCCGTCGTCATGCCGCACGTCACGCTGACCCACGACGACGTGGTCGAGGACTTCGCCACCCTCTGCGCCGGCGTCGCCCTCGGAGGCGGTGTCCGGGTACGGCAGGGGGCCTACCTGGGCATGGGCTGCTCGGTCCGGGAGGGGCTCGTGGTCGGGGTCGACGCCACGCTGGGCATGGGCGCGACCCTGGTCCGGGACCTGCCCGACGGGGAGACCTGGGCCGGGACCCCGGCCAGGTCGCTCGAGTCCTCGCGACTCCTGGGCGGTGCCTGAGATGCGCGTCCACCGGCCACAACCCCTCCGCTCCCGGCCCACGGTGGCGGTGGTCATCCCCTGCTACAACTACGGTCACTTCCTGCCGGACGCGGTGGCCAGCGCGCTGGACCAGGACGGCGTCGACGTGGAGGTCCTCATCGTCGACGACGCCTCCACCGACGACAGTGCCGACGTGGCCCGGTCGCTCGCGGAGGCGGACGCCAGGGTGCGGGTCCTGGTGCACCCGGCGAACACCGGGCACATCCAGACCTACAACGACGGCCTGGCCGTGGTCGGCGGCGACTACGTCGCCCTGCTCTCCGCGGACGACCTGCTGACCCCGAACTCACTCACCCGGGCCGCGGCACTGATGGAGCACCATCCCTCGGTGGGCCTGGTCTACGGCTTCGCCCGGTCCTTCTCGGACCATCCCCCGGCGACGTCGGGCGAGACCCGGAACTGGTCGGTGTGGAAGGGGGACCAGTGGCTCCGGACCGCCGCTCGCAAGGGCCGCTGCTTCCTGCAGAGCCCGGAGGCGCTGATGCGCCGGGAGGCGCTCGACCAGACCGACCTCTACGATCCGCGGCTTCCCCACTCCGGTGACTTCGACATGTGGATGCGGACCGCGGCCACCTGGGACATCGGACGGGTCAACGGTCCTGCCCAGGCCCTCTACCGGGAGCATGCCAACAACATGCACCTGACCACGTACGCCGGCTGGCTGACCGACCTGCGGGAACGACGGACGACCTTCCAGGTGCTGTTCGACGAGCGGGAGCCGGACCGCCCTGACGTCCAGGCGCTTCGGCCGGTGGCTGCCCGGGCGCTCGCGCGTGAGGCGGTGCGCCGCGCCCTGGCCGCCCACCGGGAGCTTCCCGACTCCGGCGAGGCGGAGGCCCTGATGGCCTTCGCGGCGACCACGGACCCGACGATCCGGCGCACCGTCCGGTGGCGCGGCACCCGGCTGGTGCTGCGCCCCACGTGGCCGGCGCCGGCGAGTCTGGCCCACCGGTTCGGCGAGCGGGTGCGGATGCACCTCACCTGGCGGTACTGGCGGCGGTACGGCACATGAGTGTGGTGGATGCGCCCGACTCGGCGGCGTCGCGGGTCTCCCGGGGGCTGGGCTGGAGCCTGGTCGGCAGTCTCGTGCTGCGGATCGGCAACTTCGCGGTCAGCATCGTGGTGGCCCGGCTGGTGGTGCCCGAGGAGTTCGGGATCTTCGCGGTCGCCCTCACCGTGTGGACCATCCTGGGCATGCTGGCGGAGTTCGGCCTCGGCACCGACCTGATCCGGTCGCGCGACCCCGAGAGGCGGGCGCCGACGGTGGCCACGCTCGCTGCCGCGGCGAGTGCCGGCCTGGCGATCACGATGGCCCTGGGGGCCGACTCGCTGGCGCAGCTGTTCGAGAGTCCGGGGTCGGCCCCGGCGATCCGGCTGATGGCGGTCGCGCTCGGGCTGTTCGGTCTGACGGTGGTGCCCTCGGCGTTCCTCACCCGCGCCTACCGGCAACGGGCGCTGTTCCTCATCAACCTCACGGGACTGGTCGTCTCCACCACGGTGGTGGTCGTGGTCGCGCTCGATGGCTCCGGTGCCCTGGCCCTGGCCTGGGGTCAGATCAGCAACTACCTCGTGCTGGTCGTGGGGCTGCACGTGGTGGCACGGCGCCGCCCGCGCTTCGGGTTCCGTCCCGAGGTGGCCAGGGAGTCGGTGGCCTTCTGCCTCCCGCTCGCGGTGGCCAACCTGCTCTCGTGGCTGCTGTTGAGCGTGGACAACCTCATCGTCGCCCGGGAGCTCGGCACCCACCAGCTCGGCCTCTACGTGCTGGCGTTCAACGTGTCGTCCTGGCCCATGGCCGCCATCGGGCAGGCGATCCGGGTGGTCGCGCTGCCGGCCTTCTCGAGCCAGGAGTCGCCGGTCGAGCGCAACCGTGCCCTCCTGCGGTGCAGCGCGCCGCTCTTCGCGGTCGCTGCCCTGATGGGGATGGTGCTGGCCACCCAGGCGACGTCCGTCGTCGCCCTCCTGTACGGCGACCGCTGGCTCGGCGCCGCGACCGCGCTCGCCGGGCTGGCGGTCTTCGGTGCCGTGCGCGTGCTGCTGGACCTGGTGGCGACGTTCCTCATCGCCGTCGGCACCACCCGGGCCGTGCTCGGCGTCCAGGTCGTGTGGCTGGTCGCCATGGTTCCCGCGATGTGGCTGGGCGTGCGTTGGTTCGGCCTGGCGGGCGCGGCCTGGACCCACCTGGTGGTGGCGCTCGGCGTCGCGCTCCCGGCCTATGCCGTGTGCCTGCGACGGGTCGGCGTGGACGCGGGGGCGTTCGTCCGCGCCTGGACACTGCCTCTGCTCGCGGCGATCCCGGCCACCGGAGCCTGCCTGTGGGTGGCGACCTGGGACCTGGCGCCACTCCCGGGACTGCTGGTCGGCGGGACCACGGCTGTCGTGCTCTACGCGCTTCCACTCGCACCGTGGTGGCGCGGTCGGATCCAGGTCCTCCGCGCCCATGCCTCAGGAACCGACGACGAACGGAGCTCGACATGACCGATCCGGCGCAGGCCCGTGGTCCCATCCCCTTGGTGGACCTGGGGATCCAGACCCGGGAGATCCTCGCTCCGGCCATGGCGGCCATCCACGAGGTGCTGGAGTCCGGCTCCTTCGTGCTCGGCCCCGCGGTGCGGCGCTTCGAGGAGGAGTACGCCGCGTTCTGCGACGTGGACCACTGCGTCGGCGTCGCGAACGGGACCGATGCCGTCGAGCTGGCCCTGCGCGCGGCGGAGGTGGGTCGCGGGGACGAGGTCATCGTCCCTGCCAACACGTTCGTGGCCACCGCCGAGGCGGTGGTCCGGACCGGGGCGGACCTCGTCCTGGCCGACTGCGACGACGACGGTCTGATCGATGTGTCGCGAGTGGCCGACCGGCTGACGAACCGGACCCGGGCCGTCGTGGGCGTCGACCTCTACGGGCAGGTGGCGCCCTTCGACCTGCTCGCTGAGGCGGTCGGCGATCGGGTGGTGCTGGTCGAGGACGCAGCCCAGGCGCAGGGCGCGACCCGGCACGGTCGGCCCGCGGGGTCCTTCGGGCTGGCGGCCGGCACCAGCTTCTACCCCGGCAAGAACCTGGGTGCCGCAGGTGACGCGGGCGCGGTCACGACCGACGACCCGGTCGTCGCGGACCGGGTGCGGGCACTGCGCAACCACGGCGGGGTGAACCGGTACGAGCACCGGGTGGTGGGTGGCAACTCGCGGCTGGACTCGATCCAGGCGGTGTTCCTCTCCCTGAAGCTCCCGCACCTGAAGGAGTGGAACGAGCAGCGGGATCGGGCTGCGGAGTCCTACCGGACGCTCCTGTCGTCGGTCCCCGGTGTCCGGACGCCGCGCACCGCACCGGGCAACACCCACGTCTGGCACCTGTACGTCGTGCGGGTGCCCGACCGTGATCGGGTGCTGGCGGCGCTGAACGCGGCGGGCATCGGCGCCGGCATCCACTACCCGATGCCGGTCCACCTGCTCCCCGCCTTCGCTCATCTGGGACACGGCCCGGGCTCGTTCCCCGTGGCTGAGCGGTTGGCGGAGGAGATCATGTCCCTGCCCCTGTTCCCCGGGATCACCGGCGGTCAGGTCGAGCGCGTCGTGGACGAGCTGCGCGGGATGTTGGCGCCGGACCCGGGTCGGGACCGGACATGAGCCGGACGTCCACCGGGTCCGGCGCCCACCGGTCGGTGACCGACGTGGCGGTGGTGATGGTGACCTGGAACAGCGCGGAGCACCTGCCGGTGGCGCTGGCGAGCCTGGAGGCGGGTCTGCGGGGGCTCAGGTGGAGACTCGTCGTGGCCGACAACGACTCCGCCGACGACACGGTCGCCGTGGTGCGCCGACTGGCGCCGGACGCGGCGATCGTGCACACCGGGCGGAACGCCGGCTACGCCGCCGGACTGAACCTGGCCATCGATCGCGCCGGGGAGGCCGACGCCGTCCTCTGCCTGAACCCCGACGTCCGGCTCGAGCCCGACTGCGTCAGGACCATGGTCGAAGCGGCCCAGCACCCCGGAGTCGGCATCGTGGCGCCACGGCTGGTCGACGAGCAGGGGCGTCTGCACCGCTCGCTCCGCAGGGAGCCGCGGGTGACCCGAGCGCTGGGGGAGGCGCTGATCGGAGGCTCACGGGCCGGGCGGTTCGGGATCACCGGCGAGGTGATCACCCGGCCGGAGGCCTACGAGTCAGGACGCGACGTCGACTGGGCCACCGGTGCCGTGCTGCTGGTGACCTCGGCGTGCCAGCGGGCCACGGGCCCCTGGGACGAGTCGTTCTTCCTCTACTCGGAGGAGACCGACTACGCCCTGCGGGCCCGCGACGCCGGCTACACCGTCCGCTACTGCCCCGAAGCCGTCGCCATGCACGTCGGCGGCGACTCGGGGGTCTCGAGCCGGTTGTACGCCCTGCTCACGGTGAACCGGATCCGCCTGTACGGCATGCGGCACGGCCGCCTGCCCACCTGGCTGTTCCGGGGCGCCGTCGTGCTCGGGGAGCTGGTGCGCTCCCGGCGTCCGGTCCACCGTGCGGCGCTGAGAGCGGTGGTCAGGGCCTGACGAGACGTCCGCGGCGCGGACCGTCGACCCAGGTGTTGTCCGACCACGTGTTCCCGCGCTTGCGCCAGTCGTAGACGACGCCGTAGTAGCCCGAGCGATCGAAGAACCGGGTGGAGAAGACGTTCTCGGTGATCCGGATGCCCTTGCGCTTGCCCCGCGTCTCACCGGTGCCGGAGTAGACGGTGTAGCCGCCCCCGGCCAGGTAGTTGCGGCGCAGCTTGCCTGCGGAGGGGGCGTAGCGCGAGTCGCCGACCCAGACGGCGGCGGTCTGGCCCTTCTGGTTCAGGATCGTGTTGCGGCGGATCCGCCACCCGGTGTGCCCGTCGGCGGTGACGGCGTCGTAGTGCGAGGACCTGTCCCCGGCCAGCTTGTGGATGAGCGAGCGGGCCAGGATCGAGTCGTCGCCGAGCCGGACACCGTCCTCGGAGCCGCGGACCTCGACCTTACGGGCGATGAAGTCCCCGCCGTTGATGGCCGCGATCCCCGCCAGGGTGTACGGCGCCTTGCCCTCGACCGTGGAGTGCTCGATGCGGAGGTTGTCGCCGTAGTTCAGGATGCCGTAGTAGTCACCGGTCTTGATGAAGACGTTGCTCAGGGTGACGTTGTCGGCGCGGATGGTCATCTGGCCCGAGATCACCCGGTTCTTGATCACCGCGCCGTTGCGGGTGACGGTGCGACCCTGCATCGGCTTCAGGGTGCCGGAGTGCCCGGTGTTCTCCGGGTTGGGCCATCCGGCCGGGATGTAGCGTTCCGAGGTGGTCGACTCGGCCTGCGTCGCGGCGGTGGCCGACGAGCCGAGCGCGGCGGCGGTCGTGGTGCCAGGACCTGCCGCGGCCTGGCTGCCGGCCACGAGTGCGATCGCTGCGCCGAGGGTGGCGACGCGGCGCCGCGCGCGGGGCTGCACGCGACGATGACGGGGGGTGGGGGTGGGGGTCATGCCGAGATTCCTTCGATCTGTCGGACAGTGCCGTGACGGTCACCCCTGGGGGTGCCGCGCGCCACACTAGGGAAGAGATCGAAAAGTTACAAACCGGACATGTCGTCCGGTCGGTCGGAATTCGACTGGTCAGTTCGGGGTCACGGAGTGACCCGTTCGCCCATCTCGGGGCCGTCCGCCCAGACGTTCGCGGACCAGAGATTGCCCTCGGCGGTCCAGTTGGCGACGACGCCCCAGTGGCCGGAGCTGGGCCAGAACCGGGTCGAGAACGCGTTGTCCCGGACCTGGATCCCGCCGTCAGCGCCGCCCGGTCCGGCGTACACCGAGTAGCCGCCACCGCCGATGAGGTTGCCCTCGAGCACGCCGCTGCTCGGCCCGTACCGGGCGTCGCCGACCCAGACGGCAGCGGTCTGGTCGTGGGCGTTGAGGATCGTGTTGCCGGTGATCGACCATCCGGAGTGGCCGTCCGCGGTGACCCCGTCGTTGTGACGACCGTCACCTCCGCTGAGGTCGTGGACGAAGCTGTCGGCCAGGACGCAGTCGTCGGCGAGCCGGACCCCGTCCTCGGCCCCGGAGACGTCCAGTCGGCGGGCGACGAACTGCCCGCCCTCGGCCGCCGCGAGCGACGCCGTGGACTCCGGCCCACCGGTCAGCGTGGAGTCCTCGATCAGGACGTCGCGACCACTGACGAGGATCGCGTAGTAGCCCTCGCTCACCACCCGGACGTTGCGGACCACGACGCGATCGGCGTCGATGGTCAGCTGGCCGCGGATCTCGACATCGGCCAGCACCGTGCCGTCCTCGGTCACGGTCAGCCCCTTCCGCACGGGCAGCTCGCCGCGGGCGCCGACGCTCGTGGCGTCCGGCCAGGTCCTGGCCACCACGGAGGGCGTGCCGACCCGGACCTCGTCCGCTGCCGGGGATGCACCCCTGCACCCTGTGGGGGCCAGCAGCAGCGCGGCCGCTGCGACAGCGACCGCGGCGCGCCGACGCGCGGTCATGTCCCGTCCGGGGCGGGGACCGGCTCGGGACTCGAGTCGTCCCGGGGGCCGATCCGTTCGTGCACCTCGCCGTACCGGACCAGCCGGTACAGCGCACCGGCCATGCCGAGCAGGAGGAACATGACTCCGGTCGCCATCGGGAAGCTGAAGCCGTCGTAGAAGGCCAGGCCGAGCGAACCGCCCACGAGCCCCGCAGCCAGGGCCTGGGCGTGCTCGGCGAGCACCGGGTCGGAGGTCAGCCGCCGGGTTCGTCGGGCCGCGTCGATCCCGGCCACCAGCACCGCGAGCACCGTCACGAGGCCCACCACGCCGACCTCCACGAGGAGTAGGAGGTACTGGTTGTCGAAGATCCGGTACATCGGCAGGAACGTCGAGTAGCCGCGTCCGAAGAACGGCGCGGTCTCGAAGAACTCCCAGGCGAACGGGTAGGAGCCGGTCCGTGACGCCACGCTGTTGTCGGTGCCGGCGGTGACGAACAGACCTCGGATGCTGCCGAGCATCCCCGGCACGGCGATGGCGACGAACACGAAGATGCCCGCCACGGCGGCGACCAGCATCCGTCGTGCCCGGGGCTGCCACCCCGCGGCCACCACGATCAGGGCGGCGCCGGCGCAGATCAGGGCGGACCGGGACACGGAGACGACCACGCCGAACCCCATCAGGGCGGCCGGTGCCCAGCTGAGCAGCCAGGGCCGTGCGGAGGGTCGATGCGCCCACGAGATGGCGAGGGGGAGGAGCATGCTGATCACCGCGCCGTACTCGATGGGGTGCAGTGCGGTGCCGAACGGACGCGTGAACCCGTTGCGCATCCCCAGGCCGGGCAGGGCGTCGTCACCCACGAGGCCGGGCAGGCTCAGTGCCCGCACCAGCGGGTCGCCCGTGACGAACTGTGCCACCCCGAGGGTCCCCAGGAACGCTCCGGCCACCACCACCCGGGTGATCAGCGTGTCCATCCGGACGAAGGTCGGGACCCCGTCGAGGGTCAGCAGGGCCACCCCCATCCAGCTCAGCACGGTCAGCAGGCCGAGGTGCGCCGTCCCGGACTCCAGTCCGGTGATCGGCCGGGTCATCGCCGCGACGAAGCTGGCGAGGAAGGCCACGGTCATCGCCAGGAGGGCACGCCGCAGCGGCTCCGGCCCGACGCCGGTGGGCAGCGGACGCTGGACGTGGTGGTAGGCCCACCACGCCAGACTGGCGCAGGCCACCAGGAACGCCGGTCGGCCGGCGCCGCCGAGCGGGCCGATGACCAGCCGGGACTCGACGAGGAACAGGGTGGCCAGGTAGACCGTCAGCGCCGAGACGGCGTCCAGCTGGCTGCGCCGGACCGCGTCGCGTCGTGAGAGGTCCATCCTGGCCACCTAGCCGCGCAGCCCGCGGCGCCTCAGGCGCTGGACGACCTCGCCCGCGTCCGGCTCCGGACGGTCGGGTGCCGCGACCGCTGTCAGCGTGGTGGGCGGGTCCTCCACTGGGTCCGGGGCATCCTCGGCGGCTGCCCGGCGCTGGGCGCGGCGGAGCACGAGACCGTCGATCGCCGCGGTGAGCAGGGCGGCGCCGAGCAGCAGCCCCGCCGCCAGCACGGCCAGCACCCTCACCTGTCCCTTGCGGTTGACCTCCGGCTCCGGGCCGGCCGCGACCTGAACGACGGTGATCTGGTTGCCGGCGTCGATCCCGATGGAGCGCTGCAGCTCGGCGAGATTGGTCGAGACCCGGGCCAGCGCCGCCTCGAGCAGGTCGGTGGCCGACGCCGGGTCGGGAGCCTCCACGAGCACGAGCAGGATCGGCGCACTCGTGGTGTCGTCCTTGTCGACCTCGTACGTCGCACCCGGTGCCACACGCTCCAGGTCCTGGGCGGTCTCCTCGGAGAGCATCGAGCGAGCCAGCACCTCCACGGAGTCGGAGAGGCTGCCGAGGTTGAGATAGCGGTTCGCGTCGGGTGTCTCGACGGTCTTGGGCGGGATCAGCACCAGGCTGGCCTTCACCTCGTACGTCGGCTTGACCAGTCCGGACGCGAACCAGCAGAGCCCGGCCGCGATGCCGAGGAGCACGACCAGCACGTACCAGCGGCGACGGAGGCTCGCCCGGAGCTCACTGAGGTACATGCCCTGCTCCTCCTCGGCCGGGTCCGACCGTGTCGTCCGGGATGCTCGACGCTTCCGGGTGATCGTGACCGCGGGCGCGGAGCCGTGTGTCAAGATCGGATCGGAGGCGGGAATGACGACCGGTGACGTGGTGCGGGCGATGGTCAGCCGTTGGTACGTCACGGCCGGCGGCCTGCTCGCCACTGCCGCGGTGGTCCTGCTGCTGCAGGGCGCCCCCGGCGCCTACACCACCACGGTCGACGTGCAGTTCCTCGCCCCCCGAGGTCCGACGGCTCAGCCCGGGAATCCGCGTGCCGACCTGATCGCCCTGGCCGGGCTGGTCGAGCGCGAGGTCGGCTCGGGCGTGCAACGGGAGACACCCGTCTCCCCGGACGTCGGCCTGGCCGGCCTCGGCGTCACCGAGGGCACGATGGTCTTCGTGCCGAACTCGGGCGGCCAGTGGAACTACTTCTTCGACGATCCGGTGGTGCGGGTCCAGGCCGTCGCCCCCTCGGACGGCCGGGCGGCCGAGCTGCGCGACGCTGCCGTGACCCGGGTCCGGAGCACGCTCGAGGACCTCCAGGTCGCCGACGGCGTGCCGGCGGCGAGTCGGGTCGGCACCCGGTTGGTGCCGGCCCGCCCACCGGTGCTGCTCGAGCAGGGCTCGGCCCTGCGGGCGATGGCCGTGACGGCCCTCCTCGGGGCCGCCCTCACCTGCCTGGCGGCGGTCCTGTTCGACCGGTTCATGCGGCACCGGGCCCACCTCCCCGCGTCGCCACCATCCGCGCCCGCCACCAGCGCCTGAGCTCGGCCGCCCGACCCCCGCGCTCGGCGGCGGCCCGACCGGCCCGGAGGATCCGGTCCTCGGCCCACAGCAGAGCCCTGACCGCTCCGGGCCGAGGACGCCGGGCGAACAGCAGGACGTCGGCCACGGGCACGCTGGAGCTGGCGAAGCGTTGCTTGTAGTCGGCGTCGCCCGGCCCGTAGTCGATGCGCGTGATGTGCGGGTCGTCCGCCGCGGCCTCGAGCATCCTCCGCAGCGTGTAGTAGCCCACGCGGTCCTTCGCGTGCTCGGGCACGAATCCGGGGGAGCCGATCGTCAGCACGCCGCCGTGGACGATGCCCCACCAGAACGCCACCGGCGCGTCGTCGATGTAGAGCATCCACACCCGCAGGCGGCCGCGCTCCTGCGCCCGGGTGAGCAGTGCCTCCTGGACCGGCCCGTCGACGAGGCTGACCCCGAGGCCACGCTGGTAGGAGACGGCGGCGACGGTCCGGAGGTCGGGCAGCAGCCTCTCGGCGTGCTCCGGGTCGTGCAGCGGGCGCAGCGTCAGCCGGTCGCCGTAGGCGCGCCTGAGCTTGTTGTCGTCGTAGCGGATCTGGCGCCGCGACTTCGACGAGCGAGCCGCCAGCAGCTGCTCCCAGGAGTCGGGGAGATCGGTGAACCAGCGAGGCTGGACCGCGCGTACGAGCGTCCCCCGCCGCCGCCCGCCGCCCGCGGTCACGTGGGTGAACCAGGGTGAGTCCGTGGCCACCTTCTGCAGGACCACGAGGTCGGCGGTGCCCGACGCCAGCACGTCGTCCAGCGCATCCGTGACCGCGGCCCGCAGCTCCGGGGTCTCGGCACCGACCACGCCGTCGAAGGCCACCACGAGGGCGCGGGCCCGCACGGAGCCGAACCTGGCGCCGGCCACACCGGGGCGGAACCGCTCGTCGACCAGACGTGCCGCCACCAGCGCGGGTGGCAGGTCACCGGCGCGCACCCGGAGCGCGTAGGGGCTGACCACCGAGGTGTCCGTCCCGGCCACGGTGAGGAAGTAGTCCAGCTCGGCGTCGACGTCGCCGATGGGCAGCAGCTCCCACCAGGAGCGCCAGGACTCCACCTGGGCCTCGGTGCTGGCCACGTCCGTCGTGTAGGTGCTCACCCCTCACCCCACTCCGGCAGCCGGGTGCCGACCCCGAGGAACTCCTCGACCGCGGCCCGGATCCGGCCCGAGGCCAGCCCGTCGCCGTACGGGTTCGTCGCCCGCGCCATCTCGTCGTGGGCGTCGGGATCGGTCAGCAGCAGGCGGGTCTGCTCCACGATGAGGTGCTCGTCGGTGCCCACGAGCCGCACCGTGCCGGCCTCCACGGCCTCGGGCCGCTCCGTGGTCTCGCGGAGCACGAGCACGGGCTTGCCGAGGCTGGGTGCCTCCTCCTGGACGCCACCGCTGTCGGTCAGGATGAGGGTGCTGGCGTCCATGGCGCGGGCGAAGTCGCCGTAGGACAGCGGGTCCGTGACAGTCACGTTGGGCAGCCCCTCCAAGGGCGGGAGCAGCACCTCTCGGACCGTCGGGTTGAGGTGTGCCGGCAGCAGGAACGCCACGTCGTCGAACTCCTTGGCCAGTCGGCCGACGGCGGCGGCCGTCCGCGCCATCGGCTGACCCCAGCTCTCCCGGCGGTGGCTGGTGACGAGCACGCAGCGGCGACCGTCGAGGGCGGCGACGGCCGGGTCCGCCACGGGCAGTCGCCGGGAGACCACGTCCAGGAGGGCGTCGATCACGGTGTTCCCGGTGACGACGACGTCCGCAGGGGCGATGCCCTCTCGCAGCAGGTTGTCGCGGGAGGTGGGTGTGGGCGCCAGGTGCAGGGAGGAGAGCTGGGACGTCAGCCGCCGGTTGATCTCCTCGGGGAAGGGGTCGTAGCGGTTGTCCGTGCGCAGCCCGGCCTCGACGTGGACCACCGGCACCTGCTCGTAGAAGGCGGCCAGGCCGGCGACGAACGAGGTCGTCGTGTCGCCCTGCACGACCAGGGCCGACGGCCGCTCGGCGCGGATCACCTCGGTCAGTCCGGCCAGGACCCGGTGCGTCACCTCGTGGAGCTGCTGCCGGGGGCGGATGATGTCCAGGTCGTGCTGGGGGACGATGCCGAAGAGCGTGTTGACCTGGTCGAGCATGGCGCGGTGCTGCCCGGTGACCACCACGGTCACCTCCACCGTCGCCGACCTCTGGAGCTCCCGGACGACGGTGGCCAGCTTGATCGCCTCGGGGCGGGTGCCGTAGACGACCATCACCCGCGGCCGGGCGGACCGGGTGCCGGAGGACGGGCTGCCGGAGGACCTGGAGCTCACGACCTCACCTCCACAGACCGCGGGTGTCGTAGACGACCTTGCCCTCGAGCCGGGAGCGGCTCAGGGACCGGAAGTGGTCGTGGTCCACGAGGAGCACGACGATGTCGGCGTCCTCGATCGCCTCGGTCGCACGCTGCAGCCGCACGTGGGAGAAGCCGCTCAGCTCCTCCGGCAGGGTGGTCGCGAACGGTTCGGCGACCCGGAGGTCGAGGTCCGGCAGGGCCTTGGCGATGTCCACGACGATGTCGAGCGCCGGGCTCTCCCGGAAGTCGTCCACGTTGGCCTTGTACGTCAGCCCCAGGCAGGCCACCGTCGGAGTGCGGAACCGCTCGGTCTTCCGCACGATCTGCGCGGCGACGTGGTGTGGCTTCTCGTCGTTGATCTCGCGGGCGACGCGGATCAGCCGGGACAGGGCCGGGGCCGCACCGACGATGAACCACGGGTCGACCGCGATGCAGTGTCCGCCGACGCCCGGTCCGGGGGTGAGAATGTTGACGCGGGGGTGGTGGTTGGCCACCTTGATGACCTCCCACACGTCGAGCTGGAGCTCCTCGCTGATGAGGGAGAGCTCGTTGGCGAAGGCGATGTTGACGTCGCGGTAGGCGTTCTCCACCAGCTTGGCCATCTCGGCGCTCGCGGCGTCGGTGAGCACCATCTGCCCCTGGCTGAAGACCCGGTACACCTCAGCCGCCTTCTGCGCGCACCGCGTGGTCACGCCGCCGATCACCCGGTCGTTGGTGACCATCTCGATCATGATCCGTCCCGGCAGCACCCGCTCCGGGCAGTGCGCGACGTAGAAGTCGGGCACCCCCTCGCTGGTGTGGGGCGCGACCAGGTCCGGACGCAGCTCGGCCAGCCAGGTGCTCAGCGTCTCGGTGGTGCCCGGGGGCGAGGTCGACTCCAGGATGACCACCTCACCGCCGTTGAGCCGGGGGGCGATCTGCTCGACGGCCGACCGCACGAAGGTCAGGTCGGCCGTGTGGTCGTCGAGGAACGGCGTCGGGACGGCGATGATGAAGGCGTCCGCCTCGGGCGTCTTCGTGCTGGCCTCGAGCCTGCCCATCGACACCGCGCCGCTGACGCCGACCGCCAGCTCCGGCTCGACGAAGGGCACCTCGCCGCGGGAGATCGACTCCACGGTGCGCTCGTTCACATCGACGCCTACGACCTCGATGCCGCGGGTGGCCAGGGAGACGGCCGTGGGGAGCCCGATGTATCCGAGCCCGATGACGGCGGCTCGTCCGGTGAATACCTCGTCCATGGTGGTTCTCTCTCCGGTGGATGGGTGGATGGTCGGTGGCAGGTCAGTGCGGGGTCGGTCGGTAGGGCGGTCGCCGGTGCAGTCGCTCGCCGAGGAGCAGCAGCAGGAAGGCCGAGTTGGTGACGAGGTAGCGCCGCCACAGACGGCGGGGCTCCTGCAGCACCCGGTAGGCCCACTCCATCCCGCTGGCCTGCCAGCGCTCGGGCGCCCGACGGGTGACCCCGGCCATCACGTCGAACGACCCGCCGACGCCGTGCAGCACGGGGACCCCGAGCCCGTCGCCGTAGGTCCCGAGGAAGATCTCCTTGGCCGGTGTGGTCATCCCCAGGAACAGCATGTCCGCGCCGGAGGAGCGGATCTCGGCCGCGACGTCGTCGGCCTCGGTCGGGGCGAAGTAGCCGTCCCGGGAGCCCGCGACGGTGGCTCCGGGGAACCGGTCGGCCACGACCCGCTCCACGGCGGCCAGCACCTCCGGTCGCGCCCCCAGCAGGTAGACCCGGTAGCCCTTGCGGTCGGCGAGCGCGAGCAGCTCCTCGAACAGGTCGATGCCGGCGACCCGGGCCGGCAGGTCGCGGCCGAGGAGCCGACTCGCCCACACGACGGACTGACCGTCGGCGAGCAGCAGGTCGCACGTCAGCAGCGACTCGCGCAAGAACCCGTCGGCCTTCAGCTTGACCACCTTGGCCGCGTTCACGACGCCGATCTGGAGCCGTTGCCGGGTCTGCAGGGCGTGGTCGGCCAGCGCCACCGTCTCCGCCATGGTCACGGCGTCCACGGTGAGCCCGAACAGCACCTGGCGCCGGTGTGCGGTCTCAGTCATCGAGGTCACCCCCGTCCAGCCAGGCGTAGAGCAGCCAGCCCAGCTCGTAGGGCCGACACTCGTGGTCCACCGACGCGGGGGGCAGGATCCGGTCCAGTCCGGGGAGCCGGTTCCCCGCGCGTACCGAGCTGGTGGCCGCCTGGGCGGCCCGGGCCGCCTTGAGTCGCTCGCGCCGAGCCACCTTCCGCCAGACCAGGCCCCACCGCTCGGACACCAGTTCCTCGACGACCTCCGGGTGCGAGTCGAGCCAGTGCACACCGCGCGCGACCTCCGCGCGGTGGTCGTCGCCGCCGGCGTCGAGCAGGTCGAGCAGCGCCATCGGTGCCATCGCGTGCTGGTGCACGCTGTAGACGGGGAAGCCCTCCACCACGGTGCCGTCCCGCACGTCGTAGTGCCACCACCACTGGCCCTCGCGGCCCTGGCGCCCGCAGATCATCCGGGCGGTGGTGTTCGCCGCCGCCAGCCACGAGCTCTCGCCGGTGAGCGCTGCTGCCCGCGCGAGAGCCTGGATCGGGTAGACCTGGTCGGCGAAGCAGCCGACGTGGGCCCGCCAGCGGGGGAGCGCCTGCGGCGGCAGCAGGTGCGGGAAGGTCCCTTGGTCGCCGGCATGCGCGAGCAGCCGCTGGGCGGCAGGCTCGAGCACGTCGCGGGCGGGCCCCAGGCCGTCGGCGGCGACGGCCGCGGTGAGCATCCATGCCGTGTCGACGGTCGGCAGCGGCCGGCCCCCGGAGAGCAGGTCCCGCAGCCGTCCGAGCAGCCGGCCCGGGTAGGAACCGGTCAGCTCCGCCTCCGCCCAGGCGGCGAGGGCGACCGCTCCCGGATCGGTCGACCCGAGCACCCGGGCCGCGGTCATGGCGGCGACCTCGCTCGCCGTACGGCCGCCGAGCACGTCGTGCTGCACCTCCAGCGGCACCCGCGACAACCCCATCGCCGCGATCGCGGCGTAGCGCGGGTTCACCCCCTCGGGGCGGATCCGCACGGTCGGGCTCCCGGCGACGCCCCGGACCGTCTGGGCGAACTCCGCGCTGTCGGGCAGGTACGCCGCTGCCAGGCCCCGGGGCGCGAGCTCGAGCAGCCGCTCGACCAGGCGAGCCGCTCCCTGGTCGACCTCTCGCTGCCGGCGCGTCGCCGCTGTGCGTGTGTGCATCACTGCTCTCCTGACTGCGGGGCGGTGCGGATCACTGACGGCGACCAGGCGTGCGCGATCAGCAGCTGCGGACGCGCCCCCCTGCCGGTCCCGATCGACCACACGTCGGTGACCCCGGGCTGGTCGGCCCGGGGCAGGCCGTAGAGAAGGGTCCGTCGGTCGAGCCACTCGACCTGGTCGTCGACGCCCTCGGGGCTGTGCGCGAGGATCGTGCGCTTCCCGGTGCTCAGGTCGAGCACGGCCAGCTGCCACAGCTTCTCGGGCCCGCGGGCCACGTCGACCTTGAACGCGACCCTCGTCCCGTCGGGGGAGACCGCGGGGCACTCGGCTCCGCTCCCCACGGAGGTGAGGGTGCGCTCCACGAGGTCGCCCTCGACCAGGTACGTCCTCCCCCCGGTTCCGACGGTCGCGTAGAACGTGCGGTCGTCGACGAAGGTGACCCCCCAGACGTTGCGGTCGCGCGGGGAGGAGGCCCGCCCGTCCAGGCGAAGGGTGAACTTCTCGAGGTTCCCGTGGTCGGTGCCGTCGAGCTCGTGGATCTCGGTCGCGGTGGAGAAGCCGGAGCTCATGTAGGAGTGTCCGGCGACGAACGAGGTGGTGGCCACGAGTCGGCCGTCGTCGGAGAGCCGGGTGCGGCTCGGGATGCCCGGCAGCGGCTCGGCGCCGACCTCGGTCCAGGTGTCGTCGAGGAGGGCGGCCTCGAACCTGGTCACCACGCCGCGCTCGGTGCGCAGGCAGGAGGCGCCGTGCTCGGTGGCGTCGACCCGGTCGCACTCGGCCTCGGTGAAGGCGCGCGGGCCGGACGGGTCCGCCAGCGGGACCAGCGCGACCCGGCCGTACCGCTCGTCGAGCCCGGTGTGCCGGAACGCCACCCGGGGGCCGCCCTCGACCTGCCCGATCGTGGTCTGAGCGTCCTCGGTGGACACGGAGAAGGTCTCCTCATGACGCTGGGCCTCCCGGGCCGCGAAGGCGGAGGCGACGAGGGTCGCGACCACGGCCACGACCGCGAAGAGCACCCACCGGGACCGGCTGCTCATGGCGTCACCGGAGCCCGGTCGAGCGGGCGGACCTGCGTGGCGGCGACCGCCGTGGCCAGCACCAGCGCCGCGGCGACGGCGGCCATGGCGGTCGCCGGCCCGACGAGCACCCAGAGGACGCCGAAGCCCACGGTGGCCAGCATCCGGGCCAGCGCGACGACGGTCTGCGCGGCGGCGATGCCGCTGGCCCTGGCCTGTACCGGCACCAGCCGTCCGGCCATGGCCGCGATCACGCCGTCGGTGGCGGCGTAGAAGAGGCCCAGCAGCGCGAGCGTGGCGAGGGTGGGCACCGTCCCGGAGGCGGGAACTGCCGCGCAGACGTAGGCGCCGGCCAGCGCCACGTGGCCGCCCACCAGCACCCTGGCGCGTCCTGCGCGGTCGGCGGCCCAGCCGACCGGCATCGCCAGGACGAGGTAGACCACGTTGGTCCCCACGTAGAGGAGCGGGAACCACTCCGCGCCGAAGTCGCTGCGCTCCAGCAGCGTGAGGTAGAGGAACCCGTCACCGATCGTGAGGATGCCGAGCCCGGCGGCCAGCACGAGAAGCCTGGTCAGTCGACGGTCGGTCAGGTCCTTCCACACGAACGGCGGCGATGCCGGACGAGAGGTCGGGCGGGGGCGTGGCGGGCGGATCCGCTGGTCCGGGGCGATGAGGCCGAGCAGGGCCACCCCGATGACCGCGAACGCCAGGCTGATCACCATCACCGTGAGGTATCCGTCCGGGATCCACCACAGCACCAGGAAGGCGATCAGCGGACCCATCGCCGCCCCGACCGTGTCGAGCGCGCGGTGCACGCCGAACGCCAACCCGAGGTCCTCGCTGCGCGTGGCCGACGAGATCATCGCGTCCCGGGGCGCCGTCCGCAGGCCCTTGCCCACGCGGTCGGCGGCCACGACGGCGGCGATCGAGCCGGCGCCGGCCGCGAAGAGGAGGAAGAAGCGCGCCACGCACGACAACCCGTAGCCGGCGAAGGCGACCCACTTGGGTCGATCGGTGCGGTCGGAGATCCAGCCCCCGCCCAGCCGGACCAGCACGCTGGCGCCCTGGTAGAGACCGTCGATGAGACCGAACGCGACGGGGGAGAGCCCCACGACGACCGTCAGGTAGAGCGGGAGGATCGCGGCGACCGACTCCGTCGAGATGTCGGTCAGCAGGCTGACCATGCCCAAGGTGAGCACCACGCGTCCGACCCGTGGCCGTCGGCGCGGGTGCGGAGCCGTCGCCGGCGTGACGTCGGAGCTGCCCGCACCACCTGTGCGCGGCGGTCGGTCCCGGACGGAGAGGTACATCCTCAGGCCCCCGCACACCCGGAGCGGCCGGCCCGCAGGCGCAGACCGACGCGTCCGCAGGCGCTCTGCGTCCGCGTGCTCGTCGTCCGCCTCGTCACGTCATCCCCCCCAGGCCCGTCGTTCCACGGTACGGGCGAAATCGGCCCGTGCGGCCTCGTCCGCCGCGAACTGGGGCCGGCCTGCCCAGATGGGCCACCACCCGAGGACGCACCCCCCGAGGAGGTGGGACTGGGGTTGCGGATACCGATCAGCGCGGGCCTCTCCGTCCCGACCACGACAGTGGGGGAGCCGGTCAGCTGCGGCGAGCCCACAACGTCGCCAGGAGCGAGTAGTGCGTCGTGGAGCCGGCGTCGCGAGTCGTGATGGTGACGGTGTCCCGACCGCGCCGGAACACGGTGGCCTCGGAGCCGGCCACGGCGACGATCGGGGCCTCGCGGAAGCCCCGCTCCGCGAGGCGGCGCCGGTAGTGCCGGAGCACCCCCTCGGGCGTCCGGCCCGATCGGGCGCTCAGGCCGACCTGCAGGCTTCGTCGCGCCGGCGAGACGCTGGTGGCCAGGGCGTCGCTGCGCGCAACCGGCGACAGGGCCGGCCGCGGATATCCGGCGACCACGCCGCCACCGCTGGCGGCGGCCGGAAGGGGCAGGGAGACCAGGGGCCTCCGGTCGGCCCGCGGAGCACGGGGCAGCCGGGCCGTGCCGCTGGTCAGCACCGTCCCCTCACCGCCCGTCGCCTCCGGCGGGGCCGTGCCGCGAGGGCTCGGTGAGTCCGTCGTGGGCGGGTCGGGCAGCCCCGCGCGACCGGTGCCGGACGGCAGTGGCGCAGCAGGGCCGGGTGTGGACTCCTCGTCCTGTCCCGCGGCCTGCCCCACGGACGGCGTACCGCTCGCCCCTGGGGTCGGACCGGCCTCGGTGGAGGCCTGGCACCCGGTGCCCAGCAGCAGCAGCGCTCCGGCCAGTGCGCCGGCTCCCCCGCAACACTTCAGCATCGACGATCTCCCCCGGGGGGAACGGACATCCCCCACTTTCCAGCCCCGACTCCGGAGTCTAGGTACGGCGGGCGGTGGTCCGAGCCGGTCTGGCCGAGGACTGGGGTGACCCCCGGGGGGTCGTGGCCCGTTGTGGCCATGGCGCGGGGCGCGGCCGTCCTGCACGGACCTCACTCGTGGCAGAGTTGGCCCGTGACCTTCGATCCCGGAACCCCGCCGCCCGCCGCCGCCCACGACGACCACGTGCTCGCCACCTGGCTGGCCGGCGTGGCCGGCGACCGCCTGCTCGAGGTGCGGGAGGAGGGGCACGAGGGCAAGGCGCTCAAGGATGCCGGTGACCTGGCCGCGCACGACCTGCTGATGTCGCTGCTCGCCGAGCACCGGCCCGACGACGCGGTGCTCTCCGAGGAGGCCCTCGAGAACGCCGCCGACAAGGACGCCCGGCTGAGCGCCAAGCGGGTCTGGATCATCGACCCGCTGGACGGCACCCGTGAGTTCTCCGAGCCCCCGCGCGACGACTGGGCGGTGCACGTGGCGCTCTGGCAGGAGGGCGAGCTGGTCGCTGGGGCCGTGGCGCAGCCGGTGCTGGGGGAGACCTTCAACACCGGCACCCCGTCCGTCGTGCCGCCGCGCACCGCGCAGCGGCCCCGGATCGCGGTCTCCCGCAGCCGTCCGCCGGCGTTCGTCGAGGCGCTGGCCGCCGAGATCGGCGCGGACCTGGTGCCGATGGGCTCGGCCGGGGTGAAGGTGATGTCGGTCGTGCGCGACGTCGCCGACGCCTACGTGCACGCCGGGGGACAGTACGAGTGGGACAACGCGGCGCCGGTCGCGGTGGCCCGGGCCGCTGGCCTGTTCTGCTCCCGGGTGGACGGCTCGGAGCTGGCCTACAACCAGTCCGACGTGTCGCTGCCCGACCTCATCGTCTGCCGCCCCGAGCTGGCCGAGCCGATCCTGGCCTTCGTGCGCGAGCACGGCACCGACTGAGGGCTGTCGACGCAGGTCTCGCGCGGGTGCACGCTGGTGCCATGACGTCCTACATCGCGCACACCAGCGTCGACTGCGTCGACGCCTACCGGCTCGCGGAGTGGTGGAGGCAGGTCCTGGGGTACGTCGACCCACCCGACGACCCCAACGACCCCGAGCACAGCGAGTGCCTGATCCAGAGCCCGGACGGTGAGCGCCAGCTGCTGTTCATCGAGGTCCCGGACGAGAAGCTGACCAAGAACCGCCTGCACTTCGACCTGCGGCCCTCGGCCGGAACACGGGACGAGGAGGTCGAGCGGCTGCTCTCGCTGGGGGCGACCGAGCTGGCCGACCACCGCGACCACTACGGCCCCGGCGTCGGCTGGGTGGTCCTCGCCGACCCCGAGGGCAACGAGTTCTGCGTGCTCCGCAGCGAACCCGAGCGCGCCGCCGCCGAGTCCCCCTGACCCGTCGCTTGTGTCGGCTCTGGAGTCGTCGACGCCGGCGACCCGGCGTACCGGTCCGGCCGACTGCGGCCCGCGCCCCGCCCGCACGTATCATCGGATTGCACCCCCTCGTCCATGGACAGGGGGCTTCCGTGGTGTCCGAAGTCCCGCAATTGCGGCCGAATGACACAGAATCGGCTCGCCGATGTGTCACACGGCCGCAATTGCGGAGTTCCGGCGCCTCCGCTCACCTGAAGGGACCCCCGTGCGCCTGCAGGGCCTCGCCGATGCCGTCCTGGCCGATGACACCCTCGACGCCGCGCTGCGCGACGTCGACGGCGTGGATGCCCTGGACCTGACCGGGCCGGCCGGTCTGCGGCCGTTCGTGGTCGCCGGGCTGGCCCGCGGCGACCGCACGGTGCTGGTGGTCACCGCGACCCAGCGCGAGGCCGAGGACCTGGTCGAGTCGCTCACCGACCTGGTCGACCGCGACGAGGTCGGCTACTTCCCGAGCTGGGAGACCCTGCCGCACGAACGGCTCAGCCCGCGCAGCGACACCGTGGGTCAGCGACTGGCGATCCTGCGCCGCATCTGCCACCCCGAGGAGGGGCGGCTGCGGGTGGTGGTGGCCCCGGTCCGCAGCATCCTCCAGCCCCAGGTGCCCGGCCTCGGCGACCTCGCCCCGGTCGAGGTCCGGCCCGGCGACAGCGTCGAGCTCGACGATCTCGCCCGTCGGCTCACGGACGCCGCCTACACCCGGGTCGACCTGGTCGAGCGGCGCGGCGAGTACGCCGTGCGCGGGGGCATCGTCGACATCTTCCCGCCCACCGAGGAGCACCCTCTCCGGGTGGAGCTCTGGGGTGACGACGTCGAGGAGATCCGCAGCTTCGCGGTCGCCGACCAGCGCACCCTCGAGGCGGTCGACCGGCTGTGGGCGCCGCCGTGCCGCGAGCTCCTGCTCACCGACGAGGTACGCCGCCGCGCGGCGGACCTGGGCGAGCAGCACCCGCAGCTGCTCGAGCTGACGGACAAGATCGCCAACGGCATCGCCGTGGAGGGCATGGAGTCGCTGGCTCCGGCCCTTGTCGACGGGATGGAGCTGCTGGTCGACCTGATGCCGAAGGACACCCACGTCCTCGTCCTCGACCCGGAGCGGGCCCGGACCCGCGCCCACGACCTGGTGGCGACCAGCGAGGAGTTCCTCGGCGCCTCCTGGGCCGCGGCGGCCAGCGGCGGCCAGGCGCCGATCGACCTCGGCGCCGCGTCGTACTGGGCGCTCGCCGACGTCCGCGAGCAGGCGCTGGGCCGGGGCCTGGCCTGGTGGTCGGTGAGTCCGTTCGGCATCGACGACGCCGACGCGCCGGCGGGTCCGGTGACCGGGAGCGACACGGGCGCGGTCGAGACCCGCACCGTCCGCGCCAACCCGGTCGAGGCGTACCGCGGTGACGTGGAGGCCGCGATCCGCGACATCCGCGGCTGGCTCGACACCGGACGCCGCGTGGTCGTCGTGCACCAGGGGCACGGCCCGGCGGAGCGCATGGTCGAGGCCCTGGGCGAGCACGACCTGCCGGCCCGGCTCGAGGACGAGGTCAGCGGCGAGGGCGTCGGGGGAGTGGTCACCGTGACCACCGGCTGCCTGGTGCACGGGGTGGTCACCGACCACGTCGCGGTGCTCACCGGCGAGGACATCTCCGGCCAGAAGTCCAGCACCCGCGACATGCGCCGGATGCCGGCCCGCCGCAAGAAGCAGATCGACCCGCTCGAGCTGGCCCCAGGCGACTACGTGGTCCACGAGCAGCACGGTGTCGGCCGCTACGTGGAGATGAAGCAGCGCGAGGTCGGCGGCGCCACCCGCGAGTACCTCGTCCTCGAGTACGGCGCCTCGAAGCGCGGCGCGCCGCCGGACCGGCTCTACGTGCCCGCCGACGCGCTGGACCAGGTGACCCGGTACGTCGGCGGGGAGCAGCCCTCCCTCGACCGGCTCGGTGGCGCCGACTGGGCCAAGCGCAAGGGCCGGGCCCGCAAGGCGGTGCGTCAGATCGCCGCCGAGCTGATCAAGCTGTACGCCGCCCGGCAGGCGACCCGGGGCCACGCCTTCGGCCCGGACTCGCCGTGGCAGGCCGAGCTGGAGGACGCCTTCCCCTTCCAGGAGACCCCCGACCAGCTGAGCACCGTCGACGAGGTCAAGGGCGACATGATGCGGCAGGTCCCGATGGACCGGCTGGTCTGCGGCGACGTCGGCTACGGCAAGACCGAGATCGCCGTCCGGGCGGCGTTCAAGGCGGTGCAGGACGGCAAGCAGGTCGCGGTCCTGGTGCCGACGACGCTGCTGGTGAACCAGCACCACTCCACCTTCGCCGAGCGCATGAGCGGCTTCCCGGTGAACCTCGAGGCGCTGAGCCGGTTCCAGACCGACAAGGAGGCCCGGGAGGTCACCGCCGGCCTGGCCGACGGCAGCGTCGACGTCGTGATCGGCACCCACCGGCTGCTCAACCCCGACATCTCCTTCAAGGACCTCGGGCTGATCATCGTCGACGAGGAGCAGCGGTTCGGCGTCGAGCACAAGGAGCTGATGAAGCGGCTGCGCACCAGCGTCGACGTCCTGTCGATGTCGGCGACGCCGATCCCGCGCACCCTGGAGATGGCGATCACCGGCATCCGCGAGATGTCGACGATCGCCACTCCGCCCGAGGAGCGGCATCCGGTCCTGACCTACGTCGGGGCCTACGAGGACCGGCAGGTGGTCGCGGCGGTGCGTCGCGAGCTGCTGCGCGACGGTCAGGTGTTCTACATCCACAACCGGGTGAACTCCATCGAGAAGGCGGCGGCCGGGATCCGCGAGCTGGTGCCGGAGGCACGCGTGGCCACCGCCCACGGGCAGATGAACGAGCGCCAGCTCGAGCAGGTGATGGTCGACTTCTGGGAGAAGCGCTTCGACGTGCTGGTGTGCACCACGCTGGTGGAGTCGGGCCTGGACGTGTCGAACGCCAACACCATGATCATCGAGCGCGCCGACACCCTCGGGCTCTCCCAGCTGCACCAGCTCCGCGGCCGGGTCGGACGGTCCCGCGAGCGGGCCTACGGCTACTTCCTCTACCCGAGCGAGAAGCCGCTGACCGAGACCGCCCACGAGCGGCTCGCCACCCTGGCCCAGCACTCCGACCTCGGTGGCGGCATGGCGATCGCCATGAAGGACCTGGAGATCCGGGGCGCCGGCAACCTGCTGGGAGGAGAGCAGTCGGGTCACATCGCCGACGTCGGCTTCGACCTCTACGTGCGCCTGGTCGGTGAGGCGGTCCAGGAGTTCCGCGGCGACGCCGAGCCGGAGCTGGCCGAGGTCCGCATCGAGCTCCCGATCGACGCGCACCTGCCGCACGACTACATCCCCTCCGAGCGGCTCCGGCTGGAGATGTACAAGCGGCTGGCCGAGGTCCGCGCCGACGCCGACGTCGCCCAGCTGCACGAGGAGATGCTGGACCGCTACGGCAACCCGCCGCCCGCGGTCACCAGCCTCCTGCAGGTGGCCAGGTTCCGCGCCCGCGCAAGGGAGGCGGGCATCTCGGAGGTGACGGTGGCCGGCCGCAACGTGCGCTTCCACCCGGTGTCCCTGCCGGACTCGCGGGTGGTGCGCCTGAACAGGCTCTACCCCAAGAGCCTGGTCAAGGCCGCCACCGACACCGTGCTGGTGCCGCGCCCGCAGACCGGCCCGAACGCGCTGCGTGACGAGGCCCTGCTTGAATGGGCCCGCAACGTCATCGACACCGTGCTCGACCCGAAGGAGACCCCGGCGTGAGGACCCGTCCGCTGCAGAGGTACGCCGCCGCCCTCGTCGGCCTGATCGCGCTCACCGGCTGCGGGTCGGCCGACCTGTACCCCGGCGACGCCGCGGTGGTCGGCGAGCGGTCGGTCTCGATGTCGGAGGCGGACCGGTTCGCCGAGGCCTACTGCGAGATCAACCGGCCCTCGCTGGAGCAGAACGACGCCCGCCTCTCGATGGCGCGGATCCGGGCCCTCGCCCTGTCCCTGCAGGTGGCCGGGATCCAGGCCGAGGAGTATGCCGAGGAGTTCGACATCGAGGTCGGCCCCGAGTACGCCCGCGCCGTCAACGACCTGGAGGACCGGGTCCGCGAGCAGGACCTGCCCGACGACGAGCGGGACGCGGTCCTCGAGGTCCTCACCACGAACACCTACGTGGGCGCCGTCTTCAACCAGATCGGCCAGCGCGAGCTCGGCTCGGAGGCGGACCCGCAGGAGCTGGATACGGCCGGTGGCGAGGTGTTCTCGGCCTGGGCGGCCGAGCAGGACGTCGAGCTCGACCCGCGCTTCGGCACGGTCGACCAGGAGCTGGCCTACACCGCTCCGGACGAGTCCCTCTCCGCCCCGGTGTCGGACCTGGCCAGGCTGGGCGCGGACGGCGCGGACCCGACCGAGGCCGACACCGAGTACGCCGACGCGCTGCCGGCGTCCCAGTCCTGCGGCTGAGCCGTGGCACCGGGTGACCGGCTCGTCGAGCTGGCCGGGGTGATGGCCAGGCTCCGGACGGAGTGTGCCTGGAAGGCCGGGCAGACCCACCGCTCGCTGGCCCGCTACCTGCTCGAGGAGACCCACGAGACGCTGGAGGCGATCGACACCGGCGACGCCGAGCACCTCCGCGAGGAGCTCGGGGATCTCCTGCTCCAGGTCTTCTTCCACGCCGCCATCGCCGCCGAGTCGGAGGGCTTCACCGTCGACGACGTCGCGGGCGACCTGGTCGCCAAGCTGGTGCGGCGCAACCCGCACGTGTTCGGCGACGGCGAGCCGGACGCCGAGGACCGGCCCGACGCCGCGACCGTGAACGAGATGTGGGAGGCGATCAAGGCCGAGGAGAAGCGGCGCACGTCGGTGCTCGACGGCCTGCCCCCGACGCTGCCGGCGCTGCTGCTCGCCGACAAGGTCCTCGACCGGCTCGCGCGCACCGGCGTCGCTCCCGAGGTCGCTGCCGGTCCGGATGCGGGTCTCGGGGAGCGGATGCTCGGCCTGGTCGCCGAGGCGCGGGCGGTCGGGGTCGACCCGGAGCAGACCCTGCGTGACGCCGTACGCCGGGTGGTGGCCGCCGACCGGCCGACGACCGGCTGACCACCGGCTGAGCACCGGCTGACCACCGGCTGAGCACCGGCTGACCCGTCCCACGCCCGCCGGGCCTGCCGGGCGGGGCGGCCCGACGGCGCTAGGCTGACGGTGCCCGTCCGCCCCCAGCAGCAGGAGCACCACCATGGCTTCCATCGCAGCCGTCGGCGCCCGCGAGATCCTCGACTCGCGCGGCAACCCCACCGTCGAGGTCGAGGTCCAGCTCGACGACGGTGCCTTCGCCCGTGCCGCCGTCCCCAGTGGCGCCTCGACGGGTGCCTTCGAGGCCGTGGAGCTGCGCGACGGCGGCAGCCGCTACGTGGGCAAGGGCGTCGAACAGGCGGTGACCGCGGTCATCGACCGGATCGGCCCCGCCGTCGCCGGCATGGAGGCCGACGACCAGCGGCTGGTCGACCAGACGATGCTGGACCTGGACGCCACGCCCAACAAGGCGACGCTGGGCGCCAACGCGATCCTCGGCGTCTCCCTCGCCGTCGCCCGGGCCGCCGCGGACTCCGCCGGGCTGCCGCTCTACCGCTACGTCGGCGGCCCGAACGCGCACGTGCTCCCGGTCCCGATGATGAACATCCTCAACGGCGGCTCGCACGCCGACTCCAACGTGGACATCCAGGAGTTCATGATCGCGCCCGTCGGGGCGCCGACCTTCCGCGAGGCCCTCCGTCAGGGCGCGGAGGTCTACCACGCGCTGAAGTCGGTGTTGAAGAAGAAGGGCCTGGCCACGGGTCTCGGCGACGAGGGCGGCTTCGCCCCCGACCTCGACTCGAACCGGGCCGCCCTCGACCTGATCGCCGAGGCGGTCTCGGCGGCCGGGCTCACCCTGGGCACGGACATCGCGCTGGCCATGGACGTCGCGGCGACCGAGTTCTGCTCCGACGGGGTCTACTCCTTCGAGGGCGGGTCGAAGAGCGCCGCCGAGATGACCGCCTACTACGCCGAGCTGTGCGCGGCGTACCCGATCGTCTCCATCGAGGACCCGCTCGACGAGGACGACTGGGAGGGCTGGAAGACCATGACCGACCAGCTCGGCGACGCGATCCAGATCGTGGGCGACGACCTGTTCGTCACCAACGTCGAGCGTCTGCAGCGCGGCATCACCGAGGGCCAGGCCAACGCGCTGCTGGTGAAGGTGAACCAGATCGGGTCCCTCACCGAGACCCTCGACTCCGTCGACCTCGCGCACCGCAACGGCTACCGCTGCATGATGAGCCACCGCTCGGGCGAGACCGAGGACACCACGATCGCCGACCTCGCGGTGGCGACGAACTGCGGACAGATCAAGACCGGCGCGCCGGCCCGCTCCGAGCGGGTCGCGAAGTACAACCAGCTCCTGCGCATCGAGGGCGACCTCGGCGACGCGGCCCGGTACGCCGGTGCCGCCGCGTTCCCGCGCTTCGACCGGGGCTGATCGCGCCGTGCCCGACCGCCGGACGAGGGGCGGCCCCCGCGGACCCCGGGGGCCGGTCGGCCCGCGCCCGCAGCGGAGCCGCTCGTCGAGTGCGGCGCCTGGCCGCCCGGGCCCGGGCGGCACCGTCCGGCCTCGCCTGACCGGCCGGGCCACGGTCCTGGTCCTGGTGGTGGCCGTGCTGGCGGTGTCCTACGCCTCGAGCATGCGCGCCTACCTGCAGCAGCGCGACCACATCGCCGACCTCAACGCGCAGATCGCCGAGACCGGGCAGGACATCGAGGCCCTGGAGCGGGAGAAGCAGCGCTGGCAGGACGACGCCTACGTCGAGATGCAGGCCCGCGAGCGGTTCGGCTACGTCATGCCCGGCGAGACCGGCTACCAGGTGATCGACGAGAACGGCGAGCCGCTCGACTCCCCGGACCAGCTCAGCGACCCGGACTCGGTCGAGGGGATCGAGCCGACGCCGTGGTGGGAGACCGCCTGGGCCTCGGTGGAGGCCGCCGGCGACCCGGAGGACCCGGCCGACCGGCCCGAGCAGAAGATCCAGGCCCCGGCCCCGTGAGCCAGCCGCCCAGCCCTGTCCCGGCCGGACCGATCGGCCTGGACGACGAGTCCGCGATCGAGGCCCAGCTCGGCCGCCCGCCGCGCTCGATCCACGGCATCGGTCACCGGTGCCCGTGCGGCAACCCCGACGTGGTGGCCACCGAGCCGAGGCTCGACGACGGGACGCCGTTCCCCACGACCTTCTACCTGACCTGCCCGCGGGCGGCGTCGCGGATCGGGACGCTCGAGGCGTCCGGGCTGATGCGGGAGATGCAGCAGCGGCTCGCCGAGGACCCCGACCTTGCGGCCTCGTACGCCGCCGCGCACGAGGCCTACCTGGCGGCGCGAACCGCGATCGGCGAGGTCCCCGAGATCGCCGGTGTCTCGGCGGGCGGGATGCCGGACCGGGTCAAGTGCCTGCACGTCCTCGCCGGCCAGGCGCTGGCCCAGGGGCGCGGTGTGAACCCCCTCGGCGACGAGGTCCTGGACCTGCTGGGCGAGTGGTGGTCCTCGGGTCCGTGCGTGCCGCGGGGCTCTGCCACGTGAGGGTGGCCGCCGTCGACTGCGGCACGAACACGATCAAGCTCATGGTGGCCGACCTGCCCTCGGGCGAGGTGCTGGCACGGGAGACCCGGATGGTCCGGCTGGGGCAGGACGTCGACCGCACCGGTCGGCTGGCGCCGGAGGCCCTGGAGCGGGCCTTCGCGGCGCTCGACGAGTACGCCGCCGTCCTCGAGCGGCTCCCCGTGGAGCGGCTGCGGTTCTGCGCCACCTCGGCGGCCCGGGACGCGACCAACGGCGACCTCTTCGCTGCCGGGGTGCGGGAGCGGCTGGGTGTCGACCCGGAGGTGCTGGCCGGGCACGAGGAGGCGCGGCTCGCCTTCGCCGGCGCCGTCCGCCACCTCAGGGTGGATCCGGAGCCCCCGGTGCTGGTCGTGGACATCGGCGGCGGGTCGACCGAGCTCGTCCTGGGCCCCGCGCGGCCCGGCGAAGGGCCGCCGGAGGGTCACTCCATGGACATCGGGTCCGTGCGGATGCACGAGCGGCACCTGCGCACCGACCCGCCGACGGCCGCGGAGGTGGCCGCGGCCACGGCCGACATCGACGCCGCCCTCGACGCCTGTCCGGTCCCGGCGTCCGAGGCGGCCACCGTGGTCGGTGTCGCCGGGACGGTCCTGACCGTCGCCGCCGGCGTGCTCGACCTGCCGGCGTACGACCGGGACGCGCTCGACCAGGCGGTGGTCGACGCCCGCGGGGTGCATGCCATGACCGCCCGGCTGCTGGGCATGACGGTGGCCGAGCGGCTGGAGCTGCCATACCTGCACCCCGGCCGGGCGGACGTCATCGGCGCCGGCGCCCTGATCCTGGACCGCGTGCTGCGGCGCACCCGGGCGGACCGGCTGGTGGTGAGCGAGGCGGACATCCTGGACGGGATCGCCTGGTCGCTGATGGAGTCGAGCGAGGAACGAGCGAGCGACTGAGGCGACCGGAAGAGCGAGGTCGCTGATGGAGTCGAGCGAGGAACGAGCGAGCGACTGAGGCGACCCGAAGGGGTGTGGTCGCTGATGGAGTCGAGCGAGGAACGAGCGAGCGACTGAGGTGACCGGAAGAGAGTGGTCGCTGATGGAGTCGAGCGAGGGACGAGCGAGCGACTGAGGCGACGGGTCGGGGCACATGATCCCGGCCGGGAGCGGGTACGGCTCCCTCGCGGGCGGTTGCCCGACCCTCGTCGCGCGCCCGAGCCGGGCGGCGATAGGTTCGAGGGGAACGTACATCTCGAGGAGGGCCGAATGATGGGCAAGCTGAAGATCCTGATCCTGGTCGGGGTGGGCTACGTGCTCGGCGCCCGCGCCGGGCGTGAGCGCTACGAGCAGATCCGCGACCGCGCGAAGCGGTTCGCCAACAACCCGAAGGTGCAGGACACCGTCTCCAAAGCGGAGGAGACCGTCCGCCACCAGGCGCCGGTCGTGAAGGACAAGGTCAGCGACGCCGCCAACGCGGCCGCGGCGAAGGTCTCGCGCAACGGTGACGACGACTCGGGCGACTTCCCGGCCGACCCGGGGCGTCCGGGCGCCCCGTCCTGATCGACGGACCCGACCGCTCAGCATGACCGAACCGCTGCCCCATCCGTTGACGGGGCAGCGGTTCGCGTCTCCGGTGCCACCGGGGTCGGGCTGGCCCGACGATCCGGCGGTCGCGGACACGGACGTGGCGCACACCCCGGACGACGTACGCCGCCTGGCCGACGCCCCGCTCGACGAGATCGACGCTCGGGTCTCGGTCTGCCGGGCCTGCCCGCGCCTGGTCACCTGGCGCGAGGACGTCGCCCGGGACAAGCGGGCGGCGTTCGCGGGGGAGCCCTACTGGGGCCGCCCGATCTCGGGGTGGGGCGATCCGCGGCCGGGGGTGCTGATCGTGGGCCTCGCCCCGGCCGCGCACGGCGGCAACCGGACCGGCCGGATCTTCACCGGCGACCGGTCCGGCGACTGGCTGTTCGCGAGCCTGCACCGGGTCGGCCTGGCGGTCCAGGAGACCTCCGAGCACGCCGGTGACGGCCAGCGCCTGGTCAATGCGCGGATGGTGGCCGCGGTCCGCTGCGCGCCGCCGCTGAACAAGCCGACGACGCAGGAGCGGGACACGTGCGGCCCCTGGGCCGCGCGCGAGATCGCCCTCGTCGCGCCGTACGTCCGCGCCGCGGTGGCGCTCGGCGGCTTCGGCTGGGACGCCGCGCTGCGGTCGTTCGCGGCCGCGGGTTACGCCGTACCCCGGCCCAAGCCACGCTTCGGGCACGGCGTCGAGGTCCTGCTGGAGCGCGGGACGGGGGAGGCGGTCACGCTGCTCGGCTGCTACCACCCGAGCCAGCAGAACACCTTCACCGGGCGGCTCACCGAGCCCATGCTGGACGCCGTCCTGGGCCGTGCCGCGGACCTGGCCGGCTGAGACTGGCAGAATCACGCCGCGTGACCCACCACGCCATCACCGTCCTCGGCCATGACCGCCCCGGAATCATCGCCGAGGCGACCCGGATCCTCGCCGACCTCGGCATGAACCTCGAGGACTCGACGATGACGCTCCTGCGGGGGCACTTCGCGATGACGCTCGTCGGCTCGGGCGAGGTCGAGGCCGCCGCGGTCGAGGAGGCCCTGGCGCCCCTGACCGCGGCCGGCGACCTCACGGTGTCGGTGCGCGAGGTGCCCGAGGAGCAGGTGTCCGCCCGCGTCGGGACGTCGTGGGTGCTGACGGTGCACGGCGGCGACCGGCCCGGGATCGTCTCCACGATCGTCGGCCAGGTGGCCGAGCTCGGCGGCAACATCACCGACCTCACCACACGGCTCGCCGGTGAGCTCTACCTGCTGGTCGCCGAGGTGGACCTGCCGGCCGGGGTCGACGTCGAGTCGCTGCGTACGGCGCTGCGCGCGGCCGGCGACGACCTGGGTGTCGGCGTCAGCCTGCACGAGGTCGAGGCCGACGACCTGTGAGCACGCCAGCGGAGCTGGTGGGCTGGGACGTCGCGCGGCTCGGCGTGGACGGACGGGTGCTCGAGGTCGTCCGCGCCCCGGCGCCGGTGCTGTCGACGCCGGGCGAGGCGGTGGACCCCAGGGCCGCGGACACCGTGCAGCTGGCGGCCGACCTGGTGGCCACCATGCGGGTCTCGCCCGGCTGCGTCGGGCTGGCGGCACCGCAGGTCGGTGTGGGGGCCCGGGTGTTCTGCGTCGACGTCTCCGAGCACCCGAAGACCCGCGACCACCACGGCACGTTCGTGCTCTGCAATGCGGAGGTGCTGGAGTCCTCCCGCAACGACCGGTCGCGCGAGGGGTGCATGAGCGTGCCGGACTTCACCGGCGAGGTGAAGCGGGCCAGCCGGCTCGTCGTCCGCGGTGAGCTGCCGGGGACCGGGGAGCAGGTGCTGGTCACCGCGAACGCCTTCGAGGCCCGGGCGCTGCAGCACGAGATGGACCACTGCGCCGGCTTGCTGTTCCTCGACCGGGTGGCTGGCGCACACGCCGTACATGCCCGCAAGACCTACCTGTAGCGGGCACAATCGAGGGGCCCCCGTATCCCAATCGGCAGAGGAAGAGGTCTTAAAAACCTCGCAGTGTGGGTTCGAGCCCCACCGGGGGCACCGGCCTGGAACAAGCCCCGCTCGACGTTCGTTGAGACAGTGAGCGACTACTATGGAAGCGTGGTGCACGTCAGACCGACGGTGCACGTCCGGCCTCTTAGGAGAGACCACGATGAAGAGCAACAACCCGGTGTTCAACCGCTCTGCGGAGTTCAGCGGCGCGGGGAGCAACGCCTACGGCAACCAGAGCTACCAGGGCGGCGGCACGACGTACCCGTCGTACGGCCAGCAGCCCGGGAGCGACCCGTCGCAGTGGGGGACCGGCACTCCCGGAGCCCCGACCACGCCGGTCACCGAAGGCCCGATGACGGTCGACACCGTGGTCCAGAAGACCGCGATCTCGGTCGGCCTGGTGATCCTGACCGCCGCCGTGACCTGGTTCCTGACCCCGGACCTCAGCGACCCCGCCGCAGCCCTCGGCCCGCTGTACCTCGCGATCATGATCGGTGGGTTCGGCGCGTTCGGCCTGTCGATGGTCAACTCGTTCAAGAAGGTGGTCAGCCCGGCGCTGGTGCTGGCCTTCGCGGTCCTCGAGGGCGTCGCGCTGGGCGCGTTCAGCAAGCTGCTTGACGCCCAGTTCGGTGGCCAGGAGAACATCGTCGTCCAGGCGGTGATCGGCACCTTCGCGGCCTTCGCCGGCACGCTCGCGGCGTACAAGTTCTTCGACATCAAGGTCGGTGACAAGTTCCGCACGTTCGTCGTCGCGGCCATGTTCGGCATGATCGCCCTCGGCCTGCTCGAGATGGGGCTGAGCATGTTCAGCAACGAGCTCGGGCTGTTCGGCTTCGGCGCGCTGGGCCTGCTGTTCGCGATCGGCGGACTGGTGCTGGGTGTGTTCATGCTGATCCTCGACTTCGACTTCGTCGAGCGCGGCGTCGCCGCACGCCTCCCGGAGCGCGAGTCCTGGCGCGCTGCGTTCGCGATGACCGTCAGCCTGGTGTGGATCTACACCAACCTGCTGCGGATCCTCGCGATCATGAACTCCGACTGACCGATTCCGGTCGGAGGCCAGCCTCCACGCCGAGCCGTCGTGGGTGTGCCCTTGAGGTGCACCGTCACGACGGCTCGGTGCATTTCGGGCCGACACAAGCGACGGGTCGGTGCATTTCGGGCCGACACAAGCGACGGGTCGGTGCATTTCGGGCCGACACAAGCGACGGGCCGGCTCAGGCCGGGTCGGGGGCCTCGGCATGGTCGGGGGCCTCGGACTCGGTCCGCGGGCCGCGCCGGCGGTGCCGCAGCTCGACCCAGAGCCCGCGGACGCCCCGGGGCGCACCGGCCACCTCCGCGCCGCCGAGCTCGGTGCCCGGGGTCCGGGCCGCCTCGACGGCCGCCCTCGCGATCGGCAGCACACCCTCGCCACGCAGCGCCTCGGGCGTCGCCTCCTCGTCGGGGATCACGCCGAGCGCGGCGAGGATCGAGGGCAGCATCACCGCGCCCAGGGAGGCGTACCCCTCCGCGGAGGGGTGGAACCGGTCCGGTCCGAACAGCAGCGCCGGGGCGGCGGCGAACTCCGGGCCGAGGATCGAGCCCAGGGAGACCGTCCGGCCGCCCGCCTCGACGACCGTGATCGCCTGGGCGGTGGCCAGCCGGCGCGACCAGGCCCGCGCCACCTGACGCAGGGGCGGCGCGATCGGCTTGATCGTCCCCAGGTCCGGGCAGGTGCCGACCACGACCTCGACGCCGGCGTCGCGCAGCCGGCGCACCGCCTCGGCCAGGAAGCGCACCGAGGCTGCCGGCAGCACGGTGTGGGTGACGTCGTTGGCGCCGATGAGGATCACCGCGATGTCCGGCTCGACCGGCAGCGCCTTCTCGACCTGTGTCGCGAGGGCGCTGGACTGGGCGCCGACGACCGCGAACTCCTTGAGGTAGACCCTCCGGTCGGCCCGCTCGGCCAGGCCGGAGGCGAGCACGGCGCCGGGGGTGTCCTCGACGCGCTCCACGCCGTAGCCGGCCGCGCTGGAGTCGCCGAGCAGGGCCATCGTGTACGCCGGCCCGGGCCGGCCGCGGCCGTACCAGCCGGTCGCGTCCGGCGGCTTCCGGTCACCCGGCTCGCCGATCGCCTTCCGGGCCAGGCGCGCCTCGGCGGTCAGCACGCCGTACAGACCGGCGCCCAGCACCGACAGCCCGCCCCCGCCGTACGCGGCGGTGGCGGCGAGTCTCCGAGCGGCAGCAGCTTTCCCCACGCAGGACAGGATAGTGACCGGGCCGACTGTGCTCACGCCGTCCCACGTCAACTAGCCTGCGGGGGTGGACTACGTGAACTCCCTCCTCGACCTCATCGGCAACACCCCGCTGCTGCGGCTCTCGACCTCCCTGGACGGCCTCGGGGACACCGGTGACGCCGAGGGCGGCCCGGGCGCGGGCCCGATCGTGCTCGCCAAGGTGGAGTACCTCAACCCCGGCGGCTCGGTGAAGGACCGGATCGCGACCCGGATGATCGAAGCGGCCGAGGCCAGCGGCGAGCTGCAGCCGGGCGGCACGATCGTCGAGCCGACCTCCGGCAACACCGGGGTCGGGCTGGCGATGGTCGCGCAGGCCAAGGGCTACCACTGCGTCTTCGTGTGCCCCGACAAGGTCAGCGAGGACAAGCGCAACGTGCTCAAGGCGTACGGCGCCGAGGTGGTCGTGTGCCCCACCGCCGTCCCGCCGGAGCACCCCGACGCCTACTACAACGTCTCCGACCGGCTGGCGGCCGAGCCCGGTGCCTGGAAGCCGGACCAGTACTCCAACCCGCACAACCCGCGCTCGCACTACGAGACCACCGGCCCGGAGATCTGGGCGCAGACCGAGGGCCGGATCACCCACTTCGTGTGCGGGGTCGGCACCGGCGGCACGATCAGCGGGGTCGGGCGCTACCTCAAGGAGCAGAACCCGGCCGTGCAGGTGGTCGGCGCCGACCCGGCCGGCTCGGTCTACTCCGGCGGCAGCGGACGGCCCTACCTCGTCGAGGGAGTGGGCGAGGACTTCTGGCCCGACACCTACGACCGTGACGTCGCCGACCGGATCATCGAGGTCTCCGACGCCGACTCCTTCGCCTACACCCGGCGGCTGGCGCGCGAGGAGGCGCTGCTGGTCGGCGGCTCCTCCGGGATGGCCGCCTACGCCGCCAAGCAGCTCGCCGAGGAGCTGGCCGGCACCCCGGAGGGGAAGGACGCCGTGATCGTGGTGCTGCTGCCCGACTCCGGCCGCGGCTACCTCACCAAGGTCTTCAACGACGAGTGGCTGGGTCAGTACGGCTTCGTCTCCGGCTCCGGCGACGAGACCGTCCGCACCGTCGGCGAGGTGCTGCGCGGCAAGGACGGCCGGCTCCCCGACCTCGTGCACACGCACCCGGCGGAGACCATCGCGGAGGCCGTGCACATCCTCCAGGAGTACGGCGTGTCCCAGATGCCCGTGGTCCGCGCCGAGCCGCCGATCGTCGCGGCCGAGGTGGCCGGGTCTGTCTCCGAGCGGACCCTGCTCGACGCGCTGTTCGCGGGCTCGGCGAAGCTCACCGACAAGGTCGAGGACCACATGTCCGACCCGCTGCCCTCCATCGGCTCCACGGAGGCCGCCCAGGACGCGGTGGCGCTGCTGGAGTCGGCGGACGCCGTGCTCGTGCAGGAGGACGGCAAGCCGGTGGGGGTGCTGACCAGGCAGGACCTGCTGGCCTACCTCGCCCGTGCCTGAGGGACTCCGGCGGTGTCCGATCCGTCACTGACCCTTCTTCTGCTGCTCGGGCTGGCCGCGCTCGCAGCGGGGTACGTCGACGCGGTGGTCGGCGGCGGTGGGCTGATCCAGCTCCCCGCACTCGTGGTCGCGTTCCCGGGGGCCGCCCCGCTGCAGGTGCTGGCGACCAACAAGCTGGCCAGCGTCTGCGGCACGACGGTGAGCTCGGCGACGTACTACCGGCGGGTGCGGCCGCACGCCGGGACGTTCCTGCCACTGATGGGGTTCGCGTTCCTCGGCGCCGTCGGCGGCGCGCTGGCCGCCGCGCTCATCCCGAAGTCGGCCTTCAACCCGATCATCCTCGTCGTGCTGGTCCTCGTGGGTGCCTACGTGCTGCTCAAGCCCGCGATCGGGGAACTCACCGAGCTCCGGTTCGCCGGGCACCGGCACACCGCGGCGGCGATGCTGACCGGTCTGGTGGTCGGCTTCTACGACGGGGCGCTGGGCCCCGGCACCGGCTCGTTCTTCGTGTTCACGCTCGTGGGACTGCTCGGCTACAACTTCCTCGAGGCCTCGGCCAAGGCCCGGCTGGCGAACTGGGCCACGAACGTGGCGGCACTGGTCGTGTTCGTCCCCCAGGGCGTCGTGCTCTGGGAGGTGGGCCTGCTGATGGGCCTGGCCAACCTGGTCGGCGCCTACGTCGGCGCCCGGATGGCCGTGGCCCGCGGCGCCCGCTTCGTGCGGGTGTTCTTCGTGGTGGTGGTCTCCGCCTTCATCGTCCGGATCGGTGGCGACGTCGCCGGCCTGTGGTGACGTGACCGCCCCCACCACGTGCGACAGGCAGGCCCCGGATGACCGGGACCTGCCTGTCGGGTGCTCGTCGGTGACCCGCGTGGGTCATCCTGTTGTGCTCAGAGCAGGCCGTTCTCGTTCAGCCAGTCCTCGGCGACCTTCTCGGGCTGCAGGAGGTTGACCGAGACCTCCTCGTTCATCCCGTTCATCGCGTCCTGGGTGAGCGCCTCGGCGATCGGGTCGAAGATCTCGTCGAGCGCGTCGCCGTACTCGTCGTAGATGTCCTGGGTGAACACCGGGCTCGGGTTGTAGAGGGGGAAGAAGCCCTCGTCGTCCTCGAGCACGGTCAGGTCCAGCGCGGCGATGCGGCCGTCGCTGGTGAACACCTCACCGAAGTTGCACGGGTCCTGCTTGTCGGCGGCCGTGTAGACCAGCGCGGTGTCGAGCACCGTCACCTGGTTGTTGGGCACCTCGAAGCCGTAGGCCTTCTCCATGCCCGGGAGGCCGTCGTCGCGGGTGGAGAACTCGCTCTCCACGCACACCGACGCCGCGGACGGGTCGCTCTTCAGGAGCTCCCCCAGGTCGGAGATCGTCTCGGGGTTCCCGAGCTCGTCGGCCGCCTCGGTCGGGTAGGCCAGACCGTAGGTGTTGTTGAACTCGGCCGGGGAGAGCCAGACCAGGTTGTTCTGCTTCTTGTCCCGCTCGGCGACCGCCTCGTACTGCTCGATGCGGTCCGGGATCGGCTTGGTCTCCTTGAAGAAGGAGATCCAGGCGGTGCCGTTGTACTCCCAGTAGGTGTCGATCTCACCGGAGGTGAGCGCCGCGCGGGCCGCGTCGGTGCCGCCCAGGTTGATCTGGTCGGTGACGTCGGCGCCGGCGTTCTCGAGCGCCAGCTTGCTGATGTTGCCCAGGATCAGCTGCTCATCGAAGTCCTTGGACCCGACGGTGATCGAGGCTCCCTCGAGCGTCCCCTCGCCCCCGCCGGAGCTGTCGTCTCCACCGCAGGCGGTGAGGGCCAGGGCGAGGGTCATGGTCGCCCCCGTGGCGGCCAGGAAGTTCTTGCTTCTCATTGTCGTCCTTTCGATCGTTCGGTCGGGCGTCGTGGGCGGAGGTGTGGGATCACAGTCCGCGGGGTGAGAGGAAGTGCCCGGCGACTCCCGCCAGGTAGTCGACGAGCAGCGCCAGGCCGGAGGCCATGACGACGCCGGTGATCAGGACCGGGTCCCGGTTGAGCCCGATGCCCTGGAAGATGACGAACCCGAGCCCGCCGGCACCGAAGAAGGTGGCGAGGGTCGCGGTGCCGACGTTGATCACCAGCGCGGTGCGGATGCCGGCGATCATCACCGGGATCGCGAGCGGGAGCTCGACCTGCATGAGCACCTGCATCGGGGAGAGCCCCATGCCGCGGGAGGCCTTGATGAAGCTGTGGTCCACCTGCTGGAGCCCGACCATGGTGTTGCGCAGGATCGGCAGCGCGGAGTAGGCCACCAGCCCGATGATCACCGGGGTGAAGCCGATCCCCATCCAGATGACCACGATCGTGATCAGTCCGAGTGAGGGGATCGCCTGGCCGCCGTTGGCGATGGCCAGCGTGATCGGCACCGCCCTGCGTGCGAACGGGCGGGTCAGGATGACGCCCAGCGGGATCGCGATCGCGATCACGATGGCGGTCGAGACGGCGACCAGCTGCAGGTGCTCGACGAGCTTCTCGGTCAGCACCCGCTGGTTGAGCACCCGCTGCTCGATGCTGTCGAGCTCGCGGCCCTGGATCCAGATGTAGGTCGCGCCCAGGATCAGGATCAGGAAGACCGGCATCCCGAACCAGCCGATGAGCGAGCGGTGCGTGCTCGAGGTCTCGATCTTGACCGGGGTCCCGGTCTGGGCCCCGATGGTCTCCTCGGGGTGCTCGGTGGCGGTGTCCGTGGCCATCAGACCTCCACGGTGTCGGGGTTCTTGGCCGCGAGGTAGAAGCGCGCGTGCTGCTCACGCATCGCCCGCACGGCGGCCATGATCGTCTCCAGGTCGACCACGCCGAGGTAGGCGCCGTCGCCGTCGGCGACGATCGCGCAGCCGCCGTTGGAGCTGATCAGCTCGTTGAGCGCGTCGGAGAGCGTGGCGTGCGGCTCGACCACCGCCCGCGCCTTGAGGCCCATCGTCGTGGGGTCGAAGCCCGGTCGCCTCAGGTCCTGGGCGTTCACCCACCGCGTGGGGCGCTTCCGGTCGTCGAGCAGCAGGATCGCCGACCACTCCGAGGCGTCGAGTCGCCTGGCCAGCTCGTCCGCGGGCTCGTCCATCCGCCCGATCGGGGCGTCGGTGGCCATCTCGATGTCCCGGATCCGCGAGAGGTTGAGCCGCTTGAGCGAGGCACCGGACCCGATGAAGTCCGCGACGTAGTCGTCGGCCGGGTTGGTGAGGATGGCCTCGGGGGTGTCGAACTGCGCGATGTGCGACTGGTCGCGGAGCACCACGATCCGGTCGCCCATCTTGATCGCCTCGTCGATGTCGTGGGTGACGAAGATGATCGTCTTCTGGATCTGCGCCTGGAGCCTGAGGAACTCGTTCTGCAGTCGCTCCCGGGTGATCGGGTCGATCGCGCCGAACGGCTCGTCCATCAGCATCAGCGGCGGGTCGGCGGCCATGGCACGGGCCACGCCCACGCGCTGCCGCTGCCCACCGGAGAGCTCCTTGGGGTAGCGGTTGCGGTAGACGTCGGGGTCCATCCCGACCATCGTCAGCAGCTCGTCGACGCGCTCGGAGATGCGCTGCTTGTCCCACCCGACCAGCTTCGGCACGGTCGCGATGTTGTGCGCGATGGTGCGGTGGGGGAGCAGGCCGGTCTCCTGGATCACGTAGCCGATCCGGCGGCGGAGCTCGTCCGGGTCGCTGTTGGTGACGTCCTCGCCCTCGAGGATGATCCGGCCGGAGGTCGGTTCGATGAGCCGGTTCACCAGCTCCATGGACGTGGTCTTGCCGCAGCCGGACGGGCCGACGAAGACGACGATCTCGCCCTTCTTCACCGTGAGGCTGAGCTTGTCGACGGCGGGGTTGGCCTGGCCGGGGAAGTGCTTGGTCAGCTCGTCGAGCTCGATCATCACTTCGTTGCTGGATTCGGTCTGGGTCATCGGATACCTCGCGGTGTCGTGAAGCGTCGGACAAGGACGAAGGCGCCGTCGAAGGCGAGCGCGATCACGACGATCGCGAGCGTGCCCCCGTAGACGAGGTTCTCGGCGCCGGGGTTGCCGAGCGACCGGATGCCTCGGAAGATCTCGTTGCCGAGACCCGGGCCGCCCACGAAGACGGCGATCGCGGCGATCCCGATCGTGACCTGGGTGGAGACCCGGAGCCCGGTGACGATCACCGGCCAGGCCAGGGGGAGCTCCACCAGCCCGAGCCGGCGCCAGGAGCCCATCCCCATGCCGCGCGAGGCCTTGACGATGGCCGGGCTGACCGAGGAGAGGCCGGCGACCGTGTTGCCGACGATCGGCAGCAGCGCGTAGAGCGTGAGGGCGACGATCGCCGGCGGTGACCCCAGCCCGAAGACCGGGATGAAGATCGCGAAGAGCGCGAGCGAGGGGATCGTCAGGAAGAAGGAGGTGGTGCTCATGATCGGTGGTCGCAGCACCGAGGACCGGTGGGCCAGGATCCCGAGCGGCACTCCCACGGCGGTCGCGATCAGCATCGTGATGGCGACCAGCTGCAGGTGTTCGAGGGAGAGCTCTATGAGGTTTTCGTAGCTGTTGGAGAGGTACTCGGAGAAAGTCATGAGCTCCATCTCGTCGGGGACAGGGTCGAGCGTGTGCGACCGTTTCCTCCCCGGCCGAGCACCCTCACGCGGGCCGACCCGAGCGGCACGCGCCCCGTCAATCTAGCCGAGTCGGCACGATCATGCCTGCTCAGGACGCTGTCTTTAGCGAATCGATATCCGGCGGCGGCGGTGCCGCGGCGGCCGCCGGGCGCCGTACGGTGGCCCGATGAGCCCGTTCTGGATCTCGGCGTTCCTCGACCTCACGACCGACGACCTGCCGGTCTCGGTGCCCTTCTGGCGGGCGGTGACCGGCTACCGGATGTCGCCGCCGCGCGGCGGGCTCGACGAGTTCGCGTCGCTGCTCCCCGCCGACGGCGACGACTTCCTCCGGGTCCAGCGGGTGGTGGACGGGCCCTGCGGGATCCACCTCGACCTGCACGTGCAGGATCCCCGGACCGCCGCCGACCAGGCCGTCTCGCTGGGCGCGACCGAGGTCGTCGACGAGGGGTACGTCGTGCTGCGCTCGCCGGGCGGCATGACCTTCTGCCTCGTGTCCCACCCGGCGTCCCGGCGGCCGGCTCCGGTCGACTGGGGCGACGGCGCGACCAGCCTGGTGGACCAGGTCTGCCTCGACATCCCCGCCGAGGCGTTCGACGCCGAGCGGGACTTCTGGATCGCGCTCACGGGGTGGCAGCCGACCGGGCACGCGCGGGAGGAGTACCTGCCGCTGTTCCGGCCGGCCGGCATCCCGTTGCGCCTGCTGCTCCAGCGGCTCGACGAGCCGTCCGGGCCGGTGCGCGCCCACCTCGACCTGGCCAGCGACGACCGAGCCGCGGAGGTACGCCGCCACGTGGGGCTGGGCGCGGTCGTCGAGGCCGAGCAGCCCACCTGGACGCTGCTGCGCGACCCGGCCGGCGCGGCGTACTGCGTGACCGACCGGCTCCCGGAAACCGGGCTGCCGAGGGAGGCCGAGGACCGCTAGCGTCGCCGGCATGGACGACGACGACCGCACCCGACCACCGACCTCCGGCGACGAGGTGGCCACCCTGGTCGGGTTCCTCGACCACCACCGCGACACCCTCCGGTGGAAGACGGCCGGGCTGGACGGGGAGGAGCTGGCCCGGCCGCTGCCGCCGTCCACGATGACGCTGGGCGGTCTGCTCAAGCACCTGGCCCTCGTGGAGGACTGGTGGCTCTCCGAGGTGCTGCTGGCACGCGAGGCCGACCCGGCCTTCCGCGAGGTCGACTGGGACGCGGACCCGGACTGGGAGTGGCACACCGCCGCCGAGGACAGCCCCGAGGAGCTGATCGCCCTCTTCGACCGGATCGTCGCCCGGTCGCGGGCAAACCTGGCGCTCGCGCTCGACGAGGGCGGGCTGGACCGGCCGGCCGACCGACCCGGACGCGGGGGCGAGCGCCGCAGCCTGCGCTGGATCCTCGTCCACCTGATCGAGGAGTACGCCCGCCACAACGGCCACGCGGACCTGCTCCGGGAGGCCGTCGACGGGCAGGTGGGCGAGTGATCCGCGACGCCACCGACAAGGACTGGCCGGCGATCTGGCCGATCTTCCACACGGTGGTCGAGGAGGGTGAGACCTACGCCTACCCGTCCGGGCTCACGTCCGAGGAGGCCCGGGAGCTGTGGACCGCGGGAGCGCACGTGGTCGTGCTCGAGGAGGACGGCGTCGTGCTCGGCACCGCGCGGATGGGTCCGAACCGGCCCGGCAGCGGCTCGCACATCGGGACGGCGAGCTTCATGGTCGCCGACGCGGCCCGAGGCCGGGGTGTCGGCCGCCGGCTGGGGGAGCACTGCGTGGCCTGGCACCGCGAGGCGGGGTTCCGCGGCATCCAGTTCAACGCGGTCGTGGAGACCAACACCGCCGCCGTCCGCCTCTGGCAGGAGCTCGGCTTCACGATCGTCGGCACGGTCCCGGGGGCGTTCCGCTCACCCACCCAGGGCTACGTCGGCCTGCACGTGATGTTCCTGCCGCTCGACCGAGACCTCGACTGAGACCTCGACGGGGACCTCGACTGAGACCTCGTCCGGGCTTCCGATGGGGCTCCCGACCGACTCCGGCAGGGCCATCAGCAGAACCGGCTCCCGGTCGGCCGGCAGCCAGGCCGGGCGGGCCTCGCCGACCACCTGCCAGCCGCGGTGCCGGTACACCTCGACCGCGGTGCCGTGGGTGCGCACCACGTCGAGCACCGGCAGCCGGCCGGTGCCTCGGATGAAGGCGACCGCCTCGTCCAGCAGCCGGCCCCCGACACCGCGGCCGACCAGGTCGACGGCCACGAAGAGCACCGAGATCGCGGCCACCCCGACCCCTCCGGTCGCGCCGCGGAGCACCTCGCGGACCCCGAGGTCGCGGACCTGGCCGACGGCGGCGTGCCCGACCACCCGACCGTCGACCTCGGCGACCCAGGCCCGCTCCTCGTCGTCGCGGACCAGGAACTCCTCGACCGGGAACGGCAGCGGCCAGCGCACGGGGTAGCCCGAGGACGGCTGCTGCTCGCCCAGCAGCCGGACCAGCTCGGGCAGGTCGTCCGGGCGCCGCGGCCGCAGGGTGGTGGTCACCGGGAGACCGTATCCCGAGGCTTGACCCGCAGGACTAGCGTGAAACCCGTGACTGCCACGACCTCCACGTCCACGGGGCAGCCCCCCGCCACCACCGTCGGCGAGCTGCGCGCCAGCGGGCACCGGGCGAAGTCGGTCCGCAGTGAGATCCGGGACAACCTGCTCGCCGCGCTCGCCGAGGGCCGGGACCCCTGGCCCGGACTGCACGGCTTCGAGGGCAGCGTCATCCCGCAGCTGGAGCGGGCCCTGATCGCCGGCCACGACGTGGTCCTGCTCGGCGAGCGCGGCCAGGGCAAGACCCGGGTACTGCGCACGCTGGCCGGCCTGCTCGACGAGTGGACACCGGTCCTGGCCGGGTCCGAGATCGGCGAGCACCCCTACGAGCCGGTCACGGTCGCCTCCATCCGCCGGGCCGCCGAGCTCGGCGACGAGCTCCCCGTGGTCTGGCAGCACCGCGACGAGCGGTACGCCGAGAAGCTGGCCACCCCGGACACCTCGGTGGCGGACCTGATCGGCGACGTCGACCCGATGAAGGTCGCCGAGGGGCGCAGCCTGGGCGACCCGGAGACGATCCACTTCGGGCTGATCCCGCGCAGCCACCGGGGCATCGTCGCCATCAACGAGCTGCCCGACCTCGCCGAGCGGATCCAGGTGGCGATGCTGAACGTGATGGAGGAGCGCGACATCCAGATCCGCGGCTACGTGCTCCGGTTGCCCCTCGACGTCCTGGTGCTGGCCAGCGCGAACCCCGAGGACTACACCAACCGCGGCCGGATCATCACCCCGCTCAAGGACCGCTTCGGCGCCGAGATCCGCACCCACTACCCGCTCGAGCTCGCCGACGAGGTGGCGGTGATCCGGCAGGAGGCGCACCTGGTGGCCGAGGTGCCCGACGTGCTGGTCGAGATCCTGGCCCGCTTCACCCGGGCGCTGCGCGGCTCGAACGCCGTCGACCAGCGCTCCGGCGTCTCGGCACGGTTCGCGATCGCCGGTGCCGAGACCGTCGCCGCGGCCGCCCTGCACCGTGCCACCGTGCAGGGCGAGGAGGGAGCCGTGGCCAGGGTCGTCGACCTCGAGACGGCCGTCGACGTGCTCGGCGGGAAGATCGAGTTCGAGACCGGCGAGGAGGGGCGGGAGCGCGAGATCCTCGACCACCTGCTGCGCACCGCGACCGCCGAGGCGGTGCGCGACCACTTCCGGGGCCTCGACCTCGGAGCGCTGGTCGAGGCCATCGAGGACGGCGCCACCGTCGTCACCGGCGAGCAGGTCACCGCCCGCGACTTCCTCACCGGGCTGCCGCCGCTGCCGCCCTCCGAGGCGGGCGAGGCCGACGTCTACGACCGGATCTGCGAGCGGCTCGGCGCCACGGACGACGGCAGCCGGGCGAGTGCCGTCGAGCTGGCCCTGGAGGGGCTCTACCTGGCCCGCCGCGTGGCCAAGGAGTCCGGTGACGGGGAGACGGTCTACGGATGAGTCCCCCGCGGCCCGAACGGCCTAGGCGGACCGGGCGGCCCGGCCGGCCGGGCCACCGCTCCCGCTACGGCAGGTACGCCGGTGGGCCGGACCCGCTCGCGCCGCCGGTGGACCTGGGCGAGGCGCTCGACGCCATCGGCGAGGACGTCATGGCCGGCTACAGCCCGGAGCGGGCGATGCGGGAGTTCCTGCGCCGCGGCGGGCAGGACCAGGCCGGGCTCGACGAGCTGGCTCGCCGGGTGGCCGCGAAGCGCCGGGAGATGCTGGACCGGCACGACCTCGACGGGACGATGCGCGAGGTCCGGGAACTGCTGGACCGGGCGGTGCTCGAGGAGCGCAAGCAGCTGGCCCGCGACCTCGACGACGAGGCCCGGTTCGCCGAGATGCAGATCGGCAGCCTGCCGCCCTCCACCGCGGCTGCGGTGGCCGAGCTCAGCGACTACTCGTGGCGCAGCCCGTCGGCGAGGGAGGACTACGAGCGGATCAAGGACCTGCTCGGTCGGGAGCTGCTGGACCAGCGGTTCGCCGGCATGAAGCAGGCACTGGAGGGCGCCACCGACGAGGACCGCGAGCGGGTCGACGCGATGCTCGGCGACCTCAACGAGCTGCTCGAGGCCCACGCCCGGGGTGAGGACACCACCGAGCTCTTCGACGAGTTCATGGACCAGCACGGCGACTTCTTCCCCGAGCGCCCGGCGAACGTGGAGGAGCTGCTGGACTCCCTGGCACAGCGGGCCGCCGCCGCCCAGCGGATGCGCAACTCGATGACGCAGGAGCAGCGCGACGAGCTCGACGCGCTCGCCCAGCAGGCGTTCGGGGGACCGGGGCTCCAGCAGGCGCTCTCCCGGCTGGACCAGAACCTGCAGTCCCTGAGACCCGGCGAGGACTGGGGCGGCTCCGAGCGCTTCGACGGCGAGCAGGGCCTCGGGCTCGGGGACGGCACCGGCGTGCTCCAGGACCTGGCCGACCTCGACGAGCTCGCCGAGCAGCTCTCGCAGGCCTACCCCGGGGCCAGGCTCGACGACGTCGACCTCGACACCCTCTCCCGGCAGCTCGGACCCGAGGCGGCGGTGAGCGCCCGCACCCTGGCCGAGCTCGAGCAGGCACTGCGCGAGTCCGGCTACCTCGACCGTGGGACCGACGGGCAGCTCCGGCTCTCGCCGAAGGCGATGCGCCAGCTCGGCAAGGCGCTGCTCAAGGACGTCGCGACCCGGATGTCAGGCCGGCAGGGCGCCCGCGACCTGCGCCAGGCCGGAGCCGCCGGCGAGCGCAGCGGAGCCTCCCGGCCCTGGGAGTTCGGCGACACCGAGCCGTGGGACATCCCGCGGACGGTGACGAACGCGGTGCTCCGCCAGGCGGGTGGTCCCGAGACGGTCGCCGGCGGTCCCGCACCGACCAGCGGGCGGGTGCGGCTCAGCGTCGAGGACGTCGAGGTGCAGGAGACCGAGGCCCGCACCCAGGCGGCGGTGGCCCTGCTCGTGGACACCTCGTTCTCGATGGCGATGGACGGCCGCTGGGTGCCGATGAAGCGCACCGCCCTGGCCCTGCACACGCTGATCCGGAGCCGGTTCCGCGGCGACGCCCTCCAGCTGATCGGCTTCGGCCGGGAGGCCCGCGTGATGGAGATCGAGCAGCTCACCGCGCTCGACGCCCGCTGGGAGAAGGGCACCAACCTGCACCACGGGCTGCTGCTCGCGAACCGGCACTTCCGCCGGCACCCGAGCGCCCAGCCGGTGCTGCTGATCGTCACTGACGGCGAGCCGACCTCACACCTCGGGCCCGGCGGCGACGTGATGTTCGCCTACCCGCCGCACCCGCACACGATCGCGCTCAGCGTGCGCGAGCTCGAGGGCTCCGCCCGGCTCGGTGCCCAGACCACCTTCTTCCGCCTGGGGGAGGACCCCGGCCTGGCCCGCTTCATCGAGCACCTCGCCCGACGGGTGGACGGGCGGGTGGTCGCCCCGGAGCTGGACGACCTCGGCGCCGCCGTGGTCGGCTCCTACCTGGGCTCGCGAGGCCCCGGGGGCCCGGGCGGACCGCCCGGCGCGGAGCCCGGCGGCTGGTTCGGCCGCGGGTTCTGGGTGGGCTGAGCCGCACGGACCACGACCGAACAACGAACCGGAGAGGAGCCGACGATGATCTTCATCTGCGTCAAGTGGAAGGTGAAGCCCGAGCATGCCGATCAGTGGATCGAGCTGACCCGCGACTTCACCGAGGCGACCCGGGCGGAGGAGGGGAATCTCTTCTTCGACTGGTCGCGCAGCGTCGAGGACCCGAACCAGTACGTCCTCATCGAGGCGTTCCGCGACGATGCCGCCGAGGCCCACGTCACCAGCGACCACTTCAAGCGTGCCCAGGCCGAGCTGCCGGCGTACGTCCAGGAGACCCCGCTGGTGCGCAACGTCCTCATGGAGGGCGACCACTGGGACCGGCTGGGGGAGTTCGAGATCCCCCAGGCCTAGTCAGGCCGGCTCGGCGAACCCGGGCAGCGACTCGGTGAGGATGTCGCGGAAGCCGACCTCGGCCTCGAGCTGGCTCAGCACGCCGATCGCACCCAGCCAGGTGCGGTGGATGAGCAGGTACGACGGCGGCAGGTTCAGCTTCAGGGCGATCGTGTACGACGGGTTGCGGGGGTTGTTGACCCGCTCGAACTGCTCCCGCATCCAGGCGCGGGAGAACCGGAACGTCTCGGTGCGGGTCGGCTCCACGAACGGCGAGAGGTAGTCGAGCAGCTCGACCGGGTCGATCCTCACCCGGTCCTTGACGAACCCCTCCGCCCGGAGCCCGGCCAGCAGGTGCTCGTGGTCCCTGCGGGTGGCGATCCGGATCAGCGAGCCCATCGCGGAGGGCAGGCTCCGGTCGGGGAGCCGGGCGACGGCGCCGAAGTCGAGGACCCCGAGCCTCCCGGGACCGCCGTCGGCACCGGGCAGCAGCCGGTAGTTGCCGGGGTGCGGGTCGGCGTGCAGCATGCCGGTGCGCGCCGGGCCCGCGAACAGGAACTTCACGAAGCGCTCGGCGTAGTGGTCCCGCTCGGCCTGGCTGCCGTCCGCGATCACCGACGCCAGGGAGGCGGGCGAGTCCATCCACTCGGTGACCAGGACGGTGGCGCCGACGGCCACCACGTCGGGCACCACGATCTGCTCGTCCTCGCGGAACGCCGCGGCGAAGGCCCGCTGGGCCTCGGCCTCGAGCTCGTAGTCGAGCTCGTCGTTGGCCCGGTCCTGCAGCTCGGTGACCAGCGGCTTGAGGTCGAAGCCGGGGAACAGCGGCCCGATCGTGCGCGCCAGCCGGGAGATCTGGCGCAGGTCGGAGCGGAGCGCCTCACCGGCGCCGGGGTACTGCACCTTGACCGCGACCTCGCGGCCGTCCGCCCAGCGGCCCTTGTGCACCTGGCCGATCGAGGCGGCCGCGGCCGGGGCGCCGTCGAGGTGGACCAGCCGCTCGTTCCAGTCGGCCCCGAGGTCGCGAGCCAGGATGTCGCGGACCGTCTGGGTGGGCATCGGCGGCGCCGAGTCCTGGAGCCTGACGAGCTCGTCGCGGTAGGGCGCCATCTTGTCCTCGGGGAGGGCCCCTTCGAGCACCGAGAGCATCTGGCCGAACTTCATCGCGCCGCCCTTGAGCTCCCCGAGCGTGCGGAACAGCTGCTCGGCTGTGCGCTGCTGCACGTCCGCCAGGACCGCCTCGGCCGGCTTGCCGCCGAGCCGCTTGCCGAGCCCGACCGCGTTGCGTCCGGCGTAGCCCAGCGGCAGTGCGGCGAGCCGCGCCGTACGCGCTGCCGCCTTGCGGGGAAGATCGTTCACCGGGGCCGTCCTCTCGGGTTGGCTCAAGTGTGCCGGACGCCCCCATGCCCGAGCCGTTCCGCCATCCGCTCCATCAGCGCGTGCAGCGCCCGGACCGGGCGCACCATGACCGTGAAGGCGACGATCCGACCGTTGTCGTCCCAGGTGATCCGGTCGATGCCGGAGATCTCCAGGTCGCCGACGGTGGAGGTGAACTCGAGGATCGCGTCGCGCTCGCGGATCCACTCGTCGACGTAGCTGAAGCCGTCACCCAGCACGACCATGGCCGCGCCGAGGTAGGCCGCCACCAGCTCACGACCCTCCTGCGGGGCGTGCACGGCGGGGGAGCGGAAGACGGCGTCCTCGGCGATCAGCTCCGGCAACCGGTCCGGGCTGTGCGAGGCGATGACGTCGTGCCAGCGGGCGAGGCCGATCTCGGCGGGTGTGGGCATGCCCGATTCGACCACACGGCACCGCCGGGCTGGTCAGTCCCGGGTGCTCCGGATGCCGATCGCGACGCCCTGCGCGACGATCCCGACCAGGAGCATGATCGACCCGATCGAGGCGATCAGCGCCCCCATGATCACGCTGCTGCGCTCGTCGGCGTTGCCGAGCACGAGGCCGCCGACCAGGCCCACGACCCAGCCGACGAGGATGTATCCGGAGGGGCTCAGTCCCAGGACCGCGTCCCCGACGAGGCCGCGGTCATCCGAGGTTTCCTGCTCTGCGTTCGTCATGCCACAGGACTGTAGAGGCGCCGCGCCCGGCCGCGCCGCGGATCGCGGGCATCGCGGAGACCGGGTCGTGTGCCTGAGGACGGTCTAGAGCGCGTTGTCAGGCACACGACCCGAGGTCATCGGCGGCTTAGGCGTCCTTGGGGAACGGGACTCCGGTCGCGGAGTGGCAGCGGTAGCCCCACGGCACCTTGGCGAGGTACTGCTGACCGATCCGTCGACGTAGCGAGTTGGCTTCAGGCAGGGCCCGGATCGCGGCATCAGGTGCCGACGTCCGGCGGCCTGTCCCTCGTCAGCCGTCGGCGTCGTCAGCGGCTGCGTGTGGCTCCAAGTAGCTCACGGCCACCCCGAGCGACCGCGCATGGTCGATCTCGCGGCGGGTGCTCTCCCCGACGTGGTCGCCCACGTTGACGACGAGGACCTCGTCCGCCATCGAGACCTTCTGGAGGTGCACCCGGCCGAGCCATGCGCGTTCCTCCGCGTCGAGATCCCGTGACGGCGCCAGCGCGGCCGGGGTCAGCACCACGTGCCCGGTGAGCGTCAGCTCGGCGTCGAGACGCTCGAACTCCCGACGGAATCGCATGGAGCCGCAGAGCGTGATGACGGTGAACTCATCGGGCGCGGTGCGCGGCTTCCCACGTGGCACGCCAAGGAGGCTAGCAACACCCGGGTCGGAGGCCGGGTCGTGTGCCTGAGGACGGGCCATGGCGCGTTGTCAGGCACACGACCCGAGGTCATCGGCGTCTTAGGCGTCCTTGGGGAACGGGACTCCGGTCGCGGAGTGGCAGCGGTAGCCCCACGGCACCTTGGCGAGGTACTGCTGGTGCTGGTCCTCGGCGTAGTAGTAGGTCCCGGCCGGCTCGATCTCGGTGGTGATCTCGCCGTAGCCGGCCGCGGCCAGGGCGGGCGCGTAGGCCTCGGTCAGCTCCCGGGCGACGCGCTCCTGCTCGGGCGTGGTCGTGTAGATCGCCGAGCGGTACTGCGTGCCGCGGTCGTTGCCCTGGCGCATCCCCTGGGTCGGGTCGTGCACCTCGTAGAAGGCGCGCAGCAGGTCGGCGTAGGACACCACGGCCGGGTCGTAGACGACGCGCACGGCCTCGGTGTGCCCGGTGCGTCCCGAGCAGACCTCCTCGTAGGACGGGTGCGGCGTGGAGCCGCCCGCGTAGCCGACCGAGGTGGACCACACGCCCGGCAGCTTCCAGTAGACCTCCTCGGCACCCCAGAAGCACCCGAGCCCGAAGATCGCCACCTCGTGGCCCTCGGGGACCTCGTCGGTGACCAGCGGGGCGTCGAGGACGGCGTGCCGGGTGGCGAGGTGGAACGGGCGCTCGGCCCGGCCGGGCAGCGCCTCGTCGGCGGCGGGGACGGTGGCGGGCTTGCGAGAGAACACGGTGCGACTCCTCGTCATCGGGGGACACCTGCTCCAACGAACGGGGCGGCCGAATCCTTCCCGCCGGGCCCGGGTCTAGGCTCGGCCGCATGACCCAGGAGCACAGCAACAAGTCCGGCTTCGAGACGCGTGCGATCCACGCAGGCTACGAGCCGGACCCGATGACCGGCGCGGTGATCCCCCCGATCTACGCCACCAGCACCTACAAGCAGGACGGCGTCGGTGGCATGCGCGGGGGCTACGAGTACAGCCGCTCGGCGAACCCCACCCGCACCGCGCTCGAGGGTGCGATCGCGGCCCTGGAGGAGGGGGAGCGGGGCTTCGCCTTCGCCTCCGGGCTGGCCGCGGAGGACACCCTGGTCCGCGCGCTGTGCCGGCCGGGCGACCACGTGGTCATCCCCGACGACGCGTACGGCGGCACCTACCGGCTCTTCGACAAGGTGGAGAAGGTCTGGGGCCTCGAGCACAGCCCGGCGCCGGTCTCCGACGTCGAGGCCGTCCGGGCCGCGATCCGACCGGGCCGGACGAAGCTGGTGTGGGTGGAGACCCCGACCAACCCGCTGCTGAACATCGGGGACATCGAGGCACTGGCCTCGGTCGCCCACGACGCCGGGGCGCTGCTCGTCGTCGACAACACCTTCGCCTCGCCGTACCTCCAGCAGCCGATCCCGTTGGGCGCGGACCTGGTCGTGCACTCCACGACCAAGTACTGCGGCGGCCACTCCGACGTGGTCGGCGGCGCCCTGGTCGTGCGCGACCTCGACGTGGCCGAGCGGATCGCCTTCCACCAGAACTCCATGGGCGCGGTCCCGGGGCCCTTCGACGCGTTCCTCACCCACCGCGGGCTGAAGACGCTCGGGGTCCGGATGGACCGGCACTGCGACAACGCCGAGCGGGTCGTGGAGTTCCTCGCCGCGCACCCGAGGGTCGAGCAGGTGATCTACCCCGGCCTGGAGGAGCACCCGGGGCACGCGGTCGCGGCGCGGCAGATGAAGCGCTTCGGCGGCATCGTCAGCTTCCGGGTCACCGGCGGTGAGCGGCAGGCGCTCGACGTCTGCGCGAAGGCGGAGGTCTTCACCCTCGGCGAGTCGTTGGGCGGCGTCGAGTCGCTGATCGAGCACCCGGGCCGGATGACTCACGCCAGCGTCGCCGGCACCGACCTGGAGGTCCCGGCGGACCTGATCCGGCTCAGTGTCGGCATCGAGACCGCCGACGACCTGATCGCCGACCTCGACCGTGCCCTCGGCTGAGTCCGCAGGCCCGGCAGGCCCCGTGGGCGCTGCAGTCGGTGCCGCGCTGTGCGTCGACTTCGGCTCGACGTTCACCAAGGCGGTCCTCGTCGACCTGGGCGAGGGACGGGTCGTGGCCACGGCCGACCACCCGACGACGATCGGGAGCGACGTCCTCGACGGCTTCGACGCCTGCCGCGCCGAGCTGGCCCGGCAGGACCCCCGCGCCGCCGACGCCGAGGTCATGGCCTGCTCCAGTGCGGGCGGCGGGCTCCGGATCGCGGTCGTCGGCAACGAGGAGCTGGTCACCGCCGAGGCGGGGCGCCGGGTCGCGCTGAGCAGCGGCGGGAAGGTGGTCGCGGTCATCGGCGTCGCCGGCCGGTCGGCGGACGACCACCCCTGGACCGCGGAGCTGCTGGCCGCGGAGCCGGACGTGGTGCTGCTGACCGGGGGCACCGACGGCGGCAACGAGCGGGTGATCGTCGACGCGGCGCGGGCGCTGGCCGGCTCCGGCTGGACCGGACCGGTCGTCGTGGCCGGGAACGTCGCCGCGCGGGACGCGGTGACCCCCATCCTGGTCGGGCACCCGCACGTGCTGGCCGACAACGTCGTGCCGCGGATCGGCGTACTCGCTCCCGAGTCGGCGCGGGCGGCGATCCGCGAGATGTTCCTGGCCCACGTCATCGGCGGCAAGCACCTCAGTGCCCGGGCCGACTTCACCGAGATGGTCCGTGGCGCCACCCCCGACGTCGTGCTCGACGGTGTCGAGCTGCTGGCCAGGGGCGACGGCCCGGACCGGCCCGGGGCCGGCGACGTCGTGGTCGTCGACGTCGGGGGCGCCACCACCGACGTGCACTCGGTGGTCGAGCTGGACCCCGAGGACGCCGGCCTCTCGCGCGAGGTCGTGGCCACGACCCCGGTGACCCGCACCGTCGAGGGCGACCTCGGGATGCGCTGGTCTGCCACCACGACCTACGACGAGGCGGTGGCGGCGGGCCTGGTGGCGCCGGACGCCGGGCTCGAGGACGCCGCCGCCCGCCGACTCGCTGATCCCGGCCTGCTCCCCGACGGCCCCGAGGAGACGGCGTACGACGTGGCGATCGCGACCGCCGCGGTCCGGCTCGGACTGCGCCGGCACGCCGGCCGCTCCCGGGTGGTGCTGGGGCCGGACGGCCGGGTCGTGGAGCGGACCGGCAAGGACCTCCGGCAGGTGCACCTCCTCGTCGGCTCCGGCGGGGTGCTCCGGGCCGGGGACGCCGACACGGCCCGGAGCGTGCTCGGGTCTGCCACCGGCGTGGACCAGGACGGCTGGCAGCTGCCGGAGCACCCGGACGTGGTCGTCGACACCGAGTACGTGCTGGCGGCCGCCGGACTGCTGCGGACACGACACCCGGACGCGGCCCACCGGCTCGTCCGTCGGTTGACCGGCGTGACATAGCCTGTCGCTCGTGAGCAACGACGCGGACGAGCAGGCCGGACAGCGGCCGGACGCGCCGACGTCGGAGACGGCCCTGGAGCCTGCCCGCAACCCGGGCCAGCAGCCCAGGGTCCGGGCGATTCGCCGCTCGTCGCGTCGGCAGCGCGACGACGAGCGCTTCGCCGAGCGCGTGGCCTCGCAGTTCGCGGCCCAGTGGGCGGTCGCTCGGGCCGAACGACGCCCCGAGCCGGCGCCGATCGAGTCCGGACCCACCAACATGGCGCGGGCCCAGGTGCCGTGGGCCCTCGACCTCGCCGCGTCCTGGGCCTGGCGCTTCGTCGTGATCGCGGGGGCGCTCTACGCCGTCCTGTGGGTGCTGGCCTACTTCGCCGTCATCACCCTGCCGCTCGTGATCGCGATGCTGATCGCGGCACTGGGCAACCCCGCCGTGCGGGCCATGCAGCGGATCGGGATCCGCCGGGGCGCCGGGGCGGGGTTGATCGTCGTCGGTGGCCTCGGCCTGGTCACGGCCATGCTCACGTTCGTGGGCACCCAGGTGGTCAACGGTGTCTACGACCTGGCCGACCAGGTCGCCGACGGGCTCGGCACGATCCGGGCCTGGGTCCGCGACGGGCCGCTCAACGCCAGCGACTCCCAGATCAACGGCTGGCTCAAGGACGCCCAGGACTCGATCACCTCGCGCACCCAGGACGCCGAGGTGTTCAGCCAGGTGACCGAGGTCGGGACCGCCCTCACCCATGTCGTGGCGGGCTTCTTCATCGTGCTGTTCGCCACCTACTTCTTCCTGGCCGACGGGCACCGGATCTGGGCCTGGGCGGTGCGGATGTTCCCGCGCGCGGCGCGGGAGCGGGTCGACTCCAGCGGCCGGATCGCCTGGACCTCCCTGACCCAGTTCGTGCGGGCGACGGTGATGGTCGCCCTCGTCGACGCCGTCGGGATCATGGCCGTGGCCGCGATCCTGGGCGTCCCGCTGATCGTGCCGATCGGGGTGCTGGTCTTCCTCGGTGCGTTCGTCCCGATGATCGGGGCGACGATCGCCGGTCTGGTGGCGATCCTGGTCGCGCTGGTGGCGCAGGGCCCGATCGCCGCGCTGCTCATGCTCGGCGGCGTGATCCTGGTCCAGCAGATCGAGGGCCACGTCCTCCAGCCGTTCCTGATGGGGCGGTTCGTCTCGCTCCACCCGCTGGGCGTGATCATCGCCATCGGCTGCGGAGTGATCGTGGCCGGCATCGCCGGTGCGCTGATCGCGGTGCCGCTGGCAGCCGTCGTCAACGCGGTCGGCCTGCACCTCGCAGCCGGGGGCGAGCCCAGTGAGGATCGTGAGGATCCCGAGCTGGCGCTGGCGCGGGAGTCCGGTCCCGACCCGGGGGCCGCCCAGGCGCAGGACACCCTCCGGGCCGGCGAGGGCACGGACGACCGGGGAGGTCCGCGTGACTGAGATCCCCACCGTGAGCCTGGCCGACATCGAGGCCGCCCGGGAGGTCCTCGACGGGGTCGCCGTGCGCACCCCCATCGAGGAGTCCCGCTGGCTCACCGGCCTGGCCGGGGGCCCGGTGCTCCTCAAGTGCGAGAACCTCCAACGCACCGGATCCTTCAAGATCCGAGGTGCCTACCTGCGGATGTCACGACTCTCCGAGGCCGAACGGGCCGCCGGCGTCGTGGCCGCGTCGGCTGGCAACCATGCCCAGGGGGTGGCGCTGGCCGCCCAGCTGCTGGGCATCAAGGCCACCGTGTTCATGCCCGAGGGGGCGCCGATCCCGAAGGAGAAGGCCACCCGCGGGTACGGCGCCGAGGTGGTGTTCCACGGGCGCTACATCGACCAGGCGCTCGACCGGGCCCGGGAGTTCGCGGCCGAGACCGGGGCGGTGCTGATCCACCCCTTCGACCACGAGGACATCGTGGCCGGCCAGGGCACCTGCGGCCTCGAGATCCTCGAGCAGGTGCCACAGGTGCGCACCGTGTTGGTGCCCACCGGTGGCGGCGGACTCATCGCCGGTGTCGCGACGGCGATCAAGGCCCTACGTCCCGACGTACGGGTCGTCGGCGTGCAGGCCGAGGGCGCCGCGGCCTTCCCCGAGTCGCTGCGCTCGGGGGCGCCGCTGGCGCTGGAGTCGATGGCGACCATGGCCGACGGGATCGCGGTCGGGCGACCCGGCGACGTCCCGTTCCAGGCGGTCCGTGAGCACGTCGACGACGTGCTCACGGTCTCCGAGGAGTCGCTCTCGCAGGCCCTGCTGTCGCTGGTCGAGCGCGCCAAGATGATCGTCGAGCCGGCCGGCGCGGCGGCCGTGGCGGCGATCCTCGACGAGCCGGGAGCCTTCGAGACGCCGGTCGTGGCGGTGCTCTCGGGCGGCAACATCGACCCGCTCCTGCTCGGCAAGGTGATCCGGCACGGCATGGCCTCGGCCAGTCGGTACCTCAACCTCAGGGTGCTGATCCCCGACGTCCCCGGCGGGCTGGCCCGGCTGCTCGGCGAGCTCGCCTCGGAGCAGGCCAACGTGCTCGAGGTCGTGCACGAGCGGATCTCGCCGTCGCTGCACCTCGACGAGGTCGACGTGCACGTGCAGCTGGAGACCCGAGGCGAGTCGCACGCCGAGGCCCTGCTGGCCCGGCTGCGCGAGTGCGGCTACCGCGTCTTCGAGTGAGCCGGGGAGGGCCCGGGATCAGGCGGTGTAGGGCACCGCGTCCATGATCTCGACCTTCATCTCCTTGCCGTTCGGCGCCTCGTAGGAGACCGTCTCGCCCTTCTTGTGGCCGTGGATGGCCTCGCCGAGGGGGGACTGCGGCGAGTAGACCTTCAGGCCATCGGGCTCGATCTCGCGGGCACCGAGCAGGAACTTCTCGGCCTCGTCGTCGTCGTCGCCGACGAACTTGTAGGTCACGACCATGCCCGGCTCCACGATGCCGTCGTTCGCGGGGGTCTCGCCGACCTCCGCGCGACGCAGCATGTCCTCGAGCTGGCGGATCCGGCCCTCCACCTTGCCCTGCTCCTCGCGGGCCGCGTGGTAGCCGCCGTTCTCCTTGAGGTCACCCTCGTCACGGGCGTTGCTGATCCGCTCGATGACTTCCTGGCGAACGGGTCCACGGAGGTTCTCGAGCTCCTCCTGGAGCTTCTCGTAGGCGTCCTTCGTGAGCCAGATGGTGCCCTGCTCGGTCATAGCGTCACTCCTGCATGTGGCCGGTGGGGGTGGAGCCCGTGGCCCGACCCGCCCTGGTCAGTGGTGTCACCTCGGTCGGCGTCCGGCACAGCACGGAACCGGGGAGGGCACTCGCGTGCGATGCTCCGTCGGCAGCACGGCGTGGCCCCTGCGCGAGGTGTCGAAAGAACTAGGCTAGCAAAAGGCCGCGACGGACGCCGAACTCAACGCGGTCTGGGCTGGTCAGGGGTGGTGCAGCCGACCAGGTCCACCGAGGTAGCCTCCCGCTCGGTGCGGATGCTGACGTCGTTGCGACCCTGGACCGGCACGAAGCTGATCTCGCCGACGACCGCGTGGTCCTCGCTGAACGCCCGGACCCGGCACCGGGCCTCGGCGCCGTCCTCGAGCTGCACCGAGACGTCGGCGGTGCTCGTGTGGGTGTCCACCACCTCGAAGCCGGTCAGCTCCGAGGCGACCTCGGGGGTGGAGTGGAACCACGTCGCCCACGCCAGCCAGCCGAGGAACACCGCGGCCATCGCGGCGCTCAGCGTCACCACCAGGCGTCGCCGCCTGGGGCGGGCGGTGCCGTAGCGCGCGGCGAGGTCGGTGGTCACGCCCCCCATTTTCGCACGGGGGGCGAGCCCTAGAATCGCGGGCATGCCCCACGCGTCCCGGTCCGGTCTCCGGCTCATGCACGTCCACGCCCACCCCGACGACGAGTCGAGCAAGGGCGCGGCCTCCACCGCCCGGTACGTCGCCGAGGGGGTCGACGTCCACGTGGTGACCTGCACCGGTGGGGAGCGGGGGTCGGTGCTGAACCCCAACATGGACCGCCCCGACGTGCTGGCCAACATCACCGAGATCCGGCGCCGCGAGATGGAGGAGGCCCGCGACATCCTGCAGGTGACGCAGGACTGGCTCGGCTTCGTCGACTCCGGCTGGCCGGAGGGCGACCCGAAGCCCCCGCTGCCCGAGGGCTGCTTCGCGCTCCAGGACGTCGACCACGCGGCCGAGCCGCTGGTCCGGCTGATGCGGTCGTTCCGCCCGCACGTGGTCACGACGTACGACGAGAACGGGGGCTACCCGCACCCCGACCACATCCAGTGCCACAACGTCAGCGTCGCGGCGTTCGCCGCGGCCGGGGACCCGGACCGGTACCCCGACGCGGGAGAGCCCTGGCAGCCGCTGAAGCTCTACTACCACCACTCGTTCAACCGGCCCCGCACGCTGGCCATCCACGAGGCGATGCTCGCGGCCGGGCTGGACTCGCCCTACGCGGAGCGTCTCGAGAAGTGGGAGGCCGACCCGAAGCACGACGCCCGGATCACCACCAAGGTGCCGTGCGCCGACTTCTTCGAGGCCCGGGACCGGGCGCTGCTCGCCCACGCCACGCAGATCGATCCCGATGGCCCGTGGTTCGCGATCCCGCTCGTCATCCAGCAGGAGGCCTGGCCCACCGAGGACTACGAGCTGGTGGTCAGCCACGTCGAGAGCAGCACCCCCGAGGACGACCTGTTCGCGGGGATCCCGCCGCAGTGAGGGGTGCCGGCGCCTGAGAGAATGGCGTCATGCACACCCTGGTCGTCTCGTTGCTGGCTGCCGAAGAACAGGTCCCCGAGGCCGAGGACGTCAAGGCCGGCTGGCTGGCGTTCGGCATCTTCCTGCTGCTGGTGCTGGCCGTCGTCGTCCTCTGCTTCAGCCTGGTCAAGCAGCTGAGGAAGGCCCAGGCGGCCAAGGACGCCGGCGTGTACGGCGACCAGCCGGCCGGCCAAGCGGGCGCTCCTGGCGCTGCCGGGTCGGAGGAGTCGGAGGGACCGGCCGGGTCCACCGGGTCCACCGGGTCGGGGGGCCCGGACCGGGGCTAGCCCCGACCGCGCTACCAACGTCCTGGCCGGGTACACCTAGTCCCGGACGAGGTGGACCAGGCAGTCCCAGGCGGTGGCCGAGGGAGCGTCGCCGTGGCCCGTCTCGGCCGGGGCGGCCGGCACCTCACGGGCCACCCGCTCGGCACGCACGGTGCGGAACGCCTGGTCGGCCAGGTCGCCCAGCACGTCGTCCGCGGTCATCAGCACCGAGGCGTCCTGCGGTCCGCCGGTGCCCTCGGTGAGGTTGGTCGTGTCGTGCGCGACGAGGAAGAACGTGCCTCCCGGGCGCAGGGCCGCGAAACCACGGCGTACCGCCTCGCGGCGCTGCTCCGAGCGCAGCTGGAGGTAGGCGACGACGACCAGGTCGACCGGCTCGTCGGCGCTCCAGGTCAGGACGTCGGCGCACACCCAGCGCACCGGCCGCTCGGGTGGCCGGCCGGACTCCAGCTCCCGGCCCTTCTCGATCCCGGCCGCCGAGAAGTCGACCGCGGTCACCTCCCAGCCCAGCGAGGCCAGCCACAGGGCGTTGCGGCCCTCTCCGGCGGCCAGGTCGACGGCGCGACCCGGGGGGAGGTCGGCCAGGGCCCCGGCCACGAAGCGGTTCGGGGTCGCCGACCAGACCAGCTCGGAGGCGGCGTACCGCTCGTCCCAGGAGTGTGCGTCCACGCCGTCGACGCTAGCGTCCGCACGACGCCGGGTCGAGCGGACGCGGGAGCGGGCTCAGGCGCCGACGTCGGGGACGCCCGTGGCGACCCGGCGGAGCCCGGTGTAGACGTTCATCGACGAGCCGCGGGCGAAGCCCACCAGCGTCAGGCCGGCCTCGGCGGCGAGGTCGACCGCCAGGGTGGACGGCGCCGAGACCGCGGAGAGGATCGGGATCCCGGCCATCCACGCCTTCTGCACCAGCTCGAACGAGGCCCGGCCGCTGACCTGCAGCACCGTCCCGCGCAGCGGCAGGCGGTCCTCGGTCACCGCCCAGCCGACCACCTTGTCGACCGCGTTGTGCCGCCCCACGTCCTCACGCAGGCAGAGCAGCTCGCCGTCGGCGGTGAACAGCCCGGCCGCGTGCAGGCCGCCGGTGCGCTCGAAGACCGCCTGGCTCTCCCGCAGCAGGTCGGGGAGCAGCGCGAGCACGGAGGTGGGCACGACGGTGTCGTCCTCGTCGAGCGACCAGTGGGCCGTCGTCCGCACCGCGTCGAGGCTGTCCTTGCCGCAGACGCCGCAGGCGCTGGACATGTAGGACTGCCGACGCGACGCGGGCGGCTCGACGCCGTCGGCGAGGGTCACGTCCAGGACGTTGTACGTCGGGTCGGGGCGCCCCTCGTCGCAGTACCGGATCTGCCGGACGTCGGCGGCCCCGGCCAGCGTGCCCTCGGAGACCAGGTGTCCGGCCGCGAGCTCGAAGTCGTCCCCGGGGGTGCGCATCGTCAGCGTGAACCGCTCGGCGTCGACCCGGATCTCCAGCGGCTCCTCCACGGCGAGGGTGTCCGGGCGGGTGCTGGCGTCGTCGCCACGCACCCTCAGGACCCGCCGTCGGTCCGATCTCCTGCCCATGGTCCCGATTCAAGCACGGGAGGCGGCGGAGCCCGCACGGACCGTGCGGCCGTGCGGTCGGCCGGGGTCGTCGTCCACCGGTCGCGGGTCGGCGGTGCGCATGGCCTCGAGCTGGGCGCACACCGCGGTGCCGTAGAAGAGCGCCATCGAGGAGAGCAGCGCCCAGAGCAGCAGCGCGAAGACGCCCGCCAGCGGGCCGTAGATGTCGCCGAAGGAGGCGCTGAGCTTGACGTAGGCGGCCAGGCCGCCGGTGGCGAGCATGCTGGCGAGGACCGCGATGCCCGACCCGAGGGCCAGCCAGGACAGGGCGGGCTGTCGCCGGCGCGGGGCGTGGTCGAGCAGCACCGCGATCGCGAAGACGAGCAGCGCCAGCCCGACCGGCCACCGGGCCACGTCCCATGCCGTGACCGCGCCGGGGGACCAGCCGTAGTTCTCCGCCATCGCGTCGCCGAACGCGCCGCCGCCGACCAGCAGCATGAACCCGGTGCCCACCGGCACGGCGAGGATCGCGGTCAGCACCGCGGCCCGGCCGTACTTCGGGAGCGCGGCCCGGTCGCGGGCGATCCCGTAGATGCGGTTGCTGCCGCGCTCGACCTGGGCCATGGCGGTGGTCATCGAGAGCAGGGCGAAGAACAGGCCCACGGCGAGGGCGATCTCGCCGGCCTGCTCGCTGCTGTTGGCGCCGGTGACCGCGGCGGCGAGCGCGTCGCCCTGCCCCGAGCCGGGCGAGACCGCGTCGATGGTGCTGGCCACGACCCGGGCCGGCCGCTCCCGGTCGAGGTCGGCGGCCAGCCCGGTGAGCGCGAGCAGGAACGGGACCACCGCCAGGCACGCCTGTAGCGCGAGCGCCCGGCTGTTGGTGAAGCCGTCCCCGAAGCGGAACCGGACGAAGGAGTCGACCGCGATCCGCCGCAGCCCGAACCGCCGGACCAGGTGCCAGGCATCCTCGGCGTCCAGCTCCTCGCCGGACATCTCGGTGGTGACCGGCACGGTGCGGGCGGTGGTCACGAGGGTTCCCGCCCAGGCACGTCGGTCATGGCCGGAGTCTAGGGGCGAAACCACCTCCGACGTACGGTCGGGAGGAGGACTTTCGAGCAGGAGGTAGGGATGATGAGGATCGCTGTCGTCGGTGGCCACGGGAAGGTCGCGCTGCACCTGGCGCGCGAGCTGACCGGCAAGGGGCACCAGGTGAGTTCGCTCATCCGCAACCCCGACCAGTCCGAGGACGTCGAGGAGACCGGTGCGTCCGCGGTGGTCGCCGACGTCGAGAGCCTGGACGTCGCCGGCATCGCCGAGGTCTTCTCCGGGCACGACGCCGTCGTGTGGGCGGCCGGCGCGGGCGGCGGCTCCGCGGAGCGGACCTACGCCGTCGACCGGGACGCCGCGATCCGGTCGATGGACGCCGCCGGCCAGGCCGGGGCGAAGCGGTACGTGATGATCTCCTACTTCGGGGCCGGCCCCGACCACGGCGTGCCCGAGGACGAGCCGTTCTTCGCCTACGCCGAGGCCAAGGCCCAGGCCGACGCCCACCTGCGGGCCTCCGGGCTCGACTGGACCGTGCTCGGCCCCAGCCGGCTGACCCTGGAGCCCGCCACCGGCCTCATCGAGACCGGCGAGGGAGTCGAGGGCGACGAGGTCTCCCGCGAGGACGTCGCCCTGGTCACCGCCGCGGTGCTGGGCGACGACTCGACGATCGGGCGGACGATCGAGTTCAACAACGGCCGCACGCCGATCGAGTCCGCGATCCGCGGCTGAACGTCGGGCGGCAGGGTCCCGCCGCGGTCGTGCACGTAAGTCCGGTCGGGGTCGTGCACGTAACCCCGGTCGCGATCGTGCACGTAACCCCGCAATTGCGGCCGTGTGACACATTTCCGAGCGGAATCCATGTCAGACGGCCGCAATTGCGGCTGTTGGGCGCGCGGGGCACTGAACGGTTCACCCCGCGCCCTGTGTCTGCGAGGGTGGCACGGTGAAGGTCGCCCTCATGGTCACCTGCGTCAACGACGCGATGTTCCCGGACACCGGCAGGGCAGTGGTGTCCCTGCTGCGCCGGCTGGGCGTCGACGTGGAGTTCCCCGAGGCGCAGACCTGCTGCGCCCAGCCGATGGTGAACACCGGCTACCTCGGCGAGGCCGTGCCGGTGGTCCGCACCTTCGTCGACGCCTTCGCCGGGTACGACGCGGTGGTGACGCCGTCCGGGTCGTGCGCCGGGTCGGCCCGGCACCAGCATGGCCTGGTGGCTCGTCGCTCCGGCGACCCGGGGCTGGTGGCCGCCGTGGAGCGGACCGGCCCGCGGGTGTTCGAGCTCAGCGAGTTCCTCGTGGACGTGCTCGGGGTCGAGGACGTCGGGGCGTACTTCCCGCACACCGTCACCTACCACCCGACCTGCCACTCCCTGCGGATGCTGGGGGTGGGCGACCGCCCGGTCCGGCTGCTGCGTGCGGTCCGGGGGCTGCGGCTGGTGGACCTGCCCGGCGCCGAGGAGTGCTGCGGCTTCGGCGGCACCTTCGCGATGAAGAACGCCGACGTCTCGGTCGCCATGGGCGGCGACAAGGCCCGGCAGGTCCGGGGGACCGGTGCCGAGGTGCTGGTCGCCGGTGACAACTCGTGCCTGACCCACGTCGGGGGGCTGCTCTCCCGGCAGCAGTCCGGGGTCCGGGTCATGCACCTCGCCGAGATCCTCGCCGCCACCGAAGGGGCCGCGTCGTGACCGGCACCTTCGTGGGCATGCCCGCCTTCCCGGCCGCGGCCCGGACCGCGCTCGCCGACACCCAGCTGCGCAGCAACCTGGCGCACGCCACCAGCACGATCCGCGCCAAGCGCGAGGCCGTGGTGGGGGAGGTCGAGCAGTGGGAGGAGCTCCGGCTGTCCGGCGCGGCCATCAAGGACCGGGCGCTCCTCGACCTCGAGGACCACCTGGTCCGGCTGGAGGCGGCGCTGCAGGACCGCGGCGTGACGGTGCACTGGGCCCGTGACGCCGACGAGGCGTGCGCGATCGTCGGGGACGTCGCGCAGGCGCACGGCCTGGACGAGCTCGTGAAGGTCAAGTCGATGGCGACCCAGGAGATCGACCTCAACGAGGCGCTCGCCGCCCGCGGCATCGCCGCCTGGGAGACCGACCTCGCGGAGCTGATCGTCCAGCTCGGCGACGACCTGCCCTCGCACATCCTGGTGCCCGCGATCCACCGCAACCGGGCCGAGATCCGGGCCATCTTCCGTCGGGCGATGGCTGCCGCGGGTCGCCCGGCGCCCGACGACCTCTCGGACGAGCCGGCGGAGCTGGCCGCGGCCGCCCGGCTGCACCTGCGCGAGAAGTTCCTGCGGGCCCGGATGGCGGTGTCGGGGGCGAACTTCGCGGTCGCCGAGACCGGCACGCTGGTCGTCGTCGAGTCCGAGGGCAACGGCCGGATGTGCCTGACGCTGCCCGAGGTGCTGGTCTCGGTGGTCGGCATCGAGAAGGTGGTGCCGACCTGGGAGGACCTCGAGGTGTTCCTCCAGACCCTCCCGCGCTCGTCGACCGGCGAGCGGATGAACCCCTACACCTCGACCTGGACCGGCGTCACCCCGGGAGACGGCCCCCAGGAGATGCACGTGGTGCTGCTCGACAACGGGCGCACCCGCGCCCTGGCCGACGAGGTCGGTCGCCAGGCCCTGCGCTGCATCCGCTGCTCGGCCTGCCTCAACGTCTGCCCGGTGTACGAGCGGACCGGCGGCCACGCCTACGGGTCGGTCTACCCGGGCCCGATCGGCGCCATCCTCAACCCGCTGCTGCGCGGCCCGGACGCCGACGAGCAGACGGAGTCGCTGCCCTACGCCTCCTCGCTGTGCGGGGCGTGCTTCGAGGCATGCCCCGTGCGGATCGACATCCCCACGGTCCTGGTGGACCTGCGGGCCCAGGTCGTCGACGCGCACCGCCCCTCCCGGAAGCCCGAGGCGCTCGCGATGCGGGCCACGTCGTGGCTCTTCTCCTCGGCCGAGCGGCTGCGTCGTGCCGAGGGCGCCTCGGGCCTGGCCGGCCGGGTGATGGAGCGGTTCGGCCGACGCAGCGCGCCGGGTGGTCGGCGTACCCTCTCCCGGCTGCCCGGACCCGGAGTCGGCTGGAGCCGGGCGCGCGACCTGCCGGCACCGCCGGTCGAGTCGTTCCGGGCCTGGTGGCGGCGCACCGACGGCGGCCGCTCCGAGGGGGATCGGTCGTGAGCGCCCGCGAGGAGATCCTGCGACGCGTGCGCACGGCGCTCGCCGACGTGGACGGCCGGCAGGTCGTCGTCCCCCGCGACTACCGGGTCCCGGCACCGACCGACGGGCTGGTGGACCGGTTCGTCGACCGGGTGCAGGACTACCGGGCGACGGTGACCCGGTGCCACCCGGCCTCGGTCGACGGTGCGCTGGCCGAGGCCCTGTCCGGCTGCGGGCGGGTGCTGGTGCCGTCGGGCTTCCCGGTGCCGCTGGCCCGGGGCGTGGAGGACGCCGGGTTGTCCGCCGTCGACCTCGACGAGATCGACGCCGTGGTGACCACGGCGACCCTCGGCATCGCCGAGACCGGCACGATCGTGCTGACCCACGGCGACGGCCAGGGGCGGCGGGCGCTCTCGCTGGTCCCCGACCTGCACGTGTGCCTGGTGCGCGCCGACCAGGTGGTCGCGGGCGTCGGGGAGGCGGTCGCGCTGCTCGACCCACGCGCCCCGCAGACCTGGATCAGCGGCCCCAGCGCCACCAGCGACATCGAGCTGGACCGGGTGGAGGGGGTGCACGGACCGCGCACGCTGCACGTCCTGCTGGTCGAGGACGGCCAGCCACCCGGTGGGTGAGCAGGTCCAGCAGCGACCGTGTCCGAACCCCGGAGGCGTGATCGGATCGGCGAGGACACCCCGCCCACGACACCGGCAGCGTCAGCCGCGGTCCCGGTCGCCGATCCCGCGGAGGCCGGCCACGTCGAGCACGTGGATCCGGCCCCGGCCCAGCCCGATCAGCCCCCGGTCGGCCAGGTCGCCGAGCACCTTGGTGGTGGTCTCGCGCGACGTGCCGACCAGGGCTGCCAGCTGCTCGTGCGTCACCTGCACCACGGGGGTGCGTCCGAGGGCGCGCGGGGTGGAGAGGGTCACCAACGTGTCCGCGACCCGTTCGGGCACGGACTTGAAGATCGCGTCGGAGAGCCGCTGCTCGAGCAGCGCCAGGCGACGGCCGAGGGTCTCCGAGATCCGGGCCGCGATCCGCGGGTCGGCCAGCAGCAGCCGGTGCACGTCGCGGCTGCTCATCACGCAGACCACCGTCTCCTCCAAGGCCTCGGCGAAGTTGTCGTGCATCAGCTGCCCGACGACGACCATCTCCCCGAAGATCGTTCCCGGCGTGAGGATCGCGGTCGTGAGGGCCCGCCCGTCGGCGGAGACCCGGAAGATCCGCACCCGGCCCTGCTTGAGGATGAACAGCGTCTCGGTCCGCTGCTGCGGGGTGTAGAGCATGGCGCCGGGCGGGTAGGTCCGCATCGGCGCGGCCTCGGCCATCTGCTGCATCTCGGACTCGCTGAGGTCCGCGAAGATGTCCACCTCGGCGAGGCACCACGTGCTTTCCGGGTCGATCGACATCCGTGCACTGCGCCCTTCGTCCTCACGGCGTACAGGCGACCAGGGTCGGGCCCCGGCGGCCACCAGCGTCTCGGCGTCGACGAAGTCGCAGCCGATCGCAGGTCCGGCCATCGTGCCAGCGGGGTCCATGATGGACAACCTCAGGGCGTGACCAGGTCGGTGTCCGGCTGGAAGGCGACCCACGCGAACCAGAAGGTGTCCAGGTGGGTGATCGGCCGCAGCTCGCGGCCCTTCAGCGGCCCGCTGGTGGCGCGGCCGAAGACGTTCCAGGTGGATCCGGTCTGCTCGTCCACGGTCTCCCCGGACCGGGTGCGCTCGAAGTCCAGGCTGCGCTTGCCCACCGAGGGGTCGAAGACCGCGACCGTGCCGATCTCCTCTCCCTCCGGGATCTCCCGGGAGTCCAGGGCCGAGCGCTGGCCAGGCACGTGCCAGAGCACCACCCGGTCCCCGCCGAGGGTCAGGCTGGCCACGCCGGCCTCGGCCAGCGCGTCGCGCGGTACGGCGGCCGACTCGCCCCGCCGGGTCACGCCCACGACGCGTGCCTTGGCCGGCAGCCGCTCGTCCGCCTCCCCGGGCAGCGGGAAGATCGGGTCGGTGTCGGGGTCGTCGTAGCCCACGTAGGGGTTCAGCCCGTAGTCGCGCTCGAAGCCGGTGTCGCGGCTGAGCACGGTGGCGTCGGGGTGCTCGGTCCGGAACTGCGCCCACCCGACCGAGCCCATCGGGATGCTGTCCAGCTGGGTGCCGGTGAGGGCGCCCACCGACGCCTGCCCGGTGAGCTGCGGCCACAGCGACTCGGTGCGCCGGTCGAACATCACGAGGTTGTCGGCGTACAGCTTCCCGGAGACGCCGAACGTCGTGGGCTCGCCGTCGACGATCCGGCCGAAGGCCACCCCGGAGTTGCACAGGGGGCAGTAGGTGACGGTCACCGGGGCGCCGCCGACGGTGTCGTTGACGATCTCGTGCCAGGTCATGATCCGGATCGGGTACGCCCGGGTCTCCCCGCCCACGGTGAGGCTCATGACCGGCTCGTCGTCCTCGAGCCAGTCGACGTCGGCCACGTCCTGGAACGTCGGCTCGTCGATGGAGGGGATGCCGTCCGGGGGCGGCCCGCCCGACAGCAGGTCGTCGAGGTCGATCAGCGGATCGGGGAACGACGGGTCGCTGGGGTCGTCGAGTGCGGACGCCGTGCCGGATCCGGCGTCGGCCCGGCTGGCGACGTCACCGCCGGTGGCCGCGTCGGAGTCCGTGGGCTGCCCGTCGTCCGAGCCGCCCGCGCAGGCCGACAGCAGCAGGGCGAGCGCGGCTGCGGCGACGGCGATCCGGGGGGTGCCCATCTCAGCCCACCAGCCCGTCGACCAGCTCGGCGAGTCGTGCGTCGTCCAGGAACCCGGACGCCACCTCGGCGCCGTCCTCGTCGAGGACCAGGTAGGTGCTCTGCGCGGTGACCCCGAAGTGCCGCCACACCGCGCCCTTCTGGTCGGTGAGCACGGTGACCTCCTCGGCGACCTCGTCCGCGAAGCCGGCGATGGCCTCGGGATCGTCGAGCGCGCCCACACCGACCACGTTGACCTCGCCCTCGTGCCTCTCAGCGAGCGTGCCGACCCCCTCGATCTGGGCTCGGCAGGTGGGGCACCACGGAGCCCAGAACCAGAGCACGGCCGGCTTCCCGGCCAGCGTCGTGCCATCGAACGACTCGCCGGCCACGGTCTGGGAGGCGAAGTCCAGGTCGCGGGCGGGTCCTCGCTCGACCACCTCGCTGCCGGCCGTCGTGGAGTCGGTGGCGCTGTCGGTGCCGGTCGCGGTGCCGCACGCCGTCAGCACCAGGAGCAGGATGGCGGCCGGTCCGGCCAACGGTGACGCAGGAGAGCGCATGCCGGCACGCTAGGTCGCGTGGACGCCCGGCGTCGGTGAGCGCGCTCACACAACGGTCAGGTGGCGTGGCCTAGCGTTGGTGCGTGAGCGAACCCATCCCCGGCGCGGCCGATGTGGCGGCCCCCCGTGGACGGCTGGGCCGGCGCCACGTGGTCCGCGCGGCGGCCCTGGTGGCCCTGGTCGTCGTCACGTCCGTCGTGGCCGAGGTCCAGGGCATGCCCGACGTCGACTCGCTGCGGGACCGGGTGGAGGGCGCCGGCGGCGCCGGCATGGCGGTGTTCGTGGGTGGCTACGCGCTCCTGGCCCTGCTCCCGGCGCCGAAGGGCGTGCTGACCGCGCTGGGTGGTGCTCTCTTCGGGTGGGTGGCGGGAGCCGCGCTGTCCCTGGTCGGTGCACTGATCGGGGCGGTCGTCGCCTTCGACGCCGGACGCTGGCTGGGCCGGGAGACCGTGGACCGACTGACCCACGGACGGCTGCGCGCCGTGGACGACCTGCTCCGTGACCACGGTCTGGGGGCGGTCCTCGCGGTCCGCCTGGTGCCGGTGCTGCCCTACACCGTGATCAACTACGCGGCCGGGCTCTCCGGCGTCCGGCGGCGCGACTACGTCCTCGGCAGTGCCCTCGGCATGGTGCCCGGCAGCCTGGCCTACTCGGCGGTGGGCGCATGGGGGACCAGCCCGTGGGGGCTGCTCGCGGCCGGCGCCGCCCTGGTCGTCCTGGTGGTGGTGGGTGCCACGCTGGGACGTCGGCTGCTGCCGCGGCCGGGAGCGCCGCGCCGACGACCGGGCTGACCGGTCCCACGGGCCCGGCGGGTCAGAGGCCGTGCCGGGCCAGCCGCGCCTCGGCGTACCGGGACCGCACGCCCGAGTCGCCCGGTGCCGGCGAGTCCACCGTGTCCTGGCCGCCGGTGCAGGGCTGGTCCTCACGGGGCCACTCGGGCAGGTGACCGGTGGCCGCCCAGGCCGCCTGCCGGGCGGCGCCCAGCGCGACGTACTCCGCGGTGGGCGGGGCGCTGACCGGCACCCCGAACAGCAGCGGCGCGATCGCCCGCACGGCCGGCGACTGCGCGGCTCCGCCCGTGAGCAGCACGCGGTCGACGCGTACGCCGGAGGCGCGCAGGGCGTCGAGTCCGTCGGTGAGCCCGCACAGCATGCCCTCGACGGCGGCCCGGGCCAGGTTCTCCGGCGTCATGGACTGCCGGGTCAGCCCGACCAGGGTGCCGGTCGCGGTGGGCAGGTTCGGGGTCCGCTCGCCGTCCAGGTAGGGGAGCAGGGTGAGCCCGTCGGCGCCGGGTCGGGCCGCGAGCGCGAGGTCGCTGAGCCCCGTCAGGTCGGTGCCGAGCATGGTCGCAGCCGCCCCGAGGACACGCGCACAGTTCATCGTGCAGACGAGCGGGAGGAAGCGGTGGGTGGCGTCGGCGAAGCCGGCGATGATGCCGGTGGGGTCCGCCGACGGGGCCTCGGAGATCGCGAACACCACGCCGCTCGTGCCCAGTGAGACGACCACGTCGCCGGGCTGCAGCTGGAGGCCCAGCGCGGCGGCCATGTTGTCGCCGGTCCCTGGCGCGACCTGGATGCCGGTGGCGGTCTCGCCCACGACGGCGGGTGAGGGCACAACCCGGGGGACCTCCAGGGTGCGGCCGAACGCGCGCTCCAGCAGGTCCGTCCGGTACTCGCCCGTGGCGGGGGACCAGTAGCCGGTGCCGGAGGCGTCGCCGCGGTCGGTGACCGCCTCGCCGCGTCCGGTCAGGCACCACGTGAGCCAGTCGTGGGGCAGCATCACCCGCTCGGTGCGCCCGGCAGGCCCGGGCTCGTGCTCGGCGAGCCAGCGCAGCTTGGTGACGGTGAGGCTGGCCACCGGCACCGTCCCGACCGCCTGCGCCCACTCGCCGGCACCGCCCAGCTCGTCGATGAGCTCGGCGGCCTGCGGGGCGGAGCGCGTGTCGTTCCAGAGCAGTGCCGGCCGCACGCTCGCCCCCTCGGCGTCGAGCGCCACCATCCCGTGCTGCTGTCCGGCGACGGAGAGTGCCGCGACTCCGTCGAGCAGTCCCGCGGAGGCACCTTCCCAGGCCGTCCACCACGCCGCAGGGTCGACCTCGGACCCCTCCGGGTGGGGGAGCGCCGCCGAGCGCTGCACCTCTCCGGTGTCGGCGTCGCAGACCACGACCTTGCACGATTGGGTGGAGGAGTCCACCCCAGCCACGAGCGTCATGCGGGACAGCATCGCCGCTCCCGTCGCTGCGGGACAGGACCCGGGCGAAGCCTCACACCTGGGGCCCAGATATGGGGGCGCCGACGGAAAAAGCCATGAGAAACCCTTGACGCCCTGACGGTGACTGCTTAGTTTGTTGGGCCAACAGACTATTGCGTGACCGACACCACACCCTCACCGCCAGGAGGCGACGATGACTCCCAAGGACACCGTCCTCAGCGGTCCGGGAGCCTCCGCCGACCAGCTCGCGGTCCGCCGGCACAACCTCTCGCTGGTGCTCAGCCACCTCCGGCAGAGCGGCCCCCGGTCGCGGGCCCGGGTGGCCAGCGAGACCGGCCTGAACAAGGCGACGGTCTCCAGCCTGGTGGCCGAGCTCGTGGGTCGTGGACTCGTGGCCGAGGGGGAGCCGGAGCGCGGCGGGGTGGGCCGCCCGGGACAGTCGATCGGTCTGGACGGCCGGCACCACGTCGCGATCGGCGCCGAGATCAACATCGACTACGTGTCGGTCCTCGCCATGAACGTCCAGGGCGAGGTGGCCGCCGAGCGCCGGGTCGCCCTCGATGCCGCACACATGGGATCGACACCGGTCCTGAGCCAGCTGGCCACGGAGATCAACGAGCTCACCGCGTCGTTGCGGGCCGGCGGCGCCTCGCCGGTCGGGCTGACCGTGGCCGTTCCGGGCCTGGTCGAGAGCGCGACCGGCACCGTCTTCGAGGCGCCCAACCTCGGCTGGCGGCGTACCTCGATCCTCGACGACCTGGGGGCTCTCCTCCACGACCCGACCTATCCGGTCCGCCTCGACAACGAGGCGAACCTGGCGGCCTTGGCCGAGCTGGCGGCCCGCGGCGCCGACGAGGCCACGGACCTGCTGCTGCTCACCGGCGCGGTCGGCGTCGGTGGCGGTGTCGTCACTGACGGTCAGCTGCTCCGCGGCGGGCAGGGCTTCGCCGGCGAGGTCGGCCACATGAAGGTGCAGCCGGACGGCAAGAGGTGCGGCTGCGGGCGGCACGGCTGCTGGGAGACCGTCGTCGGACTCAACGCCCTCCTCGCCCGGGCCGCCGACCCCGAGGACCCGGTCCGCAACCCCTCCCTCGACGTCGTCCAGAGGCTGGAGGAGGTCGTCGCGCGGGCCACCGCCGGCGACGCCCGGACGATCGAGGCGATCACCGACACCGGCCGCTGGCTGGCGACCGGCGCCGGCATCCTCGTCAACGTCTTCAACCCCGAGGTCCTGGTCCTGGGTGGCTACTTCGCCGCCCTGGGTCCCTGGCTGGCCGGCCCCCTGGAGGAGGAGCTGCCTCGCCAGGTGTTCGCGCCCGAGGCCGGGGGCTGCCGGGTCGAGCTCTCGACGCTCGGCTTCTCCGCGGCCGTCCGGGGTGGCGCGCTGCAGGCGCTCTCGTCGCTCTTCGCCGACCCGACCCTGGTGGACGCGGCCCCCACGAGTGCTGCCGCCGAGGAAGGAGCGGTCTCATGACCACGCAGACCCACGAGGCCGCCGAGGGCCCCCTGCTGAGCATGCACGGCATCATCAAGAAGTTCCCCGGCGTGCTCGCCCTGGGCGGCGTGGACCTGGAGGTCCGGGCCGGCGAGGTCCACTGCCTGCTCGGCCAGAACGGCGCCGGCAAGTCCACGCTGATCAAGGTCCTCTCGGCGGCCTACCAGCCCGACGGCGGGACCATCGTCTGGGACGGCGGGACGGTCTCGCTGACCACTCCCGTGGCCGCGATGGGGCTCGGCATCTCGACGATCTACCAGGAGCTCGACCTGGTCGCGGACCTGACCGTGGCCGAGAACATCTTCCTCGGCCACGAGGTCTCCCGCGGCGGCTTCTCGCGGCGCTCGCACGCCAACGCCCAGGCACGGGCCCTCCTCGAGCGGCTGGGCCACGGCGAGATCTCGCCGACGCGACCGGTTGGGACGCTCTCGCCCGCCGCCCAGCAGGTGGTCAGCATGGCCCGGGCGCTCTCCCACCGGACCCGGCTGCTGATCCTCGACGAGCCCTCGGCGGTGCTCGACCAGGAGGAGGTCCGCAACCTGTTCCGGGTGATCCGCAACCTCACCGCCGAGGGGGTCGCGGTCATCTACATCTCGCACCGGCTCGAGGAGATCCGCCAGATCGGCGACCGGATCACGGTCCTCAAGGACGGGCGCACCGTCGCCACCGGCCTGCAGGTCGAGGACACCCCCACCCAGGACCTCATCCAGCTCATGACCGGCAGGTCGATCGAGTACGTCTTCCCCCCGCGCCGTCCGGCCGACGACTTCGGCGACCCGGTCCTCGAGGTCCGTGGCCTTTCGGTCTCCGGCGTCTTCTCGACGGTCGACCTGACGGTCCACGCGGGCGAGATCGTCGGCCTGGCCGGTCTCGTGGGCGCGGGCCGCTCGGAGATCCTGGAGGCGATCTACGGAGCCCGGCGGCCGAGCACCGGGACGGTAAGCGTCGCCGGCAGGCGGCTGCGCAGCGGAGCCGTGGCCGCGTCGGTCAGGGCCGGCGTCGGGCTGTGCCCGGAGGAGCGCAAGAGCCAGGGTCTCCTGCTCGACCACCCGGTCTTCCACAACATCACCGTGTCGACGCTCGCGCGGTTCTCGCGCGGCGGCTTCCTCAACGGCGCGGCGGAGCGCGCGGAGGCGGAGCAGCTGACCACGGCCCTCGACGTCCGCCCCGCCGGGGTGAACCGCCCGGTGCGCAACCTCTCCGGTGGCAACCAGCAGAAGGTGGTGCTCGCACGCTGGCTGATGCGCGAGTGCCGGGTGCTGCTCCTCGACGAGCCGACTCGTGGCGTGGACGTGGGCGCCCGGACCGAGATCTACACCCTCATCAGGTCGCTGGCCGACAAGGGTGTCGCCATCGTCGTGGTCTCCAGCGAGATCGAAGAGGTCCTCGGGTTGGCCGACCGGGTGCTGACCGTGCGCGAGGGCGTCGTCGTGCACGAGGCCCCGGCCACAGAGCTCGACGAGTCCAGGGTCCTGGACCTCGTGATGGAAGGAAGCGTCGCATGAACGAGAGCAGCACGGGCCTCTCCGCGCCGGGGGCGGCCGCCCCCGCGGAGACCCCTTCAACGGAACCGGCCGTGCCCGTCACCGCCGCGGAGCCGAACGGGACGGCGGGCGGCCGAGCCCTCGCCGGGATGGCGGTGCTGCGCTCGAGCGCCGGCCGCAACCTCGGCCTGGTCGTCGCCCTGGGCCTGCTCTGCGTGGTCGGGGTCGTCACCGCCGGCGACCGGTTCGCCGACGTCGACAACATCCTCACGATCCTGCGGCTGGCAGCGACGATCGGGGTGGTGAGCATCGGGATGACCTTCGTCATCACCGGGGGCGGCATCGACCTGTCGGTCGGTGCCATCCTGGCGCTGGCCTCCGTGTGGAGCACCACGCTGGCCACGCAGGCGATGGCCAACGACGTCCACTGGCTGGTGATGGTGGTCGCGGCCCTGGCCGTGGGTGCCGGCTGCGGCCTGGTCAACGGGCTGCTGATCGCCTACGGCGGCGTGGTGCCGTTCATCGCGACCCTCGCGATGCTGGCCAGTGCCCGTGGGCTGGCCGAGATCCTCTCGGACCGGCGCACCCAGATCATCAACGTGCCCGCCTTCCGGGAGGCCTTCAACGGCGAGGTCCTGGGCATCCCGGTCCTCGTGCTGATCTTCGTCCTCGTCGCCGTGGTCGGCTGGATCGTGCTGAACCGGACCACGTTCGGTCGCCGCACCCTCGCCGTCGGCGGCAACCCCGAGGCGGCCCGCCTCGCGGGGATCCGGGTGCAGCGACACACGGTGATGCTCTACGTGGTGGTCGGCCTCTGCTGCGGCATCGCCGCGCTGATGCTGGTCGCCCGGACGACGACCGGCAGCTCGACGCACGGGACGCTCTACGAGCTCGACGCGATCGCGGCCGTCGTCATCGGCGGCACGCTCCTCTCGGGGGGCCGCGGCACGATCGTCGGCACCGTCTTCGGCGTGCTGATCTTCACCACGCTCTCGAACGTGTTCACGCTCAACAACCTCTCCATCTCGGTGCAGTCCGTGGTGAAGGGGCTGATCATCGTCGTCGCCGTGCTGCTGCAGCAGCGACTGGCCTCCCGGAGCAAGACATGACCGGACCCGCGCCCCATGGGCGCCCCCCGCACCTCGGACGACAGCACCCATCGACCCGGACGACTCTGCCGGACAAGGAAACAAGGAGCAGCATCATGGCCCTGCCGACCCTCACCACCCGCCCGGCCCCACGTCGGCGCGTGCAGACCGGGCTCGTCGCCGGTCTCGCCGTGTTCGCCCTGGGGGCCTGCACCAGCAACAGCCCGGAGACCTCGAACGCGTCGGGGGGCACCTCCAACGCCGCGTCGGGCTCGAACGACGAGGCCGGGGACACCGTGACCATCGGGTTCTCGGCGCCTGCGGCCGACCACGGCTGGATGGCGGCGATCACCCAGGCTGCCAAGGACCAGGCCGACCAGTACGAGGACGTGGATCTGAAGGTCGCCGAGGGCACCAACGACGTCAACCTCCAGATCAGCCAGGTCGAGACGTTCATCAACGACGGCGTCGACGCGATCGTGCTGCTGCCGTTCGACGGTGCGGCGATGACGCCGGTCGCCCTCAAGGCGATGGAGGCCGGGATTCCGGTGATCAACGTCGACCGGGAGTTCAACGACCCCAACGCCGCGCGGGTGACCGTGCTCGGCGACAACTACGGGATGGGTGTCTCCGCGGGGCAGTACGTCTGCGAGCAGGTCGGGGACGACAAGGGAGCCGTCGTCGCCGAGATCGCCGGTATCGACTCCCTGCCACTGACCCAGGACCGCAGCCAGGGCTTCAAGGACGCGCTCGCCACGTGCGGCCAGAAGGTCGACAACCGGGTCGCGGCCGACTTCACCGTCGAGGGCGGTGAGCGCGCGGCGTCCAACCTGCTCCAGGCGGCGCCCAAGATCGACGCCCTGTGGAACCACGACGACGACCAGGGCGTGGGTGTCCTGGCGGCCATCGAGAACGCCAACCGTGACGAGTTCATCATGGTCGGCGGCGCCGGCTCGGCCAACGCGATGCGCTCCATCGAGGCGGGGGACGGCGTGCTCGCCGCGACCGTCATCTATCCCTCCACCCAGGGCGCGGACGGCGTCAAGATGGCCCGGCTGCTCGTCCAGGGCAAGGCGATGGGCGACCTCGCCGAGGTCTCGGTGCCGCGCACCGTCCAGCTGTTCGCGCCTGTCGTGACCGAGGACAACGTCGACCAGTACCTCCCGAGCGCCTTCGAGTCCTGACCCACCCGAGCACGGGTGCCCGCCGCGCACACCTGGCGGCGGGCACCCGTCACCACCCAGGAGAGCCCAGATGAACCACGGCACGACGGCGCCGGCCCTCTCGGTCGGCATGGTGGGCCACGCCTTCATGGGCGCTGCCCACTCCCACGCCTGGCGGACCGCGCCCCGATTCTTCGACCTGCCCCTGCGGCCGGTGATGTCCGTGGTCTGCGGCCGCGACGGCGCCCGGGCGGCCGATGCCGCGGCCCGGCTCGGCTGGGCCGACAGCGAGACCGACTGGCGGCGCCTCCTTGAGCGGGACGACGTCGACCTCGTCGACATCTGCACTCCGGGGGACTCGCACGCGGAGATCGCCGTCGCCGCGCTGGAGGCGGGCAAGCACGTGCTGTGCGAGAAGCCCCTGGCCAATACTGTCGAGGAAGCGGAGCGCATGTCGGCCGCCGCCGACAAGGCCCGCGCCGTAGGGGTCCGGGCGATGGTCGGCTTCGCCTACCGCCGGGTCCCCGCCGTCACCCTGGCCCGACGGCTCGTCGAGGCCGGCCGCATCGGCGAGGTGCGGCACGTCCGCGCCCAGTACCTCCAGGACTGGATCGCCGACCCCGAGGCGCCGCTGTCGTGGAGGCTCGAGAAGGACAAGGCCGGCTCGGGCGCGCTCGGGGACATCGGCGCCCACATCATCGACCTCACCCAGTTCATCACCGGCGAGCGGATCTCGTCGGTCTCCGGCCACCTGCGGACCTTCGTCGACGAGCGTCCCCTCGCCCTCGAGCACTCGGGCCTCTCCGGCACCGCCTCGACGGAGCGGGGTGCGGTCACCGTCGACGACGCGGCCGTCTTCCTGGCCACCTTCACGACCGGCGCCGTCGGCGTCTTCGAGGCCACCCGGTTCGCCACCGGACGGAAGAACGGCATCCGCATCGAGATCAACGGCGCGCGGGGCAGCCTCGCGTTCGACTTCGAGGACATGAACGTCCTCGAGTTCTACGACGCCGAGGAGCCGGCCGAGACGGCCGGGTTCCGACGGATCCTCGTCACCGAGGCCGATCACCCGTACGCCGCCGCCTGGTGGCCGCCCGGCCACGGACTCGGCTACGAGCACGCGTTCACCCACCAGGTCGTCGACCTGGTCACCTCCCTCGCCCAGGGCGAGGACCCCCACCCGAGCTTCGCCGACGGTCTCCAGGTCCAGCGCGTGCTGGCCGCCGTCGAGTCGAGCTCCGACAGCCGGACATGGCAGGAGATCAGCGCATGAGCACCTCCACGGATCCCTACACCCCTCGCCCCGAGGACAGGTTCTCGTTCGGGCTGTGGACGGTCGGCTGGCAGGGCGTCGACGTCTTCGGCCCGGCCAGCCGGGCGCCGCTCGACCCGATCGAGGCGACGTACCGCCTGGCCGACCTCGGCGCCGCGGCGGTGACCTTCCACGACGACGACCTGGTGCCCGACGAGGCCGAGCGGGAGGCGACCCTCGAGCGCTTCGGCAAGGCCGTCGCCGACACCGGCCTGGCCGTCGAGATGGTCACCACCAACCTGTTCGGCGACCCGGTGTTCAAGGAGGGCGCGCTCACCGCCAACGACCGCGGCGTCCGGCGCCACGCCCTGGCCAAGGTCCTGCGCAACATCGACCTCGCCGCCGAGCTCGGGGCCGAGACGTTCGTGCTGTGGGGCGGCCGTGAGGGCGCCGAGCACGGCGCCGGCAAGAACGTGAAGGCCGCTCTCGACCGGTACGCCGAGGGGTTGAACCTGCTCTGCGCCTACGTGAAGGAGCAGGGCTACCGGATGCGGTTCGCCATCGAGCCCAAGCCCAACGAGCCCCGTGGGGACATCCTGCTGCCGACGATCGGGCACGCGATCGCCTTCATCAACGAGCTCGAGCACGCCGACATGGTGGGCGTGAACCCGGAGGTGGGCCACGAGGAGATGGCCGGCCTGAACTTCGCGCAGGGCATCACCCAGGCGATGTGGCACGGCAAGCTCTTCCACGTCGACCTCAACGGCCAGCACGGCCCGCGGTTCGACCAGGACCTGCGCTTCGGTGCGGGCAACCTGCGCGGCGCCTTCTGGACCGTCGACGCCCTGCTGGGCGCCGGCACCGGCGCGGCCTACGAGGGCTTCGTGCACTTCGACTTCAAGCCGCCGCGGGCCGAGGCCGAGGACGGCGTCTGGGAGTCGGCCCGGGCCTGCATGCGCAACTACCTGATCCTCAGGAAGCGGGCGTTGGCGTTCCGGGCCGACCCGGAGGTCGCCACCGCCCTCGCGGCCGCCGCCGTACCGGAGCTCGACGTGCCGACGATGGCCCAGGGTGAGTCGCTCGCCGACCTCCGCTCCGAGACCCACGACCTCGACCGGCTGCGCCTGCGCAGCGTGGGGATGGAGGCCCTCGACCAGCTCGCCATGGAACACCTGCTCGGGGTCCGCTGACCCCCCACCGACTGCACGCGCACACCAGGGCCGACCGCCCGGGGACCCGCCCCGGACCGCACGGAGCACATCGTCAACACCCCCACGAAGGAGATGTGATGAGACAGGTCATCACGCGCCACCTGCGACGGATCCGTCAGCCGTTCGCGCTCGCTGTCGCCCTGCTGGTCGCGCTGAGCGCCCAGGCACTCGGAGTGAGCTCCGCGGCGGCCCACCCGGACCACGCCGAGGCGACGCCGTTCAACGCGTTGCTCTTCAGCAAGACCGCTGCCTTCCGGCACGGCTCGATCGAGAGCGGCATCGCCGCCATCGAGTCCCTCGCCACGGAGAACGGGTTCACCGTCGACGCCACGGAGGACGCGGCCGACTTCACCGACGAGAACCTGGCCGGCTACGACGTGGTGATCTTCCTCTCGACGACGGGCGACGTGCTCAACGCCCAGCAGCAGGGGGCCTTCGAGCGCTACATCGAGGGTGGCGGCGGCTACGCCGGCATCCACGCCGCGTCGGACACCGAGTACGACTGGCCCTGGTACGGCGACCTCGTCGGTGCTTACTTCAAGGGGCACCCGGCCCAGCAGGACGCCACGGTGAAGGTCGAGGACCCGGCCCACCCGTCCACGGCCGGGATGTCTCCCACCTGGGACCGCTTCGACGAGTGGTACAACTACCTCTCCAACCCGCGCGGTGACGTCCACGTGCTCGCCTCGCTGGACGAGTCGACGTACAACGGCGGCGACATGGGCGTCGAGCACCCGATCAGCTGGTGCCAGGACTACCGCGGAGGACGCTCCTGGTACACCGGCATGGGCCACACCGACGCCAGCTTCGCCGACCCGCAGTTCCGGCACCACCTCCTGGGCGGCATCCGTACGGCGGCCGGCGTGGAGGCCGCGGACTGCTCCGCGACCCTGCCGGAGAGCTTCGAGAAGATTGCCCTGGACGACAACACGGCGAACCCGATGGAGCTGGACATCGCTCCCGACGGCCGGGTCGTCTACGTCGACCGCAACGGCGAGGTCAAGATCGTGCTGCCCAACGGCAACGTCGTGAAGGCCGGAGAGCTCGACGTCTACACCGGCCAGGAGTTCGGCATGCTCGGTGTCGCGCTCGACCCCGACTTCGAGACCAACAACTGGGTCTACCTCTACTACTCCCCGGCCGGATCCGAGGCCATCGACCGGGTCTCGCGCATCGAGCTGACCGGCAACACGCTGGACATGACGACCAAGAAGGACGTCCTGGAGATCTCCGTCCAGCGGAACCAGTGCTGCCACGCCGGCGGTGCGATGGAGTTCGACAATGACGGCAACCTCTACATCGCCACCGGGGACAACACCAACCCGTTCGCCTCCGACGGCTACGCCCCGATCGACGAGCGCGACGGTCGCTCCGCGTGGGACGCCCAGCGCACCTCCGCCAACACCGACAACCTCAACGGCAAGGTCCTGCGAATCACGCCGACGGCCGACGGCGGGTACGACATCCCCGAGGGCAACCTCTTCGCGGAGGGGGTCGCCAAGACCCGCCCCGAGATCTACGCCATGGGCTTCCGGAACCCGTTCCGGATCGGCCTGAACGAGCAGACCGGCAAGCTCCTCGTCGCCGACTACGGCCCGGACGCCGGCTCGGCGAACGCCAACCGCGGTCCCGACGGCCGGGTCGAGTGGAACATCCTGAGCGAGCCGGGCTTCTACGGCTGGCCCTACTGCGTCAGCGACAATGTGGCCTACAACGACCGCGACTTCGCGGCCGGCACGTCCGGCGGCAAGTTCGACTGCTCGGCACCGGTCAACGACTCACCCAACAACACGGGCCTCACCGAGCTGCCCGCCGCGATCCCCTCCACCGTGTGGCAGGGCAAGTCGTCGACCGGCGTACCGGAGATCGGCGGCAGCGGTGCCCCGATGACCTCCGGCACCTACGCCTACGACGCCGAGCTCGACTCCGAGCGCAAGTGGCCCGCCTACTTCGACGGCAAGGCGATCTGGGCGGACTGGAACAACAGCCGGCTCTTCACCGTGCAGCTCAACGAGGCCGGCACCGACTACACCGACGTCAACCGGTTCCTGCCCGACCTGCCGATGACCCGCCCGCACGCCCTGCAGTTCGGGCCGGACGGCGCGCTCTACATGATCGAGTGGGGCAGTGGGTTCGGCGGGAACAACGCCGACTCCGGGATCTACCGGATCGACTACGTCCAGGGCAACCGGGCGCCGATCGCTCGGGCGACCGCCGACCGGACTTCCGGACCGGCCCCGCTCGAGGTGGCCTTCGACAGCGCCGGGTCGCGGGATCCGGACGGGACGCCGGTGACCTTCGCCTGGGACTTCGACGGCGACGGCAGCACCGACAGCACCGAGGCCACCCCGACGCACACCTACACCGAGGTCGGCAACTACACCGCGCGGCTCACGGTCACCGACGAGGACGGCCGCACAGCGGTGTCCAACATCGACATCGTGGTCGGCAACACCGCGCCCGAGGTCGAGCTGGTCCTCCCGGTCGACGGCGGCTTCTTCGAGTTCGGCGACACCATGAAGTACGAGGTGGTCGTCACCGACCCGGAGGACGGCGAGATCGACTGTGACCGGGTCGTCGTCCAGCCCGCGCTGGGCCACGACGAGCACGCCCACGGGTACGAGCAGTACACCGGCTGCAGCGGCACCCTGCCGCTGCCGGGCGACGAGGGCCACGTGGGTGCCAACATCTTCGGCACGATCACGGCCACGTACACCGACGGAGGCGGCGCCGGTGGCGTCGCACCCCTGGACGGGCAGGACACGGTCGTGCTCCACACCAAGCGCACCGAGGCCGAGTTCTTCGACTCGACCGGTCGCCTCGAGGGCTCCACCTCGCCGGGTGCAGCCGGCGTGATCCGGGAGACCGCGGGCGACTCGGCCGGTGGTGGTCAGAACGTCGGCTACATCGAGCCGGGCGACTGGTTCGGCTGGGACGTCATGAACCTGACCGACATCGACCGGATCTCGCTGCGTGCGGCCTCGCCGCAGGCGGCGGGGGCGACCTGGGAGGTGCGCACCGGGTCTCCGGACGGACCCACCGTCGCGACGATCGAGGTGCCCCGCACCGGTGGCTGGCAGACCTACGACGACTTCTCCGCGGAGCCGACCGGGGACAGCACGACCGTCAGCGGTCCGCTGTACTTCGTGGAGACCGCAGGCGGGTCGAACATCAACTGGGTCGACTTCATCGGCACCGGCGTCACCGACAACCGGCGACCCGAGGTCACCGCCTCGGCCGACCCGGTGACGGGCACCGCCCCGCTCGAGGTCGACTTCAGCGCCAGCGCCACGGACCCTGACGGCGACGAGCCGATCAGCTTCGAGTGGGTCTTCGGGGACGGGGGGACCGCGGACACGGCGGACCCCACGCACACGTTCACCGAGCCCGGCACCTACCAGGCGACCGTGACCGCGACGGACGCACGGGGCGCGAAGGCCTCCACGAAGGTCGAGATCAAGGTCCTCGGGGAGCTGGACACCTGCTTCACGGGTCGTTCCGACGACTTCCTCGGTGACGCGCTCGACACCGACCGGTGGGACTCGGTGGTCCGCGGCAACGACGACCTGACGGTGTCGGACGGCCAGCTCAGCATCCCGCTGACCGCCACCGACATCTACGGCCCCAACGGCACGCCGACGCCGAACATCGTCCTGCAGCACCTGCCCGGTGGAGCGTTCGAGGTGACCAGCAAGGTCACCCTGCCCGCACGCCGGCAGTACCAGCAGGCCGGCCTGATCGTCTACGGCGACGACAACAACTACATGAAGATGGTGATCCAGGGCCGGACCGGGAGTCCGAGTGCGGCCGGTCGGGTCTTCCAGTTCGCCAGCGAGCTCGGCGGCCGGGCCACCGAGACCAACACGGCGGCCCTCGGGGACGCGTTCCCGGACACGTTCTGGGTGCGCCTGACCAGTCCGGACGGGCTGGACGTGTCGGCCTCGTACAGCGTCGACGGCCTGGACTTCACGCCGATGGAGGGATCCCGGTCGCTGGCCGGCATCAACGAGCCGCGGGTGGGCCTGTTCGGCCTGGCCAACCGGGACGAGGCGCTGCCGATCACGGCACACTTCGACAACTTCCGGATCAGCCCGGACGACAGTGCCGAGCCGTGCGACGGGCCGGACGACACGACCGCCCCGAAGGTCGACACCACCGTCCTCGGGGAGTATGCCGGTGACGTGGAGAGCCTGGTCGACACCCCGATCGCCGGGACCGCGACCCTGACCTCGAGCCTCGAGGACGAGGGCCGGTCGACGACCGCGACGCTCGCGCTGACCGGTCTGGAGCCGGGTGCCGGCTACGAGTCGCACCTGCACGAGGGCACCTGCGAGACCCTGGGGCTGCACTACCGTGACGACCCCGAGGGTGACGGCACCCCGCCCAACGAGCTGTGGCCGACCGGCCCCGGCTGGGAGGCCGGACAGCCGCGGATCGTGGCGGACGCCTCGGGCGAGGCGGTCGCGGAGGCGACGGTGCCGTGGGCGCCGCGCACTGACGGCCGGGCCCTGGTCCTGCACCGCGACGGCGGCATCGTCGCCTGCGCCACGCTGGACCTGACCGGTCCGGGCACGGTGGTCCTCGACGCCTCCGACGACACCGGCGTGGAGAGCCTGGAGTACCGCCTCGACGACGGCGACTGGACCGACTACACCGAGCCGGTGTCGGTGGACCGGGCCGGCGACCACGTGCTGCGGTGGCGTGCGAGCGACGCCGCGGGCAACGAGTCCTCGGGCTCGGTCGACGTCACGGTCCCGGACACGACGGATCCGACCCTCGAGGTCACCGTCGACCCCGAGAGCCCCGACGGGCAGAACGGGTGGTGGACATCGACGGTGACCCTGTCGGCCACCGCCTCGGACGAGGGGCCGGGACCGGTCACGCTGGAGTTTCGGGTCGACGACGGCGACTGGACGACGTACGAGAGCCCGGTGCGGATCGACCGGGACGGCTCGCACGAGGTCGTGTTCCGGGCGCTCGACGAGGCCGGGAACGTCGCCCGGAGCCGGCACGAGGTCCGGCGCGACGCGACGGACCCGACGGTCTCGGTCTCCGGGATCCGGGACGGTGCGGTGCTGTCGGTCGAGGAGACCCGGAGTGTGGTGGTCACGGCCGCCGACGGGACCTCCGGCGTGGACTCGGTGCAGCTGACCCTCGACGGGGAGGCTGTCACCTCGCCCGTCCTGGTCGACGCCGTGGCGCTGCTCAGCGGCGACCACACGCTCCGCGTGCAGGCCACGGACGTCGCCGGCAACCGGACGACCAGGACCGTGGAGTTCACGGTCCGGGCCTCCTTCGACGGCGGGTACGCGCTCATCGACCGCCTGGTGGAGGAGGACCTGGTCACCGCCAAGCAGGCCAAGTCCCTGCGGTCTGACCTCCTGGCGGCCCGGAAGGCCTCCAACAAGGGCAAGTCCGCGAAGGCCGTCAAGGTGCTGGACGCGTTCATCGAGACGGCGGGCGAGGTCGGGGACGACCTGGCGCAGGCCGCCCTGGTGGACTTGGCCGAGCAGCTGAAGGCCGACGTGTAGCCCGCGAGGCTGCACAGGAGGAAGGAATGACGTCCACGGTGAGGAACCGGTCTCGCACGGCCCAGGCCGTCAACGCCCGTCCGGCCCGCAGGTCGGCTGCGGTGCCGACGGTGGCCGGTTCCTCACCGGGGCGGGGGTGGGGGGTCCCTGACCTCAACCCCGCGACCGGTGTCGGGGGTCGGGTGCTCCGCCCCCGGCACCGGCTCGCGAACCATCACCCGATGAAAGGAACCCCGAGATGACACGTCCGATCACGTTGTTCACCGGCCAGTGGGCCGATCTGCCGTTCGAGGAGGTGTGCCGGCTCGCGTCGGGGTGGGGGTACGACGGGGTGGAGATCGCCTGCTGGGGTGACCATCTCGACCCGTGGCAGGCCGCCGAGGACGACGCGTACGTGAAGGCGAAGCTCGACGTGCTCGAGCGGCACGGCCTGCAGCTGTTCGCGATCTCCAACCACCTCAAGGGTCAGGCCGTCTGCGATGACCCGATCGACGCCCGGCACCAGGGGATCCTGTCGGCACGGGTGTGGGGTGACGGGGACCCCGAGGGGGTGCGGCAGCGCGCGGCCGAGGAGATGAAGCTGACCGCCCGGTCCGCGCAGCGGCTCGGGGTCGACGTCGTGGTGGGGTTCACCGGGTCCTCGATCTGGAAGTACGTGGCGATGTTCCCGCCGGCGACCGAGGAGATGGTCGAGGCCGGGTACCGGGACTTCGCGGACCGGTGGAACCCGATCCTGGACGTGTTCGACGAGTGCGGGGTGCGGTTCGCGCACGAGGTGCACCCCTCCGAGATCGCCTACGACTACTGGACCACGGTGCGCACCCTGGAGGCGATCGGTCACCGCGAGGCGTTCGGGTTGAACTGGGACCCCAGTCACTTCGTGTGGCAGGACCTGGACCCGGTGGGGTTCCTGTGGGACTTCCGGGACCGGATCTACCACGTGGACTGCAAGGACGCGAAGCGGTTGACCGGCAACGGCCGCAACGGCCGGTTGGGCTCGCACCTGCCGTGGGCCGACCCGCGGCGCGGGTGGGACTTCGTCTCCACCGGTCACGGCGACGTGCCGTGGGAGCAGTGCTTCCGGATGCTGAACACGATCGACTACCAGGGCCCGATCTCGATCGAGTGGGAGGACGCCGGCATGGACCGGCTCCTCGGCGCCCCCGAGGCCCTGGAGTTCGTCCGCCGCCTGGCCTTCGACGCACCCGAGGCGGCCTTCGACGCGGCGTTCAGCTCCTCGGAATGACCTCGCAGCTCCGGGGGTGGCGCCAGGGCCTCGGACTCACGGCACCCGAGCTCGCGCGGCGGGTGGGCGTCAGCCCGAACACCGTGGGTCGCTGGGAGCGCGGCGAGTGCCTGCCCCAGGCGGACCGGCTGCCGGCCCTGGCCGGGGCTCTGCGTCGCCAGCCCCGGGAGCTGCTACGGGTCCTGGGTGAGCCCGAGGCGGAGGCACGGGGTCACCGAGGGCACGGGCTGCGCCGGCTGCGCCTGGAGCGGGGCCGGTCCGGCGCCGAGATCGCCGCCGCGGTCGGGGTCCCGACGCACACCGTCTACAACTGGGAGCGCGGTGGGGCCCGGATCCCAGAAGCCCACCTCGAGGACCTCGCCGCGGCCCTCGGCCTCTCGTCCGCGGAGCTGGCCTCGGCCCTGGCCGAGGCCCGGGTCGTCGTCGAGGGGCTGCGGGCACGCCCCGTGGGCCGGCTCGCCCGACTGCGCATCGGCGTGGGGCTGAGCCAGTCCGCGGCCGCGGACCGCCTCGGATTCGGCCGCAGCAGCCTGCGCGCCTACGAGCGTGGGCGGCCGGCGCCGCTGGCCCACCTGCGCCGGATGGCGGTGCTCTACCGGGTCACGGTCGCGGAGGTGGCGCACGCCTGCGGTGCCCGGTGCCCCCGCGAGCTGGACCCGACCAGCTGGCGCGCCGGCGACCTGTCCCGCGCGCTGCGGGTGCTGCGCGAGTGGAGCGGGCTGACCCAGGCCGAGGTGGCGATGCGGGTCGGCGCGAGCAAGGACTCCGTCCGCGCCTGGGAGAACGCGCGCACCCAGCCCGGCCCCTTCCTCCGGGTCCGCCTGGAGGAGCTGTACCGGCTCCGGAGCGGTTCCCTGATCCCCGCCTACGCCCGTCCGGCGTCGACGGGGCTCAGCCCCGAGGGGCGGTTGAGCTCAGCTCCGCGAGCCGGATGAGGCAGTGCTGCCGCAAGGGCTCGGGGAACCCGTCGGCGAGTCGGTAGAACCCCATCCGACCCTCCTTGCGCCGCGTGACCAGGCCCGCCGTGCGCAGCATCCGGAGTCCGTAGCCGACCGCGTCCTCCGAGGCGTCCAGTGCCTGGGCGAGGTCTCCGACGCAGAGCTCCTCGGCGGCGTCGAGAGCGAAGAGCAGGCGCATCCGGGTCGGGTCCGCGATCAGCGTCAGCACGCTGGTCACCTGCTCGGCCTCGAACGCGTCCGGGATCCGGGTGCGGGCCCGCGCGACGGCCGCGGCGTCGACCGGGTGCGGGTGGTCGCTCATTTCGCCCTCCCGTCGTCATCCGCACGGGTGTACGGATGTTGCTAGTGTAGGTCACCCGCAGGATCCGTTCCCCGTCCATCGCGTCGAAGGAGCACTCGTGGGCCCTCTCTTCGTCGCCGTGCTGCTGCTCAGCGTGCTCGGCGTGCTCGCGATCCGGGCACTGGCACGCGCGCTGGCGGTGGCGCCGGACCCGGTGACGGTGCTGCCGTGGCAGTCCGGACACCTGCCCCGCGAGCACGCCCTGTCGCGCTACCACCCCCGGTGGTACGTCGCGAGCGTGGTCTTCCTCGCCTTCGACGTCGAGATGCTCTTCATGTACCCGTGGGCGCTGGTCGTGGCCGACCTCGGCGCCGGTGCCGTGATCGAGATGTTCGCGTTCCTGGGGGTGCTCCTGCTGGCTGTGCTGTGGGCGCACCGGGAGGGGGCGTTCCGGTGGGCCTGAGGGGGCTCCTCTCGCGGCTGGCGACGAGGCGGGTGCACGTGCTGGTCGCCGAGGCGCCGGCGGCGCACGAGGTGCGCCGGGCCCTCGAGCAGGAGGTGTGTCGGCGTGGCTGGGTGCTCGCCGGGGCCGCCGCCGACGCGGACCTGCTGGCCGTGGTCGGCAGCCCCGGCCGGCGGCTCGGCGAGGTCGTCGAGCGGGTCTGGGACCAGCTGCCCGATCCGCGGGTCAGGCTGCAGGTGGGGCACGTCGACCAGGTCGCCGGTGCGCTCGACGCCGCCCGGGCGGAGCTCGCCGACACCTCACGCCAGCGGGACGCGGCCCGGGACCGGCCGAGCGGACCGCAGCCCGGCGAGACGGACCACGGCGAGATGGACCACGGCGAGATGGACCACGGCGACATGGCACCGTCCGGGATCCCCCTCGCCGAGGGTGCGCAGGACCGGGACGGGCTGGAGATGGACGTGCTGCACCTGCCGCTCGGGCCGGTCCTGCGGCACTGGCCGGCCGGGCTCGTCCTGCACCTGACCCTGCACGGCGACCTGGTGGGGCAGGCGCGCGTCGAGCGGCTGGACGAGGGCCCCCGCCCGCCCTCGGAGACCGGGCCGGACCGGATGCTCGACGCGGCGGCCTCAGTGCTCGATCTGGCCGGCCGCCGACAGCTGGCCGACCGGGCCAGGGAGCTCCGGGACCCGGCCCGGATCGCGGCGTTCCGTCGCCGCGTGCTGGCCGACCGGGTGCTGCTGTGGGGTCTCGGCGGGGCCGGGTCCGAGGTGGTGCTGCGGCTGGACGCGCTGCTCGGCGCCGCCGCCGGCGAGCTGGACCAGACGGACCCTCGGAGTGGCGCCGTGACCGACGCCCGGCTCGCGGGCCTGGTCCGGGGCCGCGACCTCGGTGAGGTCCGCCTCCTCGTCGCGACCCTCGTGCCCTGGCTCGAGGGCGACCGGGAGGCCGCCGATGCCTGACCGGATCCGGAGCGCCCTTCTGGTGCCGGTCGCCGAGACCGCCCGCCTGCTCCGGCAGCGGCCCCGACGAACGGTGGAGGCCGACCTGCTGCTGTGGCGGATCGCCTCGTCGGGTCTGCTGCCCTTGGCGGTGCTGATGCTCGTGCTCGTGCCCTGGGGGGACCGCGCCCTCGTCAGCGACCCCGTGGGCGTCGTCTGGTTCAACGCGCTGGACGTGTTCGCCTGGGCGCTGGTCTGGCTGCTCGGCTGGGGTGCGAACGCCGTCTACGGACTGGTCGGCGGCTACCGCTTCCTGGCCCTGGCGCTGGGCTACGAGCTGCCCCTCATGTTCGCCCTGATCGCCCCGGCGGTGGCCGCCGAGAGTCTCGACCTCGGCGTCATCGCCGCGGCGCAGTCCGGGCTCTGGTACGTCGTGTGGATGCCGGTGGCGTTCCTGGCCTACTGCCTCGGCGTGCTCGGCATGTCGGTGCGGGCGCCGCTGGACGCGGCCGCCGGGGCTGACCTCGCCGGCGGGGTCCTGGCCGAGCTCTCCGGCGTCGACCGGCTGCTCGTGCAGGCCGGGCGGTACGCACTCCTCGTGGCCGGCGCGGCCGTCGCCGTACCGCTCTTCCTCGGAGGCGGCGCGGGGCCGCTCCTCCCCGGCTGGCTGTGGGTGGTGCTCAAGGCCGGGGCCCTGGCGTGGGCCCTGGCCGCCGTCGGCAGCCGGCTGCCCACCCTGCGCCCGGACCGGGTGCTCCAGCCGGCCTGGGTGGTGCTGCTGCCGCTCGTGCTCCTGCAGGACCTGGTGGTCGCCGCGGTGGTGGTGTGGGGATGAGCCCGGACCTCTGGGCCGACCTCGCCTTCTGGGCCTGCGGCGTGGTCGCCGTGCTCGCCGGCGCAGCGGTGTTCTACGTGGACTCGATGGCACGGGCGACCTACGCCCTCGCGCTCTCCTTCGTCGCCGTGGGCGTGGTCCTGCTGCTGCTCGGCCAGGCCTACCTGGGTGCGGTGGTGGTGCTGATGATGGTCATGGAGATGGCCGTGATGGCGGTCTACATGGTCATGTTCATGGGGATGAACCCGGCGCTGATGCCGATGAGCATGGTGCACTCGCACCGCGCGGCGATCGGCGCCGGCGTCGGCGCGTTCCTCCTCCTCGGCGCCGGCGCGCTGCTGGTGCCGTGGCCCGAGCGCCGGGGTGCCCCGGACCCCGACGTCACCGCGGCGCTCGGCGAGGCGACGATGGGCAGCCACATGCTGGTCATGGTCGCGATCAGCCCGGTGATGGTGGCCACGATCGTCGCCGGGGTCGTGCTCTCGCTGCACCGGGGCCGCTACGACCGGGGTGATCGACCGTGATCCTCGAGACCGTGCTCCTGGTGGCCGCCGCGCTGTTCGCCGTGGGCCTGTACGGCGCCCTGTCCCAGCAGGTCGTCGTGATGGTCATGATGGGCCTGGAGCTCATGATCAACGGAGTGATCCTGGCGCTCGGGGGTCTGTGGTGGTTCCTCGCGCCGGACCCGTCCGGCCAGGTGCTCCTGCTCGTGGTCGTCGCGGCGATGACCGTCGAGATGGCGATGGGCTTCGCCGTCGCCACGCTGCTGCACCGCCAGGCCGGCCACGACATGACGGACATGGCGACGGAGCTGCGCCGATGAGCGCGGGCGGGGCGCTGGACCTGCTGCTCGTGGCGGTGGTCGTGGTCCCGGCCCTCGTCGGGGCCGCTCTGGCGCTGGTCGGCACGACCGCCGACCGGGTCGCGGTGCCGGTCGTCCTCGGCACCGCCGCGGTGGTCGCCGCGGCTTCGGTGGCGGCGGTCGTCGGTGCGGCCGAGGTGGCGACCGGCTTCGTCGCCGGAGCCGACCTGGGCCTGGACACCGCGGGGCCCGCGGCCGTGATGACGCCGGTGGTCACGGTCGTGGCGCTGCTGGTCCTCGTGGCGGCCAGCACCAGCGCGGAGACCGCCACCGCCCGCTTCTCCGGGCTGATGCTGCTGTTCGTCGCGGCCGCGCTGGTCACGGTGCTCGCCACCTCCCTGCCGACGCTGCTGCTGGGCTGGGAGGTCATGGGCGCGACGTCGTACGCGCTCATCGGGCTGCGCTGGCGGGAGGACTCGCACGTCGGGTCGGGGCTCACGGCCTTCCTGACCACGCGGACGGCGGACCTCGGGCTGTACGTCGCCGCCGGCGCCGCGCTGGCGGGCGGCAGCGGGCTCGACCTCGCCACACTGGCCGAGACGAGTCCGGGCTGGCGCCACGTCGTCGCGGCAGGCGTCCTGGTCGCGGCCCTCGGGAAGGCGGCGCAGCTGCCGTTCTCGTTCTGGCTGTCCCGGGCCATGGACGGCCCGAGCCCGGTCAGTGCCCTGCTGCACTCGGCGGCCATGGTCGCCCTGGGCGGGTACCTGCTCCTGCGGCTGGCCCCGCTGCTCGCGGCCACCGGCTGGGCCGACGACGCCGCGGCGTGGGCCGGTGCCGCCACCGCGGTCGTGCTCGGGGCCGTGGCGGTGGCCCAGCGCGACCTCAAGCAGCTGCTGGCCGCCTCGACGGCCGCCCAGCTCGGCTTCGTGGTGCTGGCGGCGGGCGTCGGCGCGACGGCCGGGGGAGCGGCGCACCTCGTGGCGCACGCCTCGGTGAAGGCCATACTGTTCCTGGTGGCAGGTGCCTGGCTGGAGGCGGTCGGCAGCAAGCGGCTGGCGTCCCTGGGTGGTGCAGCCCGGCGGTGGCCCGTCGTCGGCGCCTGTGCCGCGGCCGGACTGCTGTCGCTGGCCGGGATCCCTCCGCTGGCCCTGTGGGTCAGCAAGGACGCGGTGCTCGCGGTCGCCCTCGAGCACAGCCCGGCGCTGTACGCCGTCGCGTTGCTGGCCGCCGGGCTGTCCGCCGCCTACGCCGGGCGTGCGCTGGTGATCGTGCTGGGCAGCCCCCATGAAGGAGCTGACGCAGCCACCGTCGTGGGCCCTGAGGACGGCGCCGAGGAGGGGGCTGTCGGGGGCACCGGCCGGGTGCCCGGCCTGCTGCCGGTGGCGCTGCTGCCGCTGGCCGCCGGGGCGGTCGGCCTCGGCGTGCTCGGGCTGCCGTCGGTGCTCTCCCGACTGCCCGGCGGCGCGGAGGCGCCGGCTCCCACCTCCGCCGAGATCGTCGTCTCGGGTCTGCTCGCGACGGCGGTGCTGACCGGTGTGCTCGTGCTGTCGCGGCGCGCCCGGGGAGCGGCGCGCCCGTGGCCCAGTGCCGGTGCCGGTGCCGGTGCCGGCGCCGGGGCCGGGGCCCTCCTCGGCTGGCTGCACGTGGAGGCCGCCGTGCACCGGCTGCTGGTCCGACCCACGCTCCGGCTCGCGGATCGCCTGGCCCGGGTCGACGACGACCTCCTCGACGGTGCTGTCACATGGGTCGCCGATGCCTCGCTCCGGCTGGCCGACCGCTCAGCGCGCGCCGACGTGACCGTCGTCGACGGGGCCGTCCGCGCCTCGGTCGCCGGCATCCGTCGGCTCGGCCAGTGGGCCCGGCTCCCGCAGACCGGGCAGCTGCACCAGTACTACCTCCAGGCGGTGGCCGTGCTGGCCGCCGCCCTCGTCGTCCTCGTGATCGTGAGGTGAGCATGCTCTCCGTCCTCGTGTTCCTGCCGGTGGTCGTCGCCGCGGCGCTCCTGGCGCCGTCCGTGCCCGACCGGGTGGCCCGGATCGTCTTCGTGGCGACGGCGGCCGTGGAGGTCGCGCTCGCCGGCGCGGTGTGGGCGGCGTACGACGACCCGGGGCCGGGCGCGCTGGCGTTGGAGGAGCAGGTGCCGTGGATCCCCGGGGTGGGCTCGAGCTACCACGTGGGGGTGGACGGGCTGTCCCTGCCGCTGGTGCTGATGACCACCGTCGTCTTCCTCGCCTGCGCGGTGTTCGCGGCGCGGGAGCAGGAGCGGCCCCGGCTCCAGGCGGCGCTGTTCCTCTTCCTCGAGGCGGTCTCGCTGGGGCTGTTCGTCTCGGCCGACCTGATCCTCTTCTTCGTCTTCTTCGACCTCTCGATCGTCGCGATGTACTTCTCGATCAGCGGCTGGGGTCACGGCAACGCGGCCCGGTCCGCGCTGAGGTTCTTCCTGTACACGTTCCTGGGCTCCCTGGCCCTGCTCCTGGGCTTCGTGGGGCTCTACGTGGCCTCGTCGCCGCACACCTTCGACATGCTGGAGCTGGCCGCGGAGCCGCCCCTGCAGGGCACCGGCGCGACCGGCGCGCTGGTGCTCGGCGCGATCCTGCTCGGGCTGGCGGTCAAGACCCCGACCTTCCCGTTCCACACCTGGCTGCCGCCGGCCCACAGCGACGCCCCGGCCATCGGGTCGGCCGTGCTCGCGGCCGTCCTGCTGAAGATGGGGACCTACGGCTTCGTCCGCTTCGGCATGACCATGCTTCCCGACGCCTGGCGGGCGTGGGCGCCCGTCCTGGTCGCGGTCGGCATCGTCTCGGTCGTCTGGGGTGCGCTGGTCGCGCTCGCCCAGACCGACCTGAAGCGGATGATCGCCTACACCTCGGTCAACCACATGGGGTACGTCGTGCTCGCGGTCGGCGCCGCCGGGCTCGTCTCGAGCGGAGCCGACGACGCCCGGGCGGTGGCGGTCACCGGCGCGGTCACCCAGATGGTCAGCCACGGGCTGCTCACCGCCGCGCTGTTCCTGCTGGCGGGGGTGATGTTCGACCGTCGGGCCGACTACGGGCTCGGGGAGTACGGCGGTCTCGCCGGACCCGCGCCGCGCTACACCGCGCTGTTCGCGGTCGCGGCGTTCGGGTCGCTGGGGCTGCCCGGCCTGTCCGGCTTCGTGGCGGAGTTCCAGGTGTTCGCCGGCAGCATCGCCACCGCACCGGTGGCGGCGGTCGCGACGGTCGGCATCCTGCTCACCGCCGCGCTGTTCCTCCGGGCCTTCCAGCGGGTCTTCACGGGCCCGACGGCCGGTCTGGCGCACGGGTTCCCCGACGTCACCGCCCGCGAGTGGGCGCCGGTGGCCGGACTGCTGCTGCTCTCGGTGCTGATCGGCGTGCTGCCCCGTCCGCTGCTCGACCTGATCGAGCCGGCCGCCGTCGCGGCGGCGGCGCTCGTGAGCAGGTGAGCCCGTGACCGGGATGGAGGGCAGCATGGGCGCCGACCTGCTCGCGATGCTGCCCGAGCTGCTCCTGCTGCTCGGTGCGCTGTGCGCCCTGGTCGCTGGCTCCTACTCGCCCCAGCACGCGCAGTGGCGGGTCCGGTGGGCGGCGGCGGTCGCCGTGCTCGGGTCGCTGGTCGCCGCGGTCGTCGGGCTGGCCGGTGAGCCCGGCACCGCCTTCGAGGGCACGGTCGCCCTCGACACCGCCACCGGCGTCGCCCGGGTCACCGTGGCGCTCGCTCTCCTGCTGCTGCTCGCGCTGGCCGGTGACGAGGTGGCCGGTCACCCCCGCGAGAGCGAGATCGTCACCCTGCTGCTGCTCGCCGGGCTCGGCACCCTGCTGCTGGCGTCGGCCACCGACCTGGCGCTGCTGGTGGTGGCCTTCCTGCTCTCGAGCATCCCGCTCTACGGGCTGGTCGGCATCGTCCGACGACCGGGATCGGCGGAGGCGACGCTCAAGACCTACCTGCTCGGTGCGCTGTTCGGGATCACGCTGATGCTCGGGGTGGCCGTCCTGTTCGGCCTCGCCGGCGGGACGGCGTACGACGACCTGAGTGGGCTCGCCGACGCGTCGCCCGCGGCGGTCACCGCCGGGGGCCTGTTCGTCCTCGGGGGGCTGCTGTTCAAGGCGGGTGCCGTGCCGGCGCACTTCTGGGTGCCCGACGCCACCCAGGGAGCCTCGGTGACCGCCGCCGGCTTCCTGACCACGGTCCCCAAGCTCGGGGCCCTGGTCGCCGTCGCCCGGCTGCTGACCCACCTGCCGGACCCGGCGGGCTGGACGGTGCTCCTGGGCGTGCTGGCCGTCGCCAGCATGACCGTGGGCAACCTGGCCGCGCTGGCCCAGGACGACGTCCGCCGGCTCCTCGGCTGGTCCACGGTCAGTCAGGTGGGCTACCTGCTCGCGGCGGCGGCCGTGGTGCCGAGCAGTGACCTGGCCCTGCCCGCCCTGCTCGTCTACCTGCCCGCCTACACGGTCACGAACCTGGCCGCGTTCGCGGCGCTGGGCGCCGAGCCCGACCGGCACTCGGTGACCGACTGGGCCGGGGTGGGCCGCACCCGACCGGGCGTCGTCGGTGGCCTCGCGGTCTCCCTGCTGGGGCTGGTGGGGACGCCGCCCACGGCCGTCTTCGTGGCCAAGCTGCTCACGATCGCCGCCACCTGGGACGCCGGGGCCTGGTGGCTGGCCGTCGCGCTGGTGGGCAACACCCTGATCAGCCTGGCCTACTACCTGCGCTGGCTCGCCCCGGCGGTGCGCCGCGAGCAGCCCTCCGCCACCGAGACAGACGGCACCAGGCACACCGCCGCCCGGGTGGCGGTCGCGGCCGCGGCCGGCGCCCTGGTGCTCGGCCTGGCGGCCGGCCCGCTGTGGCTGGTCGTCACCGGCTGACCGTCACCGTCGCCCTGAGCAGGATGGCCCGGGCGGCGCGTCGCCCGCGGTGCTGAGCGTCGCGCTCGGCGCCGCGGCACCGCGGACGAGGTGCCTCGCCCGGTCAGGAGAACCGCACGGCCGTCTCCCACTTCTCGCCCCGGTCGGAGCTGACGTAGATGCCGGTGTCGGTGGCGGCGTACCACGCATCGTCCGTGGCCGTCAGCGCCTGGAGCCCACCCGGGACCTCGCCCGCCGGCTCCCACCTCCCGCCGTTCGCCTGGACGTGGACGGCGCCGTCCGGCCCGAGGCCCACCAGCTCGCCGCTCTCGGTGGCGTCGACCAGCACGAGTGGCGGCGACTCGAGCGGCTCCGGCGCGGTTGAGCCGTCGGACGACACCCGGACCAGACGCCCCTCGCCGGTCGTGGCCAGCGCCTCGTCGGGCCGGCCCGGCTGCACCGCGACGTCCAGGATCGCGCCCTCGGTGACCGAGGCCCAGTCCTTCCCGTCGGCGCTGGTGAGCAGCCGTCCGCTGACCGAGTCGTAGCCCCAGATCGCCCCGTCGACCGCGTCCAGGGAGTGGAAGTCCGCCTCGCCGACCAGCGACACCTCGCTCCAGCTCTCGCCGGCGTCGGTGCTCCGGTTCAGGCCCAGCAGCCCGGGGCCGTCCTGGTCGGGTGCGGGGTGCCCGCTGGCCAGAAAGGTCCCGGCACCGACGACCGTGAACCCCATCGTGTCGGAGGTCCAGCCGGACACCGGGCTCAGCTCGCCGTCCGCCAGCCGGAAGAGGCCGCCGTGGGCGCCGACGTAGAGCGCGCCGTCGGCGGGGTCGACCCCGATCCCGTGCACGTGCCCCACGTAGACGTCGCCTGCGGCGACGCCCTCCTGATCCGCCGCGCAGCCGGTGGCGACGACCGCCAGGGCCACGGTGGTGACCCCCGCGGCGCGCAGCGTCGAGCGGGCCCGCATCATCGGAGCATCTCCTCCATCTGGTCGATCTCCGCCTGCTGGCCGGTGACGATCTGACCGGCCAGCTCGACGGCCGGATCGAAGGTGCCGCTGGTCTGCTCGGACTCGGCCATCTGGATGGCGCCGGTGTGGTGCTCGACCATCATCTCGAGGAGCAGGCCCTGGAAGTCGGCGTCGGAGGAGGCCTCCAGGTCCGCCATGGCTTCCCCGGACATCATCCCGGGCATGTCGCCCATCTCCATCTCGCCGCCCTCGGAGTTGGCGTGGTCGCGCATGGTCTCGGGGATCGGCTGCTGCCAGTCGGTCAGCCAGCCGGTCATCTGCTCGATCTCCGGGGCCTGGGCGTCCCGGATCTGCTCCATCAGCGCGGCCACCTCGGGATCGAGGTCCCGGCCGAGGGTCAGGTCGACCATGGTCAGGGCCTGGGCATGGTGCTGGATCATGTCGGTCGCGAACGACACGTCCGCGGCGTTGAAGACGTCACCGTTGGGGGCGGTCTCCTCGACCGCCTCGGGCTGGACGTCGGCCTCGTCGGCCCCGCACCCGGCGGCACCGAGGACGAGGGGGATGGTGAGGGCGAGCGCAGCGAGGCGCCGCGCCCGTGGGCGGTTCTTGGGCATGGTGGTTCTCCTGGGTCGTGAGGTGCGGAACGGCGGTCGGTGCCGGGATCCGGCCCGGCCCGACCGGCATCAGCAGCGCTGCACGGACAGGCGGAGATGGAGCCGCGGCACGACCCAGGGACGGTCGAGCGGGAGTCCGACCGGTAGCGCCGGCCGGACGCGTGCGCCGAGCAGCGAGAGGGGTCGCGCACCCCGCGGCCGCACCCCTCCGGCCAGCAGGAGCAGGACGGCCAGGCACATCGCCACCCACGCGGTGCCGTCCGGCGACGCGGGCACGGCGGTCGAGGTAGTCCCCGCCGGCGCCGGCTCGTGGTCGGCGGCGACATGGGCCACCGGGTGGGCCACGGGGTGGGCCGGCCCGCTCTCCGTCCCGTGCGTGCCGAGCCCGTGCATGACCACCAGCGCGAGCGCGACCACGGCCAGCGCAGCCATCTGCACCGTCCTGGGTGCGCCCAGGGTCGCCGTCGCCCGCACAACCTCACGATAGCGACGGGGTCCACCCGCCCTGACCCACCGGTCGGCTCGACGCCGACGCGAGGGAGGATCGCCCCATGACCGACTCAGCGCCCCGCCGCGTCTTCGACGTGGCCGACCCCGACGTCGCGCCGTACCCGTTGCTGAACTCGCTGGTGGTGCCGCGGCCGATCGCCTGGATCTCCACGGTCTCCGAGGCCGGTGTCGGCAACCTCGCCCCGCACTCCTTCTTCACGGTGGCCTGCACCAGGCCCCCGATCGTCCAGTTCACCTCCGTGGGCAGCAAGGACACCCTGCGCAACGTGCTCGGCACGGGGGAGTGCGTCGTGAACGTCGCCGCCCGCCCGCTGCTGGAGCAGGTCAACGGCAGCAGCGCCCCGTTCGACGACGCCGTCGACGAGGCCGACTGGCTCGGGGTGGAGATGGAGCCCAGCGCCCGGGTGGCCGTGCCCCGCGTCGCCGCGTCACCGGCCGCGATCGAGTGCACGCTGCACTCGACGATCGAGCTCGGCGACTCCACCGTCGTCCTGCTCGACGTCGTCGCCATCACCGTGCAGGAGTCGGCACTGGAGGGCGACCACCCGGCGATCGGCCGCCTCGAGCCGCTGTCCCGGCTGGGGCTCAACGAGTGGGGACTGCCGCCCGAGGTGATCGCCGTCGACCGACCCCGGCGACCCTCCGACGTGCCACGCCGCCCCTGAGTGCGGAGAGGAATCGATGAGGCACCATCGGAGGGACGAGCAGACCGGGACCGAGCCGGCTCCGGCTCATGAGAGGGAGGTCGCCCCGTGCCGAACCGGTTGAGTGAAGCCACGTCGCCGTACCTGCTGCAGCACCAGCAAAATCCCGTCGACTGGCGGGAGTGGGGCGAGGAGGCGTTCACGGAGGCGCGTGAGCGCAACCTGCCGGTCCTGCTCTCGGTCGGGTACGCCGCCTGCCACTGGTGCCACGTCATGGCGCACGAGTCGTTCGAGGACGAGGCAACCGCGGCGTACATGAACGCGCACTTCGTCAACGTCAAGGTCGACCGCGAGGAGCGGCCGGACGTCGACGCGGTCTACATGAGCGCCACGACCGCGATGACCGGGCAGGGCGGCTGGCCCATGACCTGCGTGCTCGACCACGAGGGGGCGCCGTTCTTCGCCGGCACCTACTTCCCGGACCGCCCCCGGCACGGGATGCCGAGCTTCCGGCAGCTGCTCGAGGCGCTGGCCGACGCCTGGCAGAACCGGGCCGACGACGTCCAGCGCGCCGCCGGGCAGATCCGCGACCACCTCCAGCAGTCCGCGAGGCTCGAGTCGGGTCTGATCGGCGAGGAGACCCTCACGCAGGCGGTGCGCACGCTGGCCGGGGACTTCGACGCCGAGCGCGGTGGCTTCGGTGGCGCGCCGAAGTTCCCACCGTCGATGGTGCTGGAGTTCCTGAGGCGGGTCTCGACAGGCTCGACCGCCGGCACCGGCTCGACTGCCGGGACCGGCTCGACCACCGAGAGCGCCCGGCTCATGCTCGACGCCGGCTGCATCGCGATGGCCCGCGGCGGCATCTACGACCAGATCGGTGGCGGGTTCGCGCGCTACAGCGTCGACGCCGGCTGGGTGGTGCCGCACTTCGAGAAGATGCTCTACGACAACGCCCAGCTGCTGGGCCTCTACGCCCGCTGGGGTGGGGACCGGGTCGCCACGGAGACGGCCGACTTCATGCTGCGCGAGCTGCGCACCCCCGAGGGCGGGTTCGCCTCCGCGCTGGACGCCGACAGCGAGGGCGTCGAGGGCAGGTTCTACGCCTGGACCCCCGACCAGCTGCGCGAGGCCCTGGGTGCGGAGGACGGTGCGTGGGCCGCCGAGGTGTTCACGGTCACCGAGGCCGGCACCTTCGAGCACGGCGCCTCCACGCTGCAGCTGCGGACCGACCCCGACGACCTGGCCCGGTTGGAGGACGTCAAGCGTCGACTGCTCGCCGCCCGGGCGGGGCGGGTCCGTCCGGAGCGCGACGACAAGGTCGTGGCCGCCTGGAACGGCCTGGCCATCTCGGGGCTCTGCGACGCCGGCACCCTCCTGGGCCGCCCCGACTACGTCGCCGCGGCCGCCGAGGCCGGACGGCTGCTCGTGGACCTGCACCTTGTGGACGGTCGGTTGCTGCGGGTCTCCCGCGACGGGGTCGCCGGCCGCCATGCCGGGGTGCTCGAGGACCACGGCTGCGTCGCCTCCGGCTTCCTCGCCCTGGTCCAGGCCACCGGTGACGCGGCCTGGCTGGAGCACGCGCGGGTGGTGCTCGACGACGCGCTGGCTCGGTTCCGAGCCCTGGACGGCGGCTTCCACGACACCGCCGAGGACGCCGAGGCCCTGCTCGCCCGGCCTCGGGAGCTCTCCGACAACGCGAGCCCGTCCGGGTCGTCGTCGATGGTGCACGCGCTGGCGACGTACGCCGCGCTCACCGGCTCCGGCGAGCACCGCTCGGCGGCCGAGGAGGCGCTGGCGGTGCTCTCCCGGCTGGCCGAGCGGGCCCCGCGTTTCGCCGGGTGGGCGCTGGCCGCTGCGCAGACCATGCTGGACGGCCCGGACGAGATCGCGGTGGTCGGCCGGCCGGGCCCGGAGCGGGACGCGCTCGAGCGGGTCGCCCGGCGGCGCACCGGTGCCGTGGTCGTGGTCGGCGAGCCCGGCGACGACGCGATCCCGCTGCTCGCCGGGCGGGGCGAGGTCGACGGCCAGCCGGCGGCGTACGTCTGCCGGAGCCTGGTGTGCGCGCTCCCCGTCACCGACCCGGAGGACCTGGCGCGGCCTCCGCGGTGAGGGCGGCTACCGCAGCGAGTACGTCGCCAGCGACACGCCGACGTAATGGGTGGCGAAGGCCAGGATCGTGAAGCTGTGGAAGACCTCGTGGAAGCCGAACCAGGTCGGGGAGGGGTCGGGTCGCTTGAAGCCGTAGACCACCCCGCCCAGGGTGTAGAGCAGCCCGCCGGAGGCGACCAGCACCAGCACGGCGACGCCGACGCCGGGGCTGAAGTTCGCCGCCCCCCGCGCGAAGTCGGGGATGAAGAAGACAGCGGCCCAGCCCAGCGCGATGTAGATCGGGGTGTAGAGCCAGCGCGGCGCCCCCGCCCAGAACACCCGGAACAGCACGCCGAGGATCGCCCCTGACCAGACCAGGGTGAGCAGCAGCGTGCGATCGGTCCCCTCCAGGAACAGCAGCGCGAACGGCGTGTAGGAGCCGGCGATCAGCACGAAGATGTTGGAGTGGTCGAAGCGCCTGAGGAACGCCCAGGTGCGCGGCGACCAGGTGCCGCGGTGGTAGATCGCCGAGACCGTGAACAGCACCACCGCGCTGCCGACGAAGATCGCCGAGCCGATGCGGGTCGTGGTCGTCGGTGAGAGCACGATCAGGACGATGCCGGCCACCAGCGCGAGGGGCGCGGTGGCGAGGTGCAGCCACCCGCGGAGCTTGGGCTTGACCTCCGCCAGCTTGTCCGCGGCGCGGTCGACGGCGTGGTCGAGCCGGGCGCGGATGACGTCGTTCATGGCCCCACCCTACGGGGCGAGTCGGTAACATCGTGGGGTGGCGGACTGGAAGCAGGGGATCCGGAGGGTGCTCTACCCGGCGTACGAGGCGCGGATGGTCAAGCGTCTGCCGCAGGACCGGCTGCCCAAGCACATCGGTGTGATGCTCGACGGCAACCGGCGCTGGGCCAAGGCCGTCGGGGCCGACACCGCGCACGGGCACCGGGCCGGCGCGGCCAACATCGAGCCCCTGCTGGAGTGGTGCGAGGAGACCGGGGTCGAGGTCGTGACCCTCTGGCTGCTCTCCACCGACAACCTCAACCGGCCGCGCGCCGAGCTCGACGCCCTGCTGGTGATCATCGAGGAGGCCGTCGCCTCCCTCGCCGACCAGCGCCGGTGGCGGCTGCACCCGGTCGGGGCGCTCGACCTCCTGCCGGCGGCCACCGCCGCCCGGCTCAAGGAGATCGAGGAGGCCACCCGCGACGTCGACGGCCTGCTGGTGAACATCGCCGTCGGGTACGGCGGCCGGCGCGAGATCGCGGACGCGGTCCGGTCGCTGCTGGTCGAGCACTCCGAGCGTGGCACCTCGCTCGAGGAGCTGGCCCAGACCATCGACGTCGAGCACATCGCCGAGCACCTCTACACCAAGGGTCAGCCGGACCCGGACCTGGTGATCCGCACCTCCGGGGAGCAGCGGCTGGGCGGCTTCCTGCTGTGGCAGTCGGCGCGCAGCGAGTTCTACTTCTGCGAGGCGTTCTGGCCGGACTTCCGCCGGGTCGACTTCCTCCGGGCGGTGCGCGCCTACGCCGAGCGGGAGCGTCGCTTCGGCGCCTGACCGGCCGGACCAGACCGCCCCCCTGGTCTGGGCGTGTCGCCCGGATTCCTTGTCCGACGGGCGTAATTTCGGAGTCAACGGCGGGTGGGGAAGCCCGCCGAATCGGGAGGCCCGTTCGTGAGCATTCACGACTGTTCAGCACCGCCACAGCCGTGGCGTGCGTGCGGAGGCCGGCACTCCGGCCTTCGGGTCCCGTCCCGGTCCGTGTGTGTGAGCTAGGGCCGGGGCGAGGAGTGCGCGCGCCGGTTCGTGAGGAGTGGACCGTGGCTGACGCGTCGCAGGGAAATCGCAGTGCCTCCACCCGGACCTACGTCCTGGACACCAGCGTGCTGCTGGCCGATCCGGGCGCGGTGCGGCGCTTCGACGAGCACGAGGTGGTGCTCCCGGTCGTGGTGATCACCGAGCTGGAGGGCAAGCGGCACCACCCCGAGCTGGGCTACTTCGCGCGGGCAGCGCTGCGCATGCTCGACGAGCTGCGGGTGCAGCACGGACGGCTCGACAAGCCGATCCCGGTCGGCGAGGCCGGTGGCACGATCCGCGTCGAGCTCAACCACACCGACCCGGCCTCGCTGCCCAGCGGCTTCCGGCTGGGCGACAACGACACCCGGATCCTGGCGGTCGCGCAGAACCTCGCCAACGAGGGCGCCACGGTGACGCTGGTCTCCAAGGACCTGCCGCTGCGGATCAAGGCCTCCGCGGTGGGGCTGGACGCCGAGGAGTACCGCGCCGAGACCGGGAAGCCGGGCAAGGGCAGCGGCGACGCCGAGGCGGGCTACACCGGGATGGCCGAGCTCGACGTGGCCGGCGCCGACATCGACGAGCTGTACGACGACGGGGTGCTCGACCTCGACCAGGCCCGGGACCTGCCCTGCCACACCGGGCTGGTCCTGCTGTCCGAGCGCGGCACCGCCCTGGGCCGGGTCGGTCCGGACAAGCAGGTGCACCTGGTCCGCGGGGACCGGGAGGCGTTCGGGGTGCACGGGCGTTCCGCCGAGCAGCGGATCGCCCTCGAGACGCTCCTCGACCCCGAGGTCGGGATCGTCTCCCTGGGCGGCCGGGCCGGGACCGGCAAGTCGGCGATGGCCCTCTGCGCCGGCCTGGAGGCGGTCCTCGAGCGCCGTCAGCACTCGAAGGTGGTGGTGTTCCGCCCACTGTTCGCCGTCGGCGGCCAGGAGCTGGGCTACCTGCCCGGCTCGGAGTCGGAGAAGATGTCCCCCTGGGGTCAGGCGGTCTTCGACACCCTCGGCGCGATCACCTCCCGCGACGTCATCGAGGAGGTCCTGGACCGCGGCATGCTCGAGGTGCTCCCGCTGACCCACATCCGGGGCCGGTCCCTGCACGACGCCTTCGTGATCGTCGACGAGGCCCAGTCGCTGGAGCGCAACGTGCTGCTCACGGTGCTCTCCCGGATCGGGGCGAACTCCAAGGTGGTGCTCACCCACGACGTCGCCCAGCGCGACAACCTCCGGGTCGGCCGGCATGACGGCGTGGTGGCCGTCGTGGAGAAGCTCAAGGGCCACCCGCTGTTCGCGCACGTGACGCTGACCCGCTCCGAGCGGTCCCCGATCGCGGCGCTGGTCACCGAGATGCTCGAGGACGTCGGCCTCCAGGGCTGAGTCGCGGGGCGGGCCGGGTGTGACCCGGCTCGCCCCCCGATTTCCCGCGTTCGGTTTGCGCGCCCCCGACTTCTGTTGCAGGGTGGCCCGTGACCATTTCGTGATCCCGGGGGGGACGCGAGGGTGCGGAGCGGTCGTCCCAGTTGTCTACGTCGTGGGTATCCCTGTGCCGAAACACCAGAAGTACTCACCCAAGCACCGGCAGGCGCCGGCTGCCGGGGTGCCGAAGAAGGCCCTGCGCAACACCGTGCTGCTCTCCTCCGTCGCGCTGACCGCCACCGGCGTCGCCGTCGGCGGCGGCGTCGTGTCCGCGGACGAGGACGGCACCGTCGGCGGTGCCGTGTCCACCGTCGCCTCCGACCTCGGCGCCCTCGACCCGCTTCCCCCGGCCGAGGCCGAGGCCGCGCCGCGCCGGGACGAGCAGGTCTCCCGGTCCGATCGCCGCGACGCCGCGGACCCGGCCAAGGAGAAAGCGCTGTCGGTCTCGGCCACCTCCGGCGAGGCGATCACCCGCACCGAGGACCTCTCCGACGACGACCCCCGGGACATCGGCAGGGCACTGCTGCCCGAGTTCGGCTTCGCCGCCGACCAGTTCGGCTGCCTCGACTCGCTCTACGAGTCCGAGAGCGGGTGGCGGATCGACGCCGACAACCCGACCTCGTCGGCGTACGGCATCCCGCAGGCGCTGACCCAGACCCACGACCTCCCCGACGGCTACCTGACCTCCGCCGAGGTCCAGATCCGCTGGGGCCTGGGCTACATCCAGGACCGGTACGGCACGCCGTGCAACGCGTGGGGCTTCAAGCAGGGCAACGGCTGGTACTGAGCGCATGGACGAGGACCTGCCCCGCGAGCTCCGGCACGCCGAGCCCAGTGACCCTGCCGGCAGCGCGCTGCCGCTGTGGGTGCGACTGACCGCCCTGGTGATGGTGGTCGCCGTCGCCGGCTTCTACGTGCTCTCCTACTTCGTCTGAGCGTCTGCCCGCCCGTCCCCTGAGGCTACGGCCCGTCAGCGACGCCGTCAGCGACCGGTCATCGAGTCCACGTCGAGCGCGGCGTCGAGCTGCTCCTCGGTGAGCGTCCCGTCCTCGACGAACCCCATGGCCAGCACGGTCTCCCGGATCGTGGCCCCCTCCGCGAGTGCCCGCTTGGCCACGGCGGCCGCGGTCTCGTAGCCCAGGTGACGGTTGAGCGGGGTGACCACCGACGGTGAGGACTCCGCGTAGCGGCGCATCCGCTCCTCGTCGGCGGTGATCCCGTCGACGCAGCGGTCCGCGAGCGTCCGGGAGGCGTTGGCCAGCAGCCGGATCGACTCCAGCACGTTGCGGGCCAGCACCGGCATCATCACGTTCAGCTCGAAGCTGCCCGAGGCCCCGGCCGTGGTCACCGTGACGTCGTTGCCGATCACCTGGGCGCACACCATCAGCGTCGCCTCCGGCAGCACCGGGTTGACCTTGCCCGGCATGATGCTCGAGCCGGGCTGGAGGTCGGGCAGGTGGATCTCGGCGAGTCCGGTCGAGGGTCCCGAGGACATCCAGCGCAGGTCGTTGCAGAGCTTGGTGAGCGAGACCGCCACCACCCGCAGCTGGCCGGAGAGCTCGACGAGGGCGTCCCGGCCGCCCTGGGCCTCGAAGTGGTCCCCGGCCTCGGTGAACGGCAGCCCGGTGTCCCGGGCCAGCTCCTCGATCACGGCGGCGGCGAAGCCGTCCGGGGTGTTGATGCCGGTGCCGACCGCGGTGCCGCCCAGAGGCAGCTCGGCGACCCGGGGCAGGGCGTCGCGCAGCCGACGTACGCCGAGGCGCAGGGCGGCCGCGTAGCCGCCGAGCTCCTGGCCGAGCGTGACCGGGGTGGCGTCCATGAGATGGGTCCGCCCGGACTTCACGGTGTCGGCGAACTCCTCGGACTTCGCCTCGAGGGCGGTGGCGAGGTGGGCCAGGGCGGGCACCAGGTCGTGCTCGGTCGCGCTGGTGGCGGCCACGTGGATGGAGGTCGGGAACACGTCGTTGCTGGACTGGCTGGCGTTGACGTCGTCGTTCGGGTGCGCCTCGACGCCGCGCCGGGCGGCGAGCGAGGCGAGCACCTCGTTCATGTTCATGTTCGAGGAGGTCCCCGAGCCGGTCTGGAAGACGTCGACCGGGAACTGGTCGAGGTGCTCGCCGCCGACGATCTCGGCGGCGGCCTCCGCGATCGCCTCCGCGACCCGTTCGTCGACCACGCCCAGTCGCGCGTTGACCCGGGCGGCGGCGGCCTTGACCCGGGCGAGGGCGATCACGTGCTGGTCCTCGAGCCGGGTGCCGCTGATCGGGAAGTTCTCGACCGCGCGCTGGGTCTGGGCCCGCCACAGGGCGGTGCGCGGGACCCGCACCTCGCCCATGGAGTCGTGCTCGGTGCGGTGGTCCTCGGGCTGCTCGGGGTGCTCGCTCACGCCTCCCGAGGCTACCCGGGACGTCGGGCGACGTGCAGCCAGTAGCGCTCGTCGCGCCCCTGGAGCCGGACGTCGTGGGGGATCGCCTCGGCCGAGCCGAAGGCCTGCCGCAGCGTGCGGACCAGGTCCGGGGACTCCGCCTCGGACCAGACGACGGCCAGCTCCGCGGTGGTGCGGTGCAGCGTCTCCAGGAACGCCGGCCGGTAGAGCGCGGCGTTGGCGTCGTGGACCAGGTGCCCCGGCCCGTTGTCGACGTCCAGCAGCACCAGGTCGTAGGCCCGGTCCGGGGCCGAGGTCAACACGTCGGCGACGTCGCCGACGGCGACGGTCACCCGGGGGTCAGCGAGCAGGGCGGGGCCGTGCGGGACCGTCCCGTCGGCGAGCCAGCCGACCAGCGCCGGCTCGAGCTCGGCGACGGTGCACTCCTCGACCCGGCGGTCGGCGAGCACCTCGGCCAGGGTGAAGCCGAGCCCGAGCCCGCCGACCAGCACCCGGCGTGGCGACGCCGCCAGCGCCAGGGCGTCGGTGGCCAGCGCGCGCTCGGTGCTGGTCTCCCGCGTGTCCATGACGAGGACGCCGTTGACCCGCAGCTCCAGAACGGCGGCGCCCTCCTCGCGCCGCCCGCGCAGCAGCACCTCGCCCCGGTCGGAGACGGCGCGGGCGAGGTCGGCGTACGGCGTGTCGGTGGTCACGGGTCCATCCTGGGCCATCCGGGCGCCTCCGGTGGAGGGTGCGGACCGCCCCCGGTGATGGGGGGGAGGGGGCGGCCCGCGGTGCGACCGACGGCGGGGGTCCGTCAGCCGCAGCTGGTGCGGACGATCGACACCTCGTCCTGCGGGGTGGCATCGGCGGGGCTGACCGCGACCAGGGTGCCCACGGCCGCCGACGCGATGGCGGCGGCGCCGACGAGGAGGCGGGCGATGCTCGCTGCGGTCATGGTCCCTCCCGGGATGTCCAAAGTGTGTCCAAGGTGTTGCCGGGACCGAGTCTGGACCATGGAGAGCGAGTCTGTCCAGTCTTTGTCGAATGTTCCGGCTACACTCATCGGCATGTACACCGTCAAGCGCGCCGCCGAGCTCACCGGGATCGCCCCCGACACCCTGCGCATGTGGGAGCGCCGCTACGCGGTGGTCACCCCGACCCGGAGCGACGGCGGCTACCGCCTCTACGACGACGCCGCGCTCCGTCGGCTCTCGGCCATGCAGGCGCTGGTCGGCTCGGGCATCTCGGCGCGCCAGGCGGCGGGCCTGGTGCTCTCCGACGAGGCCGCCGGCGTCGACGCCGAGCCGGTGCCGGCGGCCGACACCCTGGGAGACACCGGGTCGCTGGTTCGGGCCGCGCAGCGGTTCGACGCCGCCGTCCTGAGTGCCGCCCTCGACGAGGGGTTCGGTCAGGCGAGCTTCGAGCGGGTGGTCGACGGCTGGCTGATGCCCGCGCTCCTCGAGCTGGGGGCGGCCTGGCGCCGGGGCGACGTCACGGTCGCCGGAGAGCACTTCGCCAGCGCCAGCGTGCACCGGCGGCTGTCGATCTTGTTCGACGCGGCCGCCGGCTCCGGGATCGGCCCCCGGGTGCTGGTCGGGCTGGCGCGCGGCTCGCGGCACGAGCTCGGTGTCCTGGCCTTCGCCACCGTGCTGCGGCGAGCCGGTCTCGACGTGGTCTACGTCGGCGGGGACCTGCCCGCGGCCGAGTTCGTGGGCGCGGTGGCGACCGAGCAGCCGGCGGCGGTGATCATCGGCGTCCCCTCGACCGAGGACGTGCCCGCGGTCCGCGAGGCCGTCGCCGCGCTCGCCGCGGCGTACCCGGACCTGCCGGTGCACCTCGGCGGCGGTCACCAGTCGCGGGTGGGCGGCACCGCCCGGCTCCTGGGGCACGCCGTCGGCCCGGCGGCGTCCGCGCTGGTGGGGGAGCTGGTGGCGGAGCTGGGCGCCGAGCGACCAGCCGGCTGACGACCGCCTGCGCGCCGCCCGACGCGTTCTCCGCGCGGGCCGGCCGGTGAGGCTCGGCTACTCGGCGGAGCGGACCCGGACCCCGGTGATCGGCACCGTCACCGCGCCCGAGGGATCGGTGAAGAAGTCGTTGCCCTTGTCGTCGACCACGATGAACGCCGGGAAGTCCTCGACCTCGATCCTCCAGACCGCCTCCATGCCGAGATCCTCGTACTCGAGCACGTCGACCGACCTGATGCAGTCCTGCGCCAGCCGGGCCGCCGGGCCGCCGATCGACCCGAGGTAGAACCCGCCGTGGGCCGCGCAGGCCTCGGTCACGACCTTGCTGCGGTTGCCCTTGGCCAGCATCACCATGGACCCGCCCGCGGCCTGGAACTGCTCGACGTAGGTGTCCATGCGGCCCGCGGTGGTCGGCCCGAACGAGCCGGACGCCATCCCGTCCGGCGTCTTGGCCGGCCCGGCGTAGTAGACCGGGTGGTCGCGCAGGTAGTCGGGCATCTCCTCGCCGGCGTCGAGCCGCTCCTTGATCTTGGCGTGCGCGATGTCGCGCGCCACCACGAGCGGACCGGTCAACGACAGCCGGGTCTTGACCGGGTGCCGCGACAGCTCGGCCAGGATCTCCTCCATCGGACGGCTCAGGTCGATCGGGACCACCTCGCCGCCGGCGATGTCGTCGGCGGTCCCGGTGTCCGGCATGTAGTGCGCCGGGTCGGTCTCGAGCTGCTCGAGGAACACGCCCTCGGCGGTGATCTTGCCGAGCGCCTGCCGGTCGGCGGAGCACGAGACGGCGATGGCCACCGGGCAGGATGCGCCGTGTCGGGGGAGCCGGACCACCCGCACGTCGTGGCAGAAGTACTTGCCGCCGAACTGGGCGCCGATCCCGAACGACTGCGTCAGCTCGAAGACCTGCTCCTCCAGCTCGAGGTCGCGGAACCCGTGCGCGTCCATCGAGCCCGAGGTCGGCAGGGTGTCGAGGTAGTGCGCGGAGGCGTACTTGGCGGTCTTGAGGGCGAACTCGGCGCTGGTGCCGCCGATCACCACGGCGAGGTGGTACGGCGGGCAGGCGGCGGTGCCGAGTGAGCGGATCTTCTCGTCGAGGTAGGTGAGGATCCGCTCGGGGTTCAGGATCGCCTTGGTCTCCTGGAACAGGAACGACTTGTTGGCCGACCCCCCACCCTTGGCCATGAAGAGGAACTTGTACTCCGGCCGCCCGGACGTCTCCGGCGTGGAGTAGATCTCGATCTGTGCCGGCAGGTTGGTGCCGGTGTTCTTCTCCTCGAACGTCGTCAGCGGCGCCAGCTGGCTGTAGCGCAGGTTCAGCTTCGTGTAGGCGTCGTGCACCCCGCGGCTGATCGTCTCGCCGTCGTCGGCACCGGTGAGCACGCCCTCGGACTTCTTGCCCATGACGATCGCGGTGCCGGTGTCCTGGCACATCGGCAGCACGCCGCCGGCGGAGATGTTCACGTTCTTCAGCAGGTCCAGCGCCACGAACCGGTCGTTGCCCGACGACTCCGGGTCGTCGATGATCCGGCGCAGCTGGGCCAGGTGGGCCGGCCTCAGGTAGTGGGCGATGTCGTGCATCGCCTCGGCGGTCAGGCGGCGGATCGCCTCCGGGTCCACCTGCAGGAAGGTCCGGTCGCCGGCCTCGACGACGCTGACCCCCTCGGCGCCCAGGAACCGGTACGGCGTGTCGTCGGCGCCGGTCGGCAGCAGGTCGGAGTAACGGAACTCGGGAGAGGATGCGGTGCTCACGAGCGCCCAGCGTACGCCGTGGTTTCGCTAGGCTGGGAGGCCGGATGGACGAGGGGAGGGGAGCCGTGACCGAGCCCGACCCCGCCCGCCTGCGGATCTCCGACAGTGACCGGCACCAGGTCGCCGAGCTGCTCCGGGAGGCCGCGGCCGAGGGACGGCTGGACTGGGACGAGCTCGAGGAGCGACTCGAGGCGACGTACGCCGCGAAGGTGGCGGGCGACCTGGTGCCGATCGTGGCCGACCTGCCGGGCTCTCCTCCCGCCGTGTCCTCCGAGGCCCACCCGGCCGTGCCCCGCCCGCCGCTCCTGCCCGCAGGGTCGCGGCACGACTTCAGCCTGGCCGTCATGAGCGGCCAGGACCGTCGTGGGGTCTGGGAGATCGGGCCGTCCCACACCGCCTTCGCCATGATGGGCGGGGTCACCCTCGACCTGCGCGAGGCCCGGTTCGCGGCCCCGGAGGTGGTGGTCACCGCGGTCGCGGTGATGGGCGGGATCGACGTCCACGTCAACGCCGGCACCAGGATCGCCGTTGAGGGCCTGGGGGTGATGGGCAGCTTCGACGAGGCCCGGCCCAAGGTGGCCGCGGAGATCGCCGCCGACGCCCCCCTGGTCCGGGTGCGCGGACTCGCCCTGATGGGGGCGGTCACCGTGCAACGCCGGGCGATGCCCGGGGAGTCGAGGCGCGGTCGCCGAGCGCTGCGTTAGCGCCGGTCCGGCGGGGGAGCGGTGGTCCCGCGGATCACGAGATGCGGGTCGACGACGAGTGAGTCCTCGGCGGCTCCGGTGCCGTGCACCAGGGCCAGCACCTGCGTGGCGGCCAGACGACCCTGGTCGGGCACGTGCTGGGCGACCGTGGTGAGGTCGAAGAGCGCGGCCATCGGGTGGTCGTCGACGGCGACCACCGAGAGCTCCTCGGGGACCCGGACCCCTCGTTGCTGGAGACCGCGCAACGCGCTGATCGCGATCTCGTCGGAGTAGGCGAACACCGCCGTCGGCGGCTCGTCGAGCGCCAGCAGGGCGGCCACCCCGTCGGTGCCGGCCCGCAGGCCGAACGGTTCGGTGACCAGGTACTCCTCACGGACGTCGAGGTCCGCGGCCCTGAGGGCGTCGAGGTAGCCGCGGGTCCGTTCGGTGTAGGACGACCAGATCGTGCCGGTCGTGTCGCTGGTGCGGATCATCGCGATCCGGCGGTGGCCGAGCTCGATGAGGTGCTGCACCGCGAGCACGGCCACGGCCTGGTCGTCGACCCGGGCGTGCGGGTAGTCGCGCAGCTCGCCGCCGGCGACGACCACCTGCACCCCCAGCAGGTCGAGGCGCTCCTCCTCGTCCTCGAGCACCGGCAGGGCGATCAGCACCACCGCATCCACCTTGCGGCGCGAGGGCAGCTCCCGGAAGAACCGGCTGCGCTGCTCCCGGCCGTCGACCTGGTAGATGAGCACGTCGAGGTCCGCCTCGCGGAGGTGGGCCTCGATGCTCGCCAGCATCGCCGAGTAGAACCACACGTCGATCTTGGGCACCACCACCGCGACCCGCCCGGTCTGGCGCCGCGACAGCCGGGAGGCCTCGGGCGAGACGACGTAGGAGAGCTCCTCGGCGATCTGCCGGATCCGGTCCCGCGTGGCCGGGCTCACCCCCGGCAGCCCGCGCAGGGCGCGGGACACGGTGGCGCTGGAGACGCCCGCGCGAGCCGCCACGTCAGCCATGTTGGCGTGTGGCTCGCGGACGTCCTGGACGGCGGGCATGAGGTCAGGGTAGCGATTCTGCAAACGTTTGCGTACCCCCCTTGACGAGATGCCGTGATGTGCGTCACGATCGATTGCAAACGTTTACGCAGGGCGCGGTCGGCGCGTCCTCACTGCCAACACAGGGAGCGAAGATGGCGACAGGACAGCGACGCCGGCTGGCAGCGGTCGGAGTGGCCGCCACGTTGGCGCTGATCACCTCGGGATGCCTCCAGTCCGACGACGGAGGCGGCGGCGGCTCGGGTGGCTCGGACGACGGGGACGGCAAGGTCACCATCCTCGGCGCGTTCGGCGGCCCGGAGAAGGACGCCTTCGAGGCCTCCCTCAAGGCGTTCGAGGACGAGTCCGGGATCGACATCGAGTACACCGAGGACACCGACTTCACCACCACGATCGTGCAGAAGGTGAACTCCGGCGACGCGCCCGACATCGGGCTCTTCCCCCAGCCGGGCGGGCTCATCGAGCTCGCCGACGACATGACTCCGATGGAGGACGTCATCGACATCGGCGCCATCGAGGAGACGCTGATCCCCGGGTTCCTCGACGCGGCCACCGCCGACGGCACCGTCTACGGCGCGCCGATGCGGATGGCGGTCAAGAGCATCGTCTGGTACCCCAAGCCCGCCTACGAGGACGCCGGCTACAACACCGAGCCGGCCACCTTCCAGGAGCTCATGTCGGAGGCCGACAAGATCGCGGCCGACGGCACCAAGCCGTGGTGCATGGGCTGGGAGTCCGACCAGGCCACCGGCTGGGTCGGGACGGACTGGCTCGAGGAGATGGTCCTGCGCCTGCACGGTCCGGACGTGTACGACCAGTGGGTCGCCCACGAGATCCCGTTCAACGACCCGCAGATCGTCGAGGCGCTCGACGCCTTCGGTGAGATCGCCAAGAGCGACGACATGGTCCTCGGCGGCGCCAAGGGCATCCTCAACACCGGCTTCGCCGACGCGATGACCCCGGCGTTCAAGGCCGAGCCCAGCTGCTACCTGCACCGCCAGGGCAACTTCGCGACCGGCTTCTACCCCAAGGACGTCCAGGCCGACCTCGACGGCTCGGTGGGCACGTTCTACTTCCCGGCCTACGAGGGCGGCTACGACGGGCAGCCGCTGCTCGGCGGCGGTGACCTGGCCGCGACCTTCAACGGCGACGACGACGACGTCAAGGAGGTCATGACCTTCCTGACCTCCGACGAGTTCGGCGGCGAGTGGGCCCAGGTCGGTGGCTGGCTGTCCCCGCACGCCACCTTCGACGACAGCCAGTACGCCGACGACACCACCCGGGCGATCGCCCAGCTGGCGGCCGACGCCGACGTGTTCCGGTTCGACGCCTCCGACCTGATGCCCAAGGCGGTCGGCTCCGACAGCTTCTGGGTCGGGATGGTCGACTGGATGGGTGGTCAGTCGAGCCAGGAGACGCTCGACCAGATCGAAGAGACCTGGCCGGCGTCATGACCACGGCCGTGGAGGACCCCGGCGCTCCGGCGCCGGGGTCCGCCCCGGACTCCGGGGTCGTCCACGGCCGGGCCAGCGCCCGCAAGATCGGCGGCGGCCTGGTCGGCATGGTGGTCACCGGGTACGTCATGTACACGGTGTTCATGTCGTTCTCGATCCTGCCCGAGGTCTACTTCGACAGCGCGGTGCTGATCGGCGTCGTCGCGGTCGTGGTGGGGGTCGGCGGGGCGGCGGTGCTGTTCTACTTCCTCAACATGCTGGTGGAGGGGCTTCCGCAGCGGGCCTCGCTCGGCCTGATCCCCTACGCCTACCTGCTCCCCGGCCTGGGCTTCATCTCGCTGATGCTCATCTACCCGGCGCTGCAGACGATCAACTTCTCCTTCGCCGACCAGGACAGCGAGAGCTACGTCGGCCTGGAGAACTACAAGACGATCTTCGGCAGTGAGGCTTTCCGCAGCGCGATCTTCAACAACCTGCTGTGGCTGATGATCGTGCCGGCGGTCACCGTGGCGCTCGGCACCATCGTGGCCGTGCTCGCCGACCGGCTCTCGACCCGCGGTGAGAGCGTGTCGAAGAGCGTGATCTTCCTGCCGATGGCGATCTCGTTCGTCGGCGCGTCGGCCATCTGGGGTCTCGTCTACGACTTCTCCATCGGCGACGAGCAGGTCGGGCTGCTCAACGCGATCTGGACCACGCTCGGCGGGGAGGCCCAGACCTGGCTGTCGATCGAGACCGCCAAGCTGAACTCGATCCTGCTGATGGTGATCCTGATCTGGCTCCAGGTCGGCTTCGCCATGATCCTCCTGTCCTCGGCGATCAAGGGAGTCCCGGAGGACACCATCGAGGCGGCCCGGATCGACGGGGCGTCGGAGTGGCAGATCTTCTGGCAGGTCCTGATCCCGCAGATGAAGGGGACCATCATCACGGTCTTCATCACGGTGCTGATCCTGGTGCTGAAGGTCTTCGACATCGTCTACGTGCTGACCAACGGCCGGGACAACACCGACGTGATCGCGAACCTGTTCTTCAAGGAGCTGTTCGCCCGCGGCAACGCGGGAGTCGCCTCGGCCATCGTGGTGATCCTGCTGCTGGCGGTGACCCCGGTGCTGATCTACCAGGTCCGGCACTTCCGGCAGGAGGAGATGAACCGATGAGCTCCACGACGGTCACCAAGGAGGCGGGCCTGGCCACGAAGGCCACCCGCTCCACTCCGAGCCGGACGCCCGGCACCATGAAGGACGGCCGGCGCCGCAGCTGGGTCTCGATCCTCGGCATGCTCGCGCTGTGCGTGCTGTGGACACTGCCGACGCTGGGCCTGCTGGTCACCTCGTTCCGGTCCCGGATCGACGCTGCCAGCACCGGGTGGTGGACGATCCTGTTCAACCCGGGCAACGCCGGCTGGACCACCGACAACTACCGTCGCGTGTTCGAGGGCACGGACCTCGGCAGCGGCTTCGTCAACAGCCTGGTGGTGGCGATCCCGGCCACGGTGATCCCGATCATGTTCGCCGCGTTCGCCGCCTACGCCTTCACGTTCATGGAGTTCCGCGGCAAGGACTTCCTGTTCGTCGGCATCGTCGCGGTGATGGTGATCCCGATCCAGGTGGCCTTCCAGCCGATGCTGAACCTGCTCGGCCCCCGCGGCCTGGACATCAGCCAGGAGTTCTTCGCGGTGTGGCTGCTGCACACCGGCTTCGGCATGCCGTTGGCGATCTACGTCCTGCGCAACTACATGGCCACGCTGCCCAAGACGATCATCGAGTCGGCGAAGATGGACGGAGCCACGCACTACCAGACGTTCTGGCGGCTGATCGTGCCGATGTCGGTGCCGGCGCTGGCGGCGTTCGCGATCCTGCAGTTCCTCTGGGTGTGGAACGACTTCCTCATCGCCAAGCTCTTCCTGGGCTCGGGCGGCAACGCGACCGTGATCGTCGAGCTGCAGAGCCTGCTCGGGACGCAGGGCCTGGGACGGGAGCTGCTGACGGCCGGCGCCTTCGTCTCCATGGTGCTGCCGATGGTCGTGTTCTTCGCCCTGCAGCGCTTCTTCGTCCGTGGCCTGACCTCCGGAGCGGTCAAGGGGTAGCGCATGTTCGACCTCACCGACGAGTGGGTGTGGGACTTCTGGGTGGTCGACGACCGGCACACGGACGCCGACCACCCGGCGTACCACCTGTTCTTCCTGAAGGCGCCGCGGTCCCTCGGGGACCCGGAGCTGCGCCACCTCAACGCCTCGGTCGGCCACGCCGTCTCGCGCGACCTGCGGGACTGGACCCGGGTCGAGGACGCCCTGGTCCCACAGCCGCTGGGCGCCTTCGACGACCTGGCCACCTGGACCGGCAGCGTGGTCCGGGACGACGACGGTGGGTGGCACCTGTTCAGCACCGGCGTCGCGCAGGCCGAGGAGGGGCGGGTGCAGCGGATCGGGGTCTCCACCTCCGCGGACCTGCACCGGTGGGAGCGCTCGGGGGACCTGCTGCTCGAAGCCGACCGGCGCTGGTACCGCCGGTGGGCGGGCCAGGGCCACCAGGAGCACTGGCGCGACCCCTGGGTGGTGCGCGACGACGCCGGGCTGTGGCACATGTACGTGACCGCGCAGGCGGCGGGCGGACACCCGGGCGGTGCGGGCGACGGCGTCGTCGGGCATGCCACCTCCGCCGACCTGCGGAGCTGGCGGGTCGGCGCTCCGCTGAGCTCGCCGACCGGGCGGTTCGACCAGCTCGAGGTGATCTCGGTGACCTGCGTCGAGGGCCGGTGGGTGCTGATGTTCTCCTGCCTCGGCCCGGAGATGCCCGGCGTCGGGGTGGGTGGCGGCGGCGTCTGGACCGTGGCCGTGGACGGACCCGGCGCCCCTGTGGACGTCGCGGCCGCCGTGCGGCTGACGAGCGAACGGCTGTACGTCGGCAAGCTGGTGCCGACGGGGGACGGTCCACCGGTCTTCCTGGCCTTCGAGAACCGCGGCGACTCGGACGCGTTCATCGGCGGCGTCATCGACCCGCTGGCAGTGCGCTGGCGCGCGGACGGCGCGGGTCTCGAGCTCGTCGACGCCCCGCCCGACTGGCATCCCGAGGAGGCGGAGCTGATCTCTGTCAGTGCTCGCTAGTGTGACCCAGGTCACTTCACTACGGATCGTCCGGCACGTACCTGCCGGTGAAGGAGAAGAGTCATGGCAACGGTTTCGTTCAAGCAGGCCCAGCGCTGGTACCCCGGCGCCGCCGAGCCGGCGGTGCCCGGCATCGATCTGGAGATCGAGGACGGCGAGTTCATGGTCCTGGTCGGGCCCTCGGGCTGCGGCAAGTCCACCACGCTGCGGATGTTGGCGGGGTTGGAGGAGTGCAACGAGGGGCAGATCTTCATCGGTGATCGCGACATCACCCACGCCCCACCCAAGGACCGCGACATCGCGATGGTGTTCCAGAACTACGCGCTCTACCCGCACATGTCGGTCGCGGACAACATGGCGTTCTCGTTGAAGATGGCCAAGGTCCCCGAGGCCGAGCGCAAGACCAGGGTCGCGGAGGCGGCCAAGATCCTCGGACTGGAGGAGTTCCTGGACCGCAAGCCCAAGGCGCTCTCGGGCGGTCAGCGGCAGCGCGTGGCGATGGGGCGGGCGATCGTGCGGCAGCCGCAGGTGTTCTGCATGGACGAGCCGCTGTCGAACCTGGACGCCAAGATGCGGGTCCAGACCCGCACCGACATCGCCAAGCTCCAGGCCGACCTGGGGGTGACCACGGTCTACGTCACCCACGACCAGGTCGAGGCGATGACGATGGGGGACCGGGTGGCGGTGATGAAGCTCGGCGAGCTGATGCAGGTCGACACCCCACTGAACCTCTACGACAAGCCGGTCAACCTGTTCGTGGCCGGGTTCATCGGCTCACCGCAGATGAACCTGCTCGAGGCCCGCGCCGAGAACGGCCAGGCCAAGATCGGGGAGTACCTCGTCCCGGTCGACGAGGGCGCCTCGCACCGGATGACCGGCAACATCACCGTCGGGGTCCGCCCCGAGGCCTGGCGCCTGGTCAGCGCCGAGGAGGGCGGGCTGCCGGTCAAGGTCACCGTGGTCGAGGAGCTCGGCGCCGACGCGTTCGTCTACGGCACCTCCGGCGTCGAGGGCACCCCGCACGACCTGATCATCCGGGTCACCGGTCGCGACCACGTCCGCAAGGGCGAGACCATCCACGTCACCACCGACCCGCACCAGGTCCACGTCTTCGACACCGACACCGGAGAGCGCCTCAGCGACTGAGCGACCCGCCGACCCAGAGGCGGGTCGGACGGACGGCCGGCGGGCTCAGGCGCCCTGCGCCTGGGCCCGCTCCGCCTCGCCCTCGTCGGCCCGCCGCTCGGCCTCGGCGAGCGCCTCGGGATCGTCGTTGGCCGGGATCCGGCCGGCGTGCTCGAGGTCGACGGTGAGGTTCTCGCCGGTGGCCGGGTCGAAGAGGTGGATCTTCGAGGTGTCCACCCAGATCTCCGCCTCGTCGCCCTCGGCGACCCGGCTGGCACCGTCGAGGGAGACCACCAGCTGGCTGCGCATGGACTCGCCCTCCAGGTCGCGCTCCAGCTCGGCGAGCTGGTCGCGGACCTCGGACCCCGCCTCGAACGGGATGTAGGCGTAGGCCTCGTTGCCGAGCCACTCCACGACGTCGACGGTGGCCCGGAAGGTCGACCCCTCGGAGGTGTCCTGCTTCACCGAGGCGTCCTCGAAGTGCTCCGGGCGGATGCCGGCGATGAGCAGACCCTTGCCCTCGGCCTTGCGGGCGTGCTCCTCGGGGATCTGCACCTCGCCGAACGGCAGCTTCACGGTCCGGCCCTCGACGGTCGCGGGCAGGAAGTTCATCGGCGGCGAGCCGATGAACCCGGCGACGAAGAGGTTGCCCGGGTTGACGTAGAGCTCGCGCGGCGTGGCGAGCTGCTGCAGCACGCCCCTCTTGAGCACCGCGACCCGGTCGCCGAGCGTCATCGCCTCGGTCTGGTCGTGGGTGACGTAGACGGTGGTGATCCCCAGTCGCTTCTGCAGTCGGGAGATCTCGGTGCGCATCTGGCCGCGCAGCTTGGCGTCGAGGTTGGACAGCGGCTCGTCGAAGAGGAACGCGTCGGCGTCGCGCACGATCGCCCGGCCCATCGCCACCCGCTGGCGCTGGCCTCCGGACAGGTTGCCCGGCTTGCGGTCGAGGTGCTCGTCGAGCTCCAGGGTCTTCGAGGCCTCGCGGACCAACCGGTCGACCTCGTCGTCGGAGACGCCGGCCAGTCGAAGCGGGAACGCGATGTTCTCGAACACGGTCAGGTGCGGGTAGAGCGCGTAGTTCTGGAACACCATGGCCAGGTTCCGGTCCCGTGGTGCGAGGTCGTTGACCACCTTGTCGCCGATGACCATCTCGCCCTCGGTGATGTCCTCGAGCCCGACGATCATGCGCAGGAGCGTCGACTTCCCGCAGCCCGACGGTCCGACGAGGATCATGAACTCCCCGTCTGCGACGTCGATGCTGACGTCGTTCACGGCGGGGAACCCGTCGCCGTACTTCTTGACGATGTTCTTCATGTCGATGGCGGCCATCGGGTCACCCCTTCACTGCGCCGGAGGTGAGGCCGGCGACGATCTTGCGCTGGAAAAGCAGGACGATGACGATGATCGGGATCGTCACGACGACCGAGGCGGTCGCCAGTTGCGAGTACGGCGGGTTGAACGGGTCCGGGCCCACGAAGAACGACATCTGCGCAGGCACGGTCCTGGCTCCTGTCGAGGTCGCGCCGCCGTCGACCGTGGTGGTCAGGGAGATGGCGAGGACGAACTCGTTCCAGGCGAAGAAGAACGTGAGGATCGCCGCGGTGAACACCCCCGGCGCCGCCAGCGGGACGATCACCTTGCGGAACGCCTGCCACGACGTCGCACCGTCCACCTGCGCGGCCTGCTCCATCTCCCACGGGATCTCACGGAAGAAGGCCGAGAGCGTCCAGATCGCCAGCGGCAGCGTGAACGACATGTAGGGGATGATCAGCCCGGGCCAGGTGTTGAAGAGCCCGAACGTCCGCCACATGTCGAACAGCGGGCCGACCAGCGCGACGACCGGGAACATGGCGATCGCCAGCGCGATCGACAGCACCAGCTTCTTGCCGCGGAACTCCAGCCGAGCGATCGCGTAGGCCGTGAACGTGGCGAAGATGACCGACAGCACGGTCGCGATCAGCGAGATCCCGAACGAGTTGATCAGCGCGTTCGTGAAGTCGCTGTCGGAGAGGATGTCCCCGTAGTTGGCGAGCGTGAAGTCCTGAGGGAAGAACTGGGGGCTGCCGGCCGAGGTCTCGTCGACCGACTTGAACGACAGCATGATGATCCACACCACCGGCAGCAGGCACCACACCATGATCGCCGCGAACCCGGCCCAGATCCCGACTCCCGTCCTGCCCTGCATCAGCCCTCACCCCTCGCCTGCGACAGGTCCACCCGGAACAGCTTGACGATCCCGTAGGCCAGGACCAGCACCGACAGGAAGAGCAGCACGGACAGGGCGGAGCCCATGCCCAGCTGGAACTGCTCGATCACCTGTCTGTAGGTCAGGAAGGACGAGGACTCGGTCTCCTGCGCTCCCTTGGTCATGACGAAGATGTTGTCGAAGATGCGGAAGGCGTCGAGGGCCCGGAAGAGCACCGCGACCATGATCGCGGCCCGCATGTTCGGCAGGATCACCTTCCACAGCCGCTGCCACCAGGTCGCGCCGTCCACCTTGGCGGCCTCGATCATGTCCTCCGAGACCTGGGACAGCCCGGCCAGGAGCAGGAGCGCCATGAACGGCGTGGTCTTCCAGATCTCCGAGACCATGATCGCGAACATCGCGTGCCAGTGGTCGCCGAACCAGTTCGTGTCGGCGGCGATCCACGGGAGCCAGCTGAACCAGCCGTTCACGAACCCGTTGTTGAGGCTGAACGCGAACTGCCAGGCGAAGGCCGAGACCACGGTGATGATGCCGTAGGGGATCAGGATCGAGGTGCGGATCACGCCGCGGGCGAAGATCACCCGGTGCATCACCATGGCGAACGCGAAGCCGATGACCAGCTCGACCGCGACCGTGACCACCATGATCACGACGGTGTTCCACAGATCCTGCCAGAACAGCTGGTCGCTCAGCGCGGTCACGTAGTTGTCGAAGCCGATGAACTGGCGGTCGTCGGGGTTGGTCAGCCGGTAGCGGAACAGCGAGAGGTACAGCGCCTGCAGCATGGGGTAGGCGGTGACCAGCAGCATCAGCACGACGGCCGGCGCGACCAGCTTGAGGCCGAGGCGGTTCTCGGCGCGGGAGCGCTCCGTGCTCGGCGACCGCGCCTGCCTGCCGGTCTTGCGGGTCGTGGACCTCTGGTCCGGGGAGACGGCGGTGCTCACAGCAACCTCTCTGCCTGCAGTGCCTGGGACATGAAGTCCGCGGACTGCCCGGGGGTCTGGCCGTCGACGGACGACGGCGGGTGCCAGGTGCTCTGCAGGGAGAGCGAGATGTCACTCCAGTAGGGCGAGACCGTGCGCGGTGCTGCCGCCTCCACGCTCTGCTGGAAGAGGTCGAGGAGGTCCTGGCCGTAGGTCTCCCGCAGCTTGGGGTCGTCGTAGCCGGCCGCACTGGCCGGCATGTTCCCCGAGTCGTTGGCGTAGAAGGCCTGGTTCTCGGGGCTGGTGATGCACTCGACGGCCGACATGGCCTCGGACCTGCTCTCGGTCGCGGCGTTGACGCCGAGCCCGATGCCGCCGTAGGGCGGGGCCGACTCCTCGCCCTCGACGGTGCGCGGATACCGGGTGAAGCCGATGTCCTTGGAAACCGGGTCGTCTCCGTAGGCCGTCCAGACGAACGTCCAGTTGACCATGAAGGCGCCGGCGTCGGAGCCGAAGGTGGCCACGGCGGTGCCCTCGTTGGACACCGAGAGGTCTGCCGGGGCCGCCTTGGACGAGGCCAGCTGCTCGACGACCCGTGCCGCGTCCTCGCCGGCCGGGGAGTCGACGGTCACGGTGGCGTCCGCTCCCTGCTCCACGTCCTCGACCAGTCGGCCGCCGGCTCCCTCGAACAGGGCGTTGATCCAGACCGCGTAGCCCTCGTACTTGTTGGCCTGGACGGCGACCTTGCCGCCGTTCTCGTCGGCCGCCCGGATCACCTGCTCCCAGGTGACCGGCTGGCTCACGTCCAGGTCGGTCTTCTCCACGAACGACTTGCGGTACCAGAGCACCTGGGTGTTGGACCAGAACGGTGCCACGACCATCTGGTCCTCCCACGTGGCCGCGTCCACGGCACCCTCGAAGGACTGGTCGGTGAGCTTCTGCTCGAGCCCGTCCGGGATGTCGGCCAGGTAGCCGGCCTCGGCGAACTCGGCGGTGAAGGGTGGGTCGAGGCTCATCAGGTCGATCTCGGTGTCACCGGCGGCCAGCCGGCGCACCAGCTGGATGCGCTGCTGGCTGGCGTCCTGGGGGAGCACCTGCGTGGTGATCGTGTAGTCGTCGGTGCTGCACTTCTCGGCCAGCTTGGCCTGGCCGCCCGTGTCGGGGTTCGTGTACCAGATCAGCTCGGTGCCCGAGTCGCCGCCACAGGCCGCGAGTGCGGAGGAGAGCAGGACCACCGCCGCCGCGGTCGCGAAGCCCCGACGACCCCGACGAGCCCGATGGCCGAGCCGTGTCCGTCCGTCCCGTCGTCCGGTCATCCCTACCCCCTGCTGCTCCGAGGCCCAGATCACACCATCCGTGCGACCGCGAGGCAAGGGGTACCCGGTCGCCCGGGTTTCACTCCCGGTTCGCTAGCGCCGGTCCGCCCGGTCCGCCCGGTCCGCCCGGTCGGCCCTCTCGGCCCGGTCGGCCCGGTCGGCGGTGCGCCGGATCGCCTGGGTGATCGTCGGCCACAGCGGCTCGGGCAGGTCGTGGCCCATGCCGTCGACCAGCAGCAGCTCGGAGCCCGGGATCGCCGCGGAGGTGGCCCGGCCGCCGGAGACGTGCACCATCCGGTCGGCCATGCCGTGCACGACCAGGGTCGGCGTGCGCAGCCCGTGCAGGGCGGCGGTCCGGTTCGGCTGGGTCAGCACGGCCATCATGTGCCGCAGGACGCCCGGCCCGTTGATCCCCCGGTCGAAGGTGTCCTCGGCCTTGCGGCGCTGGTGCTCCGGGGTGGCCGGGAAGCCGGGTGAGCCGATCAGCTTCCAGAACGCGGCCGACGTGGCGACGTACGCCTCGCGGTCCACCTGGCGTCCCGCGAGCAGGCGCGGGATCAGCTTCGGGTCCTGCCAGCCGACGGTCCGCTTCCCGGTCGTGGACATGATCGAGGTCAGCGTCCGCACCCGCGGGGTGTGCTCGAGGGCCATGGTCTGGGCGATCATGCCGCCCATCGAGATGCCGGCGACGTGCGCGGAGTCCAGCCCGAGGTGGTCGAGAAGGCCGACGGCGTCGGCCGCCATGTCGGACAGCGAGTACGGCGCCGTGACCCGCCGGCCGGCGAACGCCCGGACCAGCGCCAGCCGGCTGACCCGGCCGCGCATCGTCGAGGATCGCCCCGTGTCGCGGTTGTCGTAGCGGATCACGCGGAAGCCCTGGCCGGCCAGCTGCTCGCAGAATCCGGTGTCCCACCACAGCATCGGCCCGCCCAGGCCCATCACCAGCAGGAGCGGCTCGTCGGCGGGGTCGCCGAAGGTCTGGTAGCACAGCTCGACGCCCGGGCTGACCGGGGCGAAGAGCTCCTCGGACGTGGTGATCGGTCGGGAGGTCGTCATGCCTCCATCCAACACGACATGGTTGCGGATGCGGACAATTGCCGTCGATTCGGGCCGTGAGCGCCCTACCGTGAGGGGATGGGCAACCACCTGGCACCGTTCCTCGCGCCCGAGGGGTACGCCCAGCCGCGGTTCCGCTCGCTGGTGCAGGAGCTCCGGCTGGCGCCCGAGGTCGGCCGGGCGTCGTGGCGGGCCGTGGCGGTACGCCGCGAGCTGCGGGCCACGCCGTACGTCCGGCGCAGCCCGGCCCGGGCGGGGGAGCCGGTGCTGCTGGTCCCGGGATTCCTCGCGGGGGACTACTCCCTCCGGCTGATGGCCGCCACGCTGCGGCGGCACGGCTACCGCACCTACCGCAGTCAGATCCGGACCAACGTCTCCTGCATGCGGGGGAACACGGCCCTGCTGGAGCGACGGCTGGAGGCGATCGCGGCCCGGCGGGGGAGCCGGGTCCGGATCGTCGGGCACAGCCTCGGCGGCATGTTGGCGCGGGGGCTGGCGGTCCGCCGCCCCGACCTGGTCTCGGGCATCGTCACGATGGGCAGCCCGATGCTGGCGCCCGGCACCGCCCACCCGGTGCTGCTCTCGGCGACCGACGTGCTGGTCCGGCTGACCCGGGCCGGCGTCCCCGGGCTGATGTCCGAGGACTGCGTCGGCGGGGTCTGCGCCCGCGAGGCGTGGGAGGAGTCGCGCTCGCCGCTGCCGCCGGACGTCGACTTCAGCGCGATCTACTCCCGCTGGGACGGGCTGGTCGACTGGCGCTCCTGCATCGACCCGGCCGCCCGCGCGGTGGAGGTGCGGGCCAGCCACGTGGGCATGGCCGTCGACCCGCGGGTCGCCGACGCCGTGGTCGCCGAGCTGGGGATCCAGCGCTCGGCCGCCGCCCGGCGCGCCCGCCGCTCCGCCTGAGGCGCGAGGGCTCCAGAGAGGCCCGAGTGCGGCCCGGTCCCGGGCCGCGGCTCAGTGCTCGAAGTCGACCGCGGAGTAGGAGCGCAGCTTGGAGAGCCGGTGCTCGCTGGTGATCGAGCGGATCGTGCCGCTGCGCGAGCGCATCACCAGCGAGTGCGTCGTGGCACCGCCGGCGCGGTAGCGCACGCCGCGCATCAGCTCGCCGTCGGTGATCCCGGTGGCGACGAAGAAGCAGTCGTCACCGGTCACCAGCTGGTCGGTCGAGAGCACGGCGTCGAGGTCGTGGCCGGCGTCGATCGCGCGCTGCCGTTCCTCGTCATCGGTGGGCCACAGCCGGCCCTGGATCGTGCCGCCCAGGCACTTCATCGCGCAGGCCGCGATGATCCCCTCGGGGGTGCCGCCGATGCCGAGCAGCAGGTCGATGCCGGTCTCGGGGCGGGCCGCCATGATCGCCCCGGCGACGTCACCGTCGGTGATGAACTTGATCCGGGCACCGGTCGCCCGGATCTCCTCGGCGATCCGCTCGTGGCGCGGGCGGTCGAGCAGCACGACCGTGACGTCCTCGGGCGTGACGCCCTTCGCCTTGGCGACGAGGTGGATGTTCTCGGCGACCGGGAGCCGGATGTCGACCACCTCGGCGGCCTCCGGGCCGGTGACCAGCTTCTCCATGTAGAACACCGCCGACGGGTCGTACATCGTGCCCCGAGGGGCCACCGCCAGCACCGAGATCGCGTTCGTCATGCCCTTGGCGGCCAGCGTCGTGCCGTCGATCGGGTCGACCGCGACGTCGCACTCCGGTCCGTTGCCGTCGCCGACCTGCTCGCCGTTGTAGAGCATGGGGGCGTTGTCCTTCTCGCCCTCGCCGATGACCACGGTGCCGGACATGCCGATGCTGGAGATCAGCACCCGCATCGCGTTGACGGCGACGCCGTCGGCACCGTTCTTGTCGCCACGTCCGACCCATCGGCCGGCGGCCATGGCGGCCGCCTCGGTGACCCGGACCAGCTCCAGGGCCAGGTTGCGGTCCGGCCTCTCGGAGCTGACGGCGGACGACGACGGCGCGGTGGTGTCGGACATGGCGCGATGGTAACGGCTCAGGCCGGTGCCGCGGCGTACGACCGCACCGAGGACTCCTTGACCGAGAGCCACACCGCCCGACCCGGGGTCAGACCGAGCTCGGTGGCCGCGGCCGGCGTGACGTCGGCGATCAGCTCCGGTCCGTCGGTGGTGCGCACCACCAGCCGCAGGGTGCCGCCGTGCGGGCTGACCGCCGCGACCCGGCCCGGCCACCGGTTCCGCGCCGACCCGTGCGGCTCCTGGACGTCGACGGTGACCGCGGTCGGGCTGAACGCCCGCAGCAGGTCTCCCCGGCGGAGCACGTTCAGCCCGACCAGCCGGGCCACGTGGTCGGTGGCCGGCTGCTGCGAGACCTCCAGCGGGGTGCCGAACTGGGCGACCCGGCCCTCGTCGACCACGAGCACGTGCGAGGCGATGGTGAGCGCGTCGATCGCGTCGTGGGTGACCAGGAGGGTGACGCCGGTGAACTCGGCGAGGTGCGCGGAGAGCTCGAGCCGCAGGCTGGTCGCCACCCCGACGTCGAGCCCGGCCATCGGCTCGTCGAGCAGGAGCAGCCTCGGGTCGGCGGCCAGGGCGCGGGCGATCGCGACCCGCTGCGCCTGGCCGCCCGAGAGCTGCCGCGGTCGCCGTCCGGCCAGCTCTGCCACCCCGAGCCGGTCCAACCAGGCCACCGCGGCGGCGTCGGCCTCGGCCCGTGGCACGCCGCGGGCGCGAGGGCCGAACGCGACGTTGTCGCGCGCGGTCAGGTGCGGGAAGAGCATCTGGTCCTGGAAGACCAGGCCGACGTGCCGGTCGCGGGCCGGCACCCGGAGCAGGTTGACGCCGTCGAGCCGGGCGTGGCCGTCGGCCTGGACCAGGCCGGCCAGCGCCCGCACCAGGGTGGACTTGCCGGCCCCGTTCGGCCCGATCACCGCCACCACGTCGCCGTCCGCCGCGGTCAGCCCGGCCTCCAGCCGCCCCGGCACGGTGAGCCGCACGTCGAAGCTCACGGCGTCACCAGCCAGCGGTCGCGCAGCATGACCAGGATCGCCACCGAGACCACCAGCATTACCAGGCTGAGCGCCAGCGCCGCGTCCTGGTCGGCCTGGCGGGTCACGTAGATCAGGGTCGGCATGGTCTGGGTGCGGCCCGGGTAGTTGCCGTTGAACGTGATCGTCGCCCCGAACTCGCCCAGCGACCGGGCCCAGCCGAGCACCATGCCGGCGAGGATGCCCGGCAGCGCGAGCGGCACCGTGACCCGCCGGAAGCCGGTCCAGCGCGAGGCGCCGAGCGTGGCCGCCGCGGCGTCGTACTCGGGGTTGGCCGAGCGGAGCGCGCCCTCGACCGCGATCACCACGAACGGCAGCGACACGAACACGTGGGCGAGCACCACGCCCCACACGGTGAAGGGGAAGCTGAAGCCGGTGAGCTCCTCCAGGGGCGCGCCCAGCACGCCGGTGCGCCCGAACGCAGTGCGCAGGGCCACCCCGGCGACCACCGGGGGCAGGACGAGCGGGACCGTGACCAGGGCGCGGAGGGCTCCGCGGCCGGCGAAGTCCACGCGGGCCAGGAGCCAGGCCAGCGGCAGCCCGAGCAGCAGGCAGACCAGCATCGCGGCGGTGGAGGTGGTGAGCGACAGCCACAGGGCGTCCCGCAGCGGCTCCGAGCGCAGCTGGGCCGGGAGCCCGGGCCAGTCCACCGCCGCGACCATGGCGGCCAGCGGCACCACCAGCAGGGCGGTCGCGAGGGCCGCCGGGACCAGGAGCAGCGCCGGCGGCCGGCCGAGCGGGTCCGGGGCGGTCCTCACGGTGCGCCGAACCCGGCGTCGGTCAGGACGGTCCGGCCGGCCTCGGAGAGCACCAGGTCCACCCAGTCCTGCGCCAGCCCGGGGGCCTGGGCGCCGTCCAGGACGGCCAGCAGGTACGACGTCGCGGCCCGCCCGGCGCCGGGCACCGGGACGACCTCCACGGCGTCGCCGGCGGATGCCGCGTCGGTGGCGTAGACGAGCCCGGCGTCGGCCTCGCCCGAGGTCACCTTCTCGAGGGCCGAGCGCACGTCCTGCTCCAGGCTCGCGGGCTCGGAGCTCAGCCCGTTCTGCTCGACCAGCGCCAGCGCCACCCGGCCGCAGGGGACCTCGTCGGCGCACCGGACCCAGGTGCTCCCGGCCAGGTCGTCGAGGCCGGCGATCCCGGCCGGGTTGCCGGCCGGGACCACCAGCACCATCGAGTTGGTGCCGAACACCACCGGCTCCGTCGCGGTCGCGTCGGCGTCGGTGGCGACCCGCATCGAGATCGGGTCGGCGGTGGCGAGCACGTCGCCGGGGGCGCCGTCGGCGGCCTGCTCGGCCAGCTCGGTGCTGGAGCCGAACGAGAGCTCGACGTCGACCCCCGGGTGCTCGGCCTCGAACTCGGTGGCCAGCTCGGCGTAGACATCGGTCAGCGAGGCCGCCGCGAGCACGGTCAGCGTGTCCGCGTCTCCGGCGCCGGTGCCCGTCGAGCACCCGGCCAGGGGGACCAGGAGGGCCGCGGCCAGGGCCCGGCGGGTCCGACGGGTCACGTCAGGGCCTCTCGACGACGACGTTGGTCGACTTGACCGAGGCGATCGCACGCGCCCCCGGCTCGAGCCCGAGCTCCCGGGCGGCCTCGGCGCTCATCAGCGAGACCAGGCGGTAGGGCCCGCAGATCATCTCCACCTGGGCCATGACGGTGTCGAGGGTGACCCGGGTGACGAGTCCCGGCAGCCGGTTCCGGGCGCTGACCGCCGCCGCGCGGGGGGTGTCCCGGTCCGGTCGCTGGGCCAGGGCCACGGCATGGTCGGCCAGGTCGGTGCCCCGGATCACGCTGCGGCCGTCCTGGGTCGTCGCGGCCAGCCGGCCCTGGTCGATCCAGCGCCGGACGGTGTCGTCGCTGACCCCGAGCAGCTCGGCGGCCTCCGCGATCCGGTAGGTGTGCACGGTCCCAGTGTGCCGCAGATGCGGTGAGAATAGCCAGATTCCGCCGTATCTGAGGAACATCGGACCCTCCGAGGCGCGGCGTTGGGCGCGGCGGAGACAATGAGGTCGTGAGTGAACAGGGTGGCCGCTACCAGCGCAGCATGGGCGGGATGGTCGGCGCGCTGGTGGTCACGGTCGCGGTGATCGTCGCGTTCGTCGCCTTCCGGGCCGCGACCCGCGACGACCTGGTCGTCGACCGGCCGCCGGTCGACTACCTGACCAGCGTCGAGGGCATCCAGGCGGGGGACGGGCTGCCGGTGGTCTACCCAGCGAGGCTCCCCGACGGCTGGCAGGCGACCGTCGTCGACTACGACGTCGGGACGTCGTGGTCGCTGTCGCTGCTCACCGACGAGGAGTCGTTCGTCGGGCTGCGCCAGGGCACCGACCCGGTCGAGGACCTGGTCGAGGAGTTCGTCGACGCCGACGCCGAGGAGGGCGAGCCGGTCGAGCTGGACAGCCAGGTCGCCGGCACCTGGCGGACGTTCACCGACTCCGGCGGCGACTACGCGGTGGCCGCGGAGGTCGAGGGCACCAGCGTCGTGGTGCTCGGCGGTGCCGGCGAGGAGCAGGTCCGCGGCTTCGCGGAGTCCCTCGTCACCACCCCCCTCGACCCGTCGTGAGTGTCGGCCCCCAGGCCCTCGACCCGTCGCTTGTGTCGGCCCCAGGCCATCGACCCGTCGCTTGTGTCGGCCGATCACCCCTCGACCCGTCGTGAGTGTCGGCCCCCAGGCCATCGACCCGTCGTGAGTGTCGGCCGTTCAGCGGTCGACGACCCGGTCCAGCACCGCCCGCAGCGGCGGCCACGTCGAGCGCCCGGGCCGGGTGAGGGCGTAGGCGCGGAGCAGGACGCCGGGCTCGGGCAGCGGCAGCACCTGGACGCCGGGCCGGTAGGTCCGGCCCAGCGGCAGCAGGCCGACCCCGTGGCCGTCGGCGATCAGCTCCTGCACCAGGTCCAGGTTGTCGATGCGATGGGTGATCGCGGGGGTGAACCCGGCGAGTGAGGCCAGGGTGCGGACGGCGTCCTCGTCCGCGGTGTTGCGGGAGTTGACGATCCAGACGTGCTCGGCGAACCGGTCCAGGTCCGCGACGTCGGTGTGGTCGCCCGCCGGGACGCCCAGCCCCCACGGTGCCGTCCACAGCGGCACCGACTCGTGGGCGTCGCCCGGTGCGCCCGGTGAGGAGGGGGCGAGGTTGTAGTCGTAGACGAGGGCCAGGTCGACGCGGTCGTCGGCCAGCGCCCGGACGGCCTCGAGCGGCTCGTACTCCTCGAGCTCGACGCGCAGCGCCGGGTGAGTGCCGCGCAGGTCGTGGATCGCGGGGAGCAGGGCGCGTCGGATCGCGGTCGCGAAGCCGGCCACCCGGACCGTGCCGCTCGGCTCCGCGGACGGGTCGAGGTCGCGTCTGGCCGCCTCGACGGCGGCCAGGATCCGCACGGCGTGGTCGGCGAGGCGCCGGCCGGCGGGGGTCAGCCGGACTCGGCGGCCGTCCGGCTCGAGCAGGGTGCTGCCGGACTCCTTGGCCAGGGCCGCCAGCTGCTGGGACACCGTCGAGGTGGTCAGGCCCTCGGCGTCGGCGACCTCGCGCATCGACCCGAGTCGGGAGAGCTCGACCAGCAGGTGCAGGCGTCGGGTGTCCATCGTGGCATTGTTCGCGATTCACGAACGGTATGTCCAGGAGATTCACGTGGACGCGGACGGTGCGGGTGGCGTTCCATGGCGGGCATGAGCAACGCCACCCTCCTCCCGTCGCCGCGATCCGGCGCCGACCACGCTCGAGCCGGAGCCCTCATGGCGCTCGGGTCGATGTTCTGCGTCCAGCTCGGGCTGGCCGCCTCGGTCTCCCTCGTGGACGACATCGGCGCCGGTGGCGCGGCGTGGCTGCGGCTGTTCTGGGCCGGCGTGATCCTGCTGGTCCTGGTGCGCCCGCGCCGCAGCGACTTCACGCCCGAGGCACTCCGCTCGTCGGCGGCCCTGGGCGTGGTGATCGCGGCCGTGACCCTGCTGTTCATGGAGGCCGTGGCCAGGCTGCCCCTCGGCACCGCCAGCGCGCTGGAGTTCCTGGGCCCGCTTGGCGTCGCCGTGGCTCGCGGTCACGGAGACCTGCGGCGGTGGGCGCTCCTGGCGGCGGTCGGGGTGCTGGCCCTGACCCAGCCGTGGAGCGGTGCCGCGGATCCGGCCGGCGTCGGCTTCGCCCTGGCCGCGGCGGCCTGCTGGGCGGCGTACATCCTGCTCACCCAGCGGGTCGGCGACCAGGTCACGGGGATCCGTGGTCTCGCCGTGTCGATGCCGGTCGCGGGGCTGGTGGCGACGCTCGTCGCGGGCCCGACCGCGTTCGGCCGGCTCACCCCCGAGATCTGGGTGTACGGCGTCGGGCTGGCCGTGCTGCTGCCGGTCGTGCCGTTCGCCCTCGAGATGCTCGCACTCAAGCGGCTGAGCACCGCGGCGTTCGGCACCCTGATGAGCCTGGAGCCGGCCTTCGCCCTCCTGATCGGCCTGGTCGCGCTGCACCAGGTGCCCGGGGTGCTGGGTGCGGTCGGCGTGCTCTGCGTGGTGCTCGCCGGGATCGGCGCGGAGCGGCACGGGGCGCGGGCGGTGCCACCGATGACGCCGGGCTGAGCCGGCTCTGGGGCCCGCAGGGCCGGGCCCGCTCCGGGCCGGGCCCGCTCCGGGCCGCGGTCGGGGCCCGGCTCAGGCCTCGGGGTCCGCCTCGATCACGGCGTCGAGCCGCTTGCGGGCCCCGTCGAGCCACTCCTGGCAGACCCGGGCCAGCCGCTCGCCGCGCTCCCAGAGGGCCAGGGTCTCCTCCAGCGGCGTGCCGCCGGCCTCCAGCCGTTGCACGACGGCGACCAGCTCCTCGCGGGCGTCCTCGTAGCTCAGCCGCTCCTCGGCCTGTTCGGTCATGGCTCCTCCTCGGGGTCCGGCGGGTCGGTGGGCACCGGGTCCGGCTCGACGTCGGTGGTCGTGGCGTGCACCCGGCCGTCGGCCACCCGCACCGAGATCGCCTGCCCGGGCGCCAGCGGGGCGACGGTGGTGAGCACGTGGCCGTCGGCGTCCTGGAGCACGGCGTACCCGCGCTGCAGGGTCGCGAGCGGCGAGAGCGCCCGGGCCCGGGCCGCCTGGTGCCGGACGTCGTCCTCTGCCCGGTCCAGGCGGTGTGCCAGCGTGCGCCGGGCCCGGTCCCGCCACTGGACCACCTCGTCGGCCCGGGCGTCGAGCAGCGTGCGCGGGTCGGCCATGGCCGGCCGCGAGCGCAGCGCGGTGAGGGCGGTCTGCTCGCGGTCCACGAAGCGCCGGACCGCGGCCCGGAGCCGATCGCGGGCCTGGGCGACGCGCGCGGTCTCCTCGGCCATGTCCGGTACGACGCGGCGCGCGGCGTCGGTGGGGGTCGAGGCCCGCACGTCGGCGACCAGGTCCAGCAACGGCTGGTCGGCCTCGTGGCCGATCGCGGAGACGACCGGGGTGCGGGCCTGGTGGACCGCGCGGACGAGGGTCTCGTCGGAGAACGGCAGCAGGTCCTCGACCGACCCGCCGCCGCGGGCGATCACGATGACGTCGACGGCCGGGTCGGCATCGAGTCGGCGCAGCGCGTCCAGCACCTCCACGACGCACTGGTGGCCCTGCATCCGGGCCGGGGCGACCCGGATCGCGGCGGCCGGCCAGCGCCGACGGGTGTTCTCGACGACGTCGCGCTCGGCGTCCGAGCCCGGCGCGGTGACCAGACCGATCGTGCCGGGCAGGAACGGCAGCGGACGCTTGAGCTCGACCGCGAACAGACCCTCGGCGGCCAGCAGCTGGCGGCGTCGCTCGATGCGGGCCAGCAGCTCGCCGAGGCCGACCATGCGGATCTCGCGGGCGTAGAGGGAGAAGGTGCCCCGGGTGGCGTAGAACGACGGCTTGGCGTGGATCACCACGCCGGCCCCCTCGACCAGGGGCGGGTCGAGGCTGTCGACGGTCGCGCGGGCGCAGGTGACGGTCACCGACAGGTCGGCGACCGGGTCGCGCAGCGTCAGGAAGACCGTGGCCATGCCCTGCCGGCGGTTGAGCTGGGCCACCTGCCCCTCGACCCAGACGGTGCCCAGCCGGTCGACGTACTGGGTGATGGCGTTGGCCACCGCGCGCACGGGCGCGGGGGCGGCGGCGGTCGTCTCACGCAGCGAGGGCACGGGCGGAGCCTAGCCGTGCGGCGGGCCGCGACTTCGGCTGTGTCGGCCCCGCCCCTAGACTCGGGCCCATGAGCACCGACCTGGGCACTCCCGCCGTCCTGTCTCCCGACGAGGCCGAGCGCGCCGTCCGGCTGGCCGCGCCGCGCGGCTACTGCGCGGGGGTCGACCGGGCCGTGATCACCGTCGAGAAGGCCCTCGACCTCTACGGCGCCCCGGTCTACGTGCGCAAGCAGATCGTGCACAACAAGCACGTCGTGTCGAACCTCGAGGGCCGGGGTGCGATCTTCGTCGAGGAGCTCGACGAGGTGCCCGAGGGCCGGACCGTGGTGTTCTCCGCGCACGGGGTCTCGCCCGCGGTGCACCGCCAGGCGGCGGACCGGGGCCTGAAGACGATCGACGCCACCTGCCCGCTGGTCACCAAGGTGCACCACGAGGCGAAGCGGTTCGCCGGCGAGGACTACGACATCCTGCTGATCGGCCACGAGGGTCACGAGGAGGTCGAGGGGACCGCCGGCGAGGCGCCCGCGCACATCCAGCTCGTCCAGGGGCCCGACGACGTGGCCGGCATCGAGGTGCGCGACCCGGAGCGGGTCGCCTGGCTCTCCCAGACGACGCTCTCGGTGGACGAGACCCTCGAGACGGTCGCCGCCATCCGGGAGCGGTTCCCCGCGCTGCTCGACCCGCCCAGCGACGACATCTGCTACGCCACCCAGAACCGCCAGCTCGCGGTCAAGGAGATCGCCCACGACGCCGACCTGGTGATCGTGGTCGGCTCCGGCAACTCCTCCAACTCCGTGCGGCTGGTCGAGGTCGCCCTCGAGAGCGGCGCGAAGGCGTCGTACCGGGTCGACGACGCCTCCGAGATCGACGAGGCCTGGCTGGAGGGCGTCTCCACGGTCAGCGTGACCTCGGGGGCGTCGGTCCCGGAGGACCTGGTCGACGGGGTGCTGGCCTTCCTCGCGGAGCGCGGCTACCCGGACGCCCAGGCGGTGCACACGGCCGAGGAGTCGCTGATCTTCGCGCTCCCGCCGGAGCTGCGCCGGGACATGCGCGCCGCCCAGAAGGCGTAGTCGCGGCGTGGCGCGGTACCTCGACCTGCACCCGGACAACCCCCAGCCCCGGACCGTGGGCCAGGTGGTGGCGATGCTGCGTGAGGACGCGCTGATCGCCTACCCGACCGACTCGGGCTACGCGCTGGGCTGCCGGCTCGACAACCGGGACGGTCGGGACCGGATCCTGCAGATCCGCGAGCTCGACGACAAGCACCACTTCACGCTGGTCTGCAAGGACTTCTCCCAGCTCGGACAGTTCGTGCACGTCGACAACCACGCCTTCCGGGCGATCAAGGCGGCCACCCCGGGGCCCTACACGTTCATCCTCCCGGCGACCCGCGAGGTGCCCCGGCGGCTGATGCACGCGAAGAAGAAGACGGTCGGCGTCCGGATCTCCGACCACCCGGTCGCGTGCGCGCTACTCGAGGAGCTCGGCGAGCCGCTGCTGAGCAGCACGCTGATCCTGCCCGGCGAGGAGGAGCCTCGGACGCTCGGCTGGGAGATCAAGGAGGAGCTCGACCACCTCGTCGACGCGGTCATCGAGGCGGGGGACTGCCCGGCGCTGCCGACGACGGTCGTGGACTACTCCGAGGGCGCGCCGACGGTGGTACGCCGCGGGGCCGGCGACCCGGGCCGCTTCGAGAGCTGACCCAGCACCCGCTGACGGGTGGCCAGGCAGGCCAGCGCCAGCACGTAGCCGACCAGCAGGGCGCCGGAGTGACCGGCCAGCCCGGTGACCACGGCCTGGACGGCGCCGTCCCTGGGGTGCGCGACCCGCTCGGGTGCTGAGAGCGCCAGCACCACGAAGGTGCCGAGCATGAGCAGGGGCGGCAGCACGCCGACGGTGAAGAAGTCCCGGGGCCGGACCAGCAGCGCCAACGCCACGCACGACGTCACGAAGGCGACGTCGTACAGCCAGCCCAGACCGCCGGTGAGCGCCAGATCGAGGGCCACCGCGGCCAGGGTCACCGCGACACCGAGGAGGACGATCCGTCGTCCCGGCTCGGTGCCTTCCTCCCAGAGGGTGCGCGCCCTGGCCACACCTTCACCGTAGGGCGCGGCTCAGGCGCCCCGGGCGCGGCGCGCCGGTGGCGAGGGCAGCGGGTCGGAGAACGGATCGGCGTCGTCCCCGAGCGCGGCGAACTCGTCCGCGCCCAGGGAGCGCGGCGTCACCTCGAGCTGACGCGGGGCGGGCACGTCGTCGAGATCCAGGCCGAGGTCGGTGAACCGACGGGCCGAGACCAGCACCCGGCCCTCGAGCGAGCCGACGGTGCCGTTGTAGGCCTCGACGGCGGCGCCCAGGGAGCGCCCCAGCTTGTCGACGTGCGCCCCCATGGTCGCCAGCCGCTCGTGCAGCTCGCGGCCGAGCTCGTGGATCTCGCGGGCCCGGTCGGCGAGCGCCTCGTGGGTCCAGCCCTGGGCGACCGTGCGCAGCAGCGCGATCAGCGTGGTCGGGGTGGCCAGCACCACCCGGCGGGTCGCCGCGTGCTCCAGGAGGGCGGGATCGGCCTCGAGGGCCGCCGACAGGAACGCCTCGGCCGGGATGAACAGCACCACGAACTCGGGGCTGTGCTCGAGCGAGCGCCAATACCGCTTGGCCGAGAGCGCGTCGGTGTGGGTGCGCAGCTGCCGCGCGTGCCGGCGCAGGTGCGCCTCCCGCTCGGCCTCGTCGTCGGTCGAGGTGGCGTCGAGGAACGCGTCGAGCGGGACCTTGGCGTCGACCACAACGCTCTTGTCGCCGGCCAGGTGGACGACCAGGTCCGGCCGCAGGGCGCCCCCGTCGAGCTGGACCTGCTCGCTGAAGTCGCACCGCTCGACCAGCCCGGCCAGCTCGACCGCCCGGCGCAGGTGCAGCTCGCCCCAGCGCCCCCGGACCTGGGGCTTGCGCAAGGCGGTGGCCAGTGACTGGGTCTCCCGGCGCAGGGTGTCGGTGCTGTGCCGGATCGCGGTCACCTGCTCGTTGAACTGTCCCTGCCAGGTCGCCCGGTCGTGCTCGAGGTCGCGCATCTGGTCGGCGAGCCGCTCCAGCCCCTCCCGGACCACCGCCTGGTCGGCGGCACGCTGCTCCAGCGCCCGCGACTCGCCCTCGCGCGGCACCCGGGTGCGCGCCCACAGCACGCCGAGGAGACCGCCCAGCACCAGGCCGGTCGTCAGGGCCGCGAACCACGTCAGCATCTCCATGCCCCGAGCATGCACGAGCCCACCGACAGGCCGGCGTACCCGACGCCGTACGGGCGGGGTCCGCGGGTGTCCGTAAAGCCGCAATTGCGGCCGAATGACAGAGATCCGGCCCGAAAACATGTCACACGGCCGCAATTGCGGCTCTTCGGCGCGGGGACGGGTCGGCGCGGGGGACGGGTCGGCGTGGTGCGGGAAAGGAGGCGCGCAACTCCGCTCAGGTCAGGTCGACCACGACCGGCGCGTGGTCGGAGGCACCGACACCGGCCCGTTCGTCGCGGTCGACGAACGCGTGGCTGACCCGGGCGGCGAGCGAGGGGGAGCCGAGGACGAAGTCGATCCGCATGCCGCGGTTCCGCTCGAACCGCTGCCGGTAGTAGTCCCAGTAGGTGTAGACGTCCGGCCCGGGCGTGTGCGGCCGGACGACGTCGGCGTACCCGTCCTGGAGGAACCCCGAGAACGCCGCCCGCTCCGGCGCCGTGACGTGCGTGGAGGTCTTGAACTGGGCGATGTCGAAGACGTCGTCGTCCTGCGGGGCGATGTTCCAGTCGCCGACGAGCGCGGTGTCCTCGTCGAGCCAGCCGGAGGCGGCGGCGCGCAGTCGGGCCAGCCAAGCCAGCTTGTAGGCGTAGTGCGGGTCGTCGACCTTGCGCCCGTTGGGGACGTACAGCGACCAGATCCGTACGCCGCCGCACACGGCGCCGATCGCCCGCGCCTCCGCGACGTCGTTGAAGTCCGGCATCGCGGCGAAACCGGTCTGCACCTCGGCGATCCCGACCCGGCTGAGGATCGCGACGCCGTTCCACTGGTTGTAGCCGGCCGCGGCCACCTCGTAGCCCATCGACTGCAGCCCCATCAGCGGCAGCTGGTCCTCGCGCGCCTTGGTCTCCTGCAGCGCCAGCACGTCGACGTCGTGCCGCTCGAGGAACCGCTCCACCCGGTCGATCCGGCTGCGGAGGGAGTTGACGTTCCAGGTCGCGATGCGCACGCCGCACAGGCTAGGCCACGACGGCAGGCGGGCGAAGACGAGGGAAAACCCTCTACCGGACCGGGTCGGGGCGGGGGTTGTGTGGGGCCCACCCCGGGCCCTCGACGCCCGGCACCGCGGGGGCGGAGGGCCCCCGTCATCCCCACCGAAGGAGCATTCATGAAGCGCACCCGCCTGTGCCAGGCAGCCGTCGCGACGACCGGCCTGATCGCCGCCGGCCTCGCCGCGACGACGGCCGGATCCGCCCAGGGCGCGGAGTCGGACGTCCCGACCTTCCAGGAGTACGCCGCCTCGGCGTTCCAGGACGCCGACAAGCAGTACGTCGTCAACGGGGACGAGCCGATCATGAGCAAGGGGGGCCTGCGCGACTTCTACGACCGGATGACCGGCGACAAGCACACCGGCCGCCAGGTCGAGGACGGGCTCGTGGTCAACACCGTCAGCGGCAAGGACGACAAGTGGAGCGCCTCCCAGGTCGGCAGCCTCACCTACTGCGTGAGCACGAAGTTCGGCTCCGACCAGGCCGCCGTGGTCGCCGCGATGTCCCAGGGCGCCGCACTGTGGGAGAACGCCTCCTCCGCGATCGACTTCACCCACGTCACCTCGGCCGACTCCAAGTGCACGGTCCGCAACCGGTCGGTGGTGTTCTCGGTCGAGCCGACGAACACCACCCAGTACATCGCCCGGGCGTTCTTCCCGAGCAGCCCGGACCGCAGCCGCAACATCCTGGTCAACGCCGGCTCGCTGCAGAGCTCCGGCTCCTGGACCCCCGGCAACATCATGGGTCACGAGCTCGGCCACACCCTCGGCTTCCGGCACGAGCACACCCGTCCGGAGTCCGGCACCTGCTTCGAGGACAACAACTGGCGCCCGCTGACGCCGTACGACTCGGCGTCGATCATGCACTACCCCCAGTGCAACGGGACCTCGAACGACCTGAGCTTCACCAGCTCGGACGCCGCCGGGGCGCGCAACCTCTACGGCAGCTGAGGAGCGCCCGCGCACGGACCCCCGGCATGTCGGGATGCCGGGGGTCCGTCGCGTCGGGGCGGCCGACCGGTAGCGTGCAGCCCATGAGCCCCACGCGGGCACGGGTCGCCGCCGGGCTGGTCCACGCCTACACCGCGACCGGATCGGTCCTCGCCCTGCTGATGGTGCACTACTCCTACCGGGGCGAGGTCACGACCGTCCTGTGGCTGTTCCTCGCGGCGATGGTCGTCGACGGCACCGACGGCTTCCTGGCCCGGCACTACAAGGTCAAGGCGGTCATGCCGGGGTTCGACGGCGCCCTGCTGGACAACATCGTCGACTACATGACCTACGCCCTGGCACCGATGGCACTGCTGTGGGCCAACGGCTACCTCCCCGGCGGGGTCCTCGGCGCGGTGTGCGCCGGCGTACCCCTGCTGGCGTCGTGCTATCAGTTCTGCCGGTCGGACGCGAAGACCGACGACCACTTCTTCCTGGGCTTCCCCAGCTACTGGAACATCGTGGCGTTCTACATCGTCGTCGCCGCCGTCCCGGTCGGGCTGACGGTCGCGCTGCTGATCCTGTGCACGATCGCGGTCTTCGTGCCCGTGAAGTACGTCTACCCCTCGCGTACGGCGACCCTGTGGGGCCTCAACATGACCTTCGCCTGCGTCTGGCTGGTGATGTTCGCGGTGATCACGGCGCTGATGCCGGACCCGCCGCTCGCACTGGTCGCGGTCTCGTTGGCCTACCCGGCCTACTACCTCGGGGTGAGCATCTGGCTGACGGTGGCCACGAGCAGGTCCACCTCGCCGGTGCTGGTGTAGGGCGCGATCCCGGCCCGCACCGCCCCGTCGTCGCCGAGCCCGGCGTGCCGGGAGGCCTCGATCGCGTAGAAGTGGCTGGCCGGCGCGTTCACGCCAGCCGCGGCCAGTCGCGCGCTCACCTCGCGGCCGGTCCGGCCGGCCACGGAGAACAGCACGGTGGGCGTCCGCCGGGCCGGGGCGCCGTGCAGGACGACGCCGTCGAGCGACCCGAGGCCGTCGAGGAGGCGCTGCAGCAGCGCCGCCTCGTGGCGCTCGACGGTCGCCATCGAGGTGAGCACCCGGGTGCGCCGGTCGGCCGGCTCGCCGTCGTCGCCGAGGGCCAGGCCGGCCATGAAGTCGACCGCGGCGGTGACCCCCGCGAGCAGCTCGTAGGGCAGCGTGCCGAGCTCGAACCGCTCCGGCACCGCGTCGGAGGAGGGCACCAGCTTGTCCGCGCGGAGGGTTTCCAGGAGGGCCGGGTCCGCGACGACCGCACCGAGGTGCGGCCCGAAGAACTTGTACGGCGAGCACGCGAGGAAGTCGGCTCCCAGGGCGCTGACGTCGATCGGGGAGTGCGGCGCGAGGTGCACCCCGTCGACGTACACCAGCGCGCCGACCTCGTGGGCGGCGGCCGCGATCGACGGCACGTCCGGTCGGGTGCCGAGGAGGTTGGAGGCGGCGGTGACCGCGACCAGCCGGGTGCGCTCGGTCAGCAGCGGCGCGATGTCGTCGAGCTCCGCGGTCTCCGGGTCGAACTCCAGCCAGCGGACGGTGGCGCCGGACCGCTCCGCGGCGATCAGCCACGGCCGGATGTTGGCGTCGTGGTCGAGCCGGGTGACGACGACCTCGTCGCCGGGTCCCCAGTCGCGGGACAGCGTCCGGGACAGGTCGAAGGTCAGCTGGGTCATCGAGCGGCCGAACACGACTCCGCGGGGGTCCGCGCCGAGGAGGTCCGCGACCGCCGCGCGTGCCTCGGCCACGACCCGCTCCGCCCGCAGCTCGGCCTCGGTGAGGGTGCCGCGGTTGGCGAGTCCGGCGGTCATCGTGGCCCCCACGGCGTCGGCGACCACCGCCGGGACCTGCGAGCCGCCGGGGCCGTCGAAGTGCGCGGCCCCGAGGTCGAGCGCGGGGAACGCGGCCCGGACCCGGGCGACGTCGAGGGTGGCGGCGGTCTCCGGGGTGCTCGGCGTGGTGGTCATCCCTCGAACCTAGCGTCCAGGAACTCGCCCACCAGCCCCGGCGTCGCCGCCTCCGCGAGCGCGACCGCCTCGGCCAACGGGAGGTCGACGACCTGCACCTGCTCGGGCCCGGCGGCGGTGGTCGCCACCAGCGTGGCCAGCCCCAGCCGGCGCTGGAAGAACGACTGCCGCACCACCCAGCCGATGATCCCGTCCCGCTCCAGGGCGGTCCGGACCCGGCTGACGTCACCGGAGCCGGCGACGAGGTGGTCCGGGGTGAGCGCGTGCCCGAGGTGCCGGTACGACGCCTCGCCGGTGATCACGCCCGTGGCGGCGAGCAGGAGGACGGCGACCGGCACCAGCCAGCCGGGGATGCCGAGGGCGTACGCGCCCGCCACGATCGGCAGCACCGCCACCAGCGTCGGCACCTGGGCGCGCACGTGGCACCGGCGGCGGGCCAGGTGACCGTGCTGCCTCAGGGTGGCGGCCATCGGCCGCGGGTCCTCGAGGACGGCGCCGCCGACGCCTCGGGCGACCGGGAGCGGGCACGGCGGCAGGATCGTGGTCGTGCCCCCGGAGCCGACGCCGGTGGCGAGGGTGGAGAGCTCGGCGCCGCCCACGAGCCGGAGCAGCACCGGCTCGGTGAGCTCGACGCCCCGGATCCGGGCCTCCTCGATGGTGGTGGAGCGGGTGGTGAAGAGCCCCGCCGTGAGCCGAAGGTTGGCGTCCTGCCGGACCAGCCGGAGATCCCACCAGCGCACGACGTAGCCGCCCATCGAGATCGCCAGCCAGCCGACGAGCGCGGCGGCGGCGACCCCGACCAGCACCAGCGCCAGGGCTTGCGACAGCAGCCAGGCCCACGCCGACTCGGCCCGGTCGAGCGGCAGCTCGTCGGTGAACTGCGAGAGCGCGCCGACGGCCCCGGCGACGATGACCAGCCGGGAGAGGCTGAACGGCGCGTACCGCAGCCACTTCCAGTCGATGCGGGCCAGCTCCTCGGCGGGGGCTGCGGCTACGGCCGGTGCGGGGGACCCGGGTGTCGCGTCCTGGCCCTCCGGCATCGGGCCGGCGTGCGGGTCGACGATCTGGCCCTCCTCGGCCTGCGAGGGAGCCGGCCCGGACGTCGAGGTCGCCGCTGCCCGCTGAAGCAGCGTCACCCGCAGGTGCTCGGCCCGCTCGGCCGACAGCGAGTCCAGCTCGATCCGGGTGTCGTCGACGCCGGTGCCGATCGTGACCGTGCTCAGGCCCAGGATGCGGTGCAGCAGCGAGGCCTCGAGGTCGACGCTGCGGACCCGGTCCAGCGGTGCGGTGACCCTGGTCCGGTGCAGCAGCCCGCGGCGTACCTCCAACTGGGTCTCGGTGCGCCGGAAGTACGTCGTCAGCCAGGGCAGCGCGCCCAGCGCCAGGGCGCCGACGAGCAGCGCCGGCAGCAGGCCGAGCGACCATCGCGCGTCACTGGTGCCGATGCCGATCAGGGCGATGACCGCGGGGAAGGCGAACTGGCGGATCACCCGGACCGGTCCGATCAGCAGCATCCGCCGGTCGAGCCGCTCCCAGTCGGGGTAGGGCACCGGTGTCGGGGGGACCGGCGTCGGCACCGTCGGGGGCACCGGCGGCGGGGTCGCGGGAGGTGGGTCGGGGATCACGTCGCGTCGCCCTCGTGGCTGCCGGTGATCTCGGTCAGCTCCGCGACGACGGCGCGCGCGGTCACCGAGTCCAGGCAGGCGATCGTCAGCGGTCCCGCGGCGGAGGCGGTCGTGACGGTGATCGACATCAGCCCGAACGCCCGCATGAGGGCGCCCTGCGCGGAGTCGACGGTCTGCACCCGCGAGAGCGGCGCGATCCGCTCCTCGCGGCTCAGCCAGCCGGCTCGGGTGTGGACCGCGGTGGGGGTGACCTCCCACCGGTGCACGCGGAACCGGATCCGCGGCATCAGCACCAGGTGGACGATCGTCGCCCCGACGACGAGCACCAGCAGCAGGGTGACCCACCAGGGGCGCTGCGGCAGCACGGCGTACCCGATCGCGAGCGCGAGCCAGGTGACCAGCGCGCCGATCCCGGCGGTGAGCCGCCAGTAGGACACGGCGCGCGGGGAGACCTGGTTGGCGGGCTCGCGCAGCGTCGGGGGCGGGCCATCCGTGGGCTGGGTGGTCATGGGACGAGCGTGGCACAGCCCACGAAGCGGGTGGGGGACCGGAAGCCGGATGCGGCCGAGCGCGCGCGGGAGCCGTAGACTCCCCGCCCGTGGCACTCACCATCGGCATCGTCGGGCTCCCCAACGCGGGCAAGTCGACCCTCTTCAACGCCCTGACCAAGAACGACGTCCTCGCGGCGAACTACCCGTTCGCGACGATCGAGCCGAACGTCGGCGTGGTCGGCGTCCCCGACGGCCGGCTGCCGCGGCTCGCGGAGGTGTTCGGCAGCGCGAAGGTGCTGCCCGCGACCGTCGAGTTCGTCGACATCGCCGGCATCGTCGCCGGCGCGTCGCAGGGGGAGGGGCTGGGCAACAAGTTCCTCGCCCACATCCGGGAGTCCGCGGCGATCTGCCAGGTCACCCGGGTCTTCCGGGACGAGGACGTCACCCACGTCGACGGCGAGGTCAACCCGTCCTCGGACATCTCGACGATCCAGACCGAGCTGATCCTCGCCGACCTGCAGACCGTCGAGAAGGCGATCCCCCGGTTGGAGAAGGAGGCCCGGACCCGCAAGGAGCTCGGCGCCAACCTCGCCGCCGCGAAGGAGGCGCTTGAGGCGCTCGAGGCCGGTACGCCGATCAGCGCGACCTCGATCGACCAGGCCCTGATCCGCGAGCTGTCGCTGCTGACGGCCAAGCCCTTCATCTACGTCTTCAACTGCGACGCCGACGAGCTGGCCGACGCCGACCTCAAGGCGAAGATGCAGGAGATCGTGGCGCCGGCCGAGGCGATCTTCCTCGACGCGAAGTTCGAGGCCGAGCTGGTCGAGCTCGGCGACGACGACGAGGCCCGCGAGATGCTCGCCGAGATGGGCGTCGACGAGCCCGGGCTCGACGTGCTGGCGCGGGTCGGCTTCGAGACGCTCGGCCTGCAGACGTACCTCACCGCAGGCCCCAAGGAGACCCGGGCCTGGACGATCCCGAAGGGCGCCACCGCGCCCGAGGCGGCCGGGGTCATCCATACCGACTTCCAGCGCGGCTTCATCAAGGCCGAGGTGGTCACCTTCGACGACCTGATCTCGCTTGGCTCCATGCAGAAGGCCAAGGAGGCCGGCAAGGTGCGCATGGAGGGCAAGGACTACGTCATGGCCGACGGGGATGTCGTGGAGTTCCGCTTCAACGTGTGAATCGGCGGGTTTGCGCGGGTCCGGGGGGGCAGGGCTGCCAGTCCGCACAGAGCGCAAGAATCTCAGCGACACGCAATGGGGCGCGAACACCGACTGTACTGCACCGACCAACCCGCCTCGGTGAGCTGTCGGTCGATCTATACGCGGGCACGCGCCTCCGCGGCAAGGCGGTTGGCATCATCCCCGGGCTTCATGATGCCTCTCGTAGGTTAAGCGCTATGGACTGGTGTGATGGCACTTCCAGAGACTGACCTGCGCCGCATCCGGCTATGGGCACGAGGGCGGGTACCCGAGCACCTGTGGGATGAGCTGAAGGTCGAGGCCGACGTCTCCGACCGACACGTCGACATCGTCGAGGTGCGGCCACCGTGGGACGGCGTCGGCGAGCACACCCGGTTCCCGATCGCGCGGCTGCGCTACACGATGTCGACCGGCCAATGGGCGATCTACTGGCGCGACCGCAACCTGAGGTTCCACGAGTACAAGCGCAAGCGCCCAACCAAGAACGTCCAGGCGCTCCTTGGTCACATCGAGACCAGCGGCGACCCGATCTTCTGGGGGTAGTGAGCTCGAGCCCAGGGCGTGTCTCCGGCGGCGCAGTGGGCTTCGCCATTCGGCTACACGCGTCGGTCGGAATGGGCGATGGCGACACGGTCGACGCGACCGGGACCACTGGGCTTCGTCCCGCGTGGACGAGATCATCAGCGGGCACGGCAGGCACGGCGCTGGGCGGCCCGCTTCCCCAAGGGTCGCGTGAAGCGTTTCTCATTATTGACTTAGAGAGTCGAACGACTAAAATGAGAGACATGCCAGCAACTAGCCCGTACACGAGCCCCGAGCAACAGGCCGACCTCGAACGCCTAGGCGCCCGGCTGCGCGAACGCCGAAAGTCCCTCGGTGTCACGGCCGTCGCCTGTGCCGAAGCCGCTGGCGTTTCGCGTGTCACCCTGCACAGGATCGAGGCAGGCAATCCCTCGGTCACGATCGGCGCCTACGTCAACGTTGCCGCCGCACTCGGACTTCACCTCGTCGTCCCGGTCCTCGAAGCTCCAGCAGCAGAACCGGCGACGATCACGGTCGGCGACTACCCCGGCCTGCGCACGCTGGCCTGGCAGACCGACGCCGGCACCACCATCACCGAGACAGAGGCACTCAACCTCTACGAACGCGGCTGGCGACACCTCAACCAGGAAGCCCTCACCGATCACGAGAAGGCGTTCATCCAGCACCTCGCGGACACCTACAGCAACGGGAGGCTCCTTGTTTAGGCGGCTGCACCATCAACAGGTGGCCGAGGCGCTGTCGATGCTCGACGCACCGCTCCTGGCAGAGCACAACTGCTGGTTCGGAGGCGGGACCGCGATCGTCCTTGCCAACGGTGAGTTCCGCGAATCGGTCGACATCGACTTCCTGGTCTCCGACCCGCAGTCCTACCGCGCGCTGCGCCAGATGGTCAGGGACCACGGGCTCGACGCTCTGGCTACACGCGAACTGGACCTGGGTCGAACACCCTCTGTTGACGGTTACGGGATCAAGTCCTCGGTGCTCGTTGCGGGGGTTGCGATCAAGTTCGAGATCATCCAAGAAGGCCGCATCGACCTCGACACTCCCGCCCCGGGCGATGAGATCTGCGGCGTACGGATCTTGACGCGAACCGACCAGGTCGCAACCAAGCTGCTCGCCAACGACGACCGCTGGGCGGACACGTCGACGTTCAGCCGCGACCTCATCGACCTGGCCATGATGAAACCCGACACCGCCGCCCTGCAGGCCGGCGCTGGCAAGGCAGTCGATGCCTATGGCAACACGGTTGGCGAGAGCCTCAACAACGCAGTCTCCTACCTAAGAGATCGCCCGCAACGTCTCGACGAATACATCCACGCACTCAGGATCGACGCGCCCCGAGCGGCTGTATGGCAGAGCATCCGCGACCTGTCCGCAAGGTCCGCGAAGATCGAAGGTCTAGGTCGGGGCTCGGACTAGCCTGACCGTCCAGCGGTCCGCAAATAGTCCGCAAGAAGTCACGCGGAGCCCGTTTCTGACCAACGGCGGCCAACGGCTCGCGAACAGCGTCGGCCGGCTCGCTCAACGGTGCCGGCAACGTGGCCGAGTCACGACCCCGGAACACGAACATCATCAGTGTCGGTGGCCGGTGGCCGGTGGCCGGTGTTCGCTCAGGCGCGGCTGAGGATCAGGACTGCGCGGTCGTCGTCGCCGCGCTTGACGCGTTCGATGATGCGACGGGCCGCGCCCGGGAAACCGGCAGCAATGGCTTCGCGGGCGGTGAGGCGCAGCCAGTCGATGCCGTCCTCGATGTCGGCGCCGCGCGACTCCACGACGCCGTCTGTGTGGAACAGCAGGGCGCCGCCTGCCTCGATCACGCCGTGGCTTGCGTTCAGCTCCGGGTGTGGCAGGACCCCTAGCGCGAGGCCGCGGGAGTTGTCCACGGCCCATGCCTCGGCCGCCGGGGACCAGCTGAGCGCGGGTGGGTGACCGGCGCTGAGGATCGTGTAGCTCCCGTGGGACAGGTCAAGGCTGAGGTGCACTGCGGTGGCGAACGTCTCCTCGGAGTCTTGGCGGAGGAGGAACTCGTTGGCGGCGTCCATGAGCCGCTCTCCACGCAGCGTGCCCACGAGCCCCCCGAGCGCACCGGCGAAGAGCAGCGCGCTGGGGGCGGCAGCCACGCCCTTGCCCATCACGTCGACGAGCACGATCTCGAGTCGCTGCCCTTCCTCGGTGAGCTCGGCGACCATGAAGTCCCCGGCGTACCCCACGTCGTCCGCTCCGACCATCGCACTCTGCGCATGCCACTGCTCGGGCAGCGTCGGGATGGCGCCCTGGGCCGTGAGCCGGTCGCGTAGGTCGGCCAGGAGTGCTGAGCTCAGCGGCCCGGGCAGGCCGCTGCGTTGTCGACTGGAGACGAACAAGACGATGCCGACGCCCACCAGGAAGACCATGACCGCGCTGACCCGGCTCGCGGTGATCGGGACCTGCGCCATCGTGGCGACGAGGCCGAACCCGACGATGACTGCCGTGAGCACCAGCAGTCGACCGAAGCGCAGCAGCACCATCCCCAGCAGCAGCCACAGGAAGTAGTGGGCGAGTGGGAAGAGGTCGTAGCGAGCCATCGAGACGAAGAACGAGCCCATCGTGCAGACGATCAGGACCAGCAGCACTCGGCTCTGCGATCGGTTGGTGCCGGAACGCCACGCGTCGCTGAGGTGGCGGGCGGAAGGCATGGCCGAACGCTAGACGGGCGGGGCCCTGCGCGTGGCTGTTCCAGCCATCCCCGCCAGGGGTCAGTCCGTCGGGGGCGTGGGCGTGGTCGCTCGCTTGTCTTCGCGGCGCCTTCGCGGCAGTGTGCGGGAGGTGCCTGAGTCAGTGGAGGAACCCGCCCCGTCAGCAGCCCCGCTGCCTTCCGCCCAGGCGGCGCCAGCCGCGGGTGGCGCGGAGTCCGGCGCCGCGGCGCGGGACCGTGACGACGACGGTCGCGCCCGCCAGGCCCGGCCACGCGACGCACTTGGCCGGCCGCTGCCCTACGGCGCCCAAGGTGTCGAACCGGTCTCCGAGGACCCGCTGCCCCCGCGGGAGACCGTCGAGACCGCCCTCGGCCTGCTGGCAGCGGGGCGGCCGTTCTCCGCCCACGAGGTCTTCGAGGCGCGGTGGAAGGACGGGCCCGACGAGGAGCGCGACCTGTGGCAGGGGCTCGCGCAGCTCTGTGTGGCGATCACGCACGCGTTGCGCGGGAACACCGTGGGCGCGCACACCCTTCTCGAGCGTGGGACGCAGCGGCTCCAGCAGTACGCCGCCACGGACGGGCCGACGTACGGGGTGGTGCTGCAGCGGTTCGTGGAGGAGGCCCGGGAGCGCATCACGCAGTGAAGAGCACCCGGGCTTTCGCGTCGCAGAACTCACCCTCCCCGGCAGTCAGGTGGTTGCGCCGGCCGCGGCGTGGTGCCGGAGTTCGGTCGCCGATCCACTGACTGACCGTTGACAGTCGTTGGCGAAGAGACTAGAGAGTTGTTGAAACCAGTTGGGGGGAACTGGAGGAGCGGGTCATGCAGCTCTCGGCCACCCAACGGATGGCGATGGCGTGTGCGCGGCGCCCGTGGCGCACCGCCGGCGCCTGGGCCGTCGTGGTGCTCGCCGCCTTGGCCGCCGTCACGTTGCTCCTCGGGTCCGCGCTGACCCCCGAGGGCCGCATCACCAGCGAGCCGGACTCGATCAAGGGGCTGAACCTGCTCGACGAGAGGTTCCCGGAGCGCGACGCGGCCAGCGACTTCGTCGTCGTGGTGGCCGACAGCGGCAACGTGGCCGACCCGCAGACCCGAGAGGTCGTGGCCAGCCTGCGCGACGAGATCGCGGCCGCCGAAGCCGTCCGCACGGTCGGTGACCCCTATGCGGCGGACGCCGTGGGGCTCGTGTCACCGCAGGGCGACGCCGTCCTGATCCCGCTCGTGATCGACAGCAGCGACGAGGCCGAGGCAGCAGCCACGGACCCGCTGGCGGGCATCGCTGTGGTGATCGACGCGGTCGAGGCCACCGACGAACGACCCGAGGTCTCGGCGTACATCACGGGGAACTGGACGGTGAACAACGACTTCATCGAGGTCTCGCAGCGGGACCTCGAGAGAGGCGAGCTCCAGTTCGGGCTGCCGGCGGCGCTGATCGTGCTGCTGCTCGTCTTCGGTGCCGTGGTCGCTGCCTCGGTGCCCCTCCTGACCGCCCTGGTCTCGATCGTGGTCGCGCTCGGCCTGGCCTCGTTGATCGGACAGGCGTTCGAGCTCTCCTTCTTCATCGTCAACATGGTGGTCGCGATGGGGCTGGCCCTCGGCATCGACTACAGCCTGTTCGTCGTCTCCCGCTACCGGGAGGAGCGGTACGCGGGGCTCACCAAGCACGAGGCGATCGCCGTGTCGGGCGCCACCGCCAGCAAGGCCGTGCTGTTCTCGGGCTCGGCGTTCGTGGTGGCGCTGCTCGGCATGCTCCTCGTCCCCGACACGGTGCTCCGCAGTCTCGCGACCGGGGCCGTGCTCGTCGGCGTGGTGACCGTGGCGAGCGCGTTGACCTTGCTGCCTGCGTTGGTGTCCCTCCTCGGCGACCACATCGAACGGCTTCGCATCCCCTTGCTGCCCCGCCAGCACGGCGGGGAGAGCCGCTTCTGGACCCGCGCCGTCCGGATCGTCACCAGGCGCCCCGCCTGGACCGCCGGTGCCACCATCGCGGCGCTGGTGGCGCTCACGCTGCCGGTGCTCGGCTTGCAGACAGGATCGGCCGGCCTCACGTCCCTCCCCGGCGACATGGCTGCGCGCCAGGGCTTCGCCGCGCTCGAGACCTACTTTCCCGCCGGAGCGCGCAGCAACCCGGCCGTGGTGGTGGTCGACGCGGACGCCTCGAGCCCAGCGGTGCGCAGCGCGGCGCAGTCTCTGGGAGACGAGGTGGACGGCGACAGCTCCTTCGGGGCGTCGACCGTGTCGACGGCGCCCTCGGGAGACCTCACGCTCGTGGAGATCGCCCTCACCGGTGATGGTTCCGGGTCCGAGGCGAGCGCCGCGATCGTGCGTCTGCGTGAGGACTATGTGCCGACCGCGTTCGACGGCGTCGACGCCGCGGTCTACGTCACCGGGGCGACGGCCTTCGACCTCGACTACACGACCCTGATCGACCGTTGGCTGCCGATCGTGATCGCCTTCGTGCTGACCCTGAGCTTCCTGCTGCTGCTGATCATCTTCCGATCCGTGGTGCTGCCGCTCAAGGCCGTTGCTCTCAACCTGCTCTCCGTGGGAGCCGCCTACGGACTGATGGTGCTGGTGTTCCAGGAAGGCATCGGCGCCGACCTCCTCGGACTCCAGCAGATCGACCGGGTCGAGCCCTGGGTTCCCGTGTTCCTCTTCTCGGTGCTGTTCGCCCTGTCCATGGACTACCACATGTTCCTGCTCACCCGGATCCGCGAGCGCTATCTCGCCACCGGCGACACGGTCGACGCCGTTGCCCATGGGGTGGGCGCCACGGGCCGGATCATCACCGGAGCCGCCCTGATCATCGTCGTGGTCTTCCTCGGCTTCGCCACCGGAGACCTGGTCGGCTTCCAGCAGATGGGCTTCGGTGTGGGCGTCGCTCTCCTGATCGATGCGACCGTGATCCGCACCGTGCTGGTGCCCTCCTCCATGGTTCTGCTCGGGTCCTGGAACTGGTACCTGCCGGGGTGGCTCGAGTGGCTGCCCGAGCTGCACATCGAGGGTGGTGCCGAGGGCGAGGCTGAGCACGACCTCGTCGGATCACAGGTCGCGGACCGCTCCTGACCACTCCCCGTACGTCGCCGCGACAGGCTCTACGTTCTGCAGGTTCGCAGGCCCGAGAACCTGCAGAACGTAGAGCCTGACCCGTTCCGGAGGAGTCTCGCCACCGGCACCCTCAGGAGTTCGAGGGTGTCCTCTCGCTCGTCCCGATTACGGATCGACTTCCGGGCCGGTCAGACATGACTCGGGGGTCGGTGTGCTGTCGGTCTCACGGGCGCCAACGTGCGTCCGACCGGGCCGTAGGGATTGCTGCCCGGTGAGGGGTAGGGACAACTACCGCGAGACGTACTCCACGAGTACCGATGGTCGGGGAGGCGAGGAGATCTCGTACCTCCCCCTCGTCATAGGCGTCTACGGCGGACGCCGTCCCGTTTCGGCGGTCCTGGAGCTGGAGGACGGGTCCCACTAGCGGGCGAGGATCCGTGTCGGTCGCCGCTGCCCCGACACGGCCTGACGATCACGGCCACGACTTCACCCACGATGACCCGACAACCGCCGAAACTCCGCCTGATCGTCCAGCCTGCATTGTGCAGTAGCCCTCCCACGCCGGCCCTCAGCTGCTCGACGAGGATGTCGCCGTGGCCCGCGTGCCGGGTGAGCTCGGCATCACGGGCCCGTGGATGAAACGCAGGGCTCACCCGACCCGTAATGCCACGGGAACAGCTCGTTGAGATCGTGTGCTGCGGCCACCTCGCGCGAGTTCTCGCACGCAGCGAGGAATCCTCGGCGCACCGACTCGACGGTGTCCACAGGCTCGAGCGCGAAGCCCTCATCGACGGTGTCCGGCAGTCCGAACTCTGCGGATGTCGTGAGCCCCGAGAGCGGCGGCGGTGTTGCATCAGCCGATCGTGAGCCTCGGTCCAAGGTGCTGTGCGAGGCTCCCGGTGAGATCGCCAGCGAGGGCGTGCGGCTTCACCCGGGTACGTCGTCGGTCGCCGGCCAGCGTCAACCAGAGCCGCGTGCCCTTCATGGTTGCCGCACCCACGTCGTCCCAGCTGAACACCTCAGTGCGCCGGTCTTCGAGCAGTTGGGCGAGCGGAATCGCGGCGACGAAGTTCAGGACGCTGAGAAACGGGTCTCGCCCCCCACTGCCCAGCGCGCCGGCGGAGAGCGACTCCCGGATGCCCAAGCGCTTGAGGATCAGGGCGTTCTCGGCTACGACGAGCACGCGCATCCTCCATCGGATGGTGAGGATGGCGACGGACTGGATCATCGGCTCCCGGAGTGCGTCTGCCGCCGCGTGCGCGGCGTCGACGGCGGCGGGGTCGACGGCGAAGGTGTAGGGGACGCCCTCGTCCGCCAGCACCGCCAGCAGGTCGGCGGCCGAAGCCGAGTCCGTCACCGACTCCACCAAGGCACGTACGTCGACCGGGTGCCCATCCGGGCCCACGAGCGACCGGGTCGTCTCCCAGCTCGGTGCGAAGCGCGCGCCACAGTGTTCGACCAGTGCGGCCTGGATCGTGCTGGTCACGAGGTGGCGGGCCGCCCTCGTCGTCTCCTCGGCCGACGCCTCGGGCCCGGTCATGGGTTGGACCAACTGTCGGCTCCTGCGCCGGCCGAGTGCCGTGACGGCCTCGGCCATGGTCGCGGCCCCCATGCCGGGCTCACCCGACGCCCGTACGAGCAGGGCTGCGTCCGCACGGGCTCGGGCCGCGCCAGCGGTCTCGGCGATCCACTCCCAGGATCGGGCTGTGAGCTCGGAGTCCTCGAAAACCTCGTCCTCGAGCCTCGTCAACAGTTCGTCCGGGGCGGCGACCATTCCCAGAGCCGGAGTGCCGTCGTCGGGACGGCCGTCCTCGGGAAGCGACTCGAAGTACGCGATCCGCTGCGTGATGCTGGGGTGGCTGTCGTAGGGACCCGGCTCCGACTCGGGCGGCGAGGCACGGACCTCGTCGAGTTCGGTCTGTCTCTGCGGGTTTGCCAGCAGCGCACCGAATCCGGCGAAGAGCTCCTCGGGGCGTGAGCCGGGGACCGGGAAGGCGTAGTCCTCGAGGAAGAAGCCCCAAGCCGCGCCCAGGGCCGGGATCGACCGCATGGCGCTGCTCGCGGCCTCGCGTCCCGCCACCCGGTGGCTGAACTCGTCAGCCTCGAGCTCCTGACGACGGTTCACCCTGGACGAGACCCGCGCGTAGAGTCGGCCGTAGGCGCCGAAGAGCCGACCGGTCAGGGTGCTGGGCCCCAGCCTCTGCTCGATCTGGTGAAGCGTCACCAGTCCCCGGTAGGTGACCGTCGACAACGCGGTGTGGCGATGGCCGTAGTGCCCGAGCTCGTGGGCGAGCACGGACCGCAGCTGCTGCATCGTCAGGCCGACGAGCAGGGGTGCGCCGATGAACATCACGCGCCGGCCACCCACCAGCCCTAGGAATCTGGCCCGTTCCGAGACGGCTGCGTTGACGTCCTGGACGAGTCTGATCTCGTCCGGGACACGGGTGCCCACCACTGCGGCGATCTCGTCGACCTCGCCCCACAGCCCGGGCTGCTGGCCCCGGGTCAGGAGCACGCCGCCTGCTGCGGCCGGCGGCGTCTTGAGGCCGACCCACATGGCCCTGATGATGGGGATCCCGAGGAGCGCGAGTAGCAGCAACCCCTTGCTGATCACAGCTGTCGAGTAGCCGTTCCGTAGGCCTGCGACGAGGAGATAGGCGAGCGTTCCGACGACCGCGAGGGCCATGACGTACACGCCGACGAGAAGGACCAGGGCTAGCACCGCCCGCGCCGCGTATCGCACCGTTCCTCAACCCCCGAGTGATCGACGCCGTCATGCTAGGTGAGTCCGGCGGTCGCTCGCGGGAGAATCGGGACAACCCGCCTAGGAGCGATCCTCCTCGCGCAGCCGCGGCGGCGTGAACCCCTCGGGCCGCAGGCCGGTCTTGTCGGCGTAGAACGCACGGATCAGGTCCATGTCGGTGCGGACGTCCCCGCTCGGGGTGAACGTCGGCCCCCAGCCGACCGTCCGCGACGGACCGTCGAGGAAGGCCAACGTGATCGGCAGGCCGCTTTGCTGGGCCATCCGGTAGAAGCCGGACTTCCAGTACTCGCCCCTGCTGCGGGTGCCCTCGGCGGCCAGGCCCACCACGAACGGCTCGTCCCGCTCGGCGTCGGCCAGAAGGTCGCGGATGGTGCCGCCCGGGTTGGCCCGGTCCAGCGCGACCGCGCCGGTCGCTCGGAGCAGTGGAGCCAGGGGGCCGACGAAGAACTCCTTCTTCACCAGGAGCCTGATCTGGATGCTGTAGTCCCAGGCCAGCAGCATCGTCAGGACCCAGTCCCAGTTGGAGGTGTGCGGCGCGCCGACCAGCACCGCGCGCTGGGGGACCTCCCCGACGGTCTTCCAGCGGGCCAGCCGCAGCGCGAGGCGGGCGAAGCTGCGGCGGAGCAGGAAGTGTCGGGTCATGGCGTGACCGTACCGCCAGGACAACCAGGGCGGGCTGCCCTACCGTGGTGGCCTCAGGCCGGGAGTCGAGGAGCGGAGCCGACCATGTCGGGTGACGAAGGGATCGGGCCGGCCACGCCGCTGCTCATCGTCTCCGATGTCGACCGCTCCCTGAGCCACTACGTGGAGCGGCTGGGCTTCACCTGCGTGGTGCGCTCCCCGGCGGCCGACGCGTTCTTCGCGATCGTCGAGCGCGACGCCGCGCGGATCATGCTCAAGTCCGTCGGTCCGGAGGTCTCGCCGCTGCCCAACCCGCAGCGGCATGCCTGGGCGCGGTGGGACGTGTTCATCCACGCCCCCGACCCGGCCTCGCTGGCAGCGGAGCTCGCCGATCGTGGGGTCGATCTCCACCAACCGCTCGGTGTGGACGACGACGACCTCCTGGGTCTCGCCACGATGGATCCCGACGGGTATGTCTGCTTCTTCGGCCGGCCGAACACCTAGCCTTCGGCGCTGTCAGGCGGGGCCGGGGCGCGACCCTCACTCGCGCCTGGGTCGCCCACGGATCCATCGGGGCGGGTGCCCCGCCTTCGGTGGCGGCCGGAACTCCGGCCGACCGTCCGCGGCCCTGATCCGCACCTCCCACGGCGTGTGGTGGAGCGTCCGGTGGTGATGGCCACACAGCAGCACCAGGTTGCGGAGGCTGGTCGCGCCGCCCTGGGACCAGTGGACGATGTGGTGGGCGTGGCCCATGACCGGCGGTCGGGTGCAGCCCGGGAAGGCGCAGTGCCGGTCGCGGCAGACGAGCGCCCGCCACAGTGCGGGAGTGACCAGCCGCTGGCGGCGTCCCACGTCGAGGACCTCGCTGCGGGTGCCGAGCACGATCGGGATCAGGTCGGCGTCGCAGGCCAGACGGCGCACGGTCGCCGGCGTGAGCTCCAGGCCGTCGTCGGTCACCGGCAGCCGGTCGCGCAGCCGGCCGGTGAGGGTGTCGAGGTCGGTGGTGACGGCCAGCCTCGGTCGGGCGCCGTGCGAGTCCGGCGGAAGATCGGTGGCCAAGGCGTGTCGGCTGATCTCCACGAGCGCGTCCCACAGCCGGGCGCCGTGGTCGCGCGGGTCGCCCTGCTCGGCGCAGGTCTCGGCGGCCGTCGTCGGAGCCGGCTTGGTCAGGGGGAGGAGAGCGGCCTTGATGGTGGCGGCGTCCTCGACGGTGCCGCGGCCACGCACCCGCACCCCTCCGGCACCGTCCACGGCGATCGACAGGAACCGGCCGTGGTGGGCGGCCCGGTCCTCGCGCTCCAGCTCCTGCTCGGCACGCCGCCCCGCGCGATCCGGGTCGACGACGTCGGCCAGGTGCCGGGCGGCCTTGGCCAGCTCGGTCGCGTCGAGCCGGCCCGCCTCGGCAAGGAGGAACGCCTCGCCCCTGGCCCGCAGAGCCGGGTCGAGCGGGAGCCGCTCGACCGCGTCGACGATGACCCGGGCCGCGTCGGGGGAGACGGTGCCGGCGGTCAGCGCGGCGTGGGTGGCGGTGCGCTCGGTGGTCAGCACCCTGGCCTGGCGGACGGTGCGGCACCCCTCGGCGCGGTGCGTGCCGGCGGTGTGGGTGAACCAGTCGGCGGTCGAGCCCCAGGCCAGGGTGTGCTTGGCGGTGCCGCGGGCCTCGATCTCGGCCAGCACCGAGGACTCGATCGCGGTCAGGTGCGAGCGCAGCGCCTCGAGCTCCTCCACGGTGCCGATGAGGTCGGTGTCGCTGCGCGCGGCCCACAGCGACTCGTCCAGGCCGCCGAGCACGGCGTTGGCGCGGCTCACCACCTCGGTGGTGGTGCCGGTGCCGGTCTGGTGCTCCATGCACCGACTCAACCAGAGGCCACCGACAGCCGCGGCGCTCTGACCTGCGTGGATCTCACATTGCGAGACGACAATCGAAGAAAGATTCGACAATCGAGCGGAGAGGCGACGACCCGACCGGAGCCACCCCACGATCCGGTGCGAGACTGCGGCGGTGAGGAACCGGGCCGGCATCGCGTTCGCCGCGCTCGGCCTCATCTGGGGCAGCAACTTCATCTTCATGAAGTGGGCCTCGGAGACCATCACCCCCGGGCAGATCACCCTGCTTCGCGTGCTGTTCGGCTTCCTCCCCGTCCTCGCGTACGCCGCGGCGCGCGGCGTACTGCGGTGGCGCCATGCCCGGCACCTGCACCACTTCCTCGTGATGTCGGTGCTCGCGACCAGCGCCTACTACTTCGCCTTCGCGGCCGGCACGGCGCTGCTCCCCTCCGGGATCGCCGGTGCCCTGAGCGGCGCGATCCCGCTGTTCTCCTTCCTCGCCGCCGCACTCCTCCTGCGCAGTGACCGGGTCACCCCGGTGCGCCTGCTGGGCGTTCTCGTCGGCTTCGGCGGGGTGCTGCTGATCGCCCGTCCCTGGTCTGCGACGGGCGCGGTCGACCCGGTCGGGGTGGCCTACATGCTGCTCGGGTCGGCCAGCGTCGGCCTGTCGTTCGTCTACGCCAAGCGATTCCTGAGCGGCCTGGGCATCGCCGCGGCCGCGCTGACGACGTACCAGATCGGGCTGGCGCTGGTGACCCTCCTGCTGGTGACGGACCTCGACGGGGTCACCGACGTCGCGGCCGACACCCGGGCGCTGGTCGGGGTGGTGATCGGCCTCGGACTGCTCGGCACCGGGGTGGCCTACATCCTCTACTACGTGATCGTCGACCTGCTGGGAGCGGTGACCGCCTCGAGCGCGACCTACATCCCGCCGGTCGTCGCGCTCGCGATCGGCTGGCTGCTGGTCGGCGAGCCGCTCGACCTGCTCGACGGTGTCGCCGTGCTGCTCATCCTGGTCGGCGTGGCGGTGCTGCGGTCGGCAGCCGGCCGGCCGTCCCCGGGCGGGAGCGGTCGCGCCGGGACTTGAGGTCGGTCACATCGGGCCGTTTCGGGGAACGTCTCGGGCTCCCCGAACGCTCTACGGGTGACAGCACGATCACCACTGAGGAGAACCGAGCCTGATGGCCAGCACGTACACCCCCCTGATCCGCAACCTCGACGTCCTGCACGCGGCGTACATCGACGCGGTCAACGCCGCCGCGGAGGCAGGCGACCTGACCCGTGCCCTGGAGCTCGCGGAGGCCTACGACACCGACGCGACGCTGATGGTGGCCGAGCACGAGGGCAAGACCCACATGCTGCCGCTGCGTCGCCGCGGCGCCGCCGCCTGACCCGGACACCTGTTCCCTGCGGGAGCACGGCGACTCACACGTAGATGTTGTCGTGCTCCTCGCAGAAGGCGAGGAACTCCTCGCGGCCGGGCTGCCAGCGGCCCTCCGCGATCTCGACGAGCCCCTTGAAGTAGGCCTCCCGCGGCACGCCCGGGGCGAAGTGGATCAGCAGTGAGGCGGGCTGGCCGGACTCGTTCCGGAAGCCGTGCAGCCCGCCTTCGGGCACGTGCACCCAGTCCCCGGGCGACCCGTCGAACCAGGCGCGACCGTCGTAGAGCCGCACGGTTCCGGTCAGCACGAAGAACGACTCCGCGAAGGTCCGGTGGAAGTGCGCGTCCGCGCCCGCGGGCTGGGGCCCCATGTCCCACCGGTAGAGGCCGAACCTGCCGCCGGTGTCCGCCCCGGTCGCCAGGTAGCTCGCGGCGCCCCCGGGCCTCGGCAGCTCCGGCGGGGTCCCCGCAGGGCGGTACGACGCGGACGCCTCGCCGCTGCCGAGGTGCACCGGGTCCGGGTAGGACATGGCGCGAATCTAGGACCGTCGGCCAGGTCCGGGCAAGGGTTCCGGCTCCGCCGCCCCCGGGACGCCGTACGCCGGGGCGCGCCGGGCACAATCACCCGCATGGACCTGGACGACGTGCTCGAGGAGATCAGGGCCGAGGTCGCGCCGTCGGTCGGCACCGGCGTCGTCGCCGACTACATCCCGGGCCTGGCCTGCGTGGACCCTCAGCAGTTCGGGATGGCGGTCGCCATGAACACCGGCGAGGTGCACGTGACCGGGGACGCCGACACCTGCTTCTCGGTGCAGAGCATCTCGAAGGTGTTCAGCCTCGGCCTGGTGATGACTCACGACAGCAACCGGATCTGGGAGCGGATCTCCCGGGAGCCGTCGGGCAACCCGTTCAACTCGCTGCTCCAGCTCGACCAGGAGTGGGGCAAGCCCCGCAACCCGTTCATCAACGCCGGCGCGCTGGTCGTGACCGACCGGCTGCACAGCACCACCGGGGACGCTCGCTCCGCGATGCGCGAGCTGGTCCGCCGCGAGAGCGGCAACCCGATGGTCGACGGTGACCCGCGGATCGCGCAGTCCGAGCACGACACCGGGCACCGGATCGCCGCGATGGCCCACCTGCTGGCCAGCTACGACAACCTCGAGTGCCCGGTCGAGGAGGTGCTGGAGCAGTACTTCTGGCAGTGCTCGCTGGCGATGAGCTGCCGGGAGCTGGCGCTGGCCGGTGGCTGGCTGTCCCGGCACGGCGTGCGCGCCGACGGCACCCGGATGCTGTCGCTGCAGCAGACCAAGCGGATCAACGCGGTGATGCTCACCTGCGGCACCTACGACGCGGCGGGGGAGTTCGCCTACCGGGTCGGGCTGCCGGGCAAGAGCGGGGTCGGCGGCGGCATCCTGGCCGTGATCCCGGACCGGTGCACGATCTGCGTGTGGAGCCCGGCGCTGGGCCCGTCCGGCAACTCGACGGCCGGCGTGGCCGCGCTCGACCTGTTCACGACCCGCACCGGCTGGTCGATCTTCTAGCTGGCGATGTCAGGGTCCTCCGCGTCGTCGCGCCGCGCGGCCTGCCGGGCCCGGCTCTCGGCGCGCCGCTCCACGAACTTCGCGGCCTGGGCGTCGAGCGCGGCGACGAACGTGGCCAGCTCCTCCCGGGCCTGCTCGCCGACCGCCCCGAAGTCGGTGCGGTCGAAGACGTTCCAGTGCCGCAGGATCGGCATGATCACCTCGTCGTGGTGCAGCCGGTTGTCGTAGATCCCGGCCTTGGCGATGATCATCGAGTTGCGGCGGAAGCCGGCCATCGTGGCCCCCGGCATCTCGAAGCCGACGACCTCGTCGGTGATCGCCCGCATGGTCGCGTCGGGGGCGATCTCGAGCGCCGCGGAGACCAGGTTGCGGTAGAAGACCATGTGCAGGTTCTCGTCCTTGGCGATCCGGGCGAGCAGCTTGTCGGCGATCGGGTCACCGGTGACCTTGCCGGTGTTGCGGTGCGAGACCCGGGTGGCGAGCTCCTGGAAGGAGACGTAGGCGACGGTCTCCAGGGCGGTCTTGTCACCGGAGTCGTAGCCCGAGGTCATGTAGTCCATGCGGGCCCGCTCCAGCTCGACCGGGTCCACCCCGCGGGTGACGACGAGGTAGTCGCGCAGCGCGACGCCGTGCCGGTTCTCCTCGGCGGTCCACCGGCCGACCCAGGTCCCCCAGGCGCCGTCCCGGCCGAAGCGGGTCGCGATCTCGCGGTGGTACGACGGCAGGTTGTCCTCGGTGAGCAGGTTCGTGAACATCGCCGCCTTGGCGACGTCGGAGAGCCGCGACTGCTCGGGGTCGTAGTCCTCGCCGCCGAGGAAGGCGAAGTCCCTGCCCTCGCTCCACGGGACGTAGTCGTGGGGATGCCACTCCTGGGCCATCGAGAGGTGTCGGTCGAGGTTCGTCGCGACCGTCGGCTCGAGCTCCTCCAGCAGGTTGGGGGGCGTGCTGGTCATCGTGTCTCCCTGGGCGTCGGCGCCTGTTCCTCGCACCCTACGCCCCGATGTGAGCCACGCCACTGGGTCGACGGGCCCCGCGGCGTACGTCGTGGCGCGGCGCCCGGCGCCGTAACGCGACTCCGCGGTCAGCCCAGCGAGGCGACCCGGCGCCGCTCGAGACCCTCGAGGACCAGGTCGAGGCCGTAGTCGAACTCGGCCCCGAAGTCGTACCCCGGCTGCAGCACGTGCTCCTCGGTGAGCTCGCGCAGGTGCGGGTAGGAGTCCTCCGGCAGGCCGGCCAGGATCAGCTCGGCGAGCGCGGCCGTCTCCTCGGGCCCGTGCATCGGCATGCTCACCTCCTGGACCATGAAGCCGTAGAGGTGGGCGTCGAGGACGGCGAAGGCGTGCGCGGCCATCGGCACCGAGAAGCCCCCGCTGCGCAGGCATCCGAGCACCGCGTCATGGTGGCGCAGGGTCGCAGGGCCGGGGGTGCTGCGGGAGTCCATCAGGCCCACCGCCCACGGGTGCCGGGCCAGGACCTCGCGGCCGGACCGGCAGCGGCGTCGGATCTCCTCCATCCAGTCGGCGCCGGCGCGGGGGAGGTGGATCTCGGCGAAGAGCACGTCGACCATGCCGTCGAGCAGGTCCTCCTTGTGGGTGACGTGGTGGTAGAGCGACATGGCCTCCACCCCCAGGTGTCGGGCGAGGGAGCGCATGGTGAGCGAGGTCCGGCCGTCCCGGCCCTCCCGGTCGGCCAGCTCGACCGCCGCCGCGAGGATGCCGTCACGGGTGAGCGTCCCGCGGGCCTGTCGGCCGTCCGTGCGCGCTGCCATCCGGGGTCTCGCCTCCTGTCGTCTTCCTGTCGTCGTCCAGGTGGTGCAGGCCGCCACGGGCCGTTGCCGTGCCGGATCCTGCCGCACCTTGCCATGACTTACGCCGTAAGTGTACGCTGGCACTCCGAACTTACAACGTAAGGAAGAAGAACATGAGAGCGATCGTCCAGGAGCGCTACGGCGACGTCGACACCCTCGAGCTGCGTGAGGTCGACCCACCGGTGCCGGGGCCGGACCAGGTCCTGGTGCGGGTCCGGGCCGCCGGCGTCGACCGCGGGACCTGGCACCTGATGACGGGCCTGCCGCTGGTCGCCCGGCTGGGCCTCGGCCTGCGTCGCCCCAAGTGGCCGACGCCTGGCCGCGACCTGGCCGGCGTCGTGGACGCCGTCGGCGAGGGGGTGACCCGGTTCGCGATCGGCGACGAGGTCTTCGGCACCGCGGGCGGGTCGTTCGCCGACCTCGCGGTCGCCCCCGAGAAGCGACTGGCCCTCAAGCCGGCCGCGCTGTCGTTCGAGGAGGCCGCCGCGGTGCCGGTCTCCGCCATGACCGCCCTCCAGGGGCTGCGACGGGTGGGCAGGGTGCGGGCCGGTCAGTCGGTCCTCGTGACCGGCGCCTCCGGCGGGGTCGGGTCGTACGCCGTCCAGCTGGCCAAGGCGTTCGGCGCCGAGGTGACCGGTGAGGCCAGCGGCGCCAAGCTCGACCTGGTGCGCTCGCTCGGCGCCGACCACGTCATCGACTACACGACCGAGGAGCTCGGCGCGGACGGCCGCCGCTACGACCTGGTGCTCGACATCGCCGGCCAGCGGCCGCTCCGCCGGATGCGGAGGCTGGTCACGCCGCGCGGCACGCTGGTGATCGTCGGTGGCGAGAACGGCGAGCGCTGGCTCGGCGGCATCCACCGCCAGCTCGGCGCGTTGCTGCTCTCGCCGTTCGTCCGGCAGCGGCTCGCGTCGTTCGTCTCGAGCGAGAACGCAGCCGACCTGGAGACCCTGGCCGACCTGGCCGAGCAGGGTGCCTTCCGTCCGGCCCTCGACCAGACCTTCCCTCTGGAGGCCGCCGCCAAGGCGATCTCGCACCTCGCCTCCGGGCACGCCCGCGGCAAGATCGTGGTCGTGCCCTGAGGCGAGGTGATCGGGTCGGAGACCCTAGGCTGCCGGGATGGATCTCCTCCTCGTGCGACACGCCCAAACCCACGCCAACGTCGCCGGCGCCCTCGACACCGCCCTCCCGGGTGCCGACCTGACCGAGCTGGGGGAGCGACAGGCCCGGGCGCTCGTCGACCTGCTCGCCGACGAGCGGATCGACGCCGTGTGGTGCTCTCCCACGCTGCGCACCCGACGTACCGCGGAGGGGGTGGCCCGGGCCCACGGGCTCACACCCCGGGTCCACCCGGGTCTGGTCGAGATCTCGGCCGGCGACTGGGAGATGTCCACCGCCGACGAGCACGGGGTCGCCTACCGCGAGGCGATCGTGGCCGGCGTCAGCGGCGGAGGCGCCGCCCTGGTGCCCGGCGGCGAGTCCGCGGACCAGGTCTTCGCCCGGTTCGACGCGGCCATCGCCGAGATCCGGGCGACCGGCGCGGAGCGGGTGGCGGTGGTCAGCCACGGGGCGGTGCTGCGGGCCTGGTGCGGTGCCCGGGTGCCGAACGTCCCCGCCGCCCTGGTCAGGGACCGGCCGCTGGGCAACACCGGCCTGGTGCGCCTGCACTCGCACGACGGCGGCTGGGCCGCCTCGGAGTGGGACACCGAGCTGGTCCGGCCCGGTGGCGCCGCCGGCCCCGCCGCCCAGGGGACCCGCGAGACCAGTGCGCCGCGGAGCGCCGGGCGCCCCTGAACCGATCAGCGCCAGGCGTCCCACTCGGGCCGCAGGTCGCCGCCCGCGTTCGGGGCGTCGTCGGGGTGGGACTCGTCGGCGCAGTCGCAGACCAGCGTCCGGCTGCTGCAGCAGGAGTGGATGCCCAGTCGGCACGGGGTGCACAGCACCTGGGCGGAGTCCTCGTGGGTCAGAAGCGCCACGGACATCCCTCCCCCGGTTCGAGCCCCCACTCGTTCCCTGTCCCTCCAGTCTGCGAAGTCGGCGCCGGGTTGCGCAATGACCCACCTGGACTGGGGTACCCGGGCCATTGACATCCCGGACGGGGGAGTTTGAAGCCGCGTCGGCCGGGCACCGGGCGGGGCATGAGTTCACTGACACGCATCGCATCCCGATTCCTCGGAGGCGGCCGTCGCGCCGCCGGGGGCCGCCCCACCACCGGCGGCCCGGCGGCCGGACGCCCCGGAGGCGTGGGAGGCGCCGGAGGCACCGGTGGCAAGGACGCCGCGATCGGTCGCGGCGTGCGCAAGTTCCTGCGCCGCGCGCGCTGAGAAGGACGACGACCCGTGGCGGGTGCCGTACGCCGTGGCCCGCCGCGGGTCGCCCAGGTGCCGGAGCCAGGAGGCCATCAGGACTCCTCCGGGCTCCGGCGCCACCCCATGCCGCCAGGTCCTCGCTAGGCCCCGGATAGGCCCCGGATAGGTTGGCGACCAGTCGGGTCCGGGTCGTGACCCGGACGCCCGCACGACGGGCGGACCACGGGGTACGAGGGAGGCGGCGCGGGTGAGCACGGCAGTGATCGTCGGCAGCGGCCCGAACGGGCTCGCCGCGGCAGTGCGCCTGGCCCAGGCCGGGGTCCAGGTCACCGTGCTCGAGCGCGAGGACCGACCCGGTGGCGGCACGCGCACCTCCGAGCTCACGCTGCCGGGAGTGCTCCACGACGACTGCTCGGCCTTCCACCCCCTCGGCGTCGCCTCGCCGTTCCTCCACTCGCTGGACCTGGGCCGCTTCGGCCTCACCTGGCGCTGGCCGGACGTCGACCTGGCGCACCCCCTGGACGACGGGCGGGCCGGGGTGCTCTCGCGCGACCTCGAGCGGACGGTGGCCTCGTTGGGGCCGGACGGGAAGGCCTGGCGGGGACTCTTCGGACCGCTCGCCGAGGACTTCGACGCCCTGGCCGAGGACGTCCTCCGGCCGGTGCTGCACCTCCCGCGGCACCCGGTGCTGCTGGCCCGGTTCGGCCTCAACGCCGCGCTGCCCGCCACCCTGCTGGTGCGGCGCTGGGAGGACGAGCGGGCCCGGGCCCTGTTCATGGGCGTGGCCGCGCACGCCTTCAACCGACTCGACACGCCGCTCAGCGCCGCCGTCGGCCTGATGCTGGGTGCCGCCGGGCACCGGTCCGGCTGGCCGGTGGCCGAGGGCGGCAGTGCGGCGATCTCCGGTGCCCTGGTGGCCCTGCTCGAGAGCCTCGGCGGCACGGTCCGGACGGGCGTCACGGTGCGGGGGCTCGAGCAGCTGGGCGACCTGAGCGGCGGCGCGCCGGACCTGGTCCTCCTCGACACCTCCCCCCACGACGCGCTCTCGATCGTGGGCGACCGGGTCCCGGACCGGGTCCGCCGCGGCCTTGCGCGCTACCGCTACGGCCCGGCGGCGTACAAGGTCGACTACGCCGTCGACGGCGACGTGCCGTGGACCAACGAGGAGTGTCGCCTCGCCGGCACCCTGCACCTGGGCGGCACCGCGGCCGAGGTCGCCGCCGCCGAGCGCGACGTGAGCAGGGGACGGATGCCGGACCGGCCGTTCGTGCTGGCCGGCCAGCAGTACCTCGCCGACCCGAGTCGCTCCGCGGGCGGGGCGAACCCGGTCTGGGCCTACGCCCACGTGCCGCACGGCTACGCCGGAGACGCCACCGAGGCCGTCACCGCGCAGATCGAGCGCTTCGCACCCGGGTTCCGGGAGCGGATCCTCGCCACCCACGTGCGCACCCCCCGCGACCTCGCGGCGTACAACCCGAACTACGTCGGGGGCGACATCAGCTCCGGCGCGAACACCGCCCTGCAGATCGCGCTGCGGCCGCGGCCGGCGGCGGACCCCTACTCGCTCGGCGTGCCGGGGGTCTACCTCTGCTCCTCGGCCACGCCGCCCGGAGGCGGGGTGCACGGCATGTGCGGCGCCAACGCCGCGGAGTCGGCGCTGGCGCACCTCGGCGGGGGGAGCTGAGCGTCGCGACGGGTGGTCCTCTGCCGCGACCGGTGGGAGACTGGTGGGGCACGGAGCCGGGTGCTCGGGGCACCCGCCCGTCGACCATCCGGAGGTAGCGACCATGAAGTCACTGACCCGCACCCTGTCCCGTCTCCTGGGCGGCGGCAAGCGCCCGGAGGAGCCGCACCAGGGCGAGCACCACATCGAGTCGGGCAGCTCACCGACGCAGGACGACGCGCTGCGCCAGGGGTTCTCGACGATCTTCCGCCGGCTGCGCTGAGCGGCCGGCGGCCCGAGGCGCCCGACGCGCCCGCACCCTCGGCCGGCCCGCCGAGGTCTGGCGCCGAGGTCTGGCGCCGAGGTCTGGGAGAGTGTGCCCATGACCGGTGTCCTGCTGCGGCCGCTGCTCCCCGGCGAGCTCGCCGACGCCCGCCCGTCCGACGGTGGCTTCGACGACTTCGGCCCCCGCCCCGGCTACGCCTCACCACCGCCGTGCTCCCTCGACGAGCCCGGGGCGATGGCGGTGCTCGCCGGCGGGCGGCTGGCCGGCAGTGTGAGCTGGATCTGGCAGCGCTGGGGCCCCAACCACGGCTCGCGCTGCCCGATGATCGGGATCTGGCTGGCCCCTGAGCACCGCGGGCACGGCTACGGGACCCAGGCCCAGTCCCAGCTCGTCGACCTGCTGTTCCGGCACACCCCCGCGAACCGGGTCGAGGCGCACACCGACGTCGACAACAGACCCGAGCGGCGGGCCCTGGAGAAGGCCGGCTTCACCGCCGAGGGCGTGGTCCGCGGCGCCCAGTGGCGCGACGGGGACTGGCGCGACGGCGTGCTGTACTCGGTGCTGCGCGCCGAGCGGGGAGCGTGACCCGGGCCGCGCTCCTGCGTTGAACCTGGCATGACCCGTTCCTCCTCGCTGCGCTTCGGCGCCCTCCTCACCGCCGCACTGGTGCTCTCCGCGACCGGGGTGCTCTCCGCCAGCGCGGCGCCCTCGACGGCCTCCGCGGGTGACTCCGGTGCGGCCGCGGCCCCGCAGGAGTACGTCGCACTGGGCGACTCGTGGTCGGCCGACGTGGTGTTCCTCGACGGCAACGGGACCCCCGACTCCACCCACGCCCCCGTGGACTGCGCGCAGTCGCACACGAACTACCCCAAACTGCTCGCCGCGGAGCTCGGGATCACCGACTTCAGGGACGCCACCTGCGGCTCGGCGAAGACGGACCACTTCTACGCCCCGCAGTCGCTGCCGCTCGGCGGCACCAACCCGCCGCAGTTCGACCGGCTCACGCCGACCACGGACCTGGTCACGATGGGGATCGGCGGGAACGACGCCGGCATCGCCAGCGCCGCGACGGACTGCCTCGGCGGGCTGCCCGTCGACGCTCCCGACGGCCCCGTGCGGTCGCCGGCGGGCGGGTGCAAGGACACCTACGCCCCCGAGGGCGGCGAGGACCGGCTGGCCCGCCAGATCGAGGAGTCCGAGCCCAAGCTGGTCGCCGCGATCGAGGAGATCCGTCGGCGCAGCCCCGAGGCGCGGATCCTCGTGGTCGACTACCTCGCCGCGGTGCCCGAGCACGCCTGCTACCCGCGGGTGCCGATCACCGAGGAGGACATGGTCTACCTCCACGCGACGTTCCTGCGGCTCAACGAGATGGTGCGGTCGGCCGCCGCGGCCGGTGGGGCCGAGCTCGTCGACACCTTCACCCCGACCCTCGGCCACGACGTCTGCCAGGGCCCGACGGTCCGCTACGCGGAGGTCTACGGCCCGTCGGTGAACGGCCCGGCCGTCGGCGTGCCGGCACACCCCAACTCGGCCGGGGCGGCCGCCCAGTTCCGGGCGGTGCTGGCCCAGGTCCAGGCCCCCTGAGGGGGCGGGTGCTCGGGTGGCGGGGCCACGCACGGGGGTGGCTGCCACCTGAGCACCCGAGGCGGCCCGGTGCCGGGGCGTCAGCGGCCTCTGGCCGGGAGCCGCGGGTGCTCACCCGACAGCGCGGCCTCGAGCGTGGACCCGACGCGGTAGAGGCAGCGGTCCAGCCCGGCCGGCGCCATCAGCTGCACGCCCACGGGCAGCCCGGCGCCGAGACCGGCGGGCACGGACATCGCGGGGACCCCGGCGAGGTTGGCCTCGACCGTCCACCAGTCCGTGCGCGGACGGGACAGCGGGTCGCCCATGCCGGGCCGGCCCAGCCGGGGTGCCACCAGCGGCACGGTCGGGCTGAGCATCACCTCGCACCGGCCGAAGGCGCGCTCGACGTCGTCGACCATCCGCTCGCGCAGCTCCACCGCCTCGCGGTGCACGTCGCTGTCGCAGAGCCGTCGACCGATCGCGAGCCGGCTGGCCGCCTCCGGGCCCAGCGGGCCGAGGACGGCGTGCTCCTCGAGGACCGGCAGGGCCTCGACCGAGGAGACGGTGAGGTAGACGTCGAGCAGGTCCCCGAACCGCGGGACGGTCACCGGGACCGCCGTGGCCCCGAGCGCGACCAGCAGTCCCAGCGCCACCTCGAACCGCTCGACCACCTCGGGTGCGTTGCGCTCGCCGGTCATCGGCTCGATCACGCCCACCGTCCAGCCGACCAGGTCGTCGCGGGCGCCGGCCTCGGTCGAGGCGACCAGCCCCTCCACGCCGGCCAGTACCTCGTGCAGGAGCGCCGCGCCGCGCAGGTCCGGCGCCAGCGGGCCGACCCGGTCCAGGCTCGGGGCGAAGGGGACGACTCCGTCGACCGGCACCGTCCCCGGTGAGGGGGCCACGCCCACGACGCCGCACATGGCCGCCGGCTCGCGGATCGAGCCCCCGGTGTCGGTGCCGATCGCCAGCACGCCGTACGCCGCCACGGCGGCCGCCGAGCCGCCGCTCGAGCCACCGGGGGTGCGGTCGAGGTCGTGGGGGTTGCGGGTGGCACCGGACGCGGAGCTCTCGGTGGAGGCGCCCATGGCCAGCTCGTCGAGGTTCGTCGTCCCGAGCACGAGGCCGCCGGCCGCCCGCACACGGCGGACCACCTCGGCGTCGCGTCCGGCCGGTGGCCGGTCCCGGCGGGTGGCCGAGCCGCAGGCCCAGGGCGCCCCGCGCACGGCGATGTTGTCCTTGACCGCGACCGGGCGTCCCGCGAGCGGACCCGCCGAGGACCCCGCGCGGCGTACCGCGTCCGGGTCGAGGTGGACGAACGCGTTCAGCTCGCGCTCACGGGCCCAGAGCTCCTCGAGGTGCAGGCTCACGCGTCGGCGAACCTGCCGAGCAGGGCGGCCGGCACGCCGGCCAGTCCCTCGGCGAACATCCGCTGGTAGGCCAGCTCCTCACGGCTGCGCGGCGCCGGCAGGCCGGCCACACGCTCGCCCGCCCAGTCCGGGTCGGGCACCAGGTCGGCCACCCGCCGCGCCATCACCTCGGCGGTGCCGCTGCCCTCGCCGAACTGCTCCTTCGGCCGCCAGAGCACGTCGTCGGGCAACCAGCCCGCGAACGCCTCGCGCAGGAGGGCCTTCTCCAGGCCGTGCCGGTGCGGCACCCGCCAGGAGATCGGCAGCCGGGCGGCGAGGTCGACCACGTCGCGGTCCAGGAACGGCACCCGCGCCTCCAGCCCGTGTGCCATCGTCACCCGGTCGCAGCGCTGCAGGTTGAGGTTGTGCAGGCCGGAGACGCTGTCGAGCAGCTCCTGCCGCAGGTCGGCCTCGGCGACGTCGCGGTGGTGGGAGTAGCCGGCGAACAGCTCGTCGGCGCCCTCTCCGGTGAGCACCACCTTGACCGTGCGTGCGGTCTCCTGGGCGAGGAGGTAGTTGGGCACCGCGCTGCGGACCAGCGACGGCTCGTAGGACTCGATGCTGCGGACCACGTCGGGCAGGACCGCGAGCACCTCGTCGGCGTCGTAGAGGCGTTCGTGGTGCTCGAGGCCGAGGTGCTCGGCGACCCGCCGGGCGGCGACCACGTCGGAGGAGCCCGCGGTGCCGGCCGCGAAGGAGTGCACCGTCCCGCCGACCTCGTCGGCGTGCCGGGCCATGAGTGCGGCGACCAGGCTGGAGTCGAGACCCCCGGACAGGAAGACGCCGAGGGGCACGTCGGCCATCATCCGGCGGTGCACGGCGGTCTCGAGGGTCGTCCGCAGCAGCCGGAGCGCCAGGTCCCGGTCTTTGATCTCGCGACCCCCGACGTGCAGCTCGCGGAACCGGGCCAGCCCGGTGGTCGGCGACCAGCGGTGCCCCGGTGGGAAGCTCTCGACCAGGGGTCGGTGGACGGCGTCGAACGCGCGCATCTCGGAGGCGAACAGCGTGGCGGGTCCGGTGCGGACCCAGTAGAGGGGCTTCACCCCGACCGGGTCGCGCGCCACGACCAGGTCCCCGTCGACGTGCGCCACCGCGAACGCGTACATCCCGCGCAGGTCGCCGAGGGCGTCCGGGTCGTCGCTGATCGCCGCGGACAGCGCCGCCTCGGAGTCGGAGTCGGTGCGGAAGTCCCGGGGCGCGACCTCCCGCAGCCGGGCGTGGTTGTAGATCTCCCCGTTCACCACGGCCCAGTGCCCGTCGTCGGACGGCAGCGGCTGCGCCCCGTGGTCCAGGTCGACGATCGACAGCCGGGCGTGGCCGAGCCACGTGGGCCCCACCGTTCGGGTGCCGCGACCGTCGGGCCCGCGGTGCCCGATCCGGTCCAGCATCCGCTCGCCGAGCGCGGAATCCGGCCCGGTCGGGTCGTGGACTGCGACGATGCCGCACATGGGGTGAGTCTAGGTCCGGTGTCGAGGCCCGTACGCTGCCCCGCATGGGCTACGAGTTCGACCGCGACACCGCCGTCACGTCCACCGGCGCCGGCACTGGCACCGCCACCGGCACGGGGGAGTACGCCGCCTCGCTGGCGCCGGGCTGGATGATCGGCGGGGGCATCAACGGCGGCTACCTGCTGGCCGTGGTCGGCGCCGCACTGCGGGCCGCCTCGCCCGGCAAGCCGGACCCGGTCGTCGTGAGCGCCCACTACCTCTCCGCCTCGGTGCCGGGACCCGCGACCGTGTCCACCCGGGTGCTGCGCGACGGCGCCGGCCCGGGCAGCCTGGCGTCCCTGGCCGCCGAGGTGACCCAGGACGGCGTGCCGCGGATCAGCGCGCTGGCGACCTACGCGGATCTCGGTCGCCTGCCCGACGACGTCCGCACCACGGCCACCGAGCCCGTGCTGCCGGCGGTCGAGGACTGCGTCCCCTCGTCGCTGGCGCCGGAGGACTTCCGGCGGACCTCGCCGCTGCTGGACCGGCTCGATCTCCGGCTGGACCCGGCCCACGCCGGGTGGGCGGTGGGGGAGCCCAGCGGGGCGGGGGAGATCCAGGGCTGGCTGGCGATGGCGGACGGCCGCGAGCCGGACCCGCTGTCGCTGCTCCTGGCCCTCGACTCCCTGCCCCCGGTGACGTTCGACCTGGGGATGCCGGGATGGGCGCCGACGCTCGAGCTGACCGCGCACGTCCGGGCGCGGCCGGCCCCCGGCTGGCTCAAGGTCCGGCACGCCACCCGGAACCTCGCCGGTGGCCTCTTCGAGGAGGACTGCGAGGTCTGGGACTCCGCCGGCCGCCTGGTCGCCCAGAGCCGGCAGCTCGCCAAGGCCCCCCGCAGCCGCACCTGAGCACCCGACCGGGGATCAGGGGAGGGTCAGCGGCGGTCGAACCAGTCCCGTCGCATCGAGAAGACCCAGCGCCGCCGCGGGTGCTCGGTGACCGACCAGAGCTGGTCCCGGGACGGCCAGTAGGAGACGTCCTCCGGGCCGATCGGGGTGGCCCACCGGAACCGCCGGAAGGCGCCCGGCCCGCCGACGTACACCGAGCCCGGCGTCCAAGGACCCTTCGATGCGGTCACGTGGTAGCGGCCCCGCGCGACCACGGCGCCCTGCATCTGCACCACCCCGCCGTCGTCGAGCAGCACCGGGCGCGAGACCCCATCGTCGCCGGCGACCAGGTGCAGGGTCCGGGGGTCGAGCGGGAACCGGGCCAGGCGTGTGGTCTGCCGGTGCCGGCCGTACTCCCCGGCGACCAGGGCCGGCGGGTCGGCGCCCCGGTCGATCGAGAGGAACGAGAACCGCATCCGCTCGTGGCCCTCGTCGGCGTCGGCGCGGTAGGTGAACCGCACCGGCAGCAGGTAGCGGTAGCCGTGGGTCTCGAGGGCGCCGGCCCGGTCGTCCGGCACCCGCATCAGGTCGTCCATCCGGCAGGTCATGAAACCCCGTGCGGTGGCGGCCACGTGCAGGTAGGGCCCGCACCAGACGATGCCGCCGGCGTGCACCTTCAGCGGCTCCAGCCGGACCGTGCCGTCCGCGGCGAGCTCGGGGACCACCAGCAGCACGTGCCGGTAGCGCAGGGTGTCGAGGTCGAGGAAGCTGATCCGGGAGCCCTCCCCGGCCTTGGAGTACCACGAGACCAGCACCACGCGTCGCCCCTCGAGGTCCTCCTCGTCGGTGGCGTCCGCCGAGGTGCTGATGCCCTGCGGCCACCAGTGCGGGTCCCGTCGGTCGGCGGCGTCCCAGGTGACCGCCCGGTGCACCGCCCGGCCGAACGCACCCCACGCCCTCCGGCCGCGCCGGTTCAGGTCGTCGAGGACCCCGTCCAGGCCGACCCGGCCGCCCAGGAGCACAGCCAGGGCCTCGATCTCGCGGGAGTTCTCGTCGCTGCGGCGGAGGTGGACCGACATGCCGCCCACCGTACGAGGTCCGGGTGCGGCAGGGTGGGTGCCGTGCGCGAGGTGGTGGGGGCGGCGGTGGTCCGCGGCGGAGCGGTGCTCGCGTGCCGGCGTACGGCGCCCCCCGAGGCCGCCGGCCGGTGGGAGTTCCCCGGCGGCAAGGTCGAGTCCGGCGAGACGCCGGAGGCGGCGTTGACGCGCGAGGTCGTCGAGGAGCTGGGCTGCACGGTCGTGGTCGAGCACTGGCTCGACGGCGCCGCGGCGATCGGCGGCAGCCACCGGCTGCGGGTGGCCGTGGTCCGGCTCGACGAGGGCGAGCCGCGGCCGGTCGAGCACGACGCGGTGCGCTGGCTGGGGGCCGACCAGCTCGACGAGGTGGACTGGCTGGAGCCGGACCGGCCGTTCCTGGCGGAGCTGGCCGAGGTCCTTCGTCAGGACCGTGGGGACCGCCGGGACCGCTGAGTGCCCACGGTCGCGACCGCGACCCCGGTGACCGCCACCACCAGCCCGACCAGCCCCAGCGGCGTGAGCACCTCGCCGAGGGTCGCCCAGGCCAGCACGGCCGTGACCGGGGGCATCAGGAAGAACACGCTCGAGGCGGCACCGGCGCCGCCGGCCCGCACCAGCACCCCCAGCAGAGCCAGGCCGACGATCGAGTTCACCACTGCCAGGTAGCCGATCGCGATCACGGCCCGGGCGGGGTCCCTGACCACGTCCGTGCCCTCCACCGCGAGGGCGAGCAGCAGGACCGGCGGACCGGACACCGCGAACTGGATCGTCGCCGACCACAGCGGGTCCGGGGCGTGCCCGATCCAGCGCTGCCCGAGGGTGCCCAGGCTGAGCCCCAGCACGCTGGCGACCGCGAAGCCGATGCCGACCACGCCACCGGCGCCGTCGACGTCCGGGCCGAGCACGATCAGCACACCGACGACGCCCAGCACGAAGCCGACGACCTGGCGCGGGGAGAGCCGCTCGCCCAGCAGGATCCCCGCCAGCAGCGCGGTCAGCACCGGACTGAGCGAGTGCATCAGCGCCCCCAGGGTGGCACCCAGGCCGGCGTCGAACGCGAGGTACATGGCACCGAACTGGACGCCGTTCATCACCAGCCCCGCCGCCGCGATCCGCACCAGCGACCGGCGGTCGAGCCGGAGCGGGCCGCGGAGCACCCTGGCGAGCACGCCCACCAGCACCGCCGCCACGAGGAACCGGATCGCGACCAGCATCAGCGGCGACATGCCGGAGACGCCGTACGGCCCGGCGATGTAGCCCGACGACCACACCAGCACGAAGCCCGCGGTCGGCAGCAGGGGCAGGCCCGCGACGTCCCGCGGGGCCCGGCCGCGGGACTGGGCACGGGACTGGGCACGCGACTGGGCACGCGACTGGGCACGGGAATGGCCGGTCACCCGCCACCCCCTCCTCGGTCCGGGACGCCGCGCACGACCCTGCACGGCACGCTAGCCGCCGGGGGTTGGCCGGGGGTTGGCCGTGGGTTGGGAGGTGGGCGGTCGGCGCGGGAGACTGGCCGGGTGAGAGCGATCTTCTTCGACGAGGACGAGGCGCGGGCGGCGGCGGCCGAGCTCGCCGGCGACGGGTGGTCGGCCCGGGTCGAGCGGGAGCGGCTGGCCGGGGAGGACGACGACGAGGACCACCCGTGGGCGGTGGTCGGCGACGCCCCGTCGTTCGTCCTCGAGCTGCTCGTCGACCGCTACGACGGGTGGCTGGACGGCGACGACGGCTCACCGACCACCGCGACCCCGGCCCCGCTCGACCTGCCGTCGGGCCCGAGGCGCCTCAAGCGACCACCGGCCCAGCCTCCGTTGTGAGGTCACTAGGCTCGGACCATGACAGCTGACCAGCGCCTCCTCCTCGTCCACGCGCACCCGGACGACGAGTCGATCGGGCAGGGCGCCACGATGGCGAAGTACGTCCGCGAGGGTCGCGGCGTCACGCTGGTGACCTGCACGGCCGGCGAGATGGGCGAGATCCTGGTGCCCGAGCTCGAGCACCTCGCCGCGGACCGCGACGACCTGCTCGGCGAGCACCGGCAGGGCGAGCTCCAGGACGCCATGGCGTTGCTCGGGGTGCGCGACCACCGCTTCCTCGGAGGGTTCGGCCACTACCGGGACTCCGGCATGAAGTGGCACGACGACGGGCACGCGGTGGCCGCCGACGAGGTGCACGACAACGCCTTCTGGCGGGCCGACCTCACCGACGCCGCCGACCTGCTGGTCGAGGTGATCCGCGAGGTGCGGCCGCAGGTGCTGGTCACCTACGACCAGTTCGGCGGCTACGGGCACCCCGACCACATCCAGGCCCACCGGGTCGCGATGTACGCCGCCCAGCTGGCCGCGGTGCCGTCGTACCGGCTCGACCTCGGCGAGCCCTGGGACATCGCCAAGATCTACTGGGGCGCGATGTCGGAGAGCCGGATGCGCGAGGGGCTGCGGGCGCTGCGGGCCGCTGGCGACACCACCACGTTCGAGGGCATGGACCCCGAGGGGCCGATGCCGTTCTTCGTGGTCCCGGACGAGCAGCTCTCCGCGGTGGTCGACGGCACCGACGTCGTGGACCGGAAGATGGCGGCCCTCGCCGCGCACCGCACCCAGATCAGCGTGGACGGGCCGTTCTTCGCGCTCTCCAACAACATCGGGGCGCCCGCCTGGGGGCTGGAGTTCTTCCGGATCGCCAAGGGCGTGCCGGGCCCGACCGGGGACGAGGGCCTGGAGACCGACCTGTTCGCCGGCCTCTGATGCGCCGCCCGGCCCGGCTGGCGCTGGTGCCGCCGCTGTTCGCCGCGGGCCTGGCCACCGGGGTCGCCTCCACCGGGCTGCACGACCGGTCGTGGGCCTGGTTCGCGCTCGCCGTGGCCGCCCCGGTCTCGGCGGCCCTGGCGCTCAGCGCCGGCTGGTGGCGCACCTCGTTCGCGGCCGGCTGGGTGCTGGTCGTGACCGCCGCCGTGCGCGGCCGCCCCGAGGGTGACTACGCGGTGGCCGCGGACGGCCGCGGCTACGCGTTCCTCCTCGTGGCGCTCGGGCTGGTGGTGCTGGCCGTGGCCTCGACACCGGTCGGCGCCCGCCCCGGCCGGCGGGCGTCGCGGGCCCGCCGGGGCGCCGCCGAATCGGGCTCGTGAGGCCCCGGCTCCTAGGATGGCCCGCGTGAAGACCCAGAACCAGCGCGAGAGCAACGGGGGACGCGTCGTCGTCTGGACCGTGCTCGGACTCGTGGTCCTGTTCGGCGCCGCCTACGTCGCGGCCTACGCCTTCGCCGGCGAGAAGGTGCCCCGAGGGGCGACGGTCGCCGGCGTCCCCATCGGCGGGCAGACCCACTCCGAGGCCGCCGAGACCCTCGAGGCCGGCCTCGCCGAGCGCAACCGGCTGGACGTGAGCGTCGACGGCGAGCCGGTGCGGGTCACCGCCCAGCGGCTCGGCCTGACCGTCGACCACGCCGCCAGCGTCGAGGCGGCCGGCGGCGGGCGCAGCTGGGCGCCCGGGCGGCTCTGGGACTTCTACACCGGAGGGGACGACCTCGACCCGGTGCTCCGCGTGGACGAGGACGCCTTCGCCGCCACCCTCGACGAGCTCGACGAGACGTTCGGCACCAAGGCCCGCGAGGGTGACGTCGGGTTCGAGGACGGCCGGGCGACCACGACGAAGGCGCGGGTCGGCGAGGTCATCGACCGGGACGCGGCCCGCGGCGCCCTGGAGCAGGCCTACATCGACGACGACGCCGCGGAGCTGGACCTCGTGGAGATCGAGCCCGAGATCAGCGCCGACGACGTGCAGCGGGCCCTCAACGAGTTCGCGAACCCGGCCACCTCGGGACCGGTCACGCTGGACTTCGGCAAGGCCACGGTGCGGCTGACGCCGGCCGAGTTCTCACCGTTCCTGGCGATGCGGGCCAAGGACGGCGAGCTGGTGCCGCAGCTGCGCCAGAAGAAGCTGGCCGGCCTGGTGCGCTCCCGGTTCGCCGGGTCCGCCGGTGCCCCGGTCGACGCGACGGTCCGGCTGGTCGGGGGGAAGCCCAAGGTGGTGCCCTCCAAGCCGGGCGTCGACTTCGACCAGAAGGACATCAACCGGGCCTTCCTGAAGGTGGTCGCCGCCAAGCCGGGCAAGCGCGAGCTGGCCGTCAAGGCCACGGTCAAGAAGGCCGACTTCACCACCAAGGACGCGCGTGGGCTGAAGATCACCGAGCGGGTGTCCACCTTCACGACCTACTACCCGCACGCCGACTACCGCAACGTGAACCTCGGACGGGCCGCGGAGCTGATCGACGGCACCGTGCTCAAGCCGGGGGAGACGTTCTCGCTGAACGGCATCGTGGGCGAGCGCACCGCCGACAACGGCTTCACCAAGGGCTTCATCATCAGCAACGGCGTGTTCAAGGAGGACTTCGGGGGCGGGGTCTCCCAGATCGCGACCACGACGTTCAACGCGATGTTCTTCGCCGGCCTCGAGGACGTCGAGCACCGGCCGCACTCCTTCTACATCGACCGGTACCCGGTCGGCCGGGAGGCCACCGTCGTCTGGGGCGCCCTCGACCTGAAGTTCAAGAACGACACCCCGTACGGCGTGCTGGTCGCGGCCAGCATCAACCCGAGCTCGCCCTCCTCCACCGGCTCGGTGACGGTGTCGATGTACTCCACGAAGACGTGGGACATCACCACCCGGACCGGTGACCGGTTCAACTTCACCGAGCCCGAGACCCGCCGGCTCAAGGGCGAGGACTGCGTGGAGAACGAGGGCTACCGCGGCTTCGACATCAACGTGTTCCGCTACTTCCGCAAGCCGGGTGCCTCCAAGCTGGCCCGCACGGAGAAGTTCGAGACCACCTACACCCCGTCCGACACGGTGGTCTGCAAGAAGTCCTGAGCCTGGGGCAGCCGCAGGCTGACGACGGTGCCGGTCTGGCCGGCCTCGACGGCGAGCGTGCCGCCGTGCCGCTCGGCGATCGCGCGCACGATCGGCAGGCCGAGGCCGAACCCCGACCTGGGTCCGCCCCGCCCGGGTCCGCCGAGCCCGGGTCGATCCCACCCGGTTCCTTCCTGGCCTGGGCCCCCGGGGGCCTGCGGCGCCCAGTCGGACCCGTGGTCGGCGACCCGGATCGCCACCGTCCGCCCCTCACCGACCGTGGACAGCTCGACGTCGCCGCTGCCGTGTCGCAGCGCGTTGTCGACCAGGTTCGCCAGCGCCCGGTCCAGCCGCGCCCGGTCCGCACGGACGGTCGCGCCGAGCGACCCCGTCCCGGACGCGACCAGCACCCGGCGTCCGTCGGGGGCCGCCGACCCGAACCGCGCCGCCACCGCGGCCAGCAGGTCGTCCACCCGGACCTCGGTCAGGGCCAGCGGGGCCTCCCGGTCGTCGGCGGCGGCGAGGACCAGCAGGTCCTCCGAGAGCCGGGTCAACCGGTCCACCTCCTCGCTCGCCGACCGCAGCGCCGCGACCAGCTCATCGGAGCCGCGCGGCCGGGCGAGGGCCAGGTCGAGCTCGGTGCGCAGGAGCGCCAGCGGGGTGCGCAGCTCGTGGCTGGCCTCGGCCACGAACCGCCGCTCCCGGAGCAGACCCTGGTCCAGGCGGTCCAGCATCGCGTTGAGGGTGGTGCCGAGCCGGTGCACCTCGTCGGAGGCCGCCGGGAGTGAGAGCCGGTCGCCGGAGCTGCGCGCCGAGATCGCCTCGGCCTGCCGGCGCATCCGCTCCATGGGGCGCAGGGCCGCGCCGGCCACGGCGTACCCGAGACCGGAGGCCAGCAGCAGGGTGAGCGGGGCCCCGACGAGGAACTGGGTGCGGATGCCGTCGAGCGCGTCCTCCGCGGCCTCGCCCGAGGTCCCGGTGACCAGCACCTGACCGGCACTGCGCCGTGCGAGCAGCAGTACGACCTCGGGCTCGTCGTCGCCGGTGAGCAGCACCACCCGCTCCGACCAGGTGTCCGCGCCGTCGGGCCCGCCGCGGCCGGGGTCCGCCAGCAGGGGCGCCGCCCGGACCTGGGGCGAGCCGGCCAGCAGCGCTCCGTCGGGGCCCAGCACCTGGCCGAAGGTCGCCCCGGTCATCGTCTCCACGGCCTCCGCCCGGTCCGCCGCGGGCACCCGCTCGAGCGCGTCGAGCTGCGTCGCCAGCGCGTCCCGCGTCTGCGCCTCGAGCGTCGCCGCCACCCGGAGGTGGACGAAGACCCCCAGGGCCAGCAGGGCGAGTGCCGAGGTGGCGGCGAACGCGAGCGCGACCCGGGCCCGCAGGGGCACCCGCCGCCACCGGCTAGCCATCGGCGCCGGCCGTGAACCGGTACCCGGCGCCACGGACCGTCTCGAGCGAGGTCCGGCCGAAGGGGCGGTCGATCTTCTCGCGCAGGTAGCGCACGTACACGTCCACCACGTTGGAGCCCGGCTCGTAGGCGGAGTCCCAGGCGTGCTCGAGCAGCTGGCTGCGGCTCAGGACCTGTCCGGGCCGGCGCATGAAGGTCTCCAGCAGCGTGAGCTCGCGGGTGGACAGGGCGATCTCCTCCTGACCGCGCCAGACCCGGTGGCTGGCCGGGTCGAGGCGCAGGTCGCCGGCGGTGAGCACTGCGGGCCGCTCCACCTGGACCCGCCGGGTCAGGGCCCGCATCCGGGCCAGCAGCTCCTCGAACGAGAACGGCTTGCCGAGGTAGTCGTCGGCCCCGGCGTCCAGACCGGCGATCCGGTCCTCGGTGGCGGTCCGGGCGGTCAGCATCAGCACCGGTGCCCAGACCCCCCGGGCCCGGAGCCGTCGGCAGGTCTCGAAGCCGTCGAGGTCGGGGAGCATCACGTCGAGCAGCACGACGTCGAAGTCGGCCGCCGCCGCCAGGGCCACGGCGTCGGCCCCGGAGCCGACCACCTCCACGACGTCGCCGCGCTCGGTCAGCCCGCGCCGCAGCAGCTGCGCGAGCTTCGCTTCGTCCTCCACGACGAGTACGTGCACCCACCCATGCTAGGGACAGCGGATGAGTCGGCGATGAGCTCCGCGGACCCCGGTCCGGCCTCATCACCGGCTCATGTCGTCGTCCTAGCGTCGGACCCGGGACCTGAGGAGCCTCGGGTCGGACGACGAAGGAGGACGTGATGGAGATGCACCTGAGCAAGCGCAGGGCGGGGGTCCTGGTCGGGGCCGTGGTGGCGGTGGCCGTCGGCGTCGGCGGTGCCGCCGTGGCGGGCAGCGGCGGGGACGACGACGCCGGCGACCGGGAGATCACCGGCCCGGCACTGCAGGAGGCCGAGCGGGAGGCACTGGCCGAGACCGGGGAGGGCCGGGTCACCGGCACCGAGGTCGAGGACGAGGAGAGCTACTACGAGGTGGAGGTCACCCTCGAGGACGGGAGCCAGGTGGACGTCCAGCTGGACGAGTCCTTCCAGGTCGTCGGCACGGAGGCCGACGACGAGTCCGGCGGCGACTGATGCTGTGCAGGGCTGGTGGGGTCGCCGTGGTCGCCGGGCTGCTGGTGCCGCTGGCCGCGTGCGGTGGCGACCAGACGCCCCGAGAGGTGGCCGGCGGGGAGCCGGCGGCGAGCGCCGCGGGCCTTCCGCAGTCCAGCGACCCGGTCGAGCTCGACCCGGGCGACTTCACCGCCGACATCACCAACCGCTACTGGCCCATGGAGCCGGGCACCCGGTGGACCTACCGCGAGCTCGGCGAGGACGGCGAGGAGCAGGTGGTCGTGGTGACCGTCTCGAGCGAGACGAGGAAGATCGCGAACGGTGTCACCGCCCGCGTGGTCCGAGACAGCGTGACGCTGGACGGTGAGCTGATCGAGGACACCCTGGACTGGTACGCCCAGGACCGCGACGGCACGGTCTGGTACCTCGGGGAGGACACCGCCGAGTTCGAGGGCGGCGAGATCACCACCCGCGGCGGGTCGTTCGAGGCCGGGGTCGACGGCGCGCTGCCGGGCGTGATCATGCCGGCCGAGCCGGAGGTCGGGCAGGCCTACCGTCAGGAGTACTACGCCGGCGAGGCCGAGGACAACGGCGAGGTGCTGAGCACCGAGGAGATGGCCGACACCCGGGCCGGGCACTACGAGGACGTGGTGCTGACCAAGGACACGATCACGATCGAGCCGGACGTGCTGGAGTACAAGCTCTACGCCCCCGACGTCGGCCCGGTCCTGGTGTTCGGGGTCTCCGGCGGCGCCGGCCGCGAGGAGCTGGTCAGCGTGACCAGGGTCCCGGACGAGGTGGCCCGGGCCGCCGGAACCGCTCCGCTCGGGTCGGACTACGGGTGAGTCGCGCCTCAGCCCTCGGTCCTGCGCACGAACGTGCGGATCGCCAGGGGTGCGATGGCCGCGGTCAGCACCACCGACCAGACGACCGTCATCAGCACCGGGTGCTGGAGGGGGAACGCCGCGTCGGGGCCGGCCGGCGGGACGTTGCCCCAGAGCTCGCGGGTCGCCTGCACCAGCGAGGAGATCGGGTTCCACTCGGCGACCACCTGGAGCCAGCGCGGCATCGCCTCGGTGGGCGCGAAGGTGTTGGCCACGAACGTGATCGGGAACATCGTCGTGAACATCAGCCCGTTGACCGCCTCGACCGAGCGCATGGCCGAGCCCACCAGGATGCCGAACCAGATCATCGTGAAGCCGAACAGCACGAGCAGCCCGTAGGCCAGCACCGCGTCGGCGACGCCGCCGCGGATCCGCCAGCCGACGGCGAGTCCGGTCACCGACATCACCACGATCCCGATGCTGGAGTGGATCAGGCTGGAGAGGCTGCGGCCGACCAGCACCGCCGCCCGTGAGATCGGCAGGGACCGGAGCCGGTCCACGATCCCCTTCTCGAGGTCGCTGGTCAGCCCGACGGCGACGATGAACGAGGAGAACGCGATCGTCTGGGCCATGATCCCGGGCAGCAGCCACTCCCGGTAGCCGCCGGGGGCGGCGGTGCCGATCGCACCACCGAAGACGAACGCGAACAGCAGCACGAACATCACCGGCTGGATGGTGACGTCGAGCAGCATCTCCGGCATCCGCTTGATGTGGATCAGGTTGCGGCGCACGATCACCAGGGACTGGCCCAGCAGGGAGCTGCGCCGCGGGCGCTCGGTGGCGTCGCTCCCGGTGCGCGCATGGTCGAGGGCGGTCATGACGCCTCCTCCTCGGTCTCGGGGTCCTCGACCTCGGCACGGTGCCCGGTGAGGTGCAGGAACACGTCGTCGAGGCTCGGCCGCTGCAGGCCGATGTCGTCGAGGACGATGCGACTCTCGTCGAACCGGGCCGCGACCCGGGTCATGTCGGCCAGCCCGTCGGCCTGGCCGGTCAGCTGCCGCGCGCCGACGTCGACGTGCACCTCCGGCGAGCACTCCCGCAGGAGCCGCTCCGCCTCCGGCAGGTCCTCGGCGTGGGAGACGGTCAGCACGACGCTGGCCGCGCCGGCCTGCTCCTTGAGCTGCAGGGGGGTGCCCTCGGCGATGATCCGGCCCTTGTCGATCACGACGATGTTGTCGGCGAGCTGGTCGGCCTCCTCGAGGTACTGCGTGGTGAGCAGCAGCGTCGTGCCCTCGCGGACCAGGTCCCGCAGCACCTCCCACAGCTCGACGCGACTGCGCGGGTCGAGCCCGGTGGTGGGCTCGTCGAGGAACAGCACCGGGGGAGCGGCGATCAGGCTCACGGCGAGGTCCAACCGGCGGCGCATGCCCCCGGAGTAGGTCTTCACCACCCGGTTGCCGGCGTCGGAGAGCGAGAACCGCTCCAGCAGCTCGTCGGACTTGCGGGCCACCGTCTGCCGGTCCAGGCCGTAGAGGCTGCCGATGAGCCAGATGTTCTCCCGGCCGGTCAGCAGCTCGTCGACGGTCGCCGCCTGGCCGGTCAGGCCCATGCTCCGGCGCACCCCCTCCCCGCCGGTCACGATGTCGTGCCCGGCGACGGTGCCGGTGCCGCTGGTGGGGGTGGTCAGCGTGGCCAGCATCCGCACCGTCGTGGTCTTGCCGGCGCCGTTGGGCCCCAGCAGGCCGAGCACCGACCCGCGCGGCTGGCTGAAGCTCACCCCATCGACGGCCACGGTGTCGCCGAACCGCTTCACCAGGTCGTACGCCGCCACGGCAGGCTGGTCGTCCCTCATCTGCTCCCCTTCTCGTCGGCGGGTCGGGCCCGCCGGATGTCTGGTGCGAACGCTACTCGCCGGCACCGACAGGGCGCCCGTCCATTTCCGGTCGGGCCCCCGGTCGAGCGGTGCGGCACGAGGTCAGACCCGCCGCGGCCGCCGGATTCATCGCGCTGCGAGGTAGCGGCACGTGTGGTGCGTGCTCAGGCCGAGCGAGTCGTAGAGCGCGATCGCCGGTGCGTTGTCGGTCTCCACGTGCAGCCACACGGTCGTGGCCCCCTGCTCGGCGCCCCACTCCAGCAGCTCGTCGATCACGGCCAGCCCCAGCCCCCGGCGGCGCACCGCCGGGTCGACGTGCAGGCCGTGCAGCCCCAGCCAGTCGCCGCCGCAGGAGGCGCGACCCGACGCCTCGCCGGTGTCCCGCCCCGCGTCCGGCCCCGCGTCCGGCCCGCCGGGGACCACGACCCGGACCCCACCCGGCTCGGCGAACCGCTCGGGCTGCGCCTGCCCGGGTTGCGCCCGACCGGGTTGCGCCTGTCCGGCGACGGCGTCCGGGCGCGCGCGGCGGGCGGAAAGCGTCCGGCGGGTCCGGGCCAGCGAGCCGAGCAGGAAGTGGGCGTCGCCGTCACCGAGCGGTGCCCACCCGGCCTCGACGAAGGCCCGCTCCACCTCCGAGCCGAGCTCCACCTGGGCCAGCGCCGGCCGGGACCGGTCGGCGTACCACTCGCGGATCCGGGTCTGCGCCTCATCGAGGTCGAGGCCCGGCTCGCCCATCGCTAGGCACGAGTTCGCGCGCCGCCGCAGGCGGCCCACCGGGGCCGGGTCGGAGCGCAGGGTCCATCCCCCGAGGGGCTGCTGCTCGAGGTGCGGCCAGAGGTCGGCGACGTGCGCCTCCGCCTCCGCTGCCGAGACCCGGACGCGCACCGACGGGCGCGGCGGCACCGGCTTGCCCGAGACGATGTCGCCGACCGCGATCCGCACCGGGGCGCCCTCCTCCGGAGCCACCACGCACTCCCCGTCCGACCACGACACACAGGTGCCGAGGACGTCGGTGAGGGCCGGTCCGCCGCTCGGCCCGGTCTCGCCGCGCAGCACCCGGCGGACCACGATCCGCAGGCCCACGACGTGGGGCCCGAGCAGGTGCCTGCCCACTCCGCGGGAGTCGCCGCCGGAATCCATGCGGGGGATACTAGGCTGGTGGGGTACCCCCGTTCCGCCCGCCCTTCAGGAGGACCTGGTGACCTACGTCATCGCCCAGCCGTGCGTCGACCTCAAGGACCGTGCCTGCGTCGACGAGTGTCCGGTCGACTGCATCTACGAGGGCAAGCGGATGCTCTACATCCACCCCGACGAGTGCGTCGACTGCGGTGCCTGCGAGCCGGTCTGCCCGGTCGAGGCGATCTTCTACGAGGACGACACCCCGGAGGAGTGGAAGGAGTACTACACCGCCAACGTGGACTTCTTCAACGACCTGGGCTCGCCCGGTGGCGCCGCGAAGATGGGTGAGATCGACAAGGACCACCCGTTCATCGCCGCGCTCGAGCCGCAGAACCAGGACTCCTGAGCCCCCAGGTGGACCCCCGAGGTCGCGGGGCCACGGGCACCCGGGTCTCGGCCCGGCTCCCGGACTTCCCGTGGGACCGCCTGACCGAGTACGCCGAGCGGGCCCGCGCGCACAGCGGCGGCATCGTCGACCTCTCGGTCGGCACGCCGGTCGACCCGACCCCGCAGGTCGTGCAGGAGGCGCTGGCCGCCGCCGCGGACAGCCCCGGCTACCCGATGACGGTCGGTCGGGTCGAGACCCGGCAGGCGGCGCTCGACTGGCTGGCGCGGCGGTTCGGCGTGACCGGGCTGGAGCTCGACCAGGTGCTGCCGGTGATCGGCTCCAAGGAGCTGATCGGCTCGCTGGCGGTGCACCTCGGGGTCGGCCCCGGTGACCTGGTCGTCCACCCGGAGCTGGCCTACCCGACCTACGAGGTCGGGGCGGCGCTGGCCGGCGCCCGGTCGGTGGCGACGGACTCGCTGACGGCCCTGGGCCCCGAGGTGCCCCGGCTGCTCTGGCTGAACTCGCCCGCGAACCCCACCGGTCGGGTGCTTCCCGTGGAGCACCTGCGCAAGGTCGTGGAGTGGTGCCGCGACCGCGGCACGGTCCTGGTCTCCGACGAGTGCTACCTCGAGTGCGCGTGGGAGGGGCGACCGACGAGCGTGCTGCACCCCGACGTCTGCGGAGGCAGCCACGAGGGGCTGCTGGCCGTCCACTCGCTGTCGAAGCGCTCCAACCTGGCCGGCTACCGCTGCGGGTTCGTGGCCGGCGACCGGGAGCTGGTCGGAGAGCTGCTCGCGGTGCGCAAGAACCTCGGCCTTCAGATGCCCGGCCCGCAGCAACGGGCGATGGTCGCCGCGCTGGACGACGACGCGCACGTGGCCGAGCAGCACGGCCGGTACGCCGAGCGCCGGGCCATGCTGCGCACCGCGCTCGAGGGGGCCGGTCTCCGGATCGACCACTCGGAGGCGTCGCTCTACCTGTGGGCGACCGGCGGGGAGGACTGCTGGGAGACGGTCGCCCGGCTGGCGGACCGGGGCATCCTGGTCGCCCCCGGCGCCTTCTACGGTGCGGCCGGCCACGAGCACGTGCGGGTCGCGTTCACCGCCACCGACGAGCGGATCGCCACGGCGGTCGCCCGGCTCGCCGACTGACCCCACTCGGCGGCGCCGGCGCCCTTCAGCCCAGGTGCAGCAGCACGCCGGCGGCGGCCATCAGGACCACCGCGAGCAGCAGCCACGGGCGGAGCCGGTTGGACAGCTCCACGCGGGAGCGGAGCGCCTGGGGGATGCTCTCGGCCGGCAGGTGCCGCACCGCGTAGACCTGCACGAGCACCAGCATCCCCACCAGGGCGCCCGCCTGGAGCAGGGACACGGCGATGCCGGGAGTGGTCTCCACACGACGAGGCTACGGACGTCCCCGGCGGTCTCACGTCTCATTCTGAGACGAGTGGACGTCGGCCCTCACCGGGCCGGGGCGACGATCCCGTAGTCGTGGATCTTGCGGTAGATCGTGGCCCGGGACATGCCCAGGGCCTGCGCCGCCCTGGCCTTGTTGCCGTGGGCGTCGGCGAGCGAGCGGACGATCGCGTCGCGCTCCATCGACTCCAGTGAGGTGAGCACCCGGCGGCTGACCGTGTGTGCCTCGGGCGGGAGGTCCTCGGGCGCGATCGAGCCGGTCCGCCGGTGCCGCACGATGTCGCGCAGCAGCTCGTGCACCTGTCCCACGTTGCCCGGCCAGGCCATCCGCATCAGCAGTCGCATCGCCTCGTGCGAGCAGACGAGGTTCCCGCCCCGCCCGAGCCGGGCGAGGAAGAACGGCACCAGCAGCTGCAGGTCCTCCAGGTGCAGCCGCAGGGGCGGCACCTCGACCGTGGTCGGGAACAGGCGCAGCAGGTCCTGCAGGTCGCCCACGTCGGGGGCCGCCCGCATCGTCATGGCCACCCACAGCGGGCCGCGTCCCGCCCGAGGACCGGAGGCCGCGTGCAGGGCCGAGAGCACGCCGCGCAGCAGCGCCGGGCGGAGGTCGTCGACGTGCCGCAGGACCAGCACGTCCGCATCGTTCGCCGCATCCCGGACACCCGCCAGCCAGCCGGGGACCGTGGCGGCCGACGCGGCATCCAGCTCGGTGAGCCGACCGACCGGCTGCCGGCGCAGCTGCACCGCCCGGAGCAGGGCCGTCTTGCCGACCCCCGGCTCGCCCTCGAGGGCGACCCAGTCGCCGGACCGGAGTGCCCGCTCGACCTCCTCGCAGGCGTGCCGCCAGACCGGTGCCGTGCCGACCAGACCCGGCAGCGACATCCGGGGGGCGGGGACCCGCGTCCGGGACCGGGGCGACTCGGGGTCCAGGCTCAGGTGGGCGACGACGCCGTCCGGTCGGTCGCCGGCCCCGACGGGTCGGCAGTGCAGGCGCACGGAGCGGCCTGAGGACAGCTCCACGTCGAACACGCTGTCCCGGCCCGCGACCGGGGACGAGCTCGCCTCCGTGGCCTGGGCGAGCAGGGTGGCCTGGTCGGCCGGGTCGAGCAGCGTGCGCGCGTGGTCGTTGAGCATGACCACGTCGTTGCTGAGCGCGAACACGACGTCGCTGCGTCGGTGGCAGGTGCGCAGGTACTCCTGGAAGAGCGCGATCTGGCTGGCGCCGGCGTTGGCCAGCATCGCCTGCCGGATCTGCTCGGCCGTGGTCTTCGCCAGGGTCAGCAGCAGGGCGCCGGCGTCCTTGCGCCAGCAGGTGAGGTCCACCGCCCCGACCAGCCGACCGGAGATCGGGTGGTGGATCGGCACTCCGGCGCAGGCGAGGTCCTCCAGGTGCTCGGCATAGTGCTCGTGCCCGAACACGTGGGCCGGGCCGCCCATCTCGAGCGCGGTGCCGATGCCGTTGGTCCCGACGAACTCCTCGCTGTAGCTGAAGCCCGGCGCCAGGAGCACCTGGTCGAGGTGTCGCTCGAGGTCGCCGTCACCGGTCAGCCGCTCGAGCACCAGCCCGCTCTGGTCGGTGAGGATCACGCTGACCGACTGGCCCTTCAGCTGCTCGCTCAGGGTGCGGAGCACCGGCGCCGCACTGCGGCTGAACCAGGTGTCCTGCTCGGGGTCGCCGAGGTAGGGCAGGCGGATGTTGTCGGCCGCGACGTGGAACTCGTGGGACCGCTGCCAGGAGGCCAGGATCGGGTCCCTGACCGCCCGGGGGGCGTCGGTGTCCGCGGTGAGGAAGCGGACCCGGCTCTCGGCCACCTCCTCCTGGTCCGGCAGCCGCACCGGTTCCTGTGCCGATCTCTCCACATCAGCCCCCAGACGTCCTCCTCGACCATGTGTCCATGCCCGCCACGACCTCACCTCACGGTAAGCGCTCCCGTGCTCCCGGTCGAGACTCCGATTCTCCCGTTCGCCCGGGCCGCGGACTGTCTCAGAATGAGACGACCGCGGCCGACGCCGCGCGTAGCGTCGGAGATCGGCGCTGCCGACCGGCCGACGGGGTCGGTCCGGCGCCCGGAGGTGATCTCGATGGACCCGGGCCCGGACTCCGAGCAGGACGGCTCCGCGGAGAGCTACAACCCGTGGAGCGTGGTCAACCTCGTCTTCACCCATCTCGCGGACCAGGGCCTGCATCCGACGCTCGGAGAGACCGGAGACCCCGGTCCGCCCGCCCGCGACCTGCTGATCGCGCTGGGCATCGAGCCGGCGCCGGAGGGCAACCGGGAGGTCATGCGCGATGTCCGCGCCAACCTCGCGGAGATCCGGGCCGTGGTCTTCGGGGAGGAGTGAGGGCCGCGCCGGATCGTCTCATTGTGAGACCTGCCGACGCCTCGGACGGGGCTTTGATGGAGGCGACGGACCTCGGGTCCGGACTCACTTATGACCCCAGGAAGGACTGGACATGACTCGCCAAAGCGTGGCCATGGCGCACGAGAAGATCCAGGAACTGGCGTGGGAGCCGCTCTACCACACGCCCGTGTCCCAGTACGGAACCGACTACACGTTCCAGAAGGCCAAGAAGAAGGACCCCCTCAAGCAGGTGCTCCGGTCCTACTTCCCCATGCAGGAGGAGAAGGACCACCGCGTCTACGGCGCCGCCGACGGCGCGATCCGCGGCAACATGTTCCGCCAGGTGCAGGAGCGCTGGCTGGAGTGGCAGAAGCTCTTCCTCTCCATCATCCCGCTGCCCGAGATCTCGGCGGCCCGGGCGATGCCCCTGCTGTTCAACAACGTGCCGAACCCCGAGCTGCACAACGGGCAGGCCATCCAGATGATCGACGAGGTCAGGCACTCGACGATCCAGCAGAACCTCAAGCGCCTGTACATGAACAACTACATCGACCCGGCCGGCTTCAACTCCAGCCTGCGCAACTTCCAGAACGACTACTGCGGCACGATCGGGCGGCAGTTCGCCGAGGGCTTCATCACCGGTGACGCGATCACCGCGGCGAGCATCTACCTGACGATCGTGGCGGAGACGGCCTTCACGAACACCCTGTTCGTGGCGATGCCGGCGGAGGCGGCCGCCAACGGCGACTACCTGCTGCCGACGGTCTTCCACTCGGTGCAGTCCGACGAGTCGCGGCACATCAGCAACGGCTACGCGACGCTGCTGATGGCGCTGGCCGACGAGGGCAACCACCAGCTGCTCGAGCGCGACCTCCGGTACGCCTGGTGGAACAACCACCGCGTGGTCGACGCCGCGATCGGCACGTTCATCGAGTACGGCACGAAGGATCGCCGCAAGGACCGGGAGAGCTACGCCGAGATGTGGCGCCGGTGGATCTACGACGACTACTACCGCAGCTACCTGGTCCCGCTCGAGAAGTACGGGCTGGTGATCCCGCACGACCTCATCGAGGAGTCCTGGAACCAGATCTGGAACAAGGGCTACGTGCACGAGGTGGCGCAGTTCTTCGCCACCGGGTGGCTCGCCAACTACTGGCGGATCGACCCGATGACCGACAAGGACTTCGAGTGGTTCGAGTACAAGTACCCGGGCTGGTACGACAAGTACGGCGCCTGGTGGGAGAACTACTCCCGGCTCTCCACCCCGAACGGGCACCACCCGATCGTGGCCGAGGACGTCGACTACCAGTACCCGCACCGGTGCTGGACGTGCATGGTGCCGTGCCTGGTCCGCGAGGACATGGTCATGGCCGAGGTCGACGGGCAGATGCGCACCTACTGCCACGAGGCCTGCCGCTGGACCGACGTCGAGGCCTTCCGGCCGACCTACCAGGGCCGCGAGACCCCCAACATGGGCCAGCTGATCGGCAAGCGCGAGTGGGAGACGCTCTACCACGGCTGGAACTGGGCCGACGTCGTCTCCGACATGGGCTACGTCCGCGACGACGGGTTCACCCTGGTGGCACAGCCGCACCTGAACCTCGACCCCAAGAAGATGTGGAACCTGGACCACATGCGCCGCATGGGACCGCTCCTGAGCCCGAACGTGGTGCTCAACGAGATGACCCCGGAGGAGCAGCAGGCCTTCCACGCCGACTACATCCGCGGAGGTCCGGCCGGCCGGCCCGCCCCGGCGGAGGCCTGAGGCCGAGGGCCACGGGTCAGGGGTCATGGGTGACAAGCACGTCGTCCGGTTCGAGCCGGTGGGCGTCGAGATCGAGGTCGAGGAGGAGAAGACGGTGCTGCGCGCCGCCGCCGAGCAGGGCATCACGCTCATGCACGGCTGCAAGGAGGGTCAGTGCGCAGCATGCAAGTCGTTCGTCCTGGACGGCGATGACATCGAGCTGGACAAGTACTCGACGTTCGCGCTGCCCGACTTCGAGCTGGACGAGGGGTTCACGCTCCTGTGCCGGGCGCACGTCTACGAGGACGTGACGATCGAGCTCCTCAACTACGACGAGGAGATGCTCCGGTCCGGCCATCCGATCCAGGAGGCCGTGGCCGAGGTCGTCTCCAACGAGCCTGTCACCCATGACCTGCGGCACCTGGTGCTCCGGCTGGTCGAACCGACCGAGATCCCCTTCTGGCCCGGTCAGTACGTCGACATCGCTATCCCCGACTCCGAGGAGACCCGGTCGTTCTCGATGGCCAACACCTCGAGCAAGGAGGGCGGCCGGCTGGAGTTCGTGATCCGGGTCTACCCGGACGGGAGATTCTCCCAGTTCCTGGACAGCACGCTCGCCGTGGGGGACCGGCTGGACCTGGTCGGCCCCTTCGGGGTCTTCACGCTGCGCGACGGCAGGGACTCCGACCTGGTCTTCGTCGGCGGCGGGGCCGGGATGGCACCGATCCTCTCGGTGCTGCGGTCCCTGGCCGAGCGCGGCAGCACCCGCAAGGCGACCTACTACTACGGGGCCCGCACCCAGCGGGACCTCTGCTTCGAGGAGGAGCTCCACGCGCTCTCGGAGGTGCTGCCGAACTTCACGTTCGTCCCGGCGCTCTCCGAGGCCGACGGCGACGACACCTGGCAGGGCGAGGTCGGGATGGTGACCGACATCGTCGCGAAGTACGAGACCGACCTCGCCGAGGCCGACTCCTACGTCTGCGGGCCGCCACCGATGGTCGAGGCGGCCATGGACGTCCTCACCGGGCTCGGCGCACCCGAGAAGCACATCTACTACGACAAGTTCACGACCACGGGTCCGACCTGATCCGAGGGACAGCCCGACAGCACGTCATTCCACGACAGTCCACGAGAGCGAGGCCGATCGACATGACCACCGAGGTCACCGCGGAGCGCAGTTCGCCGAAGCCGGAGTTCACCGACGCCGAAGCCGGCGCCAAGGTGTTCCCGGACTCGACAGCACGACGCTACAACTACTACACGCCGGCGAAGCGCAAGCAGTCGCACTACGAGGACGTCACGGTCGAGGTGCAACCCGACCCGCGTCACTACCTGGCCCAGGGATGGCTCTACGGGTTCGCCGACGGACGTGGCGGCTACCCGCTCACCTGGACCGCCCTCAAGGCGTGGGGCGTCGACCGCGCGGAGCCGGAGCGCTACCCCGGCTCGGGTGGCAAGGGCTACGAGTGGCCGGCCCACGGGTGGCACGAGTTCCGCGATCCCAACGAGGAGTGGGAGCTCACTTTCTACCGCAACAACTCCAACGTGGTGCGGCAGATCAACCAGAACGTCGAGACCGCGCGGCAGACCAAGGCCTTCGAGCAGTGGAACCCCAACTGGGTGACCTTCGTCGAGCGCAACGTCGGGGCGTGGATGCACGTCGAGCACGGCCTGGGCCTCTACGTCTTCGCCAACGCCCAGCGCCGGGCGCCGACGAACATGCACAACAACGCGATCTCCGTGAACAGCATGCACCGGATCCGGTTCGCCCAGGACCTGGCGCTCTACAACCTCACGCTGAGCGAGGAGATCCCCGACTTCGACGGCAAGGCGCACGTGGAGACGTGGGCCGAGGACCCGGCCTGGCAGGGAGTACGCCGGGTGGCCGAGCAGCTGACCGCGGTCGACGACTGGGCCGAGGCGGTGTTCGCGGCCAACGTGGTCTTCGAGCCGCTCGTCGGCGAGCTGTTCCGCAGCCAGCTGGTCCAGCAGGCGGCGCCCGGCAACGGGGACTTCGTCACCCCGACCGTCGTCGGCGCCGGGGAGTTCGACTACGCCTCGCGCGACCTGCGCTACACCAAGGCGATGTTCGAGCTGCTCACCAACGACAAGGAGTTCGCGGACCACAACAAGGCCGTCATCGGCGGGTGGCTCGAGGAGTGGGTCCCGCGCTGCCTGGTGGCCGCGCGTGAGCTGCAGCCGATCTGGTCCCAGCCGGACGCGAAGCCGCCGCGCTTCGAGGACGGCCTGGACCGCGCCAAGAGCCGCTTCAGCGGCATCCTCTCCGACCTCGACCTCACCGACCCGAAGGAGCTGACCCAGTGAACGCCTACCAGTCCACCAAGACGTCGTACCCGACGGCAGAGAGTGCGTTCAAGTCCGACAACACCCCCTCGAACAAGTGCGGCGTGACGCTGATGAACAACCAGGTCGGCGCGGTCGTGGCCGAGGTGATGCGCGGCAAGGAGGGGGTCACGATCACCCCGCTCCCGTCGATGATCCGGGTGGACGGGACCAACCGCATGGACTTCGACTACGACGAGATCTCCGAGGCGCTGGGGGAGGAGTCCGGCTACTTCGACGCCGCGGAGTTCGAGGAGAACATGTCCACCCACTACGGACGGATGGTTCACGAGGACGACCGCACGATCATGTTCGCCAATCCCGAGGACGCCGCCGACCTGCTCGGCTTCGACCTCAAGACCTACACGAAGTAGCGGTCCACGGACCCGCCACCCCCAGCCTGAGGAGGACACATGTACGAGAAGGACGGGAACAAGTACTTCGTCGTCGACAGCCACATGCACTACTGGGACGCGAGCCCGCAGAACTGGGTGGCGGGTCAGGAGCAGTACGCCAAGGGCTGGATCGAGTGCTTCCACGCCTACCAGGGGCTCGGTCCGCCCGAGACCCACTGGAGCATCGAGCACTTCCAGAAGTACTCCGAGGACGACCTGATGAAGGACGTCTTCGAGGACGGGTACGTCGACGTCGCGGTCTTCCAGCCGACGTACCTCAAGGAGTGGTACGCCGACGGGTTCAACACCACCGAGCGCAACGGCGCCCTCTCGGAGAAGCATCCGGGCAAGTTCATCGTCAACACCCGGTGGGACCCGCGCGAGGGCAGCAAGGGCCTCGAGGAGCTCGCGGCCAACGTCGAGCGCTGGGGCTCGATCGGCGTCAAGCTCTACACCGCCGAGTGGCGCGACGGCTCCCGCGGCTGGACGCTCAAGGACCCCGAGGCCTACGAGTACCTCCAGAAGTGCCAGGAGCTGGGGATCAAGAACATCCACGTCCACAAGGGGCCGACGATCTGGCCGCTGGACAAGGACGCGTTCGACGTCTCCGACGTGGACCACGCCGCGACGGACTTCCCCGAGCTGAACTTCATCGTCGAGCACGTGGGCCTGCCCCGGATCGAGGACTTCTGCTTCATGGCCACGCAGGAGCCGAACGTCTACGCCGGGCTCTCGGTGGTGATCGGCGGCTTCATGCACGCCCGGCCGAAGTTCTTCGCCAAGGTCATGGGGGAGCTGCTCTTCTGGGTCGGCGAGGACAAGATGACCTTCGGCAGCGACTACGGCATCTGGGAGCCGAAGTGGCAGGTCGAGGGCTTCGTCGACTGGGACTACCCCAGCGAGGAGTTCTCCGACTACCCGCGGGTGAACACCGACACCAAGCGCAAGATCCTGGGCCTGAACGCGGCCAAGCTCTACGGGATCGAGGTGCCCGAGGAGTGCCGGCTGTCCGGGGAGGGGACCCCGGCCGCGCAGGACGACGCCGCCCTCGTGACCGAAGGAGCCACGGTGTGACAGCGGGGGCGACCCAGGAGGCGACCCCGGGGACGACGCTCTCCGAGGTGCTCGCGGCCCTGGACACGGTGCGGGACCCGGAGATCGACGAGCCGGTGACCAGCCTCGGGTTCGTCTCGGCCTGCACCCTGGCCGACGACGGCACGGCCCGGGTCCGGTTGCGCCTGCCGACCTACTTCTGCGCCCCGAACTTCGCCTTCCTGATGGTGGCCGACGCCTACGACGCCGTCGTCGCGGTGCCGGGCGTCCGGGCCGCCGAGGTGGTCCTCGAGGACCACTTCGCGGCCGAGGCCATCAACGGCGGGGTCGCGGCCCGGGCCGGCTTCGCCGACTCGTTCGTCGGACTCGCCGAGGGCGAGCTCGACGAGCTGCGCACCGGCTTCGTCCGCAAGGCGGTGCTGGCCGGCACCGACCGGGTCTGCCGGCCGCTGATCGCGGAGGGGCGCACCCCCGAGGAGCTGGCCTCGCTCCGGCTCGGCGACGTGCCGCCGACGGCGGACCGGGAGCGGCTCCGGGCCCGGCGGGCCGAGCTCGGGCTGCCGGCCTCGGACGACGCGCCCCTGCTCGTCGACCCCACCACCGGGGAGCCGGTCGGGACCGAGGCGCTCCCGAAGCACCTCGCGCGATCGAGGTTGACCCGGGTCAACCTCGAGGCGAACGGCGGCATCTGCCGCGGCATGCTCCAGCACCGCTACGGGACCCGCGGCGAGGGGCAGAGGGACGACATGGATGAGATGGAGGAGGTCCGATGAAGGCCGTCCGGTTGCACGAGTACCACCAGCAGCCCGTCGTCGACGAGGTCGCCGAGCCGGAGATCGCCGGCCCGCACGACGTGATCGTCAAGGTGGGCGGTGCCGGCGTCTGCCGCACCGACCTGCACATCATCCTGGGCCAGTGGGACGAGGCGATGAGCCCCACGCTGCCGTACACGATCGGCCACGAGAACGCCGGCTGGGTCCACGAGATCGGCTCGGCGGTGAGCAACGTCGCGGTCGGGGACACCGTGATCCTGCACCCGACCCCGACGTGCGGCCTCTGTCGCGCCTGCCGGGCCGGGCAGGACATGCACTGCGAGCAGAGCACCTTCCCCGGGTTGGACGGCACCGCCGGCGGGATGGCGGAGTACCTGCTCACCTCGGCCAGGGCCTGCGTCAAGCTCGATCCGTCGACCGAGCCGAAGGACGTCGCGGCGCTGGCCGACGCCGGCATCACCGCCTACCACGCGGTGCGCAAGGCGCTGCCGCTGCTGTACCCGGGCACCACCGCCGTCGTCATCGGCGCCGGAGGGCTCGGCCACATCGGCATCCAGTGCCTCGCGGCGCTCACCGCCGCCACCGTCGTCGTGGTCGACCGGAACCCGGACGCGCTGGCCCTCGCCGGGAAGCTGGGCGCCGACCACGCCGTGCAGGCCGACGGCGGACAGGTCGACGCGGTCAAGGACCTGACCGGCGGCGCCGGGGCCGAGGTGGTGCTGGACTTCGTCGCCGAGGAGGGAGCCGAGAACGAGGGGTTCGCGATGACCCGGCCGGGCGGCTCGTACTTCGTCATCGGGTACGGCGGCACGCTGGTCGTCCCGACGCTGGACGTGATCTCCACCGAGCGCAACATCGTCGGCAACATCGTCGGGACCTACAACGAGCTGGCCGAGCTCATGGTGCTCGCCCAGGCCGGCAAGGTCACGCTGCACACGAAGACCTACCCGCTCGACGCCGCGCAGGACGCGCTGCACGACCTCGACACCGGGCAGGTCCGGGGGCGGGCGATCCTCGTCCCCTGAGTCAACCCCTCACCGCACAGCCACCCGCAACCCAGGAGGACCCCATGGCCAAGGACCTGCGATTCGGCGAGGACGCCCGGAGCCTGCTGCTCTCCGGGGTCGACCAGCTCGCCGAGGCCGTGAAGTCGACGCTCGGGCCCAAGGGGCGCAACGTCATCCTGGAGAAGATCACCGGCTCCCCGGTGGTCACCAACGACGGGGTGACGATCGCCCGCGAGATCCACCTCAGCGACCAGTTCGAGAACATGGGCGCCCAGCTGGTCAAGGAAGCCGCGATCAAGACCAACGACATCGTCGGCGACGGCACCACCACGGCGACCGTGATCGCGCAGGCGATCATCCGGGAGGGGATCCGGGCCATCGGGCAGGGCGGGAACCCGGTCCTGGTCAAGCGCGGGGTCGACCTCGCCGTGAACCGGCTGGTCGAGCAGCTGCGGACCGTCGCCCACCCGGTGGAGAGCATGGCCGACTACGCCCGGGTCGCCTCGATCTCGGCGAACAACGACGAGACCGTCGGCGCCGTGCTCGCCGAGGCGCTGCACACGGTGGGGGACCAGGGCATCGTCACCGTCGAGGAGTCCTCCGAGCATGGGATGAGCGTCGACTTCGTGGAGGGGTTCGAGTACGACAACGGCTACCTCTCGCCGTACCTCGTCACCCACCCGGCCAGCCTCGAGGCGATCCTCGACGACCCCTACATCCTGCTGTGCAGCGAGAAGATCACCAAGGTCCAGCAGCTGATGCCGATCCTCGACAAGGTGATGCGGGCGCCCCGGCCGCTGGTCATCATCGCCGAGACCGTGGAGGGGTCGGCGCTGAGCATGCTGGTGCACAACCACGTCAACGGCATCTTCCGCTGCGTGGCGACCAAGGCACCGGGCTTCGGCGACCGACGGCTGCGCAAGCTGGAGGACATCGCCACGATCACCGGCGCGGAGGTCTACAGCAAGCACTCCGGCTTCACCCTCGAGACCATGACCCTCGAGCAGCTCGGGCGGGCCCGTCAGGTGCGGGTCACCGCGGAGCGGACCACGATCATCGACGGCGCCGGCTCCACCGACCAGGTCGAGTTCCGCGTCAGCCAGCTGCGCGCCGAGCTCGAGCGGGCGACGTACGGCATCGACGAGGAGGTGCTCAGCGAGCGGATCGGGTCGCTGTCGGGCAAGGTGGCGGTGATCAGGGTGGGGGCGCCCACCAACGCCGAGCTGGCCGAGCTGCAGCACCGCGTCGAGGACGCCCTGTCCGCGACCCGGGCCGCCATGGACGAGGGGATCGTCGCCGGCGGCGGTGTGGCGCTGATGCACGCGGCGTTCGTGCTCGACGAGCTCGACGTCCGCGACGACTACGCCATCGGCGTCGACATCGTCCGCAGGGCGCTCAGCGAGCCGACCTACCTGATCGCGGCCAACGCCGGCTACCCCGGGCACGAGGTGGTCGCGAAGGTCGCCGAGCTCGGCGTCGACGAGGGCTTCGACGCGCTCGAGGGTCGCTACGGCGACCTGATCGAGCTCGGGATCATCGACCCGCTGCGGGTGTGCCGCTCCGCGCTGCAGAACGGCGCCTCGGTCGCCGGGCTGCTGCTCACGACCAACACGCTGATCGCGGAGGAGCAGACCGCCTGGGGCGGCAGTCGCGCCCTGATGACCGAGTTCGGCCAGCTCGACGAGGGCCTGCACCAGCCCTCGCCCGACTCCAGCACCCCGCAGTCCCTGGGACTCGGCCCCTCCGTCGGATGACGGAGGTGCCCGCGCCCGAGGTGGTGCGTCGGCTCGACGCCCCCGACGCCGACGCCCTGGTCGACCTGGTGGAGACGTTCGAGGAGCTGCAGACCGTGCTGCGCTGCTGCGAGCGGCTGGTCGCCGCGGTGGCAGAGCCGGAGCCGGACGGCGTGCTGGTCGAGGCCGTGTGGACGATGGCCCTGGCCTCCTACGCCCGGTGCTTCACCGCCCGCGAGGGCAGCGTCGCGCTCGGCGAGGGCGACCTGACCGCCTCCCAGCCGGGTCGGCCCGCCGACGACGTCCTCGAGTGGCACCGGGTCCTGCTCCGGCTGCGCGACCACCACGTCGACCCGGCCCGCAACCCCCGGGAGCGGTTCACCGCGGGGGTCGCCCAGGGGCCCGACGGCCGGGCCGACGGGATCGCGGTCACCTCGGCCCGGCAGCCGCTCGTCGACGACCTGACCGTGCGCCAGACCGGTGCGATCGCCTACGGACTCAGCGCCCTGGTCGACGCCCGCATCGGCGAGCGGCAGGAGGAGCTGCTCGCGCGGGTCCGGGACCTGTCGCCCGAGGAGCTGGCCGGGCTCGATCCGCTCGACCTCGCCGACCCCGCCACCGCCTCGTAGCCCTCCGAGCCGCACCGGGAGGACGGCCACATGTTCCAGCGCAGGTCCCGCTTCGCCGGCGTCGCGCTGGTGCGCGGCCCGCTGCCGCTGTTCGGGCCGGCCTTCGTCGCCGCGGTCGCCTACATCGACCCCGGCAACTTCGCCACCAACATCACCGCCGGCTCCCGCTACGGCTACCTGCTGGTGTGGGTGCTGGTCGCCAGCAACCTCATGGCGATGCTGATCCAGTACCTCTCCGCCAAGGCCGGCATCGCGACCGGCCGCAGCCTTCCCGAGCTGTGCCGGGACCACTTCCCCCGCCGGACCACCAAGGGGCTGTGGGCCCAGGCCGAGCTGGTCGCGATCGCGACCGACCTCGCCGAGGTCCTCGGCGGTGCGATCGCGCTCCAGCTGCTGTTCGACATCCCGCTCCTGACCGGCGGCCTGATCACGGCGGTGGTCGCGTTCGCCCTGCTCGGCCTGCAGAGCCGCGGTGCGCGGCCGTTCGAGGTCGTGATCACCGGGATGCTGCTGGTGGTGCTCGGCGGCTTCCTCTACAGCCTCGTGCTCGGCGGGGTCGACACCGGTGCGGCGGCCGCGGGCCTGACCCCGCGCTTCGAGGGCACCGACACGGTGCTGCTGGCGACCGGGATGCTGGGCGCCACCGTGATGCCGCACGTGATCTACCTGCACGGGGCGCTGACCCAGAACCGCTACGAGCGCAGCACCGAGAAGGAGCGGCTGGGGCTTCTGCGCAGCCAGCGGGTCGACGTGGTGGCCGCGATGGCCTTGGCCGGGCTGGTGAACCTGGCCATGCTGGTGGTCGCCGCCCAGGTGCTCTCCAACCTCGCGGAGCCGGTCGAGACCATCGAGGCGGCGCACGCCGGGCTGGCCGAGACCCTCGGGCCGACGGCGGCGCTCCTCTTCGCCCTGGCGCTGCTCGCCTCCGGCTTCGCCGCCTCGGGCGTGGGCACGCTCTCCGGCCAGGTCGTGATGCAGGGGTTCCTGCGCCGGCGGATCCCCCTCGTCGTACGCCGGGTGGTGACGCTGGCCCCGGCGCTGGTCGTGATCGGGGCCGGCGTCGACCCCACCCAGGCCCTGGTGATCTCGCAGGTGATCCTGTCCTTCGGCATCCCGTTCGCGCTGATCCCGCTGGTGATGCTGACCCGCCGCCGGGACATCATGGGGGCGCTGGTCAACAGTCGGCTGACCACGGCGGTGGCGGCGACCGTGGCCGCGGTGATCTGCCTCCTCAACGTCGCCCTCATCGTCCTCACCTTCGGAGGCGTGTGAGGGGCGAGGGAGCTCAGTCGTGCACGTCGACGTGGACGTGGTCGCGGTGCTCCAGGACGGCCGCGGTGGCGGCGTCGCTGCCGTCGGTGTCCGGCTCGTAGGCGCGCCAGCCCTGCTCCGAGCGCCGTCCCGAGCCCCAGATCCGGCCGTCGAAGATCACGTGGTCGACCTCGAGCCGCTCCGCGTGCGCCACCAGGTAGTAGGCCAGGGCCCAGCCGCGGCGCCGGTTCTCGGGGCCGACGGGGCGGAAGAACACGTCGATGGCCCGGCCGTCGTAGTGGGCGGACCCGGGCATGTGCCCCGATGAGACCCCCTCCGGCTCGAAGCCGCCCAGCGTGAGGTCGCCGAAGGCCTGCTCCAGGTCGCGGCGCACCCGCCCGGCCCGCGTGGTCAGCCCGGCCTCGTCGAGGTCGTCGGCCTCCTCCTCGCCGTCGTGCCGCACCACGCACGTGAACCGCCCGTCCGGGGAGTTCCCGGTGAGGGCGGAGGCCAGCGTCCGGGCGTCCTGGGCGTGGTCCTCGTAGGCCTCCGGGAAGCCGGAGCGCTGCACCCGCTGGGCGGCCTCGGTGATCCGCATGTCCCGGTAGCCGTCGATCTTCTCCAGCTCGTCGTAGAACGCGTTCGTGGCGTAGTAGGGGTCGAGGATCTGCTTCTGCGTGCCCCAGCCCTGGGACGGCCGCTGCTGGAACAGGCCCACGGAGTCCCGGTCGCCGTAGTCGATGTTGGCGATCTTCGACTCCTGGTACGCCGTGGCGAGGGCGATGCTCACCGCCCGGGCGGGGAGCCCCCTCCGCTCGGCGACGGCGGCGATGAGCGCGGCGTTCTCGCCCTGCTCGTGGGTGACCCGCACCGAGTGCCCGTCCACGGAGGCCGTGCAGGACTGGGGGTCGGGCAACGGGCCGAGGCCGCGGAAGACGGCCACCCCGGTGCCCGCGAGCACGCCCACGACGAGCAGGCCGACGCCGACGCGACTGCGCCGGGCCACGTCAGTCGTTCGCGTGCAGGGCCGCGTTGAGCGCGATGCCCGCACGCTGCCACGGCACGGCCTCGACGGCGCCGCTGACCGAGTTGCGACGGAAGAGCACGTTGGCCGCACCGGAGAGCTCCCGTGCCTTCACGATCCTCGGCTCGCTGTCCGGCTCGAGCACGGTCACCTTGGTGCCGGCGGTCACGTAGCAGCCGGCCTCGACGACGCAGTCGTCGCCGAGGGAGATCCCGATGCCGGAGTTGGCGCCCAGCAGGCAGCGCTCCCCGATGGAGATGGTCTCGGTGCCGCCACCGGACAGGGTGCCCATGATCGAGGCGCCGCCGCCGACGTCGGAGCCGTCGCCGACCACGACGCCGGCCGAGATCCGGCCCTCGACCATCGAGGCGCCGAGGGTGCCGGCGTGGAAGTTCACGAAGCCCTCGTGCATGACGGTGGTCCCGGGGGCCAGGTGCGCCCCCAGCCGGACCCGGTCGGCGTCGGCGATCCGGACGCCGCCGGGCACCACGTAGTCGACCATCCGCGGGAACTTGTCCACGCCCAGCACGGTCACGTGCTGGCCGGCGGCGCGCAGCCGCGCCCGGACCAGCTCGAAGCCCTCGACGGCGCACGGCCCGGCGCTGGTCCACACGACGTTCGCCAGCAGTCCGAAGACCCCCTCCATCGACAGCCCGTGCGGTGCGACGAGGCGGGAGGAGAGCAGGTGCAGGCGCAGCCAGGCGTCCTCGGCGCTCGCCGGAGCGGCGGCCAGGTCGGCGATCGCGACCAGCCGCACCTCGCGGCGTACCGAGCGCAGGTCGTCGTCGACGGCGAGCGCGGCGAGCTCCTCGGGCGCCGCGGCCGGGTCGGGCGCCGGACCCAGGGCCGGCTCGGGGAACCAGACGTCGAGGACGGTGCCGGCGCGGTCGAGGGTCACGAGGCCGAAGCCGTGGGCGGGGGAGGTCATGATCGTCGATTCTACGGAAGCCGCCCCACCCCTACGGGGGGAGGTGGCCGGACCGGCCCGCGGCGGCCGGCATCGGGCGGCACCGGTCGGGCACGGGTTTCCGCTCCCGGGGCCGGCGGCCGTAGGATGCCGGCACAGGCGTTCGAGCCGTCATCAGCGGCGAGCCTCCGGAAGAACGGGACCCGAGTCCGGGGTCCTCAGTAGAACCGGACGGGTGGCCCGTCACAGCCGTGAACGAAGCGGTCGGCGCGAGTCGGCAAGCAGGGTGGTACCGCGGTCCCCGGATCGTCCCTGTGTCCGGACAGGGCACAGCCGACGAACCGCAGGAGAGTCACCCATGGCCTACCCGAAGGTCTCCCACACCGACGCCACCGGCGTGCCCGCCACGCCCGCGTTCCCCGTGATCGAGGAGGCCGTGCTCGCCTACTGGGCGGCGGACGGCACCTTCGAGGCCAGCGTCGAGCAGCGCGACCCGGGCCGGGACGGCGACAACGAGTTCGTCTTCTACGACGGGCCGCCGTTCGCGAACGGGCTGCCGCACTACGGGCACCTGCTGACCGGGTACGTCAAGGACCTGATCCCGCGCTACCAGACGATGCGCGGCCGGAGGGTCGAGCGTCGCTTCGGGTGGGACACCCACGGCCTGCCCGCCGAGCTCGAGGCGATGCGCCTGAACGGCATCAAGACGACCGACGAGATCCTCGAGATGGGCATCGAGGCGTTCAACGAGGCCTGCCGGGCATCGGTGATGAAGTACACCGGCGAGTGGCGCGACTACGTCACCCGCCAGGCCCGCTGGGTGGACTTCGACAACGACTACCGGACGATGAACCCCGACTACATGGAGTCGGTCATCTGGGCCTTCAAGCGGCTGCACGACAAGGGCCTGGTCTACGAGGGCTTCCGGGTGCTGCCGTACTGCTGGAACGACGAGACGCCGCTGTCGAACCACGAGCTGCGGATGGACGACGAGGTCTACCAGAACCGCCAGGACCCCGCGGTCACGGTCGGCTGCCGGATCGAGGGCGACGACGAGCTGGCCGGCTCGCTGGCGCTGGTCTGGACCACCACCCCGTGGACGCTGCCCTCGAACCTCGCGGTCATGGTCGGCGAGGACATCGACTACGTCGTCGTGGAGGCCGCGGCGCCCGGCGTCGGGCCGGACGAGGGCGGGCGCACCGAGCGGTACGTCGTCGCGGAGGCCAGGCTGGCGGCGTACGCCCGCGAGCTGGGCGAGCAGCCCACGGTCGTGCGGCGGCTGACCGGCGCCGAGCTGGCGGGGCGCTCCTACACCCCGCCGTTCGCCTACTACCTCGGTCACGACCGGGCCTTCCGGATCGTCACCGCCGAGTTCGTCACCACCACCGACGGCACCGGGCTGGTGCACACGGCGGGCGCGTTCGGTGAGGACGACAAGGTCGTCACCGACCGGGAGGGGATCGAGCCGGTGATGCCGGTCGGCAAGGACGGCCGGTTCACCCACCCGGTCGACGACTACGCCGGGATGCTGGTCTTCGACGCCAACCTGGCGATCATCGACCACCTCAAGGCCGCCACCCGGGCCGATCCGGTGGTCGAGGAGGGCGCGCAGCCCGATCCGGTGGTCGAGGAGGGCGCGCAGCCCGATCCGGTGGTCGAGGAGGGCGCGCAGCCCGATCCGGTGGTCGAGGAGGGCGCGCAGCGCCCGTCTCGAGACCACGGCTCGGTCACCCCGGGCACCGTGCTGCTGCGCCGGGAGTCCTACGACCACTCCTACCCGCACTGCTGGCGGTGCCGGGAGCCCCTGATCTACAAGGGGGTCTCGTCCTGGTTCGTCGAGGTGACCGCGTTCAAGGAGCGGATGCTCGAGCTGAACGAGCAGATCCGGTGGGTGCCCGAGCACATCAAGCACGGCCAGTTCGGCCGGTGGCTGGAGAACGCCCGCGACTGGTCGATCACCCGCAACCGGTTCTGGGGCTCCCCGGTGCCGGTGTGGAAGAGCGACGACCCGGCGTACCCGCGACTGGACGTGTACGGCTCGTTCGCCGACCTGGAGCGCGACTTCGGGGTCGCGGTCACCGACCTGCACCGCCCCTACGTCGACGACCTGGTCCGACCGAACCCGGACGACCCCCGCTCGCCGGAGGAGGGGCAGTCGATGATGCGTCGGGTGCCGGACGTGCTCGACGTCTGGTTCGACTCCGGATCGATGTCGTTCGCCCAGGTGCACCACCCGTTCGAGAACGCCGACTGGTTCGACCACCACTTCCCGGGCGACTTCATCGTGGAGTACATCGGGCAGACCCGCGGCTGGTTCTACACGCTGCACGTGCTCGCCACGGCGCTGTTCGACCGGCCGGCGTTCAGCTCCTGCATCAGCCACGGCATCGTGCTCGGCTCGGACGGCAACAAGATGAGCAAGTCGCTGCGCAACTACCCCGACGTGCGCGAGGTCTTCGACCGGGACGGCGCGGACGCGATGCGCTGGTTCCTCATGTCCTCGCCGATCCTGCGCGGGGGCAACCTGGTCGTCACCGAGCAGGGCGTGCGGGACTCGGTGCGCCAGGTGCTGATCCCGCTCTGGAACAGCTGGTACTTCCTCTCGCTCTACGCCAACGCGGCCGGCGCAGGGGACGGGCAGGGGGACGGGGCTGGGTACGACGCCCGGTGGCGCACCGACGCGACCGACCCGCTGGACCGCTACCTGCTGGCGAAGCTGCGCGACTTCACCGCGCAGATGACCGAGCAGCTCGACGCCTACGACGTCGCCGGCGCCTGCGACTCCACCAGGGCGTTCCTCGACGTGCTGACGAACTGGTACATCCGGCGCTCCCGCGAGCGGTTCTGGTCCACCGGCGGCACCGTCGACACCGGTGCCTTCGACACGCTGCACACCACGCTCGAGGTGGTCTGCCGGCTCACCGCGCCGCTGCTGCCGCTGACCACCGAGGAGGTCTGGCGGGGGCTGACCGGCGAGCGGTCGGTGCACCTGACCGACTGGCCGGCGGCCGAGGACCTGCCCGAGGACGCGGCACTGGTGGCCGCCATGGACGTCGTCCGCGAGGTCTGCTCGGCCACGTCCGGGCTGCGCAAGGCCGCCGGGCTGCGCAACCGGCTGCCGCTGTCGTCGCTCACCGTGGTCGTGGCCGACCCGAGCCGGCTGGTCGGCTTCGAGGGGATCGTCGCCGACGAGGTCAACGTCAAGGGCGTCCGGCTCCTCGACGCCGCCGACCCCGAGGCGGCGGCGTACGGCGTGGAGCAGCGGCTGACCGTCAACGCCCGCGCCGCCGGTCCGCGCCTGGGCCGCGAGGTGCAGCAGGCGATCAAGGGCTCGAAGTCCGGTGACTGGTCGGTCGCCGAGGACGGCACGGTCACCGCCGGCGGGCTGACCCTGGTCGAGGGCGAGTTCAGCCTCGAGACGGTGGCCGGAGGAGGCGAGGGGTCGGCGACCGGCATGCTGCCGGGCGGCGGCTTCGTCGTGCTGGACACCGTGGTGACGCCGGAGCTGGCCGCCGAGGGGCTGGCCCGCGACCTGGTCCGCACCGTGCAGCAGGCCCGGCGCGACGCCGGCCTGGAGGTCTCGGACCGGATCGCGCTGACCGTCGCCGGCGGCGAGGACGTGCTGGCCGCCGCGCGGACCCACGAGTCGCTGATCGCGACGGAGACCCTGGCGACGTCGTTCACCCTCGAGCCCGCCGCCGAGCTCGAGGTCACCGTCACCCCCGACCCGTCGCTCGTGTCGACCGACTGACCCTCGACCCGTCGCTTGTGTCGTGCCTGAGGTCGACACAAGCGACGGGTCGGCGGATGGAAGGATGACGGCATGCGCCTGGACCTCACCGTGGACACCGTCGACCTCACCCAGCACCTGGTCGACATCGAGTCGGTCAGCCTGAACGAGCGGGAGATCGCCGACGCGGTGGAGGAGGCCCTGCGCGAGCTGCCGCACCTGGCCGTCACCCGGCACCTGAACACCGTCGTGGCCCGTACCGAGCTCGGCCGTGACCAGCGGGTGGTCATCGCCGGCCACCTCGACACCGTCCCGGTCAACGACAACCTCCCGGCCCGCCGCGAGGGGGGCCTGCTGCACGGCCTCGGCACCTGCGACATGAAGGGCGGGGTGGCGGTCGCCCTCAAGCTGGCGGCCTCGCTGCCCGAGCCGGGGGTGGACGTGACCTACGTGTTCTACGAGGCCGAGGAGATCGAGGCCGAGCACAACGGGCTGTTCAAGCTCGGCCAGAGCCGGCCCGAGCTGCTGCAGGCGGACTTCGCGATCCTCATGGAGCCCTCCAACGCCGGCGTCGAGGCCGGCTGCCAGGGGACGATGCGGGTCGATGTGCGGACGACCGGGGAGCGGGCCCACAGCGCCCGGAGCTGGAAGGGCGAGAACGCGATCCACGGAGCCGCGCCGATCCTGGCCAGGCTGGCCGACTACCAGCCGCGGCGCCCGGTCATCGACGGGCTGGAGTACCACGAGGGTCTGAACGCGGTCTTCATCCGCGGCGGTGTCGCCGGCAACGTGATCCCGGACGAGTGCGTGGTCGAGGTCAACTACCGGTTCGCCCCGGACCGCAGCGAGCAGGACGCCGAGGCGTTTCTCCGCGAGTTCTTCGCCGGGTGGGACATCGAGATCACCGACACCGCCCCGGGCGCGCTGCCCGGGCTGGCGGTGCCCGCGGCCGCCGCCTTCCTGGCGGCGGTCGGCGGAGCGGCCAACCCGAAGTTCGGCTGGACCGACGTCGCCCGCTTCAGCGCACTCGGGGTGCCCGCGGTCAACTACGGCCCGGGCGACCCGTTGCTGGCGCACAAGCAGGAGGAGCACGTGCCGATCGCCGACATCGAGCGCTGCGAGCAGCAGCTGCGGGAGTGGCTGGGGGAGGGCCGGTGACCCGGCTGCGCGGGGGGCGCCCCGACCGGCCCGGTGACAAGCCCGGGGACAAGCCCGGCGACAAGCCCGGCGACAAGCATCGGGGCCCCGAGGTGATGCGCCGCTCCCAGGTCGACAGCGGCACCACCGACCAGCGGCTGCTCGACTCCCGTGGGCCCAGCGACTGGGTGCACACCGACCCGTGGCGGGTGCTCCGGATCCAGTCCGAGTTCGTGGAGGGGTTCGGGGCGCTGGCCGAGCTCGGGCCGGCGGTCGGCGTGTTCGGGTCGGCGCGCACCCGCGCCGACGACCCGGCGTACGACGTCGCCGAGCGGGTGGGCGCGGGGCTGGCCGAGGCCGGCTTCGCGGTGATCACCGGAGGCGGGCCGGGGGCCATGGAGGCCGCGAACAAGGGCGCCTCCGAGGCCGGCGGGATCAGTGTCGGCCTGGGCATCGAGCTGCCCTTCGAGACCGGGCTGAACCCGTGGGTCGACCGGGGGATCAACTTCCGCTACTTCTTCGCCCGCAAGACCATGTTCGTCAAGTACGCCCAGGGCTTCGTCGTGCTGCCCGGTGGTCTGGGGACGTTCGACGAGCTCTTCGAGGCGCTCACGCTGGTGCAGACCCAGAAGGTCACCTCGTTCCCGGTGGTCCTCCTCGGGGTGGACTACTGGAGCGGGCTGCTGGCCTGGCTGCGCGACGTGGTGCTCGAGCAGGGCAAGATCTCGGCCGGCGACCTGGACCTGCTCACGCTCACCGACGACGTGGACCTGGCCGTGTCCCTCATGGTCGAGGCCCGCCGGGGACGCGGCCCCACGGCGGACGTCGCGGAGCAGCCGGAGTGAGCCCCCGATGATGTGGGTGTTCGCGATGCTCATCGTGCTGGCGATGGGCGGCATCGCGCTGGTGGCCTCCGGCTACGGCTCCCCGATGGCCCGGGTGTACGACGACCGGCCCGACGCCGGCGTGCCCGTGGACGGGGCCGTGCGCGGCGAGGACCTGCGGCGGGTCCGGTTCCCGCTGGCGGTGCGCGGCTACCGGATGGCGGAGGTCGACGCGCTGCTCGCCCGGCTGGCCACCCAGCTGGAGCAGGCGGAGCAGACGGAGGAGACGGAGCGGGCGGGGCAGGCGGGCCACTCGGGGCCGGCCGATCCCGGGCCTGATTCCGCGCCGGACACGCCGGACCGGGCCCCGGAAGGCACCGCACCGCCGGACGGCGCGGCCGATGGCGACCGGCGCGAGATTTAGGGCAGACTCGACGCGTGACCCTTCAGTGGATCGTCTACGTCCTGACCGCCCTGGCCGGCGTCGTCGTGGTCCTCACCCGGATCCGCCTCGGGGGTGACCGGGCCGGAGCCGGCCGGCTGCAGATCTCCCCGGTGCTGCTGAACACGCACACGGTCATGGGGCTCTCCGCACTGATGACGTGGACGGCGTTCCTGGTCACCGGCATCGGGGAGGGCGAGGGCAACTCGCTCATCGGGGTCGCCGGGCTGGCGTTCTTCTGGATCACCGCGATCGCCGGGCTGATGATCCTGGTCCGGTGGCTGCCCTCGCGGGGCCGGCACTCGGCCGACGCCGTGCTCGACGAGTGGAGCGAGGGGCCGGGGCTCTCGGTTCTGGCCCACGTCGGCATGCTGGTCGGGGTGGCCGTGTTCACCTGGGCCTACCTCACCTCGGCCGTCTGAGCCGACCCTCCCGCCGACCCACTGGGGCCGGGCCTGTCGGGCCGGCCGTCGGGCCCTCCCCGGCCCGTCAGCGGCCGGTGAACCGCGGCTTCTCCTTGGCGACGAAGGCCTGCACCGCGGCCCGGTGGTCCTCGGTGCCGCCGGTGAGCGTCATCATCTCCTTCTCGAAGGCGACCCCGTCCTCGAAGGACGAGCCGGCCGAGTTCGCCACCGAGCGCCGGATCGCGCCGTACGCGACGGTCGGCCCGTCGGCCAGCCGGCGGGCCAGCGCCGAGACCTCGTCGGCCAAGGCCTCGGCCGGGACCACCCGCGTGGCCAGTCCGAGCTCCTGGGACTCCTGCGCCGAGAGGGTGCTGGGGAAGTAGAGCAGCTCCATGGCCCGGGCGCCGCCGACCAGCCGGGGCAGGGTCCACGACGCCCCGGTGTCGCAGGAGAGCGCGACCCCGGTGAAGGCCAGGTTGAACCCGGCCCCCTCGGCCAGGATCCGGAAGTCGCAGGCGAAGGCCAGGCTCGCCCCGGCCCCGGCGGCGACGCCGTTGACGGCGGCGATCACCGGCTTGTGCATGGTGGCGAGCAGCGTGGCGATCGGGTTGTAGTGCCGCTCGACGGTGGTGAAGAGCTGCTCGCTGCTGCCCGAGTCGAGGAGCTCGATGTGCTCCTTGAGGTCCTGACCGACGCAGAACGAGCGGCCGGTGCCGGTGAGCACCACGCACCGCACGGCCGGGTCCTCGGCCGCGGAGCGCACCGCGTCGAGCAGCGCCTCCTTGGTGGCGATGTCGAGGCTGTTCATGGCCTCGGCCCGGTCCAGCGTGATCGTGCCGACACCGTCGGTCACGTCGAGTCGCACGGGTCGGTCGGTCGTCTCGCTCATGGTGATCCCTTCCGGCGTGCCCAGCACGGGTCAGTACAGGCAGCGGTCGACGAAGCGGTCGGCCCCCGGCTTGAGCCGGTCGGCCTCTTCGGTGAAGTGTGCCGCAGCCGCGCGACCGGGCCAGTCGGCGGGCAGCAGTACGTCGGGCAGGCCGGGGTCGCGGAACAGGAACATCCGCCAGTCGTGCACCAGGTGGAAGCGTTGGGCGAAGTCCCGGCGGTCCGGGTCGTCGTGGCCGTCCGGGGCCTGCCCCCATGCGGCCGGCCGGGGCGCCGAGGTCACCTCCTCCAGCCACACGGCGTACTCCTGGCCGAGCTGGGCCAGGTCCCAGCACGCGGCCGGCGTGGCGGGCGGGTCGAAGTCGTGCGCGAGCGCCCGGGCGGCGGTCACCTGCTCCCGGGCGAGCAGGGCGTCCAGCTCCGGCTGCGGCCACGGGCTCACCCAGACCCCGTCGCCCAGCTCGGCGTAGCCCATCCAGCCCAGCGCCGCCCGGACCCGGGTCCGGGCGGACCGGTCCCGGATCGGGTCGAGCAGCAGCAGCTGCCACCGGCCGTCCCAGTCCCGCTCCCCGGTGCGGTAGATCCGCTCGCCGGCCCGGTCGAGCCGGCGGATGGCCTGCTCCGTGGCGGCGTACCCGCGACCGCTGGGCAGCGACACCGACTCCAGCCACCCCTGGATGACCATCCGGGAGATGGCCGTGCGCACCGCGGGGGCGGCGATCCCCACCGGCTCGAGCAGGCGCACGAGGGCCGCCACCGGAGCCCGGTTGCCGCGGGTGCGCAGGTGGTCGCCGTAGACGTCGAACAGGGCCGACCGGGCATGCATGGGAGGGAGTCTGCCAGCCCCGGGACCCGGCCCGGTTCAGGACGGCGCGGGCATGGGGGATAATGGTCCGGCGTGCGACGCGCCGGACGGCGCGCGACAACACAGGGAAGAGGTGCGCGGATGGCGGCGATGAAGCCGCGGACGGGAGACGGTCCGCTGGAGGTCACCAAGGAGGGACGCGGCATCGTGATGCGGGTCCCGCTCGAGGGCGGTGGCCGCCTCGTGGTGGAGCTGAACGCCGATGAGGCAACCGCTCTCGGCGACGCCCTCAAGGACGTCGTCGGCTGACCCGGTGACCCCAGACCCCGCCCAGACCACCCTTCCACCCCAGGTCTCGCCTCCGACCTTCAGCCTCACCACGGAGCCGCTCACGGCAGCGGCCGGCCCGGTGCTGGTCGCGCTGCCGGTGCTCCCTGCCGACGGGGCGGAGGCCCCTGCCGTCGGACCGGGCGCCGCGGACGTCGCGGACCAGCTCGGTCTCGACCTCCTGGCGGTGCTCGAGGCGCACCGGGCCACCGGCCGGGCCGGTGAGGTCACCACCCATCCGGTGCCGGACCACGACCGGGTCACCGCGGTGCTGCTGGTCGGGGTGGGGGACACGGGGGACGACGCACTGCGACGGGCCGGGGCCGCGCTCGGGCGCGCCACCAAGGACCGGGACCTGGTGGCGAGCAGCGTCGCCTCGGTCGCGGGCGACTCGGGGCTGCACGCGTTCGTCATCGGCCTCACGCTGGGCTCGTTCGAGTTCCACTGGCGCTCGTCCGGGCCGGTGGCACAGCCGGTACGCCGGGTGCTGCTGGCCGGCGCGCCGGACCGGCAGCCGACGGTCGACGCGGCCGTGGCGGTCGCCGCGGCCGGGTGGCGGGCCCGGGCCCTGGCGGCCACGCCGTCCAACCTCAAGAGCCCCGCCTGGCTGGCCGACCGGGCCGTCGAGGTCGCGCAGGCCTCGGGACTGGCCTGCACGGTCTGGGACGAGAAGCGCCTGACCAAGGAGGGCTTCGGGGGGATCCTGGCCGTGGGGCGGGCCTCGGCGACGCCGCCGCGGCTGATCCGGCTCGACTACCGGCCCCGCAGGGCCCGCGGGCACGTCGTCCTGGTCGGCAAGGGCATCACCTTCGACACCGGGGGGCTCTCGATCAAGCCCGGTGAGGCGATGGTGAACATGAAGCGGGACATGACCGGGGGTGCGGTGGTGATCGCGACCATGGGCGCCCTCGCCGAGCTCGGCTGCCCGGTCCGGGTCACCGGCCTGGTCGCGGCCGCCGAGAACGCCATCGGCGGCGACGCCTACCGGCCCGGCGACGTGGTGCGGCACTTCGGTGGGCGGACCACGGAGGTCACCAACACCGACGCGGAGGGCCGGGTGGTGCTGGCCGACGCGCTGGCCTACGCGGTCCAGGAGCTGTCGCCGGACGCCCTGGTCGACGTCGCGACGCTGACCGGGGCGATGAAGGTCGCCCTCGGGCTGCGCACGGGCGGCCTCTTCGCCGACCACGACGTGCTGGCCACCGCCCTCGAGGAGGCCGGCCGGGCGAGCGGGGAGCGACTCTGGCGGATGCCGCTCAACGCCGACTACGAGGAGAAGCTCGCCTCGAAGGTGGCCGACGCCGACAACGCCCCCGGGGGACCCGGCGCGATCACCGCGGCGCTGTTCCTGCAGCACTTCACCGGCGACGTGCCGTGGGCGCACCTCGACATCGCCTCCGTCGGCGACGCCCCCGAGGACCGCGACGAGTGGACCGCCGGGCCGACCGGCTTCGGCGTCCGCGCCCTGCTGCACTGGCTCAGCGGAGCCGACCCCCTGGCGGGGCTGCGCTAGGGGGGGATCACCCGGCCGGGACCATCCGTCCGGGCCGGCCGGGACCGGGCTCAGGCCTCGGGGACCCAGACCTTCTTCGCCGCCAGCAGCCCGTCGCCGACCGGCAGCAGCACCGAGATCAGGCCCTCGGACTCGGCCACCACCCGACCCAGCTCTCGGATCGCCACCGTCTCCTCGTCCCGCTGGGCGGGGTCGGCGACCCGGTCGTGCCACAGGGCGTTGTCGAAGACCACCACACCGCCGGGTCGCAGGAGCCGGAGCGCCTCGGCGAGGTAGGCGTCGTACTCCCGCTTGTCGCCGTCGCAGAAGACCAGGTCGTAGTGCCCGTCGGTGAGCCGCGGCAGCACCTCGAGGGCGGCGCCCGAGATCGTCCGGGCCCGCTGGGCGGGGATCCCGGCGTCGGTGAACGTCTGCCGCGCCAGTCGCTGGTGCTCGGTCTCGATGTCCACGGTGGTCAGGACCCCGTCGGCGCGCATGCCGCGCAGCAGCCAGAGCCCGGAGACCCCGGTGCCGGTCCCGATCTCCACCACGGCGCGAGCGTCGAGGACGGAGGCGAGGAAGCGCAGGGCGGCGCCGGCGCCGGAGCCGACCGGGACCACACCCACCTCCCGGGCCCGGGCCCGGGCGCTCTCGACGATCTCGTCCTCGGCCACGAACTCCTCGGCGTAGGACCAGCTGGCGGGCTTGATCGCGGTGGTGATGACGGCCTCCTGAGCCTCGTGCGTCACACAGTCTCCCGGGAGACTACCGCTCCCGGGGCGCCCGGCGCGGGGACGCGGCCGGAACGCCGGGGAACACCGCACCGTCGGGGATCGTTGCACGGGACAGGCGCACTTCATGGCTTCCGTGGGGTGAGGGCTCAGGTTCCTCTCAGCCGCGGTGCCTAGCGTGGGCGAGACGAGACAGGGACGGATCCGGACGAGGCGAGGCGAAGGAGCAGCGGTGGAGACGACGTCGGTCCCCGAGTGGGACGAGATCGTGGCGCAGCACTCCGAGCGCGTCTACCGGCTCGCCTACCGGCTGACCGGCAATCCCGCGGACGCCGAGGACCTGACCCAGGACGTGTTCGTCCGGGTCTTCCGCTCGCTCGACACCTACGCCCCGGGCACGTTCGAGGGCTGGCTGCACCGGATCACCACGAACCTGTTCCTCGACGGCGCCCGGCGCCGTCAGCGGATCCGCTTCGACGCGCTGTCCGACGAGCGGGCCGCCCGGCTCGGCAGCCTGGCCGGCGCACCGCACCAGGAGTACGCCGACCGCACCTTCGACGACGACATCGAGCGTGCGCTCTCCGAGCTGCCCCCCGACTTCCGGGCCGCGGTCGTCCTCTGCGACATCGAGGGGCTCAGCTACGAGGAGATCGCCGGGATCCTCGACGCGAAGCTCGGCACGGTGCGATCACGCATCCACCGTGGCCGGGCGATGCTCCGCGAGGCTCTGGCGCACCGCGCGCCGTCCGCGGGCCGGACCCGCTACTCCGGTCCGGCCCCGCACGAGCACCAGCCGGAGGCCGCCCGATGATCGGCCCGGTCATCGGTCACGTCGGCACCCGGGTCAGTGCCCTGGTCGACGGACAGCTCCCCGCAGCGGAGGCCGAGCGGCTGTGGGCGCACGTGCACCTGTGCGCCCTCTGCCGGGGCCAGGTGGAGCGCGAGGGCTGGGTCAAGACCCGGCTCGCGGGGCTGGCCATGGCGCCCCCGCCCTCCGCCCCCGACCACCTGCGCGGCTCCCTGTCCTCGGTGACCGCCTGGCCGGCCGGGCCGGACCTGCGGTCCGGGTCCGCGACCGTGACCGACCGGCGGCGCACGGTGCTGGTCGCCGCCATCGGCGCCGGGTCGCTCGGCGCCGCCATGGTCGGCGTCCTGGCCGTCTCCGTGCCCGCCAACGCCCCCGGCCTCGACCGCCGGGCGCCGGTGACCTCCCTGACCGGCGGCACCCAGGCCCCGCAGGGCACCGCCCCGACCACGTCCAGCGTGCGTGAGTCGCAGCCCCCGGGCGCGACCTCGCGCGAATCCTCCCCGATCGCCCGGCTGACCCAGGTCGGCGCGACCCTCCAGAAGTGGGTGACGATCACACCGTGAACGACCAGAACACGCCCGGCACGAACTCGCCGTACGAGCCCCATCGGGACGGCGACGCGCCGTCCGACGTCGAGCACACCCGGCAGCTCCCGGACGAGCCCTACGGCGCCCCTGCGAGCACTCCGACCGGAGGCTCGTCGTACGCCGGCTACGGTCGGCCGGCCGCGCAGGGCCAAGGTTCCCAGGGTTCCCAGGGTCCCCAGGGCCCGCAGAGCCCCTGGGACGACGGACCGGGGTCCGGGTACCCGGGTCAGGGCGGTGGCTACCCAACACAGCACGGCGGCTACCCCGTCACGGGCGGTGGCGGCGACCGGGGCGAGGACACCTCCCGCCGGCCGCGGCTGTCCGGCTGGGTGTGGCCGGCCGTCGCCGCGCTGGCCCTGGTGGTCGGCCTGGTCGGGGGAGCGATCGGTGGCGTCGCGGTGGACGAGTGGCGGGACGCGAACTCCTCGCCCGGACGCAGCGCCGACGGCTTCGCCGGGGTGGACACGGTCTCGGAGGCCCCGTTGCCGGCCGACAACGGCAGCATCGCCGCCGTGGCCGACCAGCTGCTCCCCAGCACGGTGCAGATCCTCGCCGACGTCGAGAACCGCAGCCTCGGCGCCACCGGCTCCGGCTTCTTCATGGACCGCCAAGGACACGTGATCACCAACAACCACGTCGTCGAGGACGCCGCCAAGAACAACGGCGCGATCAAGGTCGTCGCCCGCGACGGCAAGCGCTACGACGCCGAGGTCGTGGGCCGCAGCGCGGTGTACGACCTCGCGGTGCTGTTCGTGAAGGACGCCCCGGAGATCGAGCCGGCCGCACTCGGGGCGTCGCAGTCGCTGCGGATCGGCGAGGCGGTCGTGGCGATCGGCTCGCCGCTCGGGCTGAGCAGCACCGTGACCTCGGGCATCGTCAGCGCCGTGGACCGGCCGGTCACCACCGGCAACGGCGACGACCTGGCCTCCTACATCGACGCCGTGCAGACCGACGCCGCGATCAACCCCGGCAACTCCGGCGGCCCCCTGGTGAACCTCAAGGGTCAGGTCGTGGGCGTCAACTCCGCGATCGCCACCACCGGCAGCTCGCTGGGCGGCGAGTCCGGCAACATCGGCGTCGGCTTCGCCATCCCGATCGAGCAGGTCAGGGTCACCGCCGACCAGATCCTCAAGGACGGCGAGGCGCGGTACCCGGTCATCGGGGCGACGGTCACCACCGACGAGTCCGGCCAGGGCGCGCTCATCGACGGCATCGAGCCGGGCAGCCCCGCGGCGAAGGGCGGACTGAAGGCGGGCGACGTCGTCACCGCGGTCGACGAGCGGCAGGTCACCGACAGCCCGACGCTGATCGTGGCGATCCGGACCCACCTGCCCGGCGAGGAGATCACGCTGACCGTCGACCGGGACGGCGACCAGCGCGAGATCGCGGTCACCCTCGACTCGAAGGTGGGCTGAGCCGCCCGCTCGGCTCAGTCCCGGCGGTAGCGCGGATCGACCTCCTCGGCATCGATGCCGAGGAGGTCGGCCAACTGCTCCACCACGACCGTCAGCACCAGGGCCTCGAGCTCCTCGCGGTCCTGGCACCGCTGCTGCAGGGGCCGCCGGAAGACCACCAGCCGGGTGGGTGTGCTCCCGCTCCCGCGGACCAGCGAGGACAGCGGCACCTGGTCCGGTGACCAGTCCTCGGGGACCAGCGGCACCTCCTCGACGGCGTACTCGACCAGGCCGAGCCGGTGCTGCCACCGGGCGTCGACCTCGGTGACCACGTCGAGCACCGTCCGGTCGAAGCGCTCGCGGGGTCCCGGTCGCGCCGGCGGGCTGGGCTGCCCGGGCCCGTCGGCGGGACGGATCGCAGGTCCGCGCAGGCCGCGGCCGCGCCGGTCCCGCAGTCGTCGGCGGTGGGGTGCGGGGTCGGGGTCGGGGTCGGGGGAGTCGGCCACGCCGCGAGCCTAATGGGGCCGGTGCTCCGGCCGGGGTAGCGTCGGGGGCGTGAATCCTGCACGTCGTTGTTCGCGCACCGCGTGCGGTCGCCCGGCCGTCATGACGCTGACCTACGTGTACGCCGACCAGACCGCCGTGCTCGGCCCCCTGGCCACCTACGCCGAGCCGCACGCCTACGACCTCTGCGAGTCCCACAGCGAGCGGCTCAGCGCCCCGCGCGGCTGGGAGGTGCTGCGGCTGGCACCCGACCCGTCCGCGGCCGGGCCCACCAGCGACGACCTCCTGGCGCTCGCCGACGCCGTGCGGGAGGCGGCGCGCCCGCTCCCACCCCCGCCCGCACCGGTCCCGGTCCACGCGGTCTCGGCGCCCGAGGCGGAGACCGGTCGCGAGACCAGGCGGCGCGGCCACCTGCGCGTCCTCAGCAGCGACTGACCGATAGGCTCCCTGCATGTCCGCCGTCAGCACCGTCGATCCGGCCAACCTGCGCGCGGTCTTCAAGGCGTACGACGTGCGCGGCCTGGTCGGCGAGCAGCTGGACGAGGACCTGTCCCGGCGGATCGGCGGGGCGTTCGTGTCGGTCACCGGCGCCGACACGGTCGTCGTGGGGCACGACATGCGCCCCTCGTCGCCGGGCATGGCCGGTGCCTTCGCGGACGGCGCGGCCTCGGCCGGCGCCGACGTCGTGCTGATCGGACTGGCCTCCACTGACCAGCTGTACTTCGCCTCCGGCCACCTCGGCCACGCCGGCGCGATGTTCACCGCCAGCCACAACCCCGCGGAGTACAACGGGATCAAGATGTGCCACGCGGGCGCTGCCCCCGTCGGCACGGACACCGGGCTGGCCGCGATCCGGGACCTCGTGGCGCAGGGCGGTGAGATCACCAGTCCCCGCGGTGGTGCCATCACCAGCCACGACGTGCTGGCCGCCTACGCCGCCCACCTGATCGCTCTGGCGCCCGTGGCCGGACGACGGCTCAAGGTGGTCGTCGACGCCGGCAACGGCATGGCCGGGCTGACCGCGCCGGCGGTGTTCGAGCGGCTCGGCGAGGACCGCGTCGAGCTGGTGCCGATGTACTTCGAGCTGGACGGGACCTTCCCGAACCACGAGGCCAACCCGATCGACCCGGAGAACCTGGTCGACCTGCAGCGGCGGGTGCTGGCCGAGGGCGCCGACATCGGGCTGGCCTTCGACGGGGACGCCGATCGCTGCTTCCTGGTCGACGAGCGGGGCCGGCCGGTGCCGCCCTCGACGCTGACCGCCCTGATCGCCGCCCGGGAGCTGGACCGGGTCCCCGGCTCGACGGTGATCCACAACCTGATCACCTCGCGGGCGGTGCCGCAGATCGTGACCGAGCGCGGCGGCACGCCCGTCCGGACCCGGGTCGGGCACTCCTACATCAAGGCCACGATGGCCGAGACCGACGCCATCTTCGGCGGCGAGCACAGCGGGCACTTCTACTTCCGAGACTTCTGGCGGGCCGACTCCGGGATGCTGGCCGCCCTGCACGCGCTGGCCGCGCTCGCGGCGACCGACCGGCCGCTGTCGGCCCTGCTGGCGGAGTTCGAGCGCTTCGCCCCGTCCGGGGAGATCAACTCCACGGTGTCCGACCAGCAGCGGGTGCTCGACACCCTCGAGGGGGTGTGGACCGACCGGCCCGGCGTGGAGATCGACCACCTCGACGGCCTCACCGTGACCCACGACGACTGGTGGTTCAACGTGCGGGCCTCCAACACCGAGCCCCTGCTCCGGCTCAACGCCGAGGGCAGGGACACCGAGACCATGAGCGCCGTCCGCGACGGTGTCCTCAGCGTGATCAGGAGCGACGCGTGAACCTCGACCAGGACCTGCTCGACATCATCGTCTGCCCGTCGTGCCACGGCACGCTCCGGCCCGCGGGCGAGGAGCTGGTGTGCGCGGGCTGCGGGCTGGCCTACCCGGTCCGGGACGACATCCCCGTGCTGCTCGTCGACGAGGCCCGGCGACCCGGCTGAGGTCCGAGCCGTGCCCGGGTACTTCGACGAGTCCCGCCTCGACGACGAGGCGGCCCTGGCCGCGTCCGACGCCGTGCTGCGACGGCTGGCGGGTGCCGGCGCGCGGGTCCGGGCGGCCGTCGACCAGGCCGCCGAGGCGATCGCCGACGCCGTCTCCCGGCACGAGGACTTCCGCCCGCGGGCGGTGATCGCGGCCGGTCCGGACTCCCGGCTCCTGCGGGCGGTGCTGGAGCCGTGGTGCCCGGTCCCGTTCGTGGCCTGGCCGGGGCCGGCGCTGCCCGGATGGGCCGGCGGACTGGACCTGGTCGTGATGCTCGCGCCGGAGCGCTCCGACCCCGCCGCCGCGTCCGCGGTCGCCGAGGCCGTACGTCGTGGGTGTCAGGTGGTCGTGGCCTGCGAGGCGGACTCGATGGTCGCCGAGCACGCCCAGGGGCGGTGGACCACGATCCTGCCGACCGACACGGGTGACCAGCTGGCGACCGCGGTGGTGATGCTCGACTACCTGCACCGCGTCGAGCTCGGCCCGGCGACCGACCCCGAGCAGGTGGCCACGGCCCTGGACGAGGTGGCGATCGCCTGCTCCCCGTTCCGCGACCTGGCCGTCAACCCGGCGAAGATGCTGGCCATCTCCCTGGCCGACGCCCAGCCCCTGGTGTGGGGCGGGTCGGTGCTCGCGGCCCGCGCCGCGCGGCGGGTGGCCGAGTTCATCCGGCGCGACTCCGGGCGGCCGGCCCTGGCCGGTGACGCCGAGCACCTGCTCCCGGTCATCGGGGCGGCGCGTCCCCGGGACGTCTTCGTCGACCCGTTCGCGGACGAGGCCGGAGACCTCAGACCGGCCCTGCTGGTGCTCGACGACGGCGCCGAGGACGCGGTCGTGCGCGAGCAGCGCGGCCACCTGCAGGCCGCCGCATCCGCCCGCGGCGTGCGGGTGGAGACGCTGCGGCACGACACCGGCAGCGAGGTCGCCCGCTACGCCTGGCTGCACCTGGCCGGCGGGTACGCCTCGACCTACCTGGCCCTGGGGCTCGCGGACTCCTGAGCCGCGGTCCCGGGACCGGCCGGCCGGTTCGGTAGCCTTCCCGCCATGGCAGCAGACGGTGGCACCAAGGCAGTGGTCGCGGCACTCCTGGCGAACAGCGGGATCGCGGTGACGAAGTTCGCCGCGTTCTTCCTCACCGGGATCAGCTCGATGCTCGCGGAGGCGATCCACTCCGTCGCGGACGCCGGCAACCAGGGGCTGCTGCTGCTCGGCGGCAAGCGGGCGAAGCGGTCCGCCAGCGAGGAGCACCCGTTCGGCTACGGCCGGGAGCGGTACGTCTACGCCTTCATCGTGGCGATCGTGCTGTTCTCCGTCGGTGGCCTGTTCGCGCTCTACGAGGCCTGGCACAAGTACCACGAGATCGCGGAGGGGCACTCCGAGCTCGGCTCCGGTTGGAAGCAGTGGGTGCCGCTGGTGGTCCTGGCCATCGCCATCGTGCTGGAGTCGTTCTCGTTCCGCACCGCCATCCAGGAGACCGACAAGGTCAAGGGGAACGCCTCCTACGCCGAGTTCGTCCGCCGGGCCAAGAAGCCCGAGCTGCCGGTGATCCTGCTCGAGGACCTGGCGGCGCTGCTCGGCCTGGTCTTCGCGTTCGTCGCGGTCTCGCTCATGCTGATCACCGGCAACCAGTACTTCGACGTGGCCGGCACGGCGCTGATCGGCGTGCTGCTCGTCGTCGTGGCGGTGGTGCTGGCGATCGAGACGAAGAGCCTGCTGCTCGGCGAGGCCGCCTCGCCCCAGGCGCAGCGCGCGATCGTCGCCGCCCTGTCCGAGGCCCCGGGCATCGACCGCCTCATCCACATGAAGACGCTGCACCTGGGCCCCGAGGAGCTGCTGGTCGGCGCCAAGGTGGCGGTCCCCGAGGCCAGCACCGCCACCCAGGTGGCTGAGGCCATCGACGCCGCCGAGGCGGCGATCCGGGCCGCCGAGCCGACCGCCACGGTGATCTACCTCGAGCCGGACATCCTCCGCGTCGCGGAGGCGCCGGCGGAGCCCCTGGCGCCCTGATCCTCGAGGATTCCCGCTGGTGAGGGGGCCGCGGCTAGGCTGGTTCTCCGCCCGCCTCCCCATCACCCGAGGACACCACTGAGATGGACTACAAGGTCGCAGACCTGGCCCTGGCCGACTTCGGACGCACCGAGATCAGCCTGGCCGAGCACGAGATGCCCGGCCTCATGGCGATGCGTGAGCGGTACGGCGCCTCCCGCCCCCTCGCCGGCGCCCGGATCGCCGGCTCGCTGCACATGACCGTCCAGACGGCGGTGCTCATCGAGACCCTCGTGGCCCTCGGCGCCGAGGTCCGCTGGGCCTCCTGCAACATCTTCTCCACCCAGGACCACGCGGCCGCTGCGGTCGTCGTCGGCCCCGAGGGCACCCCGGAGGACCCCCAGGGCGTGCCGGTCTTCGCCTGGAAGGGCGAGACGCTGGAGGAGTACTGGTGGTGCACCCAGCAGATCCTCGACTGGCCGGCCGACGAGTTCGCCAACATGATCCTCGACGACGGCGGCGACGCCACGCTGCTGGTGCACCTCGGTGTCGAGGCCGAGAAGTCCGGCCAGGCACCCGACCCCGCCTCCGCGAAGAGCCAGGAGCAGCGGATCGTCTTCGGGGTGCTGCAGTCCTCGCTGGCCCGCAGCCAGGACCGGTTCACCCGGATCGCCGGCGAGATCAAGGGCGTCACCGAGGAGACCACCACCGGTGTGCTGCGTCTCTACGACATGATGAAGGAGGGCTCGCTGCTCTTCCCCGCCATCAACGTCAACGACTCGGTCACCAAGTCCAAGTTCGACAACAAGTACGGCTGCCGGCACTCGCTCATCGACGGCATCAACCGCGCCACCGACGTCCTCATCGGCGGCAAGGTCGCGGTCGTCGCCGGGTACGGCGACGTCGGCAAGGGCTGCGCGGAGTCGCTGCGCGGCCAGGGCGCCCGGGTGATCGTCACCGAGATCGACCCGATCTGCGCGCTGCAGGCGGCGATGGACGGGTACCAGGTCGACACCCTCGAGAACGTCCTCCCCGTCGCCGACATCGTGATCACCTCGACCGGCAACAAGGACGTCGTCTCGGCCGAGCAGATGAGCCGGATGAAGCACCAGGTGATCGTCGGGAACATCGGCCACTTCGACAACGAGATCGACATGGCCGGTCTCGAGAGCTGGCCCGGGATCGAGCGCAAGAACGTCAAGCCGCAGGTGGACGTCTTCACGTTCCCCGACGGCCCCAGCGTGATCATCCTGTCCGAGGGCCGGCTGATGAACCTCGGCAACGCCACCGGCCACCCGTCGTTCGTGATGTCGAACTCTTTCACCAACCAGGTGCTGGCCCAGATCGAGCTGTTCACCAAGCTCGAGGAGTACCCCACCGGCGTCTACGTGCTGCCCAAGCACCTCGACGAGGAGGTGGCACGACTGCACCTCTCGGCTCTCGGCGTCCGGCTCACCGAGCTCACCGACGACCAGGCGTCCTACCTGGGCGTGCCGGTGGAGGGTCCGTACAAGTCGGACCAGTACCGCTACTGAGCGGGGGGAGCATGACGGTCGGGAGCCCGCAGGACCAGCAGGACCTCGCCCCCCGGGGGCGGGTCCTGGTCGTCGACGACGACGCCTCCCTGGCGGAGATGCTCACGATCGTGCTCCGCCAGGAGGGCTTCGACAGCCGGGTGTGCGGTCGCGGCGACCGTGCCCTGGCCGAGTTCCGGGACTACCGCCCGGACGTCCTCCTGCTCGACCTGATGCTGCCCGGCAAGGGCGGCATCGACGTCTGCAAGGAGATCCGGGCGGAGTCCGGCGTGCCGATCGTGATGCTGACCGCCAAGGGCGACACCGTCGACGTCGTGGTGGGCCTGGAGTCCGGTGCCGACGACTACGTCGTGAAGCCCTTCAAGCCCAAGGAGCTGGTGGCCAGGATCCGGGCCCGGGTGCGTCGGCTCGACCCGGACGCCCAGGAGTCGCTGACGATCGGCGACCTCGACATCGACGTCGCCGGCCACGCCGTGAGCCGCGGCGGACAGTCCATCAGCCTGACGCCGCTGGAGTTCGACCTGCTGGTCTGCCTGGCCCGCAAGCCCTGGCAGGTCTTCACCCGCGAGGTGCTGCTCGAGCAGGTCTGGGGCTACCGGCACGCCGCCGACACCCGGCTCGTCAACGTGCACGTGCAGCGACTGCGCTCCAAGGTGGAGCACGACCCCGAGAACCCGGAGATCGTGGTCACCGTCCGGGGAGTCGGCTACAAGGCCGGATCCGCGTAGGCGGTCGGGTGGCCGACGTAGTCGAACGGACGGTCGGGGCGGCCGGCCGCAGCGGGTCGCCGGCCCCGAGCGCGATGCTGCGCCGGCTGGTCCGCGCGACCACCGACACCGCCGGCCGGGGCTTCACCTTCTGGCGCCGCTCGATCCAGGCCCGGGTCGTCGTCAGCACCGTGCTGCTCTCCGCGATCGTGGTCGGCGTGGTCGGCTGGTTCCTGCTGCAGCAGACCCGGGACGGGCTCGTCGACGCCCGGGTCCGCACGGTCGTGGCCGAGGCCGGCAACGAGACCAACGACGCGGAGACCCGGCTCGCCGCCGTACCGGGCACCGACGACGACGTCTCCCGCCAGCTCGCCCAGCTGGTCGAGCCGATCATCCTGCGTGGCCAGTCGCGGGGGTTCGACGTGGTCCTCAGCGGCCCGGTCGACGACGAGCCGACCAACCTCGCCGCGGGCGGCACCCGCTACTCGCCGGGCCTCGAGCTGACCAGCGTCCCGGACCGGCTCGTCGGCCACTTCGACAGCTCCTCGTCGACGGCCTGGACCTTCACCACGATCGACCACGCCGACGGCGCCTCCGAGCCCGGTGTCGTGGTCGGCTCCCGCGTCCAGCTGCCGGCGGACCGGAGCTTCTACACCCTCTACTACGTCTTCCCCATGCAGCAGGAGCGGGAGACGATGGCGCTGGTGGCCCGCGCGATGCTGACCGCCGGGATCCTGCTGCTGGTGCTGGTGGCCGGTCTCACCTGGCTGGTCACGCGACAGGTGGTCAGCCCGGTCCGGCTGGCCCGCCGGGTGGCCGAGCGACTCGCGGCCGGTCAGCTCGAGGAGCGCATGCGGGTGCGCGGCGACGACGACATCGCGCGTCTGGCGACCTCGTTCAACCAGATGGCGTCCTCGCTGCAGCGCCAGATCCGGCAGCTCGAGGAGCTGTCCCGGGTCCAGCGCCGGTTCACCTCCGACGTCTCCCACGAGCTGCGCACGCCGCTCACGACGGTCCGGATGGCCGGGGACGTGCTGCACGACGCCCGTGACTCCTTCGACCCGGTGACGGCCCGGGCCAGCGAGCTGCTGCAGTCGGAGCTGGACCGCTTCGAGGGGCTGCTCACCGACCTGCTCGAGATCAGCAGGTTCGACGCCGGAGCCGCGGTGCTCGACCTCGACGACGTCAACCTCACCGACATCGCGCACCGGGTCGTCGACATGACCCGCGGGCTCGCCGAGCAGCGCAGCACCTCGGTCGAGGTCCGGGCGACCTCCGAGCCGTGCCTGGCCGAGGCGGACGGCCGCCGGGTCGAGCGGATCGTGCGCAACCTGGTGAGCAACGCGATCGACCACGCCGAGTCCGGGGGCATCGTGGTCCACGTGGCCGGCGACGAGCACGCGGCCGCGATCGCCGTCCGGGACCACGGGGTCGGGCTGGCCCCCGGGGAGGCGGCGCTGGTGTTCAACCGGTTCTGGCGGGCCGACCCGGCGCGCGCCCGCACCAGCGGCGGCACCGGCCTCGGCCTGTCGATCGCGCTGGAGGACACGCACCTGCACGGTGGCTGGCTGCAGGCCTGGGGACTGCCCGGCCAGGGCGCCCAGTTCCGGTTGACGCTGCCGCGCCGGGCCGGCGGCGTCCTGCGGCAGAGCCCGCTGCCGCTCGTTCCCGAGGACTCCGAGGGGAGCACCCCATGACCATCCCCACAGGGCCCACCGGACCCACCGGGCGGACCGGTCGGGCCGGTCGGGCCGGGCGGACCGGTCGGGCCGGCCTCACCCGGCTGCTCACCGCCCTGCTGCTGGTCGGACTCTCCGGCGCCTGCGTGCGACTGCCCGACGCCGGACCGGTCGAGGTAGGCCCGGAGCGCCGCACGGCCACGCTCGACGAGGGCTTCCCCTACGAGCCCCGGCCGCCGCAGCCCGGGGAGACGCCCGCGGAGATCGTGCGGCACTTCCTCGACGCGATGACCGCCAACCCGATCACCACCTCGGTGGCCCGCGAGTTCCTCGCCTCCTCGAGCCGCGAGTCGTGGAACCCCGAGGAGCGGATGATCACCTACGCCGACACCTCCACCCCCAGCGGCACCAGCGACGTCGAGGTCACGCTGATCGACGGCAACCGGCTCGACTCCCGGGGGGCCTGGCAGGGTCCGCTCCCGGACTCCTCGGCCACGGTGTCCTTCCCGATGACCGTCGAGGACGGCGAGTGGCGGATCAAGGAGGCTCCGAACGCCCTGATCGTCTCCGACTCGTGGTTCGACGAGCGCTACCGGCAGGTCTCGCTCTACTTCTTCGACCCGAGCGGCGAGATCCTGGTCCCGGAGCCGGTGTTCGTGCCGCGCGGCGGCCAGCTCTCCACCGCCCTGGTCCGGGGCCTCCTGCGGGGACCGGCGGAGGGCATGCGTGGTGTCTCCCGGTCCTTCTTCCCGAAGGGACTGCGTCTGGACCTGTCCGTGCCGGTCTCGCCGAACGGGCTGGCCGACGTGGCGCTGCAGGGCGACATCTCGGGCGTCGACCCGGAGACCCTGGAGCTGATGACGGTCCAGATCGCGTGGACCCTGCGCCAGGACCCCAGCGTTGAGCGTCTGCGGGTCACCGTGGGCGACACCCCGGTCAGCCAGTCCGGCAGCAGCTCGGACGTGCCGATCGTCGTCGGCCAGATCTACGACCCGACCGGGGTCTACGCGTGGCAGGACCTGTTCGGCCTGCGGAACGGCCGGCTGGTCGCCTCCGACAGCGGTCGGGAGAGCCGGGTCCGCGGGCCCTTCGGCCGCCGCAACTACCGGCTCGCCGACGTCGCGATCGACCTGCCCGCCGAGCGGGCGGCGGTGGTGTCGGGGAACCGCAGCCAGCTCTCCCTCGGCCCGGTGAGCTCGGGCGGTGCCGGGGACATCCGCACCCTGCTGACCGGCGCCTCGGACCTGGCCAAGCCGGCCTGGGACCACAGCGGTCGGCTCTGGGTGCTGGACCGGCGCCCGGACGGCGCGCAGGTCTCGGTCTACGCCGACGGGCGTCGGCGCGTGGTGTCGGTGCCGGGCATCAGCGGCGAGAACGTCATCGACTTCCTGGTCTCCCGCGACGGCACGCGGATCGCCGCGGCGCTGGACCGGCGGGGCAGCGACGTGGTGGTGCTGAGCCGACTCGAGACCGGCGGGCAGACGGTGCGCGCGAGCCGGGCCCGCACCATCCTCGAGGGCGTCGGCGAGCAGCTCCAGCTGCGGGACCTGGGCTGGCGCTCACCCACGGACATCGTGGTGCTGAGCAAGCTCTCCGACGCCCTGTCGGAGGTGCGGACGTTCTCGGTCGACGGGTCTCCCGCGACGCAGTACGGCGAGACCGCGACCGAGCTGATCCGGGACGACATCGCGCGGCTGGCCGCCTCCCCCGTGCCCAACACACCGCTGTGGGTGGTGCCGAGCGACGGCACCGCCCTCCAGCTGCCCCCCGAGATCGACGCCGGAGTGCCGCTCCTGGGGATCCAGGCCCTCACCTACGTCGGCTGACCCCGCACTCGTGTGCCCAGCAGGCTGCCGGGGCAGCCACCTGAGCACACGACCGGGGATGTGGTGGCCGGGTGTCGGTGGCGGGAGGTCTACTGGACCGGTGCGGGCTGCCCTCGTCGACCTGGTCACCGGCGCCGCGTGCGCCGGCTGCGGTGACCCCGGCCGGCTGCTGTGCGCGGACTGCCGGGCCGGCCTCGACGCCGGGCCGTGGCCGACCCGGCCCACCCCCTGCCCGCCCGGCCTGGCGCCGGCCTGGGCCGCGGGGGAGTACGCCGGCCTCCTGCGGACCCTGCTGCTCGGTCACAAGGAGCACCAGCAGCTGGGTCTGGCGGGTCCGCTGGGCGAGCTGCTCGCCGACGCGGTCCACGCGCTGGCGGCCGACGGGTGCGGTCCCGACGGTCCCGACGGTCCCGACGGTCCCGACGGTCCCGACGGTCCCGACGGGTGCGATCCCGACGGCCCGGACGTTCCCCTGGTCCTCGTGCCGGTCCCGTCGCGTCCGGCCAGCACCCGCAGCCGCGGCCACGACCCGACGTACGCGCTCGTGCGGCACGCCGCCCGGCGGTTGCGGCGGCTCGGGTACGACGCCCTGCCGCACCGGCTGCTCCGGGTGGGGCCGGTGCTCGACCAGGCCGGACTCGACGCGACGGAGCGGGCGGCGAACCTGGCCGGCTCGATGCACTGCCCCGGCGGTGGTCTGGTCCGGCTGGGCAGGCGACGGCGGGCCGTGCGGCTGGTCGTCTGCGACGACGTCCTCACCACCGGTGCCACCGCGCGGGAGGCGCAGCGGGCGCTCACGGCGGTCGGTCTGCCGCCGCTCGGCATCGCCGTCGTGGCCGCCACCAGACGCCGTTTCACAGCCAATCTTCAACCGGGTTCTCTGGCTATGTCGCGCCCCACCGACTAGCGTCACGTCATGGAGTCCGTCCGGGTCCGTGGTTGCGTCGTCAGGTTGGCCCTGGGCCCCTGTCGGCTAGCCGAAGCCAGTCGCAGGCGAAGCGGTCCACGTAAGTCATCTGCCTCGTGCAGGGGACGATCACGGTGCGGCTTAGAGGTAAGTCCTGCCCCGTCTCCGTCGTCAGACACGACGGAGGTGCGGGAGAAGGTGGGTAGTGGCAACAAGCCGCGAGAGCCTCAGCAGGCGGTTGTGGGGTCGAAGACCAGGTCGGCCGGACGGACTCCATCCCGGCTGCCCGCCTCCCACCACGTGCACCGTCACGTGAACCGCCCCGCGCGGGGGATCGGCATGCCCTGAGGTAACCAACCAACCGATGCACGGGAGGTCTACATGGATGTTGTGGTCAACGCGCGGCACTGCGAGGTGTCCGACCGTTTCCGCAGTCATGTCGAGGAGAAGCTGACCCGACTCGAGAAGCACGACCACCGGATCATCCGGGTCGAGGTGGAGGTCGAGAAGGAGCGCAACCCACGCCTGCACGACCGGGCGGTCCGGGTCGAGCTCACCGCCTTCTCCAAGGGCCCCGTGATCCGGGCCGAGGCGGCCGCCGACGACAAGATGGGCGCGCTCGACCTCGCCGTGGACAAGATGGCCTCCCAGATGCGCCGGGCCGCCGATCGACGGAAGGTCCACCACGGACGGCACACGCCGGTCTCCGTCGCCGAGGCCCTGGCGGCCGCCGACCCGGCACCGGCCGAGACCGAGGACGACGGGGTGCGCACCCTGGAGCGCCAGGTCGGGCCGATCACCGTCACCGGTGACGGGCCACTGGTGGTGCGGGAGAAGTCGCACGCCGCCGCGCCGATGACCCTGGACCAGGCCCTCTACGAGATGGAGCTCGTGGGCCACGACTTCTACCTGTTCGTCGACAAGGACAGCGAACGACCGGCGGTGGTCTACCGCCGCAAGGGCTACGACTACGGCGTGATCTCGCTCGACCTCGGGCACTGAGGCCGCCACCGCCGCCGCGCCGCGTGTTGCGGTGCGCCCGATCGGGCCATGGCCCGAGAGCGACACACGGCCCGACCGGGCCCCTGTGGATCCCCACGGGTGGCCCGGTCGTGCCATGATTGCCGCGTGAGTGAGAACACGACGGAGAAAACGGGCCCTGTGGACGCCGAACCGATCCGCGTCCTCGTCGTCGACGACCAGGAGCTCTTCCGCCGAGGTCTCGTGATGCTGCTCGGCGTCGAGCCCGCGATCGAGGTCGTGGGCGAGGCCGGCGACGGCATCGAGGGCACCAACCTCGCGGCCAGCGCCGCCCCCGACGTGGTCCTGCTCGACGTGCGGATGCCCAAGCGCTCGGGGATCGAGGCCTGCGTCGCCATCAAGGAGGTCGTGCCCTCGGCGAAGATCATCATGCTGACGGTCTCCGACGAGGAGGCCGACCTCTACGAGGCGGTCAAGAGCGGAGCCGCGGGCTACCTGCTCAAGGACTCCTCCATCGAGGAGGTCGCGCAGGCGATCCGGGTGGTGGCCGACGGCCAGTCCCTGATCAGCCCGTCGATGGCGGTCAAGCTGATCGACGAGTTCAAGCAGATGTCGAAGCCGGAGCGGGACCAGGTCCCCGGTCTGCGGCTCACCGAGCGCGAGCTCGAGGTGCTGCGGCTGGTGGCCAAGGGCCTGAACAACCGGGAGATCGCCCGCCAGCTGTTCATCAGCGAGAACACCGTCAAGAACCACGTGCGCAACATCCTGGAGAAGCTGCAGCTGCACTCCCGCATGGAGGCCGTCATGTACGCCGTGCGCGAGAAGCTGCTCGACATCCCCTGACCCGCCCGACCGGCCGGTCCCACCTTCCCGTGACGTCCCTCTCGCAGGCACAGGCGCGCCGGATCGCCTTGGCCGCGCAGGGCTTCCGCGACCCCCGGCACGTGCGGCCGACGATGCGCACGCTCGAGCGGACGCTGGCGCGCACCGGCGTACTCCAGGTGGACTCGGTCAACGTGCTGCAGCGGGCGCACTACATGCCGCTGTTCTCACGCATGGGCGCCTACGACCCCGCGCTGCTGCGGCGGGCCTCGGAGACCAGGCCGCGGCGGATGGTGGAGTACTGGGCCCACGTCCAGGCCTTCATGCCCGTCGACCTGTGGCCGGTGATGCGGCACCGGATGGACCACTACCGCGGGCGTCGCGGCAAGTGGGACTTCGTCGCCGCCGGCACCGGACTCGAGGAGTCCCTGCTGGCCGAGGTCCGGGAGCGCGGCGCGTCGACCGCCCGGGACCTCGACAGCGGCCTGCCGCGCACGAAGGAGCACTGGGGCTGGAACTGGTCGGAGACCCGCAAGGTGCTCGACTACCTCTACCTCGTGGGCGACCTCGCGGTGGCCGGTCGCAACCAGGCGTTCGAGGTGCTCTACGACCTGCCGGAGCGGGTGCTGCCCGCCGCCGTGCTCGCCGCCCCGACCCCGACCGTCGAGGACGCCGCACGCGAGCTGGTGCGGCGGGCCGCGGTCTCGCACGGCGTCGGCGCGGCCACCTGCCTGCGCGACTACTACCGGATGCCCGCGGAGCAGGTGGGCCCGGCGATCGCCTCGCTGGTCGAGGAGGGCGAGCTGCTCCCGGTGACGGTCGAGGGCTGGCGCCGTCCGGCGTACCTGCACCGGGACGCCCGGCTGCCGAGGCGGGTGGAGGCCCGGGCGCTGCTGAGCCCGTTCGACCCGGTGGTGTGGGAGCGGGAGCGGACCGAGCGGCTCTTCGACTTCCGCTACCGGATCGAGATCTACGTGCCGGCCCACCTGCGGGTGCACGGCTACTACGTGCTGCCGTTCCTGCTGGGGGACCGGCTCGTGGCGCGGGTCGACCTCAAGGCCGACCGTCGGGGCCGGGTGCTCCAGGTGCGGTCGGCGTACGCCGAGCCGTCGGCACCCGACGGCACCGCCGACGAGCTGGCGGCCGAGCTGTGGGCCCTGGCCGGCTGGCTCGGGCTCGAGGAGGTCACGGTCGAGTCCCGTGGAGACCTCGCCGGGCCGGTGGCCCGGGCGCTGCGGCGGTGAGCGCCCGGGCCACCGGTGCTAGCGGACGAAGACCGGCAGCCGGAGCCGCCCGGACACCACCCGGTCGAGCCGGAGGCTCGCGGTGCGGGTGACGCCGGTGCCACGGAACCGCACCTTCGACAGCAGGTCGTCGTTGCGGGGTGCCGAGGACAGCTTCTCGACCAGCTGCGGCACCGTGGCCGGCCCGCCGCCGTACGGGCCGGAGTCGAAGAACTCGTCGTCGCTGCCGTAGAAGAAGAAGTCGCCGCCGCCGGAGGAGCCGCCGCCGGTGAGCTTGAGGACCGAGAACTGCCCGCGGGCCTTCCGTGGCGCCTTGATCGGCACCTTGACGAACCGGCTGTCGTGGTCGCGGGAGGTCAGCTCGATCTTGACGGTGCGGGTCCTCCCGGCCGTGAGCAGGACCGGGTCCCGGTCGGTGACCTGCACCCACCGGCCGCCGGCCCACGTGAACACCCGGCCCAGGCGCCAGCGGGTCGCGTCGTCGGCGAAGTCGGACTCCATCGAGACCGAGGTGATCGTGACCCGGTCGGTCTGGTTGCCCAGCAGCGCGTACATCTGACCTGCGAGGTCCAGGGCGGGGGCCACCGAGATGTCGTAGGTGTCGGCGTACGCGTCGCTGCGCCGGAGCTCGAACGGGGTCCCGTCCCGCTGCTCACCCCGCACCGTCCACGTCGCCGTCGCCGAGCCCTTGCCGATCCGGTCCAGCGCCCGGTCGTGCACCGCGATCGCGGTGCCGAGCGACAGGTCGGCCACCATGTCCTCGACCGAGACGTGGGTGGTGCCGTCGGCGACCCTGCCGGCGTACCGCGCCGTCGTCGAGACGTCGTAGGTCGTGGGGGTCTCTCCGAGCACGCCCCGGATCCCCGCCAGCCGGTCGCCGACGACGGTGCCGTTGGGGGCGCCCAGGTTGGCGACCTTGAACCCGGGGCCGACCGGGTCGGCCTGCACCGTGACGGCGTCCGCCCCGTGCATCGAGTACGTCGTCTCGCCGGCGAAGGCGAACGGGTGGCCGAAGCCGAGGACCTGGTCGCCGCACACGACGGAGACCGTGCCGACCGCGGCGCTGCTGAGCGTGCCGTACGACATCGACGCGGCGACGTTGCCTCCGGGGACGATCGGGATGTCGACCGCCGAGGTGCCCGCCGAGCCGGTGGCCCTGGTCACGGTGCCGTGGTCGTCCAACCAGCCCTGCAGCTGCTCGAAGCGCCGCGGCGAGAGCCCGGAGACGCTGACCGGCGTGGGCAGCCGGCGCATGCCGGAGGACGCCTGCGCCGAGGTGGCCGCACCGGAGCCCACCACCTCCCGCGAGAGCCGCCGCGGCAGCGCCACCCGCGGGGCGGTGCCGCCCTCGGTGTCCGGCAGCAGGTCCAGCATGTCCGCGGCGGGGGTCAGGCCGGCGACCGGGCTCGGTCCCCAGCTCAGCCCGTAGGAGACGGCCCCGATCAGGTCCCCGGTGGTGGGGTCGTAGACCGGCGAGCCGGACATGCCCTGCCAGATCCCCGCCTCGTCGATGGTCGGCGAGGACAGCCGGGCCAGGATCATGTCGACGCCGGGGGCGATCCCGTCCTCGATGATCCCCAGGTGGGTGCCGGTGAACTCCTCCGGCGTGCTGCCGCGGGTCACGGTCAGGCCGGTGACGGCCTGGTCCTCGACCAGGTCTCCCGGCGGGAACGCCGGCTGGCACTCCGTGGGCAGCGCCTCCGCGGGTGCGGAGGAGATCGGGGCGAGGGCAGCGGCACAGACGCCGGCTGCTGCGAGGCCCGAGATGACGATCCTGCTGGGCCGCGTTGCGACCCCCCGACTGGTCACAAGCGTGCTCTTCTCTGTGTGGTGCGCGTCCCCCGTTGGAAGCGCTGGGGACATCGTGGACCACGGGCCGCCCGGGTGCACGCGAATCGCCGGGAGTGGGCGTGGAAGCGGCCTGTGGCGCGCCCGTTACGATGGACTGCGGCCCGTTCTGGGGCCTGACGCGATCGACCACAGGGAGCCCGGCTCGTGCCTGCCATTCTCGACAAGATCCTCCGCATCGGCGAGGGCAAGATCCTTCGCCAGCTCGAGGTGATTGCCCAGGCGGTCAACGCCATCGAGGACGACTTCGTCGCCATGAGCGACGAGGAGCTGCAGGGAATGACCCAGGAGTTCCGCAAGCGGCTCGCCGACGGCGAGGACGTCGACGACCTGATGCCCGAGGCCTTCGCCACGGTGCGCGAGGCGGCCCGCCGGGTCATCGGCCAGCGGCACTTCGACGTGCAGGTGATGGGCGGCGCCGCCCTGCACCTGGGGAACATCGCCGAGATGAAGACCGGTGAGGGCAAGACGCTGGTCTCGACCCTGCCGGCGTACCTCAACGCGCTGGTCGGCGAGGGCGTGCACATCGTCACCGTCAACGACTACCTGGCCCGCTACCACGCCGAGTGGATGGGTCGCGTGCACAACTTCCTCGGCCTGACCACGGGCGTGATCCTGCCGTCGATGCGGCCGGCCGAGCGCCGCGAGGCCTACGCCTGCGACATCACCTACGGCACGAACAACGAGCTCGGCTTCGACTACCTGCGCGACAACATGGCCTCCGCGCTGGAGGACTGCGTCCAGCGCGGGCACGCCTACGCCATCGTCGACGAGGTCGACTCGATCCTCATCGACGAGGCCCGCACCCCGCTGATCATCTCCGGCCCGACCCAGGACGAGGTCCGCTGGTACGCCGAGTTCTCCAAGATCGCGCGCACGATGACCGCCGACGTCGACTACGAGGTGGACGAGAAGAAGCGGACGATCTCGGTGCTCGAGCCCGGGATCACCAAGGTCGAGGACCACCTCGGCATCGAGAACCTCTACGACTCGGTCAACACGCCGCTGATCTCGTTCATGAACAACTCGATCAAGGCCAAGGAGTTGTTCCGGCGCGACAAGGAGTACGTCGTGCAGGCCGGCGAGGTGAAGATCGTCGACGAGCACACCGGGCGGATGCTGGACGGCCGCCGCTACAACGACGGCCTGCACCAGGCGATCGAGGCCAAGGAGGGCGTCCAGGTCCGTGAGGAGTACCAGACGCTCGCGACGGTCACCCTGCAGAACTACTTCCGCCTCTACAAGAAGCTCTCCGGCATGACCGGCACCGCGCTCACCGAGGCCAGCGAGTTCGACAAGATCTACGGCCTCGGCGTGGTGCCGATCCCCACGAACAAGCCGATGGCCCGGATCGACCAGCCCGACCTCGTCTACCGGACGGAGGAGGCGAAGTACGCCGCCGTCGTCGAGGACATCGAGGAGCGCAGCAAGATCGGACAGCCGGTGCTGGTCGGCACGGTGTCGGTGCAGAAGTCCGAGCTGCTCTCCGACCTGCTCAAGAAGCGCGGCGTCGCGCACACGGTGCTGAACGCGAAGTACCACGAGAACGAGGCCATGATCGTGGCGCAGGCCGGCCACAAGGGCGCGGTCACGGTGGCCACCAACATGGCCGGTCGAGGCACCGACATCATGCTCGGCGGGTCGGTGGAGTTCCTCGCCGACGCCGAGCTGCGCAAGCAGGGGCTCGACCCGGTGGAGCACTCCGAGGAGTACGAGGCCGCCTGGCCGGACATGCTCGAGAAGATCAAGGGGCAGGTGGCGACCGAGCACGACGAGGTCCGTGATGTCGGCGGCCTCTACGTGATCGGCACCGAGCGGCACGAGTCCCGCCGCATCGACAACCAGCTGCGCGGCCGGTCCGGTCGTCAGGGCGACCCGGGCGAGTCCCGGTTCTACCTCTCCCTCGAGGACGAGCTCATGCGGCTGTTCAAGTCCGACTGGGTCGACCGGGTGCTGACCGTGCTGAAGGTGCCCGACGACGTGCCGATCGAGAACAAGCGCGTGACCGGGGCGATCGCCAACGCGCAGGGCCAGATCGAGTCGCAGAACTTCGAGTCCCGCAAGAACGTCCTCAAGTACGACGACGTGATGGACCGCCAGCGGCACGTGATCTACGCCGAGCGCCGCGAGGTCCTCGAGGGCGCCGACCTGCAGGAGCAGGTGGCGGGCTTCCTCGACGACGTCATCGTCGGCTACGTCACCGGCGCCACCCAGGGCTTCGCCGAGGAGTGGGACCTGGAGGCCCTGTGGGCCGGGCTCAAGCAGCTCTACCCGGTCTCGCTGACGCTCGAGGGCCTCGAGGAGGAGGCCGGCGGCCGGGCCAGCCTGACCCGGGAGCAGCTGATCACCGACCTGCAGGCCGACGCTCGCAAGGCGTACGCCGAGCGCGAGGCCGGCGTCGGGGCCGAGAACATGCGCGAGCTCGAGCGCCGGGTCGTGCTCTCGGTGCTGGACCGCAAGTGGCGCGACCACCTCTACGAGATGGACTACCTGCGCGAGGGCATCTACCTGCGGGCCTACTCCCAGCGCGACCCGCTGGTGGAGTACCAGCGCGAGGGCTTCGACATGTTCGCCGCGACGATGGACGGCATCAAGGAGGAGGCGGTCGGCTTCCTGTTCAACCTCGAGATCCAGGTCGAGGAGGACGAGGGCGGCGCCGAGGAGGCCGTCGAGGCCCCCGCCGAGGAGGAGCCGGACGCGGTGCGGCAGCCGGCCCGGGCCGCCGGCACCCCGCACATCAGCGCCAAGGGTCTCGAGGCCCCCAAGCGTCCCCAGGGACTGACCTACACCGGGCCGACCGAGGACGGCGAGGTCGAGAGCACGCCGGAGGCCGCCGCCGTGGCCGAGGACCCGTTCGCCGGGACCGGCCGCAACGCGGACTGCCCGTGCGGCTCGGGCAAGAAGTACAAGAAGTGCCACGGCGCCCCGAACGGACCGACCGGACTGACCACCCGCGTCAACGGCTGACCTCGACCCGTCGCTTGTGTCGTCCCGCGGGCCGACACAAGCGACGGGTCAGCGGGCTCAGCGCCGACACAAGCGACGGGTCGACGGGGTCAGCGCCGACACTGGCGACGGGTCGACGGTCAGCCGAACTCGAGGGCGGTGCACTGCCAGCGTCCGCCGACGATCTCCAGACGGCCGGCGACGGCGCGGTTCCGCTCGCCGTACCGGACCCGGACGCAGATCTCCGCGACTCCCTCGGCCACGAAGCAGGTGCGCACGTTCTGCACCTGTGGCCGGACCACGGGCCTCCGCCCGCGCCCGCGCCCGGCCTCGTGCACCCCGGCCCGGGCCACCACCGTGGCGCGGTAGGTCAGCTCCTGGTGGATCTCCGGGCTGGTCCACCGCACCAGCTGGGAGACCGGCCGGTCCCCGCCGACCACCTCCACGCACGCCTGGGCGAACTGCAATGCCCAGCGGTGCAGGTCGCGCCGGACCGGTAGCGGGACCGGGACCACGTCGGCACCGGGCAGCGGGACCGGCTCGGGCACGTACGGCGGTCCCAGGTCGGGCGCCACGTCGAGGGCCAGCGTGCCCTGGACCGACGGCGGCACCCCCGGGCCCCGGGGCCCGCCCGGTGGCCAGTCGGCCACGGTGTCCCGGACCAGCGGGGTGACGTTGTCGTGGAACGGTGTCATCGGGACTCCTTCGGGTCGTCGACGGGAGGCGGGAGCCGGAGCGGGGTGCCCGGCCGGATCAGGTCGGGGTCGGGGCCGATGACGGCCCGGTTGGCGGCGTGGATCCGACGCCACGCCGCGTCGACCTCGGCGGCCGTGGCGCCGGGCGGCCCGTGGTCGGCGGCGAGGTCCCACAGGGTGTCGCCCGGGCCCACGACGACCTTGCGGCCGGGACCGGCACCGGGCGCCGTGACGGGGTCGCGCAGGGGGATGGTCGCCTCCCCGATGACCGGGCGCTCCGGGAGCGGGAGGCCTCGGAGCACGCTGCGGTCCGAGGTCGGCGTCGGCCCGGAGGGGCCGTCGGCGCTCGCCGGTCCACCGGCCGCCACGGCGGCCACCCCGCAGGCCACGAGCAGGCCGCGGCGCAGGGGAGCGGGCAGGAGCGGGAGCCGCACGGCCCGGTCGCTCAGCACGTCGAGGGCCAGGGCCGTGCTGCCGACCCAGATCCAGCACAGACACCCGGCCAGGGCCGCGGCGCAGACCGCCGCCAGCGCGTCCTCGAAGCGGACGGCGTCGCCGCGCAGCAGGGCGGCGAGCGTGGCCAGCTCCGCGCGCAGCAGCCCGAGCGCGGTCAGGGCGAGGATGCCGACGACGCCCCAGACGAGGACGACCCGGGCGGCGGCGGTGATCCTGGACATCGTCGGCAACGCTTTCGTTTGCAACAGTTTGCCTCTGTATGAGGCCGATAACCCTGCTATGCCTCAGTCAAAGACGATCCACGGTCGTTGTCAATCGTTCGTGCACAGGCGTTGACAGTCGCCGAGGTCCGCGGTCAGGGTCGGGAGATGACCTGGGAGAGCCGCCTGCTCGCCTTCCTCGACGACCTCGAGCTGCAGGCGCAGGGGGCGTTCGCGGCCGAGCGCGGTCTCGAGGTGGCCGAGCGGGCCCGGGCCGAGTACGCCGAGGTGACGCTGGCGGCGCGGCTGATGGCGGCGCTGGACGGCGAGGTCTCGCTCCGGGTCGCCGGTGTCGGCGAGCTGACCGGGCGGCTGGCGCGGGTGGCCGACGGCTGGTGCCTGCTCGCCACCCCGGAGCGCGAGTGGGTGGTGGCACTGGCCGCGGTCGGGGCCGCTCGCGGGCTGCCCACCGGGGCGGTGCCGGCGGCCGCCTGGCCGGTCACCGCCCGGCTGGGGCTGGGCTCGGCGCTGCGTCGCCTGGCCGAGGACGGCGAGGAGTGCGCGGTGCGCCTGCGCGACCAGACGGCGTACGTCGGTCGGCTGGGGCGGGTGGGCCGGGACTTCGTGGAGGTCCGCAGCGGTGAGTACCCGCGGCTGGAGGCGCCGGTGCTGGTCCCGTTCGCCGGGCTGGCGGCGGTGCACAGCCGGACGCCGGACGGGGGAGTGGGCTGAGTCGGCGCCGGGTCGGTGCCTCAGCCGGAGTCGGCCCGGGGTCAGCCCGGTATCAGGTCGCCTCGGCGTCGTAGGGCGGTCGCTCGCCCTCGTCCAGCGGCCGCCGGCCGTGCCGGCCCCCGGCCCCGTCCCGGTCAGCCCGATCGTCGTCCTCGTCGTCGTCCATGGCCTCGAGGACGTGCTTGCGGACGATCGTGCGCGGGTCGAGGTCGCGCAGCTCGAGGTCGGCGTAGTCCGGGCCGAGCTCCTTGCGCAGGTCGTCGCGCGCCGAGTTCGCCATCGCCCGCACCTGGCGCAGGAACCGTCCGGCCTGGCGGGCGAGGTCAGGAAGCCGGTCGGGCCCGAAGACGAACACGGCGATGAACGCGATCACCGCCAACTCCGAGAGCCCGACGTCGAACACGGCTCAGAACCTGGTCGAGGGGGTCAGCCCCAGCTGCATGCCGGCCAGCCCGCGGCCACGACCGGAGAGCTCGCCGGCGACCCGGATCAGCTCCTGGGCGGCCACGGCGTCCGGGTCGGCCGCCACGATCGGGGTCCCGGCGTCGCCCCCGGCGCGCAGCGTCGGGTCGAGCGGGATCCGGCCGAGCACCCGGACGTCGTACCCGAACCGCTGCGAGAGGGTGCTCGCCACCCGCTCTCCGCCGCCGGAGCCGAAGACGTCGATCTCGTGCTCGGGACCGCAGTGCGGGCACGGCAGGTAGGACATGTTCTCCACGACCCCGACCACCCGCTGGTGCATCATCGAGGCCATCGTGCCGGCCCGCTCGGCCACCTCGGCCGCCGCCTCCTGGGGCGTGGTGACCACGACCACCTCGGCGCTAGGCAGGTGCTGGCCGAGGGAGATCGCCACGTCGCCGGTGCCGGGCGGCAGGTCGAGCAGGAGCACGTCGAGGTCGCCCCAGTAGACGTCGGAGAGCATCTGCACGAGCGCCCGGTCCAGCATCGGGCCGCGCCAGGCGACCACCTGGTCGCGACGAGGCTTCAGCATGCCGATCGAGATCACCGAGACGCCGGAGGGGGTCGGGACCGGCATGATCAGGTCCTCGACCTGGGTCGGGCGGGTGTCGCCGACGCCGAGCATCGCCGGCACCGAGTGACCGTAGATGTCGGCGTCCACGATGCCGACCTTGAGGCCCTGGTCGGCCATCGCGAGGGCGAGGTTCACCGTCACCGAGGACTTGCCGACGCCGCCCTTGCCGCTGGCGATCGCGAACACCTTGGTCAGCGAGCCGGGCTGGGCGAACGGGATCTCGCGCTGGGCCTGGCCGCCGCGCAGCACCTCCTGGAGGCCGGCCCGCTGCTCGGCGGTCATCACGCCGAGCTCCAGGTCGACCGAGGTCACGCCGGCCACCTCGGAGACCGCGGCGGTCACGTCGCGCCGGATCGTGTCCTTGAGCGGGCAGCCGGCCACGGTCAGCAGCACCGTCACCCGGACCGCGCCGTCGGCGCCGATCTCGACGGAGTCCACCATGTTCAGCTCGGTGATCGGCCGCTTGATCTCGGGGTCGTTGACGCGTGCGAGAGCAGCGTTGACCTGCTCGACGGTGGGGGTGCTCATGATGCCCAAGCCTACGTGCTGGGGGGCGTCCGGACTCCGTGGCCCTCCTCACCCTCGGCCGTCCCCGGAGCGTCCGGGGCCTCGGGGGGCTCGGGGGGCCCGGGGGGCTCCGGCGCCGCGGCCCGCTCGTCGAGGTCGTTGAGCAGCACCCGCAGCTCCGAGCGCAGGAAGTCGCGGGTGGCGACCTCGCCCACGGCCATCCGCAGGGAGGCGACCTCCCGGGCCAGGAACTCCATGTCGGCGTGCGCCCGGGCGTTGGCCTGCCGGTCCTGCTCGGCGATCACCTTGTCACGCATCTCCTGCCGGTTCTGGGCCAGCAGGATCAGCGGCGCGGCGTACGACGCCTGCAGGCTGAGCATCAGGGTCAGGAAGATGAACGGGTAGACGTCCCAGCGGGCGTCCTCGGGAGCCAGCACGTTCCAGGCGAACCAGATCAGCACGAACAGGGTCATGTAGATCAGGAACCGGGCGGTGCCCATGAACCGGGCGAACTGCTCGGCGAAGACCCCGAAGACCTCAGAGTCGTAGGTCGGCCGCCGGACCAGTGGGCGGCGCAGGTCCCGCGGCGTGTCCAGCCGGCTGCGTCGGGGCTCAGCCACGGCGCACCCCCGGACGCGGGGCGAGATCCCGCCAGTTCTCGGGCAGCATGTGGTCCAGCAGGTCGTCGACGGTGACCGCGCCCAGCAGGCGCCCGTCCTCGTCGACCACCGGCGCCGCCACCAGGTTGTACGTCGCGAGGTGGGCCGCGACGTCGTCGATCCCCATCTCCGGGCCCAGGGGGTCGAGCGTGTCGTCGAGGGCGGCCGCGACCAGCGTCGACGGCGGCTCGCGCAGCAGGCGCTGGATGTGGGCGACGCCGAGCAGCTTGCCCGTGGGCGGCTCGAGCGGTGGCCGGCAGATGTAGACGAGCGCGGCCAGCGACGTGGTGAGGTCGGGGTTGCGCACGTGCGCCAGGGCCTCGGCGATGGTCGCGTCGGGGGCCAGGATGACCGGCTCGGCGGCCATCATCCCGCCGGCGGTCTCCTCGGCGTAGGACATCAGGCGGCGTACGTCCTCGGCGCCCTCGGGCTGCATCAGCTCCAGGAGGGTGGCCGCGGTCTCGGGCGGCAGGTCGGCGATCAGGTCGGCGGCGTCGTCGGGGGACATCTCCTCGAGGACGTCGGCGGCCCGCTCGGTGTCGAGGTGCTCGAGGATCTCGACCTGGTCCTCCTCGGGCAGCTCCTCGAGGACGTCCGCGAGCCGCTCGTCGTCGAGGGCGGCCACCACGGCCGTCCGCCGCTCCGGGGGCAGGTCGTGGATCATGCTGGCCGCGTCCGCCGGGCGCATCTCCTGGATCGCCGCGAGCAGGTGGGTGGCGCCCTGGTTCTCCTCGCGCCGGGTCAGCCCGACGACCTCGCTCCACTCGACGACGTGGGTCTGGCCCTTGCGGCGGAACCCGCGGCCCGGCTCCTGCAGCGCCACCCGGCTCAGCACCCAGTCCCGGGTCCGGGCCTGCTCCATCGCCACGTCGTACACGGTGCCGCGCACCTCGCTGCCCCGGATCTGCACGTCGCGGTCCAGCATCTGCCCGATGACCAGGGTCTCGGTGGGCCGCTGGACGAAGCGGCGCATGTTGAGCAGCCCGGTCGTGTAGACCTGTCCGCTGTCGATGTTGGTGACCCGGGTCATCGGGATGAAGATCCGACGGCGGCCGAAGACCTCCACGACCATCCCCAGCACCCTCGGCTGGCTGGTCTCCGAGCGCAGGGCCACCACGAGGTCTCGCACCTTGCCGACCTGGTCACCCTGGGGGTCGAAGATCGGCAGCCCGACCATGCGGGCGAGGAAGACTCGCGACGGGGTGCTGCTCACGCCCACACGTTAGCCTCTGCGGGCATGCTCACCTCCGACCTCGGCTTCGACATCGTCGACGTGTTCGCCCAGGCCCCGTTCGCCGGCAACCAGCTGGCCGTCGTGCACGGCGCCGACGCCCTCGACGACGGGCAGCTGCTGGCGCTGGCCCGGGAGTTCGGGTTCGCCGAGACCACCTTCCCGGGAGCGGTCTCCGACGGCGGCTACCCGGTCCGGATCTTCACCCCCGGCGGTGAGATCCCCTTCGCCGGCCACCCCACGCTCGGCACCGCCTGGGTGCTGCGGGACCGGGGCCTGCTCCCGTCCGATTCGGCCACCACCGTGCAGCGGTGCGGCGCCGGCGAGGTCGCGGTGGCGTTCACCGGGGACGAGGTGGAGCTGACCGCGGCCGCGCGCGACCTCGCCGGCCCGCTCGACCACGACCTCGTGGCCCGGCTGCTGCGTGAGGTGGGCCTGGGCGCCGGTGACCGGGCGGGTGAGGCCTGGGCCGCCGGCACCGGCCTCACCTGGGTGCACGTGCCGGTCACCGAGGAGGCGCTGCTCCGGGCGCAGGTGCCCCGGCGTCCGATGGCCGAGCACGACGGGTGGCCGGAGCTGGTCGACCCCCTGGAGGGGGTCAACCTGGTCGCGCTCGCGGGGGAGCGCCCCGTGCGGGTGCACGCCCGGGTCCTGTCGCCGGGGCCGCCGGCGGCCGAGGACGCCGCCACCGGGTCGGCGGCGGCCGGACTGGGGCTGGCGCTGGCGGCCGGTGGGCTGCTGCCCGACGGCGGGGCGTACGAGATCAGCCAGGGCCTGGAGATGGGCCGGCCGGCCCGGCTGCGCGGCCACGTCGAGGCCGCCGCCGGTGTGCCGACGTCGGCACGGGTGGCCGGCCGGGTGCACCCGGTGGCCCGCGGCAGCGTGCGGGTCCCGCCCCCCGCGTAGGATTCCTCGCCGACGGGACAGCCGGACGAGCAGGAGGACACGTGCCCAAGCAGGTGTACGTCCACATCGGGCTGCCCAAGACGGGCACGACCTACCTGCAGGACCTGCTCTACGCCAACGTCGACGCGTTCGCCCGCCAGGGCGTCACCGTCGTCGGCAGGCACGCCCAGCACTACGAGGCGGCCAGCGAGCTCGCCGGCATCCGGCCCCGGCTCGCCGACCGGATGCCCACCGGCCGCTGGGACGCGGTCGTGGCCGAGGCGGGCCGGGCCCGGACCGACAGGGTGGTGTTCAGCAACGAGCGGTACTCCCTGGCCCGCAAGCCCGGCGTCGCCCGGCTCGCCCGGTCCTTCCCCGACGCCGAGCTGCACGTGATCGTGACCGTGCGGGACCTCGTGGCCGCCGAGCCGTCGGCCTGGCAGGAGTACGTCAAGAACGGCGGCACCCGCACCTGGGAGGAGTTCTGCGCCGCGGCCGTCCGCCGTCCGGGCGCCCTGCGCCGCCGGCGCCGGATCCGCCGGGTGCTGCGGCTGTGGCCCCGGCACCTGCCGGCGGAGCGGATCCACGTGGTCACGGTGCCTCCGCCGGGCAGCCCGCGTGAGCGGATCCTGGAGCGGTTCTGCTCGGTGCTCGGGGTCGACCCCGAGGCGCTGGACACCCGTGAGCCGCAGCGCCAGAACACCTCCCTCGACTTCGTGGCGACCGAGATGCTGCGTCGGGTCAACGGCCACGAGGCGGGCCTGTCCGTGGCCGCGCAGCGCAGCGAGATCAAGGAGTGGCTGGCCAACGGCGTGCTCTCCCGGCGCCCGGCCACCACCCGTCCGGTCCTCAGCGGCCCGGCGCTGGAGCTGCTCGCCGCCGAGAACGCCTGGATGATCCGCACCCTGGAGCGCCGCGGCTTCGACGTGGTCGGCGAGCTGGCCGACCTCGACGGCGGGGTGCCCGAGGGCCCCGCGTCGTACGACGTGCCGCCCGAGGCCCTGCTCGAGGCCGCACTGGAGGCGCTCGTGCTCTCCTCCGAGCGGGCCCACGAGCGCGGCCGCACCCTGCGCCGGATGCGCGGTCGGCTCAGGCGCCGGGCCGGCGGTGTCGGCGGCGCTACGGCTCTCGCCACCCGGATCCCCGGCTTCGGGGCCGGGCTCCGCCAGGGACTGCGCCGCGGATCCGGCCCGGGGTCGGCCCGGCCCGGCCGCCCCGGCGAGTAGGCTCCCTGCGCAGCGGTGCCCGGGACGGGCGCCGACCGGCGATCCGTGGAGGGAGGCAGAGGCGATGAGCGGGGTGTCGCGCGTCCACGTGGACGACGACGGGGTCTTCGCCGCCAGCCGCGGCGAGGTCATCCTCGACGTCCTCTTCGACGAGCGCCGCATCTGGTCCTTCTGGCTGCACCGGGACGGAGAGCCGCGCGACGGGGGACACCTGGTGGCCTGGCCGACCGCGCTGCACCGCTTCCTGCAGGGCAGCACCCGGGTCGCGCTCGTCGAGCACGTCTCCGGCACCGTCGTCCACGAGGGCGAGGTGACCCTCGGCGAGGCGCCGGCCGGCACCCGGATCGCCGTCGAGAGCCCGGAGGGCAAGCCGCTGGGCCTGGACAAGTCCAACCGTCTCGCGCAGACCTTCGACACCCGCAGCGAGGAGCACGTCGCGCCACTGCTCGACTCGATCGAGGAGGTGCTCGACGCGCTGCGCCGGGCCGGTGTCGAGGCGTTCCCCGCGTACGGCACCCTGCTGGGCGCGGTGCGCGGCGGGAAGCTCATCGGGCACGACAGCGACGCCGACCTCGGCTACGTCAGCGAGCACAGCCACCCGGCGGACGTCGCCCGCGAGTCGTTCCGGCTGCAGCGGCGCCTGGCGCGGATGGGCTACCCGATCACCCGCTACAGCGGCGGCGCGTTCAAGGTCGACGTGGTCGAGGGCGACGGCTCGGTCCGCGGCCTCGACGTCTTCGGCGGCTTCCTCAGCCAGGGGCACCTGATCCTCATGGGCGAGATCCGCACGCCCTTCGAGCGGGAGTGGATCTTCCCGCTCGGGACCACCACGCTCGAGGGACGCACGCTGCCGGCCCCGGCCGACACCGACCGGTTCCTGGCCGCCACCTACGGACCTTCGTGGCGGGTGCCGGACCCGGCCTTCCACTTCGGGACCCCCCGCTCCACGCACCGGCGGCTCAACGGCTGGTTCCGCGGCACCCGGGTGCACCGCGAGGACTGGGACCGGGCCTGGTCGCAGGCGCACCGGAACCGGGAGCCGGACGGCGGTCCGCACGCGTTCGCCCGCTGGGTGCGCAGGCGTGAGCCCGAGGCGACCCAGGTCGTCGACGTCGGCTGCGGGCGCGGCTCCGACGCGCTCTGGTTCGCCCGGGAGGGGGTGCCGGCCCTCGGTCTGGACTACGCCCCGAAGGGCTACGAGGCGGTCGCGGAGACCGCCGCCGCGGAGGCCGTGCCCGCGGCGTACCACGCGATGAACCTGCTCGAGCTGCGCCAGGCCCTCGGGTGGGGCGCCCGGCTCGCCCACGACCCGCAGCCCCGGCGGGTGCTCACCGCGCGGCACGTCGTGGAGGCCACGAACCGCACCGGCCGGGCCCACCTGTGGCGGCTGGCCCGGATGGCGCTGGCAGGGGGCGGCCGGCTCTACCTGGAGCTGCTCCTCCCGGGACCGCACGGCGCCGGGTTCGCGGCCAAGAAGCTGCTGTCCCCGGTCCCGCCGGACCTGGTCGCCGCCGAGCTGGAGGCGCGCGGCGCCCGTGTCGTGCACCGCAAGGAGAAGACCGTCGGAGGCCCCGACGGTCGTCGGATCTGTCGAATGGTGGTCGAATGGCAGGCATGAACGCTCGAGGTGGCACCGCCCGGATCAAGCGCGGCCTCTCCAGGGTGCGGGCCGCGGGCTCGGCCCGGGTCGAGTCCTCCCGGCTCGAGGAGCGGGTGAGCGAGCTGGAGGCCGAGGTCCAGGAGTGTCGTCAGCTCAACCTGCGGCTGGCCGAGCTCACCGACCTGGTCCAGGAGCTGCTGCTCCCGGTGGCCCAGCGCGACGAGGCCCGGGTGGCCGAGCTGACCGAGCGCTACACGACCGAGCTCGGCTGACCGTGGCGCGGCGCGTCTTCCTCCACGTCGGCCTGCCCAAGACCGGGACCACCTACCTGCAGTCGATCCTGTGGGAGCACCGCGCGGTCCTGGCCGACCAGGACGTGCTGCTGCCGGGCTTCGGGCCGCGCCAGCACCTGTGGGCCAGCTGCGTGGTCCGGGAGGAGCCGCGGATCGCCCGACGGCACCCCGACGCGCCGCAGGCCTGGGAGCAGCTGACCGAGGAGGTGCGGTCCTTCCCCGGGACCGCGATCATCAGCCACGAGTTCTTCGCCGGTGCGTCGGCCGACCAGGTCGCCCGGGCGGTCGCCGACCTCGGCGGTGCCGAGGTGCACGTCGTGGTCACCGCCCGCGAGATCGTCGGACTGCTCACCGCCCGGTGGCAAGAGTGGGTCAAGAACGGCGCCACCGGCCCGGTCGACGCCTACCCGCCCAGCGAGCGGGTCGACCCCGGCGACGAGTGGGGGTGGGGGACCCTCGACCTGGCCGACGTGCTGCGGCGCTGGGGGAGCGGCGTACCCGCCGAGCGGGTGCACCTGATCCCGCTGCCCGGTCGCGACCAGCCACGCGACGAGCTGTGGCGCCGGTTCGCCGGGGTGGTCGGGATCGACCCCGACTCCTGCGACACCTCCGCCTCCCAGCCCAACGAGTCGCTCGGGGTGGCCGAGGTGGAGCTGCTGCGCCGGGTGAACGCGCACCTCACCGACTTCACCGCGCCGGTCGACAAGGGGATGTGGATCCGCGGCTACCTGGCCCAGGAGAAGCTGGTCCCGCGGCGCGGTGAGCGGTTCTGGCCCTCGCCGGAGCGGGTTGCGGTGCTCCGGGCGCGCGGGGAGGCGGGCCTGGACGACATCGCCGGTCGCGGGTACGACGTGGTGGGCGACCTCGACGACCTGCGCACCCCCGAGGCACTGCCCGAGCGCCGGCACCCGGACTCGGTCTCGGACGGGGAGGTGCTCGACGTCGCCGCCGCCACGATCGCCGAGATGCTCTCCGACGTCCGTCGGCTCAAGCGCCGGCCCCGCCCGGCCCCGGGCCCTTGGGGCCGGGCCCGGCGCCGGCTGGCCCGGTCGGCCCGCCAGGGCCGGATGGCCCGGCTGCTCCGCCGATCCCCGCGGCGCTGACCCTGTCCGCGACCCTGTCGGCCGGTCGGTCCGCGTGATCCGTGTCATGTCGCCGCACCCCGTCGTGGCGCATAAACTCACCGGGTTGCTCGAACCCCCCGAGGAAGGACCACCATGGCCCGGCTCTGCGAGACCGACGGACTGACCGACATCCAGGAGGAGATCGTCAAGGCGGTCCGGCAGTTCGTGGAGGAGAAGATCCTGCCGGTGGCCACCGAGCTGGAGCATGCTGATGAGTACCCCACCGAGATCGTCGAGGGTCTCAAGGAGCTGGGCATCTTCGGGTTGATGATCCCCGAGGAGTACGGCGGCCTCGGCGAGTCCCTGCTGACGTATGCGCTGTGCGTGGAGGAGATCGCCCGCGGCTGGATGAGCGTGTCGGGGGTGATCAACACCCACTTCATCGTGGCCTACATGCTGATGCGGCACGGCACCGACGAGCAGAAGCAGAGGTACCTGCCGAAGATGGCCACCGGGGAGGTCCGCGGCTCGTTCTCGATGTCCGAGCCGGCGCTGGGCTCCGACGTCTCCGCGATCCGGACCAAGGCCGTCAAGGACGGCGACGGCTACGCGATCACCGGCCAGAAGATGTGGCTGACCAACGGCGGCACCTCCAACCTGGTCGCCGTACTCGTGAAGACCGACGAGGGCGCCGAGTCGGTCTACAAGAACATGACCACGTTCCTGGTCGAGAAGGAGCCGGGCTTCGGCGAGACCGCCCAGGGCGTGACGATCCCCGGCAAGATCGACAAGATGGGCTACAAGGGCGTCGACACCACCGAGGCGATCTTCGACGGCCACCGGATCTCGGCCGACCAGGTGCTCGGTGGCGAGCCGGGCAAGGGCTTCTACCAGATGATGGACGGCGTCGAGGTGGGCCGGGTGAACGTGGCCGCCCGGGCCTGTGGCATCGCCAACCGGGCCTTCGAGCTCGGCATCGACTACGCCCAGCAGCGCGAGACCTTCGGCAAGCCGATCGCCGAGCACCAGGCGATCCTGTTCCGGCTCGCGGAGATGGCCACCAAGGTCGAGACCGCGCACGCGATGATGGTCAAGGCGGCCCGGCTCAAGGACAAGGGCGAGCGCAACGACGTCGAGGCCGGGATGGCGAAGTACCTCGCCGCGGAGTACTGCAACGAGGTCGTCGAGGCGTCGTTCCGGATCCACGGCGGCTACGGCTACTCCAAGGAGTACGAGATCGAGCGGCTCTACCGGGAGGCCGCGTTCATGCTGATCGGCGAGGGCACCGCCGACATCCAGAAGATGATCATCGGGCGCAGCCTGCTCAAGGAGTACAAGACGCGCTGACCCGGCGTCGGCGTCTGCTTCTGCGGCTGGGTCGTCCGGGTCGGTCTCGTCCGGGGTCGGACTCGGCTCAGTCGGTCCAGGACCAGGAGGCGAGCACCGGGTGGGTCGTGGCCTCCCGCTGCGCCGCGTCCAGCCCCCGCGGGAAGGTGAAGGACACGATCGTGATCCGCCCGTCCTCGTCGATCGTCACGAACTGCTCGAGGAAGTAGCGGGTGCCGGCGACCGCCACGCGGCCGCGGTGGTGCAGGCACTCCACGCCGTCGACCACCACGTGGTCGAGCTGCTCGATCCGGTCGGCCATCCCCGCGAGCTGCTCCGGGATCGAGGCCTCGAGCGTGTCCAGCGAGCCGCCGGGGGCGTCGTCGTAGCCGACGGTCAGGTTGGGGGCGAAGCCCCGCTCCTTCCAGGTCGCGCTGGCGGCCGTGTCGACCTCCGGCTGCATCTCGCGGGTCCGCTCGGTCACGTCCTGCCATCCCTCAGGGGCGCGGTAGCGGTAGGTCGCTCCCTCCAGCTCCGGTCCGCTCGCCGGTGGGCCGAAGTCGGTGTCCGGCCCGGCCGTCGAGACCCGGGCGACGTCTCCGGAGCCGGCCTCGGCGCCCGGGCTCGTGCTGCACCCGGCCGCCAGCGCCAGGACCAGGGGGACCACCCCGGCGAGCGCTGCCCGCCGGGCACCTCGCGCCCCGAACGCCGTGCGTCGAGCGCCTCGCCCCCCGAGCGCCGTACGGCGGGCACCTCGCGGCCCGAACGTCGTACGGCGGGCACCTCGCGCCCCGGGCGCCGTACGCCGTGGGGCCTCGGACCCGGGCGCCGTACCCCGGGCGGCCTGCGGCCGGGCGTCTCGACGGCTCGCCACAACCTGCTCGGCGGTTCCGTCGGTCCCGTGCGTCATGGGTCCGAACGTACCCGCCCGGCCCTGCGGGGACCGGCCCGCGGATAACTGCTGGCCCGACGACCCGCGCCGGTGGCAGGGTGGGGATCCGGACGCGACCCGAGGGGACGACATGACCGACGCCAGCGAGAGCAACGCCGACCTCAAGGCCCGGATGCGCGAGGCGCTGGACCGGAAGAACAGGGCCTCGCACCCCACCGAGGGCGACGTCGAGTCGCACGGCGGGCACGGCCCGCACGGGGCACCCGGGGCCGAGAAGGCGCACGGCCCCGAGGTGGCCGGCGGCGCGGCCCCCAAGATGCACCGCCGCAAGGCCGGCGGCGGCGGCTCCTGACCCCGACCCGTCGCTTGTGTCGGGCGTGGGTACGCCGACCCGTCGCTTGTGTCGGCCGTGGGTACGCCGACCCGTCGCTAGTGACGGCCGGATTCACCCTGACCCGTCGTTTGTGTCGGCCTGATTCACCCCGACCCGTCGCTAGTGTCGGCCGGATGTGGGCCATCCCACGGTGGACGGGGTTCCGGGACCCGCCGAGGTTCGGCACGATGGCCACGGGCCGAGAGTCGGGCCATCCCAGGAGTCGAGGAGTACGCCAGTGCAGTTCGGTCGCAGCTACGAAGAGTTCGAGGTCGGGGCGACGTACAAGCACTGGCCCGGCAAGACGGTCACCGAGTTCGACGACCACATGTTCTGCCTGCTCACGATGAACCACCACCCGCTCCACCTCGACGAGCACTACGCGGAGGAGACGACGCAGTTCGGCAAGAACGTCGTCGTCGGGAACTACGTCTACTCCATCCTGCTGGGCATGTCGGTGCCCGACGTGTCCGGCAAGGCGATCGCGAACCTCGAGATCGAGTCGCTGCGCCACGTCGCGCCGACCTTCCACGGCGACACGCTGTACGGCGAGACGCGCGTCCTCGACAAGTGGGAGTCCACGTCGAAGGACGACCGCGGCGTGGTCCACGTCGAGACCATCGGCTACAACCAGGACGGCAAGGTCGTCTGCCTCTTCCGGCGCAAGGTGATGGTCCCGAAGACCAGCTATCTGACCGAACGGGGCGGTGAGCAGCCGGGCCGCCCGGTTCCCGTGCCGGACAAGAACTGGCCCGGGCCCGACGCCACCTGACTCCCCGGCCTCGCCGACAGTAGCGACGGGTCGGCGTACCTGGGCCCGACACTAAAGACGGGTCGAGGTCCCTGGGCCCGACAGTAGCGACGGGTCGACGTCCCTGGGCCCGACACTGGCGACGGGTCGGCCTTGACGGGGGCGGGGCGGGGGACAACCGTTAGGGCATGCTCGAGCCCGAATGCCCCCGCTGCCCCCGGCCGCTGACGGGGCCGGGCGGGGGCGTCTCCGGGTCGGCGTCCGCGGGGGAGTGGACCTGCGAGGTGCACGGCGCGGTACCGGCGCTGTGGCGCCCACGGACGGCCGGGTACGACGCCTTCGGGGCGCACCTCGCCCGGGCACAGGGACTGCCGACGTACCTTCCCTGGCCGCTCGGCTCCGGCTGGCAGGTGACCGACTTCGGGGTGGTCGTCGGAGCGGACCGGGCGCTGGCGACCGTGGCCCACGTGGCCGGCAGCAGCGCCCTCGACGGCCCGGTGGAGGTGCTGGTCGTCAGCGAGGAGCCGGGCACCGGGCTCGGCGCCCGGTGTGCGGGCACCATCCACTCCGACCCGGGCGCGGAGATCGCCGGAGTGCCGGCGACGGCGAAGGTCCGCCTGGACTCGCAGAGCGTCCCGCTGTGGCCGGTCTCGGCCTCCCACGCGGCCCCGGACCTCGACCGCAGCGTGCTCGCGGGCGAGGCGGAGGGCCGATGGCTGTGGATCGTGCTGCGGCCCGCCTCGGCGATCCTGTTGCTCCACGAGGAGTGGACCCTCACGGACGTGTCCGGGTTCGGCCCCCAGCTCCTCGACCTGCCGTTCGGAGGCCACCCGCCCTCCTGGTAGGCCCGCCGTGACCTGCCTGGGGTCCGCCCGGGCCCGCCGGGGCCGGGCACGACGCCCGGAGGAGCGGCCTTCCGTCGCCTAGGCTTCCGGAGTGCGCATCGACCTCCACACCCACTCCCGGGCCAGCGACGGCACGCAGACCCCGGGCGAGCTGGTGCGGGCCGCGTACGCCGCGGGGATCGACGTCCTCGCGCTGACCGATCACGACACCGCCGATGGCTGGGACGAGGCGGCGGAGGCCGCGGTCGAGGTCGGGATCACGCTGGTGCGGGGCATGGAGATCAGCACCGAGCTGCGAGGCCGGGCGGTGCACCTGCTCGGCTACCTCCCCGACCCGACGTACCCGCCGCTGGCCCGGGCGCTGCAACGGATCCTCGACGGCCGCAACGACCGGGTGCCGCGGATCCTCGACGCCCTGCGCGACGCCGAGGGCATCGACCTGGATGCCGTCGAGGTGCGTCGACTCGCCGGGGAGCCCGCCGCGACCGGGCGGCCGCACGTGGCCGACGCCCTGGTCGCCACGGGGCAGGCCGCGGACCGCGACGACGCGTTCGAACGGCTGCTGGGTCCCGGGCGGGCCGGCTACGTCCGCAAGTACGCGGAGCCGGTGGCCGACATGGTCCGCCTCGTGGGCGAGGCCGGCGGCGTGTGCGTCGTCGCGCACCCCTGGGGGCGCGGCTCACGGGAGGCGATGACCAGCGCGGACCTGGCCGGGCTCCGCGACGCGGGGCTGGCCGGCATCGAGGTCGACCACCAGGAGCACGATGCCCGCGACCGGGCCGACCTGCGTGCCGTGGCCCGGGAGCTGGACCTGGTCGTGACCGGCTCCAGCGACCACCACGGCCAGGGCAAGGTCGACCACGAGCTGGGCTGCAACACCACGGACCCGGAGCAGTACCGTCGCCTGCTCGACCTGGCCTCGGTGGCGGCACGCGCCTCGGGTCGGCCGGTGCCGGCGGTGCTGGGGCCGGTGGCCTGACTGGGCCGCCACCTGATGGGTCCGCCGCGCTGAGCCCCGTACGGTCAGCGGCGGCCGACAAGGCCGCGACCGACGGGTCCGGCGCCCGACGGTGCCGGCGCGCCGAGCCCCGTACCGTCAGCGTCGACCGAGCGACTGGGCGCGCTGCAGCAGCGACCGGGGCAGGATCCGGGCGACGGCGACGATCGCCCGGTAGCGGCGGCTCGGGATCGACATCGCGCGGCCGCGGTCGAGGTCGGTCAGCGCCTCCCGCACCACCCGGTCCGGCTCCAGCCACAGCACCCTCGGCGCTGAGCCGCGGTCCACGCCCATCCGGTCGTGGAACTCGGTCCGGACGAACCCGGGGCACAGCGTCAGCACCTGCACGCCGGAGGCGGCGTACTCGGCGTGGGCCCACAGGCCGAAGCTGTTGACCCAGGCCTTCGCCGCACCGTAGGTGCCGCGCGGCAGGAAGGCGGCGACGCTGGAGGTGTTGATGATGCCCCCGGCGCCGCGGGCCGACATCGGGCCGAGGGCCGCATGGGAGAGCCGGAGCACGGCGGTGACCAGGACGTCGAGCATCCGCTGCTCGGCGGCGATGTCGTTGTCGAGGAAGCGGCCCTTGAGCCCGAAGCCGGCGTTGTTGACCAGCAGGTGGACCGGGCGGGTGGGATCCGCCAGCCGGGCCTCGACCACCGCGAGCTGGGTGGCGTCGGCGAGGTCGGCCGGGAGCACCTCGACGGCGATCGCGTGCCGGGCCCGCAGCTCGGTGGCCAGCTCCTCCAGCCGGGCCCGGTCGCGAGCGACCAGCACCAGGTCGTGACCGCGGGCGGCGAGCTGTCGGGCGAACTCGAGACCGATGCCCGCGCTGGGGCCGGTGACGAGGGCGGTGCCGGGGGCGTCGGGGGTGCCGGGACGGGGTGCGGGTGGGTCCGCGGGCGAGGACATGCGCCCAGCAAACAGGTGGCTGCGCGGATCGGGCAACCGGGTCGGGCATGATGTGCAGTGATGACCACGACCACGCTCGCGATCGCCAACCAGAAGGGCGGCGTCGCCAAGACGACCACGGTGGCGTCCCTCGGTGCGGCGCTCACCGAGCTGGGCCACAAGGTGCTGCTCGTCGACCTCGATCCCCAGGCCTGCCTGACGTTCTCTCTCGGCATCGACCCCGAGGACCTCGAGCTGTCGGTGCACCACGTGCTCACCAAGGGGCTGGACCCGGCCGAGGTGATCATCGAGACCGAGGACGGCATGCACCTGCTGCCGGCGACGATCGAGCTGGCCCGGGCCGAGGCCGACCTGCTGACCCGCACCGGTCGCGAGCACGTGATCAAGACCGCGGTCGAGGACCTCGAGGACGCCGGCTACGACTGGATCCTGCTGGACTGCCCACCCTCGTTGGGGGTGCTCACCGTGGCCGCACTCACCGCGGCCCGCGGCGTACTCATCCCACTCCAGTGCGAGACGCTCTCGCACCGCGGCGTGGGGCAGCTCCTCGACACCGTGCACGACGTACGGCGCTTCACCAACCGTCGGCTCGAGGTCTGGGGCGTGCTGCCGACCCTGTACGACGGCCGCACCAACCACGCGCGTCGGGTGCTCGAGACGATCTCGGCGACCTACGACCTCGAGGTCGTGGAGCCGCCGATCCCGAAGACGATCAAGTTCGCCGAGGCGCCGGCCGCGGGACGGTCGATCCTCGCCACGAGCCGCAGCAACAAGGGGGCACAGGCCTACCGCGAGGTGGCGGCGAACCTGGTGGCGCGGGCCACCCGGCGACCGGGGAAGTGATCTCGCGGTGACCGGGCGCCGCCGTTCACCGGGAGGTGCGCGGTACGGCCGCATCGTGGCCGCCGGGACGTCGGTGGCGGTGACGCTGGTGGCGGTGCTGGGCGGGGTCGGCGTGATCTCCGCGGAGACCTCCGTGGCAGCGGCCGGGTCGGAGTCGGCCGGGCCGGGGTCGTCGGGGTCGTCGGAGTCGTCCGGCTCGGACGTCGGCGCCTCGGGGGCGACGGTCGCGGACGTCGAGGAGTCGGACGCCGCGAAGACGGGTGTCGACGACTCGGACACCGCGCGCCCGTCGGCGCCGACCACGGACGCGTTGCCCGGCCGAGGGTCGACGGCGCTGCCGCCTCGCTCCGGCACCGGTCGGCGGGTGGTGTTCAGCGAGTCGCGGCAGCGAGTCTGGCTGGTCGGATCCCGGGGAGGCGTGTGGCGCACGTACCTGGTCTCGGGGAGCCTCTACGACAACCTGGACCCCGGCAGCTACGAGGTCTTCTCCCGCTCGGAGCAGGCCTGGGGCATCGACGACTCGGGGACCATGCGCTGGTTCGTCCGGTTCGCGCGCGGACCGAACGCCGCGATCGGCTTCCACGACATCCCGATCGACGACGGCGCGCGCGTGCAGACCGTGGCCGAGCTCGGGAGCCCGACCTCGCACGGCTGCATCCGTCAGCGCACGCCCGACGCCAAGGCCCTGTGGGCCTTCGCACCGGTCGGGACGACCGTGGTCGTCACGACCTGACCCGGACGGGTCGAGCCCGCCCGGCGATCAGTCGGTGCCGACCGCCGAGCCGCCGCGGGTGCGACGGCGGTTCCGGCTCCGGTTCCGACGGCGCGGCGCGTCGCCGGCCTTCTCGCCGGTGCCGCCGGTCGCCTCACGGCGGCCGCCCTGCCCGCCGCCACGGCGGTCGTTGCTCGAGGCGCCCTTGCCGGCCTTGCTCGCCGAGCGCTCGACCGGTGCGGGGTCCTTGATCCGGCCCTTGGTGCCGGGCGGGATGCCCATGTCGTGGAAGAGGTGCTCGGAGGTCGAGTAGGTCTCCTGCGGGTCCTCGAACGGCAGCGCGAGCGCCTTGTTGATGACCTTCCACCGGGTGATGTCCGCCCAGTCCACGAACGTGACCGCGATCCCGGTGGCGCCGGCCCGGCCGGTGCGACCGATGCGGTGGATGTAGGTCTTCTCGTCCTCGGGGCAGGTGTAGTTGATGACGTGCGACACGCCGGCCACGTCGATGCCGCGGGCGGCGACGTCGGTGGCGACGAGCACCTTGAGCTTGTCGTCGCGGAACTTCGTCAGCGCCCGCTCGCGGGCGGCCTGCTGCATGTCGCCGTGCAGGGGGCTCGCGGCGAAGCCGCGCTCGTCGAGGTCGTCGGCGATCCGCTGCGCCTGGCGCTTGGTGCGGGTGAACACGATGATCTTGTCGGCGCCCTCGGACTGGAGGATCCGGCCGATGATCTCCGGCTTGTCGAGGTCGTGCGCCTGGTAGATGAACTGCGCGGTGGCGGGCACGGTCGCGTTGTCGTCGGCCGACTCGGCGCGGATGTTCATCGGGTGTCGCATGTGGGTCCGGGCGAGGGACACGATCGCCGACGGCATGGTCGCCGAGAACAGCATGGTCTGCCGGGTCTCGGGGGTCTTGGCCAGCAGGCGCTCCACGTCGGGGAGGAAGCCGAGGTCGAGCATCTCGTCGGCCTCGTCCAGCACCACGCAGTGGACGTGGGAGAGGTCGAGGGACCGGCGGTTCGCCAGGTCGAGCAGGCGACCCGGGGTGCCGACCACGACGTCGACGCCGCGCTCCAGGGCCTCGAGCTGCGGCTCGTACCCGACCCCGCCGTACACGGTGAGCACCCGCAGGCCGCGGTCCTTGCCGGCGAGGGCGAGGTCGTTGGAGACCTGGAGCGCCAGCTCACGGGTCGGGGCGACGATGAGGGCCTGCGGCTTGCCCGGCACCAGCTCGGTGTAGTCGGGGTCGTGCTGGGCGACCGAGCGCTGCAGCACCGGGATGCCGAACGCCAGGGTCTTGCCGGTGCCCGTGCGGGCCTGACCGATGAGGTCGGTGCCGACCAGGGCGACCGAGAGGGTCATCTCCTGGATCGGGAACGGGGTGACGATGCCGGCGCGCTCGAGGGCGTCGGCGATCTCGGGATGGACCCCGAGCTCTCTGAAGGTGGTCACGCGTGATGTCGACTTCCGTGAGTAGGTCTGAGCGGCCGACTCCGGTTCGAATCCGCCGCGCACATGCACCGGTGCCGGCCGCCTGAGGAGGGCGGCGCCGGAAGGGGCCGCGAGCATGGTCGCGGCGCGCACTGGGCCCAACCCTATCGGTACGCTGCGGCCATGACTGAATCGCCGAGCGGAATCGAGCAGCAGCCTGGTGGGGTGGCGTTCGCCGATCCCGGCTACCGGGCCGCGGTCGTCGACCTGCTGGGCGTGATCGCCTACGGCGAGATCTCGGCGTTCGAGCGGCTCGCCGAGGACGCGAAGCTGGCCCCCTCCCTGGAGGACAAGGTGGCGCTGGCCGTGATGGCCAGTGCGGAGGTGGGCAACGTCGTCCGGCTCCGGGAGCGTCTCGAGCAGCTCGGCGCCGACCCGTTCGCAGCGATGCAGCCCTTCCGTGCGGCCGTCGACGCCTTCCACGAGCACACCGCCCCCTCCGACTGGCTCGAGGGGCTGGTCAAGGCGTACGTCGGCGACGGGCTGGCGCGCGACTTCTACCGCGAGATCGCGGCGTTTCTCGACGTCGAGACCCGCGACCTGATCCTGGCCGCCCTCGACAGCACCGCGCACAGCACCTTCGTGGTCGAGCGGGTCCGGCAGGCGATCGAGCGCGACCATCGGGTCGGTGGCCGGCTCGCGCTCTGGGGGCGGCGGCTGATGGGCGAGGCGCTGTCGCAGGCGCAGCGCGTCGCCGCGGACCGGGACGCGCTGTCATCGCTGCTCGCCGGCGGGGTGGACCGGCCGGGCATGGACCTGGCCGCGCTGGGTCGGATGTTCAACCGGCTCACCGAGCGGCACGCGCAGCGGATGGCCGACCTCGGCCTCGCGCACTGACGCTCGGCCAAGCCGACGCGCCGAACGCCGGCGAGATCGATGCGCCGAACGCCCGCAGGGCCCATGTGTCGAACGCCCGCAATTGCGGCCGTTCGACATGTTTTTCCGCCGATTCCATGTCATTCGGCTGCAATTGCGGCCAAATGACTGGTCGGCGCGCGGGGCCGCAGCACGTCTCGATGCGGTCCGCGACGCGAGGTCGGGTCAGCCGGCCCCGGCGGCGGGCGGATGCCCGCCGGGGTGCCCGCGGTGCTGGTGGCGGCCGCCCCAGTGGTGGATCTCCAGCGTCGTCACCACCCCGGTGAACGCCGCGCCGGCGCCGATCTGCCAGACGTAGCGCCACCAGTCGGTCTCGGCGGTGGCCTCGAGGAGCAGGGTCTCGTGCAGCCAGGCTCCGGTCAGGACGCCGCTGATGCCGGCCAGCGTGGTCAGCCACAGCGGGACCCGCTCCCGGTCGCGGGGCGCGAGTGACTTGCCGAGGAGGCCCAGCAGGGCCCCTCCGGCCAACGCCCACAGCAACGTGCTGGTCGTCACGAGCCTGTCCCGCCCGGTCCGGGTGGGTTAGGAGCGGAAGCCGACCTGGCCGGCGACGCCGCCGCCGACCTCGACGTAGGCCAGCCGCGCCGACGGCACCAGGACCCGGCGGCCCTTGCTGTCGGTCAGGGCGAGGACGCTCTCCGAGGTGACCGCCTCCGTGACGGCCTTCTCGATCGCGTCCGCGCTGTCGCTGGTCTCCACGACCAGCTCGCGGGCGGCGTTCTGGATTCCGATCTTGACCTCCATGGGGTCCTCTCTGTTCGGGGGTGCGGTGCGATGCATCTGGGGCAGGTGGGCCGGGTGTCCGGTCAGAGCCGCGGGTAGCCGCGGATCCCTCGCCAGGCCAGGCCGGCGATGAGCTCCACGGCCTGGTCCCGGCTCAACGTGGAGGAGTCGGCCATCCAGTAGCGGGCGCTGACCTGGGCCATGCCGACCAGCGAGACCGCGAGCAGGTGGGCGGCGTCACCGGGCAGGTCGGTGTCCTCATGGATCACCTCCGCGATCATCTTGGCGCAGCCCGTCGTGACCCGCTCGAGGTTGTCACGCACGGTCGGGTCGCTGGTCAGGTCGGACTCGAAGACCAGACGGAAGGCCCCGGACTCGGCGGCCACGTAGTCGTAGAACGCGGTGATGCTCGCCGCCACCCGCAGCTTGTTGTCGTCGGTCGAGTCCAGCGCGCGGCGGCAGTTCTCGATGATCTGGTCGCAGGAGGAGTCCAGCAGCGCGAGGTAGAGGTCGAGCTTGCCCGGGAAGTGCTGGTAGAGCACCGGCTTGGAGACCCCGGCCCGCTCGGCGATGTCGTCCATCGCGGCGGCGTGGTAGCCCTGCGCCACGAACACCTCCAGGGCCGACTCGAGCAGCTGGGCCCGCCGTGCCTTGCGGGGCATCCGACCGCCCCGGGGACGCTGCTCGTCCAAGTCCTGACCAGCCGTCACCTGTGGCTCCCTCGCTCCGGTTCGTGGGGCGTGTTGCCCATGCGGCAAGCCTACCCGCTGGTACGGGTCCGGATGACGGACGTCCGGCTCCCGGCCGGCCCGGTCAGCCGATCATGGCGGAACCGCCGCAGTGGCGTGCGCGGGGCGGGAACATGCCCGCCGCCCCGGTTGTTGGACCGGGCAGCACAGACCACGAGGACCCAGCCCAACCGTTTCGAGGAGTGACCGTGTCGTATCCCGCGCTTGTGGAGCCCGCCGCCGAGCTGAGCGTCGACGAGGTACGCCGCTACAGCCGGCACCTGATCATCCCCGACGTCGGCATGACCGGTCAGAAGCGGCTGAAGAACGCCAAGGTGCTGGTGATCGGCGCCGGCGGCCTCGGCTCGCCGGGGCTGCTCTACCTGGCCGCGGCCGGGGTGGGCACGATCGGCATCGCCGAGTTCGACGAGGTCGACGAGTCGAACCTGCAGCGCCAGGTGATCCACGGTCAGTCCGACATCGGCCGACCTAAGGCGGAGTCCGCCAAGGACTCGATCGCCGAGATCAACCCGCTGATCGACGTCGTGGTGCACAACGAGCGCCTCGACAACGACAACGTGATGGGCATCTTCGAGGGCTACGACCTGATCGTGGACGGCACCGACAACTTCGCCACCCGCTACATGGTCAACGACGCGGCGTACTTCCTGGGGATCCCCTACGTGTGGGGCTCGATCTACCGCTTCGACGGCCAGGCCTCGGTGTTCGCGCCGATGCTCGCCGACGACGCGCCGTGCTACCGCTGCCTCTACCCCGAGCCCCCGCCGCCGGGCATGGTCCCGTCCTGCGCGGAGGGCGGCGTGCTGGGCGTCCTGTGCGCCAGCATCGGCTCGATCCAGGTCAACGAGGCGATCAAGCTGCTCACCGGCATCGGCGACCCGCTCATCGGCCGGCTGATGATCTACGACGCCCTCGAGATGGAGTACCGCAAGCTCAAGGTCCGCAAGGACCCGAACTGCGCCCTGTGCGGTGAGAACCCCACCGTCACCGGCCTCATCGACTACGACGCCTTCTGCGGCGCGGTCTCCGACGAGGCCGCCGACGCCGCCGTCGGCTCGACGATCTCGGTGACCCAGCTCGAGCAGATGCTCAAGGAGCGCGAGGAGGGCACCGGCGACTTCGTGCTGGTCGACGTCCGGGAGCCCAACGAGTTCGAGATCAACCGGATCCCCGGCTCCGTGCTCATGCCGAAGGGCGACTTCCTCAACGGCTCGGCCCTCGAGCAGCTGCCGGCGGACAAGAAGGTCGTCCTGCACTGCAAGTCGGGCGTCCGCTCCGCGGAGGTGCTGGCGATCGTGAAGGGCGCCGGGTACGCCGACGCGGTGCACGTGGGCGGTGGCGTGGTGGCCTGGGTCGACCAGGTGGACCCGAGCCAGCCGTCGTACTGACGCGATGTAGTCATCTCAACCACCCCGATCGGTCATTTCCTGACCGGGCGTGTGTCCGCTTCGCCCGGAACCGGTGAGATCCGCCTATAGTGCGAAGCGGTGGGGGACACGGCCCAGATGGCCGTCCGGGGGTCCGTTGCCGTTCTGGAAGTTGCCGGGGGGCTTCTTCCTCTGAACGGGGTTGTACGTCATGTCGTCACGTACTGCGCGTTTTCGCGCGCTCTTGAGTCTCGCGGTGCTCACGGCACTGCTCTCCGCGGTGGCGGGTGCGGCCAGTGCCGCACCGCCGGACCGCAACAAGGTCTACGTCTGCAAGTACTCCAGCCAGGGAGACAGCGAGCGGCTGCAGACGTTCAACCAGGTGGCCGTCAGCACGATCGAGGGGTTCCCCTCAGATCCGGCTGACGCCGTCTTCCCCTACCTCTTCGGGGACTCCCAGGGCCGCTCGATCGCCATCGGGTTCGTGGACAACCCGGCTCGGACCCGGGACGACTGCCCGGCTCCGCGCGGCGGCACCGAGGTGAGTGTGCCGGCGACGCCGAGCCCGAGCGCGGCGACCTGCGACACCGACGGCGCGCTGGTGGTGCCGGTGACCGAGCACGTGCTCACCCGGGTGAACGGGGTGCTCGTGGAGCAGTCGAGGACGTTCGGTCCGGGGACCTACACGATCAGCTACGAGGCGGCCGAGGGCTATGTGCTGGTGGGTCAGCAGCCCGGTCCGGTGGCGGTGGACGCCGCCACCGACGACTGTCCGGTGGAGCCGGTGCCGGTGGACGTGCCGGCGACGCCGAGCCCGAGTGCGGCGACCTGCGACACCGATGGCGCGCTGGTGGTGCCGGTGACCGAGCACGTGCTCACCCGGGTGAACGGGGTGCTCGTGGAGCAGTCGAGGACGTTCGGTCCGGGGACCTACACGATCAGCTACGAGGCGGCCGAGGGCTATGTGCTGGTGGGTCAGCAGCCCGGTCCGGTGGCGGTGGACGCGGCCACCGACGACTGTCCGGTGGAGCCGGTGCCGGTGGACGTGCCGGCGACGCCGAGCCCGAGTGCGGCGACCTGTGACACCGATGGCGTGCTGGTGGTGCCGGTGACCGAGCACGTGGTGACCCGGGTCGACGGGACGCTTGTGGAGCAGGAGTCGACGTACGGTCCGGGGACCTACACGGTCAGCTACGAGGCGGCCGAGGGCTATGTGCTGGTGGGTCAGCAGCCCGGTCCGGTGACCGTGGACGCGGCCACCGACGACTGTGCCGTGGAGCCGGTGCCGGTGGACGTGCCGGCGACGCCGAGCCCGAGTGCGGCGACCTGTGACACCGACGGCGTGCTGGTGGTGCCGGTGACCGAGCACGTGGTGACCCGGGTCGACGGGACGCTTGTGGAGCAGGAGTCGACGTACGGTCCGGGGACCTACACGGTCAGCTACGAGGCGGCCGAGGGCTATGTGCTGGTGGGTCAGCAGCCCGGTCCGGTGACCGTGGACGCGGCCACCGACGACTGTGCCGTGGAGCCGGTGGAGGTCGCGATGCCGACGACGCCAAGCCCGAGTGCGGCGACCTGTGACACCGACGGCGCGCTGGTGGTCCCGGTGACCGAGAACGTGCTCACCCGGGTCGACGGGACGCTCGTGGAGCAGGAGTCGACGTTCGGGCCCGGGACCTACACGGTCAGCTACGAGGCGGCCGAGGGGTTCGTGCTGGTGGGTCAGCAGCCCGGTCCGGTGACCGTGGACGCCGCCACCGACGACTGCCAGGTCGTGACCGAGGAGCCCGGCACCGTGGACCCGCCCGCGGGCCCCGGGACGGACAGCCCCGAGGTCGCCGCGCCGGTGGCGCCCGCGGCCCCGGCAGCCCCCACGGGCGGTGACACGCCGGAGGCCGGCGCGGTGGCTCCGGTCGTCGCGGTCCCGACGTCGGTCGACGCCGGGGTGGACAGCCTGCTGCCGGTCATGCCGGACGCCTCGGCATCCGGGTCCCTGCCGACCGCTCCGTTGGGTCTGGCGGCGGGTCTGCTCCTGCTCGGCCTGGGGCTCGTGCTGCGCAGGAGGGCCGATCAGCTCTGAGGGCACGGATCGTGCCCGGGGACGAGAGGGGGATGCCGGCGGCCGCACCCGCACCGCCGGCACCACCCTGGTCTGCCTGGCGCTGATGCTGCTCGCGCTGGCGACGCTGGACCTCGGCCGGGACCAGTGGGCGGCGCGGGCGGCGACCGGACCGGTCGGGATCCAGGGACCGGCCCAGGTGCAGGACGCCACCGACTCCCCCGAGTCGGTGGCGTCCTTCGCCCGTTCCGACTCGGCGAAGCCGGCCGGGGTGTCCCGCCGACCGGTGCTCGCCGCCAGGCCGGGAGCCCCCCGGGTGGTCTCGGTCCCGTCCCTGGGCATCGCCGCCGAGGTGGATCCGATCGACGCCGCGGGTGGGGTGCTCACCCCGCCCTCCGACGCCCGCCGCGTCGGCTGGTGGGCGGCCGGGGCACAGCCCGGGTCGAGCACCGGCAGCGTGCTGGTCACGGGTCACACGGTGCGGGCCGGGGGAGGTGCCTTCGACGACCTCGAGGAGGTACGGCGTGGGTCGGTCGTGCGGGTGACCACGGAGGCCGGCCTCGTGTCCTACCGGGTCGGTGCGGTCCGGGTGCTCTCCAAGGGGGAGCTCGCGACCGAGGCGGCCGAGCTGTTCGACCCGGCTGGGGAGGCCCGGCTGGTGCTGGTGACGTGCGAGGACTGGGACGGGACGGCGTACCTCAGCAACGTCGTCGTGGTCGCCGAGCCCCTCTGAGAACGATCGCCCCCGGCACCCGTCGGCGTAACCCGGCGCGGCGGCGCTCGTTGAACCGGGCACCCCATCGCCACCCCTCGGGAGGAATCCGCCCCATGACGTCCCACCACCCCGCCACCGCCACCCGCACGCGCACCCGGGCGCTCGGCGCCCTCGGCGCGACCGCGCTCGGCGCGGCCCTCCTCGCAGCGCCGGCCGGCCAGGCCTCCGCCGCGCCCACCTGGGCGCCGGCCGAGGACGCCCGGATCCACCCGGGCGTACAGATGTACACCGACGGGGCGCAGTGCACCGGCAACTTCGTCTTCACCGACGGCGCGGGCAGGACCTACGTCGGCTACGCCGCGCACTGCGCGGGCACCGGCGCGGCCACCGACACCGACGGCTGCAAGGCCTCCTCGCTGCCGCTCGGCACCGCGGTGACCTTCAACGAGGGCGGCAGCCTGGTCGGCCGAGGGACCCAGGTCGGCACCGGGACCCTCGCCTACAGCTCCTGGCACACCATGGACCAGCGCAACGAGCAGGACGCCAACACCTGCGCCTACAACGACTTCGCCCTGGTCGAGGTCGCCGCCGGCGACGTCTCGAAGGTGAACCCGTCGGTGCCGTTCTGGGGCGGACCGGAGGGCCTGAACACCACCGGCACCGCGGCCGGCGACCGGGTCTACTCCTACGGCAACTCCAGCCTGCGCGGGGGAGTCGAGGCGCTGTCGCCGAAGACCGGCACCAGCCTCGGTGACGACCCGGCCGACGGCGGCTGGACGCACCCGCTCTACACCGTGACCCCGGGCGTGCCCGGTGACTCCGGCAGCGCGTTCCTCGACGGTGACGGCAACGCGGTCGGCACCCTGTCCACGCTCGGCCTGGCCCCGCTCCCGGCGTCGAACAACATCGGCGACATGGCCAACGAGCTCGCCTACGCCCAGCAGCACAGCGGGATCGCCGGGCTGCAGCTGGTGACCGGCACGGAGCCGTTCGACCCCGCCCTCTGAGCCACGGCCCGAGCTGCCGGCCCGCTGGGCCGGCCCCGGGCACGAACCTGCCCCTCGACCCCGGTCGGCGTAGCCGATCGGGGTCAGGGCCGTTGTAGGGACATGCTCCCCTCCTCGACGGCCCGCCGCCCGCACCCCGGGCTCGCCCGGTCCCTCGGCGGCCTGGTGGCCGTGCTGACCGCCCTGCCTCTGCTCTGGGTCGCCGGCGGGGCGGCGGCGGGCGGCTCGCGCTGGGCGCCCGCCGACCGGGCCACGATCACCCCGGGGGTGCAGATGTTCACCGCCGGCGCGCAGTGCACCGGCAACTTCGTGTTCACCGACCGCCGGGGCCGGGTGTACGTCGGCTACGCCGCGCACTGCGCCGGCCTCGGCGAGGCCACCGACACCGACGGGTGTGCCACGGGCTCCCTTCCCCTCGGGACCCGGGTCCGCTTCGCCTCCGGGGCCGATCTCGTCTCGCGCGGCACGACGCACGGCTTCGGCCGGCTGGCGTACTCCTCGTGGCGCACCATGGCCGAGCGCGGCGTGCGACGGGCGAATCCCTGTGCCCACAACGACTTCGCCCTGGTCCGGGTCGGCCGCAAGCGCGTCGGGAAGGTCAACCCCACCGTGCCGTTCTGGGGCGGACCGACCGGCGTCGAGGTCGACGGGGTCGACGCCGGGAGCCGGGTCCACGGCTACGCGAGCTCGAGCCTGCGCCCCACCGACACGCTCTCGCCACGCACCGGGGTCTCGCTGGGCCGGTCCGCCGGCGGCTGGGCCCACGACGTCTACACCGCCACCCCGGGTGTCCCCGGCGACTCCGGCTCCGGCCTGCTGGGTCCGGACGGGCGCGCCTTCGGCACCCTGTCGACGGTCGCGGTGGCTCCGGTGCCGGGCTCGAACGGGGTCGGCGACCTGGCCCGCGAGCTGCGCTTCGCGCGCCGGCACTCGGGCATCGACGGCCTGCGCCTGGTCCGGGGCACCCGGCCCTTCGAGCCCATCCCCTGAGCCCAACCCCTTTGCCCGGCCACAGGACGTCCGGTCCAGAGCGCTGTATCTCAACACCTAGGCTGGCGGCCGTGGACGAGGAGTACGTCGAGGCGGTGCTGGCCTGCGTCGAGCAGGTCCCGAGCGGCCGGGTGACGACGTACGGCGCGGTGGCCGAGGCGGTGGGCACCCGCCTGGGGCGCGGCGGCCCCCGGCAGGTGGGGTCGGTGATGGCCCTGCACGGCGGCGGCGTCCCCTGGTGGCGGGTGGTGCGGGCGGACGGGTCGTTGCCGCCCTCCCACGAGGGGGAGGGGCGGCTGCGTCACCTCGAGGAGGGCACGCCCCTGCGGGCGTCCGGCGCGATCGACCTGCGGGCGGCGTACTGGCAGCCGTGAGGCCTCAGACCCGCTCCCGCAGGCCGGCGGCCAGACCGGCCAGGGTCAGCGCGTCGAAGAGGCCGCCCACCGACCGGGCCAGCCGGACGTGGCGGACCGGACCCAGCCGGAGCCGGAGGTGGACGCGGGTGCCGGCGTCCTGCGGGCGGAGCACGATCGCCCAGCTCACCTGGGTGCGACCGCGCTCGGACCGGTGGACCAGGTGGGCGCCGGGCTCCAGGTCGGCCACCTCGAAGGTGGCCTCGGGGCCGCCGTAGTCCGGGATCACGTCGCCGACCGCCAGCGACTGCCACCGCGCCTCGACCGTGCGGGTCGCCCGGCGCGCCCGGGGCAGGAGCCGCTCGACCCGACGGGGGAGGTACCACCCGGCCCGGCCCTTGCCGAGCTGCACCAGCCACGGCCAGGCCACGGCCGGTGGCACGGCGAGGTCGAAGCCGCGGTCCATCACGACGTCCGGGTCCGGCACCAGCTCGTCGCCGGGCAGCGCGGCGGCCACCTCGCCGGGCCGTGGGGCCACCGACCCGAGCAGGCGGTCGGTGCGGGTCATCCCCCGAGACTAGCCCCGTCCCGACCGACGCTGTCGGAGCCGGATGGTTGGGTAGGCACCGATGAGCACCGCGACCTACCACCTGCGACCGGCGGCCACCCCGGCCGGACCGGTCGACCTCGACGAGCACCAGCGCCGGGTCGTCGACCACGCCGACGGTCCGCTCCTCGTGCTGGCCGGCCCCGGCACCGGCAAGACCACGACGCTGGTGGAGGCGATCGTGCGGCGCGTCGAGGAGGGGGCCCGTCCCGACCAGGTGCTGGCGCTGACCTTCTCCCGCAAGGCCGCCGAGCAGCTGCGGGACCGGGTCGTCGCGCGGATCGGGCGCACGACGTCGAGCAGTCTCAGCTCGACGTTCCACTCCTTCGCCTACGGCCTGGTGCGGCTCTACGCGCCGGCCGAGCTGTACGCCGCCCCGCTGCGGCTGCTGAGCGCCCCGGAGCAGGACGTCGTGCTCCAGGAGCTGCTGACCGACAACCCGGAGTCGGTGCGCTGGCCGGACCACCTGCGCGCTGCCGTCGGCACCCGTGGCTTCGCCCGCGAGGTGCACGCCGTGCTGGCCCGGGCCCGCGAGCGCGGGCTCGACCCCGACGACCTGGTCGAGCTGGGGCGGCTGGAGCGGGTGCCCGAGCTGGAGGCCGCCGGGCTGTTCCTGCGGCAGTACCTCGACGTCCTCGGCGACCAGAGCGCCATCGACTACCCCGACCTGATCGCGCGCGCGGTCATCGAGGCCGAGGCGCACCGCGAGGACCTCCGGGCCCGGTTCCGGCACGTCTTCGTCGACGAGTACCAGGACACCGACCCGGCCCAGGTGCAGCTGCTGCGGGCCCTGGCCGGCGACGGGCGGAGCCTCACCGTGGTGGGCGACCCGGACCAGTCGATCTACGGCTTCCGCGGCGCCGACGTCCGCGGCATCCTGGACTTCCCGACCGAGTTCCCGGCCGCCGACGGCAGCCCGGCCCCCGTGGTGGCGCTGGGCACCACCCGCCGGTTCGGCTCGCGCCTGCTCCGCGCCTCGCGAGGGATCGCGGCCTCGATCGGCATCACCGGCTCGATCCCGGCCGCGACGTACGCCGCGTTCCGGTCGCCGCAGCCGGCCCGGACCGAGCACGGCCCCGGCAGCGTCGAGGCCTGGACCTTCGACACCGCCCGGGCCGAGACCGAGCACGTCGCCGACCTGCTGCGCCGGGCACACCTGGAGGACGGTGTCGGGTGGTCGGAGATGGCCGTCCTGGTCCGCTCCGGCCGGTCCTCGATCCCGGCGCTGCGCCGGTCCCTGGGTGCGGCCGGTGTGCCGGTGGAGGTGGCCGGCGACGACACCCCTCTGGTGCGCGAGCCCGCGGTGCTCCCGCTCCTGGCGGCGCTCTCGGCGGTCGTGGACGGCTCGGTCACCGACCCCGACGACGAGCACCACGTCGGGGCCGACCGGGTCGAGGAGCTGCTCATCTCCCCGCTGGGCGGGCTCGACGCCACCGACGTCCGGTCGCTCACCCGGGCGCTGCGGGCGCGGCAGGCGTCGGTGCCGGCCCGAGAGCTGCTGCGACGGACGCTGCTGGAGCCGGAGATCCTCTCCGGCCTCGACGGCGAAGCCGCCCGCCGCGCGGGCCGGCTCGCGGCGCTGCTCGAGCGGGCCCGGGTCCGGCTGGCCGAGGGCGGCACCGTGGAGGAGGTGCTGTGGGTGCTCTGGGACGGCAGCGACTGGGGTCGCCGGCTCCGGGCCGCCACCGCCGGAGGCGGACCGGCCGCCCGGCTCGCGCACCGCGACCTCGACGCGGTGTGCGCGCTCTTCGAGGTCGCCGCCCGGGCCGAGGAGCGCAAGGGCCACACCAGCGTCCGGGAGTTCCTGGCGACGCTGCGGGCCCAGGAGATCCCCGGGGACACGCTGGCCGAGCGCGGGGTGCGCGGCGACGCGGTGCGGCTGCTCACCGCGCACCGGTCCAAGGGTCTGGAGTGGCGGCTGGTCGTCGTGGCCCACGTGCAGGAGGAGGCGTGGCCGGACCTGCGGCGCCGCTCCACCCTGCTCCGGGCCGACGAGGTCGGCCGCGGCGGGCTGCGGCCCCCGACCACGCTCAAGGAGCTGCTGGCCGAGGAGCGTCGGCTCTTCTACGTCGCCTGCACCCGGCCCCGGCAGCGGCTGGTGGTCACCGCGGTGCGGTCCCCGGACGACGACGGCGAGCAGCCCTCCCGGTTCCTGCACGAGCTGGGCGTCGAGCCGGTCCACCGGGTCGGCCGCCCGCATCGGCCGCTGTCCATGGCCGGGCTGCTGGCCGAGCTGCGGCGTACCGTGGCCGACCCCGCCCAGCCCGAGGCCCTGCGCGGCGCCGCCGCCCGCCGGCTGCGGATGCTGGCGGAGACCGACGTCCAGGGCCGGCCGGTGGCCTCCGGGGCGGATCCGTCCACGTGGTGGGGGATGCGCGGACCGAGCCGCTCCGAGCGCGCCGTCCGGCCGCCCGACGAGCCCCTGACGATCTCGGCCAGCGCCCTCGACGGCCTGCTGACCTGCCCCGCGCAGTGGTTCCTGCAGCGCGAGGCCGGTGGGGCCGTGGTCAGCTCGGCCAGCCAGGGCTTCGGCACCGTGGTGCACGCGATCGCCGAGCGGCTCGCCTCCGGCGAGATCCCGCAGCCGGCGGAGGGTGAGCGCGGCGACCGGCCGATCGACGTGGAGGCCGACCTGATGCCGCTCGTCGACGAGGTCTGGGGTCGGCTGGAGTTCCGCACCCCCTGGTCGCGGGCGCGGGAGCGGCAGGCGGTCGTCGACGCCCTGACCCGGTTCGTGGCCTGGCACGAGCGGCCCGACGCCCGCACCGTGCTCGCCACGGAGCCGAGGATCAGCGCCGAGGTGACGCTCCCCGACGGCCAGGCGGTCCGGCTGCACGGGTACGCCGACCGGCTCGAGCTCGACGAGGACGGCCGGGTGGTGGTCGTCGACCTCAAGACCGGCAAGTACGCCCCCACCAGGGAGCAGGTCGCCCAGCACCCCCAGCTCGGCCTCTACCAGCTCGCGGTGGACCACGGGGCCGCCGACGAGGCCGCGGGACGGCCGGTCACCGCGGGCGGCGCCGAGCTGGTGCAGCTGCGGCACGGGACGGGCCTGCCCAAGGTGCAGCAGCAGCCCGCACCCGAGCCGGGCGCCGACCGGCTGGTCGAGCAGCAGCTCGAGCAGGCCGTGGCGGCCCTGCGCGAGGAGCGCTTCGCGGCCCGCCCGGGCGGTCACTGCGACCGCTGCGACTTCCAGGCGATCTGCCCCGACAAGGCCGCCGGGTCGGTGCTGTCGTGACCCGGGAGATCCGCACCCCCGAGGAGCTGCGCGACCTCCTCGGCGAGGACTGGACCTTCAGCCCGCAGCAGTTCGCCGCGATCACCGCACCGCTCGAGCCGGCGGTCGTCGTGGCCGGCGCCGGGTCCGGCAAGACCACGGTGATGGCGGCCCGAGTGGTCTGGCTGGTGGCCACCGGCCGGGTCCGGCCCGGCGAGATCCTGGGGCTGACCTTCACCACGAAGGCGACCGCGGAGCTCTCGACGCGGATCCGCGACAACCTACGCCGCGCCGGCCTGCTGCCGGAGCGCGGTGCCCGGCCCGGCGGTGAGCCGGTGGACCCGGCCGAGGAGGTGGAGGAGCCGACGGTCGCGACCTACCACGCCTACGCCCAGGGCCTGCTCGCCGAGCACGGCCTCCGGGTCGGGCACGAGCCGGACACCCGGCTGATCGCCGACGCCAGCCGCTACCAGCTGGCCGCCCGGGTGGTGCAGCGGCACTCCGCGCCGGTGCAGCACCTCAGCGACTCGCCGCGCCACGTGGTGCAGTACCTCCTCGCGCTGGACGCCGAGATGAGCGAGCACCTGGTCCACCCCGACCAGGTGCGCGAGCACGACGCGCGGCAGCGGCCCCTGTTCGTGGCCGGGATAGCCACCGAGCACCGCAAGACCTACCGCGAGCGCAACGAGAAGGCGATCGCCGCCATCGACAAGCGGGCCGAGCTGCTCGGCCTGGTCGAGGCCTACCGCGCCCTGAAGGCGCAGCTGGGGCTCATGGACTTCTCCGACCAGATCGCGGTGGCCGCGCGACTGGCCAGCGAGTGCCCCGAGGTGGGGGCGGCCGAGCGGGCGGCGCACCGGATCGTGCTGCTCGACGAGTACCAGGACACCTCGGTCGCCCAGGCGCTCATGCTGAGCCGGCTCTTCTCCGGCCCCGACGTCGAGCACGGGCGCGGGCACCCGGTCACGGCCGTCGGCGACCCCAACCAGGCGATCTACGGGTGGCGCGGCGCCTCGGTGTCCAACATCCTCGAGTTCGCCCAGGACTTCCCCTCCGCCTCAGGACGGCCGCTGACCTACCCGCTCACGGTCAACCGCCGCTCCGACGCGCGGATCCTCGCCACCGCCAACCACCTCGCCGGGGACCTGTACGCCGGCCGCCCCGAGCTGCTGCCCCTGGAGCCGAAGCCGGACGCCGCGCCGGGTGAGGTCCGGGTGCACGTGCACGAGACGTGGGACGACGAGCTGTCCTGGCTCGCGGACCGGGTCGTCGAGACCCACGCGCAGCTCGTCGCGACGCGGGCGGACGCCGCGCCGGCCGGGCGCCGGGCGGCCGAACAGGAGCCGTGCTGGCGGGAGATCGGTGTGCTCACCCGGGACAACGCCCACGCCGCGGCGGTCTTCGACGCGCTCACCGACCGCGAGATCCCGGTCGAGATCGTCGGTCTCAAGGGTCTGCTGCGGCTGCCCGAGGTCTCCGAGGTGGTCGCCACGCTCACGCTGGTCCAGGACGTCACCGCCAACGCCGCCCTGCTGACCCTGCTCGCCGGACCGCGCTGGGCGGTGGGGCCGCGCGACCTGGCGCTGCTCGGGCGGCGGGCCCGTGAGCTGGCCGGGTCGGCCCGCGGCGGGGAGGGGTTCGCGGACCTCCGCGCCCAGCTCGCGGCGGCGGTCGAGGGAGCGGATCCGGTCGAGATCCCGTCCCTGTGCGACGCGCTCGACGACCCCGGTGAGCTGGACTACTCGCCTGAGGCCGCGGAGCGCTTCGCGCTGCTGGCCGAGGAGCTGCGGCGGCTCCGGTCGGCCGTCGGCGAGCCGCTGCTCGACCTGGTCCGCAGGATCGTGGAGGTCACCGGCATCGACCTCGAGCTGGCCTCCTCGGTGAGCCCGGCCGCCGCCGCCCGTCGGGAGAACCTCGACCTGTTCCTGCAGGCGGTCGCCGAGTTCCAGGCCGTGGACGGCCGGGTCACGCTGGCCGCGCTGCTGGCCTGGCTGGAGGCGGAGGACGAGTTCGGGCAGGGCCTCGACGTCGCCACCCCCTCGGAGGCCGACTCCGTGAAGCTGCTGACCGTGCACCGGGCCAAGGGCCTGGAGTGGGACGCGGTGTTCCTGGTCGGGGTCACCGAGCGCTCGTTCCCGACCAACCGCACCCGGCCGAGCTGGCTGACCGTGGCCCAGGTGATGCCCACGGCGCTGCGGGGCGACGCCCGCGACCTGCCGGCGCTCGCCGGCCACACCCCCGACGACATCGCCGCGCTCGCCGCGGCCACGAAGGCGCACGAGGCGGTCGAGGAGCTCCGGCTCGGGTACGTCGCCTGGACCCGGGCCCGACACCGGCTCTGGGTCTCGTCCTGGTGCTGGTCCCCGCGGCTCAAGACCGGCCGCGGCCCGTCGGCGTACCTGGTGGCCACCCGGGAGGCGATGGCGGCGTGGGGTGCCGAGCCGGACGCCTGGCGGGAGGCCCCGGTCAAGGGCGAGACCAGTCCCTACGCCGGTGCTCCGACCGACCTGGAGTGGCCGATCTCGCACCACACCGCCGAGGTGGAGCGGCGGCACGAGGCGGCGCGCCGGGTGCGCTCGGCCGACCTCGCCGAGCCGGACCGGGTCGAGGACGTCCTGCACCTCGACCTGGTCCAGCAGTGGGACGAGGAGATCGCCCGGCTGCTCGACGAGGCCCGCCGGGACCGCTCGCCCGACATCGTCGTGCCGCTGCCCGAGAGCCTCTCCGCGACCGCGCTGGCCCGGCTGCGCGACGACCCGGCCGCGTTCGCGCAGGCGCTGGCCCGCCCGATGCCGCGGGCGCCGTCCCCCGCGGCCCGGTTCGGCACCCGGTTCCACGCCTGGGTGGAGGCCCGGTTCGGCCAGCAGCTGCTGCTCGACCCCGACGAGCTGTCCGGGCGGGCGGACGCCGAGATCGACGGCGAGGCGGACCTGCAGGAGCTGGTCAAGGCCTTCGAGAACGGCGCCTTCGCCGACCGGGTGCCGCACGCCGTCGAGCCGGCCTTCGCCCTGGTGCTGGCCGGTCAGGTCGTGCGCGGACGGATCGACGCGGTCTACGTCGACGGCGAGGACCACCTCGTCGTGGACTGGAAGACCAACCGCGCGGAGACCGCCGACCCGCTGCAGCTGGCGCTCTACCGGCTGGCGTGGGCCGACCTGGCGGGGGTGCCCCTGGAGCGGGTCCGGGCCGCGTTCTACTACGTGCGGACCGACCGGCTGGTCGAGCACGCCCCCCTGCCCGGCCGCGAGGAGCTCGAGCGGCTGGTCAGGCCGTGACCGCGGCGAGGGCGATCTCGACCATGGCCGGGAAGGTCTCCTGCCGCTCCAGGGCCGTGGTCTCCTCGCCGGTGACGAGGTGGTCCGAGACCGTGCAGATCGCCAGCGCCCGGCGCTCGTGCCGGGCGGCCAGCGTGTACAGCGCGCTGGCCTCCATCTCCACGGCCAGCACGCCGTGGTCGGTCATCGGCTCGACCAGCTCCGGCCGGGGCGAGTAGAACTGGTCGCCGCTGAGGATCAGCCCGGTCCAGGTGGTCACGTCGTCGCGGGCCTGCGCGGCGTCGTACGCCGCCCGCAGCAGGCCGAAGTCGGCGACCGGGGCGTAGTCGAGGCCGTGGAAGCGGAGCCGGTTCATCCCGGAGTCGGTGCAGGCGCCGGTGGCCAGGATGACGTCGCGGAGGCCGACCTTCTCGACCAGGGCGCCGCACGAGCCGATCCGGACGATCGAGCGCACGTCGTAGTCGGTGAAGAGCTCGGTGGCGTAGATCGCCAGGGACGGCTGCCCCATGCCGGAGCCCTGCACGCTGATCCGCTCGCCGCGCCAGGTGCCGGTGTAGCCGAGCATTCCGCGGACCTCGTTGTAGCAGGTGACGTCCTCGAGGAAGGTCTCCGCGACCCAGCGGGCCCGGAGCGGGTCGCCGGGCATCAGGACGTGGGGGGCGACCGCGCCGGGGGCGGCGCCGATGTGCGTGCTCATGGGGTGATCGTAGGGGCCGGAGGCGGTGGGTAGCCTGCCTGTGTGAGCACGCCCGCGGACCTCGCGCCGCTGTCCCTGCCCGCCCCCGACGGGGACTGGTCGGCCTGGTTGGCGGAGCGGTGCTCCGGTGCCCTCGACCGGGCCGCCGCGCAGCGGGACCGGCTGGTGGTCGGGGACGGCGACCCGCTCGAGACCTGGAACACGATCGGGATCCACCTGGCCGACTGCCTGGCCGCGGCCGGGCTGCTGGCCCAGGTGCACCCCGACGCCGGGATCCGGGCCGAGGCCGAGGAGGCCGAGCTGGCGGCCGAGCGGTTCCGGACCGCACTGATGCTCGACGACGGCGTGCACTCGGCCCTCGCCGCCGTCGACCCCGAGCGGCTCGACCCTGACGCCCGCCGGGTCCTGGCGCACTCGCTGCGCGACCTGCGCCGGGCCGGGGTCGACCGTGACGAGGCCACCCGGTCCCGGCTGCGGGAGATCAGCGAGCAGGAGACGACGTTGGCCCAGGCGTTCTCCCGCGGCATCCGTGAGGGCCGCCGCAGCACGCAGGTCCCGGCCGCGGCGGTCGAGGGGCTGCCCGAGGACTGGGTGGCCGAGCACCCGGCGGTCGGGGGTGAGGTGACGGTGACGACGGACTACCCCGACACCCACCCGTTCCTCACGTTCTCCACGGACGCCGCGGCCCGGCGGGCGGTGATGACCGCCTTCCTCGACGTCGGCTGGCCGGACAACGCCGCGGTGCTGAGCGAGCTGCTCGACCTGCGGCACGAGCACGCGACGCTGCTCGGTCACCAGGACTGGCCGTCGTTCGACGCCGAGGTCAAGATGATCGGGTCCGGCCCGGCGATCGGGGACTTCATCGACGAGATCACCGCGGCGGTCGGCCCGGCGGGCGAGCGGGACCTGGCCGTCCTGCTCGACCGGGCCCGGCAGGACGACCCGGCGATCGAGCGGATCGACATGGCGAGCTGGCGTCACTACGCCGAGCTGGTGCGCCGGGAGCGGTTCTCGCTGGACGCCCAGGAGGTGCGGTCCTACTTCGACTTCGGCAAGGTCCGGCAGGGCCTGCTCGACGTCACCGGCCGGCTGTTCGGGCTGACCTGGGAGCGGGTGGTCGGGGCGCCGACGTGGCACCCCGACGTGGCGACGTACGACGTGGCCGCCGACGGGACGCCACTGGGCCGGATCCACCTCGACCTGCACCCGCGCGCCGGCAAGTACAACCACGCCGCGCAGTTCGACCTGGTGCCCGGTGTGGCCGGCGTGCAGGCGCCCGAGGGGGTGCTGGTCTGCAACTTCCCCCGCGGCCTCATGACGCACGCCGACGTGGTGACGCTGTTCCACGAGTTCGGGCACCTGCTGCACCACGTGCTCGGCGGCCGGCAGCACTGGGTGCGCTTCTCCGGCGTGGCCACCGAGTGGGACTTCGTCGAGGCGCCGAGCCAGATGCTGGAGGAGTGGGCGTGGGACGCCGAGGTCCTGGGCCGGTTCGCCACCGACGAGCACGGCCGTCCGATCCCCGCGGATCTGGTACGGCGGATGCGGGCCGCCGAGGAGTTCGGGCAGGGCTACCTGGCCCGGGCCCAGATGTTCTACGCCGCCGTCTCCTACCGGCTGCACCTGGAGCGCCCCGACGACCTGGACGCCCGGGTGCGGGAGCTGTGGGAGGAGTACAACCTCATCGCGCCGCTGCCCGGGGGCCACTTCTTCACCTCGTTCGGGCACCTCACCGAGTACACCTCCGGCTACTACACCTACATGTGGAGCCTGGTCATCGCGAAGGACCTGTTCTCGGCGTTCGACCCCGCCGACCTGTTCGCGCCCGAGGTCGCCCGGCGCTACCGGGACACGGTGCTGCGGCCCGGCGGCAGCCGGGACGCCGCCGACCTGGTCGAGGAGTTCCTGGGGCGTCCCTACGACTCCGCGGCGTTCCGGGCCTGGCTGGAGCAGGGGCCCGGCGCATGAGCTTCCCCCACCTCGACCTCGCGGCCGACGCCCACGACCGGGCCGGGGTGCGTCGCGTGGACGCCGCCTGGTTGGAGGAGCGCTGGGCCGACCCGGACACCCGTGTGCTGGTCGTGGCCGGCACCCGGATCCGGCCGGTGGGCGGACGGGTGGACTGGCGGCCTTCCGCGCAGGTGCCGGACGGCACCCGGCTGCTGCTCGGCGAGCGGGACGGCCGCACCTGGTTCGCGGTGATCGTGGACCCGGACCAGGCGCCGGGGGAGCGGGGCGAGTGGGTCGGACTCCGGGCGGTGCTGCCTCGGCTCGCCGCGGCCGACCCGGAGGGCTCGAGCCAGGCGCCGCTGCTCTTCCACGCGATCGGTCTCGCGGAGTGGCACTGGGCGACCCGTCGGTGCCCGCGCTGCGGGGCACCCGTGGTCGCCCGGTCCGCCGGGCACGAGCTGGTCTGCACCGAGTGCGGCAAGGGACAGTTCCCGCGGACCGACCCGGCGGTGATCATGGCGATCACGCACGGGGACGGGGACGACGAGGCGATCCTGCTCGGCCGGCACCCCAGCTGGCCGGCCGGCCGCTACTCGACGCTGGCCGGCTTCTTGGAGCCGGGCGAGACCCTGGAGGACGCCGTACGCCGTGAGGTCGCCGAGGAGGTCGGGGTCGTCGTGGGCGACGTCCACTACTTCGGCAGCCAGCCCTGGCCGCTTCCGGCGAGCCTCATGGTCGGCTTCGTGGGCCGGGCGCTGTCCCGCGAGATCCACGTGGACGGGCACGAGATCGAGTCCGCCCGCTGGTTCACCCGGGCCGAGCTGCGGGCGGCGTGGGCCGACGGCAGCGTCGTGGTGCCGACCGGGATCTCGATCTCCTCGTCCCTGCTGGAGCACTGGTTCGGCGAGCCGTTGCCCGGCGACGGCTGGTAGCCGCCAGGGTCTCCCCGGTCGAGCCCCGTCGAGCCCGGTCGAGTGCTCAGGTGGTGGCTCTGGCGACCACCTCAGCACTCGACTCCTCAGGCGAGGGCGGCCAGCTTGTCCTTGACCTGGGCCAGCGAGGGGTTGGTCTGGGCCGAGCCGTCGGCGAAGACCAGCGTCGGCACCGTCTGGTTGCCGCCGTTGGCCTGCTCGACCAGGAAGGCCGCGTCGGGCTGCTGCTCGATGTCGACCAGGTCGAACGCGATCCCCTCGCGGTCGAGCTGGCTCTTGAGACGGTGGCAGTAGCCGCACCACGGCGTGGTGTACATCGTGAAGGTGCTCACTCGGGTTGTCCCCTCAGACATCTAGGGTGGGCTGGTCACCCCGCACAACCCGACCCGCGAGGTATTTGTTCCGATGCCCTCCCCCCGGCCCGACGAGCTGCTGGCCGCGCTCGACCCCGAGCAGCGCCAGGTCGCGGAGGCGCTGCGCGGCCCGGTCCGGGTGCTGGCCGGCGCCGGCACCGGCAAGACCCGGGCGATCACGCACCGGATCGCACACGGCGTCGCCACCGGCGTCTACGCCCCCACCGAGGTGCTCGCGGTGACCTTCACCACCCGGGCGGCGGGGGAGATGCGCACCCGGCTCCGGGACCTCGGGGCCCCGGGTGTGCAGGCCCGCACCTTCCACGCGGCCGCGCTGCGCCAGCTGCGCTACTTCTGGCCGGGCGTGCACGGCACCGAGCTGCCGACGCTCACCGAGTCGAAGCTGCCGATGCTCGCCCTCGCGGTGCGCCGGCAGCGGGAGTCGGTCGACCAGGCCGGACTCCGGGACCTGGCCTCCGAGATCGAGTGGGCCAAGGTCAGCAACGTCCGCCCCGAGCAGTACGCCGCCATCGCCCCCGGCCGCGGCCGGGAGGTCACCAACCTGGACCCGGCGACGGTGGCCCGGGTCTTCGGTGCCTACGAGGACGTGAAGCGCGGGCAGGGCCGGATGGACATGGAGGACGTCCTGCTGCTGGCCGCCGCGCTGCTGGCCGAGGACGAGCGGGTCGCCGCGCAGGTGCGCCGGCAGTACAAGTTCTTCACCGTCGACGAGTTCCAGGACGTCTCGCCGCTGCAGTCGGCGCTGCTGGACCTCTGGCTCGGCGGCCGCGACGAGCTCTGCGTGGTCGGCGACCCGGCCCAGACCATCTACAGCTTCGCCGGCGCGAACGCCGGCTACCTCCGCGACTTCCCGAGCAGGTACCCCGCCACCACCGCGATCGACCTGGTGCGCAACTACCGGTCGACGCCGGAGGTGGTGGGCGCGGCCAACACGCTGCTGGCCGGCACGCCGTCGAAGGGGGTCGACCTGGTGGCGCAGCGGCCGGCCGGGCCGGGCATCGCCTACCGCGAGTACGACGACGAGGTCGCCGAGGCGGAGGCGGTCGCGGCCGAGATCCTGACGCTGCGCGACGCCGGCACGCCGCTCTCGCAGATCGCGGTGCTGTTCCGGATCAACGCGCAGTCCGAGGCCTTCGAGGACGCGCTCGCCGCCCGGGGACTGGCCTACGTGGTCCGGGGCGCGGCCCGGTTCTTCGACCGGGCCGAGGTCCGCCAGGCGATCACGCTGCTGCGTGGCTCGGCCCGGTCCGGCTCGGGCACCGGCGACCTCGTCGCCGACGTGCGCGACACCCTGGCCGGGATGGGCTGGACCGAGCAGCCGCCCACCGGGCGGGGCACCGTCCGGGACAAGTGGGAGTCGCTGCACGCCCTGGTCTCGCAGGCGGAGACGTTCCGGGCGGCGCGCGGCGCAGGGAGCGGCCCGGCGGAGGGCGACGCGGGCGGCGCGGGCGGCCCGGCGGACGCGGGCGGCCCCGCGGACCTAGGCGACGCGGGCGGTGCGGGCGACGCGGCGGGGGAGTCGGCTCCCGGGCCGGACCTCGGGGCCTTCGTCGACGACCTGGACCGACGCGCCGCCGAGCAGCACGCCCCGGTGGCCGAGGGCGTGACGCTGGCGACCCTGCACACCGCCAAGGGCCTGGAGTGGGACGCGGTCTTCGTCTGTGGCGCCCAGGACGGCTCGCTGCCGATCAGCTTCGCCTCCACCCCCGCCGAGGTGGAGGAGGAGCGCCGGCTCCTCTACGTCGGGATGACCCGCGCCCGGCGGCACCTCGCGGTCTCGTGGAGCCTGGCCCGCAACCCCGGCGGCCGGCGCACCCGCAGGCCCTCCCGCTTCCTCGACCCGTTGCGGCCCGGGGGCGGCTCGGACCGGGAGGCCGGCCGGGGCCGCGGTGGCCGGAGCGGCGGCAAGGTGCGCGGCAGGGCCGCGATGTGCCGCACCTGCGGCCACCCGCTCGCCAGCGCGGCCGAGCGCAAGATCGGCCGGTGCGCCGACTGCCCGGCCACCTACGACGTGGAGCTGTTCGAGCAGCTCCGGGAGTGGCGGCGCGGCCGGGCCGCCGCGGACCAGGTGCCGGCGTACGTCGTGTTCACCGACGCCACGCTCGAGGCGATCGCCGAGCACCGGCCCGGGAGCGAGTCCGACCTGATGCGGATCAGCGGCATCGGCGCGGCCAAGATCGAGCGGTACGGCACCGACGTGCTGGCGATCCTGGGCTGAGCAGAAGGTTTCTGCGAGAACCCCAGTTAAATCGTTTGCCGGGGTCCCGCGAGTGGCGCTACCTTGCTGTAGTCCGAGTTCACGCGCATCCACGGCCCTGGCACGGCCGGCGCCCGACGACACCGAAGGAGGTGGCCCGATGAGCAACACCACGTTCCGATTCACGGCTGACGACCAGCCGCGCATCACGCTGCCCACCTGCGCCGCCTTCGGCGCTGCTGCGCGCATCCGCGTCGATGTCCCGATGGTCGCCGCGCACGTGTCCGCTCTCGCCAAGGGAGCCGACCGGGGTGTCCCGTCCTGGAGTCCACCGACCTGTTGAGTCCACTCAGCAGTCGGCAGCCTCCAGGCCGCGGAACCCGAAGACCGGGATCCGCGGCCTTCGTGTTTCCCACGGCCTTCACCCACCAGTGATCAACACCAGCGAACAGGTCATGAGAAGAGGTGACGACATGACCACCAGCGTTCTCGAGGAGCTGTCCCGGCAGACCGGGCCGATCTCCCTCGGAGACCTGCACGCCGTGGCCGACGGGGTCGACGACGAACGCCTCCCGTGCCGGGTGCACGACCCGGAGCTGTTCTTCGCCGAGTCGCCGACCGACGTGGAGTACGCCAAGGCGCTCTGCACCGACTGCCCGGTGCAGGCGATGTGCCTCAGCGGCGCACTCGAGCGGCGCGAGCCGTGGGGCGTCTGGGGCGGTGAGCTGTTCCTTCAGGGAGTGGTGATCCCCCGCAAGCGCCCCCGCGGCCGGCCGCGCAAGGACGCCGTCGCCTGAGCCCGCCCAGTCCGCTGGGCGGCTCAGGCAGGGCGGCCGGCTCGCCCCGGCCCGCCACCACCACCAGCCGAACCGACCACAGAACTGGAGCACGACGATGAACCTCATGTCCGAGGACCTGGCCCGCGCGACGATGTCCGCGCGCCTGGGAGAGGCGCAGAAGTACCGGCAGGGCCGCAACCTGGTCGTGGCCCGCCGGCTCAGCCGGAAGGCCGAGCAGGCAGCCCAGCAGGCGCGTCTCGCGCTCGCCCGTCTCTGAGCGGGCGGCGCCCGGTGGCCCGGCACGTCGAGTGCCGGGCCACCGTCATGTCCGGGTCGTCCTCGGCGCAGCGCCGCGTCCCGGGCGTAGCGTGGCCCCATGGCGAGCACCTGCGACTTCTGCGGCCGGACCGAGGAGGGCGACCAGCCCCTGACCTGGTCGACCGCGGTCGAGAACGGCCGGCAGCGCACCTTCTGCGAGACCTGCTCCCGGGAACACCTGCGGGCGATGGAGAGCAAGCTCGACAGCGAGTGGTGGTAGCCCCGGCACCCCCGGCACGCGGGTCCCGCTCAGCCGGCGGCGTTCAGGCCCCAGGAGCAGCCGCACCCCGGGTGCGGTCGCCAGCGGGTGCGCCGCAGCTCCAGCAGCGGGTCGACGTCCACGGTGCTCGACCAGGTGCGCGGCTCCCGACCGTCGACCCAGGCCGCCACGTCCCGCGCCGCCCAGACCAGGGCGAGGTCCAGCAGGTCGTGCGGCACGGGCTCCGGCACCGGGCCGGCGTCCGGGTCCGGGTCCGGGCCGGCCTCCGGCACCGAGCCGGCCTCCGGGTCCGGCCCGCCCCCTGGGTCCGGCGGTCCCGCGCGGCGCGGGCCGCGCGCCGCGGCGACGTACTGCTCGACCACCAGCGAACGGCGCGGGTCCCGCTCGGTGTGGTGGGCGTCGACGCAGCGCAGGCAGGCGGTCCGGCCCGGCACGACGAACGGACCCACCCGGACCCGGCCCTCGACCGTGGCCACCAGCAGGTGGGGGGTGTCCGCCCGCGTCCACCCGTCCACCTCGGTGCGCGGTGGCTCGCCGCGGCTGACGTGCACCACGAGGTCGGCCGACCTCCCGGGTCGGGGGCCGACCCCCAGCCCGGCGTCGCCGAGCAGCCGGCTCAGGCGCGCGGCCTCGGCGGGCGCGCGGTCGTGACCGACCTCGACGGTGTGCCGGGCCCGGTGCGCGAGCCGGGGTCCGGTGTCGAGGGCGTGCTCGGCGAAGCGGGCCGCGCACGACTCCCGGGCCGCCCCGGCCGGCAGGTCCGCGAGCGCGAGCAGGAGGGCGTCGCCGTCGACGACCAGCGCGGCCTCGAGCAGGTCGGAGCACAGCCGGGCCAGCGCCGCCGGCAGCCGGTCGGGCGGCGGCGGCGGCTCACCGTGCCGCAGGCCGTCGAGGAGGAGCCGGGTCGCGGCGTCGTCGGGGCCGGTGACCGCGTGCGGACCGCTCAGGCCGACCTGGAGCAGTCCGTCCCGGCGGCGGGTGACCCGGACGCCGGGACGCAGCAGCGGCCGGCGCGGGAAGCCGGGATGGTGCGCGGTGGACACGGTCGCACTCTGACACGGGTCCGGGGCCGCTCGCCGGCGTCATCCACAGCCGACTGGACGACACACGAGGGTGGGCCCCGATGACCGGGGCCCACCCTCGTAGGTCGTGTGGGGTGCTGCTACTGCTTGCCGAGGATCCGGTTGAGGTTGGTGCTGCACACGGGGCAGGTGGCCTTCGCCATCCGGGTGCCCTTGTCGTTCACCTTGACCTCGCCCGAGGCCTCGCGCTTGGCCTTGCACTTGACGCAGTAGAACTCACCGCTCCAGGTCTCCGCCATGACGGCCTCCTTGCCATTTCTGTTCTCGGTCGTCGCGACGGGGGGTTGGGGAAGCCCGTCGGGGTCACGGCGGTGTTCCGCCGCGACCACTGGAACCCTACGACACGCCTGGCCCCGGACGTGGGAGGCGGTACCCGGGACACACAGGCGGGCCTGAGGCGAGAAGCAGGCGGGAAGCAGGCGGGCCCCGCCCGGATCGGCTGGATAGGGTGCCGGGCATGGTCGAGACGCCCGCGCTGCCCCACCTCCGCCTCGAGCGACCCGGCGAGGGGGTGGCGCTGCTGACGCTGGACAACCCGGACCAGCGCAACGCCATGTCGGAGCCGATGACCGACTCGTGGGTGCGGGCCGTGCAGGCCCTCGCCGAGGACACCTCGCTGCGGGCCGTGGTGGTGACCGGGGCCGGGACCGCGTTCTGCTCGGGCGGCGACACGAGCTGGATCGCCGGCGAGCCGGACGCCGGGCCGGACCGGCTGCGCGAGCGGATGCTGCCCTTCTACCGGGCCTGGCTGTCGCTGCGCCGGCTCGAGGTGCCCACGATCGCCGCGGTCAACGGACCCGCGATCGGCGCCGGGCTGTGCGTGGCGCTGGCCTGCGACCTCCGGTACGCCGCGGCCGGCGCCCGGATGGGTGCGCCCTTCGTCCGGCTCGGCATGCACCCGGGCATGGCCTCGACCTACCTGCTGCCCGAGGTGGTCGGCACGGCCGCCGCCCGGGACCTGCTCCTGACGGGTCGGCTGGTCGACGCCGACGAGGCGTTGCGGCTGGGCCTGGTCTCCCGGGTGGTCGCCGACGACGACCTGCTCGACACCGCGCTCGAGGCCGCGGCACAGATCGCCGGCAACGCACCCATCGCCACCCGCTACACCAAGGTCGCCCTGGCCGGGTCCGGGCACCCGGACCTGGAGGCCTGCCTGCAGTGGGAGGCGCTGGCCCAGCCGGTCACGCTGGCCACCGAGGACCTGCAGGAGGGGATCCGGGCCGCCCAGGAGCGGCGGCGGCCACGGTTCACCGGCCGGTGACCGGGCCCGGAGCGGTCAGAAGAGGCCCCCTGTCCGGGTCACGACACTCGCCTTCCCCTTGCCAGTGTCGTGACCACCGCCGGAGCGGTGGACCGGGGGCCTCCTCTGGCGGACACGCTAGGAGCATCGGCGGCGGGGGTCAACGGTGCCGGGTCGAGGCCTGGGGACCGGCCTGTGGACAACCTGTGGAGGAACCCGGGATTACTGTGGAGGCGTTCGGGACGAGCCTGTGGACAACCGGGGGCCGCCGCCCGGTCACCGGGCCGGTGAGCAGGGAGAACGGCCCGGTGCGGGCTGTGGAGGAAAGAATGTCGAGCGGGTGGAGAGGGAACGGGCGATGAGCGGAGCGACCACCGGCGCCGAGGGCGGCCCGGCACCCGGCCCCGTGGCAGCGCTGCGCCGGATCGCCTTCCTCCTGGAGCGGGCCCGGGAGGACACCTACAAGATCAAGGCGTTCCGCAGCGCGGCGGCCACCGTGCTGCCGATGAGCCCCGACGAGCTCGCCGCGGCCGTCACTGGGGCAACGCTGACCGACCTGCCCGGCATCGGCGCCAGCTCCGCCCGGGTGATCACCGACGCCTGGCACGGACGGGTGCCGGAGCGGCTGGCGCGGCTCGAGGCCGAGCACGCCGGGCCGCTCGTGCCGGGCGGCCGTGAGCTGCGGGCGGCGCTGCGCGGCGACCTGCACTCGCACTCGGACTGGTCCGACGGGGGCTCGCCGCTGGAGGAGATGGCGTTCACCGCCCTGGAGCTCGGTCACGACTACCTCGTCCTCACCGACCACTCGCCCCGGCTGACCGTCGCGCACGGGCTCAGCGCCGAGCGGCTGGCCCGCCAGCTCGACGTCGTGGACGCGGTCAACGACCACCTCGCGGCGGGCGGCGAGTCCGGCTTCCGCCTGCTCAAGGGGATCGAGGTCGACATCCTCGACGACGGCTCACTGGACCAGAGCGAGGAGATGCTCTCCCGGCTCGACGTCCGGGTCGCCAGTGTCCACTCCAAGCTCGCGATGGAGCCCGAGCCGATGACCCGGCGGATGGTGGCCGCCGTGGCGCAGCCCTGGACCAACGTGCTCGGTCACTGCACCGGCCGGCTGGTCACCGGCAACCGGGGCACCAGGCCGGGCTCCCGGTTCGACGCCCGGGCGGTCTTCGAGGCCTGCCTCGAGCACGACGTCGCGGTCGAGATCAACTCCCGGCCGGAGCGCCGCGACCCCCCGACGAAGCTGCTCGAGCTCGCCCGCGACGTCGGCTGCCTGTTCTCCATCGACAGCGACGCGCACGCGCCGGGCCAGCTCGACATGCTCGACCACGGCTGCGAGCGGGCCGAGCTGGCCGGGATCCCGGCCGAGCGGATCGTCAACACCTGGCCCGTCGAGCGGCTCGTGTCCTGGGCCGATCCGGGCGCCTCGAGCGGCTAGCGTGCAGGTCATGGACGGTCCCGAGGTCGAGGTGCGTCGCTCCAAGCGACGCCGCCGCACCGTCTCGGCGTACCGCGACGGGGACAAGGTGGTGGTCCTGATCCCGGCGTCGATGACCCGGGCCCAGGAGGCCGAGTGGGTGCAGACCATGGTCGGCCGGCTGCAGCGCTCCGAGCGTCGCCGGAGGCCCTCCGACGGCCAGCTGCTCAAGCGGGCCAGGGAGCTCTCCGACACCTACCTCGGCGGCCTCGCGCAGCCCGAGACGGTCCGGTGGGTCGAGAACCAGCGGTCCCGGTGGGGGTCGTGCACGCCGGGGGACCGGTCGATCCGGCTCTCCACCCGGCTCCAGGGGATGCCCGGCTGGGTGGTCGACTACGTGCTCGTCCACGAGCTGGCGCACCTGCTGGAGCACGGCCACGACGCGGCGTTCTGGGCCTGGGTGGAGCACTACCCGCGCGCCGAGCGGGCCCAGGGCTACCTCCAGGGCTACTCCGCGGCGGCGCAGCTCGGGGCACCGGGCGAGGAGCAGCCGGGCGAGGAGGGCGGGACCGGCCGGGAGGCCGGCGCCGCCGACGACGTCGAGGGCGAGACGGACCGGGCGCACGGGGCGGACGTCGAGGACGGGGCGGACGGGCGCCGCTAGCTCACAGCAGGACCTCGCGGGCGCGGGCGATCAGCACGTGCATCTCCTCCTCCAGCTCCGGGAGGCCCGACAGCGGCCACCAGCGGAGCTCGACGGACTCGGCACTGGCCCGGTGCTCGGCGCCGGGGTCGGCCAGCGCGGCGTACCGCACGTCGAGATGGGTGACCGTGCCCCGCGGGTCGCAGAAGTCGACCCGGTGCGCGTCGAGGTGGACCGGCTCCGGGTGCAGCCGGAGGCCCTTCAGCCCGGACTCCTCGCTCGCCTCCCGGTGGGCGGCGCCGGCCAGGGTGGCGTCCTGGTCCTCGCAGTGCCCGCCGAAGGCGAACCAGCGCCGGGCCTTGCGGTGCAGGTTGAGCAGCACCGCCTCCCCGTCGGCGGCCAGCACCAGGGTGCCCGCGGTCAGGTGGTCGGGGAAGCAGGAGCGCCGCACGCCGTTCGCGTGCGCCGCGAGGTGGTCGGCCATCCGACCGCGCAGTCGCTCCTGACCGGCGTCGGGGGCCGACCAGGTCCGCAGCGTGGTCAGCGCGTCGCGGTGGAGGCTCACTCTCCGGGGCGGGGGGAGTCGCCGGAGCCGTCCGGACCCTCCTCGAGCATCCGCTGGAGCGCGGCGTCGAAGTCGTCCTCCGAGAGCTCCTCGGGGGTGGCCACGTCGTCGCGGAAGCCCAGCGGGTCGTCGAGGTCGGCGGCGGTGGGCAGCAGGTCCGGGTGCAGCCAGACCGCGTCGCGGGCCTCGGTGCCCTGCCGGGAGCGCAGCGAGCCCCACAGGGTCGAGGCGTCGCGCAGCCGGCGCGGGCGCAGCTCCAGGCCGACCAGTGCGGCGAAGGTCTGCTCGGCCGGGCCGCCCGAGGCCCGGCGGCGGCGCACCGCCTCCTGCATCTTCGTCGCTGACGGCATCCGCTCGACGGTCGCCTGCCCGACGACCTCGTCGACCCAGCCCTCGACCAGCGCGAGCGTGGTCTCGAGGCGGGTCAGCGCGGCCTCCTGGGCGGGGGTCTTCGCCGGTTCGAACAGGCCGCCCTCGAGCGCCTGCTGCATGGCCGCGGGATCCATCGGGTTGAGGTTGCGGACCTGCTCCTCGATGCCGGAGGTGTCGATGGTGATCCCGCGCCCGTAGTCGGCGACCGCCGAGATCAGGTGGTCGCGCAGCCACGGCACGTGCGTGAACAGGCGCTGGTGCGCGGCCTCGCGCAGGGCCAGGTAGAGGCGGACGTCGTCGGCGGGCACGTCGAGGCCCTCCGCGAAGGCGGCCACGTTGGTGGGCACCAGCGCGGCGCGGCCGGTCGGGCCGAGCGGCAGCCCGATGTCGGAGGCGGTGAGCACCTCGGTGGCCAGGCCGCCGAGCGCGGTGCCGATCTGGCTGCCGAACATCGCCCCGCCGAGCTTGCCGAGCATGCCGATCAGTGGGCCGGCCATCTCCCGGGCCTCCTCGGGCAGCGCCGTACCCATCGCCCCCACCACGTGCTCGGCCACCGGCTCCACGAGGTGCCGCCACACCGGCTGCGTCGCCTCGAGCCACTCGGCCCGGCTCCAGGCGGCGGTCGAGGTGACCCCGGAGGCGAACTCGCAGGCCTCGTCCAGCCAGTGGTCGGCGAGCCGGACGGCGTCGGCGACGGCGTCGGACTCTCGGGTGCCGGGGGAGGGATCGGGGTGCTGGGCCACGGACTTGCGGGCCAGGTCGCCGGCCAGCGTCCAGTTCACCGCCCCGTCGTGCGGGCTCATCATCGCCTGCACCTGACCCATCAGGCCGGCCAGGTCCGGCATGCCGGCGCCCGAGAACATCTGCTCGAACGGCGTGCCCTTGAACGGGTTCTCCGGCTGCTCCCCGGGGTCGTCAGTCATGGGTCCAATTTACTCGCCCGATGGTGACCACGCGCCCCCACCCGGGGCTAGTCTCACCGGCATGGCTGACGACGCACCGCCCCCCGAGAGCCCCGCCGCGCACGCCGTACCGCTCGTCGACCTGCGCGAGACCGCGCTCGAGGTCGAGGAGGTGATCGCCGCGCTCGACGACGACACCTCCGGCGGGCTGACCCTCTTCATCGGACGGGTCCGCGACCACGACCACGGCAAGGGGGTGTCCGGCCTGGACTACTCCGCCCACCCGACCGCGCTGGCGAAGCTGCGCGAGGTGTGCGAGTCGGTCGCCGGGGGGTACGACGGCGTGCGGCTGGCCGCCGTCCACCGCACCGGCCGACTCGCGATCGGGGACGCGGCGGTGGTCGTGGCCGCCTCCTCGACCCATCGCGGCCTGGCGTTCGAGGCGTCGCGGGCCCTGATCGACCGGCTCAAGGCCGAGGTCCCGATCTGGAAGCACCAGGTGTTCAGCGACGGCACCGACGAGTGGGTCGGCACGCCGTAGACCTTGGCACGGTCGTGTGCCTGAGCCCGCGCCCCAGCGCGTCCTCAGGCACACGACGGGGATCGGGTGGCACAGTGGTCCCGTGGAGATCCTGTGGTGGCTGGCCCCGCCGGCCGTCGTGATGGTGCTGGCGATGCTCTGGGTGAGCTGGCTGGCCCGCGACGGCCGCGGCGAGGTCGATCGGGACGTCGCCGTCGAGCGGATGGCGAAGGCACTGCGCCGCGACCACCCGGCGCTCTCGCAGCGCGCTCCGACCGCGGTTCGGCCCCGTGAGCGCAGCACCGGCATCGCCGTCCGCCCCTCGATCAACCGCGAGGACCGGCGTTCTGCCTAGTTGTCGCGCAGTGAGAGGCTTGGCGCCATGACCCGGCGTTCCCTGGCCATCGTGATCTCCGTCCCCCTGATGGTGGGACTGTGGATCGCGGCTGCCCTGGTGCCGGTGCCGTACGTCACCCTCCAGCCCGGCGTCACCGTCGACGTCCTCTCCGAAGTGGGGGGCCAGGAGCGGATCCAGGTCAACGGGGCCCGCGCCTACTACGAGGACGACCAGAGCCAGATCCGGATGACCACCGTGTCGGTGACCCGGCCCAGGGACAAGGTCAGCATCTTCGCCGCGCTCAAGGCGTGGGTGGACGACGCGGAGTCGGTCGAGCCGTACGGCGCGGTGTACGACGACGAGCAGACTCCGGAGCAGTCCGACGTCGAGTCGGAGGTCTCGATGCTGACCTCGCAGGACACCGCGATCGCGGTGGCGCTGAGGGAGCTGGACTACGAGCTCACACCGACCGTCGAGGTCTACCAGGTCACTGAGGACGCGCCCGCGGACGGGGTCTTCAAGGTGCGTGACCGGATCCTGTCGGTGGACGGCGAGCAGGTCACCCAGCCCCAGCAGATCGTCGACGCCGTCAAGGCGGTCGACGCCGGGACCGAGCTGGAGTTCGTGGTCCTCCGGGGCGGCGAGCGCAAGCGGCTCACGGTGGCGCCGGAGAAGCAGGACGGACGCACCCTGATCGGGATCTGGCCGGGCTCCGGCTTCGTCTTCCCGGTCGACGTCACGATCAACATCAGCCCCGACATCGGCGGCCCCAGCGCCGGCCTGATGTTCTCGCTCGCCATCTACGACACGCTCACGCCCGGCTCGCTCACCGGCGGCCGGCCCGTGGCCGGCACCGGGACGATCGACATCGAGGGCCGGGTCGGCGGGATCGGCGGCATCCAGCAGAAGGTGGTCGGCGCACGGGACTCCGGCGCCCAGCTCTTCCTCGTGCCGGCGGCGAACTGCGAGGACGCCCTCGCCGCCCCCAACGGGGACATGCGCCTGGCCCGCGTGGAGACCATGAAGCAGGCCCGCAAGGCGATCGAGGACTTCGCCGCCGACCCGGACGCCTCCCTGCCCTCGTGTGCGGACGGCGCCTGAGATGGACGAGCACACGCAGGACACGTCCCGGGACGGGACCCATGACGAGACACCGGAGGACGCGGTGAGCGACCTGACCGACCTGACCGACCCGGCGCTGGCGGCCGCGGTGCTCGAGGTGGAGAGCCACGTCGCGGCCGACGGCTGGGACCGTCAGGCGCGGCTCTACGCGCTGGTGGACACCCACCGGCTGGTCGAGCACGAGCCCGAGCTGGCCACGGCGATGGGCCTGGACGCCTCGAGCGCGCAGGGGTCGTTCACGCCGATCGAGCAGGAGATCGGCACCGAGACGCCGCTCGAGCAGGTCCTGCAGTCGATCATGTGGCCGGCGAGCGTCACCGGCTGCGCCGCCGTGGTCGAGCGGCTCGTGCTCCCGCCGAGCGCCGACCGCGAGATCCCCGACGACGTGTCGGCCGCGCAGGCCTTCGCCGAGGACCACCCGGACCGGCAGGAGGTCCGGATCGTGGCCGGGGTGACCCGGGCCGGCGCCACCTACTGCGCGCTCCGGCTGCGCGCGCACGACGACGACCAGTCGGTCGTCGGCGGCACCGACCTGGTGCCGGAACTGCTGGAGCTGTTGGGCAACACCCTGGACATCGAGGAAGAGGGCACGGAATGAGTGGCATGTTCGAGGACGAGACCCCGGACGCGAAGGCCACGGCCCCGCCGCCGGAGCCGCCGCGGTCCCGGGCCCTGGTCATCACGATTGCGGTGCTCGTGGGCCTGTTCCTCGCCTTCACCGGCTTCGCCTCGTTCTGGACCGAGCGGCTGTGGTTCTCCTCCGTCGGCTACCAGAAGGTCTTCACGACCCTGCTGACGACCCGGGTCGGGCTGTTCCTGGTCTTCGGACTGCTGATGGCGGCCGCGGTCGCGGTGAACATGGCCGTGGCCTACCGCTTCCGGCCGATCTTCCGCCCCGCCTCGCCGGAGCAGGTGAGCCTGGACCGCTACCGGGTCGCGGTGAACCCCGTGCGCCTGTGGCTGCTGGCCGGCATCTCCCTGCTCATCGGCACGTTCGCGGGGGCCACCGCCTCGGGCAAGTGGCGGGAGTACCTGCTCTGGCGCAACAGCGAGCCGTTCGGCAGCTCGGACCCCTACTTCGAGCGGGACCTCGGCTTCTACCTCTTCGACCTGCCGTGGCTGCACTACCTCGTGGACTACGTGATGGCGGTGGCCGTGCTCTCGCTGATCGCGGCGGCCGTGGTGCACTACCTCTTCGGCGGGATCCGGCTGCAGTCCGCCCAAGACCGGTTCTCCGGCCCCGCGGCGGCACAGCTGTCGGTGCTGGTCGGGATCTTCGTGCTCGGCAAGGCGGCCGACTACTACCTGGACCGCTTCGACCTGCTCAACGAGGGCGGGGCGCTGATCACCGGGGTCACCTTCACCGACGAGAACGCGGTGCTCCCGGCGAAGAACATCCTGATGTTCATCGCGCTCATCTGTGCCCTGCTGTTCCTCGCCAACATCGTGCGCCGCACCTGGCTGCTGCCGACCGTGGGCCTGGGCCTGCTGGTGCTGTCCTCGATCCTGCTCGGCCTGGTCTGGCCGGCCGCGGTGCAGCAGTTCCAGGTCGACCCGACCGAGGCGGACAAGGAGGCGCCGTACATCGCCCGCAACATCGAGGCGACCCGCGCGGCGTACGACATCGAGGACGCGGAGATCGACGCCTACGCGGCGCAGTCCGACCTCCCGCCCGAGCAGCTGGCCGACGTCGCCATCAACAGCCCCGGCATCCGGCTGGTCGACCCGCAGGTGGTGCAGCAGACCTTCGAGCAGCGCCAGCAGGTGCGCGGCTACTACTCGGTGCCGCCGGTGCTCGACGTGGACAACTACACGATCAACGGCGAGGAGCGCGACGTCGTGCTCGCCACCCGTGAGCTGAACCAGGACGGCATCTCGTCGGGCAGCCAGAACTGGGCCAACCTGCACACCGTCTACACCCACGGGTACGGCGTCATCGCGGCGTTCGGCAACCAGCGTCCGGCCAACAACGAGACCGTGCTCACCGGCCAGGAGCCGGCGTGGGCTGAGACCGACATCCCGCCGAAGGGCGAGCTCACCGACCTGACCCCGGACGGCTACGAGGGCCGGATCTACTTCGGCGAGAACAGCCCCTCCTACTCGATCGTCGGCAAGTCGAGCGAGGACGCCACCGACGTCGAGCTCGACCTGCCCAGTGGCGACGAGGGCGCCGGCAGCGACACCACCACGACGTACGACGGCGCCGACGGCGTGGAGGTCGGCTCGTTCTTCAAGAAGGCGCTCTACGCCTGGAAGTTCGGCGAGCCGAACATCGTGCTGTCCGGCCGGGTCAACGAGAACTCGAAGATCCTCTACGACCGCGACCCCGCCCTGCGGGTGGAGAAGGTCGCCCCGTGGCTGACGGTCGACAGCGACCCGTTCCCCGCCGTCGTCGACGGTCGGGTGGTGTGGCTGCTCGACGGCTACACGACCACGGACCAGTACCCGCTCTCGGAGCGCGGCTCGTTCCAGGACATGACCACGGACGCGCTGGACACCGGCAACGAGTTCCGGACGCTGCCGACCGACGAGATCAACTACATGCGCAACGCGGTCAAGGCGACCGTGGACGCGTACGACGGCACGGTGACGCTCTACGAGTGGGACGAGGAGGACCCCATGCTGAAGGCGTGGATGGGCGCCTTCCCGGGCACGGTGGAGCCGAAGTCGGAGATCCCCGACGGGATCCTCGACCACATGCGCTACCCCGAGGACATGTTCAAGGTGCAGCGCTTCCAGCTGGCCGCCTACCACGTGACCGACGCGGGTGACTTCTACGAGGCCAACGACCGCTGGCAGGTCCCGACGGACCCGAACAACACCAGCAGCCTGCAGCCGCCGTACCGGCTGTCGGTGGAGACCCCGGACGACTCCGACACGTTCTCGCTGACGTCGGTCTACACACCGGCCAACCGTGAGAACCTCGCGGCCTTCGTCTCGGTCGACGCCGACGCCGCGAAGGACGGCTACGGCACGCTGCGGGTGAAGCGGCTGAGCTCCTCGAGCCAGATCCCCGGCCCGGGCCAGATCGCCAACCAGATCCAGTCCGACCAGGCCGTCACCCAGGCGCTGCTGCCGTACAACCGGGAGACCAACACCCGGGTGGTCAACGGCAACCTGCTGACGCTGCCGGTCGGTGACGGGCTGCTCTACGTGCAGCCGTTGTACTCGCTGCGCACGAGCGGCGACGGCAACTTCCCCGTGCTCCGCTTCGTGGCGGTCTCCTTCGGCGACGACGTCGGCGTGGGCCGCACGCTGGGCGAGGCGATCTACGACGTGCTCGGCCTGAGCGGCACGCCCAGCGACACCGACAACGGCGACGGCACGCCGCCGGACGAGGGCAACGGCGGCGGCGGTGGCGGCAACGGCGGCGGTGGTGGCGACAACGGCGCCACCGGCACGGTCGAGGAGCGGGTGCGTGGGCTGCTGAACCGGGCCGACGCGAAGTTCGCCGAGGCCGACGAGGAGCTGCAGAACGGCAACTCGGTCGGCTGGGCGCAGGCCATGGAGGAGGCGCGCGACCTGGTCGCGCGCGCGATCCGGGTCGCCAACACCGCCGACGAGGAGCCCGCGCCCGACGAGGAGCCCGCCGCCGACGGCGAGTGAGGAGGGCACGGTGGTTGAGGAGGGCCGCCAGGCCCGTCTCGAAACCAGGCGCCCCCGGTGGTTGAGGAGGGCCGCCAGGCCACCGGTGGTTGAGGAGGGCCGCCAGGCCCGTCTCGAAACCACCAGCCCCACCCGATTTGGCTCCACCCCGGGCCGTCCCGTAAGGTTCTGATCACCGACGCGGGGTGGAGCAGTTCGGTAGCTCGCTGGGCTCATAACCCAGAGGTCGCAGGTTCAAATCCTGCCCCCGCTACAAATTTCAGGCGTGGGATCCAGTCGGATCCCACGCCTGAACTCATGTGATGACCAGGGCACTCTGCTCGGCAGGTGCCGGACTCTGCTGATGCGGGTCTGCGTCTCTTGCGGCGACCCCGGTGGCATGTTCCGCGTTCCTCGGCTGCGCTCGATCACAGGTGCCACGCGAAGTCGACCTCCTTCTCCGAGAGGTCCCAGAGCCGCTGCATGGCCGGCTTGTCGTACGCGTAGGGCTCCAAGGTGCCCTTGCCGACCGGGCCGACCCACTCGTTGCGGCCGGTGGGGCCGTACAGCGCCCTCGGCGCCAGGCCGTCCTCGGTCGCGCACATGACCTCGGGGTACGCGCCCTTCTCGGCCGACTGGACCAACGGCGACATCGACATGAGCCGGAACATCACCCGCGTGGCCAGGTTGCCACTGGTCGTGATCAGGGACGTCCGGGACGAGCCGGGGTGGCACACGTAGACCTCGACATCCTTCTTGCCCGCCGCTTCCAGGCGGTCCTGCAGCTCGTAGGCGAACATCATCTGCGCCAGCTTGGACTGGCTGTAGGTCTTGTTCTGGTGGTAGTTCTCGTCCCAGTTCATGTCGTCGAACTGAATGGTCCGGATGCCCATCTTGTAGCCCAGGCTGGCCACCACCACGATCCGGCCCTTCGACTCCTCGATGCGCTCGAACAGCAGGCCGCTGAGCAGGAAGTGCCCGTAGTGGTTCGTGCCCAGCATGCTCTCGAAGCCGTCCGCGGTGATCCTCTGCTCGGGGACCTGTGCGATGGCGGCGTTGCAGATCAGTGCGTCGATCCGAGGGACCGTCTTGAGGACCTCCGCTGCCGCGTCCCGCACCGAGTCCAGCACCGACAGGTCCATCCGCACGAAGGACACCTCGGCGGCGGCCCCGAACTCCTCCTGGAGCTGCGCGACCGCGGCGGTGGACTTCTCGACGCTGCGGTTCAGCATCACGACCTTGGCGCCCTTGCCCAGCAGGATGCGTGCGGCCTGAAAGCCCGTGCCGGCGTTGGCGCCGGTGATCAGGTAGGTCCTGCCCCGCTGGGGGCCCAGACGCTCCGGGGTCCAGCCCTGGGGTCCGAACGTCCTGTCTGCCATCTTCTGTCTCCTGTCATCGTTCTTTGGCTGATGAGTGGGGCGCCAGAGAGTGGGGGCCGCCCCGTCCCGAACAACGATAAGTCTCAGTGAATGGCATAAACTAGGCGCGATGATCGCGAATACTTGCCTGATCGTCTCGCATAGGTACAACTAGGCACATATCGGCTGCTATCGTCGTCGCATGAGCAAGCAGCAGATCCGGCAGATCATCGACCACCGGCTCACCCAGGACGGCCTCGTCGAGACCGGGGTCAGGGGAGTGCAGCTGTTCCGGGTGACCGAATCGGTCCGGTGCGCCCCGGCGGTGTACGAACCGAGCGTGATCGCGATCGTGAGTGGGGCCAAGGAAGCGATCCTGGACGGTACGTCGCACGTCTACGACAGCAGCCGGTACCTCGTGTGCTCGATGTCGATGCCGGTCGAGGCCGGCACGCCGATGGCGTCCCCTGAGAACCCACTCCTGGGAGTGCAGATCTCCCTGGACACCAAGGTGATGACCGAGCTGGTCATCGAGACGGAGAGTGCCGCCGGCGCCATCCGCACGCCCAAGGCCGGCCCGCTCCCCCAGGGGATAGCGCTCGCCGCTTGGAACGACACCTTCACCGACGCACTGCTGCGGCTGGTGGAGCTGGTGGACAACCCCTTGGACACGACCGTCCTCGGCGACGGTCGTCTCCGCGAGGTCTACTACGCCCTGCTCAAGGGCGAGGCCGGGGACTCCGCGCGGCGCGCCTTCGGCGTGGGCAACGAGATCGCCCGATCCATCGAGTACCTGTCCGACCACCTCGAGGAAGCGGTCACCATCGACGACATGGCCGCCCAGGCGGGGATGAGCCGGGCGGTGTTCCACCGCAGGTTCAAGCAGGCCACCACCATGTCGCCCATCCAGTTCGTGAAGTCCATGCGGCTCAACAACGCCGCCATGAGCATCGCCGGCGGGAAGAGCGTCAACGAAGCAGCCCTCGGCGTGGGCTACGTCAGCACCTCCCAGTTCAGCCGAGAGTTCAAGCGCGCGTACGGCCAGTCGCCCCGCCAGTGGAGCAACACCCGCCAACTGGCCGCGGCGGTCACCTGAGGGCGGTTCGCCGACGACCGGGGATCCCGGCCGCGAGAGCGACGCCTAGCATCGACCTCCGGCGGCAGGCAGCCGCGGAGGACCCGACCCTGGTGAGGAGCCACAGCGCATGGGCGCACATCACCCGCGGCACGCCGAGCCGGAGGCCAAGCGGATGCGGCGCATCGCACTGGCGGTGATCGCGCCGATCGCGGTGGTCACGCTCGCCGCCATGATCTGGCTGTGGCCGAGCGACGGCGTCGACGTCCCGGACCAGCCCGGATCCGCTGAGCAGTTCACCGGTGAGATTCTCGCCGTCGACACGGAGGAGTGCCCCGAGCAGCTCGCAGATGAGGTCAACGGGTGTGGCACCGCGACGGTGCTGGTCACCGAGGGCGCCGACCAGGATGAGGAGATCGCCGTACCGCTGCCCAACGGCCCGGGCGCCCCGACGGTCGCCGAGGGCGACGACATGGTGCTGATCGAGACCACGAGCCCGGACGGCAAGGCCTTCGCGATCGTCGACCACCAGCGCAGCACCGGGCTCTGGGTGCTGATGGCCGCGTTCGCGCTCGCCCTGATCGCCTTCGGTCGATGGCGCGGACTCACCGCCATGGCCGGGCTGGCGGTGACCTTCGCGCTCCTGCTGCTCTTCGTCGTGCCCGCCATCCTCGCCGGCGAGCCACCTCTGCTCGTGGCGATCGTCGGCTCCTGCGCGATCATGCTCACGGTGCTGTACCTGACCCACGGGTTCACCCTGTCGACGACCGTGGCCGTGCTCGGGACGCTCACGAGCCTCACCCTCACCGGGCTGCTGTCGGCGGTGGCCGTCGGCGCGCTGCACCTCACCGGTGTCGTCGACGACCTCTCCGCGTCCGTCGGCGTCAGCCAGGGCGTGAACACCGAGGGTCTGCTCCTCGCGGGGATCGTCATCGGCTCGCTCGGCGTGCTCGACGACGTCACCGTGACCCAGGCCGCCACCGTGACCGAGCTGGCGCGCGCCAATCCGTCGTACGGCTGGGGGCAGCTCTACCGCGCCGGCAGCCGGGTCGGTCGCTCCCACATCGCGTCGGTGGTCAACACGATCATCCTCGCCTACGCCGGCTCCTCGCTGCCGCTGTTGATCCTGATCGTGGCCAACAACGAGTCACTCGGCGCGGTCGTGACCGATCAGATCATCGCCCAGGAGATCGTGCGCAGCGTGGTCGCGACCCTGGGCCTGATCGCCGCGGTCCCGCTGACCACGGGCCTGGCTGCCCTCGCCTTCCGCAAGGACACATGATCGACACCGGGGAGTGACTGTCGGGACGCAGCTCGGAGTCGGCCGAGCAGCTCCTGTGGGCTGGGCGCCATGTGTGACACCTCAGCCCTTCCCGGTGTGATGAATGTCATATATGTTCGCTTTGCCGTAGTCCCACCAGGGAGACCGTGACCGCAATCTCACCATGGGGAGCGTCATGAACCGATCCATTCGCAGGACTGCCTTGGCCGCGCTGTGCGCGGCCGGCCTCGTTCTCTCCGTCTCGGGGCCCACGTCCGGTCATCCCGGGCATGACGTCACCGACGACGGGGGCGTGCGCGCGGACGACAAGGCGCGCAATGCTCACCAGCACGGCGAGTCAGATGGACACCTGGAGGCGAGCCAGACGCCGAACATCGAGCTGGTCAGCAGGCTGAAGCTGAAGAACGTCGTCCCCGAGAAGATCGCCGACGTCGGGGTCCTGGGTGACTTCGCCTACCTCGCGGCCTGGGGGGCGGTGACCTGCAAGTACAACGGCGTGCACGTCGTCAACATCGCCGACGTGGAGAACCCCAAGGAGGTCGCGTTCATCGGGTCCAAGCAGGGGAGCTACCCCGGCGAGGGCATCCAGGCCGTCTCCATCGACACCCCGAAGTTCGATGGCGACATCGTCGTGAGCAACAACGAGAAGTGCAACGACCGGGCCGGGTTCGGCGGCATGAACATCTACGACGTGACCAACCCCGAGCACCCGACGCCGCTGGCCGAGGGCTTCGGCGACACCACCGTGAACGGCCAGGGCAAGAAGGACGCCAACGAGATCCACAGCGTCTTCGCCTGGGACGCCGGTGACAAGGCGTACGCCGTCATGGTCGACAACGAGGAGGGCAAGGACGTCGACATCGTCGACATCAGCAACCCCAAGAAGCCGAGGTTCGTCGTCGAGTACGACCTCGACGAGACCTTCCCGCAGATCGAGCAGGCCGCGCCGGAGAACCTCAAGGAGGTCTTCCTGCACGACATGGTCGTCAAGGAGATCGACGGCCGACAGATCATGCTGCTGTCCTACTGGGACGCCGGCTACGTCAAGGTCGACATGACCGACCCACTGGCGCCGGTCTACCTGGGCGACACGGACTTCACGAACCCCGACCCGGAGGCGGCCGAGAGCGGCCTGACGGTTCCCCCCGAGGGCAACGGGCACCAGGCCGAGTTCACCTCGGACAACAAGTACGTCGTCGGCGCCGACGAGGACTTCAGCCCGTACGCGCTGGTGGCCCGCAACGACACCGACGGCGCCAGCATCGATGCCAGCCAGGGCAGCGACACCACGCAGCTCGAGGAAGGCGACACGATCACCGGGGAGTCGAGGTTCGTAGGAAGGGCCTGTAACGCGGACCCCGCCGTACCTGCCGGTGACGGCACCCAGGTCGCCGTCGTGGAGCGCGGTGTCTGCACGTTCTCCGAGAAGGTGGCCAACGTGATCGCGGCCGGTGGCTACCAGGCGATCCTGGTCTTCAACCGCACCGCCTCGGATGCCTGCAACATTCCGCTCGGGATGAGCGTCGAGGGCGACATCCCGACGTTCGGCGTCGCACCGCGCGAGCAGGGTTTCGCCATCTTCGACCAGCCCTACGACGACGCGGCCTGCCAGGCCGGTGACGGCAGCCAGCAGGCGCCGATCGCCTTCGGGGCCACCGGCGACACGCTCACCTTCTCGTCGTACTTCGACGGCTGGGGCTACGTCCACCTGTACGACAACTCGAACGGGAAGATGGCCGAGCTCGACACCTACGCCATCCCCGAGGCACACGACCCCGCCTTCGCGAGCGGCTTCGGCGACCTGTCGGTGCACGAGGTCGCGACCTCGCCGACGGTGGCGAACCGGCTCTACTTCTCGTACTACTCGGGAGGCTTCCGGGTGGCCGAGATCGAGAACGACGAGATCGTCGAGAAGGGCCACTACATCGACCCGGACGGCAACAACTTCTGGGGAGTCGAGGTCTTCAACAAGGATGGTCAGGAGTACGTCGCCGCCTCCGACCGGGACAACGGTCTGTGGATCTTCCAGTACACCCCCTGACCTGAGCGTGATCCGTGTTGGGGTCGGCGCCTTCGGGAGTCGCCGCCAACAGGCCGAGGCTCGGACCGGAACCGGTCCGAGCCTCGGGCCACGCCTCCACGGTCCGGCCCTTCGGGGTGCTCCTGGGGTGGTGGTCCTTGCTGGGACCGGCACGCCGGCCGGCCACGCTCCGGGCCGGGACCCTGAGGGACCCGGGCGCCCTTTCAGCCCCGCTGCGAGGCAGCGCCGTCCTCGACCCCGATGTCCTCGTTCCACAGCGCCGGCTCGGACGCCACGAACTCGTCCATGAGGTCGCGGCACTCCGCCAGGTCGAGCACGACCACCTCGACGCCGTGGGCGCGCAGGTGTGACTCGCTCGCCTCGAAGGTCCGGTTCTCACCGACGACGACCCGGGGGATCCCGTACAGCAGGACGGCGCCGGCGCAGAGCTGGCACGGCGACAGGGTCGTGTAGAGGGTGGCGCGACGGTAGACCGCCGCCGGCAGCCGCCCGATGTTCTCCAGGCAGTCGGTCTCGCCGTGCCGGATCGCGCTGTTGCGCTGCACCCGCTGGTTGCGACCGACGCCCAGCACCGTGCCGTCCACCACCAGCGCGGCGCCGATGGGGATGCCCCCCTCGCGTCGCCCGGCCCTGGCCTCGTCGATGGCCAGCTGCATCCACCCGCGGTCGTCACTCATGGCCGGCTCCCTGCTGCCCGGTCGCGCCGGCCTCGACGGTGTCGCGACGCCCCGGCCTCCCGGTGAGCGACGGCGCCAGCCAGGCGGCCGCCAGGGCGACCAGGATCCCGTTCAGCGGAGCGATCCCGAAGGTGAGCTCCCCGGAGGCCCAGGCCGCCAGGGCGCCGAGCGCGTACGCCGCGAGGTTGGCCCAGCGCAGCCGCTCGAAGCGGTGCGTCTCGCGGGAGGGCAGCCCGCCGCGCCAGGTGCGCAGCCAGTCGCCGATGAGCATGCCGCCGAGCGGGGGGATCACGATCCCGAGCCAGACGAGGTAGGTGATCAGGTTGTCGTAGATGCCGGTGACCGCGAGCAGCATGCCCACGATCACCCCCGCCACCACGAACGGCTTCTTGGTCCGCGAATTGGCGAGCTCCGCGCCCGCCACGCTGAACGCGTAGGCGGTGTTGTCGTTCGTGGTCCAGATGTTGCCGACCAGCAGCACCACGCCCCACACGATCAGGCCCACCTGGTAGAGCACCAGGACGAAGTCGGGGTTGCCGAACGCGATCGCCCCGATCGCCCCGAAGAACAGCATCAGCCCGTTGCCGACCAGGAACGCGATCAGCGAGGCGGAGAAGGCCTGCCTGCCGTTCATGGCGAAGCGCGTCCAGTTCGGGACCTGCGTGCCCCCGCTGACGAACGTGCCGATGATCAGCGAGACCGCCACCGCCACCGTCATCGACTCGGTGGGCGCCACGGCCGCCAGCTCCGACCAGCCACCGACCTCGCGCAAGGACAGCACCAGCACCCAGCCGGCCAGGACGAACATCAACGGCACGCTTGCCAGGGACAGCGCGTAGAGCCCCTTGTAGCCGAAGTACGCCGTGAGGCCCATCAGCAGCGCACCGACGACCATGATCGCCTTGGCGCCGCCGGTGCCCCACCCGAGCGCCTGGGCGGCCAGGTTGCCCAGGGCCGCGACCCCGACGCCGTACCACCCGATCTGGGTGAGGCCGAGCAGGAGCGAGGCGAACTTCGAACCGGTGGTGCCCAGCGCGTAGCGGCACATCATCACCGTCGTCAGGCGGGTCCGCGAGCCGATGTAGCCCAGGACGGCCACGTAGAGCCCGAGCACCGTGCTGCCCAGCAGCATGACGGCCACGAACTCGGTCAGGGTGAACGCGGCGCCGACCTGCGCGCCCACGAACATGGTCGGGGTGAAGAAGGTGAACCCGAGCAGCACGATCGAGAGCGAGAACAGGCCCTTGCGGGCATGGCTCGGCACCGGGTCGATCGGGTAGTCGGGGTCCACGACCGGGTCGGCGCCCGTCGTGGGGGTCTCGTGGTGCAGGATCCTGTCCATCGCCGCCGTCCCTCGTCGTTCGGATGAGTGTCTCGAGTCTGCGGCTGACGGTCACCCCCGACCAAGGGTCGATCCGTCTCCCCGGACGGGGTTCGTCCTTGACAACCTGTCCAGCCGCGTCCCAGCATGAGGCGTGCTCGTGCCCCTGGCGGAGATCCTCGCGCTGCCGGAGGTGGCCGCGGCCGCCCCGCACGTCGTGGCCGGGGACGCCTCGACCTGCGAGGTCCGGTGGGTGCACTCCTCGGAGGTCTTCGAGATGGGCCCCCTGCTCAAGGGCGGCGAGTTCCTCCTCACCACCGGACTGGGCCTGCGCGGGGCCTCGTCGCCCGACCTCGAGGCGTACGTCGACGCGATGGCCGACGCCGGCCTCGCGGCCATCGGACTGGAGCTCGGACGGACCTTCGCGGAGTTCCCGGAGGCGCTCGTGCGCGCCGCCCGGCGCCGCCACGTGCCACTCGTCGAGTTCCGCGAGGTGGTGCCGTTCGAGGACGTCGTCGAGGCCTTCCACGAGCTGGTCAAGGATCGTGAGGCCGGGGGACTGTGGCGCGGCGAGCGCATCTGGCGCGACCTGCTGGACGTCGTGCTCGAGGGGCGCGGGGTGCAGGCCCTGGTCCAGCGGATCGCCGACCTGGCCGAGTGCCCGGCCGTGCTCCGCGCCCTGGACGGGCGGGTGGTGGCGACGTCCGCGGGGGTCGTCGACGGGCAGGCCGAGGAGCACGGGAGCAGCAGGCGCGTGCACCTCGACGGGGCGCCGTGGGGGACGCTGGGGCTCGCGGGTGCCCCGACCCAGCTCGCCGGCGCGGTGCTGGACCGGGCCCCACGGGCGGTCAGCCTCGAGCTCCTGCGGACCGGCACCTCCCAGGACCGGCTCGCCCTGAGCAGCGGCCTCCTGCGCGAGATCCTGCACCACCGGTTCCCCACGGCCGAGGAGCTCCGATCCCGCTGCGAGGTGGCCGGCTTCCCCGTGGCTTCCGGGCGCCCCGTGCTCGCCATCGCAGTGGCCGGGGACCGCCGGATGCCCCGCCGCGCGTTGGCCGCCGCCGCGGCCGAGGCCGGCCGGGCGACGTTCGGCAGCTGCCTGGCCGGCGAGGTCGACCAGGAGGTCGTGCTGGCCGTGCACGCACCGGCCGGTGGCGAGCCGGCGCTGCGGGACCGGCTGGACCGGCTGGCGGCGCGCCTGTCCGAGGGGATCGAGCGGGCCACCGGGCACACCATCGTGGCCACCGGGGCGGGGTCCGTGGTCGCCGGCGTCGAGGAGCTCGCCCGCTCGATCGGCCAGGCCCGCGAGGTGGTCACCATCGCGCGTCGCCTGGGCACGCACCGGGCCACGCTGCTCGCCCGGGACCTGGGGATCTACCGGCTGCTGGCGCACTTCCAGACCGAGCCTGAGCTGTCGGTCTTCCTCCGCGAGCAGCTCGGCCCCCTGCTCGACCACGACGCGGCGCACGGGACGGAGCTGGTCAGGACGCTCGACGCCTACCTGCGGCACGGGCTCGTGAAGAGCGAGACGGCCGCCTCGCTGGGGATCCGCCGACAGTCGCTCTACAACCGGCTGCACCGGATCGACACCGTGCTCGGTGGCGAGACCGTCGGGGACCACGACCGCCTGACCGCACTGAGCCTGGCGCTGCACGCCTGGCGGCTCCGCACCGGCCTGGACCCGGGCCAGGGCTGAGCACACGCCGGGTCGGACCTCCGCTCCACCCGAGGCCGGGCGCCGTGCGAGGCTGACCGCGACCGCCCGGCCCGCCCGCCCAGTCCGCCCGCCCAGCCGCTTCACCTGATCCGCCCACCCGGAGGCCCGATGACCGCCGTCCTGCTCCTGCTGGCCGGTGTCGTGCTGCTGGTCGCCGGCGGCGAGAGCCTGGTGCGCGGCGCCAGCACGATCGCCCGTGCGTTCGGGCTGTCCCCGCTGGTGGTCGGCCTGACCGTGGTCTCGTTCGCGACCTCGGCGCCCGAGCTGGCGGTCACCGTCCAGGCCAGCCTGTCCGGCAGGCCGGGGCTCGCGGTCGGCAACGTCGTCGGATCGAACGTCGCGAACATCCTGCTCGTGGTCGGGGTGGCCGGGACGATCATCTCGCTGGCGGTGCAGAGCCCGGTGGTGCGCCGGGACGTGCCGGTGCTGATCGCGCTGTCGCTGCTGTTCTGGGTGATGGCCGCCGACGGGTCGGTCTCCACCCCGGACGGGGTGGTGCTGCTCGGGCTGCTGCTCACCTACACGACGGTGACCGTGGTCCGCAGCCGCCGAGGCAGCGACCCGGGACCCGTGGAGGAGGCGCCTGGCGCGCCCGGAGGCGCTCCGGTGGCGGCCCTGCTGGTGGTCGCAGGGGTCGGCCTGCTGGTCTGGGGCGCGAGCTGGTTGGTCAGCGGTGCGGCCACGATCGCGACCTCGCTGGGGCTGAGCGAGACGGTGGTCGGGCTGACGGTCGTGGCGATCGGCACCTCGCTTCCCGAGCTGACCACCTCGGTGACGGCGGCGATCCGCGGCAGCGTGGAGATGGCGGTGGGCAACGCGGTCGGCAGCTGCATCTTCAACCTGGGCGCGGTGATGGGACTGACCGCGGTGATCAGCCCGAGCGGCGTACCCGTCACCGACGGCGCAGCGACCTTCGACATCCCGGTGATGGTCGCGGTGATGATGGCGCTGCTGCCGATCGCGTTCACCGGCCGGCGGGTGGCCAAACGGGAGGCATGGCTCTTCGTCGGCTACTACCTCGCCTACACCGCCTACCTGCTGCTGGACTCGGCCGGCCACGACGCGCTGCCGCAGTTCAGCTGGGTGATGCTGGCGTTCGTCATCCCGATCACGGTGCTGACGTTGGGTCTGCTGGTGGTCCAGGAGGTCCGGGTGCGGCGGTCGAGGTCGCGGACGACCTGACCCGCCGGGATCAGCCGCCCGGCTCGGCCCGGCCCCTCGCGGCCGACCGGCGCGCCCGCGTGCGGAGCCGGTCGATCTCCCCCTGGAGGCGGTCGTTCTCGGAGCGCAGGTGGAGTACCTGCTCGACTCCGGCGAGGTTGAGCCCGGCGGCCAGCAGCGTGGTGATCTCGCGGATCCGGTCCACGTCCTGACCGCTGTAGCGGCGCGTGCCGCCCTCGGTGCGGTAGGGCGCCACCAGTCCCTTCTGCTCGTAGACGCGCAACATCTGGGGGTTGACCTCGGTCAGCTCCGAGGTCACCGAGATGGAGAACAGCGCGCGGTCCGCTCCCAGGTCCACCATCACGCCTCACCCCTTCCCGGCTCGCCGCGGGCAGGCCGGACCAGCACCGGGCCGGCCACGATCGGCGGCCGGGCCCAGGACCGCGCCGGGAAGAAGGCCGGGTCCACCCGCACCGGGCTCGGGTGAGAGGCCGGGGCCACCCGCACCAGGCTGGGGCGAGAGGCCGTCGAGGTCGGCTCGGAGCCGGGCGAGCGGGCCGAGGAGGCGGACACGAGCCGGTAGGCGGCATCGAGGGCGGCGAAGCGCTCGGCCGCGTCGGGGTCGGTGGACACGTCCGGGTGGGTGACCCGGGCGAGCCGCCGGTAGGCGTTGATCACCCGCTCGCGGTCACTGTCCGCGGGGACGCCGAGCACCCGCAGGGCCTCCTCGAGCCTGCTCTCCATGTCTCTCCCTCCCTCGTGGTCACATCCCGCGAAATTCCTGACCTCCGACCCTTGACATTCTCCCACCGCGAGGCAAAATCTCAAGTAGCGACCACAGATTTTCTCAAGGCCCACCGGGCTGTTCGCCCGGTGCTCCACGGAAGATCCACCCATCGAGTGAGGAGGAAGAACCATGTTGATGCGCACCGATCCGTTCCGGGACTTCGACCGTCTCACCGAGGCCATGCTGGGCACTCGGGCACGGCCCGCAGTGATGCCGATGGACGCCTACCGTGAGGACGGCACCTTCGTGGTCCACCTCGATCTGCCCGGTGTCTCGGCCGACTCGATCGACCTCACCGTGGAGCAGAACGTGCTGACCGTGCACGCCGAGCGCAAGCCCCCCGTCGGTGACGGCGCCGAGCGGGTGGTGGGCGAGCGCTCCTACGGCGTGTTCAGCCGCCAGCTGTTCCTCGGCGACACCCTCGACACCGACCAGCTCTCGGCGGACTACACCTCCGGGGTGCTGACCCTGAGGATCCCGATCGCGGAGAAGGCCAAGCCCCGCAAGGTCGAGATCAGCGGCGGCGACGGCCGCAAGGAGATCAACGCCTAGCCGGCGCGGGGAGGGGGAGGCGCACACGCTGACTGCCTCCTCCTCCCGACCCGCCGTCACGACGACACCACCGACCGCTGGCTACTCTCGACGACATGCAGATCCAGCGAGCCGTCGAGACCGAGGCCACGCCCGAGACCGTGTTCGCCTACCTCAGCGACTTCACGCACACCGAGGAGTGGGATCCCGGCACCGTGTCCACCGACCGGGTCGAGGGAGACGGAGGGCTGGGCACGGTCTACCACAACGTGTCGGAGTTCAACGGTCGGCGGACCGAGCTCCGCTACACCGTCGTCGAGCACCGGGCCCCGGGCCGGGTCGTGCTCCGCGGTGAGAACCGGACGGTCGAGGCCACCGACACCATGGAGATCGAGCCGCACGGCACCGGCAGCCGGGTGACCTACACCGCGGACTTCACGTTCAAGGGACTGGCCAAGCTGGCGCAGCCCTTCCTCGGGGGCGCCTTCAAGAAGCTCGGCGACGAGGCCGAGCAGGGGCTGCGCGAGGCCCTCGGGAAGCTCTGAGGCGACCGTGGCGGAGGCGCTGAGGTGGCTGTTCGGCGACCAGCTCGGCCCGCACTTCGTCGCCGACCACCGGGGCCCGGTGCTACTGGTCGAGTCGCGGGCCGTGCTGGCGCGGCGGTCCTTCCACCGCGCCAAGGCCCACCTGGTCATCTCGGCCATGAGGCACCGCGCCGCCGAGCTGGGTGACAAGGCGACCTACGTCCGGACCGAGGGCGGGTACGCCGAGGCGGTGCGCTCGCACGGTGGGCGGCAGCCGGTGCAGGTCGTCCACCCGACGTCGTACGCCGCCCTCGGGCTGGTCGAGCGGCTCGGTCGGGAGCTCGACCTCACCGTGCTCGAGCCGCGCGGCTTCACCACGGCGCGCGACGACTTCGAGCGGTGGGCGGAGGGCCGCGGGGCGAGTCGGCTGCTGATGGAGGACTTCTACCGGCGGGCCCGGCGGGCGCACGGCGTCCTGCTCGACGGCGACGGCGAGGGACCGGCCGGTGGCCGGTGGAACTTCGACCACGACAACCGGGAGCCCCCGCCGAAGGATGCCGAGACCCTGGGCGTCCCCGAGCCCTGGTGGCCGCAGGAGGACGAGATCGATGAGGAGGTCCGCGCCGACCTCGACCGGTGGCAGCGGGACGGCGACGTCTCGTTCATCGGCAGCGACGGGCCGCGGCGCTTCCCGGCCACCCGCCGGGAGGCGCTCGCCGCGCTCGACCGCTTCGTCGAGCACCGGCTGCCGCACTTCGGCGCGCACGAGGACGCCGTGCTGGAGGGCGACCCGTGGATGGCCCACTCCCTGGTGTCCGCGCCGCTCAACCTGGGCCTGCTCGAACCCCTCGAGGTGGTACGCCGCGCGGAGGAGGCGTACCTGTCCGGGGACGCGCCGATCGCCTCCGTCGAGGGCTTCGTCCGGCAGGTGCTGGGCTGGCGGGACTACGTCTGGCACCTCTACTGGCACTTCGGCGACTCCTACCGGCGCCGCAACGAGCTCGGCGCCACCGAGCGGCTGCCCCAGTGGTTCGGGTCGCTGGACGGGTCGAGGACCGACGCCCGCTGCCTCTCCCACACGCTCGACCAGGTGGCCGAGCACGGCTGGGTCCACCACATCCCGCGGCTGATGGTGCTGGGGTCCTACGCGATGCAGCGGGGCTGGTCGCCGCGGCAGGTGACCGACTGGTTCCACCGGGCGTTCGTCGACGGCTACGACTGGGTGATGGTGCCCAACGTCGTCGGGATGAGCCAGCACGCCGACGGTGGAGAGATGGCCACCAAGCCGTACACCTCCGGTGGCGCCTACCTGAACCGGATGACCGACCACTGCGGCTCGTGCCGCTTCGACCCGACGGTCCGGGTCGGGGACGACGCCTGCCCGTTCACCGCCGGCTACTGGTGGTTCCTCCACCGGAACCGGTCCGCGCTGTCGGGCAACCACCGGATGGGACGGGCGCTCCAGGGACTCGACCGGCTCTCCGACCTCGACGGCCTGGTGGTCCAGGAGGAGGCACGGGGCAACCGGGCGCCCTGAGCCCCGTACGCCGCAGCCCCCGCCACGCCACAGCCCCGTCATTCCGAGGGGACGTCACGCCCGCGACGGACCACGGACCGGTCGACCCCACGGCGCGACCCACTGTCTAGGGTCAGGCCGGTGAGGTCCTCCATCTGGCGCGAGCCCGGCATGCGCCCGCTCACGGTGATGACCCTCACCGGCTTCTCCGGCTACGCCGCCCTGCTCCCGGTGGCGCCGCTGTGGGCGGTGCACGGCGGCGCCGGCGCCGGCGGCGCCGGGCTGGTCAACGGGGTGCTCCTGCTCTTCACGGTCCTCACCCAGTTCCTGGTCCCGAGCGCGCTGCGCAGGTTCGGCTGGGCGACGACGCTGAGCGTCGGCCTGGCGATGCTCGGGGTGCCCGCGCTGCTCTACGGGCTCAGTGACGCGCTCGGGCCGATCCTGGTGGTCTCCGCGCTGCGCGGCGTCGGCTTCGGGGTGCTCACGGTCACCGGCAGCGCCGCGGTGGCCGCCCTCGTGGCGCCCGAGCGGCGGGGCGAGGCGATCGGCGTCTACGGCCTGGCGGTCGCGCTGCCGAACCTCTTCCTGCTCGCGGCCGCCCCCTGGGTCGCGGAGAACCTCGGCTTCTGGGTGGTCTTCGTCGTCAGCGCCCTGCCCGTGGCCGGCATCCCGGCCGCGCGACGGCTGGCCGCGGCGCTGCCCGACGACCCTCCGGAGCTGCCGACCGGGACGGTGGAGGGTCCGCGGGCGGCGGTCTACCTGCCGCTCCTGCGGCCCACGCTGCTGCTGCTCTCGGTCACCCTCGCCGGCGGCGCGGCGATCACCTTCGTGCCGCAGATGGTCTCCGGCGACGCGCTGGCCGCGACCGGGCTCTTCGTCATGGGGCTCGTCGCCGCACTCGGCCGGTGGCGGGCCGGTCTTCTCGCCGACCGGTTCGGCTCCCAGCGGTTCCTCTGGCCGCTCGTCCTCGTCACCGGGGTGAGCACCGCCCTGGTCGGCTGGTCGGTGCGGGACCCGGACGCGACCGGTGCCACCACGTTCCTGGTCGCGGCCGGCCTGCTCGGCCTGGCCTACGGCGCCCTGCAGAACCTCACCCTGATCGTCGCCTTCGGCTCCGTCTCCCGGCGCCACCACAACGCCGCCAGCGCCGTGTGGAACGTCGGCTTCGACGCCGGCACCGCCATGGGCTCGGTGGCGGTCGGAATCATCGCCGAGCAGACGTCGTTCAGCACGGCGTTCCTCGTCGTCGCCGCTGTGGCCGTGGCGGTGCTCCCGGTCGCGGCGTACCGTCCCCGCCCGGTGGCGCACCCGCCCGACCACCGGAAGGCAACCCCATGAAGACGATCCTCGTGACCGGCTCGACCGACGGCATCGGGCTGGCGACCGCGACGCGGCTGACGTCGCTCGGGCACCACGTGATCCTGCACGGGCGCGACGCGGAGAGGCTGGAGCGCGCCGAGGCGACCGTCGGCGAGGCGGCCGGCGGGAGCGGGAGCGTCGAGGGGCACCTGGCCGACCTCGCGCGCCCGGAGCAGGTCGAGGCGCTGGCCGGGGCCGTCGCCGAGAGGCACGAGACCCTGGACGCGCTGATCAACAACGCCGGTGTCCTCCGGGTGCCCGGCCCCGCCCGGGGCGAGCTCGGAGACGTGCGGTTCGCCGTCAACACGATCGCCCCCTACCTCCTGACCCGCAGCCTGCTGCCGCTGCTCGCGGCCTCGGGGCGGGTGGTCAACGTCTCCTCGGCCGCCCAGTCCCCGGTGGACCTGAGGGCACTGGCCGGCGAGGTCGAGCTGGCGGACATGCCCGCCTACGCGCAGAGCAAGCTGGCGCTCACGATGTGGTCGCGCCACCTGGCGTCGACCCTCGACGGTGACCAGGTGGTGGTCGCGGTGAACCCCGGCTCCCTGCTGGCCACCAAGATGGTGCGCGACGGGTTCGGGGTGTCCGGCAGCGACGTCGCCCAGGGCGCGGACATCCTCGTCCGGGCCGCGCTCGACGACGAGTTCGGTGGCCGGTCGGGGGAGTACTTCGACAACGACGCCGGCCGCTTCGCCCCGCCGCACCCCGATGCGCTGGACCCCGCGAAGGTCGACGAGGTGGTCCGCGCGATCGAGGCGGTCCTGGCCCGGAGGAGCTGACCGCTCGGCGTCGTGGCAGGCTCCCGCCCATGAGTCTGCTCCGCGACATCTGGGGGAGCGCGACGCGGCTGCCGATCGCCGTGCTGGTGTGGATGCTGGGGATCCTGGTCCCCGCGAACCTCGGGATCCTGTTCTTCCTCGGGGAGCCGGTGAGCCTCGTCGTCGCGGTCCTGGCGCTGGGCGCGCTGGCTGCGAACGGCGTGGTCATGGTCGTCGACCGAGGGTTCAGCAACGCGATGGCACTGCCCCACGTCGCGCTGTGGGTCCCGCTCGCCGCGGTCCTGCTCCACGCACTGGTCGTCCGAGACGACGTCACCGGCGGGTACGCCGCCTACCTCGAGGCCGTGCTGGTCGTCAACGCGATCTCGCTGGTCTTCGACGTGCGTGACAGCAAGGCCTGGCTGGACGGCGAGCGGGCGACCTTCTGACCGGTCCCGCGGCGCCCGACGTCCCTCAGACGAAGGCGCCGACCCCGGTGATCGCGCGGCCCACGATCAATGTGTTGATCTCCCGGGTGCCCTCGTAGGAGTAGATCGCCTCGGCGTCTGCCACGAACCGGCCGACATGGTGCTCGAGCAGGATGCCGTTGCCGCCGAGCACCTCCCGGGCCCAGCCGACGGTCTCGCGCATCCGCACCGTGCTGAACGCCTTGGCCAGTGACGCGTGCTCGTCGCGCACGGTGCCGGCGTCCTGGAGCTGGGAGACCCGCACACACATCGCCGTCGAGGCGGCGACGTTGCCCAGCATCCGGACCAGCAGGTCCTGCACCAGCTGGAAGCTCGCGATCGGCTTCCCGAACTGCTCGCGCTCCCCGGTGTAGCGCAGGGCGTGCTCGTAGGCGCCGCGGGCGCAGCCGGTGGCCATCCAGGCAACGCCCATCCGAGTCAGCCGGAGCACCTGCGCGGTGTCGTCGAAGGAGTCGGCGCGGGCGAGCCGGTGCGACTCCGGCACCCGGACCCCGGCGAGGTGGATCGAGGCGTTCTGCACCACCCGGAGCGCGATCTTGTCCTCCTGGAGGTCGAACGTCATCCCCTCGGTGCCCTGCTCGACCACGAAGCCCTTCACCTGGTCGTCCTCGACGTCGCGCGCCCAGATCACCACCAGATCGGCGAAGGAGGCGTTGCCGATCCACTTCTTCTCACCGTCGAGCACCCAGGAGTCGCCGTCGCGACGGGCCGTGGTCGCCAGCCCGCCGGCGATCCCCGAGCCGTGCTCGGGCTCGGTGAGGCCGAAGGCGCCGATCAGCTCCATCCGGGCCATCGCCGGCAGCCACCGCTCCTGCTGCTCCTCGGAGCCGCACAGCTGAATGGAGCCCATGGCCAGCCCCCCGTGCACGCCGAAGAAGGTCGCGATCGAGGGGTCCACCCGGGCCAGCTCCATCGAGATCATGCCGTCGAGGAGCGCGCTGCGACCGGGGCATTCCGGGCCGTCGTACGGGAGACCGGCGATGCCGAGCTCGGCGAACCCCGGCAGCAGATCGTGGGGGAACTCCGCCCGGGTCCAGTGGTCGTTGATCACCGGCTCGACCACCGAGGTCATGTGGCCGCGCACCCGCTCGAGCAGCGCGCGGCCGTCGTCGTCGAGCAGCAGCTCGAAGCCCAGGAAGTCGGAGTCGGGGGTGGCGGTGAGGTCGAGGTCGCTCATGCGTCTCCGTCGGTCGGGATGGGTCCGCCGAGGAACTCCTCGACGACGGGGGCGAGCTGGTCGCTCTCGGTGATGATGCCGAGGTGCCCGCCGGGGTAGACGTGCAGCCGGGCGTCGGGGATCAGCCGGGCCATGACCCGCGCGTTAACGAGCGGGATGATCGGGTCGTCGTCGCCGGCCAGGATCAGCGTCGGCTGCCGCAGCAGCGGGAGCCCCGGCAGGCTGGACCAGCCGAGGGTGGCCAGGAGCTGGTAGTAGTAGCCCCGCTTGGGCCCGGCCCGGGTGGCGGCGTGCAGCAGCTCGGCGCCGCTGCGTGGGTCGGTGCGCATCGTGCCGCCGTAGATCTCCGGTGCGATCCTCAGCGCGTACGCCGGGTCGCGGTGCCGGCGCGGGGTCATCATCCGCATCAGCACCCGCGGGTGGGCCGGGACCATGACCGACCCCGTGCCCGTGGCGACCAGCACCACCTTGCGGACCCGGCGGCGGCACTGGACGGCGAGCTGTTGGGCGAGGCCGCCGCCCCAGGACAGCCCGAGGACGTCGTACCGCTCGTGGCCCAGGCGGCGCACCATCGCGGTGACCCACGAGGCCAGACCCGCGATCGGGTACGGCGTCGGCGGCAGCGGGGAGCCGCCCACCCCCGGCACGTCGAAGCGGATCACGCCCCGGTCCGGGTGCAGGGAGTCGACCAGTGGCTGCAGCACCTCGAGGCTGGCCCCGATGCCGTTGCACAGCAGCAGCGGCGGCTCGGCGGCGTAGGCGCCCCGCGCCCGACGCTCGGAGACCCGCACCCGCACGCCGCGGACGGCGAGCGAGCGGACCTGCTCGCGATCAGCGGTCGTGGACATAGGTGCCCGGGGCCGCGCAGACCGGCTCGAAGGCGGCTGACCCGTGCCGGCGCGGCTTGCCCCGCTCCGGGCCGGTGCGGGCGGCGAGCCAGTCGACGTAGTCGTCCCACCAGGTGCCCTTGACCTTGCTCGCCTGCTGGAGCCACTGCTGGGCGTCCTCGGGGTGGTCCGGCGCCGTCTGGAAGCTCGCCTTCGGGTTGCCGGGAGGGTTGACCATGGCCGCGATGTGCCCGCTCGTCGAGAGCACGAAGCGGATGTCGCCGCCGAGCAGCTGGGTGGTGCGGTAGCAGGACTCCCAGTCGCAGAGGTGGTCCGCGATGCCCGCGACGGCGTAGGTGTCGACGTCGACCTTGCTGAGGTCGAGCTCGGAGCCGAGCATCGTGGCGGCACCTGGCTCGGTGAGGCCGTTGGTGATCGCCAGTTCCATGAAGTCGCGGTGCATGGCCGCGGTCATCCGGACCGGGTCGGCGTTCCAGTAGAGGATGTCGAAGGCCTTGGGTGCCCGGCCGAGCAGGTAGTTGTTGACCCAGTAGTTCCAGACCAGGTCGTTGGGCCGCAGCCAGGCGAACACCTCGGCGAGCATGCGCCCGTCGAGGTAGCCCTTCTCCCGCGACACCTTCGTCGACGCCGCCGCGGCCTTGCGCGAGAGCAGGGCGCTCGGCAACCCGGCCTGCGCCTGGTCGAGGACGGTCACCGCGAGGCTGAAGGCGGCGACCCGGTCCAGGTCCCCGGTGGCGGCGAGGTGGGCCATGACCATCGACGAGAGCATGCCGCCGGCGCAGATGCCGAGCACCGCGACCTGCTCGGTGCGGGCGATCGCCTGGGAGGCGTCCATCGCCTCGATGATCGCCCGGCCGTAGCTGTCCACCCCCCAGTCGGCGTGCCGGGCGTCCGGGTTGCGCCAGGAGATGCAGTAGACCTGCTGGCCGCTGGCCACCAGGTGCTCGACCAGGCTGCGCTGCTCGGCCAGGTCGATGACGTAGTACTTGTTGATCGTCGGGGGGACGATCAGCAGCGGCACGGTGCGGACCTTGGCGGTCGTGGGGGTGTACTGGATCAGCTCGAACATGTCCGTGCGGAGGACGACCTGCCCCGGCGTCACCGCGAGGTCGGTGCCGACCTCGAACGCGTCCGGCTCGACCATGGCCGGGACCCTCGGCGCGGTGGCGAAGTCGCGGACCAGCCGCCGGCTGCCCTCGGCGAGGTTCCCGCCCCCGGTGTCGAGGACCCGCTTGAGGACCGCGGGGTTGAGGAACGGGTTGTTGCTGGGCGCCGACGCCTCGACCAGGTTGTCGACGATGAAGCCCATGCGCTGGCCGTCGCCCCAGTCCAGGTCGGCGTCCTCGACCAGCCCGCGCGCGGTCTGGCCGGCCGCCAGGTAGGCCTGCAGCAGCCGCCGGAAGAGCGGGTTGCGGGCCCAGGCCTCCTCGGCGAAGCGGCGGTCCTTCTCGTGCGGCGCGACGTCGGAGCGGCCCACGCCGATCCTGGCCAGCTCGGCGGCCAGGCCGGCGGTGCGGCCGGCCAACCGGGTCGGTCGCCGGACGAGGTTCGTCGCGAACCGGACCCCGGACATGCCGGGCAGGAACCGGCGCACGGGACTCCGGGCGGCGTCGTTGAGCAGCAGGTCGAGCGGTGTCGCGGCGCCGGTGTCCGCGGCGTCGGTGTCGTCGGCCGCACGCAGCCGGGCCTTGGCGTCGATCACGTTCGTCACGCGGTCTCCTTCTCGGGCGGGCGATTCGGGCGGGTCGAGTCGGGCTGGGCGATCTGGGGGCGATGCGGGTCGGTTCGGGAGGCGATCACTCCCTTGTACCCGCTGTGTGAGCCGCCACACATCCCGGCGCTCCCCGTGTCAGGCTGGCCCCTGCCGGAGTCTCGGGCCGGCGCCCGCACCGGGCGCCCGACGCCGTGGCCGGACGCAGGCAACCGATCCGAGCCGGAGGGCGTGTAGGGGGACGTGAACGAGGCGACGATCGGACGCGCGGCGAGCCGGGGCGAGAGCCCCCCGGCCGAGGCCGACGGGTTCGATGCCTACGTGCGAGCGAGCGAACGTCGGCACAAGCGGCTGGCGTTCCTACTGACGGGCGACCTGCACGAGGCCGAGGACCTGCTCCAGGCCGCCTACGCCAAGACCTACCCGCACTGGCACCGGGTGCGGACCTACGAGGTCCCGGACGCCTACCTGCGCCGGGTCATGGTCTCCCTGCGGACCTCCTGGTGGCGACGGCATCGCAACCGGGAGTGGTCGACGGCGGAGGTCCCCGAGGGCTCGGGCCACGCCCTCGACATCGCCGGTGCGGTGGTCGAGAGCCAGGTGCTGCTCGTGGCGCTCCGGGCGCTGCCCGAGCGACAGCGGGCCGCCGTCGTGCTGCGGCACTGGTGCGACCTCTCGGAGGCCGACACCGCCGCCGCCATGGGGTGCTCGCCCGGCACCGTGAAGAGCAACACCAGCAAGGGGCTGGCCCGCCTGCGCTCGGAGCTGGGCGCCGACCAGGGCCGGTCCGGAGGAGCGTCATGAGCACCCACGAGCGGGATCCGATCTTCGAGTCGCTCGACCGGCTGGCGGGCCTGGCCGACGCGGACCTGGTGGGCGACCGGATGCCCGACATCCGGCGCCGGGTGCGGGCGAACCGTCGTCGCCGGGCCGTCGGGGCGGTCGCCGCCGCGGCCGTGCTCGCCGCCGGCGGGCTGGGGCTCTCGCAGGCGCTGCCGGACCAGCGGTCGGCACCCCCGGTGACCGAGCGGGGTGGCACTCCCTGGCAGCAGATCGACATCGAGGCCGTGCCCGACGATGCAGGTCAGGTGGTGATCAGGTACTTCGTGACCGGGGAGTCGACCGGCTACGTCGACGCCGAGACGGGGGAGGCCTCCGACTACACCGGGCCCGCGGCCACCGAGGTGCGCTTCGACGGCCGGGTCGTCGCGCGCTCCGAGCAGGACGGCCTCGCGTGCGACCCGGACGGCGTCCTGAAGGCGTCCACCACGGAGTTCCACGGTGACGAGCCGCTCGTGGTCAACGACGTGACCGGGGGTGAGCACACGATCCTCGTCGAGGCGTCGTACTGCGCCGGCGGGGAGCTCGTCGAGTCCACCGAGACGCGGGTGGTGACGACCGAGGACTCGAGCCTCGTGACCTTCGACGAGCTCGACGCGGACCTCGACGGCGACGGCACCGATGAGACCGTCCAGGTGCAGGTCTACGAGAGCGGCACGGCCCCGGCGCAGTTGCTGCGGGTCGACTGGGGCACCGGCGAGACGACCAGCGCCCCTCTGCTTGGCACCATGGAGAGGAGCCCGCTCGAGCCGGTCGACCTCGACGGCGACGGGGACCTGGAGGTCGTCGTCTTCGGCGGGGGTGGCGAGACCTCGGAGTGGAACGTGTTCCAGGCGGCCCCCGACACGATGGACGAGGTGCGCACCGTCGACGCGGCGGGAGGGTCGGCCTCCCTGTCCTCGGACGGAGGCCCGGGCGGCTGGCAGACCCACCTCGGGGCCGACGGGTTCGTGTCCTACCGGCTGGAGGACCCGACCACCACCCAGTTCCCGGCGCCGGTCGAGGTCCGCGCGTGGTCCCTGAGCGGGAGCACGTTCACCCGGTCGGCGGAGTCAACCTCGCAGTGCGTGACCTTCCAGCCGACCTTCGTGCTCGGACCCTGCTGAGACGGCCGGCACCGGTCGGCGGCCGGCGGCCACCAGCAGCAGCCAGACGGTGACGCCGAACTCGCCGACCACCGACGGCACGGCCACTACGGCGAGGAACACGTCGGCGTACGCCGGGTAGTCGGCCAGCACGAGGTGGGCGACGGTGTCCACGACGTAGGCGACGCCGGCCACGACGACGACCCAGCCCAGCCAGCGGGGTGCCCCGGGCGTGGCGAGCAGGAGCCGGCCGAGCAGCACGAGGTGGACGCCGAACGCGGCCAGGCCGATCACCCAGGTCATGTCGAAGGACTGCAGGGCGAGCAGGACGTCACCCTCGAGCCGGCCCCGGTCGTCGCCGCCGATCCGGACCAGCTCCAACGCCTGGAACAGGTACACCAGGGCCACCCCGAGGAAGACCGTGTAGACCAGCCGCGACCAGGCGGCGAGCAGGGAGAGGTCGCGGTGCAGTCCGCGGAACAGCACGTAGAGCGCCCAGGCGACGACGATGTCGATGAGGAAGACGGCCAGGAACGCCGCGGCACCGAAGCGGAACGTGGTCTCCGAGGCGGTCAGGTCCGCGAACGTGGAGCGGGGGCTCTCCGGGTCGAGGACGGCGCCGACGGCGAGGAAGTTGGCGAAGATCGCCAGCAGGAACAGGGCGAGGTACCCCAGTCCGGCCCACCGGGCGGCGGTGGCCGGGCGGGTGGTGAGGCCGGTGGTGGGGCCCATGGTGGGCGTTGTCGGGGGAGTCGTGGGGGTGGGCATCGGTGGTCTCCAGGTCGGGGCAGACGTACGGCGTAAGGCTGAGAGTGGCAGCGTAGCCTTACGCCGTAAGTCCAGTCAAGGTGGTTCAGCCCGCCGCGCTGCGGGACGGGTCAGCGGCGCGACCAGGCGGGCACCAGCTGGACCCGGTCCAGGCCCTCCTCGAGGAGCGGCACGGGCTCCCCGCCGCCCACGGGCACGACGAGGATGCGGGTCCCGTTCGCGTCCCGGCGGCTGAAGGCGACCCGGCTGCCGTCGGGGGAGAACATCGGGTCCTCGTCGACGGCCGGGGAGTCCGTGAGCCGGACCGGGTCGCCCACGGTGCGATCGGCCTGCGAGAACGGCACCGCGACGATCTCGAAGTTGCCTCCCATACTCTGGCGGAACGCCAGCCGGGAGCCGTCGGGGGAGAAGACCGGGTCGCTGTAGGACTGGTCCGCCTCGCTCCCCACGAGTAGGGTCGGCTCCTGCCCCTCCTGGTCGCCGCCCCCGTCGCCGTCCCCGTCGCCGTCCGCGCCGATGTCGACGGCGTAGAGCGCGCCGGAGGCCACGGCGTTGCCGGACTCCGTGCTGCCCCAGAACACGATCGTCCTCCCGTCGGGGGAGATCGTGGGGTCGCCGAAGTTGCGCAGCGGCTCGCCCGCCTCGGTGGTCGCATAGGTGCGCAGGACGGTGCCGTCGACGTCCACCAGCACCAGCCGCCAGACCGAGGCGGAGTCGAGGCAGCGCATCACCAGGTGGGTCGGCTCCGTGGCCGACCACGCCGGCCGGCCGGTGTTCGCCGTGCACTCCTCGGGGGTCTCGAACAGCGCCCGGTCACCGGACCCGTCGACCCCGGCGGTGCGCAGCTCGTGGCTCGTGGGCCCGTCCAGGATCCGGGAGTAGATCATCGTCGCCCGGTCCGGGCTGAGGACCGGCAGCCACTCCTTCACCGGCCCGTCGGTCACCTGGACCGCCGACCCGTCGTCAGTGTCGACGAGGTGGATCCGCAGCGCCGGCGGGGACGACCCGGCCGCCACGAGGAGCTGGCCGTCGGTGAGCGGGGCCGAGGCCGGCAGCCCAGTGTCGGGGTCGGTGTCGGGGTCGGTGTCCCCGTTCGGGGTCCCGGACGGGGTGGCGTCCCCCTGTCCGCCCGGACCCGCCTCGCCGGGTCGGTCGGCCAGCTGCGTGCCCACCACGACTCCCACCACAACGGCCAGCGCCAGTGCCCCGGACGCCCACCTGGCCCGCACGCCGTACCAGTCCGGAAGGCGGCGCCGCCCGTCCGACCCGCCCTCGTCCGGTGGTGCCTCGTCGGGTGGTACGTCATCGGGTGGTGCCTCGTCGAGCGGCAGGTCGCCGGGCGGAGTCTGGTCCGGTGGTGCCTCATCGGACGGCAGGTCGCCGGGCGGAGCCTGGTCCGGTGGCGCCTGGTCCGGCGCCTGGTTCGGTGGGGCCTGGTCCGGTGGTGCCTGGTCGGGCGGTACGTCGTCGGGCGGCGCCTCGTCCGGCGGCGGGGGCAGCGGGGGCGGCGCGGGCGCGGCATCGGGGAGCGCGTGCACGTCGGCGAAGATGTTGCCGTCGGGGGCCCGGAGGAAGAGCACCGGCGTGGCCCACTCGTCACCGAAGTCCGCGAGCAGGGACTTGCGGGCGCTGGTGATCGACTGGTCCACCGGCAGCCCGTCCACGATGGCCCCGTAGAACTCACCGGTGAACGTCACCGCGGCCCGGTCGCTGATCGGGAACTGCATCGCCACGACGGCCGTCGCGTCCTGCTGCACCAGGCCCTGCGCCAGGCCGCTGAACGGGTCCACCAGGTCCGCCCGGGCGGACCGGCACGCGTTGAGGACCACCATCCGCAGCGGGTCGTGGTCCTTGACCTGCGGGCCGAGCACCGACGCCGAGACCGCCGCGCTGCGGCCGTGCCGGTCCTGGAGGTAGATCACGCCCTCGCCCAGCTGGTCGTGGAAGGCGCCGTGACCGACGAAGTGCAGCACGTGGGTCTCGTGCCGGCGCAGCCAGCGGCCGAGCTCGGCCATCGTCGGCCGCGGCAGCCGGTCCAGCACCACCAGGCCGGCCTCGACCTGGGGCCGGACGGCGTCACCGATGAGCTCCCACTCGGCGTCGACGTCCAGCTCGTCCTGGTCGACGGGCGAGGAGATCAGCGCCAGCACGTGCAGGGGTCCGTCGACGGTCATGGCCCGCGGCGACTGCGGGACGTCCAGGTAGCGCACCACCGGCGTCCGCTCGGACTGGGCGATGAAGCTGTTGGTCCGGGCGTCGTACAACAGCTCCCACGGCAGGCCGGCGATCGTGGGGGCGTCGTTCAGGCGCAGTCGCAGGCGCAGCCCGCCGGCGTCCTGCTGGCGGGCGAGGTCGAGGCTGCGGGTCCAGGTGAGCAGCAGGTCGTCGCGGAAGACCGCGCGGTAGAGCGGGCCGCCGAAGTCGATGCCGGCCTGCTGCTGGGTGCTCGCGCCGGCGCGTCGGGTGCCGGACCGGCCGGGGTCCAGCTTGAGCAGCAGGTTCTCCAGCGTGGTCGGGTCGTAGGGCAGCGTGAACCGGACGCTGGGCGTGGCCCCCTGCGGGGACCCGGTGACCCGGGCCTGGAAGTGCCCAGCACTCTCCTGCTCGATGAGCAGGTCGAAGTTCACGTAGTTCCGAGCGGCCATCGGCTGGCCTTTCGCGCAAGTGGATCCGTCTACCACAATAGAGCCGCCGAGCGGTCACTGGATACGTGCGCGAGGGCGCAGCGGGCGGGGCGTGTATCCAGCGTCGGGCGGCGGGTTCCTCACCACGGGAGGCACGATGGAACCGGTCGGTGCATGGCTCACGGTGGCGGAGCGGATCGCCGCCTCCAGCGACGCCGGTGCCCCGACCGGTGTCGCGCTGGTCCCGGCGGTCGCCGGCCTCGGGCTGACCGCCGGGGAGCGTACGGCGCTCGACGCGGAGGTGCGTGGCCGGACCGACCCGGCCGCCGTCGTGATCCGCGACCTGGTCGCCCTTGCCGAGCCGCCGACCGAGATCGATCTCGCGGTGCCGCCGGCGTGGTCCGACGCCGACCTGGACCGGGCCCTCGACGTGGCCCGGGACCTGCCCCGCTGGGTCGAGGGCGGGGACGCCGTGGTCGCGCCGCCTCTCGTCGTCGACCTCGAGGCCCTGCCGCCGGACGAGACCGGTGCGCTGGTCGCGGACCTGCTGCGCCGGATCCGGGCGGCCGGGGAGTCCGGCGACGAGGAGCGGGCCGAGCGCGCCTGCCTGGCTGTCGAGTCGGTGCTGTCGGCGACCCCACCCCAGCGGCTGCCGGTCGCTGACCTGCTCGTGACCGCGGCCGGGCTCCCCGCCGGCGGTGAGGACCGGGCCGTCCTGGTCCGCGGGCTGGCGCTGACGCCGACCGACCGGCTGGTGCGGGGCGTGGCCGAGGTGGTCGGCCGGGGGATGGCCCCCACCGGCGTGGCCGCGCTGCTCACCGAGGTCGCCGAGAGCCGGCGGGCGCAGGGCGGTCGCGGTCCGCACCGGTGGTGGCACGAGGACGAGGCAGTGGGGGCCGCCGGGCCGGACGACCACCCAGCCGCCCCAGCCGGCCCGACCGGGTCGGCCGGCCCCGCCGTCCCGGACCGGCCCGACGACGTGGTGTGGCGGGGTCCGGTCGAGGCCGGCCCACCGGCCCCCGAGCCGCCCGGGCAGCCCGAGCCGTCCGAGCCGCGCGAGGCGCCCGAGCGCACCGGCGACCGGTCGGCGTACGTCCGGCTGGACGTCGACACCGGCACCGCCCGACCCGACGTGGTGGTGCTGGACCAGCCGTTCGAGGTGACCCTCGGGCTGCAGCCCCGCCGCGACCCGGGCCTGGTCGCCACCTCGGCGCTGACCCTGGCCGCCGGTGAGCGCGTCGAGCTGGAGGTCGTCCTGCTCTTCGACCCGGCCTCGATCGAGGTGACCGGCAGCCCCCGCGCCGTGGTCACGGTGGACGACACCACGCTGTACCCCTCGGTGACGCTGACCGCGGTCGCCCGCTACGGGGAGCACCTGGCGCCCGAGCGCCGACTCGGGGTCCAGCTGCTTCGCGAGGGGCAGGTGGTGGCGGTCGGCTGGCGCACCGTGGTCGCGGTGGAGGACACCTCGCGGGTGGCCCAGGCGGCCACGCCGCCGACCCGCCAGGTGCAGCTGCTCGAGCTCGACCCCCTGCTCGGCGAGGCCGCCCCGGACCTCGTGCTGTCGGTGTCGCGCGCCGACAGTGGCGCCGAGGCCTTCGTCTGGACCGCGTACGCCGCGGACCCGGCCGTCCACGTCCCGGACCTGCCGAGCGTGACCACGCTGGACGGCGACGTCTCCGGCTTCGCGCTCGAGACCCGCCGCTCGATCCAGTTCTCCGTCGACTCGGCCGGCGACTACCTGGGGCTGGCCGGCCGGGCGCTGCGGATCGGCCGGGCCGTGCCCCGCGGGGTCCGCGAGGCCATCCGGGCGGTGGTCGAGGCCCCCGGCCGGGACCGGGCCCCGGCGGTCCTGCTGCTCACCGAGGAGCTCACGGTGCCCTGGGAGCTGGCCGCCTTCGAGCCGGCCCTGACCAGCGCCTGGGGCGGGAGCTCCCCGTTCCTCGGCGCCCACGCCGCGGTGTCCCGCTGGCCGCTGACCGAGCACCGGCCACGACCCCGGCCGCGCAGCAGCGTCCCGGTGCGCACCGGCGCCGTGCTCACCGCCGACTACACGGGAGTCCCCGGGTGGGGGCGCCTGGAGAACGCGGTCACCGAGGCCGGTGAGGTCGCCGGCCTGTTCGACCCGGTCGCCGCCACCGTGGAGCCGGAGATCTGGTCGGTCATCGACCTGTTCCGCGGGACCCCGCCGGGCGACGTCCTGCACGTCGCGTTGCACGGGCAGTTCGACGCCCAGGGCGACCAGGAGGGGATCGTGCTGCTCGCCCGCGGCGACGGCCCGACCAGGGCCCGGTTCCTCACCCCCACCGAGCTGGAGAACGGGCGGCTGGAGCACGGCCCGTTCGTGTTCCTCAACGCCTGCCAGGTCGGCTCCGACGAGCGGGTGCTGGGCGACTACGGGGGGTTCGCCTCCACGCTGCTGCGGATCGGGGCGACGGCGGTCGTGGCGCCCCTGTGGAACGTCCGCGACGACGTCGCGGCCGGGTTCGCCCGGTCGTTCTACGCCGCCACCTTGTCGGCGCCGGAGCCGGTGCCGCTCGCGGAGGCGGTGCGGGCCCTGCGCGCGACCTACACCGAGGACGGCGTACGCCGCGGCGACGCGGGGCTGCACGCCACCCTGGTGGCCTACCAGGTCTTCGGGCACCCGCGGGCGCGGCTGACCCGGGTCGATCACGACGGAGCATGAGGAGGAGGACGAGATGGCAGCACAGCTGCGACCCGAGGGGATCCCGGTCGTCGTCGGTGACGTGGTGATCACGACCCCGGGCCTGACCGGCGAGGTCGAGGTGTACGCGCCGGGCAGCCCCGGCATGCGGGGCGAGGAGCAGGCCACCGCCGACTTCGAGGAGGCCCTGCTGCTGGCCGGGCTGGGGGAGCAGCTCTCGGTCGTGGTGTCCGGGCACGCCGAGCTCGGGGCCAGCGACGGCACCCGGGGGAGCGGCGGTGCCGACGACATCGTGGTGGAGGTGCCGGCGCCGGGCGACGGCAACGGCCAGCTGATGCTCTACGCCGCCGAGGACGGCTCGCTCTCGTGGCACCTGCCGGACTCGGTCGCGCCCGGCGAGGTGCCGGTCCGCGGCGGCGAGCGACGCACCTACCGGGTCCCTCGGTCGGTGGTCCCGGTCGACCAGCGCGCGCCGGGTGCGGACCGGGGTCTGCTCGGGGCGGTCGGCACCAAGGTGCTCAAGGTGCTGGTCTTCCCGCTGCTCGACCCGGTGCTGGGCCGGGTCGGCGACTTCTTCGCGAGCCGGTGGGAGGCCCGGCACCGGCTCAACCGCGTGCGCCGGGTCAGGCCCGACGGGTTCGCCGATCCGGACGCGCCGCCGTTCACCGACGCCGACTGGGCCGAGGTGCGCCAGGGCCCGGCGCTGCTGCTCCTGCACGGCACGTTCGCGCAGGCGCACACGGCGTTCGCGCGGCTGTCGGAGGAGACCGTGGCCGAGCTGCACCGCCGGTACGGCGGCCGGCTGCTCGCCCTGGACCACCACTCGGTGTCGATGTCCCCGAAGGAGAATGCCGACCTCCTCGTCGGGCTGGTGCCGCCCGGGCCGGACCTGGTGCTGGACGTGGTCACCCACTCCCGGGGCGGGCTGGTCGGCCGGGAGCTCGCGAGCGCCGGCCCACCCGTGGCCGTCCGGTCGCTGGTCATGGTCGCCGCGCCCAACGCGGGCACGGTCCTGGCCGACCGCCGGCACCTCTCCGACCTGCTGGACCGGGTCACCGGCCTGGCCCAGTTCGTCCCCGACAACGGGGTCACCGACACGATCGGGCTGGTGCTGGCGGTCCTCAAGCAGCTGGCGGTCGGGGCGGTGGGGGGCCTCGACGGGCTCACCTCGATGGACCCGGGCGGCGACTACCTGGCCGAGCTCAACGGCCGTGCGGCGCCCGGCTCCTGCCTGCGGGCGGTGGCGGCCGACTACGAGCCGCCGCCGGGTGCCCCCCTGGCCCGGGTGGCCCGGGACGGGGCGACCGACCTGCTGTTCGGTGCCGTCGAGAACGACCTGGTCGTGCCCACCAGCGGCTGCTACGACGTCCCCGGCGCGGACGGGTTCCCGATCACCGACCGGCTGGTCTTCGCCGCCGACGGCGGGGTCGACCACAACTCGTTCTTCGGCCGGCCCGACCTCGCGGACCGGCTGCTGGACTGGCTCGGTGGCTGACCGGTCTCGCCCGTCCGGGATGAGCGAGTGGGGGTGGGTGCGTGACCTCGACCCGGGGTCCGTCGTTGGGGCCTCAACTGCGACCCACAGGAGCCCCCACAGATGCGCCACCACTCGCGCCGATTCCGACTGCTCGCCGCCTCGGCCACGACCGCCCTGGTCCTGGCCGGGCTCGCCCCGACCCTGGCCGGCGGTTCCGCCCAGGCCCAGGACGGCACCTTCGCCCCCCGTCTGGTCACCGTCGACACGCCGACCCGGGCCGACAAGGAGCTGCTCCAGACCCTCGGCCTGGACCTGACCGAGCACGCCGGCCACGACTACGTCGAGGTCGTGCTGCACACCGGCGCCGACCTGAGCCGGCTCGTCGACGCGGGCCTGGACTACGACGTCCGGATCCCCGACCTCACCCTGCGCGCCGCGCAGAACAACAAGGTCAACGAGGAGTACGCCGCGGCCACCCTGGAGTCGCCGCTGCCGTCGGGCCGCGACGAGTACCGGACGCTGGCCGACTACAACGACGACATCCGCGAGCTGGCCGCGATCCGACCCGGCATCGCGAAGCGGATCGAGCTGCCGCACCGGTCCCTCGACGGCCGCACCGTGTACGGCGTCGAGATCGGCCGCGACGTCCAGAAGGCCGAGGACGGTCGTCCCACCTTCGCGCTGTTCGGCGTGCACCACGCCCGCGAGTGGCCCTCCGGGGAGCTGGCGATGGAGTTCGCCTACGACCTGGTCAAGAACTACGGCTCGGACGACCGGATCACCGGCCTGCTGGACCGGGCCCGGGTGGTCGTGGTGCCGGTCGTCAACGTGGACGGCTTCGAGCTCTCCCGCACCGACGGCGGGGTGATCGACCTCCGCGAGGCCGACGGTGGCGGCACCGCCACGATCCTCGGCACGCCCGGCAACGCCTACAAGCGCAAGAACTGCCGGATCGTGGACGGTCAGGACACCCCCGACGGCACCTGCCGGGCCGGGAGCGCCACCAGCCCGGGCGGGTTCGGCACCGGCGTGGACCTGAACCGCAACTACGGCGGCTTCTGGGGCGGCCCCGGGGCCTCGGACATGTTCGCGGACCCGACCTACCGCGGCCCGGCGCCGTTCTCGGAGCCGGAGATCCAGAACGTGCGCGAGCTGGTCAGCAGCCGGCAGGTGACCACGTTGATCTCCAACCACACCTTCTCCAACCTGGTGCTGCGTCCCAACGGCGTGCACCCCGACACGATCGGGCCGGACGGGCTCCCGGTGGGCAACGCCCCCGACGAGGAGGGCCTCAAGGCCCTGGGCGCGAAGATGACGGCCGCGAACGGCTACCGCAACATCCACGGCTGGGAGCTCTACGACACCACCGGCACCACCGAGGACTGGTCCTACAACGCCACCGGCGGCTACGGCTACACCTTCGAGATCGGGGCGGACGAGTTCCACCCGCCGTTCCCGCAGGTGGTCGAGGAGTACCTCGGCTCCGGTGAGTACGCCGGCAAGGGCAACCGCGAGGCGTACCTCGCCGCGCTCGAGAACACCGTCGACACCGCCACCCACGCGGTGATCAAGGGCAAGGCCCCCGCGGGCGCCACGCTGCGGCTGCGCAAGCAGTTCTCGACGCCGACCTGGGAGAGCTCGTTCACCGACACCCTGGACACGACGATGAAGGTCGGGTCGCGGGGGAGCTACCAGTGGCACGTCAACCAGTCCACGCGGCCGGTGGTGATGGACAAGCTGGTCCAGATCACCGAGGACGAGCCGGTGCGCACCGAGACGATCCAGGGCGGTCCGACCACCATCGGGCAGAGCGTCGACCACCCGTTCTCGGTCACGGAGTCCGGCATCGACGTCCTCCAGGTGGACCTGGACTGGCCGACGCCCGACGACATGGACCTCGAGGTGTACCGGAAGAACGCCGACGGCTCGCTGACCCAGGTCGGCTCGTCGGGCAACTTCGTCAACGAGAAGGAGCGGGCCGAGATCGCGGCGCCGGCCCCGGGTGACTACGTGCTGCGGGTGATCAACTTCGCCTCGACCGCACCCACCTACACCCTCACCGCGACGCTGTTCGACTCCACGCTGGTCGACTCCGAGGAGGTCCCCGGCCTCATCGAGAACTGGACGATGACCTGCGAGGTCGACGGCAAGGTGCGCCAGCGCGAGTCGGTCGTGGTGGACCGCGGCCAGCGGGTCCGGGTCGACCTGTCGGAGTGCGGCCGCCGGCGCTGACCGGTCGGACGGGGGTCACCGCTCGTGGCGGTGGCCCCCGGTCCCGTCTCAGTTACGCCGATCGACCGCCCCTGCCCCGGGCGTCGACGTCCGGCCCGGTGCGCGGGCCCGGCGTAGGCTGAGGGGCATGGACGACGACCTGACCGCCGCGGTGCCCAGGCTCGACGCCGAGTCGCAACGGGCGCTCGGTGTCGCCGAGACCTGGCTGGGCGACGACGTGCAGGGTGTGGGCATCGGAGCCACCGAGGCCGGCGACCGCTGCGTGGTCGTGCACGTCCTCGACCCGACCTCGGAGCAGGTCCGGTCGCTGCCCGAGGAGTGCGAGGGGCTCCCGGTCCGGATCGAGCCCGGCGACGGGTTCCGCGCCGGAGGCTGACGGACCCGCCACCGGGCTCGATCCGGCAGCGGACCGACTCGGAGACCGGTCCGGCCTACGGCCAGACCCGCACCTTCAGCGCCAGCTGCACCAGCGCGATCGGGTTCAGGATCGTCGCGACCGACGACCCCGCGAAGAGCAGCCCGACCGGGTTGTTGTCGGTGTCCAGCACGAGCGAGCCGGAGTCCCCGCCGTCGGACATGTCGGTCGTGACGATCTGGTTGCAGAACTTCGCGATCCGCCCGCCGCCGTAGTTGACGTTGACAGTCGCCCCGACTGCGGTGACCCGGCCGGTGGTGAAGCTCGTGGTGCGCCCGGTCTTCTTGAGCAGCATCCCCACGTCGGCGGCCTTGGCGGCCGACCGCGGGTAGCCGTTCCAGTAGATGTCCCGGTCGATCTGGTCGAAGGGGACCTCGGCCACCGCTGCGTCGACGTAGTTGCACGACCCGTCGAAGGTGATCGGCACGAACCGCGACAGCCGGCCGATGGCGTCGGCCGGCAGCGTGCCGCCGTCGAACGGGCCGGGCTGCAGGATCGGGTCGCCGATGCGGGCGTCGTTGGAGTTGGCGAGCACGTGGTTGTTGCTCAGGATGTAGTACCGCCTCGGGACCCCCGGGAGCGGCGCGATGTCGTAGCAGCCGGCGCCGATCGTGCCGGCGGTGATCTTGTAGTGGCCGACGCTGTAGCCGGGTCGGACCGGTCGCACCCGGCGGGTCAGCGCCAGGGCGTCGACCTCCTGCGGTGCCATGGTCCCGCCCGCGAACAGGTCCCCGACCTCCATCACGTCCGTGGGCTTGCGGTCCACGGTCTTGGGGATGGCCTGGCCGCTGCCGACCAGGTCCGTCGGCAGCTTCTGGCTGACCAGGACGACGACCGCGGCGGTGCTGGTCTGCACCCCGTCCTTGACCTTGTAGCCGACGCCCACGCCGACCACGTTGTCCTTGTCGAGCAGGCTGTCCTCGGCCGTCTCCTTCGCGGCGGCGACCGTGGCCAGCCCGGTCGGCATCGCGTTCGCCTGCGCGGTGAGCAGGTCCTCGTTGTGGCTCATGTTCTCTCCCTCGAATGACGCGGCCGTGCGGCCGGCGTGTCGCCACTGAGGAGACGGCGCACCCGCGGCTGATACCGACCCACGGCCGGCCTCGACCATGGGAGGCTGGGCGGCGATGCTGCTGCTCCTGTCGTTCGCCCTCGTCCTGCTGCTCGCGGTGCTGCTCTCGGGGCTGGCGCATCGGACCGTGCTGTCGACCGCCGTCGTCTTCCTCATAGCCGGGTTCCTCCTCGGCGACGGGATGACCGGCGTCCTCGACCTCGCCCCGGACGACGAGATCGTGGTCACGCTGGCCGAGCTGGCCCTGTTCTCGGTGCTGTTCACCGACGGGATGCGGGTCGGCCTGCGGGATCTGACCTCGGCGTGGCGGCTGCCCGGTCGGGCCCTCGCGCTCGGGCTGCCCCTCACCCTGCTGATCACCGCGCTGGCGGCGCACTACGTCGCGGGCCTGGACTGGACCGAGTCCCTGCTGCTCGGTGCCGTGCTGGCTCCGACCGACCCGGTCTTCGCCGCCGCCCTGGTGGGGAACGAGAAGGTCCCGGGCCGGCTCCGGCACCTGCTCAACGTCGAGTCCGGCGTCAACGACGGGCTCGCGCTGCCGTTCGTGATCGTGCTGCTCGCGGTCGCCAGCGGCTCGGAGGACCTGCACATCGGCCTGCTGGCGCTCGAGCTGGGGCTGGGCCTCGTGATCGGGGTCGGGATCCCCTACCTCGCCCTCCGGCTCGAGGACCTGCGGGTCTTCGCGGCCTCCACGGCGTACGAGCCGCTGAACGCGGTGGCGATCGGGCTGACGGTGCTGGCCGTGGCGGAGGTGACCCATGCCAACCTGTTCCTGGCGGCGTTCGCCGCCGGGGTCACCGTCGCCACCAGGGGGCACAGCCAGAAGGAGACGTTCGAGGAGTTCGGCGAGCTGGTCGCCGAGCTCCTCAAGCTCGGGGCGCTGCTGGTCTTCGGCGCGCTGATCACGCCCACCCTGCTCGCCGAGGTCCCCTGGACCGGGTGGGTCTTCGCCCTCGTCGCGCTCTTCGTGGCCAGGCCGGTGGCGCTGGCGGTGTCGTTCCGCGGCTCCCGGCTCGGCCCGAGGGAGCAGCTGGCGGCCGCGTGGTTCGGCCCCAAGGGCTTCGCGTCCGTGGTCTACGGGCTGCTGGTGCTGAGCTCCGGCATCACCGAGGCCGGCACGGTCTTCGACCTGGTGGCGATCACGGTGGTGCTGTCGATCCTGCTGCACTCCTCCACCGACGTCGTCGTGGCGCGCTGGTTCGACGAGACCGACGAGACCCCGACCTGGCGCGGGTTCGGCCGTCGCAGCCGCTCGGACCCGTGACCGGGGCGTGCCGAACCGGGCTTGGTACTCGCCCGTAACCCCTCCGAGGTGGCAACCTCGGGTCGGGCACCGTGACGCCCGCCGAGCGCCGGCCCCGTCGGGAGGATGAACCGTGTTCCACCGCATCGCCATCGTGAACCGCGGAGAGGCTGCGATGCGGCTGATCCACGCCGTCCGTGACCTGAACGCCGAGGGTCGGGAGCCGATCCGGACCATCGCGCTGCACACCGACGTCGAGAGCCGCGCGATGTTCGTGCGGGAGGCGGACCTCGCCCACTCGCTCGGACCCGCCTCGGCGCGCCCCTACCTCGACCTGGCGCTGCTCGAGCGGGCGTTGGTGGAGACCCGGGCGGACGCGGTCTGGGTCGGGTGGGGCTTCGTGGCCGAGGACCCGGCCTTCGCCGCCTTGTGCGAGCGGATCGGGGTGACCTTCATCGGCCCCAGCGCCGAGGCGATGCGCCGGCTGGGCGACAAGATCGGCTCCAAGCTCCTCGCCGAGGAGGTGGGCGTGCCGGTCGCCCCGTGGAGCGGTGGCGGCGTCGACACCCTCGAGGAGGCCCTGGCGGCGGCGGACCGGGTCGGCTACCCGCTGATGCTCAAGGCCACCGCGGGCGGCGGTGGCCGCGGCATCCGCAAGGTGTCCTCGGCCCACGACCTCGAGGACGCCTACCAGCGGACCCGGGACGAGGCCGAGCGGGCCTTCGGCAGCGGCGTGGTCTTCCTGGAGCGCCTGGTCACCGGCGCCCGGCACGTCGAGGTCCAGCTGATCGCCGACGGGCAGGGCACCGCGTGGGCGGTGGGCGTGCGGGACTGCTCGGTCCAGCGGCGCAACCAGAAGGTGATCGAGGAGTCGGCCTCGCCGCTGCTGACCTCCGAGCAGACCGACCACGTCAAGGCCTCCGCCGAGCGGCTGGCCCTGGCCGTGGGCTACCGCGGCGCCGCCACCGTCGAGTTCCTCTACCACCCCGGGGAGGAGACGTTCGCCTTCCTCGAGGTCAACACCCGGCTCCAGGTGGAGCACCCGATCACCGAGGCCACCACCGGGCTCGACCTGGTCAAGGCGCAGATCCACGTGGCCGCCGGAGGCCGGCTGGAGGGGGAGCGGCCCGTCGAGACCGGGCACGCGGTCGAGGCCCGCCTCAACGCCGAGGACCCGGACCGCGACTTCGCACCCTCGCCGGGCCGGATCGCCCGGCTGGACCTGCCCGCCGGCCCCGGGATCCGGGTCGACACCGGCGTCGCCGGCGGCGACACGATCCCGGCCGACTTCGACTCGATGATCGCCAAGGTGATCGCGGTCGGGAAGGACCGCGAGGAGGCCCTGGCCAGGCTCCGGCGGGCGATGGCCGAGACCACGGTCGTCATCGACGGCGGCGCCACCAACAAGAGCTTCATCCTCGACCTGCTCGACCAGCCCGAGGTGGTCTCGGGCGGCGGGACCGGCTGGGCCGACACCGGCTGGATCGACCGGGTCCGGGCCGAGGGCCGGCTGGTGTCGCAGGCGCACTCCGGCGTCGCGCTGGTCGCGGCCGCGATCGAGGCCTACGAGGAGGAGGAGGCGGTCGAGATCGCCCGGCTCCTCGAGACCGCGCACGGCGGCCGGCCCCAGGTCCAGCACAAGGTCGGCCGGGCCGTGGACCTCAAGCTGCGCGGCACGACGTACCAGGTCACCGTGGTGCAGACCGGGCCGCACCGGTACGCCGTGACGGTCGCGGTCGGCGAGCGGCAGCAGCGGGTCGACGCCGTGCTCGAGCGGCTCGACGACTTCCACGGCCGGCTCACCGTCTGCGGGCGGCTGCACCGGCTGGTCACCGCCACCCACGGCCCGGTCCACCTCGTCGAGGTCGAGGGGGTCACCCACCGGGTCAGCCGGGACGAGGGCGGCGTGCTGCGGTCCCCGGCCCCGGCGCTGGTCGTGGCCACCCCGCTGCAGGTGGGCGACTCCGTGCCCGCCGGCGGCCCGGTGCTGGTCCTGGAGTCCATGAAGATGGAGACCGTGCTCACCGCGCCGTTCGCGGGTCGGGTCAAGGAGCTGCTGGTCCGCACCGGCAGCCAGGTGGAGACCGGAGCGCCGATGGTGCGCCTCGAGCCGGTCGCCGACGACGACGCCGGCCCCGTGGCCGCGGCCGAGGACACCGGGCCGGGGCTGGACCTGCCCGAGCCGTCCGAGCGACCCGACGCCGCCCGGCGGGCCGCCCGGGGGAGGCAGGACCTGGCCGCCATCCTCATGGGCTTCGACCTGGACCCGAACCGCGACGGCTCCGTGATCACCGACTACCTCGACGCCCGGGAGGAGCTGCGGGCCGAGGGCGTGCCGGTGATCGCCGACGAGATCCCGCTCCTGGCCCTCTTCGCCGACTTCGCCGAGCTGAGCCGGAACCGGCCGGCCGGCGAGGAGCTGCACACCGAGCTCCGGGTGCACACCTCCCGCGAGCACTTCCACACCTACCTGCAGAGCCTCGACGTGGACCGTGCCGGGCTGCCCGGCCACTTCTCCGAGCGGCTGCAGCGGGTGCTCGGCCACTACGGCATCGACGCCCTGGACCGGACCCCCGAGCTCGAGGAGGCGGTGTTCCGGATCTTCCTCGCCCAGCAGCGCTCGGCCCCCGACGTCGCCCTGGCCACCACCGTCCTGCAGCGCTGGCTCGGCGAGCCGCCGCCGGAGGAGGACCTCGCCTCGCCGGTCCGGGAGCTCCTCGAGCGTCTCGTGCGGGCGACCCAGCGCCGGTTCCCGGTCGTCGGCGACCTGGCCCGCAGCATCAGGTTCCGCTGGTTCGACCAGCCGCTGGTCGACCAGGAGCGCTCCAGCGTGCTGGCCGGCGTCGGACAGGAGCTCGAGGCCCTCGCGGCGGACCCCGACGCCCCGGACCGCGCCGCCCGGATCGACGCCCTCGCCGCGATCCCCGAGCAGATCGTGCGGTTCCTCGCCGAGCGGCTCGAGCACGGGACGCCCTCCCGGGAGCCGATGCTGGAGGTCCTCGCACGTCGCCACTACCGCGAGCACGACCTGCACGACCTGCGGTCCACGCAGGTCGAGGGCCGCCCGTTCCTGGTCGCCGACTACCGGCTCGTCGACCGGCCCACGCGGCTCGTCTCCAGCCTCGGGACCGCGGACGAGCTGACCGAGGACGGCGCGCTCTCGCGCAGCGTGTCCGGTCTGCTCGCCGAGCGGGACACGGGGACCGATGCCGTGGTCGAGCTCTACCTCGCCTGGCCGGACGCGCCGGAGGACGCCGAGGAGACCTCGCAGGAGCTGGTCCGCCGGGTCCAGGGCCTGTCGTGGGCGCGCGAGGTGCGCCGGGTGACGGTCGCCGTCTGCCCGGGCGGGGACCGCGAGGTGGCCTACGTCAGCCTCCGCCCCGCCGACGACGGGCCCGAGAGGCCCGACGGGATCGTCGAGGACGACCTGGTGCGCGGTGTGCACCCCATGGTCGGGCGCAGGCTGAACCTGTGGCGGCTGCGCGACTTCGAGGTGACCCGGCTCGAGGCACCCGAGGACGTGCTGCTCTACGACTGCGTCGCCCGGGAGAACCCGACCGACCGGCGCCTGGTGGCACTGGCCCAGGTCCGCCAGCTGGCGGTGGTCCGCGACGACGACGGCGCCGTGGTCGCCGTACCCCACGCCGAGCGGGCCGTGGAGAACTGCCTCGAGGCGATCCGGCGGGTGCGCACCGCGCGTGGCAGCGCCGGCAGCAAGCTCGACGTCAACCACGTCTGGGTGCACGTCTGGCCGGTCGTCGAGGCCGACATCGACCAGCTCACGGCCCTGCAGGGCAAGATCACCCCGCTGAGCGAGGGCGCCGGCATCGAGGAGGTGCTGGTGCAGGGCAGGATGGCCGGCCCCGACGGCTCCGAGGAGTCGGCCAGCCCGGTGGCGATCCGGTTCCACGCCCGGCCGGGCGCCGGGGTCGGCGCCTCGGTGCTCCCGCCGCCGACCGAGCCGCTGAAGCCGCTGGACGAGTACGCCGCCAAGGTGCTGCGGGCCCGCCGTCGCGGCCTCGTCTACCCCTACGAGCTGGAGAGCGTGCTCGCCGGCAGCGGCACCTCCGTGGAGCACGACCTCGACGACGACGGCGAGCTGGTGCCGGTCGACCGGGCCCCCGGGCTGAACACCGCCGGGATCCTGGTCTCGGTGGTGACCACCCCGACCGCGCTGCACCCCGAGGGCGTGACCCGGGTCGTGCTCTGTGGCGACCCGACGAAGGCGCTCGGCGCGGTCTCGGGCCCGGAGTGCACGCGGATCATCGCGGCGCTCGACCTGGCCGAGCGGATGCAGGTGCCGGTCGAGTGGTTCGCGCTCTCCGCCGGCGCCCGGATCTCGATGGACTCGGGCACCGAGAACATGGACTGGGTCGCGGCCGCCCTCAAGCGGATCGTCGAGTTCACCCAGGCGGGCGGCGAGATCAACGTCGTCGTGGCCGGCATCAACGTCGGGGCGCAGCCGTACTGGAACGCCGAGGCGACGATGCTCATGCACACCAAGGGGATCCTGGTGATGACGCCGGACAGCGCGATGGTGCTGACCGGCAAGCAGTCCCTCGACTTCTCCGGCGGGGTCTCGGCCGAGGACAACTACGGCATCGGCGGCTACGACCGGGTGATGGGGCCCAACGGGCAGGGGCAGTACTGGGCTCCCGACCTGGCCGGCGCCTTCGACGTGCTGCTCGCCCACTACGAGCACACGTACGTCGTGCCGGGGGAGTCCGGCCCACGCCGGGCCCCGACGACCGACCCGGTCGACCGCGACATCACGCCCTACCCCCACGAGGTCGGGGACAGCGACTTCAGCACGGTCGGTGAGATCTTCTCGGCGGAGAAGAACCCCGACCGCAAGAAGGCCTTCGACATCCGGACCGTGATGCGGGCCGTCGCCGACCAGGACCTGCCGGTGCTCGAGAGGTGGGCCGGGATGGCCGACGCCGACACCGCGGTCGTCCAGGACGCGCACCTCGGCGGCCACCCGGTGTGCCTCCTGGGCATCGAGTCCCGTCCGGTCCCGCGACGCGGCTTCCCGCCCACCGACGGGCCGGACGTCTACACGGCGGGCACGCTCTTCCCGCGCTCGTCGAAGAAGGCGGCCCGGGCGATCAACGCCGCCAGCGGCAACCGCCCCCTGGTGGTGCTGGCGAACCTGTCCGGCTTCGACGGCTCCCCGGACTCGATGCGCAACCTGCAGCTGGAGTACGGCGCCGAGATCGGCCGCGCGATCGTGAACTTCCAAGGACCGATCGTGTTCTGCGTGATCTCGCGCTACCACGGCGGGGCGTTCGTGGTGTTCTCCAAGCGGCTCAACCCGAACATGACCGTGCTCGCGATCGAGGGCTCCTACGCCTCGGTGCTGGGCGGCGCCCCGGCAGCGGCGGTGGTCTTCTCCGGGGAGGTCGACAAGCGGGCGGCAGCCGCTCCGGCGGTGCAGGCGCTCGAGGCGGAGCTGACACAGGCGACCGGTGCCACCCGCAGCCGGCTCATGGTCGAGCTGGCCGACCTCCGGGCGGAGATGCGGGCCGAGAAGATCAGCGAGGTGGCCGCGGAGTTCGACGGCGTGCACAACATCCACCGGGCGGTGGAGGTCGGCTCGGTCGACGCGGTCATCAGCGCCGAGGAGCTGCGCCCGCAGGTGATCGCGGCGATCGAGCGGAGCCGGTCCTGACCGAGCGCTCGGCCCCCGGGCCGGGCATGGGGCACACTCGGAGGGTGTCGATCCCCACGTCCTTCTCCGTCCCGAACCTGCCCGGCGTGGTCGGCGCGGCCGGCCGCTATCCCGTCGAGACCCCGGCCCCGGTCCCGCTCACGCTGGCCGGACGCACCGTGCTGCCGGCCGGACCCCTGCGGGTGTACAGCTGCGGGATCACGCCGTACGACGTCACCCACGTGGGCCATGCCTCCACCTTCGTCTGGGCCGACCTGATCGGCTCGCTGGCGCACGCCACGGGCACCGAGGTCGTGATGTGCCGCAACGTCACCGACGTGGACGACGTCCTGACCGCGGCGGCCCGGGGTCGCGGGCGGCACTACGACGAGTTCGCCCTCACCCAGGAGTTCCTGTTCGACCGGGACATGCGGGCGCTCGCGGTGGCACCGCCCGCGATGTCCCCGCACGCCCGGAGCCACATCCGCAACGTCGTGCGACTGGCGGCGGCCCTGCTGGAGGCCGGCGCCGCCTACGAGCGCGAGGGTCATGTCTACTTCCGCGGGGACGCGGTGCGCCATGCCTCCGGACTGGACGAGGGGCCCGCCCTGGCGGCCTCCCGCGAGTTCGGCGACCAGGGCGACGCACCGGGTCGCGAGTCGCCCTTCGACGTCCCGGTCTGGCGCCCCTCGCCGGAGGACCACCCCGCCTGGCCGAGCCCCTGGGGCTGGGGCCGTCCCGGGTGGCACGCGGAGTGCGCGGCGATGGCGATCACCGGGCTCGGCAGCGCGGTCGACGTGCTGGTGGGCGGCAGCGACCTGACCTTCCCGCACCACGCCTACCAGGCCGCGATGGCCGAGGCCGCCACCGGTGTCGCCCCGTTCGCCCACGCCGTCGTCCACGTCGGCGAGGTGCGCATGGCCGGGGAGAAGATGGCCAAGTCGACCGGCAACCTGGTGCTGGTCCGGGACCTGCTCGAGCGCTACTCCGGCCCCGCCGTCCGGCTGGCGCTGCTCAACCGGCCCTGGGACCAGCCCTGGGACTGCGAGGACGAGGAGTTCCACCGAGGTGCCGCCGATCTCGAGCGGCTGCACTCCGCGGCCGGGGCGGGTGCGGACGCGGGGTCGGCCCGGGCCGAGGTGCTGCGGCTGCTCGCCCACGAGCTCGACGTCCCCGCCGCCCTCGAGCTCGCCGTGGCCGAGGGCGGGGCGGCCGCCCGGTTCCTCGTCGACGTGCTGAAGCTGCGTGAGGCCACCGCCTCGGCGTGATCCTGGAGGCCCCGGGCACCTCGGTCGCCACCGGGGTCGCACCCAGGGAGTGGAGACCCGGTCAGCTCAGCAGATGCGGTTGGACGTGCCGCTTGTTCTCGTCGCCGCGCCCGTTCGGCGTGACCCGGCCCGCGTCGCTGGCATGCCGCACCCCGGTCTCCTCCGCGGTCGCCCGCTCCAGGCGCACGATCACCGACTTCGACGTCGGCTGGTTGCTGCCCTCCGCGGTGGAGTCCAGCGGGACCAGCGGGTTGGTCTCCGGGTAGTAGGCGGCCACGCAGCCACGCGGCTGGTCGTAGGCGACGATCCGGAACTTCGGCACCTGCCGCTCCACCCCGTCCCACTCGCTGGTGATGTCGACGTAGTCGCCGTCCTCGAAGCCGTACGCCGTGATGTCGTCCGGGTGCATCAGCAGCACCCGGCGGCCCCCGGAGATGCCGCGGTAGCGGTCGTCGAGACCGTAGATCGTGGTGTTGAACTGGTCGTGGGAGCGCATCGTCTGCAGCAGCAGCCGGCCCTCCGGCACCTGCACGACGTCGATCGGGCTCACCGAGAAGATCGCCCGGTCCGCCTCGGTCGGGAAGGTCCGGGAGTCGCGTGGCGGGTGCGGCAGCACGAAGCCACCCGGCTGGCTGGCCTTCTCGTCGTACGCCGCGCAGCCGGGCACCACCCGGGCGATGGAGTGTCGGATGGTGGTGTAGTCGGAGCGGAAGTCCGACCAGGGGATGCTCGGCGCCCGGTCGCCCAGCGTCGCCTCCGCGATCGAGCAGACGATGTCGACCTCGGACCGCAGGTGGGGCGAGGCGGGCGGGAGCGGGCCGCGCGAGGTGTGCACCGCCGACATCGAGTCCTCCACGGAGACCCGCTGGTCGGTGCCGCCGGTCTGGTCCCGCTCGCTCCGTCCCAGGGCCGGGAGGATCAGCGCCTCCTCGCCGTGCACGACGTGGGAGCGGTTCAGCTTGGTCGAGACATGGACGGTCAGGTCGGCGCCCCGCATCGCCTCCTCGGTGACCGAGGTGTCCGGGGCGGCCGAGACGAAGTTGCCGCCCATCCCGATGAAGACCCGGGCGTCGCCGTCGCGGAGGGCCTTGATCGAGGCGACCGAGTCGAAGCCGTGCTCACGGGGCGGCTCGAAGCCGAACTCGTCCCGCACGCCGTCGAGGAAGTGGGCCGGCACCCGCTCCCAGATCCCCATCGTCCGGTCGCCCTGCACGTTGGAGTGCCCGCGGACCGGGCAGACCCCGGCCCCGGGCTTGCCGATGTTCCCCTGGAGCAGGGCCAGGTTGACGATCTCCTTGACCGTCGCGACGGCGTTGCGGTGCTGGGTGATGCCCATGGCCCAGCAGGTGACGCTGGCCCCGGAGTCGCGGAACATCCCGGCCGCCTCGTCGATCTCGGCCATCGTCAGCCCGGTCGTGGCGAGCACCTCGTCCCAGTCCAGCGCGGCCAGGTGGTCGGCGTACTCCTGGAAGCCGACGGTGTGCTGGTCGATGAAGCTCTCGTCGACCGCGCCCCACTCCAGCAGCCGGGCGGCGATGCCCTGCAGGAGCGCGAGGTCGCCGTTGATCCGGATCTGCAGGTAGAGGTCGGCCAGCTCGGTGCCGGGGCCCACCATGCCGCGCGGGGTCTGGGGGTTCTTGAAGCGGATCAGCCCGGCCTCCTTCAGCGGGTTGACCGCGATGATCCGCGCGCCGTTCCGCTTGGCCTGCTCGAGGGCGCTCAGCATCCGGGGGTGGTTCGTGCCCGGGTTCTGGCCCATGATCATGATCAGCTCGGCGTGGTGGACGTCGTCGAGCGACACCGACCCCTTGCCGATCCCGATCACCTCGGCGAGGCCGACCGAGGTCGACTCGTGGCACATGTTCGAGCAGTCGGGGAGGTTGTTGGTGCCGAAGGCACGGGCGAAGAGCTGGTAGGCGAACGCGGCCTCGTTGGAGGTCTTGCCGGAGGTGTAGAAGATCGCCTGGTCCGGTGAGGCCAGGCGGTTCAGGTGCCGGGCGATCGTGGCGTAGGCGTCGTCCCACGAGATCGGCTCGTAGTGGGTGCCGCCGGGTCGCAGCACCATCGGCTCGAGCAGCCGGCCCTGCTTGTTCAGCCAGTAGTCGGTGTGGTCGGCGAGTTCGGCGACCGGGTGCTCGGCGAAGAACCGTCGGTCGATGGTCTCCTTGGTCGCCTCGTCGACGACCGCCTTCGCGCCGTTCTCGCAGAACTCCGCGGTGTGCCGGTGGTCGGGGGAGGGGTCCGGCCACGCGCAGCCCTGGCAGTCGAAGCCGTCGGTCTGGTTGAGCTTGAGCAGCGTCTTCGCGGTCCGGGTGGGGCCCATCTGCTCCAGCGCCCGCTTCATGGTCACGGCCACGGCGGTCTTGCCGGCGGCGGCGTCCTCCGGCTCGCCGATGCTGATGCTCGACTCGTCGATCTCCTGGTCACGTGTCCGTCGCGTCATCGTCGCCGTCTCCTCCTGGTCGCTCCACAGTGCTCCGCCGCGGACGGTGCCCGCCCGCGGCCCTGCTCATGCCCTCTGCACGAGCTCGGCAACCATCCGGGCCACCGGTCCGGCCTGGTCCTCCTGCAGGAAGTGCTTGCCCGGCACGGTGCGGACCTCCTCCAGCCCGGCCGCCCGGCGGACCGCCTCGCCCTTGTCGGCCAGGGTCAGGGCGGGGTCGCGGGCACCCCAGACGGCCTGCACCGGGTAGCGCTCACCGGTCAGCGTGCCGAGGTAGAGCTGCTGCTTGGCGGCGGTGGTCTCGAAGCCGCGCATGATCCGCAGGAACGCCCGACCGCCGTCCCCACGCTTGAGCAGGTCCACGTAGGCGTCCAGCTCGGCGTCCGGCACGGCCGCGGCGTCGGCGATGCCCTGGCGTCGCATGAGGACCCGGAAGGCCGGCTTGCTCAGCAGGCGGAGGTACGCCTCGCCGAGCCCCCGGTGCGCGAACGGCTCCATGGACCACGGCCTGCGGAAGTCGGCCACCTCGACCATGGTGTTCAGCACGGTCAGGGACGCGATCCGGTCCGGCAGCGCGGCGGCGAGCTCGAAGCCGACCGGCCCGCCGATGTCGTGGACCACGAGGTGGAACCGGTCGAGCCCGAGCGCGTCGACGGCGGCGACCGCCCAGCGCCCCAGGCCGCTCCAGGTGTAGTCGAAGTCCTCCGGCCGCTCGGCCAGCCCCAGCCCGGGCAGGTCGAACGCGAGGCCGCGCAGCCCGTGGCCGGCCAGCTCCGGGAGCACCTTGCGGTAGAGGTAGGACGAGGCCGGGACGCCGTGCAGGCACACCACCGCCGGCCCGTCGCCGTGGTCGAGCACGAAGCTGCGGACCCCGGCCGCGGTGAAGTACCGCCCACTCGCCTCGTGGGCTCGGATCGGCTCGCTCATCCCCTGAGTGTGGCGCGGGCCGCCCCCAGCCGTCACCCCCGGGGCCGTCACCTCTGGTTCGTCGTCGAGGCCATGCCGGGACCGGAGACCCGGTCCGTCCGGGACTCCGGACCCTGCCGCACGCCGCCCGGGGCGACGAGGCTGGTGGGCGTCACCACCGTCGAGGCCGCCTGGGAGGCCGTCATGTCCGAGAGCGAGCGCACGAGGATCCTCGTGGGAGTGGGCCCGGAGCCGGACCGCACCGCCTGCCTGGAGTACGCCGCGGGCCAGGCCCGCCGCGGACGGCGCGGCGTCCACCTCGTCCACGCCATCCACCCGGTCTACCTCGGCCCGCCCGGGATGGTGCCGCTCGACGTGCCGTTCGACCGGATCCGCCGGGAGGGGGCGGACCTGCTCGCGGACGCGGCCCGCCGGGTCGAGCTCCTGCTCGCCGACGCCGAGCTGCCGGTGAGCACCGAGCTGGTCCACGGCCCGACCGTGCCGACGTTGGTCGACGCGAGCGCACGCGCCGGGCTGGTGGTGCTGCAGCGTCGTCCGCTCACCGGGCTGGCCCGGATCCTGACCATGTCCGTGACGAGCGCGGTCTCGGCGCGGGCGCACGCACCGGTCGTGACCGTGCCGTCGCGGTGGCGGCCGCCGACGACCGGGGGTGCCGACGGTGCGCGGACCGTGACCGTCGGCCTCGACGACGCGCAGGCCGGCGCCGAGGTGGTCCGGGCCGCCCTCGAGGCGGCCCGCCGCAACGGCGCCGCGCTCACCCTGCTGCACGCCTGGTGGTTCTCCGACTACGACGGAGTCGTGTTCGAGGGGCAGGCCGGGGTGGAGCACACGGCCGCGATCCGGCAGCGGCTGGCCGACGACCTGGCCCCCCTCCTGGCCGAGTATCCCGACGTCGCCACCGAGCTGGTCGTCCGGCACGCCCACGCCGCCGACGCCCTGGTCGCGGGGACCGGGGCGACGGAGCTGCTCGTGGTCGGTCGGCACCACCCCCGCCTCCCCTTCGGCTCCCACCTCGGGCCGATCACCAGGGCCGTGCTGCGCGAGTCCGCCTGCCCGGTGCTGGTCGTGGAGCCGCGGCCGGCCGGCGACCATGGGACGGGCGCCCCGCGCGACCGGTCGGAGGAGGCCGTCCGTGCGTGACTGGATCGCTCTGGACCCCTCGGAGTGCGAGTCCCTGCTGCGGGCCGGGGTGGTCGGCCGGATGGCCGTCTTCGACGGGACCCGACCCCACATCCTCCCGCTCAACTACGCGGTCGTGGGCGACGCGCTGCTGGTGCGCACGGGCGCCGACTCCCTGCTCGCCAGGCTGCCGGACCGGACGCCGCTCGCCTTCGAGGTCGACGCGCTCGACCACGACGGGCACCGCGGCTGGAGCGTCGTCGCGCACGGCCGCTCCGAGCGGATCGACTCCCTGGACGAGGTCGACCGGCTGGACCGGGGCCGGGGCCCGCGCCCGTGGGTGGCCGGCACCCGTCCGCACCACCTGCGGCTGCGCTGGAGCTCCCTGACCGGCTACCGACTCGGCACCGGCTGGGACCTCCGGGCGGCGATGCCCGTGCGGCGGGCCGAGTGATCCCCGGGGGTAGGTTCGTGTCCATGACCGACCAGGAGGACCAGGCCCGCGGCATCCGGGTCTACCTGCTCGACGACCACGAGATCGTCCGGCACGGCCTGCGCGAGCTGCTCGAGGCGGAGGGCGACATCGAGGTCGTCGGCGAGTCCGGGCTGGCCGCGGAGGCGGCCCGCCGGATCCCGGCACTGAGACCGGACGTGGCGGTCCTCGACGGACGGCTTCCCGACGGCTCGGGCATCGACGTCTGCCGCGAGGTCCGCTCCCGCGACCCGCGGATCGCGGCGCTCATCCTCACCTCGTACGACGACGACGACGCGCTCTTCTCCGCGATCATGGCCGGCGCCGCGGGCTACGTCCTGAAGCAGGTGCGCGGCACGGATCTCGTCGACAGCATCCGGCGGGTGGCGGCGGGCCAGTCGATGCTGGACCCGGCGGTCACCAGCCAGGTCCTCGAGCGGTTGCGCAGCGGGCCGCCGCAGGACGGACCGCTGGCCGAGCTCACCGGCCAGGAGCGCAGGATCCTCGACCTGATCAGCGAGGGCCTGACGAACCGCCAGATCGCCGAGTCGATGCACCTCGCCGAGAAGACCGTCAAGAACTACGTCTCCTCGCTGCTGGCCAAGCTCGGCCTGGAGAGCCGCACCCAGGCCGCGATCTTCGCCACCCGGAACCGGCGGGCCTGACCTGCGCCTGACCCGGTGCGCCTGACCCCGGTGGGCCTGACCCCGGCGAGTCAGCTGGGCAGCAGCCGGCGGCCGGTCACCCGGGTGGCCTCGACGACCAGGTCCAGGGTCCGGGGACCGGCCGGCCAGGTGTCGGGGGCGGTCCAGGCCTCGGGACGATCCTCGGTGGGGTACACCAGCCGCGCGGTGCCCCGGACCAGGACGCTCCACCCGGAGCGGGTGAAGTCGTCGAGGTCGTCGACCTCGAACGCCACCGCCCGGCCGTCGCCCTCCCGCGCCATCGTCGAGTAGGCAGTGGTGCGCACCCACACGGCACCGTCGGCGGCCGTGAAGTTCACCGGGATCACGGTCTGACCGTCCGCGGCCGACCACGCGATGCGCCCGACCGCGCGGGTCGCCAGGAGCTGCCAGCACTCCTCGGGATCCAGCTCGACGATCCGCCCGCCCTCCCAGATGCTCGTGCCGCTCATGATGCTGCTCCCTTCCGGTGGCGTCCCCGGTCCCGGGGCGTGGGACCAGCCTCCGCCAGTGCCGACCTGCGCGGCAGTCCCGTTCGTCCCCCGCGGCACGGGACCTTCGACCCGGAGCCACGGGGGTCGGTGTTGGTACGTTCCCCCTGAGGCCCCGACGCGATGTCCGGAGGCGCGACCCCGGAGGGAGGACCAGTGACCGGGACCGGCTCCCCCTCGGCGCTGCCACCGCTGCTGCTCGACGCCGTGGTCTCGGTGGCCGGGGACCTCTCGCTGGACGGGGTGCTCGCGCGCATCGTCGAGGCGGCCAGCGCCCTGGCCGGCGCCCGGTACGCCGCCCTCGGCGTGCTCGGCAGCGGGCCGGAACGGCGGTTGCGGACCTTCGTCCACCACGGGATGGGCCCCGAGGTGGTCACCGAGATCGGCGACCTGCCGACCGGCCACGGACTCCTCGGGCTGATCATCGACCGACCCGAGCCGCTGAGGCTGCACGACATCGCCGAGCACCCGGCGTCGTACGGGTTCCCGCCGCACCACCCGCCCATGCGCTCCTTCCTCGGCGTGCCGGTGCGGATCCGGGGCCGGGTGTTCGGGAACCTCTACCTCACCGAGAAGGCCGGGGAGGGGGACTTCACCGAGGAGGACGAGCGGGTCGTCGTCGCGCTCGCCGCGGCGGCCGGCGTCGCGATCGAGAACGCCCGCCTCTACGAGGAGGCGGCCCAGCGGGAGCGGTGGCTGGCCGCCACCGCCGAGATCACCCGGATCCTGGCCACCGCCGGCCCCGGCCGCACCGCGTTGCAGGTGGTGGCCGACCACGCGCGTCGAGCCTCCGGTGCCGACGCCGCCGGCGTCGTGGTGGGACCGGTGTCGGGCCCGCTCGCCCTCGCGGCCGTGGCCGGGAGCCACCCGGGGCTGGCCCTCCTCGGGCATCCGACCGGCGAGGACGACCCCTTGCGGGAGGTGCTGCGCACCGGCGCGCCGGTGCGCACCGAGCTGTCCGGCCCGGCGGTCCTGGTGCCGCTGCCGGGTGAGCGGGACGGATCGCGCGACGGGACGCGTAGCGGGCCACGGAGCGGGCCTAGGAACGGGGGAGTCCTCGCACTGGCCTGGACCGACGACCGGCACGAGCACGCCCGGGCGCTGGACCCGCAGCTGGCCGTGGCCTTCGCCGAGCAGGCCGCCCTGGCCCTGGAGGTCTCCCGCGCCCGGGCCGACCAGCAGAGGCTGGCGGTCTTCGAGGACCGGGACCGGATCGGGCGGGACCTGCACGACCTGGTCATCCAACGGCTCTTCGCCACGGGGCTGACGCTGCAGAGCGCTGCCCGGCTCAGCGACCGACCCGACGTCACCGAGCGTCTCGAGCGGTCCGTCGACGAGCTCGACGCCACGATCCGCGACATCCGACGGTCGATCTACGAGCTCGGCGCGGCGGACGCCGACGCCGACCTCCAGACCGAGGTCACCCGTCTGGTCGACCGGGCGGCCGCGGCCCTCCAGGCGAGACCTGGCCTGCGCTTCGACGGTCCGGTCCGGACCGGGGTGCCGGACGAGGTGGCACCCCACCTGCTCGCGGTGCTCGGCGAGGCGCTCTCCAACGCCACCCGGCACGCCTCGGCGAACGAGGTGTCCGTCGAGCTGAGCGTCGGCGACCAGGTGCGCCTGGTCGTCACCGACGACGGGGTGGGCCTGCCCGAGAACGCGCCGCACCGCGGACTGCTCAACCTCCGGGAGCGCGCCGAGCGGCTGGGGGGCCGGTTCCTCGTCGAGTCGGCCCCCGGGGCGGGCACCCGGTTGGTCTGGCAGGTCCCGGCCGGGGGATGACGGCCCCGCCCGGGTCGGGCTGCCGGGCCCTGCCAGGTCTGGTGTCCCCGCTCACGGTGACGGGACGACCGCCACCGGGATCTCGCTGTGGTGCAGCACGGCCCGGGCGACCGAGCCGAGCGTGAACCCGGCCCGCCCCTCGTGCTGGCGGCCGAGCACCAGCAGCTGCGCGGCCGCGGCCCGGTCGAGCAGGACGTCGGCGGGGTGCCCCTCGGACTCCACCGCTCCGACGGTCACGTCGGGGAACTCCTCCCTCAAAGGAGCCAGCGCGGCCTCCACCTGCCCGGCCCCGCGCTCGGCGCGCATCCGGTAGGCCGGGCCGGACAGCGAGGGGTCCCAGACCAGGATCGGGTCGATGTGGATGGCGTGCACCACCAAGAGCGGCGCCCGGCGGGCTCGGGCCTGCGCCAGGGCGAAGCGCAGCACGGCCGGCTCGGGGTCCTCCGCGCGCACGCCGACGACCACCGGGGTGTCCGCGGCACGGTCCTCCTGCCAGGAGTCGGGCACCACGACGACCGGGACCCGGGACCGCCCGGCGACGGCGATCGAGGTCGAGCCGATCAGCAGCCGGCCGAACGTGCCCAGCCCCCGCTTGCCGACCACGAGCTCGGCCTGGTCCTCGGAGTGCTCGAGCAGCGTCGTGGCGGCCGGGCCGACGCGCACGTCGCGCGCGAGGTCGAGCTCCGGGTGCTGCTCGTGCAGTCGGGCGTGGATGCCGTTGAGCACCTGCCACTGGAGCTCGTCGTCCCCGCCGGTCCCGTGCCGCGGCACCGGGAACGCGTAGTCGTCGATGACCGCGAGCAGTCGCAGCGGACGCCCGCTCCGCGTCGCCTCGGCCACGGCGTACCCGATGGCGGCCCTGTTCTGCTCGGAGCCGTCGACCGCCACCACCACGGCCAGGCCCGGGGCGGTCCAGTCGACGACCGAGTGCCGGGTCCTGATCCGGGTGCTCATCGCAGCGCCTCGTGGCTCCGGACGACCGACGTCCGGGCCCAGTGCCGGCCCAGGCCCCACGTGTCGCCGGCCGCGGTGAGCGCGAGCACCACCAGCGTCATCGCGCCGAGCAGGTGCTCGTCGAGGAAGGGGTGGTTCGCCGGCGGCAGGACGACGCTCCACATGAGCACGTACATCAGCGCCCCGGCAGCACAGCCGACCCGCATCGCGACGCCGAAGGTCAGGCTGATCCCGACGCCGAGCAGCCCGGCCATGAACAGCCAGTCCGCCCAGGCGGCACCGGCGATGCCGCGGTAGGCCTCGGCGAACGGCCCGTCCGGCGAGAAGGTGAGGTAGCCCTCGGTGGGGCTGCCGCCGTTCACCCAGGCGGCCGGCCCGAACCGGTCGAGCACCCCCTGCTGGTCGTAGCCGGTGCCGAAGCCCAGGGCGAAGGTCTTGTCGAGGAACGCCCACAGGAACGTCAGCCCGAAGCCCAGGCGCAGCACGGCCAGGGCGCGGCGGGTGGTGCGGTCCAGCCCGGCTGTCTCGCCGGGTGCGCTCGGGGCCTCGTGGCCGGCACGGTGGTTCAGGACGGACATGACAGGTCGCCTCCTAGGTGGGTGGTCGGTTCCCCTCCAGCCAACCGCCCGGGTGACGCCCGCCTCAGGGGCGCAGGGCCACTCCTGTCGGGACCTTCGTCCCCGTGCGCGTCTCACGCCTCGGGATTCCGGGCGATCTCAGCACCGGTCCAATCCGGTCGGCGCGGGGTGACGAACCTCATAGTGGCGACCGTCTCCAGACAGGGAGGTCGAAGGGTCGAGTCGAACGCGCCCGGGTCCACGCCGCCTGACGCCGTTCTGGTCCTCATCCGCCTGCTCCGGAGCAGGCGGTTCACAGATGGAAGGATCCTCATGAACAGCATCACCCCACCCTCACCGCGCTGGGCACCGTCCCGTCGCGGAGTGGTCGCCATCACGGCGGCCGGAGGAATGCTCGCCTCGGTCGGCCTGGCCGGCCTGGGCCCGGTCGGCGCCTCGGCGTCGAGCCACCGTGAGGCGCCACTGATCGCCGGCGCACCGCAGTACGACACGACCGACGTCTACGCGTTCCGCAGCCCGGACCGGAAGAACGCCGTCACCCTGGTGGCCAACTGGCTGCCGTTCTCCGAGCCGGCCGGCGGACCGAACTTCTACTCGTTCGCCACCGACGCCCGCTACAACGTCAAGATCGACAACGACGGGGACGCCAAGCCCGAGATCACCTACCGGTGGACCTTCAAGGACCACTACCGCTCCGGCGACACCTTCCTCTACGCCAACGGCGAGGTCGACTCGCTGCGGGACGAGAACCTGAACTACTACCAGACCTACCGGCTGGTGCGGCTCAAGGACAAGGGCAACCGGATCAAGAAGAAGGTCCTGGTGAAGTCGCGGCGGGTGGCGCCGTCGAACGTCGGCGAGGCCACGATGCCGAACTACGAGGCGCTGCGCGACGAGGCCACCACCGAGGTGCAGGTGCGGGGCAAGACCCTGCGCTCGTTCGCCGGACAGGCCGAGGACCCGTTCTTCCTCGACCTGAGGGTCTTCGACCTGCTCTACGGCGGTGACTTCTCCGAGTCCGGGGACGACACCCTGGCCGGCTTCAACGTCAACTCGGTCGCCCTCCAGGTGCCGCGTCGTCAGCTGGCCAAGAAGAAGAAGGTGCAGCGGAACCCGATCGTGGGCATCTGGTCCACCACGGACCGCCGTGGCGTCGACGGCAGCTACCGCCAGGTCTCGCGCCTGGGGATGCCGCTGGTCAACGAGGTCGTCATCCCGGTCAAGGACAAGGACAAGTTCAACGCGTCCAGCCCGGCCGGTGACGGTCAGTTCCTCGACTACGTGACGAAGCCCGAGCTGCCGAAGCTCATCGAGGCCGTGTACGGGATCGAGGCTCCGGAGGAGCCCCGCAACGACCTGGTCCAGGTGTTCCTGACCGGTGTCGAGGGTCTCAACCAGCCGCGGAACGTGACGCCCAGCGAGCAGCTGCGGCTGAACATGACGACGCCGATCACGTCCGACGCTGAGAAGAGCCGGCTCGGGGTCATCGGGGGCGACAACCAGGGCTTCCCGAACGGTCGCCGCCTGGACGACGACGTCATCGACATCGCACTGCAGGTGGTCGAGGGTGAGCTCGTGGGCAACGAGAACGACCTCAGTGACGGCGTCGACCAGAACGACGTCGACTTCTCCGGCACCTTCCCCTACCTCGCCCTCCCGGCGAGCGGGAGCGACCCGAACCCGCACCCCGGGGGCGGTCCGGTGGCGAAGCAGTCCGGCTCGAGTGAGCAGTCGATGACCGAGCAGGTGGCCCCGGCCTCCGCCCTGGCCATCGGCCTGCTCGCCATGGGTGCCGGTGCGGCGGGCATGGTCCGCCGTCGCCGAGCCACCTCGTAACGGCACGACTCCACAGTCGGTGCCGGCCGCACGGGCCATCGGTCCGTGCGGTCGGCACCGCGGGGAAGGGAACCCATGTACCGCCTGATCTGGGTCGGCGCCATCGCCCTCGTGCTGTCCGTCTCCGGCGCGATCGGCCTGGTCCGCGGCGCCGACGACACCGCTCCGGCTCCGGCGACCGCGCAGCCCGCCGACCTCGGGACCGCCGGCCGCGACACGCTGACGACGTACGTCTCCTCGCTCCAGGACCGCCTGCGGCGACTGCCCGACGATGAGCTCGCCTGGGCCCGACTCGGGCTCGGCTACGTCGAGCTGGCCCGGGTGAGCGGCAACCCCGGGCTCTACGAGCAGGCCGACGAGGCGATCGCCACCTCGCTGTCCCTGCAGTCCGGGGGCAACGCCCCGGCCCACGCCGCGCGGGCCGCCCTCTCGGCCGCCCGCCACGACTTCTCCGACTCCCTCGCCGCCGCCGACCGGGCGCTGGCGATCAACCCCTACGACGCCGCCGCCCTGGCCGTCCGGGTCGACGCGCTGGCCGAGCTGGGCCGGTACGACGCCCAGCTGCGGGCCCTGCGCACTGCGGACCGGCGCCAGCCGGGCGTCCCGGTCGCCGCCCGCTACGCCTACGCGATGGAGCTGCGCGGACGCCTCGACGAGGCCGCCCGGATCCTGCGCCGGTCCGTGCGGACGCCCCAGGCCGCCGACCGCTCCTTCCTGCTCACGCTGCTCTCCGAGGTCGAGCGCCGCCGCGGCCGGCCGGCCGACGCCCGCCGGATCGCCCTGCAGGCGCTGGAGCAGGCCCCGACCAACGTCGCCGCGCGGGTCGCCCTCGCCCGGGCGCTCGTGGCCGACCGGCGCTGGTCGCGGGCGAGCGCCGAGTGGGAGCAGGTGGTCGAGACGCTGCCGCTGCCGGAGTACCAGGTCGAGCTCGGCGAGCTGCACGAGCTGCGCGACCGCACCGAGCAGGCCGAGGAGCAGTACGCCGTGGTCGCCACCACCAACGCCGCCTTTGCCAGCGGCGGCGTCAACACCGACCTCGAGAGCGCGCTGTTCGAGGCCGACCACGGCGACACCGGTGCCGCGGTGGTCTCGGCCCGGGCCGAGTGGGACCGGCGCAAGAGCGTGCTGGTCGCCGACGTGCTTGCCTGGTCGCTGCACCGGGACGGCGACTCGCGGGAGGCCCTGGGCCTGGCCCGCACCGCCACCCGACTCGGCACCGCCGAGAGCCGGCTGTGGCTGCACCGCGGTCTGATCGAGGCCGAGTTGGGTCTCGACGGCCAGGCCCGCGACCACCTGCGTCGCGGTCTCGACCTGGACCGCGGCACCGCCCTGCTGCTGACCCGGGACGCCCGGGCCGCCCTGGACCGGCTGGAGGCCCGGGCGTGAGGCGGCACCTGGCCCGGGTCCTGCTGCTGCTCGGCGCGCTGCTGGCCGTCGGCTCGGTCGCCGCGCCCGCCTCCGCGCACCCGCTCGGCAACTTCACGGTCAACCGCTACAGCGGGATCGTGGTCGGTCAGGACGAGGTCGTCGTCGACCACGTGATCGACCTCGCCGAGGTGCCCACCGCCCAGCTCGGGAAGCGGATCGACGACCTCCCGGCCCTCGCCGCCGACCGGTGCGCCGAGGCCGGGGACGCGATGACGCTGACCGTCGGCACGACGGCGGTCGGGCTCACGGTCACCGAGGCCCGCGCCGGCACCGAGCCGGGAGAGGCAGGTCTCCCGGTGACCCGGATCGTCTGCCGGATGACCGGCTCCGCCGAGGTCCTCGACGACGGCACCCAGGTGCGGCTCGAGGACGCCTCGGCGCCCGGGCAGGTCGGCTGGCGGGAGATGACCGCGGTCGGGGACCGGGTCACCCTGGACGACACCGACGTGCCGGCCGACAGCGTCACCGACCGGCTCCAGGCCTACCCGGAGGACCTGCTCTCCTCGCCGCTGTCCGTCACCACGGCCTCGCTGACGGTCTCCCCCGGAGGGTCGGCCGCCCCCGTCGACGCCGACCCGTTGGGGGACGTGCCCCAGGCCGATCGCGGCTGGCTGGCCGAGCGCATGGACGCCCTGGTGGCCCGCGACGGCGTGCTAGCCGGGGGCCTGGCGATCCTGCTCGCGGTGGTGCTCGGCGCCAGCCACGCCGTCGCTCCCGGGCACGGCAAGACCGTCATGGCCTTCTACCTCGTCCAGGGCACGGGCTCGGCCTGGCGCTCCGCGGTGGCGGTCGGCTGCAGCGTGACCCTCGCGCACACCGGCTCGGTGCTGCTGTTCGCCGCGCTGGTCAGCCTCGGCACGGCGTTCGTCCCGGCCCAGGCGTATCCGTACCTCACCCTCGCCACCGGGATCCTGATCGCCGTGATCGGCGCCTCGCTGCTGCGCAAGGCGATTCGGCGTCGGGGGAGCGAGGGGCACGAGCACGGCCACGGGCACGGGCATGGGCATGGGCACGGGCACGGGCACGGGCATGGGCACGGGCACGGGCATGGGCATGGGCACGGGCACGGTGCTGCCGCGGCCGAGGCGTCGTCCGGCGACGTCCTCACCACCACGGCCGCGCCCTCCGGCGGGTCGGGGCCGGAGACCCAGGCAGGGACCGTGCCGGGGACTGGGCCGGCGACCGGGCGGGCGACTGGGCCAGTCACTGGGCCGGCGACCGGCGGACGCTGGCAGCCGTGGACGATGGGACTGGCCGGTGGGCTGGTCCCCAGCCCGTCCGCGCTGCTGCTCATGCTGGCCGCGGTCGCGCTGGGCAAGGCATGGTTCGGCGGACTGCTCGTGCTGGCGTTTGGGGTCGGGATGGCGTTCACGCTGGCCGCCGCCGGGCTGCTGGCCCGCGGCATCGTCGACCGCCTCGAGCGCACCCTGCAGGGCACCGGCCGGTTCCCGGCGTCGGTGCGTCAGTGGCTCTCGTACGGCGCCGCCGCCGGTGTGCTCGCGATCGGCACCGGACTGGTCATCCGGACGCTGGTGACGCTGCTCTGACCTGGTCCGGACCCGGTCCGGCCCCGCGTCGCGACAACGCCTCGGAGACGACGTACTCGGCGATCGCGAGCGACGAGGTGGCGCCGGGGGACGGGGCGTTGCGCACGTGCAGCACCCGGTCGGTGCCGGTGATGACGAAGTCGTCGACCAGGCGACCGGTGCCGTCCATCGCCTGGGCCCGGACGCCGCGCGGGCCGCGGACCACCCCCTCGGGGTCGATCGCGGGCACGTAGCGCCGGGCCTCGTCGATGAACGAGCGGCTGCTGGCCGCCGTCCGGGCCTCGCGGACCGCGGCCGGGACGTTGCGGGCGGCGAACCGCCAGAAGCCCGGGAAGCCGACCGCCTCGGCCAGGTCCCGGACGTCGTACCGACGAGCGGCCGGCCGGTCCCGGTAGGCCTCGCGGCGCGGCGCCAGGAAGGCGTTCGGCCCGAGCAGCACGGAGCCGTCCACGTGCCGGGTCAGGTGCACGCCGAGGAACGGGTAGCGGGGGTCGGGGACCGGGTAGACCAGCCCGTTCACCAGGTCCCGCTGCTCGGGCGGGAGCAGGTAGTAGTCGCCCGTGAACGGCACGATCCGCGGCTCGGCGCTCTCCCCGGAGCGGCGTGCCAGCCGGTCCGAGTGCAGGCCGGCGCAGGCGATCACCAGGTCGAAGGCCTCCAGCCCGGAGGACTCGGGCCCGGCGGACTCGAGCACCACCTCCGCACCCCGCTGGCGCAGGGCCGTGACCGACCGGCCGAGCCGGATCTCGCCACCGGCCTCACGCAGCTCGTCGGCGAGCGCGTCGGTCACGCCGGGGAAGTCGATGATGCCGGTGTGGGGGGAGTGCAGCGCCCGCAGGCCGACCGCGTGCGGCTCCACCTCGGCGATCCGGTCGCGGTCCAGCATCCGCAGCCCGGGCACCCCGTTGGCCCGGGCCCGGTCGTGGATGGCGTCGAGCCGCGCCAGCTCGGAGTCGTCGAGGGCGACCACGATCTTGCCGCACTCCTCGTGCCGGATGCCGTGCCGCTCGGCGAACTCGGTGAGCAGCCCCACCCCGCGTCGGCACAGCCGGGCCTTCAGGCTGCCGGGCGGGTAGTAGAGCCCGGCGTGCACGACCCCGCTGTTGTGGCCGGTCTGGTGCGCCGCCAGCCGGTCCTCCTTCTCGAACAGCGTCACCGAGACGCCCGGCACCTCCCGGGCGAGCCGGCGGGCGACCGCCGTGCCGATGATGCCGCCACCGACGACGGCGGCCCGGAGTGCGCTCACCGGAACGCCGGCTGGCCGGTGAGGGCCTGGCCGATGACCAGCTGGTGGACCTCGCTGGTGCCCTCGTAGGTGAGCACCGACTCGAGGTTGTTGGCGTGCCGCATGATCGGGTACTCCAGCGTGATCCCGGCGGCGCCGAGGATCGTCCGGCACTCCCGCGCGATCGCGATCGACTCGCGCACGGTGTTGAGCTTGCCGAGGCTGACCTGGTGGGGGGCGAGACCCTCGCCGTCCTTGAGCCGGCCGAGGTGCAGCGCCAGCAGCATGCCCTTGCCGAGCTCGAGGCTCATGTCCGCGAGCTTGGCCTGGGTGAGCTGGAAGCCCGAGAGCGGACGGCCGAAGAGCTGTCGTTCGCGGGCATAGGCGATCGCGGTCTCCAGGCAGTCCCGGGCCGCGCCGAGGGCCCCGAAGATGATCCCGAACCGGGCCTCGTTGAGGCAGGACAGCGGACCGGAGAGCCCGGCCGCCTCGGGCAGCATCGCCGAGGCCGGCAGCCGCACCTCCTCCAGCACCAGCTCGGAGGTGACCGAGGCCCGCAGCGACATCTTCCTGGTGATCTCGGGGGCGCTGAAGCCGGACGTCCCGGTCGGCACCACGAAGCCGCGGATGCCGGCGTGCTCGCCGGCCTCGACCCGCGCCCAGACCACGGCGACGTCGGCCACCGAGCCGTTGGTGATCCACATCTTCGACCCCGACAGCACCCAGTCGGTGCCGTCCTGACGAGCCCGCGTCCGCATCGCGCCGGGGTCGGAGCCGGCGTCAGGCTCGGTCAGCCCGAAGCAGCCGATGGCCTCCCCGGCGGCCATCCGCGGGAGCCACTCCTGCTTCTGCTCCTCGCTGCCCCAGCGCCAGATGGCGTACATCGCCAGGGAGCCCTGCACCGAGACCAGCGACCGCAGGCCGGAGTCGCCGGCCTCCAGCTCCAGGCAGGCCAGGCCGTACGCCGTCGCGCTGGTGCCGGCGCAGCCGTACCCCTCGAGGTGCATGCCCAGGACCCCGAGCGAGCCCAGCTCCTTGGCGAGGTCCCGCACCGGCAGCTCCGCCGCCTCGTACCACCCGGCGACCTCGGGGCGCACCCGGTCGGTGACGAACCGGCGCACGGTGTCCCGGATCGCCCGCTCCTCCTCGGACAGCAGGCCGTCGATCGCGAAGATCCCGAGCGGGGTCTGGGGGGTGGTCATCGAGGTCCTCCTGGGTCGTGCCGCCACGGTCGTGGTGCGTCCAGACAGGATGACACCGGTCGCCCCCGAAGACAGCCCCTGCCGGGCGGAAGCCTGCCGGGCGGTCTCACTCCTGGTCAGCGCAGGTCGGGGCGGCGGTCGACGATGCGGCGCATCTTGCCCATCGAGCGCTCGATGCTCTCCGGGGGCAGCACCTCGACGCCGACCGTCGTACCCACCAGGTCCTTGGCGCGAGCCCGCACCTGCTCGGCCAGCTCCCGCGCCCGCGCGTCGTCGAGCCGGTGCCGCGCCTCGACCCGGACGGTGAGCTCGTCGAGCCGGTCGGGGCGGGTCAGGACGCACTGGAAGTGCGGGGAGAGGTCGGGGACGGCGAGCACGATCTCCTCGAGCTGGGTGGGGAACACGTTGACCCCGCGGATGATCATCATGTCGTCGCTGCGGCCGGTGACCTTCTCCATGCGCCGCATCGTGCGGGCGGTGCCCGGCAGCAGCCGGGTCAGGTCCCGGGTCCGGTAGCGGACCACCGGCAGTGCCTGCTTGGTGAGCGTGGTGAACACGAGCTCGCCCTCGGCGCCGTCCGGGAGCACCTCGCCGGTGACCGGGTCGATCACCTCCGGGTAGAAGTGGTCCTCCCAGACGTGCAGGCCGTCCTTGGTCTCGACGCACTCCATGGCCACGCCCGGCCCCATCACCTCCGAGAGGCCGTAGATGTCGACCGCGTGCATGTCGACGCGCTCTTCGATCTCGCGCCGCATGTCGTCGGTCCACGGCTCGGCGCCGAAGATGCCCACCTTCAGCGACGTACGCCGCGGGTCGACGCCCTGCCGCTCCATCTCGTCGATGAGCGCGAGCATGTACGTCGGCGTGACCATGATGACCTCGGGCTCGAAGTCCACGATCAGCGAGACCTGACGCTCGGTCTGTCCGCCGGACATCGGGATCACCGTGCACCCGAGCCGCTCGGCGCCGTAGTGCGCCCCCAGCCCGCCGGTGAACAGCCCGTAGCCGTAGGCCACGTGCACCTTCATGCCCGCGCGACCACCTGCGGCGCGGATCGACCGGGCCACCACCTCCGACCAGACGTCGAGGTCCTCGCGGGTGTAGCCGACCACGGTGGGCTTGCCCGTGGTGCCGGACGAGGCGTGGATCCTGGCCACCCGCTCCTGCGGGACCGCCAGCATCCCGAACGGGTAGTGCCGACGCAGGTCCTGCTTGGTGGTCAACGGGAACCGCGCCAGGTCGGCGAGCTCCCGGCAGTCGTCGGGGTGCACGCCCGCCTCGTCGAACGCCGCACGGTAGTGCGGCACGTTGGCGTGCACGTGGTGCAGCGTCCACTGCAGCCGCTCCAGCTGGAGCGCCGCGAGCTGTTCGCGGGGCATCGTCTCGACCGGGTCGAGGTCACCGGGCCGGGGGGAGAGGTCGGGCAGGCTCATGACGCCCAACGTAGGCGACCCGGGCTTGCGCGTGTGCGTCCGCGGGCTAGGTTCGGGGCATGAGTGAGGACCAGCTGCAGCCCCAGGACACCCTCGACGACCGGGGAGTCGACGACGTCCTCGACGAGGGCATCTCGCCCCCCGAGAAGCCGCGGGGCGTCGACGCCGTCGGGGTCACCGACCGCGAGCAGATCGAGGGGGAGACCATCGACGACCGGCTCGCCCAGGAGCAGCCCGAGGTCTGGGAGGACGCCGAGGCCGAGGCCGACGCCGAGATCCTCGACGGAGACGTCGACGGTGAGGTCGGTGCCGAGCGCTCCGGCCGGCTGGTCGCGCCGGACGAGGGTCTGGACGGGGGACTGGACGAGCGCCTCATCGAGGACCTCGGTGCCGAGCTGGTGGCCGAGGACGTCGGCATCGACGGCGCCGGCGCCCCCGCCGAGGAGGCCGCGATCCACACCATCGACGAGGACTGACCCGTCCCCGGTGGTTGAGGAGGGCCGCCAGGCCGGTCCGCGGTGGTTGAGGAGGGCCGCCAGGCCCGTCTCGAAACCCCGGGGGGAAGTGGTTTCGAGACGCTCGCTGGCGCTCGCTCCTCAACCAGCGTCCGGGCACTGCAGGTGGTGGGAGAAGGTCGTCAGGCCCGTCCCCGGTGGTTGAGGAGGGCCGCCAGGCCCGTCCCGGCCCACCTGTGGTCCACAACCCTCGACCGAACCCGCTTCGTCCACAGTTTCGAATAGCGTCGAGAAATCGTCGTTGGTCCCGCCTACCGTGGAGGCATGGACCAGTCACGGACACCGTCAGCAGTGCACCCGCTGCTGGCCTGCGCGGCGACCGTGACCGAGGCGGTCACCGAGGCCAGGATGCGTCCCGTGGAGCTGGCCGGCACCGAGGTCAAGGCCCGCGCACTGGTCGACCTGACCACGGCGATCGGGCAGCTGGAGGCCCTGCGGCTCGAGGTGATCGCCGCATCCGGAGACGTCGCCCACGACGCCGGGGCGCGCTCCGTGGCCTCCTGGCTGGCGCCCACCACCCGGATGGAGCACCGCGCCGCGCACCGGCTCGAGTGCCTCGCCACCGCGATCGCGGGCACCGGTGCCACCTGGCCGAGGGTCGGCGCCGCCCTGGCCGCCGGTGAGCTCACGCGGGAGCAGGCCGAGACCATCGTGCGCACACTCGACGACCTGGCCGACGCCGCCTACACCGAGGCCGGCAACGACGGGGTCGCGGTCGAGGCCGAGGTGCTGGCCCGCGCCGAGCAGCACCTGGTCGCCGAGGGTGCCCACTTCGCCCCGACCGCGCTGCGCCGCCTGGGCGAGCACGTGCTCGAGGTGGTCTGCCCCGAGACCTACGACCAGACTCAGCGCCGACTCCTGGAGGGGGCCGAGGCACGCGCCGCGGCTGCCACCAGGCTCACGCTGCACCGCCGTGGCGACGGCACCGCCGACCTGAGGGCCAGGATCCCCGAGATCTACGCGACCCGGTTGGAGACCCACCTGCACGCCTTCACGGCCCCCCGCACCCGGCCCGCCGAGGGTGGCACGGTGCCTCGCCGCCGGCGGGGCGACAAGGCGCTGGGTGAGGCGTTCTGTGCGTTCCTGGAGCGACTGGACCCCACCGTCCTGCCCGACCACGGCGGCTCCGCCACCCGGGTCACCGTCACCATCGGCCTCGACACCCTGCTCTCCGGCATCGGTCACGCGACCCTGGCCGACGGCACCCCCGTCTCCGCCGGTCACGCCCGTCGGCTGGCCTGCACCGCCGGGATCCTGCCGGCCGTCCTGGGCGGCGACTCCCAGGTCCTCGACCTGGGCCGCACCCGACGACTGTTCAGCTCCGCCCAGCACCACGCCCTGGCCCTGGCTCACCCGACGTGCCGGACCCGGGGCTGCACGGTCCCCGCCGCCTGGTGCGAGGCACATCACGAGACGCCCTGGGCCCGCGGCGGTCGCACGGACCTCACCGACGGTCGGCTCCTGTGCTTCCACCACCACCAGCGAGCCCACGATCCTGCCTACCGCACCACGCGGCACCCGGACGGGAGCCTCCGCTTCCACCGGCGGCTCTAGGCCGACTGGCCCTGCCGGCTCCCGGAGGTGTCACGGCCACGCCAGCTCCCATAGCCGGTGCTCGCCGGGGAAGCCCTTGAGCGAGGCCTCGCGCAGGTCGACGAACGTGAACTCGCCGGCCGGCTCGCCGGCGCCAGTGACGTCCCCGTCGGAGGCCCCGTCGGAGGCCCCGTGGGAGGCCCCGTGAGAGGCCCGGTCGACGTCTCCGTCGGAGGCCCCGGCCAGCAACGCGTGCACGGCTTCGCTGACGAGGATCTCGCCGCCGTCGGCCTGGCCCGCCACCCGGGCCGCGAACGCGACGTTGCGGCCGAAGTAGTCGCCGTCCTTCTCGATGGTCGGCCCGGTGTGGAGCCCCATGCGCACCGCCACCGGTGTCCTCCGCAGCCGGCGCGCGTGCCCGGCCGCCAACGACTCCTGGACCCCGATCGCCGCTCGCAGCGCTGCCTGGGGAGTGCCGAAGACGACCATGAACCCGTCGCCCTGGGACTTCACGATGGCGCCGCCGTGACGCTCGACGTGCCGCCGGACCAGGTGGTCATGCGCCGCCAGCACCTTCATCCACGCCGGGTCGCCCAGGGACTCGTTCATCGCGGTGGAGTCCTGGATGTCGGAGAACAGCACGGTCACCGTCCCGTCCGGCCCGGCGATCCGGACGATCTCGGATCGCTGGGCCAGCGCGATCCCGGTCAGCTCCTCGATCGAGCTGGTGAGGAAGCCGCCGACCCCCTGCTCCCGGACCCGTACGGCGGTGCCGACCACCGTGCGCAGCGCCGCTCCGGCGGCCTGCCGGGTCAGGCCGCGCCGGGAGTGCTCCAGCTGTGAGCGCAGCATCCGGATCTCGCGCTCGGCGCGACCGAGCCGGGCGGCGACGAGGCCGAGGCCGGCGAGGGTGACCAGGAGGGCGACCGTGAGCGCCAGCGTCAGTGAGGGCACGGGCAGCACCCTTGCACACGGCCTTCGGCACGCCCCGGGGGTGCTGCGAGCGGCACGCCGCGGGGAGTCGCCGGCCACACGCCGGGAACACACCGGGGAACACGCCGACACCAGATGTGGTCCCACAATCTCGTTCCGACCCCACATATGGTGGTGCACGCAGCTGGTTCGGGCGGTCCGCAAGGGTCGTCCGAGGCAAGAGGGAACCCGGTGAGAGTCCGGGACTGCCCCGCAGCGGTGAGTGGGAACGACCGCCGTCACGAGCACTGGGCGCAAGCCTGGGAAGCGACGGTCAGTAGGGGTCGAGGTCTGACGTGCCCACGAGTCCGAAGACCTGCCAGCGCACCGTGCCCGCCGGGCATGGTGGTCCGATGCCGCGTGGGACGGCTGACGGCTCCTCGGCGCTGCCGTACGACGCGTCGACCCGTCACCTGCTCGCCTGGCCCGGACCGGTTCGGACCGGACTCGCGAGGAGAGAGACATGACGGTCACCCACGTTCCCGCAGCCCCGGAGGCGGCAGCCCCCGACACGGCGCCCCGCCGTACGACGATGCAGGTGCGCAAGCGCAACGGAGACGCCGAGCCCGTCGACGTCGACAAGATCGTCCGCGCCGTCGAGCGCGTCACCGACGATCTCGTCGAGGTCGACCCGATGCGGGTCGCCACCCGCACGATCAGCGGGCTCTACGACGGCGCGACCACCGCCGAGCTGGACCGGCTGTCGATCCAGACGGCCGCGGAGATGATCGGCGAGGAGCCGGCGTACTCCCGGCTGGCCGCGCGACTGCTCGCCGGCTACCTCGAGAAGGAGGTGCGCAACCAGGGGGTCGCCTCGTTCAGCCAGTCGATCGCCCTCGGCCACGCCGAGGGCCTCATCGGCGACGAGACCGCGGCGTTCGTCAAGGACAACGCCCGCAAGCTCGACGTCGCCGTGGACGAGGCCAACGACCGGCGCTTCGAGTACTTCGGGCTGCGGACGGTGGCCGACCGCTACCTGCTGCGGCACCCGCACACCCGGCTGGTGGTGGAGACCCCGCAGTACTTCCTGCTCCGCGTCGCCTGCGGCCTGGCGACCTCGCCGGGCGAGGCGATCGAGTTCTACCGGCTGATGTCGAGCCTGGCCTACCTCCCGAGCAGCCCGACGCTGTTCAACTCCGGCACCCGGCACACCCAGATGTCGAGCTGCTACCTGGTCGACTCGCCCCGCGACGACCTCGACTCGATCTACGACCGCTACCAGCAGGTGGCCCGGCTCTCGAAGTTCGCCGGGGGCATCGGCCTGGCCTTCTCCCGGATCCGCTCCCGGGGTGCGCTGATCCGCGGCACCAACGGGGCCTCCAACGGCATCGTCCCGTTCCTGCGCACGCTGGACGCCTCGGTCGCCGCGGTCAACCAGGGTGGTCGCCGCAAGGGAGCGGCCTGCGTCTACCTGGAGCCGTGGCACCCCGACATCGAGGAGTTCCTCGAGCTGCGGGAGAACACCGGGGAGGACGCCCGGCGCACGCACAACCTCAACCTGGCCAACTGGGTGCCCGACGAGTTCATGCGCCGGGTGGAGGCCGACGAGCAGTGGTCCCTGATCGACCCCGACCAGGCCCCCGAGCTCCCCGACCTGTGGGGCGAGGCCTTCGACGAGGCCTACCGGCGCGCCGAGGCCGAGGGCCGCGTCGTACGCCGCGTGGCCGCCCGCGACCTGTACGCGCGAATGATGCGCACGCTGGCACAGACGGGGAACGGCTGGATGACGTTCAAGGACGCAGCCAACCGGACCTGCAACCAGACCACCGACGCCGGGGGAGTGGGCGCCCCGGTCGTGCACCTGTCCAACCTGTGCACGGAGATCATCGAGGTCTCCTCGGACGCCGAGACGGCCGTGTGCAACCTCGGCTCGGTGAACCTGGCCCGGCACGTGGGGCCCGACGGCGTCGACTGGGAGAGGCTCCGCGCGACCGTGCGCACCGCGGTGCCGCTGCTCGACCGGGTGATCGACATCAACTACTACCCGAGCGAGCAGGCGGCCGCCTCGAACCCGCGCTGGCGTCCGGTCGGCCTCGGGGTCATGGGGCTGCAGGACGTCTTCTTCGCGCTCGGGCTCCCCTTCGACTCCGACGAGGCGCGCGAGCTGTCGACCCGGATCTCCGAGGAGGTCTACCTGACCGCACTCGAGGTGTCGTGCGACCTGGCCGCGCGGCACGGCGCGCACCCGGCGTGGCCGCAGACCAGGGCCGCCGGCGGCGCCCTGCAGCCGGACCTGTGGGGGGTGCGCCCCACGCAGGAGGAGCGCTGGGAGGCGCTGCGGACCCGGATCGCCGAGCACGGCCTGCGCAACTCGCTGCTGGTCGCGATCGCGCCGACCGCCACGATCGCCTCGATCGCGGGCTGCTACGAGTGCATCGAGCCGCAGGTGTCGAACCTGTTCAAGCGCGAGACCCTGTCGGGTGAGTTCCTCCAGGTGAACGCCGCGCTCGTGCGCGAGCTCAAGGCGCGGGACCTCTGGACGCCCGAGATCCGGGAGGCGGTCAAGCGGGCCGAGGGCTCGGTCCAGGGGATCGCCGCGCTCCCCGACGAGGTGCGCCGACTCTTCCGGACCGCGTGGGAGCTGCCGCAGCGGGCGCTCATCGACACGGCGGCCGCGCGGGCGCCGTACGTCGACCAGAGCCAGTCGCTGAACCTCTTCCTGGCCGCACCGTCGATCGGGAAGCTCTCGTCGATGTACCTCCACGCCTGGAAGTCCGGGCTGAAGACCACCTACTACCTGCGGTCGCGACCCGCGACCCGGATCCAGCAGGCGACCGTCGGCTTGGAGCCCGGGCGCCCCGCCGCTACCACGGGGGCCGCCGGGGTCGCACCGACGTCGCCCGGCACCGACCCGACAGCGGGGGACCAGGCGCTGGCCTGCTCCCTGGAGAACCCCGAGACCTGCGAGGCATGCCAGTGACCACCCCTGAGACGACCGGCCCTGAGACGACCGGCCCTGAGACGACCGGCCCTGAGACGACCGGCCCTGAGACGACCGGCCGGTCCGGTGACCGGATGCTCCTCGACCCGGGGATGAACCTCACCCTGCGGCCGATGCGCTACCCGCACTTCTACGACCGCTACCGCGACGCGATCAAGAACACCTGGACGGTCGAGGAGGTCGACCTGCACTCCGACCTCGCCGACCTGAAGCGGCTGACGGCCGCGGAGCGGCACCTGGTGAGCCGGCTGGTGGCGTTCTTCGCGACCGGCGACACCATTGTGGCCAACAACCTCGTGCTGAACCTCTACCAGCACATCAACTCCCCGGAGGGCCGGCTCTACCTGAGTCGCCAGCTGTTCGAGGAGGCGGTGCACGTGCAGTTCTACCTGACACTGCTCGACACCTACGTCCCCAACGAGGACGAGCGGCACGAGGCGTTCGCGGCCGTCGAGACGATCCCCTCGATCAAGCACAAGGCGGACTTCTGCTTCCGCTGGATCGACTCGACGTTCGACCTCGACGAGCTCCGCAGCAGGGAGGACCGGCGGGCGTTCCTGCTCAACCTCATCTGCTTCGCGGCCTGCATCGAGGGCCTGTTCTTCTACGGAGCCTTCGCCTACGTGTACTTCCTACGCTCGCGTGGCCTGTTGAACGGTCTGGCGTCGGGGACCAACTGGGTCTTCCGCGACGAGTCGATGCACATGGCGTTCGCGTTCGACGTCGTCGACACCGTGCGCGAGGAGGAGCCCGATCTCTTCGACGAGGAGCTGACCGAGCAGGTCCGCGCCATGCTGCGCGAGGCGGTGGACGCCGAGGCGCAGTTCGCCGAGGACCTGCTCGGCGGCGGTGTCGCCGGGCTGTCCACGAGCGACATGCGCTCCTACCTCGAGCACGTGGCCGACCGTCGGCTGCAGCGCCTGGGCCTGGAGCCGGTCTACGGGTCGCCGAACCCGCTGGCCTTCATGGAGCTGCAGGACGTGCAGGAGCTCTCGAACTTCTTCGAGCGGAGGGTCTCGGCCTACCAGGTGGGGGTGAGCGGCGCGGTGGGCTTCGACGAGGAGTTCTAGCGGACGGTCCGTGCGGTGAACCGGAAGCGTCGCTTGTCGTCGCGGGGGGTGCCGTTGCAGGCGTAGCCGCCGCCCGTCCCGCAGCGGTAGGACAGTGAGGCGTTGGCCAGGTTCAGCGACACCTTCCGGACCTGGTCCGGTGCGAAGTCGACCCGGAGGGTGCCGTTGCCCTTCGGCCCGAGGTCGACGACGCGCCGGGTCAGGGACCCGTCGCGACGGTGGACGAGCACCGAGGCGCGCGAGACGTCGCTCGGCCCGTTCACCGTGATCTTCAGCCGCCAGTTCGGGGCCAGCGCGGAGTCGGGCACCAGCCTGTAGTTGCGCGAGGACAGGTGCCGGATGCCCTGCGACTGCTCCTTCGTGCTGCGGGTCGAGCTGCCGAGGGTCCACTTCTGCGTCACCCCGGCCGTCGGATAGAGGTGGCCCTCGTCGTAGGACTTCTTCGGTGCGTTGTTCACGACCGAGAACGCGGCGAACTCACGCGCCATCGAGGAGCCCCTCGACGTGAGGGTGCGGTTCACCGCCTTGGTCGAGTGGGTGTCGACGGCGCGTTGCCACATGGCCCGGACCAGGCCGGTCCCGAGCTCCTCGCGCTCGGTGAGGAACCGGAAGAACACCCAGTTCCCGTACCAGGTCCGCGGATGGTCGAGGGCGAGCCGCGGCTTGGCGAGCGAGCTCTCGGCGAGGAAGTTCACATTGTCGTTGACCGCGTCGAACACCTCGTCCTCGATCCACGTCGCCGTGGACTCCATGAACCAGGGGTCCTCCAGGCGGTCGTAAGCGAACTGGATCGCATGGAAGAACTCGTGTGCCGCCGTCGCCTGCAGCACCTCGACGGGGTCCGCGTCGAAGGATGCGTAGTTGTTGTCGACCACGAGGTAGGCCGAGGAGGTCCTGCGGTAGCGGTCGTCCGGGACCGCGTACCCGTACAGCTCGGGGCTCAGGCGAGCGACGTACACGTCGAGCTTGGTGTCCGTGCCCTCCGAGGGTGGGCCGTCGTCAGGGAGAGGAGCGAGGTACCCCATCCGATCGACCTCGTCGGCCCACGCAGTCTCGAACGTCTCCAGGACGGTCTTGGCCCAGCGTCGTCCCGACCTCTCCTTGCCCTCCTTGGCCCGGGTCACGCAGACGTGCTCGCCGCAGATCACGCGCGTGGGGTTGTCGCCGTAGTTGTCGTCCGGCACGCCGTACTCGACGCCGTCGTCAGTGGGACGCGCGAACAGCGCCTCGGCCTGCTGCCGGTCCCGACCCTCGAGGTCGTCCACCTCGGAGGCGAGCTCGGCCAGCGCGAGGGTCGGATCGAGGTCACCCTCGCCGGCCAGTGCCTGCTCGGCCTGCTCGAGGGCCTGCTCGGCCTGGTCGGCGGCGGGGTCCGGCAGCGTCGGGAGCCCGGGGTGCGCCGGGTCGGCGGCCGGCGGGGTCACCGTGGGCGCGACGGCATCGGACGTGGTGGCGTCGGGCATGGCGGACGCGGACGTCGTGGAGGCCAGGACCAGACCCGCCAGCAGCGGGAGGACGGTGACCGAGAGCGCGAGGCGAGCCGGCCTTCCGGGGCGGGGGAGGCGCATGGAGGACAGGCTACGTGAGAAGTCCCACGTGGCGTCCAGCCCTGATTGGTCCTCAGTCGGTGGAGGAGATCTTCTCGATCAGCGCCGTGGTCGAGATCGCCGGGGTGCGGGGCAGGTACACCACCTCGCAGACGTCCTCGAACTCGTCGAAGCGCCCCTGCCAGTCGTCGCCCATGACGAGCACGTCCGCGCCGTACTTCACGATGTAGTCGCGCTTGAGCTCCAGGCTCTCCTCGACGAAGACCTCGTGGACCGGCTTGAGCGCCGCGACGATGGCCAGCCGCTCGGCCTGGCTGAACACCGGGACCCGGCCCTTCTTGCGCTCGTTGAGGGCATCGGCGGAGACCCCGACGACCAGCCGGTCACCGAGGGCCGCGGCACGCTCGATGACGCGCAGGTGGCCGACGTGGAAGACGTCGAAGGTGCCGAAGGTGATCACGGTGCGGGCCATGGCCGGGATTGTTCCACGGGTGCCCGGTGCGGCCCAGCCGGAGCCGCGCGTTTGGCGGGCGGAGGTTAGGCTAACCTTAGTCTCGCTGTCGTACCCGTCCCCGAAGGAGCCGACCGTCCATGCGCAAGCCCGCCCTGCTCGTCTCCGGCCTGGCCATGGCCACCCTCGTCACGGCCTCGGGGTGCAGCGCCTTCGGCAGTGACGAGCCGGCCGACCTGCAGGTCTACTCGGCCCGACACTACGGGGCCGAGGAGGTCTTCGCGCAGTTCACCGAGGACACCGGCATCACCGTGGACTTCCTCGCCGGTGACGACGCCGAGCTCCTGCAGCGGATCCGCGCCGAGGGCGAGGAGTCGCCGGCCGACGTCTACATGACCGTCGACGCCGGCAACCTGTGGGCGGCCGCCGACCAGGGCGTCCTGGCGGCCGTGGACAGCCCGGTGCTGGACGAGGCGGTGCCTAAGCAGTACCGCGACTCGCAGGACCGCTGGTTCGGCCTGGTCATGCGGGCCCGCACGGTGATCTACAACCCCGACAACGTCGACCCCTCCGAGCTCGACACCGAGGACACCTACGCCGGCCTCGCCGACCCGACCTGGGACGGGCGGCTGTGCATGCGCGGGACGACCGGCGTCTACACCGCCTCGCTGGTCGCCTCCCTGATCGACCTGCACGGCCGGGAGAAGGCACTCGAGATCGTCGAGGGCTGGGTGGCCAACGACGTCCGGATCGAGTCCAACGACGTGCTGCTGATCGACGCCGTCGACGCCGGGACCTGCGACGTGGCACTGGTCAACCACTACTACCTGGCCCGCGAGCTCGAGGAGCGGCCCGACCTCGACGTCGAGCTCATGTGGGCCTCGCAGGACGGCGCCGGCACCCACGTGAACGTCTCGGGGGCCGGCGTCGTGGAGTCCAGCGACAACCCCGAGGACGCCCAGGCGCTGATGGAGTGGCTGGCCACCGACGGCCAGGACGACCTGGTCGCCGGCAACCAGGAGTTCCCGGTCAACGCCGACGTGCCGGCCGAGGACATCGCCTCCGGCTTCGGCGACTTCGACCCGATGCCGATCGACGCGGAGGCCTACGGCTCGCTGAACGCCGAGGCGATCGACCTGCTCGCGGAGGCTGGTTACCAGTAGCCGTGACCCAGACCGCCTTCCCCCCGCCGCCGACCCGGCTGTCGGCCCGGGGACCCGCCCAGGCCCGGATCCGCCGTGCGAGCTCGCGCGGCCGACCGGGCTGGTCGGCGTTCGTGGTGCTGGTGGCGGTGCTGGTCGCGGCGCCGGTGCTGGGGGTCCTCATCGACGCCGGCACCGGGCAGGCCCCCGACCTCCCGCGCAACGTCGGCGACATGGTGCTGACGACGCTCCTGCTCATGGGCGGCGTCGGCCTCGGCACGCTCGTGCTGGGTGTCGGGCTGGCCTGGCTGGTGACCGCCCACACCTTTCCCCTGCGCAACGTGCTGGTCTGGCTGCTGGTGCTGCCGCTGGCGATGCCGGCGTACATCCTCGGCTTCGTCTTCCTCTCCACCCTCGACGCGGCCGGACCGGTGCAGTCCGCGGTCCGTGGTGTCGTCGGCGACGGGTTCGCCTTCTCCCTCGCGACACTGCCGGGCTGCGTGGTGGTGATGTCGCTGACGCTCTACCCCTACGTCTACCTGATGGCCCGGGCGGCGTTCGTCGAGCAGGCGCCCACGACGTACGACGCGGCGCGCACGCTGGGCGCCGGGCGGGCGCGGGCCTTCTTCCGGGTCCTGCTCCCGCTGGCCCGGCCCTCGGTGGCCGCCGGCCTGGCGCTGGTGATGATGGAGGTGTTGACCGACTTCGCCACCGTGCAGTACTTCAACGTGCAGACCGTCTCGGTCGGCGTCTACCTGGTCTGGAAGGGCAGCTTCGACTTCGCGTCGGCGGCCCAGCTCGCCTCGCTGGTCATGCTGTTCGCGGTCGCCGTGCTCGCGGGGGAGCGACTGATGCGGGGTCGGTCCCGGTTCACGCAGAAGGGTGGGCGCGGCTCCGGCCTGCGCCCGGCGCCGTTGACCGGGGCCCGGGCCTGGCTGGCCACCGGCGTCTGCCTGCTGGCCCTCGGGGCGAGCTTCTTCGTGCCGGTCCTGCGGCTCGGCGCCTGGGCGGTCGAGCGGGCCGCCAGCGACCGGCCGAGCGCGCTCGGCGGGCAGTTCGGCGAGGCGTTCGTGAACTCCGTGGTGGTCGCCGTCATCGCCTCGCTCACCTGCGTGACCCTGGCGCTGGTGATGGGCCACGCCCTGCGCCTCGGCGGCGGGAGGTCGATCCGGGCCGCCGCTCAGCTGACGACCTTCGGGTACGCCGTCCCCGGCGCGGTCATCGGCATCGGCACCCTGCTGACCTTCGCGTGGGCCGACCGCACGCTCGAGGCCGTGGGAGTGCCGGGCGGCACCGGTCTCCTGGTGACCGGCTCGGTCCTCGGCATCCTCTACGCCTACGCGGTCCGGTTCCTCGGCCCCGCCTACCAGGCCGTCGACGCGGCGTACGCCTCGGTGCCGACGACGATCACGCAGAGCGCGCTCAGCCTGGGAGCCGGACCGGTGCGGCTGCTCGGCCGGGTGCACGCGCCCCTGGTGCGCTCCGGGGTCGCGGTCGCGCTGGTGCTGGTCGCGATCGACGCGATCAAGGAGCTGCCGCTGGTGCTGCTGCTGCGTCCGTTCGGGTTCACTACGGTGTCGGTGTCGGTCTACCAACTCGCCAAGGAGAACCTGTGGGACCAGGCCGCGCTGCCCGCGCTGGTGATCGTGGCTCTGGCCATGGTGCCGGTCTTCCTGCTGTTCCGGCAGGTGCGGCACGGGGACCGCGGGAGCCGGCCGTGACCGCCACCCCGGCCCTGGTCCTCGAGGGAGTCTCCAAGTCGTACGGCGCGGTGCCGGCCGCCTGCGACGTCGACCTGGTGGTGCCGTCCGGGGAGCTGGTGACGCTGATCGGCCCCTCCGGGTGCGGCAAGTCCACCGCCCTGCGGCTGATCGCCGGACTGGAGCGACCCGACCGGGGGGAGATCCGGATCGCCGGGCAGACCGTGGCCGACGGGCGCACCTTCGTGCCGCCCGAGCGGCGCCGGGTCGGGTTGGTCTTCCAGGACCACGCGCTGTTCCCCCACCTCTCGGTCCGCCGCAACGTCGAGTTCGGCCTGCACGGCCAGCCGCGAGCCGACCGCGCGGCCCGGGTGACGCAGGTCCTCGACCTGGTCCGCCTGGGCCACCTCGCGGACCGGTACCCGCACGAGCTCTCGGGCGGCGAGCAGCAGCGGGTGGCCCTGGCCCGGGCGCTCGCCCCACGGCCGGCGGTGGTGCTCCTCGACGAGCCGTTCTCCTCCCTCGACGAGAACCTGCGCGCCCAGGTCCGGGCCGAGCTGGTCGGCGTGCTCCGCGAGACCGGCACGACGGCGGTGTTCGTGACCCACGACCAGACCGAGGCGCTCTCGATCGGCGACCGGGTGGTGGTGATGACCTCGGGCCGGATCGAGCAGGCGGACACGCCGTCCCGAGTGTTCGAGCAACCGGCCACCCGGTTCGTGGCGTCGTTCATGGGCGACGCGGACTTCCTCCGGGCGCACGTGCACCGGGCGCTGCTCACGTGTGAGATCGGCGTGGTCTCGACGGTCCCGGGCTGGGCGGACGCCGAGACCGACGTCGACGTCGTGCTCCGGCCGCACGAGGTGGCCCTGACCGCCGAGCCGGACCGGTCCGACGACGGACCGGCGGTGGTGGCGGTGGAGTACCACGGCGCGTTCGTGCTGCACACGGTCCGGCTCGGCTCCGGGCAGACCGTCCGCTCCTGGCAGCCGCACTCGGTGCGGCACCCGGTCGGGACGCCGGTGCGGGTCTCGGTGGTGCCCGGCGTGACCCCGACCCTGCTGGTCGGGGACACCGCGGTGAGCAGCCCGCCGCCGCGCGGCTGACACAATCCCAGCGATGACGATTCCCCTGATCACGCCGGAGCCGGATGCCGACGCCGCCCGGGCCTCCGCCCTGCGGCGGATGCGTGCGGTCGCGCTGGGTCTGCTGCTGTTCGCGGCGGTCGTCTACGTCCTCACCCGCGGCACCGACGGGTGGCTCGGCTTCGTCAACGCCGGAGCCGAGGCGAGCATGGTGGGCGCGATCGCGGACTGGTTCGCGGTGACCGCGCTGTTCCGGCACCCGCTCGGGCTGCCGATCCCGCACACCGCGCTGATCCCGCGCCGCAAGGACGACCTCGGCCGCGGGCTCGAGGAGTTCGTGGGGGAGAACTTCCTGCAGGAGGACATCGTCCGCGAGCGCACCCGCGCCGCACGGGTGGCGATGCGGCTGGGTCGCTGGGCCTCGCAGCCCGAGCACGCCCGGCGCGTGGTCGACGAGGTCACCGACGTGGCCGCCATCGGCCTGGACACGGTCCGCGACCACCACATCGCGGAGTTCGTGGAGCAGGCGCTGGTGCCGCGGTTCCGGGAGGAGCCGATCTCGCCGATCCTCGGCAGCTTCGTCACCGAGGCGGTCCGTGACGACCTGCACCACGGGGTGGTCGACCTGGCCCTGGAGGAGATGTACGACTGGCTCACCGACAACCAGGAGACCTTCGCCGACGTCCTGACCGAGCGGGCTCCGTGGTGGGCGCCGGAGCGGTTGAACGAGGCGGTGACGACGCGCCTGCACGCCGAGGCGATCCGCTGGCTGGGCGACATCCGCGACGACCCGCGGCACCGGGCCCGGCTGGCGCTCGACTCGATGCTTGCCCAGCTCGGCCAGGACCTGCTCACCAACCCCGACACCCAGGAGCGCGCCGAGAACCTCAAGCTGCGGCTGCTGGAGCACCCGCAGTTCCCGGCCACCGCGATCTCGCTGTGGAAGGCGTTCCGGACCGCCCTGCTCGAGGCGCTCCGCGACCCCAGCGGGCCCCTCAAGGAGCGGCTCACCGCGGAGCTGGTCGCCCTGGCCGGCAGGGTCACCACCGACGCGGAGCTGCGCGAGCGGCTGGACGGGCTGTTCGAGGACGTCGCTGTCTTCGCGGTGTCGCGCTACGGCGCGGAGCTGACCACGGTGATCACGCACACGATCGAGCGGTGGGACGGCCAGGAGGCCTCCCGGCGGATCGAGCTGCACGTCGGTCGCGACCTGCAGTTCATCCGGATCAACGGCACCATCGTCGGCGGCCTGGTCGGGGTGCTCATCCACACCTTCGCCGTCCTCCTCGGATGAGGGCCGGCCGCCCGCCCGCCCGGTGGTTGAGGAGCGAGCGCCCCCGGTGGTTGAGGAGCGAGCGCCAGCGAGCGTCTCGAAACCCGCGGTGGTTGAGGAGCGAGCGTCGCTCGGTGGTTGAGGAGCGAGCGCCAGCGAGCGTCTCGAAACCACTCGGAGGTTGAGGAGCGAGCGCCACCCGGTGGTTGAGGAGCGAGCGCCGCTCGGTGGTTGAGGAGCGAGCGCCAGCGAGCGTCTCGAAACCACTCGCGGGGGTCTCGAGACGGGCCTGGCGGCCCTCCTCGACCACCGGGCAGGGGCCTGGACGGTAGTGGAGCGAGCGTCGCTCGGTGGTAGAGGAGCGAGCGCCAGCGAGCGTCTCGAAACCCCCGGAGGTCTCGAGACGGGTCTGGCGGCCTCTCGACCACCGTCGGGCCGGGTGCGGGCACAATGGCGGGGTGAGCGAGCAGCCGAGCGGCGAACCCGTGGACGTGCCCATCCGTGACCGGTCGATCCGGCTCGGCCAGTTCCTGAAGCTGGCGAACCTGATCGAGAACGGCTCGGACGCCAAGCTCGTCACCGCGGACGGCGCGGTGAGCGTCAACGGCGAGGTCGAGACCCGTCGTGGCCGCCAGCTGGTGCCCGGTGACGTCGTCGCGCTCGGTGGGCTGACGGCGCGGGTCGCCGGCGAGGGCTGACAGGCAGGGCTGACCCCCAGGGTTGGGCGGTCAAGAGTGGGCGGCCAGGGCTGACAGGAAGGACCCGGCGCCGCGCCGGGTCAGGAGACCGAGACCAGGTCCACCACGAAGATCAGCGTCTCGCCACCGGCGATCACGCCGCCGGCGCCCCGGTCGCCGTACCCGAGGTGCGGCGGGATCACGAGCTGGCGTCGGCCGCCGACCCGCATGCCCTGGACTCCGGCCTCCCAGCCGGCGATGACCTGGCCGGCGCCGAGCCGGAACCGCAGCGGCTCGCCGCGGTTGTACGAGGCGTCGAACTCCTCGCCCGTCGAGTGCGCCACCCCGACGTAGTGCACGGTGACCGTGCTGCCGGAGACCGCCTCGGTGCCCTCTCCGGCGAGGAGGTCGTTGGCGACCAGGTCGTCCGGGGGCGGGAAGTCGGGGAAGTCGATCTCAGGCTTGTCCACGGGGTCCTCTCGGCTCAGGTCTGGTGCACGTAGTGGTCGAGCTGGTCGCGCTCGAACTCGAGTTCGCCGATCCGGCTCTTGACCACGTCGCCGATGCTGATGATGCCAGTGAGCCTGCCCTCGGTGAGCACCGGGACGTGCCGGATCCGGTGCTCGGTCATGATGTGCATGAGCTCGTCCACGTGGGTGGACCCCTCGCAGGTCTGCACGGTCGTGGTCATGATCGCCGACACGGGCCCATCCAGCAGCGCCTCGTCGTCGTGCAGGCTGCGCACCACGTCCCGCTCGGACACGATCCCGTCCACCGAGGTGCCGTCCTGACTGACGATGAGGGCTCCCAGGTTGTGCTCGGCCAGCAGCCCGATCAGCTCCCGCACACCCGAGTCCGGGCCGACCGTGACCACGTCCTGTCGGGCCTTGCCCTTGAGCACGTCGTTGATGCGCATGCGACCTCCTGGAGTTCGTCCGCCTCGTGGAGGAACGCTATCCGGGCGAGCCGTCACTTGGATAGAGGCGTGCCGGCTCAGCCCAGGGGAGGCTCGTCACCCTTGCCCGCCGGGGTCCGTCGCGACCTGAGGTCGTGCACCGATCCACCGGCCGAGCGGGGGGAGTCGGGGTCGTCGCCGTCCACCGAGCCCAGGAACGCCAGCGCCGCCTCGTGGAGGTGACCGTTGCTGGCGACGGCGTTGCCGCCGAACGGTCCGGGGGTCCCGTCGAGGGCGCTGAACTGGCCTCCGGCCTCCCGGACGATGACGTCCAGCGCGGCCATGTCGTAGAGCTCGAGCTCCGGCTCGGCGGCCAGGTCGACGGCACCCTCGGCCAGGAGCATGTAGGACCAGAAGTCGCCGTACGCCCGGGTCCGCCAGCAGCGTCGGGCCAGCGACTGGAAGTCCTCCGACCGGCCCCGCTGCTCCCAGCCGGACAGCGACGAGTACGACAGCGAGGCGTCCTCGAGGCGGCGGACGTCGGAGGTGTGGCACTGGGTGGCCTTGAGCAGCGACTTGCCGGTCCACGCGCCGTTGTCGCGGGAGGCCCACCAGCGCCGCTGCAGCTGGGGCGCGGAGACCACGCCGGCCACGACCTCCTCGTCGACGACCAGGGCGATCAGCGTGGCCCACACCGGGACGCCGCGCACGAAGTTCTTGGTGCCGTCGATCGGGTCGATCACCCACTGCCGCTGGCTGTGGCCGCTGGAGCCCATCTCCTCGCCGAGCACCGCGTCGCGCGAGCGGACCCGGGAGAGGGTGCGCCGGATCCCCTCCTCGACGGCCTGGTCCGCGTCGGTCACGGGGGTGAGGTCCGGCTTGCTCATCACGTGCAGGTCCAGGGCCCGGAACCGTGCCGTGGTGGTCGAGTCGGCGTCGTCGGCCAGCACGTGCGCGAGGCGCAGGTCGTCGGTGAAGTCGGTCGGCATGACACACAGGCTATTCCCCGTGCTCGGGACGCCGGCTGGCCTAGGGTGCACCCCATGGACATCAATGGCCTTCCGCTGCACCCGCTCGTGGTGCACGCGGCCGTGGTGCTGATCCCGATCGCGGCCGTGCTGGCGGGTCTCTACGCCGCCGTCCCACGGTGGCGGTGGGCCACCCGGTGGCCCATGGCCGGCGCGGCGCTGGCGGCCCTCGGGTCGGTGCTGGTCGCGTACTTCTCGGGGCGGGACTTCGTCAAGGAGCGCTTCCCGGACGAGCGGTCGACGGTGATCCAGCTCCACGAGGAGCGGGCCGAGGTCCTGCTCTGGCTGACGATCATCTTCGTCGCGGTCGTGCTGCTGGCGGCCTGGGGGCTCGGTGGCCCCTCCGCCCTGGCGTCCGGGCGGGGCGCCCGGGGCAAGCACGCCCCCCTGATCGAGTGGTCGCTCGTGGCGATGCTGGCGATCTTCGCGGTCTCGCTGATCCTGATGACGATCCAGACCGGGGAGGCCGGGGCCCGCTCGATCTGGGGCTGACAGGTCAGTCCGCCGAGGCCTCGCGCGCCGCGAGCAGCCTCCGGAACGACTCGACCCGCAGTGGGTCGGCGTGCCCGGCCGCCAGGGCGTCGTCGAGGCCGCACTCGGGCTCCCCGGCTCCGTGGCTGCAGCCCCGCGGACAGTCCTCGGTGAGCTCCTCGAGGTCCGGGAACGCCCCGATCAGCCGCTCGGGCTCCACGTGGGCCAGCCCGAACGACCGGATGCCGGGCGTGTCGATGATCCAGCCGGCCTGGTGGGGGAGCGGCATGAGGTACGCCGAGGTCGAGGTGTGCCGGCCCCGGCCGGTGACCGCGTTGACGTGCCCGACCTCCCGGTCGGCGTCGGGCACCAGCGCGTTGACGAGGGTCGACTTGCCCACACCGCTGTGCCCGACGAGCACGCTGGTCTCGCCGGCGAGCACCTCGCGCACCGGTGCCGGGTCCGCGCCACGGCGGGTGACGACGTACGGCACGCCGAGCGACCGGTAGGTGGTGAGCAGGGTCTCGGGGTCGGCGAGGTCGGCCTTGGTGAGGCACAGGATCGGCCGCATCCCCGCGTCGTACGCCGCCACGAGGGCGCGGTCGATCAGCCGCGGCCGCGGCTCGGGGTCGGCCAGGGCGGCGACCACCACCAGCTGGGTGGCGTTGGCGACGATGACCCGCTCCACGGGGTCGTCGTCGTCGGCGGTGCGTCGCAGCGTGGTGGTGCGCGGCGCGACCTCCACGATCCGGGCGAGCGAGCCGTCGGCGCCGGAGGTGTCCCCGACGACCCTGACCCGGTCCCCGACCACGACCCCCTTGCGGCCGAGCGGGCGCGACTTCATGGCGGTGACGGTGCGTCCGTCGACGAGCAGGGTCCAGCGGCCGCGGTCGACGGTCAGGACGAGGCCGTCGACGGCGTCGGCGTACGTGGGTCGCTCCTTGGTGCGCGGCCGGGTCCGGCGCCGGGGACGCTCGTAGTGCTCGTGGTCGTGGTCGGAGTAGCGCCCGCTCACGTGCGGCTCACCCGGCCCTGCCGGCGGGGCTCTCCTCGAGCAGGCCCGCCCAGAACGCCGCGAAGTCGGGGAACGTCTTGGCGGTCGTGGCGACGTCCTCGACCAGCACGCCGTCGACAGCGGCGCCGACGACCACGCCTGCGTGCGCCATGCGGTGGTCGGCGTAGGTGCCGAAGACCCCGCCGTGCAGCGTGGCCGGCCGGAGCGAGAGCCCGTCGTCGTGCTCGGTGACGTCGGCGCCGAGGCCGCCGAGCTCGGTCGCGAGGGCGGCCAGCCGGTCGGTCTCGTGGCCGCGGATGTGGGCGATCCCGCGCAGGTGGGTGGGCCCGTCGGCCAGCGCGCACAGAGCGGCGACCACGGGCGCCAGCTCGCCCACGTCGTGCAGGTCGAGGTCGACACCCTGCAGCCGGTCCGGCCCGGTGACCGTGAGACCGGCGTCGGAGAGGTCCGCGGAGCAGCCCATCTCGGTGAGGATCCCGCGGAGCGCGTCGCCGGCCTGGGTCGTGTGCCGCGGCCAGTCCCGCACCGTCACCGAGCCCCCCGAGAGCGCGGCCAGCGCCAGAAACGGACCCGCGTTGGAGAGGTCCGGCTCGATCAGGTGGTCCCGCGCGGCGACCGGGCCCGGTGCCACCGTCCACCGGTGCGGGTCGGCGTCGTCGACCTCGACGCCGTGCTCGCGCAGCATCGCCACGGTCATGTCGATGTGGGGGAGCGAGGGGACCGGCTTGCCGTCGTGCCGGACGTCGACGCCCTGCTCGTAGCGGGCGCCGGCCAGCAGCAGTGCCGAGACGAACTGGGAGCTGGCGGAGGCGTCGATGACCACCCGACCGCCGCGCACGCGTCCCGCGCCGGTGACCCGGAAGGGCAGCCGGTCGCCGTCGGAGACCGCGACGCCCAGGCTGCGCAGCGCCGCCAGCACCTCGCCGATGGGGCGGTTGCGCATGTGCGCGTCCCCGTCGAAGTCGATGGACCCGTGTGCGAGCGCGGCCACCGGCGGCACGAACCGCATCACGGTGCCGGCCAGGCCGCAGTCCACGGCGGCATCGCGGTCGAACGGTCCCGGGGTGACGACCCAGTCCTCGCCCCCGGTCTCGACGTGCGACCCGAGGGCGGTCAGCGCTCCCGCCATGAGCGAGGTGTCGCGCGAGCGGAGGGCACGGCGTACGACGGAGGGGCCGTCGGCGATCGCGGCCAGCACCAGGGCCCGGTTCGTGAGCGACTTCGACCCCGGCAGGGTGACGGTGAGGTCAACCGGCGTGCGGGCGCGCGGCGCGGGCCAGGGAGAGCTTGTCGTCACACGCTGCAGGTTAGTCGTCCTGCCTCACTGTCCACGACTGCGTGTTGTTCGTCTCGTCGGAATCCGTGAAGCCCACCGGCACGGCAACCACGTCGAGCCGTCCTCCCTGAGCCCGGGAGACGACCGGCAGCAGCACGTCCGGGGACTCCTCCGAGACAGTGCACGTGACCAACTTGCTGTCCGCCCGCTGGCACTGGCTGGGCAGCAGGTCGTTGTCGATGATCGCGTTGAAGGCGTTGCTGCCCGTGATGTCCAGGCGAGCGTGGATCTCGGCGCCGGCCGGGATGCCGGTCGTGGACAGCTTGAGCACCGCCACGTCGACCGGGAAGGGACCGATCGCCAGCGAGGCTCCGACCGAGACCGCGGACTCGATCGGGAGCAACGTCAGATCGCTTGTCGGCTGGCCGTCTCCGTCGCCGCCGTCGTTGCCGCCGTCGTCGTTGCCGCCGTCGTTGCCGCCGTCTCCGCCGTCTCCGCCGTCTCCGCCGTCTCCGCCGTCTCCGCCGTCTCCGCCGCCGTCTCCGCCGTCTCCACCGGTTCCGCCGTCTCCACCGGTTCCGCCGTCTCCACCGGTTCCGCCGTCCTCGCCGGTTCCGGTGCCGCCGTCTTCGCCGGTGCCGCCGTCTTCGCCGGTGCCGGTTCCGCCGTCTTCGCCGGTGCCGGTGCCGCCGTCTTCGCCGGTGCCGGTGCCGCCGTCTTCGCCGGTGCCGGTGCCGCCGTCTTCGCCGGTGCCAGTGCCCGTGCCGTTCCCGTTCCCGTTCCCGTTCCCGTTCCCGTTCCCGTTCCCCGTGCCGGTGCCGTTCCCGTTCCCCGTGCCGTTCCCGTTCCCGTTGCCGGTCCCTGTGCCAGTCCCGTTGCCGGTCCCGTTGCCGTTCCCGGTGCCGGTCCCGGTGTTGTCCCCGGTCCCGCTTCCCGTACCCGTCCCGGCCGAGCCCGTCGGCTGGGTGGCGCCGTCGCCGGCGACCACCGGTGCGGCGTCGGTGACCGCGTCGACGGGCGCGTCGCCCGGTGGTTCCTGCGCGGCCAGCGGCGGTGCCGTGCGCTCGTCAGGCCGGGTGCGGTCGCGTCGCTCGGCCCGCTCCTCGCGGTCCCGGCGACGCTCCGCGCGACCCTTGCGGGCGTCGGTGTCCGGGGTGACGGACTCGTCGGCGGTGCCGGCATCGGGCGTCGCCGCGGGGGCAACGGCCTGGTTCGACGGCTCCGCGAGGATCCGCTCATTACCGTTCGCGACGACGGCGATCGTCAGGCCGACCACCGCGGTGGCGGTGACCACGCCGCCGACGGCGGCGGCCTGCGTGTTCGCCGCCACGAACTCCTTGGTCCGGCCGAACGCCGCGAGCAGCAGACCGCCCTTGACCGCGCCGCCCGCCGCCAGGTAGCCGCTCGCGGCCGCACCCAGGAGCAGCGGGGCGAGGATGCCGGAGAGGTTCGAGTTGACCTCGACCAGCTCGAGGTAGACGCCCATGCAGGACCGGCAGCCGTCGAGGTGCTGCTCGACCTTGGCCGCGTCCCGCTTCGAGGCGCCCTTGCGCACGTAGGCGCCGAGGTGCTCGTGGGTCCAGCGGCACTCGGCCTCGTCGAGGGTCTCGGCATGCGAGGTGAGGAAGGCCTGGCGCAGCCCCTCGCGGGCCCGGTAGGCGAGCGCCGAGACCGAGTTGGCGCTCATGCCGAGCAGCTCACCCACCTCGGCGGGCTTCTGACCCTCCACCTCGGTGTGCCACAGCACGAGCTGCCAGCGCTCCGGCAGCGAGGCGAAGGCCCTGGCCGCGGCGGCGTTCTCGAAGCCCTCGACCGCGGTGTCCCGGAACGGCACCCCCGGGTCGAAGGCCTCCATGTCGTCGGTGGTCTGCAACCGCGAGGTGGCCCGGATCCGGTCGACGTGCAGGCGGCGTACGGCGGTCAGCAGGTAGGCGCGGAAGGCGACGTCCGGCCCGCCTCCGGCCTGGAGCACGCGCAGGACCTTGGCGAAGGCGTCCGAGACCAGGTCGTCGGCGTCGCCGGCGCTCACCAGCTGCCTCGCCAGCCGGCGGGCCGCGCCCACGTGCCGTTCGAACAGCGCGCCGTACGCGGACACGTCCCCACCGCGGACGGCCGAGATCAGCTCGGCGTCGCCCGGATCTTCGAGACGGATGAGCGTTTCGGTCACGGTGCTCAGCGTTCCTCATGGCGATGGGACCCTCGGATTCTAGACCGGCGGGTACCCCGGGGGGTGCCGAAGAGAAAAAGTGGACGAACCGCGTCATGGGTGGGCCAGACCGCCGTTCCTCCAGTGAGACCGACGAGGTCTCTTTCGTCGTGGAGCATGAGACCGAGGGGAGCAGCCGTGGGTTTCTTCGTGGACCGACCACGTAGGACGCTCATGGACGGTCCCGAGGCGACGCTGGAGCTGCCCGAGCACGTGCGGACGAGGATCCCGGCACGGTTCGAGGCGGTCGGGGAGGCGTTGGCCTCGGGATCGGGCTCCACCCGTGCCTGCGAGGTGGCCGCCCAGGCCCTCGCCCGCGACGGTGCCTCCCTCGACGAGGTGTTGGCCGGCCTGCGGGCCACGGCCCAGGCCACCATCGGCTCCGATCCGGACTTCGCCGACACCCAGACCATGTGCGTCGCCTGGAGCGAGGCGACGCTGGCCTACCTCCACCAGCTCTCCTGCGAGGACCCGCTGACCGGCCTGGCCAGCCTCTCCCACGTGCGGAGCCGGATCTCCGAGCTCTACCGCGCGCGGGCGCACGGCTCGAGGCCCCTCCAGGAGAGTCACGGACTGATCGTCATCGACCTGCCCGACGATCGTCCCGGGGAGGTCGAGGGCGACTCCTTCTCGCGGGCGATGCGCCTGGTCCGCCTGGGGGAGCGGGCGCGGGCCGTGTTCTCCGGCGAGGAGACGATCGGCCGGCTGGGGACCAACCGGATCGTGGTGGTGGCCCAGCGCGACCCGCAGCTGGGACGCCGCGTCGCGATCCTGCGCACCATGCTCGCGATCGTCGAGTTCCCGACCCGGGTCTGGATCGAGGGGCTGCCCTCCACCGACCACGCCGCGGCGATGCTGCTCGACGAGCTCGCCCGCCCCTGACCCCGGTCGGCCCTAGGCTGGGGCCATGTGCGGTCGCTACGCCTCCTCGCGCAAGCCGGAGGACCTCGTCGAGGAGTTCGAGGTCGAGGCGCCCCGGATCGCGGAGCCGCTGGCCCCCGACTACAACGTGGCGCCCACCAAGGAGGTGTACGCCGTGCTCGAGCGGCCGCCGCGTCGCGGGGAGCCCGAGCAGTCCGGTGGGGAGAGCCCCCCGGACCGGCCCGCCGAGCGGCAGCTGCGGGTCCTGCGCTGGGGGCTGGTCCCGTCGTGGGCCAAGGATCCCTCGATCGGCAACCGGATGATCAACGCCCGCATGGAGACCGTCGCCGAGAAGCCGGCCTACCGCCGCGCCTTCGCGGCCCGGCGCTGCCTGCTGCCGGCGGACGGCTACTTCGAGTGGTACCCCACCAGCGAGCTGACCTCGGCGGGCAAGCCCCGCAAGCAGCCGTTCTTCATCCGGCCCACGGACGGCGGGGTGCTGGCGATGGCCGGCCTCTACGAGATCTGGAGGGACCCGACCCGGACCGACGACGATCCGGACCGGTTCCGGTGGACCTGCACCGTGCTCACCACCCGGGCCGAGGACGACCTCGGCCACATCCACGACCGGATGCCGCTCATGGTCCCCCCGGAGCGTCGGGCGGCCTGGCTGGACCCGACCCGCTCGGCCACGGGCGACCTGCTGGAGCTGCTCGAGCCGGCCGCCCCGGGCCGGCTGGAGGCCTACCCGGTCTCCACGCTGGTCAGCAACGTCCGCAACAACGGGCCCGAGCTGCTCGAGCCCCTCGAGGCCCAGGAGTGACCCGCCGATGACCGAGCGCACGATCGCCACCCCGCACGGCGACGCCCGACTGGTCTCGCACCGCTCCCGGCACCCGGTGGCGACGCTGCTGCTCAGCCACGGCGCCGGCGCCGGGATCGACACCCCGGACCTCGAGGGCCTGGCCCGGTCGCTGCCCGGTCACGGGATCACCGTGCACCGCCTGGAGCAGCCGTGGAAGGTCGCCGGGCGCAAGGTCGCCACCGCCCCTGCGACCCTGGACGACGCGCTGCGCGCCGCGGCGGACTGGATCCGGCCGCGCACGCCCCTGGTGCTGGGGGGCCGCTCGGCCGGAGCCCGCTCGGCGGCCCGCAGCGCCCGGTCCCTCGGCGCCTCCGGACTGCTGGCGCTGTCGTTCCCGCTCCACCCGCCCGGCCGGCCGGAGAGGAGCCGCCTCGACGAGCTGGTCTCGGCCCGGGTCCCGACGCTGGTCATCCAGGGGGAGCGGGACCCGATGGGCACGCCCGAGGAGTTCCCGGACGGGACCAACCTGACCGTCGTACCCTTCGCCGACCACTCGCTGCGGGTGCCGAAGTCGGCCCCGCTGAGCGCCGACGACGTGGTCGCGATGGTCGTGGAGGCCACCCTGGAGTGGATCGTGCGCGACGTCGCCCGCGGCTGAGCGGGCGCCGGCCGGCGCCGCCGTCGGCGCCGTGTTCGGTGACATCGGTGGGGATCGGGGGAATTGTCACGGCCCGCCTCCTGTTCTCCCCTCGTGCTTGCCGTACTGGACCGTCCCACGTCCCCGCTAGTCTGGGAGGCGATGACTGACTCCCTGACCGGTGCCGACGTCGACGTCGCCACCGAGACCGACGCCGAGCGCTCCGCGCGCTTCGAGCGCGACGCGCTCCCGTTCCTCGACCAGCTCTACTCCGCGGCGCTCCGGATGACCCGGAACCCCGCGGACGCGGAGGACCTGGTCCAGGAGACCTTCGCGAAGGCCTTCTCGGCCTTCCACCAGTTCAAGCCCGGCACGAATCTCAAGGCCTGGCTGTACCGGATCCTGACCAACACCTTCATCAACTCCTACCGCAAGAAGCAGCGCGAGCCGCAGCAGTCGATGTCGGAGGAGGTGGAGGACTGGCAGCTGCACCGCGCCGAGTCGCACACCTCGAGCGGGCTGAAGTCCGCCGAGGCCGAGGCGCTCGGGCACCTGCCGGACTCGCAGGTCAAGGACGCCCTCCAGCGGCTCCCCGAGGAGTTCCGGCTCGCGGTCTACCTCGCGGACGTCGAGGGCTTCCCCTACAAGGAGATCGCCGAGATCATGGACACCCCCATCGGCACCGTCATGTCCCGGCTGCACCGCGGCCGTCGCCAGCTCCGGGACATGCTCGAGGGCTACGTACGCGAGAACGACCTGCTCACCGTCGGCCGGGAGAGGGGGAAGGCATGAGTGCGGACCTGCCCCAGGACCAGCAGGGCGACCAGCCCAGCAAGGGCGAGTGCGTGGAGTACCTCGAGCGCATCGTCTACCTCATCGACAACGAGCTGGACCAGAAGGACTGCGCCGAGGTGCAGCTGCACCTCGAGGAGTGCGCCCCCTGCCTGCGTGAGTACGACCTCGAGCGCACCGTGAAGGCCGTGGTGGCCCGCTCCTGCTCCGAGACCGCCCCCGAGGACCTCCGGCAGCGGGTGCTGCTGAGGATCCACGAGGTGCAGGTCCGCATCGGCGACGCCTGAGACACCCGTGCGGGGTGCCCCGGGTCGGACCCGATTCGCGGAGCGGCCCGCGACCTGAGAAGATGACGGCTGCGATCACTCCAGGAGGACACCATGGGCAAGACCGGACGCAAGCGCCGCGCTCGCAAGAAGAAGGGCGCGAACCACGGCAAGCGCCCCAACGCCTGACCGATGCGGTCTGCTGAGCCCCCGAGCCCCCTGGGCGTCGGGGGCTCGCTGCATCTCGGGGGCCCGCGTTCCTAGACTGCCCGACATGGACGCCACGCTGACCTTCACCGTGACCGACGACGACACCGCGAGCGCGCTCGGCTCCGGGACGCTGCCGGTGCTGGCCACCCCGCGGCTGCTGGCGTGGTGCGAGGCGGCCACCTGCGCCGCGATCGACCCCGCCCTGGGCGCCGGCAGCACCTCGGTGGGCACCCGGGTCTCGCTGGAGCACTCCGGCGCCAGCGCGGTGGGCGCCGAGGTCGAGGTGACCGCCTCGGACACCTACGTCGACGGCCGGCTGCACCGGTTCACGGTCTCCGCCCGGTCGGGCGGGAAGCTGGTCGGCTCCGGCGAGATCACCCGGGTCGTCGTCGACGCCGACCGGTTCCTCGCCCGCCTCACCTGACCCGTCGCTCGGGTCCACCCGCCACGCCGACACTCACGACGGGTCGAGGGGGAGGGTGTAGGCGATCAGGCCCACCCCCGGCAGCGGACTCCAGTCCCGCTCCGGCGCCCGGGTGAAGCCGAGCCGCTCGTAGAGCCGGTGCGCCGCGCTCATCACCGGCAGGCTCGAGATCACCACCCGGCGGGCCTGCTGCTCGCGGGCCCGGTCCAGGGCCAGCCGCACCAGCGCCGCCCCCACGCCACGGCCGTGCGCGGTCGGCGCCACGGACAGCATTCGGAACTCGCCCTCCTCGGCGCGGGCCAGCTCCCGCCACGGGGAGCCGGGCGGACAGACGGTCACGCTGCCGAGCACGACGCCCTCCTCCTCCGCGACCCACAGCTCCGCCTCCCGGTGCCGGCTGGCGGCGTCGCGCAGCCGGTCGGCGTAGGAGTCCTCCGGGCCGCCGAGGAACGGGGCGTACGCCGCCACCGTGATCTCCCCGATCCGCTCGAGGTCGGCCGGCACGGCGCGGCGCAGCAGCATCCTCAGATGCCGAAGGTGGCGCGCGGGTAGGCGGCCTCGACGTCGGTGATCACGTTGACCAGGTACGGCACGCCCGAGGCGAAGGCCCGGTCCAGCGCCGCCCCGATCTGCCGCGGGTCGCTCACGGTCTCCCCGGCGCCGCCGAGGGCCTTGACCACCTCGTCGTACCGCGTGCGCGGCGCCAGGTCGGCGGCCACGTCGTACCCGTAGAGCATCTGCATCGGGCCCTTCTCCAACCCCCAGGCGGAGTTGTTGCCGCAGACCATGACCACCGGCAGGTCCTGCCGGACCAGGGAGTCGACGTCCATCAGCGAGAACCCGGCCGCCCCGTCGCCGAGCAGCAGCACCACCTGCGAGGAGGGCCGGGCGATCCGGGCCGCCATCGCGGCACCCAGCCCGGCGCCGAGGCAGCCGTACGGACCGGGGTCGAGCCAGCAGCCGGGCCGCTTCGGCTCGACGAACTTGCCGGCGAAGCTGACGAAGTCGCCGCCGTCCCCGATCACCACCGCGTCGTCGGCCAGCCGCGGCACCAGCTCGCCGTAGATGCGTGCCGGGTGGATCGGGTCCGCCTCGGCGTCGAGCAGCAGCCGGTCCCGGGCGACGGCGGCGGCCACGGTCTCTTGGAGCCCGCTCACCCACGGCCCCCAGTCGGGTCGCCGCACCAGCTGGTCGACGGCGTCGCGCAGCCCGTCGAGGACCGCCGTGAGGTCGCCGTGCACGGAGGCGACCAGCTCGGCGTGCCCCGAGACCTGCCCGGCGGAGTCGGCCACGTGCACGACGCTGGCCATCGGCGCGCCGTCCTTGCCGCCGAAGACGCCGTACCCGAGCCGGAAGTCGAGCGGGGTGCCGACCACGATGGCCAGGTCGCAGGTCCCGAGCGCCTGTCCCCGGGCCTTCGTCACCAGCTGGGGGTGTCCGCCCGGGACGACACCGCGCCCCATGCCGTTGGTGATCGCCGGCAGCCCGGTGGCCTCGACCAGGTCGAGCGCGGCCTGCTCGGCTCCGTCCGCCCAGACGTCGGTGCCGAGGATCAGCACCGGCCGCTCGGCCCGGCCCAGCAGCTCGGCGATCGTGCTGATCGCCTCCGGGTCCGGGTCCTCGCCGCGGGGGCCTCCCTCCTCCAGGTGGGGCGCCTGCGCGCTGTTGAAGAACTCGTCCATGGGGACGTCGACGAAGACCGGTCCCCGGTGCGGCGACCCGGCCACCCGGAACGCCTCGTCCATGCCCGGGACGATGTCGGCCGCGGTGTGCAGGGTGCGGGCCAGCTTGGAGACCGGGGCGATGATCGGCGGCTGGTCCAGCTCCTGGAGGCTGCCGCTGCCCCACCGGTTGGCCGGCGCCCGGCCGCCGACGACCACCATCGGGGAGCCGGCGAACTGGGCCTGGGCGATCGCGCTGAGGCCGTTGGTGACGCCCGGCCCGGCCGTGAGCACCGCCAGCCCGGGCGTGCGGGTCAGCTTGCCGGTGGCCTCCGCGGCGAAGGCCGCCGTCTGCTCGTGCCGGACGTCGACCAGTCGCATCGGCGGGTCGGCCTTCACCGCGCCGTCGTACATCGGGAACACGTGCGCACCCGAGAGCGTGAACATCGTGTCCACGCCGTGCGAGCGGGCCACCTCCACGGCCAGCGCACCCCCGTGGCCGGAGAGCGTGGGCCCCTCCGACTGGCCGTCCGTCGGTTCGGCGGTGGTCTGGTCCGTACGCCGCGCGGTCTCAGTCGGCTCCGTCGTCTCGCTCATGGGGCGAGGTTAGCGACCGCCCCGCAGATCCGGGTTCGTGGCTCGCAGGGCGTCCACCAGGACCAGCAGCAGGTCGGGGCGGACCGCCGGGTGCGGCCGGTCGGCGCTGGGCTGTCCGATCGAGAGCCGCAGGTAGAGCGCCCGCAGGTAGCCCTCGACGTCGTGCGTCCGCTCGAACGGGTTGGCCGCCCCGGAGGCGTGCTCCCGGTCGGCGCCGAGTGCCAGCCGGGACACCCACGGCTCGAGCACGCGCAGGGGTACGACGTCGCGCCGCAGGATCTCGACCGTCGCGGCGGCCATCCGGTCGGGCTCGCCGGCGACCATGACGCCGGGTGCGGGCAGCAGCAGCCGGTCGGCGATGACGTCGAGGAGGACCGTCAGCTCCGGCGCCGCCAAGCCGGGGGAGCGGGCCAGTGCACCCAGCGCGTCGGCTCCGTGCGCCGCGGCGTGCGCCCAGCCCTTGCCCGGCACGAAGCCGCGCAGGTCCTGCTCGCGGACGTACCACGCGGCCAGCCGGTCGCCCCAGGTCAGCACCCGGCTCACCGGCAGCAGCTGCCGCACGTTGTCCCGCGCGATGCACCTGCCGAGCAGCAGCGCGGAGAAGCTGCGGCGGAACACCGTGTCGGTGCCGGACTCCCCGAGCCCCACGTCGAGCCCGGCGGTCATGCCGTCGCCGAGGCCGACGAGCAGGTCGTCGTACACACCGCGGTCCAGCCACGTCGACAGCAGCTCGAGGGCGCACCCCTCCCGGAGCGCGGGGTCGGTGCTGCCGAGCATCGTCGTCAGCTCGGCCGTCAGCTCGCCCAGGGGACGGTCGGTGGGGACCTGGAGGCCGTCCGCCACCACCTGCTCCCAGAAACCCGACGCCATGGCTCCATCCTGCCAGCACCGGCAACGTCGGGGACCGGGGAGGGGCGAGGGTTACAGTGACCCGCGTGCCGACCCTCGACGAGCTCGCCACGGCGCACACGGGCCTGGCCGCCGACGACCTGCGCTGGCTGCACCTGCTGACCGCGGACTGGCAGATCATCGCCGACCTGTCCTTCGCGGACCTGGTGCTGTGGCTCCCGGACCGCGAGGGTCAGGGGTTCTGGGCGGGTGGCCAGATGCGGCCGACCACCGGCCCGACCGCGCTGCTCGACGACGTCGTGGGCTCGTTCGTCCCGCACGGTCGGCGGCCCCTGCTGGACCTCGCGTGGAGCCAGGGGCGGCTGGTCCGCGAGGGCGACCCGGAGTGGCGCGACGACGTCCCGGTGCGCGTCGAGACGATCCCGGTGCGGCGGGAGGACCGGGTGATCGCGGTCGTGGCCCGGAACACCAACCTGCTGGGGGTGCGCACGCCCAGCCGGCTGGAGCTGTCCTACCTGCAGACCGCGAGCGACCTCACGCAGATGATCAGCCGGGGCCACTTCCCGATCCCCGGGGAGCGCAGCGACCACGCGGACTCGCCGCGGGTGGGTGACGGCTTCGTGCGGGTGGACGCCGCCGGACGGGTCGCCTACGCCTCCCCGAACGCGCTCAGCGTCTACCGCAGACTCGGCCACACGGGCGACCTGACCGGGCACCACCTCGCCGAGCTGACCCGACAGCTGGTGCCGCCACGCCGCCGCCCGGACGAGGAGACCCTCAGCGCCGTGCTCGGTGGTCGGCTCGCCCGGGACACCGAGGTCGGCAGCGGCGGGGTGTCCCTGATCCTGCGCTCGATCCCGCTCCGCCCGCAGGGCGAGCACCTCGGGGCGCTGGTGCTGCTGCGCGACGTGACCGACCTGCGCCGGCGGGACCGGGAGCTGGTCACCAAGGACGCGACGATCCGGGAGATCCACCACCGGGTGAAGAACAACCTGCAGACGGTCGCGGCGCTGCTCCGGCTCCAGGCCCGGCGGATCGGGTCGCCCGAGGCGCGCTCGGCGCTGGAGGAGGCAGTACGCCGGGTGGGGTCGATCGCGATCGTGCACGAGACGCTGAGCGCCGCGGTGGAGGAGAGCGTCGACTTCGACGAGGTGGTCGACCGGCTCGGCCGGATGGTCACCGACGTCGGCGCGCTCGGGGGTGCGGTCCGGGTCCGTCGCACCGGCAGCTTCGGCGTGCTGTCCTCCGAGACCGCGACCGCGCTGGCCATGGTGGTCACCGAGCTGCTGCAGAACGCGGTCGAGCACGGCTACCCGACGGCCGGCCGGGACGCCGACCGGCCGGGGGAGCCGGGGGAGTCGGCTGAGCCGGGTGAGCCGGGTGAGCCGGGTGAGATCGTCGTCGACGCCCGCCGACTGGTGGGCCGGCTGCACGTCAGCGTGGCCGACGACGGCAGGGGGCTGCCCGAGGGCTTCTCGCTCGACGAGTCGGTCAACCTCGGGCTGTCGATCGTGCGGACCCTCGTGGAGTCCGAGCTCGGGGGTCAGCTGGACGTGGGTCCGGCCGGTGGGGCCCAGCTGTCGGGCACCCGGATCGGGATCGACCTGCCACTCGAGTGAGACACCCCCAGGGGCGCAGGTGGGCGAGCGGGCGCCCCGCTCAGGCGGTGCGCACGCGGGCCCGCGCGTTGCGGCGCTTCAGCGCGCGGCGCTCGTCCTCGCTCAGACCGCCCCAGACGCCGTGGTCCTGGCCCGCCTCCAACGCCCACGCGAGGCACTGCTCGCGCACGTCGCAGCGTCGGCACACCTGCTTGGCCTCCTCGATCTGGAGGATGGCCGGACCGGTGTTGCCGATCGGGAAGAACAGTTCCGGGTCCTCGTCGAGGCACGCGGAACGATGGCGCCAATCCACGCTGGGAGACTCCCTCTCTCGATGACGTGGCGGCCCGACGGGCCGCTGCAAGTGTGTGCGCGCAGGACGAAGTAGTGAAGACGTTCACGAGCGCAAAGGCAAGATTCCCAAGTCTGCGCCCCCAAGACAACCCCTCGGGCGGGTCACGTTGGTCACAAGTAGGGTTTTCTCCCGTGAGCACCCCTCCCGGACCGGCCGGCAACCGCATCCCGCGGGACCTCCCGCCCCCACTGACGGTGGCGGCCAGCCTGGCCGCGATCGAGGGCCTCGGGCTGCTCGCCTACGCCGTGCTGGAGGTGGCGGCGACCACGTCCAGCCGCCTGGCCGTCGGCCTGACCACGTCGTTCTTCTTCGCAGCCTACGGCGCGGTGCTCATCGGGTGCGCGTGGGCCCTGACCCGGGGACGGTCCTGGTCGCGCAGCCCCGTCGTGCTGGCGCAGCTGATCCAGCTCGGGGTCGCCTGGAGCTTCCGCGGCGGGGACACCACGCTGATCGCGGTCGCCCTCGGCCTGGTCGCCCTGATCGTGATCGCCGGCCTCCTGCACCCCGCGAGCATCGCCCATCTCACCGAGGAGGAGCCGGCATGACGCCCCGAACCCCCACCCGGCGCTTCGACTTCCGGTTCGCGCCGGCCTACCGGCCCCCGGCCCTCGCCCTCGGCATCACTCCGCGAACGGCGTGGGTCGACCTCGACGAGGTCGAGCTCCGGGTTCGGTTCGGGCTCTGGTCGATGCGGGTGCCGCTCGCCCACGTGGTCGGGACCAGCCTGTCCGGCGGGTATGCGTTCTTGAAGACGGCCGGCCCGCCGCACCTGTCGTTCACCGACCACGGCGTCACCTTCGCCACCAACGGTGAGGCCGGTGTCTGCGTCCGGTTCAGCGAGCCGGTGCGGGTGCTCGACCCCACCGGTCGCCTCGGGCACCCCGGCGCCACCCTCACGGTGCGCGAGCCCGCCGAGCTGGCCGCGGCGCTGGAGGAGCTCAGGCCGGCTCCGTGAGCAGCCGGTGCAGCTTGGCCATCGCGACCGCGCCGGCCACCGGGCCGATCGCCAGCAGCGCGGTGGCGGCCGGCCAGCCGGCCACCTCGACGACGTAGGGCACGGCGTTGATCGTGGCCACGGTCAGCAGGAAGCCGACCGCGGTCTGCGTGGTGAGCGCGGTGCCGACGTACCTCGGGTCAGCGACGTCGGCCACGCAGCTGGAGAACAGGCCCGAGTCGGCGATCACCGAGGCGCCCCACAGCAGCAGGACCGGCAGGACCAGCCACGGGGACTGGCCGAAGACCAGGGCCGCGAGCAGGCAGCAGGCCGCACTCACGCGCATCGCCCAGCCGGCCACCCTGGCCCGTCCGAGCCGGTCGCCGAGCAGTCCGCCGCCCAGGCACCCGACGACTCCGGCCACCCCGATCACGGTGAAGGCGGCCAGGCCCACCACCGTCCGGGAGCCCTCGACCGAGCCGTCCTCGGCGAGGCTCGCGGCGAGGTAGGCCGGGGTCCAGGTCCACATCGCGTAGAGCTCCCACATGTGGCCGAAGTAGCCCAGGTTCGCCAGCAGCGGTCCGCGCTCGGTGAACAGCGTGAGCACGTAGCGCGGGTGCAGCGGAGGAGCCGGCCGCGCCAACGGCCCCGGGCGGACCAGCAGCCAGGCCACGATCGCGCCGGTCAGCGAGAGCAGCGCGGAGACCACCAGGACGCCGCGCCACGGCAGGGCGGCGAAGCTGCTCACCAGCTGCGGCAGGGCGCTGCCGAGCGTGAGGGCCGCGACCAGCACGCCCAGGGCCAGCCCGCGCCCCCGGTCGAACCAGGACGTCATCAGCTTCAGGCCGGTGGGGTAGACGCCGGCCAGTGCCATGCCGGTGACGAAGCGCAGGAGCAGGGCCGGCGCCAGGGAGTCCACCGTCAGCGCGATCACCGCGGTGGACGCCGAGGCGACCAGCGCCGAGACCGCGACCACCGCGTGCGCGGGGAACAGGTCGGAGACGTTCAGCGCGGCCGAGGTGACCGCCCCGGTCACGAAGCCCAGCTGCACCGCCACCGTGAGCAGCGTGGCCTGGCCGGCGGTGATCCCCCAGTCGACGCGGAGCGCCGGGACCACGGCCGAGGCGGAGAACCAGCAGGACATCACCAGCACCTGGACGGCGGCGATGAGGGCCAGCTGGGTCCGCGGGGTGCTGGTCGCCGCGACCGCCGTACCGCTCACGGGTGCTCCCGCTCCTCGACCAGCGACTCGCGCAGCCGCTCGAGGGTCCTGTTGAGCAGCCGCGAGACGTGCATCTGGCTGATGCCCACCTCCGCGGCGATCTGGGACTGCGTCATGTTCCGGAAGAAGCGCAGCAGGAGGATCGTCTTCTCGCGGTCGGGCAGGACGTCCAGGAGCGGCTTGAGCGACTCGCGGAGCTCGACCCGCTCCAGCCCGGCGTCGTCGACGCCCATCGTCTCCAGCATCGACACCGGGCCGGTCTCGGAGCCGTCGCCGGCATCGAGGGACAACGTCGAGTAGGCGTTGCTCGACTCGATCCCCTCGATCACCTCCTCGACCGGGCAGCCGATCTCCGTGGCCAGCTCGGACGGCGTGGGGGAGCGGCCGAGGCGCTGGTTCAGCTCCGCGGTGGCGGTGGCGATCTGCATGCGCAGCTCCTGCAGCCGCCGCGGCACCCGGACCGCCCAGCCCTTGTCGCGGAAGTGCCGCTTGATCTCCCCGATGATCGTCGGCGTGGCGTACGTCGAGAACTCCACGCCGCGCTCGGTCTGGAACCGGTCGACCGCCTTGATCAGCCCGATCGTGCCCACCTGGACCAGGTCCTCGAACGGCTCGCCCCGGTTGCGGAACCGGCGGGCGCAGTGCTCGACCAGCGGCAGGTGCAGCCGGACCAGGTCGTCGCGGGCCCGCGCGCGGTCCCCGTCCGAGGCGGCGCCGTCCTCGGCGGCGGCGAACAGCGCCCCGCTGGCCTGCTTCATCGCCGAGAGCGGACTCGTCCCGCTCGGCTTCCCCCCGTCGTCGGTCATGTCAGGCGTCGACGCTCGACGTGGTCGTGAGCGACACGGTGAACTCGCCCCCCTCCGCGGAGACCCCGGTGCTGGTGGCCAGGGCGCTGAGCACCTGCCACGCGAACCCGTTCTCGTCGGGGAGGTCGGGGGCGTCGCTGACCACGGTGACGGTCACCGTCAGCTCCCCGGGCCGCAGGTAGAACCGGTTGGTCAGCCCGGAGTCCGGCTCCGCGCTGGGCAGCACCATCGCGCAGGCCTCGCCGACCGCGATCCGGAGGTCCTCGATGTCGTCGATGGTGAAGTCCAGCCGGGCGGCCAGGCTGACCGTGGTGGCCCTCAGGACGGCCACGTAGGCACTGTCGGCGGGCAGTCGCAGCTCGACGTCGGGGCGCATGGGGTCAATCTAATCGACCGGGTCGGCCGCGCCGCTCGCTCACCCCGGGGACGACGAAGGGGCCGGCGCTGGCGCGCCGGCCCCTTCGTCTGACCGTTCGTGGTCACCGTGAGCGGTGAAGGGTCCGGCGCTGGCGCGCCGCTCCCTTCCTTCGGACCGTGCGTGGTCACCGTGAGCGGTGAAGGGTCCGGCGCTGGCGCGCCGCCCCCTTCCTTCGGACCGCGAAGGGCTTCTCTTCGTTCAGCCCTTCTTGGTCTCCCAGAAGATCTCGGCGATCTCGTCGATCTTCGCGAGCAGCTCGTCGGCCTTAGCGGCGTCCAGCTCGCCCTTGGTGCCGCTGGCGCCGGCCAGCTTGGTGGCCTCGTTGAAGAGCGTGTGCAGCTGCGGGTACTTCTCGAAGTGCGGGGGCTTGAAGTAGTCGGTCCACAGCACCCACAGGTGGTGCTTGACCAGCTCGGAGCGCTGCTCCTTGATCAGCACCGCACGGGTCCGGAAGTCCGCGTCGTCGTTGTCGGCGACCTTGGCGATGATCCCCTTGATCGACTCCGCCTCGATGCGGGCCTGGGCGGGGTCGTAGACACCGCAGGGGAGGTCGCAGTGGGCCTGGACCTCGACGGTGGGGGCGAAAATGCGCGAGAGCATGCTTGGCGTCTCCTTCTCGGGTCGGTGTCTTCGATCACCTGCGACACTACTCTGCGTGCCACGTCGCCAGATCCGGTGCCCGCAGGGGCGCTCCGACAAACCCCGGGGGGCCGGACGCTGGGGTCTCGCGGTGGTCCGCGGGCGCTCGATGGAGCCCGGTCTGCGCGACGGCGACCGGCTCCTGGTGCGGTACGCCGCGGTGGTGCGGCCCGGCTCCCGGGTCCTCGTCCGGATGCCGGACGGGACGCTCGCGGTCAAGCGGGCGGCCGAGCGCCGCGCCACCCGGACCGGCGCCGACGGGTGGTGGGTGCTCAGCGACAACCCGGACGAGGGAGTCGACTCCCGGCACCGTGGCGTGCTCGACGAGGAGGCGGTGCGGGCCGTGGTCCGGCTGCGGGTCTGGCCACCGGGCCGCCGCTGACCCGGCGCCTCGCCGTGTGTCAGGATGACCGCAGGGAGACCCCCTGGTCCACGAAGTTCCGCGAACCACCACTCCGCGTCGAGCTTGACCTTGCCCACGCCGTTCGCCAGATCGAGAGTTCCCGCCATGCCTGCCCCAGCCGACGACGTCCCCACGGGTCACCCGCACGCCGGCGACCCGGTGTTCGACCTCCACCTCGGGGGCAAGATGGGGATCCGGTCGGCGGTCGAGCTGACCGGCTCGGAGGAGCTCTCCCTCGCCTACACGCCGGGCGTGGCCCGGGTCTGCACGGCGATCGCCGACGACCCGACGATGAGCGAGCACTACACCTGGGTGCCGAACACGGTGGCGGTGGTCACCGACGGCACCGCGGTGCTCGGGCTGGGCGACATCGGACCGGCCGCGGCGATGCCGGTGATGGAGGGCAAGGCCGTGCTGTTCAAGCAGTTCGGCAACGTCGACGCGATCCCGATCTGCCTGGCCACCACCGACGTCGACGAGATCGTGGAGACCGTGGTCCGGCTCGCGCCGTCGTTCGGCGGGATCAACCTCGAGGACATCTCCGCCCCGCGCTGCTTCGAGATCGAGCGGCAGCTCAAGGAGCGGCTCGACATCCCGGTCTTCCACGACGACCAGCACGGCACCGCGGTGGTCACCCTCGCCGCCCTCGAGAACGCGCTGCGCCTCACCGGGCGGACCATGCACGAGACCCGGGTGGTGATCTCCGGCGCCGGGGCGGCCGGCGTCGCCGTGGCCCGGATCCTGCTCGCCGCCGGCCTGCGCGACCTGGCCGTCGTCGACCGGCAGGGCGTGCTGAACTCCGAGCGGTCCGACCTGACGCCGGTCAAGGAGGCGCTGGCCCGCGACACCGCGGACCACTTCGGACGCTCCGGGACGCTGGCGGAGGTACTGGAGGGGGCCGACGTCTACATCGGGGTCTCCGGCGGCACCGTGCCCGAGGAGGTCGTCGCGCGGATGGCGCCGGAGTCGATCATCTTCGGCCTCGCCAACCCCACCCCCGAGGTGCACCCCGACGTCGCGCACCGGCATGCCCGGGTGGTGGCCACCGGCCGGTCGGACTTCGCGAACCAGATCAACAACGTCCTCGCCTTCCCCGGCATCTTCCGCGGCGCCTTCGACGCCCGGGCGACCTCGATCACCGAGGGCATGAAGCTCGCCGCCGCCACGGCGCTGGCCGACCTGGTCGGCGACGACCTGGCCGAGGACCTGGTCATCCCCGGACCGTTCGACCCGCGGGTCGGCCCGGCGGTGGCCACCGCCGTGGCCGAGGCGGCCCGCCGGGACGGCGTGACCCGGGCCTGAGCGCGGCACCGCGATCGGAGCCGGCCCGGCGGGACTGGATCCGGCGGGGCCCGATCGGCCCGGCCAACCCCGGTTGGCTAGCCTCGGGGGCATGTTCGCTGTCTACGCCTCGTCCTTCTCCGCCGACGACCCGCTGAGCGGGCTGGTGGTCGGGGAGCGCCCCGACCCCGAACCCCGCGACGGGTGGACCACCGTCTCGGTCAAGGCGGCCTCGCTCAACCACCACGACCTGTGGTCGCTGCGCGGCGTCGGCCTGCGCGAGGAGGCGCTGCCGATGATCCTGGGCTGCGACGCCGCCGGGCTCGACGAGGACGGCAACGAGGTGCTCGTGCACGCGGTCGTCAGCGACCCGGACTGGTCCGGTGACGAGACCCTCGACCCGAAGCGCTCCCTGCTCTCCGAGCGGCACCAAGGGACGTTCGCGGACACGGTGCTGGTGCCGCGGCGCAACGTCGTACCCAAGCCGGCGTCCCTGTCGTTCGAGGAGGCGGCCTGCCTGCCCACGGCCTGGCTCACCGCCTACCGGATGCTCTTCGTGCAGGGCGGGCTCAAGGCCGGCGACTCCGTCCTGGTGCAGGGTGCCAGCGGCGGCGTCGCCACCGCGCTGATCGTGCTGGGCCGGGCCGCGGGGCTGAAGGTGCTCGCCACGAGCCGGGACGAGGGGAAGCGGGCGCGCGCGCTCGAGATCGGCGCCCACGAGGTGTTCGAGTCCGGCGCCCGGCTCCCGTTCAAGGTGGACGCGGTCATGGAGACCGTCGGCCGGGCCACCTGGTCGCACTCGATCCGGGCGCTGCGGCCCGGCGGCGCGATCGTCATCAGCGGTACGACGTCCGGACCCCAGCTCGACGACGCCGAGCTGACCCGGATCTTCTTCCTGCAGCTGCGGGTCGTCGGCTCCACCATGGGCACCCGCGGCGAGCTCGCGTCCCTGACGCAGATGCTCGACGCCACCGGGGCCCGGCCGCTCATCGACCGGACGGTGCCGATGACCGAGGCCCGCGACGGGTTCGCGGCCATGGCCGAGGGGCAGCAGTTCGGCAAGATCGTCTTCACTCGATGATGCGGCACCTCATCACCGGTGCCGGGTCCGGGATCGGCGACGCGCTGGCCCGGGCCCTGCACGACCGGGGCGACGAGCTGTGGCTGCTGGCCCGCTCGACCGAGCGGGCCGCGGACCTGGAGGCTTCGTTCCCGGGCGCCCGCACCGTGGTCGCCGATCTCGCCGACGCCGAGGGGCTGGCCCGGCTCGCGGATTCGGGCGACCTGCCGGACCGGATCGACTCGCTGGTGCACAGCGCGGGCGTCGTCGAGCTCGGGACGGTGGCCGACCTGGGTGTGGCGGAGATGCGGGCCCAGCTCGAGGTCAACCTGCTGGCGCCGATGGTGCTGACCCGCGCCTGCCTGCCGGCGCTGCGCGCCGCCCGCGGCCTCGTGGTGCTGGTCAACTCCGGCGCCGGGCTGGCCGCCAACCCCACCTGGTCGGCGTACGCCGCGTCCAAGTTCGGCGCCCGCGGCTTCGCCGACGCGCTGCGCGCCGAGGAGGGCGAGCACGGCGTCCGGGTGACCAGCGTCTACCCCTCCCGCACGGCCACGCCCATGCAGGAGAAGGTGCACGCCCAGGAGGGCAAGGACTACGACGCCGCGCAGTGGATCCAGCCGGGCACCGTGGCGGCGACGATCCTGCACGCGATCGACCTGCCCGCCGACGGCACGGTCTCCGACCTCACCGTGCGCCCGGCCCCACGCTGAAGCCCCGCGGCCTGCTCGACCCCCGGCTCAGTCGTCCGGGTCGTCGAGGCGGGCCAGCCAGGTGGCCAGCCGCTCGACGGCGGTCTCGAACTCCGGGTGGGTGTCGGTGAACTCCTGCAGCCGGTCGGCCACCCACGCCAGGGTGACCTCCTCGTCACCCCGACGCTTCTCGAGCTCCTCGATGCCGCGGTCGGTGAAGTACACGGCTCAGTAGTCGTCGGTCCGGGCGCCCGACGCCGCCGAGGCGAACGAGCGGGCGATCAGGTCCTTCTGCTCCTCCTGGTGCCGCTTCGCGACGCCGACCGACGGGGCGGCCGACGCCGAGCGCGAGACCCGCTCCACGGTGATGCCGTGCTCGGCCGCGATCTCCGGCCAGACGTTGAGCTGGTAGTGCGGCCAGGGGCCCATGTTGGCGGGCTCGTCCTGGACCCAGCGGATCGTCCTGAGGTTGGGGTAGCGCCTGATCTCCTCGCCGATGAGCTCGTCCGGCGCCGGGTAGAGCTGCTCGACCCGCGCGATCGCGAACTTCCCGCCCTCCTCGCGCTTGCCGCGCTCGACCATGAGGTCCCAGGTGACCCGCCCCGAGCACAGCAGCAGCGTCTCGACGGCGTCCGGGTCGTCGGTCCCGTCGCCGATCAGCGGCCGGAACGAGCCGTCGGTGAAGTCGACCGGCTGCGAGGCCGCCTCCTTGCGCTTGAGCATCGACTTCGGCGTGAACACCACCAGCGGGCGGTGCTCCTCACCGAGCGAGTGCCGCCGCAGCAGGTGGAAGTACGACGCGGGCGTGGACGGCTGCGCGACCACCATCGCGTCCTCGGCGCACATCGTGAGGAAGCGCTCGATGCGGGCCGAGGAGTGGTCGGGGCCCTGGCCCTCGTAGCCGTGCGGCAGCAGCAGCACGACACCGGACTGCTGGCGCCACTTGGTCTCGCCGGCGGAGATGAACTCGTCGATGACCGTCTGGGCGCCGTTGACGAAGTCGCCGAACTGCGCCTCCCAGAGCACCAGCGCCTCCGGCCGCGCCACCGAGTAGCCGTACTCGAACCCGAGGGCGGCGTACTCGGAGAGCAGCGAGTCGTAGATGTGGAACTTGGCCTGGTCCTCGGTGAGCGTGGTCAGCGGGACCCACTCGTCGGCGTTGTGCCGGTCGATGATCGTCGCGAACCGCTGCACGAACGTGCCGCGCCGCGAGTCCTGCCCGGCGAGCCGCACCGGGCGGCCGTCCATGAGCAGCGCGCCGAAGGCCACGATCTCGGCGGTGCCCCAGTCGATCGGCCCGTCGGTGATCGCCGCCGCACGGCGCTGCAGCTGCGGCATCACCTTCGGGTGGACGGTGAAGCCGTCCGGCGGGGTGGTGTAGGCGTCGGCGATGCGCTTGAGCACCTCGTTGGGCACCGCGGTGGTCGCCTCGCCGGCCGGCTTCTCCGGGTAGTCCGGGACGGTCGTCCACTCGTCGGGGGCGCCGGTCGCCTCGCGGACCTCGGTGAAGACCCGCTCGAGCTGCTGCTGGTAGTCCTTGAGGACCTGCTCGGCCTCCTCGATCGTGATGTCGCCACGGCCGATGAGCGACTCGGTGTAGAGCTTGCGGACCGAGCGCTTCTGCTCGATGAGGTCGTACATCAGCGGCTGGGTGTACGACGGGTCGTCGCCCTCGTTGTGCCCGCGCCGGCGGTAGCAGACCAGGTCGATGACGACGTCCTTGTTGAACGCCTGGCGGTACTCGAAGGCCAGTCGGGCCACCCGGATGCAGGCCTCGGGGTCGTCGCCGTTGACGTGGAAGATCGGCGCCTGGACCATCCGGGCCACGTCGGTGCAGTAGAGCGAGGAGCGCGAGGAGCCGGGGGAGGTGGTGAAGCCGACCTGGTTGTTGACCACCACGTGGATGGTGCCGCCGGTGCGGTAGCCGCGCAGCTGGCTCAGGTTGAGGGTCTCGGCGACCACGCCCTGGCCGGCGAACGCCGCGTCGCCGTGCACGAGCAGCGGCAGGACCGGGTACTCGGCGCCGCGGTCGAGCACGTCCTGCTTGGCCCGGGCGATGCCCTCGAGGACCGGGTCCACCGCCTCGAGGTGCGAGGGGTTGGCGGCCACGGAGACCTTGATCTCGTGCCCGGTGCCGGCCACGAACTCGCCCTCGGCGCCGAGGTGGTACTTCACGTCGCCGGAGCCCTGGACGGTGCGGGGGTCGATGTTGCCCTCGAACTCCCGGAAGATCTGGGAGTACTTCTTGCCGACGATGTTCGCCAGCACGTTGAGCCGGCCGCGGTGCGCCATGCCGATGCACACCTCGTCCATGCCGGCCTCGGCCGCGGCCTCGCAGATCTCGTCGAGCACCGGGACCGTGGTCTCGCCGCCCTCGAGGCTGAACCGCTTCTGGCCGACGAACTTGGTCTGCAGGAAGGTCTCGAACGCCTCGGCCTGGTTGAGCTTGAGCAGGATCCGGAGCTGCTCCTCGCGGGGCGGCTTCACGTGCGGCTGCTCGACCCGCTCCTGGATCCAGCGCCGCTGCTCGGGGTCCTGGATGTGCATGTACTCGATGCCCGTGGTGCGGCAGTAGGAGTCGCGCAGGATGCCGAGGATCTGCCGCAGCTTCATGAACCGGCGGCCCTCGCCGCCGAACGAGCCGGTGGCGAACTCGCGATCCAGGTCCCAGAGGGTGAGCGCGTGCGTCTCCACCTCGAGGTCGGGGTGGCTGCGCTGCTTGTACTCCAGCGGGTCGGTGTCGGCCATCATGTGGCCGCGCACCCGGTAGGCGTGGATCAGCTCGAGGATCCGGGCCTGCTTGCTGATCTCGTCGTCGTGGGAGGTGGCGATGTCCGAGGCCCAGCGGATCGGCTCGTAGGGGATCCGCAGCGACCGGAAGATCTCGTCGTAGAACCCGTCGCCCCCGAGCAGCAGCTGGTGCACGCGGCGCAGGAACTCGCCGGACTGGGCGCCCTGGATCACCCGGTGGTCGTAGGTGGAGGTCAGCGTCATGACCTTGCTGATCGCGCTGCGCGAGAGGGCCTCCTCCGAGGCGCCCTGCCACTCGGGCGGGTACTCCATCGCCCCGACGCCGATGATCGCGCCCTGGCCCTTCATGAGCCGCGGCACCGAGTGGTTGGTGCCGATCGTGCCCGGGTTGGTCAGCGAGATCGTGGTGCCCTGGAAGTCGGCGACCGTGAGCTTGCCGTCGCGGGCCTTGCGGACGACGTCCTCGTAGGCGGTCCAGAAGGCGGCGAAGTCCATGCCCTCCGCGGCCTTGATCGAGGGCACGAGCAGCTGGCGGGTGCCGTCCGGCTTCTGCATGTCGATGGCGAGGCCGAGGTTGATGTGCGCGGGGGTGATCAGGTTCGGCTTGCCGTCGACGACGTCGAAGCCGACGTTCATCTCGGGCATCGTGCGCAGCGCCTTGACCAGGGCGAAGCCGATGAGGTGGGTGAAGCTGACCTTGCCGCCCCGGGCGCGGGCCAGGTGGTTGTTGATGACGGTCCGGTTGTCCCAGAGCAGCTTGACCGGCACCGAGCGCACCGAGGTGGCCGTCGGCACGGTCAGAGAGGCGTCCATGTTCTGCGCGGTCCGGGCCGGCGCGCCGCGGAGGACGGTGAGCTGCGGCTCGTCGCCGGCCTCGGCGGTCGGTGCCGGCTTCGGGTCGCGGGGCTCGGGTGCGCTCGTGCCCTTGGCCGGCTCGGCGGCCTTGGTGTTGGCCGGTCGCGGGGTGGCCTTCGGGGCAGGGGAGCCGGACTTCTCCTCGGCCGGCTTCGCCTCGGAGGACTTCTCCTCGGCGGCGGGCTTCTGGGTCTTCCGCTCCGGCGCCGGGGCGGCGGACTTCTGGCTCGCCCGCTCCGGGGCCTTGCCCGTGGACGTCGACGCCTGGGGCGCGGCGGGCCCAGACCCGGTGCGAGACCCGGTGCCGGACCCGGTGCCAGACCCGGTGCGACCGGGCTCGGCACTGCCGTTGGAGGAGCCGCTGGACTCGAAGTAGGCGATCCACTCGGGACCCACGCTGCCCGGGTCCTTCTGGTACTGGGCGTACATCTCGTCGACGAGCCATTCGTTGGCTCCGAAGTCCGAGAGGGGGTTGTTCTGAGCAGACTCAGCCACGTCCTGGTTCGCCTCTTCCGGTGCGGCATGTGCGGGGTAGGGATTCAAGCGTCAAGGCTAGACCCACCGAGCAACAAATGCCGAGGCCGCCACCACTTGTCGGGCACAGTGTTGCGCGACTAACACTGAGGTGTGCCGAACGTCGGGTCCCGGGGAGTTCCGGGTGCCCCGGGAAGAGGAGTGTGCCGGTGATCCGGAGTCCCCAGCGCCGGGCGGCGATCGCGGCGGCCGTGCTGTCGATCGTGGCCGCGGGAGGCGCCTGCGCCGGCGAGGAGGAGGCGGAGCCGCCGGCGAGCTCGAGCGACTCCCAGGAGCCGACTGCCGAGCCGGAGCCGAAGGACGCCCGGCTGCGGGCCCGGGTGGGCGCGGTCACCGGCGAGCTGCGGCCCGAGCGGCGCCGGGCCGTCGCCCGGGCGGTGGGCGGCGCCGTCGACCGGTGGTTCGAGGCGGCCTGGCTGGCCGGTGACTACCCGCGCACGAAGTTCGGCCTCGGCGCGTTCCCGGGATTCACCCGCGAGGCGGCCGGACGGGCGCGGGCGGACCGTCGGCTGCTGACGAACCGCGTCCTCGGCGGCCGGGTCGACGACGTGGTGGCGCGGCGGCGGGAGGTCGTCGTGGACATCTTCAGCCCGGCCGGGCGGCCGGCCGGCGCGACCGCGCGGTTCCGCATGGTGATGGTCACCTTGGGTCAGGCCGAGCGACGGGTCGCGGTGCGCGGCTCCCTGGTGCTCACGCCGGGACCCGAGCGCTGGCGGATCACCGGGTACGACGTGGCGCGCGACGTCCGCGCGACCAAGCGGTCGGCGACGAAGGGGGAGAAGTCGTGATCCGAGTGCTGCGGAAGGCCGCGCTCGGCCTGGCCCTGGCCGGTGCGCTGCTGGTGGTGCCGGAGGGGACCGTCCAGCCGACGGGTGCCGCGCTGGTCAAGGTCGAGCGGGCCCAGGCGCTGGACCTCTCCCCGGACGTCGTCTGGATCCTGGCGCTCGGCTCCGACGCCAGGCCGGGCGGCCCGGTGCTGCGCAGCCGCGCGGACGCCATCCAACTGGTCGGCATCAACACCCGCACCGGCGCGGCGACGAGCATCGGCGTCCCCCGGGACTCGTGGGTCGCGATCCCGGGGCATGGCTCGAACCGGATCAACGCGGGGCTCTACTTCGGTGGTCCGCAGCTGATGGCGAGGGCCGTGCAGGGTCTCATCGGGATCGAGCCCGACTACGTGATGGTCAGCAGCTTCTGGGGGCTGCGCGGGATGGTCGACGCGATCGGCGGCATCACCGTGCAGTCCGCGCACGCGTTCTCCGACCCCTACCTGCGCCGACAGGGGTTCCGGGTCGGCCCGAACCGGGTGCAGGGTCTGGGCGCGCTCGCGTTCTCCCGGATCCGCAAGGACCTGCCGCGGGGAGACTTCGACCGGTCGGCCAACCAGCAGCGGACGCTGAGGGCGATCCACCGCACAGTCCGCGACAATGCGGCCCGCCCCGGATTCCTGGACCGCGGGGCGCTGGCCGTGCTGCGGCACATGGACGCCCAGGTGAAGCCCGGCGACCTGTTCCTGCTCGCCCGCGCCGTCGCGGACGTCGAGCCGGGCAAGGTGACCGGCTGCGTGCTGGCCGGGAGCATCGGGAACGTCGGCGGTGCCAGCGTCGTCTTCCCCAGCCGCACCCAGGCCCGCCGGCTGGGCGACGACGCCCGCAACGACGCCACGATCAGCCGCTGCTGACGGCACCGGCGGTGCCGCGTCCGGAGACGCAGCACCGCCGGTCCCGACTCACGTGCGCTTGAGGTAGGCGCGGGCGACGCCGAGGTTGATCACGGTGTCGCCGGGGGAGTCGTCGACGATCGTCACGCGCAGGGCGGTCACCCTCAGGCCACGCTTCCCGCCCTCGCGGAGGTAGGGCTCGATGGTGACCTGACCGTCCGGGGTGGCGAAGGTCTCGGCCTCCCCGGGGCCGGGCACCGACTGCTCCTCGCCGCCGACGGTCACCGATCCGATCGTGGTGCCGGTCATGCTGCGGCGCGTGATCCGGCCTCGGCGGTCCTGCGTGACGTTGGCCCGGCCCACGACGCCCCGGATCGTGAGCCCGTCCTCCCCGCCGACGTTCAGCGAGGCCAGCCGGCCCTCGGTCCAGGCCCGGGCCCGGCCGTCCTCCCTCTGGATGCCGAAGACCCGTGACGTCGGGGCGTCGACCTGCACGACGCCGGCGTTCCCGAGGTCGACGTCGGCCACCGAGGCCTGGCGCACGTTCCCCCGCGTCCCGTTGCACGGCAGCTGCAGGGGCACCACGCGCCCGACGTTGAGCACCTCGCCGACCAGCTTGGCGTCCACGGGCCAGGCGGTGCCGCGCATGACGCCCGCGGGCAGGTTCCGGTAGACGAACGCCCGGGCCCGGCCGATCTTGGTCTCGATGTCGTCGCCACCGCCCTTGGCCAGGTCCTCGCCGAACAGGGTGACCCGGAGCGCGACCGCCCCCGCCTTCGCGCTCCTGGCGAAGACCCGGTTCTTGTCGTTGCCGAGGGCGATCTCACCCAGGCTCGGCACCTCGAGGACGCCGCCCGGTGCGGCGGCCACCTCGTCGAGCAGGTCCTGGAGCGTGGCGCCCACACCGTTCAGCACCTCGTCCAGGTCGGTGTCGGTGGCCGAGCCGATCCCGGCCGAGGCGAACCGCGAGCTGGCGTGCAGGGTGCCGTTCGGCATCGCCCAGGCATCCGCCCGGGTGCGCAGCGCCCGGATCGTGATGTTCACGCCGTCGGGGTCGCCGAGGACCACCTCGGACACCCGGCTGGTGGCGCGGCTCCCGACCCGACCGGTCCTCGGGTTGCGCAGCGTCCGGGTCCGGTTCTCGACCCCGGCCACGTGCAGCGCTGCGCCCAGGGAGCCGCCGGTCTCGGCGACGGTCTCGGTCTTGGTCACCCCGGTCTCCCGGGTGCAGCCGAGGAAGCTGTAGGCGGTGCGCTGCGAGCTGACCCCGGCCTCCTCGAAGTTGGCCACGCTCCCGAACGCCCTCGCGCTGAAGCCGTAGTCGGTGACGGTGCCGGCCAGCGCGGGTGCGGCCGTGCCGCCGGCCAGGGCCACGGCGCCGGCGAGCACCGTGGCACCCGCGGTGTGGACGGCCACCAGCCGTCGGATCGAGTTCCGCATGTCCACATCCCCTGACAGTGATTGGATACTGGCGAGCGCCAATGACCAATCAGTGTGCACAGAGGCGCCATGCGGCGTCAGGGGAACCGAGAAAGTCCGGGAAGGTCCGGGAGCGTGGCCGCGTCGGCGGCGTGGTACCCCCGGTAGGATTCGAACCTACGCTTCCGCCTCCGGAGGGCGGCGCTCTATCCCCTGAGCTACGGGGGCTCGGGTGTGGGACGACCCTACAACGGACCACGACCGGCGCTGCAAGCGGGCGGTGGCGTCTCGGCGCCGGGTGCCGGTGGGCGGGGCGTCCCGTCCGGCGGTCTCGGTGCGCCCGCCCGCGCGGGCCGCCGATAGGGTGACCGGGTGACTCCCGAGCAGCTCTCCACCGCGATCGTCCACGCCCTGACCACGCTCGTCGGGCGCGGCGCCGTGACGCTGCCGGACGGGGTCCCGGCGCAGGTCGTGGTGGAGCGCCCGAAGGTCCGCGAGCACGGCGACTACGCCACCAACCTCGCCCTCCAGCTGGCCAAGCGAGCGGGGGTCCCGCCACGCGACCTGGCCGGTCTGCTCGCCGAGGAGCTGCGCTCGGCCGACGGGATCGCCGAGGTCGAGGTCGCCGGTCCGGGCTTCCTCAACGTGCGGGTCTCCTCCGGCGCCCAGGGTGCGGTGGCCGCGCAGGTGCTGGCCCTCGGGTCGGCGTACGGCTCCTCGGACCTGTTCGCGGGCGAGCGGATCGACCTCGAGTTCGTCTCCGCCAACCCCACCGGCCCGATCCACATCGGCGGCACCCGGTGGGCCGCCGTGGGGGACGCGCTGGGCCGGATCTTCTCCTTCACCGGGGCCGAGGTCACCCGGGAGTACTACTTCAACGACCACGGCGCCCAGATCGACCGGTTCGCCCGCTCCCTGCTCGCCAGCGCCCAGGGCAAGCCGGCACCCGAGGACGGGTACGGCGGCCAGTACATCGTCGACATCGCGGACGCGGTCCTGGACCGCCGTCCCGACGTCCTCGACCTGCCCGAGGAGGAGGCGCAGGAGGTGTTCCGCGCCGAGGGCGTCGAGGCGATGTTCACCGAGATCAAGAAGACCCTGCACGACTTCGGGGTCGACTTCGACGTCTACTTCCACGAGAACCACCTGCACGAGACCGGCGCCGTCCAGCGGGCGATCGACCGGCTCACCGAGCTCGGCAACACCTACGAGCAGGACGGCGCGCTCTGGCTGCGCACCGAGCAGTTCGGCGACGACAAGGACCGAGTGATCGTCCGGTCCAACGGGCAGCCGGCCTACCTCTCCGGCGACCTCGCCTACTACCTCGACAAGCGCGAGCGCGGCTTCGACCGCTGCCTGATCATGCTCGGCGCCGACCACCACGGGTACGTCGGCCGGATGATGGCGATGTGCGCGGCCTTCGGCGACGTCCCGGGCACCAACCTGGAGATCCTCATCGGCCAGCTGGTCAACCTGCTCAGTGACGGGGCGCCGCTGCGGATGTCCAAGCGGGCCGGCACCGTGATCACCCTCGACGACCTGGTCGACGCCATCGGTCGCGACGCCGCGCGCTACGCCCTGGCCCGCTACACCTCCGACTCCGAGATCGACATCGACCTCGACCTGTGGGCGCGCGCCACCAGCGACAACCCCGTGTACTACGTCCAGTACGCGCACGCCCGGGTCTCCTCGATCCTGCGCAACGCCGCCGACCTCGGCCTGCTGCTGCCGGTCGCACCCCACGGCCCCGTCGACCCCGACGAGACCGGCTTCGACCCGTCGCTGCTCTCGCACGAGAAGGAGGGTGAGCTGCTGCGGGCGCTCGCCGAGTTCCCCCGGGTGGTGACCTCCGCGGCGCAGCTCCGGGAGCCGCACCGGGTGGCGAGGTACCTCGAGGAGGTGGCCGCCTCCTACCACCGGTTCTACGACAACTGCCGGGTGCTCCCGATGGGCGACGAGGAGGCCGGCGACCTGCACCGCGCCCGCCTGGTCCTGGTCGCGGCCACCCGGCAGGTCATCGCCAACGGACTCGACCTGCTCGGCGTCTCGGCGCCGGAGCGCATGTGAGCGGGCCGGCATGAGGGCACACGAGGCCGGCGCGCTGCACGCCGACATCAACTCCCGTGGGCCGGCCTGGCTCCGGCAGCCGGCCGACCCCAACGACCTCGTCGGCCACCTGTGGTCCGCGACCGCGGAGAAGGCCGACGGGGTGCTCGCCGTCGGCGGGGTGCCGCTCCCGGACCTCGTCGCCGAGCACGGCTCCCCGGCGTACGTCCTGGACGAGGCCGACTTCCGGGCCCGGGCCGGCGCCTTCCGGGACGCCTTCGCCGACTACGACGTGTTCTACGCGGGCAAGGCGTTCCTCTGCACGACCGTCGCCCGGTGGGTCGCCGAGGAGGGACTCTGCCTGGACGTCTGCTCCGCCGGTGAGCTGAGCGTCGCCCTCGCCGCCGGCTTCGACCCGGCCCGGATCGGCTACCACGGCAACAACAAGACCGCCGACGAGCTGGCCCGGGCCCTCGAGGCCGGGGTCGGCCGGATCATCGTCGACTCCTTCCACGAGCTGGAGCGGCTCGAGGCGCTGACCGCGGCCACCGGGCGGGCGGCCCGGGTGATGGTGCGGGTGACCGCCGGCGTGGAGGCGCACACCCACGAGTACATCGCCACCGCCCACGAGGACCAGAAGTTCGGGTTCTCGATCACCGCGGGCGACGCCCTCGAGGCGGTACGCCGGGTGCTCGCCGCGCCGGGCCTGGAGCTGCTCGGCCTGCACAGCCACATCGGCAGCCAGATCTTCGACACCAGCGGCTTCGAGGTGGCCGCCCGTCGGGTGCTGGCGCTGCACGCCCGGGTGGCGACCGACCTGGGCGTGAGGATGCCCGAGATGGACCTCGGCGGCGGGTTCGGCATCGCCTACACCACCCAGGACGACCCGGCCGAGCCGGCGCGGCTGGCCGCCGAGATGACCGCGATCGTCGAGCACGAGTGCCGGGCGCTGGGCCTGGACCGGCCGCGGCTCTCGATCGAGCCCGGTCGCGCGATCGTCGGCCCGAGCGTCTGCACGGTCTACGAGATCGGGACCGTCAAGGAGGTCGCGCTGGACGGCGGCGCCCGGCGCAGCTACGTCTCCGTCGACGGCGGGATGAGCGACAACATCCGGACCGCGCTCTACGACGCCGACTACTCCTGCACCCTCGCCTCCCGCACCTCGACCGCGGCCCCGGTGCTGGGCCGGGTCGTCGGCAAGCACTGCGAGGCGGGGGACATCGTGGTCAAGGACGAGTTCCTGCCCGGCGACCTGGCGCCGGGGGACCTGCTCGCGGTGCCGGGCACCGGGGCCTACTGTCGGTCGATGGCGAGCAACTACAACCACGCGCTGCGACCGCCGGTGATCGCGGTCCGGGACGGCGTCGCGCGCGTCGTCGTACGCCGGGAGACTGAGGACGACCTGTTGGCAACGGATGTGGGAGCGACGCGATGAAGCGCCTCAAGGTGGCCGTGCTCGGCTGTGGCTCGGTCGGTTCGCAGGTGGTCCGGCTGCTCACCGAGCAGGCCGACGACCTGGCGGCGCGCGTGGGCGCGCCGGTGGAGCTGGTCGGCGTCGCGGTCCGCCGGCTGGACGCGCCGCGCGAGGTCGAGGTGGCGCCGGGACTGCTCACCACGGACGCGCACGGGCTGGTCTCCGGTGGCGAGGTGGACCTCGTGGTCGAGCTGATCGGCGGCATCGAGCCCGCGCGCTCGCTGATCCTCACCGCCCTCGAGCACGGCGCCTCGGTGGTCTCGGCGAACAAGGCCCTGCTGGCCGAGGACGGCTCCACGTTGTTCGAGGCGGCCGAGAAGGCCGGTCGGGACCTCTACTACGAGGCCGCGGTGGCGGGCGCGATCCCGATCCTGCGACCGCTCCGCGAGTCGCTGGCCGGTGACACCGTCACCAGGGTGCTCGGCATCGTCAACGGCACCACGAACTTCGTCCTGGACAAGATGGACACCACGGGAGCCGGCTTCACCGACGCCCTGGAGGAGGCCCAGGAGCTGGGCTACGCGGAGGCCGACCCCACCGCCGACGTCGAGGGCTTCGACGCCGCGGCGAAGGCGGCGATCCTCGCCAGCCTCGCCTTCCACAGCCGGGTCACCGTCGCCGACGTCTACCGCGAGGGCATCTCCGAGGTGACCGCCGCGGACGTCGCCTCGGCCCGCGAGATGGACGCGGTCGTGAAGCTGCTGGCGATCTGCGAGCTCAAGGACGGCGCGGTCGCCGCCCGCGTGCACCCGGCGATGATCCCGCGCTCGCACCCGCTCGCCTCGGTCCGTGAGGCCTACAACGCGGTCTTCGTCGAGTCGGAGGCGGCCGGTCAGCTCATGTTCTACGGACCGGGGGCGGGCGGCTCGCCGACCGCGTCCGCGGTGCTCGGCGACCTGGTCACGGTCGCGCGCAACCGGCTGGCGGAGACCCGCGGCACCGGGGAGTCGTCGTACGCCGCGCGGGCGGTGCTGCCGATGGGGGAGACGCTGACCCGCTACCACGTGAGCATCGACGTGGCCGACCGCGCCGGCGTCCTCGCCGCCGTGGCGACCGCCTTCTCCGAGCACGGCGTCTCCATCCAGACCGTCCGCCAGGAGGGTCGCGACGACGACGCCCAGCTGGTCGTCGTCTCGCACCGGGCGACCGACCGGCAGCTGGCCGACACCGTCGAGCACCTGCGCGGGATGGAGATCGTCCGCGACATCACCTCGGTCATGCGGGTGGAGGGGATGTCGGAGTGAGCACGCACCAGTGGCTCGGCGTCATCGAGGAGTACCGCGACCTGCTCGACCTCCCCGAGGGCACCCCGGCCGTCACGCTGCGCGAGGGCGGGACGCCGCTGGTCGAGTCCGGGTGGCTGTCCGGCGAGACCGGGGCCAGCGTGTGGCTCAAGGTCGAGGGCGACAACCCGACCGGCTCGTTCAAGGACCGCGGGATGACCACCGCGATCTCGGCCGCGGTGCACGAGGGCCAGCAGGCCGTGGTCTGCGCCTCGACCGGGAACACCTCGGCCTCGATGGCCGCCTACGCCGCCAAGGCCGGGCTCAAGCCCCTGGTCCTGGTGCCCGAGGGCAAGATCGCCGCGGGGAAGATGGCGCAGGCGATCATGCACGGCGCCCAGGTGATCATGGTGCGCGGCAACTTCGACGACTGCCTGACGATCGCCCGCGGTCTGTCCGAGGCCTACCCGGTCGCGCTGGTGAACTCGGTCAACCCCTACCGGCTCCAGGGCCAGAAGACCGCCTCCTTCGAGATCGTCGACCTGCTCGGCGACGCACCGGACCTGCACTACCTGCCCGTGGGCAACGCCGGCAACATCTCGGCGTACTGGATGGGCTACCGGGAGTACGCCGACCTCGGCCGCGCGACCCGGCTGCCGCGGATGCGGGGCTTCCAGGCCGAGGGCGCGGCGCCCCTCGTCACCGGGGAGCCGTTCCCCGAGCCCGAGACCAAGGCGACCGCGATCCGGGTCGGCAACCCCGCGTCGTGGAAGCTCGCGGTGACCGCGGCGGAGGAGTCCGGTGGCGGGTTCGCGGCGCTGTCCGACGACGAGATCCTGGCCGGGCAGCGTGAGCTAGCGGCCCGGGACGGGGTGTTCGTGGAGCCCGCCTCCGCGGCCGGCGTCGCCGGGCTGCTGCGCGACGCCCGGGCGGGGGAGTCCCTCGCGGGTCGGACGATCGTGGTGACCGTCACCGGGCACGGGTTGAAGGACACCGCGACGGCGCTGGAGGGCTTCGGCCACCTCGTCGACAACATCGTCGACGCGGAGGTGGGTGCCGCCGCGGCCGCCGCCGGCCTCCGGGCCTGAGCGGCGCCGACGATGGTGCGCTACGTCGACGAGCCGGTCCGGGTCACGGTGCCGGCCACCTCGGCCAACCTCGGGCCGGGCTTCGACTCCCTCGGGCTGGCCCTGGGCCTGCGCGACGAGCTGGAGGCCCGGGTCGTCGGGAGCGGTCTCCTCGTCGAGGTGACCGGAGCCGGGGCCGACGAGGTGCCGCGCGACGCCTCGCACCTGGTGGTGCGCGCCATGCACGAGGCGTTCGCCGCCATGGGCGCCACGCAGCCGCCCGGGCTCAGCCTGCGGTGCACCAACCGGATCCCGCACAGCCGCGGGCTCGGGTCCTCCTCGGCGGCCATCGTGGCGGGGCTGGTGCTCGCGAGGGGGTTGGTCGGCGGCGGTTCGCTGCTGCTCGACGACGACGCCCTCCTCGACCTGGCGGCCCGGATGGAGGGGCACCCCGACAACGTCGCGCCGGCCCTGCTCGGAGGCTTCGTCATCGCCGGTCAGGAGGACGGCGGGTTCTACGCGGTCCCCTCGCCGGTGGACCCGCGGATCTCGGCCGTGGTGTTCGTCCCGCCGACCCCGGTGCGCACGGAGGTGGCCCGTGGGCTGCTGCCCGCAACCGTGCCGCACGCCGAGGCGGCCGCCAACTCCGGCCGGACGGCGCTGCTCGTGGCCGCCCTGGCCGGACGTCCCGACCTGCTCGCGACCGCCACCCGCGACTACCTGCACCAGGAGTTCCGCGAGCGGGCGATGCCGGAGTCGCTGGCCCTCGTGCGGTCGCTCCGGGCCGACGGGCACGCCGCGGTCGTCTCCGGTGCCGGACCGACGGTGCTGTGCTTCACCGACGGGCCGGCCCGGCCCACGGCCGGCTGGGCCACCGGACCCGACGACCTGCTCCGGCGCTGCCCGGACGGCTGGCAGGCCACGCATCTGGACCTCGACACCCACGGTGCCCTGCTCGGGCCGTGAGCGTCGGTTGTGTCACATCCGGGTCGGCCGGGTGTTAGGCTGAGCGGGCGCCACGTTCGTTGGCGTTCGCACCGACGAGGGGTCCGCCCCGACTGGTGCACCCCTCCATCTCCGCGACCGGGTCGGGCCACTGGGCCGTGACGACCGGGCGCCGGGGCACACACGAAGCCGCCGCCGGCCGGCAAGCCGGATCGGCGCTGATACGTGGGAAGGACCTCACGTGACGGACATGATCGACTCCACCCCCGCTGCCGCAGACGGTGCAGCCGCCGACGCCCCCAAGGCCTCGGCCAAGAAGCGCGGTGGTGGACTCAACTCGATGCTGATCGCCGACCTGAAGTCGATGGCCGGCAGCATGGGGATCGCGGGCGCCGGGGGCATGAAGAAGGCCCAGTTGGTCGAGGCGATCACGTCCGCCCGGGCGGGGGGCTCGCCCCAGCAGGGTGCCCCGAAGCAGTCGGCCCCGCAGAAGGCCGCCCAGCAGGATTCCCAGCAGAACGCCCAGAAGGGCTCCCAGCAGGACGCCCCCCAGCAGGAGCGCCCGGGCCGCGACCGGGACGGGCAGGGCCGGCGGCAGGGCGAGCAGTCGAACCAGGGCGAGCGGTCGAACCAGGGCGAGCAGCCGAACCGGGGCGAGCGGTCGAACCGGGACGAGCGGTCGAACCGGGACGAGCGGTCGAACCGGGGCGAGCGGTCCGAGCAGACCGGCCGGGGTGACCGGGAGCGGTCCGACCGGGAGGACCAGGGCAACCGGGGTGACCAGTCCGGCCAGTCGAACCAGGGCGACCAGTCCAACCGCGGCGACCAGTCGGGCCAGTCCAACCGGGGCGACCAGCCCCGCGACGGTCAGGGCAGCGGCCGCAACCGCCGCCGGCGCGGTCGGGACCGCAACGACCGCAACGAGCGCTCCGAGCGCGGCGACCGGTCCGGCGGGGGTGCGCGGAGCCGGAACGAGCCGGACACCACGATCCTCGAGGACGACGTCCTGGTCCCGGCGGCCGGGATCCTCGACGTCCTCGACAACTACGCCTTCGTCCGGACCAGCGGCTACCTCCCCGGTGCCGACGACGTGTACGTCGCCCTCTCCATGGTCCGCAAGTTCGGGCTGCGCCGCGGCGACGCGATCGTCGGCCAGGTGCGTCAGCCGCGCGAGGGGGAGCGCAAGGAGAAGTTCAACCCGATGGTTCGCATCGACTCGGTCAACGGCGCCGAGCCGGAGTCGGCCACCTCCCGGGTCGACTTCGCCAAGCTGACGCCGCTCTACGCCTCCGAGCGGCTGCGCCTCGAGACCGAGCCCACGAACCTCATCGGCCGGGTCATCGACATCGCCGCGCCGATCGGCAAGGGCCAGCGTGGCCTGATCGTCTCGCCCTCCAAGGCCGGCAAGACGATGATCATGCAGTCCATCGCCAACTCGATCACCACGAACAACCCGGAGTGCCACCTCATGGTGGTGCTGGTCGACGAGCGGCCCGAGGAGGTCACCGACTTCGAGCGGTCGGTGAAGGGCGAGGTCATCTCCTCGACGTTCGACCGCCCCGCCAGCGACCACACCACCGTCGCCGAGCTCGCGATCGAGCGCGCCAAGCGCCTCGTCGAGCTCGGCCACGACGTGGTCGTGCTGCTCGACGGCATCACCCGACTGGGCCGCGCCTACAACCTGGCCGCGCCGGCCAGCGGCCGGATCCTCTCCGGCGGCGTCGACTCGGCCGCGCTCTACCCGCCCAAGCGCTTCTTCGGGGCCGCCCGCAACATCGAGAACGGCGGATCCCTGACGATCCTGGCCACCGCCCTGATCGAGAGCGGCTCGAAGATGGACGAGGTGATCTTCGAGGAGTTCAAGGGCACCGGCAACATGGAGATCCGGCTGCGCCGCGACTTCGCCGACAAGCGGATCTTCCCGGCCATCGACGCGGTGCAGTCGGGGACCCGGCGCGAGGAGCTGCTCATGAGCAAGGAGGAGCTCAGCATCGTGTGGAAGCTGCGCCGGGTGCTCTCGGGCCTCGACGGCCAGCAGGCCCTCGAGCTGCTGCTGGAGCGCCTGAAGAAGTCCCAGAGCAACATCGAGTTCCTCATGCAGGTGCAGAAGACCACCCCGAGTGGCGGCCGCGAGGAGGACTAGGGTCCCGGGTACACTCCGGCCATGGTCAACATCGTTGTCGCTGATGACGACGAGGACATCCGGGAGCTGGTGGTCTTCAAGCTCCGCCAGTCCGGGCACGAGGTCACGGCGGTCTCGGACGGTGCCGCAGCAGTCTCCGCCTGTCAGGCGGAACGGCCGGCCCTGGTGCTCCTCGACGTGATGATGCCGGGTATGAGTGGGCTGGACGCCGCGCGTGCGCTGCGTGCCGATCCGGGGACGGCGACGCTGCCGATCATCCTGCTGACCGCCCGGGCCCAGGAGGCGGACATCGAGCAGGGCTTCGCCACCGGGGTCGACGACTACATCACCAAGCCGTTCTCGCCGCGCGAGCTGGCATCCAGGGTCACCGCGGTGCTGGCTCGGAGTGGTGCGTGAATGGCCTGGCCCTCCTCGTCGCGTCGCTGTGCCTGATCACCGTCGGCCTGATCGTGGGCCTGCTCTTCCTGCGCTTCACCAGTGACCTGAGGGAGCGTCGGCGGGCTCGTCGGCACGCCCAGCGTCGCGACCAGGTGATGATGCTGATCATGGGCGAGCCCGAGGAGGCCGCCGCCGCGCAGGCCAGTCTCGACGCGCTGCCTCCCTCGGCCTGGCCGGCGACCGAGGAGCAGATCTTCGCCCTGCTGCCGAAGGTGCGGGGCGAGTCCCGACTGGTGCTCGTGGGTCTGCTCTCCTCCCGGGGTGCCGCGGAGCGGGCCCGGCAGCTGCTGTCCTCCCGCTCGGTGGTGCGCCGCTGTCGCGGTGCCTACCGGCTCGGGGCGCTGCACCCGGCCGATGCGACGGCGTCGCTCCTGCCCCGCCTCGGCGACCACTCCTTCCTCGTGCGGCGGGTGACCGTCCGCGCCCTCGGCAGCGTCGCCGACCCGGAGGCGGTCGGACCGTTGTTCGACTCCTGCGGCTCCGACACCCGGCTGACCCGGGACCTGGTCAGCGCCCTCGAGCGGATCGGCACCGCCGGCGCCCCTCGGCTGCGCGAGGTCCTCGCCGTCCCGAGCGGGCGGCGGGACGCCCGCCACGCCGAGATCGCCGCGATCGTGCTCGGCCTGCTCGGCGACGTCTCCGCCGTGCCGCTGCTCCTCGACGCGTTGGGCGACGAGGCACCCGGCCTGCGGGCCGCGGCCGCCGAGGCCCTCGGCCGGATCGGCGTCCCGCAGGCGATCCCCGGACTCACCGCGGCGCTCGACGAGCCCGAGGAGCTGGTCCGCCGCTCCGCCGCCGCGGCCCTGGGCGACATCGGGGACCCGCGCGCCGCGGAGGGGCTCGACCGTGCCCTGACCGAGGCCTCCCGGTTGACCAGCCGGGCCATCGCCGCGGCCCTGCTCGCGCTCGGCGACCCGGGGCGGGAGACCCTGCGTCGCAACCCCTCGCCGTACGCCGCCGAGGCCCTCGCCGTCCAGGGCCTGCGCGGTGGGCTGCGATGAGCGTCGTGGAGCTGCTGCGGGGGCTGATCGAGGCGATGGGGTGGTTCTTCATCTCCTACTCGCTGCTGATCAACACCAGCTTCCTCGCACTCACCGTGCTCGCGGTCGTGGACTTCGTGAACTACCGGCGCCGGATCCAGTTCGCGGCGTACGACGAGTCCTTCGGCGAGCCGCTCGCCCGGGGGATCTCGGTGCTGATGCCGGCCTACAACGAGTCCGAGACGATCATCGGGTCGGTGCAGGCGATGATGGCGATGCGCTATCCCGACTTCGAAGTCGTCGTGATCGACGACGGCTCGAAGGACGACACGGTCGCCAAGCTCATCGAGGCCTTCGACCTGGTCCGGCTCCCGATGGTCGTCGACGACCTGGTGCCGATCGTGGGCGAGGTGACCGGCACCTGGCTCTCGCGCCGCGGCTCGCACAGCCTGGTCCTGGTGACCAAGGAGAACGGCGGCAAGGCCGACGCGCTCAACACCGGGATCAACCTGGCCCGCAAGGAGCTGGTCTGCATGGTCGACGCGGACTCGATCCTCGACCCCGACTCCCTGCTGCACGTGTCGCGTCCGTTCGCCGACGAGCCCACGGAGGTCGTGGCCGCAGGGGGCGTCGTCCGGGTGGCGAACGGGTCCACGATCTCCCAGGGCCGGGTCACCAACGTCCGGATGCCTCGGCGCTGGCTGGCGCGGGTGCAGGTGGTGGAGTACCTCCGGGCCTTCATGATCGGTCGCGCGGGCTGGTCGGCCACCGGGGGCCTGCTGATCATCTCCGGCGCGTTCGGCCTGTTCCGCAAGGACGTCCTGGTGGAGGTCGGGGGAATGGCCACCGACTGCATCGGCGAGGACGCCGAGCTGGTCGTGCGGATCTACCGGTGGATGGGCGACGGCGACCGCGCCGGCAAGGTCGTGTTCGTCTCCGAGCCGGTGGCCTGGACCGAGGCTCCCGAGGACCGGGCGACCCTGCGCAAGCAGCGCCGCCGGTGGCACCGCGGGCTCGCCGAGATCCTCACCCGGCACCGGGACATGCTCTTCCGACGCCGCTACGGCTTCGTCGGCCTGGTCACCATGCCGTGGTTCGTGGTCTTCGAGCTGCTGGCGCCGTTCCTGGAGATCTTCGGGCTGGTCTACTTCTTCGTGGTCCTGGTGCTGCTCGGCCTCGAGGACCTCGGGTTCCTCTCCACCGACCTGGTCGACCCGACCCTGGTGGTGCTGCTGTTCTCCGCCTCGATCCTGTACTCCTTCCTGCTGACGATGGTCGCGCTGCTGGCCGAGGAGATGTCCTACCGCCGGTACCGCGGGGTGGGCGACCTGCTGCGCGCGATCCGGGCGGCCGTGGAGGAAAACTTCGGCTACCGGCAGCTCAACGCCTGGTGGCGGATGGGTGGGGCGGTCGAGGCGGTGCGCCGCAGCCAGCACGACTGGGGCGAGATGAAGCGCCGCGGGTTCGGGGACGGCGCGTGAGCACCCACCCGGCGGCCGACCGACGCGCCCCCGGGCCCGAAGGACAGGGGGACCGCGACTACCTCAGGTTCGTGCTCGTGCTCGGCGCGCTCATCGCGCTCGGGCCGCTCTCGATCGACATGTACCTCCCGGCCTTCCCCCGGATCGCCGAGGACCTGTCGGCGACGCCCTCCCAGGTGCAGCTGACGCTGACCGGGATGCTCTGCGGGCTCGCCCTGGGGCAGCTGGTCATCGGCCCGCTCTCCGATGCCTTCGGACGGCGTCGCCCCCTGCTGGTCGGCCTGCTGGTCCACGCCGTCGCCTCGATCCTGTGCTCGATGGCCTCCACGATCGAGATGCTGTCGGTGCTGCGGGTGCTCCAGGGGCTGGCCGGCGCGTCGGTGTCGGTGACCGCGATGGCGATGGTCCGCGACCGGTTCGCCGGGGTCGCCATGGCTCGGCTCATGGCCCGGCTGATCCTGGTCATCGGGCTGGCGCCGATCATCGCGCCGTCCCTCGGCGGGCTGGTGCTGGAGTGGACCGGCTGGCGCCGGATCTTCGACGTCCTCGCCCTCGCCGCCCTGCTGCTCGCGACGCTGGCCGCCCGCTCGCTGCACGAGACCCTGCCCCCGGAGCGTCGTCGTCCGGCCCGGGTCCGGGCCAGCCTCGCGGCGTACGGCGGGCTGTTCCGGGACGCCCGGTTCCTCGCCCTGGCCCTCATCGGCGGCTCCATGATGGCGACGCTGTTCGCCTACGTCTCGGGCGCCTCCTTCGTCCTCCAGGAGGGCTACGGGCTCTCCGAGCGCACCTTCGCGATCGTCTTCGGCGTCAACGCGGCCGGCTTCGTGGTCGGGTCCCAGCTCAACCCCGTGCTGCTGCGCCGCTACTCCCTGATCCAGGTGCTCACCTCCGGCATCCTGCTCACCTTCGCCGCCGCCGCGCTGCTGCTGGTGACCAGCCTGACCGGCCTGGGTGGCCTGGTGGGCGTCCTGGTGCCGCTCGGGGTGGTGATGTCGGCCGCCGGGCTGTCGATGCCGAACACGCCCGCGCTCGCGCTCGAGCGGTACGCCGGGTCGGCCGGCACCGCCGCCGCCGTGCTCGGCAGCCTCCAGTTCGGGGTAGGCGCGGCGGCGGCGCCGCTGGTCGGCGCGTTCGGGGGCCAGAGCGCCACGCCGATGGCCGTGGTGATGCTGGCGCTGTCCGGCCTGGCCGCGACGCTGATGTACGCCGTGGTGCGGCGCCCGGGCCCCGCACGGGTCGGGTCCGGCACCGGCTGAGCGGCGGTCGGCGCCGGGGAATGCCCTGATTCGCTCGGCGGTTGCAGGAGGTGGCACACTTGTGCGCCGGTTCCGGTTCACGGTCCCGCACCGCGCGGCACCGACCCGGCGACCCAGGAGAGGACACCATGAAGAAGGACATCCACCCGAACTACACCGACACCCAGGTCACCTGCACCTGTGGCGCGCAGTTCACCACCCGCAGCACCGCGACCTCCGGCACCATGCACGCCGACGTCTGCTCGCAGTGCCACCCGTTCTACACCGGCAAGCAGAAGATCCTCGACACCGGCGGCCGCGTGGCCCGCTTCGAGGCCCGGTACGCCAAGAAGGCTGCGAAGCAGGACAGCAGCAAGTAGCTCCGTCGAGGCGCCGGCCACCGCAGGGAGACCTGCGGGGCCGGCGCCTCTTCTCGTCCCCACCCGCACGGCACCCCGCCCGGCCCCCGGCCGGCGGGAGGCCGGGTCATCGAAGGAGCACACCGTGTTCGAGGCAGTGGACGGACTGCTCGCCGAGCATGCCGAGCTCGAGACCCGACTCGCGGCGCCGGAGACCCATGCGGACCAGCGGCTCGCGAAGCGGCTCAACCAGCGGTACGCCGAGCTGGCGGCCATCGTGCGCACCTGGCGGGAGTGGCAGGAGGTCGGGGAGGACCTCGGGGCCGCCCGTGAGCTGGCCGCGGAGGACGCCTCGTTCGCCGACGAGGCGGACGAGCTGGCCCGGCGGCGCGAGGCCGCGGCCGAGCACCTGCGACACCTGCTGGTGCCCCGGGAGCCCAGCGACAGCAAGGACGCTCTGCTGGAGGTGAAGTCCGGCGAGGGCGGCGAGGAGTCCGCGCTGTTCGCCGGCGACCTGCTGCGGATGTACTCCCGGTGGGCCGAGCGGCGTGGCTGGCGGACCGAGATCCTCGACGCCACCGAGTCCGACCTCGGCGGCTACAAGTCGGTGACGCTGGCCGTGCAGGCCCGTGGCGCCGCGCCGCTGCCCGGCGAGGCGCCGTACGCCCTGCTGAAGTTCGAGGGTGGCGTGCACCGCGTGCAGCGGGTGCCGGTGACCGAGTCCCAGGGGCGCGTGCACACCTCGGCCGCCGGGGTGCTGGTGCTGCCGGAGGCCGAGCCGCTCGACGTCAGCCTCGACGAGAACGACCTGCGCATCGACGTCTTCCGGTCCAGCGGGCCCGGCGGCCAGAGCGTCAACACGACCGACTCCGCGGTCCGGATCACCCACCTGCCCTCCGGGATCGTGGTGAGCTGCCAGAACGAGAAGTCGCAGCTGCAGAACCGCGAGCAGGCCATGCGCATCCTCCGCGCACGGCTTCTGGCGGCCGCCGAGGAGGCGGCCGACGCCGAGGCCAGCGAGGCCCGGCGCAGCCAGGTCCGCACCGTGGACCGCTCCGAGCGGATCCGCACCTACAACTTCCCGGAGAACCGGATCTCCGACCACCGCACCGGATACAAGGCCTACAACCTCGACACGGTGCTCGGCGGCGACCTGGACGCGGTCATCACCAGCTGCGTCGAGGCCGACCTGGCCGCCCGGCTGGGGGAGCTCGAGACGTGAGCGGTCCCGTCGCCGCCGGCAGCCCCCGGGACCTCGCCTCGGCGGCCGGCCGTCGGCTGCGGGCCGCCGGGGTCCCCTCGCCGGAGCACGACGCCGCGCTCCTGCTCGCCCACGTCCTGGGGGTCCGGCCGGGCCGGCTCGCGCTCGTCGAGGTGGTCGGCCCCGAGCAGCGGGCGACCTTCGAGGACCTGGTCGCCCGGCGCGCCGCGCGGGAGCCGCTCCAGCACCTGACCGGCAGCGCCGGCTTCCGCCACGTCGAGCTCGCGGTGGGTCCTGGCGTCTTCGTCCCGCGCCCCGAGACCGAGCTGCTGGCCGGCTGGGCCGTGGAGCAGGCCGCGGCCCTCGAGGCCCCGGTCGTGGTCGACCTCTGCACCGGCTCCGGCGCGATCGCGCGGGCGGTGGCCGACGAGGTGCCCACGGCACGCGTCCACGCGGTCGAGCTGGACGAGGGGGCGCACCGGTGGGCGGAGCGGAACCTGGCCGGCACCGGGGTGGACCTGAGGCTGGGGGACATGGCCGACGCCTTCGAGGACCTCCGTGGCCTGGTGGACGTCGTGGTGTGCAACCCGCCGTACATCCCGCTCGAGGCGTGGGAGTCGGTCGCGCCGGAGGCCCGGGACCACGACCCGCACCTGGCGCTGTTCTCCGGCCCGGACGGGCTGGGGGCGCTGCAGGCGCTCGAGCGCCGGGCCGCGCTGCTGCTGCGGCCCGGGGGAGTGGTCGGCGCCGAGCACGCGGACGCCCAGGGCCGGAGCGCTCCGGCCGTCTTCACCGCGACCGGCCGTTGGTGCGAGGTCCGCGACCACCCGGACCTGGCCGGGCGTCCCCGCTACCTGACGGCGAGACTGGCAGGATGAGTGCCCAACCAGCCCGGGGAGCACGCGGAGCCCGAGCGGTGTCGAGAGGAGTGGCAGGCGAGTGAGCACGCGGTACCCGGTCGGCGACGACGACGAGCCGGCACGTGAGCGGGCCATCGAGGCCGCGGCGCTGGCCATCCGACGCGGTGAGCTGGTGGTGCTGCCGACCGACACCGTCTACGGCCTGGCCGCCGACGCGTTCGACCCGGACGCGGTCAGCCGTCTGCTGGCGGCCAAGGGGCGCGAGCGGGACATGCCCCCACCGGTGCTGGTCAGCGCCGCCACCACGCTGGACGCGCTCGCGGTCGGTGTGCCCGGCTACGCCCGGGCCCTGGTCGAGCGGTTCTGGCCGGGCCCCCTGACGCTGGTCTGCCGGCAGCAGAGCTCGCTCCAGTGGGACCTCGGCGACACCCGCGGGACGGTCGCCGTGCGGATGCCGGACCACCCGGTGACGCTGGAGGTGCTGGAGCGCACCGGGCCGCTCGCGGTCAGCTCGGCGAACCTCACCGGGCACCCGGCCGCGCTCGACGCCGACCAGGCCGACGCCATGCTCGGCGACTCGGTGACGGCCATCGTCGACGCCGGCCCGAGCGCCGGCGAGGTGCCCTCCACGATCATCGACGTCACCGGCAGCCAGGGCCGGGTGCTCCGCCCGGGCGCGCTGGGCCTGGCCGAGCTGAACGCCGTCCTCGAGCCGCTCGGGGCCACGCTGACGGACGAGGGCTGAGGCAGACCCCGTGCGCGAGTACCTCCTGGTCTTCCTGGTCGCGGCGTCCATGACCTACCTGCTGACCGTGATCGCCCGCGAGGTGGCACTGCGGACCGGGGCGGTGGCCCAGGTCCGGGACCGGGACATGCACGTCGTGCCGATCCCGTACTTCGGTGGACTGGCCATGCTCGGCGGCCTGGTCGCGGCGTACGTCGTGGCGCGCGAGCTCCCGTTCCTCTCGCTCAGCGCGCCGAACGTGTTCCGGGACGCCGGCGTGGTGCTGGTCGCGGCCGCCCTGATCTGCCTGGTCGGGGTCCTCGACGACCTGTTCGAGCTCGACGCGCTCACCAAGCTGGGCGGCCAGGTGCTGGCCGCGGGGTTCCTGATCGCGTTCGACGTGCAGTACCGCTACTTCCCGGTCCCCGGCGAGGGGCTCTTCGTGCTCCCGCAGGAGCAGGCGGCCCTGCTGACGGTGCTGACCGTGGTCGCCACCGTGAACGCGGTCAACTTCGTCGACGGCCTGGACGGCCTCGCCGCGGGCGTGATCGGCGTGGGGGCGGTGGCGTTCTTCGTGTTCTGCTACCAGCTGGCCGCCCTGAACGGGGTCACCCTGGCGGTGACCGGCGCCCTGCTCTCCGCGGCGCTGGGCGGCGCCTGCATCGGCTTCCTGCCGCACAACTTCTACCCGGCCCGGCTGTTCATGGGCGACAGCGGCTCGATGCTGCTCGGGCTGGCGCTCGCCGCCTCGGCGCTCACCCTGACCGGCCAGTTCGCGGTCACCGACATCACCCAGGGCGGACGGGAGTCCGGGGCCAGCCTGCTGCCCACCCTGCTCCCGATCATCGTGCCGCTGTCGATCCTGGTGGTGCCGTTCGCGGACCTGACCCTCGCGGTCGTGCGCCGGACCCGGCGCGGCGAGATGTTCTACCACCCCGACAAGCAGCACCTGCACCACCGGATGCTCGAGATCGGCCACTCCCACCGCCGGGCGGTGCTGATCATCTGGCTCTGGGCCGGCCTCATCGGCTTCGGGACCGTCCTCGGGAGCCTCTACTCCGGTCCGCTGGTGTGGGGCCTGCTCGTGGCGTGGCTGGTGCTGACCGTGGTCCTGACGTTCGTGGTGCCCCGGTTCCGGGGGATCGACCCGGCCGTCGAGCCGGCCTGAGCACCGGTTGGCGACCCGCCGGGACTTTGTGCTACTTTTCACAAGCGCCGAGAGGCGCCTGATTCCCCCGAAGAGAACGGCCGCCGCCATGACGACCGAGTCGCAGCACCACAGCCCCTTCCGGGGCGGGTCCGTGCTCCTCGGCGCCGCGGTCGCCACCTTCCTCGTGGGCCTGGTCGTCACGCTCGTCGGCGCGGCCACCGGCGGTGCCCCCGCCGCGTACGGCGCCCTCACCGGGGTCCTGCTCGTGATCGTGGTCTTCGCCTTCGGAGCAGGCACCGTGCACCTCGTGGCCGGCCTGGTCCCCGCGGCCTCGCTGCTGGTGGCGCTCCTGACCTACACGCTCCAGGTGGCGGCGATGGCGGTGGCCTTCGTGACCCTCGACTCCTCCGGCCTGCTGGACGCGACGCTGGACCGCCGCTGGCTGGCCGGTGCCGTGATCGTCGGCACCCTCGGCTGGCTGGCCAGCCAGATCGTGCTCGCGGTGCGGCTGCGCCTCCCGGCCTACGACCTGCCCGAGGAGCGGGCCGGCAGCGGCCTCCGCGAGCGGCCGGAGGCGGGTGCGCGATGACCCGGTCCGGCTGCTATTGTCCGGGGCGCGATGGCTCAGCAGAAACCCCCGTCTGCTCGTCCCGGCGGCACCTCCGACGACACCCCACGAGGCGACCCGTGGCACGCGTTCGGGTACCTGGTGTCGGGTGTGGCGATGTACGGGCTGCTGGGCTGGGCGCTGGACCAGTGGTGGGACACATCCTTCCTGGTGGTCGTCGGCATCCTGCTCGGTGCGGGGCTGGGGATCTACATGACCTGGGCGCGGTTCAACCGTCAGGTCGCACCACCGCAAGACGAGACGTTGTCGGGCTGAGGTAGGAGACACGGTGAGTTTGATCGGGACGCTCGTTGTCCGGGCCGAGGGGTTCACGCCCCCGGGGCCGGGCGACTTCAACCTCCCGCCCATCGGTGGCGGGACCGGGACCTTCGAGTGGCTCGGGCAGAGCCACTACATCGGCGTCACCAAGCCGATGGTGCAGCTGGTCCTCGCCGCGATCCTCGTGTTCGGCTTCTTCTACCTCGCCGCCAAGCGCCGGGAGATGGTGCCGGGCCGCATGCAGTACGTCGCGGAGGAGGCCTACGGCTTCGTCCGGAACTCCATGGGTCGCGACATCATCGGCTCGGCCGACTTCATGCGCTTCGTCCCCTACCTGTTCGCGCTCTTCTTCTTCCTGCTCGTCAACAACCTCATGGCGAGCGTCCCGCTCATCCAGTTCCCCACGTTCTCCCGCTCCGGCATGGTCTACAGCCTCGCCGTCCTGAGCTGGGTCATCTACAACGGCGTGGGCATCAAGAAGCACGGGCTGGTCGGCTACCTCAAGCTGCAGTCGGTGCCCTCCGGCGTCGGCGGCCCGATCCTCCTGCTGCTGGTGCCGCTGGAGTTCATGTCGAACATCCTGGTGCGACCCTTCACGCTCGCACTGCGACTCTTCGCGAACATGTTCGCCGGCCACCTGCTGCTGATCCTCTTCGCACTCGGTGGCGAGTACATCCTCCTCCACATGGCGATCCAGTTCGCCCCGGTGGGGATCCTCGCCTGGGTGCTGTTCATCGCGGTCGCCTTCCTGGAGATCCTGATCCAGTTCCTCCAGGCGTACGTCTTCGTGCTCCTGAACGCGATGTACATCCAGGGTGCCGTCGCCGACGAGCACTGAGAGACCGTTCCACCCCCTACGTAACACCAGAGCAGGAACAACGAAAGGAAAGTGCCGTGGAAGGCAACCTGAACATGATCGGCTACGGCCTGGCTGCGATCGGCCCCGGCGTCGGCATCGGTCTGATCTTCGCCGCCTACATCTCCGGCGTCGCGCGTCAGCCGGAGGCGCAGAGCCGCCTCCAGTCGATCGCCATCCTGGGCTTCGCCCTCGCTGAGGCGCTCGCCATCATCGGTATCGCCCTCGCGTTCGTTCTCTGACCGGACAACCGACTGAAGGACCGCCCATGCAGACGCTGAACCTCCTCGCGGCCGGGGAAGAGCTGAACCCGCTCATCCCGCACCCCGTCGAGATCGTCCTGTCGCTCGTCGTCTTCGGCCTGCTGTTCCTGGCCGTGAAGAAGTTCGTCGTGCCGAACTTCGAGAAGACCTTCTCCGAGCGCACGTCGGCGATCGAGGGGGGTCTGGCCGCGGCCGAGACCAAGCAGGCCGAGGCCGACGCCAAGCTCGCCGAGCTGGAGAAGCAGCTCGCCGACGCCCGGCACGAGGCGGCCCGCATCCGTGAGGAGGCCCGGGAGCAGGGCGCCGCGATCGTCTCCGAGATGCGGGACCAGGCCCAGGCCGAGTCCACGCGGATCGTCGACCACGGCAAGGCCCAGATCGAGGCCGAGCGCCAGCAGGCGGTCACCTCGCTCCGGGCGGAGGTGGGCACGCTGGCCACCGCGCTGGCCGGCCGCATCGTCGGGGAGAGCCTCGACGACGACGACCGGTCGAACCGGGTCGTCGAGCGGTTCCTGGCCGACCTCGAGACCATGGAGTCGGCCCGCTCGGGTGGCACGTCCACGAACGGCGACGGGGCGCGCTGATGCTGCTTCGAGGACCGTCGGCCGACGCGGCCGCCACGCTGGGTGACCGGTTGCGGGCGGCGATCTCCGAGGTCGGCTCCCGCAAGGCGGCGCAGGTCGGGGAGGAGCTCTTCGGCGTGTCCGGCGTGCTCCGCACCAACCCGAGCCTGCGTCGTACCGTCACCGACGTCTCCGTCGACGGCCGCGCCCGGGGCGAGCTCGTGCGCGGCCTGTTCGACGGCAAGGTCGACCCGGTCACCCTCGACCTGGTCGTCGGCGCCGTCGAGCAGCGGTGGACCCGCCCCCGGGACCTGCCGGACACGCTGGAGAACCTGGGTGTCGAGGCCGTGATCCGCTCGGCCGACGAGCCCGGTCGGGTCGCCGACGAGCTGTTCGCCTTCGAGCAGGTCCTGGTGGAGAACCCCGACCTGCGCAGCGCCCTCTCGGACCCCAGCCGGTCCGTGTCCGACAAGCGGGACCTGCTCCGGGGACTCCTCGAGGGCCGGACCCTGTCCGCCACGGCCCGTCTGGTCGACCAGTCGCTGGCCGGCACGTACCGCACCATCTCGGTGGCCATGCGCGAGTACCAGAAGGTCGCCGCCGGTGTGCACGGGGAGAGCGTGGCCACGGTCCGCGCCGCGAGCGAGCTCTCCGACGGTGAGCAGGAGCGGCTCCGGTCGGCCCTGTCCACCCAGTACGGCCGCGACGTGCACCTCAACATCGTGGTCGACCCCACGGTGATCGGCGGGATCCGCGTCGAGATCGGAGACGACGTCATCGACGGCACCGTCTCCGCCCGCCTCGCCGACGCCCGCCGCCGACTGGCCGGATGACCCGGCCCCACCCACGACCCCGACCTTCGAGCACCCGAACAGTGAGGAACCAGAAATGACGGAGCTGTCCATCCGTCCGGACGAGATCCGGGACGCACTGCAGCGCTTCGTGGCGGACTACGAGCCCGAGACTGCCAGCAAGGAAGAGGTCGGCACGGTCGCCGAGGCCGGTGACGGCATCGCCCGGGTCAGCGGCCTGCCGTCCGTCATGGCCAACGAGCTGCTCGAGTTCGAGGACGGCACGCTGGGCATCGCCCTCAACCTCGACACCCGCGAGATCGGCGTCGTCATCCTCGGTGACTTCGACAAGATCGAGGAGGGCCAGGCGGTCCGCCGCACCGGGGAGATCCTCTCGGTGCCGGTCGGCGACGGCTACCTCGGCCGCGTGGTCGACCCGCTCGGCACCCCGATCGACGGGCTCGGCGACGTCGAGACCACCGGCCGTCGTGCCCTCGAGCTCCAGGCCCCCAGCGTGGTCGAGCGCAAGTCGGTGCACGAGCCGCTCGCCACGGGCATCAAGGCGATCGACGCCATGACGCCGATCGGCCGCGGCCAGCGCCAGCTCATCATCGGCGACCGCGCCACCGGCAAGACCACGATCGCGATCGACACGATCATCAACCAGAAGCAGTACTGGGAGACCGGCGACCCGGAGAAGCAGGTCCGCTGCATCTACGTCGCCATCGGCCAGAAGGGCTCGACGATCGCCTCGGTCCGCGGCGCCCTCGAGGAGGCCGGCGCGCTCGAGTACACCACCATCGTGGCCTCGCCGGCCTCGGACTCGGCCGGCTTCAAGTACCTCGCGCCGTACACCGGCTCGGCCATCGGCCAGCACTGGATGTACGAGGGCAAGCACGTCCTCATCGTGTTCGATGACCTGACCAAGCAGGCCGAGGCCTACCGCGCCGTCTCGCTGCTGCTGCGCCGCCCGCCGGGCCGCGAGGCCTACCCGGGTGACGTGTTCTACCTGCACAGCCGGCTGCTCGAGCGGTGCGCGAAGCTCTCCGACGACATGGGTGCCGGGTCGATGACCGGGCTGCCGATCATCGAGACCAAGGCCAACGACGTCTCGGCGTTCATCCCGACCAACGTCATCTCGATCACCGACGGCCAGATCTTCCTGCAGTCGGACCTGTTCGCCTCCAACCAGCGCCCCGCCATCGACGTGGGCGTCTCGGTCTCGCGGGTGGGTGGCGCCGCCATGACGAAGGCCATGAAGGCGGTCACCGGCTCGCTCAAGGTCGACCTGGCGCAGTTCCGTGCCATGGAGGCGTTCGCGATGTTCGCCTCCGACCTCGACGCCGCCTCCCGGCAGCAGCTCGAGCGGGGCCAGCGACTGATGGCACTGCTCAAGCAGCCGCAGTACTCGCCGTACCCGCTCGACGAGATGACGGTGGCGCTGTGGACCGGCACCACCGGTCGCCTCGACCGGGTCCCCACCCCCGACGTGCTGCGCTTCGAGAACGAGTTCATCGACTACCTGCGCCGCTCGCACGAGGGCATCCTCGCGGGCATCCGGGAGAGCCAGAAGTTCGAGGACTCCACCGCGACCGAGCTCGAGGGTGCCTACGACTCCTTCCTCGACCAGTTCGAGACCTCCGAGGGGGGCTCGATCAAGGCCGGGCGCGAGGAGCACGAGGCGCTTGAGGACGAGGACGTGGAGCAGGAGCAGATCGTCAAGCAGAAGCGGGGCTGACCCATGGCCGTATCGCTGCGTGAGTACCGCGCGCGGATCAAGTCGACCGAGTCGATGAAGAAGATCACGCGCGCCATGGAGCTCATTGCTGCGTCCCGGATCATCAAGGCGCAGCAGCGGGCCCAGGCGGCCGCGCCGTACGCGCGCGAGCTGACCCGTGCGGTGTCGGCGGTGGCGACGTTCTCGAACGTCGACCACGCGCTCACCACCGAGCCGGAGAACCCCCAGCGGGCCGCGGTCCTGATCGTGACCAGCGACCGGGGCCTCGCCGGTGCCTACTCCTCGAACGTGCTCAAGGAGGCCGAGCGCCTCATCGAGAAGCTCAAGGACGAGGGCAAGCAGGTCGACGTCTACATCACCGGCCGCAAGGGGGAGGCGTACTTCAAGTTCCGCCGCCGCCCCGTGGCGCAGACCTGGACCGGGTTCTCCGACCAGCCGACCTACGACGTGGCCGCCGACATCGGGGCCACGCTCATCGCCGCCTTCCTCGGCGACGACGAGACGCCGGCCGAGGAGGGTGCCCCGCAGGGTGTCGACGAGGTGCACGTGGTCTACACGCGCTTCCGGTCGATGCTCAGCCAGGAGCCGACCGCGATCCGGCTGCTGCCGCTCGAGGTCGTCGAGGGGGAGGAGGCGCCGGAGGACGAGGACCTGCTGCCGCTCTACGAGTTCGAGCCGTCGCCGTCCGACGTCCTCGACTCGTTGCTGCCCCGCTACGTGCAGAGCCGGATCTTCTTCGCCCTGCTGCAGGCGGCGGCCTCCGAGCTGGCCGCCCGTCAGAAGGCCATGAAGTCGGCCACGGACAACGCCGACGAGCTCATCAAGAAGTACAAGCGCATCGCCAACCAGGCCCGTCAGGCCGGCATTACCCAGGAAATCAGCGAGATCGTCGGTGGCGTCAACGCCCTTGCCGACGCCCAAGCCGGGAGTGAGTGAGAGAACATGACTGCCACTGTTGAAGAGACCGCCAGCGCCGGAACCGGCGGCGGCATCGGACGCGTCGCCCGCGTCATCGGCCCGGTCGTGGACATCGAGTTCCCGACCGACGCGATGCCGGAGATCTACAACGCCCTCAAGGTCGAGATCGCGTTGGGCGGCGAGACCACCCGGATCACCCTGGAGGTCGCCCAGCACATCGGCGACGGCATGGTCCGCGCCATCTCGATGAAGCCCACCGACGGACTGGTTCGCGGCGCGAGCGTCACCGACACCGGTGAGTCGATCACCGTGCCGGTCGGCGACGTGACCCTCGGCAAGGTGTTCAACACCACCGGCGAGTGCCTCAACCTCGAGGAGGGCGAGACCCTCGACGTCCAGGAGCGGTGGGGCATCCACCGCAAGGCGCCGGCGTTCGACCAGCTCGAGTCCAAGACCCAGATGTTCGAGACCGGCATCAAGGTCATCGACCTGCTCACGCCCTACGTCCTCGGCGGCAAGATCGGCCTGTTCGGCGGCGCCGGCGTCGGCAAGACCGTGCTCATCCAGGAGATGATCGCGCGAGTCGCCAAGAACCACGGTGGTGTGTCGGTGTTCGCCGGCGTGGGTGAGCGCACCCGTGAGGGCAACGACCTCATCGCCGAGATGGACGAGGCCGGCGTCATCGGCCAGACCGCCCTGGTGTTCGGCCAGATGGACGAGCCGCCGGGCACCCGGCTGCGCGTCGCGCTGTCCGCGCTGACGATGGCGGAGTACTTCCGCGACGTGCAGAACCAGGACGTGCTGCTCTTCATCGACAACATCTTCCGGTTCACCCAGGCCGGCTCCGAGGTCTCGACGCTCCTCGGGCGGATGCCGTCCGCGGTGGGCTACCAGCCCACCCTGGCCGACGAGATGGGCCAGCTGCAGGAGCGGATCACCTCGACGCGCGGCAACTCGATCACCTCGATGCAGGCGATCTACGTGCCCGCGGACGACTACACCGACCCCGCCCCGGCCACGACGTTCGCCCACCTGGACGCCACCACGGAGCTCTCGCGTGACATCGCCTCGCAGGGCATCTACCCCGCGGTGGACCCGCTGACGTCGACGTCGCGGATCCTCGACCCGCAGTACATCGGCCGCGAGCACTACGACTGCGCCATCCGCGTGAAGCAGATCCTGCAGCGCAACAAGGAGCTGCAGGACATCATCGCGATCCTCGGTGTGGACGAGCTGTCCGAGGAGGATAAGGTGATCGTGCACCGGGCCCGTCGCATCCAGCGGTTCCTGTCGCAGAACACCTACGTCGCCAAGCAGTTCACCGGCATCGAGGGCTCGACGGTCACCGTGGCCGACACCATCGAGGCGTTCAACAAGATCGCCGACGGTGAGTACGACCACGTCGCCGAGCAGGCGTTCTTCATGTGCGGCGGTCTCGAGGACGTCGAGGCCAAGTGGGCCGAGATCCAGAAGAGCCTGTGATGGGCGACTCGCTGCAGGTCGAGCTGGTCGCCGCCGACCGCCTCGTGTGGTCGGGCGAGTCGACGATGGTCATCGCCCGCACCACCGAGGGGGACGTCGGCATCCTGCCCGGCCACGCGCCGCTGCTGTCGCTGCTCATCGAGGGTGTCGTCGACATCCAGACCAGCGAGGGGGAGACCTGGGTGGCCGCGGTCGACGCCGGCTTCCTCTCGGTGGCCGGCAACCGGGTGTCGGTCCTCGCCGAGCACGCGGAGATGTCGCACGAGATCGACCTGGAGAAGGCCCGCCACGACCTCGAGCGGGCCCAGGCCGCGGGTGAGAACGACGACGAGGCGGCCGAGGCCGTACGTCGCGCCGAGGCCCGGATCAGGGCGGTCGAGAAGGCCTCCTGAGGCCCCCTGCCCTCCTCGCGGGGGCGGGTGGCGGCACGGATAGAGTGACGCCACGCGCCAGCCGGAGTGAGGGAGGGACAGATGCCACTGTGGCAGTGGATCCTGGACTCCGCGGGCATCCTGCTGCTGCTGGTGCTGCTCTACGGGCTGGCACTGGTGCTCCGCCGCCGGGCGCTGTCCCGCGACGGCGGGTGCTTCGAGCTCAGTCACCGCGCCCGGACCGATCGGCCCGGGCGCGGCTGGGTGCTCGGCCTGGGCCGCTACGCCGGCGACGACCTCGAGTGGTTCCGGATCTTCTCCCTCGCCCCCCGTCCACGGCGGCGCTGGTCCCGCTCCGAGCTGTCCTACGTGGGACGCCGCGAGGCGGGCGCGGGCGAGCAGATGGCGCTGTACGCCGACCATGTCGTGGTCACGCTCACCTCGGCCGACGGCGAGGTCGAGATGGCGATGAGCCCGAGCTCGCTGATGGGCTTCCAGTCCTGGCTGGAGGCAGCCCCGCCGGGGGGCGGCAGCGCCCGGTGACGCTGCGGTGAGTGCCCGCACCGCCGTGGCGGTGGTGTTCGTCGTCAACGGCTTCGCGTTCGCCTCGTGGGTCTCCCGGATCCCCGCCGCCCGCGAGCGACTCGGACTCGGCAACGGGGAGCTGGGGCTCCTGCTGCTGGCCCTGTCGGTCGGCTCGCTGGTGGCACTGCCGCTCACCGGCGCGCTGGTGCGCCGGTTCGGGGCGGCCCGGGTGCTCTCCGGTGCGGCCTGGTCGGCGGCGCTCGGCCTGGTGCTGATCGGCACCGGGGCCGGGGGTCCGGAGTCGGTCGTGGTGGTCGCCCTCGGACTGCTCGTCTACGGCGTCGGCACCGGCTCGTGGGACGTGGCGATGAACATCGAGGGCGCGGCCGTGGAGCACGCCCTCGGTCGGACGATCATGCCCCGGTTCCACGCCGGGTTCAGCCTGGGCACGGTGCTCGGCGCCGTCACGGGCGCGCTGGCCGCGCGCGCCGACGTACCCGCGCTCTGGCACCTGGGGCCGGTGGCCCTGGTCTCCCTGGGCCTGGCCCTGCGCGCGGTGCGCGACTTCCTTCCCGTCGTCGCCGAGGAGGAGGCGGTGCCGACCGAGCCGGGCTCGGTCTTCGCGGCCTGGCGCGAGCCGCGCACCCTGCTCATCGGCCTGATGGTGCTCGCCCTCGCGTTCACCGAGGGCACGGCCAACGACTGGCTGGGGGTGGCGCTCGTCGATGGGTACGCCGTCGAGAAGTGGGTCGGGGTCGCGGGGTTCGCGGTCTTCGTGGTCTCGATGACCCTCGGACGCTGGTTCGGCTCCGGGCTGCTGGACCGCTTCGGCCGGGTGGCCGTGCTGCGGGCGACGATCCTCGCCGCCCTGGTCGGGGTGGCGCTGCTCGTGTCCGGGGCCCAGGTCGCCGGCTCGCCGGGAGCGGCGCTGGCCGTGGTCGGGATCGCCCTCTGGGGGCTCGGTGCCTCGTTGGGGTTCCCGGTCGGCATGAGCGCCGCCGGGGACGACCCCGTGCACGCGGCCGCCCGGGTCAGCGTGGTCTCGACGATCGGCTACGCGGCGTTCCTCGCCGGGCCGCCGGTGCTGGGCTTCCTGGCCGATCGGGTCGGCACGCTGGAGGCGCTGCTCGCCGTCGCGGCGCTGCTGGTCCCGGCCGCCCTGGTCGTGCCGGCCGCGCGCCGCGAGGACCCGGCCACCCCCTGATCCCGCCTGTTCGCCGACGTCGTGGTCGGCGCCGGCCGGTTCGGGTCAGCCGCGCTCCCCGCCGGGCACCCACAGGACGTCGCCGCGCTCCCGGTTCGCGTGCCGGGCCAGGATGAACAGCAGGTCCGAGAGCCGGTTCAGGTAGGTGAGCGCGAGCGGGTTCATCGTCTCCCCGTGCTCGGCGTAGGCCGCCCAGCCGGCCCGCTCCGCGCGGCGTACGACGGTGCGCGCGACGTGCAGGTGGGCGGCCGCGACCGTGCCCCCGTTGAGGATGAACGAGCGCAGGACCTCGAGCTCCTCGTTGTAGGAGTCGCACCACCCCTCGAGCCGGTCCACGTAGTCCTGCTCGATCCGCAGCGGCGGGTACTCCGGGTCCGGGACGATCGGGGTGCAGAAGTCGGCACCCACGTCGAAGAGGTCGTTCTGGATCGTCGTGAGCACCCGGACCACGTCCTCGGCCACCCCGCCGTGCGCCAGGGCGACGCCGATGTGCGCGTTCGCCTCGTCGACGCTCGCATAGGCCTCGAGCCGCAGGTCGTTCTTGGAGGTCTCGCTCATGTCGCCGAGTCGGGTGGTGCCGGCGTCGCCGGTGCGGGTGTAGATGCGGGTGAGGTTGACCATGGGGCAGACCCTACCGACGTACGGTCTGGGACATGGATCCCCGCCGCCAGGCCCTGCTGCTCGCGCTGCCCGGACTGAGCCTCGCCGTGGCCGGGCTGTTCCATCCGCACGGGCTCAGCCACGAGACCTCCCGCCTCTGGTTCGGCCTGCACGTCCCCGGGCTGCTGGTCTTCCCGCTGGTCGGCCTCGCGCTCGCCTGGCTGGTCCGGGGTCGCACCGACCCGGTCGCCTGGGTCGTGCGGCTGGCCGCCTACGGCTACGCCACGTTCTACTCCGCCCTCGACGTGATCAGCGGGATCGCGGCCGGCTGGGTGACCTGGCAGCTCGGCCCCGGCGTCGAACGACCCGACGAGGTCCGGCTGCTGTTCCGGATCGGGACGCCGCTCGGCGAGATCGGCTCCTGGGCGCTGCTCGCCTGCGTCGCGGTGCTGGTGGCGGACCGACTGCTGCGGGGTCGGCGACCGACGGCGGCGACGCTCGTCGGGCTCCTGGTGCTGCCCGGGGCCTGGCTGGTGCACGTCGGGCACATCTTCGCGCCGGAGGGGGTCGCCGGCATGGCCCTGCTCGGCGTGGGTACCGCGGCGCTGTCGTGGTCTCGGCGCGGCGAGGCAACCGATCGGGCTGCCGGCGCGTCATAGTCGATGACACGCGACGAGCGGTGGCATTCGGGTGCCACCGACGAGGGGGACGGCATGGAGATCAGCATCGACGGGCCACGGCTGGTCCTGCGCGGAGACCTGGACGGTCGCAGCACCCAGGAGGTGCGGGCGGCGCTCTACGACCGGCTCGGCGCCTGCGACGGCGACGTCGTGGTGGACCTGACCGAGGTCACCGCGGCCGACGTGATCGGGCTGCGGGTGCTCGCCGCCGCCAGCCGGTACGCCGGCCGGCGCGGTCGGCGCATCGTGCTCCGGGGCGCCGGCGGTGGCATCCGCCGGCTGCTGCACCTCTCGCACCTGGTCCGGGTGGTCGAGCTCGAGCGCAGCCTGGAGGGCGCCGAGGGCGGCTGATCGCCGGGGGATCCGGCACCGATCCCGGTGCGATCGGCCACCTCCGGTGTCGTGAGGACCACACCCGAGACCGGTGCCCACCCGCCGGGAATCGGTTTACCCTCCCCACATGAGTGAATCGCGCGCCGAGAAGGACCGCCCCTGGGTCATGCGGACGTACGCCGGTCACTCGACCGCCGCGGCCTCCAACGCGCTCTACCGCACCAACCTCGCGAAGGGGCAGACCGGGCTCTCGGTCGCCTTCGACCTGCCCACCCAGACCGGCTACGACCCGGACTCGCCGCTGAGCCGGGGCGAGGTCGGCAAGGTCGGGGTGCCGGTGCCGCACCTGGGGGAGATGCGCCGCCTCTTCGAGGACATCCCGCTGACGGGGATGAACACCTCGATGACGATCAACGCCACCGCCATGTGGCTGCTGGCGATGTACCAGGTCGCCGCCGAGGAGCAGAACCCCGACCTCGCGCCGGAGGAGGTCGCCCACCAGCTGGCCGGCACCACCCAGAACGACATCATCAAGGAGTACCTCTCCCGGGGGACCTACGTCTTCCCGCCGGAGCACTCGCTGCGCCTGATCAGCGACGTGATCTCCTACACCGTCCACCAGATCCCGAAGTGGAACCCGATCAACATCTGCAGCTACCACCTGCAGGAGGCGGGCGCCACGCCGCAGCAGGAGCTCGCCTACGCCCTGTGCACGGCGATCGCGGTGCTCGACCAGGTGAAGGGCTCCGGTCAGGTCTCCGAGGAGGACTTCGACAAGGTCGTGGGCCGGATCTCGTTCTTCGTCAACGCCGGTGTGCGGTTCGTCGAGGAGACCTGCAAGATGCGGGCCTTCGTGCAGCTGTGGGACGAGATCACCCGGGAGCGGTACGGCGTCGAGGACCCCAAGATGCGCCGGTTCCGCTACGGCGTGCAGGTCAACTCGCTGGGGCTGACCGAGGCCCAGCCGGAGAACAACGTGCAGCGGATCGTGCTGGAGATGCTGGGCGTCACGCTCTCGAAGAGCGCCCGCGCCCGCGCCGTACAGCTGCCGGCGTGGAACGAGGCCCTCGGCCTGCCCCGGCCGTGGGACCAGCAGTGGTCGCTCCGGCTCCAGCAGGTGCTGGCTTTCGAGTCCGACCTGCTGGAGTACGACGACATCTTCGAGGGCTCGACCGTCATCGAGGCGAAGGTGCGCGAGCTGGTCGAGGGCGCCCGCGAGGAGATGGACCGGGTGCAGGCCATGGGCGGCGCGATCGCGGCCGTCGAGTCCGGCTACATGAAGTCCGAGCTGGTCTCCGCGCACGCCGCCCGTCGGGGTCGCATCGAGTCCGGCGAGGAGCGGATCGTCGGCGTGAACTGCTTCGAGACGACCGAGCCGTCGCCGCTGACCGCCGACCTCGACGCGGCGATCATGGCCGCCGACCCCGAGGCGGAGGCCTCGGCGCTGTCGTCGGTCGAGCGGTGGAAGGCCGAGCGTGACGACGCGGCCGTGCGCGAGGCCCTCGCCAGGCTGGCCGCCGACGCCAAGTCCGAGGCGAACCTCATGGAGGCCACCTTGGCCGCCGCCCGGGCCGGTGCCACGACCGGTGAGTGGGCCGGCACGCTGCGGGAGGTCTTCGGTGAGTTCCGGGCCCCCACGGGCGTGAGCGGCGCGGTCGGCGTGGCCGATGCGGGCGCCGAGCTGAGCGCGGTCCGCGAGCGGGTCCGGGCCACGGGCGAGGAGCTGGGCGGTCGGCTCCGGCTGCTGGTCGGCAAGCCCGGGCTGGACGGGCACTCCAACGGCGCGGAGCAGGTGGCGGTCCGGGCGCGGGACGCCGGCTTCGAGGTGATCTACCAGGGCATCCGGCTCACCCCGGCGCAGATCGTCTCGGCCGCGGTGGCCGAGGACGTGCACTGCATCGGCCTCTCGATCCTCTCCGGCTCGCACATGGAGCTGGTGCCGGCGGTGCTCGCCGGCCTCCGAGAGGCCGGCATGGACGACGTCCCGGTGATCGTCGGGGGGATCATCCCCGACGCGGACGGCCGGGCGCTCACCCAGCAGGGGATCGCGGCGGTCTACACCCCGAAGGACTTCGGCCTCACCGAGATCATGGACGGCATCGTCGGGGTGATCCGGCGGGCCAACGGGCTGGACTGAGCCGACTACCAGCCCCAGGTCCCGGGCGGGCCCTTGAACGGGCCGACCACCCGTGAGGTGATCCACCCGCCGTAGAAGCCACCCTCCTGCGGGGTGACGGTCTCGCCGTCGACGACACACCGCTCCACCGCCGACGGCATCACCGACAGGTGGTCCACGAGCGCCGCGAAGCCGGGGGCGGGCTCCGGGTAGGTCCACGCCGCGCGCGCCGCCGTACCCGAGGGGACCACGAGGTCGAAGTAGGACGCCCGGCCCTTCCACTCGCACGCCGACGAGCCGGCCGCGCGACGCAGCACCCCGTCGACGAACGCCGACCGGGGCAGGTAGTACAACGGCGGGTGGCTGGTCTCGAGCACGCGGTACGACGCGCTGGTGCGCGCGACGCACTCGCCGCCCAGCCACACCTCCACCCGCTCGGTGCTCGGCTCCAGCCGCGGTGGGCGGGGGTAGTCCCACACGGACTCCTGCCCGGGACCGGGGGACGTGGGGGTCGGCACGCCCCCAACCTAGCCAGGGGGACCCACCGGACCCGGCTACCGTGGCCGGATGAGCGACCTGCACTGCCCGGCCCGGGTGTACGTCGTGGTGCCCGACGCCGGCCAGGCCGGGGCGGAGGCCGGGGCGCAGGTGGGGGAGCGACTGCTCGCCGCGGCCCGGGCCGAGCGGGTGGCCGCGGTCCTCGCCGCCGGACCGACCGGGTTCGCGCAGGCGCTCGCCACCGGCCTCGGGGTGCCGCTCGAGCTGCGCTCCGACCTGGCCGGGATCCGCATCGCGGTCGACGCACCGGTCCCTGCCGCGCTGGATGCGGTGGCCGACGAGCGCCTCGGCGAGGCGGTCCTCGTCGTGGGCGACGCGGGGCGTCCCGGGACGCTGCGGATGGTCCGCGACAGCACCGGCTGGGTGGTCACGTCCTGAGGGTAGGCATGCCTCAGTCGCAGGTGTACCGTCGAAGGATGGGCCGCAAGACCAAGCCGAAGAGCCGGTGCTGCGTCAGCGCCGTCCGGTGCGAGAACTGCCCCCTGCGGATGCTCGAGGAGGGCACCCTGCCCCGGGGCTACACGGTCCGGCACCACAAGCTGGTCAAGGTGTCCCGGTCGCGCCGGGCCCGGTCCGCCCAGTCCGCCCGGGCCGCCTGAGGTCCGGCAGGACCGTCCGGCCCGACTCCGGCCGTCGGCGCCCGGTGCGGCGCGGGCACCGGCATACTGGGGCCCATGGCACGGGTCAGCGTCGTGGGCGCCGGGGTGGTCGGGCTCACCGCCGCGATCAGGCTCCTGGAGGCCGGGCACCGCGTCGACGTCCTGGCTCGCGACCTCCCGCTCGAGACCACCAGCGCGGTCGCGGCCGCGCTCTGGTACCCCTACCGGGCCCTGCCGCAGGACCGGGTCACCGGGTGGTCGCAGACGACCTACGACACGTTGGCCGGGCTGGCCGGGTCGACCGGGTCGGCCGGGGGGACTGCCACCGGTGTGCGCATGCGCACCGGCACCGAGGTGTTCACCGCGCCGACGTCGGACCCGTGGTGGCGCGGGGCGGTGCCGGACCTGGACCGGGAGACGGCGCTCCCCGAGGGGTACGTCGACGGCTGGACGTTCCGCACCCCTGTCGTCGAGATGCCGGTGCACCTGCGGTGGCTGACCTCGCGGGTCTCCGAGCTGGGCGGCACCCTGACCCGGATCAGCCTGGGCGCACTGCCGAAGGGGGCCGACCTGGTCGTCAACTGTGCCGGGCTCGGGGCGCGGCTCCTGGGCGGCGACCACGCGGTCACGCCCGTGCGCGGCCAGGTCGTCGTGGTCGAGCAGGTCGGCCTGGACCGCTGGTGGCTCGACGCCGCCGGGCCGACGTACGTCGTGCCGCGCTCGGCCGACATCGTCGTCGGCGGCACCGACGAGGAGGGCGACTGGAGCCGCACCGCCTCCCCGGAGACGGCCCGGGCGATCCTGGCCCGGGCGCGGCGCCTGGTGCCGGAGCTGGCCGGTGCCCGGGTGCTCCGGCACAAGGTCGGTCTGCGGCCGGTGCGGCCGACCGTGCGGCTGGAGCGGGTCGACGACGTGATCCACTGCTACGGCCACGGGGGAGCGGGGGTGACCCTCTCCTGGGGCACGGCCGCGGAGGTGGTCGCGCTGGCGGACGCGGGCTGACCCTGGCTGACCCTGGCTGACCCTGGCTGACCCTGGCTGACTCTGGCCGACCCGGGCCGACGGGGAGCGGGGGCTCAGCCCTGCCGGCGCTCGCGCCGGCGCCGCGCCACCGGCAGCACCAGGGCCACCCCGAGGGCGACCCCGGCGAGCAGACCCACCAGGCCCAGCCGCTCGTTCACCAGCACGGACACGGCCACGCCGCAGCCGATGGCCAGGACCATCACCGCGGCGGCGGCCAGCATCCGGACGGCCATCTCGCCCACGAAGACCTGGGCGAAGCTGGGTCGCGGGTCCGATCCCCGGCCCTCGGCGGTCGTGCCGGCCCACGCCAGCGGCTCCTCCGCGACCACCGCTGCGGGGTTCAGGGGGCCGTGGATGTGGGGGAAGGTGTCCTCGCCGACCCGGTCCTCGCGCCACGGCGAGGTCAGCAGGTCGGTCTCGATCGTGAGCAGCACCAGCGGGCCGGGTGGATCGGCGTAGAACCTCTCCAGCACGCGCGGCCACTGGTCGGCCCGCGCGGCGTGGATGAAGCCCTCCTCCTCGAGGGTGCGGCCCAGCGTCGACCAGGCGTAGGAGCCGGCCAGCTTCGCCGCCTCCCACCGGGAGCGCTCGGCGACGTGGAAGATCCGCATCAGAACAGCCGGGCGGTCGGATCGTCCAGGCCGCGCAGGGCGTCGTAGTCGACGGTGGCGCAGGCGATCCCGCGGTCCTCGGCCAGCACCCGGGCCTGGGGCCGGATCTCCTGGGCGGCGAAGATGCCGCGCACCGGGCGCAGCAGCGGGTCCCGGTTCAGCAGCTCGAGGTAGCGGGTGAGCTGCTCGACGCCGTCGATGTCGCCGCGACGCTTGATCTCCACGGCGACCGAGGCGCCGAGCGCGTCACGGCACATCAGGTCCACCGGACCGATGGCGGTCGGGAACTCGCGCCGGACCAGCGAGAGCCCCTCGGACAGGGTGCCCGGGTGCTCGGCGAGCAGCTCCTGGAGGTGCTTCTCGACGCCGTCCTTCTGGAGGCCCGGGTCCACCCCGAGGTCGTGCGAGGAGTCGTGGTGGATCTCCTCGATCAGGATCCGCAGGGTGTCGTCGGTGCGGGAGGTCACCGTCCACTCCACCTGGCCCTCGTCACTGGTGCCCTCGCGCAGCGTGCACGGCGGCGACATCCAGTTCAGCGGCTTGTAGGAGCCGCCGTCACTGTGGACCAGCACCGAGCCGTCCGACTTGAGCATCAGCACGCGGGTGGCCATCGGCAGGTGTGCCGAGAGCCGGCCCGCGTAGTCCACCTGGCAGCGGGCGACGACGAGTCTCACAGGAGCCACCGTAATCGTCCGGGGATCCCGGCCCGGTCACCGGCCCGTTCCGAGTGACGCGGATCACGGCAAGCGCTTGCGCATTCTCCGTCCGGTGATGTTGTCTTGGGCGCTATGAGCCTCGTCACCGTACTAGCCACCGACGAGCCGGCCCAGACCTGGGAATGGCTCGCCACCGTAGAGGACGCGATCAACGGCGCGTTCGACCCGATCGCGACGGCCGTCGGCACCGTGATCTTCGCCAAGATCCCGATCTTCGGGACCGAGGCTCCGTTGATCGTCTTCTGGCTGGTGATCGCGGCGCTGATCTTCACGATCTACTTCCGCGGCATCCAGTTCACCGGGGCCAGGACCTCCCTCGACCTGGTGCGCGGCAAGTACTCGCGGCACAGCGACCCGGGGGAGGTGACCCACTTCCAGGCGCTCTCCTCGGCGGTGTCGGGCACCGTCGGCCTCGGCAACATCGCCGGTGTCGGTGCGGCGGTGGTCATCGGTGGCCCGGGAGCGACGTTCTGGATGATCGTCGCCGGCCTGCTCGGCATGTGCACGAAGTTCGTGGAGTGCACGCTCGGGGTGAAGTACCGCGAGGTGCACGAGGACGGCACGGTCACCGGTGGCCCGTTCAAGTACCTCCCCGTCGCGTTCGAGCGGTTCGGAGCCGGCGTCTCCAAGGCGATGGTCCTGGTCTTCGCGGTCGCGCTGTTCCTGTTCGGCGCCATCGGCGGCAACATGTTCCAAGCCAACCAGACCCTGGCCCAGGCCCGCGAGGTCACCGGCGGTGACGACGGCTTCCTCGGCTCCTCAGGCTCCGCCCTGGTCTTCGGCATCGTCCTCGCCCTGCTGGTCGGCGCGGTGATCCTCGGCGGCATCACCTCGATCGCCCGGGTCACCTCGAAGCTGGTCCCGGTGATGGGCCTGCTGTACGTCGGGGCGTGCACGCTCGTCATCCTCGGCAACATCGTCGACATCCCGGCGGCGATCGGCACCATCGTCAGCGAGGCGTTCAACCCGACCAGCGCCGCCGGCGGCGTCGTGGGTGTCCTGATCGTGGGCTTCCAGCGGGCGGCCTTCTCCAACGAGGCGGGTGTCGGCTCCGCGCCGATCGTCCACTCGGCCGTGAAGACCAAGCACCCCGTCAGCGAGGGCTTCGTCGCCCTGCTCGAGCCGTTCATCGACACCGTGGTCATCTGCACGATGACCGCCCTGACGATCGTGGTCGCGGACACGAACTTCTACAACGACGCGGTCAGCTCGGTCGCCGCCGGCGGGGACGCCCCCGACGGGGTCGTCGTCACCTCGCGGTCCTTCGAGACCTTCCTGCCCCAGTTCCCGGTGATCCTGGCCATCGCGGTCGGCCTGTTCGCCTTCTCGACGCTCATCACGTGGAGCTACTACACGATGAAGGCGTGGACCACGCTGTTCGGGCGCACGCCCGGCAGCGAGCTGGTCTTCAAGATCGTCTTCTGCCTGTTCACCGTCATCGGCGCCACCGTGAACTTCACCTCGGTCCTGGACTTCGCGGACGCGATGCTCTTCGTCTGCGCGATCCCGAACCTGCTGGCCTGCTACCTGTTGCTCCCCAAGGTCCGCGAGGAGCTGCGCAGCTTCCGTGACGGCGTCCGGGAGGGCCGGATCAAGCAGGTCCCGGTCGAGGAGCGCGCCACCACCTGACGAGGCACGGTCGGGAGACGGGCGTCCGCAGGGTCTCGCCCGTCTCCGGCCGGCTCCGGGCGCGTGCGATGATGCCCGCCATGACCAGCTCTCAGCGTGAATTCCAGACGATCGGAGTCATCGGGCTCGGCACCATGGGTGCCGGGATCGCCGAGGTCTTCGCCCGCAACGGCTTCGACGTCGTCGGCGTCGAGCTCAACGACGAGGCCGTCGACCGGGGCCGACAGCACCTCGAGCACTCGACCGGACGCGCGGTCAAGCGCGGGAAGATGACCGAGGCCGAGCAGAAGGCGCTGCTCGACCAGATCACCCTCTCGACGTCGATGGCCGACCTGGCCTCGGCCGACTTCGTCGTCGAGGCGGTGGTGGAGTCGCTGGAGGTCAAGAAGCAAATCTTCCAGGAGCTCGACGGCATCGTGGCCCCGGAGGCGATCCTGGCCACGAACACCTCCTCGCTCTCGGTCACCGAGATCTCCACCGCCAACACCCGGCCCGGGCGGATCGTCGGCGTGCACTTCTTCAACCCGGCGCCGGTGCAGAACCTGGTCGAGATCGTGCGGACCGTGGTCACCGAGCCCGACGTGCTCGAGGACGTCAAGGCCCTGGTCGGCCGGCTCGGCAAGAACCCGGTCGTCTGCGGCGACAAGGCCGGCTTTATCGCCAACACGCTGCTGTTCGGCTACCTCAACCACGCGGTGGCGATGTACGAGGCGCACTACGCCTCCCGCGAGGACATCGACGCGGCGATGCGCTACGGGTGCGGCTACCCGATGGGTCCGCTGGCCCTGCTCGACCTGATCGGCCTCGACACGGCGTACGAGATCCTCGACACGATGTACAAGCAGGGCCGGGACCGGCTGCACGCGCCGGCGCCGATCCTCAAGCAGATGGTCACCGCCGGGATGCTCGGTCGCAAGACCGGCCGCGGCTTCTACACCTACGAGGCGGCCGACTCGCCGATCGTCGTCCCCGACGACAAGACGCCGTCGGCCGACGACCAGCCACAGCTGCGCCACGCCGTCTCGCGGGTCGGCGTGGTCGGCACCGGCACGATGGCCGCCGGCATCGTCGAGGTCTTCGCCAAGAGCGGGTACGACGTGCTGTTCGTCGGCCGCTCGCAGGACAAGGTGGACGGCGTGGTCGCCACGATCACCCGCTCGCTCGACAAGGCGATCCAGCGCGGCAAGCTGGAGGAGTCGGCCAAGGCCGAGGTGCTGGGTCGGCTGACCGGGTCGGTCTCGCTCGACGACCTGGCCGAGGTGGACGTCGTGGTCGAGGCGATCGCCGAGGACCTCGCGATCAAGACGACGCTCTTCGAGAACCTCGACGAGATCTGCAAGCCGGGCACGATCCTGGCCACCACCACGTCCTCGCTGCCGATCATCTCGCTCGCCCGGGTGACCTCGCGCCCGCAGGACGTCGTCGGCATGCACTTTTTCAACCCGGCGCCGGTGATGAAGCTCGTCGAGGTGGTCAGCACGGTCTCCACCTCGGACGAGGTCGCCGAGACCACCCGCGCGCTCTGCGGCGCGGTCGGCAAGGTGGCCGTCTCGTGCGGCGACCGGGCCGGCTTCATCGTGAACGCGCTGCTGTTCCCCTACCTCAACGACGCGGTGAAGATGCTCGAGGCGCACTACGCGACCGCCGACGACATCGACGTCGCCATGAAGCAGGGCTGCGCGCTGCCGATGGGCCCCTTCGAGCTCCTCGACGTGGTCGGCAACGACGTCTCCCTGGCGATCCAGAAGGAGCTCTACCTCGAGTTCCGCGAGCCCGGGTTCTCCCCGGCGCCGCTGCTCGAGCACCTGGTCACCGCCGGCTATCTGGGCCGCAAGACCCAGCGCGGCTTCCGGGACTACTCGGCCCGCTGACCCGCCCGATCGCGCCACGTCCTGACCCGGTCGGGCCATCTCGTGACCATTTCGAGTTGTTTCGACCCCTTCCCGTGTCGCGGGTCACACGGCATGATCTCCCGTGGTCACTACAACTGACCGCAACACATCCCGTCCCGGTGCACAGGAAGCCGGGATCGATCTCGAGGGAGAGACATGACGAGCACCTGGTTCTCGGGTCGGCGCCTGCGCGCCGCCGTGGCCGTCCCGTCGCTCGCGCTCGCCGCCGCCACCCTGGCGTCGACGGGCGTGTCCGGTGGGGCGAGCGCGGCCCCTGGCACGGCACCGGCAGGGCCGACGGGGGCGTCCGCGACGTCCGCCGACGCCCAGCAGGACGGCTACATCAACTACGTCGCACCCCGCGCCGACCGGCAGGAGAGCGACGACGCGAAGATCGACAAGAGGACGGGCACGACCGAGCGCCCGTCGACCGATCCGCTGGCCCAGGCCTACGAGGTCGACGCCAAGCACGCCCAGGGCAACCCGGTCGCCGCCCGCCAGCTCGCGAAGCTGGAGGCCAAGGCGATCCGCACCGGCAAGAGCCCCAAGGAGCTCAAGGACTCCGGCAAGCAGGACAAGGGCGCCAAGAAGTTCAAGCAGGCCAAGGAGACCCAGACGGCCCAGCTGCTGACGATCCTGGTCGAGTTCAACGACCAGGCCGACGACGACTTCACCGGCGTCAAGGTGCCGGCCAGCGTCTTCGGCTCGCGGGAGTGCGTCGACGGGACCGTCCAGAACGGCCCCCTGCACAACAACATCCCGGACCCGGCCGACTACGACCTCGAGGACAACAACTCGATGTGGGTCGAGGACTTCTCCTCCGAGCACTTCAACGACATGCTCTACACCGACCGCGGCATCACCGACCGGGTCCGGACCGACCTCACCGGCCCCGACGGCAAGCCCGGCTTCGACATCTCCGGCTACACCATGAAGCGGATGTACGAGGAGATGTCCAAGGGCGCCTACACGGTGGACGGCGAGGCGACCCCCTGGGTCACCGTGGACCACTCCGAGGGCTGGTACGGCACCAGCCGCTGCTTCCGCAACGCGGAGGGCGAGTGGGAGGCCCCGGCCCCGCAGGCCATGACCGGCCACCCGGACAACCCCAAGGGCGCCTCGCAGCTGCCGATCGACGCCGTGGCCGCGCTCGCCGAGGCCCAGCCCGACTTCCCGTGGGCCGACTACGACATCGAGGACCAGGGCGACGTCGACGGCGACGGCGACCTGCAGGAGCCGGACGGCATCATCGACCACGTGGTCCTCGTGCACGCCGGTAAGGACAAGTCCGGCGGTGGTGGCGCCGAGGGCGTCAACGCGCTCTGGGCGCACTCCTCGACGGTGACCAGCGGGGGCGACGTGCCCGGCACCGACCTGAAGGTGTCGAACTACATCGTCCAGCCGGAGGACTCCGGCGTCGGCGTGTTCGCCCACGAGTACGGCCACGACCTCGGCCTCCCGGACCTCTACGACACCTCCGGGAACGCCGACTCCGACGTCGACTTCTGGGACCTGATGAGCTCCGGCTCGCACTCCGGCCCGATCTTCCAGTCGATGCCGACGCACATGGGCATCTGGGACAAGTGGGTGCTCGGCTGGGCCGACGTCGAGGAGGTCAACCCCGGTGACGACGCCCGTGACATCAAGGTCGGGCAGACCTCCCGGACGCCGAAGGGCACCGAGGACGGCGTGAAGATCAACCTGCCGACCAAGGTGACCACGGTCGCGGAGCCGCACAGCGGCGAGAACATGTGGTACGGCGGCAACGACCAGGACTGGGCCGACGTCCGGCTCACCCGCACGGTCGAGGTCCCGGACGCCGCGGACGCGAAGTTCTGGATGTGGAACGACTACGTCATCGAGGAGGACTGGGACTACGGCTTCGTGGAGCTCTCCACCGACGGTGGCAGCACCTGGACCGAGCAGCCGGTCTTCGACGAGGCCGGTGACCTGGTCTCGACGCCCGACGACTACGCCGACCCGAACGGCCGGCTGGTCGACTACGGCAACAAGTCCTCCGGGCTCACCGGGAGCACCGACGGGTGGCGGCACGACTACATCGACCTCGCGGCGTACGCCGGTCAGTCGGTGCAGGTGCGCCTGCGCTACGCGACCGACGCGGCCTTCCTCGAGCGTGGCTGGTTCGCCGACGACTTCTCGGTGACCGGCGGTGGCGAGACCACCTGGTCCGACGACGTCGAGGGGCCCGACGACAACGGGTGGACGAACACCGTCGACACCTTCACCAACACCACGGGTGCCGGCTGGCACAAGGACACCGGCACCAGCCGGGCCTCGCACTACTACCTCGTGGAGTGGCGCAACTACGACGGGTTCGACGAGGGCCTGAAGTACGCCTACGACACGACGTACAGCGACGGGGCGTGGAAGGTCGAGAAGATCAGGTACAACGCTCCGGGCGCCCTGGTCTGGTACCGCGACACGACGTGGGGCAACGCCAACCACGTCACGGCCAACAACACGGCCCTGCCGAGCGGTGGCGCCAAGGGCGGCCTGCTGATCGTGGACAGCCACTACGAGCCGCTGCGACGCTCCGGCGCCAACGCGGCCCTGGACGGTTCGACGCTGAAGAACCTGCCCTCGCGCGGGCAGTCGTCGAACGCGGCGTTCGGCCTGGTGCCGACCAAGCAGTTCCAGGAGTGCCAGCCCACGGCCGACCTGAGCGGGGAGGCCTGCAACACCTTCGGGCCGCAGGCTCCCGTGAAGGAGTTCACCGACCTGGTGACGTGGGCCCCCGGCCTCGAGGAGCGGGCTGACGGCTACTACTGGCGCGACATCGACGCGTCGGTCGTGGTCCCCTCGCGGGACAACGAGCCGTACACCACGCGGATCGTGAACCCCGACGGCAGCCCGGCGACCTACGGCCTGAACTTCGGGTTCACCGTCACCGGCTCCGGCAACCCGGAGGACGACGGGGTCGGCTACGGCACCAGTGTGAAGGTCCGCAAGACCAAGAAGGCGAACCAGATCGCGAAGCTGTTCGTCTCGCCTCCCGCCCCGTAGGCGGGAGGAGCACCCCGGTCGGGTGCTCAGGCGGTTGCCCCGGCGACCACCTGAGCACCCGACCCGTGGGTGGCCGTAGCCTGAGGCGCATGCCCGAGAAGATCCGCGCCAACTCCGTGCTGCCGGCCCGGCGCGAGCCGGTCACGCTGCACACCGCCGACGGCCTGGAGCTGGTCGGCGAGCTGGCCCTCCCGGAGTCCGGCACCCCGACGGCCACGCTCGTCTGCCTGCACCCGCTGCCCACCCACGGCGGGATGATGGACAGCCACATCTACCGCAAGGCCGCGTTCCGGCTCCCGGCCCTGGCCGGTGTGGCCGTGCTGCGGTTCAACACCCGCGGCACCTGGTCGGTCCAGGGCACCAGCCAGGGCGCCTTCGACGACGGCGTGGGGGAGCGGTACGACGTCGCCGCGGCCCTGGAGTACGCCGAGTTCCACGACCTGCCCGACATCTGGCTCCTCGGCTGGTCCTTCGGCACCGACCTCGCCCTCATGCACGGGCTGGACCCGGTCGTGCGCGGCGCGATCCTGCTCTCGCCGCCACTGCGCTACTCCGAGCCGAGCCACCTCGAGGCCTGGGCGGAGTCGGGCACGCCCCTGCACGCGTTCGTCCCGGAGCTGGACGACTACCTGCGACCGGCCGAGGCGCGGGAGCGGTTCGCGGCCGTGCCGCAGGCCGAGGTCGTCGGCTTCGACGGCGCCAAGCACCTGTGGGTCGGGGACGCCGAGAAGGTGCTCGACGAGGTGGTGCGCCGGGTGGCCCCCGGTGTGGAGGTGCCGCTGCCGACGACGTGGGACGGGTCGGTCGAGACCGCCGACACCTCGGCGTACAACGCGCACAACACCGAGGCCTACCGGGACACCCCGGTGCCCGGCCCCCAGCGCTGACCCGGCCCGACCGGCCGCTCAGGGGCTGCGGCGACGCTCCCGGTAGGCGGTCACCGCGGCCCGGTTGGTGCAGGTGGTGCTGCAGTAGCGGCGGGACCGGTTCCGGGACAGGTCCAGGACCAGGCCCTCGCAGTCGCCCTGGGCGCACACCGCGAGCCGGGAGTGCTCGTCGGCGCGGATCACGTCGACCATGGCCATCGCGGTCTCGACCACGACCCGGGTCACGAACGGGCTGTCCGGGTCGACCGCGTGCAGGTGCCAGTCCCAGCGGTCGTGGCGCACCAGCCGGGGCAGCGCCGAGGCCTCTGCGAGCATCGCGTTGACCCGCTCGGCCGCCTCGTCCCGGTCGGCGGTGAGCAGCGCGCGCAGCGTGGGTCGCAGCGCGCGGACGGCGGCCAGCCCGGCGGCGTCGCGATCCCTCCGGCCGGTGTACTCGAACCGGGTGTAGAACGCGTCGAGCTCCTCCAGCGTCTGCAGGCCGTCCGGCTCCTCGGCGGTGTTGACCAGGGCGACCGCGGCCTGCAGGGAGACCTCGGTGTCATGCGTGAAAACCATGTTGACACCTTACACGGGGTCGTCGTAGTGTCATGTGCCATGACCACGTTGACACATGACACCGGGACCCGGCTGGCCTCGGGCACCGGCTTCGCGCTGCTCTCGGCGATCTCGTTCGGGCTGTCCGGGGCGTTGGCGCGCGGCCTGATGGACGCCGGCTGGAGTGCCGGGTCGGCGGTGACCGTGCGGGTGCTCGGCGGCGCCTTCGTGCTGGCCGTGCCCGCGGTGGCCGTCCTGCGCGGCCGGTGGGCACTGCTGTGGCGCAGCCGCGGCCTGGTCGTGGGGTACGGCGTGCTGGCGGTCTCGGTGACCCAGCTCTGCTACTTCTACGCCGTCGCCGAGATCTCGGTCAGCGTGGCGCTGCTGCTGGAGTACACCGCCCCGGTCGCCGTCGTCGGCTGGCTCTGGGCCACCCGCGGACACCGGCCCAGCCGGCTCACGGTGGCCGGCGCCGTCCTCGCCGCGGCCGGTCTGGTCCTGGTCCTCGACCTGGTCTCCGGGGCGGACGTCAACCTGGCCGGCGTGCTGTGGAGCCTGGGCGCGATGGTCGGCGCCGCGGCGTACTTCCTGCTCTCAGCCGACGACGGGGCACCCCTGCCGCCGCTGGTGCTGGCCGCCTCCGGGCTGCTCGTCGGCGGCCTGGTCCTCAGCTCGGCGGGCGCCCTGGGCGTGCTGCCGATGCGCTGGTCGACCCGGCCGGTGACCTACGCCGTGGGCACCGTGCCGTGGTGGCTCCCGCTGCTCGCGCTGGCGCTGGTCACCGCCGCCCTGTCCTACACCACCGGCATCGCCGCCGTGCGCCGGCTGGGCTCGCGGCTGGCCTCGTTCGTCGCGCTCACCGAGGTGCTGGCGGCGCTGCTGGCGGCGTGGTGGCTGCTGCACGAGCTGCCGGGCCTCGTCCAGCTGGCCGGGGGACTCCTCATCGTCGCCGGGGTCGTCGTCGTCAAGCTGGGCGAGCGGGGGATCGCCCCGGCCGCCGCACCCGTGCCGGAGACCGGAGGCGAGCCGGCACCCGCGCTGGGAGGCTAGCGGGCGTCCTGCCGGCGCACGAAGACCTCGCGCGTGAGCAGCAGGATGGCGGCGGCGGTCGGGATCGCCAGCAGCGCACCCACGACGCCGAGCAGGCCGGCGCCGGCGAGCGCGGCGATCACGATCACCGCGCCGGGCAGGTCGACCGAGCGGGCCATCACCTTCGGGTAGATGACGTAGTTCTCGAGCTGCTGGTAGACGACGTAGAAGACCAGGCAGGCCAGCCCGATGACCGGGTCGGTGGCGAACCCGATCGCGGTCACCAGGACGGCGCCGATCGTCGCCCCGATCATCGGGATCACGTCGAGCAGGGCCACGACGAACGCCAGCGCGACGGCGTACTGCCCCAGCCCGACGATGAACAGGAAGATCAGCGACGTGACGCCGGCGAACACCGCGATCACGAACGCGCCGGAGACGTAGGCCCCGACGTTGGCCAGGATCCGGTCCCCGAGCCGGGTGACCCGGTCCCGGCGGCTGGCCGGCGCCAGCCGGTAGAGCGCGTCCTTGGTCTTGTCGAGCGAGGCCAGGAAGTAGAGCGTGAGCACGACCACGATGAACGTGTTGACCAGGGCGGAGAAGACCGCCAGGCCGACGCCCACGACCCCACCGAAGGCGGCCGAGGCGAAGTCGCCGTTGGCCACGTAGTCGCGGGCCTTCTCGATCAGCTGGAACTGCTCGTCGAGGGCCTGGACCCGCTCGTTGCCCTGGAGCTGGTCGAGCCAGCCGGGCGCGTTGTCGGTGAGGGCGGCGATCTGGTCGGTGATGACCGGGACGATCGCCGCCACGAAGAGCGTCAGGGCGCCGAGGACCACGCCGATGACCGCCACCAGCGACCAGGTCCGGGACAGGCCTCGGCGGGTGAACCACTCCACCACCGGGTTCAGGCCGGCAGCGAGGAACATCGCCACGACGATGAGCATGATCGTGCCACCGAGGGCCAGCACCTGCTGACCGAGCCAGAAGGCCACCAAGGCACCCAGGGCGCCGAAGAAGCCCAGGTGGAAGGGCGAGTGCCGGAGCGGCCCACCGGGCTCTCCCATGTGGTCCTCGGGGGCCCGGTCTCCTGCAGGGTCCTCGTGCACGCGAGAGCCCGACTCGGCGGCCGCCTCGGCGCGGTCGGCCGCGTCCTCGGCGTCGACGGCGGCCCCGGTCGCGACCTCGGCCGCCTCCTCCGCCTGCTCCGCCCGGTCGGCGGCCTCCTGCTCCTCCAGCGGCCCGGAGCCGTGCCCGTTCAGCGGATCAGCCCTCGTCGAAGCCGGCGACCACGTCGCGCAGCGCGCCGAGCTGGGCCACGATCGCGTCGCGGCGCTTGCTCATCCGGTCCACCTCGGCCCGCACCGCGGCCAGCTCGCGCTCGGCGTCGGCCTGCCCGGAGGCGGTCAGGCTCTCGGCCTGGCTCCGGGCCGAGGCGACGACCTGCTCGGCCTCGCGGCGGGCCCGGGTGAGCAGCGCGTCGGCCTCGGACTGCGCCTGCTGGCGGTGCTCGGCGGCCTGCGTGGTGGCCTCGGCGGCACGCTCCTCGGCGGCCTTGGCGCGGGCCTCGGCCTCCTCGACCAGGCGCTTGGTCTCGGAGGTGGCGCTCGAGTGGTACTCGGCCGCCTCCTTCGCCAGCCGCTCCTTCTCGACCGCCAGGGTGCGCCGGGCCTCCTGCAGCTCGCGGTCCGCGCCGGCGCGGACCGCCTCGGCCTCGCGGGTCGCGCTGACCCGCAGCTCGTTGCTCTCCTGCTCGGCGGCAAGCCGCAGCTGGTCGGCCTCGCGCTGCGCGCCGGCGCGCAGGTCCTGGGCCTCCTGGCGGGCGCTGCTGCGCTCCTGCTCGGCGTCGGCCATGAGCCGGGTCCGCTGCTCGTCGAGCTCCTTGAGCTGGACCACGCGCATGTCCTCGGCCTCGCGGGAGGCGTCGGCCCGGATGGAGCGGGCGTCCTTGCCGGCCTGGGTCCGGATCTCCTCCGCCTCCTGCTGGGCGTGGGCCCGGATGTCGTCGGCCTCCTCCTCGGCCAGGCGCAGCAGCTCGTTGGCGCGGCCGCCCAGGCCGGCGTACGACGGCCGCTCGGCCTCGGCGGCCTGCTCACGGGCCGCCTGCAGCTCGGCCTCGAGCTCGGCCACCCGCTTCTCGGCCGCGCTCAGGCTGCTGCCCAGGCCGGCCCGCTCCTGCACCAGCCTGCGCAGGGCGGTGTCGGTGGCGTCCTTGTCGTAGCCGTTGCGGCGCACCATCGGCAGCGACGGCACGGCGCCCGCGGCCGAGGCCCCGGAGCCCGCCGTCGAGCCTGCCGTCGAGGTCGGGCGGCCGGCTCCCGAGCCGCCGGTGGCGGCCTGCCCGGTGGGTGCGGCCGGTGTGGCCGGCACCTGCTGGGTCTTCTGGTCGGGGGCGTCCTGCACCTTCGGGATGAGCTGGGTGGCGTCGTCCGAGCCGGAGGGCTTGTCGGCCGGCGTGCCGCCGGTCTTGGACGCCTCGGTGCCCCGCGTGCTGCCTGCGGGCGTGCTGGGGGACCGGACCCCCGAGGCGGGCTTCTCGTCGAAGATGGACAGACCCTCGTCACTCATTGGCTCACGGCTCTCTCGTCAGTTGCTGGTCGTGCGATCCCGGACGGACCCCAGTGTTGCGGATCGGTCACGACAAACCCACCCCGGCTCGCCAGCCGGTCGCCGAACCGGGGTGTGAGGGATGTCGCGGAGTCCGGCTCAGACGCCCCGGAACCGGTTGATCGCCTCGAGGTGCTGCTCGCGCATCTCCGGATTCCGGACGCCGAGACCCTCCTCGGGTGCCAGGCAGAGCACGCCGACCTTGCCCTGGTGGGCGTTGCGGTGGACGTCGAGAGCGGCCTGGCCGACGTCCTCGAGGCCGTAGGTCTTGGAGAGCGTCGGGTGGATCATGCCCTTGGCGATCAGCCGGTTGGCCTCGTAGGACTCCCGGTAGTTCGCGAAGTGCGAGCCGATGATCCGCTTGAGGTTCATCCACAGGTACCGGTTGTCGTACTGGTGCATGTAGCCGCTGGTCGAGGCGCAGGTGACGATGGTGCCGCCCTTGCGGGCCGCGAAGACCGAGGCCCCGAACGTCTCCCGTCCGGGGTGCTCGAAGACGATGTCGACGTCCTCGCCGCCGGTCAGCTCGCGGATCCGCTTGCCCAGGCGGCGCCACTCCTTCGGGTCCTGGGTGTGCTCGTCCTTCCAGAACTGCCAGTTCTCCTCGGAGCGGTTGATGATCAGCTCCGCGCCCATCTTGCGGCAGATCTCCGCCTTCTCGTCGTTGGAGACCACGCAGATCGGGGTGGCGCCGCCGTTGAGCGCGTACTGCGTCGCGAAGCCGCCCAGGCCGCCCGAGGCGCCCCACACCAGGACGTTGTCGCCCTGCTTCATGCCGGCGCCGTTGCGGCTCACGAGCTGCCGGTAGGCGGTGGAGTTGACCAGGCCGGGGGAGGCGGCCTCCTCCCAGGTCAGGTGGTCCGGCTTGGGCATCAGCTGGTTGGACTTGACCAGCGCGACGTGGGCCAGGCCGCCGAAGTTGGTCTCGAAGCCCCAGATCCGCTGCTCGGGGTCGAGCATCGTGTCGTTGTGGCCGTCCGGCTGCTCGAGCTCGACGGAGAGGCAGTGCGCGACGACCTCGTCGCCGGGGCTCCACGAGTGCACTCCGGCGCCGGTGGCGAGGACCACGCCGGCCAGGTCGGAGCCGACGACGTGGTAGGGCAGGTCGTGCCGCTTGGCGAGCGGGGAGAGCCGGCCGTAGCGCTCGAGGAACCCGAACGTCGACACCGGCTCGAAGATCGAGGTCCACACGGTGTTGTAGTTGATCGCCGAGGCCATGACGGCGACCAGGGCCTCGCCGGGGCCGAGCTCGGGGACCGGGATCTCGTCGACGTGGAGGGTCTTGCGGGGGTCCTTCTCGGACGTCTCCAGACCCTCGAAGATGTCGACCTCGTCCTTGTGGACGGTCACGGCCGTGTAGGACTCGGGCAGGTCGAGGTTCGCGAAGTCGCCGCCCTCGGCGTCGCCGGCCAGGATCGCGTCGAGGATGTTCTGCACTGGTGGTCCCTCTCGGTGTCGGGTCGGGGTCGGTCCACTCCAGGTGGACCGGCCACAAGATAACGGCCGGTAACCTGCCGTGGCACGTGATGAGACGGACGTCTCAGTCCCGTCTCAGTGCCGGCCCGGCGCCGTCTCAGTGCTCGGCGGACCCCGCGGGCTCCACCAGCTCCACCAGCACGCCGCCCGCGTCCTTGGGGTGGACGAAGTTGATCCGCGAGCCGGCGGTGCCGCGACGCGGGGCGTCGTACAGCAGCCGGAGGCCGCGCTCGCGGAGGACCGCCGAGACCGCGTCGAGGTCGGTGACCCGGTAGGCCAGCTGCTGGACGCCCTGGCCGTTGCGGTCGAGGAACTTCGCGATCGTGGACTCGGGCGTGAGCGGCGCCAGCAGCTGGATGCTCGACCCCGAGTCGCCGACGGCGACCATCGCCTCGCGGACCCCCTGCTCCTGGTTGGTCTCCTCGTGGGTGACCCGCATGCCGAAGGAGTCGCGGTAGAACGCGATCGCCTCGTCGAGGTCGGGTACGGCGATGCCGACGTGGTCGATCGCGGTGAACAGGTGCTCGGGGACGGACAGCGGTGCGCTCATGCCCCCATCGTCGTACGCGCGCCGGGCCAGGTCGCCGCGGGGTCCACATCCGGGACACCCGCGACCCGGACCCACCGGCCTGCCGGTGACTGACGGCTAGCGGACCATGCCGCCGACCCCGTCGGCGTAGGTCCCGATCACCGCGACGCCGTCGACGTCGCCGACGAACCCGAACGGCGCGGAGCACGGGCCCGCGTAGTCCCCGATCCAGAGGTCGTCGTCGGTCGGGAGGCCGTAGCCGATCACCAGGTCCGCCGGCGTGACCCCGACCTCGGTGCCGTCGACCTTCAGTCGCACGTTCGTGCCGTCGTAGGAGCCGATGACCGTGTGCCACCGCCCGTCCCAGATCTGCGGGCCGGCGCTGGGCGAGAGCGTGTAGTCGGAGCCGTCGGAGGCGTAGAACCGCAGCCCGCCGTCATTGCCGGTGTAGAGCCCGTAGGACGCGGTCTCGCAGGACAGTGCGCCCTTGGCCACGACGTACCGGTAGTCGCCGGGGGAGCCCTCGGCGCGGACCCGGGCCACCACCGTCACCCCGTCCGGCTCCAGCGACGGGGAGTCGGCGACGCGCACGTGGTCGTCGCCGTCGAAGCGCAGCGCCGCCCTGCGGAACCAGTAGTGCCGCGGCAGCTGGACCCAGGAGGGGTCGTGCTCGTCCGCGGACGTGGTCGAGCCCAGACGGCCGTGGTTGCCGCTCCACGACCAGTCGTAGGTGTGCTGTCCGCCGCCCTCGTTGAAGAGCCAGAGGCCGGCGAGATCGTAGGACGCGGCGGGCGCGGGCGATGCCACGCTCGCTCCGGTCAGCCCGAGAACGGTGGCGGCGACGGCAATCCGCAGGCTGCGCTTGGTGAACACGGTGTCTCCCTCATCCCCCCGGGCGGCCCCACGCCGCCCGAACCACCAGCAGGACACCACGGCGCGGGGTCCGGCCGGTAGGCCCGGATCGGGTGATGCGAGGTGCCCGAAGTCGCCATGCGCCACCAGTGTCCGACCCCAGTGTCGGGTCCAGGCTCGGGCCCACCGTCGGGCCGCCGCGCCTGTGACCGGCCTGACAGGGCGGGGCCGTCGCCCGCGGTGGCCGCGGTGGGTATCGTCGGACCCATCAGCGCCACCCGTCTTCGCAGGAGGAACCCATGTCGTCCAAGTCCGGCGGATCCGTCATTGTGGCCGGGGCCCGCACCCCGGTCGGTCGCCTGCTCGGCGGGCTCAAGGGCCAGAGCGCTGCCGATCTCGGCGGCGTGGCCATCAAGGGCGCCCTGGAGAAGTCCGGCGTCGCCGGGGACCAGGTCGACTACGTCATCATGGGGCACGTGATCCAGGCCGGCGCCGGTCAGATCACTGCGCGCCAGGCCGCCGTCAAGGGCGGGGTGCCGATGAACGTGCCCTCGATCACGATCAACAAGGTGTGCCTGTCCGGCATCAACGCGATCGCCATGGCCGACCAGCTGATCCGGGCCGGGGAGCACGAGATCGTCGTCGCCGGCGGCATGGAGTCGATGACCCAGGCGCCGCACCTGCTCCCGAAGTCCCGCGAGGGCTTCAAGTACGGCGACACCGCGCTCGTCGACTCGATGGCCTACGACGCGCTGCACGACCAGTTCACCGACCAGGCGATGGGTGGGCTGACCGAGAAGTGCAACGCGGCCGGTGCCGGGCTGAGCCGCGAGGAGCAGGACGAGTTCTCCGCCCGGTCGCACCAGCGTGCCGCCGAGGCGTGGAAGAACGGGATCTTCGACGACGAGGTCGTCCCGGTCGAGATCCCCCAGCGCCGCGGCGAGCCGGTCGTGGTCTCCCAGGACGAGGGCGTCCGGGGCGACACCACCGCCGAGTCGCTGGCCAAGCTGCGCCCGGCCTTCGACAAGGAGGGCACGATCACCGCCGGCTCCGCGTCCCAGATCTCCGACGGCGCGTGCGCGGTCGTGGTGATGAGCAAGGCCAAGGCCGAGGAGCTCGGCCTGGAGTGGCTGGCCGAGATCGGCGCCTCCGGCCAGGTCGCCGGCCCCGACTCGACGCTGCAGCTGCAGCCCGCCAACGCGGTCGCGAAGGCGGCCGAGAAGGAGGGCATCGCGGTGGAGGACATCGACCTCTTCGAGCTCAACGAGGCCTTCGCCGCGGTCGGCATCGAGTCCGCCCGTCAGCTCGGCGTCGACCAGGACAGGGTCAACGTCAACGGGGGCGCGATCGCGATCGGCCACCCGGTCGGCATGTCCGGAGCCCGGATCGTGCTGCACCTCGCGCTCGAGCTGCGGCGCCGCGGCGGCGGGACCGGTGCCGCCGCGCTGTGCGGTGGCGGCGGCCAGGGCGACGCCCTGATCGTCCGCGTGCCGAGTCGCGGCTGACGCCAGGCGTGACCCCACCGTCCGGATCCCCGGCCGGAGCGACGACCGGGTCGACGACGGGCCCGTCCCGTGGTCGGGCTGCGGTCCCCGTTCCCGAGCTGGTCGAGCGGGCCCGCCGCGGCGACCCGCGCTCGGTGGCCCGGCTGATCTCGCTGGTCGAGGACGCCTCGCCCGCCCTGCGTGAGGTGATGGCGGGCCTCGCCCCGCACACGGGGCATGCCCTCGTGGTCGGCATCACCGGGGCTCCGGGCGTCGGCAAGTCCACCTCCACCAACGCGCTCGTCGCCCGGCTGCGCGAGGCGGGGCGACGGGTGGGGGTGCTCGCCGTCGACCCGTCGTCGCCGTTCTCCGGCGGCGCGCTGCTGGGCGACCGGGTGCGGATGGGCGACCACGCGACCGACTCGGACGTCTTCATCCGGTCGATGGCCGCCCGCGGCCACCTCGGCGGACTCGCCTGGACCACCCCGCAGGCGATCCGGGTGCTCGACGCGGCCGGGTTCGACGTGGTGCTCGTGGAGACCGTCGGGGTCGGCCAGAGCGAGGTGGAGGTGGCCGCACTGGCCGACACCACGCTCGTGCTGCTGGCACCCGGCATGGGAGACGGCATCCAGGCCGCGAAGGCGGGGATCCTCGAGATCGGCGACCTCTACGTCGTCAACAAGGCCGACCGCGACGGCGCCGGCCAGGTCCGCCGGGACCTGCGCAACGCGCTCGCGCTCACCGACCGGCCGGACGCGGCCTGGCGGCCGCCGATCCTGCTCACCACCGCCCACGACGGTGGCGGGATCCCGGAGGTGGTCGACGCCCTCGAGGAGCACCAGACCTGGCTGCGTGATTCCGGCGAGCTGCTCCGGCGCCGGACCCGACGCGCCCGGGGCGAGGTCGAGGCGATCGCCCTGACCCGGCTCCGCGAGCGCTGGTCCGGGCTGCGGGAGGGCAGCGAGCTCGACGACCTGGCCGGCCGGGTCGCCCGCGGTGAGACCGACCCGTACGCCGCCGCCGACGCCCTGCTGGACGACCCGTCCGACTGACCGGACGCCCACGCCCCGCCGGGGCGGGCGCGCCTGCCGCGTCGTCCGCGGCCGATTTGGTACAAAGTACGTTGCCCTTGACCCAGGACGGAAGCCGAGAGTGTGAACGCCAAGTCGTTGTTGTTGGTGCTCGTCGTGCTGTTCGTCGGCTTCTACATGGTCCAGGACCCTCGGGGCCTGGCCGACACCGCCGGCGCAGCGATGGCGGGGCTGTGGCAGTTGATGGCCCAGTTCTTCGAGGCGACGATCCGTTTCGTCGACGAGCTCGTCTAGGCCTCGTGCCATGGGCCTCGTCCGGGCGGTGAGCGACCCGAACATCCGCAAGCACCTGCTGCGCGACGAGGGCGAGGTCATCGTCGACGAGGTGCGCAAGCACCGGGTGGTCTACCTGGTGCCGACCCTCGAGCTGGTCGCCGCGGGAGCGCTGCTGGTCGCGATGCCCTTCGTGGACATGGATCTGGCCTGGGCGCCCTTCCTGCTGGCCCTCGTCGTCCTGGCCCATGCCGGCTACCGCGCGCTGGGCCACCACATGGACCGGTTCGTGATCACGAACATGCGGGTGTTCCGCGTGCACGGCGTGCTCTCGCAGCAGCTGGCGACGATGCCGCTCGCCCGGATCCTCGACATCACCGTGCGCAAGCCCCTGCACGGTCGGCTCCTGGGCTTCGGGCACTTCTGCTTCGAGTCGGCCGCCCAGGAGCAGGGTCTGCGCGACATCCGTTACGTCGGGGACCCCGACGCCCGCGACCTCTCCATCCAGCGGGTCGTTCAGCGGACCGGACTCCGCGGGCCACGGGTGAACTGATGACCCTCGACTTCGACCCGATCGACGAGGCCGCCCGGCAGTGGGGGGAGCGCTGGGAGGCGGTCCCGGCGATGCACGCGGTCACTTCGCTGATGCGGGTCCAGCAGCTCGTCCTCTCCCGGCTCGATGCGATCCTGAAGCCGCACGGGCTCAGCTTCGCGCGCTACGAGGCCCTGGTGCTGCTGGTGTTCTCCTCCCGGGGCTCGCTGCCGCTGGGCAAGATGGGCGAGCGGCTGCAGGTGCACCCCACGTCGATCACCTCGATCATCGCGCGCCTGGTCGCCTCCGGCCACGTCGTACGCCGGCCGCACCCGGACGACGGTCGGGCGGTGCTGGCCGAGATCACCGACAGCGGTCGCGCGGTGGTCGAGGCGGCCACGGCCGACCTGGTCGGCTCCGGGTTCGCGCTCGAGACGCTCTCGGAGGACGACCTGCGGCGGCTCTCGGAGCTGTTGCGGCCGGTGCGCCGGGCGGCCGGGGACTTCTGAGGTCTGAGCGGAGGCTCAGTAGCCCAGGCGGGCACCGGCGCCGCCGCCGTTGACGACGATCGTCTGACCGGTCACGAACGCGGCTCCGCTGCTGGCCAGGAACAGCACCGAGGAGGAGACGTCCTGGAGCGTGCCGGTGCGCTCCTGACGGGTCCGGGTGAGCAGCGGCCCGGAGTGCCGCTCGATGGAGACCCGCAGCTGCGACTGCCGCGGCGTCACCACCGTGGAGGAGACCCCGTTGACCCGGATCCCGTCCCGGCCCCACGCGGCCCCCAGGCGGGCGGTGTAGTCGAGCATCTCGGTGTCGGCGGCCGCGCCGTGCGAGAGCGCGAACCACTGCCGCAGCGACTGGGTGTTCACCACGGCGCCGCCGCCGCGCTGCCGGCTCTCGCCGAGCCGGTAGCGCAGCCGGCGCGTCAGCTGGCCCGGGCCGATCAGCCCGAGCCGGATCGAGTGCGCGACGAACTCGCGCTCGTGGACGTCGAGGGCACGCGGCAGGGCGGCTCCTGCGGCGTTGACCAGGACGTCGACCGGTCCGACCTCCTCGGCGACGCGAGCGATCGAGTCGTGGTCGGTCAGCTCGAGCCGGAGGTACTCGAAGGCCGCCAGCGGGGCGTCGTACGAGCCCGTCAGGGTCTGCCTGCCGGTGACGATCACGTGGGCGCCGCTGCGCAGGAAGCGTTGCGCGATCGTGAGGCCCAGACCGCTGGTGCCTCCGGTGACCAGCACCCGGCTGCCGGAGAAGTCGTACGCCAAGTCGCCCAAGGTCGTCTCCTTCCCACAGTGACGCCGAACCCGAGAGTTGCCCGTGCACCCGGAGCAGGACGGAGGTCCGCACGCGGTCCCAGCACCTGGGGAAGGGGGACCGGGTGGCCGATGAGGCGGCGTCCGGGCAGGGGCCATCATGCCACGGTCCGGGGTCGACCACGAGCGGCCGGGGGTGGTCTCGCGGGTGGTGTGGGCGATCGGGGAAGATGGACCCATGACGCAGCAGCCGTTCTCCCGTCCAGGTGCCATCGACCTCTCCGCGCTGAAGCGGCCGGCAGGGGGCGCGTCGACGCCGGGGGCGCCCGCCGGGGCGCCCGCTGGGCCCTCAGCCGGGGGAGCCGCGGGTGGGGCCGGCGCCTCCGCCTACGCGGTCAGCGTCACCGAGCAGAACTTCCAGGAGGTCCTCGAGGCCTCGATGACCGCGCCGGTGCTGCTCGCGTTCTTCTCGCGCGCCCGGTCGCCGGAGAGCGGCACCCTGGCCGACGACCTGGCCACGCTGGCCGGCGAGTTCGAGGGTCGCTTCCTCGCCGGACTGGTCGACATCGACGCCTCGCCGCAGATCGGGCAGGCGATGCAGATCCCGTCCATCCCGCTGGTGGTGGCGGTCCTCGACGGTCGCCCGATGCCACTGCTCCAGGACGCGCTGCCGATGGAGGAGCTGCGCAACGCCCTGACCCAGGTCATGCAGCAGATCACCGCCCAGGGCGTGACCGGCCGGCACCAGCCCCGCGGCGCCGCCCCGGAGGCGGACGCCGCCGAGGCGGCACCGGAGGCCGACCCCCGGTACGCAGCGGCCCAGGACGCCCTCGCGGAGGGCGACGTGGACCGCGCCGTGGCGGAGTACCAGAAGCTCGCGGACGCCAACCCGGCCGACACCGAGGCCGCCGCCGGCCTCGCCATGGCCAAGGTGCTCCAGCGCACGCAGGGCGTGGACCTCGACGCCGCCCGCGCCGCCGCCGCGCAGTCGCCGGAGGACGTCGCCGCGCAGACGATGGTGGCCGACCTCGACATGCTGGGCGGTCACGTCGACGACGCCTTCAACCGGCTCGTGGACCTGGTCCGGCGCTCGGACGGTGCCGAGCGGGACGCCGCCCGCACGCACCTGCTCGGTCTCTTCGCCGCGGTCGGCAACGACGACCCGCGCGTGATCCGAGGTCGGCAGAACCTCGCCTCCGCGCTCTTCTGAGCCGTTCGGTGGGCGAGAGGTCGCGCTGCGATCGTCCTGTGCGACTCACCCGCATCGGAACAGATACCCGAAGGCCGTCCTCGTGTAGGCGATGCCCCGCCCGCTGCGCCGGATCGTCTCCGGGTCGGCGGCCTCGGGCCTCTTCGGCACCAGGTGCCCGCCCAGATCCTCGTCGTCGAGGCGGTAGCGGCCAGCCCGGTGCTGCACGACCGCCACGAGTTCGAGGCGTGGGTCCAGGGCGGCCAGGCTCGCGTCGCCGTGGCTGGTGTTCGCGAGCAGCAGCCCTCCCGGTCGCAGGTAGCGCCCGCAGTGCTCCCACACGGGGCCGGCGTACAGCGAGATGAGCAGGTCGAAGCTCGACGGCGACAGCTCGAGCTCGTGGGTGTAGTCCGCGTGCAGGAACTCCACCTCGAGCCCGGCCCCGGGAAGAGCCCGGCCCTCCAGCTCCGCCCGGACCGCATCCCGATCGGTGAGGAAGCGAGCGGCGCGGCGGTCCGTGTCGACGTACGTGACCGACGGGATCGCGGTGGACGGGGACAGGTCGAGGTAGGAGCCCGGGTAGAGCGCCCGCTCCGGCGACCAGCCGCGGGCCAGGGCCGCGAACAGACCTGACCGGTCTCCGATGGATCGCTGGTACGTCGACCAGGTCTCGCGTGGTCGCCCGTCGCGGCCATCGGACCGGGGGTTCATGCTGCGTCACGCTACGCCGCCCCCTCCCGGTTGAGGAGGTCGCGCTCGGTGGTTGAGGAGGTCGCGCTCGGTGGTTGAGGAGGTCGCGCAGCGACCGTCTCGAAACCACGCCCCGGCGCCCCTCGCCGGTTGAGCCGCGAGCCTTGGCGAGCGTGTCGAAACCCACCCCCCGCTGGTAGAGGAGGTCGCGCAGCGACCGTCTCGAAACCAGAGGCCGGCCGCCCCTCGCCGGTTGAGCCGCGAGCCCTGGCGAGCGTGTCGAAAGCCACCCCCCCCGCCGGTTGAGGAGGTCGCGCAGCGACCGTCTCGAAACCCACCCCCGGTCGCCCTCGCCGGTTGAGCCGCGAGCCCCGGCGAGCGTGTCGAAACCACGACGCCGGTCACCTCCGTCGGTTGAGCCGCGAGCCCCGGCGAGCGTGTCGAAACCCGCCGCCGGCCACCCCCGCCGGTTGAGCCGCGAGCCCTGGCGAGCGTGTCGAAACCCGTTGTGCACAACCGGTCCTCGACCCGGGCCGACTGTCAGTGGGCACGGCTAGCGTGGTTGCCATGAGGACGAAGACCACCGAGACGACGAGCACCGCGGGTGCGGTGTTGGCCTCGGCGCGGTCGAACCGGGAGGCCGCGGACGCGGCCGAGGTCCGGCTCCTCCAGGACGCCTGCGCGTGGGCGGACCTGCACCCCCCGGAGGGCATCCACCCGGCGGCGACGGTGTGCACGGCGTTGTTCGGTGACACCGGCCTCCCGTTGGCCGGCCAGGGTGCCCCTGCGGTGGCGGAGTTCTGCGTGGCCGAGTTCGCCGCCGGTGTGGGGTTGGGCACCGAGTCCGGGAAGGCGCTGATCGGGGAGGCCCTCGAGCTGCGGCACCGGTTGCCGAACCTGTGGTCGCGGGTGATGGCCGGGGACCTGGCCGCGTGGAAGGCGCGTCGGGTCGCGGCCGCCACCATCGTCCTGTCCCCGGCAGCGGCCGAGTTCGTGGACGTGGCGGTCACCCCGGTGGCACACAAGGTCACCCCCGGCCAGGTCGACCGGCTGGTTGCGGAGGCGATCGGCCGGTGCGACCCGCAGCTGGCCCAAGAGCGGGCCGACCGGGCGGTCGCGGGCCGGCACGTGACGATCACCCACGGCCAGGTCTCCTTCGACGGCACCAGCCAGGTGCACGGCATCCTCGACCTGGCCGACGCCCTGGACCTCGACACCGCGGTGGCCAACGGCGCCGCACAGCTCAAGGCACTCGGGTCCACCGAGGACCTGGACGCCCGCCGCGCGTCGGCGCTGGGTGGGCTGGCCCGCCGCCAGCTGGCCCTGGACCTCAACCCCAACACCCCCGACGGCGACAGCGGCATGGACAGCAGCGGCGTCGCCGGCGCGGGTCTCGACGAGACAGACGGCACGGCGGGCGACGACACCGGCGACACCGGCGGCATCGGCGACGAGCCTGCCGCGGCCCAGACCGCCGAATGTCCCGGTGGCAGGGATCGCGAAGAGAGCGGGCGGGTGAAGCCGCGGCAGGCGGTGCTCTACCTACACCTGGCCGCGGAGGCGATCACCGGCACCGGTCACCGCATCGAGACGGCTGGGCGGTCGGGAGTGGTGGGGCGCTGTGAGCTGTCCCGGTCCCCGGTCACCGCCGACCAGATCCGGGCCTGGTTGGCCCACCCCGACGCCCAGGTGGTGGTCAAGCCGGTGCTGGACCATCAGGGGCTGGTCCCGGTCGATGCCTACGAGGTGCCGGACCGGATGGGCGAGGCGATCCGCCTGCGCGACGGAACGTGTGTGTTCCCGTGGTGCACCCGCCCGGCGAGGTCCTGCGATGCCGACCATGTGGTCGCCTACGACCCCGACGGCCCACCGGGCCAGACCGCGACCGGCAACCTGGGCGCGTTGTGTCGGCGGCATCACCGGCTGAAGACCCACGGAGCCTGGGCGTGTCACACCCCGACCCCGGGGGTGTTCGAGTGGACCTCCCCGCACGGGCTGCGGTTCCGACGCGACCGCACCGGCACCCTGGACATCACCGACCCGACCCGCCCGGCCGGTTCCCCGCCCGAGCATTGAGGACCACGCCCCACACCCCACCCCAGGCAGCATCGGGTGGGGGCACAGGCATGTCCACCGCTGGTTGAGGAGGGCCGCCAAGGCCCGTCTCGAAACCAGCGCACCGTCGAGGGGTGGTTTCGAGACGCTCGCTGGCGCTCGCTCCTCAACCACCGGGGACCGCTGGCGCTCGCTCCGGTTCCTGAGGAGGCGCGCCAGCGCCGTCTCGAAGGGCAACCACCGAGGACCCTGTCGAACCCCGGCGCCCAGGCAGAACTACGTGCAGCGCCCCGCCGCGAAGACGATGCCGGCGATTGCCTCCGGCGGCTGCACGTAGTTCTGCACGCCGCGCCGTCGGTGGCGCCAGCCTCGGTGTGGTTGAGGAGGGCCGCCAGGCCCGGCCGTCGGTGGTTGAGGAGGGCCGCCAAGGCCCGTCTCGAAACCAGCACGTCGTCGAGGGTGGTTTCGAGACGCTCGCTGGCGCTCGCTCCTCAACCACCGGAGACCGCTGGCGCTCGCTCCTCAACCACCGGAGACCGCTGGCGCTCGCTTTGGCTTCGAGACGCTCGCTGGCGCTCGCTCCGGTTCCTGAGGAGGCGCGCCAGCGCCGTCTCGAAGGGCAACCACCGTAGGCCACCGCGGCGAGCGACCCGCATGGTCTCGAGACACCGGCGGCCGTAGGTCGCCAGCAGGGGCAGGCCTCATCGGCCGGACTCGGTGTACCTCGGGCGACCGTCGGCCAGGGCGCCCAAGGCCGCCTCGATCCGTCGGGCGGTGAAGTCGGCCGCCCGTTCGCGCACCTCGTCGGGGGAGCAGAAGGCGGCAGCCCGGATCTCGCGCTCCTCGCGCACGACCTCGTACACGATGGCCGCGTCCTGGACCCCGCCGTCGAAGACGAGGCAGACGGCGTCGTCCCAGCCGCCCCACGGGGGCAGCCAGTCGGTGAGCAGCAGCTCGCCGGGAGGCAGGGACAGCGAGAGCTCCTCCTCGACCTCGCGGCCGACGGCGAGCCGGGGTGACTCGCCGACCTCGACGACCCCTCCGGGCAGGTCCCAGTCCTGCTTGTAGGTGAGCTGGCACAGGAGCACCCGGTCGGCGGGGTCGCGCACCAGCATCTGGCTGATCGCCCGCTTCCGCGGTAGGAACGAGTTGAGCAGGGCCCGGAAGCTGCCGGGATCGCTCAACGGCGGGTCGGAGGCGAGCCGCGCCAGCACGACGTACCCGGTCGTCTCGGACCGCTCGCCGGCCCCCGGCGCCACCCGGCTGACGCCTTCGCGCCGCAGCCCGGCACGGGTCGCCACCCGCAGGGCGGCCTCGTTGCCCTGCTCCACCCGCGCCTCCACGCGGGTGAGCCCCAGCCCGCCCTGCCCGGCCTCCGTGAGCGCCCAGTCCGTGAGCAGGCGCAGGGCCCGGGTGGCGCTGCCGCGCCCGCGGTGACCGGCGTAGAGCGCCCAGGAGAGCCGACCGGTCTGGGCGTCGGTACGCCGGATCGCGAGGTGTCCGACCGCCCGTCCGTCCCGCTCGACGACGAATCCGGCGGCCCGTCGGCCGTCCCGGTAGCCACGTCGCCACCCGTCCACCGCGTCGACCAGCTCGGCGCGCGAGGGTCCGCTCCCGTCGGTGCCGGCCCAGTGCGCGATGAGGTCGTCGTGGCCCTCGACCGCGACGTCGAGGTCGTCGTCCCGCCAGGGTCGCAGGGTCACGGTCCCGTCGGTCAGGTTCGGCTGATCGGTGCTCACCCGGCAACCCTAGGCGGCGCGGCATGGAGGTCGTTGGCGCGCACCATGGCCGTCAGCAGACCGTGGGCACGCTCGGCGACCGGGTTCTCCGGCCGCCGGGACGCGAGCTCGACCAGCGCCAGCAGGTCGGCGGCACGGGCCCGCTCGACGAGCTCGGCGTTCGTGCCGTCCACCTGGGACAGGACCGCGGACGCCAGCTCAGGGTCTCGCTCGAAGCGCAGCAGGTTGCCGAGATCCGCGTACGGCGACCCGGCGTGCGCGTACTCCCAGTCGACCAGACCCGTGACCTCCCCGGTGCCGGGATCGACCAGCAGGTTCTTGGGGTTGACGTCGCCGTGCACGAGGCACACCCGCTCCGTCGGGTCGAGCAGGTCCTGCGCGCGGTCGGCGAGGGAGAGCAGACCGGCGACGTCGCCGGCCGGCCAGGCCGACAGCGCGGTCCCGTGGAGGTGCTTCTCGACCCAGGTGCGCAGGTCGGTCGCCTCGGGCACCGGGCACACGGTGAGCGCGGCGTCGGTGAACTCTCCGCCCGACAGGAAGGGAATGCCCCGCAGAGTCCGCAGCAGCCCGCCCACGGAGGTCCCGATCCGGCGACGCAGCTCGGCGTCGGCATGCGGCAGCACCAGGTCCAGCCGGGTCCCGGGCAGCCGCGTGGTCACCATCAGCGCGGGCAGGTCCGCCTCCGGGACCGGACGCCGCACCTCGACCACGGTCGGCACCGGCAACAGCCCGCGGACCAGGTGCAGCACGGCCGCATCGATGTCCACCGCCAGCGGCCCGCGCGCCCGGGACCGGCCGGCATGGATCCGCACCACCAGGCCGTCGCCGGCGGCGAAGGTCTCGCCGCTGAACCCGCCCTCCAACGGCGCCAGGCCGGTCATCGCGCCGCTGTCCGGGTCGGCCCCCGGGCCGGTCATCGCGTCGAGGCGGCCCTCAGCCACACGGTCGCGAGCGGAGGCACCACGATGTCGGCGTGCGCCGGCTGACCCGACCACCCTCCTTCGACGGCCGTGACCGTGCCCAGGTTGCCCACACCCGACCCCGAGTACGACGCGGCGTCGGTGTTGAGCACCTCCTCCCACGCGCCTGCAGTCGGCAGCCCGAGCCGGTAGCCCTCGTGCGGGATCGCGGCGAAGTTCGCCACGCAGACCAGGTCCGGGGCACCCGGGGCCCGGCGGACGAACGAGAAGACGTTGCGGCCCGCGTCGTTGGCGTCGACCCAGGCGAAGCCGGACGGGTCGTGGTCGTGGACGAACAGCGCGGGGGAGTCGCGGTAGACCCGGTTCAGGTCCCGCACCAGCGACTGGACGCCACGGTGCTCCGGGTGGTCGAGGAGCCACCAGTCCAGCTCCCGGGCCTCGGCCCACTCCGACTCCTGGCCGAGCTCGGCGCCCATGAAGATCAGCTGCTTGCCTGGGTGCGCCCACTGGAAGGCGAGGTAGGCCCGCAGCGTGGCCAGCTGCTGCCAGCGGTCGCCCGGCATCTTGCGCAGCAGCGACCCCTTGCCGTGGACCACCTCGTCGTGGGACAGCGGCAGCACGTAGTTCTCGCCGTAGGCGTAGGCCATCGAGAAGGTCATCTGCGCGTGGTGGTGCACCCGGTGCACCGGGTCGTGCTGCACGTAGCCCAGCGAGTCGTGCATCCAGCCCATGTTCCACTTGAAGCCGAAGCCGAGCCCTCCCTCGGAGGTCGCCCGCGTGACACCGTCCCAGGCGGTCGACTCCTCGGCCACCATCATCACGCCGGGGCAGCGCTTGTAGACGGTGGCGTTCAGCTCCTGCAGGAACTGCACCGCCTCGAGGTTCTCGTGCCCGCCGTGCACGTTCGGCGTCCACTGGCCCGGCTCCCGGGCGTAGTCGAGGTAGAGCATCGACGCCACGGCGTCCACGCGCAGCCCGTCGGCGTGGAACTCCTCGAGCCAGTAGAGCGCGCTGGCGACGAGGAAGTTCCGCACCTCGCGGCGGCCGAAGTCGAAGATCAGCGTGCCCCACTCCGGGTGCTCGCCCAGCGAGGGATCGGCGTGCTCGTAGAGCGGCCGGCCGTCGAAGCGGGCCAGCGCGAACGTGTCCTTGGGGAAGTGCGCGGGCACCCAGTCGAGGATCACCCCGATCCCCGCCTGGTGCAGCCGGTCGATCAGCAGCCGCAGGCCGTCCGGGTCGCCGAACCGCGAGGTCGGCGCGAAGTACGACGTCACCTGGTAGCCCCACGAGCCCCCGAACGGATGCTCCATCACCGGCATCAGCTCCACGTGGCTGAAGCCCAGGTCGGAGACGTAGGCCACCAGCTCGTCGGCGAGCTCGGCGTAGCTCGGCGTGCTGCCGCCGTGGCACCGCCACGACCCGAGGTGCACCTCGTAGACCGACACCGGCTCCTGGGTCGCCTGCGCCGCGGTGCGGGCCGCCAGCCAGGCGTCGTCGCCCCAGGCGTAGGCCGACTCGGTCACCACCGACGCGGTCTGGGGCGGCACCTCGGTGGCGTTGGCCAGCGGGTCGGCCTTCTCGTGCCAATGCCCGTCCGCGTCGAGCAGCGCGAACTTGTAGCGGGCGCCGGCGCCCACGTCGGGCAGGAACAGCTCCCAGACACCGGAGGTGCCGAGCTGACGCATCGGGTGCTCGCGCCCGTCCCACTGGTTGAAGTCGCCGGTCACCCTGACGCCGCGCGCGTTCGGTGCCCACACCGAGAACGAGGTGCCGCTCACGCCGCTGTCGTAGCGCCGCGGGTGCGCGCCGAGCACGGTCCACAGCTGCTCGTGCCGGCCCTCGTTGATCAGGTGCAGGTCGGTCTCGCCCACCGAGGGCAGGTACCGGTACGGGTCGTCGTACGTCGCGGGGTCGTGGTCGGCGTAGGCGACGGCGAGTCGATAGTCCGGCACCTCCGAGCCCGGCAGCTCGGCCACCCACACACCCTCGTGCTCGTGCGTCATCGGGGTCCGCTCGACGCCGTGCAGCACCTCGACCGAGCGGGCCAGCGGACGCAGCGCGCGCACCGTGACCCCGCCCTCGTGGGGGTGCGCCCCCAGGATGCCGTGCGGGTCGCCGTGGCCACCGGCCACCAACAGGTCGATCTGGTCGTGATCCATGGGCCTGGTCATGTGAGCAGCCTCTCGACGGCGGTCAGCGGGATGGAGACCCAGCCCGGACGGTTGCGGGCCTCGTAGACGCACTCGTAGACCGCCTTGTCGGCCTCGTAGGCGTCGAGCAGGACGGGGTCCGGCACGGTGCCCGAGGCCTCGGCGTACGCCGCCACGAAGGCGCCGCGGTTGCGCTGGGCCCACTCGCGCGACCGGTAGGCGCGCTGCTCGACTCCGGAGAGGTCGCCCTCGCCGTACGAGCGCTCGGTGACCGCGGCGGCGTAGTCGAACGAGCGGAGCATCCCGGCGACGTCGCGCCACACCGAGTCCGGCAGGAGCCGCTCGGCCAGGGGCCGGGCCGGCTCGCCCTCGAAGTCGACCAGCTTCCAGCCGCGGACGGTGCGCAGCGTCTGGCCGAGGTGCAGGTCCCCGTGCACCCGCTGCACCGGGACGTCGTCGAGCCCGGCGACGGCGTCGAAGAGACCACCCAGCCGCTCGGCGTACGGCGCCAGCCCGGGGACCACCTCGACGGCCTCGGCGAGTCGGCTCCGCATGAGCTCCGCCAGCCCCCGCAGGTCGGCCCGGGAGCGACGCTCGACCGGGAACTCCGCGGCCAGCGTCGCGTGGGTCTCGGCCAGGGCCGTGCCCAGCCGCGCGGACTCGCCCGCGAAGTCGCCGCCGACCTCGTCGGCGTGCAGGTCGGCCTCGGAGAGCAGGTTGCGGACGCTGTTGAGGGCCAGGTCCCAGCCGTCGCTCGCGGTGCGCAGGAACTGCTGGAGCATCGCCAGCTGGATCACCGAGTCCGTGCCCTCGTCGAGGGTGTCCAGCCATCCGTAGAGGCCGGCCACGTGGTCGGACCCGGCCCGGGTCAGCACGTCGTGCACCTGGATGTCCGGGTTGACGCCGGGGGTGACCTTGCGGAAGACCTTCATCAGGCAGTCGTCGCCGAAGGCGACCGAGCTGTTCGACTGCTCGCCGCTGAACAGCGTCGAGTGGGTGGTGACGTCGAGGTCGTGCCCCCCGAGGGTGTGGAAGACCAGCTCCTCGCGGTGGTCGGCGGTGCCGTTCGCCTCCGCCACGAAGGCGGTCAGCCAGCGGGCCATCGCGTCCCGGTCGTGCACCGCGTCGTACACGTGCCGCCAGCCGAAGTCGGGGTCCTCCCAGACGCCGACCAGGGCGTGCTCGAGGCGCGGCTCCTCGGCCCGGCGGTAGGCCAGCGGGACCTGGTACAGCTCGGACTCGCCGTCGGCGTAGGCGATCTCGACGAGCTCGATCGCCACGGCCATGTCCTCGTCGGGCCCGGGCAGCACCCCGGCCCTGCGGACGCCGCTGACGGTGAGCTCGCGGCCCTTCCCGCCGAACCAGCGCGCCTGCGCCACGAAGTCCTCCAGCTCCTGCCTCATGAGCCCCGCACCTCCTCGGGCTCGGCCCAGCTCTCGGGCGCCGGGAGCCGGAACCAGTAGAAGCCGTGCCCGCCCAGCGTCAGCAGGTAGGGCAGCTCGCCGATCGCCGGGAACGGGACCCCGCCGAGCAGCTCGACGGGGGAGCGGCCCTCCCACCGGCGCAGGTCCAGCTCCACGGGCTGCGGGAAGCGCGAGAGGTTGTTGACGCACAGGATCACGTCGTCGCCGTGCTCGCGGACGTAGGAGAGCACCGTCGGGTTCGAGCCGCCCAGGTCGTGGAAGTCGCCCAGTCCGAACGCCGGGTGCTTGCGGCGGGCGTGGATCATCCGCCGGGTCCAGTGCAGCAGCGAGGAGGAGTTCTCGAGCTGGGCCTCGACGTTGACGCTCTGGTAGCCGAACACCGGGTCCTGGATGGCCGGCAGGTGCAGCTTGCCGGGGGTGGCGTTGGAGAAGCCTGCGTTGCGGTCCGGCGTCCACTGCATCGGCGTCCGGACGCCGTCCCGGTCACCGAGCCAGATGTTGTCGCCCATGCCGATCTCGTCGCCGTAGTAGAGCACCGGCGACCCGGGCAGGGAGAGCAGGAGCGCGGTGAACAGCTCCATCTGGTTCGTGTCGTTGTCGAGCAGCGGCGCCAGCCGGCGCCGGATCCCGATGTTGGCCTTCATGCGGGGGTCCTTGGCGTACTCGCCCCACATGTAGTCGCGGTCGTCGTCGGTGACCATCTCGAGGGTCAGCTCGTCGTGGTTGCGCAGGAAGATGCCCCACTGGCAGCCGTCCGGGATGGTCGGGGTCTGCTCGAGGATCTCCGAGATCGGGTAGCGCGACTCCCGGCGCACGCTCATGAAGATCCGCGGCATCACCGGGAAGTGGAAGCACATGTGGCACTCCGTGCCCACCCAGCGACCGGACTCCTCGTCGTGCTGGCCGCCGAAGTAGTCGACCACGTCCGCCGGCCACTGGTTGGCCTCCGCGAGCAGCACCCGGCCGGGGTACTTCTCGTCGACGTGGCGGCGGACCCGGCGCAGCAGCTCATGGGTCTCGGGGAGGTTCTCGCCGTTGCTGCCCGGCCGCTCGTAGAGGTACGGCACGGCGTCCAGGCGGAAGCCGTCCAGCCCCATGTCGAGCCAGAAGTCGAGGGCCTCGAAGATCGCCTCGACCACCTTCGGGTTGTCGAAGTTGAGGTCGGGCTGGTGGTGGAAGAAGCGGTGCCAGAAGTACTGCTGCCGGACCGGGTCCCACGTCCAGTTCGACGGCTCGGTGTCGACGAAGATCACCCGCGCGTCCTGGTAGACGTCGTCGGTGTCGGACCACACGTAGAAGTCGCCGTACGGCCCGTCCGGGTCCGCGCGGGAGGCCTGGAACCACGGGTGCTGGTCGCTGGTGTGGTTCATGACGAAGTCGATGATCACCCGGATCCCGCGCTGGTGGGCGGCGTCGAGGAAGTCGTGGAAGTCCTCGGTGGTGCCGCACTCGGGGAGGATGTTGGTGTAGTCGGCCACGTCGTAGCCGCCGTCCCGCAACGGCGAGGTGAAGAAGGGCGGCACCCACAGGCAGTCCACCCCGAGCCACTCCAGGTAGTCGAGCTTCTCGATCAGCCCCTTGAAGTCACCGGTGCCGTCCCCGTTGGAGTCCCGGAAGGAGCGGACCAGGACCTCGTAGAAGACCGCGGTCTTGAACCATTCGGGCTGGTCTCCGACGCTCGTGCTCGTCGAGAGATCGCTCATGGCACCTTCCTCACGCTGAGCACGTGCGCGGGTTCGTCGTGCGGGTCCAGCCGGACGTAGTTCGTGGCTCCCCAGGTCCAGGTCTGGTCGGTCAGCTCGTCGTGCACGGGGAAGGTCCCGCCGTCCGGGACGCCGAGCGCCGCCAGGTCGAGGTGGACCATCGTCTCGCGGGTGCCGTGCGGGTCGAGGTTGACCACCACGATCACAGCCTCCTCGACCTCGCCCGCGGCGTCCCGGGTGGCCTTGCTGTACACCAGCACCGAGTCGTCGTCGCTGCGGTGCACGGTCAGGTTGCGCAGCAGCCGCAGGGCCGGGTGGGTACGGCGGACGTGGTTCAGCCGGGTCAGGTACGGCGCCAGGCTGCGTCCCTCCGCCTCCGCCCCGGCCCAGTCCCGCACCCGGACCTGGTACTTCTCCGAGTCGAGGTACTCCTCCGAGCCGGGGCGGACCGCCACGTGCTCGAACAGCTCATAGCCCGCGTAGACGCCCCAGCTCGGGCTGCCCGTGGCGGCGAGCACGGCCCGGATCCTGAACGCCGCGGGGCCGCCGTACTGCAGGTAGGCGTGCAGGATGTCCGGGGTGTTGACGAACAGGTTCGGCCGCATCAGGTGGTCGGACTCCCGGGCCAGCTCGGTGAGGTACTCCTCCAGCTCGCCCTTGGCGGTGCGCCAGGTGAAGTAGGTGTAGCTCTGGTGGAATCCCACGGCACCCAGCGCGTGCATCATCGCCGGCCGGGTGAAGGCCTCGGAGAGGAACACCACGTCGGGGTCGGTGCGCCGCACCTCGGCGAGCAGGTGCTCCCAGAACGCCACCGGCTTGGTGTGCGGGTTGTCGACCCGGAAGATCCGGACACCGTGCGACATCCAGTGGTGCACCACCCGCAGCACCTCGCGGTAGATGCCCTTCGGGTCGTTGTCGAAGTTGATCGGGTAGATGTCCTGGTACTTCTTGGGCGGGTTCTCCGCATAGGCGATCGTCCCGTCTGCTCGGGTGGTGAACCACTCCGGGTGGGACTCGACCCACGGGTGGTCCGGCGCCGCCTGCAGCGCCAGGTCCAGCGCCACCTCCAGCCCCAGCTCGCCGGCCCGGGCCACGAAGGCGTCGAAGTCGTCGATCGTCCCGAGGTCGGGGTGGACGGCGTCGTGGCCGCCCTCCGCGGACCCGATCGCCCACGGTGACCCGGGGTCGTCCGGCCCCGGGGTGAGGGTGTTGTTGGGCCCCTTGCGGTTCACCCGGCCGATGGGGTGGATCGGCGGGAGGTAGACCACGTCGAAGCCCATCGCGGCCACCGCGTCGAGCCGCTCGGCGGCCGTGCGCAGGGTGCCGCCGGTCACCGCCCCGGAGACCGGGTCCCGGGTGGCCCCCTCCGAGCGCGGGAAGAACTCGTACCAGCTGCCGAACAGCGCGCGCTCGCGGTCGGCGTACGCCGGGTAGGGGCCCTCCACGGTGACCATCTCGCGCACCGGGGTGCGGGCCAGCACCGCGACCAGCTCGGGGGCGGTGAGCACGGCGAACCGGGCGGGGACCGGACGGGTGGTGTCGGCGGCGGCGTCCACGGCCGCTCGGACCAGGTCCCGGTCCTCGGGAGCGGCCTCCTCGGCCACCCGCTCGAGCAGCAGGCGACCCTCGGTGAACATCAGCTCGGTGTCGATGTCGGCCGGGATCTTGATGCCGGCGGCGTGCTGCCAGGTGGCGACCGGGTCGGACCAGGCGTGCACCTCGAAGGTCCAGCCGCCCGGGAGGTCGGGGGTGAGCCAGGCCGTCCAGCGATCGGGGACCGAGGGGTCGGCGGTCATCCGCACCGGCGGCCGGCGCCGGCCCTCGGGATCGGTGAGCACCACCTCCGCCCCGAGCCGGTCGTGTCCCTCCCGGAACACCGTGGCCGAGACCGGGAACGGCTCCCCCACGGTGGCCTTCGCCGGGTGTCGACCGAGGTCGACCACAGGGGTGACGTCCATGACGGGTATGCGTCCGACCATGGCCCCACCCTAGAGGTCGGGGGAGGTCGTGCAAGCCGACCGGGAGGTGTCCGCCCACGTGCTGGTCGCCCTGTTGGATCGATCCACACGAGGGGTACGGTCAGTGGGTGCGTGCCATTCGACGATTCACCGTCCGCCCCGTCCTGCCCGACGAGCTCTCCGGTCTCGGCGACCTCGCCGCGAACCTGCGCTGGTCCTGGCACCCGGAGACGCAGGACGTCTTCCGGGCCATGGACCCCGAGCTGTGGGAGTCGGTCCACCGGGACCCGGTCCGGATGCTGGGCGCGGTCGGCCCCCGGCGGCTGGCCGAGCTGGCCGGCGACCGCCGCTTCCGCACCATGGTCGAGCTGGCCGTCGCCGACCTCGAGCACTACCTGACCGGACCGGGCTGGTTCGGTGAGCGGGCGCAGGAGGCCGACCGTCCGGCCCCGCGCTCGATCGCCTACTTCTCGCCCGAGTTCGGGATCACCGCCGTGCTGCCGCAGTACTCCGGGGGACTGGGGATCCTCGCCGGCGACCACCTCAAGACCGCCTCGGACCTCGGCGTCCCGCTGGTCGGGGTCGGACTGCTCTACCGCCACGGCTACTTCCGGCAGTCGCTCTCGCGGGAGGGGTGGCAGGAGGAGACCTACCCGGTGCTGGACCCCGACGGCCTCCCGATCTCGCTGCTGCGCGAGGACGACGGTCGGCCCGCCCAGGTCGAGGTCCCGGTCCCCGGCGACGCCCCGCTCCGGGCCCGGATCTGGGTGGCCCAGGTCGGTCGGGTGCCGCTGCTGCTGCTCGACTCCGACGTGGAGGAGAACCCGTCCGCGCTGCGCGAGGTCACCGACCGGCTCTACGGCGGCACCACCGAGCACCGGCTGCTCCAGGAGCTGCTGCTCGGCGTCGGCGGGGTGCGCGCCCTGCGCGCCCACTCCCGGATCACCGGCGCCCCGGACCCGGAGGTGTTCCACACCAACGAGGGTCACGCCGGCTTCCTCGGGGTCGAGCGGATCCGTGAGCTCACGACCGAGGGCCCGCAGCTCGACTTCGACACCGCGCTCGAGGTCTCGCGGGCCGGCACCGTGTTCACCACCCACACCCCGGTCCCGGCCGGGATCGACCGGTTCCCCCGGGACCTGGTCGAGCAGTACTTCGGTGGCAACAGCCCGACCCCGGGCGTGCCCGTCGAGCGGGTGCTCGCGCTGGGCGCCGAGGACTTCGACGGCGGCGACGCGGGCGTCTTCAACATGGCGGTCATGGGGTTCCGGCTGGCGCAGCGCGCCAACGGCGTGTCCGAGCTGCACGGGCAGGTCTCGCGCGGGATGTTCAACGGCCTGTGGTCCGACTTCGACGTCACCGACGTGCCGATCACCTCGATCACCAACGGCGTGCACGCGCCGACCTGGGTCGCCCGCGAGGTGTTCGAGCTGGCGAGCTCGGCCGGCGCCGACGTCGAGGGTGCCGGGGTCTGGGACGCCGTCGACAAGGTCCCGGCCGGAGACATCTGGAGCACCAAGCGGGTGCTGCGCCAGCGGCTCGTGGACGACGCCCGCCGGCGGGTGCACGCCTCCTGGCTCAACCGTGGTGCCGCCCGGGCCGAGCTCGGCTGGGTGGACTCCGTGCTCGACCCCGACGTGCTCACGATCGGCTTCGCGCGCCGGGTGCCGTCGTACAAGCGCCTGACGCTGATGCTGCGCGACCCCGCCCGGCTCAAGCGGCTGCTGCTCGACCCCGAGCGGCCGGTCCAGCTGGTCATCGCCGGCAAGTCGCACCCGGCCGACGACGGCGGCAAGCGGCTGATCCAGGAGATCGTCCGCTTCGCCGACGACCCCGAGGTCCGGCACCGGATCGTGTTCCTGCCGAACTACGACATCGCCATGGCCCAGCCGCTCTACCCCGGCTGCGACGTCTGGCTGAACAACCCGCTGCGTCCCTACGAGGCGTGCGGCACCTCCGGCATGAAGGCCGCCCTCAACGGCGGCCTGAACCTCTCCATCCTCGACGGCTGGTGGGACGAGTGGTACGACGGCAACAACGGCTGGGCGATCCCGTCCGCCGACGTCGTCCACGACGCCGACCACCGCGACGACATCGAGGCGACGGCGCTCTACGACCTGATCGAGCACGAGGTCGCCCCCCGCTTCTACGACGTGGACGCGGCAGGGGTGCCGACCCGCTGGATCGAGATGGTCCGGCACACCCTGAAGTCGCTCGGGCCCAAGGTGCTCGCGACCCGGATGGTGCGCGACTACGTCGACCGGCTCTACGCGCCGTCGGCGGTGGCCTCCCGGGCCCTCAACGGCGACTACGGGCGGGCCGCGGAGTTCGCGGACTGGAAGCGCCGGGTCGTCGAGGCCTGGCCGGGGGTGCGGGTCGAGCACGTGGAGAGCTCGGGCCTGGCCGACGCACCCGAGGTCGGGTCCCGGGTCCAGGTCCGGGTCTTCGCCTCGCTCGGGTCGCTGGCGCCCTCGGACGTGGAGGTCCAGCTGGTGCACGGCGCGGTCGCGCACGAGGACGACCTCGTCGACGTGGCGACCAGCGCGCTGCGCCCGGTGGAGGAGTACGAGGGCGGCCGGCACCGGTTCGAGGGCGAGGTGACCCTCGGCACCACCGGCCCGTTCGGCTACACGGTGCGGGTGCTGCCGCGGCACGACCGGATGGCGGCCCCGGCCGAGCTGGGCCTGGTCGCCCTGCCCTGAGCCCTGCCCTGAGCCCTGCCCCGAGCCCTGTCCCGGGAGGGCTCAGGTCTGGCGCAGCACCACGACCGTGCGGGCATCGACGGTGATCTTCTCGCCGGCGGTCACCGGCTTGCCGGTGGGCAGACCCGGGTCGGTCGAGAGGACCACCTCGCCGGCGTTCACCCACTCGTTCTCGGGCAGCATCACGTCGACCACCTCGGGTGAGGCGTTGAGCCAGATCATGAACGACTTGTCGCGCAGCTGCTCCCCGCGGGGGCCGGGGGAGCGTAGCGGGCTGCCCGAGACGAACATGCCGACCGCGTGCAGGCCGTCGTCGTGCCAGTCCTCCTCGGTCATCTCGCGCCCGGAGGGGTGCAGCCAGGCCAGGTCCTTCGGGCCGCCGCGCATGGTGGGACGCCCCTCGAACCAGTGCCGCTGCCGCAGCGCCGGGTGCTCGCGACGCAGGCGCAGGGCGGCGCGGGTCAGCTCGTAGATGTCGAGCCACGCGTCGTCGGGTCGCCAGTCGATCCAGGAGATCTCGTTGTCCTGGCAGAAGGCGTTGTTGTTGCCGCCCTGGGTCCGGCCGCGCTCGTCGCCGGCGGTGATCATCGGCACCCCGTTGGACAGGCACAGGGTGGCCATGAGGTTGGCCGCCTGGCGGTGCCGCAGCGCGAGCACGTCCGGGTCGTCGGTCCCGCCCTCCGCGCCGCAGTTCCAGGAGCGGTTGTTGTCGGTGCCGTCCCGGTTGTCCTCGCCGTTCGCCTCGTTGTGCTTGTGGTCGTAGGAGACCAGGTCGCGCAGCGTGAACCCGTCGTGGGCGGTCACGAAGTTCACCGACGCGTACGGCGAGCGCCCGTCGTCGGCGTACAGGTCCGAGGAGCCGGCCAGCCGGGTCGCGAGAGTGCGGATGCCGTCGCCGTGGCCGCGCCAGAAGTCGCGGACGGTGTCCCGGAAGTGGTCGTTCCACTCCACCCACGGGGGCGGGAAGCCGCCGACCCGGTAGCCGTCCATGGAGGCGTCCCAGGGCTCGGCGATGAGCTTGACGTGCCGCAGGACCGGGTCCTGCCCGATCGTGGTCAGCAGGTCGCTGTGCATGTCAACCTCGTGGTCGGTGCGGGTCAGGGCCGACATGAGGTCGAAGCGGAACCCGTCCACGTGCATCTCGTCGACCCAGTAGCGCAGCGAGTCCAGGATCAGCCGCAGCGCCATCGGGTGGGCGGCGTCCACGGTGTTCCCGCATCCGCTGACGTCCCAGTAGACGTCCTGCGGCTCGGCGTCCGGGGCCGGCGCCTCACCCTCCGGGTCCTCGCCGACCCGGTAGTAGATCGAGTCGTCGAGCCCCCGGAACGACAGCGTCGGCCCGAGCGGCCCGGCCTCGGCGGTGTGGTTGTAGACGACGTCGAGGATCACCTCGATGCCGGCGGCGTGGAAGGCCTTGACCATCTGCTTGAACTCCGCGACCTGCTGACCGCGGTCACCGGCGGAGGAGTAGGGGTGGTGCGGGGCGAAGTACCCGATCGAGTTGTAGCCCCAGTAGTTGACCTGGCCGCGCTCGGCGACCGAGGGCTCGGTCAGGAACTGGTGGACCGGCAGCAGCTCGACCGCGGTGACCCCGAGGTCGGAGAGGTAGTCGATCACCGCCGGCGTCGCCAGGCCGGCGTACGTGCCGCGCAGCTCCTCGGGGACCCGGTCGTGGAGGGCGGTCATCCCCTTGACGTGCAGCTCGTAGACGACCGTGTCCCGCCAGCGGTGCCGCGGCGGCGCGTCGCCCTCCCAGTCGAAGGCGTCGTCGACGACGACACCGTGCGGGACGTACGCCGCCGAGTCGGCGTCGTCGCGCTCCTCGGGGCTGCCCAGGGTGTAGCCGAAGATCGCGGGGTCGACGGCCAGGTCCCCGCTGACGGCCCGCGCGTAGGGGTCCAGCAGCAGCTTCGCGGGGTTGAACCGCAGGCCGCGCTCCGGCTCCCACGGCCCGTTCGCCCGGAAGCCGTACCGGGTCCCGGGGGTGACGCCCGGCACCGCGCCGTGCCAGATCCCCAGCGACTGCTCGGTGAGCAGGTGCCGGGTCTCGCGGGCCGTGTCGCCCTCCCCGTCGAGGAGGCAGACCCACACGTGCGTGGCCTGGGGCGCGTGGACGGCGAAGTTCGTCGCCTCCGGCGCCCAGGTCGCCCCGAGCGGATAGTTGCGGCCCGGCCAGATGGCGGCCGTCTCGCCTTCGCGTTCCCACATTCCAGGTGTCACGCGGACCATTGTCCCTGACGGCTCCCCGCGACCGTGGACTAGGCTCCGTCCACGTCCGACCGGTCGCCCGGCGCGGTGACCGGCCAGCACTCGATCCGACAGCTTGGGAGACTCGATCCATGGGTGAGTTCGTTCGACTGGAGGTCGCCGACGGGGTGGCCACGATCCGGCTGGACCGGCCGAAGATGAACGCCCTCGACCGCCAGATGCAGGAGGAGATCCGGGCGGCCGCGGCGGAGGCGACCGAGCGCGAGGACGTCAAGGCGGTCGTGGTCTACGGCGGGGAGCGGGTCTTCGCCGCCGGTGCCGACATCAAGGAGATGGCGGCGATGTCCTACACCGACATGGTGCAGCGCTCCGGCGGGCTGCAGTCGGCCTTCACCGCGGTGGCCCGGATCCCAAAGCCGGTCGTCGCCGCCGTCACCGGCTACGCGCTCGGCGGTGGGTGCGAGCTGGCGCTGTGCGCGGATGTGCGGTTCGCCGCCGAGGACGCCACGCTCGGCCAGCCGGAGATCCTGCTCGGGATCATCCCCGGTGCCGGCGGGACCCAGCGGCTGACCCGACTGGTCGGGCCCAGCACCGCCAAGGACATCATCTTCACCGGCCGCTTCGTCAAGGCCGACGAGGCGCTGCGGATCGGCCTGGTCGACCGGGTGGTCCCCGCCGCGGAGGTCTACGAGCAGGCCGTCGCCTGGGCCGGGCAGTTCGCCGGCGCCGCGACGTACGCCCTCCGGGCCGCGAAGGAGGCCGTCGACCGCGGGTCCGAGGTGGACCTCGAGACCGGGCTGGAGATCGAGCGGCAGCAGTTCGCCGCGCTGTTCGCGACGCGGGACCGCAGCACCGGGATGACCTCGTTCATGGAGAGCGGCCCCGGCAAGGCACGGTTCGAGGGCGCCTGAGACGGCTCGCGAGCCAGCCGGGCCGGACGTATATGGTCCGACCCGGGAGGAACGACCTGAGAGGACACCGGCTGTGGCCGAGGCGAAGAGCAAGAGTGACAAGGACGGCGGCCGGTCCGACCGACGCGGCGGCATGAGCATCAGCGTCGACGACGTCCGCAGCCGGATCGGTCAGGCGCTGTGGCTGGTGACCGTGGTCTTCGCGGTCCTCCTCGCGACCGGAGCCCTCACCTACGCCCTCGACGCGAACGAGGGCAACAGCCTCGTGGAGTTCGTCCGCGAGGCCGCCGACCGGGTCGACCTGGGCATCTTCAGCCTGGAGAACGGCATCAAGGAGTTCGCCGGCAAGAACGCCGAGACGAAGAACGCGCTCTTCAACTGGGGTCTCGGGGCGGTGTTCTGGCTGGTCGTCGGGCGGGTCCTGGACCGCGTCATCCGTCCCTGAGGTGTGAGCGACCCCACCGCGGACGCCCATTCCGCGGCTGGTGACGCGCTAGTAACCTCGCCAACACAACCGAGTCTTCAGGAGGGGCCGCAAGGCCACACCACCATGAACATTGTTGTCTGTGTGAAGCACGTTCCGGACGCCACGGCCGACCGGAGGTTCGAGGACGACGCGACCGTCGACCGGGTCGGCGTCGACGGGCTGCTGTCCGAGCTCGACGAGTACGCCGTCGAGCAGGCGCTCCAGATCAAGGAGAAGTCCGGCGACGAGGGCACCGAGGTGACCGCGCTCTGCGTCGGCCCCGAGGGTGCCGTTGACGCCGTCCGCAAGGCGCTGCAGATGGGCGTCGACAAGGGCGTCCACGTCTCCGACGAGGCGATCGCCGGCTCCGACGCCATCGCCACGTCGCTGGTGCTGGCCGAGGCCGTCAAGAAGATCGGCGACGTCGACCTGGTCGTGTGCGGCATGGCCTCCACCGACGCCAGCATGAGCGTGGTGCCGCCCATGATCGCCGAGCGGCTCGGCCTCCCGCAGGTCACGCTCGCCTCGGTGATCGAGCTCCAGGGCGACCAGATCCGGATCAAGCGCGACGGCGACGCCGCCACCGAGGTCATCGGCGCCACGCTGCCGGTCGTGCTCTCGGTGACCGACCAGACCGGTGAGGCCCGCTACCCGTCGTTCAAGGGGATCATGGCGGCGAAGAAGAAGCCGCTGGAGACCTACGCGCTGTCCGACCTCGGGGTCGAGGCCGAGAAGGTCGGCCTCTCCGTGGCCTGGAGCGCCGTGGAGGAGACCACCGAGCGTCCCCCGCGGACCGCCGGCGAGATCGTGACCGACGAGGACGGCTCGGGCGCCACCGCGCTCGCCGAGTTCCTCGCCTCCAAGAAGTTCATCTGAGGAGCCCGCTGACATGAGTGAAATCCTGGTTCTGGTCGACCACGTCGACGGCACCGTCCGCAAGACCACCAACGAGCTGCTCACCCTGGCCCGGCGGCTCGGCGAGCCGTCCGCGGTGTACGTCGGCTCCGGCGAGGCCCCGGTCGAGGCGCTGAAGAAGTTCGGCGCGGAGAAGATCTACGTCGTCGACGACGCGGAGATCAAGGGCTACCTCGTGGCCCCCAAGGCCGAGCTCCTCCAGCAGCTGGTCGAGAAGACCTCCGCCGCCGCGGTGCTGATCCCCTCCTCCGGCGAGGGCAAGGAGATCGCCGGCCGGCTGGCGATCAAGATCGAGTCCGGCCTGATCACCGACGCGGTGGACGTGGAGGCCGGCGCCAGCGGCCCGGTCACGACGCAGTCCGTGTTCGCCGGCTCCTGGACCGTGCAGGCCAAGGTCACCAAGGGCACCCCCGTGATCACCGTGAAGCCCAACTCGGCCGCCCCCGAGGAGGCGGCCGGTGCCGGCACCGTGGAGGAGTTCGCGCCGACGATCTCCGACGCCGCCAAGGCCGCCCAGATCGTGGCCTCGCAGCCGCGGAAGGCGACCGGCCGCCCCGAGCTGACCGAGGCCGCGATCGTGGTCTCCGGTGGGCGCGGCACCGGTGGTGACTTCGAGCCGGTGGAGAACCTCGCCGACGCGCTGGGCGCCGCCGTCGGCGCCTCCCGGGCCGCGGTCGACTCGGGGTGGAAGCCGCACACCTTCCAGGTCGGGCAGACCGGCAAGACGGTCTCGCCGCAGCTCTACGTCGCCAACGGCATCTCCGGTGCGATCCAGCACCGGGCCGGCATGCAGACCTCGAAGACGATCGTCGCGGTCAACAAGGACGAGGAGGCCCCGATCTTCGAGCTCGTGGACTTCGGCGTCGTCGGCGACCTGCACTCGGTGCTGCCCGCGCTGACCGACGAGGTCACCAAGCGCAAGGGCTGACCCCCCGACGTACCGACGCGAGCGCCCCGGTCGCCCTGAGAGATCAGGGAGGCCGGGGCGCTCGTCTCGGGTCAGGGCATCCGGATCCGCTCCACCGAGACGGTCCGGGCGCCGTCGACGCCGCCGATCTCCACCTGCCGCAGCTCGACGTTGTTGTCGGTGCTGTGCTCGACCAGCCGGTGCTTCGGGTTCGCCTCGACCGCGATGTAGTAGGTCCCGTTCGGGAGCCCCTTCAGCTTGAACGCCTGGCCGGCCCGGAACTGGGAGTAGGTGTCTCCGGACCCGGAGGAGAGCACCTCCCGGATCGAGATCGAGTCCTTGCGGCCGCAGGCGGTCTCGAGGTCCGTGCCGTCCGGCCGCCAGTCGGCACCGGGCACCGTGTAGTCGGTGGCGTCGGTGTTGGCCAGGCAGAAGGCCTCCTTGCGGGAGCGGACGACCGAGACCATGTCGGCGTCGAGCAGCCGGTAGCGGGCGAAGTCCTTGAAGTGCCAGTGGAAGTGGGTGTCCTTGGTGTCCCACTCCATCGTCCCGACCTGCTGGTAGCCGGTCTGGTTGCCGTCGGCGTCGATGAAGTACTGGTAGGCGTCCATCACGTCCTCGTCCTCGCGGCGGAAGCCGTCCACGACCAGCGGGGAGTCGCCGGCGTTCCAGACGGTCGCGGAGAAGCGCAGGTGGTTGCCCTTGGGGCTGACCCGGATCCCGAAGGCGGGCAGCGACCGCAGGTCGGGCTTCACCGCGGCGGGCTCGCCGGCCTTGGCGGTGGTCGGCTCGCGGTCGGCGGGGGTGGGGGACGGGTCCTGCGGACCCTGCTCGCCGGCACCCCGGCGGGCCGCCTCACGGTGGTTGGGTTCCCTGAAGCCGCCGCGCCCCGCCTCGAGGGTGAAGACCTTCTGTGCGTCGGACTTCGCGATCCCGAACAGGTCACGCCACTGCTCGCGGATCACCGCGGTCACCTCGTAGGTGCCCCGTGCGAGCCGGAACGAGCCGCCCAGCTCCAGCCGGTTCTGGTGCCCCTCCTGGATGCCCTGCACCGAGCCGAGCGTCCACTTGCGGTAGGGGCAGAAGCGTGGGTACGGCGACCGGAGCGGCGCGTCGGGACGGACCCGCTCGCTGGCCCAGGAGTTCAGGCAGACCGTCTGGCGCGTTCGGCGCACCGTGGCGCCGCTCTCGTCGCGCACCACCAGCTTCAGGAACTTCGGGAGACCCCGGAAGTTCGACATGGTGCCCTCGGGCAGGGCCACCGTGCCGGCCTCGGTGCGCCACTCGGTCCGGATCTTCTCGGTCCAGGCCGGCCGCTTCGACCAGAGCTCGAAGGGCTCGCCCTGGGCGATGAGCCCGAGCTCGGCGTCGAAGTAGACCCGGCCCCGGTAGGTGCTGCCGTAGACGGTCTTGGGCGCGACGAGCCGCAGCGGCGAGACCGCAGGCTCCTCGGAGAGTGCCGCTTGGGCACCGAGCGGGCCGACCACGGCCACGGCGGCGGTGGCACACAGGGCCACGGCCGGGGCGAGAATTCTGCGGATCACGACGGTTTCCTTCCCGGGAAGAGTGATGCTCCTGCCACTGTGACGCAGCGCGGGCCGGGGAGGTTGCCTGTTCGGACCCCGGGGTTCAACACCACCCGTCCGGGCCATGGGACCGCGGTGGGGACATCGGGGGTCACGACTAGGCTCGGAGCCATGAGCACCGAGCAGGAGGTCCGGGCCACGGCGGAGCGGGCCCGGGAGGCGAGCTTCTCGCTCGCACTGGTCAGCCGGGCCGCCAAGGACGCGGCCCTGCACGCGATGGCCGACGCCCTGGAGGGCCGCCGGGACGAGGTGCTGGCCGCCAACGCGGCCGACGTGCGCCGGGCCGAGCAGGCCGGGACGCCCGCCAACATCGTCGACCGGCTCCGCCTCGACGAGGAGCGGGTCGCCGGCATGGCCCGCGGGCTGCGGGAGGTCGCCGGCCTGGCCGACCCCGTCGGCGAGGTGGTCCGGGGCGGCACCCTCGCCAACGGGCTCGAGCTGCGGCAGCTGCGGGTTCCGTTCGGCGTGGTCGGCATCATCTACGAGGCCCGGCCCAACGTCACCGCGGACGCGGCCGGCCTCTGCCTCAAGTCCGGCAACGCGGCGCTGCTCCGGGGGTCCGGCAACGCCCTGACCAGCAACACCGCGATCGTGACGGTGCTGCGCGAGGCCATCGCCGAGCAGGGACTCCCCGCGGACGCGGTCCAACTGGTGCCCGGCGAGGGTCACGAGGGCGCCAAGGTGCTGATGCGGGCCAGGGGCCTCGTCGACGTGCTCATCCCGCGCGGCGGGGCCGGACTGATCCGCAGCGTGGTCGAGGAGTCCATGGTGCCGGTCATCGAGACCGGCGTCGGCAACTGCCACGTGTACGTCGACCGCGCCGCCGACCTCGACAAGGCGCTGGCGATCGTCCTCAACGCGAAGACCCACCGCACCAGCGTCTGCAACGCGGCCGAGTCGCTGCTCGTGCACGAGGACGTAGCCGACGAGTTCCTGCCCGTCGTGATCGAGGCGCTGCACGAGGCGGGGGTCACCATCCACGGCGACGAGCGGTTCGCGGAGTACGACCACGTGGTCGCCGCCAGCGACGAGGACTACGCCAAGGAGTACCTCTCGCTGGACATCGCCGCGGCCGTCGTACCCGATCTCGAGGGCGCGGTCCGGCACATCCGCACCTGGTCCACCGGGCACACCGAGGCCATCGTCACCGAGGACCAGTCGGCGGCGCGACGGTTCACGGCCCGGGTGGACTCGGCCGCGGTGCTGGTCAACGCCTCGACCCGCTTCACCGACGGCGGCGAGTTCGGCTTCGGTGCCGAGATCGGGATCAGCACCCAGAAGCTGCACGCCCGAGGGCCGATGGGACTGGTCGAGATGACCAGCACGAAGTACGTCGTCACCGGGGACGGCCACATCCGCTGACCGCCGCGGGCACCCGATAGCCTCACCGGCATGCGCGGGACGGGCTGGACACGCCGGACGGGGGAGGCCCGGTGAAGCTGGTGTGGGCCACGCTGGCCTACTCCGTGCTCTCCTCGGTGGTCCCGGTGTTCAACATCGAGATCTACCTCGCCGCGATCGCCACCCAGGTCCAGCCCGCCGACGCGCTGCCGCTCGCGATCATGGCGGGCGTGGGCCAGGCGATCGGCAAGCTGGCCTGGTACTACTCCGTCATCGCCTCGATGCGGCTGCCGTTCATGCAGCGCTGGCTCGCCAAGCCGAAGCGGCAGGCCCAGCTGGCCCGCTGGGAGGCCAGGATCGCGGGTCGTCCGGTCTTCGGCGGGGGAGTGACGTTCCTGTCCGGCCTGATCGGGGTGCCGCCGCTGCTGGTGATGGGGGTGGCCGCCGGCGTGGTGCGGATGAACCTGTGGCTGTTCATGACGATGATCGTGCTGGGCCGTGGTCTGCAGTCCTGGGTGATCCTGCTGGGGCTGGCGTCGATCTTCCACTGAGGGCACCGGTAGGATCGCGGCCATGTCGCTGACCTCCCTTGTGATCGTGGCCGCCGAGGCGGGCCACAGCGAGCCGGCCGTCCACCCCTACGCCGTGGGGGCGATCACGCTCGTCGTGCTGCTGGCGCTGCTGGTCGTCCTGCTGATGTTCGGCGGCGGGCGCGAGCACAGCTGAGGATGACCGACTCGGGCGGCGCGCGGCGCCGCGTGGGGGTGATGGGGGGCACCTTCGACCCGATCCACCACGGGCACCTGGTCGCCGCCAGCGAGGTGCAGGCGTGGTTCGACCTCGACGAGGTGGTCTTCGTCCCGACCGGCGCCCCGTGGCAGAAGTCCGGGCGTGAGGTCTCGCCGGCGGAGGACCGGTACCTCATGACGGTGATCGCCACCGCGGCCAACCCGAGGTTCCGGGTCAGCCGCGTCGACATCGACCGCACCGGGCCGACGTACACGATCGACACGCTGCGGGACCTCGGGCAGCAGCTGCCCGACGCGGACCTCTACTTCATCACCGGGGCCGACGCCCTGGCGAACATCTTCACCTGGCGCGACGCCGAGGAGCTGTTCGAGCTCGCCAACTTCGTCGGCTGCACCCGCCCCGGCTACGACCTCGGCAGCGAGGCGCTGGGTGACATCCCCGCCGAGCGGGTCACGCTGGTGGAGATCCCGGCCCTGGCGATCTCCTCGACCGACTGCCGCGAGCGCACCCGGCGCGGTGAGCCCGTGTGGTACCTCGTGCCCGACGGCGTCGTGCAGTACATCGCCAAGCATCACCTCTACCCGGCCACCCAGGAGACCCCATGACCGCCACCGACCGGGCCCTCGAGCTCGTCCGGGCCGCCGCCCACGCGGCCTCGGAGAAGCTGGCCCAGCAGATCATCGCCTTCGACGTCTCCGACCAGCTCGCGATCACCGACGCCTTCGTGCTCGCGTCCGCGACCAACGAGCGCCAGGTGAAGGCGATCGTCGACGAGGTCGAGGACCGGCTCCGCGAGGTCGGCGCCAAGCCGATCCGGCGCGAGGGCCACCGGGACGGCCGCTGGGTGCTCATCGACTACGGCGAGGTCGTCGTCCACGTGCAGCACGAGGAGGAGCGCGAGTTCTACGCCCTCGAGCGCCTCTGGCGGGACTGCCCCGCGATCACGCTCGACCTCTGACCTTCCCCGCACTTCCCTCGCCGTTGAGGAGGTCGCGCTCGGTGGTTGATGAGGTCGCGCAGCGACCGTCTCGAAACCCACCGCCGGCCGCCCCCCGCCGGTTGAGGAGGTCGCGCAGCGACCGTCTCGAAACCCACCGCCGGCCACCTCCGCCGGTTGAGCCGCGAGCCCGGGCGAGCGTGTCGAAGTCAGGCCCCCGCCGGTTGAGCCGCGAGCCCCGGCGAGCGTGTCGAAACCCGCCGCCGGCCACCTCCGCTGGTTGAGCCGCGAGCCCTGGCGAGCGTGTCGAAACCCGCCGCCGGCCACCCCTCGCCGGTTGAGCCGCGAGCCCTGGCGAGCGTGTCGAAACCCGCCGCCGGCCACCCCCGCCGGTTGAGCCGCGAGCCCCGGCGAGCGTGTCGAAACCCGCCGCCGGCCACCCCCGCCGGTTGAGCCGCGAGCCCTGGCGAGCGTGTCGAAACGCCTTGTGCACAACCGGTTCTCGCCCCGGGCGGATTGTCAGTGGGCACGGCTAGCGTGGTTGGCATGAGGACGAGGACCACCGAGACGACGAGCACCGCGGGCACCGGCACCGCGGGTGCGGTGTTGGCCTCGGCGCGGTCGAACCGGGAGGCCGCGGACGCGGCCGAGGTCCGGCTCCTCCAGGACGCCTGTGCGTGGGCGGACCTGCACCCCCCGGAGGGCATCCACCCGGCGGCCACGGTGTCCACGGCACTCTTCGGCGACACCGGCCTCCCCCTGGCTGGTGAGGGTGCCCCTGCGGTGGCGGAGTTCTGTGTGGCCGAGTTCGCCGCGAGTGTGGGGTTGGGCACCGAGTCCGGGAAGGCGCTGATCGGGGAGGCCCTCGAGTTGCGGCACCGGTTGCCGAACCTGTGGTCGCGGGTGATGGCCGGGGACCTGGCCGCGTGGAAGGCGCGTCGGGTCGCGGCCGCCACCATCGTCCTGTCCCCGGCCGCGGCCGAGTTCGTGGACGTGGCGGTCACGCCGGTGGCGCACAAGGTCACCCCCGGCCAGGTCGACCGACTCGTCGCCGAGGCGATCGGCCGGTGCGACCCGCAGCTGGCCCAAGAGCGGGCCGACCGGGCGGTCGCGGGCCGGCACGTGTCGATCACTCACGGCCAGGTGTCCTTCGACGGGACCAGCCAGGTGCACGGGATCTTGGACCTGGCCGACGCGTTGGACCTCGACACCGCGGTGGCGAACGGTGCGGCACAGCTCAAGGCGCTCGGGTCCACCGAGGACCTCGACGCCCGCCGCGCATCGGCGCTGGGTGGCCTGGCCCGCCGACAGCTCGCCCTGGACCTCAACCCCAACACCCCCGACACCGGCGACCTTGAGGCCGACCGCGGCGTCGACGAGACGGACGAGGCGGGCGGCGAGCAGGTCGCCGACGCCGCCGCGGGCGCGCACGAGCCCGCCGGCCGAGCAGAGAGCGGGCGGGTGAAGCCGCGGCAGGCGGTGCTCTACCTGCACCTGGCCGCGGAGGCCATCACCGGCACTCAGGGCGGCACCCGTGCCCCCACCCATCGTGGCGCGGACAGTGGCACGATCGCCGGCACCACCGACATCGCAGGCGGCGGCACCGACACCGGAGGCCATGGCGGGGTGGTGGGGCGCTGTGAGCTGTCCCGGTCCCCGGTGACCGCCGACCAGATCCGCACCTGGTTGGCCCACCCCGACGCGCAGGTGGTGGTCAAGCCGGTGCTGGACCATCAGGGGTTGGTCCCGGTCGATGCCTACGAGGTGCCGGACCGGATGGGCGAGGCGATCCGCCTGAGGGATGGGACGTGTGTGTTCCCGTGGTGCACCCGCCCGGCGAGGTCCTGTGATGCCGACCATGTGGTCGCCTACGACCCCGACGGCCCTCCGGGGCAGACCGCGACGGGCAACCTGGGCGCGTTGTGTCGGCGGCATCACCGGCTGAAGACCCACGGCGCCTGGAGGTGCGCTACCCCGGTGCCGGGGGTGTTCGAGTGGACCTCCCCGCACGGGCTGCGGTTCCGACGCGACCGGACCGGCACCCTGGACATCACCGACCCGACCCGCCCGGCCGGTTCCCCGCCCGAGCATTGAGGACCACGCCCCACACCCCACCCCGGGCAGGATCGGGTGGGGACACAGGCATGTCCACCGGTGGTTGAGGAGGGCCGCCAGGGCCCGTCTCGAAACCAGCGTGCCGTCGAGGGGTGGTTTCGAGACGCTCGCTGGCGCTCGCTCCTCAACCACCGGGGACCGGGCTCGCTCCGGTTCCTGAGGAGGCGCGCCAGCGCCGTCTCGAAGGGCAACCACCGGGGCCGCTGGCGCTCGCTCCGGTTCCTGAGGAGGCGCGCCAGCGCCGTCTCGAAGGGCAACCACCGAAGACCAGGCCCGCCTGTCGGTGGTTGGGGAGTGGTTTCGAGACGCTCGCTGCGCTCGCTCCTCAACCACCGGGGACGGCTGGCGCTCGCTCCGGTTCCTGAGGAGGCGCGCCAGCGCCGTCTCGAAGGGCAACCAGCGGGCTCGCTCGGGCTCCCGAGGAGGCACGCCGGCGCCGCGTGGACGGGCAGGAGGCGGAGCCCCGCCGACCCCGATTTCACTTCCCGGGGAGGCGTTGGCTAGGATTCCGGACGTTGTCCGCGAGCGGATGATGTTGGGGCTGTGGCGCAGCTGGTAGCGCATCTGCATGGCATGCAGAGGGTCAGGGGTTCGAGTCCCCTCAGCTCCACCGAAGGGGAACGGCGGTCCGGAGACGGGCCGCCGTTCTCGGATTTCGGGGCAGGGCCGAAGGTCACTGTTCGGGGAGTCCGCACTGCGCGAGGATGGACACATGCTTCTTCAGGTGACCAGGGAGATCCGGCCCGAGGGCGGGGTCGTCGTCGGCGACGATGGGTCCGACGTGGCCGGCCGGGCGGTGCGGTTCGCCTTGGACGAGGCGCGCCGGCGCGACGCGCCACTGCACGTCCTGCGGGCGTGGACGATGATGACCGCGGAGCTGCCGCCGGACGTGCCAGCGGGGATCGTGCCGTCGCTCTCCGAGCTGGAGAGCAGCACGCTGGCAGCCGAGCAGGCACGCATCGCCGAGCTGATCGGAGACGAGGCCGTCGAGGTCCACGTCTGCCACGGGCCCCCGGCGCAGGTCCTCCTCGCGGCCTCCGAGTCCGCGGATGTCCTGATCGTAGGCAACCGCGGCCGAGGTGGCGTCGCCAGCCTGCTTCTGGGGTCCGTGGCGGAGGAGTGCGTGCGGCGCGCGGACTGCCCCGTGGTGGTGGCCCGCGGCCGGCTCTGAGGTGCCCAGCTGTCAGGAGCCGGAGAGCTTCGGCCCGAAGGTGAGCGCGAAGTCCTCGGCCGACACGCTGAGCAGGGCCTGCCGCGTGCCCAGCCAGGCCAACGGACCGGTCGGGGGAAAGCTCCATTCGGCCGTCGCCCGCGAGATCCGGCCGCCGGCGGTGATCCGGGTGCTGACGGTGCTCCCCGCCAGCGTCTGGACGACGCGGCCGCGGAGGACGCGGGGGACTGGCACCGTCGGGCCGCGGCGCGGCCGGGACGACGCGGCCGAGAGCAGGACGCCGTCCACCCGCGCCTCGGAGACGCCCGGCTCCGCCATCTCGAACGTCGCCAGGTCCTTGGGGATGCCCCACAGCGCCCGGCCTCCGGCCAGCGACTCCGGGCTGTCGACCCAGATGTCGGTGATGCTGAGCGCCAACCCGCGGCCGTGCCGGACCACGACCGCGGCGAGCAGCTCGTGGTAGGCCAGCAGCCCACCCTCGGCGTAGTCGACGAAGGCGGTCACCACCAGCGACTCGCCGCGCACCCGCAGCGCGCGGACCCCGTCCGGCAGTGCCGGCACCGCGTCGAGCGGCACCCGCCACAGGGTCACGTCCCCCCGGCCGCGGAGCTGCCACGGCTCCGGGGGATGAGCGGGACGAGCGGGATGGGCGGGTGTCATCCGAGCACCTCGACGTCGTCGTCCCGCACCCCGGCCGGCTCGAAGTCCGACGCCTCGAGGCGAGCCGTGCGGGCGACGTACTCCGCCACCATCCCGGGCCAGTTGGTGCTCACCCGGCCGCCGTCGGCGCGGTACCAGCTGTTGCACTGCGCCCACACCGAGTGCGCCAGTCGCTCCTGCATCTCCGCGTCGAAGGACGCCGCCACCGACCGGCGTACGGCGAGGGTGCGGCCGCGCGCCACGGCCCGCACCGCCTGGCGGATGTAGCCGGCCTGCGCCTCCATCATGCCGATGATCGACGAGCCGCCCAGGTTGGTGTTCGGCCCGTAGACGAGGAACAGGTTCGGGAACCCGGGCACGGTCATGCCGAGGTGGGCATGCGCACCGTCGGCCCACACCTCGTGCAGGTCCACCCCGCCGGAGCCGGTGATCGTGAGGGGCGCCAGGAACTCGGTGGCCGCGAAGCCGGTGCCCCAGATGATGACGTCGGCCTCGTGGAGCCGCCCGTCGGTGGCGCGGACGCCCGCGGGCTCGACCTCGGTGACCACCTCGGTGACCACCTCGACGTGGTCCTGCGCCAAGGCGGGGTACCAGTCGTTGGAGAACAGCAGACGCTTGCAGCCCAGCGGGTAGTCCGGTCGCAGCCGTCCGCGCAGCGCCGCGTCCGGGACCTGCCGGCGCAGCTGCGCGCGCCACCCCAGCTCCAGCAGCCGCTTCATGGCGCCGCCGGCGGTGAGGGCTGCGTTGAGGCGCTCCGACAACACCCACGTCAACCGGCGGCCGAAGGTCTGGCTGGGCGGGAACCCGGAGAAGGCGCGGTGGTGGGTCCGGGTGTAGGCGCGGTCCGGCTTCGGCACGACGTACGGCGCGGAGCGCTGGAACACGGTCATCGAGGCCACCCGGTCGACGATCCCGGGCACGAACTGGATCGCGCTGGCGCCGGTCCCGACCACCGCGACCCGCGCGCCGGTCAGGTCCACGTCGTGGCGCCACTGCGCCGAGTGGAACGCCGGCCCGGCGAACCGGTCGATCCCGGGCAGGTCCGGCACCACGGGTCGCGACAGCTGGCCGAGCGCGGGCACGAGGACGTCCGCGGTCAGCGACTCTCCGGAGGCGGTCCGCACGTGCCAGCGGTGCTCGTCCTCGTGCCAGGCCGCTCCGGTCACCCGGACCCCGGTGCGCACGTGGTCCAGCACGCCCTGCTCGGCGGCGGTCCGGTGCAGGTAGTCCAGGATCTCGTCCTGCCGCGAGTAGCGGTGCCCCCACCCCGGGTTCGGCGCGAACGACCACGAGTAGAGCGACGACGGGACGTCGCACGCGGCGTTCGGGTAGGTGTTGTCGCGCCACACGCCACCGATCTCGTCGGCCTGCTCGAGGATCGTGACGTCCCCGAAGCCGGCCCGCAGCAGCTCGATGCCGACCCCGAGCCCGCCGAAGCCGGCGCCGATGACCAGGACCGAGGGGGAGCGGGGCACACCGACGGCAGGCACGTCGCGCACCGGGCTCAGGCGATCGTCATGCCGCCGTCGACGGGCAGGGTCTGCCCGGTCACGTAGCCGGCGGCGTCGGAGGCCAGGTAGACGACGGTCGCCGCCAGCTCCCGCGGGTCACCGGTGCGTCCGGCCGGGATCCGCTGCTGCGCCTGCTCCAGGTAGCCGGGCGGGTACTGGTCGGTCATCTCCGAGGCGAAGAACCCGGGCGCGACCGAGTTGACCCGGATCCCCTTGCGGCCGGTCCACTGCTGGGCCAGGTCGCGGGTGAGCCCGTTGAGGCCGGCCTTCGTCGCCGAGTACGCCGCCTGCGGCAGGCCGCCGGTGGTGATCCCCAGGACCGAGCTGATGTTGATGATCGAGGAACCCGGCTGCATGATCCGTCCGCAGGCCTGGGCCATCCAGTAGCAGCCCTTGAGGTTGACGTCGACCACCGAGCTGAACTGCTCGACGGTCTCGTGGGTGGCCGGCACCGCGGTGCCGACGCCGGCGTTGTTGACGAGGATGTCGACCCGGCCGAACTCGGCCATCGCGGCGTCGACCAGGGCCTGGCACTGCTTGGGATCCGCGACGTCGGTGGCCAGGGTGAGGACCTGCCGGCCCTCCTCGCGCACCAGGTCCGCGGTCTCCGCGAGCCGCTCGACCCGGCGGGCCCCGAGCACCACGTCGGCGCCGGCCTGGGCGAGCGCCTGGGCGAAGGCGACCCCGAGGCCGCTGGAGGCACCGGTCACGATCGCGACCTTGCCGTCGAGCCGGAACATGTCGAGGAGAGTCATGCCGGGACTCTAGCCGGGCACCCGCCGCCAGCGTCGCGGTGATCGTCCGGCGGCGCTACCATGAGACGCATGGGCACGCAGTTCCTGCTTCTTGGCCAGCCGCGCTGAGCTACCCGTCACCGGGAGTTCACCGCGGCCACCCCTCTGTGCGAGGGGTTTTTTCATGTCACGGGCAGGGACCACGAGGAGAGCAGGACGATGAGCCAGGACCGCACCGGCGACCACGACCGGACAGCCGACCGCGAGCACGCGACGTACGACGTCGAGGGCGTGCAGGAGAAGTGGCAGAAGGCCTGGGTCGATCTCGACCCCTTCACCGCCGACGACGACTCGCCGCGGGAGAAGCGCTACGCGCTGACGATGTTCCCCTACCCCTCGGGCGACCTGCACATGGGCCACGCCGAGGTGACCGCGCTGCACGACGTGATCGCGCGCTACTGGTGGCAGCAGGGCTACGAGGTGCTGAACCCCATGGGCTGGGACTCGTTCGGCCTGCCCGCCGAGAACGCCGCGATCCGCAACGACGAGCACCCGGCGACCTACACCTACGCCAACATCGAGACCCAGTTCGACTCCTTCCAGAAGTACGGGCTGAGCTTCGACTGGACCCGGCGCCTGCACACCTCCGACCCGGAGTACTACCGGTGGACGCAGTGGCTGTTCCTGAAGTTCCGCGAGCGTGGGCTGGCCTACCGGAAGAACTCGCCGGTCAACTGGTGCCCCAAGGACCAGACCGTCCTGGCCAACGAGCAGGTCGTCGACGGCGCCTGCGACCGGTGCGGCACGGTGGTGACCAAGCGTGAGCTGACCCAGTGGTACTTCAAGGTCACCGACTACGCGCAGCGCCTGCTGGACGACATGGAGCCGCTGCACGGCAGCTGGCCGGAGCGGGTGCTGACCCTGCAGCGCAACTGGATCGGCCGGTCGGAGGGCGCCCACGTCGACTTCGACCTGCACCTGGCCGACGGGACCACCAGGACGGTCGGCGTCTACACCACGCGTCCGGACACGCTGTACGGCGCCACCTTCATGGTGGTCGCCCCGGACGCCCCGCTGGCTGCCGAGATCGTGGCACCGGACCGGCGCGAGCAGCACGCCGCCTACCTGGAGGAGATCCGCCGGGCCTCGGACATCGACCGACTGGCCACCGACCGCGCCAAGACCGGGGTCGACCTGGGCGTGACGGCGACCAACCCCGTGACCGGCGAGCGGGTCCCGGTCTGGGCGGCCGACTACGTGCTGGCCGACTACGGCACCGGGGCGATCATGGCCGTGCCCGCGCACGACCAGCGGGACCTGGACTTCGCCAGGAAGTTCGACCTGCCGGTCCGCCGGGTCGTCGACACCGGCGAGGAGAACCCCGAGGAGACCGGGGTCGCCACCGCCGGCGACGGCACCTACGTCAACTCGGGGGGCGCGGACGGGCTGGACGGCCTGAGCGACAAGGCGGCGGGCATCGCGCGGATCACCGCCCGGCTGGAGGCCGAGGGCCGCGGCCAGGGCGCGGTGAACTTCCGGCTCCGCGACTGGCTGCTGTCGCGTCAGCGCTTCTGGGGCTGCCCGATCCCGATCATCCACTGTGAACGGTGTGGCGAGGTCGCCGTGCCCGAGGACCAGCTGCCGGTCGTGCTGCCGGAGCTGAAGGGCGCCGACCTGAAGCCGAAGGGCGTCTCCCCGCTGGCCGCGGCCGAGGAGTGGGTGAACGTCGACTGCCCGCAGTGCGGGGTGCCGGCGAAGCGGGACTCCGACACGATGGACACATTCGTGGACTCCTCGTGGTACTTCCTGCGCTACTGCTCGCCGGACTACACCGACGGCCCGTTCGACGTCGAGGCCGTCCGCCGCTGGGGCCCGGTCGACCAGTACGTCGGCGGCGTGGAGCACGCCGTCCTGCACCTGCTGTACTCGCGCTTCTTCACGAAGGTGCTGCACGACATGGGGATGGTCGACTTCGTCGAGCCGTTCTCCGCGCTGCTGAACCAGGGCGTGGTCATCAACCGCGGCAAGAAGATGAGCAAGTCGCTGGGCAACGGCGTCAGTCTGGGGGAGCAACTTGCGGAGTTCGGGGTCGACGCGGTCCGGCTGACCCTGGTGTTCGCCGGCCCGCCCGAGGACAACATCGACTGGGCCGACCTGTCCCCGGCCGGCTCGCTGAAGTTCCTGCAGCGGGCCTGGCGGCTGTCCGGTGACGTGACCAGCCCGGCGGGCGTCGACCCGGCCGAGGGCGACGTCGCGCTGCGCCGGATCACCCACCGCACCGTGCACGAGGCCGCGGAGCTGCTGGAGGGCCAGCGGTTCAACGTGGTGGTGGCCCGGGTCATGGAGCTGGTCAACGCCACCCGCAAGGCGATCGACGCCGGCTGCGGCCCGGCCGACCCCGCGGTCCGCGAGGCGGCCGAGGCGGTCACCATCCTGCTGTCGCTGGTGGCGCCCTACGTCGCCGAGGAGATGTGGGAGCGCCTCGGTCACGCGCCGTCCGTGGCCCGAGCCGGCTGGCCGAGCGTCGACGAGCGGCTGCTGGTGCAGGAGTCGGTCACGGCCGTGGTCCAGGTGCAGGGCAAGGTCAAGGCGCGGCTGGAGGTCTCCCCGGACGTCTCCGAGGCCGACCTGGAGGCCGCCGCGATGGCCGACGAGGCGGTGCAGCGGGCGCTGGCGGGCAGGAGCGTGCGGAAGGTGATCGTCCGCGCCCCCAAGCTGGTCAACGTGGTCGTCGGGGCGTGACGTCGGCCGTGCCCCCCGTCGCGTCCCCGGTGCCCCGGGTGCCCCATGTCGTCGTGGTCACCGACTCCTCGGCGTCGCTGTCGACGGAGGTGGCCGAGGCCGCCGGGATCGTCGTGGTCCCGCTGCAGGTGGTCATCGGCGCCACGTCGTACGACGAGGGCACCGAGGCCACGCCGGCCATGGTCGCCGAGGCACTGCGCGACTACACGCCGGTGTCCACGTCGCGCCCGGGCCCGGCGGTGTTCGGGGAGGTCTACGCCCGCGCCGCCGCGGAGGGTGCCACCGCGGTGGTGTCGGTGCACCTGTCGGCCCGGATGAGCGGCACCGCGGAGTCGGCGGAGCAGGCGGCCCGGGACGCGCCGCTGCCGGTGCTGACGCTCGACACCCGCCAGGTCGGGCCGGCCACCGGGTACGCCGCGCTGGCGGCCGTGGCCGTCCTCGAGCGCGGCGGGACCCCCGAGGAGGCCCTCGGGGCGGCCCGTCGCCGCGCCGACCGGTCGACCTCGCTGTTCTACGTCGACACCCTGGAGTACCTCCGCCGGGGCGGTCGGGTCGGCGCCGCGGCGGCACTGCTGGGGGGCGCCCTGTCGGTCAAGCCGCTGCTGCGCATCGAGGACGGCTCGGTGCAGCCCTTCGAGAAGGTCCGCACCGCCGGCAAGGCGCTCGCCCGCCTGGAGGAGCACGCCGTCGAGGCCGCCGGGGGTCGTCCGGTGGAGGCGACCGTGGCACACCTGGCCGGTGCCGACCGGGCCCAGGCGCTGGCCGGCCGGCTCACCGAGCGGCTCGAGCTGGCCGCTCCGATCCGGCTCGCCGAGCTCGGCGCGGCCCTCGGTGCCCACGTCGGACCGGGCATGGTCGCGGTCTGCGTGGCACCGGCGCTCGACTGATCGCCGCCTCCATCCACAGGTCCGGCCGTCGGCCTGGCGAGCTGTATCGGGAGGCGCCTAGCGTCCCGGCATGCCCTCGCGTGCCCACCAGGACACCGTCGCCCGACGCCTGGAGCTGCTGACCACCGAGCTCGACCACGTCCGGAGGGCCGGTGCCGGCCCGGATCCGGGGGACCACCCGCCGCCCGAGGCTCCCCGCCCGGTCCCCGTGCCCGTGCCGGGGCGGCACGCGGCCCGCCGGTCGGTGGCTGGCCGGCTCTGGTCCGCGCGGACCGCCCTGGGCCCCGGCCAGCTGGCCGCGGTCGCCGTGGTGGTCGCGATCGGGTTGGCGCTGACCGCCTGGTGGGTGGTCCGCGAGGGTGGGAGCACCGCGCTGGCCCCCGCCGACCCGCGCGCCTCGGCGCTGGTGACACCGCTGAGCCCCGGGGCCACGGCTTCCGGACCGGCGGTGCCGTCCGCGGACCAGGCAGCGTCGGCGGCAGGGCCGGCCGCGGGGTCGGACGTCGCGGTGGACGTGGTCGTGGACGTCGCGGGCAAGGTACGCCGCCCGGGCATCGTCGTCCTCGAGCCTGGGTCGCGCGTGGTGGACGCGCTGGAGGCAGCGGGCGGGGCCCGGCGTGGGGTCGACCTCGCGGCGCTCAACCTGGCCCGGCCGCTCGTCGACGGCGAGCAGATCCTCGTGGGCATCCGCCCGCTCCCCGGCCCGGCCGCGTCGGCGGCCGGAGCCCCGGGCTCCCCGGCGGGCCCCGCCACGCCGGCGGCCCTGATCAACATCAACACCGCCGGTCCGGAGGAGCTGGACGAGCTGCCCGGCGTGGGGCCGGTCACGGCCGCGGCGATCCTGGACTGGCGCACGGCCAACGGCGGCTTCCGCAGCGTCGACCAGCTGCTCGACGTCGACGGGATCGGGGAGGCCACGCTCGCCGACCTGGCGCCCCTTGTCACGATCGGATGACCCCGGCCGCCCTCGCTGCGACCGCCCTGATCCGTGACCAGCCGGACCCGGCACGACCCCGGGACCTGCGGATGGTCGCGCTGGGGACGGCGGCCTGGCTCGGAGGGATCGCCGGTCTCACCGCCCCGCCGCTGCTGCTCGGGGCGCCGCTGGTGGCCCTCGCGGTGGTCCTCGGGCCGGCCCGGCGGCGGGTCGGCATCCGCCGGCTCGTCGCCGGCGCCCTGCTCGCCGCCCTCTCCGTGGGCGGCTCGGCGGTGCTTCGGGACGCCGGCGTCGCGGCGGGGGTCGTGGCCGAGCTGGCCGGCTCCCGCGCCGCCGGTCAGGTCCGGCTCACCGTCACCACCGATCCCCGGCGGCTCCGCGACAGCCGGGCGGAGCGGTACCTGGTGCGCGGCACGGTGCACACGGTCGCGACGGTCGCGAGGAGCGGTCCGGGCGGGACCGGCGTCTGGTCGGTGCACACCCCCGTGCTGGTGATCGGCGACCGGGCGTGGGCCGACGTACGGCTCGGCAGCACGGTGCTGGCGCCGGTCCGGCTCGGGCCGGCGGACGGCGGTGACCTGGCCGCGGTGGCGGTGGCCCGGGGTGCGCCTCGGGTGGTGGCGGAGCCGTCGTTGGCCTGGCGAGGGTCCGCCGCGCTGCGGGCTGCCATCCGGGCCGCCGTGGCCGATGCCCGGTACCCGGCCCGCGCCCTGGTGCCGGCGCTGGTCGACGGGGACGACCAGGATCTCCCGGCCCGGTTGCACGAGCAGTTCCGGACCGCCGGCCTGACCCACCTGCTCGCGGTCTCCGGCACCAACCTGACGCTGGTGGTGGGGTTCCTGCTGGTGCTCGGACGGTGGTGCGGGGTGCGCGGCCGGTGGCTGCACGTGCTCGGGGCGCTGGGGATCGCCGGCTTCATCCTCCTCGCGCGCACCGAGCCGAGCGTGGTCCGGGCGGCGGCCATGGGCACGGTCGCGCTGATCGGGATCGGCGCGAACAGCCGCGACCGCGGCGTCCGGGCGCTCGGCGTCGCGGTCCTCGGGCTGCTGCTGTGGGACCCGTGGTTGGCGACGAGGGTCGGGTTCGCGCTGTCGGTGCTTGCCACCGCCGGGATCCTGCTGCTCGCACCCGGATGGGTGCGGGCCATGACGAGCTGGCTGCCCCGGCCCGCGGCCGAGGCGGTGGCCGTGCCGGCCGCCGCCCAGCTCGCGGTCACCCCGGTCATCGCGGGCATCTCGGGACAGGTGAGCCTGGTCGCGGTGGGCGCGAACCTGCTCGCGGCACCCTTGGTGGCGCCGGCCACCGTGCTCGGGCTGCTCGGCGGCGTGGTCGGGCTGGTGCTGCCGCCGGCCGGGTCCGCGCTGGGCCGGGTCGCCACCTGGTCCGCGGCAGGCATCGTCGCGGTGGCCGAGCACGCCGCCGGGCTGCCGCTGCCGGCGATCGAGTGGGGCACCCGGTGGTCCGACCTCGTGCTGCTGACCGCGATCTGCGGGGCACTGACCGTGACGCTGGGACCGCTGCTGGCCCGCCGCGCCAGCGGCCTGGCCTGCGGTGCCGCCCTGGCCGTCGCGGTGCTGGTGCCGGTCCCGACCCCGGGGTGGCCGCCACCCGGGTGGCTGCTCGTGGCCTGTGACGTCGGCCAGGGTGACGCCCTCGTGCTCAACGCCGGGCCGGGCTCCGCAGTCGTGGTCGACGCCGGGCCGGACCCGCTGCTCGTGGACAGGTGCCTGAGCCGGCTCGGCGTCGAGGAGGTGCCGCTCGTCGTCCTCACCCACTTCCACGCCGACCACGTGGCCGGACTGTCCGGCGTGCTCGAGGGGCGAGGTGTCGGGGAGGTCGCCGTGACCGGGCTGCGCGAGCCGGCCCAGGGAGCCGCCGAGGTGGGGCGGGCTGCGGGCGCCCGCACCCGGGTCCCCGGGTACGCCGAGTCCCGCACCGTCGGCGCCGTCCGGCTGCAGGTGGTCGGCCCGCTGCCGGGCGGCTCGGCGGCCGGCTCGGCGGCCGAGGACGGGAGTGCCGCCAACAACGCCTCACTCGTGCTGTTGGCGGAGGTGTCCGGCGTCCGGATCCTGCTCACGGGCGACGTCGAGCCCGAGGCGCAGCGCCTGCTGGCCAGGAGCCTGCCCGGCCTCGAGGTCGACGTCCTGAAGGTGCCGCACCACGGCAGCCGGCACCAGGACCACGACTTCCTGGCCTCCTTGGGCGCCCGCGTGGTGGTGGCCTCCGTGGGGGCGGACAACGACTACGGGCACCCGGCCGCGGAGACCCTCGAGCCGCTGGCCGCAGGGGGCGCCGAGGTCCGACGTACCGATGCCGACGGCGACGTCGCGGTGCTGCTCGAGGAGGGCGCGCTGACGGTGCGGACGAGCCGCTGACGCGGCCGGTCGGCTGGGGGACCCGTGTGGCAGGCTGGTCCCACCATGGCCGGACCGCGAGCTGCAGACGTGCTGGGACGGGTCACGCTGGTGACCGGTCCCGAGGAGTTCCTCAACGAGCGCACCGTGGCCGGAGTCCGGGCAGCGGTCCGCGGGCACGACCCGGAGGCGGAGTTCTCCGAGGCCGGGGCGGCGGACCTGTCCCTGGCCACGCTCGGGGAGATGGCCGCACCGTCGCTGTTCTCCACGACCAGGTGCGTCGTGGTGCGGAGCCTGGAGAACCTTCCCGAGGAGTCGGTCGAGGGGGTGCTGGGCTACTGCGCGGCGCCGGCCGAGGACGTCGCCCTGGTGCTGGTGCACTCCGGCGGCCAGAAGGGCTCGGGGGTGCTGGCCAAGCTGCGCAAGGCGGCCGGGGTGACCGAGCAGAAGTCGGCCGCGGTGAAGTGGTCGGAGTTCCCGCGGTTCGTGGTCGCCGAGGTGCGCTCGCACGGGTCCCGCATCGACGAGCAGGCGGCCGACCTGCTCGTGCAGGCGGTGGGCCAGGACCTGCGCTCGCTCGCGGCGGCCGCCCACCAGCTGGTCAGCGACCACCCGGGCAGCACGCTCGACTCCGACAAGGTCCGGCGCTACTTCGGGGGACGGGCCGAGGCGAAGTCGTTCGCGGTGGCCGACGCCGCGTTCCTCGGCCGCCGGCCGGAGGCGCTGGAGGAACTGCGCTGGGCGCTCGACGGGGGCACCGCGCCGGTGCTGGTCACCTCGGCGTTCGCGACCGGTGTCCGCGGCCTGGCCCGCTACGTGTCCGCGCCGCGCGGGATGCGTGAGGCAGACCTGGCCCGGGAGGTCGGCGTACCCCCTTGGAAGCTGCGCGCGCTCCGCGACCAGTCCCGCTCCTGGAGTGCCGAGGGGCTCGGCGCCGCCATCGGCGCGATCGCCCAGGCCGACGCCGACATCAAGGGTGCCGCGCACGACGCCGCCTACACCCTGGAGCGGCTGGTGCTCACGGTCGCCGGGCTCCGCGACCAGCGCTGACCCGTCCGGACACGAGCCAGGACACGCAGAAGGCGCCGCCCCCGACCGGGGACGACGCCTTCGCTGCTGCTCAGGTCTGGACGCTCAGAGCGAGGAGGCCTGCTTGCTGATCGCCGACTTGCGGTTGGCAGCCTGGTTCTTGTGGATGACGCCCTTGGAGGCGGCCTTGTCGAGCTTCTTGGTCGCGTCGCGGGCGGCGGCCTGGGCCGCGTCCTTGTCGCCGGAGGCGGCGAGCTCGCGGAACTTGCGCACAGCGGAGCGCAGACCCGTCTTCACGGCCTTGTTGCGCTCGTGGGCAACCTCGTTCTGCCGGTTGCGCTTGATCTGGGACTTGATGTTCGCCACTACGCTGCGCCTCTACGTTCTCGCTGGTGCCGGATGGATTGCTGCTGGTTCGGTGGTGTGCCGGCGCGCGGCGCCAGACACACAAGCGGAGAGACTATCAGCGCGGCCGGTGGCCGCCCAAATTCGTGCGGGGGCCGTGGGGGATCGCGCCCCGCGGGTCAGACCCAGCCCCGGCGTCGGCACAGCCACGACCAGACGACCTCGCCCTGCCAGGACTGGTGCGCCCGCAGCCACGGCGACGTGGGGGGCACCGGCAGGTCCCGCTGGCGGAAGAAGTAGCCGGCCAGCAGCGCCAGCACCGTGTCCACGTGCTCGTCCGGCACGTCCCGGGTGAGCCGGCGCCGCGCGAGCACCTCGTCCACGTCGTGACCGTCACCGCACGGGCCGATCAGCGCGAAGAGGGTGTCCAGCCAGGCGGCGCCGAGCACCGGCCAGTTCCAGTCGCACAGCCAGGCCCGACCGGACTCGTCGACGAGCACGTTGTCGTCGCGGACGTCGGTGTGCACCAGGGTGGACCCCTCGGTGACCTCGGCGAAGCCGGCGGCGAGGGCGGCCGCGTCCGCCAGGTGCGGCAGGTCGGGGAGCGCGGCGCGGACGTGGTCCCAGTGGCCCACCAGCTCGCCGAACTCCTCGGCGAAGCTGTCCAGCTCCAGCGCGGCCGGAGGCGGGGTCAACCGGTCGGCGACGGTCTCCAGTGCGTCGAGCGTGGCGTCGAGGTCGGCGTCCTGCCAGGGTCGGTGCGGCAGCCGGGCGGCGACGTACTCGATGCCGAGCACCACCCAGTCCGTCTCGTGCCGCCACAGGAGCCGGGGGGCCGGGACGCCGGCCGGCAGGGCCGCGAGCTTGCGGGCCTCCTCCCGGTAGGACTCGGCGAACATCCGCTGCGCCTTCACCGATGCCGCCTTCACGAAGTGGCGGGACCCGTCCTCGCAGGTGAGCACCGAGGCGAACCCGGGGGTGAAGCCGCCGGTCTGCGAGTCGGCCTCGACGACCGGCGAGCCGCACCGCTGCTCGACGAGCCGACGGATGTGGACGGGCAGGAACTGCCACTCGAGGCGACGGGCGGTCTTGCCGGTGGGCACCGGCTGGATGGTCATGGGCCGCATCCTCGCGCATGGCCCTCACCGAATCGGGTCGCCGTGCCGCCCCGTGGAACAATGGCCCGACCCTCAGTCGTCGTCCCGAAAGCCACCTGTGTCCTCGAAGAGCGCGCCCCCTCCGGGGCATACCGACCCCGCGATCCTCCGCAACTTCTGCATCATCGCCCACATCGACCACGGCAAGTCGACGCTGGCCGACCGGATGCTGCAGCTGACGGGGGTCGTGGACGAGCGGGCCGCCCGGGCGCAGTACCTCGACCGGATGGACATCGAGCGCGAGCGCGGCATCACGATCAAGAGCCAGGCCGTCCGGATGCCGTGGACGGTGGCCGAGGGCAACGACGAGGGCGCGGAGCCCGGCGACTACGTGCTGAACATGATCGACACCCCGGGCCACGTCGACTTCACCTACGAGGTGTCCCGCTCGCTCGAGGCGTGCGAGGCCGCGATCCTGCTGGTGGACGCCGCCCAGGGCATCGAGGCGCAGACCCTCGCGAACCTCTACCTGGCGCTGGGCGCCGACCTGCACATCATCCCGGTCCTCAACAAGATCGACCTGCCGTCCGCGCAGCCCGAGAAGTACGCCGCCGAGCTGGCCGGCATCATCGGCTGCGACCCCGACGACGTCCTCCAGGTGTCGGCCAAGACCGGTCTCGGCGTGGAGAAGGTCCTCAACGAGATCGTCAAGCAGACCCCGGCGCCCGTGGGCGACGCCGACGCGCCGGCCCGGGCGCTGATCTTCGACTCGGTCTACGACACCTACCGGGGCGTGGTCACCTACGTCCGGGTCGTCGACGGCAAGCTCAGCCACCGGGACCGGATCAAGATGATGTCGACCGGTGCGGTGCACGAGATGCTCGAGGTCGGGGTGATCAGCCCCGAGCCGGTCAAGGCCGGCGAGATCGGGGTCGGCGAGGTCGGCTACCTGATCACCGGGGTGAAGGACGTGCGCCAGTCCCGGGTCGGCGACACCGTGACCTCGCAGCACGGCGGGGCGGCCGAGCCGCTGGGCGGCTACAAGCACCCGAACCCGATGGTCTTCGCGGGGCTCTACCCCATCGACGGCGACGACTACCCGACCCTGCGCGACGCCCTCGACAAGCTGCAGCTCAACGACGCGGCCCTGGCCTACGAGCCCGAGACCTCTGGCGCGCTGGGCTTCGGCTTCCGCTGCGGCTTCCTGGGACTGCTGCACATGGAGATCACGCGGGACCGGCTCGAGCGGGAGTTCGACCTCGACCTGATCTCGACCGCACCCAACGTCGTCTACCAGGTGACGATGGAGGACGGCAGCGTCCACGAGGTCACGAACCCGAGCGAGTACCCCGAGGGCAAGATCGCGGAGGTGCGCGAGCCGGTGGTCAAGGCCACCATCCTCAGCCCCAGCGACTACATCGGCACGATCATGGAGCTGTGCCAGGCCAAGCGCGGTCAGCTCGGGGGGATGGACTACCTCTCCGAGGACCGGGTGGAGATGCGCTACACGCTGCCGATGGCCGACATCGTCTTCGACTTCTTCGACCAGCTGAAGTCGCGGACCAAGGGCTACGCCTCCCTGGACTACGAGGTGACCGGCGAGCAGGCGGCCGACCTGGTGAAGGTCGACATCCTGCTGCAGGGCGAGACCGTCGACGCCTTCTCGGCGATCGTGCACCGTGACGCCGCCTACTCGTACGGCGTGATGCTGGCCGGGAAGCTCAAGGACCTGATCCCGCGGCAGCAGTTCGAGGTGCCGATCCAGGCGGCCATCGGCGCCCGGATCATCGCCCGCGAGACCATCCGGGCGATCCGCAAGGACGTGCTCGCCAAGTGCTACGGCGGCGACATCACCCGCAAGCGGAAGCTGCTGGAGAAGCAGAAGGAGGGCAAGAAGCGGATGAAGATGGTGGGCCGGGTCGAGGTCCCCCAGGAGGCGTTCATCGCGGCCCTGTCCAACGCACCGAGTGCGGAGAAGCCGAAGAAGTAGCCGAGGACGCGGCCGTGCGGCCGGGCCCCGCGACGTACCGGGGCCGTGGCTAGGGTGGGAGCGACGTCCCCATCGCAACGGAGGAATCCCATGCACCTGACCCACGTGCCGCTCCGGCTCGCCACCGGAGCCTTCATCCTCAACTCGGGCATCACCAAGCTCGGCGCGGACGACGAGACCGCCGAGGGACTGCACGGGATGGCGAGCACCGCCTACCCCGCCCTGGGCAAGGTCAGGCCCAAGGACTTCACCCGTGCCCTGGCCGGCGGCGAGATCGCCCTGGGTGCGGTGCTGCTGGCGCCGACGGTGTCCCCGGTGGTGGCCGGGGCGGCGCTGACCGGCTTCGGCGCCGGGCTGCTGGGGCTCTACGTCAACGTCCCCGGGCTCCGGCAGGAGGGCAGCATCCGGCCCACCCAGCAGGGGACCGCGATCGCCAAGGACGTCTGGCTGGCCGCCGCCGGGGTCACGATCACCGCCCAGGGGCTGATCGCCGGGGCGCGTCGGGCCGGCCGGAAGGCGCGCAAGAAGGTGGCGCACGCGGGCGAGAGCGCCGTCGACGCGCTGCCCTTCACCGGCTAGGCACCGAGGCGTGGTGCGGCTGCGCACCGTGTCGCCGAACTCGCCCGGGTGGACCCGGCGCCGGGCCGGCCGCGGTTTCGTCTACCTCGACCGGCACGGGGAGCGGCTGCCCGATGCCGACGTCGCCCGCGCCAAGGAGCTGGTGATTCCGCCGGCATGGCGCGAGGTGTGGATCTCGCCCCACCCAAACGCCCACCTGCAGGCCGTGGGCGTCGACGAGGCCGGCCGCCGGCAGTACCTTTACCACCCCCAGTGGCGGATCCAGCAGGACGAGCTGAAGTTCGAGCGGGTCGCGCGGGCGGCCCGCCGGCTCCCCGCGGCCAGGAACGCCCTCGAGGAGCACCTGACCGGTGAGGGCATGCCGCTCGAGCGGTCCGCCGCGACCGCCGTACGCCTGCTCGACCTGGGCTGCTTCCGGATCGGCGGGGACGCCTTCGAGGAGGGTGGCTCGTTCGGCCTGACCACACTGGAGCGCCGGCACGTCACCCGGACCGGCTCGACGCTGGTCTTCGAGTTCGTCGGCAAGTCGGGCATCGACCACCGGATCGAGGTCGACGACCCCCTGGCGGTGGCAGCGGTGGAGACCCTGCGCCGCCGTCGGGGCGGCAGCGATCGGCTGATGGCCTTCAAGCGGGACCGGCGCTGGGTCGACCTCGACGCCTCCGACGTCAACGACTACCTCCGGGAGAGCGTCGGCGAGGAGATCACCGCGAAGGACTTCCGCACCTGGCACGCAACGGTGCTCGCCGCGGCGTCGTTGGCCGAGAGCGACGAGACGGGGCAGAGCGCGGCGTCCCGGAAGCGTGCCGTGCGGCAGGCCATGGTCGAGGTGGCCGAGTTCCTCGGGAACACCCCGGCGATCGCGAAGAGCTCCTACGTCGACCCCCGCGTCATCGACCTCTACGAGGACGGGGTGACGATCGAGGCCACCACGCGGCGCCGGCACCGGACCCCCGAGTCGCGTCGGGCCGCGCTGGAGCGGGCCGTGCTGCGGATGCTGTCCGACGCGCCGTCCTCGGCGGCTCGACGGACGCGGCGCGGGGCTGCGTGAGGCCTCGGACCACCTCGACGCGCCCGATCTGTGAGCAGGACCACGTGCGCGCGCGGCCCGCGTGATCTAGGTTACTGCCAAGTCATCAGCCCGATCTGACGGCTGTGAGCCGAGGCGAGAAGCAGGAGCCCCATGCCCATCAACAACGATGCATCCTTCGTGGAGACGATGCCGCGCAACGTCGCGGTGCAGTTCCTCGAGCGAGTCGACAAGTCCGGCCCCCGGGAGGCCTACCGCTATCCCGTCGGGGACACGTGGGAGTCGGTCACCTGGCGCGAGGTCGGCGACCAGGTCACCCGCCTGGCAGCCGGTCTGATGGCCCTGGGCATCGAGCCGGAGCAGCGAGTGGGGATCGTGTCGGGCACCCGCTACGAGTGGATCCTCGGCGACCTCGCAATCATGTGCGCCGGTGCCGCGACGACGACGGTCTACCCGTCCACCAACGCCGAGGACACGGCGTACATCCTCAGCGACTCCGAGTGCCGCATCGTGTTCGCGGAGGACGACAGCCAGATCGCCAAGCTCGTGGAGCAGAAGGCCGAGATCCCGCACGTCGCGAAGGTCGTCACGTTCGCCGGCAGCGCCGACGGCGACTGGGTCATCGGCATGGACGAGCTGTCGGCGCTCGGGGACGGCTACCTCGCCGACAACCCGACCGCGGTCACGGACCACGCGGAGGCCATCCAGCCCGACCAGCTGGCCACGCTGATCTACACCTCCGGCACCACCGGGCGGCCCAAGGGCGTCCGACTGCGGCACCGCTCGTGGGTCTACGAGGGCGAGGCGATCCGGGCGCAGGACATCCTCAGCGAGGACGACCTGCAGTTCCTGTGGCTGCCGATGGCGCACTCGTTCGGCAAGGTGCTGCTCTCGACCCAGATGGCCTGCGGCTTCGCCACCGCGGTCGACGGCCGGATCGAGCTGATCATCGACAACCTCGCCGTCGTGAAGCCCACGTTCATGGGAGCCGCCCCGCGGATCTTCGAGAAGGCGCACGGCCGGATCGTGACCATGCAGGCCGCCGAGGGGGGAGCGAAGGAGAAGCTCTTCAAGAAGGCCTTCGAGGTCGGCCTCGAGGTGGACCGGCTCAAGCGCGAGGGCAAGAGCGTCCCGTTGCCGCTCAAGCTCCAGCACGCCGTCTTCGACAAGCTGGTGTTCACGAAGATCCGGGACCGCTTCGGTGGCCGGGTCCGGTTCTTCATCTCGGGCGCGGCGGCGCTGAACCGCGAGGTCGCGGAGTGGTTCCACGCCGCGGGCATCCTCATCCTCGAGGGCTACGGGCTCACCGAGACCTCGGCCGGGTCGTTCGTCAACCACCCCGACCAGTACAAGTTCGGCTCGGTCGGCCACATCGTGGCCGGCTCCGAGGTGAAGATCGCCGAGGACGGCGAGGTGCTGATCAAGGGTCCCGGCGTGATGGAGGGCTACCACAACCTGCCCGAGCAGACCGCCGAGACGCTCACCGAGGACGGGTGGCTGCGCACCGGGGACATCGGCGAGGTCGACTCCGACGGGTTCCTCAAGATCACTGACCGCAAGAAGGACCTGTTCAAGACCTCGGGTGGGAAGTACATCGCCCCGTCCGCGATCGAGTCGCAGTTCAAGGCGATCTGCCCGTACGTCAGCCAGTTCCTGGTGCACGGCAGCGAGCGCAACTACTGCGTGGCGCTGATCACCCTGGACCCCGACCAGGTGACCGGCTGGGCGGAGGCCAACGGGATGGCCGACAAGAGCTACGCCGAGGTGGTGCGGTCGGAGGCGATGCAGACGATGATCGCCGGGTACGTCGACCAGCTCAACGCCCGCCTGAACCGCTGGGAGACGATCAAGAAGCACGAGATCCTCGACCACGACCTCACCGTCGAGTCCGGGGAGCTGACGCCGTCGATGAAGGTCAAGCGCAAGGTCGTCGAGGAGCAGAACAAGGAGCTCATCGACTCGCTCTACGCCTGAGCAGCCACGCGAACGGGTGCCGGTGCTCGCCACCGGCACCCGTTCCCGCGTCCGGCTGGTGATTGGATGGGGGCGTGCCCTCAGCCCTGCCCGCCGGTGACCCGGCTCCGACCGACGGCACGCTGCCGGAGTCCGCGTCGGCCGGCCTCGGCGACCGGCCCTTCGGGTTCTACGTGCACGTGCCGTTCTGCGCGACGCGCTGCGGCTACTGCGACTTCAACACCTACACCGCCGAGGAGCTGGGCGGCGGGGCGTCGCGGGCGTCGTACGTCGAGACCGCGGTCGCGGAGGTCCGCCTGGCCCGGCGGGTGCTCGGGGAGGTGGACCTCCCGGTGCGGACCGTGTTCTTCGGCGGGGGCACGCCGACGCTGCTGCCGCCGGGCGACCTGACGGCGGTGCTGGCCGCGATCTCGGACGAGTTCGGCCTCGCGGACGACGTCGAGGTCACCACCGAGGCCAACCCGGACAGCGTCAGCGCGCCCGACCTCGAGGTGCTGCGCGCCGGCGGGCTGAACCGGGTGTCGTTCGGGATGCAGTCGGCGGTGCCGCACGTGCTGCGGACCCTCGACCGCACCCACGACCCGGCGCGGGTGCCGGCCGCCGTCGACTGGGCTCGGGCCGCCGGCTTCGACCAGGTCAGCCTCGACCTCATCTACGGCACACCGGGGGAGAGCCTCGCCGACTGGCGGATCTCGCTGGACGCGGCACTCGCGAGCGATCCGGACCACGTCAGCGCCTACGCGCTGATCGTCGAGGAGGGCACGGCGCTGGCCCGGCAGGTCCGCCGCGGGGAGGTGCCGATGACCGACGACGACGACCTGGCGGACAAGTACGTCGCGGCCGACGAGGCACTCGCCGGTGCCGGACTGGGGTGGTACGAGGTGTCGAACTGGGCACGCGACCCGGCCGCCCGGTGCCGGCACAACCTGCTCTACTGGCAGGGAGCCGACTGGTGGGGCGTGGGCCCGGGGGCGCACTCGCACGTCGGCGGGGTGCGGTTCTGGAACGTCAAGCACCCCGCCGCGCACGCTCGTCGGCTGGCACGCGGCGAGAGCCCGGCGCAGGCGCGGGAGCTGCTCGACGAGGAGACCCGCCGCGTGGAGCGGGTGCTGCTGGAGATCCGCCTCAGCGCGGGACTGGAGCGGGCCGTGCTCGACGACGCCGGGCGCGCAGCCGTGCCCGGGCTGGTCGCGGACGGCCTGGTCACCGAGGTCGGGGACCGCCTGGTGCTGACGCTGCGCGGCCGACTGCTGGCCGACGCGGTGGTGCGATCGCTGCTGCCGTGAGGCTCAGCTGACGATCCGGATCGTCAGGGGGTAGCGGTAGTCCTCGCCGTTGCTGGCCCGGACCGTGGCCAGGATGACCACGACCAGCGCGCCGATGGCGATGGCGATCGCCAGCGGGATGATCACGACCAGGGCCAGGCCGAGCGTGACCAGCGTGAGCAGGAACGCGGCGATGCCGCCGACGACGATGTAGATCAGCAGCGAGAGCTGGAAGTTGAGCGACTCCACCGCGTGCCGGCGGACGAACGGCGACTTCCCGCCCTGCACGAGCAGCACGACGAGCGGCGCGAGGAAGCCGAACGCGAACCAGGCCGCGACCAGCGAGCCGATGTGCGCGGTCAGCGCCCACGTCCGGTCCTCGGAGGTGAGCGCGCCGGGCTGGTCCCCGGGCTCGGGTCCGGACTGCTCCCAGGGGGACGGTCCTGCCGGTGGATAGCTCATGTCATCACCCTGTCACGAAGTCGATCAGTTCCTCGACCCTACCGAGCAGGGCCGGCTCCAGGTCGGCGTACGACTCGACCCGTCCGAGAATGTGCTGCCAGGCGCGGGCGATGTCGGTCTGGTCGCGGTGCGGCCAGCCCAGCTGCTGGCACACGCCCTTCTTCCACTCGATGCTGCGCGGCACCTCCGGCCAGCGGGCGATGCCGAGACGGGCCGGCTTCACCGCGGCCCAGATGTCGATGAACGGGTGACCGACGACGAGGACGTGTGCGCCCACGGGGCTGCGGGCGATGCCCTCCGCGATCCGGCTCTCCTTGGACCCGGCCACGAGGTGGTCGACCAGCACGCCCACCCGGCGCTGGGGTCCGGGGCGGAAGTCGCGCAGGTGCTCGGCGAGGTCGTCCACGCCGCCGAGGTACTCCACCACCACGCCCTCGATCCGCAGGTCGTCACCCCAGACCCGCTCGACCAGCTCGGCGTCGTGCCGTCCCTCGACGAAGATCCGGCTGGCCCGGGCGACCCGCGCGGTGCTGCCCTGGACCGCGACCGACCCCGACGCCGTACGCGTGGGCCGGGTCGGTGCCGCCGCTCGGACCGGGGCGGTGAGGATGACCGGTCGGCCTTCGAGCAGGAAGCCGGCGCCCAGCGGGAACGTGCGGCGGGTCCCGCGTCGGTCCTCGAGCGTGAGGGTGTGCAGGTCGCGGTCGACGGCGACGATCTCGCCGCACCAGTCGGTGGTGACCTCCTCGACGACCTGCCCCAGGTCGGCCGGTGCCTCGACGGCCCGACCGCGTCGCGGGGCGCGCCAGTCGGTGGCGAGGACGTCGGAGCCGTAGCGGTCGTTCGGGGAAGGCACCCCGCAACGCTAGGCGCGGTCCGCCCGCCGGTGGCGCCGCCGCGCCGAGGTCAGCCCGGTTCGCCGCCCGTGTCGCCATCCGGGGTGCTGTCTGCACCGCCGCCCGTGTCGCCTGCCTCGCCGCCTGCCTCGCCGCCGTCCGGCTCGCCGCCGGGCTCCGGGATGCCGAGGTCGGCCGACTCGCCCTCCGGCAGCGGCTCGGCCAGCGGGTTGTCCTCGCCGGCCACCAGGTCCTCCGGCAGCCGGTCGTCGCCGATCCCCTCGGCAGCCCCGTCCCCGCCCTGCTCCCTACTCTGCTCCTGCTCCCCGCTCGCACTCGTCATCCCTGGACGATAGTCCACGAAGTTCGAGTCCCCCAGAGACCGCTGGGGCGACTCGAACTTCGTGGACTATCCGGAGGGGAGGGGAGGGAGGTCAGAGGAGGGGGAGGGAGCGGGCGGAGCGGGGGAGGGCCTGGTAGCCGCGGCGGACGGCGTCGGCGAGGTCCTCGACGGGAAACGGCCACTCGGCGGAGGCCAGGGCCGCGTCCACGGGTACGCCGCGGCCCGCGAGGTCCCGGATGGTCTCGGCGACCCCGCCGATCGCGGCGCGCTGCTCGAGCGCGAAGTCGCGGTCGACCACCGCCCCGTGCCCCGGGACCACCACCGAGTCCTCGGTCAGCAGCGCGCTGACCAGGTCGAGCGTGAGCGGCCACTCCATCGGGTGGCAGTCCGGCCCGAAGCCGGGGGTGGCCGACTCCTCGACCAGGTCGCCGGCGAGCAGGACGTCGGCGTCGGGCACGCGTACGACGACGTCCCCGGCCGTGTGCCCGAGGCCCGGGTGGACCAGCTCGACGGGGCGCTCCCCGAGGTCGAGGGACACAGCCGAGGAGAAGGTCCGGTCGGCGGGCACGATCTCGGTCTCGGCCACCTCCCCGGCGTGCGGGTCCTCCGGCTCGGCCGCGTAGGCCCGCTTGGCCCGCTCGCCCGCCGGCACCGTGTTGGCGGCCGCCGTCTCGTGGGCGTAGACCGGGACCCCGGCCCCGATCACCCCGTTGCCGAAGGTGTGGTCGAAGTGCTCGTGGGTGTTGACCACCGCCGCCACTGGCAACGGGGACAGGGTCCGGACCTGCTCCAGCACGGCCCGGGCCGCGGAGGCGGATGCGTGGGTGTCGACGACGAGCAGCCCCTCGGTGCCGGCGATCACTGCGATGTTGAGGTCGAACCACGTGTGCCGGGCCACCCAGACCCGGTCGGAGACCTCACGAAATGCCGTCATGGGGGCAGACTAGTAGGATTGGCACTCCGCTGAGCGGAGTGCCAGACGCTGCAGCCCGACGCAGACAGGAGGAGACATGGTCGAGGACCGCCGGCTCGCAGTGCTGCGGGCGATCATCGAGGACTACGTCTCCACCGAGGAGCCGGTCGGCTCCAAGTCCCTCGTCGAGAGGCACCAGCTGGGCGTCTCGCCGGCCACCGTGCGCAACGACATGGCCGCGCTCGAGGACGAGGGCTTCATCACCCAGCCGCACACCAGCGCCGGCCGGGTGCCCACCGATAAGGGCTACCGGCTCTTCGTTGACCGGCTGACCACGGTGAAGCCGATGACCCCTGCCGAGCGGCGGGCGATCGCCTCGTTCCTCGACGGCGCCGTCGACCTCGACGACGTCGTCCAGCGCAGTGTCCGGATGCTCTCGCAGCTCACCCGGCAGGTCGCCGTCGTCCAGTACCCCACCCTGAGCCGCAGCACGGTCCGGCACGTCGAGCTGGTGGCGATCACGCCCACCCGTCTGCTGCTGGTGGTCATCCTCAGCACCGGTCGGGTGGAGCAGCGGCTCGTCGAGCTGCCCGACGAGCTCGGTGAGGACGCCCTGGCCGACCTGCGGCTGCGCATGAACCGTGCTGCCGCCGGCCAGCTGATCGCCGATGCCGGCAGCCGCCTCGCCGACGTGGGCGACGGGCTCCCCGAGGCCACCGACGGGGCGGCCCGGCTGGTGGCGGCCGCGCTGGTGGAGGCCGTGTCCGACCACCGCTCCGACGAGCGGGTGGCGGTCGGCGGCACCGCCAACCTGACCCGCTTCGGGGAGGGCTTCGACACCACGATCCGGCCGCTGCTCGAGGCGCTCGAGGAGCATGTCGTGCTCCTCAAGCTGCTCGGCGAGGCCAGCAGCGCGGGCGCCCTGACGGTGCGGATCGGGCACGAGGGCCCCTACCAGGAGCTGGCGACGACGAGCGTGGTCGCCACCGGCTACGGTCCCGGCGAGCAGGCGCTGGCGACCCTGGGGATCGTCGGGCCGACCCGCATGGACTACCCCGGGACGATGGCGGCGGTGCGGGCGGTGGCCCGCTACGTCTCCCGGATCCTCGACGAGGCCTGACCGGGCCGAGCAGCACCAGCGACAGCCAGCCACAGCCAGCGACACCCCAGCCACACCCAGCCACAACCAGAAGGACTCATGAGCCAGGACCTCTACGACCTCCTCGGCGTGTCCCGGGATGCCGACGCGGACGCGATCAAGAAGGCCTACCGCAAGCAGGCACGCCAGCTGCACCCCGACGTCAACCCCGACCCCGAGACCCAGGAGCGGTTCAAGGAGGTCTCACGGGCCTACGAGGTGCTGAGCGACCCGCAGAAGCGGGCCGCCTACGACCGCGGCGGCGACCCGTTCGGTGGCGGCATGGGCGAGGCGGGCTTCGGGCAGGGCGCGGGCTTCTCGTTCACCGACATCATGGACGCCTTCTTCGGCGGCGGCGGCGGAGGCGGGCAGGGCCAGGGCCGTGGACCCCGGCCCCGGGTGCGCCGCGGCCAGGACGCACTCATCCGGGTCGACGTGGAGCTCGCCGAGGCGGCGTTCGGCGTCACCCGCGATCTCAAGGTCGACACCGCGGTGACCTGCGAGACCTGCCACGGTGACGGCGCGGCGCCGGGCAGCACCCCGATCACCTGCGAGACCTGCCGCGGGGCGGGCGAGGTGGCGCACGTGCAGCGGTCCTTCCTCGGCGAGATCCGCACGCTGCGCCCCTGCGCGGCCTGCCGGGGCTTCGGCCAGATCATCCCGGACCCGTGCCGGGACTGCGCCGGCGACGGCCGGGTCCGCTCCCGCCGCAGCCTGACCGTCAAGATCCCGGCCGGCGTCGACACCGGCACCCGGGTCCAGCTCACCGGCCAGGGCGAGGTCGGGCCCGGCGGCGGCCCGGCCGGGGACCTCTTCGTGGAGATCCAGGTCAGCCAGCACCCGACCTTCACCCGGCACGGCAACGACCTCCTGTGCACGGTCACGATCCCGATGACGGCGGCCGCGCTCGGCACCACGCTCACCCTGCCCACGCTGGAGGCCGACCTGGCCGGCCGGGACGGGGAGACCGACCTCGAGACCGAGTTCGAGCTGGAGATCAAGCCCGGCACCCAGTCCGGCGCGCAGCAGACGCTGCGGGCCCGCGGCGTACCGGGCCTGCGCGGCATGGGGCGCGGCGACCTGGTGATCACGGTCGCGGTGGACACCCCCACCCGGCTCGACGCCCGCCAGGAGGAGCTCCTGCGCGAGCTGGCCGCGATCCGCGGCGAGGAGAACCCCGGCGGCAGCCCCAACCCCACCCACAAGTCGGTCTTCGGGCGTCTGCGCGACGCCTTCAACCAGCACTGATGTCGCTCCCGGTGCACCTCGTGCCGACGCTCGCGGGCGTGGTGCCCCAGGGCCGCGTCGAGGTGACCGGCGACGAGGCACACCACGCCGTCGCGGTCCGTCGCCTGCGGGTGGGGGAGCCGGTGCTGCTCACCGACGGCGCCGGTACGACGGTCCGCGGCGACGTGGCCGAGACCGGGAAGCGGTCGTTCTCGGTGACGGTGCGCGAGGTCGACCTCAGTCGGGCCCCGGAGCCGTCGCTGGTCGTCGTCCAGGCGCTGCCCAAGGGTGAGCGCGGCGAGCTGGCGGTCTCGGTCCTGACCGAGATCGGCGCCGCCACGATCGTCCCGTGGGCGGCGGCCCGGTCGGTCGCCGTGTGGCGGGGCGAGCGGGCCGCGAAGTCGCACGCCCGGTGGGAGGCCACGGCCCGCGAGGCCGCGAAGCAGGCCCGGCGGCACTGGTTCCCCTCGGTCGCCCCGCTGGCCACGACGGGGGAGGCGGCCGCCCGGATCGCCCGGGCCGACCTGGCCGTGGTGCTGCACGAGGACGCCGAGGCGTCCCTGTCGACGCTGGAGGTGCCGCCGACGGGCGAGATCGCCCTGGTGATCGGTCCGGAGGGTGGCCTGACCTCCGACGAGCTGGCGGCGTTCGAGGCCGCGGGCGCCTCCACGGTGCGCCTGGGCGCGGAGGTCCTGCGCACCTCGACGGCCGGGGTGGCGGCCTGTGCCGCGCTCCTGGCCCGCACCGCGCGCTGGGCGTAGCGGTCCGGGTCAGGCTCGCATCACACCGACGGTCTCCCGGCTCAGACCGGGGAAGACCGTCGGCACCGACGCTCCGAACCGGGTCTCGACCACCTCCGCGAGCACGCTGCGGTAGTCGGTGGTGACCATGAGGTCGGCGTCGGCGGTGGTGCCCAGGCCGGGCCAGGTGCCGTGGTAGCGGCCCCCGACGACGCCGGCGCCGGCGAGCAGCATGACGTTCCCGTAGCCGTGGTCCAGCCCCCAGTTCGCGTTCTCCACCACCCGGCGGCCGAACTCCGAGAGCGCGACCAGCGTGACCTTGTCGGCGAGCGGGCCGAGGTCGGTGAAGAGGGCGGCCACCGCGCGGGCCATCTCGGTGGCCTCGGTGCGCAGGCGGCCCCACTCGGTGGTGCCGACGTCGGTGTGCATGTCCCAGTCGCCGTGGTCGACGGTCACCACCTCGGTGCCGACGTCGCCGCGGACGAGGCGGGCCACGGCGGCCAGCGCGTCCCCGAGGTCCCCCGAGGGGTACGTCGCGCCGTTGGCAGGAGTCTCCGGGGTGGCCAGCACCGGCGCGAAGTCCGTGACCGAGGCCAGCGCCGAGCGGACCCCGGCGCCGAGCGGGCCGTCCGCGGCCCCCCACACCCGCTCCAACGAGCTGCGCCGGCCCTTCGTCGTGTCCCACTTGTCGTCACCGGCCAGGGCCACCTGGTCGATGCCCGAGGCGGCCATGAAGGGTTGTGGACCGGCGAGCGAGGCGGGTGCGGTGCCGGACCCGATCGCCAGCCCCTGCAGTGGCGAGGCGTAGGCGTCGAGACCCAGCAGCCGGTTCAGCCAGCCGACCCGGGCCCGGGATCCGGGGTCCGCGTCCTCGACCTCCTCCATCGCCGCGAAGTGGGAGCGGTTGGGGGCGGGCAGGCCGGTGGCGTGCACCGCGGCGAGCCGACCCGAGTCCCAGAGGGGCACCAGCGGCGCGAGCGCCGGATGCAGGCCGAAGAAGCCGTCCTTGGCGAGCAGCCGGTCCGCCGGCACGGCGAGCCTGGGCCGAGCCGTGTAGTAGGCGGGATCGCCGTGCGGCACCACCAGGGAGAGTCCGTCCGCGGCGCCCCGCAGCGAGAGCACCACGAGCACGTTGCGGGCGGGGCGGGTGCCCGCGGCGGAGGCGGTCACCGCCGTGCTGCCGAACAGCATCGAGGTGCCAGCGAGCGCGGCGGCGCCGCGGAACAGTCCGCGACGGCTGACCGCGGCGAACTCGGGGCAGCAGGCACCGGTGGGCGTGGGGGACACGGTGTTCACCTCGTGAAGTGGGCTGGGGTGTCGAGGACGGCAGCCAGGAGGCGCACCATCCTCCAGCGGACGACGGCGTGGTCCTTGGTGATCCGCTCACCCGGGCGTACGTCGACCGCGAGGCAGCAGGCCTCGAGCAGCCTGGCGTCCGAGGGCCGGTGCAGCAGTCTGCGGGAGAGGTGGTCGACGAGGCGGTCGAAGCGGATCGGGAACTCCGGGACCCAGGCCTGTGCCGAGCGGAACCTCGCGTTCTTCTTCGGCCACCAGCCCCCGGACATCGTGTAGTGCATCTCGAACGACGCCAGCACCCGGGCCGGCGAGGACCAGGCGGTGTTGTCCGCGGGTGCGCCGTCCGGCCGAGGCCAGGAGTGCGGCCGCAGCCCCAGCGCCGAGCACTGCCAGAGGCGGGCGTTGGCCGCGTCCTGGTCGGTCTCCGGTCGGCGCGCCTTCGCGCCCAGCACCCGCCAGGTGGCGACGACGTCGGCGGCCGGGTCGCGCACCTTGGCCCCGGCGGAGCCGGCGAACTCGGTGCTCTCGACGAGGGCCCGCAGCACCGGCGCGATCGCCGTGTCGTGGTCCAGGTAGACCGAGGCCAGGTGCTCGACCAGCCCGGCCGACGGGGTGTCCGAGACGAACCGCTCGGCGAGCTTGGTGGCCAGGCGGTGCGCCGTGGCTGGGTGCCGGGCCAGCCAGCGCAGGTAGCGACGCGTGAGGGCCCGGCCGTCGGGGTCGGCGTTCGCGTCGCTGAAGCCCATGACGGCCACGGGACCGGTCGCGTGGTCCTCCGGCCGGTAGGACGGCGCCCAGGTCTTCCACAGGTCGACCCGCCAGCCGGTCAGGATCCGGGCCGAGTCCTTCACGTCGGCCTCGTCGTAGTTCCCGCGGCCCACCGTGTGCAGCTCGAGGAGCTCGCGGCCGAGGTTCTCGTTGGGGGCCTTCTTCGTCGAGACCGCGTTGTCGAGGAAGATCAGCATCGCCGGGTGGGTGATCGCGTCCGTGAGCATCTCGTCGAACCGGCCCAGGGCGTGGCTGCGGATCAGGTCGCCGTAGCTGCGCCGCCAGACGAACGCGGCGTCGCCGTTCACCGGGACGTGCAGGTGCTCCTCCCAGAACTCGGTCATCACCTCGAGCAGCTGGCGGCGGGTGGTGATCCGGCGGGCGATCAGGTAGCGCTGGTAGTTCGCCATCGCCACCCATCCGGGCTCCACGTCGCTGGTGTGCCGCCGCCAGATCTCGGCCGGCCCCAGCTCGAGGCCGGGCCACCAGCCACGCAGCTCGTCGGCCGAGCGGTCCCGGATCCGCTGTGGTGCGAGCTGCCAGGAGAACCAGTCCCGGCCGCCCCCCTTCTTGCGGACCTGCCTGGCGAGCTTCGGGGTCACCCCGTAGGAGAACCGGGAGGCCAGGTGCCGGGCCCGCCGCCCCAGGATCTTCGTCCGGCGGTAGCGGGCCGGCGAGTAGTCGGAGTCGGGGGCGGCCGCCGCCGGGGCGGCGGCGAGGAGTGGGGTGGCGGCGGCTCCGACGAGCACGGTACGCCGGGTGGGGGTGGCTGTGGCCATGCCGCAGATCCTCCGGCGGTACGGCGGCCCGGGGTGGCGCCTTGACCCGATATGACGAGGGAAACGTCCGATCGGGTCAGGCGCGGTGCCCCGCCCGGGTCACTCGACCGTGATCACCTTGGTGTCCTCGTGCGGTCCGGCGCCCTCGGCGCCGCCGGACGGGTCGTCGGTCTGCGCCACGAAGAGGTACTCACCCGGGTCCAGCGAGGACACGTCCACCGTGGTCTGCCACGGGTAGAGCCGGTCCATCCAGCCCTCTGCGGTGGAGAAGCCGGTCAGCACCACCTCGTCACCACGCCGGACCTGCCACGGGACGGTCGCCTCGAAGGAGCTGGCCAGGCCGCTGGCGCGGAACTCGCCGCTCACGGTGGCACCCTCCTCGGGGGCGGTGATGTTGACCAGGGCCAGCGTCGAGAGCGGGTCGCCGTTGGCGAGCGGCTCGGACGTCGGCACGCCGAGCACCTGGTCGGTGCGCTCCCCGTCGAGCCTCAGGTCGACCGGGGCGCGCCCCTCGCCGCGGGCCGCCTGGACGGTGTAGACCACCTGCTCGACGGCCATCTGCGCCTGTGCCCTGGACATCCCGTCCGGTCGGGTCCGGGGGGCACCGGTCAGGTCGACCACGATCGTCTCCCCGGAGGACTCCACCCCGGCGACGTCGGTGCCCTCGGGCCAGCCGGTGGCGTAGTCGGGGTCCAGCGCGGAGCCGGACACGGCCCGTCGCGCGGCATCGGTCACCGGGTCGGTGCCGGGTGTGCCGGCCTGGAACTCGCGGTACAGCCGCGGCCCCTGCGGAGTGTCGCCGACCCAGTACACCGGGATCGCGCCGGCATCGGACGCGCCGGCCGTGGGCGACGGTGAGGCGTCGGCCGTGGGCGCGGGCGACTCGTCCGGCGACGGGGCCGACTCGGTGGCCGAGGCCGACCCGGAGGCCGGGCCCGGGTCCTGGGAGCCGGTGCTGCCGAGGTTGCCGGCGAAGGCGACGGCGGTGATCGTGGCGGCGGTGGCGACGACGGCGCCGCCGACACCCCAGATCCAGGGTCGTGTGGGCATGGTGTTCTCCTTCGTGCGGGACCGGATGGCCTCGATCCCCGGACGGGGCTCGAGGTCGTCGACGGCGTCGTGGAGCAGGCGCGAGAGGTCGTCGCCAGCGGGGTCGTGGGGGCTCATCGCAGGTCCTCCTGGTGGGCGGCGAGCTGGGTGCGGAGGGCGGCTGCTCCCCGGGACGCGTGGCTCTTCACGGCGCCGGCACTGATCCCCAGGGTGTCGGCGATCTCGGTCTCGCTCAGCTCGAGGTAGTAGCGCAGGGCCAGGACCTCGCGCTGACGCCGTGGGAGCGCCCGCAGCGCGTCGAGGACGACCTCCCGACGGGCGTGGTCGGTCGCGCCCTGGGTGGCGTCGGGCGCGGTCAGCAGCGTCAGCCCGGCCTCGCGCCGGGCGTGCCGGTCGACGACCCTGCGGTGCCGCAGGGCGGACCGGGAGCGGTTGACGACCGCCTGCCGCAGGTAGGCGAGCGCCTTGTCGGGGTCGTGGAGGTGGGACCAGCGGCCGTGCATCGCGACGAAGGCGTCCTGGACGATCTCCTCGGCGGTGCCCACGTCGCGGACCAGCAGCACCGAGAGCCGCACCAGCCGCCGCCAGTGGGCGGCGTACAGCGCCTCGACGGCCGCGTCGGCGTCGAGCCCGGCGTGAGTGGTCACGATGGCTCCCGCTCTCGGACCGGTCCCCGGTCGGGACATGGTGTGGCTGTTCACGCTAGTTGCACGCGTGACCCGGACCGGGGGTTTACACGCCGGGGCGCCCGATCGGGACCGCCGGCGGCGGTTGCCTCCCCGCGACCGGGCCCGCGAGCGCCCTATGCTCGGGGCCATGACGGCACCCTCTGCTCCGGACGACTGCCTGTTCTGCAAGATCGTGGCGGGCGACATCCCGTCCGAGATCGTCCACGCCAGCGACCTCAGCGTCGCCTTCCGTGACGTGACGCCGCAGGCGCCCACCCATGTGCTGGTCATCCCGCGCAGCCACCACCCGGACGCCGCCAGCCTGGCGCACGCGGAGCCGGGCACCCTGGTCGACCTGTTCGCGACCGCGGACGAGGTCGCCCGCGCGGAGGGACTCACGGAGGGCTACCGCACCGTCTTCAACACCGGTGCCGCGGCGCACCAGACGGTCTTCCACGCCCACCTGCACGTCCTCGGCGGGCGCGAGATGAGCTGGCCGCCGGGCTGAGCCGTCACGCCCGGCGGTGGACGCTCAGCGGGTCGCCCGGAGCACCTCGCCGAGCAGGTGCAGCGCGGACATCACCGCGGGCACCCCGAAGGCCACCAGCAGCACCCACGCCACGATCCGGTGGCCCGGCCGGGCGGGGTTGAGCGAGGAGGCGAACTCGACGAGCGCCCCCTCCTCGGTCCGGGAGTCCAGGCCCAGCGCCCGCTGGTCGGCCGGCATCCGCAGCCGCTGGTGGGCCAGGTGCGGCTCGAGCACCTCGGAGTGGCCCGGGTCGCCGGAGGGCTCGCGGCCGTGCTCGGTCATGCCCGCCCCTCCCTCCGTGGTGCGTCCAGCCTACGGTCCCGCGCCGGTGCCCGGCCCGGGGTGCGTGTGCGCCGGTGTGACCAGCGCGCCCCGGCGCCGTAGCATGGTCGACGAGATGACAGACACCCAAAGCACGCCGGGCACCCGCCACACGGTGGTCGTGCCGGCCAGCATCAACATGGTGGCCCTTCTCGGGCCGGGCGACGAGCACCTCTCCCTGATCGAGAACGCCTTCGGAGCCGACGTACACGTGCGCGGCAACCAGATCACGCTGCAGGGCGAGCCTGGCGAGATCGCGCTCGTCGAGCGGCTCCTCGAGGAGCTGGTGACGCTGATCCGCACCGGCCAGGGCATCAGCACCGAGACCGTCGAGCGGGTGATCGGGATGCTCCGGGCCGAGACCACCGAGCGGCCCGCCGACGTGCTCAGCCTCAACATCCTCTCGAACCGGGGTCGCACGATCCGCCCCAAGACGCTCAACCAGAAGCGCTACGTCGACTCGATCGACAAGCACACGATCACCTTCGGCATCGGACCGGCAGGCACCGGCAAGACCTACCTCGCGATGGCCAAGGCCGTGCAGGCACTGCAGACCAAGCAGGTCACCCGGATCATCCTGACCCGGCCGGCGGTCGAGTCGGGGGAGCGGCTGGGCTACCTGCCGGGGACGCTGGGCGAGAAGATCGACCCCTACATGCGGCCCCTGTACGACGCCCTGCACGACATGCTCGACCCGGAGACGGTCCCGAAGCTGCTCGCCGCGGGCACCATCGAGGTCGCCCCCCTGGCGTACATGCGCGGCCGCACGCTCAACGACGCCTTCATCATCCTGGACGAGGCGCAGAACACCTCGCCGGAGCAGATGAAGATGTTCCTGACCCGGCTCGGCTTCGGCTCGAAGATCGTGGTCACCGGCGACGTCACCCAGATCGACCTCCCGGGCGGGGTGCGATCCGGGCTGAAGATCGTCGAGGGCATCCTCGACGGCGTCGAGGACGTCGTGTTCAACCGGCTGACCAGCCACGACGTCGTACGACACCGGCTGGTGGGGCGGATCGTGGCCGCCTACGACGAGTTCGACGCCCAGCGCGAGGGCGCCGAGGCCCAGCGGGACTCCCGGCTGGACGAGCGTCGCGATCGCGGCCGCGAGGGTCGCCGACCGTGACCATCGAGGTGATCGACGAGTCCGGGCACGGCCTGGACGTGAACTCCCTGGCGGCGCTGAGCCGCTTCGTGCTGGACCGGCTGCGGGTCCACCCGCTCGCCGAGCTGTGCATCAAGGCCGTCGACGAGGCGACCATCGCCGAGCTGAACGGCCGGTGGATGGAGAAGGACGGCCCCACCGACGTGCTCGCGTTCCCCATGGACGAGCTGCGGCCGGGGCTGGTCAACGCCGAGCCCGAGGAGGGCGTCCTCGGGGACCTGGTGCTGTGCCCGGACGTGGCCCGGGCCCAGGCGGAGACGGCCGGTCACGCCACGGAGGCCGAGCTCGAGCTGCTCACCGTCCACGGCATCCTGCACCTGCTCGGCTACGACCACGCCGAGCCCGACGAGCACCGCGAGATGTTCGGCCTGCAGGACCAGCTCCTCGCCCAGTGGCGGGCCCGGTGAATGCCGGCGACGCCCTCCTGATCCTCTCCGCCGCCGCGCTGGTCGTGCTCGCCGGGTCGTTCTCGGCGGCGGAGGCGGCGCTGGCGTCGTTCTCCCGGGCCCGGGCGGAGGAGATCGCGGCGGAGGGTCGCCCCGGCTCGAAGCGGTTGCTCGGGATCCTCGACGACCCGGCGCGCTACCTCAACACGGTCCTGTTCCTGCGGCTGTTCAGCGAGGTCTCGGCGATCGTGCTGGTGACGCTCTTCGTCGCCGAGTCCGGTGCCGTCCCGTGGCCCATGGCGCTGCTCGCGATCATCTCGATGCTGTTCGTCTCCTTCGTGGTCATCGGCGTCGGCCCGCGGACGCTGGGTCGGCAGCACGCGGTGAGCGTGGCCCTGCTGTCGGCGGCTCCTCTGCAGGCGATCACCAAGGTCCTGGGTCCGCTGCCCCGGCTGCTGATCCTCATCGGCAACGCGCTGACCCCCGGCCGTGGCTTCGACGAGGGCCCGTTCTCCTCGGAGACCGAGCTGCGCGAGCTCGTGGACCTGGCCGAGGCGTCGAGCGTCATCGAGTCCGGTGAGCGGAAGATGATCCACTCGGTCTTCGAGCTCGGGGACACCACCGTCCGCGAGGTGATGGTCCCGCGCAACGACGTGGTGTTCATCGAGCGGTACAAGAACCTGCGGCAGTGCATGTCGCTGTTCCTGCGCAGCGGCTTCTCCCGGCTGCCCGTGATCGGGGAGAACCTCGACGAGGTGGTCGGGTTCGCCTACCTCAAGGACGTGACGAAGCGGGTCTTCGACAACGCGGAGGCCGAGCTCGGGGAGCGCATCGACCAGGTGATGCGCCCGGTGAGCTGGGTGCCGGACAGCAAGCCGGTCGACTCCCTCCTGACCGAGATGCAGGCCCGTCGCCAGCACATCGCCGTGGTCGTCGACGAGTACGGCGGCAGCGCCGGGCTGGTCACGATCGAGGACGTGCTCGAGGAGATCGTGGGCGAGATCACCGACGAGTACGACGAGGCCGAGATCTCGATCGAGGTGACCGCGGACGGCAGCACCCGGGTCTCCTCCCGCTACCCCGTGGACGACCTCGGCGAGCTGTTCCCCGGCTACGTCCAGGTGTCCGAGGACGTCGACTCGGTCGGTGGCCTGATGGCCAAGATCCTGGGGCGGGTGCCGATCCCGGGGTCGGTCATCGAGGCGCACGGCCTGAGGTTCGAGGCCGAGGAGCCGACCGGGAGGCGGAACCGGGTCGGCACCGTCCTGATCAGTCGCCTCCAGGAGCCCCAGGTCGGCGACCCAGCCAAGTCGTCCGAGGGCCGGTCCAAGATTTCCGGCTGAGGCGCGTCACCTCCACGGGCCCTCCCACGATGACAGGGGTGGAGGGCCCGCACGGGCCCCGCACCTACGCAGTCGGAGGAGTGACACATGAAGCGGATCTCGATGTCTCGGACACCGGCCGCCGGGCTCGGCGCAGCCGTGCTGGTGGTCGCGGGTCTGGGGGCCGGTGCCGCCTACGGCCTGACCGGGTCAGGGGCCGCGCAGTCGCCCTCGGGTGCCGTGGAGCAGGAGGCCGAGCCGGCCGAGCCGTTCGAGCCGGCCGAGCTGGCCGAGGCGCCGGAGCTGGAGCTCGATGACGAGTCCGAGGTCGACGAGGGCGACGAGGGCGACGAGGGCGACGAGACGGAGTCGGGGGTTCCCGAGGTCGAGGACGTCGACGACCCGGCCGACACCGACGAGGAGCCCGTCCCAGCCGCGGAGTCCGAGGCTCAGGGTGAGGACGGCGACCACCAGGGTGAGGACGGCGACCACCAGGGTGAGGACGACGACGACCAGGGCGAGGACGACGACGAAGACGACGAAGACGACGAAGACGACGACGACCAGGACGACGAAGACGACCGGGACGACGACGGCGACGACGACTGACCGACCCACAAGCCGGCGCGGGAGAGTTTCCCCCGACTCTCCCGCGCCACCCCCTCCCAGGTGCGATGCTGAACCCCGTGGAGGCCCTGACTGACGAGCTGCTGGCTCGCGCGGCCGTCGGGGACCAGGCGGCCCTGGAGGGCGTGTACCGCTCACTGGCGCCCCAGGTCCAGGGATACCTGCTCACCCGGGGGGCCACCGATCCGGAGGGACTGACCAGCGATGTGTTCCTTCAGGTGCTGCCGATGGTGCCCCGCATCGCGGGTGGCGTGTCCGGCCTGCGCAAGCTGGTCTTCACCGTGGCCCACGCCCGACTCGTCGACGAGTTCAGGCGGCACGGCCGCGGCCCGCGGCAGGGCCCCTACGACCCGGCGCTGGACGACCGGCACGAGCCGTCCGCCGAGCACCATGTCCTCGAGGGGTCGGCCGGACACGTGCGTCAGGTGCTCGAGCGGCTCGGCGAGGACCAGCGCGCCGTCGTCACCCTCCGTGTGCTGGCCGACCTCTCGGTCGCCGCGACCGCGGAGGTCCTCGGGAAGTCCGAGGGTGCCGTGAAGCAGCTGCAGCGACGCGGCCTGGCCGCCCTCCGCGAGATCCTGGCCGAGGGCGAGGTGGTCCGATGAGCACGCCGACGGGTGGGCCGGAGCTGACCAGGTTCCTGGACGAGCTGCGCGACCTCCCCGGGCAGCTGCCGCCGCCGGTGCCGTCCCCGGAGCTCCGGGCGCTGCTCGACGAGGGCCTGCCGCCGCAGAGGCCGGGCCGGCGGGGGCGGAAGGCGAGCGCGTCGGTGGCCGGGGTCGTCCTGCTGGGCGTCGCCGGCACCACGTGGGCGGCCGCCGCCGACGTCCTCCCCGCGCCGGTCCGGGAGCTCGTGCACCGAGTCGTGGGAGGGGATCCTCCGGCCGAGGAGCCACCGGCCCCGGGGCAGCCCGCCCCGGACGGGTCCGGCGACGATGCCGGGGCGGTCCCGGAGAGCCGTGGGTCGGCCCCCGAGCGCGCCGTGCTCGACGAGCGCCGCGGGCGCGACCGGCCGGGGGCCGACGCCGGAGCGGACCGCGACGCCCCTGGCCCGCCCACCGGGACCTCGGGCCCGGGAGGGGACGCCGGCGAGGAGCACCCGGGCGGCAAGGATCGGGACCGAGGGACCGCCCAGGGCCATCAGGGCGACCAGGACGACCAGGACGACCACGAGGGCCAGGACGCCCAGGACGCCAAGGACGACGAGAACGACCAGGGGCGCGATCGCGGCGACGATCGGGGAGACGGCGGTCGGTCGGCCTCCGGCAAGGGCGACCGACAGGGCGCCCAGGACCAGGACGGGAGCGGGTCGAAGGCCGCCCCGGGCGACCAGGGCGACGACGAGGACTGAAATGAGCACTGGCAGGGGCCGCGCCGGCGCCTCCCGGCCGGGATCCTAGGCTGAGCACATGGACGACACCTCCGCCGAGGACCGCAAGCTGGTGACGCTCGCCCGGGCGACCCGCGCCCGCACCCGGGCGACCGAGGGTGCCGCGATCCGCGACAGCGACGGCCGCACGTACGCCGCTGCCACCGTCGATCTGCCGTCCCTGCAGCTCTCGGCCATCCAGGTGTGCGTGGCCATGGCCGTCGCGTCGGGGGCCAGGGGCGTCGAGGCCGCCGTGGTGCACACCGCGGCCACCGAGGTGGCCGAGGCGGACGCGGCCGCGGTGCGCGACCTCGCGGGCGGGCCGGTGCCGGTGCGGCTCCGGTCCTGACCCGGCTGCCTCGGAAACGCCCCGTGCTCGGCGCCGCAGGTCTATCTTCAGGAGCATGTCGCGCCCCCGCACCACACCGAGCCTGGCAATCACCGCCGTCGCGCTCGTGGTCGCGCTGCTCGTGAGCGCCGCTCCGGCGGCCGCGAAGCGGCCCCAGCCGGGGCCCGATGTCGGACCGCGCGCGATGTGGGTGTGGGACCGCCCGTCGGCGAGGTCCCTGGTGTCCTTCGCCGAGGGTCAGGGCGTGCAGGACCTGTTCGTCTCGACGCCGTTCGACCTGGCCGGGTCGCCGTCGCTGGGGTGGTACCGCGACCTGGAGAAGCGGGCCGCCCGGGCCGGGCTCAGGCTGCATGCGCTCGGCAGCGAGACCACCTGGATCGACGACCCGGCCGCCGCCCTGGCCTGGCAGCGCTCCTCGTTGTCGACGGGGATCTTCGACGGTGTGCACCTCGACGTCGAGCCGTGGCTGCACCCCCGCTGGGTGGCGGACCGGGACGGCGTGGTCGCCGACCACCTCCTGCTGCTGGAGACGCTGGTCGCCGACACCGGGTTCCCGGTCGAGGTCGACATCGCGTTCTGGCTCGACCAGGTCCCGGCACCGGGCGGCAGCCTGGACGAGGCGATCCTCGCGCGGGTCGACGCCGTGACCGTGATGAGCTACCGGGACACCGCGACCGGCGAAGACTCGATCACTGCGGTCGGGCAGTCCGCCCTGGACGCCGCCGCCCGCGCCGGTCGACCGGCCCGGCTCGCGGTCGAGACCAACGACCTGGGGTCGGGCCCGGTCGCGGAGAAGCAGACCTTCCACGGCAGCACCCGCCGCGCCATGGCCGAGGTGCTGGCCGTCGTCGACGAGGTCGAGGCCGACCACCCGGCGTACGCCGGGATCGCGGTGCACGACCGGGCCGGCTGGGCCGGCATGCGCCGCTGACGGCGTTGACGACGGGCCGGGCGGAGGCATCCGCGACGGGAGGCCCTCGGAGCGATAAAATCGGGGTGTGAACGCCCCCGTCGGCTGGGACCGGCACCGGGTCGGCACCGCACGCCTATTGGCGTCGTACGCCGCGATCCCGGAGGGCGCCGCTGTCCGGCTGCAGAAGCGCACCAGCAACCTCTTCCGACCGCGGGACGCGGCCGCGTCCGGACTCGACGTCAGCGGCCTGCGCGGCGTCATCGAGGTCGACGCCACCGCCCGGACGGCCGAGGTGCAGGGCATGTGCACCTACGAGGACCTGGTGGCCACCACCCTGCCGCTCGGGCTGGTCCCGCTGGTCGTGCCCCAGCTCCGGACGATCACGCTCGGCGGCGCGGTGACGGGCCTCGGCATCGAGTCCACCAGCTTCCGGCACGGTCTGCCGCACGAGTCGGTGCTCGAGGTCGAGGTGCTGACCGGGGACGGCCGGCTGGTGAGAGCCGGTCCCGACGCCAACCCCGACCTCTTCGCGGCCTTCCCGAACTCCTACGGGTCACTCGGCTACGCCACCCGCCTGCGGATCGAGCTCGAGGAGGTGCCGGCGTACGTCGCGCTGCGGCACCTGCGCTTCGACTCCGCCGCCGAGCTCGCCTCGGCGGTCGCGGAGCTGGTCGAGACGCGCAGCTGGGCCGGCGAGCGGGTCGACGGCCTGGACGGGGTGGCCTTCGCGCCGGACGAGCTCTACCTCACCCTCGCTCGCTGGACCCCGGTCGCCGAGGCACCTCCGAGCGACTACACCGGCCAGCGGATCTTCTACCGGTCGCTGCAGCAGCGCGGCACCGACGTGCTGACGATGCACGACTACCTCTGGCGCTGGGACACCGACTGGTTCTGGTGCTCGGGGGCGTTCGGCCTGCACCGGCCCTGGGTCCGCAGGCTCTGGCCGCGCCGCTGGCGCCGGTCCGACGCCTACCACCGACTGGTCGGCCTCGAGCACCGGTACCGCGTCGTCGAGCGGCTGGACCGGCGGCGCGGGCGACCGCCCCGGGAGCGGGTCGTCCAGGACGTCGAGGTGCCCGTGTCGCGACTGGCCGACTTCCTGGCCTGGTTCGACGACGCGGTCGGCATGCGACCGGTCTGGCTGTGCCCGCTGCGGCTGCGTGAGCCCTCCGGGCCGGGCAGCGCCCGCACCTGGCCGACGTACCCCCTGGCCGCGGGCACGACCTACGTCAACGTGGGCTTCTGGGGGACCGTCCCGAGGCCGGACGACCCGGATGGGGGAGCCGGGGGTCGGGACGGTGCGGTGAATCGGGCGATCGAGGAGAGGGTGCACGCCCTCGGCGGCCACAAGTCGCTCTACTCCGAGGCCTTCTACGACCCGGAGACGTTCGACCGGCTCTACGACGGTGCCGGGCTGGCGGCGGTGAAGGGCCGCTACGACCCGGACGACAGGCTGACAGGTCTCTACGAGAAGGTGGTGGGGAGAGCATGAGCACGACGGATCCGATGACGATCGGGACGATGGTCGAGTCGCTGCTGCGCGACGGCATGCCGGTGCGGTTCACGGCGTACGACGGCAGCGCGGCCGGCCCCGAGGACGCGGCGATCCGGCTGGACCTGCGCAACGAGCGAGGACTGGCCTACATCATGACCGCGCCGGGCGACCTCGGGATGGCGCGCGCCTACGTGATGGGGGACCTGGTGATCGACGGGGTGCACCCGGGTGACCCCTACGACGCGATGGTGCTGCTCCAGAGCAACCTCCGCTTCCGCCGGCCCTCTCCGGCCGAGGCGGTCCGGTTGGTCAAGGGGCTCGGGATCGGCAACCTCAAGCCGCCCCCGCCGCCCCCGCAGGAGCAGCTGCCCCGGTGGCGCCGCGCGGTCGAGGGGGTGCGGCACTCGCTGGCCCGCGACGCCGGGATGATCGCGCACCACTACGACGTCTCGAACCGCTTCTACGAGCTGGTGCTCGGCCCCTCGATGACCTACACCTGCGCCGTCTTCGGGACCCCGGACACGACGCTGGAGGACGCGCAGGCCGCGAAGTACGAGCTGATCTGCGCCAAGCTGGACCTGCAGCCCGGTCAGCGGCTGCTCGACGTCGGCTGCGGCTGGGGCGGGATGGTCCGGCACGCGGCGCGCGAGCACGGTGTGCGGGCCCTGGGCGTCACGCTCTCGCTCCAGCAGGCCCAGTGGGCCAAGCGGGCCATCGACCGCGAGGGGCTGGGCGACCTCGCCGAGGTCCGTCACCTCGACTACCGCGAGGTCGCCGAGGGCGGCTTCGACGCGGTCAGCTCGATCGGGCTCACCGAGCACATCGGCGTGCGGCACTACCCGGCGTACTTCGGGCACCTGCGGGGCCGGCTCCGGCCGGGCGGGCGGCTGCTCAACCACTGCATCACCAGACCGCACAACCGGCCGCAGCAGACCGGGGCGTTCATCGACCGGTACGTCTTCCCCGACGGCGAGCTCACCGGCGTGGGCACGATCGTCCGGGCGGCCCAGGACGCCGGCCTCGAGGTGCAGCACGTGGAGAACCTGCGGCCGCACTACGCGCTCACGCTGGCCGGCTGGAACCGCAACCTCGTGCGGAACTGGGAGGCCTGCGTCGCCGAGGTGGGTGAGAACACCGCCCGGGTGTGGGGGCTCTACATGGCCGGGTCCCGGGTGGGGTTCGACCGCGACGACGTGGAGCTGCACCACGTGCTCGCCACCCGCAACGACGACGACGGTCGCAGCGGATACCCGCTGCGACCCCTGTGGAAGGCCTGACCCCGACCCGATACCTGGCCTGACCCGGCCTGGCTCACGGCCGGGCCGGGGCATCCGGTGCGGCACCGATAGCCTTGACCCGATGAGCACCCGGGCCCCGCTGTACGCCGCCGTCGTCCTGCGACGCGAGCAGCTGTCGTCCCGGTTCGTGCGGCTGGTCCTCGGCGGACCCGGCCTGGCGGGGTTCGCCTCGACCGGCGTGCCCGACGAGTGGGTGGCGCTCACCGTGCCGGGCCAGTTCCAGACCCGCTACTACACCGTCCGCTCGTTCCAGGAGGGCGAGCTGGTCCTGGACGTGGTCGTCCACGAGCACGGTCTGGTGACGGAGTGGGCCACCGGCGACGCGGAGCAGGTCGTGGGGCAGACGGTCACGGTCTCGGCGCCGCGCGGGTCGTTCGCGATGCCGGACACGGCCCGGTGGCTGCTGCTCGTCGGCGACCTGACCGCGCTGCCGGCGATCGCCCGGATCATCGAGTCCGCCCCCGGCGTGCCGGTCCGGGCCTGGTGCGAGGTGCCCGACGGCGAGCCCCTGCACCGCATGGACGGGGCGGCGTACGTCTCCGGGGACGCCGATCTCACCTGGGTGGCCCCGCCGGCGGGCGCCGAGTCCGGCACCGCCGAGGTGGTGCGGGGCATCGACTGGCCCGACGGGGAGGGCTACTTCTGGATGGCGGGGGAGTCCGCGCAGATGCGGGCGATCCGCAAGCACCTCATGCGCGAGGTGCGGCTGCCGAGCACGGCGTACGACGTGATGGGCTACTGGCGCGGCGGCGGGCAGCGGCGTCAGCCGCGGGCGGTCGACCCCGGGCCGATCTGGCGCGCCGGCAAGGCCGCCGGCCGCACCGACGAGGAGATCTGGGCGGCCTACGACGACGCCCGGGAAGGCACCGATGGCTGACGCAGAGGGCAAGCCCGGACCGCACCGGAGCGGCTTCGCCTCGTTCGTGGGGCGGCCCAACGCGGGGAAGTCGACGCTGACCAACGCCCTGGTCGGCACCAAGGTGGCGATCACCTCCTCGAAGCCGCAGACGACGAGGACCGTCATCCGGGGGATCGTGCACCGGCCCGACGCGCAGCTGGTGCTGGTCGACACCCCCGGCCTGCACCGGCCCCGCACGCTGCTCGGTGAGCGGCTCAACGACCTGGTGACGACCACCTGGGCTGAGGTCGACGTGGTCGCGGTCTGCTTCCCGGCGAACGAGCGGATCGGGCCGGGGGACAGGTTCCTGGTCGCCGAGCTGGCCAAGGTGCGCCGGACCACGCGGGTCGCGGTCGTGACCAAGACCGACCTCGCGACGCCCGCCCAGATCGGCGAGCAGCTGCTCGCGATCCAGGCCCTCGGTGTCGAGACCGGCACCGAGTGGGCCGAGATCGTGCCGGTGTCCGCGCTCTCCGGCGACCAGGTGGGGCTGCTGGCGGACCTGTTCGTGGGGATGCTGCCGGAGGGGCCGCCGCTGTACCCCGACGGGGACCTCACCGACTCGCCCGAGGAGATCCTCGTGGCCGAGCTGGTGCGGGAGGCGGCGCTGGAGGGCGTGCGGGACGAGCTGCCGCACTCGATCGCCGTCGTCGTCGAGGAGATGGGCCTGCGGGAGGGCCGGTCCGAGGACCGGCCGCTGCTGGACATCCACGCGTTCCTGTACGTCGAGCGCCAGAGCCAGAAGGGCATCGTGATCGGACACAAGGGGTCGCGGCTGCGCGCGGTCGGCACGGCCGCGCGGCAGCAGATCGAGGCGCTGCTGGGCACCCCGGTCTACCTCGATCTGCACGTCAAGGTGGCCAAGGACTGGCAGCGGGACCCGCGCCAGCTGCGGAAGCTGGGCTTCTGAACTCCGGCCGCTGTCGGCCGCCCGGCGGCCCGGCGGCCCTCGGCCCGTCAGCCGGTCGGCACCCAGCACAGGCCGTAGCGCTGGCCGCCGTCCCACTGGGCCTCGGTGGGCCACTCGTAGCCCCAGGAGAAGCTGAGCGCGTCGTCGGCACGCTCGCGGCCGACGTCCTCGCAGCGTGACTCGCCGGCCGACTGGGCCGCCGCCTTGCCCGGGTACCCGCCACCTGCCGCGGGGCCGACGTCGACGGTCTCGACCGCGCGCCACGAGTGCGGGCGGGAGCAGATGACCCGTCGGAAGCCCTCGGTGCCCGGCTTCGCGGTCCCGCAGGTGCCGAACCGGGTGCGACCCCGGTCGGTGCCGAGGACCCCGCGAAGCACGCCGGACAGCGGTGCCAGCTCCTCCGGGGCGGCCAGGGCGACGACGTCGCACCGGAACCAGTGCTCGCCGGCGTCCGAGGCCTCGACGGTCGGGCTGAACCACACCGTGCGCAGCATGCTGAGCCGCAGGTCGTCGGGGCTGCCGCCGAGGAAGGTGCCGACCCGCTTCGGGCACTCGGTGGCCGGTTGCGCCCGCACCCGACGGGAGTCGACCGCCAGCAGGTGTCCGTCGACGACGGTCCGGAGGGTGCCGACGTGGAAGGTGCGGGCGTTGTGCCCCTTCGGGCAGGAGACCGAGCGGCTCTCGTTCGTGGGCGCCAGCGCGGCGTCGTACGAGAGCCGGTAGCAGGCCCCGGCCTTGGGGCGGGCCAGCGCCGGGGCCGGCTCCGCCGTGCTCGAGGGCGGGCCGGTGGTCGGTCCGTTGCTCGGTCCGGAGGACGCCTCGGACGGCGCCGGGGTCGGACCGGTGGTCGGCGTCGGGTCCTGCTGGCAGCCGGCCAGGCCGGCGACCAGGGCCAGTGCTGCCAGCGGACCGGCCGTCGCGCGGTTCACTTGCGGGTCTTGGCCCAGCAGACCGAGCGCCGGTTGCCGGCCTCCCACTCGGCCTCCCGGAACCAGGTGTAGGCGTAGTCGTAGTTGACCGGGTAGTTCATCCAGGCGCCCACCGAGTCGGAGCAGAACTCGTTGGTGCGGACCTCGACCAGCCGGTCGCCCGGGTAGTCGTCCGTGTCGAGGCCCACCTTGATCGTGGTCACCGCCCGCCAGGCGTGCTTCTGCGAGCAGGGGACCTTGACCGACCCGGCCACGGACGGTCCCTGCGCGCAGACCATCCAGCGGTCCGCGGGGCGGCCGAGCAGCAGCCCCTTCGCCGTGGTCGGGAGCGTGGAGTACTCCATGGACTGCTCGCCGCCGCCGACCACGTCGCAGCGGTACCAGCGCGCGCCCTCGGCCCAGGCGTTCTCCGAGGGACGGAACCAGGCCCAGCTGAGGACCGTGCGCATGACGAGGGACTCGTCCCCGCCCAGGAACTTCTCGAACCCCTTGCCGCAGGTCTTGTAGGCGAACTTGCCGAGCGCGGCGTCCCGGTAGTCGGAGTCCGCGAACTTGTCCGGCAGCGTGCCGACGGCGTACGTCTCCGCGGTGTGCTCGTCCTCGCAGTCGACCGTGCGGGTCGCGTTGCTGGGGGCGGCGACGTCCTCGGGGGTGAGCATCCGGCAGGCGCCGAGCTCGGGCTCGGCCACCGAGTCGACCTGCTCGGGGTCCACGGCCGGGTCGGCCTCGGACGTGCAGCCGGCGAGGAGGGCGACACCCAGTCCCGTCGCGGCGGCGCGCAACAGAAGTCGTCCGAACGGCACGGTGGCGGGGCCCCTCACTCAGGTCAGCAGTGCCGCGATCGTACCTCCCAGCTCGTACGCCGACTCCTCGGTCGCCGCGTCCACCTCCCCGAGCACCTCGAGGACGTCGAAGGCCTGACGCCAGCCGAGGGCACCCACGATCGAGGTGACCGACCGGACCGCACCGGTGGCGTCGTACCGGCCGTGCACGTAGAGCCCGAAGGGCCTGCCCTTGGTGCGTCCCTCCGAGCTGCCGGCCCCACCGCTGTCGTCGAGCGCGCCGCCGACCTGGAGGAACGTGGAGTCGAAGAAGTGCTTCAGCGCGCCGGACATGTAGCCGAAGTTGGCCGGCGTGCCGAGGAGGTAGCCGTCGGCCGCCAGCACGTCCTCCGCGGTGGCCTCCAGGGCCGGGCGGACGACGACGTCGACCCCGACGATCTCGTCGTCGCGCGCCCCGGCGAGGACGGCGTCGGTGAGGGCGCGCATCGAGCGGGTGGGGGAGTGGTGCACGAGGAGCAGCGTGGTCACGGCAGGTCCTTCCGGAACAGCAGGTGCCGGGCGATCGGGCGGGCCCCGAGCCGCTCGTTGACGGCGATCACGTGGTGGTTGTCGGCGGCGAGCTCACCGGCCGTCGCCAGGTCGAGCAGCAACGGGACGAGCGTGGCCACCTGCATGCCCCCATCCTGCCCCGGTGGTTGAGGAGGTCGCGAAGCGACCGTCTCGAAACCACGCCTCGGCCCCTCGCCGGTTGAGGAGGTCGCGCAGCGACCGTCTCGAAACCACGCGTCGGCCGCCCCCGCCGGTTGAGGAGGTCGCGCAGCGACCGTCTCGAAACCCGCCGCCGGGCGCCCTCGCCGGTTGAGCCGCGAGCCCTGGCGAGCGTGTCGAAACCCCTTGTGCACAACCGGTTCTCGACCCGG
>NZ_JACYXZ010000002.1 GCF_014842875.1 Nocardioides donggukensis | reverse complement strand
GACGAGACAGACGGCACGGCGGCAGGCGGCACCGGCGACGAGCCTGCCGCGGCCCAGATCGCCGGCCGCGCGGGCGGCGCCGGGACCGGTGCGGTGGTGAAGCCGCGGCAGGCGGTGCTCTATCTGCACCTGGCCGCAGACGCCATCGCCGGCACCGGTCACCGAACCGAGAAGGCCGGGCGGTCGGGGGTGGTGGGGCGGTGTGAGCTGTCCCGGTCCCCGGTGACCGCCGAGCAGATCCGCACCTGGCTGGCCCACCCCGACGCCGAAGTCGTGGTCAAGCCGGTGCTGGACCATCAGGGGCTGGTCCCGGTCGATGCCTACGAGGTGCCGGACCGGATGGGCGAGGCCATCCGCCTGAGGGATGGGACGTGTGTGTTCCCGTGGTGCACCCGCCCGGCGAGGTCCTGTGATGCCGACCACGTGGTTCCTTATGACCCCGACGGTCCACCGGGTCAGACCGCGACCGACAAGCTCGGCGCGCTGTGTCGGCGGCACCACCGGCTCAAGACCCACGGCGCCTGGGCGTGTCACACCCCGGTGCCGGGGGTGTTCGAGTGGACCTCCCCGCACGGGCTGCGGTTCCGACGCGACCGCACCGGCACCTTGGACATCACCGACCCGACCCGCCCGGTCGGTTCCCCGCCCGAGCATTGAGGACACCGCCCCACACCCCACCCCAGGCAGGATCGGGTGGGGACCGTGGCATGTCCACCGGTGGTTGAGCGAGTGGTTTCGAAACGCTCGCTAGCGCTCGCTCCGGTTCCTGAGGAGGCGCGCCAGCGCCGTCTCGAAGGGCAACCACCGTCGCCCGGTTGGCCAGGTCGCGCCGCGAGCGTGTCGAAAACCGGTGGCCGGGCAGGACTACGTGCAGCACCCCGCCTCGGAGTGCCGTACGGCGCTGAAGGGCAGTGGCTGCACGTCGTTCTGCACGCGCAGCACCGTCGAGGAGTGGTTTCGAGACGCTCGCTGGCGCTCGCTCCGGTTCCTGAGGAGGCGCGCCAGCGCCGTCTCGAAGGGCAACCACCGGGGACCGGGCTCGCTCCGGTTCCTGAGGAGGCGCACCAGCGCCGTCTCGAAGGGCAACCACCGAGCGAGCCCGCGCGCCCGGGCAGAACTACGTGCAGCACCCACCTCCGAGCGCGATCCCGGCCCCTCAAGCGGTCGGCTGCACGTCGTTCTGCACGCGTGACCGGGACGAGGAGGGTGCCCGGTGGTCAGGGACTCGCCGGTGCTGGCAATCCCGAGCACCGTGGCGCGGGTAGCCGCTCACGCACCGGACATCGCCGCACGCCGGCGCGGACCGTGCGCTAATCTGGATGCGTCATGAAGCGCCTGCTCCTCCTTAGCTGCCGCAGCGAGGCCTGATCCGTCCGGCCCCCTCGCTGCGGAGAGTGTGCTGCGCGTCCGGCGCCCCTTGAGCAAGACCAGCGAGGACTCCATGACCCACCTGAGCAACATCAGCAATGCACAGCAGCCGTCCGGCATGCCGATCGAGCGCTACCACCCCTTCGTGCCGGTGGACCTGCCCGACCGGACCTGGCCGACCCGCAAGGTCACCCGGGCACCGCGGTGGCTCTCGACCGATCTCCGCGACGGCAACCAGGCGCTCATCGACCCGATGACTCCGGCCCGCAAGCTGACGATGTTCGACCTGCTGGTCGGCATGGGCTACAAGGAGATCGAGGTCGGGTTCCCCAGCGCCAGCCAGACCGACTTCGACTTCGTCCGCCAGCTCATCGAGGAGGACCGGGTCCCCGACGACGTACGGATCTCGGTGCTCACCCAGGCCCGGGAGGACCTGATCGAGCGCACCGTCCAGTCCCTGGTGGGTGCTGACCGCGCCACCGTGCACCTCTACAACGCGACCGCGCCGCTGTTCCGTCGGGTCGTCTTCGGCGTCACCAAGGACGAGTGCCGGGCGATCGCGACCCGCGGCACCGAGATGGTGATGAAGTACGCCGAGGAGCTTCTCGGCGACACCGACTTCGGCTACCAGTACTCGCCGGAGATCTTCACCCAGTCCGAGACCGACTTCGCGCTCGACGTGTGCGAAGCCGTGTCCGACGTGTGGCAGCCGGAGGCCGGCCGGGAGATCATTCTCAACCTGCCCGCGACGGTTGAGATGTCGACGCCGAACACCTACGCCGACCAGATCGAGTACTTCTCCCGCGGCCTCACCCGGCGCGAGCACAGCGCGATCTCCCTGCACCCCCACAACGACCGGGGTACGGCGGTCGCGGCGACCGAGCTCGCCCTGATGGCGGGTGCCGACCGGGTCGAGGGCTGCCTGTTCGGGCACGGCGAGCGCACCGGCAACGTCTGCCTGGTGACGCTCGGGATGAACCTCTTCAGCCAGGGCATCGACCCCCAGATCGACTTCCACGACATCGACGAGGTCCGACGCACGGTCGAGTACTGCACGCAGCTGCCGGTGCACCCGCGGCATCCCTACGCCGGGGACCTCGTCTACACGGCGTTCTCGGGTTCGCACCAGGATGCGATCAAGAAGGGGCTCGAGGACCTCGAGCGCCGGGCGAAGGACAGCGGCGTGCCCACCTCGGAGATGCCCTGGGAGGCGCCGTACCTGCCCATCGACCCGAAGGACGTGGGGCGCACCTACGAGGCCGTCATCCGGGTCAACAGCCAGTCGGGCAAGGGTGGCGTCGCCTACATCCTCAAGGCCGAGCACAAGCTGGAGCTGCCGCGGCGGGCCCAGATCGAGTTCAGCCGGGTCGTCCAGGCGCGCACGGACACGGCTGGCGGCGAGATGACCGCCGACGCGATCTGGGACGTGTTCTCCTCCGAGTACCTCGACCGCGAGGCGCCCCTCAAGCTGAACTCGGTGCACACGTCCTCCGCCGCGGGCGAGCGCGACCAGCTGTCGGTGAACGTGTACGTCGAGGGCGAGCTCGTGTCCCTCACCGGGGAGGGGAACGGCCCGATCGCAGCCTTCGTGAATGCTCTCAACGAGCTGCCGCAGGAGTTCGACGTCCGGGTCCTCGACTACAGCGAGCACGCCCTGTCGGCGGGAGGCGATGCGATCGCCGCGGCGTACGTCGAGTGCGCCGTGGGCGACCAGATCCTCTGGGGAGTCGGCCTGGACGCGAACATTGTGACCGCCTCGCTGAAGGCTGTGATCAGTGCTGTGAACCGGTCATGACGGTCTCGCGGTCGTCGACCGGACGGTAGAAGTCCAGGACCCGCGTGAACTCGTGCGGGTCGACCTTCGTCCGATCGAGCACGAGCGGTGCCGCGCCCTGCTTGGTCACCCTGACCCGCCACCGGCGCTGGCCGGGACGACCGGTCACGTCGACGACCGTGTGCTGGCTGCGCAGGTCGAAGGAGCTGTGGCGGGACGCGGTCTCCACGTCGAGGAGACCGTTCTGGACCACGATCGTGGGCGGCATCGTGCTGATCCGCACGACCCACAGGATCGCGCCCAGGCAGGCCAGGATCAGTGCTGTTCCGAGGATCGTGCTCGAGCGCGTCTGCCACGCGAAGAAACCGACGTAGCCGGACGCGGCGAAGGCCAGCAGCATGAAGAGCACGAGCACCTTCTGGCCGGAGCGGCGCCGGGTCAGCGTCTCCACCGGCGCCACGAAGGAGCCACCGGCCGTGTCGGCGGCCCGCGTCCGCTTCGTCGTGCGGTTCCCGCGCCGCTTCTGGGCCTTCCGGGTGCTGCGGGACCTCTCGCGTCGGGCGGAGGTCGCGACCGGCTCCTGGGCAGCCTGGGTCAGGGTGTCCGGCTCGCCATCGACAGCTGACGGCTCGTCGGGCGACGGCGACGTCCGTCCCCTGCGGGATGTGCGCTTGCCGGCCGCGGCGAGGCGCGCGGCCTCGACCTGCTGGTCGATCTCCCGCTCCTCGGCGGCACGCTCCTCAGCGGCGCGCCTGGCGGCAGCCTCCTCGGCGAGGCGCTGCTCGTCGGTGACCTGGGGTTCGGGCTCGGTGACCTGGGCGGCGACGGACTCCGGGGCCTCGGCCAGGGGGGAGCGGTGCTGGTCCTGCGTGGCTGCGGCTGCGCGGGCAGCTTCGGCGGCGCGCGCGGCTTCCTGGGCGCGGCGCTCGTCCTCGGCGGCGCGGGCTGCCTCCCGTTCCCGGCGCTCTTCCTCGGCGCGTGCGGCCTCTTGGGCCCGGCGCTCATCCTCGGCGGCCTGAGCGGCTTCGCGCGCCCGGCGCTCGTCCTGGGCGCGGCGCTCGTCCTCGGCGGCCTGAGCGGCTTCGCGCGCCCGACGCTCCTCCTCGGCGCGACGCTCTTCCTCAGCGGCGGCCTCCTGGGCGCGGCGCTCGTCTTCGGCGGCCTGAGCGGCTTCGCGCGCCCGACGCTCCTCCTCGGCGCGACGCTCCTCCTCGTCGGCGCGCGCGGCTTCTGCGGCCCGCCGCTCCTCCTCGGCACGGGCGGCTTCCTGGGCGCGGCGCTCTTCCTCGGCGGCGCGCGCGGCTTCCTGGGCGCGGCGCTCGTCTTCGGCGGCCTGAGCGGCTTCGCGCGCCCGACGCTCCTCCTCGGCGCGATGCTCTTCCTCAGCGGCGGCCTCCTGCGCCCGGCGCTGCTCCTCGGCGGCACGTGAGGCCTCCTGCGCCCGGCGCTCTTCCTCAGCGGCACGTGCGGCTTCTGCGGCCCGACGCTCCTCCTCGGCGGCCTCGGCGGCCTCGGCGGCACGCGCGGCCTCCTGCGCCCGGCACTCCCGCTCGGCCGCCGCCTGCCGCTGCTCCTCGTGCAGCCGCGCCGCGATCTCGTCGGCCCGGCGGCGCTCCTCGGCGAGCCGATCGGTGTCGTCCTGGGAGCGCTGCTGGGCCTCGGTCTCGGCCAGCGCGGCCGCGGCACGCGCGGCGGCCGCCCGGTCGGCCTCGGCGAGCACCGCGCGGCGACGCTCCTCGGCCTCCTGCTGGGCACGCTCCCGCGAGGCGGCGATCCGCATCTCGGTGGCACGTCGCTGCTCCGGGGTGATGCCGCGGGCGGCATCCCGGCCGGCTGCCAGCCTGTCCTTGAGCGGGGTGGCGTCGTCGTCCACGGGCTTCCTGGGCGCGCGCAGGACCGACGCGTCGCCGCTGGTCGGCACCGGCTTGCGGTGGCTCAACCAGGCAGCGAGGACGTCGTCCCCGGTGTCTTCCTCGCGCTCGGGCGCTCCGTTGCCCATGGCAGCAAGGTACGGCAAATGGTCCGATTTCGAGGGCGATTCAGGCGGGGGAGCGGGCGTGTGGCGCCCCTGTGGTGCGCCCGTGTCACGCCTGTGGGCGGTCAGACCAGCCGGCGGAGTGCCTCGATGGCCCCCCGGAGGTACCGCTCGACCGTCGCGCGCTCCTCGTCGTCCAGATCGGCGTCGAGCTCGTGCAGCGCGAGGAACATCGGCGTCAGGTGGCCCATGACGTCGCTCCGGCCGGTGTCGGTGATCGTGACGACCGTCCGTCGTCGGTCCGTGTCGTGCGGCCGGCGCACCACGTGCTCGCGGGCGACCAGCCGGTCGACGATGCCCGACGAGGCGGCGCTGGTGACCCCCAGCTCGCGGGCCAGGTCGACCGGGCCGAGCGGACCGTCGAAGAGCAGCTCCAGGGCGCGCAGCTCGGACCGGCTGAGCGACGCTCGTCGGGCGATCGCCGGGGCCACGAGCGAACCGGTGTGGATCAGCTCCCGCAACGCCAGCAGCGTCGAGGTCTCCAGCGACCCGGCCGGCAGGCCGGCGGGCGACTCACCCTCTGGTTTGCGTGGCGACAAGTGACTCACTAACTTAGCAATCCGACTAGCGACCCGGTCGTGGGCAGTCTAGACCGCCATCGACCTCGACGGAGGCCCTTCCATGGCGACGCTCACCCCCCGGCGTGCCGGGGCCACCCTTCTCCTGGCGCTCCTCGGCGCCCTGCTGGTGCTCGGTCTCGTGGGTGAGGCGGAGCGCTCGCCGTCGTCACTGGACGGGCTCCCGGAGGGCGCCGACAGCACGACGGTGGTCGAGCTGCAGGACTCCTTCCCGTCCGGGGAGGACAGCACGGCGGTCGTCGTCTACGCCGCCGAGGACGGGCGGCTGGACGAGGGTGTCGTCACCGAGCTCCGCGGCCAGTTGCGGGACATCGCCGGCGACCGGGCCCCGTTCCGGACGAGTGAGGACGGCACGGCCGCCCTCGGCGTCGTCTCGGTCGACGCGGCCGGCGCGGAGGCCATCGCCACCGCGGTCGAGGACCTGCGCGAGCGGCTGCGCGAGGACCTGCCGACCGGGGTGAGCGCCCAGGTCACCGGCCCGGCGGCCATCCAGGCGGACCTGGCCGCGGTGTTCGACGGCGCCAACCTGCGCCTGCTGATCGCGACCGCGTCCGTCGTGGCGCTGCTGCTGATCGTCACCTACCGGAGCCCGTTCCTGTGGATCGTCCCGCTCGCGGTGGTCGGGATCGCGGACCGGGTGGCGGCCATCCTCGCGACCCAGACCCTGGCCGCCTTCGACGTCACCTGGGACGAGTCGACCATCGGGATCCTCTCGGTGCTGGTGTTCGGCGCCGGCACCGACTACGCCCTGCTGCTGATCTCCCGCTACCGCGACGAGCTCAAGGTCCACGAGAGCCGGTACGACGCCATGGCGCGGGCCCTGCGGCGCACCGCCGAAGCCGTCCTCGCCAGCTCGGTCACGGTCGTCGTCGGCGTCCTGACCCTCCTGCTCGCGTCGTTCCCCGCCACCCGGGGGCTCGGCGTCGCCAGCGCGGTCGGCATCGTGGTGGCGGCGGTCTCGGTGCTCGGCGTGCTGCCGTCCGCCCTGGTGCTGTTGCCCCGCGGCGTGTTCTGGCCACTGGTGCCACGGGTGGGGCAGACCCCGCTGGTCGGATCCCGCTCCGTGTGGAGCCGGGTGGGCGCCGTGGTGTCGGCGCGACCCTCGCTCATGATCGTGGTGACGATGGTCGTGCTCGCCGGGCTGGCAGCCGGTCTGGGGCAGGTCCGCACGGGCCTGTCCGACGCCGACCAGTTCCTCGAGAAGCCGGAGGCGATCGAGGCCTCGGAGCGGCTCGGCGAGTCGTTCCCCGTCGGCAGCGCCGACCCGACGGTCGTGGTCTCGGGCCAGCCCGTCGGCGAGGTGCAGCGGGCGGTCGGGCAGGTCGACGGCGTCACCCCCGGCCAGGTCAGCCAGGGGGAGGGCGGTCTGGTGCGCGTCGATCTGCTCCTCGCGGCCGAGCCCGGCAGCGAGGACGCCCGCGCGAGCATCGAGCGGCTCCGGGCCGCGCTGGACCCCCTGCCCGCGACGTACGTCGGGGGGCCGGAGGCCGAGAGTCTGGACGAGGCGGCGGCGGCATCACGCGACCGACTGGTCGTGTTCCCGGTCATCCTGGGCCTGGTGCTGCTGGCGCTGGTGCTGCTGCTGCGCTCGCTGGTGGCGCCGGTCATCCTGGTCGCGAGCGTGGTGGCGACCTACCTGGCCGCACTGGGTGTCTCGTGGTGGGTGTTCACCGGGGTGCTCGGCTTCGAGCGCATCGACGTCGGGATGCCGTTGCTGGCGTTCCTCTTCCTGGTCTCCCTGGGCGTCGACTACAACATCTTCCTGGTCACCCGGGCGGCGGAGGAGAGCCGCGAGCACGGCACCCGGGCCGGCATGCTGAGGGCGCTCACCGCCACCGGTGGGGTGATCACCAGCGCCGGCATCCTCCTGGCGGCCGTGTTCGCTGTCCTGGGGGTGCTGCCGCTCGTGGTGCTCGCCCAGCTGGGCGTGGTGATCTGCGTCGGCGTCCTGCTGGACACCCTGGTCGTGCGGACCGTGCTGGTCCCGGCCATCGCGGTCCGGATGGGGGACGCGTTCTGGTGGCCGCGCCGGCTGCACGCCGACGCGGCCACCGAGCGCGTCACCCGTTGAAGTTGGGCTGGCTCTGCGGGTTCAGCTCGCCGAACTTCACGCTCTTCGCCGACGCGACCCGCGGGTCACGGACGGTCAGGACGTCCAGGCCCTGCTGGATGTCGTTGGAGTAGATGTAGCCGTCGTAGTAGTACGCCGACCACGACCCGCCCAGGATCAGGCGCTCGTTCGAGAGCGGACCGCGGTCGAACCAGCCGATCTCCTTCGGGTTCGAGGAGTCGGTGAAGTCCACGATCGAGATGCCGCCCTGGTACCAGGCCTGGACCATGATGTCCTTGCCCTTCACCGGGATCAGCGACCCGTTGTGGGCGACGCAGTTCTCGGTGTTGGTCTGGGTCCGCGGGATCTTCCAGTAGCTGCGGAACTCCAGCTGCCCGTCGACGATGTCGTAGATGCCGTCCGCGCCCTTCTCGGGCCCGACGGTCGGGTTGCAGGTGGGGCCGCCGCCACCGCCCAGCTCGTCGGTGTAGAGCACCTTGGTGCCGTCGTTGTTGAAGGTCGCGGAGTGCCAGAAGGCGAAGTTCTCCGTGTCCCGCACGGTCTCGGTGACGACCGGGTTCTCCCGGTCCGAGATGTCCATCAGGACCCCGTCGCCCATGCAGGCGCCGGCCGCGATGTCCTTGCTCGGGTAGGCGGTGATGTCGTGGCAGCCGCTGGTCTGCCTGGACCCGTTGCCGGGCGGGTTGCCACCGTCCGGGAACAGCACCGGCTCGGAGACCACGGAGGCGTCCTCGGGGCTGTCGACCGGGATGCCGACCACGCTGATCAGGTCGTGCGGCGGCTGGCAGTCGGGGAAGGCCGCGTTCGGGCTGTAGGACGAGACGTAGGCGTAGAGCGTCTCCCCGTCGTGGCTCGGCGCGAGCGAGTGCGTGTGCGAGCCGCACTTGGTCTCGACCGAGGCGACGTACGCCGGCTCCGTCGGGTCACTGATGTCGAAGACCTTCAGGCCCTCCCACGATGCCTCGATCGTCGGGGACTGCGCCTCGTTGTCGCAGGTGTCGTTGCTGCGGCTCGAGTCCGTGCTGAGGATCAGCAGGTCACCGCTCACCGAGACGTCGTTCTGCGACCCGGGGCAGACGACCTGGGCCACCTGCTTGGGCTTGTGGGCCTTCTTGATGTCGTAGACGGTGAAGCCGTTGTAGTTGCCCGCGTAGGCGTAGTTGCCCTGGAAGGCGAGGTCGCTGCTGAAGGAGCCCTCGGAGGCGAACGCGCCGTTCTTGGGGATGTTGGCGAGCAGCGTCATGTTCTTGCTGGAGGCCTGCTCGCCGGGCTCGAGGACGGCGTCGCTGTCGTCGAGCTGCCCGAGGCGCTTGCCCGGGAGACAGCCCTGGTCGAACCTGTCGTCGGCCTTCTTCAGCTTCTTCTGCCCGGGACCGCAGTCCGGATCGGTCTGTTCGGTGATGACCTCGTCGGGGTCATCGTGAGCGTTCACCGGCGCGGCGATGGCCGCGAGTCCGCAGGCGAGCCCGATGGCGAGCACTGCGGCGCCGGGAGCGCTCCATGATCGAGTGGGGGTGGTACGTCGATTCATGGTGGCACCTTCCGAGGGAGTGGGTCGCCTGATACTTGCACCGGCGGCTCGGTGGCCACAAGATGTCCGTGCAGGTAACTTCGGTGGGCTCTCGGGAGGACGAGGTGTACGACGTGGCGGGTGCTCGACGTGCGGCTCCGAGGGCGATCGTGGTTGCGCTGGTGGCGGTGCTGACGCTTGCCGGGTGCACGGCCGGCGAGGGCGCGGACGATCCGGCCCAGGCCGGTGCGGAGCCCACGGCGACGTCCTCGGCCGACACCGAGGCGCTCAGCAAGATCCTGCAGCCGGGCCGTCCGGGTGAGGCCAACGCGACCCTCGACCCCGACACCACGCTCGAGGAGACCGAGTGGAACGAGGTCGACGCCCGCTTCGTCCAGATGATGATCCCGCACCACGCGCAGGCGCTCGAGATGACCGCGCTGGCCCGCACCCGGGCCCGCGACGAGCGGGTTGCCTCGTTGGCCCGCCGGATCGAGGGCACCCAGGGGCCCGAGATCCAAGGCCTCGCCGCCTGGCTCCAGGCCCGCGGCCTCGGCGTGCCCGAGGTGCACGACCACAGCACGCACGACCACGACGGGGACGACGACGAGCCGATGATGGCCGGCATGCTGTCACCGGCACAGATGGACGAGCTGGCCGCCGCCAAGGGCGGGCGGTTCGACCGGCTGTTCCTGACCGGGATGATCGCCCACCACCAGGGCGCGGTCGACATGGCGGACGAGCAGATGACCGAGGGCGCCGACCTGCTCGCCAGCGAGATCGCCTCGGAGATCTTCGCCGGTCAGTCGGCCGAGATCGACCGGATGCGGGAGCTTCGCTCGGCGCTGTGACGGCCGGGTGGCGAGACGCTCGCCCTCAGCCAGCGGGGAGCACGTAGCGCCACACCAGCAGGTCGGACCCCTCCCGCAGCGGCTCCGACTCCCCGGTGGGGACGAAGCCGAAGTGCGTGTAGGTGGACTCTGCGGCGGTGTTGCCCTCGACGACGTCCAGCGTCACCCGCTGCCCCTGCGTGCGGGCGTGGTGCACGAGCTCTCCGAGCACGGCGGTGGCCAGGCCGCGACCGCGGTGCTCCGGCGCGGTCCACATCCCGACGACCTGCATCCAGCCGGGCGTCGAGGAGAAGCCACCACCGATCGCGGCCGGCTCGCCGCCGGCGAACGCGACCACGGACAGGCCGCCGGACCGCTGCCGCCAGTCCGACTCGGTGAAGGCCAGCTCCCGCTCCACGGTGGAGCAGTACGCCTCCGGGGCGTCGGCGAGTGCCCGCAGCCGCAGGTCGCGCAGCAGCTCCCAGTCGTCGGCCTCCAGCACCCGGATCGTGTCCACATCCGCAAGCCTCGCACTCTCCGGCCGCTCCAGCGACTAGGTTTTGCGCCATGACGACCACCCCACTGGTCTCGGAGCGGATCGGCCAGTTCTTCCTCGGCGAGGACCGGCTGGAGTACACCGAGTACGGCGCCGGTGGGCGCTGGGTGGTCCTGGTCCACGGGCAGCTGATGCCGCGCCGGATGCACCAGCCGTTGGCGCGGGCGCTCGCGGCCCAGGGGTGCCACGTCGTGACGCTCGACCTGCTGGGCCACGGCCGTTCGGACCGACCCGCGGACCCGCTGGTCTACTCGATGACCGCGTTCGGTGAGCAGGTGCTCGCGCTCCTGGACCACCTCGGCGCGGACCAGGCGGTCATCGGAGGCACCTCGCTGGGGGCCAACGTCTCGTTGGAGGTGGCGGTGCTGGCCCCCGAGCGGGTCCGGGGGCTGCTGGTCGAGATGCCGGTGCTCGACAACGCCCTCGAGTTCGGGCTCGTCGTGTTCGGGCCGATGATGCTCTGCGCGCGCTACCTGCCGTTCACGGTCGGGGCCCTGCGCCGGGTAACCCGGCCGGTCCCGCGCGGCCTGGTGCCGTTCTGGGCGGGGATCGTGCTGGACACGCTGGACCAGCGCCCGGCCGCGATGGCCGCCACCCTGCACGGCATCATCTTCGGCCGGATCGCGCCGCCGTCCCGCCAGCGTCGGGAGATCACCGCGCCGACGATGGTCGTCGGCCACCCGGCGGACCCGATCCACCCGGCCGCCGACGCCGCGATGCTGGCCGAGGAGGTGCCGGGGGCGAGGTTCGTGCGCGCCCGCAGCATCCTGGAGTGGCGGGTCGCCCCGCAGCGGCTCGACGCGGAAGCGGCGGACTTCGCGACGAGCTGCTGGGAAACACCACCGGCGGAGCGGCGCTCCGGCAGCTGAGCACGGCACAATGGGCGGGTGCCCCTCTACCGCGCCGAAGCCGTCGTGCTGCGCACCCACAAGTTGGGCGAGGCGGACCGGATCATCACCCTCCTGACCCGCTCGCAGGGCCTGGTCCGCGCGGTGGCCAAGGGGGTGCGCAAGACCACCAGCCGCTGGGGGTCCCGGCTGGAGCCGTTCACCCACGTGGACCTGCAGCTGGCCGAGGGTCGCAACCTCGACGTGATCACCCAGGCCGAGACGCTGACGCCGTTCTCCTCCCACCTCGGCGAGGACTACGAGCGGTACACCGCCGGCACCGTGATGCTCGAGACGGCCGAGAAGCTGGTGGCCGAGGAGCGCCAGCCGGCGCTGCAGCAGTTCCTGCTGCTGGTCGGCGGCCTGCGGGCGATGACCAGCCACGACCATCGGCCGCACCAGGTGCTCGACTCCTACCTGCTGCGCTCCCTGTCGGTCGCCGGCTACGCCCCCTCGTTCGACGGCTGCGCCCGGTGCGGCGAGGAGGGGCCGCACCGCTGGTTCAGCCCGGCGGCGGGCGGCATCCTCTGCTCGGCCTGCCGGGTGCCCGGCTCGGCGAACCCGTCGTCGGAGACCGTGGCCCTGCTCGGCGCGCTGCTGGCCGGTGACTGGGAGCTGGTCCGGCGGGTCGAGCCCCGCCACCTCCGGGAGGCCAACGGCCTGGTCGCCGCCTACCTGCAGTGGCACCTCGAGCGCGGCCTGCGGTCGATGGCGTACGTCGAGCGCTGAGGCCCGCGGCACCTAGTCCGGAACGGCGTCGTGGGCGTCCCAGTCGTCGATCGTCCGGTTGAAGCGGGTCAGCGCGGTCATGAAGGCGGTCCGCTCGTCGAGGGTCCAGTCGGCCAGGATCGCGTCGAGCATGCGTCGCCGGTGCGCCCTGGCCTCGCCGATCGCCACGCGTCCCTCGTCGGTGAGGCTGAGCAGCGAGGCGCGGCGGTCGGAGGCGTCCACGGTCTTGGCGGCCAGACCCAGCCGCACCACCGCCTGCACCTGGCGGGTGATCGTGGACGGGTCGAGGCGGAAGGCCGCCGCGATCGCCCCGAGCCGGTGCGGTCCCTCGTCGGCGATCAGGCAGAGGATGCCGTAGGCCGAGCGCTCCAGCTCGACCTCGCCGGAGGAGGTCTGCACGTGGATCGCCTGGGTGCGCCGCAGCAGCGTGAACAGCTGCTGCTCGATCTGGTCGTTCGGATTCTGCACGGGCACCGCTATCGGTCGTCGTCCCGGGCCATGTCGTCTCCTGCCGGGACTCTTGACGGGGAAGCATAGGGCCGATCATGGCGGGCCCCTAGGGTTGGCTCGTGTCGCGAACAGTCCGCCCTCCCCGCCCGCACCCCAGCGGCGCCCGCCCCCCCGACGTACCCCGGGCACTGGTGCCCCGGCACGTGGCCATCGTCATGGACGGCAACGGCCGGTGGGCCAAGGAGCGCGGGCTGCCCCGCACGGCAGGCCACGAGCAGGGGGAGTCCTCGCTGTTCGACGTGGTCGAGGGCGCGATCGAGATCGGGGTGAAGGCGATCTCGGCGTACGCGTTCTCCACGGAGAACTGGTCCCGTTCGCCCGACGAGGTGCGGTTCCTCATGGGGTTCAACCGCGACGTCATCCGGCGTCGGCGCGACGAGATGCACGAGCTCGGGGTGCGGGTCCGCTGGGCCGGGCGGGCGCCGCGGCTGTGGAAGTCGGTGATCCGGGAGCTGCAGGTCGCCGAGGAGCTCACCCGGGACAACGACGTGTGCACGCTGACGATGTGCGTGAACTACGGCGGTCGGGCGGAGGTGGCCGACGCCGCCCGCTCCATCGCCCGGGCGGTGGCGGAGGGGCGGCTGAACCCGGACAAGGTGGACGAGAAGGTCTTCGCGAGGCACCTCTATGTGCCCGAGCTGGCCGAGGCCGACCTGGTGTGGCGGACGTCGGGGGAGCAACGGCTCTCCAACTTCATGCTCTGGCAGGCCGCCTACAGCGAGTTCGTCTACTCCGACGTGCTGTGGCCGGACGTGGACCGCCGTGACCTGTGGGCGGCGATCGACACCTACGCCCGCCGGGACCGGCGCTACGGGTCGGCCTGACCCGTCTCGCCCGGAGGATCGTCCCCGACGGGGCCGACGGGGCGCGGTCGGAGCTCCGGGTCGGCGGCCCACCGCTCGACGAGCTCCGCGCGCGAGCCGATCCCCAGCTTCAGGTAGACGTGGCGCAGGTGGTACTCGACCGTCTTCGGGCTCAGGAAGACCGCGGCCGCGGCCTCCCGCGTGGTCCGGCCCTCCGCCAGGAGGGTCGCGATCTGCAGCTCCTGCGGCGTGAGCTGGCGGTCGGCCCCGGTGACCCGGCGGCGCACCCGCTCACCGGTGGCGGCCAGCTCCGCGGCGGCGGTCGCGGCCCACGGGTCGGCGCCGAGGGACTCGAACGTCTCGAGGGCGGCCCGGAGCGGGGCACGGGCCTCGGACCGCTGCCGCTCCCGCCGCAGCCACGCCCCGTACGCGAGCCGGCTGCGGGCGCGCTCGAACGCGTCCGGGGTCGCGGCGTGCAGCCGCAGCGCCTCCTCGAAGTTCCCCGCCGGGTCCGCTCCGGCGAGGGCGAGAGCCCGGTGGGCGCGCGCCAGGGCCCAGGGCTGGCCCTTGGCGGAGGCCGAGCGGTGGAAGGCCTCCGCGGTCGCGAGCGCCGGCTCCGGGGTGCCGGCCCGGCCCCAGCACTCGACCAGCTCCGGCACCGGTGACAGGTCGGGGTCGACGACGGAGAGCTCCTCGAGCAGACGCTGCAGTGCGAGGTAGTGCTCGGTCGCCTGCTCGGTCCGGCCCAGGCCCAGCTCCAGGTCGCCCTGGGCGAAGAGCAGCCAGGCCCGGCCGAAGTTGATGCGGCTGGGCTCGCAGATCCCGGCCGCGGCGGCGACGCACTCGCGGGTCTCGGACTCGCGTCCCTGCCGGGCCAGGAGCCAGGCCAGCCCGGCCCGGGCCGCGCCCTCGTCGGTGCGGTGGCCGGTCTCCGCGGCCAGCCTGATCGCCTCCAGGAAGGAGCCCTCCGCGGCCGCCCACCGGTTGGTCGTGGCGTCGTCGCGGGCCAGGTGGAACAGCAGGAAGGGGAGTGCGCCGAGCGCCACCCGGTCCCGGGCGCTGGCCACGACCTCGTCGATGAGCCGGCGCGCGTCGCCGGAGTCCCGCAGCCAGATCGGGGCCAGCACCTGCCACGGCAGCCAGCGCGGGTCGTCCTCGGACCCGGCCGGGCTGCCGCGGGCCGGCACCCCCTCCCGGATCCGTTCGGCACCCTCACCGCCCCGGCCGGCGATGATCAGCGCGACACCGGTCGCGGTGGCGGCCAGGCCGCGGGCCCAGGGGGAGGTCAACCGCTCGGCGACCGCCTCGATCTGGCCGGCGACCGACAGCGCCCGCGGGACGTCGCACAGGTACAGCGCGGCATAGATCGCCTCGGCCATGAGCAGCACCGCCTCGTCGGGATCGTCGGCGGCCCGACGGGCGGCGGCGGAGGCCAACAGGCTGGTGGCCTCGGACAGAGAGCCGGAGCGGGCCGCGACGATCCCGCGCAGTGCCATCTCGCGGATCCGGACCTCCGGATCCGTGGTCAGCCGAGCCGCCTCGTCGAGCAGAGGCACAGCCTGCTCGGTGAGCCCGGCGAACCAGGCGGCCTCGCCCGCCGACACCAGTCGCTCGGCGCGCCGCCCGGTGTCGGTGCTGAGCCGGGCGGCCCGCTCCAGGCTGCGGGCGGCGACGGCATGCGCTCCGCGGGCGGTCGAGGCCTCCGCCGCCTGCTCGAGCCGGTCCGCCACGGCGTCGTCCGGCCCGGTCGCGGCCTCCGCCAGGTGCCAGGCGTAGCGGTCCAGCCGGCTCTCGCCCACGGTCTCGGCGATGGCCGCGTGGGCGGCCCGGCGCTCCTCCGGCTCGGCCGACTGGTAGCTGACCGCCCGGACCAAGGGGTGCAGGAACTCCACCCGCTCACGGGTGAGCCGCACCAGTCCCGCCCGCTCGGCGGTGCCGACGCGATCGGCATCGAGACCGAGCCGGGCGCAGGCACCCAGCAGGTCGGGCCGGTCCAGGGCGCCGGCCGCCGCGACGAGGAGCACCGCACGGGACGCCTCGTCCAGGCCCGCCAGCCGGGCACCGAACGCCTCCGCCAGCAGGCCGGGCACGGGCAGGTGCTCGACGCCGTCGGCGACCAGCCGGTCCTGGGAGGACGACATCTCGAGCGCGGCGAGCGGGTTGCCCGCGGTGACCTCGAGCAGCCGGCTCATCTGCCCCTCGGTGAGTCCCCGGTGCGCCACCAGGTGCCGGGTGGCCTCGGGAGCCAGCCCACCCAGTCGCAGCTCGGTGATCCCGGCGGTCAGGCCGGGGGAGTCGAGCGGCCGGGAGCCGAGGAGGACGGCGACCGAGTCCGTGCCGAGTCGCCGGGCCGCGAACAGCACCGCCTCCACCGAGGGCCGGTCCATCGCATGCAGGTCGTCGACGACCGCGACCAGGGGCTGGTCCTCCGCCGCGCGGCAGATCAGCCCCAGCGTGGCGGCGTACACCGCGAACCGCTCCGCCGGACGGCCGGGGAGCATCGCGAACGCCTGGGCGAGCGCCTCCGCCTGGGGTGTGGGCAGCCGGGACCGCACGTCCAGGATCGGGCGCAGCAGCTGCAGGAGCCCGGCGAAGGGGATGTCCTGCTCGGTCTCCGCGCCACGCGCGCGGAGCAGGGTCATGTCGCCGGCGAGGCCCTCGGCCTCCTCCAACAGCGCACTCTTGCCGATGCCGGGCTCGCCGACGACGACGAGCGCGCCGCCCGACCCGGCGCGCGAGCCCGCGAGCAGCCGGCCGATCACCCGCCTCTCGGCCTCTCGTCCGACCAGCACCTGTCGAGGGTAGCGACCGTCGGCGCCAGGGGGTGCCGGCCGACGACCAGGGGGTGCACCGGATACGAGCACCCCGGCGGCGCCCCGACGCTGGGAGTCCGACACCGAGCAGGAGAAGGAACAGATCCATGACCGATGTACAGGTAGAACCGCAGGTCGACCTCGACACGCTGATGGCGTTCGTCTTCCGGGCCGTCGACGAGGTCGGCGCCACCCTCAACACGGCACTGGTGGTGCTGGGCGACAAGCTCGGCTACTACCGCTCCCTCAAGGCCTCCGGGCCGACCACCCCGAGTGGTCTGGCCGAGGACACCGGCACCTCCGAGCACTACGCCCGGGAGTGGCTCAACGCCCAGGCCGCCGGTGGCTTCGTGGAGTACGACCCCGCCTCCGGCCGCTACACGCTGCCCCCCGAGCAGGCGGTGGCGCTGACCGACGAGAGCAGCCCGGCGTTCCTGCCCGGCCTGTTCCAGATCGCCCTGGGGACGGTCAGCGACTCCGACCGGATCGTCGAGAAGGCCCGCGAGGGCACCGGCTTCGGCTGGCACGAGCACAACGGCGACGTCCACGTCGGGTGCGAGCGGTTCTTCCGCCCCGGCTACAACGCCCACCTGGTCGCCGAGTGGCTCCCGGCGCTCGACGGTGTCGTCGACAAGCTCACCGCGGGGGCACGGGTGGCCGACGTGGGCTGCGGGCACGGGGCCTCCACGATCCTCATGGCCCAGGCGTTCCCCCGGTCGACCTTCATCGGCTCGGACTACCACGCCGAGTCGATCGCCGTGGCCCGCAGCCGGGCCGAGGAGGCGGGGGTGGCCGACCGGGTCTCGTTCGAGGTGACCCCGGCACAGGGCCTGGCCGGCCAGACCTTCGACCTGGTCACGATGTTCGACACCCTGCACGACATGGGAGACCCCGTGGGGGCTGCCCGGCGGGTCTACGACGTGCTCGAGGAGGACGGCACCTGGATGATCGTCGAGCCGATGGCCGGCGACCGCGTCGAGGACAACCTGAACCCGGTCGGCCGGGCGTTCTACGGGTTCTCCACGCTGCTCTGCACGCCCGCGTCCCTGTCGCAGGAGGTGGGGCTCGCGATCGGGACCCAGGCCGGGCCGGCCAGGATCCGGGACATCACCACCACCGCCGGGTTCTCCCGGTTCGACTCGGTGGCGCAGACGCCGTTCAACCGGGTGCTGCAGGTGCGCCGGTGACCGAGCGGTCCCCGGTCACGCCCGTGCTCCGCCCGCCCGCTGGACACACCCGGCGGGCGGGCGGAGACTGGCGGTCACTCCAACGACCAGGGGTGGTGGGCGCGGATGCGTGCGAGACTGCCTGACCAGTCCGGCTTCGTCGAGCGCGACGGAGTGCGGGTCGCCTGGGAGGAGTTCGGGTCGGGACCGGTCACGGTCCTGCTGATGCCGACCTGGTCGATCGTCCCGTCCGCGTCCTGGAAGGCCCAGGTGCCCTACCTGGCCCGGCACTTCCGGGTGGTCACCTTCGACGGCCGGGGCTCGGGCCGCTCCGACCGGCCCGAGGGCACCGAGGCCTACCTCGACGAGCAGTTCGTGGCCGACGCCCTCGCGGTCCTCGACGCCACGGGCACCGAGCGCACCGTGGTCGTCGGCTTCTCGTGCGGCGCCCCGTGGTCGCTGAAGCTGGCCCTCGAGCAGCCGGGGCGGGTGCTCGGCGTGGTCGCCATCGGGCCGGCGCTCGCCCTGACGTCCGGCAAGGACGACACCCTGCGGCGTGAGTTCGCCGTGCGTCCCCCCGACGGCGAGGCGTGGCCGCAGTACAACAAGCACACCTGGCTCGAGCGGGACTACGACGGCTTCCTGCGCTATTTCTTCGGCCACCTGTTCAGCGAGCCGCACTCCACCAAGCAGATCGAGGACGGTGTCGGCTGGGGCCACGAGATCGGCCCGGAGCGCCTGGTCGACACCGAGCAGGCCCGCCTGTGGTGCCGGACGGCGGGCTTCGCCGACGCCCTGCCCGCGATCACTGCGCCGGTGCTCGTGGTGCACGGTGACCACGACCGGATCCGCGACCACGCGGACGGCGTGCGCCTCGCCGAGCTCACCGGCGGCTCGCTGGTGACGGTCGCCGGCGGCGGCCACGCGCCGCACCTGCGGGACCCGGTGGCGGTCAACCACCTGATCCGGGACTTCGTCGACCGGGTGGCGCCCGAGCCGACGCGCCGCACCTGGACCCGCGCCGTACGCCGGCCCCGGCGCGCCCTCTACCTGTCCTCGCCGATCGGGCTGGGCCACGCGCGGCGTGACCTGGCCATCGCCACCGAGCTGCGCAAGCACCACCCGGACCTCGAGGTCGACTGGCTGACCCAGGACCCGGTCGCGGGGATGCTGGAGGGAGCCGGCGAGCGGGTGCACCCGGCCTCGGCGTGGCTGGCCAGCGAGTCGGCGCACTTCGAGGACGAGTGCGCCGAGCACGACCTGCACGCGTTCCAGGCGATCCGGCGGATGGACGAGATCCTCGTCAACAACTTCATGGTCTTCTCCGACCTGGTCGCCGAGGAGCACTACGACCTCGTCGTCGGCGACGAGGCGTGGGACGTCGACTACTTCCTGCACGAGAACCCCGAGCTGAAGCGCTTCGCCTTCGCCTGGCTGACCGACTTCGTCGGCTGGCTGCCGATGACCGAGGGTGGGGAGGCGGAGGCCCGGCTGACCGCCGACCACAACGCCGAGATGCTGGAGCAGCGGGAGCGCTACCACCGGGTGCGCGACGCCTCGGTGTTCGTGGGCAACCCCCGCGACGTGGTCCCGGCCGACTTCGGGCCCGGCCTGCCCTCGATCCGGAGCTGGACCGAGGCGAACTTCGACTTCGCCGGCTACGTCACCGGCTTCGACCCGCCCGGCCCCGCCGACCGGGCCCGGCTGCGCTCGCGGCTGGGCTACCGGCCCGACGACGTGCTGTGCGTGGTCACGGTCGGCGGCTCCGGGGTCGGCGAGCCGCTGCTGCGCCGGGTGCTCGACGCGGTGCCCCGGCTGCGGCGTACCGTCCCGGAGCTGAAGTTCCTCGTGGCCACCGGCCCGCGCATCGACCCGGCCACGCTGCCCCGCCGCCAGGGGGTCCGGGTCCGGGGCTACCTGCCGGACCTGCACCGGCACCTGGCCGCGGCCGACGTGGCGCTGGTGCAGGGCGGGCTCACGACGTGCATGGAGCTGACCGCCTGCGGTGTCCCGTTCGTCTACGTCCCGTTGCGCCGGCACTTCGAGCAGAACCACCACGTCCGGCACCGGCTGGCGCAGTACGACGCCGGGCGCTGCCTGGACTACGAGGACCTGAGGGACCCGTCGCTGATCTCCGACGCCCTGCTCGGCGAGCTGCGGCGAGAGCGGCCCTACCGCCCCGTGGAGACCGACGGCGCGGCCCGCGCCGCCGCCCTCCTCGCCCCCCTCCTCTGAGGCCCACCTGCGGGACTATCCCGAGAGGCAGGCCGGGCAGGTTCCGAAGATCTCGAGGTGGTGGCTGAGGTCGGCGTAGCCGTGCTCGTCGGCGATGGCGCGGGTCCAGCGCTCGACGGCGGGGCCCTCCACCTCGACGGTGGCCCCGCAGGTGCGGCAGACCAGGTGGTGGTGGTGGGTGGGGGAGCAGCGCCGGTAGACGGCCTCGCCCTCCTCCGTGCGGAGTACGTCGACCTCGTCGGCGTCGGCGAGCCGCTGCAGGGTCCGGTAGACGGTGGCCAGGCCGACCGTCTGACCGCGTGCGGTCAGCAGTCCGTGGATCTCCTGGGCCGAGCGGAAGTCGTCGAAGCTCTCGAGCACCTCGGCGACCGCCCTCCGCTGCCGGGTCGGTCGGCCGGCGGGTCGGTCAGTGCTCGTCATAGTGGCTCCCGTGGGGTGCGTGCCGGTGCCCGTCGTGGACGTAGTCCACGTGGTCGCCGTGCGGCACGGCGGGGTGGCCGCAGTCGTCGCCGTGCACGTGCGGATGCTCCTCGTCGGTGACGTCGTGCCCGATCACCGGCACCTCCGCGAACGGCGCCCGCAGGCGCTGCCGGCGACGGAGCCAGGCGCCGATCGGCCACATCACGACGAATCCGGCCAGCGCGAGCACGACGATCGTGGGCCCGGGGGAGACCCGCCACTGGTAGGACGCGAACGCCGAGAGGACCAGCCCGCCCAGTGAGGCGACGGTGCCCAGCCCCATGGCCAGGCCGAGCGTGGTCCGGAAGCTGCGGGTCACCTGCTGCGCCGTGGCCACCGGCACCACCATGAGCGCGGAGACCAGGAGCAGCCCCACGGTGCGCATCGCCACGGTGACCGTCACGGCCGCGAGCACCGCCACCAGGACGTTGTGGAAGCGGACGCTCAGGCCCGCGACCCGGGCGAACTCCTGGTCCTGGGCGACGGCGAACATCTGGGGCATCAGTCCGACGCAGACCACGATCACCAGCGCCGCGAGCGCCATGGTCGCCCAGACGTCGGCCCCGGAGATCGTGGTGATCGAGCCGAACAGGTAGGCGTTGAGCTGGTTCGCGCTCTGGTCGGCGATGCCGGTGATCAGCACGCCCCCCGCGATGCCGCCGTAGAACAGCAGCGCGAGCGCGACGTCGCCGTTGGCGTGGCCGCGCTCGCGGATCACCTCGATGAGCACCGCGCCCAGCGTGGCCACGATGACGGCGGTCCAGGTCGGCGAGGTGCCGGTGAGCAGTCCGAGCGCCACGCCGGTCACGGCCACGTGCCCGATGCCGTCGCCCATGAGGGCCAGCCGGCGCTGCACCAGGTAGGTGCCGACGGCGGGGGCGGCGAGCCCGGTGAAGGCGGCCGCGATCATCGCGCGGACCATGAAGTCCAGGGTCAGGATGTCCACGGGTGGCCCTCCCGGTCGGCGGCGGCGTCCAGCGGGCTGGCGACGTGCGGGGCGTGCGGGTGCTGGACGGGCCCGGGGTGGTGGTCGTGGTGGTGGTGGGCGTGCCGGGCGTCGAGCAGCGAGGCGTGCTCGTCGTCCTCGACGAGCGGGGGGCCGTCGTAGGCGACCCGGCCGTCGCGCATGACCACGGCCCGGTCGACCAGCGGTGCCAGCGGTCCGAGCTCGTGCGCGACCAGGAGCACGGTCGCGCCGCGCTCCTTGAGCAGCCCGAGCGAGGTGGCGAGGGTCCGTTGGTTCGGCAGGTCCACGCCCGCCGTCGGCTCGTCGAGGACGAACAGCTCGGGCTCGCCGGCCAGCGCTCGGGCGATCAGCACCCGCTGCTGCTGGCCACCCGACAGGGTGGCGACGCCGTCGCGGGCGCGGTCGGCCAGGCCGACCACCTCGAGCGCGTCCGCGATCGCCCGCCGGTCGTGCCGGCGCAGCGGGCGCAGCCAGCGGCGCCGGGTCAGCCGGCCGGAGGCGACGATCTCCCAGACCGAGGCGGGTACGCCGCTCGCGGCACTCGCCCGCTGCGGGACGAAGCCGACCCGGTGCCAGTCCCCGAAGTCGGCCAGCGCCGTCCCGAAGAGCCGCACCTCCCCACCGGAGAGCGGGCGGAGTCCGGTCACGGCCCGGACCAGCGTGGACTTGCCGGACCCGTTGGCCCCGAGCAGGGCGACGAACTGGCCGGCCGGCACGCCGAGCGTGATCCCGCGCAGCACCGGTCGGCCGCCGATGGCGACCGAGGCGTCGGTGACCTCGAGGGCGGCCGGGCCGGAGCCGGTGGCGTCGGCGGCCTCGGTGGCGAGGTTCATCCGCACCCGTTCGCCCTGGCGAGCGCGTCGAGGTTGCTGCGCATGAGGGACGCGTAGTCCTCGCCCCGGGTCTCCTCGCTCAGCCCCTCGATCGGGTCGAGCACCGCCACCTCGAGGCCGAGGTCGTCGGCGAGGGTCTCGGCGGTCTTGCGGCTGACCAGCGTCTCGGCGAACACCGTGGTGAGGTCGGCGTCGCGGGCCAGTTCCTGGAGCCGGGCCAGGTCGGCCGGAGTGGGCTCGGCGTCGGGGGAGAGGCCCACGATCGGCTCGAGGGTCAGGCCGTACTTCGCGAGGTAGCCGAAGGCGTCATGGTTGACCACCACCACGTCGCGGGCACAGTCGCCGAGCCGGGCGGCGTACTCCGCGTCCAGGGACTCGAGGTCGTCGCGCAGGGCGGCCGCGTTGTCGGTGAAGGACTCGGCCGCTCCGGGGTCGATCCCACCGAGACGCTCGGCGACGGCGTCGCCGAGGTCGGCCATGAGCAGCGGGTCGAGCCAGAAGTGCGGGTCGTCCCGGTCGCCCCCGGCCGTGGGCCGGAGCTCGACGGACTCCGCGACGTCGAGCACCTCGCCGGTCGCGTTCTGGTCGACGGCGGCGTCCACGGCCGCCTGGAAGTCGCGCTCGTGGACGACCAGGGCGGCGTCGGAGACCTGGGCGGTCTCCTTCACCGTGAGCTCGAGGTCGTGCGGCTCGGCGCCGGCCTGGGTGAGGTTCGTGACCTCGAACCGGTCGCCGGCGACCCGCTCGGCGACGTACTGCAGGGGGTAGAACGCGGCCACGACGCTGCCGCCGGCCGACTCGTCGCCCTGTCCGAGCGCGGAGCACGCGGTGAGCGGGAGGACGGCGGCGAGCGTCGCCACCGCCAGGCGGGACGGCACGTGCGAGATCTTCATGAGAACGATTCTCAGCGGTAATGAGAATCATTGTCAAATGGGCCGGACGGGTGGGCGCTAGGGTCGTGCCGTGCTGGTGGTGAGCAGGTTCCGGGTCCCGGAGGCCGAGGCGGAGGCGTTCCGGGCCCGCGTGACCCGGGCCCACGCCCTGCTCGCCGCGCGCCCCGGCTGGGTGGAGGGCCACGTCGGCCGCAACGTCGACGACCCCGAGCTCTGGGTGCTCCAGACCCGGTGGGTCAACGTCGGCGCCTACCGCCGCGCCCTCTCCGCGTACGACGTCAAGGTCGGCGCGGTCCCACTGCTGAGCAGCGCCGTCGACGAGCCGAGCGCCTACGAGCTCGTCGAGCCGGGAACCGACCTCAATGTCCACGGGACCAGGTCGTTAGGCTGACCCCTTCACGACCGGCAGCCAGCCGGCCGAACGTGGTTCCGGGACGGGCCTGACGGCCCTCCCCGACCAGCGAAGGAGTGCACCCCGTGGCCAAGTCCACCGCCCCCAACGCCGCCGTCGACGCGGTGGTCTCCCTGGCCAAGCGCCGGGGGTTCGTCTACCCCTGCGGTGAGATCTACGGCGGCACCCGGTCTGCCTGGGACTACGGCCCGCTCGGGGTGGAGCTCAAGGACAACATCAAGCGCCAGTGGTGGCGGGCGATGGTCCAGGCCCGCGAGGACGTGGTCGGCCTGGACTCCAGCGTGATCCTGCCGCGCCAGACGTGGGAGGCCTCCGGGCACGTCGACACGTTCACCGACCCGCTGACCGAGTGCCAGTCCTGCCACAAGCGCTACCGGGCCGACCACCTCCAGGAGGCGTTCGCCGAGAAGAAGGGCATCGAGGACCCGGACACGGTCCCGATGGCCGACATCGCCTGCGCCAACTGCGGCACCCGCGGCGCGTGGACCGAGCCGCGCCAGTTCTCCGGCCTGCTGAAGACCTACCTCGGGGTGCACGAGGACGAGTCCGGCCTGCACTACCTGAGGCCCGAGACGGCCCAGGGCATCTTCCTCAACTTCGCCAACGTCGTGACCTCCAGCCGCCGGAAGCCGCCGTTCGGCATCGCCCAGATCGGCAAGTCCTTCCGCAACGAGATCACCCCCGGCAACTTCATCTTCCGCACCCGCGAGTTCGAGCAGATGGAGATGGAGTTCTTCGTCAAGCCGGGGGAGGACGAGGAGTGGCACCAGTACTGGATCGACGAGCGCACCCGGTGGTACACCGACCTCGGCATCGACCCGGACAACCTGCGCCACTACGAGCACGCCGAGGAGAAGCTCAGCCACTACTCCAAGCGGACCGTGGACATCGAGTACCGCTTCGGCTTCGCCGGCTCGGAGTGGGGTGAGCTCGAGGGGATCGCCAACCGCACCGACTTCGACCTGACCACGCACGCCAAGCACTCAGGCCAGGACCTGTCCTACTTCGACCAGGCCGCCGACGAGCGCTACACGCCGTACGTCATCGAGCCGGCGGCCGGGCTCTCCCGCAGCCTCATGACCTTCCTGGTCGACGCCTGGTCGGAGGACGAGGCGCCGAACACCAAGGGTGGCGTGGACAAGCGGACCGTGCTCCGGCTGGACCCCCGCCTGGCCCCGGTGAAGGTCGCGGTGCTGCCGCTGTCCCGCAACGCCGACCTCTCGCCGAAGGCGAAGGACCTGGCCGCGGAGCTGCGCCGGAGCTGGAACATCGACTTCGACGACTCGGGGGCGATCGGGCGTCGCTACCGCAGGCAGGACGAGATCGGCACGCCGTACTGCGTGACCGTGGACTTCGACACCCTCGACGACCACGCGGTGACCGTCCGGGAGCGCGACAGCATGCAGCAGGAGCGGGTCGGGCTGGACCGGATCAGCGAGTACTTCGGCAGCAGACTCCTCGGAGCCTGAGGCGTGGTTCGACGTCGACGACCCGGGGTCGGCATGCACAATGTGCGCATGACCTCCCTTGGCCTCCGTCGGGTGTCCCTGCTGCTCGCCTCCGCGCTGCTCCTGGCCGGCTGCGGCAGCGGTGGCGACGAGGAGGAGGCCGCTCCCGGCGGGACGGCCGAGGAGGCGCCGAGCTCGGAGTCGACGGCGAGCGGCTCGGCCGAGCCCGAGGAGGACGGGCTGACCCCGCCCGGCAGCGAGCTGGAGCTGAAGCAGTCGGCGACCTTCACCTGGCAGCCCAAGCAGAAGGTCGAGGGCACCGTCGAGGTGCGGGTCGACCGGCTGAAGCGGACCACGATGGCCGACTTCGCCGCCTTCAAGCTGGACAAGGCCATGCGCCGCTCCATCCCCTACTACGTGCAGGTGCGGGTCAAGAACCTCACCGACGAGAACCTCGGCGGGGTCGAGCTGCCGCTCTTCCTGGACAACGGCTCCGACGTGCTGTTCCCGTCGGCCCGGATCACGAGCTCGTTCAAGCCCTGCCCGAGCCGACCGCTGCCCAAGAAGTTCACGAAGGGCAAGAAGGCGGACCTGTGCCTGGTCTTCCTCTCCCCGGAGAAGACCGAGCTCGAGGCGGTGGCGCTGCGACCGAGCGAGGCGGACGAGCCGATCACCTGGACCGGCAAGGTCGCCGGGAGCCCGGACGAGAAGCAGGAGAAGCAGGGCAAGAAGGGCAAGAAGAAGGACTCCTGACCGACCCGGATTTGGGGCCGACCCGGCCCGCGGCCGACAATGTCGCCATGGTCACGTCGGTCCCGAGCCCCACCGCGACGCTGCAGCTGGGCAGCCTGCGCGTGCCCACCCCCGTGGTGCTGGCGCCGATGGCCGGGATCACCAACGCCGCCTACCGGAGGCTCTGCGCCGAGCAGGGGGCCGGGCTCTACGTCTGCGAGATGATCACCTCCCGCGGGCTGGTCGAGGGCGACGCGGTGACCCGCTCGATGCTGGTCTTCGACGACCTCGAGTCGGTGCGCAGCGTCCAGCTCTACGGCACCGACCCGGTCTACGTCGGCAAGGCCGCGGAGATCCTCTGTGCCGAGTACGGCGTGGCGCACATCGACCTGAACTTCGGCTGCCCGGTGCCCAAGGTGACCCGCAAGGGCGGGGGCGGGGCGCTGCCCTGGAAGCGGGGGCTGCTGGCCGAGATCCTCGAGAGCGCGGTCCGGGCGGCCGCGCCGTACGACGTGCCGGTCACGATGAAGACCCGGCTCGGCCTGGACGAGGACCACCTCACCTATCTGGACGCCGGCCGGATCGCCCAGGAGACCGGCGCCGCGGCGATCGCCCTGCACGGCCGCACCGTCGCCCAGGCCTACTCCGGGCAGGCCGACTGGGAGGCGATCGGCGAGCTCGTGCGGCACGTCGACATCCCGGTGCTCGGCAACGGCGACATCTGGGAGGCCGCCGACGCGCTCCGGATGGTCGCCGAGACGGGGGCGGCCGGCGTGGTCGTCGGGCGCGGGTGCCTCGGCCGGCCGTGGCTGTTCCGGGACCTGGCAGCGGCGTTCGCCGGGGAGTCGGTGGCGACGCTGCCGACGCTCGGCGAGGTGCGGGCGATGATGCGGCGGCATGCCGAGCTGCTGGCCGAGCACATGGGGGAGGAGCGCGGCTGCAAGGAGTTCCGCAAGCACGTCTCGTGGTACCTCAAGGGCTTCCCGGCGGGCAGCACGCTGCGGCACGCCCTGGCGCTCGTCGACTCGCTCGCCACCCTGGACGTCCTGCTCGCCGAGCTCGACCCGGAGGCGCCGTTCCCGGTCGGGGAGCTGGGCACGCCGCGGGGCAGGCAGGGCTCGCCGCGCAAGCGCGTGGTGCTGCCCGAGGGCTGGCTCGACGACACCGACGGCTCGGGTGCCGGCATCGCCGAGGAGAGCCACGAGTCCTCCGGAGGGTGACCGCGACCACGTCCCGGGTGAGGTGAAACACCGCAGATCGGGGCGTCCGAAATGGGACATTCCGTGGGCGTCTGTGCTTGACTCGCACTTCGTGCCCACTTCTCCCCGAGATGCGGCACGTTGCCATGTCAGCAATCGCAAAGGATCAGCGCTGTGGCTCACCTACGCCACAAGCGGGACGCCAATGCCCGCCGTATCCCCTCCGCCGCAAAGATCGCCGCACCCGTCGCCGTGTTCGTGACCCTCGGGGTCGTCGGCGCCGGCGTGGTCACCACGGACCCCGACGTGCGTGAGGCGTTCGCCGCCGCCAACGGAGCATCCATCGCCCAGGTCAGCGCCTCCGAGCGCAAGGACGAGTTCCTCTCGAGGTCCTTCTCCCGCACCGACGGCTCCCAGGCCCGCGGCGTCGCCGCCCGGGTGGCCGACCGGAAGGCGACCGCCAAGGCGATCCGCCAGGCCGACACCAAGCTGTGGACCACGGTCGACCTCAACCTGTGGACCGAGCCCGGCAAGAAGGCCAAGAAGACCGGCATCGTGATGGCCGAGAAGAAGGTCCTCGTCACCGGGCGCCGCGCCAACGGCCGCGCCGAGGTGGTCCTCGACGAGAAGGCCTTCTGGGTCACCGCCGACTACCTGAGCAAGGACAAGCCCGAGCAGGAGGAGGAGGTCGTCGAGACCGAGTCCGAGGGGTCCGACGAGTCCGCCCCGGCGGCCGGCGGCACCTGCTCGAACGGCACCTCCGTGCCGAGCGGCGTCAGCTCCAACATCGTCAACGTGCACGCGTCGGTCTGCGGGGCCTTCCCGGAGATCACCACCTACGGCACGCTCCGCGGCGGCGGTGGCGACCACGGCTCCGGCCGTGCGGTCGACATCATGGTCAGCGGCAGCCGCGGCTGGCAGGTGGCGAACTTCGTGCGCGACAACGCCGGCTCGCTCGGCGTGAGCTACGTGATCTACTCGCAGAACATCTGGTCCGTCGAGCGTGGCGGCGAGGGCTGGCGGGGCATGTCCGACCGCGGGTCGAGCACCGCCAACCACTACGACCACGTCCACGTCTCGACGTACTGACCGCGACGGGTCGGCCGTCGGCGGGGACCGCTAACCTCGCTGGCGATGACCGACCTCGAGCACTACGACGACGCCGCGCGTGAGCGGCTCGTCCCGGAGCCACCCAAGCGGGTGGCCGCCCCCGAGCGCACTCCGTTCGAGCGGGACCGGGCACGAGTCGTGCACGCGGCGGCGTCGCGTCGTCTGGCGGCCAAGACCCAGGTCGTGGGGCCGCAGACCGACGACTTCGTCCGCAACCGGCTCACCCACAGCCTCGAGGTCGCCCAGGTGGCCCGCGACCTGGCCCGGGCGCTCGGCTGCCAGCCCGACGTCTGCGAGACCGCGGCACTGGCCCACGACCTGGGGCACCCGCCGTTCGGCCACAACGGCGAGCGGGTGCTGGCCGAGCTCAGCACCCCCGCGGGCGGCTTCGAGGGCAACGCCCAGACGCTGCGGCTGCTGACCCGGCTGGAGGCGAAGACCTTCGACCCGGACGGTCGCTCGGTCGGGCTGAACCTGACCCGGGCCACCCTGGACGCCTGCACGAAGTACCCCTGGCCGCGGTCCGCGGCGGACGCCCCGCAGGGCGTGCAGGCCGACGGCTCACCCCGCGTGGTGGTCAAATTCGGCGTCTACGACGACGACCGACCGGTCTTCGACTGGGTCAGGCGGGGCGTCGCCGGCCCGGGGCAGTGCCTCGAGGCGCAGGTGATGGACCTGGCCGACGACGTGGCCTACTCCGTGCACGACGTCGAGGACGGCATCGTGGCCGGCAAGGTGGACCTGACCCGGCTGGACACCGCGGCCGCCTGGCAGACCGTCCGCGGCTGGTACCTCCCCGAGGCCGACGACGACCTCCTCGACGACGTGCTGGCCGGTCTGCGGCGGCAGGGCAGCTGGCCGGAGACGGCGTACGACGGGACCCGGCGCTCGCTGGCTGCCCTGAAGAACCTCACCAGCGACCTGATCGGCCGCTTCTGCGGCGACGTGCAGGCCGCGACGTTCGCCGCCGCCGACGGCCCCTTCGTCCGGTACGCCGCCTCCCTGGTCGTCCCGGAGCGGACCCGGCTCGAGATCGGCCTGCTCAAGGGCATCGCCGCGCACTACGTGATGGCCACCGACGACCGGGTCGCGCTCATGGTCCGGCAGCGCGAGCTGCTCGCCGAGCTGGTCGGCGTGCTGCTCGAGCGCGGGCCGGACGCCCTCGACGCGCCCTTCGCCGACGACTGGCACGGTGCCGCCGACAACGCGGGCCGGCTGCGGGTGGTGGTCGACCAGGTCGCCTCCCTCACCGACGCCTCCGCCGTCAGCCGGCACGCACGCCTGTGCGGCACCCCGAGCGGCACCTGACCGCGGGACGTAGACTCCGCGACGTGGCAGGGCGGATCAGGGACGACGACATCGCGGAGGTCCGCGAGAAGGCGGCCATCGACGAGGTGGTCTCGTCCTACGTCACGCTCCGCAACGCCGGTGGCGGGTCGATGAAGGGGCTGTGCCCGTTCCACGACGAGAAGTCCCCGTCCTTCCACGTCACCCCGGCTCGGCAGTTCTTCCACTGCTTCGGGTGCCAGGAGGGCGGCGACGTCTTCAGCTTCCTCATGAAGATCGACGGCATCACCTTCATCGACGCCGTCGAGCGGATGGCGGAGAAGTACGGCGTCCAGCTGCGCCGGGAGGACGGCCCGGGACCGTCGTCCCGCCCGCAGGGGCCGCCCCGGGCCCGGCTGATCGAGGCGCACCGGCTGGCGCAGGAGTACTACGCCGAGGCACTCGCCGGCCCGGACGCGATCGTGGCCCGGCAGTTCCTCGACACCCGCGGGTTCGACCAGGAGGCGGCCGGCACCTTCGGCGTCGGGTTCGCCCCGCGCGACGGCGACGCGTTGCTGAAGCACCTGCGCCAGAAGGGGTTCAGCGACACCGAGCTGGTCACCGCCGGGCTGGTCGGCGAGGGTCGCAGCTTCTACGACCGGTTCCGTGGTCGCCTGGTGTGGCCGATCCGCGACGCCAGCGGCGACACGATCGGCTTCGGCGCGCGGCGGATCTTCGACGACGACCGGATCGACGCGAAGTACCTCAACACCCCCGAGACGCCGATCTACAAGAAGTCGCAGGTGCTCTACGGCATCGACCTGGCCCGCCGCGAGATCGCCCGGGCCTCGCAGGCGGTCGTCGTCGAGGGCTACACCGACGTCATGGCCTGCCACCTCGCCGGCGTGGGCACCGCGGTGGCCACCTGCGGCACGGCGTTCGGCGACGACCACGCCCGGGTCCTGCGCCGATTCCTGCACGACCACGAGGAGTTCCGCGGGGAGGTGATCTTCACCTTCGACGGCGACGCCGCGGGCCAGAAGGCGGCGCTGCGAGCGTTCGGTGGCGACCAGAACTTCGTCTCCCAGACCTACGTCGCGATCTCACCGGACGGCCTCGACCCCTGCGACCTCCGGCTCGAGCAGGGTGACCCCGCGGTGCGCGAGCTGGTCGCCCGGCGGGTGCCGCTCTACCGGTTCGTGCTCTCCAACGTGCTCACCCGCTACGACCTCGACCGCGCGGACGGCCGCGTGGACGCGCTCCGCGAGGCGGCCCGGCTGGTGAGCAGCGTGCGGGACCGGTCCAAGGTCGACGCGTTCACCCGTGAGATCGCCTCCACCATCGGCGTCGACGTCGACGAGGCGCGGGCCGAGGTGCGCCGGGCCACCGCCCGCGGGTCCCGACCCGAGTCGCGCGGCCGGTCCGGCACGGCTCCCGGTCAGTCCGGTCAGTCCGGGCAGCCCGGGGCCGCCGAGCCGGCCGGTCCGCCGGCACCACCCGTGCCCGACCTGCGGGACCCGCGCTTCTCGATCGAGCGGGAGACCCTCAAGCTGGTCCTGCACCACCCCGGGCTGGTCGGGCGGTCCGCGAAGGACGTCGACGCCGACGACTTCACCCATCCGACCTACCGCGCGGTGTGGGCGGTCCTGGAGGCCGAGGGCGGCGTGGACGCCGGCGTGGCCGACCCGGGCTGGGCGGCGCGGCTGCGGGACCGGACCACCGACCCGGCCACCTCCTCGGCGCTGAGCGCGCTCGCGGTCGAGCCGATCCTCTCCGCCAAGGAGCCGGACACCGGCTACGTCCACAAGTACGTCTACCGGCTCCAGGAGCTCACCACGCTGCGCCGGATCACCGACCTGAAGAGCAAGCTGCAGCGCACCAACCCGGTCGAGCACGCCACCGACTACAACCGCATGTTCGGCGAGCTGGTCGCCCTCGAGCAGCACCGCCGCGAGCTGCGGGAGCGGGCGATGGGCTCGTGATCGGCCGGATCGCCCGGCGCGACCAGGAGCCGTCCGGCCGCGGCCAGGAGCTCCTGCGCCGGCACCCCGTGCGGAGCGGCGAGAAGGCGCTGGCCGGAGCCGCACTGGCCGACGGCAGCGCCGCGGTCGGGACCCGGGAGGCGCTCTACGTCGGCGAGCGGCGGATCCCGTGGGAGAGCGTGGAACGGGCCGACTGGGACGCCGAGACCTCCACCCTGCACGTGCTCGGGGTCGGGTCGTGGGGCGACCCGCGACCGACGTACGACCTCGAGCTGCCCGACCCCGGCCGGCTGCTGCAGCTGGTCCGGGAGCGGGTCACGGCGAGCGTCGTCCTCCAGCGGCACGTGGCCGTCGAGGGCCGTCGGGGGTTCTACGTCATCGCCCGCCGGGCGCCGACAGGCGGCAATGCGACGCTGACCTGGCTCTACGAGTTCGACGAGGGGATCGACCCGGAGGACCCGGAGGTGGCCCGACTCGCCGAGGCCGCGCTCGAGGTCGCCCGCGGCGAGGTCGGCGACTGAGAACCGATTTCGCCCGCCCGGCTCGTCCTTGCTATCGTCTCCCTCGCTGCCAACACGGTCCCCTGTAGCTCAACTGGCAGAGCATTCGGCTGTTAACCGGAGGGTTGCTGGTTCGAGTCCAGCCGGGGGAGCCAGAGACGAACCGGGCCTGATCACCGCAAGTGGTCTAGGCCCGGTTCGGCATTTTCGGGCCTGGCCGAGACCTCCCCCCGGCTCCGTCGTTGACCCCGGCACGAACCACTCATCAGACGGGGGTAGAGACAATGGCTGGAATGCACGCTGCAGGGGTTGGCCGGGTGTGGGAGTTCACGTACGTCGACGAGGGTGGTGCGGTGTACGCGCTCCGCCAGACCCGTCGTGGCGGTGAGCCGGAGGCGCGGATGCTCTTCCCGCAGCCGCAGTACCTCGGCCCGGTCTCGTCCGCGGACCGCTTCGGGCCCCGTCGCAGCAAGCGCGAGTTCCGCACGTGGTGCGAGCGCTTCATCGCCGGTGAGCGGGTCCGTCCGGCCCGGCGTCACTCGTTCCAGCTGGCCCCGTTGCACCGGCGTCCGCTGCTCCAGGGCTAGGGCCCGAGGGGCCGGCGGTCCGGTGGTTCGGTGGTCCAGACCGCCGTAACCGCCTCCGGGCCGGGCTCGTTGTGCGGGCAAGGGTGTGTGTCGGTCAATCCCATCCCTCCCACCACGACCGGCACGGTGCCCGCCGACCTGACCCGGTGTCACATGGGGTGCACCGGAGCGGCGGGCACCGCCCCACCCTCTCGGGGACGGTCTCGGGCGGAGGTCCGGATCAGGAGCCCCAGCCCATCGGGAACACCTCGAACGGGGCGGCCAGCGCGACGCCGAGTCGTTGGCCGGTGGGGCGGGCCATCCCCTCGAGGAACTCCCGGGCGTCCCAGTCCTCCCAGCCCAGCCCCTCGATGTAGGCCGAGTGCGCCTCCAGCGAGGCGACCCCGGCGTCGAAGGTGTCACCGGTGTCCACGGCGTGGGTGGAGTCGGGGGAGCCGAACGCCCAGACCGCCCGGACCCCGCCCCACGGCTCGACGCCGTCGGTGACCTGCTCGGGGAAGATCCACCGGTTCCCCGCGTCCCGCACCGCGTCCAGAACCGCCTTGCCGACGGCGATGTGATCGGCCTGGTTGAGGTTGCTGCCGCCCCAGGTGTCACGCAGGTTCCCGGTGATGACGATGTCCGGGCGGTGCCGGCGTACGACGGCGGCGAGCTCGCGGCGCAGGGCGACGCCGTACTCCAGGATCCCGTCGGGCAGGCCGAGGAAGTCGACCACGTCGACGCCCACGATCCGGGCGGACTCGACCTCCTCCGCCTCCCTGACCCGACGGCACTCGTCGGGCTCGAGGCCGTCGATGCCGGCCTCCCCGCTGGTCACCATGCAGTAGGTGACCTGCTTGCCCTGCCCGGTCCAGCGGGCGACGGCGGCGGCGGCGCCGAACTCCATGTCGTCGGGGTGGGCGACGACGCACAGCGCCCGCTCCCAGGTCTCGTCCAGCGGCTCGAGCGGTTCGGGTCTCATCCGTCGAGCATCCCACCTCGGGGCGGGTGCCGGCAGCCCCGCAGCGGCCGGGGTCAGCCCGACGAGCGGAGCAGCTCGCGGCGCCGGCTGAACTCGTCGGCGTCGATCTCGCCGCGCGCGAACCGCTGGGCCAGCAGGCGCTCCGCCTCGCTCTCGGTGCCGGCGACGCCGCCCCGGTCGCCCCGGCCACCCCCGAGCCCGCGCAGGACCAGGTAGGCCCCGAGCAGCAGGAGCGACCAGAAGGTCAGCATGAACAGGCCCATCAGGATCCAGGCGCCCGGTCCCCAGCCGCCGTCGTGGTCGTACCCCATGCCGTCGAAGCCCCACATCGCCTCGTCCACCTGCCTCGTTCGACGGGGTGCGTCCCCGTCCTCCCCTGAGCGTGCACCCCCACCGGACGCGGGCCCAGAGCCGAAGGTCCCGCCCCGGTCGGGCCGCACGACAGGGTCAGATGTTGCCGCCCTCCTCGGCGGCGACCTGCTCCAGCTCCAGGCCCTCGAACGCCGCCGGCGGCTCCGACCAGGGGTCGGGGAGCTCGCCGGCCGCTGCGGCGCGGATCGCGCTGGCGACCCGGGCGGGGGAGAGGGGCAGGTCGAGGTGGCGGACCCCGAGGTGGCTGAGCGCGTCGACGACCGCGTTCTGCACCGCGGGGGTGGCGCCGACCGTGGCCGACTCGCCGATCCCCTTGGCTCCGAGCGGGTTGCGGGGCGTCTCGGTCACGGTGTTGGCCAGCGTCATGGGCGGGATGTCGACGGCGCTGGGCATCAGGTAGTCGGCGAACGTCGAGGTGACCGGGTTGCCGGCCTCGTCGTAGCGGAACTCCTCGAACAGCGCCTGCGACACCCCCTGCGCGAGGCCGCCCATCTGCTGGCCGGCCACGATCGTCGGGTTCACGATCCGCCCGCAGTCGTCGACGGCCACGTGGCGCAGCTGCCGGACCCGGCCGGTCTCGGTGTCGACCTCGACGACGGCGACGTGGGCGCCGAACGGGTACGTCGCCCCGGCCGGCGCGAAGTCGTGCTCCGCGGCCAGCGGCTCATCCGCCTCCGCGACCACCGCGGCCCACCCGACGCCGGTGCCGGGGGCTCCGGCGACGCCGAAGATGCCGTCGGCGAGCTCGATGTCGTCGACGCTGGCCTCCAGCAGGTCGGCGGCGACCTGCCGGGCCCGGGCGAGCACCTCGTCCGCGGCGCCGAGCACGGCGCTGCCGCCGAGCTGCAATGACCGGGAGCCGCCGGTGCCCTCGCCGCGGGGCACCAGGGCGGTGTCGGACTGCTCGTAGCGCACCGACTCCAGTGGCACCCCGAGTCGGTCGGCGACCAGCATCGAGAACGACGTGGCGTGCCCCTGACCGTGCGCCGAGGTGCCGGCCCGCACGACGACGGTGCCGTCCTGCTCGACCGAGACCGTGCCGAACTCGCCGCCGCCACCGCCGGTGACCTCCACGTAGCAGGCCAGGCCGATGCCGAGCTGGACGACGTCGCCGCGCTCTCGACGCTCGGCCTGCTCCCGGAGCAGGGCGTCGTGGTCGGCCAGCCGCAGCGCCTCGTCGAGCGCGGTCGCGTAGTCGCCGGTGTCGTAGGTGGTGCCGACCGCGGTCGTGAACGGGAAGTCCTCCGGTGCCGGCAGGTTGCGGCGCCGGATCTCCACCGGGTCGAGGCCCAGCTCGTCGGCGGCGAGGTCGACCATCCGCTCGATCATCGCCGTCGCCTCGGGGCGGCCGGCTCCCCGGAAGGCGCCGTTGGGGGTGGTGTTCGTGGCCGCGGCGATCGCGGAGTAGTCGATGCGCGGGATGTCGTAGACCCCTGCCGCCATCGACAGGGTGGGGCCGCCGGCCAGGGTGCCCCCGAAGCCGCCGTACGCCCCGCAGTCGCCGACCACCCGGCAGCGCAGTCCGGTGATCCGGCCGTCGGCGCTGAGCCCGAGCTCGGCGTACTGCACCTGACCGCGGCCGTGCATCGAGAGCATCGCCTCGGAGCGGGTCTCGGTCCACGCGACGGGGCGGCCGAGCTGGCGAGCGACGGCCGCGGCCACGACGTGCTCGGCGGGGAGCCCGGCCTTGCCGCCGAACGCGCCCCCGACGTGCGGGGCGACGACGCGGACCCGCCCGACCTCGAGGCCGAGGGCGCGGGCCGCGGCGCGCTGGGCCACGTGCGGCATCTGGGTGGACATGTGCAGGGTGAGGTCGTGCTGGTCGTCGGGCGAGCCGGGGACCGCGACCACGGCGTTGCCCTCGATGGGGGCGACCGCCAACCGCTGGTTGAGGATCCTGGCCCGGACCACCCGCTCGGCGCCGTCCAGCGCACCGTCCTGCCCGCTGCGGACCGACTGCACGACGTTGCCGGGGACGTCGTCGAACTGCTGTGCCGCACCCTGGGCGAGCGCGGCCTCCATGTCGACCACCGGCTCGAGGTCGTCGTAGTCGACGTCGACCAGCTCGGCCGCGTCGACCGCCTGGGCCCGGGTCTCGGCGACCACCACCGCGACCGCCTCACCGACGAAGCGGACCCGGTCGGTGGCCAGCGGGGGCCGGGCGCAGCGCGGGTCGGTGCGCACGAACGGGAAGCCGGGCCGCAGGCCGAGGTCGGCGGCGGTGCGTACGGCGACCACGCCCGGCGCCTGAGCCGCGTCGCCGGTGTCGATGCCGGCGAGCGTCGCGTGGGCGTACGGCGACCGGACGAAGGCGGTGTGCAGGGTGCCGTCGAGGCGGAGGTTGTCGACGAAGGTGCCTCGGCCCCGGATCAGGTCGGGGTCCTCGACGCGCGGGACGGCGTTGCCCAGGATGGATCCGGTCATGGCGCGCAGACTACGCCCGGGACCGGCGCCGGTGGTCGGCCGATACAGTCGCCCTGCCCGTCGGCGTACCCGCGCTCGGCGGCGCGGGGCGGTAGCTCAGTCGGTCAGAGCAGAGGACTCATAATCCTTGGGTCGTGGGTTCGAGCCCCACCCGCCCCACCAGCACACGTGGTTCGGCGGCGCCGGTCAGGTGGGTCGGCTGCTTGCAGGCGACCGCCCGGCTGGTGTTGCCGGGTGTGGTTCGGCTTCAGGCGCAGCTTGAGCCACGTGAGCCGGACCCTCGCGCCGATCCGCGAGGCTCTACGTTCGGCAGGTTTCAGGGCCCCAGAACCTGCAAATCGTAGAGCGTCGCCACGGATCCCGGGGTCGACCCCGGTTCGCGTGAACCCCGTGCCCTCGGTCAGTGCAGGGCGTGGCTGATCGCCCGCAGATGGGCGAGGTCGGTCCCGCAGCACCCGCCCGCGACCGCGAGCTGCGGCAGCACGTCCCGGATCCGCGCGTACGCCGCGGCCAGCTCGGCCTCGTCGCCCCGGTCGAGCTCGGTGGCGTCGTCGAGCTCGGCATGGCTCATGCGGGACGCGTTCGCCCGGAGCCCGCAGAGCCGGTGCCACGGGCCCGGGCCGGCCAGCACCGCCTCGAAGTGGTCCGGGTGCGCGCAGTTCAGCATGAAGTAGGCGGCGTACCCGTCGGTGGCCTCGTCCACCTCCGTGATCGCCTCGGCCAGCGACTGGCCCGAGGGGAGGCTGCCGTCGGTCTCCACGGTGAACGAGACCACGACCGGCAGCCCCGCCTCTCGCGCCGCCATGACGATGCCGATCGCCTCCTCTCGGTAGGTCATGGTGAGCACGGTGACCAGGTCGGCGCCGGCGGTGGCGAAGGAGTCGATCTGCGTGCGGTGGTAGGCCGCCGCCTCCTCCGGTGACATGAGCTCGCCGGTCACGTAGCCGTCGCCGCGGGGGCCGAGGTTGCCGCTGACGACGACGGTCACGTCGGGATTGGCCGCCCGGAGCCCCTGGAGGAACCCGACCGCGTCGCGGTTGGCGGCGTCCAGCCGGTCGGCGGGATGGTCGAGGAGCCCGCCCCAGTCGGGACTCGCCCGCCAGGTCGGCGTCTCCAGGACCGCCCCGGTGCCGGCGTTGCGCGCGATCTCGATCACGGCCTGGTAGTAGTCGGTGAGCAGTCGGCGCCCGTCGGGGGACTCGAGCAGTGGGAACGCCGCGAAGTGCGGCAGTTCGTAGCCGTGGTGGAAGATCAGGTCGGTCTCGAGGCCCGCCTCGCTGAGGAAGACCTGCCCGCCGAGCTGCGGTAGCGAGTGGTTCATCGGTTCGTCCTCTCCTGCGCATGCCCTGCCGGACCCACGCCGTCGCGGCCCGGCAGACTCGCCCCCTGACTCCGATCATCCGCCTCGGCGCGGGGGCGGGCAATGAGGGACGGGTACACACTGGTGCCAGTCGACCCGAGCGAGGCGAGCATGACCGACCCCGAGCACCCCTTCCCCGGTCCAGAGGTGGCGGTGACCCAGATCCTGGTCGTCACCGACCTCGCCCGGTCCCGCGCCTGGTGGGTGGAGGTGCTCGGTGCCAGCCTCTACCGGGAGTACGGCGGGACGAGTGCCGTGCTCCGGTTCGCCGGCACCTGGCTGCTCCTGGTGACCGGAGGAGACCCCACGCCGGACAAGCCCGGGGTGGCGCTCGCCGCACCGGGTGAGCCGGACCGGGTCAGTCACGCCATGACGCTGAAGGTGCCGGACTGCCGGGCCGCCTACGAGACCCTGCGGGACCGGGGAGCGGAGTTCCTCGCGCCGCCGTACGACTGGGGTGCCGAGGTGCGTGCCTTCACCCGTGACCCGGACGGGCACCTGGTGGAGATCTCGGAGTCGGTGGGCTGAGGGACGGCGCCCCCGGGGGACCCGGGGCCGGTCACCACGGCATCTCGGGAGGTGGGTCCTCACCCACCCGGCCGTCGATCGCCTCGCGGAGCAGGTCCGCGTGCCCGGTGTGCCGGCCGTACTCCTCGACCAGGTCGCAGACCAGCCGGCGCAGGCTGGCGTGCACCCCGTCGACCACGACCTGCGCCGGGTGGTCGAGGCCGCCGTCGGCGAGGGCGGCGGCCACCCGCTCCCGGGAGCGCGCCACGGCGCCGTCCCACAAGGCGTACAGCTCCTCGGGCGAGTCGTCGGCGGCGGAGGTGAAGTCCCAGTCCGGCTCCCGGTCCCAGTCCACCGACTGCCACGGCTCCCCGGGCGCGACCCCGGCCAGCTTGGCGGCGAAGGTCACGTCCTCGACGCACGCAAGGTGCTTGAGCAGGCCGCCCAGGGTCAGCCCGGACGACGGGATGCCCGCGGCCAGCTCCGCCGGGCCGAGGTCCGCGGCCTTCCAGCGGAACGTGGCGCGCAACCGCTCCAGGGCACCGAGGAGGTGCTCGACCTCGGTGCCCGCGAGCGGGGGCTCCCACGGAGGGTCGTCGGTCCCCATGCGAACGCTCCTACTCCGAGGGCTGCGGGGTCGTGCAGTCGACCTTGGGGTTGACCCCCACGTAGTTGAGCGGCCCGGCCACGACCGTCAGGGCAGTGTCGCTGGTGGTCTTGCAGTTCACCTCGCGGTCGTCGCCGAAGTAGCCGCGCTGGAAGGCGGCGGCGACCCCGATCAGCAGCCAGACCACGAGCACGATGCCGATGAGCGATCTCATTGAGCCTCCTGTTGTCGGTTCCTGCCCCGCCTGTACCCGGATCGGGCCCGGCTGAAGCCTCGGCGTGGTCGACGCGGGCGACGACGGCGTGGATCCGCCCGGTCGTGCTCACACGCCCGTAACCCCACGGACATCATCGCGCCTCACGCGTCGTGCACGCTGCTGCCTCGCGACCCGGTCGGCGGGTCGACCGGACCGGGGGAGTGCACCATGGACGAGAAGCAGCTCGAGCAGCAGTCGGACCAGCGGCTGACCAGGATCAGCCGCCGGGCGCGGGCGGTGACCGACCTGCTCGCGGAGCGCGACGACCTGCACGGGGTGAGCCCGGCGGCCGAGTTCTTCGTCGACGCCGTGCGCTGGTCGGTCTGACCGCGGACGGCGCCGGGGCCGCGCCGCTCGCGTGCGAGGATGCCGCCATGGACACACCCCGGCCCATCGAGACCTGGTTGACCGACATGGACGGGGTGCTGGTCCACGAGGAGCACCCGATCGACGGCGCCAAGGAGTTCATCGAGGCGCTCAAGGCCTCCGGCAAGCGGTTCCTGGTGCTGACCAACAACTCGATCTTCACCCCGCGCGACCTGCGCGCCCGGCTGCTCAACAGCGGCATCGACGTGCCCGAGGACGCGTTGTGGACCTCGGCCCTGGCGACGGCCGACTTCCTCCACGACCAGCGCCCCGGCGGCACGGCGTACGTCGTGGGGGAGGCGGGGCTGACCACGGCGATGCACGACGTCGGCTACGTGATGACCGATCGGGATCCCGACTACGTGGTGCTGGGGGAGACCCGGACCTACTCCTTCGAGGCGATCACCCGGGCGATCCGGCTGATCGAGGGCGGAGCCCGGTTCATCGCCACCAACCCGGACCCGAGTGGCCCGAGCGTGCACGGCACCCTCCCGGCGACCGGGTCGGTGGCGGCGTTGATCAGCACCGCCACCCGCCGCCAGCCGTACTTCGTCGGCAAGCCGAACCCGCTGATGATGCGCAGTGCCCTGAACCGGCTCGAGGCGCACTCGGAGACCACGATCATGATCGGGGACCGGATGGACACCGACATCATCAGCGGCCTCGAGGCGGGGATCCGCACGTTCCTGGTGCAGACCGGCTCGACCCGGCCGGACCAGGTCGACACCTTCCCCTATCGGCCGACCCGGGTCATCGAGTCGGTCGCCGACCTGGTCGAGCTCGCCGGCCAGGACGCGCCCCAGGCCTGAGCGGCGCCTGGCCTGAGCAGCGCCTGGCCTGAGCGGCGCCGGGTCGCTCAGACCCCGACCCGGTCGCTGCGGCGCTCGACCAGCGTCACGTCCCGCCACTGGCCGGCAAGCGGCCCGGTCGTCATCCGTCCCACCCGCTCCCGGGTGCCCACGATCCGGAAGCCGAGGTCGAGGTGCAGCCGCAGGCTGGCGGTGTTCTCCGGGAAGATGCCGGCCTGGAGGGTCCAGATCCCGGCGTCCTCGCAGCGGTCGACGAGTGCGCCGAGCAGGAGCCGTCCCACGCCGTGGCCCTGCGCCGCGGGAGCCACGTACACCGAGTGCTCCACGACCCCGGTGTAGACGCAGCGGTCCGAGACCGCCGTGACCGCCGCCCAGCCGAGGACCTCGGTGCCGTCCACGGCGACCAGGCGCGGGTCGGGGAGCCGGCCGGTGTCGAAGGACTCCCAGGTGGGCGGCCCGCTCTCGAACGTCGCCTGCCCGGACTCGATCCCGGCCGCATAGATCGCCTCGACCTGCGGCCAGTGCTCCCGCGTCATCGGCAGGACGACCGGGCCGGTCACGGCGACGGCTCCGCCGAGGTGAGGCTCGCCAGGAGCGCCTCGACCCGGGTGCGGATCTCGTCCCGGATCGGGCGCACCGCCTCGAGTCCCCGGCCGGCGGGGTCCTCGAGCACCCAGTCCTCGTAGCGCTTGCCCGGGAAGAACGGGCAGGCGTCGCCGCAGCCCATCGTGATCACCACGTCCGAAAGCTCCACGGCCTCGGTGGTTAGCACCCGGGGGGTCGCGGCGCCGAGGTCGATGCCGACCTCGCGCATGGCCTCGACCGCGGCCGGGTTGACGCCCTCCGCGGGCTGCGACCCGGCGGAGCGCACCTCGACCCGGTCACCGGCCAGGTGCCGCAGCCAGCCGGCCGCCATCTGCGACCGACCGGCGTTGTGGACGCAGACGAACAGAACGCTGGGACGGGACGGCACGCTCATCGGGCGCTCCTCTCGACGGGGAGGCTGCGCGCTGCCTCCGGATACAGGGCTCGTACGACGATGGCGGCCAGGCCGGCGCCGACGAGCTGCATGAGCACGAACATGGCCACCGAGGACGGAGCGATCCCGGTGAAGGTGTCGGAGAGCATCCGGGCGAGGGTGACCGCGGGGTTGGCGAAGCTGGTCGAGCTGGTGAACCAGTAGGCGGCGGTGATGTAGCCGCCGACCGCGAACGCGACGGTCTCGGGCCGACCCGAGCGCAGGCCGCCGAAGATCACCAGCACCAGCCCGAAGGTGGCGACGGCCTCGGCCAGCCACAGTCCGCCGCCGGAGCGGTCCCGGGTGGCGATGCTGACCGCGTCGAGGTCGAACATCAGGTTCGCCAGCACCGCACCCAGCATGCCGCCGGCCACCTGGGCGGCGAGCAGGGCGGCGGTCTCGCGGTTGCCCAGCGAGCCGAAGGCCCGCTCGACGAGGGTCACGACCGGGTTGAAGGCGGCCGAGACCGGCTGGAGGGCGAGGATCAGCGCGACCAGCGCGGCACCGGTGACGACGCTGTTCTGGAGCAGCTGCAGGCCGGTGTCGTCGGGGGAGAGCCGGACCGCGGCGATCCCGGAGCCGATCACCGCCATCAGGAGGAACGCGGTGCCGACCAGCTCGGCGCCCGCCCGCCGGGCGAGGGTGGAGGTCACGCGGCGACGCCGCCGATCAGCGCGCCGAGGTCGCGCAGGGCGGCCGGGCGGACCGCGTAGTAGACCCAGACCCCGCGCTTGGTGCGCTCGAGCAGGCCGACCTCGTGGAGCACCTTGAGGTGGTGGCTGATGGTCGGCTGGGAGAGGTCGAACGCGTCGTTCAGGTCGCACACGCAGGCCTCGCCGTCGGCGTGCGAGGCGACCAGCGACAGCAGCCGGAGCCGCACCGGGTCGGCCAGGGCCTTGAGCAGCGGCGCCACCCGCTCGGCCCGCTCGGCCGACAGCGGCTCGGCGGTCAGCGGCGAGCAGCAGGCGACGGTCTCGACCGGGGTGAGCGTGAGCTGGGAATCGACCATGCCTACACATTGACAGATGTCGATGTGTAGTGCCACTCTGAACATCGATCAGCATCTATGTCTACTCAGGAGGAGTCATCATGTCCCGCATCCAGCTCGCCCTCAACGTCGACGACGTCGACGCCGCCGTCGGCTTCTACAGCCGGCTGTTCGGCGTCGAGCCGGCCAAGCGCCGACCCGGCTACGCCAACTTCGCGGTGGCCGAGCCGCCGCTGAAGCTGGTCCTGCTCGAGAACCCCGGCCAGGGCGGCTCGCTGAACCACCTCGGTGTCGAGGTCGCGGACACCGACACCGTCGAGACCGAGCAGAGCCGGCTCCGGGCCGCCGGGCTGTCCTCGGCCGACGAGCGCGAGGTCACCTGCTGCTACGCCAGCCAGGACAAGTTCTGGGTCGAGGGGGCCCCCGACGGCGAGCAGTGGGAGATCTACACCGTGCTCGCCGACAGCCCGACGTACTTCGGTGAGCAGGAGGAGGCCGCCTCCGGTGCGGCGGCCTGCTGCGCCTCCTGAGCCGACCCGGCGCACGCCGGCCGGATGTGCCGGGGAGCGGGCGGGCGCGGGGATAGCCTCGCGGCATGGACGTCGAGCGGTGGGAGCGCCGCACCGAGATCCCGCTGCTGGTCCTCGCGCTCGCCTTCCTGGTGGGCTACGCGTGGCCGATCCTCGACCCGGACCTGGACCGGACGCTCGAACGGGTCCTGATCGGCTTCTCGGGGCTGGTCTGGCTGCTGTTCGCGGTCGACTTCGCGGTCCGGGTGCGGCTGGCCGAGCGGCGCCGCCGGTACGTCGTCGAGCACTGGTACGACGCCGCGCTGGTCGTGCTGCCGTTCCTCCGCCCGCTCCGACTGCTGCGGCTGCTGGTCCTGGTCCGGGTGCTGAACCGCACCGCCGCCGGCACCCTCGCCGGCCGGGTCGGCACCTACGTCGGCGGCGCCGCGATCCTCTCGATCGGGCTGGGTGCGCTGGCGATGCTCGACGTCGAGCGGGGCAGCCAGGACGCCAACATCACGACGTTCGGCGACGCCCTCTGGTGGGCGACCACCACGGTCACCACTGTCGGCTACGGCGACCACTACCCGGTGACCACCGCCGGCCGCTTCGTCGCGATCGCGCTGATGGTGATGGGGATCGCGGTGGTCGGAGTGGTGACCGCGTCCGTGGCGGCCTGGCTGATCCACAACGTGGAGGTGGACGATCAGCGCTCGCCGTTGATGAGCAGCTCGCCGTCCTCGACCACGAGCTCGAGCGTCACGGACTCGGGGTCGGGCTTGCCCCGGTCGTCCTCGAACTTGTAGTCGACCTCGTAGCTCACGGTCAGCGCGTCCGGGTCCGCCGAGATGTCCTTGGCCTTGGCGGACTCGACCGGACCCCAGAAGCCGGAGTAGGAGCCGAAGCCGCCGCTCTGCTGCTGGAAGCTCGGGGTGAGTCGTGGCCAGCTGGTCGCGGGGTCGTCGGCGGCGGCGTCGAGGTAGGACTCGACGAACTCCTCCATCTCGTCCTCCGTCGGCGCCGGCTCCTCGGTGTCGGGCTCCTGGCTCGGCTCGGGGTCGGGCTCCTCGGAGGGAGGCTGAGAGCTCTGGTCGTCGCCTCCGGCCGTCGGCTGCTGGTCGTCGGGCCCGAGGTTGACCAGCCAGACGATCAGCAGGAGCACGGCGAGCGCCGCGCCGAGGGCCGCCAGCACGCCGACCGGGACCCGCCGACGACCCGGCTCCGGCACCACCTGGGTCGTCTCGGACGCCAGGGGCGGCTGGGCCGGGGGTGAGGGGTTCGCCGGCACCGCGGCCGGGGCCATCACCGCGGTCGCGTCGTCGTGCTGAGGGCCGTTGCGCAGGAACGCCGCCACCTGGTCCGCGCTCCACCGGGCCTCCGGGTCGCGGTGCATCGTGTTCCGCAGCATCTCGTCGAGCCACCCGGCCGCGTCGGTGCGCGGCGGCTCCTCGTGCACGATCCGGTAGAGCGCGCCCATGAGGTTCTCTCGGGTGTCGTACGGCGGGTGGCCGGCCACCGCGTGGAAGACCGTGGCGCCCAGCGACCAGACGTCGCTGGCGGAGGTGGCGGCGCCTCCGGCGGCCACCTCGGGGGCGAGGTAGCCGGGGGAGCCGGTGACCAGTCCGGTCTGGGTCAGGGTCGGGTCGGCGCTGGTGCGGGCGATGCCGAAGTCACTGAGCTTGAGCCGACCGTCGTCGGTCACCAGCATGTTGCTGGGCTTCACGTCGCGGTGCACGATCCCGGCCCGGTGCGCGGCGCCGAGGGCGACCGCGGCCTGGGAGACCAGGGCGGCCACGTCGTCGGGCGAGAGGGGACCGCGGTCCCGCACCAGCTCGGCGAGGGTGTGGGACTCGACGTACTCCATGACCAGCCAGTGCTGGTCGCCGTCGTTGACGAGGTCGAAGACCGAGACCACGTGCTCGTGGTGCAGCATCGCCGAGACCCGGGCCTCGCGCTCGACCCGCTCCAGGTCGGCCTGGTTGGCGCCGGGGAGGAGCCCCACCTGCTTCAGCGCCACGGCGCGGCCGAGCACCAGGTCGCGGCCCAGGTAGACCGCGCCCATGCCGCCGCGACCGATCTCCCGGTCGAGCTCGTAGCGCTGCGCGATGACCTGGCTCATGGAGCCTCTCCGTTGACCACGGACCCGATCCTAGGTGGCCCGCGGCGCAGGACCCGAACCGAGCCGCCGGCGGCGGTCTCCGGTGGTGGGCTTCGGTGGCGGGGGATGATGGTGGTTGACGGGCGCGGACGGGTCGGGTCTACTGCCTCCCGGGGTGGGCGTCCGCTAGGAGGTGCCTCGTGCTGCGGTTCACCGGAGCAGGTGTGACCGATGTGGGCCGTCGGCGCGACAACAACGAGGACTCCGGGTTCCTGGGTCCGCAGTTCGCGCTGGTCGCCGACGGCGTCGGTGGCGCGGCCGCCGGCGAGGTGGCCTCGGCCACCGTCACCCACGTGCTGCTCGAGCGGATCGCGGGCCTCCTCGACGGCGACCCCGCCCTCGCCCTGCGCGACGCGACCGGCCAGGCCCGCGCCGCGCTGCGCCTGGCCGTGGACGCCGACCTGCAGCTGGCCGGCATGGCCACGACCCTGACCGCGGTCGCCACCGACGGCGCACGGGTCGTGCTCGCCCACGTCGGCGACTCGCGTGCCTACCTGCTCCGCGACGCGATGCTGCACCAGGTCTCGACCGACCACACCTACGTGCAGTCGCTCGTCGACGCCGGACACCTCGATCCCGCCGCCGCCAGGGATCACCCCTGGCGCAACGTCGTGCTCCGGTCGCTGCACGGCGGGCCGGCCCGGCCGCTGGAGCACCCCGACCTGGTCGACCTGGACGCGCAGCCGGGGGACCGGATCCTGCTGTGCAGCGACGGGCTGACCGACCTGGTGCCGCCGGACCGGATCGGTGACCTGCTGGGTGTGCCGGAGCCGCAGGCGGCCGCGGCGGCCCTGGTCCAGGAGGCGCTGGACCGGGGCGGCCTCGACAACGTCACCTGCCTGGTCCTCGACGTGGTGGACGGTCCGCCGGTGACGGGCGCTCCCGGCGAGCCATTGGTGGGGCAGCTGCTGGGAGCGGTCCGGGACCCCGCCAACATCGCGGGCACCGGGCACGCCACCGCCCACTGAGCCGTGGTTGCGGCGATTTGCTGGCTTTCGGCTGGAACGTGCGCCACAATGGAGTCATAACTACACATCTGTCACTTTGACTGCACCGACATCTCCGTCGAGACCGCTGGGGAAGGCGTCACCTCGACGCCGGAGATGAAGGAGGTCACGGTGACCACGACTGCGAACCGCACCATCAGCAACACGGTGACGAGGGGTGTGCTCTACGTGCACTCCTCGCCCTCTGCGTTGTGCCCTCACATCGAGTGGGCCGTGGGTGGGGTGCTCGGTGTTGCCGTGAGCCTGGACTGGACGCCCCAGCCGGCTCAGGCAGGCACCTACCGGGCCGAGCTCTCCTGGACCGGAGACGCCGGCTCGGCCGCCGCCGTCGCCTCGGCGCTGCGCGGATGGAACCACCTGCGCTTCGAGATCACCGAGGAGCCCACCCCGGGCACCGAGGGCGCCCGCTACTCCTACACTCCCGAGCTCGGCATCTTCCACGGCGTCACCGGGCTGCACGGCGACCTGATGATCCCCGAGGACCGGGTCAAGGCCGCCGTGGTGAAGGCCGCCCTGGGCGAGACCACCGTCCTCGACGAGATCGACAAGCTTCTCGGCAAGCGCTGGGACGACGAGCTCGAGACCTTCCGGCACGCCGGTGAGGGCGCGCCGGTCCGCTGGTTGCACCAGGTGGGGTGAGCCCGATGCCTGCCCCGGGGGCGGCGAGCACCCCGGGCGGTGCCGTGGCACGCGGCATCCTGAGACTCGTCGTGCTCGGGGGCCTCGCGGTGCTGGCGCTGTCGTGGGCCGGGCCGGACGAGCCACTGGGCAATCGCCGCTTCCTGTGGGGCCTGGCCGGACTCCTCCTGCTGCTGGCTGCGTGGGGCCTCGTGGAGACCCTGCGCGAGGTGAGTCGCCTCGTCCAACGCCGCTAGGCCGAGCCTCGGACGCGGTCGGAGGCGCGTGGGCGCGCGCCCCGTGAGACCTACCAGGGAAAGAACGGAGGCATCTCCGAGGCCTTGCCGGTGAACTCCGGGTCGCGCTTGTCCCGGAAGGCGGCCACGCCCTCCTTGCCGTCGCCGACGCTGGTCCAGAACATCGCCAGCGAGTCGACCCGGTGGGCCTCCAGCGGATGGTGCTGCGCGGAGTTGCGGTACATCATGTGCCGTGCGAGCGCCGTACCCACGGGGGAGCGGTTCGCGGTGAACTTCCTGGCCAGCGCGTAGGCCTCGTCCAGCAGCTCGTCGTCGGGGTGGACCGAGCGCACGAAACCGCCCTCCCGTGCCTCGTCCGCGGTGAGGACGTCGGCCGAGTAGACCCACTCGAGCGCCCGGGAGATGCCCACGATCCGGGGCAGGAACCAGGTCGAGGCCGCCTCCGGGGTGATCCCGATCCGGCCGAAGACGAAGCCCACCCTGGCCTTCTCCGAGGCCATCCGCACGTCCATTGCGCAGAGCATCGTCGCCCCGATCCCGACCGCCGGACCGTTCACGGCGCCGATGACCGGCTTGAGGCAGTTGAAGATCGCCAGCGTCACCCGTCCGCCGGTGTCGCGGACCCCGCGGTGGATCTCGGGATCGTCGATCCGGTCGCTCATGTCCTCCATCGTCGGGTTGAGCGACTCGTCGAGACCGAAGACGTTGCCCTCGGCCGAGAGGTCCATCCCGGCGCAGAACGCGCGCCCGGCGCCGGTGACGACGATCGCCCGGACCTCGTCCTCCAGGCTGGCCCGCTCGAACGCGTCCTCGAGCTCGTCGGCCATCTCGACGGTGAACGCGTTCAGGGCATCCGGTCGGTCCAGGGTCAGGGTGAGGATGCCGTCGGCGACCTCGTAGCGGATGGTCTGGTAGTCGGGCCTCTGCGGGCTGGGGGTCTCGGAGCGCATGCGAGCGAGGCTAGCGGGGTGCTTGCGCGTTGACCCGCTGGGTACGGTCTGAGGACGACGGCGGAGGGTCCGCCGTGCCGCACAGGAGGCCTCGATGACCAACACGCCCGACTCACCGCTGAGCGACGACGATATGACCACCACCGCCGGGGCCGGCGGCCCCGGGCCGGTCGACTCCACGGACGCGGACGGCACCGACGCGGACGGCACCGACGGGGACGCCACCGACGTGGCGGACGGCGACACCACCGACAGCGACGCCAGCGACGCGGACGCCGACGCCAGCGACGCGGACGCCGACGCCAGTGACGCGGATGCCGACGCCAGTGACGCGGATGCCGATGCCAGTGACGCGGATGCCGACGCCAGCGACGCGGACGCGGACGCCAGTGACGCGGACGCCGACGGCACCGACGGAGCGGCACGCTGACCGCTCTCGACCTGCTCAGCGGTGACGCCCAGACCTTCGTGACGAAGGTCTGGGCGTCACGCGTGCACCAGCACCGCACGGACCCGTCGCGGCTCACGGCGCTGCTCTCGCTCGACGACGTCGACCACCTGCTCACCTCGACCGCGCTGCGCACCCCCGCGATCCGGGTGGCCAGGGACGGCTCGGTGCTCGCGGAGTCCGCCTACACCCGTCGCGGCGCCACCCTCGCCGGCCGGCCGCTGACCGGTCTCGTCGACGCCCGCCGGGCCCTGGAGCTCTTCGAGCAGGGCGGCACGATCGTGCTCCAGGGGCTGCACCGGTACTGGCAGCCCCTGACCGACCTGGTCGCGGAGCTGGAGGCCGAGCTCGGACACCCGTGCCAGGCCAACGCCTACCTCACCCCGCCCGGGTCGCAGGGCTTCGCGGTGCACTCCGACGGCCACGACGTGTTCGTCTTCCAGACCCACGGCACGAAGCTGTGGGAGGTGCACGGCGAGGACGGCGCGGAGAGCGTGCTGCTCGAGCCCGGGCTGAGCATGTACCTGCCGACCGGCACGCCGCACGCCGCCCGGACGCAGGACACGGCGTCGCTGCACGTCACCATCGGCATCAACCAGCGCACCTGGAAGGGTCTGGTGCAGCGCACCCTCCGCCAGGTCGTCGACGCCGTTGACGACGGGCACCTGCCGGCCGGCTACCCCGACGAACCCGACCTGCTCACCGAGGGCCTGGCCGACCGCCTGCAGGCGCTCGCCGACGCCGTCCGGGCCGTCGACGTACCCGCCGCGGCCCGGGCCGAGAGCGAGCGGTTCCTCACCGAGCGGCCGACCCGGCAGCGGGGCGGGCTGAAGGACGTCCTCGCCGTGCGGACCCTGAGCGACGACAGCCTGCTGCGCCGTCGGCCCGGGCATCCCTGCGTCCTCGTGGACGACGGGGACCGGGTGCGGGTGCTGCTCGGCGACCGCCAGCTCGCCGTACCCGGCTGGCTCCGCCCCGCCCTGGAGCGGGTGCGCGCCGACCCGACGCTGCGCCCCGGAGACCTGCCGCTGGACGAGCAGAGCCGGCTCGTGCTGTGCCGCCGCCTCGTGCGCGAGGGGCTGCTCGAGGTGGTCGGGTGAGCGCAGCGTTCCGGTGCGCGGGCGCCAGCCTCGACCGCGACGAGCCGCTCACGGGCACCGCCTCCACCGTCCGGGCGTTCCTCCTGGTCGAGAATCCCGGCCCCTGGGGCGTCGACGCGCTCCGGGACAGCCGGCTGCCCGAGCGGGTGCGCTCCGGGCTGACCCGGGCCGCGCGGGCCGCCGGCGTCCGGGTCCTGCTGATCCGGCGTCACGCCCGGCGCGGGGCGGCGGTGGACGGGTGCCGCGTCTTCGCCGCGTACGCCGACCCGGTCTCGCCCTGGCTGGAGACGGCGTTGCTCCCCGAGCCCGAGGGCCTGCTCGACCTGGACCTGGCCGCCCTCGGCGCCGGCAGGTCGCCCGGGCTGGAGCCCGCCGACGGCCCGCTGCTGTGCGTGTGCACGCACGGCCGGCACGACGTGTGCTGCGCCGAGCGCGGCCGACCGGTCGCCGCGGCCCTGTGCGAGTCGCACCCCGAGGAGACCTGGGAGTGCTCGCACATCGGCGGCGACCGGTTCGCCGCCAACCTGCTGGTGCTCCCGGACGGGCTCTACTACGGGCGGATCGACCCCCAGCAGGCCCCGTCACTGGCGGACGCCACTCTCGCCGGGGAGCTCGACCTGGACCACCTCCGCGGCCGGTCCGGCATCCCCATGGCCGTGCAGGCGGCCGAGATCGCGCTGCGGCGGGAGCTCGGCGAGACCCGGTCGGGGGCCGTGCGGCCGCTCACCCGCCGTCGTACCGGTGCCGACCTGGTGGCCGACTTCGAGGCCCCCGACGGACGCTGGGAGGTCCGGATCCGCACCGTCCCCGGCTCCGGCGAGCACCTGCTCACCTGCGGCGCCCAGCGGGAGAACACCGCTCCGGACCATCAGGTGCTGGGCATCCGTCGGCTCGCCTGACCCGCGCCGTACGGCCGCAATTGCGGCCCTGTGACAGAGATTCGGCCCGAGAACATGTCCAACGGCCGCAATTGCGCCGTTGTGACACATCGGCTCTCCCGGAACGCGCCGAAGAGCCGCAATTGCGGCCGTTCGACAGTGAATCAGCGCGAGATCATGTCAAACGGCCGCAATTGCGGCTCTTTGGTCACCGCGGACGAGCCGCGGGTACGCCGTGGGGCCGGGGTCAGACGGTCCGGAACGCGAGGGCCACGTTGTGACCGCCGAAGCCGAACGAGTTGTTCAGCGCGGCCAGGTCGCCGGCGGGCAGCTCGCGGGACTTCTCGGGGACCTCGAAGCCGATGTCCTCGGGGTCCTCGAGGTTGATGGTCGGCGGCACCACCCGGTGGTGCAGGGCGAGCACGGTGGCCAGGGACTCCAGCGCGCCGGCGGCGCCGAGCAGGTGCCCGGTCATCGACTTGGTCGAGGTGAGGATCACCCGGTCCGCGGCGGCGCCGAGCGCGTTGCGGATCGCCCCGGCCTCGGCCAGGTCGCCCTGCGGGGTCGAGGTGGCGTGCGCGTTCACGTGCACGATGTCGCCGGCCTCGAGACCGGACTCGCGCAGCGCCATCCTCATCGCCCGGGTGGCCCCCAGGCCGGCCGGGTCGGGCTGGGCGATGTCGTGGGAGTCGGCGGTGATGCCGGCACCGGCGGCCTCGGCGTACACCCGCGCGCCGCGGGCTGCGGCGTGCTCGGCGGACTCGAGGACCAGCACGGCGGCACCCTCACCGAGGACGAAGCCGTCGCGGCCCTTGTCCCAGGGGCGGGAGGCACGCTCGGGCTCGTCGTTGCGCTTGGAGAGCGCCATCATCTGCCCGAAGGCGGCGATCGGCAGCGGGTGCACCGCGGCCTCGGTGCCGCCGACGACGACCACGTCCGCCCGGCCGAGCCGGATCATGTCGATGCCGAGCGAGATCGACTCGTTGCCGGAGGCGCACGCCGACACCGGGGTGTGCACGCCGGCCTTGGCGCCCAGCGCCAGCCCGATCGCCGCGGCCGGCCCGTTGGGCATCAGCATCGGGATCGCGAGGGGGGAGACCCGCCGCGGCCCCTTCTCCTTGAGGCTGTCGTAGTTCGACAGCAGCGTGGTGACGCCGCCGATGCCCGAGGCCATCGCCACGGCGAGGCGCTCGGGATCGACGTCGGCGTCGTCCGCGTTCAGACCCGCGTCGGCCCACGCCTCCAGCGCCGCCACCATCGCCAGCTGGCCGGACCGGTCCAGGCGCCGGGCCTTGACCCGGTCCAGGACGTCACCGGGCTCGACGGCGACCTCGCCGGCGATCCGGGTGCCGAGCTGCTCGGCCCACTCGTGCTCGAGCGGGGCGACGCCGGAACGGCCGTCCAGCAGGGCGGCCCACGTGGTGGGTACGTCGCCTCCGACAGGGGAGGTCGTCCCGAGTCCGGTGACGACGACGCTGGTGTGAGACATGGGATTCCTTCGCGGGTGGTGGGTCAGCTGGAGGCGCGCTCGATGAACGTGACCGCGTCCCCGACCGTCTTGAGGTTCTTCACCTCGTCGTCGGGGATCGAGACGCCGAACTTCTCCTCGGCGGCCACGACGACCTCGACCATGGACAGCGAGTCGACGTCGAGGTCGTCGACGAACGACTTGTCCATCTGGACGTCCTCGGCGGGGATGCCGGCGACCTCGTTGACGATCTCGGCGAGGTCGGTGCGGATCTCTTCGGTGGTGGCCATCTCTCGGTGTTCTCCTTGTGGGTTGGGTCGAGCTGAACTCTGTGGGTGCTGCGGTCCGGCTACGGGACGGTGACGACCTGCGCGGCGTAGGCCAGGCCGGCGCCGAAGGCGATCAGCAGGGCCGTGTCACCGCTCTTGGCCTCACCCTCCGCGATCATGCGGTCGAGGGCAAGGGGGATCGAGGCCGCGGAGGTGTTGCCCTGGTCGGCGACGTCGCGCGCGATCGCCACGTGCGAGGGCAGCTTCATCGAGCGGGCCATCGCGTCGATGATCCGCATGTTCGCCTGGTGCGGGACGAAGACGTCCAGGTCCTCGACGGTGATGCCGGCGACCTCGAGGGCCTGCTGGGCGACCTTGGCCATGGCGTACGACGCCCACCGGAAGACCGCGTTCCCCTGCATCACCAGGTGCGGCATGGTCGGCGCGTCGGACTCGATGACGTCGCGCCAGTCCTCGCGCTGCCGGATCAGGTCGAACTGCTCGCCGTCCGAGCCCCACACGACCGGCCCGATGCCGGGGGTCTCGGCCGGTCCGACCACGACGGCGCCGGCGCCGTCGGCGAAGATGAACGCCGTGCCCCGGTCGTAGGGGTCGGTGATGTCGGAGAGCCGCTCGACGCCGACGACCAGGACGTGCCCGGCCGACCCGGCCCGGACCATGTCGGAGGCCATCGCCACCCCGTGGCAGAAGCCGGCGCAGGCGGCGGAGATGTCGAACGCCGCGGCCTGGTTCGTCCCGAGCTCGTGCGCGACCGCGGTGGCGACGGCGGGGGTCTGCAGCATGTGGCTCACGGTGGCCACGATCACGCAGTCGATCTGCTCGGGGGCGATGCCGGCGCGCTCGAGGGCGATCCGCGAGGACTCGACCGACATCATCTGCACGGTCTCGTGGGGCTCGGCGAAGCGTCGGGTCTTGATGCCGGAGCGCTGCTGGATCCACTCGTCGCTGGAGTCGATCCGGTCCACGATGTCGTGGTTGGAGACCAGCCGGCTGGGCCGGTAGGCGCCGAGGCCGAGCACCGCGGTGTGGGCGGGGCCGGTGGTGGCCTGGATGGGGGTGCTCATGCTGTTCCCTCGGGGTTCGACGGGCCGGAAGTGGCGGAGTCCTGCGGGGACCCGTGCCGCTCGACGAACGCGCGGGCGTCATCGAGCTGGTCGGGGGTCTTGAGCGCGAACGTCTCCACGCCCTTCATCGCGCGCCGGGCGATCCCGGTCAGGGTGCCGGCGGGGGGCAGCTCGAGCAGTCCGGTCACGCCGAGCTCGAGCATGGTGGCCATGCACAGGTCCCACCGGACCGGGCGGCTGATCTGGGCGACGATCCGGTCCAGCACCTCGCGGCCGTCCCGGACCAGCTCGCCGTCGGCGTTGGAGATCACCGGGGTGTGGGGCGACCCGGTCGAGGAGCTCGCCGCGAGCGAGGAGAGGTGGTCGACGGCCGGAGCCATGTGCTCGGTGTGGAAGGCGCCGGCGACCGAGAGCGGCATCAGGCGGGCCCGGGCCGGGGGAGCGGCCGCGAAGGCCTCCAGCTGCTCGACCGTGCCGGCGGCGACGACCTGTCCCGGCCCGTTGTCGTTGGCGGCGGTGAGGCCGTGCTCGGCGAGCGAGGCCAGGACCTCGTCCCGGTCGCCGCCGAGGACCGCGGTCATGCTGGTCGGGGTGCGGGCGGCCGCCTCGGCCATCGCCCGGCCGCGCTCGCGGACCAGCACGATCGCCTGCTCCGCGGTGAGCGCCCCGGCGATCGCCGCGGCGGCCAGCTCCCCGACGCTGTGCCCGGAGACGGCGGAGGCGCCGCCCGACCCACCGGCGGGGTCGGCGTCGACGGGCAGGAGCGCCCGGGCCGCGACCAGGGCGGAGGCGACCAGCAGGGGCTGGGCGATGCTGGTGTCGCGGATCGTGTCGGCGTCCGAGGTCGTGCCGTGAGCGGCGAGGTCGAGGCCGGACTCGGCGGACAGCGTGGCGAGCTGGGCGGCCAGCTGGGGATCCTCGAGCCAGGGCTCGAGGAATCCGGGAGTCTGGGCACCTTGTCCGGGGGCGACGATGACGAGCACACCCCTACTGTGCCGTGCCCGGGCCAGGGGGTGCGCCTGCCGCGCCCACGAAATAGCCGCCCGGTTCTTTGTAGGGTTCCCACAAAAGATGGTTACTCGTCGGTGGGGAGTCCGGCCAGTCGACCCAGGGTCAGTGCGACCGCATAGGTGTGCGCGTGCCGGGGCTGCCCGGGCGTCAGGCCGGTGAGGTCGGCGGCCTGCCGCAGCCGGTAGCGCACGGTGTTGGGGTGGACGAAGAGCTGCCGCGCCGTGCCCTCCACCGAGGTGCCCTGCGCGAACCACACGTCGAGCGTCTCGATCAGGGTGCCCCGCGCCTCGCGGAGCGGCAGGTACACCTCGTCGATGAGCTGCTGCCGCGCCGCCGCGTCGCCGCCGAGGGCCCGCTCGGGCAGCAGGTCGTCGGCGGCCACCGGGCGGGGCGCCCCCGGCCAGGCGGCCGCGGCCCGGAAGGCGGACATCGCGGCGGTGGCCGACGAGTGCGCGGCGCGCAGGTCCGCCGCGGGAGGGCCGTGCACCAGCGGCCCGGCGGCGAAGTGCTGCTCCACCCGGCTCGCCGCCCGGCCCGGGTCGCTGACGTTGCCCAGGACGACCACCATGAGGTCGCCCTGGACCGCGCAGAGGGCGTCCATCCCGGCCGCCTGGGCGGAGCCGCGGACGTCGTCGAACACCGTCACCCGGGGGGCGTCGCTGGCCGCCCCGAGGACCACGACGACGTCGCCCTCGCCGCCCCACCCGAGGGCGCTGGCCCGGGAGAGCACGGAGTCGTCGGTGTCCGAGCGGAGCACGGCGTCGACGACCAGCGCCTCCAGCCGGGCGTCCCAGGCGCCACGGACCTCCGCCGCCCGCGCGTAGACCTCGGCGGTGGCGAACGCCAGCTCCCGCCCGTAGCGCAGCAGGCCCTCGTGCACCCAGGCGACCAGGTCGGGCCCCAGCAGCTCGTCGAGGTTCTCCTCGACGACGTCGATCGTGAGCCGCACCAGCTCGACGGTCTGCTGGAGGTTGATCACGCCGGCCAGCGCCCGGGGCGCGGCGCCGAACACCTCGGCGGCGATCGCGGAGTCGGTCTCGGTGCTCAGCGTCCACGACTCGGCGTGGTCGCGGTACCAGTGGATGAAGCCCTGGATGCCGGCCTGCACGATCATCCCGACCCAGGAGCGGTCCTGCGCGCTGAGGTCGCGGAACCACTCCTTGTCGCTGTCCATGCGGGCCATCGCGGCCGTGCTCAGCGTGCCCACGGCCCGCAGGAGCACCGCGGAGGCCTCCGCCCGCGGTGAGAGCGCACCGGACGGGGCGCCGGAGGACGACGGGGGCGTCGGGGGCTGGGACGGGGGCACGGTCCGAGGCTAGCGAGGGTCCGGTCCGCAGCCCTCCCCGCCAGAAGAATTCCTCAAGACACGAGGGGGCAGGCGGGTGCGGGCGGTCGGCCCGCCTACACTCGACTGCCTGTCCGCCTGCTCGGGAGGCCAGTCGAGACCCGGAGGTGCGTCGTGGGTGCTCCAGAGTTCGATCTCCAGCACGTCACCGTCCACGGACACCGCCGGGCGTTCGTCTCCGTGGGCTCGGGCCCGACCCTCCTCCTCCTGCACGGCCTCGGCTGCGACCACACGACGTGGTACCCCGTGATCCGCGAGCTGTCCCGCCGGTACCGCGTGATCGCCCCCGACCTGCTCGGGCACGGACGCTCCGACAAGCCGCGCGCCGACTACTCCCTGGGCGGTTACGCCAACGGCATGCGCGACCTGCTGACGGTGCTCGGCATCGACCGGGCCACGGTGGTCGGCCACAGCTTCGGGGGCGGGGTGGCCATGCAGTTCGGCTACCAGTTCCCCGAGCGCACCGAGCGGCTGGTCCTGGTGGCGCCCGGCGGCGTCGGCCCGGAGGTGACGCCGGCGATCCGGGCGATCACCACCCCCGGCTTCGACCAGTTGATGAGGCTGCTCACGCTGCCCGGGGCCCGCCACCTCGGCGTGGCCGGCATGCGGGCGCTGCACCGGACCGGCCTCCCCGCCACCCGGGACCTGGCCGAGGCGGCGGCGATCTTCGACTCCTGGCAGGACCACCGGGTCCGGGCCGCCGTGCGTCACCTGACCCGCGCGGTCGTGGACTGGCGCGGGCAGGTCGTCACGATGAGCGACCGTGCCTACCTGACCGAGGCGATGCCGCTGTGCGTCGTCTGGGGCGAGCAGGACCACGTCCTCCCGGCCCACCAGGCCCGCAACGTGGCAGCCCTGGCGCCGCAGGCCCGGGTCGAGGTGTTCCCCAACGCCGGGCACTTCCCGCACAAGGACCACCCGCAGCGCTTCGTCAAGGTGCTCAAGGACTTCCTGCGCAGCACCGAGCCCTCCGTCTACGACCGGGACCGCATGCGCCGGCTGCTGGCCGAGGGGGCGCCCGCCGTCGTGCGCCAGGCCGAGGCGGGGGACGCCCCGGTGGCCCCGGTGCAGCAGCTCAGCGGCGCCTAGCGACCCGCGGGGGCCTCAGGCGTCCCCGCCCTCCTGCGTGACGCCGGAGACCGCGGTCGGGTCCTCGATGCGGTACTTCTCGAACGCCTCGACGACCTTCTCCCTCGGCAGCTCGCCCGCGTCGGCCAGCGCCTGCAGCGCCTGGACGACCACCGACTCGGCGTCGATGTGGAAGTAGCGCCGTGCCGCCGGTCGGGTGTCCGCGAAGCCGAACCCGTCCGCGCCCAGCACCCGGTAGTCGCCGGGCACCCAGCGGGCGATCTGCAGCGGGACCGCGCACATGTAGTCCGAGACCGCGACCACGGGGCCGGTGGCGCCCTCGAGCTTGTCGGTGACGTACGCCGACCGGGGTGACTCGCCCGGGTGCAGCAGGTTCCACTCCTCCGCGGAGACGGCATCGCGGGCCAGCTCGTTCCAGGAGGTCACCGACCAGGTGTCGGCCTGCACCCCCCAGTCCTCGGCCAGCATCCGGGCGGCGTCCTCGGCCCAGGGGAAGCCGATGCCGGAGGCCATCAGCTGCACCCGCGGTCCGTCGCCGTCGGCCACCGAGACCCGGTGCATGCCGCGCAGGATGCCGTCGACATCGACGTCCTCCGGCTCGGCCGGCTGCGAGACCGGCTCGTTGTAGACCGTCACGTAGAAGATGACGTCCTCCGGGTCGTCGCCGTACATCCGCTCCAGGCCGGAGCGCATGACGTGCGAGACCTCGTAGGCGAAGGCCGGGTCGTAGTGCACGACCGCCGGGTTGGTCGCGGCCAGCAGCGGGGAGTGGCCGTCGGCGTGCTGCAGCCCCTCGCCGGTCAGCGTAGTGCGCCCGGCGGTGGCGCCGATGAGGAAGCCACGGGCCAGCTGGTCGGCCATCGCCCAGATCGAGTCGCCGGTGCGCTGGAAGCCGAACATCGAGTAGAAGATGTAGAACGGGATCATGTGCTCGCCGTGCGTGGAGTACGCCGAGCCGGCCGCCGTCGCCGAGGCCATGGCCCCGGCCTCGGAGATGCCCTCGTGCAGCATCTGCCCCTGCGCGGACTCCTTGTAGGCCAGCAGCATGTTCCGGTCCACGGCCTCGTAGCGCTGGCCGCCGGGGTTGTAGACCTTGGCGGTCGGGAACATGCCGTCCATGCCGAACGTGCGGTACTCGTCGGGCGCGATCGGGACGATCCGCTGCCCGATCTCGGGGTCGCGCATCCAGTCCTTCAGCTGCCGGACCACCGCCATCGTGGTGGCCACCTTGTTCTTGCCCGAGCCCTCCTTGAGGGCGGCGTACGCCGAGTCGCCGGGCAGCTTGAGCGAGGAGGACCGGTCCACCCGGCGGGGGACCGCCCCGCCGAGGGCCTTGCGACGCTCCATCATGTACTCGATCTCGGGGGCGTCCTTGCCGGGGTGGAAGAACGGCGCCGCCCCGGTCTCCTCGTAGGAGCGCTCCAGGTCGCGGTCGCTGATCGGCAGGTAGAGCCGGTCCCGGAACTTCTTCAGGTCGTCCGGGGTGAGCTTCTTCATCTGGTGGGTGGCGTTCTTGCCCTCGAGCGCGTCGATGGTCCAGCCCTTGATGGTCTTGGCCAGGATCACCGTCGGCTGTCCCACGTGCTGCTTGGCGGCCTCGAAGGCGGCGTACACCTTGCGGTAGTCGTGGCCGCCGCGCGGGAGCTTGCGGATCTGCTCGTCGCTCATGTGCTCGACCATCTTGCGCAGCCGCTGGTCGCTGCCGAAGAAGCTGTCGCGGATGTAGGCGCCGTCCTCGACCGAGTAGGTCTGGAACGCGCCGTCCGGCGTGGTGTTCATCCGGTTGACCAGCACGCTGTCCACGTCGCGGGCGAGCAGGTCGTCCCACTCGCGGCCCCAGACCACCTTGATGACGTTCCAGCCGGCGCCGCGGAACTGGGACTCCAGCTCCTGGATGATCTTCCCGTTGCCGCGCACCGGGCCGTCGAGCTGCTGGAGGTTGCAGTTGATGACCCAGGTGAGGTTGTCGAGCTCCTCGCGCGCGGCGACACCGATCGCGCCGAGCGACTCCGGCTCGGCCATCTCGCCGTCGCCGAGGAACGCCCACACGTGCTGCTGCGAGGTGTCCTTGAGGTTGCGGTTGTGCAGGTAGCGGTTGAAGCGCGCCTGGTAGATCGAGTTGATGGCGGTCAGGCCCATCGACACGGTCGGGAACTCCCAGAACTCCGGCATCAGGCGGGGGTGCGGGTACGACGGGAGGCCGGCGCCGACGCCGTGCTGCACCTCCTGCCGGAACCGGTAGAGCTGCTCCTCGGTCAGCCGGCCCTCGAGGTAGGCGCGGGCGTAGATGCCGGGGGAGCCGTGGCCCTGGATGTAGATCTGGTCGCCGCCGCCCTCGGCGTCCTTGCCCTGGAAGAAGTGGTTGAAGCCGACCTCGTAGAGGCTCGCCGAGGACTGGTAGGTGGCGATGTGGCCGCCCACCTCGAGGCCCTTGCGGTTGGCGCTGGAGACCATGACCGCGGCGTTCCAGCGCAGGAAGGCGCGGATCCGGCGCTCGACGTCCTCGTCACCGGGGAACCATGGCTCGCGCTCCGGCGGGATGGTGTTGATGTAGTCGGTGCTGCGCAGCGCCGGCACCCCCACCTGCTTCTCCCGGGCCCGTTCGAGCAGCCGGAGCATCACGTAGCGGGCCCGCTCGCGGCCGCGTCCCTCGAGCATCGCGTCGAAGGACTCCACCCACTCGGAGGTCTCCTCCGGGTCGATGTCGGGAAGCTGGGTCGGCAGACCCTCGTGGATGACCGGGCTGCCGGTGGACTGTGGGGAGGCGGATTGCGCGTCGTTCACCGGCTCATCGTTGCACGCCCACGGCTACCGCGAAATCTACCGATGAGTAGTCCCACGACGGGGGTCCGGCCGTCCCGGCAGGCGACACCCCGCGCCCCAGGGTTGCGCCGGGCCACTAACTCCGGTGGACTACGGGCACGTTTCTTCGCACGCGATCTGGAGGAGTCAGTTGAGCTCGACCACGGGTGGCGAGGCCGCCCAGCATTCCGGTGCTGCAGCACGCCTGGGTTTCACGAAGGGCATGGTGATCCAGGAACTCGGCTGGGACGACGACGTCGACGACGAGCTCAGGGTCGCCATCGAGGACACGATCGACGCGGACCTGGTCGACGGCGAGTACGGCAACGTGGTCGAGGCCGTCGTCCTCTGGTGGCGTGACGACGACGGCGACCTCGTGGACGCCCTGGTCGACGCGCTCACCGACCTCGTCGGGGGAGGCGCCATCTGGCTGCTCACCCCGAAGGTCGGTCGCAGCGGCTCGGTCGACCCCGCCGACATCGCGGAGGCGGCCCCGGTCGCCGGCCTCTCCCAGACGACGACCGCGGCGGTCAGCAAGGACTGGGCCGCCACCCGGCTGGTCGCGCCCAAGACCGTCCACTGACGTGGCCGACGCCGTCGACCGGCTGCGTGCCGGGGTCAGCTCCTGCGTGACGTCGGTCAGGGTGCTGGCCGGGACGGGGGTCGTCCGGCCCTACTCTCCGGGAACGCTGGCCCGGATCGCCTGGACGGTGAAGCGGTGGGGCACCGGCCCCGCCGGTGGCTTCGCCACACTCGCCCTGCGCTACCCGGACCGGGTCGGGCTCGTCGACGACCTGGGCAGCCTCACCTTCGGGGAGGTGCACGCGCGCAGCAACGCGCTGGCGCGGGCGCTGCGGGAGCGCGGCGTCGGCGAGGGCGACAGCGTGGCCGTGATGTGCCGCAACCACCGCGGCTTCGTCGACACCAGCCTGGCCGTGGCCAAGCTGGGCGCCGACGTGCTCTACCTCAACACCGCCTTCGCCGGGCCGCAGCTCGTCGAGGTGCTCGAGCGCGAACGACCGGCCTGCGTGGTGCACGACGAGGAGTTCGCCGGGCTCCTCGAAGGAGCCGAGGTCGCCGACCGGGTCCTGGCGTGGACCGACGGCGGACCCGACCGGGCCGCTGACGGGCAGCCGGACACCGTCGAGGGCCTGATCGCCTCAACCGACCGCGACGACCTCGACCCCCCGACCCGGCACGGGCGGGTGGTGATCCTGACCTCCGGCACCACGGGGACGCCCAAGGGGGCGCCGCGCAACGAGGCCGGCGTCGACGCCGCGGTCTCCCTGCTCTCGCGGATGCCCCTGAAGCACGGCTGGCGCACCCACATCGCGGCACCGCTGTTCCACACCTGGGGCTACGCCCACCTCGCGCTCGGCATGCTGCTGGGCTCCACGGTGGTGCTCACGCGTCGCTTCGACCCCGAGGGCTGCCTCGAGGTGACCGAGCGGCACGACTGCGACTCGCTCGTGGTGATCCCGGTGATGCTGCAGCGGATCCTGCAGCTCCCCGACGAGACCCTCGACGCGCACCACCTGTCACGGGTCAAGGCCGTGGCCGCCTCCGGCTCGACCCTGCCCGGGGACCTGGCCACCGAGTGGATGGACCGGTTCGGCGACACCCTCTACAACGTCTACGGCTCGACCGAGGTCGCCTACGCGTCGGTGGCCGACCCGGTCGACCTGCGCGAGGCGCCGGGCACGGCCGGCCGGCCGCCGCACGCGACCGTGGTCCGGATCCTCGACGAGGACGGCCGCGATGTCCCGGCCGGCGGCTCCGGGCGGATCTTCGTCGGCAACGGGCTGCTCTTCGAGGGCTACACCGGCGGCGGGCACAAGGAGCTCGTGGACGGCCTGATGTCGAGCGGGGACGTCGGCAGGCTCGACGAGTCGGGCCGGCTCTTCATCGAGGGGCGCGACGACGAGATGATCGTCTCCGGCGGGGAGAACGTCTTCCCCCAGGAGGTCGAGGACTGCCTCGCCCGGCACGACGCGGTGGTCGAGGCCGCGGCCATCGGCGTCGACGACGAGGAGTACGGCACCCGGCTCCGGGCCTTCGTGGTCGGCTCCGGCGAGGTCACCGAGGACGACCTCAAGGAGCACGTCAAGGCCAACCTCGCGCGCTACAAGGTGCCGCGGGAGTTCGTCTTCCTCGACGAGCTGCCCCGCAACGCCACCGGCAAGGTGCTCAAGCGCGACCTGGCGCAGCACGACGCCTCCAGCGACGCCTGATCCGGCCCTCGGAGGTCCCGGCGGACGGCTCGGACCCGGGTGGGAGGATGGGCGCCGACCAGACGTTCCCGACGGCCGAGCAGGCCGTCACGAGGTGAGGACAGGACCACCGGTGAGTGACCTCGAGCTCGGCGACGCCGCGCCGGACTTCACGCTGCGCGACCAGTTCGGGCAGGACGTGCAGCTGTCGTCCTACCGCGGGCAGAAGGCCGTGGCGATCTTCTTCTACCCGTTCGCGTTCTCGAACGTCTGCACCGGCGAGCTGACCGGGATCCGGGACCGGCTGGACGAGTTCCTCACCTTCGACACCGAGGTGCTCGCGATCTCCTGTGACCCCACCTACGCGGTGCGCTCCTTCGCCGACGCCGACGGCCTGAACTTCCCGCTGCTCTCCGACTTCTGGCCGCACGGCGCCGTCGCGACGGCGTACGACGCCTTCGACGAGGAGCGCGGCTGCCCGCGCCGGTCGTCGTACCTGGTCGACAAGGAGGGCCGGCTGCGCTGGTCGGTGCACAACGCCATGCCGGAGGGGCGCGACCTCGACGAGCACCTGAGGGAGCTGCGGGCACTCGTCTAGACCTGCACCACCGGAACCGGGCAAATCGGGTGGGAACGGTGACAAGTTTTGGGCGATGGTGCAAACTTGTAGTTGTTACGACCGCTGGTGACCCGAGACGCCAGCGGTCGTAACCTATTTCGGCTCCCGTTCACGTAGTCTGTGCGGCGCTCCGGGGCGTATAGCTCAGCGGTAGAGCGCTTCCCTTACAAGGAAGATGTCGGGGGTTCGATCCCCTCTGCGCCCACCCCCGCGGCCCCCCGTCCCCCTGCGCGGACCGCCCGTCGCGCCAGTCGGCCCGCTCACCGAACCGCGCCGGTCGACCCGGGCGAGGCCCGACACCCCCTCGTTACAGTGAGGTGAGTCCCGCCACACCCGCCACGAGGAGGCCACATGCTCGTCCCGTTCTCCGTCTCGGACTTCATCGACCGGGCCGTCGGGGTCTACGGCGACCGGATCGGGGTGGTCGACGAGCCGGACCAGCCGGCTCCCTCGCTCGGATCGCTGACCTATCGGGAGATCGACGCCCTGGCCCGCCGCCAGGCGGCCCGGCTCGACGAGCTCGGCATCGGCGTGGGGGAGCGGGTGGCGATCGTCTCCCACAACTCCGCGCGCCTGCTCACCTCCTTCTTCGGCGTGGCCGGCTCCGGCCGGGTGCTGGTCCCGGTGAACTTCCGGCTCCGTCCCGACGAGGTCTCCTACATCGTCGAGCACTCCGGAGCCCGGGTGCTGCTGGTCGACCCCGAGCTCGACGCCGAGCTGGCCGAGGTCAAGGCAGAGCACCGGTTCCTGCTCGGCGACGACAGCGACCTCTACGCCGCCCGGCCCGAGGACGGCGGCGCCGAGCCGCGCCCGTGGGAGCCGGACGAGAACGCCACCGCCTGCATCAACTACACCTCGGGCACGACCGCCCGGCCCAAGGGCGTGCAGATCACCCACCGCAACATCTGGGTGAACGCCGTGACGTTCGGCCTGCACGCCGCGGTGACCGACCGCGACGTCTACCTGCACACGCTGCCGATGTTCCACGCCAACGGCTGGGGGATGCCGTTCACGATGACCGGCCTGGGCGTCAAGCAGGTGGTGATCCGCAAGATCGACGGCGCCGAGATCCTGCGCCGGGTCGAGGAGCACGGGGTCACCGTGATGTGTGCCGCGCCGGCGGTCGCGGCCGCCGTGCTCGAGGCCGCCCAGGACTGGGAGGGCGAGATCCCCGGGCGGGACCGGGTCCGGATCATCATGGCCGGGGCGCCGCCCCCGACGAAGACGGTGGCCAGGGTCGAGGAGGAGCTGGGCTGGGAGTTCATCCAGATCTACGGCCTCACCGAGACCTCGCCGCTGCTGACGATCAACCGCACCCGCGCGGAGTGGGACGGGCTGAGCACCGAGGAGCGCGCCGCGAAGCTGGTCCGCGCCGGCGCGCCGGCCATCGGCGTGACGCTGTCGACCTCCGAGAGCGGGGAGGTGCTGGCCCGCTCCAACGTGGTCCTCGAGGGCTACTGGGAGCAGCCGGAGGAGAGCGCCCGGTGCCTGGCCGACGGCTGGTTCCACACCGGTGACGGCGGCGACATCGGTGACGACGGCTACCTGACGATCAGCGACCGCAAGAAGGACGTGATCATCACCGGGGGGGAGAACGTCTCCTCGATCGAGGTGGAGGACGTCATCTTCTCCCACCCCGCCGTCGCCGAGGTCGCCGTGATCGGCGTGCCCAGCGAGAAGTGGGGCGAGACCATCAAGGCGCTGGTGGTGCTGGCCGAGGGCGGCGAGGTCACCGAGGAGGAGCTGATCGCCTGGTGCAAGGACAAGGCGGCCGGCTACAAGGCGCCCACCAGCGTGGAGTTCCGCGACGAGCTGGCCCGCACCGCGACCGGGAAGCTGCAGAAGTTCAAGCTGCGCGAGCCCTACTGGAGCGGCCGCGACCGCCAGGTGAACTGACCGCGCCCATGGCCTAGCCTCGGGCCATGCCCGAGTCGAAGCCACTGCTCACCGACGTCGTCGACCTGCTGCACGGCTGGTACCCGCCGGAGACCGCCGAGGACTGGGACGCGGTCGGACTCGTGTACGGCGACCCCGCGGCGCCGGTGCGCAAGGTGATGTTCGCCGTCGACCCGACCCCCGAGGTGGCCGCCGAGGCGGCCGAGTGGGGCGCCGACCTGCTCGTCGTGCACCACCCGCTGTTCCTCAAGCCCGTGCACGGGTTCGCCGCGACCACGCCCAAGGGTCGGACGCTCGCCACCCTCGCCGGCGCCGGGTGCGCCCTGCTGACCGCGCACACCAACGCCGACCAGGCCGAGGGCGGGGTGTCCGAGGCGCTGGCGCTGGCGCTCGGCCTCACCGGGCTGGACCCGATCCTCCCCATGTCCGCCGACCCGCTCGACAAGCTCGTGGTGTTCGTGCCGCGGGACGCCTCGGCCCCGGTCCGAGCGGCGATCGCCGAGGCGGGTGCCGGTGCGATCGGCCACTACGACCACTGCTCGTTCTCGACCGCGGGGCAGGGCCGGTTCCGCCCGCTGCCGGGGGCCGACCCGGCCATCGGCACCGTCGGCGACGTCGAGGTGGTCGAGGAGGACCGGATCGAGGCGGTGCTCCCGCGACACCTGCGGGCGGCCGTGGTGGCAGCGATGCGCGCGGCGCACCCCTACGAGGAGCCGGCCCACGACATCGTCGAGCTGGCCGACCCCCAGGCCACGCTGACCGGCACCGGCCGGATCGGGACCGTGGAGCCGGTGACCCTCCGTGAGTTCGCCACCCGGGTCGGCACGGTGCTGCCCGAGACCGCGCACGGGGTCCGGGTCGCCGGCGACCCGGACCGGGTCGTGCGGCGGGTGGCCGTCTGCGGCGGGTCCGGCGACTTCCTGCTGGACCGGCTGGCCGGCACGGACGTGGACGTCTACCTCACCAGCGACCTGCGGCACCACCCGGCGGCCGAGTTCCTCGAGCGGCGGGGCCCGGCCCTGGTGGACGTCGCGCACTGGGCCGCGGAGTGGACCTGGCTGCCGGTGGTCAGCGGGCGGCTGGCCGACGCCGTGACGGCCACGGGCGCTACGGTGGAGACCCGTGTGAGCACCCTGCCCACGGACCCCTGGACGTTCCGCACTCCCTAGGAGACGACGCTGAAAGCCGACCCCTTCGCCCAGCTCAAGCTGCTCGACGTCGCCGAGCTGGACGCCCGCATCGACCAGCTGCGGCACCAGCTCGACGCGCTCCCCGAGCACGGGCGGATCGCCACGCTGGGCTCCGCCCTCGGCGAGCTCACCGACCGGGCCCGCGACGCCCGGATCCTCGTCGACGACCTGACCCGCGCCCAGAGGAAGGCCGATGCGGACGTGGAGCAGGTCAAGGCCCGCCGCGAGCGCGATCGCAGCCGGATGGACTCCGGCCAGGTCAGCAGCCCCAAGGACCTCGAGCGGATGTCCCACGAGCTGGGGTCCCTGGAGCGTCGGATCTCCGACCTCGAGGACACCGAGCTCGAGGTGATGGAGCAGCTCGAGGAGGCACAGGCCGAGCTGGACCGGGTCGCCGCCGAGCTGGCCGACACCGAGCAGCAGCTCGCCGCCGCCACGCAGGAGCGGGACAACCGCGCCGCCGCCATCAACGCCGAGCTCGGCACGGTGAGCGCGGAGCGGTCCACCGCAGCCGAGGGGCTGCCCACCGACCTGATGAGCCTCTACGAGCGGATCCGCGGCAGCAAGAGCGTCGGGGCCGCCCCGCTGCGGGCCCGTCAGTGCGGGGGCTGCCGGCTGACGCTGAACGCCTCCGACCTCGCGGTGATCGCCAAGGCCCCCTCCGACGAGGTGGTCCGCTGCGAGGAGTGCTCGCGGATCCTCGTGCGGACCTCCGAGTCCGGGCTGTGACCGGGGCCCGGAGCGGGCCGCGCCGGGTGCTGATCGAGGCCGACGGCGGCTCACGCGGCAACCCCGGCCCGTCGGCGTACGGCGCGGTGCTCAAGGACGCCGACACCGGTGAGGTGCTCGCCGAGGACGGCACCCGGATCGGGACCGCGACGAACAACGTGGCGGAGTACTCCGGGCTGATCGCCGGCCTGCGGCTGGCCGAGGAGTTCGCCCCGGACGCCGACATCGAGGTCCGCATGGACTCCAAGCTGGTCGTCGAGCAGATGTCGGGGCGGTGGAAGATCAAGCACCCCGACATGCGGCCGCTGGCGATGGAGGCGACCAGGCTGGCGCCGTTCGGGACGACGTACACGTGGATCCCGCGGGAGCGCAACAAGCACGCCGACCGGCTGGCCAACGAGGCGCTCGACGGGACCCGGGACGGGGTCACCGTCGGTGGCGGGCCCGCGGCGCCGATCGCCCTCGACGAGCCGGACTCGCTCATCGAGGAGGTCGAGAGCGCGGCCGGCACCCGGGCCGCCCGGCCCTCGGGTGCGCGCGGCTGGTCGCCCCACGGCGGGCCGGCGACGACGCTGGTGCTGGTGCGGCACGGGGTGACCGACCACACCGTGGAGAAGCGGTTCTCCGGTGGCCTGGCCAGCGCGAACCCCGGACTCAGCGACGAGGGGCGGGACCAGGTCCGGGGCACGGCCGAGTGGCTGGCGCCCCTGGCCGACCGGGTGGAGGCGGTCGTCGCCTCGCCCGTGCGGCGCACGATGGAGTCGGCCGAGATCCTCGCCGAGGCGCTGGGGCACGAGGTGCGGGTCGAGCCGGGCTTCGCCGAGATGGAGTTCGGGGCCTGGGACGGCCTGACGTTCTCCGAGGTGGCCGAGCGGCACCAGGCCGACCTCGACGCCTGGCTGGGCTCGCTCGAGGTCCCCGCCGGCGGCGGGGAGTCCTTCCGTGCGGTCGAGGAGCGGGTGCTGGCGGGCCTGGACCGGGTGCTGGCCGAGCACGCCGGGCGGACCGTGGTCGTGGTCAGCCACGTGACGCCGATCAAGACGCTCGTCGCGCACGCCATGGGCGCCCCCCTGGAGGCGGTCTTCCGGATGGAGCTGGCACCGGCCTCGGTGAGCGTGCTCTCCTACTTCACCGCAGACGAGGACGAGCCGGGGGAGTCGTCGCGTCCCCGGGTGCCCCGGACGGTGGCCTCGATGCGGCTGTTCAACAGCCGCCCGGGCAGCGACATCCTGCCCGGCTGACCCCGGCTGACCCCGGCTGTCGCCGGCCGTCGGGCGGGTCAGACCTCGTCGACCACGACGTCGAGCTGCACGCCGTGCCGGCCCGGGGGCGTCTCCTCGACCTTCCAGCCGAGGTCGCGCAGCAGGTCGGCCAGCTGGCCGGGGGTGCGCGGCCTGCCGCCGTCCTCGAGGACGGCCCGCACGATGCGGCCCTTGGTGGCCTTGTTGAAGTGGCTGACCACCTTCCGGGTGCCACCGTGCTCGTGCAGCACCCGGACGGTGGCCACCCGCGGCGCCAGCGCGGGCTCCGGCCGCCAGAACGCGGCGTACGTCGTCGAGCGCAGGTCGACGAGCAGCCCGGCGCCGAGGGCGTCGGTGACCGCCGGGCCGAGGTGCTGGCGCCACACGCCGGCGACCCCGCCGAGTCCGGGCAGCGTGGTGTCGCCCGAGAGCCGGTAGGCGGGGACGGCGTCCGTGGGTCGGAGCAGGCCGAACAGGGCCGAGGTGACCGCCACCCGGGTCGCGGCCCGGCGACGGGCGGCGGGGGAGAGCGTCGGGAGGTCCAGCGCGTCGAAGAGCACCCCGGTGTAGATCCGGTCCGCACGGGCGGTGGGCGCGTCCCGCAGCTCGGCGTTGCGCAGCACCAGCTCGGTCTGCGTGGCCCCGAGCCCGAGCACCGCGGCGGCCCGGTCGACGTCCGTGGCGCAGAGGTCGACGAGGGCGTCGAGGACCCGGCCGCGGGCGGCGGTCAGGGAGCCGAAGCCGAGCGTGGCGAGGTCGAGCGGCCGGCCGCGCCGGGGAGCGGCCTTGCCCTCGCTGGGGGGAAGCAGGATCAGCACCGGCTCAGCGTAGACGGGGCCCTACGCTGTCGGACTCCCGACTAGGGTGGCTGCCATGTCGATGAGGGTGGTCAGGGTCCGGGCCGGCGACGACGGTGTCGCGGCGCACCGGCTGCGCGAGGGGATCGCCGCGATCCGAGCGGAGATGGAGCTGACGGCGGACTTCCCGCCGGAGGTGGACACGGCCGCCGAGCGGGCGGCCGCCGAGCCACGGCTCCCCGACCTCGACCGCACCGACCTGCCGTTCGTGACCCTCGACCCGGCCGGCGCGCAGGACCTGGACCAGGCGCTGCACCTCGAGCGCCGCGGCGAGGGCTACCTCGTCCACTACGCGATCGCCGACGTGGCCGCGTTCGTCACCCCGGGTGACCCGGTCGACGCCGAGGCCAACCGTCGCGGCGAGACCCTCTACGGCGCCGACTCGAAGATCCCGCTGCACCCGCGGGCGATCTCCGAGGACGCCGGCTCGCTGCTGCCGGACCAGGTCCGCCCGGCCCTGCTGTGGACGATGGAGCTGGACGCGACCGGCGAGGGGACCAGTGTCCACGTCGAGCGCGCCCTGGTCCGCTCCCGCGCCCAGCTCACCTACGACCAGGTGCAGGCCGCCCTCGACGACGGCACCGCCGACGAGGTGTTCACGCTGCTGGGCGAGGTCGGTCGGCTCCGGCTGGCCCGCGAGGCCGCCCGAGGCGGGATCTCGCTGCCCCTTCCCGAGCAGGAGATCGACGTCCGTGGCGTCCGATGGCACCTGGAGTTCCGCTCCCTGCACCCGGTCGAGGAGTGGAACGCCCAGATCTCCCTGCTCACCGGCATGGCCGCCGCCTCCCTCATGGTCGACGCCAAGGTCGGGCTGCTCCGCACGCTGCCGCCGGCCGACCCCCGCGACGTACGCCGCCTGCGCCGCACCGCGCGGTCCCTGGGCATCGACTGGCCGCGGGACCAGGACTACCCGGCCTTCATCCGCGGGCTCGACCCCGTCCGGCCCCGGCACGCCGCCATGGTGGTCGCCTGCACGCGGCTCCTCCGCGGCAGCGGGTACGCCGGCTTCGAGGGCGAGCTGCCCGAGCAGACCGAGCACTCGGCCATCGCGGCGGAGTACGCCCACGTCACCGCGCCGCTGCGCCGGCTGGTGGACCGCTACGCGGGAGAGGTCTGCGTGGCGCTGTGCGCCGGGACCGAGGTGCCCTCCTGGGTGACCGAGCGGCTGCCGGACCTGCCCGGCCTGATGCAGTCGTCGCGCCAGCGCGCCAACCGCTACGAGAACGCGATCGTGAACCTCGTGGAGGCGGCCACGCTCGAGCCGCACCTGGGGGAGTCGTTCCCGGGCGTGGTGGTCGAGGTCGACCCCGAGGACCAGACCCGCGGCGAGGTCAGCCTCGCCGAGCCGGCCGTCGAGGCTCGGGTCTCCGGCTCGACCCCGCTGCCGCTGGGCGAGGAGGTCATCGTGCGCCTGGTGACCGCCGACCCGGCGACGCGTGCGGTCGGGTTCGAGCTCGCCTGAGCCCCGGCTGCTGGGGTATCCGCCCGGGCCCGTCGCGCCCATACTGGACGGGGGCCGGTGCGGCACCGGTCACCCGGGGAGTCCGGCTCGACGGGGAGGACCGACATGCCCGACCAGGAACCGCAGCGGCACCGCCGCGAGGAGTTCGTCATCGAGGGTGAGGACTCCGCGGCCCGCACCACGCCTCCACCCTTCCGCTTCTCCCGCCTGGGCCCACGCGGACGCCGGCTGCCGGAGGCGATCCGGACGAAGGTCGGCCGGGCCATGACCGACGCGACCGGACGCGGAGGCGGGCCGCCGGCCGGCTACACCTATCTCGGCCAGTTCGTGGACCACGACCTGACCTTCGACGCGACCACCGTCGCGCTCGGCGAGGCGGTCTCGCCGGCCGACCTGCTGCAGGGGCGGTCGCCGACGCTGGACCTCGACTCGCTCTACGGCGCCGGTCCGGCGGACCCGGTCTCCGCGCTCTTCTACGCGTCCGACGGACGCCACCTCCGCACCGGCCGGACCGTCGCCACGCCGCCGGACCCGGCGATGTCGGGCTTCGACCTGCCACGGCGCGGCACGGGCTCGGCCGCAGCCCGCCGCCGGGCCGTGATCCCCGACCTCCGCAACGACGAGAACCTCGCCGTGGCACAGCACCACGCCGCGATGATCCGGTTCCACAACCGGGTTCTGGACACCCTGCCGGCCTCCACGCCCCAAGCGGCGCGGTTCCGCCGGGCCCGCCGTCGGGTCGTCCTGCACTACCAGTGGATGCTGCGCACCGACTACCTGTCCCGGATCTGCGACCGCGCCGTGGTGGACGACGTGTTCACGAACGGCCGGAAGGTCTTCGAGGTGGGAGCCGACCCGTTCTCGATGCCGACGATGCCGGTGGAGTTCTCGGTCGGGGCGTTCCGCTTCGGCCACTCCATGGTGCGGGCCTCCTACGACTGGAACGCGCGCTTCCCGGGACGGTCGGGGTCCCTGGACTTCCTGTTCACCTTCTCCGGGACCTCCGGTGACCTCGGCGGGAACAGGCGGCTGCCGAGCAACTGGATCGCCGACTGGCGGCGGATGTACCGGCTGGACCAGGCCGGTCGTGCGGACCTGAAGCCGCCGACCGGGGCGTTCAACCCGGCCCGCAGGATCGACACGGGACTGGTCGACCCGCTGGCGGTGCTACCGCCCGGGTCCTTCGGGGGACCAGGGTCGGACGCGTTCACGATCCGCGCCAACCTCGCCTTCCGCAACCTCACCCGGGCCAGCATGGTCCGGCTGCCGAGCGGCCAGCAGACCGCCGACCTGCTGAGCGCCTCGGGCGTCTCGTCGACCAGGCTCACGAGACGTCAGATCCGGGTCGGCTCGGGTGACGGGGCCTCCCTGACCGCCCTCACGCCCACCCAGCTCGAGCTCTTCCTCGACCACACGCCGCTCTGGTTCTACGTGCTCCGCGAGGCGGAGCTGAACGGCGGCCGGCTCACCGGGGTCGGGGCCCGGGTCGTCGCGGAGACCTTCCATCGGGCGATGGAGGGCAGTCGGCACTCGATCGTCCGGAACCCCGGCTGGCGGCCGAGTCTGGGGGCGGTGGACGGCCGGTTCACGATGCCGGACCTGCTGCTCTTCGCCTTCGAGGGGAGGAAGGACCTGCTCGCCCCCCTGACGTGAGGCCGTCCCCGTGGCCGCCCCCACCACCTCGCGGATGTTGATTCACGTTTGTTTATGTGGCTCTAGACCCCTTGACGCCACATAAACAAAGGGATATAAAGGAACACACAGATAGAGACGTAGATCACACCGGGTTCCGGAGTCGAAGGGCGATTCGAGATGACGACAGCCGCCACACATGCCGGGCCCTACCAGCTGCCCGACCGCAACCTCGGACTCGACCTGATGCGAGCCACCGAGGCGGCGGCGATGGCGGCCGGCCGCTGGGCCGGGCTCGGCGAGAAGGAGAGCGGTGACGGCGCCGCCGTCGACGCCATGCGCCAGGTGCTCGCCGGCGTGCAGATGCGCGGGGTCGTCGTGATCGGCGAGGGGGAGAAGGACGAGGCGCCGATGCTGCACAACGACGAGCAGCTCGGTGACGGGACCGGTCCCGACATGGACATCGCCGTCGACCCGGTCGACGGCACCACCCTGCTGGCGAACGGCATGCCGAACGCGATCGCGGTGATCGCGGCGGCCGATCGGGGCAGCATGTTCGACCCGCGGGACGTCTACTACATGGAGAAGCTGGTCGTAGGGCCCGATGCCGCCGGCAAGGTGGACGTGACCGCCCCCACCGAGGAGACCCTGCGCGTGGTGGCCGAGGCCAAGGGTGGCTCGGTCTCCGACCTGACGGTCGCCGTGCTGGACCGGCCCCGGCACGCCGACCTCATCGCCCGGCTGCGCGCGGCCGGCGCCCGGATCAAGCTCTTCCCCGACGGCGACGTGGCGGTCGCGATCGCCGTGGCCCGGCCGGGATCGGGGATCGACGTCCTCATGGGCGTCGGCGGGACCCCGGAGGGGGTGATCACGGCCTGCGCGATGAAGGCGATGGGCGGCGAGATCCAGGCCCGCCTCCACGTCGCCGACGACGAGCAGCGGCAGCGGGCGCTCGCGGCCGGCCACGACCTCGACCGGGTGCTCCAGCTCGACGACCTGGTGTCGTGCGACAACACGTTCTTCGTGGCGACCGGCATCACCGACGGCGACCTGCTCCCGGGGGTCCGCTACTCCAGCGGTGGCGCCCGCACCAGGTCGCTGGTCATGCGCTCGCAGAGCGGCACCGTGCGAGAGGTCAGCAGCGACCACGCCCTGAACAAGGTGCTCCGACACGCCGGTGAGACCGCGTGATCCCCGTGCAGCCGCAACCCTCGGTGCCCCACAGCAGCCCCACCCGTCGACCCGGAAGGCAGTGATCCAGCGATGGACAAGTTCGTGTACCAGTTCAGCGAGGGCAACAAGGACCAGAAGGACCTGCTGGGGGGCAAGGGCGCCAACCTCGCCGAGATGACCCGGCTGGGCCTCCCGGTCCCGCCCGGCTTCATCGTGACGACCGAGGCGTGCCGGCACTACCTCAAGCACGACAGGCTCCCGGACGACCTGAGGGTGCAGGTCACCATGGCGCTGCGACGGCTGGAGGACGAGGTGGGTCGCCGCCTCGGCGACTCGGTCGACCCGCTGCTGGTGAGCGTGCGCTCCGGCGCGAAGTACTCCATGCCCGGAATGATGGAGACGGTGCTCAACGTCGGCCTCAACGACTTCTCGGTCAAGGGGCTGATCGAGGCGTCGGGGGACGAGCGCTTCGTCTGGGACTCCTACCGGCGACTGATCCAGATGTTCGGCAAGACCGTCCTCGGCATGGAGGGCGAGGACTTCTCCCGGGTGATCGAGGCGGCCAAGCAGGCCAAGGGCGTCACCAGCGACCTCGAGCTGGACGCCCAGGACCTCCGACAGCTGGTCGAGGACTTCAAGGCCGTGGTCGAGGAGAAGAGCGGGCGCAGCTTCCCCCAGGACCCGCGTGAGCAGCTCGATCTCGCCACCAGGGCGGTCTTCGAGTCCTGGAACACCGACCGCGCCCGCGTCTACCGACGCCGCGAGCGCATCCCCGAGGACGCCGGCACGGCGGTCAACGTCTGCACCATGGTCTTCGGCAACCTGGGCGAGACCTCCGGCACCGGCGTCTGCTTCACCCGCGACCCCTCGACCGGCAAGCCGGGGGTGTACGGCGACTACCTCGTCAACGCCCAGGGCGAGGACGTCGTCTCCGGGATCCGCAACACCCTGTCCCTGGACGACTTCGCAGAGGTCGACCCGGACTCCTACCAGTCCCTGCGCACCATCATGCGGCGGTTGGAGACCCACTACCGCGACCTGTGCGACATCGAGTTCACCGTGGAGCGCGGCAAGCTCTGGATGCTCCAGACCAGGGTCGGGAAGCGGACCGCCGCGGCGGCCTTCCGCATCGCCACCCAGCTGGTCGACGAGCAGCTGATCACCATGGACGAGGCGCTCGAGCGCGTGGGCGGCGCGCAGCTGGCCCAGCTGATGTTCCCCCAGTTCGACACCGATGCCGAGCGCACCCGCTTCACCCAGGGGATGGCCGCCTCGCCGGGCGCCGCCGTGGGCAAGGTGGTCTTCGACTCCGCGACCGCGGTCGCCTGGGCCGCGCGTGGCGAGTCGGTGGTGCTGGTGCGCAAGGAGACCAACCCCGAGGACCTCGAGGGCATGATCGCCGCGACCGGGATCCTGACCAGTCGCGGGGGCAAGACCTCGCACGCCGCCGTGGTGGCGCGGGGCATGGGCAAGACCGCGGTCTGCGGTGCCGAGTCCCTGGACGTCGACGAGGAGCAGCAGGTGGCCCGCGCCGACGGCGTGACCATGCACGAAGGCGACGTGCTCTCCGTCGACGGGTCGACCGGTGAGGTCTTCGTCGGCAGGCTGCCGGTCGTCGCCTCGCCGGTCGTGACCTACCTCGAGGAGGGACTGGAGGCGGCGCTCGTCGGCGTGGACGAGGGCACCGCCGACCTGATCCAGGCGGTCGACCGGCTTCTCGCCCACGCCGACGCCGTGCGCACCATGCAGGTCCGGGCGAACGCCGACACCGGGCAGGACGCGGAGCGGGCCCGCCGCATGGGCGCGGAGGGGATCGGCCTGTGCCGCACCGAGCACATGTTCCTGGGAGACCGCCGCGTCCTCATCGAGCGGGTGATCCTCGCCGAGACCGCGGCGGAGCGCGCCGACGCCCTCGTCGCGCTCCTGCCGCCACAGCGTGCGGACTTCGTCGAGCTCCTCGCCGCGATGGACGGTCTCCCGACCACGATCCGCCTGCTCGACCCGCCGCTCCACGAGTTCCTGCCGGACCGCGCCGACCTCATGGTCAAGGTCGCCCGGGCCGAGGAGCAGGGTGCGGCCAGCGACGACGACACGCGGCTGCTCGCAGCGGTCAACCGGCTGCACGAGTCCAACCCGATGCTCGGCCTGCGCGGGGTCAGGCTCGGCCTGGCCGTGCCCGGCCTGTTCGCCGGTCAGATCAGGGCGATCGCCGAGGCCGCGGCGGAGCGGGTCAAGGCCGGTCATGATCCGAGGCCCGAGATCATGGTCCCGCTCGTGGGCTCGCTGATGGAGCTGCACCTCGTGCGCCAGGAGGCGACCCGGATCCTCGCGGAGGTCGCCGAGGCCGAGGGGGTCGACTTGGAGATCCCCGTCGGCACCATGATCGAGCTGCCGCGGGCGGCACTGACCGCCTTCCGGATCGCCGAGGAGGCCGACTTCTTCTCCTTCGGCACCAACGACCTGACGCAGACCACCTGGGGCTTCAGCCGCGACGACGTCGAGGCGGCCTTCTTCGCGGCCTACCTCGAGAAGGGCGTCTTCACGGTCTCGCCGTTCGAGAGCCTCGACGTGGACGGCGTGGGGAGGCTGGTCGACATCGCCACCCGGGAAGGTCGCGGCACTCGACCCGGCCTCAAGGCCGGGGTCTGCGGTGAGCACGGGGGAGACCCCGACTCGATCCACTTCTTCCACCAGGCCGGCCTGGACTACGTCTCCTGCTCCCCGTTCCGCGTCCCGGTCGCCCGGCTCGAGGCCGGTCGTGCCGTCCTCGGCAAGGGCGAGGAGGACACCTCGGACGACGCCGAGATCCAGCGCGCGTAGGCGGGGACGCCCCCGACCCTCCCCGCTGCCGTCGCCTCGAAAGTGCGCATTCGGGCATCACAGCGCGGGTTCGTCGCGCACACTACGAGCAGGGACGCAGACCATATTGGGGGAGACATGCTCAGCTTCGAGAACGACGTGGACGAGACCGTCGAGCCGTCGGCGGCAGTGCCGGAGGCAGTCCAGGAGACGCCGACCAACGCCGCCGCGCGAATGCTCGAGATGGCGGCCGTGACCGCCGATCGACTCGTCAACGACGCGGGAGCGGAGGCCGCGTCGCTGCTGACCACCGCGCAGACCAAGGCCGACGCGATCGCCGAGGCCAGTCGCGACGAGGCGGACCGGGCCGCCGCCGAGCTGGCTCGCGCCCATGAGGAGCAGGCCGCCGGGCTCGACCGCGAGCGCGCCGCCGCCCTGGCGTCGTTGGCCCAGGAGAAGTCGGCCCTCGAGGCCGAGATCGCCTCGCTGCGTCAGCTGGAGAGCGACCACCGCAGCCAGCTGCGACGCAGCCTGACCGAGCATCTCCACCTGCTCGACACGATGTCGCAGGGTGGACCCACGGCCATCGCCGGCTGAGGCCCGGCCATGATGAGGTGCGGAGAGGCTGGCTCATAGGCCGGGTTCTGTTCGCTGCGGGGCCTCGCGACCCCGCAGTTGGCGACCATCCATCTGGGACGACCGTTGCCGGCCGCCTCGTGCGATCCACCCGCACGCTCGGGCGGGCCGCCCTCGGTCACGTGCGCACCGCGACCGGAGTCGCGGCTTCTCGATCTTGCTCCAGGTGGGGTTTACCTAGCTGTGCCGGTCACCCGGCACACTGGTGGTCTCTTGCACCACCGTTTCACCCTTGCCGCCCGGCCCCGAAACAACGGAGCCGGGAGGCGGTCTGTTCTCTGTGGCACTGTCCCGCGGGTCACCCCGGGTGGGTGTTACCCACCACCTTGCCCTGTGGAGCCCGGACCTTCCTCGACCACCGCCGTGAAGCGGTCGCCGCGGTCGCCCGGCCAGCCTCTCCGCACGCTCAGGATACGCGTTACGGTCGGGGACATGGACGACGGTGACGACTTCTCCGAGCTGCCGACCCCCGCCGTGCTCTTCCCGGGCCCGGTCGGGCACCCGTCCGAGGCGTTCCAGCGGGCCTGGGAGCTGCTGGAGCAGCGCGCGCCCCGAGAGGCGCTGGCCGTGCTCGAGCCGGCGGTGGAGGCCGAGCCGCAGGCCCGGTCGCTGCGATCGCTGCGGGCCTGGGCCTATTTCATGCGGGTGCAGCTGACCCGGGCGGAGGCGGACCTGCGGGTGATCGTCGAGGAGGACCCCTCCGACGTGTGGGCCCGGCACACGCTCGGCCGAGCGCTGGAGCGGCAGTCGCGCTTCGACGAGGCGCTGCCGCACCTGCGGCTGGCCGCCGCGATGTCCGGCGACCCCGAGCACGAGGCCGCGGTGCTGCGGGTCGAGCGGCGGCTGGCCGAGACCGGGCAGACGTCCTTCGACGACCTGACCTGACCTGACCTGGGCCGGGCCGGTCAGGGCAGCGTGAGCACCTCGGCGCCGTCCTTGGTCACCAGCAGCGTGTGCTCGAACTGGGCGCTGCGCCGCTTGTCCCGGGTGACCACGGTCCAGTCGTCGTCCCACATCTCCCACTCGTGGGTGCCGAGGTTGAGCATCGGCTCGATGGTGAAGGTCATCCCCACCTCGATCTCGTCGTCGTAGTACGACTCGTCGTAGTGCGGGATCACCAGGCCGCTGTGGAAGTGGGTGCCGATGCCGTGGCCGGTGAAGTCGCGGACCACGCCGTACCCGAACCGGCGGGCGTAGGACTCGATGACCCGGCCGATGACGTTGATCCGCCGCCCCGGCTTCACCGCCTTGATGCCGCGGTCGAGGGCCTGCTTCGTGCGCTCCACCAGCAGCCGGGTCTCCTCGTCGACCTCGCCGGCGAGGAAGGTGGCGTTGGTGTCGCCGTGCACGCCGTCCAGGAACGCCGTGATGTCGATGTTGACGACGTCGCCGTCCTCGACCACCCGGCTGTCGGGGATGCCGTGGCAGACCACCTCGTTGACGCTGGTGCACAGCGACTTGGGGAAGCCCCGGTAGCCCAGCGTGGAGGGGTAGGCGTCGTGGTCGCAGAGGAACTCGTGGCCGATCCGGTCCAGCTCGTCGGTGGTGACACCGGGGGCCACGTGCGAGCCGACCAGGTCGCGGGCCTGGGCGGCCAGCCGGCAGGCGACCCGCATCCGCTCCACCGTCTCGGCGTCCTTGACCTCGCTGCCGGTGAACGGGGCCGGCGCCGGCTTGTCGACGTACTCCGGTCGCGGGATGTGCGCGGGGACGGGGCGCCGGGGCGACACGGTGCCGGGGGCGACGGTGACCTGCTGCGTGGACATGGTGGCGAGTGTAGTTTCAGCCTCATGAGCGACGAGTACTGGTTCTGCCTCGAGCACCACCGGGTCGAGGGCGAGCACGGCTGCCGCAACGCGGACCGGCTCGGTCCCTACCCGACCGAGGCCGAGGCGGCCCGCGCCCTGCAGACGGTCGAGGAGCGCAACGAGGCGTGGGACAACGACCCGGCCTGGAACGACGACGCGCTCGAGGACTGAGGTCGGGCATGGGGTCGCCGGAGCGGCCGTGGTGAGCCCGTGGTGAACCGCAACGCCACCTCGCCGTGGCCGTTCGTGGGCATGGCGGGCATGGCCGCGACCTTCTTCCTGTACGCCGCCTCCGGCCTGGTCGTCCCCTGGTGGGCGGTGCTGCTGCTCATGGCCCTGTGGCTGGTCCAGTTCGTGGCCGCCTGCCGGTGGTGGACCCCGCACCCGACCCGGGTCGCGGCGGTCCCCGTGGTGGCGACCGTGCTCTGGTTCGGCCTGGTCACCGGGGGAGCCGCGGCGTTCGGCTGGTCGAGCTGACCTCGGCTCAGCGGGGCGTGACCCGCAGGACCCGGTCGACCCGCCTGCCGTCGGTGCTGTCGGAGGTGGTGACCAGCAGGCTCCCGTTCGGCGCCCGGGTGACCGACCGGAGCCGGGCTATCCCGCGCAGCGCCCGCGGGGCCACCGTGGAGACCAGGCGGCCGCGCGGGTCGAACTTCATGAACACGATCCGCTGCCGCTTCAGGGCGGCGACGGCGAGGCGTCCGTCGAGCCTGCCCCACTCCTCGCCCCTGACCCAGGCGGCGCCCGAGGTCGCGATCGTCGGGGACCCGCTCCGCCACCGGGCCCGGCGCTGCCGGCCCGGGAGCTCGTGGTCGGTCATGGGCACCGACTCGTTGTAGCCGGCTCCGCCGCCCTCGGGGACCGGGTGCCACCCGTAGTCGCCGCCGGGCTTGAGCAGGTTGACCTCGTCGTTGCGGTCCGGACCGTGCTCGACGGACCACAGGCTGCCGTCCTTGCGCTGAGCCAGGCCCTGCACGTTGCGGTGCCCGTAGGTGAGCACGAACCGGCTTCTGCGGCTCTCGGCGTCGATGAGGGGATTGTTCGGGTGCGGCCTGCCGGTCATCCGGTTCAGCCGCAGCACCTTGCCCGCCAGCGAGGTCCGGTCGCGCGGCGTGGTGCCGACCGCGGCGTCGCCGGTGCCGACGAGCAGCGCACCGCCGCGGGTGATCAGCAGACGGCAGCCGCCGTGCCGGCCGGTGCCGGCCCGGATCCCCGCGCGCAGCACCTCGATCCTGCGGGCCCGGGCGCCCGCGTCGCCGAGCCGCCAGGCGACCACGCGGACGTCGTTGCCGCCACCGGCGCGGTAGCCGCCCTGGCAGGTGTAGAAGCGCCGGTTCTCGCGGAACCTCGGGTCCACCTCGAGCGACATCAGCCCGGTCTCGCCGGCCGCCCAGACGGAGCCGCTGGGGAACCGGACGCGGGTGCGGCGGCCGTTCCGGACCCGGTACAGCCGTCGGGTGCTGCGCTCGGTGATGAGGAACTCCCCGGTGCCGATCGGCTGGACGTCCCACGGCACGGCCAGCCCCGTGGCGAGCGAGGTGACCCGCAGCGCGGGCGCGCGGGCCGCGACCTGCGCGGAGGCCGCCGCCTCCCGCGTCGTGGTCGCCACTTCGCGGGGCGCGGCTTCGGGGGGCGCGGCCTCGGAGGGGGCCGATCCGGCGGGGGCCAGGAGGCCGGCGGTCAGGACGACGAGGGCGACTGCCACGAGACTGCGCATGGGACAGCGTACGTCGCGACCGCGCCGCGACAGGCCGGACGCCGCCCTCAGAAGGTGTGCTCGGGTCCGGGGAACGTGCCACCGCGGACGTCGTCGGCGTAGGCCCGGGCCGCGTCGAGCAGGACGCCGTGCAGGTCGGCGTACTGCTTGACGAACGTCGCCATCCGCCCGGTGCGCAGGCCGAACGCGTCCTGCCAGACCAGCACCTGCCCGTCGCAGCGGTTGCCGGCACCGATCCCGATCGTGGGGATGGTCAGCTCCTCGGTGACCTCGGCCGCCACGTCGCCGGGGACCATCTCCATGACCACCGCGAACGCGCCGGCGGCCTCGACCGCCTTCGCGTCGGCGAGGATCCTCGCGGCGGCCTCGCCGCGGCCCTGGACCCGGTAGCCGCCGAGGCTGTGCTCGCTCTGCGGGGTGAAGCCGATGTGCGCCATCACCGGGATGCCACCCTGCGCCATCAGCTCGATCTGGGGGACCATCTCGCGTCCGCCCTCGAGCTTCACGCAGTGGGCGCCGGCCTCCTTCATGAACCGCACCGCGGTGTGGAAGGCCTGCTCGGGGGAGGCCTGGTAGGAGCCGAACGGCAGGTCGCCCACGACCAGCGCGCGGGTGACGGAGCGGGCCACGGCCCGGGTCAGCGGGAGCAGCTCGTCGACCGTGACCGGCAGCGAGGTCTCGTTGCCGTAGACGTTGTTGGAGGCCGAGTCGCCGACCAGCAGCACCTCGATGCCGGCCTCGTCGAACGTGGCCGCGGTGTACATATCGTAGGCGGTGAGCATCGTGAACCGCTCACCGCGCTCCTTCATCTCGCGCAGGTGCTGGGTGCGGATCCGCTTGATCTCGCTCATCGGTGTCTCCTCGTCGCTCTCGTGGCTCCTCGCGGAGTCCCCGGACCTCGACTCAGGCTAGCCCCGCGGAGGGGTGGTGCGGCTGTGGCGCCGCTCACGCCGCGGGTGCCGCGGGGGACCGATCCCGGGCAGAATGCGGTCATGAGCTCCCTGATCGACAAGGCCGCCGCCACCTACGCCGTGATCGGGGCGGTCGCGATCGTCCGGCCGGAGCTGGTGCCGGTGCTGTTCGGGGGCTCGGCCGACACCGTCGACGCGCGCACCGAGATCCGGTCCGTGTACGGCGGGCTGCCGCTCGCGATCGCCGCCAGCCTGGTGGCGGCGCCGTCGCGGACCGCCCTCCCCATGGGCGTGCTGAGCGCGGGGATGGCGGCCGGTCGACTCGCCTCGGTGGCGATCGAGGCCGAGCCTCCGGGTGCCGTCACCAAGCTCTTCCTCGGAGTGGAGACGGCCCTGGCCGTGGCGCTGTTCGCCGGTGCCGCGGGCCTGCGGCGGCGGTGCTCCGACTGAGCCGACCCGGTCAGGTCGACGGCTGCTCGCCGGCGGTGCCCGCGTTGCGCTGCTGGGCCTCCCGCTCGGACGCACCCTGCTGTGCCTCCGGGTCCTCGGTGGGGGCCGGCGGCTGGTCGGTGCCCTCGGGTCGGGTGACCCGGGTCGTCTCCGGGCCCGGGTCCGGGGCGGGGGTGCCGGGCGTCGGCGCCGCGGCGGGGGCGTCGTCGGTGCGCTGCGGCCCACCGGGCGGTGCCGGGGCGTCCAGCCCGCCCGGGCCGTGCGGGTCGGTGGGGCCCTGTGGCTTGTCGTCGTGGCTCATGGCCGGACCGTACCCATCCCCGGCGCCTCCGAACCGGGGTCGCCGGGCGGCGGACCGCGGCGGCCGTAGTCACGCCCGACCGTGCAGACCCGCACCCGGTAGTCGGCGTACCAGGCATCCCGACCGCGACGCTGGGCGACCAGGTGCTCGGCGACCCGCTTCCACGCGGCCGCGGCCGCGGCGTCGACCCAGTAGGACACGGTGATCCCGAGCGGGTCGTGCGCGCTCTCCACGCCGAGGTAGCCGGGCTGCCGGGCGGCCAGGGCGAACATCCGCGCCGCCGTCTGGTCGTATCCCTCGTCCCGGTCGCTGCGCACCGAGGTGAAGATCACGGCGGTGTACGGCGGCTCCGGGGTCTCGGCGATGCTCATGCGACCAGTGTGCCGGGCCCTAGACTCGGGACGTGGACTTCTACTCGGCCTACGCCCAGGGCTACGCCCGGGTCGCCGCCTGCACGGTGCCCGTCGCGATCGCGGACCCGCCCCGCAACGCGGCCGCGGTGCTCGCCGAGGCCCGGGCCTGTCACGAGGAGGGCGTGGCGGTCGCGGTCTTCCCCGAGCTTGTGCTCAGCGGCTACTCCATCGACGACCTGTTCCTGCAGGACACGCTGCTGGAGTCGGTCGAGCAGGCGATCGCCGAGATCGTGGCCGCCTCGACCGACCTGCTCCCGGTGCTGGTCGTCGGTGCCCCGCTCGTGCACGGCACCCGGCTCCTGAACTGTGCGGTGGTGATCCATCGCGGGCGGGTGCTCGGCGTGGCCCCGAAGTCCTACCTGCCGACCTACCGGGAGTTCTACGAGCGCCGCTGGTTCGCCCCCGGGGACGACCGGCGGGGGAGCCTCATCGACCTGGCCGGGCAGCACGACGTACCGCTCGGCCCGGACCTGGTCTTCGCGGCCTCCGACGTGCCGGGACTGCGACTGCACGTCGAGGTGTGCGAGGACATGTGGGTGCCGGTGCCGCCCAGCGCCGAGGCCGCACTCGCCGGGGCCACCGTGCTGGCGAACCTCTCCGGCAGCCCGATCACGGTGGCCCGGGCCGAGGACCGCCGGCTGCTGGTGCGCAGTGCCAGCATGCGCTGCCTCGCGGCGTACCTGTACGCCGCCGCCGGCCAGGGCGAGTCGACCACGGACCTGTCGTGGGACGGCCAGACGATGGTCTACGAGGTGGGCGAGCTGCTCGCCGAGTCCGAGCGCTTCCCCGAGGGTCCGCGGCGCAGCGTGGCCGACGTGGACCTGGACCGGATCCGGCAGGAGCGGCTGCGGCAGGGGACCTTCGACGACAACCGGCGGGGGACGGGTCTCGACACGGTCGCTGCGCGACCTGCTCGACCACCGGACACGGTCGCTCGACCGGCTGACGGGGGGTTCCGGACGGTGCCGTTCACGCTCGACCCACCCGGCGGCGACCTCGGGCTGCGGCGCAAGGTCGACCGGTTCCCGTTCGTGCCCGACGACCCCGAGCGGCTGGCGCTGGACTGCTACGAGGCCTACCACATCCAGGTCGCGGGACTCGAGCAGCGGCTGCACGCCATCGGCCAGCCCAAGGTCGTGGTCGGCGTCTCCGGCGGACTGGACTCGACGCACGCGCTGATCGTCGCGGCCCGCACCATGGACCGGCTGGGTCGGCCGCGCAGCGACATCCACGCATTCACCCTGCCGGGCTTCGCGACCGGTGAGACCACGAAGTCCTACGCCACCCGGCTGGCCAAGGCGCTCGGCGTCACCTTCGAGGAGATCGACATCCGGCCCGCCGCGCGCCGGATGCTCGACGACCTCGACCACCCCTACGCCGACGGCGAGCCCGTCTACGACGTCACGTTCGAGAACGTCCAGGCCGGCCTGCGCACCGACTACCTCTTCCGGCTCGCCAACCACCGCCGCGGGATCGTGCTCGGCACCGGCGACCTCTCCGAGCTCGCGCTGGGCTGGTGCACCTACGGCGTGGGCGACCAGATGTCGCACTACAACGTCAACGCCGGGGTGCCCAAGACCCTGATCCAGCACCTGATCCGGTGGGTGATCTCCAGCGAGGGCCTCGGCGGCGACGCCGAGGAGGTGCTGCAGGAGATCCTGGACCAGGAGATCACCCCGGAGCTGGTGCCCACCGAGGACGGCGACCGCCCACAGGCGACCGAGGACGCCGTCGGGCCCTACGCGCTGCAGGACTTCACGCTGCACCAGGTGATCCGGCACGGCCGCCGGCCCAGCCGGATCGCGTTCCTGGCCTGGCACGCCTGGCGGGACGCCGCCGCCGGGGCCTGGCCGCCCGGCTTCGACCGGGACCGGCGGGTGGCCTACGACCTGCCCACGATCCGGCACTGGCTCCAGGTGTTCACCCGCCGGTTCTTCGCCAGCCAGTTCAAGCGCTCGGCGCTGCCGAACGGGCCCAAGGTCAGCGCCGGCGGGACCATGTCGCCGCGCGGCGACTGGCGGATGCCCTCGGACGCCGGCGCTGCCGCCTGGCTGGCCGAGATCGAGAACGTCCCCGACCAGCCGGGGCCTGCGCCCGAGGGCTGAGTCGGTCGCGGACCGGTGCCCGCCGATGGTCCATAGTGGGGCCCATGGGCAAGCAGGAAGACTTCGTTCTCCGCGCTCTCGAGGAGCGTGACGTCCGGTTCGTCCGGCTCTGGTTCACCGACGTGCTCGGGTTCCTCAAGTCGGTCGCGGTCGCCCCGGCGGAGCTCGAGGGCGCCTTCGACGAGGGGATCGGCTTCGACGGCTCGGCCATCGAGGGCTTCGCCCGGGTGCACGAGGCGGACATGCTCGCCCGGCCCGACCCGGCGACGTTCCAGATCCTCCCGTGGCGCGGCGAGGGGCCCTCCACGGCCCGGATGTTCTGCGACATCGTCATGCCCGACGGCAGCCCGTCCTACGCCGACCCGCGCTACGTCCTCAAGCGGACGCTCTCGGCCGCCGCCGACAAGGGCTTCACCTTCTACACCCACCCCGAGATCGAGTTCTACCTGTTCAAGGACACCCCGAACGCCGGCGACGACCCGGTCCCGGTCGACCGCAGCGGCTACTTCGACCACACCGCGCAGTCGCAGGGCGCGGACTTCCGTCGCGAGGCGATCGCGATGCTGGAGTCGATGGGGATCTCGGTCGAGTTCAGCCACCACGAGGCCGGTCCCGGCCAGCAGGAGATCGACCTGCGGTACGCCGACGCGCTGAGCACCGCCGACAACATCATGACCTTCCGCACGGTGATCCGGGAGGTGGCGCTGAACCAGGGCATCTGGGCGAGCTTCATGCCCAAGCCGTTCACCACCCACCCCGGGTCGGGCATGCACACCCACGTCTCGCTGTTCGAGGGGGACCAGAACGCGTTCTTCGAGGCGGGCGCGGAGTACCAGCTCAGCCGGACCGGGCGGCAGTTCATCGCCGGCGTCCTGCGGCACGCCAGCGAGATCACCTGCGTCACCAACCAGTGGGTGAACAGCTACAAGCGGCTGATCGGCGGGGGCGAGGCGCCGTCGTACATCAGCTGGGGCCACAACAACCGGTCGGCGATGATCCGGGTCCCGATGTACAAGCCCAACAAGGGCCAGTCCACGCGCGTCGAGCTGCGCACGATCGACGCCGCGTGCAACCCCTACCTCGCGTTCGCGGTCACGCTGGCCGCCGGGATGAAGGGCATCGAGGAGGACTACCAGCTCCCCCGCGAGGCCGAGGACGACGTCTGGTCGCTCAACGAGCGGGAGCGCCGGAGCCTGGGCATCCAGCCACTCCCCAAGAGCCTGCACGACGCCATCGACATCGCCGAGAACTCCGAGCTGCTGGCGGAGACGCTGGGCGAGCACGTCTACGACTTCTTCCTCCGCAACAAGCACGCGGAGTGGGAGGAGTACCGCGGCCAGGTCTCGCCGTTCGAGCGGGACCGGATGCTGCCCGTGCTCTGAGATGCGAACCCTCCGTGCCGGCACCGAGGCACTCCTGTGGGCGGCCGTGGGGAGCGGCGCCCTGTGGCTGTTCCTGCTCCTCGACCTGCGCGCGCACGGCGAGCGCCCCGGAGCCCTGGTCGACACCGACGTCGCGCTCCGGGCCTCGCTGAGCGTGGTCGCCGTGATCGGCACCGCGGTGCCGACCCTCGCGGCGCGCCTGCTGGACTACGCCTCCGCCCGCATCGGCGCGGCGCTCACCGCGCTCGCGCTGCTCGTGACCAGCGCCGCCTGGTCCGGGGTCGTGGGCGGTGAGTTCCTCACCCTGCCGACCGTGCTGGTCGGCGCCGGGCTGGGGCTGCTGAGCCTCTCACCGGCACCCTGGGGGGCGGACCGCGGCCCCACCCCGCGGCCGGAGGTCCGGATCGGCCTGGCAGCACTCGCCGTCGTGCTGCTGGTGTACCCCGGGCTGGCGGGGCTCGCCGAGGCCTGGCGGCTCGGCCTGGTCACCCCGGTCGAGGACCCGCGTGCCGGCTGGGGGGCGCTGGTCCCGGCCGTCACCGTCACCCTCGCCTGCGTCGCGGCCCTCGTCCACCTGGCCCGGGCCGCTCCGGCCGGGGGTCCGCGGGTGCTGGTGGTCGAGCACGAGGCGGCCTGCCCGCCGGCCCACCTGGGGCGGTGGCTGGAGGAGGCCGGCTGCACGCTCGAGGTGTGTCGTCCCTATGCCGGAGACGCCCTGCCCGACCTCGCGCCGTACGACGCGCTGCTGGTGCTCGGCGGCTCGATGGGCGCGAACGACGACCGGGAGGTGTCCTGGCTCGGCCCGCTCAGGCAGCTGGTCCGGGAGGCGGTCGCCGCGGAGGTGCCCACGCTCGGGGTCTGCCTGGGCCACCAGGTCGTCGCGGCCGCGCTGGGCGGGCAGGTGCGGGCGAACCCCCGGGGCCAGCAGGTCGGGCTGCTCGACGTCGGCTGGCTGCCCGAGGCCGCGGACGACGAGCTCGTCGGCGGGATCGTGCCGCCCCGACGTGGCCTGCACTGGAACAGCGACATCGTCACCGAGCTGCCGGCCGGGGCCGTGCTGCTCGCCCGGACCCCCGAGCACGAGCCCCAGGTGGTGCGCTACGCGGCGCGGGCCTGGGGCATCCAGATGCACCCGGAGGTCGACCGCGCCCTGGTCCAGTCCTGGGCCGACGGGGACCGCGACGACCACCTGGAGCGGGGGATCGACCAGGACGGCGAGCTGGCCCGGCTCGAGGCCGCGGCCGACGAGCTCGCCGACGCCTGGCGGCCGATGGCGCTCGCGTTCGCCGCACTGGCGGGAGCAGCGCGGTGAGCCGGGCCTCCGGGCGGCCGACCAGCCGCACCGCCCTGCTCGGGCTGGGCTTCCAGGACCCGGCCACCGCCGCCGCCCGGCTCGCCGAGCTCGACCTCGACACCGCCCCGGTCACCGCGATCCTGGGTCGCACGGCCGACCCCGACCAGGCGTTGGCCGGGCTGGTCGGGCTGGTCGAGGCGCTCGGCGCCGACGGCCGAGCGGTGCTCGCCGAGATCGTCGACGACGAGGGCACCGCGATGCGGCTGCTGTCGGTGCTCGGCGCCAGCGTCGCCCTCACCGACCACCTGCACCGGCACCCCGAGCAGTGGCGCGAGCTGACCGACCCCGACCTGGGCTCCACCCGCCCGGCCGCCTACGCCGTGCGGGCCTGCCTGCTGCGCGCGGTCGGTGCCGATCCCGACGCCGACGCGCCCGTGGCCACCGTCCCGGACCGGGAGGCCAAGGACGCGCTGCGGGTGGAGTACCGCCGGATCCTGCTCCGGATGGCGGCCCGCGACCTCGCCCACCACGTGGGTCTGGACGACATCGCGGCCGAGATCTCCGACCTGGCGGCCGGCACCCTCGACGCCGCGCTCGCCGTGGCCCGCGCCCACGTCGGGGAGGCCGCCGCACAGGCCAGGCTGGCGGTCATCGCGATGGGCAAGTGCGGCGGCCACGAGCTGAACTACATCAGCGACGTCGACGTGATCTTCGTGCACGAGCCCGCCGAGGGCGCCACCGAGAACGGCGCCACCCGGGTGGCGACCCAGCTCGCGTCGTACCTCATGCAGGTCTGCTCGGACCAGACCGCCGAGGGCACGATCTGGCCGGTCGACGCGGCCCTGCGTCCTGAGGGCAAGGCCGGCCCGCTGGTGCGCACGCTGGCCAGCCACCGCGGCTACTACGAGCGGTGGGCGAGCACCTGGGAGTTCCAGGCGCTGCTGAAGGCCCGCCCGGTGGCCGGTGACCCGGACCTCGGCCGGGAGTACGCCCGGATGGTGGAGCCGATGGTGTGGTCGGTCGCCGGCCGGGACGGCTTCGTGGAGGGGGTCCAGGCGATGCGCCGGCGGGTCCTGGACCACATCCCCACCCACGAGGCCGAGCGCCAGCTCAAGCTCGGCTCCGGCGGCCTCCGCGACGTCGAGTTCGCCGTGCAGCTCCTGCAGCTCGTGCACGGCCGCGGCGACGAGCGGATCCGGGTCGCCACGACGCTCAGCGCGCTCGCCGAGCTCACCAGGGGCGGGTACGTCGGACGCGAGGACGGGCAGGCCATGCACGAGGCCTACGTGTTCCTCCGGACGCTGGAGCACCGGATCCAGCTCTACCAGCTGCGCCGCACCCACGTCGTACCCGAGGACGACGCGTCGCTGCGCCGCCTCGGCCGGTCGCTGGGCTATCTCAAGGACCCGGTCGCCGAGCTGGACCGGGCCTGGCGGCACCACCGCCGCGAGGTCCGCCGGCTGCACGAGAAGCTGTTCTACCGCCCCCTGCTCAGCGCGGTCGCGAAGATCCCGGGGGAGGGGGTGCGGCTCTCCACCGACGCCGCCAAGGCCCGGCTGCACGCACTCGGCTACGAGGACCCGGCCGCCGCGCTCCGGCACCTGGAGGCGATGACCAGCGGCGTCTCCCGGACCGCCTCGATCCAGCGGACCCTGCTGCCGGTCATGCTCGAGTGGTTCGCCGACGCACCGGACCCGGACGCCGGGCTGTTCGGCTTCCGGCGGATCAGCGAGGCCCTGGGCTCGACGACGTGGTACCTCCGGCTGCTGCGCGACGAGGGCGAGGTCGCCCAGCGGCTGGCGCAGATCCTCGCCACCTCGCGCTACACCACCGCGCTGCTCGAGCGCGAGCCGGACGGGGTCAAGCTGCTCGGCGGCGACCTGCGACCGCTCACCTCCGACGCCCTGACCACCGAGATGCTCGCCTCGGCACGCCGCAAGGAGTCGCTGGAGGAGCAGGTGCGGGCGATCCGCGCGGTCCGCCGCCGGGAGCTGGTCCGGATCTCGGCGGGGGACCTGGCCGGCGACCTCGACGTGGTCGCCGTCGGCGCCGGCCTGTCCAACCTGACCGACGCCACCCTGGAGGCCACGCTGGCGGTGGTGGGTGCCTCCGTGGGCGAGCAGCGGTCGCTGTCCGAGCCGCCCACCCGGATGGCGCTGGTCGCGATGGGCCGGTACGGCGGCTTCGAGCTGTCCTACGGCTCCGACGCCGACGTCATGTTCGTCCACGACCCGCTCCCGGACGTCGAGCCGCAGGCGGCGGCCGGCTACGCGCAGGCCGTGGCCAACGAGATGCGCCGGCTGCTCAGCGCGCCGGCGTCCGACCCGCCGTTGGAGGTGGACGCCGACCTGCGGCCGGAGGGCAAGCAGGGTCCCCTGGTGCGCAGCCTGGAGTCCTACGCCGCCTACTACGCCAAGTGGTCCCGGGTGTGGGAGTTCCAGGCGCTGCTGCGCGCCGACGCCGTCGTCGGGGACCCCGACCTGAGGCGGCGGTTCACCGAGCTGATCGACCCGCTGAGGTTCCCGGAGGGCGGGATCAGCTCGGACGACGTGATCGAGGTGCGCCGGATCAAGGCCCGCGTGGACGACGAGCGGCTGCCGCGCGGGGCGGATCCGAACACCCATCTCAAGCTGGGTCGGGGCGGCCTGGCCGACATCGAGTGGACCGTCCAGCTCCTGCAGATGCAGCACGCCGGGGAGCACGAGGGGCTGCGCACCCCGCGCACGCTGGAGGCCCTCCGGGCAGCCCACGAGGCGGGTCTGGTCTCCGAGGCGGACGGCGAGGTGCTCCAGCGCGCCTGGCGGCTGGTCAGCGCCGTGCGGAACGCGGTGACGCTGGTGCGCGGCAAGCAGGCCGACCAGGTGCCCAGCGACCCCGCGGAGAGGGCCGGCGTCGCCGCGGTGCTCGGCTACCCGCCGGGTCGGAGCGAGGCCATGGTCAACGACTACCTGCGCACCACCCGGCGGGCGCGCACGGTCGTGGACCGCGTCTTCTGGGACTGAACCGTCGCACCTCGGCGGCTACAGTCGCCACACGCGTGGAACGGGCCCGATGCCCGATCGCCCCACAGGAGGACCGATGGTGCAGGAAACCGCAGACGGTACGCCGGCCCGGGCCACGGAGCTGCTCCGGCTGCACCGGGACCCGGCTCTGCTGAGCGTGGTCAACGTCTGGGACGTGATCAGCGCCGAGGTGGTGGCCGCCGTCGACGGCACCCGTGCCCTCGCCACGGCCAGCCACTCGATCGCCTCGTCGCTCGGCTACGAGGACGGCGAGCGGATCCCGGTCGACCTCATGCTCGAGGCGGTCGGGCGGATCGTGGCGAGCACCGACCTGCCGGTCTCCGCCGACCTCGAGGGCGGCTACGGCGACGCCGCCGAGACCGTGCGCCGGGCGATCGGGCTGGGTGTCGTGGGCGCCAACATCGAGGACCAGATGAAGCCGGTCGCCGAGGCAGCGGCGCAGGTGGAGGCGATCATGCGCGCCGCGGAGGCGGAGGGCGTCCCGGACTTCGTGCTCAACGCCCGCACCGATGCCTTCGCCCTCGGGCGCGGCCGGGACAAGGCGGAGGTGCTCGCCGACGCGGTCGAGCGGGGCCGGGCGTTCCTCGACGCCGGTGCCCCCGTCGTGTTCGTGCCGGCCCGGCTCGACGAGCAGCAGGTCACGACGCTGGTCGACGCGTTCGGCCCGCAGCGGCTGACGACGATCGCGATCCCCGGCACCCCGCCCCTCGCCCGGCTCGAGGAGCTCGGCGTCGCCCGGGTCTCGTTCGGCCCGATGTCGCAGAACGTCGCGCTGACCGCGCTCCAGGAGCTGGTCGAGGAGGTCCAGCGGGGCGGGGGAGTGCCGCCCACCATGCGGGTGCTCAACTGAGCTGTTCTGAGAGGATCTCGGGCGTGGGGGCATCGGTGACGGCGTGGCGCTGGCCGCGGGCCGCGGCGTTGGCCTCGGTGGCGATGTTCGCCGGGCTCACCGGGCACGTGCAGGCCGACGGGCTGCTCCCGGGTGTCGGGTCCCTGGTGGCCCTCTTCCTGCTGTGCCTCCTCGGCGCCGCCTCCCTCCTGGGTGCCCCCGCCTCGGCGGCGCGGGTCGTGGCCCTCACGGTGGGCGGGCAGACACTCGTCCACGCGGCACTGACCATGTCCGCCGGGCACGCCGGCGACGGGCCGGTCGCGGCCCGCCCCGTGCCGGTGCACCCGACGCCGTCCCCGCCCGCGTCAGGCGGCTCGTTCCACGACCACTACCTCGACAGTCGGCCGCAGGTGGACGCCGAGCTCGTGGTGCCGGCGTCCGTGCGACACCTCGCCGCCGACCTGACCCAGAACACCTCCATGATGGCGGCCCACCTGGCGGCCGCGGTGGTCGTCGGACTGTGGCTGGCCATCGGCGAGCGCGCCCTGTGCACTCTCCTGGCGCTCGCGGTGCGCGCCCTCGTCCCGCGACTCGGGCTCGTGGCGCCGCCGGGATCCCGACCGGCACCAGTGCCCGACCCAGGCTCGGTCCCCTCCTCACCGCACCTCCCGACGCTGGCGCGCAGCGTCGTACGCCGCGGGCCCCCGGCTCGCCTCGGCTGATCGCATCCGTTCCCTCCGCCGCCTCCGCGGCCGCTCCGGCGTGCCCGCGTGCGGTGGCGATCCTGCATCCTCCGAGGAGAGACATGTCCACCTCTGCACGGCCCGGGTGGTTCCGGGCATTCTGGCGCTGGCACTTCTACGCCGCGTTCCTCGTCGTCCCCGTCCTGCTGGTGCTGGCGACCACCGGCCTGATCTACCTGTTCCGCTTCCAGCTCGAGCCCCTGATGCACGCAGACCTCCTGCGGGTCGACCAGCCCGCGGACGTCGACATCACCCAGCCGTACGCCGTCCAGCAGGCCGCGGTGGAGCGCGAGCTCCCCGACAGCACCGTCGTGGCCATGACCGAGCCCGGCGGCCCGGACGAGAGCACCCGGTTCTCCGTCGTCCGCGCGGACGGCTCCGGCCACGACGTGTACGTCGACCCGTGGCGCGCGGACGTCCTCGGCAGCCTGGATCCGGACACCACGCTGTCCGGGACCGCGGTGCGGCTGCACGCGGACCTGATGTCGGGAGTGTGGGGCGACCGGCTGATCGAGCTGGCCGCGTGCTGGGCGATCGTCATGGCGCTCACCGGCTACTTCCTGTTCTTCAAGGGGCGGGCGGCACGGCGTCGGAGCCGCGCGCCCGGCGCCCGGCTGCGGTCCAGGCACGCGGCCGTGGGCTCGGTGGTCGGACTCGGCCTGCTCCTGCTGCTGGTCTCGGGGCTTCCGTGGACCGGCTTCTGGGGAGCCCAGGCCCAACAGTTGGCGACCGACCGTGGAGGCTCGTTGTGGAGCACCGACCCCGGTGCGATCTCCGACCCGACCAGCACCCTCGACGAGTCGTTGCCGCACAGCCACGCCCGGGAGGTGCCGTGGGGGATGGGCAAGAGCGAGGTGCCCGGCGGTCGGGGCTCGGCGTCCGGTGAGTCGGCCGGGGACGGCTCCAGGGCGAACGTCGACACCGCGGTGGCCGTCGCTGATCGGGAGGGCCTGCGGCACCCGGTCACCGTCGCCCTGCCCGAGGCCGACGACGGAGTGTTCTCGGTCATCGGCTACGCCTTCGACGCCCCCTCGCAGGAGCGCACCGTGCACGTGGACCGGTTCGGCGGCGACGTGGTCTCGTCGTACGGCTTCTCCGACTACCCGGTGCTGGCGAAGGTGGTCTCCCAGGGGATCGGGCTGCACGAGGGCCGCAGCCTGGGCCTGTGGTCCTTCTGGGGCGCGGCGCTCATGTGCGTCGCCGTCATCACCAGTTGCGTGAGCGGCCTGACCATGTGGTGGCGCCGCCGACCTGCGGGCTCGGTGGGCGCGCCGCGGGGCCGGATGCCGGTGCGGTCCTCACCGGTCCTGCTCGGCGGGCTGGTCGTGCTCGGGGTGCTGCTGCCGTTCTTCGGGCTCTCGCTGGCGCTGGTCCTGGCCCTCGACCTGCTGGTCGTGCGCCGTGTCCCGTGGCTTTCCGAGCGACTCAACGCCGCCTGAGCGGACCTCGGTGGTGGCCCGCGCCCGGGTCACCACCGAGGGTGGTCACCAGGGACGCGGTCACCAGGGGCTGGGCGCGAAGTCCTTGAGGAAGCAGCCGTGCAGGTCCTCGCCGGCCTCGCCGCGCACGATCGGGTCGTAGACCCGGGCCGCGCCGTCGACCAGGTCCAGCGGTGCGTGCCAGCCCTCCGCGGCGATCCGGAGCTTCTCCTGGTGCGGCCGCTCGTCGGTGATCCACCCGGTGTCGACCGCGGTCATGAGGATCCCGTCGGTCTCCAGCATCTCGCCGGCACTGGTCCGGGTCAGCATGTTCAGCGCGGCCTTCGCCATGTTCGTGTGCGGGTGCCCCGGCCCCTTGTAGGTGCGCGAGAACTGCCCCTCCATCGCGGAGACGTTGACGACGTACCGGCGCCGGGCCTGCGCCGCGCGCATCGCCGGACGCAGCCGGGAGATCAGCAGGAACGGCGCGGTGGCGTTGCACAGCTGCACCTCGAGCAGCTCCAGCGGGTCGACGTCCTCGACCTTCTGCGTCCACGAGTTCTCGCGGGCCAGGTCGGGGAGCAGCCCGCCGGCGTCCACCGCGGAGCCGTCCAGGTGGGCGGCCAGACTGGCCCCGCCGGCGGCCAGGGGGAGCGTGGACAGGGTGGCGGCGTCGTGCGCGGCCAGGGCGTCGGCCACCGACTCCCCGTCGTGGTGCGCGACCTGCTGACGCCGCAGCGTCCCGGCCAGCGCCGCGGGGTGCGCCTCGCTGATCCGGTCGAAGGTGATCATCTCGGGCAGGGCGACCCCGGTCGGGAGCGGCGCGGCCTCGAGGTCGGCCAGCCGACCGTAGGCGCCGGGGGAGCGGCGTACGGTCTGGGCGGCGTTGTTGATGAGGATGTCGAGGGGACCGGCCGCCGCGACCTCGTCGGCCAGTGACAGCACCTGGGTCGGGTCCCGCAGGTCGATGCCGACGATCCGCAGCCGGTGCAGCCAGTCCGAGGAGTCCTCGAGGGCGGCGAAGCGGCGCACCGCGTCCTTGGGGAACCGGGTCGTGATCGTGGTGTGGGCGCCGTCGCGCAGCAGCCGCAGAGCGATGTACATGCCGATCTTGGCGCGGCCGCCGGTGAGCAGCGCCCGCCGGCCGGTGAGGTCGGTGCGCTGGTCGCGCTTGGCGTGCGAGAAGGCCGCGCAGGACGGGCACAGCCAGTGGTAGAACGCGTCCACGAGCGTGTAGTCGTGCTTGCAGATGTAGCAGCCGCGCGGGTTGATCAGCTCCCCGGCGAAGGCACCCGGCGCGGTTGAGGTGAGCGGGATGCCCCGGGTCTCGTCGTCGATCCGCATCGGGGACCCGGTCGCCGTGGCCTCGGTGACCGCCCGGTCGGCGGCCAGCTCGGCCTCTCGCTTGCGGGTGCGACGCTCCCGCTTGAGCGCCTTGTACATGTGCGACGCGGCGTGCTTGACCGTCCGGACGTCGGCGTGCCCGTCGGGCAGGTGGTGGAGCTGGCGGAGGACCCGGACGGTGGTCGCCAGGTCGTCGGGGTCGATGCGCTGGTTGGTCCCCGGCGCGGGGTCGGCCGCGGGGTCACCTGCGGGCCCGGCTGCGGCGTCGGTGGTGGTCACCGGGGAATGGTAGGGCCCGCGATCGTGGCGCGGACGGGCGAGTCTCTACGTTCTGCAGGTTCTGAGGTCAGGAATCCTGCAGAACGTAGAGACTGACGCCCCGTCGTGGGTCAGCGTGTCAGCGGCGAGGCGCGGACGACTTCACCCGCGGCCGCACCACGAACAGCCCCTCCTCGGTGCCCGTCATCACGACGTTGCCGGAGTCGAAGTAGGGGTAGTTGCTCCAGGTGCCCGCGAACTTCGTCTCGTCGTCCTGCGGGTAGCTGTCGAACCAGCCGATCTGCTTCATCCGGCCCTGGTCGAGCTTGTAGGAGTCGAACATCCGCAGCCCGCTGGTGTAGTTGGACTCGTAGACGACCTTGTCCTTGATGAAGATGTTGTGGTCGATCGAGTCCAAGCCGCTGCTGCCGGTGCCGGTCAGCTGCGGGTCGTCGAGGTCCTTCATGTCGAAGATGTACGTCGTGGTCTCCTCGACGGTGCCCCGGAGCTCGTCGAGCTCGTCACCCATGAGGAAGTAGGCGTGGTCCTCGGTGAACCAGCCCTGGTGGGTGTAGGACGCGGTGTCGTAGGGCACCCGCGCGATCATCCGGACGTCGGTCGGGTCGGTGGCGTCCAGCACGGTGACGGTGTCCTCGTTGGAGGCGCTGCAGATCTCACGCCCGGTGTAGTCGCTGTCTGGGCCGTGGTAGGTCACGCACTGGATGTCGTGGGTGTAGCCGTCGCCGCCGTAGCAGCCCGCCACCTCCGGGTTCGCCGGGTCGTCGAGGTCGATGAGGATCGGGCCGCCGTTCACGCCGGGGCAGGCGGTCGTGTCCCGTCGGGCGCCGACGACGTAGGCCATCCCGGAGTCCTCGTTGACGGCCAGGTTGTGCACCTGGCCGAAGCCGCCCAGCCAGTTGTCCTCGGTCCAGGTCTGCCGCTCGGTGGCGCCGCGGAGCCGGGTCAGGTCGAAGACCTGCATGCCGTGGCCGGCGTTCTCGCTGACGATGTAGGCGTGGTCGCGGTAGACCTTGATGTCGCGCCAGACGCCGCCACTGCCGACGGCGGTGTGCGTCGGCAGCACGCCGAGCACGGTCGGGTCCGAGGGGTTGGTGACGTCGACGAAGCCGGTGCCCTCGAAGAGGCCGACCAGCGCGTACTCACGACCGGTCTGCGGGTCGGTCCACCCCCAGACGTCGTTGGCCCACACCGAGTCGAACTCGGTGAGCGGCACGAAGGACTTCAGGTCCGTCTTGTGGCAGGGGAAGATCCCGGCCATGTCGTCCTCGCAACGGATGTCCGACATCCGCTGCATGGGTACGCCGGCCGGGCTGGGATCCTCCACGACCAGGTCGAACCCGGCCTCCTTGCCGGTCCCGTCGTGATCCGGGTGGGCGCTTCCGGGACTGCTGGTGGCGAGCGTGCCGGCGGCGCCGAGGATGACGGCGGCCGTGGCAGCGGTGATCGTGCGCAGGCGCATCTGTGACTCCCGAGATAGTCGATCGACCCGCTGTTGCGGGCCGGGACTCATCCAAACCCCAAGCCGCCCGAGGTGGCAAGGGGTACGGGTCGGCTCAGGCCCTGCGGTCCGCAGCTTCCCGGAGCCCGGAGCCTGCCGAACGCAGAGCCTGCTGGCCCGGGTGGGAGACCAGGGCCCGGTCGAGGTCGGCGATCAGGTCCTCGGGATCCTCCAGGCCGATCGAGAAGCGCACCAGGCTCGCCGAGGGCCGGGCCTCGGGCGCGACGGGTCGGTGGGTGAGCGCGGCCGGGTGCTGCACCAGCGAGTCGACCCCGCCGAGGGAGACGGCGTGCGTGAACAGGTCCACGGACGTGGTCAGCCGGTGCGCCGCGTCGTACCCGCCCCGCAGGGTGGCCGCGACCATCGCGCCGGAGCCCCGCATCTGGTGCTGGAGCAGCGACCGCGGGTCGCCCTCGCTGCCGGGGTAGTGGACCCGCTTGACGGCCGGGTGCCCGGCCAGCCAGCCGGCGACCTGCCGGGCCGAGGCCTGCTGGGCCCGGACTCGGATCGGCAGCGTGGTGAGACCGCGGTGCAGCAGGTAGGCGCCCATCGGGTGCAGCAGGCCGCCGGTCACGGCCCGGACCCGGCGCAGCGCCGAGGCGGTCTCCTCGCCGCAGGCGATGACGCCCGCGGTGACGTCGCCGTGGCCGCCGAGGTACTTCGTGGCGCTGTGCAGCGACATCGCGGCACCCAGGGTGACCGGGTTCTGCAGGATCGGGGTGGCGAACGTGTTGTCGACCAGCACGGGCACGTCGCCGGCCTGGGCGACCACGCCGCGGATGTCGACCAGGTCGAGGGTGGGGTTCGCCGGGGTCTCGAGGATCACCAGCGCGGTGTCCGGACGGATCGAGCGGGCGACGTCCTGCTCGTCGCAGAAGGTCACCTCCACGCCCAGGAGACCGGAGTCGAGGAGGTGGTCGGTGCCGCCGTACAGGGGGCGGACCGCGACGACGTGCCGCCGCTGCGAGAAGGCGGTGCTGGCCAGGACCGCGGCGGTCATGGCCGCCATGCCGGAGGAGAAGGCGACCGCGGTGCTGGCGTGCTCGAGCTCGGCGAGCGCCGTCTCGAACCGGGCGACGGTGGGGTTCCAGAGGCGGGAGTAGACCGACCCGCCCTCGGGCACCGGGTAGCCACCGGTCGCCATCGACTCGTAGGAGTCGCCGCCGGACTCGATGTCGGGCAGCGGGTTCGTCGAGGACAGGTCGATCGGCAGCGCGTGCACGCCGAGCTCCTTGAGGTCCTCGCGGCCACTGTGGACGGCGACGGAGTCGGGGCGCAGGCCAAGGGTGCTCATGACGCTAGGCTGGGGGATGGCGCAGGAATCCACCAGTTGTGCTGTCGAATCAGCAATCAGATGTGGTGAACTGGCCGAAGACCACAACCACGAGCGTGGAAGCGGGAGTCCCGTTGCCGAAAACCCAACGCGTCGAGCCGGCCGACCTGGACGACGTCGACCTCCGGATCCTGCGGGCCCTGGCCGCCGACGGCCGGCTCACCAACAAGGCGCTCTCGACCCGGCTCGGGCTGGCCGAGTCCACCTGCGCCTACCGGGTGCGCGCCCTGCGCGACCGGGGCGTCATCACCGGCACCAGCGTCCGGCTGAGCCTGCCCGCGCTGGGGTACCCGATCCAGGCCTTCATCAAGGTCCGGCTCGGCAGCCACAACCGGGCGCACGTGGACAAGCTGTACGCCGCCCTGGCCGAGGCGCCCGGTGTCATCCAGGCCTTCCACGTCGCGGGGGAGGACGACTTCCACCTGCACGTCGCGGTCGACACCCCCGAGGCGCTGCGCGACTTCGTGCTCAGCCACGTGACCGTGCACCGCGTCGTCCGGCAGACCGAGACCCAGCTGGTCTTCGAGCTGCGCGACGGTGCCGGCGTGCTGCCGGGCTCCTGATCAGGCCTCGGGGTCCGCGCCGTCCTGGGGCTGCCGGACGTGCAGGGTGGTGGAGCCAGGACCGAACCACAGGGTGCTCTGCGGGAACGGGATGGTGATCTCGGCCCGGTCGAGGGCCTCCTTGACCGCCATCGCCACCGCGCTGCGCACCCGCCACATGCTGGCGATGTCGGCGCGGTGCCAGTAGCGGACGGCCAGGTTGATGCTGGAGTCCGCGAACTCCTCGACCCAGACCTCCGGCGGAGGATCCTCCCGGACGCCCTCGGCCGAGGCGCAGGCCTCCTGCAGGGTCTCCCGGGCCTGCCGGAGGTCGGTGTCGTAGGCGACGCCGACGGTCAGGGAGGTCCGACTGTTGGGGGTGCGCGTGTAGTTGACGATCGGCGCCTTCAGGACCTCGGCGTTGGGCAGGTAGACGGTCAGCCCGTCGTAGGTGGTCAGCTCCACCGTGCGCAGGTTGACGTCGCGGATGACCCCGTCGAACTCCCCGCTCCGGATCTGGTCGCCGACGCGGAACGGGCGGCGCACCTGGAGCAGGACCCCGGCGACGAAGTTCTGCAGGATGTCCTGCGCCGCGAAGGCCAGGGCGATCCCACCCACGCCCAGGGCGCCCAGCAGGGGACCCACCCGGATGCCCACGAGCCCCAGCGCGTAGACGGCACCGATCATGACGACGACGAGGCCCACGAAGCGCCCGACCAGCTTGCCGGCGTACCGGTCGGCGTCCCCGCGGTCGAGCAGGCGCACCAGGAGGACCCGGAGCATCGCGGCGACGGCGATGCCCCCGGCGAACACACCGAGGGCCAGGAGCACCTGGGTCAGGCTCACGTCGTCGCTCACCGGCCCATCATCCCCTGCGCCCGGAAACCGGCTCGCCGAACCACCTCGTGAGCGCCTCCGGGAGACCCGTCGGCGAGCCGTCACCCACCCACGCGACGTGCCCGTCCGGCCGGACCAGGACGGCATGGGGCGCCACGACGGCCCCGACCCCGGGCAGCTCCCACGGCCCGGGGCAGCCGGCGGCGACGTGCCGCACCCGATCCGCCCACCCGCCGAGGTCGAGGCCTCCGGGACCCAGGTCGAGCAGCACGGGCCGGGCCTCGTGGAGGAGGTCGTAGGCCCGCCGCGGGCCGTCGGCGGTGTCCAGGTCGAGGTCGGGCACCCTGCGCCCGAGCAGCGGGTGCCCCGGGCCGACGTCGTACGCGACATCGAGACCGGAGAGGAGGCCGGTGAACGCCGTCCTCGGCCCGTCGAAGGCCAGCAGCTCGTCGAGCGTGTCCCGCAGCGCCTCGCTCCGGGCGTCGCCGCCCTGGGTGGCGGACTGCACCATCGTGTGCTTGAGCACGCGCGCCCCGACCGGGTGCCGTTCGGCGTGGTAGGTGTCGAGCAGGTCGTCGGGGGAGACCCCCCGGACCACCTGGGCCAGCTTCCACCCGAGGTTCACCGCGTCCTGCACCCCGAGGCCGATGCCCTGCCCGCCTGCGGGGCTGTGGACGTGCGCGGCGTCGCCGGCGATGAGCACCCGCCCGCGCCGGTAGGCGGTCGCCTGCCGGGTGGCGTCGGTGAACCTCGAGATCCAGGTCGGGCTGTGGATCCCGAAGTCGGTGCCGAACACCGCCCTCAGAGCCCGGCCGAGGTCGGCCAGGGTCGGCTCCGTGGCCGGGCCGAGCTGCCGCTCGGTCACGACCACGCGCACGGTGCGCCCGTCCTCCATCACGTGGAGCCCGTGGATGCCGGTGTCGTCGATGCGCACGCCGACCGGGGTCTCCTCGGTCACCTCGACCTCCGCGATCAGGTTGCTCCGGGTCGCCTCGGCTCCCACCATGGCGATGCCTGCCGCGGTCCGGACGGCGCTGCGCCCGCCGTCGGCCCCGACCAGGTAGCGGGTGCGCAGCGACCCTCCTCCGGCGAGCAGGACGTGGACACCGGTGTCGTCCTGGTCGAGGCCGGCGACCTCGGTCCCGCGCCGGATCGTGACCCCGAGCTCCTCGACCCAGCCGAGCAGGATCCGCTCGATGTGGTTCTGCCACAGCCCGAGACCGTAGGGATGCCGGGTGGGGAAGGCCTCGAGGTCCAGCGTGGTGCTCGCGAACCGGGTGGTCTGGGTGATCTGACCCTCCGCGAGGAACCGGTCGGCGATGCCTCGCTGGTCGAGGATCTCGATCGTCCGGGAGTGGAACCCGCCGGCCCGGGAGCCCACCAGCTCCGGCGTGGGGCGCCGATCGAGGACCGTGGGCTCGACCCCCGCCAGGGCCAGCTCCCCGGCCAGCATCAGCCCCGTCGGCCCGGCTCCGGCGATGACGACGTCCAGCATCTCGGCTCCGCTTCCCCTCGGCATGATCCTGGAGTCTGGGGCCGCCCGGGGGTCTTGCCGCAAGCCCCCCGCGACGCGATAGGTTCGAGGTGGCGGGGCAGTGAGCGACCGGGATCAGGTCTGTGAGGCCGGTGGCTCGGTGAGCACCCGCAGCGCGAGGTCGGTGGTGGCCGGTACGCCGAGGTGCCCGACCACCCGCGCGACCCGGTCCGGGTCGAGGGGGAGCAGGCCGGGCGTGCCCGGGACCTCGGGGGTGAGGCCGAGGTCGAGGTCGGTGCGCCCGGACATGATCGCGAGGTTGAACTCGAACCGCTCCCTGGCGGCCGGGTCGGCCAGCCGTTTCAACAGGCCGGCGCCGATGCGGCGCAGCCCCTCCTCCTCGCAGTAGGAGTCGAGGGTGGCCACCAGCGTCGCGCCGGCGTCGTGGTCGATGTCGGCCCACACCGCCTGCATGGAGCCCATCTGGGCCAGCAGGACCGGCGCCGTCTTCTCCCCGATGCCCGGGACGCCGGGGAGGTTGTCGCTGGCGTCGCCGCGGAGGGCGGCGTACTCGAGGTAGTGCTCGGCGGCGATGCCGTACATCGCCCGCAGCCGGGCCGGGTTGAGCAGCGGCGAGGCGTTGACCCCGCCGTTGATCAGCCGGAGCACCTGCGTCCGCTCGCTGATGTGGGCGAACGAGTCGCGGTCGGAGGTGACGATCACGCAGTTCCACCCGCGCCGCTCCGCCCAGGCCGCCGCGGAGGCGCTGACGTCGTCGGCCTCCAGCGACGGAGGGGTCAGCGTCCTCAGGCCGAGCGCGTCGAGCAGCGCGCCCGCGCGCTCCAGCTGGTCGATCAGCGCGGCGTCCTTCGCGGCGCGACCGGCCTTGTAGGCGGGGTAGCGCTCGGCCCGCACCGACGCGGTGCGGTCGTCGAGCCCGAACAGCACGGCGTCGGGGGCGAACTGGTCGATGACCTCGAGGATCTGGCGCAGCATCCCGTGCAGCGCCCAGGCCGGCCGCCCGCCGGCGTCCCGCAGCCCGGAGTCCACCCGGGCGTGGTGGTTGCGGTGCAGCAGCGAGGGCGCGTCGACGACGAGCAGCAGAGGGGAGTCGGGGGCTGGCATGGGCAGCCCCACCCTACGTCGCGCCGCACCGGTCGTCGTGGGGTCCGGGGGTCCGCTCCCGGGCACCCGGGGCTTGGACTAGATTCCCGTCGTGAGCGCTCAAGCCCCTTCCGCAGTCGTGTTGATCCGTGCCGGACGCTTCGTCCCGAACCCGCACACCGCGGCCGACAACGCCTTCCAGGCCGATGCGCCGCAGGGACAGTCCGCCGACGTCACCTCCGCCATGGCCCTGGCCGAGATGGATGCGGTGGCCGACGCCCTGCGCGAGGCCGGCGTCCGGGTGCACGTGTTCGCCGACGAGGACCACACCCGGCCGGACAGCGTGTTCCCGAACAACTGGCTCTCGACGCACGCCGGCGGCAACGTCGCGGTCTACCCGATGTACGCCTCCAACCGGCGTCACGAGCGCCGCGCGGACGTGCTGGAGATGCTCAAGTCGTCCTACCGGGTGCAGACGATCATCGACTACTCCGGGCTCGAGCCCGACGGCATCTTCCTCGAGGGCACCGGCGCGATGGTGCTCGACCACGTGTCCCGGGTCGCCTACACGGCGCTGAGCCACCGCGCCGACACGAACGTCCTGGAGCGCTTCTGCACCGACTTCGGCTACGAGCCGATGGCCTTCGACGCCGTCGACTCCGCGGGCGTGCCGGTCTACCACACCAACGTCATCGCCTGCATCGGCACCGACGTCGCGATGATCGCCCTCGACATGATCCCCGACCCCGTACGCCGCGCCGCGGTGCGGGAGCGGCTGACCGTCAACGGCCGGCGGATCGTGGAGCTCACCGAGGAGCAGATCCGCGACTTCGCGGGGAACGCGGTGGAGCTCCGCGGCCGTACGCCGGAGGGCCGCAGCCGTCACATCATGGCGATGTCGACGCGGGCCCGGCGGAGCCTGCACCCGGAGCAGGTGGCGGTGATCGAGGAGTCCTGCGACGTCGTCGACATCGACATCCCGACGATCGAGCTGGCGGGCGGCTCGGTGCGCTGCATGATCGCTGGCGTCCACCTCGACCGGCGCCCGACGGGTGTCGAGTCGCCGCGGACGCCGGCCGTGCGGGCGATCGACGACGACCCGCACACCGCCGACGGGCGGGACGTCGCCGGCGACGACTGAGCGCGGGGCGGCACCGATCGCGCCGTCATCGGCGCTGTCCACAGCCCGCCCTCGCGTGCGTTGGAGATCCGATCCGGGTGTCGCAGCCTGTGCGCCATGGACTACCAGACCGAATCCGATGGCCATCTCCCGATCGCATCGCCACGCGTGATCCCGCTCGCCGGGCGCGGGTCGCGCAGGGCTCGACCTCCTGACCGACGTGGTGCCTCGTCCCGCACGGGTCGCCGTCACCTCCGGCATCTGCTGGCGCTCGCGCTCGCGGCGCCGGTCGCTGTGGCAGGCACCCTCTCCTCGGCCGCGGCGCCGCCGGCCGTGGAGCCGCCCGCGGGGCCCGAACGGCCGCCGGTGGCCGTCGAGGGCCGGCTCTTCGCCGAGTCGGCCGACTCGGTGCTGACCGTGTCCGCGGTGGTGTGGCCGGACCAGCAGGCGCTCGACGCGCTCCCGGCCGGCGCGACGGTGCCGTTGCTGCCGGTCACCGACATCGACATCGACGGCAGCTCCTACGCCGTCCGGGTCGACCCCGCGACGTTGCCCGCGAAGTACCGCAGCAGGGACGGGGTGGACGTCGAGGTGACGGCGGTCGACGGCGCCGGCGTCGAGGACTCCTACAGCGAGACGGTCCGGCGGGACGGGGCGGCGTGGCGACGTTCACCGGTCGTCGCCGGCCTCCGGGCCCAGGGCCGGACCGGCCCGGCACAGCGCCCCAGCGACCTGGTCGCCGTGACGGGCGACCGAGCCGGGCGCGCTCGAGCCGGGTCCGTGGTGGCCGCCGCCGGCCGGACGGCTGCCGGGGACGAGAGGTCCGGCATCGCCGCCAGGGATCCGATCTGCAACGTGATCAAGACGTCCAAGACCCACCATCGGCGGGTCAAGATCGGGGACGTGATGCCGTCCAAGCGCAGGATGAAGGGCCGGATCACCTACAGGATCGGGTCCTCCCACAACATCGGCGTCGGCATCAAGATGGCCAACGGCAGATATCGGGAGGGCGGGACGGTCAGGCGGTCCAGCAGCGAGCAGGTCTCACCGGTGTTCTGGCGGCCCGACAAGGTCGCCTGGACCAAGTGGCGGTACCGCAACTACCAGAACACGTGCACCCAGGCGATCTCCGCCCGCGCCGAGGCGCACACCGGCGGCTACTACAAGACGGACCGGAGCCGGCCGTCGTACCGGTACTGCCGCAGCTACCCGCGTGGCCGGTGGGCCGCGTCCTCGGCCCGGGCCTGGACCTACCAGAAGGGCGCCACCCTGTGGGGCGTCCTGCACGTCAACGCGCAGACCGGCTACAACAACCACGTCCGCCTGGAGTACAAGCTCGGGAGGCGCAAGACCCTGTGCGGCAACAACGACTACCCGCCGGGCGCGCAGCTGGTGGCCGGCAGGTGAACCGTGGCAGGCGGCGGTCCGCGGCCGCGGTGGCAGGACTCCTGCTGGTCGCGGCCGCCGGCTGTCAGGGCGACGAAGACGGGCCGCCCAGCGGGGACCGCACCGGCGGCGGTCCGATCGAACTGGCGCAGGACATGACGAACCTGCTGGCCCCGATCACGGGGCCGACGTTCTTCGCGATCCCCGCCTGCGGGTCCGACGGCCCGGTCGACGACGTGGAGATCGTGTCGTTGGCGCCGTTGGAGGTCTCCGGGGGAGAGACGATCACGTTCACCGCGGCGTGGCCGGGGCCCGACGAGCGCCTGAAGCTGGGGGCCGGGAGGCTCGAGCAGCTCGAGGAGCCCTTCGGAGAGGCGGTGGGGTCCCGCGGGTCCGTCGCCGGTTGCGGGGAGGGGCTCCCGACCCTGGAGTTCGCGGTGCAGCTCCCCGAGGCCGTCGACCGGGCGGTCGTGGTCGACGGGTTCGAGGTGACCTACGAGACCGGCGGGCGCCGGTACACCGCCTCCTCGAACGTCGAGCTCGGGGTCTGCGGCTCCGACCCGGTCGACCCGGACGAGGAGCCTGAGGACTGCGACTGGTAGCACGCCGCTGCTCGTGGCACCCCCCCGGGCCCATGGTGTTCAATGGCAGAACCGACCGGGACGGTGCCGTTGCCACTTCACGAGACGCTTCAGGGTGGCCCTTCCGGGCCTGCATCGATCGACCCGTTCGGCGCTGCGACCCGGCGCGTGGCCGTTCTGGCCACCGTCTTCACCTGTGGAGCGCTCGCTGGGGCCGCCGGTGCGGGTGCGTACGTGAGCGAGAGCCAGTACGAGGACCGGACGCCGGCATCACGTGCGAGCGTGCAGCTGGTGATCACGGGCGTGGCGGACCATTCCCGAGCAGAGCCGATGAAGGCCGATGCCCAGAAGCGGGCGCTATGGCTGGACGGCGTGCTCATGTACATGGGGGAGCGCGGCGCTGCCATCGTCACCAGAGTCCATCGCCCCGGCAGAAGCCTGAGGATCCGGGTCCCCGATCTGCCAGTGAGCCTGACTGCTGGGGACCCGCCCAAGCAGGTGCAGATCAGGATCGCCCCGCGCGACTGTGAGCTTGCCTCCATGTGGACCCCGAGCGCACGCCCGTTCAGACTGACCTGGCGGGCAGCTGACGGCGACTGGAGAACCGACCCCGTGGGCGACCACAACGCATCGGTAGAGGTGACTCTCATTGCTCACATGGACTCGGTGTGTGACGCGCGGTCGCGGCCCAGGGCTGCCTGGGCCACCGGATTGCTCCGTGACCAAGGCAGTTGAGGTCAAGTCGTACGTTCGTCCGGGAACAGGTAGGTGACGTCGCAGGCGCGCCGAGGGGGGGCGCCGGGGCCGGCTGCTCAGGCCCGGCGGCGCTCTGAGGCGACCGGTCGCGGGTCAGCCAGCGCGATCACCATGTCGAGCGCGTGGTTGAGGTCGCGCAGGGCACGGTCGTGGTCCGGCCGCACGACGTACTGCAGGATGAGCCCGTCGATCAGTGCCAGGGTGACACGGCCGAGGCTGTCGAAACCGATGGCGCACCGCTCTTCGGCGGCCTTGGCGGCCTGCTCGCAGAACTCCGTCACCAGTGAGGTGTAGCGCTCGTACTGGAGGCTTGCCAGGCCTCCCGGGCCTTCGCTGCGCAGGGCATAGGTGGTGAGCTCGTACTGCATGATCTGGAGCCCGATCTCACTCTCGACCAGTGTGTTCCAGAAGTTGAGGACGCCGTGTCGCAGCGCGTGCTCGACCCCTCGGTCCAGCACCAGCCCTTGGCGAAGCGTCGTGGCGATCTCGTCGGTCACCACGCCGATGACAGCACGGAGCAGCTTGTCCTTGGACGGGAAGGCGTAGTGCAGGGTGCCCAACGGGATGCCGGCCTCGGCGGCGACGGCCCGCAGCGTCGTCCCCGGGACGCCGACGTCGCTGAGCACGCGGATCGCCGCCTCGACGATCTGCTGCTCGCGGTCGGCGGCCTTGAGGTATCCCACGCTGCTCTCCTCCGTTCCGGGGGTCTGGAGTCCTGGGCCAACTCTTGCACGGTGGCCACCAGCATCCTATATTCAAGTCGGACAACCGACCGGAAATGAGGAACCGTGGTGGCAGATGTGGACGTCGTCGTCGTGGGAGCCGGCCTGGCCGGGCTCACCGCTGCCGAGAGGCTGACCGAGGCGGGGCGTTCCGTCGTCGTGCTGGAGGCGCGTGACCGCGTCGGTGGCCGCACCCAGGGCGGAGAGCTCGAGGGCGCGCCGATCGAGCTGGGCGGCACCTGGATCGGCGAGGGTCACAGCGAGATGTACGCCCTGGTCGACCAGCTCGGCCTGGCGACGTTCCCCACGTGGAACGACGCGGGCAAGCTGCTGCTCGACCTCGCCGGCAAGCAGTCAGCACTGCCCAGCCACAAGGGCGCGACTCCCAAGGTCAACCCGATCGCGCTGGCCGATCTCGCCCAAGGGCTGGCGCGCTACGAGAAGCTGGCACGCAGCGTCGACCCGGCCCGCCCGTGGGCGCACCCGAAGGCCGAGCAGCTCGACGGCCAGACCTACGAGTCGTGGGTGCGGCGCAACCTGCGGACCCCGACCGGACGCAGCTACTTCCGGGTGCTGGCCGAGGCGCTCTACTCCGCCGACGGCTCCGACATGTCCCTGCTGCACACCCTGTTCTACACCGTGAGCAACGGCGACCTCGAGACACTGGCGTCCACCGACAAGGGCGCGCAGAAGGACCGCGTGGTCGGGGGAGCGGTGCTGGTCTCGGAGCGCCTCGCGGGCAAGCTCGATGTGCGCCTGGACTCGCCCGTGGTCCGGCTGGTCCAGAGCGAGACCGGGGTCGTGGTGACAACTCGCGCCGGCGACTCCCTCTCTGCCGCGCGGGTCGTGGTCGCGATCCCGCCGACCCTCGCCGGGCGGATCGACTACCAGCCCATCCTCCCCGCGTGGCGCGACCAGCTCACCCAGCGCGTCCCTGCCGGCACCGTGGCCAAGTGCTTCGCGGCGTACCCGACGCCCTTCTGGCGCGACGCCGGGTGGAACGGCCAGGCCATCAGCGACCAGGGTCCGGTGAAGGTCGCCTTCGACGTCTCGCCACCGGACGCCGAAGTCGGCGTGCTGCTGGGATTCGTCGAGGGCGGCGAAGCTCGGCGGTGGCAGCGCCTCCCCGAGGCCGAGCGGCGCCGCCAGGTGCTCGGCTCGTTCACCCGCTACTTCGGTCCGCAGGCGTCGCAGCCGACTGCCTACCTCGAGAAGGACTGGAGCGCCGAGGAGTTCACCCGCGGCTGCTACGGCGCGCACTTCGCCCCGGGCGTGTGGACCAGCTACGGCGACGTCCTGCGCGACCCCGTCGGTCGCATCCACTGGGCGGGCGCGGAGTACGCCGTGGAGTGGAACGGCTACATGGAGGGTGCGGTCCGCTCGGGCCGTCGTACCGCAGCCGAGGTGCTCGAGGCGCCCGCGTGACGGCCTCCGTCGAGTCGTCGGCGGCGTCGTAGCCGGACGGTGCGATCGCCGTATCCCTGGCGAGTCTGGAGGAAGGCGGGAGCCCGGTCGACGGCTTCCGTCTCGTGGAGACATCGGGCCGCGCCGACGTCGAACTCGTCTCTGCCCAAGTGTGGAACCGCGGGTGGCGAATTCGAGTGGCGACCTCCGGCGACCCCCGCGCTTTAGAGAGAGCGATGGCCCCGGGGAGCCCCCGGGGCCATCGTGGAGCGAACAGCAGACTGACGACTTCGATGTCGTAGTAGAGCTCGAACACCACAAGCGGTGCTGGCAGGTCGTGATCAACTCGTAGAAACACGGTCTGACCTGCGCAAACGCTGATTTCGATCGTCGGTCGATGATGGCTGATTTGGGCCTCGAACGGATCTCCTGCGGAATCCCTGCGGAATCTGGAGGGTCAGGCGACCGAGTGAAGTTCGAAGCGCAGGCCGAGTGCATTGGTCACCTTGAGGATCGTCGACCAGGTGGGGTTGCCTTCTTCGGAGAGGGCCTTGTAGAGGCCGTCGCGGCTCATGCCCACTCGACGCGCTAGCTCGCTCATGTTCTGCGACCGGGCGATGATGCCCAGGGCATGCGGAACGGCACTCGGGTCCTCGGCGGAGTCTTCGAGCGCGATCTCCAAGAACACCGCGAGGGTGCCGGTTAGTGCGAATCCTGTGCGAAAGCGATGGGTGCTGAGTAATGGGACTTGAACCCGTCATCAGGCCGGTGTCGCAGTTTGAAGCCCGCGCGGACGACTGACTCCGTAGTCCGAACTGTTGAGCAGTGCCCAACGCCCGGCACATGTCGGGTCTGCCGCCTAGAGTTCCCATATCGGCGGGGCACGATGACGCCTCGTTGCTCGTAACTCTGCCAGGAGACTAGATGAACGCCACGGTACCTCCTCCCCAGTCGGGTGACCCTGCCTCAGCCGATGGCCAAGGTGCGACAGAATCGGAGCAGGAGTTAGGCGCCGAACTTGAGCAGGTCGAATACACGACCGAGCTCGTCGAGGTCTTCCCGAACGTCGTCGCAGTCTTCGGGGTCCTTCCCACGGAGCTCGAGCACGTCCTCGAACCCTTGAACGCGGGCCTGCTGTCCGTCTTTGATCACGACTACGTCAACAACGCCCTGTCGGTTCTCGGCAATGGTGCGACTGTCGGCGGGAACCTGGCCCAGGCTGCAATGGGGATGCAGGGGCTCTACAAGATGGCTGACGAGAGCCAGGCGCTGCTGAAAGCCGGCGGAAAGCTCGCGGCCAAGGAAGGCAAGAATCTCGGCACCATCTTGCTGCCGAAGGGCGTAGAAAAGGGAATCGCCCAAGCGCGCTTCACGCCTGCCGCCGGGTTGACTGCCGCACAGACGGCAGCTGCCATCGGACCGGCGCTAGCGATGCTGGCTCTCCAGGCTCAGCTGAACCAGGTCAGCAGCCTGGTCCAGAAGAACATCGAGCTGACCAGCCAGGTGATCGAGGCCTCCCGCCGCACCGAGCGGGCCACGCTGATGAGCCTGGTCGACACGGTCGACCAGGCACTCGAGGATGCGCGCGCAGCGGGCTCGGTTCCTCGGTCGCTGTGGGAAACGGTCGCGAGCAAAAAGGCCAACCTGGATGCCGAGCGGAAGAAGTACCGCTCGCACGTCGAGGCCCACATCGAGAAGGTCACCAACGCGACTTTGCATCAGCGACGGGAGTACCTCCAGACGAATGCGCAGGCGGTCGTCTTCGACGCTTTCGCCCTCCTGTCGACGTTGAAGGCCTGGACCGGATACCAGGCGATCGCTGCCGCCGTCGCTCGCGAAGCCGGCGCAGACAGCCCAGCAGAGGCGAAGCACTTCGACTCCATTGTCGCCAACACGCGCCGGGACTTCGAGGCCGACATGACCGAGGCGACGAGGGTCGTCGGGTCGCTGACCCGCGAACTGCGCATCATTGCCGAGCTTCCCGGCCCGACCACCATACTGTTGTCGACCAAGCGCAAGGATGCTGAGGCTGCGCGCAGGATTTCAGAGAGTGTTCTGGCCGCGATTGCACCGCTTTCCGATGCTCTCCTGCCACCGCGCGAACCGCTTGAGGCTCCTGACGTGCTCTGTGCGTCTGCCGACGCCGGAGTCGACCCCTACCTGCGGATCCTTCGGTGGATGTTGGAACCCGATGAAGAGGTGCGATTCCTCGGTATCGGCAAGGATGCCCACGCTCAGGGGAAGGTCGCAGCCCTGGTCGGTGCCACGAAGGACAAGATCACCTCGACCCTCGACAAGGACCCGGCTCAGCTGCTGGTCGTCGGCACAGACCGGCGAGTTCTAACGACGGACACTCACGCGTTCTTGAAGCGAGCCGAGTTCCGTTACGACGACGGCCTCGACACGGTCCGCTACGTCCGTTCCCTGCCAGTCCAAGGTGAGGCAACGGCTAGAAGGGTTGACCTCATCACCAAGGACCGAAACCACGAGTGGCAGTTCGGGTCCGATGTTGACGCGAGCGAGGTGGATGCCCTCGCTGCGATCCTCGCGGAGTCGATGGACCTTCCCGAGTATGAGCGCGACGAACTTCGGAGCCGCCGCGGACCTGTCAAGGAACTCGTCAACGCGCCGTCTGCTTGATAGGCACGTCGGCGCGGTACCAGGTCCACGGAAAAGAAGAAGTCAGATGGACGAGGCGATCCTCGAGCCGCTGTCGGTCGGTGACCTGAGAGGGGCCGACGGCGAGCCTGCGACGTTCTGGGTGCCTGCCTACCAGCGCGGCTATCGCTGGGGCCCGCGCGAGGTCCAAAAGTTGCTCGATGACATCTGGGCGAGCGAGGGCAAGGCGTACTACCTGCAGCCGGTCGTTGTGAAGTGGCGTGCGGACCGCAATTCCTGGGAGCTCATCGACGGTCAACAGCGGTTGACGACCCTCTTCCTCATCTTCCAGTACATGAAGGATCCGGAGCGAGGGTGGAAGCGGTCGGGTGCCGACTACGAGCTCGAGTACGAGACACGCCCGGGTAGCGCGGGCTTCCTCCTGCAGCCGACCAAGGACCTAGCCCCCAGCAACATCGACTTCCACCACATCTGGATGGCCTACGAGAGCATCGACGCCTGGTTCTCGAAGCACGGCAACCGCGCCGAGCACGCAGCCGGGCGCATCTACGACTATCTGCTGGATCCTGACCCGAAGCGTGGCGTCAAGGTCATCTGGTACCAGGCGACCGAGTCGCTCGACTCGATCGAGCTGTTCCGAAGACTGAACGTGGGGCGCATCGCGCTGACAGACGCGGAGCTGGTGAAGGCGCGGCTTCTCTCGAGCAGTAAGGGCCGCACCGGTCTCGCTGACCGCAGCGACCAGATCGCTGCGCAGTGGGACGGGATCGAGCGTGACCTGCGCGAGCCTGAGCTGTGGGCGTTCGTGACGCGGAAGCACCAGGACGAGGCGACGCACATCGAGCTGCTCCTGGACACCCTCGCTGACCGGATCGAAAAGCCGAAGGGACCGCACAGGCCCAGCCACCACACGTTCGAGACGCTTCGTGAGTGGATCGTAGAGGACCCCCAGGGCTTCTGGGACGACGTGGTCAAGCTGCACTCGTTGATCACGGGCTGGTTCGACGACCGCGACCTCTTCCACAAGATTGGGTATCTCGTGGCCATTGGACGCGCCTTTCCTGAGCTGGTCGAGAGTGCCGCGGGCAAGACCAAGACGGAGCTCCACGCTTTTCTGGACGGACTCGTCCGGAAGCACCTCAGACTGACCGTGTCCGACCTGAAGGGCCTCGACTTCGAGAAGAACTATGCGAAGGCCCGCGACGTGCTCCTCCTCATGAACGTCGAGACCGTACGTCAGCGCGCGACTTCGTCCGAAAAGTACTCGTTCCGAGCCCACGCGACTGGTGACTGGACGCTGGAGCACATCCACGCCCAGAACGCGGGCGAGATGAAGCGCGACTACAAGCTCTGGGCGGAGTGGTTGGACCGTCAACGCAAGGAGCTGTTAGCAGTTCGCGACCTCGACCCGGCTCACCGCGACGAGCTGCTCGACGAGATTGCCGACGTCTGGGAGGCGACCCAGGACGAGAAGCGCCGTGGCGGTCTCGCGCCCCGGTTCAACGCCGTGCGCAGCCGGGTCGAGATGGCGCTGTCCGACCCGTCGGTAGGAGCCGACGTGAGCGTCCACTCGATCAGCAACCTCGCGCTGCTCGACGGTGGCGACAACAGTGCCCTGAGCAACTCTACGTTCGCCGCGAAGCGACGGGAGCTCCTCGTACGGGACAGGGACGGCTCGTACATACCCGCCTGCACGCGGAATGTGTTCCTCAAGCACTACACCAAGTCCGAGGACCAGCAGCTCTACTACTGGAGTGGCGCAGATCGGGAGGACTACCTCGCGGAGATGGTCCGGGTCCTGAGCGAACGCGAATACCTCCTCGCGGACGGGAGTGTCGAATGAAGGGCCAGCTGACCTCCTACGTGGGCATGTTCACGGGCACCAACGATGAGCTGCCGGCACTACGGCTCATCGAGATCCCGATCATCCAGCGCGACTACGCCCAAGGACGCGACGTTCCTGCAGTCACGCTGATCCGCGACGACTTTCTGGACGCCCTGGTGAGCGCGCTCACGGGCGGGAAGCCCATCAGTCTCGACTTCGTCTACGGCGAGATCGAGGATGGAACCCTGCGACCCCTCGACGGTCAACAACGCCTAACGACCTTGTTCCTGTTGCACTGGTACGTCGCCGCACGCCTCGACCGCGTCGCCGAGGCGCAGCCCTGGCTGCAATTCGCCTACGCCACACGACCCACCGCCGAGCTCTTCTGCCGAGAGCTGGTGAAACCGGACAACCTTCCCGCGGATGCGCTTTCGGCGCGGGAGCCCCAGGAGTGGATCAAGGACCAGCCCTGGTACCTCTACTCCTGGCGTCATGACCCGACGGTGGCGTCCATGCTGAACGTGCTTGACGCCATCCACCGGCGTCTCGGCGACCCCCAGGTGGATCTCGATGCGGTGTGGCAGGCCCTGACGTCGACCGAGGGAGACCCGGCGATCGGGTTTTACTTCCTCCCGATCGACGACATGCCATCAGGTGAAGAGCTCTACATCAAGATGAACTCGCGCGGTAAGACCCTGACGAGCTGGGAGAACCTGAAGCCCCGCCTCGAGAAGCTTGTGTCAGGCTCGCTCACTGAGGCCAACTTCAGCGAGTTCGTGCGCCGGATCGACGGCATCTGGACCGACGTGCTCTGGCGCCTCGAAGCGGATGGTGGGGACTGGCGCGTGGACGAGGAGTTCGAGCGCTACCTCGAGTTCATCATCGAAGTCGGCGAGTGGCGTGACGGCACCCCTGCGGACGGAGCCTTGCTGGACCGGGCCGAGCGAGTCCTCGCGGGGGACGGCGACAAAGTGAAGCGGAACCTGGCCTTCCTCTTTCACGCCTTCGACACCTGGACGGCAGAGGATTCAGTCGGCCGCGTCGAGCCGATCGACACCGGCGCTGTGTTCGCCTCTCACTTCGCGAGCACGGCGGAGACGGGCACCGCGATCGGCGATCGCGTCGTCCTGTTCGAGGAGTCCCGGGACGTCGACCTGTTCAGGCAGTGTTGCGACCGGTACGGACTGGGAGGGAAGAACCGACTGTTCACCCTCGCGCAGACCCTGGTGCTCTTCGCGGTGCTGATCCACCGGCAGTCGCCGAAAGCAGACGTGCAACGGCGGCTGCGCGTTCTCCGGAACCTCACGGACACCGCGGGCAACGAGGTCATCGAAGCGCGAATGCCCGACCTGGTCGCCGCCGTAGAGCAGCTCATGTCCGCGGAGTCGATCGATGCGGCGCTCGAATGGATGGAGTCGCGCACGACTTTCAACCCCGACCGGATCGCCGACGAGCGGGAGAAACTCAGCCTGTTCCCCGATGCGAGCGCTCTGCAGGCGACGGTGTTTGCACTCGAGGACCACGTCCTACTGCGCGGTCGCATCTTCCCGTTCGACCTGGCGCCCGAAGGCTGGGACCGGCTACCGGCTCGGACGAAGGCCTTCCAGGCGATCACCCCGAGCGAGCACTGGCCGCTGCTCACGAGGGCATTGCTCTCGTCCGGCGACTACGGCTATCGGATCTGGAACCTCCGTCAGTTCGGGACCGTGAACCCGACGTACGGAGCCTCCTGGCGCGACGTCCTCACCCGGTACGGCCGCAAGAACAACGAGGGTCTCCGCACCTCGCTCGCCAAGCTCCTCGACAGGGTTTCTGGTCAGGAGTCCGATCCCGCGAGTGCGCTTCAGGCCGTGATCGACGCGTTCCTGGAGGACGCGCGGGGCGGGGAGGAACCCGTGTTCGACTGGCGCTACTACCTGGTGACGTACCCGATCATGAGTTCAGCGCCGCGGGGGGTGTACCAGGGCGAGTTCCTCCAAGAGACCGGGCTGTGGTTCTACTCCATGTGCCTCATGACGACGCAGTCAGGCGGTTTCGGTGGAGGCGCGACCTACCACGACCCGTTCCTGATGGCGGTCCGAGAGCACAGCGGTCTGGAGGACGGGTTGCTGGCCCCCACCTACAACCTGGGCAGCCCGGCCGCGCCCCGGTGGATGCGCACCACCCACTCCGAGACGGGAGTCCGGTGCGTCCAGGCCGGCTTCGAGGTGGACGCACCGCAAGACCCGGACCTCGCCGAGACCTTTGAGGAGGTGTGCCGAGCCGTCGGTGTCGTGGACGGGCTGCTGGCGATCCAGCAGCGCCTTCGAGGTGAGGAGCTCCTCGACACCGAGGATCGCATCGAGGTCGGTGCCCGTCTGGTGACCGCGCTGGTCGAGGCAGGCCTCTGAACGTCTGTACGGCGCCGCGGAAGGTGAGGGGAAGTACCGGAGGCATGGTCCCGCTGGCCTGGAGGCTGTCCGACCATTCTGACGTGACGGTGGACGCGAGCCCTTTCGGAGACGATGACCTGGGCAGAACTGCGTCTCCGGCACCGACGCCCGCGGAGCAGGCAGCCACGATCCCCGAGTGGCAGGTCTTCGACCCTTCTCAGACGGCGGCGCGTCGGGCTTGGCCGCATGCCCCTGGTCACGAGTCGGCATGCCTCACGACGTCCAGCGGCGTGCGTCGGGTGTCGTCGTCGCGGCGGTACTGCTCTGAGTCCGTGGCAATCGGTGCGTGGAGCGTGGCCTTGACGACCGTGGCCCAGTGGGTGCGCATCGGCTCGGGTACCTCCATCTCGTTCCAGAGGTCGATGAGGAGCGCGCCGTCGAGGTAGAGGACCATGGTCGCCTCGGACCCGTAGGTGAGGAGCCGCTCGTAGACGAGTTTCCTGTCGGCGCGGATGGAGAGGTCCCACCAGAACTTGTCGTTGTCGTCGTCAATGAGGTCGAAGAACTTGATCGTGCGGAAGCACGCGGGGGTTTCGAGGCGCCACAGCCGGTCGGGGACGGTGAACGGGAATCGGAATCCCGGCGGAGCCGGGTGTTCGGTGAAGCTGACCTGATGTCGCCGACCTGAAGGACCTGCCGCGCTGGATGCAGGACGCCGAGCCGACCCAACGCGACCAAGTGCTCACGGCTCTCCGGAGGATTGCCGAGGGTGACCGACGGGCGTACGAGGCGCTCGCTTGGCTCCTAATGCCAGGTGCCGCGCGAGTCGCCGGCCGCATCACCCGCCTGGCCGACGAGATCGACGAGGTCGTGGCCGGCCAGCTCTGGGTCCAGATCTGCGGACACGACCCTGCAGACGACAGGTACGTCGCCAAGAAGATCCTCGACCGCGTTTACCGGGAGTCGATGGCCGAGCTCGGCGTCGGCGATCTCGCCAAGCGTCGTGACGAGGCGTGGGCGATGACGGTGCTCGTCGACGCCTTCGATGAGTCCCTCCCAGCCGGACCCGCGGACGATGAGGTGGCACGCAGGGAGGTGCTCGCTGATCTCCTCCAGCGCGGGATCGACTCCGGCAAGCTGGCCGAGAACGATCGTGACCTTCTGCTCGACCTCGCTCATGCAGCTGAGCAGATCGACGCGCCGGGGCGCCGCGGCCGAGGGGGGCTGATGACGCCGGCGGTCACGCAACTGGTGGAGGAAGCCCATGGGATGTCTTCCCGCTCGATCCGTCGTCACGCAGCCGGCGCAATCAAGGCCATGCGGCAGGAGGCCGAGCGCGGGCACCTGGCGATGTGAGCCGTCAGCCCTCGGGCGGCAGGAGGCCCCTCAAGCGCTCGACGGCGTCGGCGAGAGGCGCCAGGCGCTTGTCGATCGTGACTGGATGATCTCGGGATTCGTCGCGAAATAGTGGTGAGCGAGGAAGTCGCGCATGCCCGCGATGTCACTCCACTGGACGTCGGGCTCCGTCGCTGTCAGCTCGGGACTGATTCCTTTCACCGCTTCGCCGATCTCCAGGAGACGCATAGCCACGGCGTCCATGACGATCTCAACAGAGATCGGGCCATGTTGGAGGTGCGAGTGGATCGACGTGATAGCTGTGGCAATGTCGTCGAGGATGTCAGCGTCGGAGCGGCTCACAGTGGCAGCAAGTCCTTCGCGGCGCGTGCGCGCACGCGCTCCTTGAGGCCGTTGCGCGGCACCAAGTCGACGGGCACACCAAGCACGTCTTCCAGCTCGCGCTTGATGCCGATCATGTCGATGATGTCGGTCCCGGCCGGGAAGTCGACAAGGAGGTCGACGTCGCTGTCTTCGCGATCGTCGCCCCGTGCGGCGCTGCCGAAGATCTCCGGGTTCGTTACGCCATGGCGGCGCAGCACCTCGAGCAGCTCGCCACGGCGGGCGGCCACGCGTTGGCCCGTGGGGCCGCTGAGCGGCTTTCGGGCGGGCGCTGCTGTCTCGGACATGTCTCTATCGTATCTGCCGCGCTGAGGCTTTCGCCGATCTACAGCCCCAGCGATGGGCCGGGTTGCCGTTGGCTCGGGCGCGGGAATGGGTCGATCGACGGCACCGCCCTGCGCTGCATCCGAGGCGTGACGAGATCCTTGACCCGGTAGCCCAGCGCGGCAGTGGGGTGGTCAACGGGCAGCGGATTTCGGGCGGCGGCGAGGTCAAGGAGGCGCTCGGCGTCGATGCCCTTGCGGGCGAGCTGGTTGAGGTACCTCGCGAGCTCACCGGTCTGCTGGTCGCGCTTGCCTACGTACTCGACGATGCGGTCGGCCCAGGTCTTCACAGCCTCGCCGTAGCGGGCGTTGATCCGGCCGGTGAGATTGCGGTGGTACCCCGCCTCCCAGTCATCGTGTGGCATCGGGCCGGCCATCGTTCGCTCGTCCTCGGCGACGCCGGTGGCTGCTCGCCAGACGGCCAGCTCGCGGCGCAGCTCGCTGGTGAGGACGTCGTCGTACTTCGCCGTCCACTCCGGCAGCACGGGATCGTTCGCCGACCTCGGCAGCCAGCGACGACACTCGGCGGGACCGAGCTGCGAGGTAGCGGCCCCAAGCCGAGTGCGCTGCCGCCTCGGAAGGGATGCCGGCGAGCCAGGGGAGTGGACCGGGCTCGGCGAGGTCGGGGTTTGCTCGCAACTGGGATGTTGCGAGCGCAACTGCGTCCGCGTACCGAGCGACGGCGTCCTGCAACTGCGCGGCGGGCGACGTGGCACGGGTTCGGGTCGACGTGGCGGAGACGGCGGCTCCGTCGCGGGCGAGGATGCCTTCGAGCACCTCGGTCGCCGTCATCGCCCGCTCGACCGTCGGCGACGGCAGCGCGTGCGTCGGCTCGTCGGTGAGCACGATGTGGGCGTGGTTCGCGACCCGGCCGCGAGTGAGCATCGTGTAGAGCATCTGGCGGTCCTCGGTGCCGGTGACGATCCCGTGGACGACGTCGGTGGTGATGCCCTGGGCGGTGTGGACGGTGGAGGCGTAGCCGAGCTCGACATGTTCGCTCACGTATGCCGCGGGCAGCGTTGCGTGCAGCCGCGACGTGGCGTGCCGCACCGACAGGGCGCCATCGGCCCGTACGTCGGTGACGATCCAGCGGTCGCCGTTCTTCACCCAGTCGGTGCCGCTCACCCCGAGCCGCCGGTCGTTGCGGCGGCTGATCACCACGTCACCGCGATGCGCCGAGCAGCCATCGGCGAGACCGACCGGCCCGCCCACAACACCTCGCGATGCCTGCACGCGAAGGTTCAGCTCACGCACCAGCTCCCGGGTCGGCGCGAGCATCAGGCAGTCGCGCCCACCGGCACGTTCCCGCGACCAAGCAGCGAAGACGTCGTCGAGGCACGACGCCGCGTCGCCGACATGGACGCGGTCGTTGTCCAGGTAGAACCCCAGCGCGGCCCGGTTGCCGTCGCGAAGAGGCAGCGACGCCTCACCCTCGCCTGCATCGGTGAACCGCACCAGCTCGTCGAGCCGGATCGCGCCGTAGGTGGCTGCGATGTCGCGCAGCAGTCCACCGGCGCCGATGGCGGCGAGCTGCCGGTCGTCGCCGATCAGCCTCACCGATGCGCCCCGCGTCACCGCGAGCTCGATGACGGAGGCGAGGGTGAGGGTGTCGGCTATGCCAGCCTCGTCGATCATGACGAGCGTGCCCGGCCTGATCGAGCCGACCAGTTCGGAGTCAGGCACGGCCAGGTCGTGGGTGAACTTGGCCAGCGTCTCGCACGGCACGCCGGTCGCCTCGGCGAGCGCGGAAGCAGCCGCCGCCGACGGCGCCAGCCCGAGCACGTTGCAGCCGCCCTCGGTCCACACACTCGCCAGCACCTTCATCGCGGTGGTCTTGCCCGATCCGGCCGGAGCCAGCGCGAGCTGCACCCGCGCGCCGCTGGTGGCCATCGCGTTCACCAGCAGCACCTCCTGGCCACGCTTGAGCCGTACGCCCTCGAGCACGGCAGCAAGCACCGACAGCTCGACCTCATCGGGCGACCACGCCAGCCCGTCGTGCCGGCCCGCAAGTGCGACGATGCGCTGCTCGGCCTCCAGCACGCGGTGGCTGGTGTAGTGGTCCCGGCCGGTGTGCCGGTAGACGCTGGAGCCGTCCGAACGACGCAACCCGGCGGGCTCGGGGATCGGGTCGACGTCGGGGGTGAGGTTGACCGACAACCGGCCGATCGCGTCGTCGACGATCCACTCGACGACCTCGGCCACCCGTTCAGCCGGTACGGCGACCTCGCCGAGCCCAGCACCTCAACCGCCTCGGCCCGCCACGTCGCCCGCTGCTCGGCTTCCGACCTCGGTTCGTGCTTGGCTTCCCGGGTCTCCAGGTTCGCCTGCTGAGCCAACGCCACCGCCTCCACCGGCGTCGGCGGCCGACCATGCGCCCGCTTGAACTCCCGCGCCAGCTCCCGCTGCCGTGCCGTGATCGCCTTGCGCCGCTCCGACCACCGCTCACACAGGTCGGCAGGAACTCCGTCGATTTCCCGTACCGCCCGCTTGTCCCGCGCGCCACCCGGCCGCTCGACGAACACCACCCCGAGCGCCTCGACCAGCCGTCGCTCCAACGCGGTGTTGTAGGACTCCGACGCGGCGACGACGTGCTCGTGCAGCACGGTGCCGTAGATCGACAGCCACTTGCCCGATCGCGTCTGCACCTTGTTGGCGACGGCGACGTGGGCGTGCAGGTCGGGGTCGCCGGCCCGGGAATCGCGATGGGTGAACACCGTAGCGACGAGCCCGCGGGTCTCGACCTGCCGGGCACCATTGCGCCCCTCGCGGGTGAACAACGCCCCACGCTCGATGAAGGCCAGGGCGTCGCGTACGGCGGCACCGTGCGCCTCCTCGATCGCCCGGGCGACCTCCACGGTCGCAACCGCCCAGAGTGCGGACACCGACTTCACTGGCGAGAACGTCAGGTCGAACCCAGCCACCGCCGTCTGCCGGGGCCGGGAGTAGCGAGCCAGCGCATCCGACAGCTCCCGTGCAGTCTTCGGCTCGCGCCCGTGGGCGGCGACGAACCGCTCACGCGCGACCTCGGAGCGCACCCGGGCGACCACGTCGTACGGTGGCTCCCCGTCGGTTGATCCGCCCTCGGTGGTTGAGCCTGTCGAAGCCCGCACCCGTCGCGCGACCTCCGCGTTGAACCCGTCGACGCCGGTGTTGTCGTAGACCTTGTACGCCGCACCAAGCGGGTCGGCCGTGAGCGGGTGCGACCCGGTGCCGAACAGATGCTTTATCTGTTCGACTGTCACCACGTCGCCGGTCTCCAGGCCGTCGACGCCGACGAGTCCGGAGCCGACCCAGCGCCCGGGCGACTCGCCCTTCGCTGAGTAGTAGTCGGCCAAGGGAATGGCGCCCTTCTCCGTCGAGTCAAGCGCGGCGACCTGCCGGGTCAGGTACTCATACCCCGACCCCGCCGAGAGCTTGTGAAGCGTCATGGTCACATCCCAAACGGCCGCGCGCAGAACGCGAGTGGCCACGGGACGGGCCGTGGATGAAAGAGGTGTGTGAGGAAGACGGGAAGCAGTAGAAGGACGAGCAGGAGGAGGACGACAAGGAGGACGGACGACAAGGAGGACGGACATGACAGAGACGAGGGGCCGCCGCCGGCAGAAGAGGAGGAGTCGTGCTGGCGCTTCGGCGTGGAGTCCGGAGCGCGAACGGAACGAGCATTAGCGTGGGAGGGTGACTACCGCTGCCGTCGCCCCAGCCACGAGGCACGCGGCGCTGTATGTCGAGAGAGTCACGATTCGGAACTTCCGAGGAATCGTGTCGTGTGAAGTCGAGTTCGAGCCTGGCCTCACACTCCTCGTTGGGCGGAACAATGTCGGCAAGTCCAGGGTTCTGTCTGCCTTGCACCTAGCGTTGGGCGGTCGTGTCGCTGACGTGGACGACTTCACCGTCGGATCGTCTGCGGAACCCGAGATCGATGTCGTCCTCGCGCCCAGTCCGCCTCCTGCATCCACAGACGAGCAAGCGTTCGAGGACGACGAAGGTCGGCTGATGGGCGGCGATGCACAGACGATCAGCGACCCCCCATTTCGTGAGCGCTTCGCCTGGCGCGCCCACGTCCGACGCTCGGCCGAAGGGCTTGGCGCTCGATCCGAGTTCAAGATCCTGACGTTCGACGCCGCCAGCGGCAATTGGGTCGAGCGCTCTGGGGCAAAGGACCTTGGACGGGATGCTCGGGGGCTTGTGGCGTCGGACCTTGTCAACACTGGGCGCGACTTGATGGAGGAACTCGGTCGTCGTGGCTCGGGTGTTCGCAAGGTGCTCAGCGACTTGGACGTTGACGACGTGACACGGGCCGATCTGGAGCTCCGCTTGGCGGGTCTCAGTGCCGACATCGTCGCGGGAAGCGGGACACTCGCATCGGTTAGTCGGTCGCTGGATGCGCTAAACCGCGCCGTTGGGAGCATCGGAGCTCCCGGTATCAACCCGATCCCCATCACCCTCGAGGAACTGGCTCGCTCGCTGTCGATCGATCTTGACAGCGGACATGGGGCGCTTCCGATCAGAATGCATGGCGCTGGTGCGCGGAGTCTGGCCTCGCTCCAGATCCAAGGCGTGCTGTATGAACGTTTGCTCGGTGCGGACGGCGGTTCGCTCCGCCCACATCCTGTAACCCTCGTCGAGGAACCTGAAGCGCACCTGCACCCGCAGGCGGCGTCTGAGTTGCCGCACCTGCTGCAGTCGATCCGCGGGCAGGTCGTTGCAAGCACGCACTCCAGCCAGGTCGTCACAGCCTCGGATCCAAGAGCGATCCGGCTCTTCCGGGAAGACGGAGGTTCGCTGGCCGTAGTGGACCTCGGTCCCGCCCCCAGCAATGCTCCGGGCACGCCACGGCCCTTTCGCCCGAGCCACCACACCGAGGAGATGGAGAAGCTCAAGAGGCTCGCCGAACGACCCTTCGGTGAGATCCTCTTCGCGAGTGCCATCGTGGTCGGGGACGGTGCGACGGAACGCGGGTTCCTGCCGCCAGTTTTGAGGCACGCCCTCGGCGCAAAGGCCCACGGGGTCTGCGTCATCGACCCCGAGTCGATGGCGACACAGACCGCCCGCGCGGTTGCCAAGTTCGCGGATGCCATCAGGGTCCCCTGGTTCATCTTCGCTGACAGCGATCCTGCTGGCGTTGCCGCTGTTGAGAATCTTGCTACAACGGGAACTTCAACGGCGACTGTCATCTGGGTCGGCAAGCCGGACAGCGCCGCGGCCAAGGGCGTCTCTGGAGCGATAGAGGCGATGATCGTGGACTTCGACGAGGACGTCGGTAGAACCGCGTGCGAACGAGTGCGTCCCGATCTCGCGCCCGTCGCCAATGTCCTATCGACTATGAAGGACTTGAAGGGATCGATCGGGCAGACCCTGGCAGACGTCTTGCTCGAACGCCACGAGGACTCCACCACGTGGCCGTCGCCGGTCCAGGAACTGTTCCAAGCTATCGACGGAGCCCTTTCATGACCACGACCGACGACTTCAACGAGCCGGTGCTGAGTCCCGAGCAACAGGCAGCTGTGGACAGCAACGCGCGTGCGCTTGTGGTGGTGGCGAGTGCGGGAAGCGGCAAGACCGAAGTGGTCGCTCGGCGGATCCAACGGTTGCTCCTTGAAGACTCCGGTGGCCATGGGCGGGTGCTCGCCCTGACTTACACGGTGAAGGCAGCAGACGAGCTTCGCGCCAGGCTCGATTCACGACTTGGAGCGCTCGCACGTCGGGTCGACAGCGAGACCATCCACGGGTTCGCGCACAGCTTGCTTCGCGCCCATGGAACTCGAATCGGGCTTCCGCTTGAGCCGGAGTTGTTGGCTCGCGACGAGGACCGCGTGGAGCTCTTTCGTTCGTGGCTGGGAGATCGCGGCGACGCGGAGCCAGAAGATCTCAAGAACCTTCTCATGGGCTTCGACTTGGCACGTGCCAAGGGCGAACGCACTGACGGGCTGGACGACTGGTTGCAAGCGCTCGATGACAATGGCGCTCTCGACTATCCGGCTCTTCTTACGCGTGCCACCGAGCTGCTGACGGTGAGCTCGGCGCGGCGCCAGATACGACGCCTCTACACATCCATCGTCGTCGATGAGGCTCAAAACCTGACTAAGGCGCAGTACGACCTGCTCACTGAGCTGGTATCGGACCAAGGTGAGGTGGTCATCCCGACGATGCTGGTCGGTGATGACAAGCAATCGATCGTGAGCTTCGCCGGGGCAGATCCTCGCCTCATAGGAGTATTCACAGAAGCCTTCGTTGCCGAACACCACGAGCTCCACAGCAACTTCCGGTCCGCCACGGTGCTCGCCACTGCGTCAAGCAAGGTCGCGGCTGCACTCGGCCACGCGGTCAGCGAAGAGGCGGCATTTGCGGCTCCAGGCAGGATCGACATCGAGGCGCTCGCGACAGAGGCCAAGGAGGGCGAGAGGGTGGCGGCCTGGGTCGAAGGCCTCCTGGAGAGCGGGCTTCCCGAGGGGGCGCTCGGCACCGGCGAGAACAACTCGCTCCACGCTGAAGACATCGCAGTGCTATCCAGGTCGGCGGCCGGTCTTCGTTTTGTAGCGTCGGCATTGGCCGAGCGGGAGATTCCCTTCGCCCTGTCCAGCACGCCAAATGAATGGCTCACGACCGTGGCCGGCCGGGTCGTTCTTGAGGCAGTGTCGCTGAAGGCAGCGCCTGATCATCATTCGACGTACTGGGAGCTGGGCAGGCTCCTTGGTGTCGATCTTGCTGAGGAGTCGACAGATGCAGTCAGAGATGCCGTCTTTGCATCCGATGACAAGTTGATCCGTGCCGTCGCGGGCGTAGTCGACCTTACTGATGTCGCCGAGCTCGTCCCCTTCCTCCAGGGAATGGAGTTGCCGACTGGCGTGGCTGACGCAGAGGCGGCGAACTGGCAGACCGACGTGCTCCAGTTCTCGACCAGTTGGGCTCAGTTCGATGGGCTAACAGCACGGTCTGACCTGACCTGGGGAAACTTCAAACTGCACTGCTCACGCGCGCAACGTGGGGATGACCTCGCATCTGGCGTCCGCCTTCTTACCGTGCACAAGTCGCAAGGGCGCGAATATGCGGCCGTTGGCGTTGTTGGCTTGAACGACGGTCAGTTCCCCGACTTCAGGGCAACGTCCGATTCGGCATTACGTGACGAACTTCGAACCTTCTACGTCGCGATCACGCGCCCGCGTCGAGTTCTCTTGCTCACGCGAGCGACGGTGCGAGACACGAGGTACGGTCCGAGAACGACGCAACCGTCACGATTCCTTTCCCTCGTTTCCTCATAGTGCCGGCGAGTGCGCGAACCTATCCAGCGACAAGCTGTAAGAGTGTGTCGTAGTCCTTCACAACGTCGTACTTCACGCCGTCGTGCTCGGACTTGTCGTTGAGGCTGGCGAAGAACTTGCGGGCGCACTCGATCTTGGCGTTCTCCACGCCCTTAAGTTGGAGGGTTGACATGGAGCCCTTGGTCTCGGCGACGAAGTACACGTGCTTGATCTGCGTGACGTCGTCGCGGAACGCGATGGCCCAGTCGGGGTTGTAGTCGCCGACCGGTGTCGGGATGAAGAACCCGCGCGGCAGCTTGGAGTAGACGACGACCTCGTCGGACACGTCGAGCTTCTCGACGAACGACCTCTCGACCTTCGAGTCGGTGACGACGTACTCGTAGACGCTCTTCTTCAGCTTGTCGCCCGCCTTCGACAGGTCCTGGGCGGTCTGGTTCTCGGTGAAGATCGAGGAGTCGTACCGGTTGTCGAGCGGGTCGTAGCTCAGGTGCTCGACGATGACGGTCGCCTTCTGCTCGTTGATGAGCCGGGAGGCTTCGGTGATGAACTGCTCGGGGTTCTGCTTGAACTTCGCGAACGTCCCCGGGTTGGTGCCGGTGAGAATCGCGGAGCAGGTTCGGCGGGTGAGCTGGGTCTTCTCCGCGATCTCGCCGAGCAGGTCGTACTTGACGGTGGACCCCGCCGATACGGCCGAGTGCTCGACCTTGGTCTCCGAGACCTTGAACCCGGTTCCCGCTTCGAGTTGCTCGACCTCCAAGCCCACGACCTGTTTGCCGGCCTCGACGAGGTACTGCATGACGGTCACGTTTAAGGAGGTGTCGAGCACGCGGATGCAGTTGCGGATTAGCTCGGCCGAGTCGAACTCGACCTGGTAGACAGCCTTGTGGTTGATGCGGCTCCACAACTCCTGGAACTCGCGCTTCTTGAAGTTAGCCTCGTTGAACGGGATCTTCTTCGGCTTGCGGCCGTCGGTCGGCTTGGGCACGTCGAGGTAAAGCGCGTCGACGAGCGGCCACACGAAGTCGATCACCGGCTTGAGCGCCTCGGCCGTGGGTGCGGCGAGGGCGCCGTCAGCACGGGCGTGCTTGTACGCCTGGGTGACGAAGCCATCGTCGTCGATGTAGTCGTGACGGATCAGGTGGTTGTACAGAGCCTGCGCCAGGCCCTTCTCTAGCACGCTCGTCGAGCCGTCGGCGAGCGCAATTTGCTTGCCGGTGAAGTAGACGACGCTGGCCTTGCGCGGGCGGGTCGAAAGCGATTCGATGATCTCCTTCTGCAGGGCGGCGACGAACTCGGTGTACGACTCGTCGGTGACGACTGTGAGCTCGTTGATGTCGTGGACGGTGACGGGGTTGTCCATCCGTTCGCCGTGCTGGTCGACCGAGAGGCGCAGACCGCGGCCGATCTCCTGCCGCCGCGTGGTGGTGTTGTCGCTCTTCTTGAGCATGCCCATGACGAATACGTTCGGGTTGTCCCAGCCCTCGCGCAGCGCCGAGTGCGACCAGATGAACCGGACCGGCTCCTCGAACGACAGCAGTCGCTCCTTGTCCTTCAGGATCAGGTCGTAGGCAGCGACGTCGTCCGACTGGCCCGCAAAGTCACCACGCGCTGCGATTTTGCCGTCAATCGAGCGGCCCGTCTTCTTGTCGATCGAGAAGTAACCTTCGTGCGTCGCCCGCACCGGGATCGCCTCGACGTGCTTGCGGTACCGCTCGGCGGCCTCGTCGAAGTCGAGCTGGCCGAGGTAGTCAGCTAGCACCACCTCGTACTCCTCCTCGAAGACGCGGGCGTACTCGCCAAGGGAGCCCTCGCGGTCGTAGTCGCGGTACTTGGCGACCGCGTCGATGAAGAACAGCGACAGTGTCTTGATGCCCTGCGCGAACAACTCGCGCTCCTTGTCTAGGTGGGCACGGATAACCTCGCGGATCTGGATGCGACGCTTCTGGTCCTCGGCCACGTCCTCGGTCACCTCGCCGGCGCCGATGACGTCGCCGTTGCTCAGCTCGAGGGTGTCGCGATTCGCGTCGACATCCCGCACGAACAGGCCCTTGTATGCCTCGATGCCACCGGAGATGTCGTGCAGGTTCATGCCCTGGCTTAGGCGCTTGACCTGTCGCTTGATGCCCTGCGCGGTCTGCACCTCCAGCTCGACGCGTGCCTTGGGGAAGTCTGCGCCCTTGCCGACCTCTAGCCCATCCACGTACAGGTAGGCGGAGCTGCCGGCCAGGTGCTTGACGGTGATGCCGCGCACCGCGATCTTCTTCACCAACTTCTGGTTGTAGGCGTCGACCGCGTCGAGCCGATGCACCTTGGTGCGCTCGATCTTGTGAGTCGCGGAGTAGCGCAGCGCGAAGAGCGCCCGAAAGAGACCGAGCGCCTTGAGCGTCTTGGACGCGTTCCTCCCTGTTCCCTCGACCTTCTGGGGCTCGTCGATGATGAGGATCGGACGGTTCGCCGCGATCACGTCAATCGGCTTGCGCGACTGGAAGTCATCGAGCTCTCGGAAAATCCGCCGAGCTGCTTCGGATGCTTGCTTGCCCTCGGCGGCCTTCTGCTCCGCGTCAGCGGCTGCGTTGAACGCCTGGGCATTGATGATCATGACCTGGACACCGGAGTCGGATGAGAACCTTTCCAACTCGTGGAGGCGAGATGAGTCGTATACGAAGGTTCGCGATTTGGTGCCGTAGTGCTGCTGGAAGTGCTCAGCGGTGATGTCGAACGACTTCTTCACACCCTCGCGGATCGCAATCGACGGCACGACGACGATGAACTTTGACCAGCCGTATCGCTTGTTGAGCTCCATGATCGTCTTGATGTAGACGTAAGTCTTCCCTGTGCCCGTCTCCATCTCGATGTCGAGGTTGATCGGCGCTGCAGGTGATCTGACCAGTTCCCTCGACAGCGTCAGTCCGCGGGCAGCCTGAGCCCTTTGAACGTTCTCCAGGAGCCGTGTCGGCGTGACCTGAATATCAGCGTTACGGAGACCAGCCTCGTTCAGCAGGGTCATAACCGCGTCCTTGCCGGGGTCGATTCGGTAGTTCACTCCGTCGGCATACGGCTGCCCGGCGAACACGTCGACCACGGCGTCGACGGCCTCGGTCTGGTACTGCTGAACCTTGAACTGGAGCTTCATGATGACCAGCTTCCTTAGTTGAAGCCGAAGGCTCGGCCGCCGGGCATCGTGAAGCTGAGATCGAGACGTCGACTGGCCGCCTTCAACGAATTCCGTTCGCGCTTGGCGATGATGGACAGTTCGTAGGCCACCTTGCCGCCCAGTGCGATCTTGGTGAACCTGAGGATCTTGCCGTCATATCGCACTGCCCCGCTGGCTCCGCTCGTCGGCAGGTTGAGCCGATCCATGGAGTTGTGGGCGAACTCAAGGGTGCGGTTGGCGTGTATGGTGCCGTCGAATCTGATCAGCACCGATCCCAGTTGGGTCTTCCTGGGAATCGCGAGCGGCTGGTAGCCAAAGAACACTCGAGTCAGTGGACGCATCATGAGTTGGTGTCCCGGAGCAGCACTGGTGCGGGCGGTCAGACGGCCCGCTTCGATCCACATCGTTTGGGCGTGCGCCACCTGTGCCAGTTGCTCCGCCGTGAAGCCTCGCCGGATGAATGAGCTGGTGTCGCCGAACTCGAGCACGGCGGACGACGGAGGGCGCCGGTCGTACTGAGCTTGGTACGCCGACGTCAGTCCGGCGAAGCTAGGCGCCTGGCTCCACTCGGCGTCAAACCATGTGCGCGCAGAGTCAATCTGACGCCACGCGGCTTCGGTCCTCTTGTTGTGGCCGGCGACCTCAATCGCGGCGTCGACCTCAACTCCGTGCCGAAGTCCGTTGCGCGACATGTTCGCGGATCCCACCAAGAGCAGGGCGTGGTCAGGTCCCGTGAAGAGAAACGACTTTGGGTGGAATGAGGTGGTCGGCCGGCAGCCCGGACGGAGGACCACTCGCTTGCCATCGTGGACCTTGACCGATGACAGACTCTGCTGCTGGAGAGCGGAGAGCGCCGCCGGGTCTGAGCGGCACCAATCGAAGGACGTGAGCCATGACCTCTTCAGCGCTGAGGCGGCCAAGCCCTGCTGGAGCTCCTGGACTCCCGATGCCGTGATGTAGGCCACGGCAGCCCGCAGCTCGTCGAAGCGGTTGTCAGCGAGCGCGGCGTAAAGGACATCCGAGGCCGTCGAACCCGCGGGTTGGGCAATGACATCAAAATGGCTCATCGACGTCTCAGAAGCTCCTTAGCTCGGTCGCGGGTGACAGTTCCTTGAAGATCTGCTCGGCGTTGATCCTCGCCGCGTCTGACTCGAAGTCCGAGTCGCGGAAGACCACTCGCAGAGGCTGACGGCTGGCCAGTGCCTTTAACAAGTCCGTCGTGATGGCGCAGTTGAAGCACGCCAGCAGCACGCCGTCGTCCACGTCGAAGATCGGGCACCCCGCCATCACGTCGGTCTTGATCGGCAGTGACAGGTCGAGACCCCACTCGAGCATCACCTGGAACATGAGGTCCTCTCCTGTGCGTTCCGGCTTGATGCTGTCTTCGAACGCCGTCAACGTGGACTGGGCTGTGTCCACCGGAGAACGCAGCACATCGGCGAGGTTGGTGGAGTCAACCTTGAGAGTTCGGAAACCCACGTCAGTCTGCTGGCCTGTGAGGCTCGATCGAATGTTGGAGCCTGCGACTTCAAGGCGCTTACGCGATACGTCGGCGAGTGACTCGAACCCAGCATTGCGGGCGTCCGAGCCGTCTGGGGTGCGCTCCGGCAGTTGGACCAGGATGAAGCGTCGGCTTCCACCGTCCTTGACATTGAGGTCCATGACGGCGTGACCGAGGCTGCCCGAGCCAGCGAAGAAGTCGAGCACGACCGCGTCGTCCGAAGCGGCGATCGCGGCAATCGTTGAAAGGAGTTTCGTCGGCTTGGGATTGTCGAAGTAGCTTCCGCCGAGGAGTTCGCGGACTTCGGTGCTTCCGGTCCGAGTGCGCCCAAATCGTTCCTCGACGAAGAGCGAGCGCGGCTTCCCCCCGGCCTTCTCGTAGTTCTTGGTGTAGACGTGCCCACCCTTAAACACCAGCTGGTCAATGTCTCGCTCAACGCGCGATTTGGCCCAGCGCCACACGGCGTTGGGGCGCGACGGATCCTTGTGCCCGAGTTGGTAGATCGAGCCATCGGGTCCGACCAGGTCATAGTCCAGCGAGGCCGAGTACTGAAGGTTCTGCTTGTCGAGTCGCTCGAGCGCGTATCGCCCGTGCTCGTCCTGGTTGTTATAGGAGGTGGTGGCGACGGCGCCAGGATCGAGGCCGAGCGCGTGGCCGCTGTTGGTTCTGCTGAAACACACGACGTACTCATGGTCGACTGCCACCTCGCCGCTGTCGTTGGCTCCGCCGGACTTGCTCTTCCAGATGAAAGTCGCCAGGTGGTTGTCGGCGCCGAAGACCTCCTCGCAGAGTTTCACAAGATTGGCCACCTCGTTGTCATCGATGGAGACGAAGATGACACCGTCGTCCCGAAGCAGGTTCCGCGCTAGCTTGAGCCGCGGGTACATCATGCTGAGCCAGTCTGAGTGGAAGCGACCGTTGGAGTCTGGGTTGGCGACCAGGCGCCCACCCAAGTCCGTCGTCTGCCCCGAGCGCCGGAGGTAGTCTGCGCGCGACTCAGCGAAGTCATCGGCGTACACGAAGTCCCGACCCGTGTTGTAGGGCGGGTCGATGTAAATGAGCTTCACCTTGCCGAGAAAGGACTCCTGGAGCAGCTTCAGCGCATCGAGGTTGTCGCCTTCGATGAAGAGATTCTTGGTGATGTCGAAGTCGACCGATGCCTCGCGCAGGGGACGCAGAGTCTTGGCGATGGGGGTATTGGCGGCGAAGGCCGCCAATCGCTTGCCAGGCCAATCCAGCTGGTATCGCTCGGCCGCGCCTTCGACGACCACCACCTCGCTGGCAAGCTCTTGCCGGAGCAGGTCGAAGTCCACGGACCGGATGGGATTGCCGTCGGCATCGGTCGTCTCTGTGATGACCTGGGGGAACAGCTCCGCGAGCTTGCCGATGTTGCGTTCGGTCAGGTCGGACGAGTGCATCTTCAGTTTCTCCACTTGGCGTCCCCAGTCATGTGGTCCTCAGTCTTTGTCAGTTCATGCAGCTCGGCCTGCTTGGCGCGCAGGTCGTGGCGCAACTCCACCTTGCGCTTGAACTGCACTTCGGTGCGCATATGTCTCTCCAGGGTCGAGATCTCGCGGGTGAGCCTGCGGATGCGTCCCATTCTGTCCAGGGCGTCCGACAGTCCTTCGACCGGCCTGATGGGATGGGGGAGTAGACGGCCCAGCAGTTGGGCGTAGAGGCCGTCCATGTCGAGGGCGGCGGGCAGCGGGATGCGCGGTTGATCAGAGCCGATCCAGCCGGTGCGGAAGTAGTCGGTGCCCTTGGTCTTGCCGCCGGCACGCTTGTAGGCCGCGGTCATCGCCTGCTCGGACCACAGACCGTCTTCGCGCCGCAACTCGAAAATGATCTGGCTGGGGATCGCCTTGTCGATGGAGGCGAGCACGGAGTTGTCGAGGCTGGAGCCCTTCAGGTCGAGGACGAAGACCTGGATCTCGGTGACGGTCTCACCGGGCGCGAGGCGCAGCGACTCATCGCCCAACTTGTAGGCCCATCGGACGCGCTGGACCTCGTCGACGAACCGCTGCTTGAGGGCAGCACCCGCGCTGGCCTCGGCGTACAGACGCTCCTTCGGGATGACCCGGTCGACCTTCGCCGTCTCGGGCCACTGGATCAGGTCAGCCATCGGTCGCCTCGGGCTCGACGATGGCGAGGAAGGCGATCAGCTCGAAGTCGTCGAGCCCCTCGAAGCTCTGCTGCAATGCGGTGGTCTTCGCTCCTGCGAAGAGGCTGTCGATGTCCCGCTGCTCGGTGATATCGATGAGGGAGTTGATGGCCTCGTTGAGCAGGTTCGAGTAGACGCGCATCTCGGCGCCTTCGCTCGTGAGCTGGTTGAAGACGTGGTACGCGGCAGGGATCGGCTCATGCACTCCCTGACAGCTTGCCCGAACCAGGTCGAGGAGCTGCTTGACCTCGGTGTGGTCGGTGACGACGTTGCCGTCGTTGTCGAGGTAGATCAGGTAGTGCGGGTGCAGGCGGTTGTGACGGTTGATCTCCGCCTGCTCATCGACGCTGCGCAGTGCGAAGATCACGCCGGGGCGAAGGCCACGTTCGGGATTGGCGGGGACGGTTGCATGGAGACCCTTGGGCGAGGACGCGAGATCGCCGTACTGCTCCATGTACGTGAGCAGGTCCATGCGGAAGTCGTTGAGCCCGAGGTCGGTGATCGAGACGCCGGTGCGGACGTCCTCCAGCTCGATGACCTCGTCCTGGAGGCGGCGGAGTTGCTCCTTGCGGAACTTGGTGTCGTTGGACTCTTGGGTGAGGAGGTTGTCGTCGGCGGTGGCCGCGAGGTCGGCGATGACCATGCGGTTCTCGACGCGCTCCTTGAGGTTGATGTATTCGTCGAGGCTGATGTCGGGCCAGAAGTTGACCATCTGGATCACGGAGTTCTTCGAGCCGATGCGGTCGACTCGGCCGAAGCGTTGGATGATCCGCACCGGGTTCCAGTGGATGTCGTAGTTGACGACGAAGTCGCAGTCCTGGAGGTTCTGCCCCTCCGAGATGCAGTCGGTGCCGATCAGCAGGTCGATCTCGCCGGGCTCGTTCGGAAAGACGACTGCCTTGTCCTTCGAGCGGGGGGAGAAGAACGTCAGGAGCTTCTGGAAGTCGAAGCCGTCGCCGAGGGTCGTCTTGGGCTGTGTGGAACCAGTGATCAGGCCGAGTTCGAGTGCGCGGTCGGCGTGGACGGTCTGCTCCAGGTTGCTGTAGAGGTAGCGGGCGGTGTCGGCGAAGGCTGAGAAGAGCAGCACCTTCTTGTTGTCGCCGTTGAGGGGGTGCTTGACCTTCGCGCTGATGACCTGCCGGAGTCGCTGGAGCTTGCGGTCGTGCTCCGGGGTGATGAGGTCCATCGCCTCGACGAGCTCGCGGATGGTCTCACGGTCGTGCCAGAGGTCGTTGCGCCATGAGGTGGCGTCCATGTCGTTGAGGTCGATTTGGTACTTCTTGCCGACCGACGGAGCGGTGGGGACCTCGAAGTCGTCGTCATCGGCCTCGATGTCTCCGAAGGCCGCGCCGATGTCGGCGATCTTGCCGTCCTTGTCATCCAGATCCTGCAGAGCGTGGTCGATGGCGGCCTCGACCTTGCGGAGCGTGATCCGGAACGCCTCAACCGAGCTCTCCAGGCGCTTGAGCAGGTTAACCGTCATCAGGGTCTTGAGGCCCTGCTCGCGGCCGGCCATGCCGAGGTTGCCCCGTGCGGTTCCGCCCTGGACTGCATAGAGGTCGACGTACTTCTGCATCTTGCTTGGGTGGACATACGAGAGCGGCGTGTAGACGGCGAGGTTGAGGACCTGGAGCTGCTCGAAGATCTCGTTGAACGTCGGCGCCTGCGGCAGGTCGGTGAGCGGCTCGCGTATCGATCCCGGCTGGAGGCGGTTCGGGAATGCGCCGATGTCGGCGGTGTCATAGAACGACTGGATGTGCTTGCGGGATCGGGCGATGGTGACCGCGTCCAGGAGCTCGAAAAAATCGAAGTCCAGCATGCGCAGGATCGCGTCGGTGGTGCGCTCCTCGGCGGGGAGCTCGGACCATCTCTTGAAGGCGACCTGGGCTTCGCGGAAGACCTGCTCGATCGACTTGTTGATGTTGAGCTTCGCCGAGAGCTGTTCTGACTCGCCTTCATAGGCAAGCTGGAGTTGGTTCTTGAGATCGTTGAAGCGGTTGTTGACGGGGGTGGCCGACAACATGAGGACCTTCGTCTTGACGCCACTCTGGATGACCTTGCGCATGAGCCGCTGGTAGCGGCTCTCCTTGTCCTCGGAGTAGTCGGCATTGCGGAAGTTGTGGGACTCATCGATCACGACGAGGTTGAAGTTGCCCCAGTTCACCTTGCTCAGGTCCATCTGGCCGGAGTAGCCCTTGTCCCGGGACAGGTCGGTATGCGCCAGGACGTGGTAGCTGAAGCGGTCTGCCGAGAACGGGTTGGTGACGTAGGGGCTGTTGTAGGTCGTCCAGTTGTCTTCGAGCTTCTTCGGCGCGAGCACCAATACCGACTTGTTGCGGCTCTCGTAGTACTTGATGACCGCCAGCGCCGTGAACGTCTTCCCGAGGCCGACGCTGTCGGCGAGGATGCAGCCGTTGTAGGTCTCCAGCTTGTTGATGATGCCCACCGCGGCATCGCGCTGGAAGTTGTAAAGCTTCTTCCAGATCTCCGAGTCGCGCCACCCGGTGAGGTCATCAGGCAGCACGTCGTCACTGATGTCTTCGAGGAACTCGGAGAACAGGTTGTAGAGGATCAGGAAGTAGACCCGCTCGGGACTGTTCTCGGCGTACACGCTCGCGATGTGCTCGTGGACGACCTTGGTAACGTCCTCGACCTGCTGCGGGCTCGACCAGATCTGGTCGAAGGTCTGGAGGTAGGCCGACGCGAGCGGGGCCTCATCGATCTTGTTGACGAGGTTGGAGACCGAGTCGCCGCGCTCGTAGCCGAGGTCGGCCGACGTAAAGCCCTGGAGCGGCATGTATGCGGCCCGATCGTCGACCACGGCGAACTGCTGCATCGGAGCGCCGGTCTTGTTGGACTTGAAGGTGACCTTGCGTTTGATCCAGTCCGCGCACTCCCGGGCGATCGCGCGCTGGGTCAGCTTGTTGCGCAGCCGGATCTCGAACTCAGAGCCGTAGAGGCTGGACTCCCGCTTGGTCTGGGGGATGTAGAACTCCCGACGCTCCTTCTTGACCTTGTCGGTCGCCTGGCTGGCGACGAACGTCGGAGCAGTGAAGATGAACTCCAGTTCTTTGACACCCTCCAGCTCTTTGCGGAGCGCCTCGAAGGCGTAGATCGAGAAGGTCGATGCGGCGATCCGGAGCTTGGAGCCGCGAGTGAGGGTGACCTTGATGTCGTCGCCGAGCAGGCGGTTGAGATTGTCGATGATCTCCATCAGCGCGCCCCCTTCTTCGGGGGCTTCGCGGTCTCGTCGGCGCCGCTGCTGCGCACCCATTCGTCGACCTCGGTGACCTTGAACTTCCAGAGACGCCCGACCCGGTGCGCGGGCATGTCCTTCTTGGCGATCCAGGCGTAGATGCTGTCCTTGGTCACGCCGAGGTACCCGGCGATCACGTCGGCGGACACCCAGGGTTCGGTCACCGTCCGAACCCTAGTGCCGACCGGGGCCGTTCTTTGCCGGTTTCTGCCGATCTCTTCTCTCGTTCGGGTGCCCTGGCCACTCGGCCCGCCCCCCTCGGCCATTGAGGGTAGGACCAACCTCAACTCCCTGGAGCCGACCATGACCGACCACACCACTCCCGAGCCCGAGCGTATCGACGCGCTGATGACCATCGAGGAGGTTGCCGAGCTGCTGCGGATGCCGCTGGCAACCGTCCGCTACTGGCGGGTGCTCGGCACTGGGCCACGCGGCTTCATCCTCGGACGCCGGCTGCGCTACTTCCGGCAGGACGTTCTCGACTGGCTCGACGAGCAGCGCGAGGCAACAGGGCGCGGCGCGGCCTGAGTCCTCCACAGTAGCAACGCTCGACCGCCCCGGTTGGCGGCGTGCCGTGCTACGGCGAGCCAATGAGCAAGCAACCCCCACCCAAGCAGCGGCGGTCCCAGCGAGGGTCCGTCGAGGATCGCTGGTGCAAGCGAATCAAGGATGCCGACGGCAACAGCGTCGAGGTCGAGTCGGCGGTTGCAGGCCAAGTGACGCGCTGGCGCGCCCGGTACGTCGACGACTCTGGTCGCGAGCACACCCGGCACTTCGACCGGAAGGTCCAGGCCCAGCAGTGGCTCGACAAGCAGCTGGCCGCACTCGTGCGTGGCGACCATGTCGCCCCCAGCGACGCGAAGACGACGGTCGGGGAGTGGTGCGACACGTGGCTGGCCGGCTACGGCACCCGAAGGGCATCGACCGTCCGGCAGGCAGAGGTCCACGTCAAGATCATCAAGGCCCACTTCGGCTCGGTGCCGATGTCCGCAATCAAGCCGTCGGACGTGCGGGCCTGGACGGTGGTGCTCAAGAAGGAGGGGCGAGCCGATTCCTACATCTACGCGATCTACTCCCGCTTCTCCCAGATCTTCACCGACGCCGTACACGACGGGATCGTCGCCCGTAATCCGTGCTCGCGCCGGACCTCGCCCGGCATGGGCAAGCAACGGCCCTACGTGGCCACGACGCGCCAGGTGTGGGCGCTGTACGACGCGGTGCCGCCCGGCGTACGGCCTGCGATCTTGCTCGGCGCCCACGCCGGGCTGCGCCTCGCCGAGGCGGCTGCACTGCGGGTGACCGACGTCGACTTCGCCACCGGCGTCGTGACGCCGTCGGTTCAGTGGGAGAACAAGCCACTGAAGTCCGACACCGCGCGTCACTCGATTCCGATCCCGGCCGAGATGTCGCAGTTCCTCGCCGAGGCGATCCCGCTGGGCAACGGCATCCAGATCGTCAGTGACCTGTGGGGCAACGCCGGCGGGCCCTGGACTATCGAACGCGCGATCCGCGCAGCCCGAACTCAGGTCGGCCTGCCCGACGACTTCCGGTTCCACGACCTTCGGCACTACTTCGCCTCGCTGCTGATCGCCTCCGGGCTAGACGTCAAGGTCGTCCAGGCCCGGCTACGGCACGCCTCGGCGAAGACAACCCTCGATACCTACGGCCACCTCTGGCCGGACAGGGACGACACGTCACGAGCCGCGGTCGCGGCCGTCTACCAGGAAAGGGAAGAACAATGGGGTTCTACGAGACGGGAGTCTTCGTCGACTCCTTCGAGGCGGACACCGACGGCCTCATCCGAGCGCGCCGAGCGGACGTCTTCGTCCCTGTCGAGATCGGACAGGTCGTCTCGGTCGACTGCGACGAGATCGGAGGATTCGCTCGGGTTGTGAAGTTCGAGGGCGACCGACAGACCGGCTGGGTCTGCCTCCAAGAATTGCTGGGCGAGGAAGCCGAGCAGGCCGCCGAGGATTCCTACGAGGACTGGTGCGACCCGCTCGACGAGTGAAGGTGGTGTCCGGTCAGGTTCCTATTCGAATCGTTCAGGAAGATGCATGGCGCTGATCCAGCGGATCTCGCGCGCCGGGATCACCACTCGGTGGAGGTAGGGCTGGCGCTGGGCGACGCCGCCGGGAGGTGTCACGCGAACTGGGGTTGCCAATGCAAGGTCGCGGTCGTCGCCGGTCGAGCCGAGGTCGATGGTCTTCAAGACGCCCTCAACGAGGGTGCCGTCCTGGAGCATGACACCTACCCACGGATAGGTGCCGTCGGGTCGTTCAGCCAGTGCGCGACTCCACACCGCTCCTGCCGGGTGAAACTCATCGGGAACGCCCCTCTGAGCGAGCCGCGCGAGGCATTCGGCAAGGAGTAGCGCGAGCACCAGGATGAGCGTCAACTCGCAGGCTGCTCCACGCAGGTGGTCGGCGAGGTATGGAGTGCCGGACCTCAGCCACTCAGCTGGGTCGAAGACGTGTGCTCGCCACCAATCCGGTGCCAGCGCGGCGATCAGCGCGGGCGGCCCGGTAGTAAGTGCAGCGACGGCAAGATACTCGAGGAACTCAGTCAGGCTGGATCGGCTGCCTCGTGGCTGAACCGCCTCCGTCCGGCGACCGTAGAACCACGCTGGGATAAGGGCGACGAGCGACACGAACGCGGCGACGCCGGTCGGAACCACAGGGAGCTACAACCTAACTGGCTGGGTTCTCCGGCGGGGGAGCCGGCTCGGAGGCGGCCGGCTGCAGAAGTGCGGCTGACGGGGGTTCATAGCCAGCGGGCACACCGGTCGTCGTGATTGCCTGTACGCCATGGCGGAGTTCGCCGGATCCCGTGAGTGCGGCGGTTTCGCGAGTCTCGGCAGAGGAAGGCGTGGCGTTGGTCGACGACGGTTCTGACATGTCTCCATTGTGACGCAGAGTCCATGCGTCCTTCAGACAGTGCGACAGCGTGTCGGCGCGTTCGTCTGGGACGCCGACTATTCGCCAATGAGACCTTGGCTGCGACCGTCGCGAGGCCATCGTCAACAGCTCGAGCGGATCTCCTGCGGAATGCCCTGCGGAATCCGGCTGATTTCAGAGCAACGGAAAGAGCCCCTGAGCCTGCAAAAGTGCAGGTCAGGGGCCCTTTCGGTTTACGCGCTCTGTCAGATGTCGTAGTAGAGCTCGAACTCGTGCGGGTGCGGCCGCTGCTGCACGGGGAGGATCTCCTCGGTGCGCTTGTACTCGATCCAGGTCTCGATCAGGTCGGGGGTGAACACGTTGCCCTCGGTGAGGAAGTCGTGGTCACGCTCGAGCGAGTCGAGCACCTGGTTGAGCGAAGTCGGCACCTGGGCGATCTCGGCCATCTCGTCCGGCGGCAGCTCGTAGATGTCCTTGTCGATCGGCTCGGCCGGCTCGATCTTGTTCTTGATCCCGTCGATGCCGGCGAGCAGCAGCGCGGAGAACGCGAGGTACGGGTTCGCGGACGGGTCGGGGCAGCGGAACTCGATGCGCTTGGCCTTCGGGTTCGAGCCGGTGATCGGGATCCGCACGCACGCGGAGCGGTTGCGCTGGGAGTAGACCAGCGAGATCGGGGCCTCGAAGCCGGGCACCAGCCGGTGGTAGGAGTTCACCGTCGGGTTGGTGAACGCCAGCAGCGACGGGGCGTGCTTGAGGATGCCGCCGATGTAGTAGCGGGCCATGTCCGAGAGGCCGGCGTACCCGGTCTCGTCGTAGAACAGCGGCTCGCCGTCGTTCCAGATCGACTGGTGGCAGTGCATGCCCGAGCCGTTGTCGCCGAAGATCGGCTTCGGCATGAAGGTCGCGGTCTTGCCGTTGCGCCAGGCGACGTTCTTGACCATGTACTTGAACTTCATGACATCGTCGGCGGCCTTGAGCAGCTCGTCGAACTTGTAGTTGATCTCCGCCTGGCCGGCGGTGCCGACCTCGTGGTGGGCGCGCTCGACCTGCAGGCCGGACTTCTCCAGCTCGATGACCATCTCGTCGCGGAGCTCACCGAAGTGGTCGTACGGCGCCACCGGGAAGTAGCCGCCCTTGTACTTCACCTTGTAGCCGCGGTTGTCGCCCTCGGCGCCGGAGTTCCAGGCGCCGGCCTCGGAGTCGATGTGGTAGAAGCCGGTGTTGGCCTTGGTCTCGAAGCGCACGTTGTCGAAGACGTAGAACTCCGCCTCCGGGGCGAAGAACGCCTTGTCGCCGATGCCGGTGCTGGCGAGGTAGGCCATCGCCTTGCGGGCGATGTTGCGCGGGTCGCGCGAGTAGGCCTCACCGGTGATCGGGTCGTGGATGAAGAAGTTCACGACCAGCGTCTTCGCGACCCGGAACGGGTCGATGTAGGCGGTGGTCGGGTCCGGGAACAGCGACATGTCCGACTCGTGGATCGCCTGGAAGCCGCGGATCGACGAGCCGTCGAAGCCGAGGCCGTCGTCGAACACGGACTGGTCGAACGAGGACACGGGGACCGTGAAGTGCTGCATCACGCCCGGGAGGTCACAGAACCGGACGTCGACCATCTCGACGCTCTCGTCCTTGAGGTACTTCAGCAGCTCTTCGCTGTTTGCGAACATTCCTGTCCTCCTTGGCCACGGCCGCCGGCCGGACCGCAAGTCTGTGCGGATGCCTTCTTGGTGCGACTCTGCACCAGAACTCCCGTGCAAGGTAGTCGGGAGCGATTACTCGACCGTATCGGGTTTGTTTCGCCCGTGTTACGGGTGACCGCCAGCCGACCCACCGCCCACGGGTCCCGCCCGAGCGCTCCGACGGTGCGGGGGCCCGGCTAGGGTTCGGGCGTGCCCGACCAAGCATCCTGGCTGCAGCGCGTGCTCGCTCTCGTCGTCGACTGGATCGCCTCCACCCTCGTGGTGCTGCTGGCGATCGGCCCGGGGGGCTGGTCCGAGGACCCCCTCGCCGGCTTCTACACGCTGCTGGTGTTCGTCGTGGAGTCGGCCGTGCTGACCGCCACCGTCGGCGGCTCGTTCGGGAAGCTGGCCACCCGGCTCCGCGTCGTCCGCGAGGACGGCAGCGGCCGCCCACCGGACCTCCTGCGCTCGCTCCTGCGCAGCGCGATGGTGGCGGTGGTGATCCCGCCGCTGGTGTTCCGGCCGGACGGTCGCGGGCTGCACGACATGGTCGCCGGCTCCCGCACCGTCAGCCTGCACGACCTGCGTTCCGGCGGCCCCCAGGCCTGAGCCCGGGCCGTCTGGCGCCGGATGCGCCGGATCTCCCGGATGCCCCGGATGCCCCAGTGCTCGGCCTCAGCGGCCGCGCATGTTGCCGCGCTGGCCCTTCATGCTGGTCGGCACCGGACCCTTGGGGATCGGCATGCTCCCGCGCTGGGCATCAAGCGCCTTGATCCGGTAGAGCAGGTCGGTCATCTCGGCGCCCTTGATGTTCTTGCCGAGCTTGGTGACGTGCTTGACCAGCCGGGGGAGCGGCACCTCGCCGTCGCCGTGGCCGCAGACGACCTCGTGGATCGGCACCTCCGAGGCGACCCGCTCGTGCTTGCGGCGCTCGGTGGTCAGCAGCTGCCGCACCCGCGAGGAGCTGGTGCCCTCGCCGACCAGCACGATGCCGGGCGGGCCGACCACGCGGTGGACGACGTCCTGCTGCTTGGTGAAGCCGACCGCGGAGTCCAGCTTCCAGCCGCGGCGCAGCATGCCGAGCGCGGAGGCGGCCGACCCGGGCCGGCCGTCCATCTGCCGGTACGCCGAGGCCTGGGCGCGGCGCCCGAAGATGATCGTGGCCGCCATGATGCCGAACATCAGCGCGCCGACGATCGACATGGCCAGGCCGATGGCTCCGCTGCCGGGGAGCACCCAGAACAGGCCGTAGCCGAGGGCCGCGCCGACCAGGAACGCACCGAGGAGCCAGAGGCCGAGGAACCTGTCGTCCTTCTTGGCCATCCGGTAGGTGGCGACGACCTGCTGACGTCGCTTCATCTTCTCGGGCTCAACGGGGGTCGACATGCGGCGCAGCCTCTTCGTTCAGGACGTGGTGACGGGGGAGTGCTCGGAGCGGTTCTCCAGCGCCTGACGGTACAGCCGCCCGGCCCGGTAGGACGAACGGACCAGCGGCCCGGACATCACGCCGGAGAAGCCGATCTCGGTGGCCTCGTCGGCGAGCTCCACGAACTCCTGCGGCTTGACCCACCGCTCGACGGGGTGGTGCCGCACCGAGGGGCGGAGGTACTGGGTGATCGTGATCAGCTCGCAGCCGGCGCCGTGCAGGTCGGCCAGCGCCTGGCTGACCTCCTCGCGGGTCTCGCCCATGCCGAGGATCAGGTTCGACTTCGTCACCAGGCCGAACTCGCGGGCCTGGGTGATCACGTCGAGCGAGCGCTCGTAGGTGAACGCCGGGCGGATCCGCTTGAAGATCCGCGGCACCGTCTCGACGTTGTGGGCCAGCACCTCGGGCCGCGACTCGAAGACCTCCCGGAGCAGGTCGGGCTTGCCGTTGAAGTCGGGGATCAGGTTCTCGACGCCGGTGTCGGGGTTCAGCTCGTGGATCTGCTTGACCGTCTCGGCGTACAGCCAGGCGCCGCCGTCGGGCAGGTCGTCGCGGGCGACGCCGGTGATCGTGGCGTAGCGCAGCTGCATCTTCTGGACCGACTCGGCCACCCGGCGCGGCTCGTCGCGGTCGAGCGGCTGCGGCTTGCCGGTGTCGATCTGGCAGAAGTCGCAGCGACGGGTGCACTGGTCGCCGCCGATGAGGAAGGTCGCCTCGCGGTCCTCCCAGCACTCGAAGATGTTGGGGCACCCGGCCTCCTGGCACACCGTGTGCAGCCCCTCGGACTTCACCAGCGCCTGGAGCTGCTGGTACTCCGGGCCCATCTTCGCCCGGGTCTTGATCCACTCCGGCTTGCGTTCGATCGGCGTCTCGGCGTTGCGGACCTCGAGCCGCAGCAGCTTGCGTCCGTCGGGAGCGGTGGGCCTGGTGGGTGTGGAAGTCACGCTGGTCATGCTACGCGGCGGCGCAGGCGCACCCCAATCGGTCGCCGGCCGGCCGGGCGGCCGCCCAGCCCTGGTCGATGACCCTGGTCAATTGGTCAACAGTTCGTTACCATTCGAGCCATGGACCCGTTCGCCGCCCTCGCCGACCCGGTCCGCCGCGACCTCCTCCGGGAGGTCGTCGGCGGACCCCGTCGGGTGGTCGACCTGGCCGCCGGCCGGGAGGTCTCCCGCCCCGCCGTCAGCCGGCACCTCCGGCTGCTGGTCGAGGCCGGCGTGGTCGAGGTCGAGGAGCGCGGCCGGGAGCGCCACTACCGGCTGCGCCCCGAGGGTCTCGGCCCGGTGAGCGCGCTGCTCGCCGAGCTGGCCCGCGGGTCGGACTCCGTCGGCGCGCCGGCGGGCCGGATCGCGGGCGCCCTCGACGCGCTGGAGACAGAGGTCCGACGCACCGGCCGCGAACGCCGTACGACGGGGGCCGCCGGCCGCCGTGACACCCAGGAGGAGAGCGCATGAACGTCGTACCCACCGGACGCATCGTCGACGTGGTGGGGAGCCCCACCCTGGTCCTCACCCGGGCGTTCCCCGCCCCGCGGGAGGACGTCTGGGCGGCCCTCACCGAGCCGGCCCGGCTCGAGCGCTGGATCGGCACCTGGTCCGGCGACCCCGAGGAGGGGCAGGTGAGGTTTCGGATGACCGCGGAGGAGGGGCACCAGGAGGAGGAGATGGAGATCCGGGAGTGCGAGCCGCCGCACGTCCTGAAGCTGACCTCCCACGTCGGCGACGCCCGCTGGCTCCTGGACCTGGAGCTGGTCGAGCTCGACGGTGTCACCACGCTGACCTTCCTCCAGCCCGACATCGACCCGGTCGGCGCGGAGAGCATCGGCCCCGGCTGGGAGTTCTACCTCGACCGGCTGGTCGCCGCGCTGGGCGGCGGCGACGTGGACGCGATCGACTTCGACCGTGACTACTACCCGGCCATGCAGGAGTACTACCGGATCGAGGCCCGGACCGCCTCCGAGGCCTCGGGTGGCGCCTCGGGCGGAGGCTCAGGGGACGTCGCGGCGGCGGAATGACCACACCGACAGCACCACCGCGGCGACCAGCAGCACCAGGAGGTAGGTGCCCCCGGCGGTCAGGCTGAGCATGCTCGTCGGGTCGCACTCGACGACCGGGTTGGTGCACCGGCCCGGGTCGTAGTACTCGACACCGTCGAAGAGGTAGGCCGCGACGTTGACCGGCAGCAGCCAACGGGAGCTGCCGTCGCCGAGCAGGGCCGCGACCAGCAGGTTGCCCGCGACCGTCACCGCGAACATGACGCCCAGGGTGGCTACCGTGCTGCGGAAGAACATCGTCAGCGCGTAGCCACCCACCCCGGCCAGGGCGACCAGCGGCACCGCCCGCAGCACCGAGCCGCGGATCGAGGCCCAGGCCGCGGCCGTCCCTTGGACGTCGCGGGACTCCGCGAGCAGCCACACCCCCGCCCAGAACGCCGCGAGGACGAGCGCGCCGACCACCAGGCCGGTCAGCAGCACCGCCGCGGCCTTGGCCACCCACAACCGGAGCCGTCGTGGCTCGAACAGCAGCTGGTTGCTCATCGAGCCGCTGTTCCAGTCGTGGCCGGCGAACGTCGTGCCGAGCAGCAGGACCAGCGCGACCAGGACGGTGACCACGCCGAGGCCGGTGCCACGCTCCTGCTCGGCCACGTCGAGCTGCGGCCGGTAGAGGAACCAGTCCAGCTGGGGACCGAGCGCCACCCCGCAGGCCTCCTCGACGTCGGGAGCGTCCTGCAGCCCGTAGTCCTGCGGGTTCCGCGTGCAGCGACGGATCTCCCGGTCGATGTAGGGCTGGGCCAGCTCCTGGTCGAGCTGGGCCTGCGCCTCCCGCACGTCGGCCTCGGAGAACGGGCGGGTGTTCCACGCCAGCCCGGCCCAGAGCACCGCCGGCAGCAGGAGGCACCCGGCCAGGAGTACGACGACCGCGCGCCGCCAGCGGAGCCGGGTCAGCTCCACCCTCAGCAGCCTCACTGGTCGGCCTGCTTCCCGAGGTCGGGTCCGGCCCCGAGCGTGGAGTCGCCGGTGAGCTCGAGGAACACCGACTCGAGGTCGGCCCGGACGGGGGTCAGCTCGGCGACGTAGAGCCCGCGGTCGGCCAGCGTCCGGGTGATCAGGTCGGGAGGGGAGTCGGTGTCGACCACGAGGTGGTCGGCCTCGGCCCGCACGGCCATGCCGACGGCGCGCAGCGTCTCCGCCCCGGCGGTGCCGTCGGCCAGCCTGACCCGGTAGGTCGTGCTGGTGCCGATCAGCTCCTCGACGCTGCCCGAGGCGAGCATCCGGCCGTGGCCGATGATCGTGGCCGAGTCGCAGACCTGCTGCACCTCGGCGAGGATGTGCGAGCTGAGCAGCACCGTGACGCCGCGCTCGCCGAGCTCGCGGATGGTGTCGCGGATCTCGCGGATGCCGGCCGGGTCCAGCCCGTTGGTGGGCTCGTCGAGGATCAGCAGCTCTGGGTCCTTGAGCAGGGTCGCCGCGATCGCCAGGCGCTGCTTCATGCCGAGCGAGTAGGCCTTGTAGCGGTCGTCCTCGCGCCCCGCGAGGGAGACCGTCTCCAGCGCGGCGTCGACCCGCGACTCGGGCTGACCGATGGAGCGGGCCAGCAGGGCGAGGTTCTGTCGGCCGGTGAACATCGGCGAGAACTTCGGGGACTCCACCACCGCCCCGATCCGGTGCATGACCGACGGGAGCCGGCCCGGGACCGGCTCCCCGAAGAGCGCCATCGTGCCGCGGCTGGCCTGGGCCAGCCCCAGCAGCATCCGGATCGTGGTGGTCTTGCCGGAGCCGTTCGGGCCGAGGAAGCCGTGCACGCCGCCGCCGGGGACGGCCAGGTCCAGGTCGCGGACGGCGACCCGCATCTCACCGCGCCGGCTGCGGAACTCCTTCCGCAGCCCGTGCGTCTCTATGACCAGCGCGCTCATCGACAAACCCCCGGTGCAGGACGGATCGAGTCGCCCGCCGTGCCCCGATTGTGGCAGGGGGAGCCGGAGTCGCCCAGCGCGCCGCGCCGTCCTCAGGCGGAGGGGGTGACCAGGCGGATCCGGGGCGGCTCAGGGCGCGCCTCGTAGTCCGGGGTCGCGGTGTAGTCCTCCCACGCGAGGTAGCGCGCGAGCTGCTCGCGCACCACCGGCAGCACCTCCGGCACGGTGACGTCGCGGCCCAGCTCCGCGCTCAGCGACGTGACGCCGGCGTCGGCGATGCCGCAGGGCACGAAGCGTGCGTACCAGCCGAGGTCGACGTCGCAGTTCAACGAGAAGCCGTGCATCGTCACCCCGCGGCTGACCCGGAGCCCGATCGCGGCGATCTTCCGCTCGGGGCCCCGCTCGTCGGCGCGCAGCCAGACACCGGACCGGCCCGGGACCCGGGCGGTGGTGACCCCGAAGGAGGCGCAGATCCCGATCAGCGCCTCCTCGATGCGGCGGACGTAGTCGACGACCTTGACGTGGTCGGGCAGCCGCACGATCGGGTAGCCGACCAGCTGGCCGGGGCCGTGGAAGGTGATCTTGCCGCCGCGGTCGACGTCGATCACGGCGGCGCCACCGGGGTCGGCCGGGCGCTCGTGCGGGTCGGTGCGCTTGCCGGCGGTGAACACCGGCGGGTGCTCGAGCAGGAGGACGGTGTCGTCGGCGCCGCCCACGACGTCGGCGTGGACGCGGCGCTGCAGCTCCCAGGCGTCGAGGTAGTCGACGGTCTCCGGGGCCAGGCCGGCGATGCGGAAGTCCAGTGCCACGACGTCGAGCCTAACGCCCGGCGGGTGGCCCGCGGCGGACGGCGGCCTGTGGAGGGAGCCCGACACCGGCCGCCGGAATCGGTCAGGCTGGTCGGGTGAGCCTCCGTGACCTCGTCGTCGTACCGGTCCTCGCGCTCGGGCTGCTCGGGTGCTGCGCCGCGGACGACCGCGCAGCGAGGACGGACCCGACCGCTGACCGTCCCGCTGACCGGGCCGCTGACCTCTCTGGGGACCGACCATCCGGCGAGGCCGTTGACGGGGCCGCCGAGGGGGCCGCCGAGGGCGTCGTGGAGGGGGCCGCCCGGGTGCCCGCGCCAGGACCGGGGCGTCCCGTGGCGCTCGCGACGCTGGCGGCCTGGGACCTGCGGCGGGCCGCGGCGTACGCCGAGGGGGACCCCGCCGCGCTCCGGGCCCTCTACCTGCCCGGCAGCCGCACCGGCGCCCGCGACCTGGCCGTCCTGCGGCGCTGGAGCCGGCGCGGGCTCCGGGTCACCGGGATGCGCACGCAGGTGCTCTCCGGCCTGGTGCTGCGCCGTGGCCGGGACCGTGTCGTGGTCCGGGTGACCGAGCGTCTGGTGGGGGCCACGGCCGTCGGCACCGCGGTGCGCCTGCGGCTGCCGCGCGACCGGCCCAGCCGGCGCACGGTGACCCTGGTCCGCCGTGCGGGGGAGTGGCTCGTGCGCGAGGCGCGCTGAGCAGGGTGCCCGGGGCGGGAGGGTCAGGCGGGGCCGGGGCCGTCCTCGGGCGCCTCGGCCAGGCCGGTCGCCAGCACGTCGCGGACGTCGTCGTCCGCGAAGTCGTAGCCGGCGCGCATCAGCGCGGCCGGCTCGGCCCGCACGCTGCCCAGCAGCTCGGGGGACATCCGGCCGGCGGCCACGCCCAGCACCGGGGCGGGGGCGAAGAGGAACGCCCGGCGGTGCACGGCCCTGGCCAGGGCCTCGGTGAACTCGCCGTTGGTCGGGGTGATCGGGCAGCACAGGTTGTGCGGGCCCTCGCCGTCACCCTCGACGAGGTGGGTCACCGCGCCGACCCAGTCGCGCAGGGAGATGATCGGGAAGAACTGGCGGCCGTCCCCGAGCCGGGCGCCGAGCCCGAGCCGGAAGAGCGGCAGCAGCTGCTTCAGTGGCGCACTGCGCCGGTCGAGCACCGGGGCGGTGCGCAGGAGGCAGAGCCTGGCGCCGGCCTCCGCCGCCGGCTCGGTCGCCGCCTGCCAGACCCGGCTGACCCGCGTCAGGAACGCCTCGCCCCGCGAGTCGGCGCCCTCGTCGAGCACCTGGTCGCCGTGGTCGCCGTACCAGGAGATCCCGTTGCCGGCGAGGTACGCCGGGCTGTGGCCGCTGCCGTGGCTGCGGGCCACCGCCTCCGCCAGGACCCGGGTGGTGGTGACCCGGCTCTCCTCGAGCTCGCGCGCCCAGCTCTTGGAGTGCGGGTTCCCGGCTGTCGGCGAGCCGGCCAGGTTCACCACCACGTCGGCGGAGTCGACCACCGACTGGTCCAGCGTCCCGGCGTAGGGGTCCCAGCGGGACTGCCCGGGGCCGGCCTCGCGCCGGACCAGCCGGACCGTCTCGTGGCCGCGCTCGTCGAGGGTGCGGCGCAGGGCCGTCCCGAGGAACCCGGACGACCCTGCGATCACGACCCTCATCGCACTCAGACCTCGAAGACGCCGGCCTCGAGCCGCTGCTTCACGTCGCTGAGGAAGCGCGCGGCGTCGGCGCCGTCGACGAGCCGGTGGTCGTAGGTGAGGGCGAGGTAGACCATCTGCCGGACCGCGATCGTCTCGCCGAGGTTGGCGTCGTCGATGACCACGGCCCGCTTCACCACGGAGCCGGTCCCGAGGATCGCCACCTGCGGCTGGTTGATGATCGGGGTGTCGAACAGGGCCCCGCGGCTGCCGGTGTTGGTCAGCGTGAACGTGCCGCCGGACAGGTCGTCGGGGGTGATCTTGTTGTTGCGGGTCCGGTCCGCGACATCGGCGATCTTGCGGGCCAGGCCGGCCACGGAGAGGTCACCGGCGTCCTTGACCACCGGGGTCAGCAGGCCCTTCTCGGTGTCCACCGCGATCGCGAGGTTCTCCTTGTCGTAGTAGGTGACCTCGCCCTTCTCGGTGTCGATCGAGGCGTTCAGCGACGGGTGCGCCTTGAGGGCGTCGACCGTGGCCTTGGCGAAGAACGGCATGAACGACAGCTTCACGCCCTCGCGGGCCGCGAAGTCCGCCTTCACCGAGTCCCGCAGCCGGCTGATCGAGGTCACGTCGACCTCGACGACCGTGGTCAGCTGGGCGCTGGTCTGCAGCGACTCGACCATGCGGGAGGCGATCACCTTCCGCAGCCGGCTCAGCGACTCGGTCTTGCCGCGCAGGGGGGACGGGGCCGGCGGGGCCGACGCGCCCGAGGCGGCCGGCGCCTGCCCGGAGGCGGCGGGCTGCGCCGCCGGGGCCTCCTTGGCCTTGGCGGCGTCCAGCACGTCCTGCTTGCGGATCCGACCGCCGACGCCGCTGCCGGTGACCGAGGCCAGGTCGACGTCGTGCTGGGAGGCGAGCTTGCGGACCAGCGGCGTGACGTAGCCGCCGTCGCCGGAGTCGTCACCCTCGGAGGCCGCCGGCTTCGCGGGCTCGGGCGCCTCCTGCTTCTTCGGCTCCTCCTGCTTCGGCTCCTCCTGCTTCGGCTCCGGCTTCTCCTCGGCCTTCGCGGGCTCGGGCTCGGGCTCGGGCTCAGGCTCAGGCTCGGGCTCTGCCTCCTGGGGCTGCTCCTCCTGGGAGGAGCCACCGGCGTCACCGGACCCGACGACGGCGAGCTCGGCGCCGACCTCGACGGTCTCGTCCTCCTCGACCTTGATCTCGAGCAGCGTGCCCGCGACCGGCGAGGGGATCTCGGTGTCGACCTTGTCGGTGGAGACCTCGAGGAGCGGCTCGTCGACCGCGACCTCGTCGCCGACCTGCTTGAGCCAGCGGGTGACGGTGCCCTCGGTCACCGACTCCCCGAGCTCGGGCAGCCGGACCGCGGTGCCCGAGCCGCCACCCGAGCCGCGACCCGAGTCGCCCGACTGCTCCTGGGCGGCCGGCTGCTCCGGCTCGTCGGCCTGCTCTTCCGCGGCCGGCTCCTGCTCGGCGGCGTCGTCCTGCGTCGACTCCTCGTCCCCGTCGGACTCCTCCGGGGCCTCCTCGGCCTGCCCCGACTCGTCCGACTCGCCCCCCTCGTCTGCCGCGCCACTGTCCGCACCCTCACCGTCCGCGCCGACCAGGGCGAGCACCGCCCCGACCTCGACGGTGTCGTCCTCCTCGGCCTTGATCTCGAGCAGCGTGCCCGCGACCGGCGAGGGGATCTCGGTGTCGACCTTGTCGGTGGAGACCTCGAGCAGGGGCTCGTCGACCGCGATCTCGTCACCGACCTGCTTGAGCCAGCGGGTGACGGTGCCTTCGGTGACGGATTCGCCGAGTTCCGGGAGGGTGACTTCGGTGGCCATGTGTGGTCCTTCGCTCGAGTCTGCTCTGTCGGTCGGTGCTGCTGTCGGGCTGCGGTCGGGCTGCGGTCGGGCTGCGGTCGGGCTGCGGTGGAGCTGCGGTCGGGCTGCGGGTCAGGAGTGGGCGTGGAGCGGTTTGCCGGCCAGGGCGAGGTGCGCCTCGCCGAGAGCCTCGTTCTGCGTCGGGTGGGCGTGCACGAGCGGTGCGACGTCCTCGGGGTGGCCCTCCCAGTTGTAGATGAGCTGGGCCTCGCCGATGAGCTCACCGACGCGGGCGCCGACCATGTGGACACCGACGACGGGACCGTCCTTGACCCGCACCAGCTTCACGAAGCCCTGGGTCTTGAGGATCTGGCTCTTGCCGTTGCCGCCGAGGTCGTAGGTCAGCGTCTCCACCTCGCCGTGCACCTCTCGTGCCCGGGCCTCGTCCAGGCCGACCGAGGCGACCTCGGGGTCGGAGTAGGTGACGCGGGGGATGCCGGTCTCGTCGATCGGGGCCGGGTCCAGGCCGGCGATGTCCTCGGCCACGAAGACCCCCTGCTGGAAGCCGCGGTGTGCCAGCTGCAGGCCGGGCACGATGTCCCCGACCGCGTAGACGCCGTCGACGTTCGTGCGGCACCGCTCGTCGGTCTTCACGAAGCCGCGGTCCATCTCGACCCCGACCTCGGCGTACCCGAGCCCCTCGGTGGTCGGTCCGCGCCCGACGGCGACGAGCAGCAGCTCGGCCTCGAGCACCTTCCCGCCCTCGAGGGTGACCTTCACGCCGGTGTCCGTGTGCTCCACGGACTCGAAGGGGGTGCCGGTGTGGAAGCCGATCTTCCGCTTGCGGAACGCGCGTTCCAGCACCTTGGAGCTAGCCTCGTCCTCGGCGGCCATGAGCCGGGGGAGGGCCTCGACGATGGTCACGTCAGTCCCGAAGGACCTCCAGACGCTCGCGAACTCGCAGCCGATGACGCCCCCGCCCAGCACGATCGCCGACTCCGGGACCCGCTCCAGCCGGAGTGCGTGGTCGGAGGTCAGCACCCGGGAGCCGTCGACCTCGAGGCCCGGCAGGTTGCGGGCGTAGGAGCCACTGGCGAGCACGACGTGCCTGCCGGTGTACGTCGCGCCGTCGACCTCGACGGTGTTGGTGCCGGTGAGCCGGCCCTCGCCCTCGACGACGGTGATCCCGCGGGACTTGATGAGCCCGGCCAGGCCCTTGAACAGCCGCGACACGACGCCGTCCTTGTAGGCGTTCACCCCGGCCATGTCGATGCCCTCGAAGGTGGCGTTCACGCCGAACTGCTCGGACTCGCGCGCGGAGTCGGCGACCTCGGCCGCGTGCAGCAGCGCCTTGGTGGGGATGCAGCCGACGTGGAGGCAGGTGCCGCCGAGGTTGCCCTTCTCCACCAGCGCGACCCGCTGACCCAGCTGGGCGGCCCGCAGGGCACACGCGTACCCGCCGGAACCGGCACCCAGGATCACGATGTCGAACTCGTTGTCGGGCTGCGACGCTGCCGCCTCCGTCACGCTCTCCTCCACTCCCTCGAGAAATTCTCGGCCCATCTTTGCACTATCCGTGCCGGAGTCCACACCGCCCGTGCGTCACACTGGTGCCATGGCATTGTTCGACCGATTCCGACGGTCCTCCAGGATGCGGCGTCCGGGGCGCGACACCGCCCGCACCGGCTCCACGACCGTGCGCGGCTCCAGCACCGAGGACGAGCAGCACCTGCTCGACTTCGTCTCCAGCCGCCGGGGGGTGGAGGGATTCGTGGAACCGCGGACCGCGGTCAGCGACGTCACGCTGCTGCTCGTCGCCCACGACGGGGAGTGGACCCGCCGGCGGGTGCCGTCGGTCGACTGGGCGCACCGGTTCGCCAACAAGCACCAGGTGCCGTCGTACGACGCGGCGGTGGTCGGGGTGCCGCAGCGGATGCGCGACTACAACCGCCGGCAGAAGGACCAGGAGCGCGGGTAGTAGGTTTCCCGGGTGTCCTCCAAGCCTCGCATCGCCCTGCTCATCGACGCCGACAACTCGCCCGCGGTCAAGATCGACCTGATCCTCAACGAGCTCTCCGGGTTCGGCGAGCCCAACATCCGCCGCGCGTACGGCAACTGGAAGAAGGCCGGCCTCAAGGGCTGGGAGCAGGTGCTGCACGCCAAGGCGATCCGCCCGGTGCAGCAGTTCGACTACAGCCGCGGCAAGAACGCCAGCGACATGGCGCTCGTGGTCGACGCCATGGCGCTGCTCTACACCGACGAGCCGGACGCCTTCGCGATCGTCTCCAGCGACGCCGACTTCACGCCGCTGGTGATGCACCTGCGTGACCGTGGCGCGTCGGTCTACGGGTTCGGCGAGCGCAAGACGCCCGAGCCGTTCGTGGGTGCCTGCAGCCGCTTCCTCTACCTCGACCAGCTCGGGGTCTCCGACGAGGAGGACGACGCCGACGACGAGCCCGAGGTCTCGACGTCGGCCCGGCCGTCGGCACGGGAGACGCCGCACCGGACGCCCACCGCGGAGCTCAAGCAGGACGCCGCCCTGGTCGACCTGCTCCGCAACGCCGTCAAGTCGGCCGCGGACGAGAGCGGCTGGGCGCGGATCGGCGCCGTGGGCAACCACATCGGCAACCAGTCGTCGTTCGACCCGCGCAACTACGGCTACGCCTCCATGAGCAAGCTGCTCAAGGCCACCCAGCTCTTCGAGATCGCGCACGAGGGCACCAACGACGTCTCGGTGCGCGACAAGCGCAAGAAGTCGCGCGGCTGACCCGCCGGGGAATCTGAGGAGCCTGGGCCCGCATCTGAGGGGGTCCTCCCGATGTGCGGAGCCGTCGGTGTCCACGAGGGTCGAGGTGTCGGAAAGTTCCACCTCTGGAAGGACACATCATGTCTCGCATTCTCACCCGGATCCCCCCGGCACTCCTGGCCGCGGGGTTCCTGACGCTGACACTCACCGGCCCCGCCACCGCGATCCCCGACCCGGGCGTCCCCGTCGGCGAGAGCGGAGCGACGGTCGTCCGGGAGATCGAGGTGCCCGTCGACGACGGCGCGCTCGAGCTCGTGCAGATCGGAGTGGGGGTCGCCGCGGGCCTGGCCCTCGGCGCGGGTGCCGTCGCGATCGGGGCGCGACGGCACCAGCAGGACCGGTCGCAGGGCCGGACGTTCAGCCCGGCCTGACGGGCTGACGGGCCGGGCTGACGGGGGTTCCGGCGGGCCGCCTCCCCTTCACGGGGAGCCGGCTCGCCGCTCCGCGGTCCTGGTGCGCTGCCGCGGCACGGTGCCGGAGGCTCGGCGCCGGGCGAGGTCGGTGAGCTCGATCCGGCTCGTGGTGCCGGTCTTGCGCAGCAGGTTGGACACGTGGACGCTGACCGTCTTGGGGCTGATGACCAGGGCGTCGGCGATCTCGGCGTAGGTACGTCCGGCCCCGAGGTGGGCGAGGACCTCCTTTTCGCGTGCGGTCAGGTGCGGCCAGGCGTCCGCGGCCGCATCCAGGTCGGCGCCGGGCTGGTCGAGCGAGACGTGGGCCTGCCCGGCCAGGGCCCGGACGTCGTCGAGGAGGGGAGCGGCCCCCATCTCGGCGGCCAGGGCGGCCGCGGTGCGCAGCGACTCGGCCGCCCTGGCCCGGCTTCCTCCCCGGGTGAGCAGCGCCTCGCCCAGCCGGTAGGTCGCGAGGGCCTCGTCCCACCGCAGGTGGGCGGCCCGACAGGCCTCGACCGCGGTGACCCACTGCTCGACGACGCGGCCACGGTCGTCGCGGCAGCGGGCGGACTCGGCCAGGTAGAGCCGGCCGACGGCCCTGAGCATCGGGTCGTCCCCCGCGCAGTCGCGGATCTCCCGGGCCCGGTCACCGGCCAGCTCCTCGATCCGGGCCAGCTGGGCCGCCACGGACGCGCGTCGCCCCGGTTGTGCGGCCACATCGCCCGCGGCGCGGGCGGCGCGGAGCAGGAGCTCGCCGGTCCACTGCAGCTCCGGCTCGAGCGTGTGGGGCATCCACGACTCCACGAGGTAGAGGACGCCCTCGTTGTCACCCTCGGACCGGGCCTCCTCGAGCGCGGCCCGGCGATCCGGCTCGTCCTCCGTCGGGAAGCCCGGCGACAGCTCGCGAGCCCGAGCCATGTGGGCACGCGCGGTCGGGAGGTCGCCGCTGCGGTAGGCGAGGATCGCCGCAACGCCCCTGGCCGTCGCCGCGGGTCCGGGCGCCTGGCGCCTGCTCATCAGGACCCGCAGGTGCGCCCCCGCCTCCGTCCAGCGTCCGAGCTCACAGAGCCAGCGGGCCGGGTCCGCGCCGATGCCGTAGGCGGCATCGTGGAACCATCCCCGGTCCAGCATCCGGCCGAAGGCGGCGAGCGACCGGTCCGTCGCGTCGGCCAGGCGCCCCAGGCTGGCGAGCGCGTGTGCGTGCCACACCGCGACCAGGCCGATCTGGCGGGGGTCCCCGACCTGCCACGCCAGGTCGAGGGCCTCCTCGGCGTCCGCGAGTCCCTCGGGCGTGCCCGCGCGGATCTGCGCGCGGATGGCCAGGGCCCCGGCGACGGCGCTCGGTGAGCCCACGGAGCGCGCCATGCGCACCGACTCCTCCGACAGCACCGGGGCGTCCGGGTCGTCGAACCACATCAGGACGAGCGCGAGGGCGGAGAGGGCCCTGGCCTTCTCCGGGCTCGCTGGGCGGTCCCGGACCAGCGCCAGCGTCTCGGCGACCGGCTCGACGCGGGGCCAGGGCTCCAGATCCAGTCCGCTCACGATGCGCAGCCACGTCAGCGGCAGCCGCAGCTTCACGGCGAGCTCGGGCTCCTCGTGCTGGTCGACGAGGGAGAGGGCCTGCTCGCGGAGCCGGACCGCGGCGACGTCGGCACCGCTGCACCGGGCGGAGTCGCTCGCGCGGATCAGCAGCTGTACCAGGTCGCCGGCTTCGGCGCGGGCGTCGGGACCGGCGTCGGGCCAGAGTCGGCAGGCGCGCTGGAGGTGCTCCGCCTCCTCGGCGAGGGCGCGGAGCTCCAGGGCGGCCGCTGCCGCACGCAGGGACCAGCGCAGCGCCTCGTCGGTGTTGCCCGCGGCGGCGTGGTGGAGGGCCAGGTGCGTGGCCCGGGAGTGCTCCGGGACCGAGCCGGCGTCCTCGAGGATCTCGATGTACTCCCCGTGCAGCCGACGCAGGTCGCTGGGCGCCACGGTGCCGCCGATCACCTCGGCCAACAGGGGGTGGTGGAACCAGACGTCCCCGGTCGGGGTCAGGCGGACGATGCCCTCGGCACGCGCCTCCTCCAGACACGTCCGGACGCGGGACACCGACAGGTCGCGGCCCCGGGCGAGTCGCTCCAGGACCCCGAGCTCGACGGGTCGCCCACCGACCGCGATCCACTGCATGAGCGCCCGCGCCTCAGGGCTCAGACGGTGCCAGGACGCGAGCAGCACCTCGGGCAGCTCCCTGGCACCCCCGGTGAGGGAGCCGGCGGTGCCTTCGGCCCGGAGGAGCACCTCGGTGAGGTAGGGGTTGCCCTTCGCGCGGGCGAACAGCGCCGCTGCCTGCCGCGCCGAGCCGCCGGCACCCTGCAGTGCGGAGACCAGGTGGTCGGTGTCGAGCAGGTCGAGGCGGTCGAGGCGGATCGGCTCCACCCCGGGCATGCGGCGCATGTCGGCCAGCCAGCCGTGCAGCCGGTGACCGTCCTCGAGGTCGGTGTCCCGGTAGGTGCCGAGGACGCTGATGCGCACACCGGGGCCGAAGCCTCCGATCAGGAAGGCGAGGACGTCCAGCGACGTGGTGTCGGCCCACTGGAGGTCGTCGACGACGAGGACGAGCGGCGTCTGCTCGGTGATCCGCTCCAGTACCGTGGCCACGAGCATGACCAGCCGCTGCGTCTGGGAGGACCCCGGCGCCGAGCCGAGGGCCGGAGCGATCGCGGCCAGGTCCTGTGCGCCGTCCAGGACGCGGCCCCGCTCGTCCGGCGCAGCCTGTCGGTGCCAGTGCGTGAGCACCTGTCCGATCGGCAGGAACGGCGACGAGTCCGCCGCGAACCGGAGGCAGCGTCCCCACAGCACCAGGTGCCCGTCGGCCGCGGCGTCGTCGGCGACGTCCGCGACCAGCCGGGTCTTCCCGATGCCGGCCTCCCCGGCGACCAGGACGGCCCGTGGGGTCCCGGTGGCGGAGTCGTGCAACGCCGAGACCAGCAACTCCCGCTCGGCGTCCCGCCCGACCACAGGGGAGCGAGGCTCCATGCGGCCATTGTCCAAGCCCGGGGCCGGAACGGCTAGCGGGTATCGCCAATCGTCAGGCTCGCGCAGCGGGACAGTCGGCGCGTCAGGCTCTACGTTCTGCAGGTTCCACGTGCCCAGAACCTGCAGAACGTAGAGCCTGTCAGGCTCGTCGAGCCAGGGCGGCGAGCTCGATGCGGTTGGCGGTGTCGGTCTTGCGCAGCAGGTTCGAGACGTGGACGCTCACGGTCTTGGGGCTGATGACCAGGACGTCGGCGATCTCGGCGTACGTGCGGCCGGCGACGACGTGGGCGAGGACCTCCCGCTCCCGGTGGGTGAGGGTCGGCCACTGGGCGCCGTCGCGGTCGCTGGCAGGCGCCGGTCGGTCGAGGCAGAGGTGTGCCTGTGCGGCGAGGGCGTGGACGTCCGCGACGACCGGGGCGGCACCGAGATCGGTGGCCAGGCTCGCCGCGGTCCGGAGCGCACCGGCCGCCCCACTGCGGTCGTGCCGTTCCAGCAGGGCCTGGCCCAGGTGGTAGCAGGCCAGCGCCCGATCCCAGGGAAGACCGGCCTCCGCGCAGGCGACTTCGGCGGCGCTCCAGAGCCCGACCAGCGGGCCCCGGTCGTCCTGGCAGCGGGCCCGCTCGGCGGCGTACACGCACCTGAGTGCCGGACTGACGTGGTCCTCGCGAGAGCGGCGGGCGAACCACCCCCGCTCCGGTGCCACCCGGCTCTCCATCCGGTGCAGCCGTCGGCCGGCGTCGGACCGGTGTCCGCGGAAGGAGGCCAGCTCGCCGGCCGCCCGAGCCGCCCGGACCAGAAGGTCCTCGGCCACGGCGGGTGAGGCGCCGACCGCCTCGGGCAGCTGCGCCTCGACGAGGTCCAGGACCCGCTCATGACCGCCGTCGAAGGCGTGCTGCTCCAGCACTGCCAGGAGGCTCAGCTCGCCCAGGGCCGGCGGGCCGCTGGCCAGCTCCAGGGAGCGGGTGAGGTGTGTTCGGGCCAGGTCGGCCTCGCCCGCCCGGAACGCCAGCACTGCCGCCACGGAGCGCACCCAGGAGGCCGGGCGGGGGGCCTGCCGGCGGCCGAGCAGCTCCCGAAGCTGAGCCCTGGCCTCGGGCCATCGGCCGAGGGTGCACAGGTACAGCGCCGGCGTCGCGCTCAGCCCGTAGGCGGCGTCGTGGAACCAGCCGCGCTCCACCATCCTCCGGAAGGCCGCGAGCGACTGGTCGGCGGCCTCAGTCGCTCTGCCGAGCTCATAGAGGGCGTCGGCACGGCAGAACTCCGCCATGCCGATCAGCCGGGGCTCCTCGATCCGCCAGGCGAGGGCGACGGCCTCCTCGATGGCCGCGAGCGACTCCGGCGCCCCCACCCGGAGCAGTGACGTCGCGGACATCACGTGGGCCAACGTCCGTTCCGAGCCGAGGTCCCGGGCCATCGCGAGGGCCCTCTCGGCGAGGCGGGCCGCGTCGGGGGCTCCGTCCCATCGCGCGAGGTAGCTCGCGTGGGCCAGGACCTGCGCCTTCGCGGAGCTGGACGGCCGACCCTCGAGCAGGCTCAGCATGTCTCGGAACGTCGTCTGCCGCACCATGTCGTCGAGGCCGCTCGACACCCGCAGCCAGGGCAGCAGCAGGCTCAGCTCGACGGCCAGCTCCGGCTCGGCTCGTGCGTCGACGAGGGACACGGCTTCCTCACGCAGCCGGACGGCCGCGAGATGGTCGCCGCTCCTGCGCGCGCTGTCGCTGGCGCGGGTGAGCATCGGCACCCGCTCGCCGGCCGCGGCGCGGGCTCGGTCGCTCGCCTCGGGCCAGAGTCGACAGACCCGCTGCAGGTGCTCGGTCGCCTCGGCGAAGGCACGCACCCGCTCGGCCGCGTCAGCGGCGAGCAGGGACCATCGAAGCGCCTCGTCCGTGTGACCGGCGCCCTCGTGGTGCAGGGCCAGGTGAGCAGCCCGTGAATGGTCCGGGGTGTCGGCGGCGACATCCTCGGAGACGGCCTCGAGTACGTCGACGTAGCGGGCGTGGCGGGTCCTGAGCTCGCCGGGGCCCATCGTGTCGGCGATCACCTCGGCCAGCAGCGGGTGGTGGAACCAGACCACGCCAGGCGCCACGAGGCGGACGATCCCCTCGGCGCGGGCCTCCTCGAGGCAGGTCCGGAACCGGTCGTCCGCGATCCCGGCCGCGACCTGCTCGAGGTCGGCGAACCGCACGGGTCGGCCGCCGACGGCCAGCCACTGCATGAGCGCCCGCGCCTGGGGTGTGAGCCGGTGCCAGGAGGCGAGCAGGACCGTCGAGAGGTCGGTGGTCGCGGCGGACGTCGTCCGCTCACCGTTCGAGCGGACCAGAACCTCCGTCAGGTAGGGGTTGCCCTCCGAACGCTCGAACACGTCGTGGGAGAGCCGGCCGATGCCGGTGCCGCCGCGGAGTGAGGACACGAGGTGCTCTGTGTCCTGCAGGTCCAAGCGCTCGAGACGGGTGGTCGCGACGCCCGGCAGGCGGAGCATGTCGGCCAGCCAGCCGTGCAGCCGGTGTCCGTCCTCGAGGTCGGTGTCTCGGAAGGTGGCGAGGAGGGCGAGCCGTCGAGCCGGTGCGAAGCCGCTGATCAGGTAGGCCAGCAGGTCCAGGGAGGTGGCATCGGCCCACTGGAGGTCGTCGACGACGAGGACGAGTGGCTTCTCCTCGGTGATCCGATCCACGACGGCTCCCGTCAGCGGGATCAGTCGGCTGGTGCCGTCGGGATGCGCGGTCCCTGCTGTGCCCCCGAGCGCGGGGGCGATGGTGGACAGCGCCGCGGCACCGGCGAGGACCCGGCGTCGCTCCTGCGGTCCGGCAGTCCGGTGCCACTGTGTGAGCACCTGTCCGATCGGCAGGTACGGCGAGGACTCCGCACCGAAGCGCATGCAGTGTCCCCACAGCACCAGGTGCCCGTCGGCCGCGGCGTCGTCGGCGACGTCCGCGACCAGCCGGGTCTTCCCGATGCCGGCCTCCCCGGCGACCAGGACGGCCCGCGGGGTCCCGGTGGCGGAGTCGTGCAACGCCGAGACCAGCAACTCCCGCTCGGCGTCCCGCCCGACCACAGGGGAGCGAGGCTCCATGCGGCCATTGTCCAAGCCCGGGGCCGGAACGGCTAGCGGGTATCGCCAATCGTCAGGCTCGCGGACAAGAGCCTGTCAGCCTCGTCGGGCCAGGGCGGCGAGCTCGATGCAATGAGGGGTGCCGCGCGGTCAGGCCTGCGCGGCGACGTACTCCATCAGCGTCGCGACCCCGAAGCCGGTGCCGCCGGAGGTGGTGTAGCCGTGCACACCGCCGGGGTTGAACCCCGGGCCGGCGATGTCGACGTGGCCCCACGGGATGCCGTCGGTGAACTCCCGCAGGAAGGCGGCCGCGAAGAGCCCGCCGCCCCAGCGCACCCAGTCGTGCTGGGCGATGTCGGCGACCTTGCTGCTGGTGACCCGCTCCCGCATCTCGTCGGGGATCGGCATCGGCCAGACCGCCTCGCCCGCGGCGTCGGCGGCGGCTCGGAGCCCGGCGACCACGTCGTCGGCGCCCATGACCCCGGCCATCCGCTCGCCCAGGGCCACGACCATCGCGCCGGTCAGCGTGGCGATGTCGACGATCGTGTCCGGCTTCTCCTCGGCGGCCAGGACCAGCGCGTCGGCCAGGATCAACCGACCCTCGGCGTCGGTGTTGGTCATCTCGACGGTGGTGCCGCCTCGGATCGTGAGCACGTCGCCGGGGCGCATGGCGGCGCCGGAGATCATGTTCTCCGCCATCGGCGCCCACGCGGTGACCCGCACCGGCAGGTTCAGCTGCGCGATGAGGAACAGCGCCTGGACCACCGTGGCGGCGCCGGCCATGTCCTCCTTCATGTGCAGCATCGAGGCCGGCGGCTTGATCGTGTAGCCGCCCGAGTCGTAGGTGATGCCCTTGCCGACCAGTGCCACGTGCCGGGTGGCGCCCTTGGGCTCCCAGGTCAGCTTGACCAGACGCGGGGGAGCCTCCGAGCCCTTGCCCACGGCCAGGATGCCGCCGCAGCCCTCGGCGGCCAGCTTCTGCTCGTCCCAGACGGTGATCCCCACCTTGGGGGCGCCGCGACCCGACGTGAGCTCCTTGTGGGCGGCGACGACGGCGTCGGCGAAGACCGGCGGGGTGAGGTCGCCGGCCGGGAGGTTGACCCAGTGCCGGGCACCGGCCACGCAGGCGGTGACCGCGCGGGCCCGCTCGAACGCGGCGACGGTGTCCTTCTTGCGGGCCTGCTCGCTGAGCACCACGACCTCGCCGGCATCGGTGCGCCCCGGCTTGGGGTCGGTCTTGTACTCGGTGAACGTGTAGCCCCCGAGGGCGAATCCCTCGGTGACCGCCCGCACCAGCTCGGGCGAGTCGGCCGGGAGCGCGATCGCGACGGAGGCGGCGTTGGTGACCGTGCGGGCGGCCACCCCGGCCGCGCGGCGTACGCCGACGGGGGTCAGCGCCCGCTCCTCGCCCAGGCCGACCAGCACCAGCAGCGGCGACTTGATCGTCCCGCCCGTGGGCACCTTGGCGGTCTCGCCGTCCTTGCCGGTGAAGCCCAGCGTGGCCAGCAGCGGGGCGAGCCTGCGCCCGTACGCCTTGGCGACGTCACCGCCTCCCGTGGCCACCACCGGGCCCTTCTTGCTCGAGGTGACCCCGACCACGACGGCATCGCATCGGGTCTTGGCAGGGCTGGCGTTGCGGAGTGTGTACGTCGTCACGCCCTGCACTCTAACCACGCCGTCCGGGTGGGATACGTTCGGCCGTATGACCGACGAGTCCGCCCCGCTCCGCTCCCCGCTCCGCTCCCCGCTCCACGACCGGCACGTCGCGCTCGGCGCCAAGTTCGCCGACTTCGGTGGCTGGACCATGCCGCTCGAGTACGCCACCGGCGTGGTGAAGGAACACACCGCCGTTCGCGAGGCGGTGGGCATCTTCGACGTGAGCCATCTCGGCAAGGCGCTGGTCTCCGGGCCGGGCGCGGCGGCGTACGTGAACGCCACGCTGTCCAACGACCTCGGCCGGATCGAGCCGGGCAAGGCGCAGTACACGCTCTGCTGCGACGACGCCACGGGCGGGATCATCGACGACCTGATCGCCTACTACCAGGACGACGAGCGGATCCTGCTCGTCCCCAACGCGGCCAACACCGCCGAGGTCGTGCGCCGCCTGCGCGAGCAGGCGCCGGACGGGGTCGAGATCAGCGACCACCACGAGTCGTACGCCGTGCTCGCCGTGCAGGGCACCCGCTCCGACGAGACCCTGGCGGCGGTGGGGCTCCCGGTCGGCCACGACTACATGACCTTCGTCGAGGCCGAGCACGCCGGCACCGGCGTCGTGGTCTGCCGCACCGGCTACACCGGCGAGCGGGGCTACGAGCTGATCGTCCACAACGACGGGGCCCTCGCGCTGTGGGACGCACTCGTCGCGGCGGGCGAGGAGCACGGGCTGCTGCCCTGTGGCCTCGGCGCCCGGGACACGCTGCGCACCGAGATGGGCTACCCGCTGCACGGGCAGGACCTGCGGCCCGACGTCACCCCCAACCAGGGCCGGGTCGGCTGGGCCTGCGGCTGGAAGAAGGAGGCGTTCTGGGGCCGGGAGGTGCTGCTGGCCGAGCGGGAGCGGGGCTCCGACGTGCTGCTGCGCGGCCTGCTCGCCACCGGCCGTGGCATCCCGCGGCCCGGGATGAGCGTCACGCTGACCGCGGACGTCCCGCTGTGCGACGTCACCTCCGGCACCTTCTCGCCGACGCTGAAGAAGGGGATCGGCCTCGCGCTGATGCCCCGCATCGTCGAGGACGGCGCCGAGGTCGGCGTGGACATCCGGGGGCGTCGCGAGATCTTCACCGTGGTCAAGCCGCCGTTCGTGGAGCCCTCGGTCCGCGAGTCCTGAGCCGGACGGCCCAGCCCGCCACCGTTCGTGCTCAGGCGCCGGAGGCGATGACGAGGGCGGCGGTGAAGCCGGTCTCGACCACGGCGCCGTAGACGTCGCCGGTCACGCCGCCGAAGCGGGTGCGACAGCGCAGCGCGAGTGCGAGCGCAGGTACGACGGCCAGCAGCACCAGCGTCATGCCCTGACGACCGTCGACGAGTGCCGTGGCGATGACGAGGAGCGCCAGGCCGAGCGCGACCAGCACGGCCGACCGACGGGACACGGTGCCCGCGACCGTGGCCCCGAGCCCGTCGGCCCGCGCGGCGGGCAGGGCGGGCACGGCGGCCAGGGGCAGCAGTCCGCGACTGACCACCAGCGCGAGGAGCAGCACCAGTGCCCCGTCGCCGCGGGCCAGGCAGGCGGCGAGTGCCGTGACCTGCAGGAGCAGCACCAGCACCAGCGTCACCACCCCGAACGGGCCGATGTCGGAGCGTCGCATCACCGCCAGCGCCTCGGCGCCGGACCTCCCGCTGCCGAGCCCGTCGGCGGTGTCGGCCAGTCCGTCCAGGTGCAGTCCGCGGGTGAGGAGCGCGAGCGCCGAGACGACCAGCGCGGCGAGGACCGGGGGAGCGAGCAGGTCGTCCAGGAGCACCGCCGCGACCGCGAGCGGCAGCCCCAGCACGAGGCCGACGACCGGAGCCAGCAGCATCGCCCGGCCGGCGGTCCGCCGGTCGACCGACGCCGGCGCCGCCACCGGCACGGCCGTCAGCGTGCCGAGAGCCAGGCGCACGGCGTTCACAGCCGGACCACCCGGCCCGCCACACACCACCGCACGTCCTCGGTCTCGGCGCCCAGCCGGGCGTTGAGCCGCCCCATCTCGTCCCGGAACCGGCGCACCGACGCGGTGTCGGGCACCACGCCCTGGCCGACCTCGTTCGACACCGCCACCACGCGGCGCCGGGTGCCGCGCCAGGCGGCGAGCAGCGCGTCCACCTCGGCGGCCACGGCCTCGCGGCCGTCGCGGTGCCAGGCGTCGTCGTTCCACGCGTCGTGGGCGTCCATCACCCGGGTCAGCCACAGCGTCAGGCAGTCCACGAGGATCGGGCCGCCCTCCCGCCCCAGCAGGCCCACCAGGTCGAGCGTCTCGATCGTGGTCCAGCGGGCCGGCCGCTCCTGACGGTGCCGGGCCACCCGGGCCACCCACTCCGGGTCGTCCGGGTGCGGGTAGGAGGTCGCGACGTAGGTGACCTCGGCGTCGGCGAGGATCCGCTCCGCCTCCCGCGACTTGCCGCTGCGGGCACCGCCGAGCACCAGGGTGCGCAGCACCGTGCCGGGGTCCCCGTCGTCTGCGGCGGACGCCTGGCCGGCTGTGAGCCGGGTGCCGTCGTCGACCACGCGGGCGCCCCAGTCGGCCAGTCGCCGGGCCAGCTCCGGCGTCGGGGGGTTGTGGTGGGAGAGGTGCACCGCGACGACGTCGGTGGTGTCGGTGACGGCACCGACCTCCCGGAGCCGGCGGAGCTGCTCGGCGAAGGACGGCAGGTCCAGGTGCGCGGTCCCGTGACCGGTGTGGTCGCCGAAGGTCTCCTCGAGGAACACCACGTCGTACGCCGCGTCCCGCAGCGCCTCGACGTCGGGCAGTGGCCCGGTGTCGGTGCCGTAGAAGACGTGCCCGGACGGCGCCGTCACGTCGTAGAGCACGTCGTCCGGACCGTGGGCCGCGGCGACCACCCGCACCGTCCCGCCGGGCAGGTCGAGGACGTCGCCCGGAGCCACCTCCACGAACCGGACCGGCGTGTCCGGAGCCAGCCACGGTCGGCAGGCCGCGACGACCGACGCCGGCCCGATGACGTCGAGCGGCTCGTCCCCGCTCACCCACGACCGGAAGAGCAGGAAGGCCGGCGCGCAGTGGTCGGGGTGGTCGTGGGTGAGCAGGACGTGCCGGACCCCGGTGAGGGACACCCCCGCCCGCTCCGCGAGCCGCGGCGTCTCCGGCCCGCAGTCGAGCAGGAACGAGTCGACCAGCACCGACGTCTGGGCCCGCACCCGTCCGGCCCCGCGCTCGGCGGCACAGGAGGCGCAGGTGCAGAACGGGTTCGGCCAGCCGTCGGCGGACCCGGTGCCGAGCACGTGGATGCTCATGGCTCGAACCGCACCGGCACGCCGAAGGCGGCCCGGCGCGACACCCTGCGCAGGGCCCGCAGGAGCGGCCGCCCGGCCACCAGGATCAGCAGGAACGTGAACACCCCGCGCCCGAGGTCCCACACCACCGACGTGGTCAGGTAGTAGCGCCCGTAGTTCGTGGCGTTCGCCAGGGCGTCCGCACCGGGCACGAAGCTCAGCCCGTCGCCGTACACGCCGAACGGCCAGAACCACAGGTTCATCAGCAGCCCGTAGAACAGGCCCAGGAAGAAGCCGAGCACGGCCAGCGCCAGCACCTCCAGCCGACCGGTCATCCGCGGCAGCGATCCCGAGGCGAAGCCGACCCAGCCGGCCGCCATCATCTGGAACGGGAGCCACGGGCCCACGCCACCGGTGATCAGTGCCCCCACGAACAGCGTGAGGCAGCCGAGGACGAAGCCGAAGCCGCGCCCGAACACCCGCCCGCCGAGCATGATGATCGCGAAGCTCGGCTCCAGACCGGCCACCCCGGGCGAGAGGGCCCGCATCGCGCCGCCCACCGAGGAGAGCATGCCGAGCAGGGCGATCGCCTTCGCGTCGATGCCCCCTGCGTTGAGCTCGGCCAGCACGATGGCGGCGAGCAGCGGCAGGATCAGCACGAAGAACCAGGGGGCGTCGGTGCTGTGCGAGGTGCCCTCGAAGCCGTTGCCGGGCTGGAACACGAACGGCCAGCCGAACGCGACCAGCGTGACCAGGCTGGACAGCGCCAGCGCGGCGGCGGCTGCGGCGTGCACCCGGACCACGGCGACGTCACTCATCGGCGGCTCGCCGCCAGCGCCGAGGCGACGTCGCGCGCGGTCAGCCACGGCTGGGGGGCCATGATCTTGGCGACCTGCGGGGCGAAGGCGGGGGAGGAGACGACGACCTCGCGCGCGGCGCCGTCGGCGACCACCTCGCCGTCCGCGAGCACCACCACCCGGGTGGCGACCTCGGCGACCAGCTCCACGTCGTGGGTTGCCAAGACGACGCCGTGCCCGTCGGCGACCAGGTCGTGCAGGATCGCGACCAGGTTCTGCTTCGCGGTGTAGTCCAGGCCCCGGGTCGGCTCGTCGAGGAGCAGCAGCGCGGGCCTCTGCGCGAGCACGATGGCCAGGGCGAGCGTGAGCTTCTGGCCCTCGGACAGGTCGCGGGGGTGGGTGTCGGGGTCGATGCCGTCGGTGAGCCGGTCCATCAGCGCCCGCGTGGTCCCGGCGGGGGCGTCCGCGTCCCGGTCGGCCATCTCGCACTCGGAGCGGACCGAGGCGGCGTAGAGCAGGTCGGCGGGGACCTGCGGCACCAGCCCGGCGCGAGGCGAGTCGATCGTGCCGGACTGGGGTCGGTGCAGGCCGACGAGACCCCGCAGCAGGGTCGACTTGCCCGCCCCGTTGCGCCCCATCAGGGCCACCACCTCGCCCGCCGACACCGTGAGCGAGACGTCCTCGAGCACCGGTCGCCGGGGGTAGCCCAGCACCAGGTTCCGGGTCGTGGCCAGCACCTCGCCCGAGACCCGCGGGCCGTGCTCGGGAGGGGGTACGACGGCCAGCTCGGCGCGCAGGGCGACCGACCGCCGACGGGCGTCCCGCACGGTCAGGGGCAGGGGATCCCAGCCGGCGGCCCGGCCGAGCTCGACCACCGGTGGGGCGATCGGCGTGCCGGCGAGCATCGTGGCCGGCGGCCCGTCGACCACGGGGGAGCCGTCGCCGGGGACGTGGACGATGCGGTCGACGAACTGCACGACCCGCTCGAGCCGGTGCTCGGCCAGGACGACGGTGAGGCCCAGGTCGTGCACGAGCCGCTGCATCGTCGCCAGCACGTCCTCCGCGGCGAGCGGGTCGAGGGCGGAGGTCGGCTCGTCCAGCACCAGCACGCGCGGGTGGGTGGTCAGCACCGAGCCGATCGCCACCCGCTGCTGCTGGCCGCCGGAGAGCTGGGCCAGGGGCCGGCCCCGCAGGTCGGCCAGGCCCAGGAGGTCGAGGGTCTCCTCGACCCGCTTGCGCATCACCGACGGCGCGACGCCGAGGGACTCCATCGCGTAGGCCAGCTCGTCCTCGACGTTGTCGGTGACGAAGCCCGAGAGCGGGTCCTGGCCGACGAAGCCGACCACGTCGGCCAGGTCCCGAGGCCGGTGTGAGCTGGTCTTGCGGCCGTCGACCTGGACGGTGCCGCGCAGCGTGCCACCCGAGAAGTGGGGGACGAGCCCGTTGATGGCCCGCAGCAACGTGGACTTGCCGCTGCCGGTGCGGCCCATCACCAGGCACATCTCCCCCTCGGGGATGGTCAGGTCGACCTCGGAGAGCACGGGGGAGGCGGCGCCGGCATAGGTGACCGAGACCCGGTCGAAGACGATCATCGCGCCACCCGCGCGGGCGCGATCGGCAGCGGGGGCGCGAGCACGGCCGGCAGCAGGGCGAGGGCGATCCCGAGACACGCGAGCAGGGGCACCGGCGGCACCGCCGTCGACGAGGAGAGCACCAGCACGCCCGGGTCCACCCGGACCTGCCAGAACATGAGGGCGGCCGCGGCGAGGCCGCTGGCGACGACCAGCAGCTCCGGCAGGGCCCAGGGGTCGGGTCGGTAGCGGGTCCGGCCGGTGCGTCGTCCGCCGGAGGCGATGCCGAGGACGCCGAGCGCGGCGCCGACGAGCAGCATCGGCAGCCCGAGCCAGGAGTCGGCGGTCCCGGCCAGCAGGCCGTAGACGCCCACGCAGGTGCCGAGCGACCCGGCCACCACGAGCAGGGACGTGGTGCGGCGGGCCCGGGGGTCGGTCGTCGTGGTCCGCCCGTAGCCGCGGGAGTCCATGGCGGCGGCGAGCTCGACGGAGCGCTCGAGGGCGCCCTCCAGCATCGGCATCGCCAGCCGGCCCAGGCGGCGCACCCGGCCCCGGTTGCCGCCGCGCAGGCGGGCGGCGTCCCGCACCCGGCGGGCGTCGCCGGCCAGCTGGGGGGCGAAGGTGAGGGCGATGACGCAGGCGATGCCGATCTCGTAGAGGGCGGCCGGCACGTAGCGCAACAGCTGGCGGGCGCTGCCCAGGGCGTTGGCGGCCCCGATGCAGCAGAAGATCGCCGCCAGCTGCAGGGCGACGTAGAACGCCGTCAGCAGCGCCTCCAGCGTGACGTCGCCGCCGAGCTGGATGCCGAAGGAGTCGGGCACCGGGATCTCGGGGAGGGAGAAGAGCACGGTGGTGCCCTGGGTGCTGCCCGAGAGCAGCGTCTGGAAGACCAGGTGGATGGCGATCACGATCAGCGCCAGCCGGAAGAAGAGGGCGTACGACGCGGCCCAGGGCGTGTCGCCCCGCCGGGCCGAGACCACGAACCAGGTGACCGCGATGATCAGCACCAGCGGCACCGGGTTGGCGGTCCGGCTGGCGGCCGCCGCCAGGCCGAGCGCCCACAGCCACCAGGCACCCGGGTGCAGGGCACGGGGGTGGGTGATCCGGTGGTGTGGGCGCATCGGCTGGGCTCAGGCGGTGGTACGGCGTCGGTTGAGCAGGACGCCGCCGGCGACGACCAGCACCACGAGGACCGCGATGCCGGCCAGGAGCAGGGCGTTGGACCCCTCGTCGCTCTCGGAGGCGGCCGAGGTGTCGGAGCTGTCCGAGGAGCCGGACTCGCCGGCCTCGCCGGACTCGTCACCGGTCTCGTCGCTGGCGACGGCGAACTCGACCGTCCCGGCGTCCGCGGGCGTGCCCTCGGCCACCTTCTCGTCGGCGCACCCGGTCTCCGGGTAGCCGCTGATGCCGCACACCAGGGGACCGAACGACGACTTCTGCGTGCGCAGGTCCGGGGCCACCGCCTCGAGGGTCTGCAGGCCGTTCGCCTTCGCCGGCACCACCGCGCACAGGGCCTCCGGCTCGGGCACCTCGGCGCCGTCGGCGTCCTCCTCGACGCCGTAGTCGAGGAGCACGGCGACGCGCTTGTCGCCGGACTCGGCGGTCTTGTCGCCGCACACCGTCTCGAAGTCGACCTCGGAGAGGTCGGCGCGGGGCAGGTTCGGCTGGGTGTAGTCGGCGGGCGCCGCGAAGCGGTAGGCCTCGACGTCGCCGTCGGCGGGCTTGGCGCCGGAGGGGCCGGTCTCCTGGGCGACGAACTCCCCGTCGGTGACGGTGAAGTAGGCCCAGTAGCGGTAGACGTCCGCCGCCTGGGCCGGTGTCGTGGCGCCCACGAGGGCAACGGCGGACAGGAGCAGGGTGAGCAGCGCGGCGAGCGCGGCCCGGAAGGGGGCGTGCATGGTGGTTTCCTTCTCTGGTGCGGTACACAGAGGCGAAACCGGGACCGGGTAGATCGATCCCGGCTCCGTTCCGCAGACCTCGACGGTTGTGTGGAGCCGCCACCCCGATCCGGCATTCCGGCTCTCCGCCCACCGGAGGGTGGACGGACCACGGCTGCGGGTCAGCGCCGGACTTCGACCGGCTTCCCCGGAGCGGGATGTGGACGGTGCGCCGCGGAGGCGACGTACCAGTGCGAAATGTGCCACCGCGCCTGCCGTTCGTCAAAGGCTCCCGACGTTAGTCTCGCCACATGGCAAAGCTTCCCGACGAGCCGCCCACGTTCCGGCCTGCCGCCGCGGCCCCGCACCCCTGGACCTGGCGGCTCGAGGACTCCGCCGGCCGCCCGGTGGAGATCACCGGCGAGCTGTCCGGCGCCACCTTCGCCAGCCAGGCCGACGCCGAGTCCTGGGTGGGGGAGGTCTGGTCCGACCTGGCCGCCCTGGGTGTCGACGCGGTGTCGCTCTACGAGGCCGACCGCCTGGTCTACGGCCCGATGTCGCTGCATCCCTGAGGTCGGCGGACGGCGGTAGGCTCGCTCCCGTGCAGCCCTACCTCGACCTCCTCCAGCGGGTCCTCGACGACGGCGTGGAGAAGGGTGACCGCACCGGCACCGGCACCCGCAGCGTCTTCGGCCACCAGATGCGCTTCGACCTGCGGGACGGCTTCCCGCTGGTGACGACCAAGAAGGTGCACACCCGCAGCGTCTTCGCCGAGCTGCTGTGGTTCCTGCGCGGCGACACCAACGTGAAGTGGCTGCAGGACCGCGGCGTGACGATCTGGGACGAGTGGGCCGACGACGACGGCGACCTGGGCCCGGTCTACGGCCACCAGTGGCGGTCGTGGCCCACCCCGGACGGGCGGCACGTCGACCAGATCGCGCAGGTCGTGGAGCAGATCAGACGCGACCCGGACTCCCGCCGGCACATCGTCAGCGCCTGGAACGTCGCGGACATCCCGCAGATGGCGCTGGCGCCGTGTCACACGATGTTTCAGTTCTACGTCGCCCCCGCGACCTCGTCGGACCCGGGCCCGGGCCGGCTGTCCTGCCAGCTCTACCAGCGCAGCGCCGACGTGTTCCTGGGCGTGCCGTTCAACATCGCGTCGTACGCCCTGCTGACGCACATGGTGGCGCAGGTGGCCGGGCTCCGGGTGGGGGACTTCGTGCACACCCTGGGCGACGCGCACCTCTACTCCAACCACCTCGACCAGGCCCGGCTCCAGCTCACCCGCGACCCGCGGCCGCTGCCGAGGCTGGTCCTCGACCCGACCGTGACCGCGCTCGACGCGTTCGACCTCGAGCACATCGCGGTGGAGGGCTACGACCCGCACCCGGGGATCAAGGCGCCGATCGCGGTATGACCCCGGTCCCCGAGTCCACCGCTCCCTCCGACCGGCCGGGCCGGGGGGACGGGGCCGGCCGCGCGGGCCGGTTCGGCCGCGTGGTGATGGTGGCGGCCTACGCGGAGAACCGGGTGATCGGGGACGCCGGCGGGATCCCGTGGCACCTGCCCGAGGACTTCGCCCACTTCAAGGCGATCACGATGGGCCAGACGCTGGTGATGGGCCGTCGGACCTACGAGTCGATCGGGCGACCGCTGCCGGGCCGGACCACGATCGTGGTCACCCGCGACCCGGACTGGGGCGCGGAGGGCGTGATCATCGTGCGCAGCCTCGAGGCTGCCCTGACCCACGCGGCCGCCCTCGACGGCGACACCGTGATCGCCGGCGGCAGCCAGATCTACGAGCAGGCGATGCCGCACGCCACCCACCAGGTGCTGACCGAGGTGCACCGGTCGCCGCCGGGCGACACCCACTACCCGGCCTTCGACGCGGGGGAGTGGCGGGAGACCCGGCGGGAGGCACACGAGGGATTCGACCTCGTCTGGTGGGAGCGACGGTGAGCCACCCGCCGCGCGAGGGGGACAGCTTCGGACGCTACGAGATCGTCCGGGTCCTGGGTCGCGGCGGCATGGGCGTGGTTTACGAGGCCCGCCAACCCGAGCTGGACCGCTCGGTCGCGCTCAAGGTGCTCTCCTGGGACCTCGCCGAGGACGCGTCGTTCCGGGAGCGGTTCGTGCGCGAGGCCACGATGCTGGCCCGGCTGGACTCCCCGCACGTGATCCAGGTCCACGAGTCCGGGGTGCACGAGGACCAGCTCTACATCGCGACCCAGCTGGTCGCGGGCGGCGACCTGCGGACGCTGATCAAGGAGACGGGGAGCCTGCACCCGGCGATGGCGCTGGCCGTGCTGGCGGACGTCTGCGCGGGTCTGGCCGACGCGCACGACGTCGGCCTGGTGCACCGGGACGTGAAGCCGGGCAACGTGCTGGTCCGGCGGCGCGGCGACGACGTGCACTGCTACCTCTGCGACTTCGGGATCGCCCGGTCCACCGACGACACCCACACCCGCACGTCCGGGATCATCGGCACCGGCTCCTACATGGCGCCGGAGCGGCACGAGGGCGTCCCGGCCTCCGAGGCCTCGGACATCTACTCGGCCGGCTGTCTGCTCTGGGCGACGCTGACCGGCGCCGCGCCGTACCCCGGCGGCACCGACATCGAGGTGGCCTTCCGGCACCTGCACGACCCGGTGCCCCAGCTCGAGGGCGACGCGGACTGGCTCGTCGTCGTCAACCACGTGCTGCGGCGCTCCATGGCGAAGGCCCCCGCCGACCGCTACCCGGGTGCCTCCGAGATGCGCACCGACCTGCTCCGGGCGCGGGCTCGGGTGCCCGCGGGCGACGCCGCGGGGCCCGACCGTGCGGGCGACCCGGACGCCACCCTCGTCGTGCCGCCCCGCCCGCCGGCCGAGCCCACCACCGCGACGGCGCCGGGCGGCGGGCCCGCGGTCGAGTACCCGCGACACCGGCGCGGGCTGGCGCTCTCGGGGGTGGTCGTGGTGCTGGCGGCCGGCGTCGGTGGCTACCGGCTGCTGGCCGGGGGCGGGGGCGAGGAGCCGGCCGTGGGCACCACCGCGGAGTCGGCCGCCGCGCCGGGCGAGTCCGGTCAGGCGCGGCCCTCGGAGGACCAGACGTGTTGGGGCGGCGCCGTGGTGGCCACCGCGGCCGACTGCGCCCGACCCCGCGGCCGGGCCGGGCTGGCGTCGGTGTTCGCGTCGTTGGACGCGCAGTGCCAGCCGGTCGAGGCCCCCGCGATCGCGGGCAAGGCCGAGGTCTTCACCTGCCGGTACGGCGACTACCTGATGCGCTACACCCGCTGGGAGCCCGAGGCCGACCGGTTCGGGCACTACGACCGCGCGAACCCGGGCGCGACGCGCGAGGAGTGGCTGCTCGACGGTGAGCTGGCCGGGCTCCAGTGGACCTCCTTCGAGGCGGGGGACCGCGAGCCGTTCCAGTGGTCGGCCGCCTACTTCGACGCGGAGTACTCGGTCAGCGTCGAGGGCATCTCCGCGCAGGCACGGCGGACCGGCATGGACCGGGTGCGGGCCACGCCCCTGGACCGGATCGGGCTGCGCTGAGCCGCTGAGCGGTGATCCGCCGGGCAGCCGCCCCGTGACGGAGCCGGGGCATCCTGCGTGGTCCTCCGGGCCCGGCAACCGATACCGTGAGGCCCATGACCCCAGCTCCGTTCGGGCGCGTGCTCACCGCGATGGCCACCGCCTTCCACGAGGACGGCTCGGTCGACCTCGACGGCACCGCCAGGATCGCTGCGCACCTCGTCGACCACGGCCACGACGGCGTCGTCGTGTCCGGCACCACCGGTGAGTCGCCGACCACGTCGGTGGCCGAGGACGGCGAGATCCTGCGGGCGGTCAAGGACGCCGTCGGCGGGCGGGCCAGCGTGGTCGCCGGGGTCGGGACCAACGCCACCGCGCACTCGGTCGAGCTGGCCACCCAGGCCGAGAAGCTCGGAGCCGACGGGTTGCTCCTGGTCACGCCCTACTACAACAAGCCCGGCCAGGCGGGTGTGCTCAACCACTTCCGGCAGGTCGTGGCCGCCACCGACGTGCCCGTGATGCTCTACGACGTCCCCGGTCGCACGGCCACCACGATCGAGCTCCCCACCTACGAGACCGTGGCCGAGTGGGACACCGTCGTCGCCGTCAAGGACGCGGTCGGCGACTTCCCGCGGGGCGTGCTGCTCTCCGAGCTGGGCTACGCCGTCTACTCCGGCGACGACGTCGCCAACCTCGGCTGGCTGGCGCACGGGGCGGTCGGCTTCGTCTCCGTCGTCGGCCACGCGGCCGGCGACCAGCTCCGGGCGATGGTCGACGCCTGGTCCGCCGGCGACGCCGCCGAGGCGCTGCGGGTGTTCACCGCCCTGCTGCCGGCGATCGACGCCGTGATGGGCGTGGCCAACTACGGGGCGACGACCGCCAAGGCCGCCCTGCAGCTGCTCGAAGTCCTCGACAACCGCCGTGTCCGCAGCCCGCTCGTCCCGCTGGACGAGGACGAGTACGCCGCGCTGCGCACCTCACTCATGACCGCTGGGCTGTTGCCGGCCTGAGCCGGTCGCCCGAACCCACAGGAGCACCCCTTGTCCCATCCCCACCCCGAGCTGTCCGCGCCCGCACCGCTGAAGAAGGGCGGCCTGCGGATCACCCCGCTGGGCGGCCTCGGCGAGGTCGGCCGGAACATGACCGTCTTCGAGTACGACGGCCGGTTGCTCGTCGTCGACTGCGGGGTGCTGTTCCCGGAGGAGAACCACCCGGGCGTCGACCTGATCCTGCCCGACTTCGACTCGATCCGGGACCGGCTCGACGACATCGAGGCGCTGGTCCTCACCCACGGCCACGAGGACCACATCGGCGCCACGCCGTACCTGCTGCGCGAGCGCGGCGACATCCCGCTCGTCGGCTCCGAGCTGACCCTCGCGCTGCTCGGCTCCAAGCTGCGCGAGCACCGGCTCAAGGAGACCGTGCACCACCAGGTGCGCGAGGGGGACCGGGTCAGCTTCGGCCCGTTCGACCTCGAGTTCGTCGCGGTCAACCACTCGATCCCGGACGCCCTGGCGGTGGCGATCCGCACCGGCGCCGGCCTGGTGCTGCACACCGGCGACTTCAAGATGGACCAGCTGCCCCTGGACGGCCGGATCACCGACCTGCGGGCCTTCGCCCGGCTCGGTGACGAGGGCGTCGACCTGTTCATGACCGACTCGACCAACGCCGAGGTCCCCGGCTTCACGACCTCGGAGAAGGACATCGCCCCGGTCCTGGACCGGGTCTTCCACCAGAGCGACCAGCGGCTGATCGTGGCCTGCTTCGCATCCCACATCCACCGGGTGCAGCAGGTGCTCGACGCCGCGGTCGCGCACAAGCGCAAGGTCGCCTACGTCGGCCGGTCGATGGTCCGCAACATGGGCGTGGCCAAGGAGCTCGGCTACCTCAAGGTGCCGCCGGGCGTGCTGGTCGACGCCAAGGAGCTGGCCAACCTGGCTCCCGAGAAGCAGGTGCTGATCTCCACCGGGTCGCAGGGCGAGCCGATGAGCGCGCTGAGCCGGATCGCGCAGCGCAACCACAACTTCGTGCACATCGAGGAGGGCGACACCGTCGTCCTGGCCAGCTCCCTGATCCCGGGGAACGAGAACGCGGTCTACCGGGTGATCAACGGGCTGGCCCGCTGGGGGGCCAACGTCGTGCACAAGGGCAACGCCCTGGTCCACGTCAGCGGCCACGCCAGCGCCGGCGAGCTGCTCTACTGCTACAACATCGTCAAGCCGCGCAACGTGCTGCCGATCCACGGCGAGATCCGGCACATGCGCGCCAACGCGGAGCTGGCCCGGGCGACCGGGGTCCCCGCGGACCGGGTGGTGATGGCCGAGGACGGCATCGTCGTCGACCTGGTCAAGGGCAGGGCCCGGGTCGCCGGCAAGGTCGACTGCGGCTACGTCTTCGTCGACGGCTCGTCGGTGGGCGACATCACCGAGACCTCGCTGAAGGACCGCAGGATCCTGGGGGAGGAGGGGTTCATCTCGGTGATCGTGGTGATCGACTCGGTGACCGGCAAGGTCAGCGGCGGCCCCGAGATCCATGCCCGTGGCTTCGCCGAGAGCGACGCCACCTTCGACGCCGTCAAGCCGGCGATCGTCGACGCCCTGGACAAGCTCCTCGCCGACCGGGTCGACGACACCCACCAGCTGCAGCAGTCGATCCGCCGCGTGGTCGGGCGCTGGGTGTCCAACACCCACCGCCGCCGGCCGATGATCATCCCGGTGGTCATCGAGGCCTGAGCCGCCGGGAGGGCGCCGCGGACGGATCCCGGGGCGACACGCTCCTGTGATGCGTGTGGCGGAAGTGACGATCGCCTAGAGTCCCCAGCATGGCGACCCGTACGTCTTCCCCGCCGGGGTCGCGGAGCAAGAGCACGTCCCGGAGCAGTTCCGGCCGAGGCAGCTCGAGCACCCGATCCCGGAGTACCGGCAGCCAGGCCAAGCGCAAGCCGACGCCGAAGCGCACGTCCTCCGGGACGAAGCGACCGGCCCCTCGAGCGGTCCGCAACGGTCCTGGCCCGATCTCGCGACTCTTCTCTGCCCTCGGCAGCGGGATCGCCACCGTCTGGCTGGGGGTGGCCCACACGGTGGGCGCCGCGGCCCGCTCGGTCGGCAGGACCGCCCGGGAGCTGGAGCCCGAGCACCGCCGCGACGGGGCCGGCCTGTTCCTGTTCGGCCTGTCCGTGGTGGCCGCCGCCGCCGTGTGGTGGCAGCTGCCGGGCGGGTTCATGGACGCCGCCCGCACCGTCGTCGCCGGCTCGGTCGGCAAGGTCGGCTGGTTCGTCCCGCTCCTGCTGGTCTACGTCGGGTGGCGCAACATGCGCGACCCCGAGCACAACGGCCCGGCCGGCCGTCAGGTCATCGGCTGGGCCTCACTGGGCTTCGGCGTGCTCGGCATCGTCCACATCGCCAACGGCAGCCCGCGCCCGACCTCGGGCGACACCGAGGCGCTGCACCAGTCCGGCGGCGCGATCGGCTTCGTCGTCTCCAGCCTGCTGATGGACCTGCTGCGATCGGCGTACGTCGTGGTGCCGCTGCTGGTCCTGCTCGCGGTCTTCGGCATCCTGGTGATCACCGCCACCCCCGTCTACCAGATCCCGGCCAGGCTGGCCGCCGCCCGGGACCGCCTGCTCGGCCGCCGCGCCGAGGACCCGGACGCCGAGCAGCCGACCCAGCCGATCCGGGCCCGTGGCCGCGGGGCCGACGACATCGACCCGACCATGGGCGACCCGGCCTACGACACCCCGGTCCTCGAGGACCGGGAGGTCTCCAGGCGACGCCGCAAGAAGGACCCGGAGGCCCCGACGGGCGACCCGACCGGAGTCCCCGAGTCCACCGAGGACAAGGGTGAGGACAAGGGCGACCTCGAGCCGCCCCCGCACACGCCGCTCCCGCAGCGCGTGGAGCAGCTGGCGCTCTCCGGCGACATCACCTACACGCTCCCCAACGGCGACGTGCTCAAGCCCGGCTCGGTGCACAAGGCGAAGTCCAAGGCCTCCGACGAGGTCGTGGACCGACTCACCTCGGTGCTCGACGAGTTCGGCATCGACGCGCAGGTCACCGGCTACACCCGGGGCCCGACGGTCACCCGCTACGAGGTGGAGCTCGGCCCCGGGATCAAGGTCGAGAAGGTCACCGCGCTGTCGAAGAACATCGCCTACGCGGTGGCGTCGGCCGACGTGCGGATCCTGAGCCCGATCCCCGGCAAGTCGGCCATCGGAATCGAGATCCCCAACATCGACAAGGAGATCGTCTCGCTCGGCGACGTGCTGCGCTCCGGCACCGCCCGCGGCGACCACCACCCGATGGTGTGCGGGCTCGGCAAGGACGTCGAGGGCGGCTTCGTGGTCGCGAACCTCTCGAAGATGCCGCACCTGCTGGTCGCCGGTGCGACCGGCTCCGGCAAGTCGTCGTTCATCAACTCGATGATCACCTCGCTGCTGATGCGCTCCACCCCCGACGAGGTCCGGATGATCATGGTCGACCCCAAGCGGGTCGAGCTGAACGCCTACGAGGGCATCCCGCACCTGATCACGCCGATCATCACGAACCCCAAGAAGGCGGCGGAGGCGCTGCAGTGGGTGGTCCGCGAGATGGACCTGCGCTACGACGACCTGGCCAACTTCGGGTTCCGGCACGTGGACGACTTCAACAAGGCGGTCCGGGCCGGCAAGGTCGAGCTCCCGGCCGGCAGCGAGCGGGTGCTCTCGCCGTACCCCTACCTCTGTGTGGTCGTCGACGAGCTCGCGGACCTGATGATGGTCGCACCGCGCGACGTCGAGGACGCCGTCGTCCGGATCACCCAGCTGGCGCGCGCCGCCGGCATCCACCTGGTGCTCGCCACCCAGCGGCCCTCGGTCGACGTGGTCACCGGCCTGATCAAGGCCAACGTCCCGTCCCGGCTGGCCTTCGCCACCTCGTCGCTGGCCGACAGCCGGGTGATTCTCGACCAGCCGGGCGCCGAGAAGCTGGTCGGCCAGGGTGACGGGCTGTTCCTGCCGATGGGCGCCAGCAAGCCGGTCCGGGTGCAGGGCTCGTGGGTCACCGAGGCGGAGATCGCCCAGGTGGTCGCGCACGTGAAGACGCAGCTGGAGCCGACGTACCGCGAGGACGTCACGGTGCCGCAGCAGAGCAAGCGGGAGCTCGACGACGACATCGGGGACGACCTCGACCTCGTGGTCCAGGCCATCGAGCTGGTGGTCTCGACGCAGTTCGGCTCCACCTCGATGCTCCAGCGCAAGCTGCGGGTCGGCTTCGCCAAGGCGGGTCGGCTCATGGACATCCTCGAGAGCCGCGGCGTGGTGGGTCCCAGCGAGGGCTCGAAGGCACGCGACGTCATGGTCAAGCCGGACGAGATCGACGGGGTCATCGCGACCATCCAGGGGGAGATGTGAGCAGCATGGGGGAGACGGCATGAGCGCGGCCCACGACTACGACACCCGCACCGAGCCGGAGGAGAGCGGCGGCAGCCACCTCAGCGCCGCCCCCGAGGCGGTGGAGGTCCGCCGCAACGCCGGCCTGGCGGCGCTGGTCGGCGGGGTCTCCTCGGCCGTCGCGATCGCCTACTTCGCCCGGGCCACCGGCAGCGGTGCCGCCCTCGACTGGGTGCTGTTCGCGTTCACCGCGGCCATCGGCGCGCTGCACCTGCACTCCTTCGTCGACGCCCGCACGCCGTTGCTGGTGGCCGACGGGCAGGGTGTCCGCCTGCGGCTCGGCCGCGCCTGGCGCGGCCTGCCCTGGGGCGCCCTGGCCTCGGTCGAGCACGCCCCCCGCCGCGGCCTGCTGCGCGACGGCCGACTGGTGCTGGTGCCGCACAACCCGGAGCGGGTGCTGGCCGAGCTGGACGCCTCCGGTCGACGGCAGAGCCGGGTCAGCTCGCGCCTGTACGGCGCCCCGTTCGCGGTGCCGCTCGGGCTCTCGACGCGGGTGCCGCGGCTCGAGGAGGACCTGACCACCTCGCTGCGGCGGCTCGCCGGCAGCTCGTCCCGGGTCGTCGAGCTGGTGCCCGACGTGACCGAGGAGACCGACCAGACCGATGTAGCCGACCCGACCGGCCCGACCGATATGGCCGGCCCGACCGGCATGGCCGGCGAGCCGGCCGGCACCGTGGTCGAGGAGGCCCCGGCTCCGGAGCGCGGCGAGCGGTTCGCCGTCCCGGACCTGCGACCCCGGATGGCGGCGCTGATCGCCGTCTTGGCCGCACCCCTGCGCCGGGAGAGCGCCGAGGACCGGCAGCTGGAGTCTGAGGAGCCGGAGCACGAGGAGCCGGTCGCGTCGCACGAGCCGACCGAGCCGGTCGGGCCGACGGCCAGCCGGACCCCGCTGCCGCTGCGCGAGCCCCGCTCCGGGCGGCGTACCGAGGTCACCGCCTCGGTCGTCGAGCCGGAGCCGGAGCCCCTCGAGGGCCGCGAGCTGCGCCGTCCGGGGAGCGTCAGCCTCGTGGAGGACACCCAGGTCTGGGGCGACCGGGTCAGCCCGCTCGCCCGCGTCGCGGACGCCGTCGAGCCGCTCGTGATCGACGGCGTCGCGGCCGAGCCCGCCGAGGACCCCGTCATCGGGCCGGAGATCGTCGCCGCCCGCACCCGGATCGGGATCACCGTCGACCGGCTCGCCGAGCGCACCCGGATCCGTCCGCACGTGATCGAGGCCATCGAGGTCGACGACTTCGTTCCCTGCGGCGGGGACTTCTACGCCCGCGGCCACCTGCGGACGCTGGCCCGGGTGCTCGGGCTGGACGCCGCACCGCTGCTGGCCTCCTACGACGAGCGGTACGCCGACGCGCCCATCAACCCGCGCCGGGTCTTCGAGGCCGAGCTCGCCACCGGCGCGAGCGGTGGCATCCGGTCCACGCGGGGTGGCCCCAACTGGTCGATCCTGCTCGCCGTGGTCATGGCGCTGGTGCTCGCCTGGTCGGTGGCCCGCCTGGCCATGGACACGCCCGCGGAGATCCAGAGCCCGGCGCCGCTGCTGAACGGCTCCGAGGGGCCCGGGCCGGCGGCCGTCCCGACGAACGTCACGATCAAGCTCACCGCGGAGCGGCCCAGCAACCTCGTGGTCCGCAACGGCAGGGGCAAGGTGGTCTTCGACGCGCCGGTCGAGTACGGCGAGGTGCACCGCATCGACGTCCGGGCACCGGTGACCGTCCAGGCCTCCGACGCCGGTGCGATCGCGGTCGCGGTCGACGGCCGGACCCGGGGCACCGTGGGCCGGGACGGACAGTCCGCCCGGAAGACCTACCGGGCCGGCTGAGGGCGCCGGGCCGAGGCGCCGCGACCGGCCGCGGGCGTGACGACGCTCACGTCCCGGCGTCCACACTTCGCGTGAGGTGTGCCCCAGCGGGCATACTTCGCCAGGTCATGACCACAACTCCCGCCGCCCCGTCCGACGACCTGCTCTCCGTCGCCATGGTCACGCTGGGCTGCGCCCGCAACGAGGTGGACTCCGAGGAGCTGGCCGGCCGGCTCGAGGCCGACGGCTTCCGGCTGGCGTCCGACCCGGAGGACGCCGAGGTCGTGGTGGTCAACACCTGCGGCTTCGTCGAGGCGGCCAAGAAGGACTCGGTCGACACGCTGCTCGAGGCCGCCGACCTCAAGGCGGACGGCCGGACCCGAGCGGTGGTGGCCGTGGGGTGCCTCGCCGAGCGCTACGGCAAGGACCTCGCCGGGTCCCTCCCCGAGGCCGACGCGGTGCTGGGCTTCGACGACTACCCCGACATCGCCGCCCGGCTGCGATCGGTCGTGGCGGGCGAGACGCACCAGTCGCACACCCCCCAGGACCGGCGCCGGCTGCTCCCGATCTCCCCGGTGGAGCGCGACGCGAGCGCGCTCAGCGTCCCCGGCCACGCCGCCGCGACCAAGGACGTCGGCGTCGGCGGCCCGGCCACCGGTCCCCGCGCCGTCCGCCGCCGGCTCGAGGGCGGCCCGATGGCGCCGCTGAAGCTGGCCAGCGGCTGCGACCGTCGCTGCTCGTTCTGCGCGATCCCGAGCTTCCGCGGCTCGTTCGTGAGCCGCCGACCCAGCGACGTGCTGCACGAGGCGCAGTGGCTCGGCTCGGAGGGCGTCCGGGAGCTCTTCCTGGTCAGCGAGAACTCCACCTCCTACGGCAAGGACCTCGGGGACCTGCGGCTCCTCGAGACCCTGCTGCCCGAGCTCGCGGCGGTCGAGGGCGTCGAGCGGGTGCGGGTGTCCTACCTGCAGCCGGCCGAGACCCGGCCCGGCCTGATCGAGGCGATCGCCGACACCCCGGGCGTCGTGCCCTACTTCGACCTGTCGTTCCAGCACGCCTCGGCGTCGGTCCTGCGCAGGATGCGCCGCTTCGGCGACCCGGAGTCGTTCCTCGGTCTGCTGGAGCAGATCCGGGCGATCGCACCCGAGGCGGGGGTCCGGTCGAACGTGATCGTGGGCTTCCCGGGGGAGACCGAGGAGGACCTGGCCACGCTGTGCGACTTCCTCGAGGAGTCCCGGATGGACGTGACCGGCGTGTTCGGCTACTCCGACGAGGACGGCACCGAGGCGGCGTCGTACGACGGCAAGCTGGACGAGGACGAGGTGCGGGCCCGCACCGAGCACGTGTCGACCCTGGTCGAGGAGCTCAACGCGCAGCGGGCCGAGGAGCGGATCGGCGAGCTGGTCTCGGTGCTGGTCGAGTCGGTCACCGACGGCGTCGAGGGCCGGGCCGCCCACCAGGGCCCCGAGGTCGACGGCACCACCCGGCTCGAGGTCGGCTCCGACGGCGCCGCCCCGGCGCTCGGGGACATCCTCACGGCCCGCGTGGTCGGGACCGACGGGGTGGACCTGATCGCAATCCCGGAGGGCGACCGATGAGCCAGGCCGAGCAGACCGTCAGCAACTGGAACCTGCCCAACGTGCTCACCAGCCTGCGGATCGTGATGGTGCCGTTCTTCGGGTGGGCGCTGCTGCACGACGGCGGCGACTCGGTGACCTGGCGACTGGTGGCGTTCGGGCTGTTCGCGGTCGCGATGATCACCGACAAGATCGACGGCGACATCGCCCGGGCCCGCAACATGGTCACCGACTTCGGCAAGATCGCCGACCCCATCGCCGACAAGGCGATCACCGGCATGGCCTTCATCGGGCTCGCCATCGTGATGGACACCTGGTGGATGTGGGCGGCCACTGTCGTGGTGCTGCTCCGCGAGTGGACGGTCACGTTCCTGCGGCTGTCCATCGCCAAGCACGTGGTCATGGCCGCCTCCCAGAGCGGCAAGGTCAAGACCACCCTCCAGGCCGTGGCCCTGGCCTTCCTGTGCCTGCCCCTGCTGCAGGTCGACGGTGCCCTCGACGTGCCCGGCGAGATCCTCTACGGGGTCGGTCTCGTGCTGCTGGCCGGTGCCGTGGGCATGACGATGTGGTCGGGCTACGAGTTCGTCCGCGACCTGCGCCGGCACCGCCGCACGGTCGGTCGTCCGTCGGCTCGGTAACAACAGAGGAAATTGTTCGGGTCACCCCCCGGAAAGCCTGTTCATTCGCCTCCCGGTGTTGCAGGATGTGCCAGCCGACCACCGACGATCCCGCCGGCATCCCCTGGTCGCGCGAACCGTGCTCACTCTGGGAGACCCATGTATCGCTCTGTGCGACCGCGCTCGCGTGCGCTCATCGCCGTCACATCGTTGGGGTTGATCGCGACCCCGTTGGCGCTGGCCGCCCCGGCGTCGGCCAACCCCGCCGGCACCGGCCTGGTCATCAGCGAGGTCTACGGCGGGGGTGGCAACTCCGGCTCGAGCTTCACCAACGACTTCGTCGAGATCTTCAACCCGACCGGGGGTGCGATCTCCCTGGGCGGGAAGAGCATCCAGTACCGCTCTGCCGGTGGCACGGGTGCGTCGAACAACATCTTCGCGCTGCCCTCCGTCGACCTGCCGGCCGGCAAGTCGTACCTGGTCTCCGGAGCAGCGGGCGCCACGCCCTCCACGGCACTGCCCACCCCGGACGCCACGTCGAGCATCAACCTGTCGGGCACGGGCGGTCAGGTGTACCTCGCCGCGGTCCCGGGTGCGATCGACCCCAACACGCCGCCCGGCGCCGCGGGCAGCACGTTCTCCAGTGACGTGATCGACTTCGTCGGGTGGGGCTCGAGCACCACCAGCTTCGAGGGGACCCGCGCCGCGGCCACCACGAACCCGTCGTCCGTGAGCCGCGCCGCCAACGGTGCCGACACCGACGTGAACTCGGCCGACTTCACCGTCACGAACCCGCCGACGCCCCAGAACTGCGACTGCGCGCCGCCTCCGCCGGAGGACTTCGTGGGCAGCATCGCCGAGATCCAGGGCACCGACGCCACGGTGTCGCCGTACGTGGACGCGACCGTCGTCACCGAGGGCGTGGTCACCGCGACCTACCCGACCGGCGGCCTCAACGGCTTCACGATCCAGACCGAGGGCACCGGCGGGGCGGACGACGCCACCCCGGGTGCCTCTGACGGCATCTTCGTCTACGGCCCCGGTGTCGACGAGAGCACGCTGAGCATCGGCGACTTCGTCGAGGTCACCGGGCCCGTCAGCGAGTTCAACACCGTCACCCAGATCACCGCGGACGCCGCCGGCGACGTGGTGCCCGTCGAGGGCCCCTTCGACCCGGTCACGCCGCTCGCCGCGGCCTACCCGACGACCGAGGCCGACCGCGAGGCGCACGAGGGCGAGCTGCTCGCCCCCACCGACGACTTCACGGTGACGAACACCTTCAACACCAACTCCTTCGCCGAGGTCGGACTGGCCACCGGGAACACCCCGCTGCGCCAGCCGACCGACGTCGCGGACGCTCAGGACACCGCGGCGATCAACGCCGTGGTGGCCGACAACCTCGCCCGCGGTGTGATCCTCGACGACGGCTCGACCACCAACTACCTCACCGGCAGTGACCGGAACACCCCGCTGCCGTGGCTCTCCAAGGCGAACCCGATCCGGGTCGGCGCCCAGGCGACGCTGAACGCGCCGGTGGTCCTGTCCTACGGCTTCGGGTCGTGGCGGTTCCAGCCCCAGCAGCAGGTGACCGGTGACGGCTCCGCCGTGGCGACGTTCGAGAACACCCGCACGCAGAACCAGGCCCCGGCCGAGGTCGGCGGCAACCTGAAGCTCGCGACGTTCAACGTGCTGAACTACTTCAACACCACGGGCACGGACTTCGTCGCGGCGGGTGGCTCGTGCACCTACTTCAGCGACCGCACCGGTGACCCGGTCGGCGTCAACAGCTGCAACCCGAACGGCCCGCGTGGCGCGGCCGAGGCCGAGGACTTCGAGCGTCAGCAGGCCAAGATCGTCACCGCGATCAACCTGCTGGGTGCCGACATCGTCTCGCTCGAGGAGATCGAGAACTCCGTCAAGCTGCTCGGCGAGACCGACCGCGACGACGCGCTCTCGGCCCTGGTCGACGCACTCAACGCCGAGGCCGGCGAGGGGACCTGGGACTACGCTCCCTCGCCCGCGGCCGAGGACCTCCCGGAGCTCGCCGAGCAGGACGTGATCCGCACGGCGTTCATCTTCAAGCCGGCGACGGTCGACCTGGTGGGTGCCTCGAAGGTGCTCGTCGGCAACGCCGACTTCAGCAACGCCCGGGAGCCGTTGGCCCAGGCGTTCAAGGCCGCCGGTGCGTCCGACGAGGACGCGTTCGGCGTCATCGTCAACCACTTCAAGTCCAAGGGCTCGGGCGTCAACGACGGCACCGGCCAGGGCAACGCCAACCCGGACCGGATCGCCCAGGCGCAGGGGCTCAGCACCTTCGCGGACGAGTTCGCCACCGAGCGCGGCATCGAGGCGGTCTTCCTCACCGGCGACTTCAACTCCTACACGATGGAGGACCCGCTCCAGGAGCTGTACGCCGACGGCTACACCAAGATCGAGTCGGACACCCCCGGTGAGGTGACCTACAGCTTCAGCGGTCTTGCCGGGTCCCTGGACCACGTGCTCGCCAACGAGGCGGCCGAGGCGATGGTCACCGGGGCCGACATCTGGAACATCAACTCCCCGGAGTCGGTGGCCTTCCAGTACAGCCGGCACAACTACAACGCCACGGACTTCTACGAGCCGAACCAGTTCGCGGCCTCCGACCACGACCCGGAGGTCGTCGGCCTCTCGGTCGAGGCCCCCACGGACGAGGTCCAGATCCTCGGCATCAACGACTTCCACGGGCGCATCGAGAACAACGCGTTCGGCGAGGAGGCCGGTGCCGCGGTGCTCGCCGGTGCGGTGAAGCAGCTGCGTCAGGAGAACCCGGACACGGTGTTCTCCGCCGCGGGCGACCTGATCGGTGCCTCGACGTTCGCGTCGTTCATCGCCAAGGACAAGCCCACCATCGACGCCCTCAACGAGGCGGGCCTCGAGGTCTCGGCCGTGGGCAACCACGAGTTCGACCAGGGCTACGACGACCTGCTGAACCGGGTCATGGCGCCCTACGACGCCGACACCAACAAGTTCGGTGGCGCCGAGTGGGAGTACATCGGTGCCAACGTGCACAAGCCCGGTGCCCCCGAGTCCGAGCTGCTCGAGCCCACCTGGGTCCGTGACTTCGGTGACGTGCAGGTCGGCTTCGTCGGCGCGGTCACCGAGCACCTCGACGAGCTGGTCTCCCCGGCCGGCATCGAGGGCGTGGTCATCGAGGACATCGTCGAGGCGACCAACCGTGAGGCCGACCGCCTGAAGAGCGAGGGCGTCGACATCGTCGTCCTGCTCGTGCACGAGGGTGCGGCCACCACGGCGTACGCCGACGCGGTGGACCCGGCGTCCGACTTCGGTGAGATCGTCACCGGCGTCAACGACGAGGTCGACGCGATCATCTCCGGCCACACGCACCTCGCGTACAACCACGCCGTGCCCGTGCCCGGCTGGGAGACCGAGGGCCGCGCCGTGACCACCCGACCGGTGGTCTCGGCCGGCCAGTACGGCGCCAACCTGAACCAGCTGCTGTTCTCGGTCGACCCGGGCACCGGTGAGGTGACCGGTCTCGAGCAGAACATCCTGGACCTCAAGGAGGGCAACTCCTCGCCGAACTACCCGGCCGACTCGGCCACCCGGGACATCGTCACCGCGGCCGTGGCCGAGGCCGACGTGCTGGGTGCGGAGCCGCTCGGGGACATCGCGGGGCCGTTCAACCGGGCCCGGCTGGCGAGCGGTGCCGAGAACCGGGGCGGTGAGTCGACGATCGGCAACCTGGTCGCCGAGGCACAGCGCTGGGCCACCGACACCCCGGAGGCGGGCTCCGCGGAGATCGCCTTCATGAACCCGGGTGGTCTGCGGGCCAACATGGTCGGCTCCGGTGACGGTGCCTACCCGCGCACGGTGACCTTCAAGCAGGCCGCCAACGTCCAGCCGTTCGCGAACACGCTGGTCAACATGGACATGACGGGTGCGCAGATCCGCAGCGTGCTGGAGGAGCAGTGGCAGCCGGCAGGCGCGTCGCGGCCCTTCCTGCGGCTCGGCACGTCCGAGGGGTTCACCTACACCTACGACCCGACCGCGGACGCCGGCTCGCGCATCACCCAGATGCGCCTCGACGGCCGGATCGTCCGTGACTCGGACGTGCACTCGGTGACGGTCAACTCCTTCCTGGCCGCCGGTGGCGACAACTTCGGCACCTTCGCCGACATCACCGGCAAGCAGGACACCGGCAAGATCGACCTGAGCGCCATGGTCGACTTCATGGACGAGTTCGCGAGCGACAGCCCGCTGCCGGTCGACTACGCCCAGCGTGTCGTCGGGGTCCGCACAGAGCCGTTCTACATCGACGGCGAGAACGTGGACTTCTCGCTCTCGTCGCTGGCGATGACCGGTGCCGGTGACCTGCAGGACAACGAGGTCGAGGTGTCCCTCGACGGCGAGCTGCTCGGAACCTTCCCGGTGGACAACAGCCGGGGCGCGACGATCAGCGACGAGTACGGCACCGCCGAGGTCTCCGTCCGGCTGCCCGAGGGCACGCCGGTGGGCACCACGGTGCTCACGGTGACCGGTCCCACGACCGGCACCACCGTGCAGGTCCCGGTCCAGGTCCGGGTCCGGCGCGCGGCGTCCGAGGTCTCGGTCACCGCGACCCCGGACGTGCTCAAGGTGAAGAAGGGGACCTCGTCCCTGGACGTCACCGTGACCTCGACCGGGGGCACCCCGGCCGGCTTCGTGGCGGCGTACGTCGATGGTGAGTTCGCCACGGCGGCCCCGCTGTCGGAGGGCTCCGCGACGCTCGAGGTCGGTCCGTTCGACACGGTCGGCGAGAAGGAGATCACCGTCGAGTACATCGGTGACCTCTACACGGAGCCGTCCAGCGGCAGCACCACCGTGACCGTCCAGAAGGCGCGTCCGAAGGTCAAGGTCAAGCACAAGGACAAGCGGATCGAGGTCCGCAAGGAGCGGGTCCGCCTCAACGTGCAGGTCCTGGCCGACGGCATCACCGGCACCGGCGAGATCGTGTTCAGCAAGGGCAGCACCGTGCTGGGCAGCCGGACCCTGGACGACGGCCGGGCCAGCATGCGCCTGCCGAAGTTCGGGTCGAAGGGCAGGAAGACGATCACCGTCAGCTACTCCGGTGACGACCTGCTCGAGCCGCGCACCGTGGAGGAGGTGATCCGCGTCGTCCGTCGACGCTGATCACAGGGAGCACATCGCCGTCGGCGTCCGGGGCAGTCTCGCCCCGGGCGCCGACGGCGCATTTCGGGTGGAGGCGCCGACGGCGCATCTCGGGTGGTGGCGGCTCAGTCCTGCGGGTCGGAGCCGGCCAGCCGGAAGGCGGCCTGCACCAGCGTCAGGTGGCTGAACGCCTGCGGGAAGTTGCCGGTCATGCAGCCGCTGGCAGGGTCGTACTCCTCCGAGAGCAGGCCGACGTCGTTGGTGAGCCCGGTCAGGCGGTCGAACAGGGCCCGGGCGTCGTCGTGGCGTCCCGCCGCGGCGTACGCGGAGACCAGCCAGAAGGAGCAGGCAAGGAACGGGTGCTCGTCGCCGGCGAGCCCGTCCACACCGGACTCGGTGCGGTAGCGCAGGAGCAGCCCGTCGCGCATGAGGTCCTCCTCGACAGCGGCGATCGTGCCGAGGACCCGTGGGTCGTCGCCGTCGAGGAAGCCGACCAGCGGCAGCACCAGCAGTGAGGCGTCGACCTCGGAGGTGTCGTAGTGCTGGGTGAAGGTGTTGCGCTCCCGGTCGAAGCCGCGCTCGAGGACCTCGGCACGGACCTCGTCGCGGAGCGTGCGCCACTCCTCGACCGGACCCTGCAGTCCGTGCCGCTCGGCGGCGTCCACCGCCCGGTCGAAGGCGGCCCAGACCATGACCCGGGAGTGGGTGAAGGACCGCTTCGGCCCACGGATCTCCCAGATCCCGTGGTCGGGCTCCTGCCAGTGCCGGGCGAGGTCGTCGACCAGGGCCCGCTGCAGCGCGAGCGCGTCGTCGTCGCACTCGAGGCCGGCGTCGCGGGCCTTGGCGAGGGCGATCATCACCTCGCCCAGCACGTCGGTCTGACGCTGCCCGGCGGCACCGTTGCCGATCCGCACCGGGCGGGACCCGGCATAGCCGGGCAGGTGGTCGAGGGTGTGCTCGTCGAGGCGCCGGGCGCCGTCGACGGTGTACATGATCTGGAGGTCCTCGGGGTCCCCGGCCACCGCGCGCAGCAGCCAGCCCCGCCACAGCTCGGCCTCGGCGGTGTAGCCGGCCTCCACCAGCGACTCCAGGGTGAGCGCGGCGTCGCGCAGCCAGCAGTACCGGTAGTCCCAGTTCCGCTCGCCGCCCAGGAACTCGGGCAGGGACGTCGTGGGGGCCGCCACGATGCCGCCGGTGAGCTCGTGGGTGAGCAGGCGGAGCGTGAGCAGCGAGCGGATCACCAGCTCGCGGTGCGGGAGGTCGGTGCGGCAGCGGCCGGCCCACTCCTCGTCCCGGGCCTGGGCCTCGGCCTCCCGGTCCCCGTGCAGCAGGGGGTCCGGGAAGCTCGCGTGGGAGGGGATCCAGGTGGTGGAGAACGACAGCCGATCCCCCCGGGAGACGTCGAACTCGTCGCAGTGCCGGCTGTCGGCGGCCTGGGGGAGGCGCGGCCCGCGGAGCACCAGCTTGTCCGGCCCGGCCGTGGCGACGATGACCTCCTCGTCGGGCGCCCCCTCGCGCTGCAGCCGTTGCCGGTGCACCCACGGCCGGATGGCCCCGTAGTCGGGACGGACGATCCACTCGTGCCGGACCCGGACCGTGCCGTCGAGGCCCTCGAGCCGGCGCACCAGGTCCGACCGGCCGTCGCCGCTGGGCATCGAGTCCACCAGCCGCAGGCGGCCCGAGTCGGTGCTGAAGACGGTCTCCAGCACGGCGGAGTGGCCGAGGTACCGGCGCTCGACCGTGTAGTCCTCGACCGGGCAGATCTGCCAGTGACCGTGCGTGTCGTCCCCGAGCAGGGCGGCGAACGAGGCGGCCGAGTCGAAGCGCGGCAGGCACAGCCAGTCCACCGACCCGTTCTTGCCCACCAGCGCGGCGGTGTGCCGGTCGCCGAGCAGGGCGTAGTCCTCGATGGGCTGCCTCGCCTCGTGAGTCGTCATGCATGCCAAGGTATCCACATGACCCCCGCCGAGCCCGACGAGCCCGCCGAGTTCGACGAGCCCAGTACCCCGGAGGGTCGCGCGGCGACGGTGCTGGCTGCCGTGGCCGCGCGGGGCGGCACCCTGGCCACCGCCGAGTCGCTCACCGGCGGCCTGCTCGGGGCGACGCTCACGGCGGTGCCCGGCGCCTCGGAGGTGTACGTCGGCGGGGTGGTGGCCTACGCGACCCGGCTCAAGGTGACCCTGCTCGGGGTTCCGGAGGAGGTGATCGCCCGGCACGGGGTGGTCTCGGGCGAGTGCGTCTCGGCGATGGCCCGTGGGGTCGCGGCCCGCACGGGGGCGGAGTGGGGCCTGGCCACGAGCGGCGTCGCCGGGCCGGGGGAGCAGGACGGGGTGCCGGCCGGCACCGTGTGGGTGGCCGCGGCCGGCCCCACGGGGGTGGCGGTCCGCAGGCACGACCTGCCCGGCGACCGGGCCCGGGTGCGTCGGGCCGCCTGCCTCGCGGCGCTCGACCTGGTGATGGAGATGGCGCCCACGGCGTAGCGGCGCGCGGGAAGAATCGGCGACCCGGTAGCGTTGGGCAGGTCACCGCAGAAAGGACAGGCCCATGGTGCTCTTCCGACGCCTCCTCGGCGAGGTGCTCCGCACGCAGCGCATGCACCGGGGCCTGACCCTGCGCGAGGTCTCTGCGGACGCCCGCGTGAGCCTGGGCTACATCTCGGAGATCGAGCGCGGACAGAAGGAGGCCAGCTCGGAGCTGCTGGCCTCGCTGTGCAGCGCCCTCGACGTCTCGCTGGCCGACGTCCTGCGCGATGTCAGCGATGCGATCGCGGTGGAGGAGCAGGCGCTCGAGCTCGCGGCGACCCCGATCACGGTCCGCTCCCGCTCCGGCGACGTGGTGGCCTCCGCGGCCTGATCGCGCAGCCTGACCGCGGCGGCGCCAGGGCCTACCGGACCCGCACCGCGGACCCGGGCTCCGGCGCACCCCATGGTCCGGGGTGCAGGATGCCCGCCAGCGTCTCGACCCCGTCGACGAGCCGCGGGCCGGGCCGGGCGAACGCCGCATTCGCGTCCACCGCCCACACGGGGACCTCGTCGGGCAGGACGCCGGCGGCCACGACGTCCTCGGCCAGGCGGGCTGAGGCGGGGAGGTCGAAGCCGCACGGCGCGCACACCACCACCTCCGGCGCCGCCTCCGCGACCTCGGACCACGTGGTCCGTCGGGAGGCCCGTCCGGCCTCGCCCAGGGCCGAGGTTCCTCCGGCGTGCTCCACCATCTCCGGGACCCAGTGGCCCGGTGCGAACGGTGGGTCGGTCCACTCCAGGACCAGGGTGCGTGGCCGTGCCGCGGCGGCCACCCGACGGGACACCGCGTCCAGCCGCGCGCGGAGCGAGGCCACCAGCGCCGCCGCCCGCTCCTCGGTGCCCGTGGCCGCGCCAAGGGTGACCACCGATTCCAGGACCTCGTCGAGGGTGTGAGGGTCGACGGTGAGCACCTCGGCCGAGCCCCCGAGGTGGGCCATCGCGTCGTCGACCACCGAGACGTCGACCGCACAGACCGCGCACAGGTCCTGGGTCACCACGAGGTCGGCGGACAGGCCGCTCAGGGCACCGCGGTCGAGGTGGTAGAGGTCGGCGCCCTCGCGCACCGCACGCGCGACGTGCTCGTCGATGCCCGCCGGGTCGAGACCCTCGGGGAGGGTGGTGCCGGAGACGATCGTCCGGGTCCGCGCCTCGGCAGGGGTGTCGCACTCGAAGGTCACGCCCACGACCGCGTCACCGGCGCCGATCGCGAAGAGGATCTCGGTGGTCGAGGGCAGCAGCGAGACGATCCGGTGGTGGTCCATGGCGCCCAGCCTCGCACGCGTGGGCGCACCTCAGGCGGGCTGGCAGCGCGGGCACCAGTACGTCGCCCGCTCGCGGCCCGGCGCGCCGGTCATCTCCACCCGGATCCGCTGCCCGCAGCGCAGGCATGGCTTGCGGTCCCGGCGGTAGACCCAGTGCTGGTGGCCGTGCCGCAGGTTGCCGGTGGTGGTCTGCGCGCTGCGCTCCTTGTTGGCCTCCAGCAGCACCCGGGCGCGGTCCACGAGCCGATCCAGGCGCGGGACCGAGGAGACCGGGGTGGTGGGGTGCACCCCGGCCAGGAAGCACAACTCGTTGGCGTAGAGGTTGCCGAGGCCGGCCAGGTTGCGCTGGTCGAGCAGGGCCTGCACCAGAGCACGGTCGCCGTCGACGCGGAGCCGGGCGAGGGCCTCGCCCGCTCGCCAGTCCGGCCCGAGCAGGTCGGGACCGAGGTGCCCGACGGTGTCGGCCTCCGCATCGCGGGGCAGCAGCTCCACGATCCCGAGTGCGAAGCCGACCGCCTTCCAGCGCGGGGTGCGCAGCAGGATCCGCGCCTCGTGCGCCGGGCGTCGCCACGCCGACTCGGGGCGGTAGAGGTGCCACGAGCCCTCCATCTTCAGGTGCGTGTGCAGGGTGACGTCGTCGCCGATCCGGGTCAGCAGGTGCTTGCCCCGGGCGAGGGTCTCGTGCACCACCTGGCCGGCCAGGTCGACCGTGGCCAGCTCGGGCACCCGGAAGTCGGTGCCGGTCAGCGTCGCGCCGCTGAGCGCCTGGTCGAGCGAGCGCGCGGTCCGCCAGACGGTGTCCCCCTCAGGCACGGAGCCTCAGCCCCCGCGGTGTGGCGACGAAGCCGGCGGCGCCCAGTGCAGTCCGGAGCGGGGTGGAGCCGTCCCCGCCACCGAGGACGTGCTCGCCGTCGGCCTTCTCCACGGTCATCCGGCCCAGCTGACCGCGACGCGCCGCGGTCGCGAGCGCCTCGGCGGCCGGACCCAGCGCCTCGGGGTCGTCGGTGAACGTGAGCAGCGTGCGACCGCCCCGCTCGACGTACACCGCCAGCGCCCCCTCGACGAGCACGACCAGCCCCCCCGCCTTGCGCCCCGGCCGGTGGCCGGACGCCTGGCCGGACGACTGGCCGGACGACTGGCCCGCGGCCCCGTCGGTGGCCCGCTCGGGCCACGGCAGGGCGGCGCCGAACGGGTTGGCCGGGTCGGTCGCGGCCAGGGTGACCGCGGACGGCTTGGCCCCCGGAGGGGCCTCGGTGAAGGTGCGCAGCCGGTCGACGGCGCCGGCGGTGCCGAACTGGGCGGCGCCGAGGCCGGCCACGAAGTAGCCACGCCGGCACCTGCCCTGCTCCTCGAACGCCGACAGCACCCTGTACACCGCCGCGAACCCGCCGGGGACCCGCTCGCTCTGGACCGCGCCCCTGGTGACCACGCCGTGCCGGTCGAGCAGGCCCTCGGCCACGGCGTGCGCCCGACGCGTGGGGTCGGGGTCGACGGCGGGCACCAGGGACCAGCGGCCGCTGGCCTCGGGCGGCCCGCCCCGGCTCGGCAGGCCCCGGCCGGCGCCCCGCGCCCGGACCCCCCGGGCGCGGGCCGGCGGCCGCCGGGTGCGGTGCGACCCGGAGCCGGAGCGGGCCAGGGCCCGCAGTGGCGCCAGCGTGTCGTTGGTGACCCGGCCGGACCAGACCAGGTCCCACAGCGCCGCCGAGGTGGCCCGGTCGTCGGCGGTGCCCACCGAGGCGGCCACCGAGTCCGCGAGCTGCCGGAAGAACCAGGCCCCACCCGGCTCCAGGGCGGCCAGCAGGGCCGCGTGCTGCTCCCCGAGGTCCAGCTCGGCGGGGGGCGGCAGCGTCAGCGGGGCCCGGTCGGCCAGGTGCAGCGACACCCAGCCGTCGCTCCCGGGCAGCGCGGCGTGGCCGGCCCAGGTGATCTCGCCGGTGGCCATCAGCTCGTCGAGCATCGCCGGCGCGTAGTCGGCCACCCGGGCCGCCAGCACCAGGGGCTCGAGGGCCGAGGCCGGGACCGGGCAACCGGCGAGCTGGTCGACGGCGGTGACCACCCCGTCCAGGCCACGCAGTGTCGAACGGCGGCCGGTGTCACCGGTGACCAGGTGCTGCCACGGCGGCAGGAACCGGCCCAGGACCTCCGGGTCGACCGGCTCCACCTCCTTGCGCAGGCGGGCCAGGGACCGTCTCCGGAGCCGGCGCAGCACCTCGGCGTCGCACCACTCCGCGCCGGCGCCGGCCGGCCGGAACTCGCCCTCGAGGACCCTGCCCTGCCCGGCCAGCCGCTGCAGGGCCTGCCGGGCCACCGCCGGCCCCAGCCCGAGCCGCTGCGCCACCTCGGCGGTCGTGAACGGGCCGTGGGTCCGCGCGAAGCGGGCGACCAGGTCGCCGAGGGGGTCCTCGACCGGGTCGGCGAAGACGTCCGGGGTGCCCGGGGGGACCGGGACGCCGAGGCCGTCCCGCAGGCGGGCCACGTCCTCCACCCCCGCCCACCGCTCGACGCCGGCCATGCGCACCTCGACCACCCGCCGGGACCCGGTCAGCGCGGAGAGCCAGTGGTCGACGTCGGCCCCCTCGACCGACCGCTCGACCACCTCCTGCCGGGACAGCGGGCCCAGCAGGCGGAGCAGGTCGGCGAGGCCCTCCGCGTCGCGGGCCCGCCGGTCCGGGGCCACGCGTTGCAGCTCGGCCTCGACCTCGGCCAGCACGTCGGGGTCCAGCAGCTCGCGCAGCTCGGCCCGGCCCAGCAGCTCGGCGAGCAGCCCCTGGTCCAGCTGGAGGGCGGCCGCCCGACGCTCGGCGATCGGCGAGTCGCCCTCGTAGACGAACTGGGCGACGTAGCCGAACAGCAGGCTCCGGGCGAACGGCGACGGGGTCTGGGTCGTCACGTCGAGGACCCGCACCTCCCGGCGGTCGAGCCGGCGCATCAGCGTGACCAAGGCCGGGAGGTCGTAGACGTCGCGGACCACCTCGCGGACCGCCTCGAGGACGATCGGGAAGGACGGGTACCTCGAGGCCACGTCGAGCAGCTGGGCCGAGCGCTGGCGCTGCTGCCACAGCGGCGAGCGACGCCCCGGGTCCCGCCGGGGCAGGAGCAGTGCGCGGGCGGCGCACTCCCGGAACCGGCTGGCGAAGAGGGCCGAGCCACCCACCTCCGAGGTGACCAGGTCCTCGATCTCGTCGGCCTCGAAGACCACCACCTCGCCGGTCGGCGGGTCCGCCTCGGCGTCGGGGATCCGGAGCACGATCCCGTCGTCGGAGGCCACCGCGGAGGCCTCCACGCCGAACCGCTCGCGCAGCCGCACGTTGATCGCCAGCGCCCACGGCGCGTGCACCGGGGTGCCGTAGGGGGAGTGCACGACCAGCCGCCAGTCACCCAGCTCGTCGCGGAACCGCTCCACCACGATGCTGCGGTCGTCGGGGACCACCCCCATCGCCTCGCGCTGCTCGGTCAGGTAGCCGACCAGGTTGTCCGCCGCCCAGGCGTCCAGCCCCTGGTCCCGCGCCCGGCGTACGGCGTCGGCCCGGGGCAGCGCGGCGAGCTCGCGGGCGAAGCCACCCACCGCCTCGCCGAGCTCGGCCGGGCGGCCGAGGGTGTCGCCCTTCCAAAACGGCAGACGACCCGGCACCCCCGGGGCGGGGGTCACCAGGACCCGGTCGTGGGTGATGTCCTCGATCCGCCAGCTGGTGGCGCCGAGCGCGAACACGTCGCCCACCCGTGACTCGTAGACCATCTCCTCGTCCAGCTCCCCGACCCGCTTGCCGGGGCCGTCGCCACCGACCAGGAAGACCCCGAACAGGCCGCGGTCGGGGATCGTGCCACCGCTGGTGACCGCGAGCCGCTGGGCACCCGGACGGCCGGACAGCCGACCGGCCACGCGGTCCCACACCAGCCGGGGCCGCAGCTCGGCGAACTCGTCGCTGGGGTAGCGACCCGAGAGCAGGTCCAGCGTCGCGTCGTAGGCGCTGCGGGGCAGCGCCGAGAACGACGCGGTGCGGCGGACCAGCTCGTAGAGCGCGTCGACGTCCCAGTCCTCGATGGAGGTCGCGGCGACCACCTGCTGGGCGAGGACGTCGAGCGGGTTGGCCGGCACGGAGAGCGACTCGATGGCCCCGGTGCGCATCCGCTCCACGGCCACGGCGGTGGGAGCCAGGTCGCCGCGGTGCTTGGGGAACAGCACGCCGCGGGAGATCTCCCCGACCTGGTGCCCGGACCGGCCGACCCGTTGCAGCGCGCTGGCCACGCTGGGCGGGGACTCGATCTGGATCACCAGGTCGACCGCACCCATGTCGATGCCGAGCTCGAGGCTGCTGGTGGCGACCACGCAGGGGAGGTGGCCGCGCTTCAGGTCGTCCTCGATGAGGGCGCGCTGCTCCTTGCTGACCGAGCCGTGGTGGGCGCGCGCGATCAGGGGCGCCGCCCCGAGGCTCGCGCCGGCCTGGCCCTCCGCCTGGGCCGGCCGCCCCGCCTCGGTGCCGTCCCCCGGCTGGCCGGCGGGCGTCTCGACGCCGGCGCGCTCGGCGGCGATCTCGTTGAGCCGGGCGGTGAGCCGCTCGGCGAGGCGGCGGGAGTTGGCGAAGACGATGGTGGAGCTGTGCGCCTCGACCAGGTCGACCACCCGCTCCTCGACGTGCGGCCACAGCGAGGTGTGCCGCGGGCCGCCGGCGGCCGGGCCGTCGAGCTCCTCGACCGGCTGGCCGAGCTCGGTCATGTCCTCGACCGGCACCACGACCTGGAGGTCCCAGCGCTTCTCCGACGCGGGAGCCACCACCTCCACCGGCGCGCTGCCGCCGAGGAACCGGGCCACCTCGTCCAGGGGCCGGACGGTCGCGGAGAGCCCGATCCGCTGCGACCGGCGCCCGGTCAGCTCGTCGAGCCGCTCCAGGGTCAGCGCCAGGTGGGCGCCGCGCTTGGTGCCGGCGACCGCGTGCACCTCGTCGACGATCACGGTCTCCACGCCGCGCAGGGACTCCCGGGCCTGCGAGGTGAGCATGAGGAACAGGGACTCGGGGGTGGTGATCATGATGTCCGGCGGCGTGGTCGCCAGCCGGCGTCGCTCGGCCGGGCTGGTGTCGCCCGAGCGGACCCCCACCCGGACGTCGGGGACCGGGACGCCCAACCGGTCGGCGGTGTGCCGGATGCCGGTCAGCGGGGCGCGCAGGTTGCGCTCGACGTCGACGGCAAGGGCCTTCAGTGGCGAGACGTAGAGGACCCGGCAGCGCTGCTGCTTCTGCTCGGGCGGCGTGCTGGAGACCAGCCGGTCGATGGCCCACAGGAACGCCGAGAGCGTCTTGCCCGAGCCGGTGGGCGCGACGACCAGCGCGTTGCGACCCTCGCCGATCGCGGTCCAGGCACCCTCCTGGGCCGGGGTCGGCGCCGCGAACGCCGCGGCGAACCAGGCCCGGGTCGGCTCGCTGAACCGGTCGAGGACCGGCACTCCGGTGGGGGGCACGCGTTCATCCTGCCCGACGGCACCCACAACCGTGCCGGGACCGCGCGTCAGGGCCGCAGGAAGACCCGGTTCCCGCCGATGTAGGTGGCGGCCGCGGGCACCTCCAGCAGGTGCCGGGCGACCTTCTCCGGCTCACCGGTGCCGCCCAGCGGGTCGGCGTCGAGCAGCACCAGGTCGGCCGGGTGACCCGGCGCCACCGTGCCCCAGCCGTCCGTCGAGGCGGCGAGGGCCTCGGCCGCCGTGAGCGCGTGCTCGGGGTGCCAGGCCGGCCGGTCGTCGCCGCTGCGGTGCACGGCGGCGGCCATCGCCAGCCACGGGTCCAGCGGGGCGACCGGGGCGTCCGACCCGAGGCGCACCTCGACCCCGGCGTCCAGCAGCCAGCGCAGCGCGAAGCTCCGGCCGGACCGGTCCGGCCAGCACTGCTCGGTGACGTCGCGGTCGTCGAGCAGGTGCGCCGGCTGCACGCTGGCCCGGATGCCGAGCTCGGCGAGCCGGGGCACGTCGCGCGGGTCGATCAGCTGGGCGTGCTCGATCGAGCCGGTGGCCCCGGTCTCCTCGTAGGCGTCGAGCGCCTCCCGCACCGCGGCGTCGCCGATGGCGTGCACCGCGATCTCGAGTCCGTGCCCGTGCGCCTCCCGGAGCAGTGCCCGCAGCTCCAGCCCGGTGAGGTTCGGTGCGCCGGAGGGGTGCTCGAGGAAGTCGCCGTCGGCGTACGGCGCGCAGCACCAGGCGGTCCGGGTGTTCAGCGAGCCGTCGGAGATGATCTTCAGCGGCCCCATCAGGGCCCGGTCGTCGCAGCCGGGCAGGGGGTCGCCGGTGCGCAGCCCGGCACCCAGCACCGTCGGCAGCCCCTCGGCGTAGGTCGCCATCCGGATCCGCAGCAGCCCGGCCACCGACCAGCGCTCCGCCCACTCGGCGGCGCCGCCGCTGAACTCGAAGTCGACCACCCCGACGATGCCGCGGGAGGCGGCCTGCTCCTGCACGGCTCGGTACGCCGCGGGCGAGGTGCCCTCGTCGCCGACCAGCCGGGGGAGCCTCTCGTAGGCGGCGAACCACTCCTGCTCGCGCACCACGTCGTCGCGCCACGGCAGGTCCAGCACCGCCAGCCCTGCGGAGTTGAGCCAGGCGTGGTGGCCGTCGCCGCTGATGAGGATCACCGGCACGTCGCGGGCGACCCGGTCGAGGTCCTCCACGAGCGGCTCGCGGTGCCAGGTCACCGAGCGGTGGCCCCAGCCGACCAGCGGGACGCCGGGCTGGACGGCGAGGTGGTGCTCGACGATGGCGACCGCGTCCTCCGGGGACCGCGCCGAGCTCAGGTCGAGCCGGGTCGCGACCTGGGCCCACTGACCCAGGTGCACGTGCTGGTCCCAGAGGCCGGGCGAGACCCAGCGACCCTCGGCGTCGTGCACCTCGGTGCCGGCCGGCGCGGCCAGGTCGCGACCGACGGCCGCCACCTCACCGTCGCGGAGCAGCAGGTCGACCGGGTCCTCCGGGGCTGCGGCGCCGGGGCCGAGCGGCACGAGGCGCGCGTGGCGGAGCAGGAGGGAGGACACGTCCGCGAGGCTATCCATCCCGGGCCCCCGGCCGCCGGACCGGGGCGGGTGAGTTGGCACACCCGTGGCCGAGGTCGGGCGTCGGAATCCCGATGGCTGCCTGTCGGTGCCTGCCCCTAGGGTCGGTCCTGTGAACGAGTCCATGATCTCGGCCGTGGGCCTGCGCAAGGCCTTCGGGGACTTCGAGGCGGTGCGCGGCATCGACGTCGAGGTGCGCCGCGGCGAGGCGTTCGGCTTCCTCGGGCCCAACGGGGCCGGCAAGTCCTCGACGATGCGGATGATCGCCGCCGTCTCCCCGGTCACCTCCGGCTCCCTGCGGATCCTCGGCCGCGACCCGGCCGAGGACGGACCGGCGATCCGGGCCCGGCTCGGGGTGTGCCCGCAGGAGGACACCCTCGACACCGAGCTGACCGTCCGCGACAACCTGGTCGTCTACGGCCGCTACTTCGGCATCCCCCGCTCCGAGGTGGCCCGCCGCGCCGACGAGCTGCTCGAGTTCGTGCAGCTGGCCGAGCGCGGGAAGGCCAAGGTCGAGAGCCTCTCCGGGGGGATGAAGCGCCGGCTGACGATCGCCCGCTCCCTGATCAACCGGCCCGACCTGCTGCTCCTCGACGAGCCCACCACCGGGCTGGACCCGCAGGCCCGGCACGTCCTCTGGGACCGGCTGTTCCGGCTCAAGCAGCAGGGCGTGACGCTGGTGCTGACCACCCACTACATGGACGAGGCCGAGCAGCTGTGCGACCGGCTCGTGGTCATGGACAAGGGGCTGATCGTCGCGGAGGGGTCGCCTCTCGAGCTGATCCGCGGCCACTCCACCCGCGAGGTCGCCGAGCTGCGTTTCGGTGTCGGGGAGCACGAGGCGCTCGCCGCGAAGGTCGAGGACCTCGGCGAGCGGGTGGAGGTGCTGCCGGACCGGCTCCTGGTCTACAGCGACGACGGCGAGGAGGTCATCGCCCGGGTGCACGAGCGTGGGCTGTCGCCGGTCGCGGTGCTGGTGCGCCGCTCCACGCTGGAGGACGTGTTCCTCCGGCTCACCGGCCGGACGCTGGTCGACTGATGGCTCCCGACCTGCCGGCCACCTCGGCCCGGCCCTCGCGCTGGGAGCTGGCCTGGCGGCAGTCCGACTACTGGCTGACGGTCTACCGCCGCACCTGGCGGGGGAGCGTCATCACCTCGTTCCTCACGCCCCTGTTCTACGTGCTGGCGATGGGGGTGCTGCTGGGCGGCTTCATCCAGGTCGCGCCGGAGCGCCTCGAGGGCGCCACGTCGTACCTCGCCTTCGTCGCGCCCGGGCTGGTCGCGGCGCAGTCGATGCAGCTGGTGGTCGGGGAGGTGACCTATCCCGTGATGGGCATGGTCAAGTGGAACCGGATCGCCTTCGGGATGACCGCGACCCCGCTCGGTCCGGCCGACGTCGTCAACGCCCACCTCGGCTTCCTGGTGTTCCGACTGGCCACGGTCTCCGGGGTGTTCCTGGCGGTGCTCGCACCCTTCGGCGTGCTCACCTCGCCGGCCGGCGCGGTCGGTGCCTTCCTCACCCAGATCCTGGTCGGCCTCGCCTTCGCCACGCCCATCTACGGCCTCAGCGCGGGTCTGCGCAACGAGGCGGCGTTCGCGCTGGTCTTCCGGCTGGGGATCATCCCGATGTTCCTGTTCTCCGGCGCGTTCTTCCCGGTCGGCAACCTCTCCCCGGCGCTGGAGACGCTGGCCCGGCTCACCCCGCTGTGGCACGGCGTCGACCTGACCCGGATGTTCACCCTCGGCACGCTGGAGGCAGGGCCGGCCCTGGTCCACCTCGGCTACCTGCTCGCGATGGCCGGCCTCGGCTACCTCTGGGTGGTCCGCCGGCTGACCCGCCGGCTGGGGGACTGATGGCCACCGTCCCGGGAGTCGCCCAGCCGCGTCCCACGCCCTCGGCGCTGGCCGCGACCCGGATCCTGCTCTACCGCAACTACCTGAGCTACCGGGCCGCCTGGTACATCTTCCTCACCGGCTTCCTCGAGCCGGTGTTCTACCTGTTCTCGATCGGCGTCGGGGTCGGCCGGCTGATCGACTCCTTCGAGTTCAACGGCGAGACCATCGGGTACGCCGCCTTCGTGGCGCCGGGCATGCTCGCCGCCTCGGCGATGAACGGCGCGGTGCTGGACTCCACGTTCAACTTCTTCTTCAAGCTCAAGTTCGAGAAGCTCTACGACCAGATCCTGGCCACCCCGATGTCCACCCTCGACGTGGCCCGCGGCGAGCTGGCCTGGTCGCTCCTGCGTGGCGGGATCTACTCCTTCGGCTTCCTCGGCGTGATGGCCGGCATGGGCCTGGTCTCCTCGTGGTGGGCGGTGCTCGCGCTGCCGGCGACGCTGCTGGTCGGCTTCGCGTTCGCCGGGGCGGCGATGGCCCTGACCACCTACATGCGCAGCTGGCAGGACTTCGAGTACGTCTCCCTCGCCACGATGCCGATGTTCCTGTTCTCCGCGACGTTCTTCCCGGTCACCGCCTTCCCGGGTGTGCTGCGGTGGCTCGTGGAGGCGACGCCGCTCTACCGGTCGGTGGTGCTGTGCCGCGAGCTGACCACCGGGGCGCTGAGCTGGGACTCGGCGGTGTCCGTGGTCTACCTGGTCGCGATGGGCGTGGTCGGGCTGCTGGTCGCCCGCCGCCGGCTCGACGCGCTGCTGCTGACCTGACACGAGGTGAGGCGGCTGGGCGGGCGGGACACCGGCCGGCGACCGGGCCGCGGCTAGGCTCGCAGCATGCGTCCCCTGCTGCTCAAGGTCGGTGCCCCGCTGCTCGCGGTGGCGCTGGTCGCCGGCCTGTGGGCGTTCGAGCCGTGGCGGGCGTTCACCAGCAGCGAGGTCGACGAGGCGGTGCCGACCAGCGAGGCCACGCCCGCCGAGGCGACCGACGGGCCGACTGATGGGCCGACTGATGGGCCGACCGAGCAGCCCACCGACGAGCCGGTCGACGCCACGGTGGCCGAGTCGACGGCACCCGAGGAGCCGGTCACGCCCCGCGACTCGGTCTTGGCCACCGGCCGGTTCGAGGACGCCGAGCACGCCACCACCGGTCGGGTCCGGGTCCTGCGGCTGGCCGACGGCCGGCGCTTCGTCCGGTTCGAGGGGCTCGACACCAGCGACGGCCCGGACCTGCACGTGTGGGTCACCGACCAGCCCAGCGGCGGCGCCTGGGGCTCCTACGACGACGGCCGCTACGTCCGCCTGGGCGAGCTCAAGGCCACCGGCGGCAACCAGAACTACCTGGTCCCCGACGGTGCCGACCTGCGCGGGATGCGCTCCGTGGTGATCTGGTGCGACCGGTTCAACGTGGCCTTCGGGACCGCCCCGGTCGACCTCTGACCGGCCGCTGACCTTCCCGCGACCGGCCGCTGGACCGCCTGGGACCCACCGGTCCAGGTGCGCTCGCCCGGGACCGGCTGAGAGGATGGCCGCATGCCGATCGAGCCCGACCTGAAGGACTGGACCTGGGTCATCGACGCCCGCTGCCCCGAGTGTGGCTTCGACGGCGCCGGCGTGGACGACCTGCCGGGGGCGCTGCGCGCCAACGCGGCGGCCTGGCCCGACGTCCTGTCCGGACCCGATGCCGCCGTCCGCCCGGCCGAGCACGTCTGGTCGGCGCTGGAGTACGCCTGCCACGTCCGCGACGTGCACCGGGTCTTCGACGAGCGGGTCCACCGGATGCTGGGCGAGGACGACCCGGTCTTCGCCAACTGGGACCAGGACGCCGCCGCCGTCGAGGCCGACTACTGGGACCAGGACCCGACGACGGTGGCCGACGAGCTGGTCAGCGCGGCCGAGACGGTCGCGGCGACCTACGCCGGCGTCGGCGACCGCTGGGAGCGCCCCGGCCGACGCAGCAACGGCAGCGCCTTCACCGTCGCGACGATCGGCCGCTACCACCTGCACGACGTGGTCCACCACCTCCACGACGTGGGCCCGCGGACATGAGGCACACCGAGTTCTGGGCCCGGATGGAGGCGGCCCTGGGGCCGGCGTACGCCCGGGCCTGGGCCGAGCAGCACGTGATCACCGCGCTGGGCCGCACCACGGTGGAGGCGCTGGACGCCGGCACCCCGCCGAAGCAGGTGTGGGCCGAGGTGTGGCGGACCCTCGACCTGCCCGACCGGGACCGCTGACGGCCCGTCGGGGCGGGTTGGCCGGCATGGCAGAGTGACCGCGTGAGCACAGCGACTGCGGACGTGGCCGTCATCGGCGGCAGCGGGTTCTACTCCTTCCTCGACGGGGCCGACGAGATCCACGTCGAGACGCCGTACGGCGACCCGTCGGGGCCGGTGACCATCGGCACCGTCGGCGAGCGCCGGGTGGCGTTCCTGCCCCGGCACGGTGTCGGCCATGCCTTCCCGCCGCACCGGATCAACTACCGCGCCAACCTCTGGGCGCTGCGCAGCGTGGGGGTCCGCCAGGTGCTGGCCCCGTGCGCGGTCGGCGGGCTCTCCCCGGCCGTCGAGCCCGGCGAGCTGGTGGTGCCGGACCAGCTCGTGGACCGCACCTGGGGCCGGGTCGGCAGCTACGTGGAGACCGGTGCCGTGCACCTGCCCTTCGCGGACCCCTACTGCTCCCGGCTGCGGAGCCGGCTGGGGGCCGAGGACGAGGTGACCTCCGGCGGCACGATGGTGGTGGTCGAGGGGCCGCGCTTCTCCACCCGGGCCGAGTCCCGGCACTACGCCGACCAGGGCTGGTCGCTGATCAACATGACCGGGGCCCCGGAGGCGGCGCTGGCCCGCGAGCAGCGGCTCTGCTACGCCCCGATCGCCGTCGTCACCGACATGGACGCCGGCGTCGACGAGGGCAGCGGCGTGGGTCAGGCCGAGGTGTTCGCGATGTTCGGCCACAGCATCGAGCGGGTCAAGGCGCTGCTCGGCACCGTGCTGGCCGACCTGCCCGACCCGGCCGGCTGCGCCTGCTCGGCCTGGGCGGACGACCTCGAGCTCACCTACGACGTCCCGTGAGGGTCCTGCTCACCGGCAGCGCCGGGTTCATCGGGTCCGTGATCGCCCGCCGGCTGGAGGAGGCCGGCGACGAGGTGGTGCGGGTCGACGCGCTGCTGGCACAGGCGCACGGGGACGGCGCGAGCCTCCCCGAGGGCACGCACCGGGTCGACGTCCGCGACGCCGAGTCGTGGCCGGACCTCCTGGCCGGCGTCGACGTGGTCTGCCACCAGAGCGCCCTGGTGGGCGCCGGGGTCCGGGTGGGCGACCTGCCGGCGTACGCCGCCCACAACGACCTGGGCACGGCGGCCCTGCTGGCCGCCATGCACGAGGCCGGCGTCGACCGGATGGTGCTGGCGTCCTCGATGGTGGTCTACGGCGAGGGTCGCTACGCGTGCCCGGAGCACGGGGAGGTGGCCCCCGGTCCGCGCCCGGTCGCGGCGCTCGAGGCCGGCAGGTTCGAGAACCCGTGCCCGGAGTGCGGCGCGCCGCTCGACTGGCGCACCGTCCCCGAGGACGCCCGGCTCGACCCGCGCGGCAGCTACGCGGCCAGCAAGGTGGCGCAGGAGCACTACGCCGCGGCGTGGGCCCGGCAGGCCGACGCCGCCGCGGTCGCGCTGAGGTACCACAACGTCTACGGCCCCGGGATGCCCAAGGACACGCCGTACTCCGGGGTGGCGGCGATGTTCCGCTCCTCGCTGGAGCGGGGCGAGTCGCCGCGGGTGTTCGAGGACGGCGGCCAGATGCGCGACTTCGTGCACGTCGAGGACGTCGCGACCGCCAACGTGCTCGCGATCCGGGCGGTCCGGGAGGCGGACACCGGGTCGCTGGAGTCCTACAACGTCTGCTCCGGAGAGCCGGTGTCGATCGCCGACGTGGCCGCCATGGTCGCCGAGGGGCACGGCGCCGGGATCCGGCCCGAGGTGACCGGCCAGTTCCGCAGCGGCGACGTGCGGCACGTGGTGGCCTCCCCGGAGCTGGCCGCCGACCGGCTCGGCTTCCGGGCCGCGGTGCGCCCCGCCGACGGCCTGGCCCGCTTCGCGACCGACCCGCTGCGCTGAGCCGCACCCGCCCGTCAGGCGGTCAGTCGCGCGGTCGACCGGGCGGTCAGGACGTCGGGCTCGGCGACCTCACCAGCTCGTGTAGAGCAGGTGCTGCACCAGCAGTGCCGTCACCAGCTGCACCCCCAGCGCGACCCGTCGCCAGTGTCCGGGCAGCAGGGCGCAGGCGATCAGCAGCCACGGCACGAACGGCAGCCAGATCCGCTCCACCTCGCCCTTGCTCATCAAGGACAGGTTCGCGGCCAGCACGGTGAGCACGGCGGCCCCGGCCAGCCAGCGCACGGTGCGGTCCTCCTCGGAGGACACCGAGGTGAGCCGCGGGCGGAGCCGGGTCAGCCCGGCGCCCACCGCTGGCCCGGCCGCGACGGTGAGGGCAGCCAGGTTGCCCCAGAGCCAGTACGCCGCCGGCCGCTCGGAGGCGATCCCGTCCCAGTACCGCTCGCGCAGCACCGGCAGCGCCTCCCACAGCGCGAAGCCGTAGCCGGCGAAGCCGAGCACCAGCATCAGGGCGGTCGCCGCGGCGACCGGGAGCGGCAGCCAGCTCCGGGCGACCACCAGCACCGCCACGGCCAGCAGGCCGAGCAGAGGGAGCCCGTAGGAGAGCAGGACGCAGCTGCCCAGCAGGAGCCCGGCCAGCACCGACCAGCCCACCCTGGCCGGCAGGCCGGTCCGGGTGGCCCCCAGCGCCAGCGCCGCCAGCCCCCACGCGGCGACGGCCGTGAAGACCGCGTCGGCGGAGACCGCGAGGAACACCGCGGCCGGGGCCAGCACCAGGAACGGCGCCGCCCGGCGGGCGGCCCGCTCGGCGCGCAGCGCCCGCAGCGCGACCAGCACCGCGGGGGCGACCGAGGCCGCGACCGCGGTGACGACCAGGGCGGCGGCGAGGTCGCCACCGAGACCGATCCGGTCCAGGGCCACGAAGAAGAGCAGGGCCGCGGGCGGGTGCCCGGCGACGTGGGTGACCCAGTTGTCCGGGTGGGCGTACGGGATCCGGTCCACGAACTCGTCCAGCATCGCCGGGACGTCGGTGATCGCGCGGGCGGTCTCGAGGTACTCGTACGGGTTGCCGAGCACCCGGGTCAGGCCGGACGGGCCGTCGACCAGCGCCAGCGAGAGCAGCCAGGCCAGCCCGACGGCGTACGAGGTCAGCAGCAGGGTGCGCCACGGCAGCCGCTCGGCGCGGCCGGCCAGCCGCCAGCCGGCCACCGCGACGGCCAGGGCCGGGAGCGTGCCCGGACCCAGCTTCGGGTCCCAGTAGCCGTGCGTGGGCGCCAGCCCGCGGTCGTCGGACCGGGCGCCCACGTCCCAGCCGGTGAGGGCCGGCACCGCGATCGCCACCGCGACGAGGAGCACCGGGACCAGCAGGCCCAGCGTCTCCGCGGACGGGCGGCGGCCGGTCCGCTCGCCCGAGGGCAGGGTCGCGGGCTTCGTGGACATGGGCCCGAGCCTAGGTGGCGCCACCAGCCGCCAACGACGAACCCGGGCCGGACGGATCGTCCGTCAGCGATCCGTAAGGTCGAGAATGCCGCCGCTGTGGCCCGAGTCCATAGGGTGGTCCCATGGAAACCTGTGATCTCGTGCTCCCGTGCCGGGACGAGGGACCGGCCCTGAGGCAGCTCCTGCCGCTCGTGCCGGCGCCCTGGTCCGTGGTCGTGGTCGACAACGGGTCGACCGACGACACGGCCGCGGTGGCCCGCGAGCACGGGGCGAGGGTGGTCGCCGAGGCCCGGCCCGGGTACGGCGCCGCGGTCCACGCCGGCGTCGAGGCGTCCGAGGCGGTGTTCCTCGCGGTGATGGACGGGGACGGATCCTTCGACCCGCTGGACCTCGACCGTCTGCTCGCCGCCGTCCGCGACGGCGCCGACATGGCGGTCGGCCGGCGACGCCCGGTGCGCCGGGGCGTCTGGCCCTGGCACGCCCGGCTCGGCAACGCGTTGATCGTGGCCTTCATGCGCCGCCGCGGCGGCCTCGGCGTCCACGACATCGCGCCGATGCGGGTCTGCCGCCGCCAGGCCCTGCTGGACCTCGACGTCCGCGACCGCCGGTTCGGCTACCCGGTGGAGCTGCTCGACCGGGCCACCCGCGCCGGCTGGCGCATCAGCGAGCACGACGTGGCCTACCACCCCCGGGCCGCCGGCACCCGCTCCAAGGTGTCCGGCACCGTGCGCGGCACGGTCCGCACCGCCCGCGACTTCGCCAAGGTGCTCGCGTGAGCGGCGGCGCTCGGGCGCTGCTCCTGGCGAAGTCCCCGGTGCCGGGACTGGCCAAGACCAGGCTTGGCGCGGAGATCGGCATGGAGGCGGCGGCCGGGCTGGCCGCCGCGGCACTGCTCGACACACTGGCCGCGTGCCGGAGGGCCTTCGGCGCAGACCGCTGTCGGCTCGCGCTGGCGGGCGACCTGACCGAGGGCGTGCGTGCCGACGAGCTGCGCGCGGCCCTCGCGGGGTGGACGGTGGTCCCGCAGCGCGGCGAGGACTTCGCGGCCCGGCTGGTCGAGGCGCACGAGTCCGCGGCCCGCGACCTGCCCGGCCCGGTCGTCCAGATCGGCATGGACACCCCCCAGGTGACCGAGCGGATGCTGCTCGACGCCGCGGAGGCGCTGGAGGAGCACGACGGCGTGCTCGGGCCGGCCGAGGACGGCGGCTGGTGGGTGCTGGGCCTGCGCGACCCGGCCCAGGCGGCGGCCATCCGCGACGTGCCGATGTCCACGCGGGAGACGGGTGCCGCGACCCGGACCGCTCTCGAGAGGGCCGGCCTCCGGGTGGCCGGGACGGCGACGCTGCGCGACGTGGACACGCTCGAGGACGCCCGGCTGGTCGCGCAGGAGGCACCGGACGGCGCCTTCGCCGCCGCCTGGGCCGAGCTGGCGGTGGCCCGATGAGCGATCAGGTCGACGACCGGCCGGCGGGGGAGAGGCACCGCTCGTTCTCGGAGGCGTTCACGGCCGCGCTCCAGGGGAGCCCGTGCCGCGTGGTCGGCCGCATCGAGGGGATCGACGGCGTCGAGGCGTCCGGCGACCCGTCGGGCGAGTCCGACCGGACGGCCGAGCAGGTGCTGCCCGTGGACCGCTGGAACGGCCACGTGGACACTGCCGACCGGGTCCTCCTGCGGCACTGCGTGGGGGCCACCCTGGACGTCGGCTGCGGACCCGGCCGGATGAGCGCCCACCTGGCCGCCGAGGGGCACTGCGTGCTGGGCATCGACGTGGTCCCCGAGGCCGTGGCCCAGACCCGGGAGCGCGGCGCGGTGGCGCTGCGCCGCGACGTGTTCGAGCCGTTGCCCGGCGAGGGCCGCTGGTGCACGGCGCTGCTCGCCGACGGCAACATCGGCATCGGCGGGGACCCGGTGGCGTTGCTGCGCCGCCTGGCCGAGGTCGTCGCACCGGACGGCCGGATCGTGGCGGACCTGTCCGAGCACGGGGTCGGCGTCGACCGCCAGCGCATGCGGCTCGAGCTCGACGACGGCCCGAGCAAGCCCTTCCACTGGGCCTGGGTGGGCGCCGACGCCATCGGGGCCGTCGCCGTCGCCGCCGGACTGCGGGTGGCCGAGCTGCACGAGCACGAGGACCGCTGGTTCGTGGTCCTGGAGAAGGGAGCGCGAGGTGCGGCTCCCCTCTGAGCAGGACTTCTCCTCCCGGCTGCGGAGCCCGGCGGTGTCCAGTCGCGTCGGGGTCTGGCTCGGTGTCTGCTTCGCCGTGGCGTTCCTCACCGGCCTGATCAGCCACGCCTCGCAGGTCACCGACCAGGTGATCCCGTTCCCGGCCAGCCCCTCCTGGGGCTACCGGGTCACCCAGGGGCTGCACGTGACCGCCGGTACGGCGGCCGTGCCGCTGCTGCTGGTGAAGCTCTGGACCGTCTTCCACCGGCTCTTCACCCGACCGCCGCGGGCCGCGCGCGCCCTGCTGCTGCACGCGCTGGAGCGGGTCAGCATCGGCGTGCTGGTGGCCTCCGCGATCTTCATGCTGGTCACCGGGCTGGCCAACGCCGCGCAGTGGTACCCGTGGTCGTTCAGCTTCCGGTCCACCCACTACGCGATCGCCTGGGTCGCGATCGGCTCCCTGGTGATCCACGTGGCGGTGCAGCTCCCGGTGATCCGGAAGGCGCTCGGGGAGGACGTCGACTCCACCGACCAGGACCGCGACGGGGGCGGTGCCGGGGGAGTCGGCGGTGGCGGCTCACCGACCGGCGAGGAGCCGGCCGAGGCCGGTCGCACTTCGTCCCGGGGCGTCCTCACCCGTCGCGGGCTGCTGCGCAGCACCTGGCTGGCCACCGGCGTCGCGGTCCTCGCGACCGCGGGCAGCACGGTCCCGGCGCTGCGCCGGATCTCGGTGTTCGGCGTGCGGTCCGGCGACGGGCCGGCCGGGATCCCGATCAACAAGTCCGCGAAGTCCGCCGACGTGCTGGGCTCGGCGACCAGCAGCTCCTACCGGCTCACCGTCGTCAACGGGGACCGGGAGGTGGTCCTGTCCCGTGCGGACCTGCTGGCGATGCCGCAGCGACGCGAGGAGCTCCCGATCGCCTGTGTCGAGGGCTGGAGTGCCAGCGGCACCTGGGGCGGGGTCCGGGTCCGGGACCTGCTCGACCTGGTCGACGCGCCGGCAGGCAGCGACGTCAAGGTCGACTCCCTCCAGGAGTCCGGGCCGTTCCGCAGCTCGCTCCTCCAGGGCAACTTCGCCGACCATCCGCTGACCCTGCTGGCGGTGGAGCTGGAGGGTGAGCCGCTGGCGATCGACCACGGCTACCCGTGCCGGATCATCGCGCCCAACCGCCCCGGCGTGCTCCAGACCAAGTGGGTCGACCGGTTGGAGGTCGTGTGAACGGCCGGCTGCTGCTCGGCGGGCTGGGCGCCGGCGTCGCGGCGTACGGCGCGGTGCTGCTGCTCGGGCAGGACCTCGCGGACCTGCTGGACATCGCGGTCTGGCTGACGGTCGGGGTGCTCGTCCACGACGCCGTGCTCGCGCCGCTCACGATCGTGAGCGGCCTGCTGGTCGCCCGGTGGGTGCCCGGCCCGCTCCGGGCGCCGCTGGCGACCGGGTTCCTGGTGCTCGGGGCGACCACCCTGCTGGCGGTCCCGGTGCTGGGCCGCTTCGGCGCCCGTCCGGACAACCCCACGCTGCTCGACCGGGACTACCTGACCGGCTGGGTGGTGCTGGCGGCGCTCACCGCACTCGGGGTCGCCGCCGCCACCGGGCTCCGCGTCGTCGCCAGGAGGTCACGTGGCCCGCGTGCTGGTGGTTGACGACGACCCGACCGTCCGCGAGGTGGTGGTCTCCTACCTCCGCGCCCACGGCCACGACGTCCTCGAGGCGCCCGACGGCGAGACCGCACTCCGTGCCCACCGCGAGCAGGGCGCCGACCTGGTCGTGCTCGACCTGATGCTGCCCGGCGCCGACGGGCTCGAGACCTGTCGGCGGCTCCGCGAGCGCAGCGACGTGCCGGTGATCATGCTGACCGCCCTGGGGTCCGAGGCCGACCGGGTGGTGGGCCTCGAGCGCGGCGCCGACGACTACGTCACCAAGCCGTTCAGCCCCCGCGAGCTGGTGCTCCGGGTGGAGTCGGTGCTGCGGCGGGCGGGGGAGGCCGAGGAGGCCGCCACCGGCATGCTCCACGACGGCGACCTCGTCGTGGACTGCGACCGGCACGAGGCGGCTCGCGCCGGGACGCCGCTGGCCCTGACCTCGCGCGAGTTCGACCTGCTGGTGTTCCTGCTGCGGCACCCGGGGGTGGCCTACACCCGCGACGAGCTGCTCCAGCAGGTGTGGGGGTGGTCGTTCGGGGACCAGTCCACCGTCACCGTGCACGTGCGCCGCCTCCGCGAGAAGGTCGAGGACGACGCCCGTCGCCCGGTGCGGCTGGTCACGGTGTGGGGCGTCGGCTACCGGTGGGAGGCGGCGTGAGCCTCTCGACGGGGGACCAGCTCGACATCGTGGTCGTGGTGTCCGCGTGGGCGGGCGGCACCGGCGCCGTGGCCCTGGTCGTCGCGTGGTTCCTGCGCCGGCGCTCGGTGCGGGTGCTGACCGCCTTCGTGGCCCTGGTCGCGGTGGCCGCCGTGGTCGCCGGCACGGTCGGCACCGCCCGGGCGATGTTCCTCTCCGCGCACGACTTCGAGGTGGTCCTGCTGGTGGCCGGCGTCTCCGGGGTGGTGGCGCTGCTGCTGGCGCTCACCGTGGCTGCGGCGTTCGGGCACTGGTCCCGCACCCTGCGGGCCGAGGCGGTCCGGTTCGGTGAGAGCGGCACCTTCGTGAGCGACCCGGGACTGCCCGCCGACCTGCGCGAGCTGTCCGAGGAGCTGGCCCGGACCGGCGAGCGGCTGCAGGAGTCGCGCTCGCGGGAGCTGCGGCTGGAGGAGTCGCGTCGCGAGCTGGTCTCCTGGGTCTCCCACGACCTCCGCAGCCCGTTGGCGGCGCTGAGGGCGATGACCGAGGCCCTCGAGGACGGACTGGCCGAGGACCCCGAGCGCTACCACCGGCAGATCCGGGCCGAGGTGGACCGGATGGTGCGGATGGTCGACGACCTCTTCGAGCTCTCCCGCATCCACGCCGGGGTGCTCCAGCTGAGCCTGCAGCCGGTCGCGGTCGGCGACATCGTGAGCGAGGCGCTCGCCGCGGCGGATCCGGTCGCCCGGGCCCGTGGGGTGCGGCTGGGCGGCAGCGTGAGCGAGGGCCTGCAGGTGACCGCCGACCCGGCCGGCCTCTCCCGGGTGGTCTCGAACCTCGTCCTCAACGCGATCCGGCACACCCCGGCCGACGGGGTGGTCGAGGTGCACGGCCGCGACGCCGGGTCCGGGGTCGAGCTCGCCGTGACCGACGGGTGCGGCGGCATCCCCGAGGAGGACCTGCCCCGGCTGTTCGACGTGGCCTGGCAGGGGGACGCCGCCCGGACGCCGCACGCACCCCAGCCGACCCAGCCGACCCAGCCGGCCCAGGCCCAGTCCGGGCAGCCCGGGGAGCGTGGTGCCGGGCTCGGCCTGGCGATCGTCAAGGGTCTCGTGGAGGCGCACCGTGGGCAGGTCGCGGTCGCGAACGCCGAGCCCGGCTGCCGGTTCGTCGTCCGGCTCCCGGCATCGGCTCCGGACCCCGCCCTCTGACCCCGCCCTCTGACCCGGCTCCCCGGCCTACCGAGGCAACTCGCTCCCGGCCCGCGTGTCGGGTGCGGATCGAACACCTGTTCGGGATAGCGTGGGGTCTGCGCGAGAGGCTGGTCGGCACGTCGGGCCGGGCTCTCGGCGGGGTCGTCCACAGGCAGGCCGGGCGCCGTTGGCTCGGTGTCGGTGGCTCCGGCTAGCGTCCGGAACGGCGCCGTACGGCACCGCACAGAGACTTCACAGGGACCCTGCACCAGGGACGTTCACAAGGATGGGTGACATGGCTGGAGACCGCGGCAAGGCGCTCGACGCAGCGCTCGCGAACATCGAGAAGCAGTTCGGCAAGGGATCGGTGATGCGTCTGGGCGACGAGATCCGGGCGCCGCTCGAGGTGATCCCGACCGGGTCGATCTCGCTCGACGTGGCCCTGGGCCTGGGCGGGCTGCCCCGGGGGCGGGTCGTGGAGATCTACGGCCCCGAGTCCTCCGGCAAGACCACGGTTGCCCTGCACGCGGTGGCCAACGCCCAGCGCGCCGGCGGGATCGTGGCCTTCATCGACGCCGAGCACGCCCTCGACCCGGAGTACGCCAAGAACCTCGGCGTCGACACCGACTCCCTACTGGTCTCCCAGCCGGACTCCGGCGAGCAGGCGCTCGAGATCGCGGACATGCTGGTCCGCTCGGGCGCCCTCGACCTGATCGTCATCGACTCGGTCGCCGCGCTGGTGCCCCGGGCCGAGATCGAGGGCGAGATGGGCGACAGCCACGTCGGCCTCCAGGCCAGGCTGATGAGCCAGGCGCTGCGCAAGATGACCGGTGCCCTCAGCGGCTCGAACACCACGATGATCTTCATCAACCAGCTGCGCGAGAAGATCGGCGTCATGTTCGGCTCGCCGGAGACCACGACCGGTGGCCGGGCGCTGAAGTTCTACTCCTCGGTGCGGCTCGACGTCCGGCGGATCGAGACCCTCAAGGACGGCCAGGACATGGTCGGCAACCGGACCCGGGTCAAGGTCGTGAAGAACAAGGTCGCGCCGCCGTTCAAGCAGGCCGAGTTCGACATCATGTACGGCAAGGGGATCAGCCGTGAGGGCGGACTGATCGACGTCGGCGTCGAGGCGGGTCTGGTCCGCAAGGCAGGCGCCTGGTACACCTACGAGGGCGACCAGCTCGGGCAGGGCAAGGAGAACTCCCGGAACTTCCTCAAGGACAACCCCGACCTGGCCAACGAGCTGGAGAAGCGGATCCTCGAGAAGCTCGGGGTGGGCCCGGTCGTCGACCAGCCCGCGACGCCGGCCGAGCCGGCCAACATCGACTTCTGACGATGACGGCACCGGCCACCGACGACCCGCTCGGCCCCGAGCCGGACCAGGAGGCCGTGGCCCGCAAGATCCTGCTGGACATGCTCACCGGTCAGGCCCGGAGCCGGCAGGAGCTGGCGACCCGGCTGCGCTCGAAGAACGTCCCCGACGACCTGGCCGCCCGCCTCCTCGACCGGTTCGAGGAGGTGGGTCTGGTCGACGACGCCGCCTTCGCCCGCGCCTGGGTCGCCTCGCGGCAGCCCGGGAAGGGGCTGGCCCGCCGGGCGCTGGCGGTGGAGCTGCGACGCAAGGGGATCGCCGACGAGGTGGCCGCCGAGGCGCTCGCCGAGATCGACCCCGACGACGAGGACGCGGCCGCCCGCGCGCTGGTCCGCAAGAAGCTGCGCGCCCTCGAGGGTGTCGAGACCGAGCGGGCCACCCGCCGGCTGGTCGGGATGCTGGCCCGCAAGGGCTACTCGCCCGGGACGGCCTACGCCGTGGTGCGCGCCGAGCTGGCCGAGATCGGGCGCTGAGCGGGCACGTCGAGGGCGACGTACGACGCGCAGGTCACTCCGAACGGTCGCCGGAGGTCGCCCGGTGGGAGACCCGGAGCGGCACCACGGCGAGCAGCAGCGCCATCGTGGTGAGCATCGCGGCACCGACCACCAGCGCCGAGGTCCGATCGGTGACCTTGTCGAAGACCAGCACGCAGATGCCGGTCACCAGCAGGGCGATGCAGCCCAGCACCAGGTGGACCAGCACGTGCGCGGAGGAGACCAGTCGCTCCTTGACCTGCTGACCGAACAGCCGGCGGTGGATGCTGATCGGGGTCAGCGTCAGCCCCGTGGTGACCGCGGCCAGCAGGACCAGCCCCAGGTAGAGACCGCGGCCGAAGGAGTCGAGGTCCGAGAACTCCCCGGTGAAGGGCAGCGTCAGCAGGAATCCCGCGATCAGCTGGGTCCCGGTCTGGCAGACCCTGAGCTCCTGGAGCAGGTCCGCCCAGTTCCGGTCGGACCTCTCCGCGGGCGACTCGCTGCGATCGGCGACGCGGTCCATGCGGCCTCCTTCGGGCGTCTGCGCCCCGGCTCGGGTTCCTCCCACCCGGGGTACCCCTGAGGGTGAGTCGGCATGCCACGCACCGGCATGATTGTGGCCGCAATGGTTACCGCGACCCGAGCAGCGACCTGAACGGAGGTTCGGCATGGCGCTGGGTCGTGAGAGTCCTGGTGGTCGCGCGGAGGCGAGCGCGGTCGCCTTCGAGCAGAGCCCGATCCCGATCACGGTCTTCTCCGGCCCCGGCCTGGTGGCGGTGGCGATGAACCGGGCGGCCCGCAACTGGTGGGGCGCCGACCTGCTGGGCAGCCCGGCCAGGGCCACCGTCCCCCCACTGGCGGGCGCCGGCTACTGCGACGAGGCGGAGCAGGTCTACGCCTCCGGCGTGCCCTTCACCGGCCCGGACTGGCCGGTCCGGCTCGTCGACGAGGAGGCCGGATCACGCCGCTTCCTCACCGACGTCGTGCTGGAGCCGTGGCACACGCCGGACGGGGACGTGCACGGCGTGGTGGGCTACGCGCTGGACGTGACGGAGGTCCCGCCGCGGGAGGCGGGACAGGCGGGCGGGGACGGCGAGCCCCAGGGCCTGGTCGCCGCGCTCCAGGACGTGCTCCTGCCCGTGGAGCTGCCGCTGCTGCCCTCGCTGGACGTGGCTGCCCGTCACGTCCCCGCCGAGTCCGGGAGCGGTGGCGACTGGTTCGACGCCCTCGTGCGGCCCAGCGGTCGGCTGGCCGTCGTGGTCGGCGACGTCGCCGGGCACGGCGTCGAGGCGCTGTCCACGATGTCGACCCTGCAGTCCGTACTCCGGGCCAGGCTCGCCGAGGACACCTCGCTGGCCGTGGCCGTGGAGGGGCTCGACGCCTTCGCCGGAGCCTGGCCGGAGGCCGCCGGTGCGACCGTCGGCGTCGCGGAGATCGACCCTGACACCGGCGGGGTGCGCTACGTCCTTGCGGGGCACCCGCCGCCGTTGGTGGTCGACGACGCACGGGGGTTCCGCTTCCTCGACCCGGTCGCCGGCCGTCCGCTGGGCGCCGGCGGACCGCGCACGGAAGGGGGCGCCGTGCTCTCCGAGTCCGAGGTGCTGCTCGTCTACAGCGACGGGCTGCTGTCCGGGCCCCGCCGGGGCGTGGGGGAGATGACCGTCGGGCTCGCCAGCGTGGCGGGGGAGGCCTGGCGGCGGCAGGTGCCCGGTGCCGGACCCGACGCCCTCGATCGCATGTGCACCGAGACGCTGGAGCGACTGGTCGCCGGCGCCGACCACCAGGACGACATCAGCCTGGTGGCGGTCCGGCGCAGCGCCGACTCCACGGTCTTCGACGGCGAGGTCGACGCGGGGGTACGGCCGGACCGCATGCGGAGCCGGCTGGCCGGCTGGCTCAGCGACCTCGGGGCCGGCCTGGTCGACCGGGTCGCGGTGCTGCACGCCGTCGACGAGCTGGTGGCCAACGCCGCCGAGCACGCCTACGCCGACGGCCCGGCACCGTCCGGGCCCACGGCCAGGGTGCACGGGGCGCTCGGGTCCGACGGCGTGCTGGCGGTCTCGGTCGCCGACACCGGGCACTGGCACCAGGGTGCCGACGCCTCGTCGGGCCAGGGACTCGCCGTCGTGGGGTCCCTCGTGGATCGCTGCCACGTCGACCGGCGACCCGAGGGGACGACCGTCCGGCTGCGGCACCGACTCAGACGGCGCCCGGAGGTGCTCCGGGTGGCCCGGAGACGCTCCGGCAGCCGGGGCGACGTGCCGGGTCCGGCCGGGCGGACCGGTCAGGGGGCCGGCAGCACGTTGGCGCACTGGGAGCTGAGCGGGAACAGCGTCGTGGTGAGCGGCGACCTGGTCGGGGGCTCGGTCACCGGCCTACGGGAGGTGCTCCTGCAGAGCTGTCAGGCCGGCTGTCGGAGCGGGGTGGTGGACCTGAGCGACGTGACCCGGTTGGGTGGTGAGGCGGTGCGGTCACTGTCCGAGGTCGTGGACCGCTGCGAGGAGCACGGCTCCGGACTGACCCTGGTCGCGGCGGCGGGCAGCATCGCCCAGCACGTGCTGGAGATCGTCGGGCTGCCCTACCGGACCACGGCGGGCTCGGCTCAGACGGGGTCCGGCTCGACCCGGGACATCGACTCGTAGCCCGAGGGCAGCCTGCCCTCGGCGATCACGGTCTCGGCCACCTCGCGCAGCTTGACGTTCGCATGGCTGGAGTACCGCTGGAGCGTCTCGAAGGCCTGCTCCATCGTCAGCTCGTAGCGCTGCATCAGTACCCCCTGGGCGACCCCGATCAGGTGCCGGCCGTGCATGGCGGCCTGGAGCCCGCTCACCTGACGCACCGAGGCGAGGGCGTTGCCGGCGTGCGTGGCATAGACCAGGGCCAGCGCGAGGTCGTCCTCGGTGAACGCCTCCGGTCGGCGCGAGTAGATGTTGATCGCGCCGAGCGGGTCGTCGGGGTCGGTCCTGATCGACGACGTCAGCTGGACGCTGACGATCGAGTGCACGCCGAGCTTCGCCACCCGCGGCCCCCAGCGTGGCCAGCGCGGGTCGGCGCCGGTCTCGTGCACGAGGTACGGCTCGTCCTCGCGGGCCGAGTCCACGCACGGCCCCTCGTCGAGCTGGTACTGAAGCTCGTCGCAGGCGTCGGCGAGCGGGTCGCTGGAGCAGACCGTCTCGAGCCGGTGGCGGCGACGGCGGACGGTGATGCCGCAGAACTCGGCCGCCGGCAGCACCGCCAGGGAGCCGTGGCAGATGGCCTCCAGCGTCGGATGCTCCTCGCCCTGGGCGAACAGCTCGTGGCTGAGTCGGGCGAAGAAGGCCGCCGGATCGTGGTCCAACGGCAGGTGGTCGGGCGCGGCCATGCCTGGAGCGTACCCCTCCCGGTCCGCCCGAGGACCTGTGCTCGGGCGTCCCGTGCTCATCCGACCCGGGCCGGCTCCTCGAGCGAGTCCCGCAGGTTGCGCAGGATCCGCGACAGCAGCCGCGACACCTGCATCTGGGTCACTCCGAGCTCGTCGGCGATCTCCTGCTGGGTGCGGCCGTCGTAGAAGCGGAGGGCGAGGATCCGCCGGTCCCGCTCGCGCAGTCGGCGGACCACCGGGCGCAGCATCAGCCGGGCCTCGGCCGCCTCGTGGTCGCGGTCCTCCTCCAGGGCCAGCAGGTCGCCGAGCGCCGTGCCGGAGTCGCTCTCGTCCCCGACCGGGCGGTCGAGGGAGGTCGGGTGGAAGCACCCCTCCGCGGTCAGCGCGTCGAGGACGGCCTGCTCGGGCTCGCCCAGCGCGGCCGCGATCTCGGCGGTGCTCGGCGTCCGGTCGAGCGTGTGCCTGAGCGTGTCCCGGGTGCGGATCACGCGCGACTGGATCTCCTGGGTGCGCCGCGGCGGCCGCACCATCCAGCCGGCGTCCCGGAAGTGCTTCTTGAGCTCGCCGCGCACGGTCGGGACCGCGTAGCTGAGGAAGTCCCGGTCCCGGCCCGGGTCGAAGCGCGCCGCGGCCCGGACCAGCGCCAGGTAGGCGACCTGCTCGAGGTCCTCCTGGGCGACCCCCTTGCCGCGGTGCTGGCCGGCGAGGCTGCGGGCGACGCCCATGTTGAGCAGCACGACCCGGTCGAGGTTGCGCTGCCGGCGCTCCGGATCGTCGGTGGCCGCGGCCTGGTGCAGGAGCTGGTCGGTGAGCGTGATCCGCTCGGCGCGGGGCAGCGAGGTGGTCCCGGTTCCGGACGGGCGGGTGTCGACGGGAGAGGGGCGTTCAGCGGTCGGGTGCACGTGTTCACTCCAAGGAGTCGAACGATGCCTGCCGATGGCTTCAGCGGGTGTGGGTCACGCGCCCGGGGGGCGTGTTCGTTGCTCTTTCGTGACCATACTGGACCAGTCGGCATAGCACCAGTGGGTCATGCCAACCCCAGTGACGGCCACGCTGGGGTCAGCCCGACGGCGCCAGTCGCCTGGCCAGCTCGGCGGGGCCGTCGAACACGTCGAGGGCCCCGGCCTCGAGCAGCTCGGCTTCCGGGACCCCGCCGGTGCGCAGGGCCACGCAGGGCAGGTCCCGGGCTCGGGCCGCCTCGACGTCCCACACCGAGTCCCCGACCACGAGCGCCCGGGTCGCACCGCCCCGCTCGAGCGCGGCGTCGAGCAGGTCGGTCGCCGGCTTGCTGCGCTCGACGTCGCCCCCGGCCACGCGGACCCGGATCATGGAGTGGCCCTCGACCAGGTCGAGCAGCCGGTCGGCGGTGCCGGCGTCGCCGGAGCTGGCCAGCAGCAGCTGCAGCCCGCGTCCGCGCAGGACCTCGAGCAGCTCCGCGGCACCGTCGAGCGCGGTGACCTGGTCCAGCAGCTCCTCGAAGTGCTCGTCGTGGAGCTTGCGGACCTGGTCCCCGAGTGCGGTCTCGACCGACGCGCCGGCCACCGCGGTCACCAGCCGGTCGCCGCCCATGCCGATGGCCCGGTGGATCTGCCAGGCGGCCACGTCGACGCCGACGTCGAGCAGGGCGCGCCGCCAGGCCACCACGTGTGGGTAGACCGAGTCGACGAGGGTCCCGTCGAGGTCGAGGATGACGGCATCGACTCCCTGCAGCGGGTCGACGTGGGGGCTGGTCATGGGGTTCCTCCGAGAGGGTGGCCGGGGGTCTCCTGCCCGGTGCCCGCACCGCCGGGTCGCAAACCCGTGTCGGCCCGCTCCTGCGCCCCGGGCTCGGGCGCCGACGCCGGGCGAGGCCCTTAGGGTGAGCCCATGACCGACTCCTCCCAGCCCACCGGCGCCGCGGCGTTCGAGTCGGCCCACCGGCTCAGCGGCGGCCGACCGGACCTGACCGCCATCGACCCGCACGGCAAGCCCGCCTTCGACGGCGACAAGAAGGCGGGCAAGAAGGCGCTGGCCGGGCTGGGCGACGAGCTGGCGGACCTGCAGGAGCGCCTGTTCGCCACCCGGGCCGTCGGCGCCCGGCACCGGATCCTGCTGGTGCTGCAGGGGATGGACACCTCCGGCAAGGGCGGCACGCTGCGACACACGGTCGGGCTGGTGGACCCGCAGGGGGTGGCGATCACCAGCTTCAAGGCACCGACCGAGGAGGAGCTGGCCCACGACTTCCTGTGGCGGATCCGCAGGGCTCTGCCCGAGCCCGGCTTCGTCGGCGTCTTCGACCGCTCCCACTACGAGGACGTCCTCATCGCCCGGGTGCGCGAGCTGGCCGACCCGGCGGAGCTGGAGCGTCGCTACGACGCCATCAACGACTTCGAGGCCGAGCTGGTCGACCAGGGCACCGTGGTGGTCAAGTGCATGCTGCACATCTCCGCCGAGGAGCAGCGCGAGCGGCTGCTGGCCAGGCTGGACGACCCCACGAAGCACTGGAAGTTCAACCCCGGGGACATCGACGAGCGCCGGGTCTGGCCGGCCTACCGGGAGGCGTACGAGATCGCGCTGGAGCGCACCCACACCGAGGTGGCGCCCTGGTACGTCATCCCGGGAGACCGCAAGTGGTACCGCAACCTCGCCGTCGGCCACCTGCTCCTCGGCGCACTGCAACGACTGGACCTGCAGTGGCCGGAGGCCGACTTCGACGTCGCCGAGCAGCGGGCCAGGCTGGTCGCGGAGGAACCCGTCGCATGATCCCTACGGCCACGGTGACCCGGTACGTCGCCCCGCTGCGGGAGGGCGGCTCGCTCCCCGGGCTCGTCGAGGCCGACGACCTGGGCACCTACGTGTGCAAGTTCCGCGGCGCCGGCCAGGGCGTGCGGGTGCTGGTGGCCGAGGTGGTGGTCGCCGGCATCGCCGAGCGCCTCGGGGTGCCGACGCCGCGACTGGTGGCGCTGGAGCTCGGCGACGCGATCGCACGCTACGAGGCCGACGAGGAGGTGCAGGACCTGTTGCGCGCCAGCATCGGCTGCAACCTCGGGGTGGACTTCCTGCCGGGGGCGTTCGGCGTCGACGGCGACCTGGCCGACGCCGGGGAGCTGGGGGCGCGGATCCTCTGGCTGGACGCCTTCACCGCGAACGTCGACCGCACCTGGCGCAACCCGAACCTGCTGGTCTGGCACGGGGAGCTGTGGGCCATCGATCACGGTGCCGCCCTGTGGTTCCACCACGGCTGGCACGGCGGCGCCGGCGACCCGGACCGGTTCGCGGCCCAGCCGTGGGACCCGGCCGATCACGTGATGGGGCGCGTGCTGGAGACGCAGCCGGAGCTGCTGGCGCAGGTGGACCGGGCGGCCGCGGACGCGCTGGGCGCCGAGGTGTTCCGTGATGTCCTCGCCCAGGTGCCGGACCTCTGGCTGGACCCGATGCCGGGGGCGGAGGACGCCGACGCGGTCCGGGCCGCCTACCTCGACTTCCTCCTCGCCCGGCTCGGCAGCCGGACCTGGCTTCCGCGAGGTGCGGCATGAGCGGTCCGGCGCAGGGTCACCAGCACCCCTATCAGCATCCCTACCAGTACCCCTACCAGTACATCGTGCTGCGCTGCGTGCCGCGCGTCGACCGAGAGGAGTTCCTCAACGTCGGCGTGGTGCTGCACTGCCAGGAGGCGGACTTCCTCGAGGTGGCGTGGAGCGTCGACGCCTCCCGGCTGCGGGCGCTCGATCCGGGCCTGGACCCCCAGCAGGTGTGCGACGCCCTGGCCTTCGTCGAGGGGGTCTGCGCCGGTGACGCCGCGGCGGGGCTGGCCGGGCGGCAGCCGGTCGGCACCCGGTTCGGCTTCCTCAAGGCTCCGCGCAGCACCGTGCTCCAGCCCGGGCCGGTCCACGGTGGTCTCACCGCGGAACCGGCCCGTCAGCTGGACCGGCTGCTCTCGACGCTGGTCGGCTGACCGCACCCGCCGCGCAGGCAGTTACTCGGGCGGGCACTCGGTCGGGCGCTCAGACCGCCACTCAGACGGGCACCAGCTCGACCGCGCCGACGGCGTACCGGGCCAGGATCGTCCTGGCCACCGTCGGGTGCGCCCCGAGCGGCGCCGAGACCGCGACCGCGCCGGCCTCGACGGCGAGCTCGGCGGCCCGGTCCGGCAGGAAGCCGGGCGCCAGGAACAGCGAGGCGACCGCGATGTGGCGGCGACCCTCGGCTCGGAACGCGCGGACCGCCTCGCCGGTCGCCGGGGGCGTGCTGGAGGCGAACGCCGCCTTGACCGGGAGCTTGTGGTGGCTGCCCCAGACCCGGGCCAGCCGACCGACCGCCTGGTTGGCCAGCGCGTTGCTGGAGCCGGCGGCGGCCAGCACGAGGGCGTCGAGCTCACGCACCCGCGCGTCCTTGAGGGCCTCGCGCATCCGGACGTCGAGCACCTGGAGGAAGGCGTTCTCGAGACCGAGGATGCCGCTCGCCCGGATCCGCAGCTGCGGGTGCCGCTCCAGCTGCTCGGCGATCGCGGCGGGGACGTCGACCTGGGCGTGGTAGGCGTCGCTGAGGAGGAGCGGCACGACCACGATCTCCTCGTGGCCGGCCTTGACCAGCCGGTCGACGACGGTGCCGAACGTGGGTCGGGACAGCTCGAGGAAGGCGGCCTCGACCCGCAGGTCCGGGCGCAGTCCTCGGACCTCGGCGACGAGCGACTTGATGGTGGCGGCGGATCGCGGGTCCCGGCTTCCGTGAGCCAGGGCGACCAGGGCAGGAGCGGCCATCAGTGCGGCCTCCCTTCGGTGGTGGTGCGGTGCGGGGCGACGCCGGTGTCGGCCCGCGCTGGGGTGGGTCGTGCGTGGACGGGAAGCGGTGCGGGGTTCATGCGTGGATCCCGCACTCGGTCTTGGTGCTGCCGGCCCAGCGGCCGCTGCGCGGGTCCTCGCCGGGGGCGACGCGCCGGGTGCAGGGCCAGCAGCCGATCGACGGGTAGCCGTCGTCGACGAGCGGGTTGACCAGGATCCGGTGCTCGGCGACGTAGCGGTCGACCTGCTCGTCGCTCCACCGCGCCAGCGGGGAGACCTTGACCTTGCCCTTGCGGGCGTCCCAGCCGACGACCGGCGCGATCACCCGGTTGTGGGTCTCGGCCCGGCGCAGCCCGGTGGCCCAGGCCTGGTAGCCCGAGAGCGCGTCGGCCAGCGGCTGGACCTTGCGCAGCTGGCAGCACAGGTCCGGGTCCCGGGCGTAGAGGTCGGCGCCGTGCTCGGCGTCCTGCTCGGCGACGGTCTGCTTCGGCGTGATCGTGAGCAGGTTGACCGGCAATGTCGTCGCGACGGCGTCACGGGTGCCGATGGTCTCCGCGAAGTGGTAGCCGGTGTCGAGGAACACCACGTCGATGCCGGGTGCGACCCGCGACGCGAGGTGCGCCAGCACCGCGTCCCCCATGGAGGAGGTGATCGCGAACCGGTCGCCGAAGGTCGCGACCGCCCACTCGATGATGTGCTCGGCCGGCGCCAGCTCGAGCTCGGCGCCCACGTGGGAGACGATCTCGCGCAGCTCCTCGGGGGAGCGGTCCTGCGTGTGGCTGCCGCGGTAGGCGCGCGCCGCGGCCGTGGTCGCGGCGGTCACGGGGTCGGCCCTCCGGACCCGGACGGACGGATCAGGCCCAGCATCTTCACGGTGAACGCGCGCAGGCACGAGCGGCACTCCCACGCGCCGTGCGTGGCCTCGTGGGGCCAGAGGTTCTCGTCACCGCAGTAGGGGCAGTGGAACGGCACCGCGCGGCCGCTCATGCCGGGGTCCCGGCGAGCACCCGGTCGCCGCGGAGCAGCTCGTCGTCGGCGCGGGCCGCCCACGCCGCGAACGACTCTCCGTCTCGCCGGTCGGCGAGGAAGGCGCCGACCACGTTGGTGATGTAGTCGTCGAGGCCGGTGCTGGTGACCTTGTGGGCGCGCAGCTTGCGGCCGAAGTTCGCGCCCAGCCCCAGCGCCCCTCCGAGGTGCACCTGGAAGCCCTCGACCTGTCGGCCGTCGGAGTCCATGACCAGCTGCCCCTTCAGGCCGATGTCGGCGACCTGGGTGCGGGCGCAGGCGTTGGGGCAGCCGTTCACGTTGACGGTGATCGGCACGTCGAGCTCGGGGAACCGCTGCTCGAGCACGTCCACGAGGTCTGCGGCCCGGGCCTTGGTCTCCACGATCGCGAGCTTGCAGAACTCCAGGCCGGTGCAGGCCATCGTGCTCCGTCGCCAGTTCGACGGCCGGGCGCTGAGGCCGATCGCGTCCAGGTCGGCGACCAGCGCCTCGACGTCTGCGGGCTCGACGCCGAGCACCACGATCTTCTGGTACGCCGTCAGCCGGGCGCCCGCGGCGCCGTACCGCTCGACGACGTCGGCCAGGCCGACCAGCGTCGACCCGTCGACCCGGCCGGCGACCGGGGCGACGCCCACGTAGAACCGGCCGTCCTTCTGCTCGTGGACGCCGATGTGGTCGCCCTGCCGGGTCGGGACCTCGGGAGAGGGGTTCGAGACCAGGGCCCGGCCCAGGTAGCGGGTCTCGAGGACCTCGCGGAACGTCTCGACCCCCCAGTCGGCGACCAGGAACTTCAGGCGGGCCCGGGAGCGGAGCCGGCGGTAGCCGTAGTCGCGGAAGATGGAGGCCACGCCCTCCCAGGCGTCGGCCACCTCCTCCAGCGGGATCCAGACACCGAGCTTCTGGGCGAGCATCGGGTTCGTGGACAGCCCGCCGCCGACCCACAGGTCGAAGCCCGGGCCGTGCTCGGGGTGGACGGTGCCGACGAAGGAGACGTCGTTGACCTCGGGCGCGACGTCGTGGCTGGGGTGCCCGGTCAGCGCGGTCTTGAACTTGCGCGGCAGGTTGGAGAAGTCCGGGTTGCCGATGAACCGGCGCTTGATCTCGGCGAGGGCCTCCGAGCCGTCGATCAGCTCGTCCTTGGCGATGCCGGCGACGGGGGAGCCAAGGAACGGCCGCGGGGAGTCGCCGCAGGCCTCCTGGGTCTCGAGGCCGACGGACTCGAGCCGCTCCCAGATCGCGGGCACGTCCTCGATCCGGATCCAGTGGTACTGGATGTTGCTGCGGTCGGTGACGTCCGCGGTGCCGCGGGCGTAGGTCTCGGAGACCTCGCCGAGGGTGCGGAGCTGGTCGACGCCGAGCAGGGCCCCGTCGCTGCGGACCCGCATCATGAAGAACTCGTCGTCGAGCTCCCAGGGCTCGAGGGTGGCGGTCTTGCCGCCGTCGAAGCCGGGCCGGCGCTGGGTGTAGAGCCCCCACCAGCGCATCCGGCCGCGCAGGTCGCTGGGGTCGATCGAGGCGAAGCCGCGCCGGGAGTAGATGTTCTCGATGCGGGCCCGGACGTTGAGGGCGTCGTCGTCCTTCTTGGCCTGCTCGTTGGCGTTGAGGGGCTCGCGGTAGCCGAGCTCCCACTGGCCCTCACCGCGCTTGGGGCGCGGGATCACGGCGGGGGAGGGTGTGCTGGGGACGTCGTTCATCGGGTTCCTTCGAGGCAGGTGACGCTCGAATCGCTCAACCCCCGATGCCTCGACGCTGGGGCATGCGGGTCGGCCTGCGACCGGCGCCCGGGGTGTCCATCGGATGAATGGTCTGGCGGGCGGCCGGGTCCGAGGGTTGCTCGGGCCCGGTGGTCAGTGAGGCCAACAGATCATGCTGCGCGTACGCCCGTAGTCCACGTGGCGACGGACCACGAGGTAGGTGTGCGTTGCGGCGCTGATCATGGGAGCAGTCTCACGGTGCGGACGCCCCACCCACAAGCGCGGATCTCGTGATGTGGGACGCGTGTCCGTGATGTGAGACCGTCGGCGGCCCGCACGCGGGGCCGCCAGCGCCCCCGTGGGCCAGGTCACTAGTCTGTGCGGCATGACCGACACCTCTGCACTGATCAGCTCCGCCTACAGCCAGGCCCTCGAGGTGATCGGCTCGGTCGAGCCGCGGATCGCCGAGGCCACCCGCCAGGAGCTCGCCGACCAGCGCTCCTCGCTCAAGCTGATCGCGAGCGAGAACTACGCCTCGCCGGCCGTGCTGCTCACAATGGGCACCTGGTTGAGCGACAAGTACGCCGAGGGCACGGTCGGTCACCGCTTCTACGCCGGCTGCCAGAACGTCGACACCGTCGAGTCGTTGGCCGCCGAGCACGCCCGCGAGCTGTTCGGGGCGCCGTACGCCTATGCCCAGCCGCACTCCGGGATCGACGCCAACCTGGTCGCCTTCTGGTCGATCCTGGCGCACCGGATCGAGGGGCCCGCCCTGGAGCGACTGTCGGCGAAGAACGTCAACGAGCTCTCCGACGAGGACTGGGAGACGCTGCGCCGCGAGTTCGGCAACCAGCGGCTGCTCGGGATGTCGCTGGACGCCGGCGGTCACCTGACCCACGGCTTCCGGCCCAACATCAGCGGCAAGATGTTCCACCAGCAGCAGTACGGCACCGACCCCGGGACCGGGCTGCTCGACTACGACGCGGTGCGGGCCAAGGCCAAGGAGTTCAAGCCGCTGGTGCTCGTCGCCGGCTACTCCGCCTATCCGCGGCGGGTGAACTTCGCGAAGATGCGCGAGATCGCCGACGAGGTCGGTGCCACGCTCATGGTCGACATGGCGCACTTCGCCGGCCTGGTGGCCGGCAAGGTGTTCACCGGTGACGAGGACCCGGTCCCGTTCGCGCACGTCACCACCACCACCACCCACAAGTCGCTGCGGGGTCCGCGCGGCGGCCTGGTCCTGGCGCAGGAGGAGTACGCGCCCTCGGTCGACCGCGGCTGCCCGATGGTCCTGGGCGGTCCGCTCTCGCACGTGATGGCCGCCAAGGCGGTGGCCCTGGCCGAGGCGCGCCAGCCCGCCTTCGCCGACTACGCCCAGCGGATCGCGGACAACGCGAAGTCACTGGCCGAGGGCTTCACCAGCCGGGGCGCCACCCTGGTCACGGGCGGCACCGACAACCACCTGGTGCTGCTCGACGTCTCCTCGTTCGGCCTCACCGGCCGGCAGGCCGAGTCCGCGCTCCTCGAGGCCGGCGTGGTCACCAACCGCAACTCGGTGCCGGCCGACCCGAACGGCGCCTGGTACACCTCCGGCATCCGGTTCGGCACCCCGGCGCTGACCACGCGTGGCTTCGGGCACGACGAGTTCGACCGGGTCGCGGAGCTGGTCGTGGACGTGCTCGAGGGCACCGAGCCGGGGACCACGAAGGCGGGCGGGCCGTCGAAGGCGTCGTACCGGCTGGGGGAGGGGGTCGCCGACCGCACCCGCGCGGCGTCCGCCGAGATGCTCGACAAGCACCCGCTCTACCCGGGGCTCGAGCTCACCTGAGCGAGCGGTAGACCCGCATCGTCTCCTCGGCGATCGCGGGCCAGCCGAACGCGGACCTGGCGCGGTCCCGTCCGGCCCGGCCGTACGCCGCGGCCCGGTCGGGATCGGAGACCGCCTCGACCAGTGCCGCGGCCAGGTCGGCGACGTAGCGCTCGGGGTCCAGCGGCGTCCCGGTGCCGTCGGTGGCCTGCTCGATCGGCACCAGCCAGCCGGTCTCGCCGTCCACCACGACCTCGGGGATGCCGCCCGTCGCGGTGGCCACCACGGCCGTCTCGCAGGCCATCGCCTCGAGGTTCACGATGCCCAGGGGCTCGTAGATCGACGGGCAGGCGAACACCGTGGCCTGGGTGAGCAGGGCGACCACGTCGCGCCGCGGCAGCATCTCGTCGATCCACACGACGCCGTCCCGGGCGGCGGCCAGCCCGTCGACCAGGCCACGCACCTCGGCCTCGATCTCCCGGGTGTCCGGGGCGCCCGCGCAGAGCACGAGCTGCACCTCGGACGGCAGCTCGGCCGCCGCGCGCAGGAACAATGGGAGCCCCTTCTGACGGGTGATCCGGCCGACGAAGACCACACTCGGGCGGTCCGGGTCGACACCCAGCTCGCGGACCCGGTCGGGGTCGGGGGCCGGCGACCACAGCTCGGTGTCGATGCCGTTGTGCACCACGTGCACGCGCCCCGGGTCGACGTCGGGATAGCTGCGCAGCACGTCGTCGCGCATGGCGCCGCTCACCGCAACCACTGCCGCGGCCGCCTCGTACGCCGTCCGCTCGGCCCAGCTGGACACGGCGTAGCCACCGCCGAGCTGCTCGGCCTTCCACGGGCGCATCGGCTCCAGCGAGTGGGCGGTGACCACGTGCGGCACACCGTGCAGCAGCGAGGCCAGGTGGCCGCCCATGTTGGCGTACCAGGTGTGGGAGTGGACGACGTCGGCGCCGGCGCAGGCCTGGGCCATGGCCAGGTCGACGCCCAGCGTGCGCAGGGCCCCGTTGGCGTCCACCAGCTCCGCCGGCTCGGCGTACGACGTGGTGCCGGCCTCGTCGCGGGCCGCGCCGAAGGCGTGCACCCGGGCGTCGACGTCGGGACGGGCCCGCAGCGCCCGGACCAGCTCGGCGACGTGCACCCCGGCCCCTCCGTAGATCTCCGGCGGGTACTCACGGCTGAGGATGTCGACGCGCATGAGGTGAAACTACTCCCCTTCGACCTGGGCGCACCCCCTGCCCGCGGGCCGGAACCTTCGCTAGGTTCGTGACATGTCACCCGCTGCGCGCAAGAAGGTCCTGACGATCGTGCTGGCCGGCGGGGAGGGGAAGCGCCTGATGCCGCTCACCGCCGACCGGGCCAAACCGGCGGTGCCCTTCGGCGGCACGTACCGGCTGATCGACTACGCACTGTCGAACGTCGTGAACTCCGGCTACCTCAAGGTGGTCGTGCTCACGCAGTACAAGTCGCACAGCCTGGACCGGCACATCACCACCACCTGGCGGATGTCGACGCTGCTCGGCAACTACGTGACCCCGGTGCCGGCCCAGCAGCGGGTGGGCAAGCGCTGGTACCTCGGCAGCGCCGATGCGATCTTCCAGTCGCTGAACCTGCTCAACGACGAGCGGCCCGACATCGTCGTGGTGGTCGGCGCCGACCACGTCTACCGCATGGACTTCGCGCAGATGGTGGAGGCGCACGTCGAGTCCGGCCGCGGCGCCACCGTCGCGGCGATCCGCCAGCCGATCGGCCTGGCCGACCAGTTCGGCGTCATCGACGTCGACCCGGACGACCCGAGCCGGATCCGCGCGTTCCTCGAGAAGCCCACCGACCCGGTCGGGCTGCCGGACTCCCCGCACGAGGTGCTCGCCTCGATGGGCAACTACGTCTTCGACGCCGTCGCCCTCCGGGAGGCGGTCACCGCCGACGCCGAGCGGGAGGGCTCGCGCCACGACATGGGCGGCGACATCATGCCGTCGTTCGTGGCCCGGGGCGACGCCGGCGTCTACGACTTCAAGGACAACGAGGTCGCCGGCTCGATCGACCGCGACCGGGACTACTGGCGCGACGTGGGGACGATGCGCTCCTACTACGACGCGCACATGGACCTGGTCTCGCCGCTGCCGACGTTCAACCTCTACAACTCCGCGTGGCCGATCTACACCGACTACGGCCCGAACCCTCCCGCCAAGCTGGTCGAGGGGGAGGGCGGCCGGCAGCCGGTCGTGCACAACTCGATCCTGTCGCCGGGCGTGGTGGTCTCCGGTGGCTCGCTGAGCAACTCCGTGCTGTCGCCGGGGGTGTGGGTGAAGTCGGGGGCCGAGGTCACCGGCTCGGTGCTGCTGTCCGGGGTCCGGGTCTGCGAGGGCGCCGTGGTCCGCAACGCGATCCTCGACAAGTACGTCGAGGTGCCCCCGGGCGTGCAGATCGGCGTCGACCCCGAGGCCGACCGGGCGGCCGGGTACGTCGTCGAGGACGGGATCACGGTGCTGTCCAAGAACCAGGGCGTCGCGGGCGCGTGACCGGCCGGCTCGCGGCCATCGTCATCGACGCGCTCGAGCCCAGGGTGGTCGCCGACTTCTGGTGCCGGGCCCTCGGCTGGCAGGTCGTCGAGGAGGACGAGGACGGCATCAGCATCGGCGCGGCCGACGGCTCGTGGCCGACCATCGACGTGTTCGCGGTGCCCGAGCGCAAGGCCGTCAAGAACCGACTGCACCTCGACCTCCGCGCCGAGGGCACGACGACCGGCGAGGAGCTGGACCGGCTGCTCGCCCTGGGTGCGCGGCCGGTCGACGTGGGCCAGGGGAGCGAGGTCTCCTGGGTGGTGCTCGGCGACCCCGAGGGCAACGAGTTCTGCCTGCTCTCGCGCACCGTCGAGGAGATGCGTGGCTGAGCCCGGCCCCCGGTCACATGGCCGGGGCGACGTCCCACTCGGGCCGGCGCTGCGCGGGCACCGGCCGGGACGGTGCCGGGGCGTAGGTGACGGCACTGATCGCCTCCACCCGCACGAGTGAGTGCTGGTGGTCGACGGTCTCCAGCAGCACGCCGTACCCGTCGTGGGCGACCGGCGTCCCGCTGAGCCAGCAGCCCTCGACCAGCACCCGCACCTCGGTGCCGGCCTCCGCGGCCCGCGAGAGCAGCGTCCCCATCGTGTAGATCGTGCTCGAGCTCCCCATGATGATCCCCCCTCATCCCCTGGTGCTCGACGATACGCGCGCGTCTCGGCGCCCGGGAAGCACGAAACGCCCGCGACCGGCAGCGGTCCAGACGTGTCCGACCGGTCAGACGACCGGGGTGGTCCGCTCGACGATCGACCGGAAGTCCGCCCCCGGCAGGGTGCCGAACGTCCCCTGATAGCCGCCGTCGAGCCGGCTCGCGCAGAACGCGTCGGCCACCTCGGGCGGCGCGAAGCGCACCAGCAGCGCGCCCTGCAGGCAGGCGGCCATCTGGCCGGCCAGCCGCCGGGCGCCGACCTCGAGAGCGCCGGCGTCGCCGAGCAGCGCCAGCGCCCGGTCGATCGCGTGGTCGAGTCGCGGGTCGGCGCCGCGGGCTTGACCGACCTCGGTGATCCAGGCCTGCAGCACCTCCGGCTCGCGGCCGAGCGCCCGGAGCACGTCGAGCGCGTTGACGTTGCCCGAGCCCTCCCACACGGAGTTCAGCGGCGACTCGCGGAAGAGCAGCGGCAGCCCCGACTCCTCGACGTACCCGTTGCCGCCCAGGCACTCCAGCGCCTCGGCGACCATGGCCGGGGTGCGCTTGCACACCCAGAACTTGGCCAGGGGCAGGGCGATCCGGCGCAGCGCGGCCTCGTGCGGGTCGTCCCGGCCGTCGACGGCGGCCGCCAGCCGGATCGCGAGCGCGGTGGCCGCCTCGGACTCGACGGCGAGGTCGGCGACGACGTTCTGCATGAGCGGCTTGTCGGCGAGCGGTGAGCCGAAGGCGGCGCGGTGCGCCACGTGCCACGAGGCCTCGGCCAGCGCCCGACGCATCAGCGAGGCCGAGCCGAGCACGCAGTCGAGCCGGGTGGCGGCGACCATCTCGATGATCGTGCGCACGCCGCGGCCCTCGTCCCCGAGTCGCGTCGCCCAGGTGCCGTGGAACTCCAGCTCGGAGGAGGCGTTGGAGCGGTTGCCGAGCTTGTCCTTGAGCCGGACCACGTCGAGCCGGTTGCGGGTGCCGTCCTCGAGCACCCGGGGCACCACGAAGCAGGTGAGCCCGTCCTCGGCCTGGGCGAGGGTGAGGAACACGTCGTTCATGGGCGCCGAGGTGAACCACTTGTGTCCGTGCAGCGTGTAGCCGCCGTCGCCCGCGGGCCGGGCCTCGGTGAGGTTGGCGCGGACGTCGGAGCCGCCCTGCTTCTCGGTCATCCCCATCCCGGCCAGCGCGCCGCGCTTGTCGGCGGCCGGCCGCAGCCCGGGGTCGTACGTCGTGGACGCCAGCAGCGGGGTCCACTCCTTGGCAATCGTCTCGTCGGCACGCAGCGCCGGCACCGCGGCGTACGTCATGGAGATCGGGCAGCCGTGCCCGGGCTCGGTCTGGCTCCAGGCGAGGAACCCGGCCGCCCGGCGCACGTGGGCGTGCGGGGAGTCCGACTCCCACGGCGTGGCGGCCAGGCCGTGGCCGACGGCCCGCTCCATCAGCCAGTGCCAGGACGGGTGGAAGGCGACCTCGTCGATCCGGTTGCCGTAGCGGTCGTACGGCGTGAGCTCGGGGTGGAAGCGGTTGGCGAGCATCCCGTGCTCGCGGGCCTCGGCGGTGCCGGCCTCCTCGCCGAGGGCGGAGAGGTCGTCGACGACCGCCGGCTCGGCGTGCCGACCGACCGCCTCGACCAGGGCCCGGTCGGCGGTGACGACGTTGTGGCCGGCCAGTGGCGGCGCCTGGTTGGTGGCTACCCGGAAGTCGGTGTCCATGTCGATACCGTAGGCCCCATGGCCGCGGACAGGGAGCGTGACGGGCTGGCCCGGACGGCGGCCCGGCTCCTGTGGCGGCTGATCGTGCGCACCGTGGCCTCGTGCATGCGGCACCGGGTGACCGGGCTGGCCGCGGAGGCGGCGTTCTTCGCGGTGCTGTCGATGCCGCCGCTGGTCTTCGCGCTGGCCGGGGCGATCGGCTACGTGGGGGAGCGGTTCAGCGACGACCAGGTGATCGAGATCCGGCAGGCGGTGCTCAACCTGGCCAACCAGGCGCTGACCGACAGCGCGGTCGACAAGATCATCGTGCCGACGCTGGACGACGTGCTCTCGAGCGGCCGGTTCGACATCATCTCGATCGGCTTCATCCTCGCGCTGTGGTCCGGGTCGCGCGCGCTGAACGTCTTCGTCGACACCATCACGATCATGCACGGCCTCGGCGGCCACCGGGGGATCGTCAAGACCCGGGCCCTGTCCTTCGGCCTCTACGTGATGGGGCTGGTCACGGGCGTGATCACGCTGCCGCTCGTGGTGGCCGGCCCGAGCCTGGTCGGCGCGGCGCTGTCAGGGCGGCTCGACTTCCTGGCCGACCTCTACTGGCCGACCGTCATCGTGCTCTGCATCTGCTTCCTGGCGACGCTCTACCACGTGTCGGTGCCGGTGCGGACCGCCTGGCGCTACAACCTGCCGGGGGCGACGTTCAGCCTGGTCGCCTGGATCTTCGGCTCCTACCTGCTGCGGTGGTTCCTCACCGTCACCGCCGCCGAGTCGGCCTCGGTCTACGGACCGTTGGCCGCCCCGATCGCCGTCCTGCTGTGGCTCTACGTGGTGTCGATCGCGGTGCTCATCGGTGCCGCGCTGAACGCCGCCGTCGACGAGGTCTTCCCGCAGAACTCGACCGAGCGGGCGCGCACCGAGCTGCTGCGGCGGCTGAGCGGGGTGCTGCCCGCGCGGATAGCCGACCGGTACACGCCGCGCCAACCGCCCCGGGGAGTCGAGAAGGGCTGACCCCCGCGTGTCACACTTCTCCGCGTGGGAAACGTCAACCTGCCGACCCCGGTCGTCCTCGCGGGGGCGGGTCTCTGCCTGCTCGGGGGCTACCTCGTGGGCGTCGTGGCCGGGCCGGACACCCCCGAGCGCACCATCGGCGTCGTGGAGAGCTACGAGTCGAGCACCCAGCGGATGTGCCTGGTCGGTGACGGCGTCGACGAGCACGAGGGCGCCGACGACGGCCGGCTCTGCGGGATCTGGCAGCGGGCCGGCAACTCCCCGCGTCCGGAGGAGGGCGACCAGTTTCGCTTCGTCTCGATCCTGACCGAGGGCCTCGAGGGGCCCGAGGACGACCGGGTCGCGATCTTCGGCGAAGTCGACCGCTAGCCGTGGCCGAGGAGACCCGTCCGTCCGCCTTCGAGCGGATCGCGCTGCCGGAGGCACAGCACTCGCCGTGGTGGCAGCTGGGCCGACGCGTGCTGCTGGCGCTGGGGATCATCGTCACGGTGGTGCTGATCGTCTGGCTCGACGCCGACGGCTACAACGACAACAGCGACCCGACCAACGAGGTCGACTTCCTGGACGCCGTCTACTACACGACGGTCACGCTGAGCACGACCGGCTACGGCGACATCGCACCGGTCACCGAGCGGGCGCGGCTGATCAACGCGTTCGTGGTCACCCCGGCCAGGATCGGCTTCCTGGTGCTGCTGATCGGCACCACGCTCGAGGTGCTCGCCTCGCAGGGGCGGGAGATGTTCCGGGTCGCCAGATGGAGGAAGTACATGGATGAGCACGTCGTCGTCATCGGCTACGGCACGAAGGGCCGGGCGGCCGTCGGCACGCTGCTGCAGAACGGCCTGCGCAAGGAGTCGATCGTCGTGGTCGACCCCAACCCGGCGGCGCTCGACGACGCGCACGAGGACGGCCTCGCCGTCGTCACCGGCGACGCGACCGGCCGGCAGGTGCTGCGCCGGGCCGGCATCCAGCGCGCGAACCAGGTGATCATCACCACCGACCGCGACGACTCCACGATCCTGGCCACCCTCACTGTGCGGCAGGTCAACCCGGACGCCTACATCGTGGCGGCGGTCCGCGAGCAGGACAACGTGCCGCTGGTGCGCCAGAGCGGTGCCGACGCGGTGGTCACCTCCAGCGAGGCGGTCGGCCGGCTGCTCGGGCTCTCCTCGGTGTCGCCGACGCTGGGCGAGGTGATGGAGGACCTGCTCACCTACGGCACCGGGCTCGAGGTCGCCGAGCGCGACCTGCTGGTCACCGAGGTCGGCAAGCAGCCCCAGTCGCTGCCGGACCAGGTGATCTCGGTGGTGCGGGACGAGAAGGTCTACCGCTACTTCGACCCGGTCGTGACCCAGCTGGCGCGCGGTGACCGGCTGATCGTCGTACGCCCGGCCAAGGAGCTGCCGTGGGCGCCGCGGCCAGGGACCCACAACGAGGACACCACCGTCGACGAGGACGACTAGCGGGGGCCTCGGCTCATGTCGTCCGGTAGCGCGCCAGCCAACGGCGGTCGATCCGGCGCTTGAGCCAGAGCGCGGAACGGCCCAGCCACCACCGGTCGCCGCGTGCGGCGAGGCCGAGGCCCTGACCGAGGTCGAGCACCGCGAGGGCCTTGGCCTGCGGCTGGTACGTCGGCAGCGGGTCGCCGGCCCGACGCGCGAGCAGGCTGGCGTGCAGCACCGGTCCCTGGCGGACGCCGTGGACGCCGACCCGGGGGAGTCGCCGCGGGAGGAAGTGCGCGCAGTCCCCGGCGGCGTACAGGTCGTCGTGGGCACGGTGCAGCAGGGTCGCGCGCACCGGGATGCCGTTGCGACTGCCGAGGTCGAGCTCCTCGACCAGAGGCGGCGCCGCGAGGCCGGTGGCGAGGATCGCGAGGTCGTGGTCGAGCTCGGAGCCGTCGGTGCGGCGGGCCACCCGCTCGCCGAGGTGGGTGATCGCGCAGCCGGTGCGGACCTCGACGCCCCGCTTGCCCATCAGGCGCTCCAGCCGCCTGCCGGCGCCCTCCGGGAGCTCCGGGGTCAGCCGTCGACCGGCCTCGACCAGCCGCACCTGGGACACCGCCGGGTGGCAGGCCAGCTGAGCGGCGAGCTCGACGCCGCTGGAGCCGCCGCCCACGACGGTGACCCGCGCCGCTCCTCGGAGCCGGGGGTCGGCGAGGTGGGCCCCGAGGCTCTCCAGCGCGCTGAGCGGCTTCACCCGGAGCACGGCGTCGTCGACGGTCATGTCGGGTGGAGCGACGACGCTGCCGATGTTGAGGGAGATGACGTCGTAGGTGAGCTCGGTCCCGTCGCCGGCTCTCGCCGTCCGCGTCTCCAGGTCGAGGTCCGCGAGCACCCCGTCGTGGTGCTCGACTCCGGCATGACCGGCGAGCGCCGCGACGTCGATCCGCCCGGTGTCGGCGGGGAGCTCACCGGCGGCGGCGGCCGAGGCGACGCCGCTGTAGTGGAAGGTGCGCGGGGACAGCAGCGTCACGCGGTAGCCCGCGGCCAGGAGCTCCGCGGCGTGCTTGACCACGTAGAGGTGGGCGTGGCCGGCGCCGACGAGCAGCAGATCCATGGGGCCATCCTGCCCGGAGATCGGTTGTGTGCCTGAGACCGGGCTATGGCGCCCTCTGAGGCACACGACCTGATGTGCCTGGGCGGTGAAGCTGGTGGGCGATACTGGGTTTGAACCAGTGACCTCTTCCGTGTCAAGGAAGCGCGCTACCACTGCGCCAATCGCCCGTGCTCTTCAGTTGTGGTGTGCTGGTGTGGAGGTGGGTACGGGATTTGAACCCGTGTACACGGATTTGCAGTCCGTTGCCTCGCCTCTCGGCCAACCCACCGTGGAGGTCCAACGTGGGGAGAGACCTCTCCGAGCGGACGACGAGGCTCGAACTCGCGACCTCAACCTTGGCAAGGTTGCGCTCTACCAACTGAGCTACGTCCGCCTGCATCCCGGCGTTGACCGGGCGTGCGTGAGAACACTAGCCGACCTCCCGGGGGAGGCAAAATCCGGGTCGGGCGGCGCGTGTCCGAGCGGTTCGACGCATAGATTGGCCCCATGCGAGCGTGGGTGAACGGGCAGCTGCAGGCGGATCCGGCCGGACCGGCGATCTCGGTGACCGACCACGGGTTCACCGTCGGCGACGCCGTCTTCGAGGCGATCAAGGTCGTCGATGGCCGGCCGTTCGCGCTCACCCGGCACCTCGACCGGCTCGCCCGCAGCGCCCGCGGCCTGGGCCTGCCCCCCGTCGACGACGCGCTGGTACGCCGCGGGGTGGAGGCGGTGCTCGACGGCCACGAGCTGCCTCGGGGTCGGATCCGGATCACCTACTCCGGCGGCCCGGCGCCCCTCGGCTCCAACCGCGGCGACGCCGACCCCACGCTGGTGGTGGTCGCGGCCCCGATGGCGCCCTTCGAGCCGACGACGGCCGTGATCACGGTGCCCTGGCCCCGCAACGAGCGGGGCGCGCTCGCCGGCCTCAAGACCACGTCGTACGGGGAGAACGTGCTGGCCCTGGCGCGGGCGGCCGAGGCCGGCGCGAGCGAGGCGATCTTCGCCAACACGGTGGGCAACCTGTGCGAGGGCACGGGAACGAACGTCTTCTACGTCGTCGACGGCGAGCTGCGGACGCCGACGCTGGCGTCGGGCTGCCTGGCCGGGGTGACCCGGGCGCTGCTGCTGGAGTGGTGCGACGTCCGCGAGGTGGACGAGCCGGTGGAGGTGCTGGGGGAGGCCTCGGAGATCTTCCTGGCCTCGACCACCCGCGACGTCCAGGGCGTGCACGCCTGTGATGGCCGGTCCCTCCCCACGCCGGGACCGGTCACCACCGAGGCGGCACACACCTGGGCGGCCCGGGAGTCGGAGAGCCCCGACCCCTGACGGGCGGGCTCCGGTGTGGAGCCCTCAGGCTCCGAGCAGCTGGTCGATGAGCTGGTCGACGTCGACGCGGTCGGACTCGAGCCCGGCCGGCACGAGGGCCAGCGTCCGGTTCACGAACCGGGTGATCTCGTGCGTGGAACCCTGGACGAGGAGCTCGCCCTCAGGGGAGTGCAGCTCGACGATGACGACCGCCCGGCCGGACGTGTCGAGGCACGGCCACACGTGCACGTCGCCATCCCCGACCGGGTCGGTCAGTCCCCGAGCGAGCAGGTCGCGAGCGAAGGTCCACAAGACATCCCCCCCAGGTGACTTGAACGTGGCGGTCACGGCGTAGGGGTCGTCCGGGCAGTAGCCCAGCTCGGCCGCCAGCGTCATGGACAGCCCGTCCACGTCGACGCACTCCATCGCAATGGTCTGCGTGACGTGTTCAGTGCATGTCTTCCGGTCCTGCTGCATCTCGCACCTCCTCGTTGCCCTCTTGACAGGTAAACGAGCCGGTGACGGAACCATGACGGGAAAATCACAGAAAGCTTTCGCGGCGCCCCCGATTCAGGATCCGAGGGGGTCTGCGCTAGAGTTCCCGGCGCACCACGCGGGCGATTGGCGCAGTGGTAGCGCGCTTCGTTCACACCGAAGAGGTCACTGGTTCGAACCCAGTATCGCCCACCGAGATAGCCGCAGGGCAGAGGCCGGTTTCCCGCGAAGGGAACCGGCCCCGTGTCATCTACGCGCCAGATCGCGAGGACCCCGAAGAGCTGCGCGGCCCCGAAGAATCGATGATGACCGTGAGGTGCGAGGCGGCTGCAGCGCTAGTCGTCGGCCGGGTCCTCGCGGTCCCTCTCCTCCTCGGCGGCGTCCTTGGCGTCACCGGCCGCATCCTCGGCGGCGTCCTTGTTGTCACCGGCTGCGTCTTCGGCGGCGTCCTTGGCGTCGCCGGCTGCGTCTTCGGCGGCGTCCTTCTCCGCCTCAGCGCGGTCCTTGTCCCTATCGCGACCGTCGGGATGGCTCGTGGACCCGGTGCCGGGCTGGTGCGGAGTGGGCTGGGTCGATGCGGGGACTTCAGAGGTTGTAGCACCGCCGGTGCCCGTCGCGCTGGGGCCGCCGTCGGAGGGCGACGGAGTGCCACGACCCTCGGATCGGTCCCCTCGGCCGTCTCGATTGCCCCGGCCATCCTCGCGAAGTCGCGGGTCGCCAGCTCGGTCCTGGTCGAGGCCGCCCGGGGTGTCCTCGGGTGCGGGGACGGTGGGGGCCGGCTCGGCGGACTCCTCCTCCAGGATCGGGATGTCCTGCGTGAAGGCCTGGTCGAACACGCGCTGGATCGGCTCCGGCAGCACGTCGAGGACGCCCGCGCCCCCGACCGCCGCCAGGGCCACGGAGGTTCCGATCAAGGATTGGCCGACGAGGCCGAGTCCCGCGAGCCAGCGGACCACTCGGCCCCGCACCGACGCCACGGACGGGAGACCGCGATCCGGGAGGCCCCGATCCGGGAGGCTTGGGGCGGGTAGCGGCAGTCCGGTCAGTCGTTCGGCGTCGACGTAGGCGAGGGAAGCGTCCTTCGGCAGCGGCATGGTCACCGGGTAAGCGCGCTCCAGGATCAGCGCCAGCTCGTGGAGCTGCTCGAACTGCTCGTGCTTCGTGGGCCTCATGAGCGCGCCTCCTGACTGTGCGGATCGGGTGATGACGAGCGGCGCGAGTCCTGACTGCGCAGTGCGGTCGATGCTGAGGTCGCCGTAGATGCGGAGCAGCAGCACGTCCCGCTGTTCTGGTGACAGTGCTTGGAGCAGAGCTCGTGCCTCGGCTGCTGCTGCCCGGTCGAGGACTGATTCCTCCGCACTCGCGGTGACGCGCAGGTCCTCCTCGGGACACCATTCGTGCTCGGTGGGTCGTCGCCCTCGACGCCGCTGTTCGTCGACCAGCCGGCGCCGCGTCACGGTGAACAGCAGCGCTGCGAATGCGTCCGGTCCACCGTTGAACTGCTCGATCCGGGAGAACACGGCGAGGAAGACGTCGTTGGTCAGTGCCTCGGGGTCCGCTGAGCCGCGGGCACGGACGAAGCCGTGAATGCGTGGCGCGTAGGCGGCCCACAGGTCGGTGAACGCCCACTGCTCCCCACAGCAGGCTGCCGCCAGCAGGCGGGCGAACTGTGTGGGGGGCACCTGCGAAGTGTGGGGCCTTGTCGCGTCCACGTCTGCCGATCTCTCGAAGGATCCGCGGCAGCGGGCGGATCGCAGGCTCGGGCCGCGGCGTGAGCCACGATCGCGAGCCTGCGGCCGCTGCCGTCAGGCGTCCCAGGAGCAGTCGTAGGAGAGACTGCCGCTGACATCGCCGTCCTCGGTGCCTCTGGACTCGTCGAAGGACCAGTCGACGCCGCAGTTCCCGCTCTCCGAGCCGCCGTCGTAGTCGCAGTCATAGCCGTCGACCTCGCTGCCCGAGCACGACAGACCCCTGTCACCGGGCTTCTTCGTGATGAGATCCTTGGAGAAGTCCATGCCGCCCACGAACTGCATCGACTCGGTGTCGATCGTGTACGTGAACTCCTGGCCCAGCTGCGGCGAGACGCACTTGAACCCCAGGACGCCGGGGAGGAAGCGGCAGTCCCACAGGGCCGAACCCGTGCCTGCGCCACTCCACGAGCAGTCGAAGTCGAGGTCGGCGTCGACATCGCCGCCGTCAGCGTCCTCGTAACCACCGGCGGACGCCGAGTAGGAGCAGTCCCAGTCGATGTCGGAGTCAGCTCGGTCGTCGGACTCGGAGAACGAGCAGTCCCACGACGTGTCCATCGACCAGTCGCTGGCCGGACCATCGGAGGATGCGTCGTAGGAGCAGTCCTCGCTCGTGTCCACCACGCCGTCGTCGTAGTCGCTGGAGCAGTCGAACGACTCGTCGTTGGAGACGTCGTCGCCGTCGTCGGAGGAGGAGTCGAAGGAACAATCGGCGTTGCCGGTCGGGCTCGCCGCGAGGACGACCCGCCTCAGCTCACCGTTGGTGCCCCTCTTGCGGAGGACCTTGGCGCCGCGGGCGAGGTCGTTGAGGTCACCACGGGTCCGCTCGCCGTCCCGGCTCTTGAGGACGACGCGGGTCTGCTTGGACACCTCCGCCCAGCCACGGTTGCCGTTGGGCTTGTCGATGCGGACCTTCATGGCCTTGGCGCGGACGTCGCCGACATGCTTGGCGCCCGACGCCGCTACGGCCGGTTGGCCGACGAAGGTGAGACAGGCCACTGCCAGGATGGCGACGGCACGTCCCAAGAACGTGGGGGACATGGTTACTCCTCAGGGGTCGGTGGCGCCGGCGGGAGGCGCCTTCGACCGGAGAATCGTCTCCCGGCCCTGCAGGGGTACTCGGTCGGCGGAGACGACTAGACCGGTGACAGGTGGTCCCCGAGGGGGTTCGACCAAGCCCTCGACGTACGCGCGGAGCTGTGCGACCGACTCAGCGGGCAGGTCGGGGTCATCCTCGGTGCACGCGGAGGCCTCGGTAGCGGCCCGTCGATGAACGTCGGAAGCGATGCGAACCCAGTGTCGCCCACCAGAATCGCGTCACTGGCCGCCCCGCCACGGGCGGCCTTTTGCGTGCAGACTGGGCAGATGGTCGAGCTCCTGCTCATCGCCCTCTCGGTCCTGGCGTTCGCGCTGGTCTCCGGCAGGCTGGCGATGACCCCGGTCACCGCACCGATGGTGTTCACCACGATCGGCCTCGTCGTCGGCGTCGGTGGCCTCGGCTGGTTCGACCTCGAGCTGGAGGGCGAGGCGGTCTCGATCCTGGTCGAGGCCACGCTGGTGCTGGTGCTCTTCACCGACGCCATCCGGATCGACCTGCGGGTCATGCGCCGCCAGGCCACGCTGCCGGGCCGGATGCTCGGGATCGGGATGCCGCTGACGATCCTCGCCGGCACCGGCGTCGCGCTCCTCGTCGTACCCGAGCTCGGGATCGCCGAGGCCGCCCTGCTCGCCGCCGTGCTCGCCCCCACGGACGCCGCGCTCGGGCAGGCCGTGGTGAGCGACCGCCGGCTGCCGGTCCGGATCCGGCAGGCCCTCAACGTCGAGAGCGGCCTCAACGACGGCATCGCGGTCCCGGTCGTGACGGTGCTGCTCGCGGTCACGGTCGCGGAGGAGGTCGGGGGAGCGAGTGACTGGCTCGAGCTGGCCGCCCGACAGGTCGGGTTCGGGGTGCTCGTCGGGCTGGCGCTCGGGGCCCTGGGCGGCCGGCTGCTCGACCACCGCGCCTCGGCCGGCGCCGTGGAGGGCGTCTACCGGCAGCTGGCCACGATCGCGATCGCCGTCTCCGCGTTCGCCCTGGCGGGCGTCCTCGACGGCAACGGCTTCATCGCCGCCTTCACCGCCGGCCTCGCCTTCGGCCAGGTCGCCCGGCGCCAGTGCCACGGCGTCCAGGACTTCACCGAGGACGAGGGCGAGCTCCTCGGCGCGGTCACCTTCCTGATCTTCGGCGCCGCGGTGGTCGGCCCGGTGCTCGGCGACCTCAGCTGGCAGATCGCCGGGTACGTCGTGGCGTCGCTCACCGTGGTCCGGATGGTCCCGGTGTTCCTCTCGCTCACGGGCTCGGGGACGCTGATCGAGACCAGGCTGTTCTTCGGCTGGTTCGGGCCGCGCGGGCTGGCCTCGATCCTGTTCGCACTGCTCGTCGCCGAGGGTCTGGAGACCGAGGGCGGGGAGCTGGTCTTCACGATCGCCGCCTGGACCGTCCTGGTCAGCGTCTTCGCCCACGGCATGACCGCCTCCCCGTGGGCCGGGCGGCTCGGACGCCGGCTGGCCGCCGAGACGGAGGCCATGACCGAGATAGGCCCGGCCGAGGAACTGCCGACTCGGCGCCGTCTCGCGCCGTAGCCCGTGAACCGGCAGGGGACCGGGGAGGCTCAGCGCAGGTTCGCCGGCAGCAGCTGCTCGGTGCACTCCGAGCCGACGCAGGTCCGGGCCTTCGCCAGCACCCCGGACAGCTCGTCGACCAGGTCGGCGTACTCCGGGTCGATCGCCAGGTTGTCGTACTGCTCGGGGTCCTCGAGCACGTCGTACAACTCCACCAGGATGCCCGGCTTCGCGTCCCCGGGCTCCGGCTGGTGCTCGGTGTAGAGGTAGCGCCCGGTCCGCAGCCCGGAGATCTTCGCCAGCAGCATGTCGTCGGTCTGAGAGCCGACCGGGTCGACCGCGGCGGTCGCGGCCTGGACCGCCCTGGTCGGCTGGGTCTCGGTCAGCACCACCCGGCTCCACGTGTCGCCGTCCGACTCGTCGCCGAGCCGGGCCACGTCGAGCAGCGAGCGGCCGTCGACCGAGGTGGTCGGGTCGACGTCGGCCAGGTCGGCGAACGTGGAGGCGTAGTCGACCGAGAGGAACGGGTCGGTCCGCACCTCGTCCCGCGGGATGCCCGGGCCGCGCATCAGCACCGGCACCCGCAGCGACGGCTCGTAGGGGAGGATCTTGCCCTGCGGCCGGCCCTGCTCACCCTGGAAGTAGCCGTTGTCGCTGGTGAACAGCACCATCGTGTCGTCCAGCTCGCCGGTCCGGCGCAGCGTCCCGATGATCCGCCCGACCGACTCGTCGACCACCGTCAGCGCCTCGGCCCGCTGCCGGGTCGCCGCGAGCACCTTCCGCAGTGTCGCCTCGGACAGGTCGCGGCGCAGGATCTTCGGCTTGTCGCTGCGGTCCGGGTCGTCCCAGTCCGCCCCCGGCGCCTCGGTGATGACGTCGTCGAAGGCGCCCCACAGGGACTTCGGGCGGGCCGGGGTCACGATCCCCTCGGGGTCGTCGGACTCGCGCGGGCCGCCGTGGTGCGGGGCCGTGAACGAGACGTAGCTGAAGAACGGGTCGTCCTGCCCGGACAGCTCCTCCAGCGTCTCGCCGGTCAGCCGGGCGTAGGCCCGGGACTGGTACTCGCCCTGCAGCGGCAGGTAGCCGAAGCCGTTGTCGTTCAGCGTCGTGTCGTAGAACCGGTAGGTGCCCCCGTCGTCGGGGTGGCCGGGCGGCATCCCGCCGTCCACGGAGCCGAGCCACCGGTCCCACCCGGGCGGGACGTACTGCGTCGACGTGCCGGTGTTGTTGCCCGGCCGCGGCTCCCGGCCGTACCCGTTGAGGTACTTCCCCAGGTACGTCGTGGTGTAGCCGCTCTGCTGCAACCACACCGGGAACGTCGAGGCGTCCTCGAACGAGGAGAACCCCCACGGCGGCTGGTGCGACCACACGCCGTGGTTGTGGGGGAGCTGCCCGCTCAGCACCGAGGCCCGGGCCGGGCAGCACAGCGGGAAGCCCGAGAAGCCGTTCGTGAAGGTGACTCCCTGCTTGCCGATGAGCTTGCGCACGTTGGGCATCCAGCGCAGCTCGTCGGTGCGCATGTCGTCGACCATGATCATCACGACGTTCGGCCGCTCGCTCAGCGCCGCCCTCGCTCGCACCCGCTCGCCGCCGTCGACCCGGACCGAGGCCCGGACCGTCCCCGAGCGCGCGCTGGTCTCGTCGTCGCGGTCCGGGACGCAGGCACGGTCGTAGGTCAGCCGGGTCAGCAGCGACGACCGCACGGCCCGCACCTCCGGGCGGCACGAGCCGTCGGGGGCGGGCTCGCCACGCCGGAGCACGATCCGCTCCCCGTTGAGCGTCACCGCCAGCTTCTCCGACCACGGTCGCTCGCCCGTGTGCACGGCCACGCTGACCCGGGTGCCGGAGTTCTCCACCGAGACCCGGGTCGTCATCGGCTCGTCCGAGCCCCGGGTGGTCGGCTCCTCGGGGATGGTGATCCCGACCGGCCCGTCGCTGCCACCGTCGACCCCGTCGACGACACCGGACCGATCGAGGGCGACGTAGCCGCCGGCCCCGAGCACGACCAGCAGCATGGCCATGAGCCACGGGCGCTTGTCGGTGAGCAATCCGGTTCCTTCGGGGCGGGTCAATCCCGGGCGCGGCGCGGCCCGAGGTACGGATACGATCGTAGAGCCCCGGTGCCAGCGCGCCGCCCCGATCCTCCAGGAGTGTCCCCGTGTCCGAGATCCAGGTCACCGTCGTCACCGCCGACGCGAAGGCGCAGCAGACGGTGACGTCCGGCACCCGGGCCTGGGAGCTCTTCACCGACACCCCCGAGGTGATCGCCGCCCGCGTCGACGGGCAGTTGCGCGACCTCGCCCACGAGCTCACCGACGGCTCGGACGTCGAGGCGGTCGCCATCGACTCCGCCGACGGCCGCGACATCCTGCGGCACTCGACCGCGCACGTCCTCGCCCAGGCGGTGCAGGACCTCTTCCCCGACGCCCGGCTCGGCATCGGCCCACCCGTGGTGGACGGCTTCTACTACGACTTCGACGTCGAGACCCCGTTCACCCCGGCCGACCTCGAGAAGATCGAGACTCGGATGCGCAAGATCGTCAAGGAGGGCCAGAAGTTCTCCCGGCGGGTCACCACCGACGCCGACGCCCTCACCGAGCTGCAGGACGAGCCCTACAAGCTCGAGCTGATCGGTCTCAAGGGGACCGGCAACGCCGAGGACGCCGCCGAGGGCGCGTCGGTCGAGGTCGGCGGCGGCGAGCTGACGATCTACGACAACCTCGACCGCAGGGGCGAGGTGACCTGGAGTGACCTGTGCCGTGGCCCGCACCTGCCGACCACGAAGCGGATCCCGGCGTTCAAGCTGATGCGCTCGGCCGCGGCGTACTGGCGCGGCGACGAGCGGAACAAGCAGCTCCAGCGCATCTACGGCACCGCCTGGGAGTCCAAGGAGGCGCTCGCGGAGCACCTGCACCGGATCGAGGAGGCCGAGCGCCGCGACCACCGCAAGCTCGGCCGTGACCTCGACCTGTTCAGCTTCCCCGACGAGCTCGGCTCCGGCCTGGCCGTCTTCCACCCCAAGGGCGGGGTGCTGCGCCGGGTGATGGAGGACTACGTCAAGCAGCGGCACATCGAGGAGGGCTTCGAGTACGTCGCGACCCCCCACATCACCAAGGAGGGGCTGTTCCACACCTCCGGGCACCTGCCGTACTACGCCGACGGCATGTTCCCGCCCATGGAGATGGAGGGGTCGAACTACTACCTCAAGGCCATGAACTGCCCGATGCACAACCTGATCTTCTCCTCCCGCGGGCGGTCCTACCGCGAGCTGCCGCTACGGCTCTTCGAGCTCGGCTCGGTGTACCGCAACGAGAAGTCCGGTGTGGTCCACGGCCTGACCCGGGTGCGCGGTCTGACCATGGACGACTCGCACTCCTACGTCACCCGCGAGCAGGCGCCGGCCGAGATCACGCACCTGCTCGACTTCTGCCTGAGCCTCTTCCGCGACTTCGGGCTCGACGACTTCTACCTCGAGCTGTCCACCCGCGACGACACGAACCTGGACAAGTTCGTCGGGTCGGACGAGGAGTGGGCGGCGGCCACCCGGGTGCTCGAGGACGCGGCCCGGGAGTCCGGCCTCGAGCTGGTGCCCGACCCGGGCGGCGCGGCGTACTACGGACCGAAGATCTCGGTGCAGGCCCGGGACGCCATCGGCCGCACCTGGCAGATGTCGACGATCCAGTACGACTTCAACCAGCCCCGCGGGTTCGAGCTCGAGTACCAGGCCGCCGACGGCACCCGCCAGCGGCCGGTGATGATCCACTCGGCCAAGTTCGGCTCCATGGAGCGGTTCCTCGGTGTGCTCGTCGAGCACTACGCCGGCGCCTTCCCGCCCTGGCTGGCCCCCGTCCAGGTGCAGGCGATCCCGGTGGCCGAGCGCCATGCCGACCACCTCCACGACGTGGCGCGCCGGATGAGGGCCGCGGGGCTGCGGGTCGAGGTCGACGACTCCGACGAGCGGATGCAGAAGAAGATCCGCAACGCCCAGCTCCAGAAGGTCCCCTTCATGATGATCGCCGGCGACGACGACATCGAGGCCGGTGCCGTCTCGTTCCGCTACCGCGACGGCCGCCAGGACAACGGCGTGCCGATCGAGGAGGCGATCGCCCGGGTCGTCGAGGCGGTCGAGTCGCGCGAGCAGGTCTGACGTGGGGGAGGACCTGCACCAGGACGGCATCGGCGAGTCCGACGACCTCGAGCGGCTGTGGACCCCGCACCGGATGGCCTACATCCGCGGGGAGAACAAGCCCACCGACCGCACCGAGGGGGAGTGCCCCTTCTGCCGGATCCCGGCGATGGGCGACGAGGAGGGGCTCGTCGTGCACCGCGGGGAGCTGGCCTACGCGGTGCTCAACCTCTACCCCTACGCGCCCGGCCACCTGATGCTCTGCCCGTTCCGGCACATCGCCGACTACACCGAGACCACCGACGAGGAGGCGGCCGAGATGGCCGACCTGACCCGCCGGGCGATGTCGGTGATCCGGTCGGTCTCCGGGGCGCACGGCTTCAACATCGGGATGAACCAGGGCGCGATCGCCGGCGCCGGCATCTCCGCGCACCTGCACCAGCACGTCGTGCCGCGCTGGTCCGGCGACCAGAACTTCATGCCGATCATCGGCCGCACCAAGACCCTGCCCGAGGTGCTGACCGAGACCCGGGCGCTGCTGGCCCAGGCATGGCAGGCCTGAGCCCGGCATGAGCGACCTGCGCGCCGACGCCGACCTCGCCGCCGGCGTCGTCCGCGAGGCCGGTGAGCTGGCCCTGGCCATGCGGGCCGAGGGGCTGGAGGCCGAGCAGAAGACCTCCGTCTCCGACCTGGTCACCGCCGCCGACCGGGCCGCCGAGGCCCTGGTCGTCGAGCGGCTCCGCGCGGCCCGGCCCCACGACGCGATCGTGGGGGAGGAGGGGGCCGCCCACTCCGGGACGAGCGGCCGGACCTGGGTGATCGACCCGGTCGACGGCACCTACAACTTCGTCGCCGGGATGTCCTGGTGGTGCTGCGCGATCGCCCTCACCGGGCCCGACGACGTGCTGCTCGGCGCCGTCCACCACCCGGCCGAGCGGACGACGTACGTCGGCGGGCCCGGGCTGCCCACGACCCGGGACGGCCGGCCGGTCCCGCGGCTCGAGGACCGGTCGCTCGCCACCTCGTCAGCCGCGACGTACCTGCACCCGCCCTTCCACGGCACCGTCGTCGGTGACGCCTGGCGCCGCGCGGCGTCGGGGGCGGCGACGCTGCGGATGCTCGGCTCCGGGAGCCTCGACGCGACGGCCGTGGCACAGGGACGCTTCGGCGTGCTCTTCCAGCACACGGTGCCCGACCACGACCGGCTCCCGGGCGCCGGGCTGATCCGCGGCGCCGGCGGCACCACCCGGCAGGTCACCGCCGGCGGGGTCGTGTGGTCGGTGGCCGGCGCGCCGACGGCCGTGGCCGAGGTCTGCGCCGCGCTCACGGGCCGGTAGCCTGCTCCCGCCATGATGGAACGTTTCCGCGCCTTCTGGACGAAGGTCATCTCCCCGGTCGCCCACCTGCTGATCCGGCTCGGCGTGAGCGCCGACGCGGTCACCGTCGTCGGCACCCTCGGGGTCAGCGCCGGAGCCCTGATCTTCTTCCCGCAGGGCATGCTGCTGACCGGCGTGCTGGTGATCACGGCGTTCGTGTTCAGCGACCTTGTCGACGGGCACATGGCGCGGCTGACCGGCAAGACCAACAAGTTCGGGGCGTTCCTGGACTCGACGCTGGACCGGATCGGCGACGGCGCGATCTTCGCCGGTCTGGCGCTCTACTTCGCCGGCCCGGGGGACAGCGACCTCTACCTCGTGCTGACCCTGGTCTGCCTGGTGATGGGCGGGGTGACCTCCTACGCCCGGTCCAAGGCCGAGGGGCTGGGCTTCACCGCCAAGGTCGGCATCGCCGAGCGCGCCGACCGGCTCGTCGCGATCCTCGTGATGACCGGACTCGGTGCCCTGCTGGGTCTGCCGGTGCTGATGCACCTCACCCTCTGGGCGCTGGCGCTGGCCAGCACGGTCACCGTCGTCCAGCGGGTCTGGGTCGTGCGTCAGCAGGCCTACGCCGGGACGTAGGATCGGGGTATGGAGAACCAGAACCCCACCACGGGCACGTCCGCCGTCAAGCGCGGCATGGCGGAGATGCTCAAGGGCGGCGTGATCATGGACGTCGTCACCGCCGAGCAGGCCAAGATCGCCGAGGACGCCGGCGCCGTGGCCGTCATGGCCCTCGAGCGGGTGCCCGCCGACATCCGGGCCCAGGGCGGCGTCTCGCGGATGAGCGACCCGGACATGATCGACGGCATCATCGAGGCGGTCTCGATCCCGGTGATGGCCAAGGCCCGCATCGGCCACTTCGCCGAGGCGCAGGTGCTGCAGAGCCTCGGCGTCGACTACATCGACGAGTCCGAGGTGCTGACCCCCGCGGACTACGCCAACCACATCGACAAGTGGTCCTTCACCGTCCCGTTCGTGTGCGGTGCGACCAACCTCGGTGAGGCGCTGCGCCGGATCACCGAGGGCGCGGCGATGATCCGCTCCAAGGGCGAGGCCGGCACCGGCGACGTCTCCAACGCGGTCACCCACATGCGCACGATCCGCGCCGAGATCCGCCGGCTGGCGGCCCTCGAGGCCGACGAGCTGTACGTCGCGGCGAAGGAGCTGCAGGCGCCGTACGAGCTGGTCAAGGAGGTCGCCGCCAACGGCAAGCTGCCGGTCGTGCTGTTCACCGCCGGTGGCATCGCCACCCCGGCCGACGCCGCGATGATGATGCAGCTCGGCGCCGAGGGCGTCTTCGTCGGCTCCGGCATCTTCAAGGCCGGCAACCCCGCCGAGCGCGCCGAGGCCATCGTCAAGGCCACCACCTTCCACGACGACCCCGACGTGGTCGCCAAGGTCTCGCGCGGTCTCGGTGAGGCCATGGTCGGCATCAACGTCGAGGAGATCCCGCAGCCGCACCGGCTCGCCGAGCGCGGCTGGTGAGCCCGGTGGGCTCCGGCCCGACGATCGGCGTCCTCGCCCTCCAGGGCGACGTCCGGGAGCACCGCGCGATGCTCGAGGCGTGCGGCGTCGCGAGCCGCGCCGTACGCCGTCCGGCCGAGCTGGACGGCCTCGACGGCATCGTGCTGCCGGGGGGCGAGTCGACGACGATGTACAAGCTGGCGCGGACCTTCGACCTGTTCGAGCCGCTGCGGTCGGCGCTGCGGGACGGGCTGCCGGCGTTCGGCACCTGCGCGGGGATGATCATGCTCGCCGACCATATCGAGGCGGGGATCGTGGGGCAGGAGACGTTCGGCGGACTCGACGTCGTCGTGCGCCGCAACGCCTTCGGCCGCCAGGTCGACTCCTTCGAGGAGCCGGTGGAGTTCACGCCGTCCTGGGCCGAGCCGTTCACGTTCCCCGCGACGTTCATCCGGGCGCCCTGGGTGGAGAAGGTCGGCGACGGCGTGGAGATCGTCGCCCGTGCCGCGACCGCCGACGGCGGGGATAGGATCGTCGGAGTCCGGCGCGGCTGCCTGCTGGCCACGTCGTTCCACCCGGAGATCACCGGCGACGCCCGGATCCACCAGCTGTTCGTGGACCTGGTCACGGCGCGCTGACCGCAGGTTCCGACCGCGGCACGCCGCCGATGGCTCCGCGACGACGTACGCACCACGGGAAGAGAGCGAATGTCCGGCCACTCGAAATGGGCGACCACCAAGCACAAGAAGGCGGTCGTCGACGCCAAGCGCGGCAAGCTGTTCGCCAAGTTGATCAAGAACGTCGAGGTCGCGGCCCGCATGGGCGGCGGCGACCCCACGGGCAACCCGACCCTCTACGACGCCATCCAGAAGGCGAAGAAGTCCTCGGTCCCCAACGACAACATCGACCGTGCCGTGAAGCGTGGCTCGGGCGCCGAGTCGGGTGGCGCGGACTACCAGACGATCATGTACGAGGGCTACGGCCCTTCCGGCGTCGCGATGCTGATCGAGTGCCTCACCGACAACCGGAACCGCGCCGCCATGGAGGTCCGGACGGCGATGACCCGCAACGGCGGCTCCCTCGCGGACCCGGGCTCGGTCTCGTTCCTGTTCCACCGCAAGGGCGTCGTCGTGGTCCCCACCGAGCAGGACGACCGCAAGGTCACCGAGGACGACGTCCTCGAGGCGACGCTCGACGCCGGCGCCGAGGACGTCAACGACCTGGGCGAGGCCTTCGAGGTGATCTCCGAGGCGACCGACCTCGTCGGCGTCCGCACCGCCCTGCAGGCCGCGGGGCTGGACTACGACTCCGCCGAGGCGTCGTTCGTGCCGGACATGGTCGTCCAGCTCGAGGACGCCCAGTCGGCCGGCGCCGTCCTGCGGCTGATCGACGTGCTCGAGGACCTCGACGACGTGCAGAACCTCTTCGCCAACTTCGACGTCCCCGACGACGTCATGGCCTCGCTCGACGACTGACCCGTCCGCCGCCCCGCCGGTTGAGGAGGTCGCGCAGCGACCGTCTCGAAACCAAGGCCCCCGTTGGTTGAGGAGGTCGCGCAGCGACCGTCTCGAAACCAACTGCCGGTGCCTCTCGCCGGTTGAGCCGCGAGCGTCAGCGAGCGAGTCGAAACATGCCCCGGCCGCGCCGTCGGTGGTTGAGGAGGTCGCGCAGCGACCGTCTCGAAACCACGCCCCGCCCGCCTTCGCCGGTTGAGGAGGTCGCGCAGCGACCGTCTCGAAACCCGCCGCCGGACACCCGCCGCCGGTTGAGCCGCGAGTGTCAGCGAGCGTGTCGAAACCCGCCGCCGGCGCCCCTCCGCTGGTTGAGCCGCGAGCCCTGGCGAGCGTGTCGAAACCCCTTGTGCACAACCGGTTCTCGCCCCGGGCCGACTGTCAGTGGGCACGGCTAGCGTGGTTGCCATGAGGACGAAGACCACCCCGAACCCCGGGATGCCGGCCGCCGGCACCGCGGGCACCGACACCGCGGACGCGGTGTTGGGTCGGGCCATGGGTCTTCGCCGGACCGCGGACCGGGCCGAGGCCGACCTGCTGGTGGAGGCCTGCGCCTGGGCGGACCTGCATCCCCCGGAGGGCATCGGTCCGGCGGCCACGGTCACGACGGCGTTGTTCGGCGACACCGGCCTCCCGTTGGCAGGTGAGGGTGCCCCTGCGGTGGCGGAGTTCTGCGTGGCCGAGTTCGCCGCGAGTGTGGGGTTGGGCACCGAGTCCGGGAAGGCGCTGATCGGGGAGGCCCTGGAGTTGCGGCACCGGTTGCCGAACCTGTGGACCCGGGTGATGTCCGGTGAGCTGGCCGCCTGGAAGGCCCGTCGGGTCGCGGCCGCCACCATCGTCCTGTCCCCGGCAGCGGTGGAGTTCGTGGACGTGGCGGTCACGCCGGTGGCGCACAAGGTCACCCCCGGCCAGGTGGACCGGCTGGTTGCGGAGGCGATCGGCCGGTGCGACCCGCAGCTGGCCCAGGAGCGGGCGGACCGGGCGGTCGCGGGCCGGCACGTGACGATCACCCACGGCCAGGTCTCCTTCGACGGCACCAGCCAGGTCCACGGGATCCTGGACCTGGCCGACGCGTTGGACCTCGACACCGCCGTCGCCAACGGTGCCGCACAGCTCAAGGCCCTCGGGTCCACCGAGGACCTCGACGCCCGCCGGGCCACCGCACTCGGTGGGCTGGCCCGCCGCCAGCTGGCCCTGGACCTCAACCCCGACACCCCCGACACCCCCACCACTGGCACCCCCGACACCTCAGGCGCCGCCGGCATCGGCGACACCGACGCGGGTTCGGGCGAGACAAAGAGCACGGCGGGCGGCGGCATCGGCGACGAGCCTGTGCCGACCCGTACCTCCGGTGCCGGCGGTGGCCGGACCGGTGGGGTGGTGAAGCCGCGGCAGGCGGTGCTCTACCTGCACCTGGCCGCGGACGCGATCTCCGGCATCCACAGCGGAACTCGTGCCACCGGCGGTGGCGCGGCCAGCACCACCGGCACCACCGACGGCGGCGCCGACTCCGGAGAGGGTCGTGGCGGGGTGGTGGGGCGGTGTGAGCTGTCCCGGTCCCCGGTGACCGCCGACCAGATCCGGGCCTGGTTGGCCCACCCCGATGCCCAGGTGGTGGTCAAGCCGGTGCTCGACCATCAGGGGTTGGTCCCGGTCGATGCCTACGAGGTGCCGGAGCGGATGGGCGAGGCGATCCGGCTGCGGGATGGGACGTGTGTGTTCCCGTGGTGCACCCGCCCGGCCCGGTCCTGCGATGCCGACCACGTGGTCGCCTACGACCCCGACGGCCCACCGGGGCAGACCGCGACCGGCAAGCTGGGCGCGTTGTGTCGGCGGCACCACCGGCTGAAGACCCACGGCGCCTGGAGGTGCGCCACCCCGGTCCCGGGGGTGTTCGAGTGGACCTCCCCGCACGGGCTGCGGTTCCGACGCGACCGCACCGGCACCCTGGACATCTCCGACCCGGCCCGCCCGGCTGGTTCCCCGCCCGAGCATTGAGGACACCGCCCCACACCCCACCCCAGGCGGCATCGGGTGGGGACAGTGGCATGTCCACCGGTGGTTGGGGGTGGTTTCGAGACGCTCGCTGGTGCTCGCTCCTCAACCACCGGAGATCGCTGGCGCTCGCTCCTCAACCACCGGAGATCGCTGGCGCTCGCTCCTCAACCACCGAGGACCGCGTCGATCCCCGGTGCCTGGCAGGACTACGTGCAGCACCCCGTGTCCGGGGCCGGGTGCACCCGAACCTGGTGGTCGCTGCACGTCGTTCCGCACGCCAGACCGGCGCAAGGGGCAACGCCGCGTGCCGAGGGGCCTCGCCGAAGCTCGCGGCCGACCCGACGGGCATCCGCAGGGCTGCGCGCGTGTCGGGGGCGTGGGAGGGGAGTGCGGCGGATACGTTGGGGCGAACAGGTGTTCGGACGACGAAGGTGGATCCATGCGGGTGCTCGGCATCGACCCTGGCCTGACCCGGTGCGGGTGGGGCGTGGTCGACGGCTCGCCGGGCCGACCGCTGTCCCTGGTGGACGTCGGCGTCGTCCGCACCTCGGCGGACCTCCCGCTCGCGCAACGTCTGGTAGCGATCGAGGCCGGTGTCGAGGAGTGTCTCGACCGGCTCCGTCCCGACGCGGTCGCCGTCGAGCGGGTCTTCGCCCAGCACAACCTGCGCACGGTCATGGGCACCGCCCAGGCCAGTGGGATCGCGCTGCTCGTCGCCGCCCGCCGTGGGCTGCCGGTGGCGCTGCACACGCCCAGCGAGGTCAAGGCCGCCGTCTCGGGCAGTGGCCGGGCCGACAAGGCCCAGGTGGGCGCCATGGTCACCCGCCTGCTGCGCCTCCAGGAGGCGCCGCGCCCGGCCGACGCCGCGGATGCCCTGGCGCTCGCGATCACCCACATCTGGCGCGGCGGTGCCCAGTCGCGGATCGACGCCGCCCTGGCGCGAGCCGGCCGGACATGACCCAGCAGCCGCCCGACAGGAAGCAGCCGAAGGAAGGCAGGACATGATCGCGTTCGTCAGCGGCACCGTCGCCGGAGTCACCCTGAACAGCGCCGTCCTCGAGGTCGGGGGAGTGGGCCTCGAGCTGATGTGCACGCCCGGCACGCTGGCCACCCTCCGCGCCGGCGAGCAGGCGACCCTGCCGACCAGCATGGTGGTCCGGGAGGAGTCCCTCACGCTGTTCGGGTTCCTCGACGACGACGAGAAGGCGTCCTTCGAGCTCCTGCAGACCGCGAGCGGCGTGGGGCCCAAGCTGGCCCAGGCAATGCTCGCCGTCCTCGGCCCCGACGACCTGCGCGCGGCCGTGGCGGCCGAGGACGTCAAGACCCTCACCTCGGTCCCCGGCATCGGCCAGAAGGGTGCCCAGCGGATCATCCTCGAGCTTCGCGACAGGCTCGGTGCCCCCGTCGGCTCCGCGCCGGCCACCCGCACCGGCGTACCCTCCACCGGGGCCCCGTGGCGGGACCAGGTGCACCAGGGCCTGGTCGGGCTCGGCTGGTCGGCCAAGGAGGCCGAGCGCGCCGTCGACGACGTGGCCGGCCAGGCGGGCGCCGCGGGCCAGGCAGGCAAGGAGCCCGACGTCGGCGCGCTCCTGAGGGCCGCGCTCCAGACCATGAGGAAGGGCTGAGCCCATGAACCACCTCGACGCTGCCGAAGAGGAGCACCTGGCCCGGCTCACCGCCGCCGACGCGGACAGCGACGAGCGGGCCGTCGAGGCCGCGCTCCGGCCGCGATCGCTGGCGGAGGTCGTCGGCCAGCACCGGGTGCGCGAACAGCTCGGCCTGGTGCTCGACGCCGCCCGCGCCCGCGGCCGGGCTCCCGACCACGTGCTGCTCTCCGGCCCCCCGGGGCTCGGCAAGACCACGCTGGCCATGATCATCGCCGGCGAGCTCGGCGCCCCGCTGCGGCTCACCAGCGGTCCGGCCATCACCCACGCCGGCGACCTCGCGGCGATCCTGTCCGGGCTGCAGGAGGGCGACGTCCTCTTCGTCGACGAGATCCACCGGATGTCCCGGGCCGCCGAGGAGATGCTCTACATGGCCATGGAGGACTTCCGGGTCGACGTGGTCATCGGCAAGGGCCCGGGCGCCACCGCGATCCCACTCGAGATCCCCTCCTTCACCCTCGTCGGTGCCACCACCCGTGCCGGGCTGCTCCCGGGGCCGTTGCGTGACCGCTTCGGCTTCACCGCGCACCTCGAGTTCTACGAGCCGGCCGAGCTCGACCAGATCGTGCACCGCAGCGCCGGCCTCCTCGAGGTACGCCTCACCGACGAGGGCTCCCGCGAGATCGCCTCCCGATCTCGCGGCACGCCGCGGATCGCGAACCGTCTCCTTCGTCGGGTCCGCGACTACGCCCAGGTCCGTGCCGACGGGGTGGTCTCCCACGACGTGGCCCGCAAGGCGCTCGAGCTGTACGAGGTCGACGCGTCGGGTCTCGACCGTCTCGACCGAGGCGTCCTCGACGCGCTCTGCCGGCGCTTCGGCGGCGGCCCGGTCGGCCTCTCCACGCTCGCGGTCGCGGTCGGCGAGGAGCGCGAGACCGTCGAGGAGGTCGCCGAGCCCTTCCTGGTGCGACTCGGGCTGCTGGCGCGTACGCCGCGCGGCCGGGTCGCCACCGCCACCGCCTGGCGGCACCTCGGGCTGACGGCCCCGGCCACGGCGTTCGGTGGCGCACCGGGGGAGGCCACGCTGTTCGAGGAGTGACGACGGCTACACTCCCCGGTTGGTCGTCCATCCACTCCTCGAGAGGTCAATTCCCGTGGCAGACATCGCATCCCTGCTGCCGATCGTCGGCATCTTCCTGGTCTTCTGGCTGCTGGTCATCCGACCGGCGTCCAAGCGCCAGAAGCAGACGCAGGCCATCCAGCGCGGGCTGTCCGTGGGGGACCGGGTGATCACCAGCAGTGGCTTCTTCGGCACCATCGCCAGCCTCGACGACGACAAGGTCGGCCTGCTGATCGCCGACGGCGTCGTCGTCACCGCCGCCCGCCAGGCCATCGTCGGGGTCCCCGATCCCGCCGCGTCCCTGACCGACCACGAGGCCATCGAGCCGGGCGAGGCCGGGACCGACCCCGAGACCGGCCCCGACACCGGCACCGACACCGGCCCGGGGCAGGCACCCGGCCAGGACCGCTGACCGCGTGGCCGGCACATCTCGGTCCGCCGGCCGCACCCTGGTGGTGTTCGGCATCGGCGTCGCCGTCCTCTTCGGGCTGGTCGCGCTCGCCGGCAGCTGGAAGCCCGCCCTCGGGCTCGACCTCCAGGGCGGCCAGCGGATCACGCTGCGCGCCGCCGACGACGACGTCAGCTCCGAGGCGCTCGACGAGGCCGCCGACATCGTCAATCGCCGCGTCAACGGGTCCGGGGTGGCCGAGGCGGACGTGACCACCCAGGGCGACACCAACATCGTCGTCGAGATCCCGGGGGAGTCGAACCAGGCCCTGGTCGAGGTGGTCCGGCGCCAGGCCCAGCTGCGGTTCCGCCTGGTCGCCTGCAGCACCGTGCGGCAGGGCCCGTGCGCCGGGGCGCAGGAGCCGGCCCCGGGTGACCAGGCCCCCGACGGCCAGAACCCGGACGGCCAGAACCCGGACGGCCAGAACCCGGACGGCCAGAACCCCGACGACCCCACCGGCAGCGCCAACCGGCCGGCACCGGCCCTCGCCGCCGACGACGAGACGACGCCCACCGAGGACCCCACCGGCTCCCCGCAGGACGGCACCCAGGAGGGCGGCCGACAGGCGCCCGCCGACGTCGAGGAGGCGCTCGCCTTCAAGGACGCCCCCGGCCAGCCGTCGATCACCGCGTTCAGCCAGGCCACCTGCCCCCTGGAGGAGCGGCCGGACGACGGCCCGGGCGAGCCGTTGGTCACCTGTGACGACGACGGCGTGAAGTACCTCCTCTCCCCGTCCGTGGTCGAGGGCACCCAGCTCACCAGCGCCGAGGCCGGCCAGGACGCCCGGGCCATCGACTGGCAGGTCCAGCTCGGGCTCGACGACGCCGGCGCCCGCGCCTTCGGCACCGTCTCGCAGGCGCTCGTGAACGGCCGCCAGCAGTTCGCGATCGTGCTCGACGGCACCGTCATCTCCGCCCCCACGATGGAGGCGGTGATCACCGACGGCCGGGCGAGCATCAGCGGTGACTTCAACGAGCAGACCGCCACCGACCTGGCCACCAGCCTCAAGTTCGGAGCGCTGCCGGTCGCCTTCGAGGACGACCCGAAGAACGACACGATCGGCCCCTCGCTGGCCGGCAACCAGCTCAGCGCCGGCATCTGGGCGGGCGTCGTCGGCCTGCTCGTCGTGATGCTCTACTGCCTGCTCTACTACCGCGGCCTCGGCACCGTGGTCATCGCCTCGCTGCTCACCGCCGGCGTGATCACCTACGGCATGGTGCTGCTGCTCAGCCAGGGCGCCGGGTTCACCGTCTCGCTGCCCGGCATCGCCGGACTGATCGTGGCCGTCGGCATCACCGCGGACTCGTTCATCGTCTTCTTCGAGCGGATCCGCGACGAGATGCGCGAGGGCAAGTCGATGCGGGTCGCGGTCGAGGCCGGCTGGCTCCGGGCCCGCAACACCTGCCTGGCCGCCGACACGGTCTCGCTGCTCGCCGCGCTGGTGCTCTACATCTTCGCCATCGACGAGGTGCGCGGCTTCGCGTTCACCCTCGGCCTGGTGACGCTGATCGACCTGGTGGTGTTCTTCTTCTTCACCAAGCCGCTGGTCACCTGGCTCGGGCGGTTCGCCTTCTTCCACCGCGGCCACCGGCTCTCGGGCCTGGACGCGGAGAACCTCGGCCTCGACCGACTGCCCGGCGTCGCCGCAGGCGGTGCCCGATGAGCCGCTTCTCCCGTCTCGGCAGCGCGCTCTACGAGGGCGAGGTCTCGGTCGACTTCGTCGGCCGGCGGCGCACCTGGTACGCCGTCTCCGCGGTGCTGATCGTGATCGCGATGTTCGGCCTGTTCGCCAAGGGGCTCAACTTCGGCATCGAGTTCGAGGGCGGCACCGAGTACGCCGTCACCCTGCCGGCCGACCAGGTCACCCAGGACACCGCGGACCGGCTCCGCGAGGAGATCGCCGCCCTCGGCATCGAGGACGCGGAGCAGCCGGTGGTCACGACCAGCGGCGCCGAGGCGATCCTGGTCCAGACCGAGAGCCTCGAGCTCGACGAGGTGGACCGGGTCTCCGCCGTCATCCAGGAGGTCACCGGCGCCACCGCCGACGACCTGTCGCTCAGCAACATCGGGGCGAGCTGGGGCCGCGACATCATCGAGCGCGCGGTGCTGGGCCTGGTCGTCTTCCTGGTCCTCGTCGTGCTGTTCATCTGGGCCTACTTCCGCGAGTGGAAGGCCTCGGTGGCGTCGCTGGTGGCGCTCGGCCACGACGTGGTGATCACGGTCGGCATCTACGCGCTGTCCGGCTTCGAGGTCTCACCGGCCACGGTGACCGGCCTGCTCACGATCCTCGGCTTCTCGCTCTACGACACCGTGGTGGTCTTCGACAAGGTCCGGGAGAACACCGCCGACCTGCGGGCCCGGCGCACGACGTACGCCCGGGCGGCCAACCTGGCGGTGAACCAGACCCTGGTCCGCTCGATCAACACCACCGTCGTGGCGCTGCTGCCGGTGGCGGCGATCCTCTGGGTCGGCGTGGTCCAGCTCGGCTCCGGCTCGCTCAAGGACCTCGCCCTGGCGCTGTTCGTGGGCATGGCGGCCGGTGCGTACTCCTCGATCTTCATCGCCACCCCCCTGCTGGTGCAGCTGAAGTCGGGGGAGAAGGAGATCCGGCTGGCCGAGAAGCGAGCCGGCTCCCGGCGCCCCCGGGCGGGGAAGGCCGCGCAGGCCCCCGCCAAGACGGGCGGCACGTCAGGCGCCACGTCCCGGCCCGAGCCCGCGCCGGCCCGTCCGGTGCGGGCCAGCGCCTCGGCGAAGCGCACCCAGCCCTCCCGTCAGACCCGAGCCAAGCGAGGCAAGCGATGAGCGACGTCACCGAGGCCCTGTCCCGACTGGTCCGCGACGTGCCCGACTACCCCGAGCCGGGGATCGTCTACAAGGACATCACCCCGCTGCTCGCCGACCACGGGGCGCTGACCGCCGTCGTGCACGCGCTCGCGGCGGCCGGCCGCGACGACGACGGTCGCACCGCGGTCGACCTGGTGCTCGGCATGGAGTCGCGCGGCTTCATCCTCGGCGCCCCGGTCGCCCTCGAGCTCGGCGTGGGCTTCGTCCCGGTCCGCAAGGAGGGCAAGCTGCCGCGGGAGACGCACACCGAGAGCTACTCGCTGGAGTACGGCGAGGCGACCCTGGAGATCCACACCGACGCGATCGCCCCCGGCAGCCGAGTGCTGCTGGTCGACGACGTGCTGGCCACCGGGGGCACGATGGCCGCCACCCGACGGCTCGTCGAGTCCTGCGGCGGCGTCGCGCACGGCGCCGCCGTGCTGCTTGAGCTGAGCTTCCTCCCCGGGCGCGAGGCGATCGGCGACCTGCCGCTGCTGGCGCTCGGCCAGGTCTAGGACCGCCCCTCCGACGGCACCCACGGACGCACTGGGTGCGGCATCGTCCGGCCGGTCCTCCTACACTGGGCGAATGAGCGAGGACCTGCCCTCCGCCTCCTCCGGCACCGGTGTCGACACCGGCCGCCCGGAGCAGCCGGAGCGGGCCGCTGCCGAACCCTCCGGTGCGCCGTCTGGCCGGCGGATGCGGGCCCGGCTGGCTCGCATCGGTGCCCGCCCGACCGGCGGCAACCCGGTTCTCGAGCCGCTCTTCCGGTCGGTCCGCGCCAACCACCCGAAGGCCGACCTGGCCCTCCTCGAGCGCGCCTACGCCGTCGCGGAGCGCATGCACGACGGGCAGATGCGCAAGAGCGGCGACCCCTACATCACCCACCCGCTCGCGGTGACCACGATCCTGGCCGACATCGGCATGACCGAGCCGACCCTGGTCGCGTCGCTGCTGCACGACACGGTCGAGGACACGCCGTACACGCTGGAGCAGCTCCGCACCGACTTCGGCGACGAGGTCGCCCGGCTCGTCGACGGCGTCACCAAGCTCGACAAGGTGAAGTACGGCGACTCCGCGCAGGCCGAGACGATCCGCAAGATGATCGTCGCGATGAGCCGCGACATCCGGGTGCTGGTCATCAAGCTCGCGGACCGGCTGCACAACATGCGGACGCTGCGCTACGTCAAGCAGGAGACCCAGGAGCGCAAGGCCCGCGAGACGCTCGACATCTACGCGCCGCTGGCGCACCGGCTCGGCATGAACACCCTCAAGTGGGAGCTCGAGGACCTCGCGTTCGCCACCCTGCACCCGAAGATCTACGACGAGATCGTCCGGATGGTCGCCGAGCGGGCGCCCTCGCGCGACCAGTTCCTCGCCGAGGTGATCACGGGGGTCGAGAGCGACCTCAAGGAGGCCCGGATCAAGGCGCGGGTGACCGGCCGGCCCAAGCACTACTACTCGATCTACCAGAAGATGATCGTCGGCGGCCGGGACTTCTCCGACATCTACGACCTGGTCGGCATCCGGATCCTGGTCGACGACGACCGCGACTGCTACAGCGCCCTCGGGGTGCTGCACGCCCGGTGGAACCCGGTCCTCGGCCGGTTCAAGGACTACGTCGCGATGCCGAAGTTCAACATGTACCAGTCGCTGCACACGACCGTCATCGGACCGCAGGGCAAGCCGGTCGAGCTGCAGATCCGCACCTTCGCCATGCACCGCCGCGCCGAGTACGGCGTCGCCGCGCACTGGAAGTACAAGGAGGACGGGCGCAACGGCGTCGACACCGACCGCCGCGCCGAGGACGACACCGGCGACATGACGTGGGTGCGGCAGCTCCTCGACTGGCAGAACGACGTCGAGGACCCCGGCGAGTTCCTGGAGAGCCTGCGCTTCGAGATCAACCGCGCCGAGGTCTACGTCTTCACCCCCCGCGGCGACGTGATCGCGCTGCCCACCGGCTCCACCCCCGTCGACTTCGCCTACGCGGTGCACACCGAGGTCGGGCACCGCACCATCGGCTCCCGCGTGAACGGCCGGCTGCTGCCGCTCGAGTCGACCCTCGACAACGGCGACGTGGTCGAGGTGTTCACCTCCAAGTCGCCCACCGCCGGGCCGTCGCGGGACTGGCTGACGTTCGTCCGCTCGCCGCGGGCCCGCTCGAAGATCCGGCACTTCTTCACCAAGGAGCGCCGGGAGGAGGCGATCGAGCAGGGCAAGGAGCAGATCGCCAAGCTCATGCGCAAGGAGGGCCTCCCGCTGAAGCGGCTGCTCTCGCACGAGTCGCTCACCGTGGTCGCCGTCCAGCTCAAGCTGGCCGACGTCAGCGCGCTGTACGCCGCGGTGGGGGAGGGCAACCTCGGCGCCCAGACCGTCGTCCGCAAGGTCATCGACCTGCACGGCGGCGACCAGGGGGCGGCGGAGGACCTCGCCGAGGGGGTCACGATCACCGGTCGCAGCCACCGCGGCCGGGTCGCCTCCGGCGACGACACCGGGGTCGTCGTCAAGGGCGCCGACGGCCTCTGGGTGAAGCTCGCCAAGTGCTGCACGCCCGTGCCCCCCGACGAGATCCTGGGCTTCGTGACCAAGGGCGGCGGCGTCTCGGTCCACCGCTGCGACTGCACGAACGCCTCCAGCCTCACCGCCCAGCGCGAGCGCCTGGTCGACGTCGCCTGGGCCCCCACGGCGAAGTCGACGTTCCTGGTGAACATCCAGGTGGAGGCGCTGGACCGGTCCCGCCTGCTCTCCGACATCACGATGGTGCTCTCGGACACCCACGTGAACATCCTCAGCGCCTCGCTGAGCACCACCCGGGACCGGGTCGCGAAGAGCCGGTTCACCTTCGAGATGGCCGACGCCAAGCACCTCGACAGCGTGCTACGTGCGGTCCGCTCGGTCCCCGGCGTCTTCGACGCCTACCGCGTGACCCACTGACGGGTGACCCGAACGGGTCATTCGTCCGGGTTCGGGCACGCGGTGCGTCCGGCCGTGTCACGCTCACCGCGTCATCCCCACTTCACGACCGGTCGTGCTCATGAGTCATCGCCACTGCGCCCGCAACTGTGTCGGTCCCTGCCGACTGGCCCGCCGCCATCGTGGTCACGCCCTGCGGGCGGTCACGGTCACCGTCGCGCTGCTGCTCGGCGCCTCGGCGTACCAGGGCGAGGTGCCGGTCACAGCGACCAGCGCCGCCGTTCCCACCGACTCCGTCGATGCCGCCGGCACCGCCACGGTCGCCTCCGACGCGCCCACCGGGCCGGCGACGGCGGCCCGGGCCAGGTTCCGGCTGAAGCCGGACCGGACGAGCCGGGTCAGCCCGAACGGGACCCGGCTCTGGGGGATCAGCGCCACCACGACCTACGGGCTGCCGGTCGTCGCCCGGCGCGCCTACGAGGCGGCCGCGGCCACCACCGCGCGGGTCGACCCCGGCTGCGGCCTGCGCTGGCCGCTGCTCGCGGGGATCGGCCGGGTGGAGTCCGACCACGGACGGTACGGCGACGCCGAGCTCCGCTCCGACGGTGTGGCCAGACCGAAGATCCTCGGCCTCCCGCTCAACGGCGTCGGCCCGGTCGCGGCGATCCGCGACACCGACGGTGGTCGGCTCGACGGTGACCGCACCTGGGACCGGGCCGTCGGGCCCATGCAGTTCATCCCGTCGACCTGGGCCATGGTCGCCCGCGACGGGGACCGGGACGGGCGGCGCGACCCGCACGACATCGACGACACGGCGCTGGCCGCGGCGGCCTACCTGTGCCGCGCGGGCGACCTGCGCCTGGAGTCGCGGCGCCGGGCCGCGGTGTTCTCCTACAACCACTCGACCTACTACGTCGACCTCGTCCTGGCCTTCGCCCGCGGCTACGAGACCGGGGTCTTCGACATCCCGGCGCCGCCGGCCCCGGAGCCGGCGCAGGTCGCCCGGACCAGTGCGGAGAGGCCGCGAGCGGCCCGGAAGGCCCAGCCGGCCCGGCAACCGGTGAGGCAGCCGGTCAAGCAGCCGACCGCGGCCCCGACCAAGGCCCCGACCAAGTCACCGTCCACGCCCACGGTGAAGCAGCCGACCAAGACCCCCTCGAAGCCGCCGAAGCAACCCCCGAAGCCCGCTGAGCCGACGAAGCCTCCCGCACCACCACCGCTGGTGCTCGCCCCGGTCAGCGGGACCTGGTCGGCCGGCGGTGCCGGCTGGACGCTGGGCGCGCTCCAGCTCGACCTCGGGGGCGCGGCCCGACTCGACGTCAAGGCGCACAAGGACTACGACGGCGACGGAGCCGTGGAGACCAACCGGGCCGAGTTCACCGGCCTCGAGGGCCGCCAGGTCGCGATCCAGGTGAAGCAGGGGACCGGCGTCGTCTACGTCATCGCCGGGCTCGACTACCGCGGCGCGGACGGCAGCTTCCTCAGCTGAACTCCTGGGCCGCCTTGCGGGCCATGTCCAGGAACGAGCGCCGGGCGGCGAGGTCCTCCTCGAGCCGGGAGGCCCGCTTGTCGTCCCCGGTGGAGCGGGCCCGCTCGAGGTCGGCCTCGAGGTCGGCGATCGCCGACTCGAGCTTGCCGACCATGTCGTCGGCACGGGCCGACTTCTCCGGGTCGGTGCGCCGCCACTGCTCGTCCTCGACGCCGCGGATGGCCTGCTCGACCTTGCGGATCCGGCCCTCGAGCTCCTTCATCCGGTCCCGGGGGACCTTGCCGGCGGCCTCCCAGCGGTCGGCCAGGTCGCGGAAGGCCTTCTTGGCCGCGTCCAGGTCGGTGACCGGCAGCAACGCCTCGGCCTCGACCAGGATCGCCTCCTTGACCTCGGCGTTGGCGGCGTAGGCGCGGTCCAGCTCGGCGTTCTGGGCGTCGCGGTTGCCGAAGAAGGTGTCCTGGGCGCCGCGGAAGCGCTTCCAGAGCGACTCGTCGACGTCCCGCGGGGCCGGGCCGGCCGCCTTCCACTCACGCATGAGGTCGCGGAACCTGCCGGCGGTCGGACCCCAGTCGGTGGAGTCGGCGAGTGCCTCGGCCTCCTTCGCCAGCCGCTGCTTGACCACCTTCGCGGCGTCCCGCTTCTCGTGCTGCTCGGCGAAGTGCGCCTTGCGGGCCTTCGTGTAGGCGGTGCGAGCCGTGGAGAACCGGCGCCACAGCTGGTCGTCGGAGCTGCGGTCGAGCCGGGGGAGCGCCTTCCACTCCTCGAGCAGGTCGCGCAGCCGGTTGGCGCCGTTGCGCCAGTCCTTGGAGGTGGCCAGCTTCTCGGCCTCGCCGACGATGCGCTCCTTCTCGGTGCGGGACGCGGCCACCTTCTCCGCCCGCTCGGCCTTGCGGGCCTCGCGCTGCTTCTCGATCACCGGTCCGAGCGCGTCGAGCCGCCGGACCAGGCCGTCCAGGTCGCCCACCGCGTGGGCGTCCACGACCTGCTCGCGCACGGTGCGCACCGAGACCACAGCCTCGTCGGGGGAGAGGGCGCCCCCGGCGATCCGCTGCTCGAGCAGACCGACCTCGAAGGCCAGGGCGTCGTAGCGGTCGGTGAAGAACTTGAGCGCTTCCTCCGGCGTCCCCTCGGGGTACTGCCCGACCGACCTCTCGCCCTCGGAGGTACGGACGTACACGGTGCCGTCATCGGCCACCCGACCCCACGGGGTCTCCTGCTGCGCGCTCATGGGACCCCATCGTAGTCAACCCGGGTGCGGTCCTCGGTAGGCTCTCTCCCGGAAGCCCTGCCACCGCCCCCGACGACAAGGATCGACGTTGTTCATCGCCGGATTCCCCGCAGGTCCCTGGGGAACCAACTGCTACGTCCTGGCCACGGCTGCCGGCTCCGAGTGCATCGTGGTCGACCCCGGCAAGGACGCCGCGCCCGGCGTCGACGAGGTGGTGCGCGAGCACGGCCTGAAGCCGGTGGCGGTGCTGCTGACCCACGGTCACGTCGACCACATGTGGAGCGTCACCCCGGTCTCCGGCGCCTACGACGCCACCGCCTGGATCCACCCCGGTGACCGGCACCTGCTGACCGATCCGATGGCCGGGCTCTCGCCCGAGTCCGCCGGCATGCTCCTCGGCGGGAAGTACGAGTTCGTGGAGCCCGACGACGTCCAGGAGCTGACCGACCGCCGTACCCTCGAGCTGGCCGGGCTGGAGCTCGTCGTCGACCACACCCCCGGGCACACCGAGGGCTCCGTGACCTTCCGGACCCCGGCCCTGGGCGACCTGGCCGGCCGGATCTCCGAGGTCATGTTCTCCGGCGACCTGCTCTTCGCCGGGTCGATCGGCCGCACCGACCTGCCCGGCGGAGACCACCCGACGATGCTCGCGTCGCTGCGCGACCGGGTCCTGCCGCTGGCCGACGACATCGTGGTGCTGCCGGGCCACGGCGAGCAGACGTCGATCGGCCGCGAGCGGGCCAGCAACCCCTACCTCCGCGACCTGCTCGACGGGGACCCGGCGGCCACCGGCCAGGCCCGGGGGCTCTGAGCCGATGGCCAGGCCCACGCCGCTGAGCGGCTTCCCCGAGCTCCTGCCCGAGCAGCGGGTGGTCGAGCGGGAGGTGATCGACACCCTCGCCCGCACCTTCGAGCTGCACGGCTTCGCCAACATCGAGACCCGGGCCGTCGAGCCCCTGGACCAGCTGCTCCGCAAGGGGGAGACCTCCAAGGAGGTCTACGTGCTGCGCCGGCTCCAGGAGGAGGCGGCCGGGGCGGACGCCGGGCTCGGCCTGCACTTCGACCTGACCGTGCCGTTCGCGCGCTACGTCCTCGAGAACGCCGGCCGGCTGGAGTTCCCGTTCCGCCGCTACCAGGTGCAGCGGGTCTGGCGCGGCGAGCGACCGCAGGAGGGCCGGTTCCGCGAGTTCACCCAGGCCGACATCGACATCGTCGGCCGGGACACGCTGCCCTTCCAGCACGACGTGGAGGTCGCCCGGGTGATGCTGGACGCGCTCTCGCGGCTCGACTTCCTGCCGGCGTTCACGCTCCAGGTGAACAACCGCAAGCTGATCCAGGGCTTCTACGCCGGCCTCGGCATCGCCGACGTCGAGGGGGCGATCCGGATCATCGACAAGCTCGACAAGCTCCCGCCCGAGCAGGTGTGCACCCGACTGGTCGAGGAGGCCGGGACGAGCGCCGCCCAGGCGGACCAGTGCCTCGCGCTGGCCTCCATCCGTGCCGGCGACCTGTCCTTCGTGGAGCGGGTCCGCGAGCTGGGGGTCGAGCACGAGCTGCTCGAGGAGGGGCTCACCGAGCTCGCCGCCCTGGTGGAGGGCTGCCTGCCGCTGGTGACCGACCGGGCCCGGATCCTGGCCGACCTGCGCATCGCACGGGGGCTCGACTACTACACGGGGACCGTCTTCGAGACCACCCTCTCCGGCCTGGAGTCGCTCGGCTCGATCTGCTCCGGGGGACGCTACGACTCGCTGGCCAGCGACGGCCGGACCAGCTACCCCGGGGTCGGCATCTCGCTGGGCGTCAGCCGGGTGCTGGTCCCGCTGCTGCAGCGGGGCGCGGTCACCGCGGACCGCTCGGTCCCGAGCGCCGTGCTGGTGGCGGTCGTCGACGAGGACTCCCGCCCGGCCAGCGAACGGGTCGCGACCGCCCTGCGTGCCAACGACGTGCCGTGCGAGGTCGTGGCCGGGGCCCCTAAGTTCGGCAAGCAGATCCGCTACGCGGAGCGCCGCGGCATCCCCTACGTCTGGTTCCCCGGAGCCGAGGGCCACGAGGTCAAGGACATCAGGACCGGCGACCAGGAGGCAGCCGACCCCGCGACCTGGCGGCCCCCGGCGGCCGACCTGCGGCCGCAGGTGAGTGCCGACCGGCACGAGGCATCCGGCGACGAGACCTCCAGCGACGGGCCGACCGGCCCGGCGCCGACCACCACGAAGGAGCAGCAACAGTGATCCGCACACACGACGCAGGTGCCCTCAGGCCTGCGCACGTCGGCCAGACCGTCACCCTCGCCGGGTGGGTGGCACGGCGGCGGGATCACGGCGGCGTCGCCTTCATCGACCTCCGGGAGGCCAGCGGCCTGGTCCAGGTCGTGATCCGGGACGAGCAGGTCGCGCACGGCCTGCGCAACGAGTACTGCCTGCGGATCACCGGGGAGGTCAGCCTCCGCCCGGACGGGAACGCGAACCCCAACCTGCCCTCCGGCGAGATCGAGGTCATCGCCGCCGCGGACGGTGGGGTCGAGGTGCTCAGCGCCGCCGCGGCGCTGCCGTTCCCGATCGACGAGCACATCGACGTCGGCGAGGAGGCCCGGCTGCGGCACCGCTACCTCGACCTGCGCCGCTCCGGCCCGGCGGCCGCCCTGCGGCTGCGCAGCCAGGTCAACAAGGCCGCCCGGGACGTGCTCGACCGGCACGACTTCCTCGAGGTCGAGACCCCGACGCTGACCCGGTCCACGCCCGAGGGCGCCCGCGACTTCCTGGTGCCGGCCCGTCTGCAGCCCGGCAGCTGGTACGCGCTCCCGCAGAGCCCGCAGCTGTTCAAGCAGCTGCTCATGGTGGGTGGCCTGGAGCGCTACTACCAGATCGCGCGCTGCTACCGCGACGAGGACTTCCGCGCCGACCGCCAGCCGGAGTTCACCCAGCTCGACGTCGAGATGAGCTTCGTCGAGCAGGACGACGTGATCGCGCTGGCCGAGGAGCTCCTCGTGGCGATCTGGCAGCTCATCGGCCACGAGATCAGCACCCCGCTGCCGCGGATCACGTACGCCGACGCGATGGCGCGCTTCGGCAGCGACAAGCCGGACCTGCGGATGGGTCTGGAGCTGGTCGAGTGCACCGACTACTTCCGGAACACCTCCTTCCGGGTGTTCTCGCCGGATAACGCCGCCTACGTCGGTGCGGTGGTGATGCCCGGAGGTGCCTCCCAGCCCCGCAAGCAGCTCGACGCCTGGCAGGAGTGGGCCCGCCAGCGCGGCGCCAAGGGCCTGGCCTACGTGCTGGTGGCCGAGGACGGCTCGCTCGGCGGCCCGGTCGCGAAGAACCTCACCGAGGAGGAGCGCGCGGGGCTGGCCGCCCACGTCGGCGCGGAGCCGGGCGACTGCATCTTCTTCGGCGCCGGCGCGGTGAAGAGCAGCCGGGCGCTGCTGGGCGCGGCACGGCTCGAGATCGGACGCCGTGGCGGGCTCATCGACGAGGACGCCTGGAGCTTCGTGTGGGTCGTCGACGCACCGCTGTTCGAGCCGGCCGGGGAGGCCACCGCGGCCGGCGACGTCGCGGTCGGAAGCGGGGCCTGGACCGCGGTCCACCACGCCTTCACCTCGCCGCAGGACCTCGAGACCTTCGACAAGGACCCCGGCACCGCGGTCGCCTGGGCCTACGACATCGTCTGCAACGGCAACGAGATCGGCGGCGGGTCGATCCGGATCCACCGCGAGGACATCCAGAAGCGGGTCTTCGCGGTCGTGGGGCTCGACGAGGAGCAGGCCCAGGAGAAGTTCGGCTTCCTGCTCGACGCGTTCGCGTTCGGCGCCCCGCCGCACGGCGGCATCGCCTTCGGCTGGGACCGGGTCTGCGCCCTGCTGGCCGGCACCGACTCGATCCGCGACGTGATCGCCTTCCCGAAGAGCGGAGGCGGCTTCGACCCGCTCACGGCGGCTCCGGCCCCGATCACCCCCGAGCAGCGCAAGGAGGCCGGCGTGGACGCCCGGGCGGCCCAGGCGAACCCAGCCGCATCGCAGGCCTGAGCCACGAAGCGCCCCGCACCGATCGGTGCGGGGCGCTTCGTCGTCCTGGTCCGGTGTCCGGCTCAGGTCGCGGCGTGGATGACGTCGCGCTCCTCGGCGAAGTGGCAGGCGCTCAGGTGCGGCCGCTCGGCGCGGTTCTCCAGCGCCGGCTCGTCGGTGGCGCAGATGTCCTGCGCCTTCCAGCAGCGGGTCCGGAACCGGCACCCCGACGGCGGGTCGGCCGGGGACGGCACGTCGCCCTCGAGCACGATCTCGTCCCGCATGCCGCGCAGGGTCGGGTCCGGCACCGGCACCGCGGACAGCAGCGCCTGCGTGTACGGGTGCGTCGGGTGCTCGTAGATCTCGGTGTGCGTCCCGACCTCGACCACCTTGCCGAGATACATCACGGCCACGCGGTCCGCGATGTGCCGCACCACCGAGAGGTCGTGGGCGATGAACACGTAGGAGAGGTCCAGCTCCTTCTGCAGCTGGTCGAGCAGGTTCATGACCTGCGCCTGCACCGAGACGTCGAGCGCGCTGACCGGCTCGTCGCAGACGATGATCTTCGGGCGCAGCGCCAAGGCACGGGCGATCCCGATCCGCTGCCGCTGACCGCCCGAGAACTGGTGCGGGTAGCGGTTGATGTGGTCGGGGTTCAGGCCGACCAGGTCGATCAGCTCGCGGACCTTGCCCTGCCGCTCGTTCTTCGGCACCACGTCGGTGTGGATGTCGAACGGCTCGCCGATGATGTCGCCGACCGTCATCCGCGGGTTCAGCGAGGTGTACGGGTCCTGCATCACCAGCTGGATGTCCCGCCGGCTGCGGCGCAGCTCCTCGTTGGACAGGTCCGACAGGTCGGTGCCGTTGACCGTGATCGAGCCGGCGCTGGGTCGCTCCAGGCCGACCAGCAGCTTGGCCAGCGTCGACTTGCCGCAGCCGGACTCGCCGACGACGCCCAGCGTCTCGCGGCGGTTCAGGGTGAGGTTCACCCCGTCGACGGCCTGCACGGCGCCGACCTTGCGCTTGAACACGATCCCGCTGGTGAGCGGGAAGTGCTTCACCAGCCCGGAGGTCTCGAGTACGACGTCAGTCATCTCCACGCACGTCCTTCCAGAAGTGGCAGGCACTGTCATGGCTGGCATTCACCGCGTACTCCGGCGGCGCCTCGCCCGTCTTGCAGGTGTCCTGGGCGAACGTGCACCGGGGGTGGAACGCACAGCCCGGCGGGATGTCGGTGAGCAGCGGGGGGAGCCCCTTGATCACCGACAGGTCCTCACCCTTCTGGTCCAGGCGGGGGATCGCCTGCAGCAGCGCCTTGGTGTAGGGGTGGGACGGCTTGGCGTAGATGTCGTGCACGTTGGCCCGCTCCACGATCCGGCCGGCGTACATGACCGAGATCCGGTCCGCGACGTCGGCGACCACACCCATGTCGTGGGTGATCAGGATCAGGCCCATGTTGCGCTCGTCCTTGAGCTCGGCGAGCAGCTTCATGATCTGCGCCTGGACGGTCACGTCGAGCGCGGTGGTCGGCTCGTCGGCGATCAGCACGTCGGGGTCCAGCGCCAGCGCCATCGCGATCATGACCCGCTGCCGCATGCCGCCCGAGAACTGGTGCGGGTAGTCGGTGACCCGCTGCCGGGCCGCCGGGATCTTCACCAGGTCGAGCAGCTCGACCGCCTTGGCCTTGGCGTCCTTGCGGGACATCCCCCGGTGCACCCGGAACAGCTCGGCGAGCTGGAAGCCCACCGTGAAGACCGGGTTCAGGGCCGAGAGGGCGTCCTGGAAGATCATCGCGATCTGGTTGGCGCGGACCTCGCGACGCTTGACCTCGGAGAGCTTCAGCAGGTCGGTGCCGTGGTAGAGGATCTCGCCGCCGGTGATCGCCGCCGGGGGAGTGTCGAGGATCCCCATGATCGCCTGGGCGGTCACGCTCTTGCCGCAGCCGGACTCCCCGAGGATGGCCAGGGTCTCGCCGGCCTCCACGTGGAAGTTCACGCCGTTGACGACCTGGGCGATGCCGGCGCGGGTGCGGAACTCCACGTGGAGGTCCTTCACCGCCAGCGGTGGACCGCCGGCGGGGGTGCCGGACGAGCCGCCGTCCCCGGCGGTGAGGGTGTCGGTTGTCTGGTTCATCGGGTCCTCACTGCAGCTTCGGGTCGAGCGCGTCGCGGAGCACGTCACCGGCGAGGATGAACGAGAGCACCGTGCCGACGAGCAGCCCGACGGGGAACAACAGCAGCCACGGCTGCTGGGCGAAGTAGATCTGGTGCATCGCGATCATCACGCCCCACGAGGCTGCCGGTGGTTGCAGCCCGACGCCGAGGAAGGTCAGCGTCGCCTCGGCCGCCACGAAGCCGCCGAGCAGGATCGTCGCGTAGACGACGACCGGGGCCACCGCGTTGGGCAGGATGTGCTTGAGCATGATCCGGCCGTTCGAGGCGCCGAGTGCCCGCGCGGCATGGACGTAGTCGAGGTTCTTGGCCTCGAGCACGCTGCCCCGCATGATCCGGGCGATCACCGTCCAGCCGAGCACGATCAGCGCCAGCGAGATCGTCAGGATGTTGCGCTTGCTGACGATCGCCAGCAGCACCAGCGCGCCCAGGAGGAACGGCAGCGACAGGAAGATGTCGGTGATCCGGGACAGGATCGCGTCCAGCCAGCCGCCGAAGAAGCCGGACAGCAGGCCGAGCAGGCCGCCGATCACCACGACCGAGGCGGTGGCGAGCACGGCGATGGCCAGCGAGGGCCGGGCGCCGTAGATCGCGTGCGCGTAGTAGTCGCACCCGAGCAGGTTGAAGCCGAACGGGTGGTCCCAGAGCTCCGGGGAGTTCCGGGAGTTCCTGATGTTGCAGGTGTCCGGGGTCTGGCTGGTCCAGAGCCGCGGGAACAGCGCCATCGACGTGACGACCAGCAGGTAGAGCACCGAGCCGATGAAGACCGGGCTGCGCATCAGCCGCTTGCGGGCGTCGCCCCACAGGCTGGACGGCTTGCCGGCGGCGGGCCCACCGGAGGCCACACCCACCCCGGGCTCGACGGAGGTGGCGAGGGACGGGTCAGTCATAGCGGATCCTCGGGTCGAGTACGGCGTACAGGACGTCCACGATCAGGTTGACGATCAGGAACACCAGCACGAGCAGGGTCACGATGCCCAGCACCACGGACGGCTCCTTGGAGATCGTCGCGCGGAAGATCTCCCGGCCGATGCCCGGCACCCCGAAGATCCCCTCGGTCACGACCGCGCCACCCATCAGGCCACCGAAGTCGACGCCGAGGTAGGTGATCACGGGGATCAGGGAGTTGCGCAGGGTGTGCACGCCGATGACCCGCTTGGGGGCCAGGCCCTTGGCGCGGGCGGTGCGCACGTAGTCGGAGCGGACGTTCTCCAGGATGCTGGTGCGGGTGAGGCGGGCGGTGGTCGCGAGGGACAGCGCGCCGAGCACCAGACCGGGCACCACGAGGCTGGCGATCGGGTAGTCCGGCTTGTAGACCGGGCTCATCACCCCGAAGGTGAACCAGTCGGGCAGGGTGCCCGCCTCCCGGAGCTTGTTGCCGACGTTGACGTTGATGATGTCGCGGACCACGAAGCCGAGCACGAAGACCGGCACCGAGATCAGCAGCACGGTGCTGACCTTCACGAAGTAGTCGAAGAAGCCACCGGCGCGGAGCCCGGCGAGCACACCGGCCGTGATGCCGACGACGGCCTGGAAGATGATCGCGATGACGACCAGCTTGAACGTGTAGGGCAGCGCGTCGGCGACGATGTCGGTGACCGGGCGCCGGTTGAAGTTGATGCCGAAGTCGAACTGCAGAAAGATCTTCTGGAGCCGATCGAAGTAGAGGCCGACGCACGGGTCGCCGGTGCGGGTCAGGCACGGGTCGGCCAGCCCGAGCGCCTCGGTGAGGGCGCCGAGCTGGGCCTCGCTGGGGCGACGGTCGCCGAAGAGGGCGCGGGCGGGGTTGCCGGTCAGCTGGATGCCGAGCGACGTGAGGTAGTGCAGCAGGAAGATGGCGCCCAGTGTGGTGGGGATGAACTGGAGCAGGCGCCGGACAACATAGGTTCCCACGAGGGAGCCCTCCTAGGTTTCTCCGTGCCGCGCCGCGGCGGAGATGCCCACCGGAGTGAGCACCCCCGCCGCTACGCAGTTGTGGTGTGTGGTCAGACTACTTCAGCGTGATCTGGCCGTACTCCACGTCGGAGATGGTGTTGTACTTGAACTCGTCCACGTTGTCGCTCCAGATGGCCGTGGTGAGTCCGAACCACATCGGGATGACCGGCAGGTCCTCCGCCAGCATGTCCTCCGCCGCCTGGTAGGAGGGGATGGCCTCCTCCAGCGATGCGGCCTGGTCGCCCTCCTTGATGGCGGCGTCGAACTCCGGGTTCTCGTAGCCCGAGGAGTTCGAGGACGCACCCGAGCCGTACAGCGGCTGCAGGTAGGTCTCCATCACCGGGTAGTCCGGGCCCCAGCCGAGGCGGAACGGGCCGTCGAAGCCCTCGTTGTCGGCCAGCTCGAGGTACTCCGGGAACTCGAGGTCCACGCGCAGCTCGTAGTCGATGCCGAAGGCGCTCTTCAGGGCGTCGCCCACGGCCTGCAGCCAGGCGTCGTGACCGGCACCGGCGTTGGCCCACAGGGTCAGCTTGCCCTTGTAGCCGCCGGACTGCTCGTAGAGCTCCTTGGCCTGCTCGAGGTCGTAGGTGCACGCGTCGCACACGTCCTCGCGGTAGCCGTCGAAGTTCGGGGACACGAAACCGGTCGCCGGGGTGTAGGCGCCGCTGAAGATGGCGTCGATGATGGCCTGCCGGTCGATCGCCAGCGAGAAGGCCTTGCGCAGGTCGACGTTGTCGAACTGCTTGTCGTAGAGCGGGAGACCGACGTAGGTGAAGCTGTCGCTCGGCGCCTGGTAGATCCGGTCGCCCTGCTTCTGCTTGATCTGCCCCAGCTGCTCCGGCGGCACGTTGTACATCACGTCGAGCTCGCCACCCTCGAAGGCGGCGTACGCGGTGTTCTGGTCGTCGAAGATCTTGTAGGTCAGGGTGTCGGCCTTGCCGGTGTCCTCACCCGCGTAGTCGTCGTTGCGCTCGAGGGTGATCTGGACGTTGTGCTCCCACTCGCCCTGCATCTTGTACGGACCGTTGCCGATCGGCGCCTCGTTGCAGGCCTCGAAGTCGTCCAGGCACTCCTGGGCGACCGGGAAGAAGCCGGAGTACCCGAGGATCGCCTCGAAGCCGGAGAACGGGTCGGCGAGCTCGACGGTGAAGGTGTAGTCGTCGACCTTCTCCAGGCCGGAGAACGTCGTGTCCTTCTTGACGTCCTCGGACTGCATGTCGTCGAAGCCGGCGAACCGGTTGAAGAAGTAGGAGTTGTTCTGCGCGTTCTTCAGGTTGCCCGCGTAGTTCCAGGCACGCAGGAACGCGTCGGCGTTGACGTCCTCGCCGTTGGAGAACGTGTAGCCCTCCTTGACCTTGATGGTCCACAGCTTGTTGTCGTCGGACTCGATCGACTCGGCCAGGTCCAGCTCGGGAGCGCCCGAGTCGGCGTTGTACTTCACCAGGCCGCGGTACAGCTGGCGAAGCACCAGGATCGACGGCTCGTCGTTCGCCGCGGTCGGCACCAGGAAGGCCGGCTCGGAGCTGTAGATGCGCAGGTCGCCGCCGGCTTCGCCGCCGCTCCCGCTGTCGCTGTCCGAGTCACCCCCTCCGCCACACGCCGCAGCCAGCATGCCGACGGCGGCAACTGCTGCTACCGCCTTCAACCTTGCGGTCCTACGCATAAATTCTCCTCCAGATTGACGCGCCCGAATGACGCGGACGACGGACAGACCTCCGCCCGGAGCACACTCTTACACCGCAGCACCCGACCTGAGTAGGCCCGTTATCAACTCGAAACCGGACAGAGACACGGCGGTGTTCGACCCCGCAGCGGCGGCTAGGGTGGCCGGCGTGGACGAGGCCCTGTTCGGTGCGACCCCCGGCACGGGAGCCCGTGGCTCCCTGGCCGGCAACAGCCACAGCTCGGCCCCGCTGGCCGTGCGGATGCGACCCCGCACCCTGGACGAGCTGGCCGGCCAGGAGCAGCTCCGCACGGCCGGGGCGCCGCTGCAGCAGCTCATCGAGGGAGACGCCTCGATGTCGCTGTTGCTCTGGGGGCCGCCCGGGACCGGCAAGACGACGATCGCCTCGATCGTCTCCCAGCAGACCGACCGGCGCTTCGTCGAGGTCTCGGCGGTCTCGGCCGGGGTGAAGGAGGTGCGGGCCGCGATCGACGCGGCCCGGGCCACACTGGCCGGCGAGGGCCGCGAGACCGTCCTCTTCGTCGACGAGGTGCACCGGTTCAGCAAGGCGCAGCAGGACGCCCTGCTCCCGGGCGTGGAGAACCGCTGGGTGACGCTGGTCGCGGCCACCACGGAGAACCCGTTCTTCTCGGTGATCTCGCCGCTGCTGTCCCGGTCGCTGCTCCTGCGGCTGGAGTCCCTCACCGACGACGACGTGCGGGGGGTGATCGCCCGTGCGCTCACCGAGGAGCGCGGCCTGGGCGGGTCCGTGGGTCTCGACGAGGACGCCCGCGAGCACCTGGTCCGGCTCGCCGGCGGCGACGCCCGCCGGGCGCTGACCTACCTCGAGGCGGCCGCCGGCGCGGCCACCAGCCGGGACCTCGCCACGATCGACCTGGCCACCGCCGAGACCGCGGTCGACCGGGCCGCGGTGCGCTACGACCGCCAGGGCGACCAGCACTACGACGTGACCTCGGCCTTCATCAAGTCGATCCGCGGCTCCGACGTCGACGCCGCACTGCACTACCTGGCGCGGATGATCGAGGCCGGTGAGGACCCGCGGTTCATCGCCCGGAGACTGGTGATCTCCGCCAGCGAGGACATCGGGCTCGCCGACCCGGCCGCCCTGCCGACGGCGGTGGCGGCGGCCCAGGCGGTGCAGCTGATCGGGCTGCCCGAGGCGCAGCTCAACCTCGCCCAGGCCACGATCGCCCTGGCCGTGGCCCCGAAGTCGAACGCGGTCACCACCGCGATCGGGGCGGCGAGCGCCGACGTACGCGCGGGCAAGGTCGGGCCGGTGCCGGCGCACCTGCGGGACGCCCACTACGGAGGGGCGAAGAAGCTCGGGCACGGCGCGACCTACCGCTACTCCCACGACGAGCCGTTCGGGATCGCCGAGCAGCAGTACGCCCCCGACGTCGTCACCGACCAGCGCTACTACCGGCCCACCGACCGGGGCGCCGAGGCGGCGGTCAAGGACCGCTGGGAACGGGTACGACGACTGATCCGGGGTGCGCGATAGGGTCGCCGCCATGGTGGGTCAGGACCTCTTCGTGCCGGCTGCGCTGACCCTCGCGGTCGCGCTGGCCGCCCTGTGCGGACTCCTTCTCCTGCTGCTGGCGAGGTCGCGCCGGGACCGGGACCGGGTCCGGGCGGAGGCCGATCGCAGTCGCGCCGAGTCCGCCGACCTGCGGGCCAGGGTCGACGCCCTCGCCGAGCTGGTCGCCGCACGGGACCGGCCCGGGCCGGAGCCGGAGTACCTCATCACCCGGGTCGGCGAGCAGGGTCCTGCGGACCCGCTGCCGCCGGGTGACGGGCGGATCGAGGGCCGGCTCTTCGCCGACATCGTGCTGCGGGAGTCGGTCGTGAAGGCCGCCGCCCTCGCCCACGGCGTACGCCTCGCGATGCGGCCCGAGACCCGCAACCGGATCCGGTTCGAGATGCGTCGCGAGGTCAAGCGGGCCCGCCGCGACCGGCGCGACCAGCTCCGGAGCCTGCGTCGCGAGCGGCAGGCGCGCCAGCGTGCCGAGGAGGTCGCCTGATGCCGCGGACTTTCTGGTTCGCCGCCGGTGCCGGCGCGGCGGTCTACGCCATGAACCGGGCCCGGCGGCTCCGCGACACGTTCACCCCCGACGGGCTGCGGGACCGGGCGGGCGGGCTGGCCCTGGGGGCCCGGCTGCTCGCCGACGAGGTGGGCCGGGGCCGTGCCGAGAAGGAGGCCGAGCTCCGGGAACGTCTCGGCCTGGCCCGGACCGGCCCCCCGGAGCTCACCACCCCGACCCCGGCCCCGACCACGGCCCCCACAGGGGGCGGCCGGCACCGGCGCCTGGACGCCCCACCCGAGCAGCCCCCTGACGAGCAGACCCCGCACGAGGAAGGCCCCAGCTGATGGACACCGCGGAGATACGCCGCCGGTTCGTGTCGCACTTCGAGGGGCAGGGCCACCGGGCCGTGCCCTCGGCGTCGCTGCTGCTCGACGACCCCAACCTGCTCTTCGTGAATGCCGGCATGGTCCCGTTCAAGCCGTACTTCCTCGGTCAGGAGGCGCCGCCGTACCCCCGCGCGGTCAGCGTGCAGAAGTGCGTGCGCACCCCCGACATCGAGGACGTCGGCAAGACCACGCGGCACGGCACCTTCTTCGAGATGTGCGGCAACTTCTCCTTCGGGGACTACTTCAAGGAGGGCGCCATCGAGCTCGCCTGGGACCTGGTCACCAAGCCGGTCGCCGACGGCGGCTGGGGGCTCGAGGAGAGCCGGCTGTGGCCCTCGATCCTGCAGGGCGACGACGAGGCGCTGCGACTCTGGATGAAGGTCACCGGGCTGCCCGCCGAGCGGATCGTCAAGCTCGGGCCCAAGGAGAACTACTGGTCGATGGGCGTGCCCGGTCCCGGCGGCCCGTGCTCGGAGATCCTCTATGACCGCGGCCCGGAGTACGGCCCGGACGGCGACTTCGCGACCACGACCCGGACCTCGATGCCGACCGAGATCGAGGACCGCTACCTCGAGATCTGGAACCTGGTGTTCATGCAGGAGGAGCTCAGCGCGGTGCGGTCGAAGGAGGACTTCGACATCGTCGGCCCCCTGCCGAAGAAGAACATCGACACCGGCATGGGCCTGGAGCGGGTCGCCTTCCTCATGCAGGGCGTCGAGAACATGTACGAGATCGACGTGATGTACCCGGTCATCGAGCGTGCCGAGCAGCTCAGCGGCCGCCGCTACGGCGCGGCGCACGAGGACGACGTCCGGCTCCGGGTCGTCGCCGACCACGTCCGCTCCTCGATGATGCTCATCGGCGACGGGGTCACCCCGGGCAACGACGGGCGCGGCTACGTGCTGCGCCGACTGCTGCGGCGGGCGGTGCGCTCCATGCGCCTGCTCGGCTACGAGGACCCGGCGCTCCCGGAGCTGCTGCCGGTCAGTCGGGACCGGATGGCCGAGACCTACACCGAGCTGCACCGCGACTGGGAGCGCATCTCCACCGTGGCGTACGCCGAGGAGGAGGCCTTCCGCGCCACGCTGCGGGCCGGCACCCAGATCTTCGACCTCGCCACCACCGCGGTGAAGCGCGGCGGGGGCGGCCAGCTCTCCGGCGACAAGGCCTTCGCGCTCCACGACACCTACGGCTTCCCGATCGACCTGACCCTGGAGATGGCCGCCGAGCAGGGGCTCTCCGTCGACGAGGCCGGCTTCCGCCGGCTGATGACCGAGCAGCGGGACCGGGCCAAGGCCGACGCCAGGGCGAAGAAGGGCCAGCACGTCGACGCCCGCGCCTACCGCGAGGTCGCCGACGCGCTCGGCCGGCCGGTGGAGTTCACCGGCTACCAGGAGGTGGTCTCCGAGGGCCGGGTCCGCGGGATCGTGTCGGAGGGCGGCTCCGTGGGGTCGGCGCGCGAGGGCGACGAGGTCGAGCTGGTCCTGGACCGCACCCCGTTCTACGCCGAGGGCGGCGGGCAGCTGGCCGACCAGGGCGTGATCGAGCTGGCCAACGGTGCCCGGGTCGAGGTCACCGACGTCCAGTCGCCGATCACCGGCGTCATCGTCCACCGGGCCCGGGTCCTGGCCGGCGAGGTCGGGCTCGGCGACGAGGCGCAGCTGCTCGTGGACACCGAGCGGCGACGCTCCATCTCGCGCTCGCACACGGCCACCCACATGGTGCACAAGGCCTTCCGCGAGGCGCTGGGCGACACCGCGACCCAGGCCGGCTCGGAGAACTCCCCGGGCCGGTTCCGGTTCGACTTCTCCGCCTCCGGCGCGGTGCCCGGCTCGGTGATGGCCGACGTCGAGGCCCGGGTCAACGACCTGGTCCTGGCCGACCTGGAGGTCGAGGCCGAGCTGATGACCCAGGCCGAGGCGGTGGCCTCGGGTGCGATGGCCCTGTTCGGCGAGAAGTACGGCGACGAGGTGCGGGTGATCTCCGTCGGCGACTGGGCCCGCGAGCTGTGCGGCGGCACCCACGCCGGGCGCTCGGGCCAGCTCGGCGTGATCAAGCTGCTCGGCGAGTCCTCCATCGGGTCCGGGGTGCGCCGGGTCGAGGCCCTCGTCGGCGGCGACGCCTACCGCTTCCTGGCCCGCGAGCACGTGCTCGTGGCGCAGCTGTCCGAGGCGCTCAAGGTGCGCCCGGAGCAGCTGCCGGAGCGGGTCAACGACATCGTGGAGCGGCTCCGCGCGGCCGAGAAGGAGATCGAGAAGGTGCGCGTCGGCCAGCTCCTGGCCGCCGGCTCGTCGCTCGCCGAGGGCGCCCGGGACGTCGCCGGGGTGAGCCTGGTGGCCCACCGTGCCGACGGCGCCGGGGCCGGCGACGTGCGCACCCTCGCCCTCGACGTCCGCAGCCGGCTCCCGGTCGGCCGGCCCGGCGCCGTGGTGATCATCGGCGCCGCGTCCGGCAAGGTCGCGGCGGTCGCCGCCGTCAACGACGAGGGCCGGGCCCGCGGGGTGAGCGCCAACGCGCTGATCCGGGCGGTCGGACCGCTCCTGGGCGGGAAGGGCGGCGGCAAGGACGACGTGGCGCAGGGCGGCGGCAGTGACAGCTCCCGCATCGACGAGGCGCTGGCGCTCGTCGAGACCGAGGTGGCGCGCGCCGCCGGGCAGGCCTGAGCGGTGCGCCCCGGCGTACGGCTCGGGATCGACCCCGGACAGGCGCGGATCGGGGTCGCCCGCAGCGACCCCTCGGGCCTGATCGCGACGCCCGTGGAGACCGTGGCCCGCGGGGCCGGGGACCTGGCCCGGCTGGCCCGGATCGTGGAGGAGGAGGGCGCGGTGGAGGTCGTCGTGGGCCTGCCCCGGTCGCTGTCCGGACGCGAGGGACCCGCCGCCGCGCTGGCCCGCGAGTTCGCCGTCGAGCTGGCGCGCGGACTTGCCCCGCTGCCGGTCAGGCTGTGTGATGAACGCTTGACCACGATCACCGCCGAGTCCCAGCTGCGCGAGCGCGGCCGCAAGGGGACCCGTCGGCGCGCGGTCGTGGACCAGGCCGCTGCGGTGGTGATCCTGCAGCACGCCCTGGACACGGAGCGGACCCGGGGGACCGCACCCGGTGAACTGGTGGACCCGACGGCAGACGCGACAAGGGGCTGAGCACGAGTGAGCGAGCACGAGCACGAGCGCGGGACCGAACCCCCGGCGGACCTCGCCGAGATCGGCCTCGCCGAGCCGCGCGAGTCGCGCTCCCACCGCGGCGGACGGCGCAGCAGGCGCGGCCGTCGCGCCAAGGGCGTGGCCGGCTGCCTGATCCCGCTGCTGATCGTGGCGATGCTGGTCGGCGGCAGCTGGATCGCGCTGACCAAGGGGGTCGACTACGTGCGGGACCAGTTCGCCGACCCGGAGGACTTCCCGGGCCCCGGCTCCGGCTCGGTCACCGTCGAGGTCGAGCAGGGCGACACCGCCGCCGACATCGGGCGGATGCTCAAGGAGAAGGGTGTGGTCGCCTCCGTCGACGCCTTCACCGCCGCCGCCAACGCCCGCTCCGACGAGGCCGGCAGGATCCAGGTGGGCTTCTACGAGGTGCAGTCGGAGATGCGCGCGAACGACGCCCTGTCGGTGCTGGTCGACCCGGCCAACCTGCTGCAGAGCGCGGTGACCATCCCCGAGGGGCTGCGCGTGGTCGACATCGTCGAGCTGCTGGCCAAGAACACCGACTTCGGCAAGGCCCGCTACGAGAAGGCGCTCGACGAGCCCGGCAAGCTCGGGCTGCCGAAGTACGCCGGCGGCGAGGCCGAGGGCTACCTGTTCCCGGCGACGTACATGTTCAAGCCGAACGACGACCCGACCTCGATCCTGCGCACCATGGTCGATCGCTGGAAGCAGGCGGCCGACGAGGCCGGGATCGTCGAGGCCGCCGACGAGCTGGGCTACGAGCCGGAGGAACTGGTGACGATCGCCTCGCTGGTCGAGGCGGAGGGGCGCGGCGACGACATGCCGAAGATCGCCCGGGTGATCTACAACCGGCTGGAGACCAAGGGCGAGCCGACCTACGGGAAGCTCGAGATCGACGCGACGGTCAACTACGCCCTGGGTCGCAACCTCGGCGTCGCCATCAGCCAGGAGGACCTCGACGTCGACTCGGAGTACAACACCCGCAGGTACCCCGGTCTGCCTCCCGGGCCGATCGAGGCCCCGGGCCTGGCCGCGCTCGAGGCGGCGGCCAACCCGGCCGAGGGGGACTGGTTCTTCTACGTGACGGTCAACCTGAAGACGGGGGAGACCAAGTTCGCCGAGGACTACGACCAGTTCCTGGAGTACAAGGCCGAGTTCCAGGAGTACTGCCAGACCTCCGACGCGTGCTGAGGCCCCGGGCGTGAGGTGCGCGGTCCTGGGAGACCCGATCGGGCACTCCCTGTCGCCGGTCCTGCACCGGGCGGGGTACGCCGAGGAGGGCCTGGACTGGACCTACGAGGCGCACCGCGTGGTCGCCGGCGGACTGCCCGGCTTCCTCGCCGGCCTGGACGCCAGCTGGCGGGGGCTGTCCCTGACGATGCCGCTGAAGCGCGAGGCCGCCGGGATCGCGACGACCGTGACCGACCGGGCCCGCCTGGCCGGGGCGGCCAACACGCTGGTGCTCGCCGGTGGGGGAGTGCTGGCCGACAACACCGACATCCCCGGCGCCGTCGCGGCGGTCCGCGAGCGCGGCGTCTCCTCGGTGACGTCGGCGACCGTGCTGGGCGGCGGCGCCACGGCGACCTCCCTCGGCCTGGCGCTGGTCGAGCTCGGCGCGACGCGACTGCGGCTCCTGGTCCGGTCGCCGGACCGGGCGGAGCCGACCCTTGTCGCGCTGAGGTCGCACCCGGCCCACCCGGAGGTCTCGGTGGCGGACCTGGCCTCGGGCCCCGTGACCGGTGACGCCGTGGTCTCCACGATCCCGGCCGCCGCCCAGGGGCCGGACCTGGTGGCCCGCTGCCGGGAGGTCCCGCTCGTCTTCGAGGCGCTCTACGACCCGTGGCCCACGCCGCTGGCCGACTCCGTGGGCCCCGGTCGCATCCTCGTCGGGGGCCTGGACCTGCTCGTGCACCAGGCGGCCCTGCAGTTCGAGGCGTTCACCGGACGGTCGGCTCCGCTGTCGGCCATGCGCGAGGCCGGCGAAACCGCCCTGCGCGAGCGCTGAGTCGCACTAGGGTTCCGGCCATGGACTGGCTGCTCGGTGGAGGATGGCACGCGGACACCGCTGCCGTGTGTGCCGTCGTCGGCGCTCTCGGTGGCTGGCTCGTGCCGCGGCTGGTGGCCCGGATCCCGGAGCCGGTGGCGGTGCCTGCCGGGCCTGCAGGGCCGGCAGGTCCGGATCCGGCGGCCCACGAGGAGGAGCCGAGGCCGTCGTACGTCGAGCTGGCCGCGGCGCCGGGACTGGCGCAGCGCTCGGCGGTCGGCGGGGCGCTGGTCGGCGGCGTGATCGGCGCCGCGACCGGCTGGATCTGGCCGCTGACCTACCTGCTGGTGCTGGTGCCGATCGGGCTCGCGCTGGGCTACGTGGACAGCCGGGTCCGGCTGCTGCCGACGAAGGTCATCGCCCCGACGTACGGCGTGGTGGCGGCGCTGGTGCTGCTGTGCGCCGCCGTCACCGGCGACCTCGACGACCTGGGCCGGGCGGCGCTCGGGTGGCTCGTGTTCGGACTGGTGTTCTGGCTGCTGTGGCGCTTCACCCCCGGCATGGGCTACGGCGACGTCCGGCTCTCGGGCATCCTCGGGATCGCGCTGGGCTACCTCGGCTGGTCCGAGGCGCTGGTCGGCCTCTACTCCGGGTTCCTGCTCGGGAGCGTCGGCTGGATCCCGTTGCGCCTGCTGCGGATCACCAAGGACCGGAACTTCCCGTTCGGTCCGTTCATGCTGATCGGTGCCCTCGTCGGCATCGTGTGGGGCCCGGAGATCGGCGAGTATCTCGCCGCGAGACGGGCCTGACCGCGCGCCGTACCGGGCGTGAAACACTGGCCGCATGCTGCGCTGGCTCACCGCGGGCGAGTCCCACGGACCGTCCCTCGTCGCGATCCTCGAGGGCCTGCCCGCCCACGTCGAGGTGACCACCGACGACATCTCCGACGCCCTCGCCCGGCGCCGCCTCGGCTACGGCCGTGGGGCCCGGATGAAGTTCGAGCAGGATGAGGTGACACTCGTCGGCGGGGTCCGGCACGGCCGCAGCCAGGGCGGGCCGGTGGCCATCCAGGTCGGCAACACCGAGTGGCCCAAGTGGGAGAAGGTCATGTCGGCCGACCCGGTCGACCCCGCCGAGCTCGAGTCCAGCGCCCGCAACGCGCCCCTCACCCGGCCCCGACCCGGCCACGCCGACCTGGTCGGCATGCAGAAGTACGACTTCGACGAGGCCCGGCCGGTCCTGGAGCGGGCCTCGGCCCGCGAGACCGCGGCCCGGGTCGCGCTCGGCCGGGTGGCCGGCAACTTCCTCGAGCAGGCCGTCGGCGCCCGGGTGGTCTCCCACGTCGTCGAGCTCGGCGGGGTGCCTGCCCCCTACGGCTCGGTCCCCGGACCCGACGACGTGGCCCGGCTCGACGACGACCCGGTCCGGTGCCTCGACCCGGACGCGAGCAAGCAGATGGTCGCCGCCATCGACCAGGCGCACCAGGACGGCGACACCCTGGGCGGCGTGGTCGAGGTCGTCGTGCACGGCCTCCCGCCCGGTCTCGGCTCGCACGTGCACTGGGACCGCCGGCTCGACTCGCGGCTGGCCGGCGCGCTGATGGGGATCCAGGCCATCAAGGGCGTCGAGGTCGGCGACGGCTTCGGCCTGGCCGCGGACCCGGGCTCCCGTGCGCACGACGAGATCGTCGCCTCCGACGGCGGCATCCGCCGCGCCACCGGCCGCTCCGGCGGCACCGAGGGCGGCATGACGACCGGCGAGCTGCTGCGGGTGCGGGCGGCGATGAAGCCCATCGCGACCGTGCCCCGTGCCCTGCGCACCGTCGACGTCGCGACCGGTGAGCAGACCACCGCGCACCACCAGCGCTCCGACGTGTGCGCGGTGCCGGCCGCCGGCATCGTCGCCGAGGCGATGGTGGCGCTCGTCGTCGCCGACGCGGTGCTCGAGAAGTTCGGCGGTGACTCCGTCGCCGAGACCGCCCGCAACTGCGCGTCCTACCTCGACGCGATCCGGTTCCGGTGAGCCCCCGGGTCGTGCTGGTGGGCCCCATGGGCGCCGGCAAGTCGACGGTCGGGGCGGTGCTCGCCGACACCTGGGGAGTGCCCCTGCGTGACACCGACCACGACGTTGAGGCGACCGAGGGTCGCAGCGTCGCGGAGATCTTCGTCGACTCCGGTGAGGAGCACTTCCGCCGGCTCGAGGCCAGGGCGGTCGCCGTCGCGCTGCGCGAGCACGAGGGCGTCCTCGCCCTGGGCGGCGGTGCGGTCCTCGACGAGGGCACCCGTGACGCCCTGGCCGGGCACCGGGTGGTGTTCCTCCGGGTGGGCCTCTCCGACGCGGTGAAGCGGGTCGGGCTGGGCACCGCCCGGCCGCTCCTCCTCGGCAACGTCCGGGGCCGGATCAAGGCCCTCCTCGACGAGCGCACGCCCGTCTACGCCGCGGTCGCGGAGCTGACAGTCGACACCGACGGCCGGACCCCCGAGGACGTGGCCGCCGAGATCGACGAGCGGCTGGTGGCGCTGACGTGAGCGGCTCCGAGACCGTCCTGCCCGTGCCCGGCGCCTCGCCGTACGACGTCGTCATCGGGCACGACCTCGGCGACCGGCTGCCGGGGATCCTCGGCGAGGACGTGCGCCGGGTGGCGCTCCTGTACGCCGACGACCTGGCCGAGCAGGCGCAGCCGGTGCTGGACACCCTGGTGGCGCACTACGACGTGCTCGCCCTCGGGCTGCCGGCGGGGGAGCAGGCCAAGAGCACCTCGGTCGCCAACGACTGCTGGGAGGCGCTCGGCGAGGCCGGGTTCACCCGCTCTGACGCGGTCGTGACCTTCGGCGGCGGGGCGACGACCGACCTCGGCGGCTTCGTGGCCGCGACCTGGCTGCGGGGGGTGCGGGTCGTGCATGTGCCGACCACCCTGCTGGCGATGGTCGACGCCGCGGTCGGCGGCAAGACCGGCGTGAACACCGGTGCCGGCAAGAACCTGGTCGGCTCCTTCCACGAGCCGGCCGGCGTGCTGTGCGACCTGGCCACCCTGGCCAGCCTGCCCACCCCGGAGCTGCGGGCCGGGCTGGGCGAGGTGGTCAAGTGCGGCTTCATCGCCGACCCGGCGATCCTGGACATGGTCGAGTCCGACCCCCGGGCGGCGCTCGACCCGACGTCGCCGGTGCTCCGGGAGCTGGTCGAGCGCTCGGTGCGGGTGAAGATCGACGTGGTCGTGGGCGACCTCCGCGAGACCGGCGGCGCCGGCGGGCACCCCGGGCGGGAGGTGCTGAACTACGGGCACACGATGGCGCACGCGATCGAGCGCGCCAGCGAGTACGACGTGCGGCACGGCGAGGCGGTCGCCATCGGCTGCGTCTACGTGGCCGAGCTGGCCCGCGCGGCCGGCCTGCTCGCCGACGACGTGGCCGATCGGCACCGCACGGCGTTCGCGGCCGTCGGACTGCCCACGACCTGGGCCGGCGCCCGCTTCGAGGAGCTGCTGGCCGCCATGCGGGTGGACAAGAAGACCCGCGGTGACCAGCTGCGCTTCGTCGTGCTCGACGCCCTCGCCTCCCCCCGGGTGCTGGCCGGGCCGGACGAGGCGCACCTGCAGACGGCGTACGACGTGATGAGCGGGGCGGCGTCGTGACCGGCACCCGGGTGCTGGTGCTCAACGGTCCGAACCTCGGTCGGCTGGGTCGCCGCCAGCCCGAGATCTACGGCGACACCACGCACGCGGAGCTGGCCGAGCTGTGCCGCGGCTGGGGCTCTGAGCTGGGGCTGGAGGTTGAGGTGCGCCAGACCAACCACGAGGGTGAGCTGCTGGACTGGCTCAACGACGCCGCCGACGCGGCGACACCGGTGGTGCTCAACGCCGCCGCGTGGACCCACTACTCGTGGGCGATCTTCGACGCCTGCGCCCAGCTGACCGCGCCACTGGTGGAGGTCCACCTCTCCGACCCGACGCAGCGGCCCGAGCGCTTCCGGCACACGTCGGTCGTCACCGAGCACGCGGTCGCGGTGATCGCGGGGCGCGGAGTGAGCGGCTACCGCGACGCGCTCGCGCTGCTCGCGGAGCCACGCGTATAGACTGGCCCGCTGTTGCCTGCGCGCCCTGCGCGGGTGCCCCCGTCTCCGACTGCGAAGAAGGCCCACCGAACGCATGGCTACGACCAACGACCTCAAGAACGGCATGGTGCTCAACCTCGACGGCCAGCTCTGGCAGGTCATCTGGTTCCAGCACCACAAGCCCGGCAAGGGCGGCGCCGTGGTGCGCTCCAAGCTGAAGAACGTGGAGTCCGGCAAGACCGTCGACAAGACGTTCAACGCCGACGTCAAGGTCGAGGTGGCCTCGGTCGACAAGCGGACCATGCAGTACCTCTACAACGACGGCACGTCGTACGTCTTCATGGACGTCAGCACCTACGACCAGCTCGAGGTGGGCCCCGACATCGTCGGCGAGGCCAGCAACTTCATGCTCGAGAACCAGGAGGCGATCGTCGCCACCAACGAGGGCCGGGTGCTCTACATCGAGCTGCCCGCCTCGGTCGAGCTCGAGATCGCCCAGACCGACCCCGGTCTGCAGGGCGACCGCTCCACCGGCGGCACCAAGCCGGCCACGCTCGAGACCGGCCACACCATCCAGGTGCCGCTGTTCATCACCACCGGGGAGAAGGTCAAGGTCGACACCCGCGACTCCTCCTACCTCGGTCGCGTCAAGTCCTGATGGCGGCTCGCTCCAAGGCCCGCAAGCGTGCCCTCGACCTGCTGTTCGCGAGCGAGCTGCGCGGGGAGAGCCCGGTCGTGGCCCTCGACCGGGCGATCGCCGAGGGCGAGGGCCCGACCAACGACTACACCGTCACCCTGGTGCGCGGAGTGGCCGGCGAGCGGGAGGAGATCGACCGGCTGATCGCGTCCTCCGCGCAGGGCTGGAGCCTCGAGCGGATGCCGGCGGTCGACCGCAACGTCCTGCGACTCGGCGTCTACGAGCTGCTGCACGTCGACGACGTGCCGGACGCGGTGGCGGTCACCGAGGCGATGAACCTCGTGCGGGACCTGTCCACCGACGACTCGCCCTCCTTCGTCAACGGGGTCCTGGGCGCGGTCCTGAAGGCCCGCAAGGCCTGAGGCCGCGGGCTTCCCCTCTGCCCTAGGGTTCGGGTGGGAAGGGAGACAGCCATGGCGGCAGGGAGCACGACAGGCGGGGTCGGTGATCGGGCGCGCCGGATGGGGCGCAAGGCCGACGACAGCGACCGGATCGACCACGTCGTCCGGTTCGGGATGGTGGTCTACGGGGTGGTGCACCTCGTGATCGCGTGGCTGGCCATCCAGATCGCGTTCGGGGACCAGAAGCAGAACGCCTCCAGCAGCGGCGCCCTGCACGAGATCGCCTCGCAGCCGTTCGGCGCGGTGGCGGTCTGGCTGGTCGCGCTCGGCATGCTCGTGCTCGTGGCCTGGCGGCTGCTCGAGGCGGTCACCGGCCACCGCGACGAGGACGGCGCCGAGCTCGCGCGCAAGCGGGCGGTCTCGGTGCTCAAGGCCGTGCTCTACGGAGCGATCGGGATCTCGGCGCTGCGGGTGGCGGTCGGCGAGGGCTCCAAGGGAGGCACCGACTCGACCACGGCCAAGCTCATGGACCTGCCCGCCGGCCAGTGGATCGTGGGCCTCGTCGGGCTCGGGATCATCGGCTACGGGCTCAACCAGGTGCGGATCGCGTGGACCGAGAAGTTCCGCAAGCACCTCACCGCCGAGGGCAAGCGGGGCGGCGACGGCACGGCGTACGTGTGGTTCGGGAAGGTCGGGTACGCCGCCAAGGGTGTGGCCGTCGGCGTGGTCGGCACGCTGTTCCTGTACGCCGCCGTGACCCACGAGGCCAAGAAGTCCGGCGGCCTGGACCAAGCCCTCCAGGAGATCCGGCAGCAGGCGTTCGGTCCCTACCTGCTGGTGGCCGTGGGTCTCGGCATCGGCAGCTACGGACTGTTCTGCTTCGCGAGGGCCCGGCACCTCGACCGGTGAGCGGTCCTTGGCCCTCATGGTTGGCTGGGGGGCATGACGACTGACGTGGACGTGGTGGTGCTCGGTCTCGGGCCCGGAGGCGAGACGGTCGCGGCCAAGCTGGCCAAGGCCGGGCTGAGTGTGGTCGGGATCGAGGCCCGGCTGGTCGGTGGTGAGTGCCCCTACTACGGCTGCGTGCCGTCCAAGATGATGATCGCCGCGGCCGGGACGCTGGCCCAGGCCCGGCACGTCCCCCAGCTCGCCGGGGCCGCGCAGGTGCAGCCCGACTGGGCGCCGGTCGCGACCCGGATCCGTGAGGAGGCGACCGACGACTGGGATGACACCGTCGCGGTCGAGCGTCTCGAGAGCTCGGGAGCGACCTTCGTCCGGGGGACCGGCACGATCACCGGCCCCGGACAGGTCGAGGTCAACGGCACGACGTACGCCGCCTCGCGCGCCGTCGTCGTGAACACCGGCACCGAGCCGGCGATCCCGCCGATCGACGGCCTCGCGGACACGCCGTACTGGACGAACCGCGACGTCGTGCAGCTCACCGAGCTGCCGGCGTCGCTGGTGGTCATCGGCGCCGGAGCGATCGGCGCCGAGCTGGCCCAGGTGATGGCCCGGTTCGGGGTGCAGGTGACCCTGCTCGAGGTCGCGGACCGAGTGCTGCCGCCGGAGGAGCCGGAGGCCGGGGCGATGCTCCAGGACGCCTTCGTCGCCGAGGGCATGAAGGTGCGCACCGGGGTGTCGATCTCGCGGGTGGACCACGCCGACGGCACGTTCACGGTGTCGCTGGGCGACGAGCAGATCACCGCGGACAAGCTGCTGGTCTCCGCGGGGCGGCGGAGCAACCTGGCCGGGATCGGCCTGGAGCACATGGGTGCCGACCCGGAGGCGAGCACCCTGGAGACGGACGAGCGGATGCGCGCGGGCGACAGGCTCTGGGGCATCGGCGACATCACCGGGAAGGGTGCCTTCACGCACGTCTCGATGTACCAGGCCGACGTGGCGGTCCGCGACATCCTCGGTGAGGACGGTCCGTGGGCGGACTACCGTGCGGTCGCCCGGGTCACCTTCACCGGCCCCGAGGTCGCCTCCGTGGGGCTCACCGAGGCCCAGGCCAGGGAGCAGGGCCTCGACGTGCGCGTCGCCTCGGGCGACCTCGGTGCGCGCGGCTGGCTGGCCAAGGAGGAGGGGCTGATCAAGGTCGTCGCCTCGGACGGCGTCCTCGTGGGCGCGACGGTCGTCGGGTCCGCCGGCGGCGAGATCATGGGCATGCTCGCCACCGCCATCCACGCGCGGGTGCCGGTCGAGACCCTGCTCGGCATGCACTACGCCTACCCGACCTACCACCGGGCGGTCGAGAGCGTGCTCCACGACCTCGACTGACCCCCCCCCCCCCCGCCGGTGGTTGAGGAGGTCGCGCAGCGACCGTCTCGAAACCACGCCACCGGCCGCCCCTCGCCGGTTGAGCCGCGAGCGCCAGCGAGCGTGTCGAAACCCGCCGCCGGCCGCCCGTCGGTGGTTGAGGAGGTCGCGCAGCGACCGTCTCGAAACCACGCCACCGGCCGCCCTCGCCGGTTGAGCAGCGAGCCCCGGCGAGCGTGTCGAAACCAGGCCCCCGGTGGTTGAGGAGGTCGCGCAGCGACCGTCTCGAAACCAGGCCACCGGCGCCCCTCGCCGGTTGAGCCGCGAGCCCCGGCGAGCGTGTCGAAACCCGCCGCCGGCGCCCCTCGCCGCTTGAGGAGGTCGCGCAGCGACCGTCTCGAAACCCGCCCCCGCCGGTTGAGCCGCGAGCCCTGGCGAGCGTGTCGAAACCCCGTTGTGCACAACCGGTTCTCGCCCCGGGGTGACTGTCAGTGGGCACGGCTAGCGTGGTTGCCATGAGGACGAAGACCACCCCGAACCCCGGTGCTTCTGGCACCGGCACCGCGGGCACCGCGGATGCGGTGTTGGCCTCGGCGCGGTCGAACCGGGAGGTTGCGGACGCGGCCGAGGTCCGGCTCCTCCAGGACGCCTGCGCGTGGGCGGACCTGCACCCCCCGGAGGGCATTCACCCGGCGGCGACGGTGACCACGGCGTTGTTCGGCGACACCGGCCTCCCCTTGGCAGGTGAGGGTGCCCCTGCGGTGGCGGAGTTCTGCGTGGCCGAGTTCGCCGCGAGTGTGGGGTTGGGCACCGAGTCCGGGAAGGCGCTGATCGGGGAGGCGCTCGAGTTGCGGCACCGGTTGCCGAACCTGTGGACCCGGGTGATGTCCGGTGAGCTGGCCGCCTGGAAGGCCCGTCGGGTCGCGGCCGCCACCATCGTCCTGTCCCCGGCAGCGGTGGAGTTCGTGGACGTGGCGGTCACGCCGGTGGCGCACAAGGTCACCCCCGGCCAGGTGGACCGGCTGGTTGCGGAGGCGATCGGCCGGTGCGACCCGCAGCTGGCCCAAGAGCGGGCCGACCGGGCGGTCGCGGGCCGGCACGTGACGATCACCCACGGCCAGGTCTCCTTCGACGGCACCAGCCAGGTCCACGGCATCCTGGACCTGGCCGACGCCCTGGACCTCGACACCGCCGTCGCCAACGGCGCCGCACAGCTCAAGGCCCTCGGGTCCACCGAGGACCTGGACGCCCGCCGGGCCACCGCACTCGGCAGCCTGGCCCGCCGCCAGCTCGCCCTGGACCTCAACCCCAACACCCCCGACACCGGCGACCTTGAGGCCGACCGCGGCGTCGACGAGACGGACGAGGCGGGCGGCGAGCAGGTCGCCGACGCCGCCGCGGGCGCGCACGAGCCTGCCGGCCGAGCCGGGAGCGGGAGGGTGAAGCCGCGGCAGGCGGTGCTCTACCTGCACCTGGCCGCGGAGGCGATCACCGGCACCGGTCACCGCACCGAGAAGACCGGTCAGCCCGGGCGGTCGGGGGTGGTGGGGCGCTGTGAGCTGTCCCGGTCCCCGGTGACCGCCGACCAGATCCGCACCTGGTTGGCCCACCCCGACGCCCAGGTCGTGGTCAAGCCGGTGCTGGACCACCAGGGGCTGGTCCCGGTCGATGCCTACGAGGTGCCGGACCGGATGGGCGAGGCGATCCGCCTGCGGGATGGGACGTGTGTGTTCCCGTGGTGCACCCGCCCGGCCCGGTCCTGTGATGCCGACCACGTGGTTCCTTACGACCCCGACGGCCCACCGGGCCAGACCGCGACCGGCAATCTCGGCGCGTTGTGTCGGCGGCATCACCGGCTCAAGACCCACGGCGCCTGGAGCTGTCACACCCCGAGGCCGGGGGTGTTCGAGTGGACCTCCCCGCACGGGCTGCGGTTCCGACGCGACCGCACCGGCACCCTCGACATCACCGACCCGGCCTGCCCGGCCGGTTCCCCGCCCGAGCATTGAGGACACCGCCCCACACCCCACCCCAGGCAGGACCGGGTGGGGGCAGTGGCATGTTCACCGGTGGGTGGGGAGTGGTTTCGAGACGCTCGCTGGCGCTCGCTCCTCAACCACCGGAGACCACGCCCGTCTGTCGGTGGTTGAGGAGGGCCGCCAAGGCCCGTCTCGAAACCAGCGTGCCGTCGAGGGGGTGGTTTCGAGACGCTCGCTGGCGCTCGCTCCGGTTCCCGGGGAGCGCGCGCCAACGCTGTCTCGAAGGGCCACGATCTTCGTCGGTTGAGCAGGTCGCTCTGCGACCGTGTCGAAACCCGGTGCCCGGGCAGGACTACGTGCAGCACCCCACTTTCGAGTGTCATTCGGCGCTTGAGGGCGGCGGCTGCACGTCGTTCTGCACGTCCAGCGGATGGGGAGCGGCAGCCGTGGTTTCGAGACGCTCGCTGGTGCTCGCTCCTCAACCACCGGGGACCGTGCGCTCTGGTTTCGAGACGCTCGCTGCGCTCGCTCCGGTTCCTGAGGAGGCGCGCCAGCGCCGTCTCGAAGGGCAACCACCGGCCGGGGGTGGTTTCGAGACGCTCGCTGGGGCTCGCTCCTCAACCACCGGGGACCGCGCTCGCTCCGGGTCTGGAGGAGGCGCGCCGCGGGCGGGATTCCACGGGCTGACACGCCGCGGGCGAGCCGGTCGACCGGCCCAGGAGGACTGGTAGTCTGCCCGCGATCGACATCCTTTAACGAGCCGTCCCGTGAGGCGGAGAAGGAGTTGGCACTGATGCCTGCTGCACAGGCGGACCCGGCTCGGCCGGATCCGACCCCCGACGAGGGGCGCACCGTCCTCGACGCCCGTGACGTGTCCCGGGCCCTCACCCGCATCGCGCACGAGATCCTCGAGCGCAACAAGGGTGCCGACGACCTGCTGCTGCTCGGGGTGCACACCAGAGGCGTACCCCTCGCGCGCCGGATCGCCGAGCGGATCCACTCCGTGGAGGGACACCGCGTCGGGGTGGGTTCGCTGGACGTGACGATGTACCGCGACGACCTCCGGTCGCACCCGACCCGCGGCCCGCAGCGCACCGACATCCCGGCCACCGGCATCGACGGCAAGGTGGTCGTCCTCGTCGACGACGTGCTGTTCTCCGGCCGCACCGTCCGCGCCGCGCTGGACGCCGTCTCCGACCTCGGCCGACCCGCCGCCGTACGCCTCGCGGTCCTCGTCGACCGCGGCCACCGCGAGCTGCCGATCCGCGCCGACCACGTCGGCAAGAACCTCCCCAGCGCCCGCACCGAGCGGGTCGGGGTGCTGCTCGAGGAGATCGACGGGTACGACGAGGTGCGCATCTCCGGCGTGGGAGGCCCCGCATGAAGCACCTGCTGAGCATCGACGACCTGTCGGTCGACGAGATCACCACCATCTTCGAGACCGCCGCGGAGATGCACGACGTGCAGCACCGCGAGGTCAAGAAGCTGCCCGCCCTGCGCGGCCGGACCGTCATCAACATGTTCTTCGAGGACTCCACCCGCACCCGGTCGAGCTTCGAGATCGCCGGCAAGTGGCTCTCCGCGGACGTCATCAACATCTCGGCGAAGGGGTCCTCGGCCAGCAAGGGCGAGAGCCTGCGCGACACCGTGCTGACGGTCTGCGCCATGGGCGTCGACGGGCTGGTGATCCGGCACCCCGCCAGCGGCGCCGCCCGCCAGGTCAGCCAGTGGGTCGACGCGATCGTGGTGAACGCCGGAGACGGGATGCACGAGCACCCCACCCAGGCACTGCTCGACGCCTACACCCTGCAGCGCCGGCTCGGCAGCCTCGAAGGGCGTCGGGTCGCGATCGTCGGCGACCTCACCCACAGCCGGGTCTTCCGCAGCAACCTGCAGTGCCTGACCAAGCTGGGCGCCGACGTCACCGTCGTCGCCCCGCCGACACTCATGCCCAGCGGCATCGAGCCGTGGTCGCGGGCAGCCGGCTTCGCGACGTCGTACGACCTCGACGAGGTGCTGCCGAAGGCCGACGCGGTGATGATGCTGCGGGTCCAGCGCGAGCGGATGGCCGGCGGCTACTTCCCCAGCGCCCGGGAGTACACCGTCGGCTACGGGCTCACGAAGGAGCGGCTCGCCCAGCTCCAGCCGGACGCCCCGATCTGCCACCCGGGGCCGATGAACCGCGGCCTCGAGATCGCCGCCGACGCCGCGGATGCCGCCCAGTCGGCCGTGCTCGACCAGGTGTCCGCCGGGGTGGCGGTGCGCATGTCCGTGCTCTACCACCTGCTCGCCGGAGAGGAGACGGCCTCATGACCGTCGTGATCAGGGGAGCCTCGCTCCTCGGGGAGACCACCGCCGACCTGACGGTCGAGGACGGCGTCATCCGGGACGTGGGCACCGCCGACCTCGGCGGGGCCACCCAGGTGATCGACGCGGACGGCCTGATCGCGCTGCCCGGCCTGGTCGACCTGCACACGCACCTGCGCGAGCCCGGCCGGGAGGACGCCGAGACGATCCTCAGCGGCTCCATGGCCGCGGCGGTCGGCGGCTACACCGCGGTGCTGGCGATGGCCAACACCTCACCGGTGACCGACACCGCCGAGAACGCCGAGCGGGTGCACGACCTGGGCCGTCGAGCGGGACTGGTCGACGTCCACCCGGTGGGCGCGGTCACCCGCGACCTCGGCGGCCAGGAGCTCGCGGAGCTCGGCCTGATGGCCCGGTCGCGGGCCCGGGTCCGGGTCTTCTCCGACGACGGCCGCTGCGTGGACGACGCCCGGGTGATGCGTCGGGCGCTCGAGTACGTCCGCACCTTCGGCGGCGTCATCAGCCAGCACGCCCAGGACCCGCACCTGGCCGGCCCGACCGCCTGCTGCCACGAGGGCGAGCTCTCCGGCCGGCTCGGCCTGCCCGGCTGGCCGGGCATCGCCGAGGAGGTCGTCGTCGCTCGCGACGTGATGCTGGCCCGGCACACCGGGAGCCGCCTCCACGTCGCGCACGTCAGCACCGCCGGGAGCATCGAGGTGCTCCGCTGGGCGAAGGCCCAGGGGATCGCGGTCACCGCCGAGGTCACCCCGCACCACCTGCTCCTGACCACGGACCTGCTCTCCGGCTACGACCCGACGTTCAAGGTCAACCCGCCCCTGCGGCCGGCCGAGGACGTCGAGGCGCTGCGCGCCGCCCTGGCCGACGGCACCATCGACGCGGTCGCCACCGACCACGCGCCGCACGCCCGGCACGACAAGGAGCACGCCTTCGTCGACGCCGCCTTCGGCATGCTCGGCCTCGAGACCGCCCTGTCGGTGGTCAGCACCGTGATGGTGCGCGAGGGCCGCATGGGCTGGTCGGACGTCGCCCGCACCATGTCCACGACCCCGTCCCGCATCGCCGGGCTCGAGGACCAGGGCCAGGCCCTGTCCGTGGGATCCCCGGCCAACCTCACGCTCGTCGACCCCACTGCCGAGGTCACTGTCGACCGCGCCGACTCGGTGTCGCTGTCGCGCAACAACCCCTGGCACGGACGCCGGCTGACCGGCTCCGTCCATGCGACGCTGCTGCGCGGCGTCCCCACCGTCCTGGAAGGGAAGCTCGCATGACCGGCCCCGCCACCCTCGCCCCCCGCCCGGCCATCCTGGTCCTCGAGGACGGCCGCACGTTCCGCGGCGAGGCCTTCGGCGCCACCGGGGAGACCTTCGGCGAGGCGGTCTTCTCCACCGGCATGACCGGCTACCAGGAGACGCTGACCGACCCGTCGTACCACCGGCAGGTCGTGGTCATGACCGCGCCGCACGTCGGCAACACCGGCGTCAACGACGAGGACCCCGAGTCCCGGCGGATCTGGGTCTCCGGGTACGTCGTCCGCGACCCCGCCCGGGTCTCCTCGAACTGGCGGGCCCGGCGCACCCTCGACCAGGAGCTGGACGAGCAGGGCGTGGTCGGCATCAGCGGCGTCGACACCCGCGCGCTCACCCGGCACCTGCGCGAGCGCGGCGCCATGCGCGTGGGCATCTCCACCACCGAGACCGACCCCGAGGCGCTGCTCGGGCGGGTCCTGGCCTCGGCCGGCATGGTCGGTGCCGAGCTGGCCGGGGAGGTCAGCACGACCGAGGCGTACGTCGTCCCCGCCGTGGGGGAGCGTCGGCTCACCGTCGCTGCGGTCGACCTGGGGATCAAGGCGATGACGCCCGCGATGCTCGCCGAGCGCGGCATCGAGGTGCACGTCCTCCCGGCCACCAGCACCCTCGACGACGTGCTCGCGGTCCGGCCGGACGGGCTCTTCTTCTCCAACGGCCCCGGCGACCCGTCCGCCACCACCAGCCAGGTCGAGCTCCTGCAGGGGGCCCTCGCGCACGGGCTGCCGTACTTCGGGATCTGCTTCGGCAACCAGCTGTTCGGGCGGGCCCTCGGCTTCGACACCTACAAGCTGCGGTACGGCCACCGCGGTATCAACCAGCCGGTCATGGACCGCACCACCGGCAAGGTCGAGGTGACCGCGCACAACCACGGCTTCGCCGTCGCCTGGCCGGACGCCCCCGAGATGACGCCGCAGCCGACGCCGTACGGCGCCGCCAGCGTCTCCCACGTCTGCCTCAACGACGACGTCGTGGAGGGCCTGGAGCTGCGCGACGACGCCGGCCGGCTGCTCTCGTTCTCGGTGCAGTACCACCCCGAGGCGGCCGCCGGGCCGCACGACGCGGCGTACCTCTTCGACCGGTTCAGCGACCTGATGGTGTCGAGACGGTCGCAGGGCGACCACCAGCGCAACGACGGAGGACACTGACATGCCCAAGCGCGAGGACATCTCCTCGGTCCTGGTCATCGGATCCGGCCCCATCGTCATCGGCCAGGCCTGCGAGTTCGACTACTCCGGCACCCAGGCCTGCCGGGTGCTCAAGGACGAGGGCCTGCGGGTGATCCTGGTCAACTCCAACCCGGCCACGATCATGACCGACCCCGAGTTCGCGGACGCGACGTACGTCGAGCCGATCACCGCCGACTACGTCGAGAAGGTGATCGCCAAGGAGCGCCCGGACGCGCTGCTGGCCACGCTCGGCGGGCAGACGGCCCTGAACTGCGCCATCGACCTCGACGCCGCGGGGGTGCTGGAGAAGTACGGCGTCGAGCTGATCGGCGCCAGCATCGAGGCGATCGACCGCGGTGAGAACCGCAGCGTGTTCAAGAAGATCGTCGACGAGCTCGGCGGCGAGTCGGCCCGCTCGGAGATCTGCCACTCGATGGACGACTGCCTGGCCGCGGCCGGCACTCTCGGCTACCCGATGGTGGTCCGGCCCTCGTTCACGATGGGCGGGACCGGGTCCGGCATGGCCTACGACGAGACCGACCTGCGCCGCATCGCCGGCGCCGGGCTGGCCGCGTCGCCCACCACGGAGGTGCTCCTCGAGGAGTCGATCATCGGGTGGAAGGAGTACGAGCTCGAGGTCATGCGCGACCCCGCCGACAACGTCGTGATCGTCTGCTCGATCGAGAACCTCGACCCCATGGGCGTGCACACCGGCGACTCGATCACGGTGGCGCCGGCGATGACGCTGACCGACCGCGAGTACCAGGCCATGCGCGACCTCGCCATCGGGATCATCCGCTCGGTGGGCGTCGACACCGGCGGCTGCAACATCCAGTACGCCGTCAACCCCGCCGACGGCCGGCTCATCGTCATCGAGATGAACCCACGGGTCTCCCGCTCCAGCGCCCTGGCCAGCAAGGCGACCGGCTTCCCGATCGCGAAGATCGCGGCGAAGGTCGCCATCGGCTACACCCTCGACGAGATCCCCAACGACATCACCCGGGAGACGCCGGCCTCCTTCGAGCCGAGCCTGGACTACGTCGTGGTCAAGGCGCCCCGGTTCGCGTTCGAGAAGTTCCCCGCCGCCGACCCGACCCTGACCACGCACATGAAGTCGGTGGGCGAGGCCATGTCGATCGGCCGCAACTTCACCGAGGCGCTGCAGAAGGCGCTGCGCAGCCTGGAGAGCCCGACGGCGGTGTTCGACTTCGGGGCCCGGCCCACCGAGACCGTCGAGTCGCTGCTCGAGGCGGTCCGCACGCCCCACGACGGGCGGCTGCGCAAGGTCATGGACGCGATCTGGGCCGGCGCCACCGCCGAGCAGGTCTTCGAGGCCACCCGGATCGACCCGTGGTTCCTCGACCAGCTGTTCCTGCTGGCCGAGGTGGCCCGGACGGTGGCCGCGGCCCCCAGGCTCGACGAGCCGACGCTCCGGCTGGCCAAGCGGCACGGCTTCTCCGACCACCAGGTCGGCCGGATCCGTGGTCTGGCCGAGGACGTGGTCCGGGGCGTCCGGCAGGCGCTGGGGGTCCGCCCGGTCTACAAGACCGTCGACACCTGCGCCGCCGAGTTCGCCGCGCGGACGCCGTACCACTACTCCTCCTACGACGAGGAGACCGAGGTCGCGCCGCGGGAGAAGGAGGCCGTGATCATCCTCGGCTCCGGGCCGAACCGGATCGGCCAGGGCATCGAGTTCGACTACTCCTGCGTCCACGCCTGCCTGGCGCTCAGCGAGGCCGGCTACGAGACGATCATGGTCAACTGCAACCCGGAGACCGTCTCCACCGACTACGACACCTCCGACCGGCTGTACTTCGAGCCGCTGACGCTGGAGGACGTGCTCGAGATCGTGCACGCCGAGTCGCAGGCCGGCCCGATTGCGGGCGTGATCTGCCAGCTCGGTGGGCAGACCCCGCTCGGCCTCGCGCAGGGTCTGCAGGACGCCGGCGTGCCGATCGTCGGCACCTCTCCGGAGGCGATCCACCTCGCCGAGGAGCGCGGCGCGTTCGGACGGGTGCTCGCCGCCGCCGGGCTGAACGCCCCGCAGCACGGCACCGCCACGTCGTGGGTGGAGGCCGAGCAGATCGCCCACCAGATCGGCTACCCGGTGCTGGTGCGGCCGTCGTACGTCCTCGGCGGGCGGGGCATGGAGATCGTGTACGACGACGCCGCGCTGGAGGCCTACCTCGAGAAGTACGTCGCCGCCGGTCTGATCAGCGCCAGCGCGCCGGTGCTCGTCGACCGGTTCCTCGACGACGCGGTGGAGATCGACGTCGACGCCCTCTTCGACGGGGACGACCTGTTCCTCGGTGGGGTCATGGAGCACATCGAGGAGGCCGGCATCCACTCCGGGGACTCCTCGTGCGCGCTGCCGCCGATCACGCTCGGCGCCCGCGAGGTGGAGCGGATCCGCGAGGCCACCGAGGCGATCGCGCGCGGCGTCGGCGTGCGTGGGCTGCTCAACATCCAGTTCGCCCTCGGCTCCGACATCCTCTACGTGCTCGAGGCCAACCCGCGGGCCAGCCGCACCGTGCCGTTCGTCTCCAAGGCGACCGCGACGCCGCTCGCCAAGGCGGCCGCGCGGGTGATGCTCGGCGAGAGCATCGCCGACCTGCGGGCGATCGGGGTGCTGCCCGCCGAGGGGGACGGCGGGCGCCTGCCCACCGACGCCCCGATCGCCGTCAAGGAGGCGGTGATGCCGTTCAACCGGTTCAAGACCGCCGACGGCTCGCAGGTCGACACCGTGCTCGGCCCGGAGATGAAGTCGACCGGCGAGGTGATGGGGTTCGACGCCGACTTCGGCACCGCGTTCGCCAAGGCGCAGACCGCGGCGTTCGGCTCGCTGCCGACGCAGGGCCGGGTGTTCGTGAGCATGGCGAACCGCGACAAGCGGTCGATGATCTTCCCGATCAAGGTGCTGGCCGACCACGGCTTCGAGATCCTCGCCACCCAGGGGACCGCGGAGGTGCTGCGCCGCAACGGCGTCCGCTGCACGGTGGTGCGCAAGCACTACCAGGGGCCGGGCGAGTCCGGCGAGCGGACCACCGTCCAGCTGATCCTCGACGGCGACGTGCAGCTGATCGTCAACACGCCGTACGGCGCGGGCGACGGCGGGCAGGCCCGGCTCGACGGCTACGAGATCCGGACCGCGGCGGTGATGGCGAACGTCCCCTGCCTGACGACGGTGCAGGGGCTCGGGGCGGCGGTGCAGGGGATCGAGGCGATGCGCCGCGGCGACATCGGCGTGCGCAGCCTGCAGGACTGGGCCCGCAGGGCGACGAGCGCCGACAGTGGCGACGGGTCGGCGAGGTGACGCTCTACCGGACGCTGTTCGACCGGGTGCTGACCCGGACCGACGCGGAGCGGGCGCACCACGCGGCGTTCACCGCGATCCGCGCCGCCACCCCGGTGACCAGTCGCCTGGGTGCACCCCGCCGACCCGTCGCTGCTGTCGGGCCGCCCGGGCCGGTGCGGGCCATGGGCATCGACTTCCCGCACGTCCTCGGGCTGGCGGCGGGGTTCGACAAGAACGCGGTCGGCATCGACGCGCTGGGGGCCCTCGGCTTCGGGCACGTGGAGGTGGGCACGGTCACGGGGGAGCCGCAGCCCGGCAACGAGCGGCCGCGCCTGTTCCGGCTGCCGGCCGACCGGGCCGTGGTCAACCGGATGGGCTTCAACAACGACGGCGCCGAGGCGGTGGCCCGGCGACTGGCCGAGCGGTCGCGGCGGCACGGCGCGCGGTCCGAGCGGCGCCCAGGACCGGTCCTCGGCGTCAACATCGGCAAGACCAAGCTGGTCCCCGAGTCCGACGCCGAGGCGGTGCTCGCCGACTACCGCAAGAGTGCCGGCCTGCTCGCGCCGCACGCCGACTACCTCGTGGTCAACGTCAGCTCGCCCAACACGCCGGGACTGCGCGACCTGCAGTCGGTCGAGCGGCTGGAGCCGCTGCTGCGCGCGGTGCGACACCGCGCCGACGAGGTCACCGATCACCGGGTGCCGCTGCTGGTGAAGATCGCGCCGGACCTCGACGACGAGGACGTCCTGGCGGTGGCCGACCTGGCCGGTGCCCTGGGCCTGGACGGCGTGATTGCGACGAACACCACGATCTCCCGGGAGGGGCTGGCGACCGATGCCGAGGTCGTCGCCCGGATCGGCGCGGGCGGGCTGTCCGGAGCACCGGTGCGGGAGCGCTCCCTGGAGGTGCTGCGCCTCCTGCACGGGCGGCTCGACCCCTCCGTGACGCTGGTCTCCGTCGGCGGGCTGTCCACGGTGGAGGACGCGAGGAGCCGACTCGAGGCCGGGGCGCGCCTCCTGCAGGCCTACACCGCCTTCGTCTACGAGGGCCCGCTCTGGCCCTCCCGGCTGGTCCGGGGCCTGGCCGCGGAGCAGCACGCTCGATGAGCCCCGACCGAGGGCCCCTGCACGTCGCCGGCGAGGTGCTGTCGGTGAAGCGGATCGGCGCCCACCACCACGTCACGGTGGTCGCGCCGGGGATCGCCGAGCGCTTCCGGCCCGGCACCTTCGTCGTGCTCACGCTGGACGACGCCGCCGACACCGCGCGCCTGCAGCCCCGCAGCTTCTGGATCCACCGGGTCCGGCCGACCGGCAGCCACGGCGCGACGATCGAGCTGGTCGTGGCCGCCGGATCCCGCTTCACGCGGCGACTGGTCGCGCTGCCGCAGGGGTCGCCGGTCCGGGTCACGGGTCCGCTCGGCCGGCCGTTCGCCCAGCCCCGGGAGCCGGTCTCCTGCCTGCTCGTCGGGGAGGGCTACGCCGCCGCGCCGCTCTTCCCGCTCGCCGAGCGGCTCCGGGAGCGGGGCTGCACCGTCAGCGTGCTGCTCGCCGCTCCCGACGAGGCGCACCTCCTGGGGGCGCTGGAGGCGCGGCGGACCGCCCGCTCGGTGACCGTGGTGACCGCGGACGGCTCGGTCGGCGTGCGCGGCACCGTGGTGGACGCGCTCCCGGAGCTGCTCACGCGGTCCGCCGCCGACGTCGTCTATGCCGCGGGCCCGGTGGCCACCCTGCACGCGGCCGCGGCCGCCGCCGAGCAGCACGGGGCCTGGAGCCAGACCGCACTGGAGACCGCGCAGCCGTGCGGCACCGGCCTCTGCCAGGGCTGCCCGGTGCCGGTGGTCGCCGAGGACGGCGTCGGCCGGCTGGTGCGGGCCTGCACCGACGGGCCGGTCTTCCGCGGCGACCGGGTGCGCTGGCTCGAGGTGGACGCCCGGTGAGCCGGGATCCCGGTCCGGTCACCGGATCCGACGCCCCGGTCCTCGTCGCCTCCGGGTGCGGCGGGACCGGCCGCGAGCTCGACGCGCTGGGCGGCCTGGACGGGATCGGGGGGTTCGTCACCCGGACGATCACGCTCGACGCCCGTGACGGTGGCCCCCGCCCCCGGGTGGTGGAGAGCCCCAGCGGCTTCCGGTACGCCGTGGGCCTGCAGAACCCCGGGATCGACGGGTTCCTCGCACTCGAGCTTCCCTGGCTGGTGAGCCGTGGGATCCGGGTCGCGGTCTCGATCAGCGCCGCGTCCCTGGGGGAGTACGCCGACCTCGGCCGCCGCCTGGGCCGCTCCCCGGGGGTCGCGGCCATCGAGCTGAACCTGGTCCCGCCGGATGCGGCCGGTGCCGGCCTCTTCGACGCCCGTGAGCCGTTCCAGGCGGCCCGGGTCGTGGGCGCCGTGCGCCGCGACCTTCCCGCCGGCGTACAGCTGTGGGCCAAGCCGTCGGCGGACCCGGGCCGGCTGGCGGAGACCGCACGGGCCCTGGCCGAGGCCGGCGCGGACGCCGTCGTACTGGTGAACGGGCTGCCGGCCCTGATGCCCGACGGCCGCCCCGCCGGTCTGGCCGGACCGGCGATCGGCCCGCTCGCGCTGCGCTGCGTGCACGACGTAGCGTCGCAGGTGCCCGACCTGCCGGTGATCGCGGCCGGGGGAGTGGTCGACGCTGACGACGTCCGGGCCCTCCTCGACGTCGGTGCCGTGGCCGTCCAGGTCGGGAGCGCACTGCTGCACGACCCCACCGCCGCGGCCCGGGCCGCGGCCACCCTGCGAGGAGACGCATGACCGACCCCTTCGGCGCCCGGCTCCGGGCCGCCACCGACGCCCGTGGACCGTTCTGCCCCGGGATCGACCCGCACGCCGCGCTGCTGCACGCGTGGGGGTTGGACGACACCCCGGACGGCCTGGAGCGCTTCGCCCGGACGGCGGTCGAGGCGCTCGCCCCGGTGTCGGCGATCCTCAAGCCGCAGGCCGCGTTCTTCGAGCGGCACGGCAGCCGCGGGATCGTCGTGCTCGAGCGGGTGCTCGCCGACGCCCGGGACGCGGGTGCGCTGGTGCTCCTGGACGTCAAGCGCGGCGACATCGGCAGCACCGCCCAGGCCTACGCCGACGCCTACCTCGACCGCTCCTCCCCGCTGGCGGCGGACGCCATGACCGTCAGCCCGTTCCTGGGACTCGGCTCGGTGCAGCCCTTCGTCGACGCCGCGCGCGAGCACGGTGCCGGCCTGTTCCTGCTCGCCCTCACCTCGAACCCGGGCGCCGACCAGGTCCAGCACGCCCGCGCCTCCGGCGGCACGGTGGCCGGCAGCGTCCTGGCCGGCCTGGCCGAGCTGAACCGTGGCCAGGACCCCATCGGGTCCTACGGCGCCGTGGTCGGTGCGACGATCGGCTCGACCGAGGAGGAGCTGGCGATCAACGGCCCGCTGCTGGCCCCGGGCGTGGGGGCGCAGGGCGGCACCGCGGCCGACGTACGCCGGATCTTCGGCGCGTCGCTCCCCGACGTGCTGCCCTCCTCCTCCCGGGAGGTGCTCGGCGCCGGGCCGGAGCCGGCCCGGCTGCGGGACGCCGTGCTCCGGGCCAACGACGAGTACGTCGCGCTCCTGGGCGGGGTGCGGTGACCCGGCTGCTGGGCGTGGCTGTCGTGCTGCTCGGGCTGGCCGGCGGCGGGTGCGGCAGCAGCGCCGAGGAGCAGCGTGACGACTACTGCGCCGCGGTCGAGGAGCAGGGCGCCCGGCTCACGCGGATCTCCGACGAGGGGGGTCCCGGCGGCTTCATCGAGGCGCTGCCGGTGCTCGAGGAGCTGGCCGGGCAGGCCCCGGCGGACCTCCGCGACGAGTGGCGGACCTTCCTCGACGCGCTGCGCGGCCTCAGGGACGCACTGTCCGAGACCGGCCTGGACCCCGACGACGTGACCGCCGACGGGCTGCCGGACGGGCTCTCCCAGCAGGAGCGGCGGCGGGTCAGCGGCGCCGCCTCGGTGCTGGCCCGCGACGACGTGCGCTCGGCCACGGTCGGCATCGAGCAGCACGCCCTGGACGTGTGCTCGACGCCCCTCCTGTAGGCGGTCGCGGCGGGCAGCCACCCCGAAGGGTGGCCCGGCGTTGCCGTGTCCGGCGCGAGGTGACTAGATTGACCACTCACCCGAAGTCCCACGATTGACGAGGTTGCAAGTCCGTGGCCCTGCCCCCGCTCACGCCCGAACAGCGCCAGGCTGCCCTCGACAAGGCCGCCGCCTCCCGACGCGAGCGGGCCGAGGTGAAGAACCGGCTCAAGAACTCGGGCGCCTCGATCGTCGAGGTGCTGCACGACGGCCAGACCAACGAGGTCATCGGCAAGATGAAGGTCCTCGACCTGCTCCAGGCGATGCCCGGGCTCGGCAAGGTCCGGGCCCGCCAGCTGATGGAGCGCCTCCACATCGCCGAGAGCCGCCGGGTCCGGGGGCTGGGCACCAAGCAGGTCGCCGCCCTCGAGGCGGAGTTCGCCGCGCGGGACTGAGCCACGCGTTGACGTCACCGACCTCCTCGCGGCTGGTCGTGCTCGCCGGACCCACAGCGGTCGGCAAGGGCACGGTGGCCGCCGTCATCCGCGCCGAGCACCCGGACGTGTGGATCTCGGTCTCCGCGACCACCCGGCCGCCTCGGCCCGGCGAGGTCGACGGTGTGCACTACCACTTCGTCGACGACGCCCGGTTCGACGCGATGGTCGCCGGCGACGAGATGCTCGAGTGGGCGGTGGTCCACGGAGCCGCCCGGTACGGCACCCCCCGGCGTCCCGTCGAGGAGGCGCTGGCGGCCGGTCGCAAGGCCCTGCTCGAGATCGACCTCCAGGGCGCCCGCCAGGTGCGCCGGACGATGCCCGACGCGCTGTTCGTGTTCCTGGCGCCTCCGAGCTGGGAGGAGCTGGTCCGCCGGCTGGTCGGCCGCGGGACCGAGTCGGGCGAGGAGCGGGAGCGGCGACTGGCCACGGCGCGGACCGAGCTGGCGGCCGAGGAGGAGTTCGACGTGACCGTGGTGAATCGTGAAGTTCACGCTGCGGCAGGTCAGTTGGTAGCCTTGATGGGGCTCGACCTCGAGCCCGATCCATCCACCGACACCATGTGAGGCGCATCTACGTGTCTGCCCCCACCGGCGAGGGAGTCACCAACCCCTCGATCGACGACCTGCTCACCAAGACCGACTCCAAGTACAAGCTGGTCCTCTACAGCGCGAAGCGGGCTCGGCAGATCAACGCCTACTACTCCCAGCTCGGCGAGGGCCTGCTGGAGTACGTCGGCCCGCTCGTGGACACCCACGTCCAGGAGAAGCCGCTGTCGATCGCGCTCCGCGAGATCAACGACGACCTGCTCACCTGCGAGGACGTCGACCCGGCCGAGCTGGCCGCCGAGGAGGCAGCCGCCAAGGCCGCCGCCGCGGCGCCGTCGTTCACCGCCGGCGAGTGACCTGACCTTGCCCGGACCCGGGAGTCAGCAGGCCGTTCCTCCGCAGCCGGAGGGACGGCCTCGCGTCGTCCTGGGCGTCAGCGGCGGGATCGCGGCGTACAAGGCGTGCGAGCTGCTGCGCCGGTTCACCGAGTCCGGGCACGACGTGACCGTCGTCCCGACCGCCGCGGCGCTGGAGTTCGTCGGCGCGCCGACCTGGGCGGCGCTGTCCGGCAAGCCGGTCTCCGCGGAGGTGTGGAGCGACGTCCACGCCGTGCCGCACGTGCAGATCGGGCAGCAGGCCGACCTGGTGGTGGTCGCGCCGGCCACCGCTGACCTGCTCGCCAAGGCCGCCCACGGCCTGGCCGACGACCTGCTCACCAACACCCTGCTCACCGCCCGCTGCCCGGTCGTGCTCGCCCCGGCGATGCACACCGAGATGTGGGAGCACCCCGCCACCCGCGCCAACGTGGCCACCCTGCGCTCGCGGGGCGTGGTGGTGGTGGAGCCGGCCGAGGGCCGGCTCACCGGCGCCGACACCGGCAAGGGCCGGCTGCCCGAGCCCGGCGAGCTCTTCGAGCTGGCCCGCGACGTCCTGGTCCGGGGCGGCTCCCCGGGCGACGACCTGCGGGGCCGGCACGTCGTGGTCTCGGCCGGCGGCACGAGGGAGTACCTCGACCCGGTCCGGTTCCTGGGCAACCGCTCCTCGGGTCGGCAGGGCTACGCCCTCGCCTCGACCGCCGCGGCCCGGGGCGCGGAGGTGACCCTCGTCGCCGCCAACGTCTCCCTGCCCGACCCGGCCGGGGTGAAGGTGGTCCGGGTGGCGACCACGGCCGAGCTGCGCGACGCCGTCCTGGCCGCGACCCCCTCGGCGGACGCGGTGGTCATGGCGGCCGCCCCCGCCGACTTCCGACCGGTGTCGGTTAGCACCGCCAAGATCAAGAAGGCCGACGACGGCACCGCCCCGGCCATCGACCTGGTGCAGAACCCCGACGTGCTGGCCGAGGTGGCCGCCGACCGGGCCCGGCCGGGCAGCGTCGTGGTCGGCTTCGCCGCCGAGACCGGGGACGACGCCGGGACGGTCCTCGAGCACGCCCGGGCCAAGCTCGCCCGCAAGGGGTGCGACCTGCTCGTCGTCAACGACGTGAGCGGCGGCGCGGTCTTCGGCAGCCCGGACAACGAGGCGGTGATCCTGTCCGCCGAGGGTGAGCCGGTCGTCGTACCGCGCGGCACCAAGGCGGCCCTGGCACACGCCGTGTGGGACCGGGTGGGCCTCCTGCTCGAGGACCCCGACCGCGGCTGAGACCGCCGTCTCGGCTTTCGGGACGCCCGCTAGGGTTCAACCACCACCACCTGCAGAGGGAGCGAGAACCACCGTGGCCGGACGCCTGTTCACCTCCGAGTCGGTGACCGAGGGTCACCCGGACAAGATCGCCGACCAGATCAGCGACACCGTCCTCGACTTCCTCATCAAGCACGACCCCGACAGCCGGGTCGCGGTCGAGACGCTGCTGACGACCGGTCTGGTCGTGGTGGCCGGCGAGGTCAAGACCAAGGCCTACGCGCCGGTGGCCGAGCTGGTCCGGAACAAGATCCTCGAGATCGGCTACGACCACTCCGACAAGGGCTTCGACGGCACCACCTGCGGAGTGCAGGTGGCGATCGGGGCCCAGTCGACCGACATCGGCCAGGGCGTGGACACCGGCCACGAGTCGCGCGTGGAGTCCTCGGTCGACGAGCTGGACCGCCAGGGCGCCGGCGACCAGGGACTGATGTTCGGCTACGCCTGCGACGACACCCCTGAGCTGATGCCGCTGCCGATCATGATGGCCCAGCGGCTCTCCCAGCAGCTGACCGCGGTCCGCAAGGACGGCACGCTGGACTACCTGCGACCCGACGGCAAGACCCAGGTCACCATCGAGTACGACGCGGAGAACCGGCCGATCCGGGTCGACACCGTGGTGCTCTCGACCCAGCACGCCGAGGACATCGACCTCGAGTCGACGCTGCAGCCCGACATCAAGAAGCACGTCATCGACCCGGTGCTGGCCACCTTCGACATCCCGTCCGAGGGGTACCGGATCCTGGTCAACCCGACCGGACGGTTCGTCGTCGGCGGTCCCATGGGCGACGCCGGGCTGACCGGTCGCAAGATCATCATCGACACCTACGGCGGGATGGCCCGGCACGGCGGTGGCGCGTTCTCCGGCAAGGACCCGTCGAAGGTCGACCGGTCCGCGGCGTACGCGATGCGCTGGGTGGCCAAGAACGTCGTGGCCGCCGGCCTGGCCCGGCGCTGCGAGGCGCAGGTCGCCTACGCGATCGGCAAGGCGCACCCGGTGGGCGTCTTCATCGAGACCTTCGGCACCGGCACCGTGCCGGACGAGGACATCCAGAGGGCGGTCTTCGAGGTCTTCGACCTGCGCCCGGCCGCGATCATCCGCGACCTGGACCTGCTGCGGCCGATCTACGCCGGGACCGCGGCGTACGGGCACTTCGGTCGCGAGCTCCCCGAGTTCACCTGGGAGCGCACCGACCGGGCCGACGCGCTGCGGGCAGCGGCCGGCGCCTGAGGCGACCCCGGAGCACTGTCCCCGGGGACTGGTAGGAAGGGCCCGTGAGCGAGCTGCGGGACGACGACCGAGGCGGGGGCGCCGAGGGCGAGACCCTGCCCGGCCTGGCCCGGGTCCGGGCCCGGACCCGTCGGGCGCCCCGGCAGACGGCGCCGACCCCGGCGGCCGAGGTCGCGCCGGTCGCCCGGGTGCTGGTCGACCTGCCCCTGGCCCACCTGGACCGGACCTTCGACTACCAGGTCCCGCAGACGATGGCCGAGCAGGCGGTGCCCGGCGCCCGGGTGAAGGTGCGCTTCGCCGGTCAGGACGCCGACGCCTACGTCCTGGAGCGGCTCGACGCGAGCGACCACCCGGGCCGGCTGTCCCCGGTGCGGCGCGTCGTCAGCCCCGAGCCAGTCCTGACCCCGCAGGTCGCGGCCCTCGTGCGGCAGGTCGCCCGTCGGTACGCCGGCACGAGGGCCGACGTCCTGCGCCTGGCGGTCCCGCCCCGGCACGCGACGACCGAGAAGCAGCCGTCCCCGGAAGCGCCCGCGCCGCCGGCCGCACCCCCCGACCCCGGGGCGTGGTCCGGCTACGACGCCGGGGGGTCGTTCGTCGGCGCGCTCGCCCGGGGTGAGGCACCCCGGGCGGTGCTCTCGGCGGCCCCCGGGGAGGACTGGCCGGCGCTGCTGGCCCGGGCCGCCGCCGCGACCCGCGCCGCGGGCCGGGGGGTGCTGATCTGCGTCCCGGACGGCAAGGACGTCGCCCGGGTCGACGTCGCGCTCGGTCGGCTCCTGGGCGAGGGACACCACGTCGCGCTCACCGCGGACAGCGGGCCGGCCGCCCGCTACCGCGACTTCCTCGCCGTGTCCCGAGGTGCCCGCCGGGTCGTGGTCGGGACCCGGGCCGCGGCGTTCGCGCCGGTCGCCGACCTGGGGCTGGTCGTGATCTGGGACGACGGCGACGACCTGTACGCCGAGCCCCGCGCGCCGTACCCGCACACCCGCGACGTGCTGCTGCTGCGGGCCGCCGCCGAGGACACGGCGGTGCTGGTCGGCGGATTCGCCCGCACGGTCGAGGCGGAGTACCTCCTCGCCACCGGCTGGGCACGGGAGATCTCCGCGCCCCGGGCGACCGTGCGCGAGCGGGTGCGGGTCGAGGTCACCGGAGCCAGCGACCGGGACCTGGCCCGCGACCCGCAGGCCCGGGTGACCCGCCTGCCGACGCAGGCCGCCGACGCGCTCCGCTCCGGGCTGGCGTCGGGGCCCGTGCTCGTGCAGACGCCCCGCGCCGGCTACGCCCCCAGCCTGGCCTGCGAGCGCTGCCGGACCCCGGTCCGCTGCGCCGGGTGCGGAGGCCCGATGCGGCTGACCGGACCGACCGAGCCGCCCGCGTGCGCCTGGTGCGGCACCGCCGACCCCGCCTGGTCCTGCCGCGAGTGCGGCCACCGCGGCATGCGCGCCCCGGTGCGCGGCGAGGGGCGCACCGCCGAGGAGCTGGGCCGCAGCTTCCCGAGCACCGTGGTCCGCACCTCCGGCGGTGACCGGGTGCTGGCGTCGGTGCCCGACTCTCCGGCGATCGTCGTCGCCACGCCGGGCGCCGAGCCGGTGGCCGAGGCCGGGTACGCCGCCGTGGTCCTCATGGACACCGGCCTGGCGCTGGCCCGGCTCGACCTGCGCACCGCGGAGGAGGCGCTGCGCCGCTGGATGAACGCCGTCGCCCTGGCCCGCCCCGGGGGACGGGCGGTCGCGGTCGGCGACCCGGCCGAGCCGACGCTGCAGGCCCTGGTCCGGTGGGACCCCGGTGGCTTCGCGCGGAGGGAGATCGACGAGCGGCGCTCGGCGCACCTGCCGCCGGCCAGCCGGCTGGCCACCGTCACCGGGCCGCCCGGCGCGGTCGACGACGCCCTGACGCTGGCGGCCCTGCCGGAGGTGGCCGAGCTGCTGGGCCCGGTCCCGGTCGAGGAGACCGGCCCACCCCGGCCGGGGGCCGGACCCGAGGTGCGGGCCGTGATCCGGGTGCCGCGGGCGCAGGGGGAGGCCCTGAGCGAGGCGCTGGCCGAGCTCCAGCGGCTGCGCTCGGCGCGCAAGCTCGACCCGGTGCGGATCCAGGTCGACCCGCTGACGCTGTGAGCAGGGACCGAGACTGAGGGGATCGCGACGGGGGACCCAGACGAGGAGGACCGAGCCGTGGAGAGCTTCGAGACCAGCCCCGAGGACGGCTGGGAGATCCGGCCGTTCGTGACGCCCGCCGCGTTCGAGGAGTGGCTGGACCTCCACCACGACACGGCGCCGGGGGTGTGGGTGAGGATCGCCAAGAAGGGGCGGGGGATACCCTCGCTCACCCTCGAGGAGGCGATCGAGGTGCTGCTCTGCTTCGGGTGGATCGACTCGAAGGGGCGGCGGCTCGACGACGACTGGTTCCTGCTGCGGTGCCAGCCGCGCCGACCGCGGTCGAACTGGTCCGAGCGCAACCAGCGGATCGTCGCGCGGCTGGTCGAGGCGGGACGCATGAGGCCCGCCGGCCTGGCGCGGGTCGAGCAGGCCCGGTCCGAGGGCCGGTGGGGCTCCGGCGATCCGGAGCCGGGACCCCGGTCCTAAACTGGTCCGCCCACCCACCCACCGAGGAGTTCCGTGGCCATCCAGCCCATCCGCCTGTTCGGGGATCCCGTGCTGCGCACCCGCGCCACGGAGGTCACGACCTTCGACAAGGAGCTCCGGCGCCTGGTCTCCGACCTCACCGACACCATGCTCGACGCGCCCGGAGCCGGCCTGGCCGCGCCCCAGATCGGCGTCGGCCTGCGGGTGTTCACCTGGCACGTCCACGGCGAGGTGGGCCACCTGGTGAACCCGTCGCTGGACCTCTCCGAGGAGCTGCAGGACGGTCCGGAGGGGTGCCTCTCGCTGCCGGAGCTGACCTACGACTGCGTCCGCGCCCTCTCGGTGGTGGCGCGCGGGTTCGACATGCACGGCGAGCCGGTCCGCATCGAGGGCAGCGAACTGCTGGCCCGGGCCATCCAGCACGAGACCGACCACCTCGACGGCATCCTGTTCATCGACAAGCTCGACACGGCGTCGCGCAAGCTGGCGATGAAGGAGATCCGCGAGTCCGACTGGTTCGGCGCCGAGCGGCCGATGGTCAAGGTCTCCCCGCACCGCACGAACGGCCTCGGCCTGTGAGCGGGGTCCTCTGATGCGCGTGGTCTTCGCCGGCACCCCCGAGGTGGCTGTCCCGGCCCTCGACGCCGTGGCCGCGTCCGGCCACGACCTGGTCGGCGTCGTCACCCGGCCCGATGCCCCCTCCGGGCGCGGTCGACGGCTGGTCGCCTCACCGGTCGCGGTGCGCGCCGAGGAGCTCGGGGTCCCGGTCCTCAAGCCCGAGCACCCCCGCGACCCGGACTTCCAGGAGCGGCTCCGGGCCCTGGCGCCCGACTGCTGCCCGGTGGTGGCCTACGGCGCACTGCTGCCGCAGTCCGCGCTCGACATCCCGAGGCACGGATGGGTGAACCTGCACTTCTCCTGCCTGCCGGCCTGGCGCGGCGCGGCGCCGGTGCAGCACGCGCTGTGGGCCGGGGACGAGATCACCGGGGCGACCACGTTCCGGATCGTCAAGGAGCTCGACGCCGGTCCGACGTTCGGCGTGATGACCGAGCGGATCCGGGCGACCGACACCGCGGGGGACCTGCTGGCCCGGCTGGCCGAGGGCGGCGCCGGGCTGCTGGTCCGCACCCTCGACGGGATCGCCGACGGCTCGCTGGAGGCCCGCCCCCAGCCCGACGACGGGGTCAGCTTCGCACCCAAGATCCTGGTCGAGGACGCCCGGATCGACTGGACCCGCCCCGCGGTCGCCGTCGACCGCCTGGTGCGGGCCTGCACCCCGGGCCCGGGCGCGTGGACGATGCTCGACGGCGAGCGGATGAAGATCGGTCCGGTGACGCCCGCGGACGGCGACCTCCCCGACGCGCTGCCGCCGGGCCGGCTCGAGGTCACCAAGCAGGCGGTCTTCGTGGGCACCGGGACGACCCCGGTCCGGCTCGGTGAGGTCAAGGCGTTCGGCAAGCGGCAGATGGCCGCAGCCGACTGGGCTCGCGGCACCCGGCCGGAGCCCGGGACCGGGTTCGAGGATGGCTGACCCGCGCCGACGCGGGCAGCGAGGACGCCGGTCCGGGGGTCGACCACCCGCCCGCGCGGGCGTGGACGCGCCGCGCGCCGCGGCGTACGAGGTGCTGCGCGCGGTCCGGGTGGACGACGCCTACACCAACCTGGCCCTCCCGCCGGCACTCGAGCGGCACGGGCTCTCCGGGCGGGACGCGGCGTTCGCCACCGAGCTGGCCAGCGGGACGCTGCGCCGCCGCGGCACCTACGACCTGGTCCTGGCCGCCTGCATCGACCGGCCGCTCGCCAAGGTGGAGGCCAAGGTGCTCGACGCGCTGCGGCTCGGGGCGCACCAGCTGCTCTCGATGCGGGTGCCGGCGCACGCGGCCATCTCCACCACCGTCGACCTGGTCCGGGCCCGGGCCGGCGGCGGACCGGCCGGCTTCGCGAACGCCGTGCTGCGCAGGGTCTCCGAGCGGGACCTGGCCGACTGGGTCCGGCTGGTGGCGCCGGCCGACCCCCGGGGCTTCGCGGCCGTCGCCCACGCCCACCCGCGCTGGGTGGTCGACGCGCTGGCCGAGGCGCTGGGACCGCGGGCCGACGAGCTGGACGACCTGCTGGCCGCCGACAACGCAGCCCCCAGGGTGACCCTGGTCGCCCGGCCCGGGCTGGCCGAGGTCGCCGAGCTGGTCGCCGCCGGCGGCACCGCCTCGCCGCAGTCGCCGTACGCCGTGGAGCTGGCCGGCGGCGACCCGGGCGCCGTGCCCGCCGTCGGCCAGGGCCGGGCCGGGGTGCAGGACGAGGGCTCCCAGCTGGTCGCGCTCGCCCTCGCCTCGCTCCCGTTGGAGGGTGCCGACGACACCTGGCTGGACCTGTGCGCCGGACCGGGCGGCAAGGCGACGCTGCTGGCGGCGATGGCCGCGCAGCGGGGGGCGCGGCTGCTGGCGGTCGAGCGGGCCCCGCACCGGGCCGGGCTGGTCCGGCGATCCACCCGGCCGGCGTCTCCCGGGATGCTCGGCGTGGTCGCGGCCGACGGCACGGTCCCCGCCTGGGCGTCGGACCGCTTCGACCGGGTCCTCGTCGACGCCCCCTGCACCGGGCTCGGTGCGCTCCGACGACGGCCCGAGGCCCGGTGGCGCCGCACCCCCGAGGACCTCACGGACCTGGTGCCGCTCCAGAGGTCGCTGCTGTCGGCCGCGGTGACCGCCGCCCGGTCAGGGGGAGTGGTAGCCTACGCGACCTGCTCCCCGGTGCTCGCCGAGACCGTCGGGGTCGTCGAGGCCGTGCTCGCCGAGCGGGGCGACGCCGAGCTGGTGGACGCCTCCGGACTGCTGCCGGGGGTCACCGACGCCGGTGGCCCGCTCCCGGGCACCCTGCAGCTGTGGCCGCACCGGCACGGGACGGACGCGATGTTCGTGGCCTTGCTCCGCCGCCGTCCGGGGGACAGGATCGGATGATGTCGGCGCCGGTCAGGTTCGGGTCACCAGCGGGGCGTTGGATCCTGCTCGCCACGATCCTCGGCTCCGGGCTGGCCGGGATCGACGCCACGGTCGTCAACGTGGCGCTGCCGGCGATCGGGGACGACCTCGACGCCGACTTCGCCGACCTGCAGTGGACGGTCACCGCCTACACGCTGACGCTGGCGTCCTTCATCCTCACCGGCGGCGCCCTGGGTGACCGGATGGGCCGACGGCGGGTGTTCGTGGTCGGGGTGGCGTGGTTCGCCGTCGCCTCGCTGCTGTGCGGGCTGGCCCCGACCGCCTCCACGCTGATCGCCGCCCGGGCGCTGCAGGGCGTCGGCGCCGCCCTGCTCACCCCCGGCAGCCTGGCGATCATCCAGGCCTCATTCGTGCCGGCCGACCGCGCCCGGGCGATCGGCGCCTGGTCCGGGCTCGGCGGCCTGGCCACCGCGGCCGGCCCGTTCCTGGGCGGGTGGCTGGTCGAGGCCGTCTCCTGGCGCTGGGTGTTCTTCATCAACGTGCCGCTGGCGCTCGTGGTCATCGTCGTGGCCCACCGCCACGTCCCCGAGTCGCGCGACCCGTTCGCGTCCGGCCGGGTCGACCTGGCGGGGGCGGCGCTCGGTGCGACCGCGCTCGGCGGGCTGACCTACGCCCTGATCCAGGCGCCGGAGCAGGGCCTGGTCGGCGCCGTGCTGGTCGCCGGCCTCGTCGGCCTCGGGGCGGCCGGCCTGTTCCTGGCGGTCGAGGCCCGGATCCCGCACCCGATGCTGCCCTTGGGCATCTTCGGCTCCCGCCAGTTCAGCGCGGCCAACGCCTTCACGTTCGTCATCTACGCCGCGTTCTCGGTGGTGCTGTTCCTGCTGGTCCTGCACCTGCAGGTCGTCGCCGGCTTCGGCCCCCTGGCCGCCGGCACCGCGCTGCTCCCGATCACCGTGGTGATGCTGGCGCTGTCCGCGCGGTCCGGTGAGCTGGCGGCGCGGATCGGCCCGCGGCTGCCCATGAGCCTCGGTCCCGTGGTGTGCGCCGTGGCCCTGCTGCTGATGCTCAGAATCGGGCCGGACGCCTCCTACGCCACCGCGGTCCTGCCCGGCGTGGTGGTGCTCGGGCTCGGGTTCGCACTGCTGGTCGCGCCCCTGACCGCCACGGCACTGGCCGCCGCCGACGAGGAGCACGCGGGACTCGCCTCGGGGGTCAACAACGCGGTCGCCCGGGCCGGCGGCCTGTTCGCGATCGCCGTACTCCCCGCGGTGGCCGGGCTGACCGGCGCCGACTACGACGTCCCCGAGGTGTTCGCGGCCGGGTTCCGCACCGTGCTGCTGATCTCGGTCGGCCTGCTGGTGGCCGGCTCCGCGCTGGCGGCCGTGGCCATCAGCAACGACGTGCTGGCCGAGCCCGAGGCAGTGCCGGCGGCAGAGCCGGCGGCCGGGGCGGCGGTCGCGTCGACGGCCGCGTCGGGCGGGCACCCGCACCCGGAGGCGCCGACCCGGTACTGCGCGGTCACCGGCACGCCGCTGGCCTCGGTCACCGACGGAGTCTGCGAGCCGGAGGAGTCCGGACGCTAGCGTGGCCGCATGGCATCGAAGCCGCCCTCCGTCGAGATCGACGTCGACGACCGGGTCGTCAAGGTCACCAACCCGGACCGGGTGTACTTCCCCGAGTCCGGCGCGACCAAGCTCGACCTGGTCGAGTACTACCTCTCCGTCGGCGACGGCATCGTCAACGCGCTCCGCGAGCGGCCGTGCATGCTGCACCGGTTCCCGAAGGGGCTGGCCGGCGACAAGGTGCACCAGAAGCGCCTGCCGGCCGGTGCGCCCCCGTGGGTGGAGACGGTCCGGCTGCACTTCCCGCGCTGGAACCGGACCGCCGACGAGCTCTGCGTCACCGAGCTCGCCAGCGTGATCTGGGCGGTGCAGATGTCGACGGTCGAGTTCCACCCCTGGAACAGCCGGAGGGCCGACACCGAGCGGCCCGACGAGTGGCGGATCGACCTCGACCCCGGGCCCCTGTGCGACTTCGGGACGGTCCAGCGCGTGGCGCACGTCGCGCACGAGGTGCTCGACGAGCTGGGCGCACGTGGCCACCCGAAGACCAGCGGCGGGTCCGGGCTGCACGTCTACGTGCGGATCCACCCGGACCACGGCTTCCAGGACGTCCGCCGGGCGGCGCTCGCCTTCGCCCGCGAGGTCGAGAGGCGGGCCCCCGACGACGTCACCACCGCGTGGTGGCGCAAGGACCGGGACCCGCACCACCTCTTCGTGGACTACAACCAGAACGCCCGGGACCACACGATCGCGGCCGCCTACTCGGTGCGCGGGCTCCCCGACGCCCGGGTCTCCACGCCGATCCGCTGGGACGAGGTGGACGACGTGGACCCGCACGACCTGACGATGCTCACGGTCCCGGCCCGGTACGCCGAGCTCGGCGACCTGCACGCCGACATCGACGAGCACCCCTTCGACCTCGCACCGCTGCTGGAGTGGGCCGCGCGGGACGAGGCGGCCGGGACGGCGCCGCCCCCCGACCCGGACCAGCCGGACGGCTCCTCGTCGCCGAGCGGCGTGGGCGGCAGCCGGTAGGTCAGGGGGACGGCTCCCCGCGGCCGAGCTCGCGGTACCACGCGGGCTGGACCCACCGCGGGATCGGTGCCGGCAGGATCAGGCAGGCCACCAGCAGGATGAGGCTGAGCACGACCAGCACGGCGAGGACCTGGGCGACGTACGACGGGACGCCGGCGGCGACGACGCCGGCCGCCAGGACCACCACCGCGACCAGGGGCCGGACCAGCAGCACGCTGCGGTGCTTGAGATGGCCCTGGTAGCTCGAGGTCCACCTCCGGGCCGAGGCCGACGCGCCGCGGCGCTGCCAGAGGTTGTGCGCCAGCAGCACCAGCCCGCCGACGATCATGAGTGTTGCTGTCATCTGCCCTCTCCCGGCCTGGCCCCGACCTGTCCCTGTCTGTCCCTGTCTGTCCCTGTCTGTCCCTGTCTGTCCCGGCCTGCTCGCTCGGTCCCGAAACGGTGAGCCTGCCACCCACGCCGGACACCCTCTCACCGCCACCCCCGCGGCGCTCCCCGGTCCTCCCGGCGGGTCGCCGGCCACTAGGATCCTGCGCGTGGGTATCCAGATCACGCCGAGCATCCTCAACGCCGACCTCGCGCACCTCGCCGACGAGGTGGCCCGCATCCCCGGGGCGGACTGGGTGCACGTCGACGTCATGGACAACCACTTCGTGCCCAACCTGACCCTCGGCCTCCCGGTCGTCGCGTCGCTCGCGCGGGTCGCCGAGCAGCCGCTGGACGCGCACCTGATGATCGCCGACCCCGACCGCTGGGCGCCCGCCTACGCGGAGGCCGGCTGCGGGTCGGTGACCTTCCACGTGGAGGCGGCGGGTGCCCCCGTGCGGCTGGCACGGGAGATCCGGGGCCTGGGTGCCCGGGCCAGCATGGCCCTGAAGCCGGCGACGCCGATCGAGCCCTACGAGGACCTGCTCCCCGAGCTGGACACGCTGCTGATCATGACCGTCGAGCCCGGGTTCGGCGGCCAGAAGTTCCTCGACCTCTGCCTGCCGAAGATCCGCCGGGCCCGGGAGCTCATGCGCCGGCACGGCGTCGAGACCTGGCTCCAGGTGGACGGCGGCGTCTCGCTCGAGACGATCGAGCGCTGCGCCGATGCCGGCGCCGACGTCTTCGTGGCCGGGTCGGCCGTCTACGCCGCCGACGACCCCGATGCCATGGTCGCCGAGCTGCGGGCCCGGGCCGAGGCCGCCTCCGCCTGACCTCCCCGAGCACGGAGGCGCCCAACGGCCGCAATTGCGGCCGAATGACAGAGATCTCGTCCGAAACCATGTCGAACGGCCGCAATTGCGGCGCTTCGACAGGGCGGTCTTCCGCGGACGCGCCCAACGGCCGCAATTGCGGCCGAATGACAGAGATCTGGCCCGAAACCATGTCGAACGGCCGCAATTGCGGCGCTTTGACAGGGCCGCTCGGGGTGGGAGGGCTCACATCGCCGGGCGTCGGCGGCTGTGGCAGGATGGAGGCGTCGAGTTTGTCCAAGCTCGCGTGCTCTGGGGTCGGTGCAATTCCGAGCCGGCGGTGACAGTCCGCGACCCGGTCACAAGCCAGTGACCGGTTGACCAGGTGGAAATCCTGGACCGACGGTGAGAGTCCGGATGGGAAGCGCACGCGGTGAGGCGACACTCCGACGACGAGCGCCCCGGCGTCGTCGCCCGGAGGGTGCCCCCACGACGCCCCGGAGTCCGCGACGGACCCGTGCGGCACGAGAGGGGCCAGCCGATGTCGTTCACCGAAGCCGAGGACCGCGCCATGCTTCGCGCACTCGAGCTGGCGCGCACCCCCGGCGTACCGCTGGGCCCGAACCCCCGGGTGGGCTGCGTGATCCTGGGGCCCGACGGCCGCGAGGTCGCCGAGGGCTTCCACCGGGGCGCCGGTACGCCGCACGCGGAGGCGGCCGCCCTGCACGAGGCAGGGGAGCTGGCTCGCGGGGCGACGGCGGTGGTCACGCTGGAGCCGTGCAACCACACCGGTCGTACGCCGCCGTGCGCGTCCGCGCTGGCCGCCGCCGGGATCGCCCGGGTGGTGTTCGCGCAGCGGGACACGAACCCGGTGGCCACCGGTGGCTCGGGGACCCTGCGGTCGGCCGGGGTCGACGTGGCGGCCGGCCTGCGGGAGCCGGAGGCGCGCGAGGTCAACGCGGCCTGGACGTTCGCGGTCGAGCACGGCCGTCCGTTCGTCACCTGGAAGTTCGCCACGACGCTGGACGGTCGGAGCGCGGCGGCGGACGGCACCAGCCGCTGGGTCTCCTCGCTGGCCTCGCGCCGGGACACGCACCGGCTGCGCGGGGCCTGCGACGTCATGCTCGTCGGCACCAACACCGTCGCCGTGGACGACCCGGAGCTGACCGTCCGGGACGACCTCGGCGAGCCGGTGCCGCACCAGCCGCTCCGGGTGGTGATGGGGGAGCGGGACCTGCCTGCGGACCGTCGGATCCTCAACGACCGGGCGCCGTCGCTCCACCTGCGCACCCGCGACCCGGGGACCGCGCTCGAGGAGCTCTTCGCCCGGGACCGCCAGCACGTGTTCCTGGAGGGCGGTCCGACGCTGGCCGCCGCGTTCCTCGAGGCCGGACTGGTCGACGAGGTCGTCGCGTACGTCGCCCCGATGGTGCTCGGCTCCGGGCGCAGCGCCGTCGCCGACCTCGGGGTCGGCACGATCGGCGACGCCCGGAGGTTCGAGGTCACCGACGTGACCGTTCTCCCGCACGTGCCGGGCGACACCGAGGAGCCGACCGTGCACCAGACCGACGTCCGCATCACGATGCGGCCGCAGCGGACGAGGGGAGACTGAAGTGTTCACCGGGATCGTCGAGGAGCTCGGCACCGTCGAGCGGGTCGAGGAGCAGGCGGACGCCATCCGGCTCTCGATCCGCGCCAGCACGGTGCTCGAGGACGTCAGCACGGGCGACTCGATCGCCGTCAACGGCTGCTGCCTGACCGTGACCGCGGTCGACAGCGCCGACAGCGCCGACACCGACGGGGCCGACGGGGCCGACGGGGCAGTCGGGGTGTGGACCGCCGACGTCATGCAGCAGACCCTCGACCTGACCTCGCTCCGCGGGGTGGGACCGGGGGACCGGGTCAACCTGGAGCGGGCGGTCACCGTCGAGAAGCGGCTCGGCGGCCACATCGTCCAGGGCCACGTCGACGGCGTCGGGATCCTCGTGGCCCGCCGCCCCAGCGAGCACTGGGAGGTCGTCGAGATCGGCTTCCCCGAGGGGCTGGGCCGCTACCTGGTCGACCAGGGCTCGATCACCGTGGACGGCGTCAGCCTCACCGTCGTCGGGGTCGGCGCCGACTCGTTCACGGTCAGCCTGATCCCGGAGACCCTCGCCCGCACCACGCTCGGGACCCGGCAGCCCGGGGACCGGGTCAACCTCGAGGTGGACGTCCTCGCCAAGCACGTCGAGAAGCTGCTCGCCGGCGGCTACCTCGCCCACTCCCCGAAGGAGACCCAGTGACCCACGACACCGTGCGACTCGACCCGGTCGAGCGCGCCATCGCCGACATCGCCGCCGGGAGGGCGGTCGTCGTCGTCGACGACGAGGACCGTGAGAACGAGGGCGACATCATCTTCGCGGCCAGCAAGGCGACCCCGGCGCTGATGGCGTTCACGATCCGGCACTCCAGCGGGGTGATCTGCGTGCCGATGCCGGCCGACATGCTGGACCGGCTCGAGATCCCGCTGATGACCCCGCACAACAAGGACAAGCTGCGCACGGCGTACACGATCTCGGTGGACGCCCGCGACGGCGTCAGCACGGGCATCTCGGCCGCGGACCGGGCCCACACCGCCCGGGTCCTCGCCGACTCCGCCACCGAGCCGTGGGAGATCACCCGCCCCGGGCACGTGTTTCCGCTGCGGTACCGCGACGGTGGGGTGCTGGTGCGGCGCGGCCACACCGAGGCGGCCGTCGACCTGGCCCGGATGGCCGGCCTCACGCCGGCCGGCGTCCTGGTGGAGGTGGTCAACGACGACGGGACGATGAAGCGCGGCCCCGAGCTGCGGGAGTTCGCCGACGAGCACGGGCTGGCGATGATCTCGATCGACGACCTGGTCCGGTTCCGGCGCCGCACCGAGGTGCTGGTCGAGCGGGTCGCCGAGACCCGGCTGCCGACGAGGTCCGGCGACTTCACCGCCTACGGCTACCGGATCACCGTCGACGGCAGCGAGCACGTCGCCCTCGTCCACGGCGACGTGAGCGGGCCGGAGCCGGTCCTGACCCGGGTGCACTCGGAGTGCCTGACCGGCGACGTCTTCGGCAGCCACCGCTGCGACTGCGGCCCGCAGCTCGACGAGGCACTCGACACGATCGTCGCCGAGGGCCGGGGCATCGTGGTCTACCTCCGCGGGCACGAGGGTCGCGGCATCGGGCTGGTCGCCAAGCTCCAGGCCTACGCCCTGCAGGACGGCGGCCGGGACACCGTCGACGCGAACCTCGACCTCGGCCTGCCCGCCGACGCCCGGCACTACGGCACCGCCACCCAGATCCTGCGCGACCTGGGCGTCGAGAGCGTGCGGCTCCTGACCAACAACCCGGACAAGGTGACCAACCTGGAGGAGTTCGGCGTCGCCGTCGCCGAGCGGGTCCCGCTCACGCCGCACCCCAACGACCACAACCTGGCCTACCTGCTCACCAAGCGGGACCGGATGGGCCACGACATGCCGCACCTCGGCCTGACCCCGGAAGGACACGCCCTGTGAGCAAGTCCGGAACCCCCGCGACCGAGCCGAGCGACTGCAGCCACCTCCGGGTGGCCGTGGTCGCCGCCAGCTGGCACGAGACGGTGATGGACGGCCTGCTCGCCGGCGCCCACCGGGCCCTGGCGGCCCACCGCGTGGAGACCCCGCTCGTGCTCCGGGTGCCGGGCACCTTCGAGCTGCCCGTCGCCGCGGCCGCCCTGGCCCGTGACGGGTACGACGCGGTGGTCGCCCTCGGCGTCGTGATCCGCGGCGGCACGCCGCACTTCGAGTACGTCTGCCGGGCCGCGACCGACGGCCTGACCCGGGTCTCCCTCGACCACACCGTCCCGGTCGGGTTCGGCGTGCTGACCTGCGACGACGAGGCGCAGGCGCTGGACCGGGCCGGCCTGGAGGGTTCCAGCGAGGACAAGGGCTGGGAGGCCACGGCCGCGGCCCTGGCCACGGCGCGGACACTCGCGGAGCTGCCCGCCCGGCGTACGCCGTAGGCTTGCGCGACGTGAAGACGTTCGAGGAGCTCTGGGCCGAGCTCAATGAGAAGGCCGCCTCCCGTCCCGAGGGGTCCGGCACCGTGCGCCAGCTCGACGCCGGGGTGCATGCCATCGGCAAGAAGCTGGTCGAGGAGGCCGCCGAGTCGTGGATGGCGGCCGAGCACGAGGGCAAGGAGGCGGCGGCCGAGGAGATCAGCCAGCTGCTGTACCACGCCCAGGTGCTGATGCTCGCCACCGGCATCACGCTCGACGACGTCTACGCCCACCTCTGAGGAACCCCGTGCCCGAGAAGCCCCTGCGCATCGCCGTCCCCAACAAGGGGTCGCTGTCCCAGTCCGCGTCCGAGATCCTGCGCGAGGCCGGCTACCGGCAGCGCCAGGACTCCAAGGAGCTGGCCCTCGCCGACCCCGAGAACGGGGTGGAGTTCTTCTACCTGCGCCCGCGCGACATCGCGCTGTACGTCGGCGAGGGGACGCTCGACATCGGTATCACCGGACGCGACCTGCTGCTGGACTCCGGCGCGCACGCGGAGGAGATCGTCCCGCTCGGCTTCGGTCGCTCGCGGTTCCACTTCGCCGGTCCGGCCGACCGGTTCTCCGAGATCGCCCAGCTGCAGGGCGCCCGCATCGCCACGTCGTACGTCGGGGTGGTGGAGCGGTTCCTCGACGAGCGCGGGATCGAGGCGACGGTGACCCGCCTCGACGGCGCGGTCGAGACCTCGATCCAGCTCGGCGTGGCCGACGTGATCGCCGACGTCGTGGAGACCGGCAGCACGCTGCGGGCGGCCGGGCTCGCGACGTTCGGCGAGGTGGTCCTGGAGTCCGAGGCCGTGCTCATCGGGCACCACGGTGCCGAGCGACCGGCCGGCTTCGACATCTTCCTGCGCCGGCTCGACGGGGTCCTGGTGGCCCGGTCCTACGTGATGATGGACTACGACATCACCAGCGACCGGGTGAGCGACGCGGTCGCCCTGACCCCCGGCATCGAGAGCCCCACCGTCTCGCCCCTGCACCGCGAGGGCTGGGTCGCGGTCCGCGCGATGGTCCCGCGGACGGGCGCCCAGCGACTCATGGACGAGCTCTACCAGCTCGGGGCGCGCGGCATCCTGCTCACGGACATCCATGCCTGCCGCCTCTGAGGTGACCCTGCCGCACACCTGGCGCCCGCTCGGGGTCCGGCTGGCCGGCACCGCCCTCGGGGGGATGCTGCTGATCGTGTGCGCGGCGGCCTGGATCGCCTTCCCGCCCGAGGTGAAGGAGACCTTCTCGTTCTTCCAGCGGGCGACCCTGCTGTTCCTCGGCGGGTTGGCGTTCTCCGCGTGGTTCGCCCTGGTCCGCTCCCGGCTGGTGGCGACCGACGCCGGGCTCGTCGTCGTCAACGGCTACCGGCGCCGGGACCTGGAGTGGGCCGAGGTGGTCGCGGTGCACCTGCCCTCGGGGGCGCCCTGGGCGGTGCTCGACCTCGCCGACGGCAACACCTGCCCGGTGATGGCGATCCAGGGCTCCGACGGCGCCCGGGCCCGGCGCGACCTCGCCCAGCTGCGGGCGCTGCTCAACCGCCGCTGAGCAGCGCGAGGGGGACCCGGTAGATCTTCTGGATCTCCGGGTGCGTGACCACCAGCCGGTCCCCGACGATCGCCGCGTCCACGTTCTCCCTGGTGACCGGGGCCCGGTCCAGGGTCAGCTCGCCCAGCACCTCGCCGGTGCCGGTGTCGATCGTGTGCACCGTCGGACCCTCCTGGCCGACCACGTGCACCCGGTCTCCCTCGGCCACGACGGCGTCGGCCGCGACCGGCCCCTCGACGGTGCTCGTCACGCTCAGGTCCTGCGGGTCCAGGGCGACGACCCGGCCCTCGCGGGTGCAGGCGACCCAGACCAGGCCCCCGGCCCCCACCAGCCCCTGGGGGCTGCGGCACCCGTCGACGACCTCGGTCCGGGCGCGGCCGTCGGTGACCCGGGAGACCGAGCCGGCGAGGAAGTTCCCCACCCAGATCCCCGAGGCGCCGGCACTGACGAGGCGCGGGCCGTCACCGACCGGGACCGGGGTCCCGAGCCGGCCGGAGCGGGGGTCGAGCGGCAGCACCCGGTCCCCGGCCTGGTCGACCACCCAGACGCGCCGACCGTCGAAGGCCAGCCCCTCCGGCTCGGCGACCTCGGCGCCGGGGGCGGGCGGCACCCGGACCCGACGGTCCACCCGGCCGGAGTCCGGGTCGATCCGGACCAGGCGACCGCGGGCGATGTCGCTGACCCAGGTGCCGGCCGGGGTGGCCACCAGCCTCAGCGGGGTGCCACCGACCTCGATCTCGGGCCCCGAGCCGGGCCGCACCGAGGCCGTCTGGGGCAGGACGCTCCACGCCTCGCCGTCGACGTCGCCGACCCCGACCGGCCCGCTGCCGACGCGCTCCACCTCGACGCCCTCGGGTGGCAGGTCCGGCCCGCTCGGGTCGGCCGTCGCCGCTCCCGGGGTGCCGGAGGTGCCGGACTGGTCCGGGTCCGGGTCGGAGCCGCAGGCGGCCAGCGGGCCGAGCGCCAGCGCGACCAGCAGGGCCGGCACGGCGGAGAAGCGCCTGCGGATCGGACCGTCCATGCCACCGCAGCCTAGGCCCACCCGAAACTGGTTGAGGCCAAGCAATAGGGTGAAGTACGTGGCTGTGCGGAGTTCGACGATGCGGGACGGCTTCGCCGTACTCTGGGTCGCGATCAAGCGCGAGCCCTGGATCTTCGCGCTCTCGACCGTGGGCAGCGTGCTCTTCGGGGCGCTGACCGTGGCCGACGCCTGGGTGCTCGGCTGGTCCACGGAGAACGCCGTGCTGCCGGCGTTCGAGACCGGCGAGGTCGAGGCCTCGGTGCTGTGGGCCGTCTTCGGCCTGTTCGTGGGCGTCGCGATCCTGCGCGCCGTCGGCATCGTCGCCCGCCGCCTCGGTGCCGGGATCATGCAGTACCGCATGCAGGCGCACTCCCGGCGCGAGGTGACCCGGCAGTACCTCCGGCTCCCGATGGAGTGGCACCAGCGGCACCCCACCGGCCAGCTGCTCTCCAACGCGAACTCGGACGTCGAGGCCACCTGGTTCCCGATCGCGCCGCTGCCCATGGCCGTCGGCACCGTCGCGATGATGGTCATCGCGATCGTGCAGATGCTGCTGGCCGACGTCGTGCTGGCGATCATCGGCCTGCTGGTTTTCCCCGCGGTGATCGCCGCCAACGTGGCCTACCAGCGGGCGGCGTCCCCGCTGATGACCCGCGCCCAGCAGCTGCGCGCCGAGCTGAGCGAGGTCGCCCACGAGTCCTTCGACGGGGCGATGGTGGTCAAGACCCTCGGCCGGGAGGGCGAGGAGACCGAGCGGTTCGGCAGCAAGGCGGTCGAGCTCCGTGACGTGCTGGTGAGGGCGGGCCGGATCCGGGCGATGTTCGACCCCACCCTGGCGGCGCTGCCGAACCTCGGCGTCCTGGTCGTGCTGGCCATCGGCGTCGCCCGGGTGCTCGAGGGCGCCACCAGCACCGGCGACCTGGTCACCGTCGCCTACCTGCTCACGATCGTGTCGTTCCCGATCCGCTCGATCGGCTGGCTGCTCGGTGAGTTCCCGCGCAGCGTGGTCGGCTTCGAGCGGGTCGACGCCGTCCTGCGGGCGACCGGCGAGATGCAGTACGGCCCCGCCCGGCTCGACGGGTCCGGTGGAGCCCGGCTCGTCGTCGACGGCCTCGCCTACGCCTACGACCCCGACCAGCCGCTGCTCGACGACGTCAGCTTCGACGTCGAGCCGGGACGCACGGTGGCGCTGGTGGGCGCCACCGCCTCGGGCAAGAGCACGCTGACGAACCTGCTCACGCGCCTGGTCGACCCGGACCGCGGGGCGGTGCGGATCGACGACACCGACCTGCGCGACCTGGCACCCGGCGTGCTCGCGGGCTCCATGTCCGTCGTCGGCCAGGCCGCGTTCCTCTTCGACGACACCGTCCGCGGGAACGTCACCCTGGACGCCGACATCCCCGACGAGGACGTGTGGGAGGCGCTGCGCACGGCGCAGGCGGACGGGTTCGTGGCCGCCCTGCCCGAGGGGCTCGACACCCGGCTGGGGGAGCGGGGCACCTCCCTCTCGGGCGGCCAGCGGCAGCGGATCTCCCTGGCCCGGGCCCTGGTCCGGCGGCCACGCCTCCTTGTGCTCGACGACGCCACCTCGGCGGTCGACCCCGAGGTGGAGGCCCGGATCCTGGCGGCCCTGCGGAACGGGGCGGACCGCGGGGAGGGCGGCCCGGCGGCCACCCTGGTCGTGGTCGCCTACCGCAAGGCCACGATCGGCCTCGCCGACGAGGTGATCCACCTCGCCGACGGCCGGGTCGTCGACCGCGGCACCCACACGGACCTGCTCGGACGCAGCCCGGCCTACGCCGACCTGGTCAACGCCTACGAGCAGCAGGCAGCGGGTGAGCAGGAGTGAGCACCAGGGTCGCCACCGGCGACGAGATCAAGGCGATGGAGACGATCCGGCGCGGGCTGGCCATCTCCCCGGAGCTCAAGGACGGGCTGGCCGGCACGATGCTGCTGGCGCTGCTGTCCACCATGGGCCAGGTGGTCGTCCCGATCGTCATCCAGCAGACGCTGGACCGCGGCATCAACGGGCCGCAGGGGCCGGACATCTCCTTCATGGTCTGGATGGGCCTGCTGGCCGCGCTCGCGATCGCGGTCACCGGCGTCGCGTCGTACTTCATGACCTCCCGGCTCTTCCGCGCCGCCGAGACCGGGCTGGCCACGCTCCGCACGAAGGCGTTCCGCCACGTGCACGACCTCCCGGTCCTGACCCAGAACACCGAGCGCCGCGGGTCGCTCGTCTCCCGCGTGACCAGCGACGTCGACCAGGTCAGCACGTTCCTGATCTTCGGCGGCATCTTCGCCGTGATCAGCGTCGGCCAGGTGCTCGTGGCGACGGTGATCATGCTCGTCTACTCGTGGCAGCTGACCGCGGTCGTGTGGCTCTGCTTCCTGCCGCTGTTCGTGTCGCTGCGGTTCTTCCAGCGCAAGCTCTCCGACGCGTACGGCGTGGTGCGGCGGCAGATCGGCACCCTCCTCTCGGCGATCTCCGAGCCGGTCGTCGGTGCCGCCGTGGTCCGCTCCTACGCCGTCGAGCAGCGCACCCAGGACCGGATCGACGAGGCGATCGACCGGCACCGGGTGGCCGCCACGAAGGCGCAGGGCCTGACCGCGTTCTCGTTCAGCCTCGGCGGCCTCTCCGGGGGCCTGGCCAACGCCGGTGTGCTGATCGTGGGCATCTGGCTCGGCTTCGCCGGCGACATCAGCGCCGGCGAGGTGATCGCGTTCGCGTTCCTGGTCTCGCTGTTCGTGATGCCCGTGCAGATGGGCACCCAGATCCTCACCGAGGCGCAGAACGCCATCGCCGGCTGGCGCCGGGTGATCGGCATCCTGGACACCCCGGCCGACCTCGTCGACCCCGGCCCGGACGGCCGGGTGCTGCCGCGCGGCCCGGTGGACGTCGAGTTCCGGGACGTGACGTTCGCCTACGGCCCGGAGGCGCCGGTGGTGCTGCACGAGGTCTCGATGCACATCGAGTCCGGCAGCCGGATCGCGATCGTCGGCGAGACCGGCTCCGGCAAGTCCACCTTCGCCAAGCTCCTGACCCGGCTCATGGACCCGGTGTCGGGCGCGGTGCTGCTGGACGGCGTCGACGTGCGCGACATCGGCCAGGGGTCGCTGCGCCGCTCGGTGGTGCTGGTCCCGCAGGAGGGGTTCCTCTTCGACGACACCCTGCGCGCCAACGCACGGTACGGACGCCTCGACGCCACCGACGAGGAGATCCTCGCCTCGGCCGCCGAGCTCGGTCTCGCCGACTGGGTGGACGGCCTGCCGCGCGGGCTGGACACCCGGGTCGGCCAGCGCGGCGAGTCCCTGTCCGCGGGGGAGCGGCAGCTGGTCGCGCTGCTGCGTGCCCACCTGGTCGACCCCGACCTGCTGGTGCTGGACGAGGCGACCAGCGCGGTCGACCCCAACCTCGAGATGCGGATCGGCCGGGCCCTGGAGCGGCTCATGAGCGGACGCACCTCGGTGACGATCGCGCACCGGCTCTCCACCGCCGAGAACGCCGACGAGGTGGTGGTGGTCGACCGTGGCCGGATCGTCCAGCGCGGGCCGCACGCCGTCCTCGCCGCCCAGGACGGCGTCTACGCCGGCCTGCACGCCTCCTGGGTCGCGCAGCAGGGCCGCGCCGCCGGCGCCTAGGCTGGAGCCGTGAGCCCCCTCGACCCGGCCCTGGCCGCGCGCCTCCGGCGCACCGACGACGGACTGGTGCCGGCCGTGGTCCAGCAGCACGACACCGGCGAGGTGCTGATGCTCGGCTGGATGGACGACGAGGCGCTGGCCCGGACCCTCGGCACCGGCCGGGCGACGTACTGGAGCCGCTCGCGGCGCGAGTACTGGGTCAAGGGCGAGACCTCCGGGCACCGGCAGTGGGTCAGGGAGGTGCGGCTCGACTGCGACGGCGACACCCTGTTGGTCCGGGTCGACCAGGAGGGGCCGGCCTGCCACACGGGCACCCGCACCTGCTTCGACGCCGACCTGCTGCTCGACGCGCCGTCCGGGGGGTCGAGCCAGTCGTGAGCCGGCGCAGCTTCGGACCGGTCGTCCTGCTGGGGATCGGCTCCGGCGCCCTGACCGCGGTCGCGAGCAACCGGCCGTGGGCCGCGGTCGCCGACGACTCGGCCCGGTCGGTGGAGGGCGCCGCGGCGCTGGCCGGCAGCACCGACGCCCAGATGCCGCTGGCCGCCGCGCTGAGCCTGGTCGTGCTCGCCGCCTGGGGCGTGCTGCTGGTCACCCGCGGCTGGGTGCGGGTCGGCGTGGCCGGGCTCGGGCTGCTCGCCTCGGCCGGCGTCGTGGCGACCGTGCTGGTCGGCTACTCCCAGACCCAGGACGCCCTGCGGGAGGCGTTCGCCGGGGTCGGGGCCGACGACGTCGCGACCACCAGCACCGGCTGGTTCGTGGCCGCGGCGATCGGCTCGGTCGGCTCGCTGGTGAGCACCGCGATCGCGGTCCGGTCCGTGCACGGCTGGCCCGCGATGGGCAGCCGCTACGACGCCCCCGGGACGCGGGCGAGCGCGGCGGCGACGGCGACCGCGCGGGAGGACGGGCCGAGCGACCCGGCCCAGGCGGCGTCCGGCGACCTGTGGCGGTCGATCGACGAGGGCCGCGACCCGACCGTGTGACGTCGCTGAATAGACTGTCCCCCTCGCACTCGAGCCCGTTCCGGCAAGCACTGAGGAGCCCCCATGTCCGACAACCACGGCAACACCCCCGCAGCCTGGTCGGCGGTCTTCGTCGCCCTGGCCGGCTTCGTGGTCGGCGGCATTGCCCTGATGCTGTCGCCGGTGAGCATGGCCATGTTCTGGGTGGGCGCCGCGCTGCTGCCGGTGGCGCTGATCGTGTTCGTGGTCATGACCAAGATGGGGCTGGGCGACGTCCGCTGACCCCCGGGTCCGCGACGTACCCGGAGGAGGTCCGCATGTCCGTGCTCGACGAGATCGTCGCCGGCGTCCGGCTCGACCTCGCTGACCGCGAGGCGACGACCGGACCCGACGAGATGCGCCGGCTCGCCAACGCCGCTCCCGCGCCGCGGGACCCGATGCCCGCCTTCCGGGCGCCCGGGACCAGCGTGATCGCCGAGGTCAAGCGGCGCAGCCCGAGCAAGGGCGACCTCGCCGACATCCCCGACCCGGCCACCCTCGCCCGGGCGTACGCCGACGGGGGAGCCGCGGCGATCAGCGTGCTCACCGAGCAGCGTCGCTTCGGTGGCAGCCTGGCCGACCTGCGGGCGGTCCGGGCGGCCGTCGAGGTGCCCCTGCTGCGCAAGGACTTCGTGGTGACCGACTACCAGCTGCACGAGGCCCGGGCGACCGGGGCCGACCTGGTGCTGCTCATCGTCGCGGCCCTCGACCAGGCCACGCTGACCGCGCTGCACGACGAGGCCCGGGCGCTCGGCCTGACCGTGCTGGTCGAGGTGCACGACGCGGAGGAGGCCCGCCGTGCGGTGGACCTCGGCGCACAGCTGGTCGGCGTCAACGCGCGGAACCTCAAGACCCTCGAGGTCGACCCGGGCACGTTCGGCCGGCTGGCCCCGCTGCTGCCCGCGGACTGCGTCAGGGTCGCCGAGTCCGGGGTCACCGGCCCCGACGACGTCCGCCGCCTCGCCCAGGAGGGCGCCGACGTGGTGCTGGTCGGGGAGGCCCTGGTGCGAGACGGCGACCCCGCCGCCGCGGTCCGCGCGATGACCGGGATCGGGGCCGCCCGATGAGCTACGACGCCGACGAGCTCGGGTGGTTCGGCGACTTCGGTGGCCGGTTCATGCCCGAGGCGCTGGTCGCCGCCCTGGACGAGCTCACCGAGGCCTGGCGGGACGCCATGGCCGACCCCGGCTTCGTCGCCGACTTCGAGGCGATCCTCCGTGAGTACGCCGGCCTCCCCAGCCCGCTCTACGAGGCCCAGCGGCTCAGCGAGAAGGTGGGGGTGCGGATCCTGCTCAAGCGGGAGGACCTCAACCACACGGGCGCGCACAAGATCCGCAACGTCCTCGGCCAGGCGCTGCTGACCCGGCGCATGGGCAAGCACCGCGTGATCGCGGAGACCGGCGCCGGCCAGCACGGTGTGGCCAGCGCGACCGCCGCCGCCTACTTCGGGCTCGACTGCACCGTCTACATGGGCGCCGTGGACACCCGGAGGCAGGCGCTGAACGTGGCGCGGATGAACCTGCTGGGCGCCACGGTGGTGCCCGTCGAGTCGGGGAGCGCGACGCTCAAGGACGCGATCAACGAGGCCATGCGCGACTGGGTCGCCAGCGTCGACCACACGGCGTACCTCTTCGGCACCGCGGCCGGTCCGCACCCGTTCCCCAGCATGGTGCGCGACTTCACCCGGGGGATCGGGGACGAGGCGCGGCAGCAGGTGCTCGACCGGTTCGGCCGGCTCCCCGACGCCGTGGCCGCCTGCGTCGGTGGGGGCTCCAACGCCATCGGCCTCTTCACCGCCTTCCTCGACGACGAGGCGGTGGCGATCCACGGCTACGAGCCCGGCGGGGAGGGTGTCGACACCCCCCGTCACGCGGCCACGATCCATGCCGGCGACCGCGGGGTCCTGCACGGCGCCCGCACCTACGTGCTGCAGGACGAGGACGGACAGACCATCGAGTCGCACTCGATCTCGGCGGGACTGGACTACCCCGGGGTGGGCCCGCAGCACGCCCATCTCGCGGCCACCGGCCGGGCCACCTACGAGCCGGTGACCGACACCGAGGCCATGGACGCGATGGCGCTGCTGAGCCGGACCGAGGGGATCATCCCGGCGATCGAGTCGGCGCACGCCGTCGCCGGGGCTCTGCGCCTGGCCGAGGGGCTGCGCGAGACGAAGGGCCCCGACGCGACGATCCTGGTCAACCTGTCCGGGCGCGGCGACAAGGACATGGGCACCGCGATGGAGTGGTTCGGCCTGGGCGAGACCGCGGCCCCGCAGGCGGCTCCCGAGGAAGACGCCCGATGAGCGTGCGCGCCGCGTTCGACCGGTGCCGCGAGGAGGGCCGCGCCGCCCTGGTCGGCTACCTGCCGGCCGGCTTCCCCGACGTCGACGGTGGCGTCGAGGCGCTGCGCACGATGGTCGAGGCCGGTGTCGACGTGGTCGAGGTCGGGCTGCCCTACAGCGACCCGGTGATGGACGGCCCGACGATCCAGGCCGCGGCCCAGCAGGCGCTCGAGGGCGGCGTGCGCACCCGCGACGTGCTGCGCACGGTCGAGGCGGTCGCCTCGCTGGGCGTGCCCACCCTCGTGATGACCTACTGGAACCCGGTCGAGCGGTACGGCGTCGAGCGGTTCGCCGCGGACCTCGCCAGCGCCGGCGGCGCGGGCCTGATCACCCCCGACCTGACCCCGGACTCGGCCGCGGACTGGATCGCTGCCGCGGACGCGCACGACCTCGACAAGGTCTTCCTGGTCGCGCCGTCGTCCACCGAGGCCCGGATCGCGATGACGACGGCGGCCTGCCGGGGGTTCGTCTACGCGACCGCCGTGATGGGGGTGACCGGGGCGAGGACCACCACCTCGGACCTGGCCGGACCGCTGGTGGCCCGCACCCGGGCGGCGACCGACCTGCCCGTGGGCGTGGGCCTCGGCGTGTCCGACGGCGCGCAGGCGGCCGAGGTCGCGGCGTACGCGGACGGTGTCATCGTCGGCTCGGCGTTCGTGCGGACGCTGCTCGACGCCGGCAGCGACCGCCGCGCCGGCCTGGCCGCCCTGGGCGACCTGACCCGCGACCTGGCCGCGGGGGTGCGTCGTGGCTGAGCGCCGGCGCAGCGTCGCCGCCCTGGCCGCCGCCGCCGCGGGGGTCGTCCTGGTCGCCGGCTGCGCCGCCGCCCCGACCGGGCAGGCGACGAACGCCTCCGGCGGCGGGCTCAGCGGCACCACCATCGGCAACCCGTTCCAGGCACCGGCCGCCGAGCTCGTCGACACCGAGGGTGAGCCGTACTCGCTGGCCGCCCAGACGGACCGGCCGCTGACGCTGCTGTTCTTCGGCTACACCCACTGCCCGGACATCTGCCAGATCGTGATGTCCAACATCGCCTCCGCCCTGACCCGCCTGGACGACGCGGCGCGGGACCAGGTCGACGTGGTGTTCGTGACCACGGACCCGGCCCGGGACGACGCGACGGTGCTGCGGTCCTACCTCGACCGCTTCGACCCGTCCTTCGTGGGGCTGACCGGCGACCTGCGCACGATCGTCGAGGCCGGCGAGGAGATCGGCGTCCTCATCGACAAGGGGGACCGGCTGCCGTCCGGCGGCTTCGACATCGCCCACACCGACCGGGTCTTCGCGATCGACGGCGACGACGAGATCCCGGTCCTGTGGGGCAAGGAGACCTCGGCCGCCCAGTTCGCCGCGGACATCACCACGATCCTGGAGGACTCTCCGTGACCACGCTGCTGTCGATCCCCAGCCCCGCGAACGGGGTCTGGGAGCTCGGCCCCCTGCCGCTGCGCGCCTACGCCCTGTGCATCATCGCCGGCGTCGTCGCCGCGATCTGGATCGGCGAGCGGCGGTGGGTGGCCCGCGGCGGCACCGCCGGACAGATGTCGGACCTCGCGATCTGGGCGATCCCGTTCGGCCTGGTCGGTGCCCGGATCTACCACGTGGCGACCGACTGGCAGCTCTACTTCGGCGACGGCCAGGACCCGATCACGGCGCTCTACGTGTGGCGCGGCGGCCTGGGCATCTGGGGTGCGATCGCCCTGGGCGCGGTCGGGGCGATGATCGGTGCCCGTCGCATGGGTCTGAGCATCCGACCGGTGCTGGACACCCTGGCGCCGGGCGTCCTGGTCGCTCAGGCGTTCGGCCGCTGGGGCAACTGGTTCAACCAGGAGCTGTTCGGCCGTCCCACGGACCTGCCCTGGGCGCTCGAGATCGACGCCGAGAACCGGCCCCCGGGCTACCTGGACGCCGAGACCTTCCACCCGACGTTCCTCTACGAGTCGCTGTGGGCGCTCGCGGCCTTCGGGGTGCTGATCTGGGCGGACCGGCGGTTCCGGCTCGGCCACGGGCGGGTGCTGGCGCTCTACGTCATGCTCTACACCCTCGGCCGGGGCTGGATCGAGCTGCTCCGGATCGACGACGTGCAGCTCGACGACGTGCTCGGGCTCCGGCTCAACGCGTGGACCTCGATCATCCTGTTCCTCGCCGCCGCGGCGTACTTCGTGGTCTCCGCCCGGCGGCACCCGGGGCGCGAGGAGTCGGTGTTCCGGCCCGGCGAGGGCCCGGCGCCGACGGGGAACGCAGGGCCGGACGCCGAGGAGTCGACCGACGAGAGCGACGAGAGCGACGAGGGTGCCGAGGTGGGCACCGGCGAGACCGCCGGCCGCCCGAACGGCCCGACCGGGAGCGAGGGGGACGGCGATGGCCGACCTGGACGTTGACCACGAGCACGCCGACGTCACCGGCGGCTGGCTCCGCCCCGCCGTCTTCGGGGCGATGGACGGGCTGGTCTCCAACGCCGCGCTGATCGCCGGCGTCGCCGGCGGCACCCGCGCCGCCACCGACAGCTCCTCGGTGGTGCTCGCCGGGTTCGCGGGCCTCGCCGCCGGCGCCTTCTCGATGGCCGTGGGGGAGTACACCTCCGTCGCCAGCCAGTCCGAGGCGGCCGAGTTCGAGGTCGCGAAGGAGCGCCGGGAGATCCTCGCCAACCCGGTCGGGGAGACCGCCGAGCTGGCGGCGATGCTCACGGACAAGGGCATCGAGCCGGAGACCGCGAGCGAGGTGGCCGAGCAGATCCACCGCGACATCGACAACGCCGTCGCGGTGCATGCCATGGAGGAGTTCGGGATCGACCCCGACGACCTCGCCTCACCGATGGTGGCCGCGCTCTCGTCGTTCGCCGCCTTCGCCGTGGGCGCCTTCGTGCCGGTGCTGCCCTACCTGCTGGGCTTCGGGCTGGCCCCGGCGATGGTGCTGACGCTCCTCGCGCTGTTCGCCTGCGGGGCGCTGGTCACGCGGGTGACCAGCCGCTCCTGGTGGTACGGCGGGTTCCGGCAGATGCTGCTCGGCCTGGCCGCGTTCGTGATCACCTACGCCGTGGGCCTGGGCGTCGGCGCGGGCCTGGGCTGACCCGGTTCCGCCCACCCGGGCCGCACCGGGCGGTTAGGGTCTGCGCCATGAGACGCCCCTCTCGGACCCTGGCCACCGTGGCCGCCATGCTCGTGCTCGCCTCCGCCTGCTCGCAGGGCGACCCCGGCCGGGGGGACCGCACCCCGGGCCAGCAGGCCACCGTCGGCCTGGCCGCCGGGTCGGTGGCGGCAGAGGACCCGGTGCGGGTCGTGGCGGTCGGCGACATCGCCTGCCCACCGGACCGGCAGCAGACCGCCACCACCTGCCGGCACCGGCAGACCGCCCGGCTGGCCCGGGACCTCTCCCCGGACCACGTCATCGCGCTGGGCGACCTGCAGTACGAGAAGGGACGGCTGCGGGCCTTCCGGCGCTCCTACGACGAGTCGTGGGGTCGGCTGAAGGCGATCACCCACCCGGTCCCGGGCAACCACGAGTACTACACCGAGGAGGCCCGAGGCTTCTACCGCTACTTCGGGACCGAGGCACCCGGGTACGGCGCGTGGGACGCGGGCAGCTGGCGGGTCTACTCCCTGAACTCCAACTGCGGGGCCGTCAACTGCAAGCGCCAGGTCCGGTGGCTGGAGCGCGACCTCGAGCAGAACCCCGGCAGGTGCCGTCTGATGGCGATGCACCACCCGCGCTACTCCTCCGGCAGGGCGCACGGCAGCGACCCGTCCATGCGCCGCTTCTGGCGGGTCGCCTACCGGCACCGGCTCGACGTGGCGCTGGCCGGTCACGACCACGACTACGAGCGGTTCGCCGCCCTGAACGGTGCCGGCGACCGGCGGCCCGGGCGGGGGATCAGCTCCTTCGTCTCGGGCCTCGGCGGCAAGTCGCAGTACCGCCGCGGGGCGACCGCGCCGGGCTCGCAGCGCTTCTACGCCGGCCAGCCGGGAGTCCTGGTGCTGGCCCTCATGGAGGGCGGCTACCGCTGGCGGTTCCGCACCGTCGACGGCGAGGTGCGCGACCGGGGCCGTCGCGACTGCGTCTGACCCGTTCCGACCCCCTGTGGGGTCGCTCCACCCGGTGGTCGACCCTCGGCCCGGACCCTCGCGGGGTGCTAGGGTGACCCTTCCGCCAGGGCCAATGTCGTCCCCAGCAGATCACGTTCCACACTGCCAGTTCGTCGATCCCGGACGCCGGGGCCGACGCAGACGACGACGGGAGAATGCCCATGCACGCATTCCCGCCGCCCCAAGGGCTCTACGACGGCGAGCACGAGCACGACGCGTGCGGTGTCGCCTTCGTCGGGACCCTGACCGGCGTCCCCAGCCACGACATCGTGTCGAAGGCCCTCACCGCCCTGCGCAACCTCGAGCACCGCGGCGCTGCGGGTGCCGAGCCGAACTCCGGCGACGGCGCCGGCATCCTCATGCAGGTGCCGGACGCGTTCCTGCGCGACGAGGTCGACTTCGACCTGCCGGCACAGGGCTCCTACGCCGTCGGCACCGCGTTCCTCCCCGGTGACGCCGAGCAGGTCGCCAAGACCCGCAAGCAGATCGAGCAGATCGCCGCGGAGGAGGGCCTCGCGGTCCTCGGCTGGCGCGAGGTGCCCACGGACCCGACCACGCTCGGTGCCACGGCGCTCTCGGTGATGCCCGCGTTCGCCCAGCTGTTCGTGGCCGGTGCCGCCCAGCGGATCGCCGGCATGGCCCTGGAGCGGGTGGCGTTCTGCCTGCGACGCCGCGCGGAGCGGGAGACCGACGTCTACTTCCCGTCGCTGTCCTCGCGGACCCTGGCCTACAAGGGGATGCTCACCACCGAGCAGCTCGACCAGGTCTTCCCGGACCTGGTCGACGAGCGGGTCGCCTCGGCGATCGCGGTGGTCCACTCCCGGTTCTCCACCAACACCTTCCCGAGCTGGCCGCTCTCGCACCCGTTCCGCTTCATCGCCCACAACGGCGAGATCAACACCGTCATGGGCAACCGCAACTGGATGCGGGCCCGGGAGGCCCTGCTGGCCTCCGAGGTGATCCCCGGCGACCTCGAGCGGCTCTACCCGATCTGCACCACCGGCGCCTCCGACTCGGCCTCCTTCGACGAGGTGCTCGAGCTGCTGCACATGGGCGGCCGCTCGCTGCCGCACTCGGTGCTCATGATGATCCCCGAGGCGTGGGAGAACCACGCCGAGATGGACCGGAAGCGCCGGGCCTTCTACGAGTTCCACTCCACGATGATGGAGCCCTGGGACGGCCCCGCCTGCGTCGTCTTCACCGACGGCACCCAGGTCGGCGCGGTGCTGGACCGCAACGGCCTGCGCCCCTCCCGCTACTGGGTCACCGACGACGGCCTGGTCGTGCTGGCCTCCGAGGTCGGCGTGCTCGACCTCGACCCGGCCACGGTGGTCCGCAAGGGCCGGCTCCAGCCGGGCCGCATGTTCCTCGTCGACACCGAGGAGCACCGGATCATCGAGGACGAGGAGATCAAGGCCGAGCTGGCCGCCGAGCACCCGTACGACGAGTGGCTGCACGCCGGCATGATCCACCTCGACGACCTGCCCCAGCGCGAGCACATCGTGCACACGCACGCCTCGGTCACGCGGCGCCAGCAGATCTTCGGCTACACCGAGGAGGAGCTGCGGGTGCTGCTGACGCCGATGGCCAACAGCGGCGCCGAGCCGATCGGCTCGATGGGCACCGACACCCCGATCGCGGCCCTCTCGGAGAAGCCGCGGATGCTCTTCGACTACTTCGCGCAGCTGTTCGCGCAGGTGACGAACCCGCCGCTGGACGCGATCCGGGAGGAGCTGGTCACCTCGCTGCAGGGCGCGATCGGCCCCGAGGCGAACCTGCTGGAGCCGACGCCGGCGGCCTGCCGCCAGGTGGTGCTGCCGTTCCCGGTCATCGACAACGACGACCTGGCGAAGATCCGGCACATCAACCGCGACGGCGACATGCCCGGCTTCATCACCCACGTCTCCCGCGGCCTGTACGACGTCGAGGGCGGCGGCGAGGCCATGGCCCGGCGCATCGACGAGATCTGCGTCGAGGTGTCCGAGGCGATCGCCGACGGGGCGCGGATCATCGTGCTCTCCGACCGGCACTCCACGGCCGAGCTGGCGCCGATCCCGTCCCTGCTGCTCACCGGTGCCGTCCACCACCACCTGGTCCGCGAGAAGACCCGCACCCAGGTGGGCCTGCTGGTCGAGGCCGGCGACGTCCGCGAGGTCCACCACGTGGCCCTGCTGGTGGGGTACGGCGCGGCCGCGGTCAACCCGTACCTCGCCATGGAGTCCGTGGAGGACCTGGCCCGCGAGGGGTTCTACGTCAGCGCCGAGCCCGAGGTGGCCGTCGGCAACCTGGTCCGCTCGCTCGGCAAGGGCGTGCTCAAGGTGATGTCGAAGATGGGCGTCTCCACGGTCGCCTCCTACACCGGCGCCCAGATCTTCGAGGCGGTCGGACTGTCGCAGTCGGTCGTGGACCGCTACTTCAGCGGCACCACGTCGAAGCTCGGCGGGGTCGACCTCGACGTGATCGCCGAGGAGGTCGCCCGCCGGCACCGGACGGCGTACCCGCGCGGCGGCATCGCCCCCGCGCACCGCGAGCTGTCCATCGGCGGGGAGTACCAGTGGCGCCGCGAGGGCGAGCCGCACCTGTTCGACCCCGAGACCGTCTTCCGGCTGCAGCACGCGACCCGCAGCGGACGCTACGACGTGTTCAAGCAGTACACCTCCCGCGTCGACGAGCAGTCGGCCCGGCTGATGACGCTGCGCGGGCTGTTCCGCTTCAAGGACGCCGAGTCCGGCGGCCGGACCCCCGTGCCGCTCGAGGAGGTCGAGCCGGTCTCCGAGATCGTCAAGCGGTTCTCGACCGGCGCGATGTCGTACGGCTCCATCAGCAAGGAGGCGCACGAGACGCTCGCGGTGGCCATGAACCGCCTCGGCGGGAAGTCCAACACCGGAGAGGGCGGCGAGGACGCCGACCGCCTCTACGACCCGGAGCGACGCTCGTCGATCAAGCAGGTCGCCTCGGGCCGGTTCGGCGTCACCTCGGAGTACCTCACCAACGCCGACGACATCCAGATCAAGATGGCGCAGGGCGCCAAGCCCGGCGAGGGTGGACAGCTCCCGGGCCACAAGGTGTACCCCTGGGTCGCCAAGACCCGGCACAGCACGCCCGGCGTGGGGCTGATCTCGCCGCCGCCGCACCACGACATCTACTCGATCGAGGACCTCGCCCAGCTCATCCACGACCTGAAGAACGCCAACCCCCAGGCCCGGATCCACGTCAAGCTGGTCGCCGAGGTGGGCGTCGGCACGGTGGCCGCGGGGGTCTCCAAGGCTCACGCGGACGTCGTCCTGATCTCCGGGCACGACGGTGGCACGGGCGCCTCGCCGCTCACGTCGCTCAAGCACGCCGGCGGTCCCTGGGAGCTCGGCCTCGCCGAGACCCAGCAGACGCTGCTCCTGAACGGGCTGCGGGACCGGATCGTCGTCCAGACCGACGGCCAGCTCAAGACCGGGCGCGACGTGCTGATCGCGGCGCTGCTCGGGGCGGAGGAGTACGGCTTCGCCACGGCCCCCCTGGTCGTCTCCGGCTGCATCATGATGCGGGTCTGCCACCTCGACACCTGCCCGGTGGGGGTGGCGACCCAGAACCCGGTCCTGCGCGAGCGGTACGCCGGCAAGGCCGAGCACGTCGTGAACTTCTTCGAGTTCGTCGCCGAGGAGGTCCGCGAGCTGCTGGCCGAGCTCGGCTTCCGCACCCTCGACGAGGCGATCGGCCACGTCGAGGCCCTGGACGTCGAGCGGGCGGTCGACCACTGGAAGGCCGCCGGCCTGGACCTCTCCCCGGTGCTGCACCAGCCGACGCTGCCCGAGGGTGCCGCGCTGCGGAACACGACCGGCCAGGACCACGGCCTCGACAAGGCCCTGGACAACGAGCTGGTCCGGCTCGCGGAGCCGGCCCTCGAGCGCGGTGAGCCCGTGCGCGCCCAGCTCGAGGTGCGCAACGTCAACCGCACCGTCGGCACGATCCTGGGCCACGAGGTCACCAAGCGGCACCGCGCCGAGGGGTTGCCCGACGGCACGATCGAGATCACCTTCACCGGCTCGGCCGGCCAGTCGTTCGGGGCCTTCCTCCCGCCGGGCATCACGCTCCGGCTCGAGGGCGACGCCAACGACTACGTCGGCAAGGGGCTCTCCGGTGGCCGGATCGTGGTCCGCCCCGACCGGTCCGCGACGTTCGACGCCTCGGCGCAGATCATCGCCGGCAACACCATCGCCTACGGCGCCACGTCCGGCGAGATCTTCCTGCGCGGCCAGGCCGGGGAGCGCTTCTGCGTGCGCAACTCCGGAGCGAGCGCCGTCGTCGAGGGGGTCGGCGACCACGGGTGCGAGTACATGACCGGTGGCCGCGTGGTGGTCCTCGGCCCGACCGGCCGGAACTTCGCGGCCGGCATGTCCGGTGGCTACGCGCTGGTGCTGGACCTCGACGAGCAGCGGGTGAACCCGGAGCTGGTCGACCTGACGCCGCTCGACGACACGGCCGCCGAGGAGCTTCAGGACCTGGTCCGCCGGCACGCGGAGGAGACCGGCTCGACGGTCGCCGAGTCCCTGCTCGCCGACTGGGACGCGGCCCTGCCCCGGTTCACCCAGGTCATGCCGCGCGACTTCCGCCGGGTCCTCGAGGCCCGTGAGGCCGCCCTTGCCGAAGGGCTCGACGAGGACCAGGCCGCCGCCCGGATCATGGAGGTGCTCCATGGCTGAGCGCACTCCCGGCACCAACCTGGAAGGAGCCAGTCATGGCTGACCCCAAGGGATTCCTGAAGGACGGGCGCGAGGTCGCGCCGCGGCGCCCGGTCGAGGAGCGGATCCACGACTGGAACGAGGTCTACCCCGACGGCATCGGACGCGCCCTGCTGCCGATCATCAGCAAGCAGGCCGGCCGGTGCATGGACTGCGGCATCCCGTTCTGCCACCAGGGCTGCCCGCTGGGCAACATCATCCCCGAGTGGAACGACCTCGTCTGGCGTGACGACTGGCAGGGCGCGATCGAGCGGCTGCACGCCACGAACAACTTCCCGGAGTTCACCGGTCGCCTGTGCCCGGCCCCGTGCGAGACCTCGTGCGTGCTGGGGATCAACCAGGACCCGGTGACGATCAAGAACGTCGAGGTCGCGATCATCGACCGGGCCTGGGAGTCCGGCTACGTGCGACCGCAGCCGCCGGAGTGGCTCTCGGGTCGCACCGTCGCGGTGATCGGCTCCGGACCGGCCGGCCTGGCCGCCGCCCAGCAGCTGACCAGGGCCGGGCACACGGTCGCGGTCTACGAGCGGGCCGACAAGATCGGTGGCCTGCTGCGCTACGGCATCCCCGAGTTCAAGATGGAGAAGCGCCACCTCGACCGCCGGATGGACCAGATGAAGCGCGAGGGCACCGTCTTCCGCGCCGGCATCGACGTCGGGTCCGAGCTCACCGCCGAGGCCCTGCGCGACCGGTACGACGCGATCGTGCTGGCGATGGGCTCCACGGTCGGACGGGACCTGTCGGTCCCCGGGCGCGAGCTCGAGGGCATCCACCAGGCGATGGACTTCCTCCCGCAGGCGAACCGGGTCGCGCTCGGCGAGACCGTCGAGGAGCAGATCACCGCCGAGGGCAAGCACGTCGTCATCATCGGTGGTGGCGACACCGGGGCGGACTGCCTCGGCACCTCCACGCGACAGGGTGCGGCGTCGATCACCCAGCTCGAGATCATGCCGCAGCCGGGCGAGGTGCGGCCGGCCGGCCAGCCGTGGCCGACGTACCCGATGCTCTTCCGGGTCTCCTCGGCGCACGAGGAGGCCGGGGACCGGGTCTACGCGACCTCGACCCGGGAGTTCCTCGGCGACGAGCACGGTCGGGTCCGGGCCCTGAGCCTGGTCGAGGTGGACGGCGACTTCCAGCCGGTCGAGGGCACCGAGCGGGAGATCCCGGCCGAGCTGGTCCTGCTGGCCATGGGCTTCACGGGTCCCGAGCGGGAGGGCCTGGTCGACCAGCTGGGCGTGGAGCTCGACGAGCGCGGCAACGTCGCGCGCGACGACTCCTACGCCTCGTCGGTGGACGGCGTCTTCGTGGCCGGCGACGCCGGCCGCGGTCAGTCGCTCATCGTCTGGGCGATCGCGGAGGGTCGGGCCGCCGCCGCCGCGGTGGACACCTACCTCACCGGGTCGACGGCCCTGCCGGCGCCGATCCCACCCACCGAACGGCCCCTGGTCGTCTGAGTCGGGCCTGACCGGCCCCGATAGGGTTTCACTCGTGAGAAGAGCGAAGATCGTCTGCACCCTCGGCCCTGCCACCTCGACCCCGGAGGCGATCCGGGAGCTCGTCGAGGCGGGCATGGACGTGGCCCGGATGAACATGAGCCACGGCACCCACGCCCAGCACGCCGCGGCGTACCGCAACGTGCGCGCGGCCGCGGACGGGTCGGGCCACGGTGTGGGCATCTTCGCGGACCTGCAGGGCCCCAAGATCCGGCTCGGCACCTTCCCCGAGGGCCCGGTCGAGATCCACGCGGGCGACCCCTTCGTGATCACCACCCGCGACGTCCCCGGGGACGCGAAGGCCTGCTCCACGACGTACGCCGGGCTGCCGGGCGACGTGGCCGAGGGTGACCCGATCCTCGTGAACGACGGCAAGATCCGGCTCCGGGTCACCTCGGTGGAGGACACCGACGTGCACACCGAGGTGGTGACGGGGGGAGAGGTGAGCGACCACAAGGGGCTCAACCTGCCCGGCGTCGCGGTGTCCGTGCCCGCGATGTCCGAGAAGGACGTGGAGGACCTCCGTTTCGCGCTCTCGCTCAGCGTCGACTTCATCGCCCTGTCCTTCGTCCGGTCCGCCGCCGACGTCGACGACGTCCGCGCGGTCATGGACGAGGTCGGCGTGCACGTGCCGGTGATCGCGAAGATCGAGAAGCCCCAGGCCATCGAGAACCTCGACGAGATCATCGACGCCTTCGACGGCTTCATGGTCGCCCGGGGCGACCTCGGCGTGGAGTGCCCGCTCGAGGAGGTGCCCTTCCTCCAGAAGGCGGTCATCGACAAGGCCCGCCGCAACGCGAAGCCGGTCATCGTGGCGACGCAGATGCTGGAGTCCATGATCTCGGCCCCCGCGCCGACCCGGGCCGAGGCCTCGGACGTCGCGAACGCGGTGCTCGACGGCGCGGACGCGGTGATGCTGTCGGGGGAGACCAGCGTGGGGGAGTATCCGGTCACCACGGTCGAGACGATGGCCCGGATCCTCTCCTCGGCCGAGGACCACGGCCTGCGGCACATGGCGGCCATCGACTGGGACCCGCGCACCCGGGGCGGGGTCATCGCCAAGGCCGCCGCGGAGGTCGGTGAGCGGGTCGGCGCGTCCTACCTGGTGGCGTTCACCCAGAGCGGCGACTCGGCGAAGCGGCTCTCGCGGTACCGCGGCCAGATCCCGGTGCTGGCGTTCACGCCGGAGGTCAGGGTGCGCTCCCAGCTCGCGCTGACGTGGGGCGTGGAGACGTTCAAGACCGACCCGGTGGAGCACACCGACGAGATGGTCCGCCAGGTCGACGAGGCGCTGCTGACGATCGGCCGGGTCAAGCAGGGCGAGCTGGTCGTGATCATCGCCGGCAGCCCGCCGGGCATCCCGGGCTCGACCAACGCGCTGCGGATCCACCGGATCGGCGACGCGATCAACGAGGTCGCGCCGGCCTACCGCCGCACCCGCTGACGGGTCCCGCGGTCGCCTGACCGGGCGCGGACGTGCCCCGGGTGGGATTCGAACCCACACTGGATGGTGTTTGAGACCACTGTCTCTGCCGTTGGACTACCGGGGCCGGGCCCGCACAGGCTACCCAACCCGGGTCGCCGGATTTCACCAGCCTGACCCGCAGCCCTAGTCTGTGCGCGTGACAGCAGCAGCCAGCCCCACGACCCGTCGCGTCGTCATCGCCGAGGACGAGGCACTGATCCGCATGGACCTCGCCGAGATGCTCGGCGAGGAGGGGTACGACGTCGTGGGCCAGGCCGCCGACGGCGAGCAGGCGATCGCCCTGGCGGAGGAGCTGGCGCCGGACCTGGTGATCCTGGACGTGAAGATGCCCCGGCTGGACGGCATCACGGCCGCCGAGCGGATCGCCGAGCAGCGCATCGCTCCCGTGGTCATCCTGACCGCCTTCTCCCAGCGGGAGCTCGTGGAGCGGGCCCGTGACGCCGGCGCGATGGCGTACCTCGTCAAGCCCTTCACCCGCACCGACCTGGTGCCGGCCATCGAGATGGCCGTGAGCCGGTTCACCGAGCTGCACGCACTGGAGCAGGAGGTCGCGGACCTCGCGGAGCGGCTGGCGACCCGCAAGGCCGTCGACCGGGCCAAGGGCGTGCTCCAGAAGGACCTGGGACTCAGCGAGCCGGACGCGTTCCGGTGGATCCAGAAGACCGCGATGGACCTGCGTCTGTCCATGCGTCAGGTCGCGGACGGGGTCGTGGAGCACGGCCCGGGGCAGCCCGCTGGCTAGACCGGCCCTATGGTCCAGGTCACAACTTGACAACGTCGTGGCGTGCGCGGGTGCGGCGCCGTCCGGAGGCGTTAGTTTCGGGGGGCCGGTGGTGGTGTGCCGCCGTGAACTGTCCTGAAAACCCCGGAGGTTTGATGTTCCGCCCAAACAAGATCGCGAAGCTCGGGGTGGCCGCCATGGCCGCCTCGATGGTCCTCGCCAGCTGCGGCAGTGACGACGATGGCGGCAGTAGCACCGGTGGCGGAGGTGGGGGCGACGACGCGAGCGGCGTGCAGCTCTACTTCGTCGACGGCAACACCGCCGACTACTCCGCAGACTTCGACCCCGGCACCCTCGAGGGCGTCCGGGCCACCTACCCCGGTCCCGAGATCGCGGACGACTTCCGTGACCGGCTGCTCGGGGTCGACCCCAAGCTGAAGGACTTCACCTACGGCCAGGAGTCCTACGACGCCGTCATGGTGACCGCCCTCGCGGCGGTCGCGGCGAAGAACGACTCGGGCAAGGCCATCGCCAAGGAGATCCCCGGGGTCACCAAGGACGGCGAGCAGTGCACGGACTTCAAGTCCTGCTCGGACCTGCTCGCCGACGGTCAGGACATCGACTACGACGGTCCCTCGGGTCCGCTGTCGCTGAACGAGACCGGCAGCCCGGCCGAGGCGACCATCGGCATCTACCAGTACGGCGACGACAACACCTACTCCGCCGAGGACTACATCGAGGAGGAGATCCCGCCGGCCGAGGGCGTCAAGCCCAACCAGCTGGTCTCCGGCAAGGTCCCCAAGGGCGACGGCGTGCTGACGATCGGCACCCTGCTGCCGCAGAGCGGTGACCTCGCGTTCCTCGGGCCCCCGGAGTTCGCGGGTGTCGACCTCGCCGTCCAGGAGATCAACGAGGCCGGCGGTGTCCTCGGCAAGCCGGTCAAGCAGGTCAAGGCCGACTCCGGTGACGGTACGCCGAACATCGCGCCGTCCGAGACCGACAAGCTGCTCCGCGGTGGCGCCGACGCCATCATCGGTGCTGCGTCGTCCTCGGTGTCGCTCAGCGTGATCGACCGGATCACGGGCGCCGGCGTCGTGCACTTCTCGCCGGCGAACACCTCGACCGCGTTCGACACCTACGCCGACAACGGTCTGTACTTCCGGACCGCCCCGTCGGACGTCATGCAGGGTTCGGTCATGGCCAACCTGGTGCTCGGTGACGGCTACGACAACGTCGCGCTGCTGGTGCGTCAGGACTCCTACGGTGAGGCCCTGGCGGAGAACGTCACGAAGTTCTTCGAGGAGTCGGGCGGCACCGTGGTCTCGACCCAGCTCTACGACCCCAACGCTGCCAGCTACAGCGCCGAGGTCAGCGAGATCGCTGGTCAGGACCCCGACGCGGTCGTCCTGATCGCGTTCGACGAGACGAAGAAGATCGTCCCCGAGCTCATCGAGGCGGGCCTGGGTCAGAAGTGACCCACACCGTCTGAGGCTCGACACGCAGGCCCCCCGGGATCTCCCGGGGGGCCTTCGTGCTGCCCGGGCGGGCGCCACGGGGCCGTGAGCATGCAACAGGCCCTCCGGGAGATCCCGGAGGGCCTGTGCCCTGCTTCCGTACGCGGACCCCTGCGGGCCGGTGTGGCTACTTCTTCTTGTCCTGCTTGGCCAGCGTGCCGAGGTAGAGCTCGATGACCTTCGGGTCGTTGACCAGCGCGGCACCGGAGGCGGTGTAGGCGTTGCGTCCCTGGTCGAGGACGTAGCCCCGGTCACAGATCTGCAGGCAGCGCCGGGCGTTCTGCTCGACCATGATCACCGAGACGCCGGTCCGGTTGATGGCCCGGGTCCGGACGAAGACCTCGTCCTGTAGCGCGGGGGAGAGGCCCGCGGAGGGCTCGTCCAGCAGCAGCACCGACGGCTCCATCATCAGCGCCCGGCCCATGGCGACCATCTGCCGCTCGCCGCCGGACAGCGAGCCGGCCCGTTGCCCGCGGCGCTCGCCGAGGGCGGGGAAGAGCTCGGTGACGAAGTCGAACCGGTCCTGGAACTTCTCGGGAGCCTGGTAGCAGCCCATCTGGAGGTTCTCGGCGATGGTCAGGCTGGGGAACACGTTGTTGGTCTGCGGGACGAAGCCGATCCCCTTGGCGACCAGCGTGTCGGCCCGCTCGTTCGTGACCTCGCTGCCGCGCAGCTGCACGGTGCCGGAGTGGATCTTGACCAGACCGAAGAGGGCCTTGAGCAGGGTGGACTTCCCGGCGCCGTTGGGGCCGATGATGCCGACCAGCTCCCCGTCCCGGCAGTAGAGGTCGGTGCCGGTGAGGATGTTGACCCCGGGGAGATAGCCGGCGACCAGGTCGTCGGCGCGGAGGACGGCGCCCTCGGCCTCGGCCAGGTGCACCTCCCTCGCCTTGGCGTCCGCCTCGTCCAGGCCGTTGTCGGCGGCGGCGTTCTGGCTCACTTCTCCTCCTCGCGCGGCTGGTGGGCCGAGTCGCCCATCGGGTCGCCGTACTCCAGGTGCTCCTGCTCGATCTCGCGCTCCATCTCGGTGATGTCCACGTCGTGGTGGGCGCCGAGGTAGGCGTCGATGACCCGCTCGTCGGCCATGATCGAGTCGGGCGTGCCCTCGGCGATCACCTTGCCCTGGGCCATGACGATGACCCAGTCGGAGATGTCGCGGACCATGTCCATGTCGTGCTCCACGAAGAGCACGGTCATGCCGTCCTCGCGCAGCGACTTCACGTGACCGAGCAGGGACTGCTTGAGGGCAGGGTTCACCCCGGCCATGGGCTCGTCCAGCATCACCAGCTCGGGGCGGACCATGAGGGCACGGGCCATCTCGAGCAGCTTGCGCTGCCCACCGGAGAGGGATCCCGCGAAGTCCTTCTCCTTGCCGTCGAGCTTGAAGCGGGCGAGCAGCTCGCGGGCGCGGACGGTGTTCTCGTCCTCCTGCCCGCCCCAGAGGAACTTCAGCGGTGCCGCCCAGAAGGACTCCCCGCGCTGGCCGGTGGCTCCGAGCCGCATGTTCTCGAGCACGGTCAGCTTGGAGAGCACCTTGGTCAGCTGGAAGGTGCGCACCATGCCCAGCCGGGCCACCTTGTGCGAGGCCTTCTTGCGCAGCGAGGTGCCGTTGAAGGACCAGTCGCCGCTGTCGGGCTGGTCGAAGCCCGTGAGCAGGTTGAAGAAGGTGGTCTTGCCGGCACCGTTGGGACCGATCAGCGCGGTGATGACACCACGCTGGATCTCCACGTGCTCCACGTCGACGGCGGTGAGTCCGCCGAACGAGCGCTTCACGTTGTCGGCGATCACGATCGGGTCGGGCTTGGCGGCCCCGGGCTCGCTCGGGACCTGGGCCAGCGCCGCGGCGGCGGCCGCGTGGCCGGTCGTGGTGCCGGTCGTGGGGCCGGTTGTGGGGCCGGTTGTGGGACCGGCCTCGGGGGTCGGAGTGGGGTTGGGAGTGGCGTCAGCGGGCATCGAGCGCGATCTCCTTCCGGTCGCCGAAGATTCCCTGTGGGCGGTAGATCATCAGCAGCATCAGCGCCAGGCCGGCGAGCATGAACCGGACGTTGCTGACCTGGTCGGAGCCCATGAGGTCCGGCGGGATGATCGGGTTGTCCCCGCTCGAGAGTCGGGCCAGGGTGCTCCCGACTCCGCTCAGCACGCCCCAGAACAGCACGGCCCCGACGACGGGACCGAGGATCCGCGCCGCGCCGCCGAGGATCAGCATGGTGAACGCGATGAACGTGAAGTCGGTGTTGAAGCTGTCCGGCTGCACCGAGGCGAGTCCGAGGCCGCCGATGAAGCCACCGAAGGCACCGATCACACCGCCGAGCACCAGCGCCTGCATCTTGTAGGAGTAGACGTTCTTGCCCAGGGAGCGGACCGCCTCCTCGTCCTCACGGATGCTGCGCAGCACGCGGCCCCAGGGGGAGCGCATGAGCAGCCACAGGAAGATGCAGGTGAGGGCGACCAGGACCCAGCCCACGGTCATGACCCACCAGTCGTTGCGGCTGAAGGTCAGGAACTGGCCGTTGAAGTCCGGCAGCGGGTTGATGTCGCGGAAGCCCCGGGTGAAGCCGCTGACGCCGTCGCGGGCGTTGAAGTACTCCTTGAACGACGTCGAGAACACCAGTCTGGCGATCTCGGCGGCCGCGATGGTCGCGATCGCCAGGTAGTCGGCTCGCAGTCGCAGCGTCGGGACACCGAGCACCAGCGCCAACAGGGCGGAGGCGACCAGGCCGAAGAAGATGCCCACGATGAGCGGCAGGTCGAAGGAGGCGACGGAGACGCCCATGGCGTAGGCCCCGACGGCGCAGAACGCCGCCTGGCCGAAGTTGAGCAGTCCGGTGTACCCGAAGTGCACGTTGAGGCCGATCGCGGCGAGCACGAACGACAGCGCGAACGGTGAGAACGCGTCGTGGAGGGCGCTGGAGATGATGTCCATGATTCCTCTTTCCCGGCCCTCAGCCGATCCGTTCCTTGCGCCCGAGCAGGCCTTGCGGCCTGACGAGCAGGATGACGATCAGCAGCATCAGGGCTCCGGCGTTCTTGAGCTCCGCGGGGATGACCAGGGTCGAGACCTCGATCAGCACGCCGATGATGAGGCTGCCGATCAGGGCCCCCCACACGGAGCCGAGGCCACCGACGGTGACCGAGGCGAACAGCAGGAGCAGGGTGAACTGGCCGATGTTGAACGTGACGCCGAGCGTGTAGCCCAGGAAGACGCCGGCCAGGGCAGCCAGTCCGGTGCCGACGATCCACACGCCCGAGACCACCCGGTCCACGTTGATGCCGGTGGAGGCGGCCAGCGCGGGGTTGTCGGCGACGGCCCGGGTGGCCCGGCCGAAGCGGGTGAACGAGAGCGCCAGGGTCACCGCGATGATCACGGCCGCGGAGATGCCGGCCATGATCGCGTCCCGGTAGGTGTAGCTGAACAGGCCCACGTCCACGCCGGAGGGGGTCACGTAGGCGTCGTAGTTCAGGGTGCGGCCCGAGGTGAAGTACTGGAACAGGTTCCGGAGCAGGAACTGCAGGCCGATGGTCACGATCATCATGGCGATCAGGCCGGTGCCACGATGGCGCAGCGGTCGCCACAGCCCTCTGTCCTGCGCCCAGCCGACCGCGAGCCCGACCACCACCGACAGCACCGCGGCGAGGACGAACGGCAGGCCCATCGCCACGTTGAACATGTACGCCGCCATCGCACCGAGGGTGAGCAGCTCACCGTGGGCGAAGTTGGTGAGGCCGGTGGTGCCGAACACCATCGACAGCCCCAGGGCGCCGAGCGCGAGGATGATGCCGAAGATCAGACCGTTGACGACGAGCTGGGGGATCCGGTCCCACTTGGTCGCGATGTCGCGGGTGTCGGGCCCGATCGGGAAGAGGATGACCGCGCGCTGCCCCGGGTTGAGGTTCCGGGTGATGCTGCTCTTGTTCTCGTTGCGCAGCGAGACGCCGTCGGGAAGGGTCTCGGTGTCGAGCTCGATCATCACCCGGCCACCGCGGCCGGGGACCTCGATCTCGAACTTGCCCTCGTCGTCGCTGGTGTCGGTGAACACCTCGCCGTCGGGGCTGGTGACCGTGATCTCGACGCCCTCGACGGGCGCCCGGTCCTCCGCGGTGTTGACGAGCGTCCCCTGGACGGTGTTCGACTGCTCCTCCTCGGTCGCCGCCAGCGACGGCGAGGCGAGCATCCCGATGAGGACGACGACGAGGGAAACGAGCAGCGGGACTCGTAGCCGTGGCACGTGCATGGAGCTCCTGTCACTGTGTGCCCCCGCAGCGGGGCCTGAACTGACCAGCGGGACTATAGCGTGACCCGGATCACACCTTGCACCGTATGCGGCCACCACACTGTAGAGCCACCCCAGACCGTCCGACAGCCTCACGGGGCCACAACACGGCAACAATCCGATTTCGGGTCCGGTCGGCCGGGCGGGGTCAGCCGACGGCCGCCGCGAGCTCCACGAGGAGCGGGGCGACCAGCAGCGCCGGCAGCAGGTCGGCGACCGGGACCTCGCGGATCCGGAGCAGCCGGAGAGCCACCCCGACCAGGATCAGACCCCCTGCGGCCGTGATCGCCGCCAGGTGCGCATCCGGCAGCACGTCACCCAGCACCAGGCCCAGCGCGGTGAGCGAGCCCTGGATCACGATCAGGGTGAGCACGCTGGCCGCGACCCCCCAGCCGAACGCGGCCGCGAAGGCGATCGCCGCGAACCCGTCCAGGGCCGACTTGAGGTAGAGCTGGTCGGCCCCGTTGCCGAGCCCGTCGTTGAGCGAGCCGAGGATCGTGAGTGGACCGGTGCAGAACACGAGCGAGGCGGTGACGAACCCCTCGACGAACAGGTGCCGGTCGCCCGCCCCGCGCACCAGGCGACGCTGCACCAGGCCGGCCAGCCCCTCGAGACCGGCCTCGATGCGCAGCAGCGACCCCAGGATCGCGCCGACCAGGAGCGCCCCGAGGACGATCAGCAACGGTGCGCTGCGGCCGACGTACGACGCCAGCGCCGGGTCCAGGACCGCGACCGCACTGGTGGCGGCGATCAGCAGCGTGACCAGGCCGAGCGCGTCGGTCACCACCTCGCGGGTGCGGTGCGGCAGGCGGTTGCCGAGCACGACGCCCAGCACCGAGCCGACCAGCACGGCGACGACGTTGACGAGAGTGCCGAGACCGGGCACGTCGGAGCCTCCTCTCCCGGGGACGGTCGGCTGAGCGTAGTCTCTCTTTGCCGGGGGGTTCCGAGGGAGGAGTGCGGGCGTGAGCCGATCTGGCGTGGTGCTGCGTGAGGTGCGTCCCGAGGACGCGCCCGACCTGGTCCGCCTCTGGGAAGAGGTCGTCCCCCGAGCCTCCGCCGAGCAGATGCTCGTCGACATGGAGCTGGTCGTCGACCAGTCGCTGGCCTCGGCCCGCGACCGGATCGTGGTGGCCGAGTGCGACGGACGGCTGGCCGGTGCCGTCTACCTGCGCGTCGGGCCGATGAGCCCGCTGCACGTCGAGCCGGTCGTCCAGGCCGTCTCCCCGCACGTGCTCCCGGAGTTCCGGCGGCACGGCGTGGGCCGGGCCCTCATGGACGCCGCGGTCGCGCACGCCGAGGAGAAGGGGATCGGCCACGTCGCCTCCGCCTCGCTCAGCGCCTCGCGTGAGGCCCACCGCTTCCTGGCCCGGCTGGCGCTGGCCCCGCAGGCCGTCCTCCGGGTGGCGCCGACCCAGGTGGTCCGGGCGAAGCTGAGCTCGCGGCGGCCGGCGCGGTCGCAGACCGGCGGCCGACCGGCGCTCGGGCAGGTGCTGGCCGCCCGCCGCTCCCAGCGTCGGCAGCGCGACCTGGTCTGACGTCGGCTGCTGGTCAGCCCGCCGGCTGGCTGCCGGGGACCTGCGCGCCAGGCACGAGGGCGCAGGTGATCCGGCAGGTGCAGACCCTGCGGTCCCGCTCGTCGGTGATCACGACCTCGAAGGACGCCATGCTGCGGCCGCGGTGCAGCGGCGTGGCGACGCCGGTCACGGTGCCGGCGGTGGCGGCCCGGTGGTGGGTGGCGTTGATGTCGACGCCGACCGCGACCCGGTCCGGGTGGGCGTGGATGGCCGAGCCCAGCGAGCCGAGGGTCTCGGCGAGGACCACGGACGCGCCGCCGTGCAGCAGGCCGTAGGGCTGGGTGTTCCCCTCCACCGGCATGGTCGCGACCAGCCGGTCGGCGGACAGCTCGGTGATCTCGATGCCCATCTTCTCGTTGAGACCGCCCATGCCCTGGGGCATCCGGGCGACGAAGTCCTCGATGCTGAGGTCGGCGAGGGACTCGGACTCGGGTACGGCGTCGGTCATGGCCGTCATTGTGGCCCACCGTCCCGCTGTCGAGGTCGAGGCCCGTCGGTGGATAGAGTCGCGACGTGCCCGAGAACGCCGACGCCGCCACCGACCGCCGCCCCCGGCTGCTGCTCCTCGACGGCCACTCGCTGGCCTACCGGGCGTTCTTCGCCCTGCCGGTGGAGAACTTCTCGACGACGACCGGCCAGCACACCAACGCCGTCTACGGGTTCACCTCGATGCTCATCAACGTGCTGCGCGACGAGGAGCCGACCCATGTCGGGGTGGCCTTCGACAAGTCGCGGCAGACGTTCCGGCTGGCCGAGTACTCCGAGTACAAGGCCAAGCGCAACAAGACCCCCGACGAGTTCTCCAGCCAGCTGCCGCTGATCCAGGAGGTGCTGGACGCACTGCACATCCCGCACCTGCAGCTCGAGGGCTACGAGGCCGACGACATCATCGCCACCCTCACCACCGAGGCCGTGGCCGCCGGCTTCGAGGTGCTGATCCTCACCGGCGACCGGGACTCGCTGCAGCTGGTGGGGGAGCAGAGCACCGTGCTCTACCCCATGAAGGGGGTCTCCGACCTGGCCCGGATGACGCCGGCCGCCGTCGAGGAGAAGTACGGCGTCCCCCCGCAGCGCTACCCCGAGCTCGCGGCCCTGGTGGGCGAGACCTCCGACAACCTGCCCGGCGTGCCGCTGGTCGGCCCGGGCGTGGCCGCGAAGTGGATCGCACAGTACGACGGCCTCGACAACGTCATCGCCCGGGCGGACGAGATCACCGGCAAGCGAGGCGAGAACCTGCGGGCCCACCTGGGCGAGGTGATCCGCAACCGGCGGTTGAACGCCCTCGTGTGCGACCTGTCCCTGACGGTCACCCCGGAGGACATGCGGCGCCAGCCGTGGGACCGGCACGAGGTGCACACCCTCTTCGACGGTCTGGAGTTCCGGGTGCTCCGGGACCGGCTCTTCGAGACCCTGGAGTCCGAGGAGGAGATCGACGACTCCGGCTTCGAGCTGGCCGCCTCCCGGCTCGCGGCCGGGGAGGTGCGGGCGTGGCTGGACGAGCACGCGCGCGACGAGGGCCGGCGGGTCGGGGTCGCGATCCAGGGCTCGTGGCGGGCCGGCACCGGGGACGTGTTCTCCGTGGCCCTCGCCGCCGCGGACGGCACCGCCGCCTGGCTCGACGCGACCGACGTGGCGCCGGAGGACGACGCCGCGCTCGCCGAGTGGTTCGGCGACGCGGGCGCGGCCAAGGTCATGCACGACGCGAAGGGACCGATGCTGGCCCTGGCCGGACGCGGCTGGCCACTGCGCGGGCTGACCAGCGACACCGCGCTCGCGGCGTACCTCGTGCGACCCGACCAGCGCTCCTACGACCTGGCCGACCTGACCCTGCGCTACCTCAAGCGGGAGCTGCGCCAGGCCACCGGCGACACCGGCCAGCTGAGCTTCGAGGAGCTCGAGGACACCGGCGCCTCGGAGGTGGACATGCTGCACGCCCGGGCGGTCCTCGATCTCGCCGACGAGCTGGACACCCAGGTCGAGGAGCACGGCGGCACCCGGCTGCTCGCGGACGTCGAGCTGCCGCTGGTGGACACCCTGGTGGCGATGGAGCAGGTCGGCGTCGCCGTGGACCACGACCATCTCGAGGGGCTGGAGTCGCACTTCGCGGACGAGGTGAAGGCCGCCGCCGACGAGGCGTTCGCCGTGATCGGCAAGGAGATCAACCTCGGCTCACCCAAGCAGCTCCAGGTGGTGCTCTTCGACGAGCTGGGGATGCCCAAGACGAAGCGGACCAAGACCGGCTACACGACCGACGCCGACGCCCTCCAGGGGCTCTTCGAGAAGACCGGGCACCCGTTCCTCTCCCACCTGCTGCGGCACCGCGACGTCAGCCGGCTCCGGCAGACGGTCGAGGGACTGCTGAAGACGGTGGCCGAGGACGGGCGGATCCACACCACGTTCAACCAGCTGATCGCGGCGACCGGCCGGCTCTCGAGCACCGACCCGAACCTGCAGAACATCCCGGTGCGCACCGAGGAGGGCCGCCGGATCCGGGAGGGCTTCGTCGTCGGCACCGGCCACGACTGCCTCATGACCGCGGACTACAGCCAGATCGAGATGCGGATCATGGCCCACCTCTCGGAGGACCAGCAGCTGATCGAGGCGTTCCGCTCCGGCCGGGACTTCCACTCGATCGCGGCGGCGAAGGTGTTCGAGGTGGACGCCGACGCGGTCACGACCGAGATGCGCGCGAAGATCAAGGCGATGAACTACGGGCTCGCCTACGGGCTGTCCGCCTTCGGGCTCGGCCAGCAGCTGCGGATCGAGCCGTCCGAGGCGCGGGTGCTGATGGAGGAGTACTTCGAGACGTTCGGGGGCATCCGCGACTACCTGTCCGGGATCGTCGACGAGGCCCGGCGCTCCGGCTTCACCGAGACCATCCTGGGCCGGCGCCGCTACCTGCCGGACCTCACCAGCGACAACCGGCAGCGCCGGGAGATGGCCGAGCGGATGGCCCTCAACGCCCCGATCCAGGGCTCGGCCGCCGACATCATCAAGGTCGCGATGCTGAACGTCGAGCGGGCGATCGCCGACGAGCGGCTGGAGTCCCGGCTGCTGCTGCAGGTGCACGACGAGCTCGTGCTCGAGGTGGCACCGGGGGAGCGGGAGGCGCTGGAGGCGCTGGTCCGGGCGCAGATGGCGGGCGCGGCGGAGCTGACCGTCCCGCTGGACGTCTCCGTCGGCACCGGGCGCAGCTGGCACGACGCGGCGCACTGAGCGCCCGGCGACCTCATACGGGGGTGGGCTGCGGCCTGCGGACCAGGTAGAGGCTCACCGTGAACAGCACGCCCAGCAGCAGCACGTCGACGCCGACGACGACCGCGAGGAGTCCTGGCAGCGTGCTGACCGTGGAGCCGACCGCGACGAGAGCCAGCAGCGCGCCCCACACCAGGAAGACCGACTTCTGACCCTGCCGCGCGAGCACCGAGTAGACCAGCAGCTGCAGCATCGCCAGCGTGGTGCCCAGGACGGCGAACAGCCACAGGCGGTCCTGGATCTCGCGATAGCCGTCACCGCCCACGAAGACCATCGCCAGGTCGGACAGCAGCCAGGCGCCGCTGATGGCAACCACCCCGATGACGGCGACCATCCCGAGACCGCGGGTCAGCGCGCGGCGTCTCTCGTCGACGGAGGCCATGGCAGGGAAGGCCAGCACCACGACGAACTGGGGGAGGAACAGCACCGCCTTGGTGAGGATCAGGCCACCCGCGTAGAGGCCGGCGTCCTGCGTGGCGAGCACGTTGCGGGCCACGATGACGTCGGCGTTCGACAGCGCGAAGAACGCCAGGAGCGCCTGGGAGTTGTGGATCGCCTCCCGGACGACCGGGCGGGCGCTGTGCGCGTGGCTCACGCTTCCGGGTGCCCGCACGTGGCGCAGGGCGACGCGACCGACGAGCACCGGTGCGAACTGGCCGAGCGCGACGCTGAGCACGGCGATGAACTCGGTCGGCTGCCAGAGGATCAGCCCGGTGCCGACGATCAGCCGGGGCACCCCGTTGGCGGCGTACACCAGCGCCAGCGGCAGCCAACGACGCTCTCCCTGGAGGATGCCGGCCTGTCCGCCCATCATCGTCATCGGCACGGCGGTCACCGCGATCAGCGCCGCGACCGGCAGACTGTCGAGGCGGAGTAGCAGGTCGACCAGGGGCGTGAGGAGCAGGAGGAGCGCGCCGACGGCGAGGGCGGCCCGGACGGTCACCCGCATGATCGAGTGCTCGATCTGCCCCACGTGGTCGGGGTCGGCCGAGATCCGGCGGGCGGCGGTGGCCTGGAGGCCGAGCTGGAGGACGCTGAGGACGAGCAGGGTGGCCATGACGGCGGCGAAGGCGCCGTACGCCTCGGGGCCGAGGACCCGGGCAGCGATGATCGTGAAGCCGTAGGTGGCGAGGTTCATCATGCCGATGGCCACGGCGATGGAGCTGCCGCCGACGAGCCACTTCGGCAACGTCCTGCCCGGATTCGTCACGGGGTGGAGTGTGGCACACGCAGCCCGGTCGAGCGGTGCGGCACCGACATCGGCCTGCACCGACTAGCGTGGCGCCGTGGCAAGGGCGTGGGACCGGCGGGCATTGGTGGATGCAGCCCCGGGCCTGTGGTCCCTGCTGCTGGCGCTGCTGCTCCTCGGCCCGGCCCTGGCTCCGGGGTTCGTCCTGACCTACGACATGGTCTGGGTGCCCGACCTGGGGCTCGGGGTCGACGCGCTCGGAGTCGGCTCGGGCCTGCCGCGCGCCGTCCCGTCGGACGCCGTGGTCGCAGTGCTGGACGACGTGATCCCGGGGATGCTGCTGCAGAAGCTCGTCCTGGTCGCCACGCTGACGGCGGCCGGTGCCGGGGCCGCGGCGCTGGTCGGGGGGCTCCCCCTGCTGGCGCGCTGTGCCGCCGCCACGGTGTACGTCTGGAATCCCTTCGTGGTCGAGCGCCTCGTGATCGGGCACTGGCCGGTCCTGGTCGGGTACGCCGTTCTGCCCTGGCTGATCCTGGAAGCCGGCAGGTGGCGACGTGAGAGCTCGGTGCGGCCGCACCTGCTCCTGCTGCTCCCGCTCGGCTGCCTCAGCGCCAGCGCCGGGATCGCCAGCGGACTGGCGGTCCTGCTGTTCGGCCTGGGAAGGGGGCGGCTCCGCAACGCGCTGCTGACCCTGGTGGTGCTCGCGGGCAATGCTCCGTGGCTGGTGGCCGGGCTGCTCCACGCCGGTCGGGCCACGTCCGACCCGGCCGGGGCCGTCAGGTTCGCGACCAACGGCGAGGGTCCGCTGCCGGGACCGCTGGCCGCGCTGGGGCTCGGGGGGATCTGGAACCGTGAGGTGGTGCCGGTGTCGCGTGAGGGCGCGCTGGCGGTGCTGGCACTGGCCGCGCTGCTGCTCGTGGCCGGCGCCGGTCTGCGCGCCTGGTGGCGCGGCACCGATCGCCGGGACGCGATCGCGCTGGCCGTCTGTTGGGGCGTCGGCTGGGGCGTGGCGGTCCTGTCGTGGGGTGCTCCGCAGGCCCTCGGCTGGCTGGCGGCAGAGGTTCCGGGCGGCGGACTGTTGCGCGACGGCTCCCGGCTGCTGGTCCTCAGTGCCCCGCTCCTGGGCGTGCTGAGCGGCCACGGCGTCGCCCGGATCCGGGCGTGGTTCCAGCCGCATGCCTCCGCCACCGTGGTGGCCTCTCTGGCGGCCGTCCTGCCGCTCGCCATGCTGCCGGACGCGGCTTGGGGCGCCTCCGGCCGGCTCCACGCCGCGCGCTATCCGGATTGGTACGACGCCACCCGGACCGCCGTCGACCCGTCCCGGGGCGAGGTCCTCCTCCTGCCGTTCACGAGCTACCGTGCCCCGGCCTGGAACCGGGGCCAGAAGGTGCTGGACCCGCTGGGCCGCTACTTGGGCATCGACCACGTGTCGAGCGACGAGCTGGTGGTCTCGGGTCAGAGGCTGGCCGGCGAGGACCCCCGCGGCGAGGCGGTCCGGCAGGCGCTGACGGAACCCACGCCCGGAGCGCGAGCGTCGGCGCTGACCGATCTCGGCATCGGCACTCTGGTCGTGGAGCGTGCGGCGCCGGGCGAGTCTCCCGAGGTGGCGGGGGAGTCGATCCTGACCTCGTCGGACGTGAGAGTGGTCACACTCGGCGAGGCCCGGGAACGACCGGTCCCGGACGAGTGGTGGCTCGCCATGAGCGTGGCTTGGGCCGCGTTCCTCTCCCTGCTCGTGACAGGCGTCACATGGACGCTGGTCCGGCGTCGACGAGACATGTGACCGGCGAGTAGGTTGACGCCGCCTCCGCTGCTACAGTCCTTCGCGGGATCCTAGGGAGGGATTGAACGTGGGAAGCATCGCAGGCATCGCCGCAAGCATCGTCTTGGGCACTGCTGTCGCCGTCGGGACCGTCGTGGGCCTGGTCTCCAACCAGACCGGAGCACCGTCGCAGTCGCCGGCCAACGCCGAGAGCCCGGTCGTCAACTACGGCACGGACTGAACCGATCTCGTCCCGGCGCGTCCGCCGGGATCGACCCCGATGCGGCCACAGCGTCTCAGGTCTCGTCGGGGTCTTCGCTGTGCTCGGAGCTCCCGGCCATGGCCACACTGAGGACGTGGGCGAACGAGCCCTGGGCGTGACCCCATGTGAAGCGGTGGCTCATGGACCTGGCGCCCACGGAGAGGCGCTCGCGGAGCCTCTCGTCCGCGAGCAGTGAGCGCAGCCCCGCCACGAACTCCTCGAAGTCGTCGACCAGCAGGCCGGAATCACCGTGCTCGATCGACTCCCGGGTGCCACCGGCGGACCGGTAGGCGACGGTGGGCGTGCCGTGCATCCCCGCCTCGCCGACGACCAGGCCCCAGCCCTCCTTCAGTGACGGCAGGGCCATGACCCACGACTCCGCATAGATCTCCTGCTTGCGGCGCTCGGACACGTGCCCCTCGAAGGTCACCGCACCCTCCGGTGTCGTGGCTCGTGCGTGCTGGCGCAGCTCCTGGTCCCACCAGCCGGATCCGGCGACCGTGAGCCGCAGGCCCGGGAACTCCGGCCCGAGCCGGGCGCAGGCGTCGATCGCGTGCTCGACCTGCTTGTGCGGCACCAGCCGGCCGACCGTGCACACTGCCGGCGCGGTGCGTCGCACCGCCGTGGTAGGCAGCGCCGGGTCGGTGCCGTTGTGCACGATCGCGATCCGGTCCCGGTCCACTCCCAGGCCGACGAGCTCGTCGGCCGTGGCCTGCGACACCGCGACGTACTGGCACCGCGCGTAGAGCCGGGGAGCGAGCCGACTCTCGATCCACCAACCGACGCGCCCGGTGAGCCCCGGGTACACGACGGGCCACTGCTCGCGGTGGACGTGGTGGACGAGCACGACGACCGGCTTGCGGGTCAGTAGGCGGGTGAAGAACGGCAGTCCGTTCTGGACGTCGACGACGGCGTCCACCCGCCCGAACGCGCGCCGGGCGAGAGCAAGGAGCCCGCGACCGTAGACACCCATCTTGGAGCCCCTACGAACGAAGCGGATGCCGTCGACGACCTCGTCCGGCGGGGCGCCGGCATGGGCGGCGCAGAAGACTGTCACTCGGGCACCGCGCTCGACCAGGCCGGCCGCGATCTTCTCGAGGTACAGCTCGGCGCCGCCGCCCTCTGGGTTGCGGGTGTCGCGCCAGCTGAAGAAGACGACATGTCGGCCGTCGAAGCGAGTGGGGTGCTGCACGGCCGTAGGATAATGGGTCGGGTAGGGTCGCCGCGTGCTGCGCCGAACCACGCCCTCTCGGCGGCCGTGGCGCGCCTCCTGGAGCCGGTCCGTCCGGCTGCTCCGGGAGTTCCGGTATGAGCAGCCGGATCCGGCCCGTTTCTACACGGCACTCGCCGAGGACTCCGTCGCCCAGCTCTCGGAGTACGTCGACCTCACGGGCGCGAGGATGCTCGACGTGGGCGGGGGACCGGGCTACTTCCGGAACGCGTTCACCGAGGCCGGTGCCACCTACTTCGCGCTCGACGCTGACGTCGGCGAGCTGTCCGGGGCCGGGGAGATCGCTGCGGGCACGGTCATCGGCAGCGGGATGCAGCTGCCCTTCGCGGACTCCTCGCTGGACGTCTGCTACTCCTCGAACGTCCTCGAGCACGTCGCGGACCCGTGGCGGATGGCTGAGGAGATGCTGCGGGTCACCCGGCCGGGCGGTACGGCGTTCATCAGCTACACGGTCTGGTACGGCCCGTGGGGCGGCCACGAGACCGCTGCCTGGCACTACCTGGGCGGCCGGTTCGCGCGGAGGCGCTACATCCGCGTGCACGGGCACGAGCCCAAGAACAGGTTCGGCGAGTCCCTGTTCAAGGTCACGGTCCGGGACGGGCTCGCCTGGGCCAGGAGCCAGAAGGTGGCGGACATCGTGCACCTGACCCCTCGCTACAACCCGTGGTGGAGCCGGTGGCTCCTGCGGGTGCCGGTCGTGCGCGAGGTGGTGACGTGGAACCTGGTGCTCGTGCTGCGCAAACGATGAGTGGCGACGCGGCACCGACCTCCCGCACCGGGCTCCGTCTCACCGCCGGCTGCGTGCTTCTCGTCGGGCTGGCGTTCATCCAGTCACCGGGATACCTCGTGTCGGACACCAAGTTCGACCTCGCAGTCGACCCGTGGGGCTTCCTCCAGCGAGCCACGCACCTGTGGGACGGGGCGGGCGCCTTCGGCCAGCTGCAGAACCAGGCCTACGGCTACCTGTGGCCGATGGGCCCGTTCTTCGGTATCGGCGACCTCGTCGACCTCCCCGGATGGGTGGTGCAGCGGCTGTGGCTGGCGGTCGTCCTGTGCGTCGCCTTCGTCGGCACGGCGCTGCTGTGCCGGGCACTGGGCGTCCGTTCCGATGCTGCGATGATCCTGGCCGGACTGGCCTACGCCACCTCGCCGCGGCTGCTCAGCACGCTGGGCCCGATCTCGATCGAGGCCTGGCCCAGTGCCGTGGCGCCCTGGGTGCTGCTCCCGTTGGTGGTCGGGAGTGAGCGAGGCTCACCGCGCAGGATGGCCATGCTCGCCGGCCTCGCGGTGGCCATGGTGGGGGGCGTGAACGCGGCGGCGACGTTCGCCGTGCTGCCTCTGGGCGTCGTGTGGCTGCTCACGAGGAGCCGGGGGCCGCGGCGGCGGAGCCTCATGCTCTGGTGGCCGGTGTTCACGGCCCTGGGGACCCTCTGGTGGCTGCTGCCCCTGTTCCTCCTCGGCCAGTACAGCCCCCCGTTCCTGGACTTCATCGAGTCCGCCTCGATCACCACGTTCCCGACCACCCCCTTCGACGCCCTGCGAGGAACCTCGGCGTGGGTGCCGTACGTCGAGCCGGCCTGGCAGGGCGGCTTCCTGACCGTCAGTGAGGGCTATCTCGCGCTGAACTCCGGCGTCGTGCTCATGCTCGGAACCGTGGGCATCGCGCTGCGAGGGCACCCGCACCGGGTGTTCCTGGCCCTGTCGCTGCTGGTGGGACTGGTCCTCGTGGGCACCGGCCACCTCGGGTCGGTGCAGGGCTGGTTCGCCGCACCGCTCAACGACCTGCTCGACGGATCGCTCGCGCCGTTCCGCAACGTGCACAAGCTGGATCCGCTGATCCGGCTGCCGCTCGTCGTCGGCCTCGCCTGGCTGCTGGAGCTGGCCGCGAGGACCGCTGAGCCCAGACGGCTCGTTGTCGCCGGACGGGACGTGACGGTCTCGGCGCGGCCCGCGGTCGTCGGGCTGGCGGCGCTGGCGGTCGTGGCTGCCGCCACGCCGGCTGTCGCGGGCCGGCTGGCCCCCACCGATCCGGTGCAGGAGACTCCGCCGTACTGGCGGGCGGCCTCGGCCTGGCTCGAGGCGAACGCGGGGGACCGGGAGGTGCTTCTCGCCCCGGGCTCGTCCTTCGCGGACTACCTCTGGGGTGCGCCGCGCGACGAGCCGCTGCAGTATCTCGAGGGCGGTCCCGACTGGGCGGTGCGGAACGCCATCCCGCTCACCCCACCGGGGAACATCAGGATGCTGGACGCCGTCGAGGAGCGCCTGGCCCAGGGCCGGGGCTCCCGCGGGCTGGCCGCCTACCTCGCACGATCCGGCATCCGGTACGTCGTGGTCCGCAACGACCTCGTGGTCTCCTCCGACATCCCGGACCCGGCCCTGGTGCACCAGGCCCTCGCGGACTCGCCAGGCCTGGTGCCGGTGCGGGGCTTCGGCCCGGAGGTCGGTGGTGAGGCCCATCTCGAGACCGAGGAAGGGCGGATCGTCGTCAACGGCGGGTGGCAGACGGCTCGGCGCGCCGTCGAGGTCTACCAGGTCGAGCGGACGACCGCCTCCGCGGTCAGCGCGAGCAGTCTGCCGCTGGTGGTCGGCGGGCCCGAGGACCTGCTCGGTCTGGCCGACGTCGGTCTCCTCGGAGACGACCCGGTGCGGCTCGGCGTGGACGTCGACCCGGCCGGCGACCGACCGGACGGGCAGGTCCTGCTGACGGACGGCCTGCTCGGCCGGGAGCGGTTCTTCGGCCGGGTCCACGACGGCTACTCCGCCGTCACCACCCCCGGCGACGTCCGCCGCTCGGGCAACCCGGTGCCGGACTACCAGCTCGAGGAGGGCAGTCGGTGGCTCACGACGGCGCGGCTGGTCGGAGCTGAGGCGGTGTCCGCCTCGGCATCGCAGTCGGACTCGACCATGGGCGGCGGCGCCCGCCCCGGCCGGCTCCCGTTCGCCGCGCTCGACGGCGACGAGTCGACCGAGTGGGTGGCGCGGCAGACCGGCGACGGACCGGCCTGGTGGCAGCTGGACCTGGCCCGACCCACCTCGGTGTCCGAGGTGGAGATCATCCTCGGCGCGGCCGGCGCCGAGCGCAACCCCGTCCGGGTGCGGACCGAGGCCGGTGAGGTGGAGACCACCCTGCGCTCCGGGGCGACCAGCACCGTGCAGCTGCCACCCGGTCCCACCGGGTGGCTGCGAGTGGAGTCCGCGTCGCCGGGCGGCCCGGGCCTCGCCCTGGCGGAGATCCGGATCCCGGGCACCACCGTGCGGCGCCAGCTCGTGCTCCCACCGCTGGCGCCGAGCTGGGGGACCCCTGACCAGATCCTGCTGCGGGCGCTCCGGGACGAGCGGACCGGCTGCGTCGAGGTCGAGGGCCGGACGCCCTGCGTCGAGAACCGGGCACGGTTCTCGGAGGAGCCCGGCGGCTTCGAGAGGGTGGTCACCGTGGCCGGCCGCCGGCAGTACCGGCCGCGGGTGACGGCTGCCCCGGTGGCCGGGCCCGGCCTCTTCGACCTCATCCAGGAGGACCAGCCCCTCAACGCCGTGGGCTCGACCGTGGGTGTCCCGGATGCTCGCGCGTCGGGGCTGGCCGCCGTGGACGGCGACACCGGGACCGCGTGGACTCCGGAGGTCGACGACCCTCGCCCCCAGCTGCAGCTGAACTGGCTCGGGACGAGGTCGCTGCGCGGCATCCAGGTCCTCGTGGACCCGGACTCCCCGGTCCGCCGGCCCACGCGGCTGGACCTGATCTGGCCCGGGGGCGAGCGCACCGTCGAGCTGGACGAGGACGGTGCCGCCCGGTTCCGTCCCCTGCGCACGGATCGGCTCACGGTGCGGGTGCTCAGCTCCGCCAATGCGGTGTCGTTCGACGCGGCGGGCAACGCCCAGGGCCTGCCGGTCGGGATCGGGGAGATCCGGTTGGACGGCCTTCCGTACGCCCCCCTGAGCCTCTCGCCGGACCGGCGTACCCGGCCGTGCGGCACCGGCCCCGAGATCGAGGTCAACGGCGCCACCGTCAGGACCCGGCTGACCGCCAGCCCCGCCGAGCTGTTCTCGATGGAGGACGTCGAGGTGTCGGTGTGCCGGGGCGAGGGCGAGGTCTCCCTGCGGTCCGGGTCGAACCTGGTGCGGGTCCGGGGCACCGACGCCGTGGCACCGCGCTCGGTCCACCTGGGCACCGAGGCGACCCCCCGGACGGTCAGGAGCGCAGGGCTCGGCTCGCCCACCCCGGTGCGGAAGGTGGCGGAGCCGCCGGCGGAGGGAGCTCCGTGGCTGGTCCTCCGCCAGAACGTGAACCCGGGCTGGGAGGCGACCGAGGGCGGCGAGCAGCTCGACCCGGTGGTGGTGGACGGCTGGCAGCAGGGATGGGAAACCGACGGATCCGGTGCTCCGGTCACCGCGCGGTTCACCCCGGACGCGACGTACCGGGTGGGGCTCGGAGTGGGCGCCGGGCTGGCCCTGCTCCTGGTGGCACTCCTCGCGGTGCCCCGGAGGCGGTGGCCGGGGGCCGGGCTGCCACGGCTCGGGGCTGCCCGACTACCGCTGCTGGCGGCCATGCCGGCCGCCGTCGCCGCGGGAGCGCTGCTGGGCGGTTGGGCAGGGGTCGCCTGCGCGGGGGTCGGGCTGCTTCTCGCGTGGACCGCCCGTCACCTGCTGGGCGACTCGGCGGCCTGGTCGGTCGGCGTCCTGCCGCTCCTGGCATCGACGGGCTACCTGTTCCGGCCCTGGGGCAGCGACTCCGGCTGGGCGGGGGAGTGGGCCTGGCCGCACTACCTCGTGCTGGTGGCGCTCGCCGGGGTGGTGGCCCTGTCCGTCGAGCCGAACTCACGTCGCTTGAGGGACATGAAGGGCTTCTCGACCAGGCTGTAGAGCACCTGCGCGGCGAGGAGGGACAGCCCGAGCGTCAGCAGGAAGATCTGCAGGAAGTGGCCCTCGTAGAGCTGGTACCCGGTGGCCTTCATGACCAGGTGCAGCACCGGAAGGTGGATCAAGAACAGGCTGTAGGAGATGAGGCCGAGGTGTCGCGGCACCCTGTGCGCCATCAGGCGGGCGTAGCGCGAGGTCGCCGGCGCGAAGGCGGCCGAGAAGACCAGGAGGCCGCCGATGGCGGTGTAGAGCAGGTTCTTGGTCACGGCGTCGGCGAGGGTCGGCGCCACGAGAAGCGTGGGACCCGCGACGGGCGTGGCCGCGACCAGCAGGAGGCCGCCGACGATGCTCCAGCAGACGCCCGGGCTGGCGGCCACCCGCTCCACCGCGTCGCGCACGGGAGGAAGCAGCGCGTCGGCGCCGTGCAGCACGTGCAGCAGGGCCAGCCCGATCCCGGCTGAGAACCAGGTCAGGAACGCGGGAAGCCACTCGTTGACGGCGATGTCGCCGGCGAACGGAAGTCGCGGCGAGACGACGGCCAGCCAGAGCACGGTGGTCGAGCTGGCCAGCGCGAGGCTGATCGCGACCCGACGGGGGGAGAGCCCGCCTCGCCCGAGGATCACGAGCATCAGCAGGGGCAGCGTGACGTAGAACGCCACCTCCGTCGCCAGGCTCCACGTCTGGGTCAGCCCCGGCGGTGGTCCGGAGGAGACGTAGATGTCGGTCATCGTCAGCGTGACCAGCCAGTCCCGCACCCCGAGGTCCCGGTTGGCGTCGATGAGCACGAGGGCGAGGATCGCGGTGACGACGTACACCGGGACGATCCGTAGGAACCGCTTGCCGAGGTACGGCGTGACGCGCGGGCCCCGACGACCGGCTCGGGCGGCGGCGATCCACGGCCTGGAGAGCAGGAACCCCGACAGCACGAAGAAGATCGCGACGCCGACGTCGAGCCGCGCCAGGACGGCACCCCAGACCCCGTGGGCGGTGTACGCGCCGGCCCAGAACGCGGTGTGCGTGGTGAGCACGCCCAGGGCGCCGACGGCGCGGAGGGTGTCGAGCGCGGGCAGGTGAGTGAGCTGCGTGCCTTCCTGGTTCGAGGTGCTCACAACTCGCCTCCGGGCTCGGGGTTGCCGACCTCCACGACGTCGACGCACACCTGGGTTCCGTCGGCCAGACCGTCGATCTCCACCGTGTCGAAGGCACCGGTCAGCTGGACGTAGAGGCTGTTGAGCCCGGGCTCCACGACCGTCGTCACGCTGTCGTCCCCGGCACGCACGACCACGGGGGAGGCGTCCGAGGACAGGTAGCCGATCCGGACCCACCAGCCCCAGTCGTAGGTGCGGGACCCCAGCGGGATCGTGGCGGGCCGACGCGACGTGACCTTCCAGCCGCAGCCCTCGCGCGGTCCCGGCCCGGTCCGGATCGCGTCGCCGAACGTCGCTCGGCGCGGGTTGCCGGCATCGTCGAGCACGACCAGCTCCGGTGTGGCCCGGTCGAACTCGGCATTGCCGGACACCACGGGCAGCAGGATCGAGGTGAGGTTCGCCGGGTAGGCGTTGGCGGGGATGACGGTGTCCGGGACCTGGACGTCCACGACCGTCGCGGGGCTGCCCCGCAGCCCCTCCCGTGCGTTCTTCACATACGTCTCGCCAGGGTTGTCGCTGTGCCACACGTGCACGTAGCGCACCGAGCTGAACACGCCGAGCCCTCCGACCAGCGCCACTGCGGTCGCGCTCGCGATCGAGGGGACGGCGACGGTCAGCATGGGTTCCTCGCGGGGGACGGTGGACTCCACGGCTCCGAGCAACCGCATGGACGCCAGCCCGAGACACAGGGGGAACAGCGCACCGACGTCGGTCAGGTAACGGTACTCCAGCCCGGCGAGCGCGCCGACCAGTGAGCCACGGGTGGTGGCCAGCACGAGGTACGCCGACACCGTGTACCCCGCGAGGAGCGCCCAGACCCGGCCGGTGCGGCGGCGGGTGAGGTAGAGGTAGGCGATCACGAAGGCCACGGCCACCCAGGCGAGGTGCGCCGCGACCTCCGGGGGCTGGGCGACCGGCACGGGTGGGTTGTAGTTCCACCACGTCCATGGCCCTCCGACCATCCCGGGCACCAGGGAGGTGCCGATGAGCGTCCCGGCCAGCCCGGACGGGTCGCCGTCGCCGTCTCCGGTCACGAGACTGGGGACGTGGCTGGCGTAGTAGACCGTGAACACGAGGGCGAGGGTCGCCGCCGAGGCCGCGGCCGGCCAGTAGCGGCGAACCGACCACAGCACCCGGCGCCGGGCTCCACCCGAGGCGAAGAAGGCGAGCAGGAGGTAGGCCAGGACGGGAAACAGGAACACGGTCTTCACGTAGCTGAGCAGTCCCACGAGGAGGACCAGCAGCGTGAGCCCGAGCCACAGGTGGCGCGGTCCACGCAGGTAGCGCACCCAGCACCCGATGCTCAGGAAGATGACCAGCTGGTGCGGCACCTGGTTCAGGGAGGCGGCCCACCACATCCCCGCCGGGGTGACGACCGCCGTGGTGAGATAGAGCGCGAGTGGGGCCAGGATCCCCCAGCGCGGGCCGAACATGGTGACCAGCGCCCAGAGGCAGGCAACGGCGGCGGCCGCTCCGATGCCGAGCGTGAGGCTGGCCGCGAGCGGCCAGTTGAGCGTCCCGCTGTGCTGGACGGCCCAGGCCAGGAGCCGCCCGACGGGCATGAACTGGCTGTCGAAAGGTCGCAGCAGGTACTCCGCGGACAGCTCTCCCCGCGCCTCGTACAGGAGCCGGTAGTCGTCGGCGTAGAACCAGCTGGGGTACAGCGCCCAGGCCCGGAACACGGTGTGCAGCCCGACCATCCCGAGACCGACGCCGACGACAGGGTCCCTGAGGAGTTGGAGGAGCCGCGCTGCGGCGCCGGCCGGGTGGGTCACGGCAGCGACTATCTCACGGGGTCGTACGCGAGTTGCGGCCGCTGACCGGGCAGCGCGTGACCTCGATCACGCGTAGTGACCACCCGGTAACTTGCCTGCTAGAGTTCGGGCGCCATTTGGTTCCCTGGGGAGGGTAATTTCGTGCAGAAGATCATCAGCTGGGTGCTGCTTGTCCTGGGGGCGTTCCTCGTGACGGCGGCCATCATCTCCGTCGTCTGGGCCCCGGACGCCGTGAAGAAGACACCGCTCAAGACCGACACCACCACCCGGCTCGACGGGACGGCGCTGGTCCCGACGAAGAGCGACGACCGGCTCCAGGTGCGCGCCACGAGCATCACCGAGGCCGACTCGGACCGCTCGGACGACGACGTGGTCGTCTTCGTGAACACCACCTGCCTGGTCCTCGAGCAGTCCGAGCTGGACTGTGGCGAGGAGGGGGTCGACGAGAACGCGGATCCCAACGTGATCACGATCAGCAATGACGTGTTCGCTGCGGACCGTGTCGACGCGGCAGCCGTCAACGACGAGGAGTACCTGCCTGAGGACGCCCGGCCGCACGAGGGGCTGATCAACAAGTTCCCGTTCGACGCCGAGAAGCAGGACTACCCCTTCTGGGACGGTGTCGTCGGCGAGGCCGTGACCGCCGCCTACCAGGGGACCGAGTCCCTCGACGGGCTGGAGACCTACGAGTTCAACTACGTCGTCGAGGACGTCGACGCCACGGTGCTCGGTGACATCGAGGGCCAGTACTCGATGGACAAGACGATGTGGATCGACCCCCGGACCGGGGCGATCATCAAGCAGGAGCAGGCCGAGACGCGGGTCACCGACGACGGCACCACGCTGCTGGACCTCGAGCTGGCCTTCACCGACGAGCAGGTGCAGACCAACGTCGACGAGGCGAAGGACAGCATCGGAACGCTGGACCTGCTCACCAAGACCGTCCCGCTGGTGGGCTTCATCCTCGGCCCGATCCTGCTCCTGGCAGGCGGGTTCCTGCTCTTGCGCTCCCGCTCCACCACCGCTCGGGCGTAGCGCTCAGTCGCGTCGGGCCACGAAGATCGCGGTCCCCGGTGTCAGCAGCCCGCGGGTCCGCGACCAGCCTCCCCAGGTGCGGTCGTGGTCCGCGGGCCACTCCGGCTCGTCGAAGCGGACCAGGGCCATGCCCTCGGCGGCCAGCAGCGACACCCAGTCGCCGATGGTCCGGTGGTGCTCGACGTAGCTGACGTCCCCGGTGGCGTCGTCCACCTCGACGTACGGCGTCCGGTCCCAGTAGGACTGGGAGGCGGTGAGGCCGCCCTCCTCGGGGTCGTCGGGGAACATCCAGCGCGTGGGGTGGGTGACCGAGAAGACGAAGCGGCCACCGGGCCGCAGCACCCGGCGGACCTCGGCGACCATGACGTCGGCGTCGGCGACGAACTGCAGCGCGCCGAAGGAGGAGAAGACGACGTCGAAGCGCTCGTCGGGCAGCGGCAGCGCGGTCGCGGTCGCGCACACCGCCGGCACCGGCGTGCCGGTCTCGGCGTCGAGGCGGCGGGAGTGCTGCAGCTGGCGCAGCGAGAGGTCGAGCCCGACGGCGTGACCGCCGTGGTCGATCACCCAGCGCGAGCACTGACCGGCGCCGCAGCCCAGCTCCAGCACCCACCTCCCGGCCACGTCGCCGAGCAGGCGGGTCTCGTCCTCGGTGTGGCCCTCGGGCCCCCAGACGAAGCCGGCGTCGCCGAGGAAGGCCCCGTGGGTGGCCTGGTACTCGTCGGCGTAGCGGTCCCAGTCGCGGCGGTTCGCGACCCTCGAGGTCTCCTCGCCGACCCGGACCCGGATGGCGCGCACGCCGGTGGTGTCAGGGGCCCCGTCCCCGGGGGACCCCATGGTTGGCTCCATGTCCCGAGCCTAACCGCCCGGTTGGACGCGGTGCGCGCCACGCCGGTAGTCTGATCGCTGCGCCAGAAGTCTGCCTGCGTCCCGGACGGAGTGGACTCTCGCTCGCTATCACCCGCCGGCCTTCCCGGCACCGCACGACCGGTAGTGAAACAGGACCTGTGGCGTGCCCGCACGAGCCATCCATCCAAGGAATCACTTCCCATATGACGAGCACCATCTCCACTCTTCCGGACTACGACGCGCCTCAGATCGCTGTCAACGACATCGGGTCCGAAGAAGAGTTCCTCGCCGCGATCGACGCGACCATCAAGTACTTCAACGACGGTGACATCGTCGATGGCACCATCGTCAAGGTCGACCGGGACGAGGTCCTGCTCGACATCGGCTACAAGACCGAGGGCGTCATCCCCTCGCGCGAGCTGTCGATCAAGCACGACGTCGACCCCAACGAGGTCGTCGCCGTCGGCGACAAGGTCGAGGCCCTCGTCCTCCAGAAGGAGGACAAGGAAGGCCGGCTGATCCTGTCCAAGAAGCGCGCCCAGTACGAGCGCGCCTGGGGCACCATCGAGCAGGTCAAGGAGGAGGACGGCGTCGTCGAGGGCACCGTCATCGAGGTCGTCAAGGGCGGCCTGATCCTGGACATCGGCCTGCGTGGCTTCCTGCCCGCCTCCCTCGTCGAGATGCGACGCGTCCGCGACCTGCAGCCCTACGTCGGCCAGACGCTCGAGGCGAAGATCATCGAGCTGGACAAGAACCGCAACAACGTGGTCCTGTCCCGCCGGGCGTGGCTCGAGCAGACCCAGTCCGAGGTGCGTCAGGGCTTCCTGACCCAGCTCCAGAAGGGTCAGATCCGCAAGGGCGTCGTCTCCTCGATCGTCAACTTCGGCGCGTTCGTGGACCTCGGCGGCGTCGACGGCCTGGTGCACGTCTCCGAGCTGTCGTGGAAGCACATCGACCACCCGAGCGAGGTCGTCAACGTCGGTGACGAGGTCACCGTCGAGGTCCTCGACGTGGACATGGACCGCGAGCGGGTCTCCCTGTCGCTGAAGGCGACGCAGGAGGACCCGTGGCAGCACTTCGCCCGGACCCACCAGATCGGCCAGATCGTGCCGGGCAAGGTCACCAAGCTGGTGCCCTTCGGCTCGTTCGTCCGCGTCGAGGAGGGCATCGAGGGCCTGGTGCACATCTCCGAGCTCGCCGAGCGTCACGTCGAGATCCCCGAGCAGGTCGTGCAGGTCAACGACGACGTCATGGTCAAGATCATCGACATCGACCTCGAGCGTCGCCGGATCTCGCTGTCGCTCAAGCAGGCCAACGAGACCGCCGCGGCGGCCGAGGCCGAGGACTTCGACCCGACGCTCTACGGCATGACCGCCTCCTACGACGAGCAGGGCAACTACATCTACCCGGAGGGCTTCGACCCGGAGACCGGTGAGTGGCTCGAGGGGTACGACGAGCAGCGTGCGGTCTGGGAGGACCAGTACGCCAAGGCGCACGCCCGCTGGGAGGCGCACGTCAAGCAGCAGGCCGACGCCAAGGTCGCCGAGGCCGAGGCGGGCGAGGCCACGTCGTACTCCAGCGGCGGCGACAGCGCCCCGGCCACCGGTGGCGGCTCGGCCCAGCCGGCAGCGGCCGAGGACGCCAGCGGCGGCTCGCTGGCCTCCGACGAGGCCCTGCAGGCCCTGCGCGAGAAGCTCACCGGCGGCGGCTCCTGAGCGAGCGCCGCAGGCGTCTCGCGGGACCGGAGTCGATCCCGACCTAGCAGCACAGCGCGAGGGCCCGGACACCACACGGTGTCCGGGCCCTCGTGCTGTGTTCTGTGCTGTACCGGGTGTGGCAAGGGTCAGTGGAACCAGGCGCCCGTGTGCGAGAACGGGTCGTCGTGGTGGCTGCGCGGCGGACGGTGGGAGGAGCTCCGTCGGGGGTCGTCGGTGTAGACGTCCCGCAGGGCCACGAGCACGATGGCGATGATGAGGGCGGTGCCCCAGAAGGCGATGAGTTCGGTCATGGCAGTAATTCTGTCTCGCCGGAGATCCTGCCACCAGTGGCAGTGATGACATGCCCCATTGATTATCTGCCAACCCTCTGTCATGCTCGGCACATGCGCTCCGTGGCGGTGGTGGTCCAGGACGGTGCCGAGCCCTTCGGGCTGGGGTCGATGTGCGAGGTGTGGGCCGAGCCGTTCCACGCCGAGGACGACAACCCGGTCTTCGACTTCAGCGTCGTCACCCCACGGCCCGGCCGGGTCCGCGGCTCCTCCGGCTTCGACCTGTACGTCGAGCACGGGCTCGAGGTCGCCGAGACCGCCGACCTCGTCTGCGTCTCCCCGAAGCGGGACTTCCGCGAGCCCTCGCCCGAGGTCGCGGACCTGGTCGGACGCGCCCATGAGCGCGGGGCGACGATCTTCGCCCACTGCACGGCCGCCTTCGTGCTGGGGGAGGCCGGGCTGCTCGACGGACGACGGTGCACCACCCACTGGCGGCACGTGGGCGAGCTGGCGGCCGCGTACCCGGCCGCGAGCGTCGACCCCGGCGTGCTCTACGTCCAGGACGGCCCGGTGATCACCGGGGCCGGCTCCGCGGCCGGGCTCGACGCGGCGCTGCACCTGATGCGCCAGCAGTTCGGGGCGCACGTGGCGGCGACTGCGGCGCGGCGCATGGTGGTGCCGCCGCACCGCGACGGCGGCCAGGCCCAGTTCATCGCCCGGGCGGTGCCCGACTGCAGTGCGGAGACGCTCGGGCCGCTGCTGACCTGGATCCTGGAGAACCTGGCCGAGGACCTCGGGGTCGAGGCGCTGGCCCGGCGCAGTCACATGTCCCCCCGGACCTTCGCCCGCCGGTTCCGGGACGAGACCGGGACCACGCCGCACGCCTGGGTGACCGCGCAGCGGCTCGTGGCCGCCGAGGAGCTGCTCGAGCAGACCGAGCACCCCGTGGAGTGGATCGCCGCGGAGACCGGCTTCGGCAACGCCGCCACCCTGCGCCACCACTTCACGCGTGGCCGCGGGGTGAGCCCGCAGCAGTACCGCCGCACCTTCAATCGGCCGGCTTGAGCCCGTCGCCCCGCGATCTGCACTACAGTGCCGCGGAGCGCGTGCCGGAGGACGACGTCCGTGCTCGGCGGGGGGCGGCGCGCACCGTTGCTCGGAAGGAACACGATGACCCCCCACCCCCCGACACGACGCGCGCTGCGCGCCCTCGCCGCCCTCCTCACCGGCGCCCTCGTGGTGCTCCCGCTCACGGGCGGCCGGGCTGCCCCGGCACCCTCGGCGGGGGTCAGCACCTCGCCCCTGCCCTCAGCCGCCGCGGTGGGCACCGCAGCCGCGGTTCCCGCGGCCTGCGCCTCTGACGGCGACTACGTCTGGACCCACCTGCACGCGTGCGGCTGGCCGGGCCTCCGCTCGACCGGGCCGAAGGCATCCAAGTGCCCGGACGGGATCCGGGACCGGGGCACCCGGGCCCGCTCGGTGATCCGGATCGGCCGGGCCGGGGCCGTCGTGTCCTGCCAGCGGATCCTGGGCTGCCTCAGCATCGAGGCGCGCAACGTGACGATCCGCGACGTGAAGGTCACCTGTCACAGCGGCCGCACGGGTGAGGCGGCCAACGGCACCGGCGTGATCAAGGTGCAGAACGGCGCCAGCGCGACGATCCGCCGGGTGCTCACCGACGGTCGGCGAGGAGTCCACGCCTGCGTCTGGCACCAGGGGACGAGCCTCGTCGTCGGTCGGCTCGACTGCCGCCGGGTCAACGACGGGATCTTCGGCTGGGCCGACACCGGCTACTCGCAGACCACCGGCGACAACTTCCGGATCAAGAACAGCTACTTCCACAACTTCACGACCCGCACCGCCAACGGCCACGTGGACGGCTACCAGACCGTCGGCTCCGCCCACGGGGTCATCCGGCACAACACCTACAAGATGACGTCGGACGACAACAACAGCGCCACCTCCGCCGTCGCGATCTGGAACGGCAGGCGCACCAGCCGCGACATCGTGGTGCGCGACAACCTCATCGCCGGCGGTGGGTTCTCGATCTACGCCCACGACTACCACCCCTCGGAGGCCTCGCCCGAGGGCGGCCACAAGGTGCTCAACACCCGCTTCATCGACAACGTCTTCAGCCAGCGGCTCTTCGGCTGCGTGGGCTACTACGGCGTGTGGTTCCCGCGCGGCAGCCCCACCGACGGGTGGAACCGCTCCGGCAACCGGGTGCTGGAGACCGGTCAGCGCATCGACGGGCGGAACCCGACGTACGGCGGCCGGACCTGCACCTGAGCCGGATCGACCCGGACCTCACGCGGGGACACCGGTGACGTCGGACTGTCGGTGGCTGGTGCTTGGCTGGTCTCATGATCGAGGTGGACGTGACCGGGCAGCCGATCGAGGTGCGAGACCTCGATGCCGAGTGGCTGCTCGAGCTCGCCGAGGAGGCCGAGCAGCAGTCGCGCGCCTCGGAGCGGCGCAAGCTGCGGTACGCCGCCCAGTGGTGTGCGCTGCATCCCGCGCTGCCCGACGGTGACGCGTCCTGCTGGGGCGAGGTCGCGGACTGCGACGAGCTGCTCGGTGGTGAGGGCACGCCGCTGGTGGCGGCGTTCACCGCCGAGCCGTTCGCGGCGGCCCTGGGGGTCTCGACCCGGGCGGGGATGGCGCTCATGGCCGACGCCCTCGAGCTGGAGCACCGGCTGCCGGCGATCTGGGAGCGGGTGGAGGCGCTGGAGGTGGCGCCCTGGCGGGCGCGACGGGTGGCGCAGGCCACGGTGACGCTCTCCCCGGAGGCCGCGGCGCACGTCGACCGCTGCCTGGCCGGGATCGTGGACTCGTGCGGCCCGGGGCGGATCGACCGGGCGGTGGCCGAGGCGCAGGCGCTCTTCGACGCCGAGGAGCAGGCCGAGGCCGAGGAGACCGCGCGGGACTCGTGGAGCGTTCGGCTCACCCACGGCGTCGGCACGACGGCCGGTCCGCTCTCGCGCTGGGTCGGGACGTCGTTCCTGGAGGTCATCGGTGACACCCAGGTGCTCACCGACGTCCACGACCTGGTCTGCCGTCGGGCTGCCGAGCTGGGTGCCGCCGGTGACGACGACGGGCTGGAGGTGCGCAAGATCCGGGCGCTGGGGACGATCGTCGACCAGGCCGCGGGAGCTGCCGGGGAGGTGGACGGCGCCGGGGGCCGGTCCCGGAGCACGCTCTACCTGCATGCCGACCTCGCCGACGTCCTCGGTGACCGGGTCGGCACCGGCACGGCCGAGCGCCTCGGGGCCGCCACGCTGGAGCGGATCCGGGCCTGGGTCGGCCGCGGTCGGGTGACCGTCGTGCCGGTGCTGGACCGGGGCCGCGACGACGCGGTCGACGGGCACGACCCGCCGGCCTGGATGCGGGAGCTGGTGATCCTGCGCGACCGGCACTGCGTCTTCCCGTGGTGCGAGCGCGACGCCCGGTGCTGCGACGTCGACCACATCACCCCCTACGACGAGCACGGGCCGCCGGGCCAGACGCACCCCGGCAACCTGGCGCCGCTCTGCCGACGACATCACCGCGCCAAGACCGCCCGCCGCTGGCACTACCGGCGGACACCCGAGGGCACCTTCGCCTGGCAGGGGCCGCACGGCAGGCGGTTCCTCGTCACCCCGAGCGGCACCGTCCGGCTCGACTGAGCGTGCTGCTCGGGGCCCGCGGTGCCCGGCTGCCGTCACTGCAGCTCGCTGCGCCGGACCTTGCCCGTCGCCGTCCGGGGGAGGTCCGGCACCGGGCGGAACTCCTTGGGCCGCTTCGGCGGGGAGAGCCGGCTGCGCGCGAAACCGTCGAGCTCCTCGGCCGAGGCCGTCCCGACCACCGCGGCGCAGACCCGCTGCCCCCAGTGGTCGTCGGGGACCCCGAAGACCGCGACGTCGTGCACGCCCGGGTGCTCGCGCAGGGCGTTCTCGACCTCGACGGGGTAGACGTTCACCCCGCCGGTGATGATCAGGTCCTCCCGGCGGCCGTCGAGGAACAGGTAGCCGGCGTCGTCGAGACGTCCGAGGTCTCCGACCGTGAACGCGTCCCCCTGCCAGGCCTCGGCGGTCCGGTCCGGGTCGCCGAAGTAGCCGAACCGGGCGTGCCGGGGCACCGTGCACCAGATCGTGCCGTCGTCCGCGACCCGCAGCCGCCGCCCGGGCCGGGCGCGGCCCACCGTGCCCGGCCGCTCCAGCCACTCCTCGGAGCGGCAGGCCGTGAACTGCCCCTCCGTCGAGCCGTAGAACTCCCAGGTCGACCCGGCCGGGAACAGCTCGAGCAGCCGGCGCTTGACCGCGGGCGGGCACGGAGCGCCGGCATGGGCCACCAGCCGGAAGGCCGAGGTGTCGGGCACCCCGACGGCGTCCCAGTGCGCGAACAGCCGCTGCAGGTGGGTCGGGACGCAGAACATCGTGACCGGTCGGGCCGTGCCCAGGCCCCGGATCGTCTCGGTCACCTCGGCGGCGTCGAACGCGCGCTGCTCGCCGCCGCCGGGCACCACCACCCGGCCACCCGCCAGCAGCGTGCCGAGGGCGAACCGGAGCGGCGCGGAGTGGTGAAGCGGGCTCAGCACCAGGTTCACGTCGTCGGGGCCGAACCCCCACAGGTCGGCCTCCTCCGCCACCAGGGAGGCGGCGTCGGCCGGGGAGAGCAGGCCCGAGTCGACCCCCTTCGGCGTCCCGGTGGTGCCGCTGGTGCAGTGCATCGGCCGGCACCTCGGCGGGCCGTGGTCGGCGCCGCACCGCGCGGCCAGCGCGGCCAGGTCGTCGGCCCGCTCCACGACGTGGTGCGGGTCCACCACCGCGAGCAGCCGCTCGCGCTCGCGGGACGTCGAGCGGGGGTCGAGCGGGACCGGGTGGATCCCGGCCCGGAGCAGGGCGAGCACGTGCTCGACGTACGTCGTGGAGCCGGGCAGCAGCAGGGCGACCCGGTCACCGGGGGACAGCGGCGGCGCGGGCATGGCGTGAGGCTACTGTGACCGCCATGCGCGTGGGACTCACGGGAGGCGTCGCCTCCGGCAAGAGCACGGTGGCCGCGATCCTCGTCGACCTCGGCGCGGTGCTCGTCGACGCCGACCTGCTGGCGCGGGAGGTGGTGGCACCGGGCACCGACGGCCTGGCCGAGGTGGTCGCGGCCTTCGGCGACGACGTGCTCACCCCCGACGGCGAGCTGGACCGTCCGGCCGTGGGTGCCCTGGTCTTCGCCGACCCCGCCAAGCGGCAGGCCTTGGAGGCGATCATCCACCCCCGGGTCCGGGCCCGGGGAGCCGAGCTCGAGGCGGCCGCCGAGCCGGGTGACGTGGTGGTCCACGACATCCCGCTGCTCGCCGAGACCGGCCAGGCGGACGGCTTCGACGCGGTCGTGGTCGTCGACGTCCCCGAGGACGTGCAGGTGGACCGGATGACCCGGCTGAGGGGGATGTCCGAGGCCGACGCCCGGGCCCGGCTGGCGGCACAGGCCTCACGCGCCGAGCGACTCCGGATCGCCACCCACGTCGTGGACAACACCGGGACGCACGAAGACCTCCGCGAGCGGGTCGCGGAGGTCTTCGCGGAGCTGGCCGGGTAGCCCTCAGGCAGCCAGGTCGGGGTCGGCGAACGTGCGCAGCTTCTGCAGCGCCTCGCGCTCCAGCTGGCGCACCCGCTCGGCGGAGATGCCGTGCTTGGCTCCGATGTCGGCGAGCTTGTGCTGGCGTCCGTCGACCAGGCCGTAGCGCGAGCGGATGATGTCCGCGGCCCGGTCGTCGAGGTGGGAGACCAGCGAGTTGAGCCGGTCCCGGCTCTCGACGTCGAGCACCTCGAGGTCGGGGCTCGGCGTGGTCTCCTGGGCCATCAGGTCGCCCAGCGAGGTGTCGCCGTCCTCGTCGACGGGGGAGTCGAGGCTGATGTGCTCACGACCCCAGCGGAGCAGGTCGATCACCCGGTCGAGGTCCATCCCGAGCTCGTGGGCGATCTCCTCGGGCTCGGGCTCCCGGCCCAGCTGACGCTCCAGGCTGCGGCGTGCGCTGCCGACCTGGTTCAGCTCCTCCACGACGTGGACGGGGAGCCGCACCACGCGGGCCTGCTGCGCGATCCCGCGGGTGATCGCCTGGCGCACCCACCAGGTGGCGTAGGTGGAGAACTTGTAGCCCTTGGTGTAGTCGAACTTCTCGACCGCCCGGATCAGGCCGGTGTTGCCCTCCTGGATGAGGTCCAGCATCGGCATCTGGGCCCGGCCGTACTTGCGGGCGATGGAGACGACCAGTCGCAGGTTCGCGGTGATGAACGTGTCCACGGCCTTGCGGCCCTGCTCGGCGATCCACTCCAGCTCGTCCTCGGTGGCGCGCTTCGGGGCACCGCCCTTGCGGCGGCCCACCCGGCCCTCGGCCAGCAGTCGCTCGGCCAGCAGCCCGGCCTCGATCGTCTTGGAGAGCTCCACCTCGGTCGCGGCGTCCAGGAGCGGGTTGCGGGCGATCTCGTCGAGGTAGAGCCCGACGCTGTCGCGTCCTTCGATCTCGCGCGTCGCGGTCATCGTGGCCATGGTGCGCCCCTCCTTCGTCGAGTGACCGGCACCGGGCATCGGTTCCGTCACACACCTGTTCGAACACGCCGGGCTCGGGAGAGATTCCCGTACCCGAGAGTGATTCGGTTACACAGGGTCAGACGATTGGTCTGGGCGGATAGTTGCCGATCGGACCACTTCTCAGGGACTTCTCAGGCCACCCCACCCCGCCGGGTGGGAGCGCTCAGGCCAGCCCCATCCGGTCCAGGATCCAGGCGAGCGAGAACGCCCGGTCGGTCCAGGCCTGGTAGCGCCCCGACACCCCTCCGTGGCCGGCGGCCATCTCGGTCTTCAGCAGGAAGTCCCGGCGTCCGGTGGCCGTGGCCCGCAGCCGGGCCACCCACTTGGCCGCCTCGACGTAGAGCACCCGGGTGTCGTTCAGGGAGGTCTCCGCGAGGATCGGCGGATAGTCCACCGCGGCCACGTTGTGGTAAGGCGCGTAGCCGAGGATCCGCGCGAACGCCTCAGGATCGCCCTCCGGGTTGCCCCACTCGTCGTACTCCATCACCGTGAGCGGCAGCGAGGAGTCGAGCATCGTGGTCAGCACGTCGACGAACGGGACCTGGGCGACCAGGCCGGCGAAGAGCTCCGGGGCCAGGTTCGCCACCGCCCCGATCAGCAGCCCGCCCGCGCTGCCGCCCTCGGCCACCAGCCGGTCGGGGGAGGTCCAGCCCTCGTCGACGAGGTGGCGCGCGCAGGCCACGAAGTCGGTGAAGGTGTTCGTCTTGGCGGCCAGCTTGCCGTCGTCGTACCACTGCCGGCCCATCTCGCCGCCGCCCCGGACGTGGGCGATCGCGAACCCGGCACCCCGGTCGAGCATCGACAGCCTCGGGATCGAGAAGTACGGGTCGATGGAGGCCTCGTAGGAGCCGTAGCCGTAGAGGAGCACCGGCACCGACCCGTCCTGCGGGGCGTCGGCCGGCAGCACCAGCGAGATCGGCACCCGGGTGCCGTCGGGTGCGGTCGCCCAGAGTCGCCGCTCGGTGTACGCCGCCGGGTCGTAGCCGCCGAGGACCGGGGTCCGCTTGAGCAGGGTGAGCTCCCGGGACCCGACCTCGTAGGAGTAGAGGCTGCCGGGGGTGGCCATCGTGGTGTAGCCGAGCCGGACCACCGGCTGGGAGAACTCCGGGTTGCCTCCCGAGCCGATCGTGTAGACCTCGTCCTCGAACTCGACGAGGTGGTCCGGGCCGACGCCGTCGTCGTCGAGCTCGAAGATCCGCAGCTGGGTCAGGCCCTCGCTGCGCTGGTGGACCACGAGGTGGCCGGCGAACGCGTCCACGTCCTCCAGCCGGACGCCGGGGGTGTGCGGGATCAGCACCCTCCAGTCCGAGCGCGAGGTGGGCTCGGCGGGTGTCGTCGCCAGCTCGAAGTCCGGACCGTTGCCGTTGTGCAGCACCAGGAAGGTGGCCGCGCCGGCGACGACGGCCGGCTCGAGGTGGTACTCCACGCCGTCGGCGCGGGGGCAGAACACCTCGAACCCGCGCTCGGGCCGGTCCGCGTCGAGGACGCGGTACTCGGTGGTCGTCTTCGACGCCGAGGCGATCATCAGGAACCGGTCGTCGCGGCTGCGGCCGATGCCGGTCCAGAACCGGCCGTCGGTCTCGTGGTGGACGACCTCGTCCTGGTCGGTGCTGGTGCCCAGCCGGTGCCGCCACACCTTGTCGGGCCGCCAGCTGTCGTCGACGGTGGCGTAGTAGAACGCGGTGCCGTCCCGCGACCAGGTGGCGCCGCCGAGGACGCCGCCGATCTCGTCCGGCAGCAGCTCCCCGGTCCCGAGGTCGCGCACCCGGATCGTGTACCGCTCGTCCCCGACCACGTCCGTGGAGTAGGCCAGCAGGCGCTCGTCCGGGCTCACCGAGGACCCCCCGAGCGAGAAGAACTCGTGCCCCTCCGCCAGCTGGTTGAGGTCCAGCAGGACCTCCTCGTCGGGCAGCGCGGGCAGGTCGGCGGAGGCGTCCTCGGCCGGCTGCGGGGGGATCCAGCTCTCGGGGTCCGCGACCGGGACCCGGCAGCTGGCGCCGTACTCCTTGCCCTCGAACGAGCGCGAGTAGTACCAGTGGCCGCGGATCCGGGTCGGCACCGACAGGTCGGTCTCGCGGGTGCGGGCCTTGATCTCGGCGAAGATCGTCGCGCGCAGGTCGGCCAGGTGGGCGGTGCGGTGCTCGGTCCAGGCGTTCTCGGCCTCCAGGTGCGCCGTGACCTCCGGGTCGTCCTTGTCGCGGAGCCACTCGTAGTCGTCCACGAGGGTGTGGCCGTGCACGGTGCGCTCGGTCGGTCGGCGGGCGGCGACGGGCGGGGTGGGGGCGTCCATGCTGGCCGACAATAGGGGAGGATCGGTGGCGTGACTGCTTCCGGTGGCCCCGGTGCCGAGCACGCCGCGCCGACGCTCGACCTCAACGCCGACCTGGGCGAGGAGGTCACCGACGACGCCGGGCTCCTCGAGGTGGTGACCAGCGCCAACCTGGCCTGCGGCTACCACGCCGGCAGCCCGGAGATCATGCGCGCCGTCTGCGAGGGTGCGGCCCGACGCGGCGTCGCGATCGGCGCCCAGGTCAGCTATGCCGACCGGGCCCACTTCGGCCGCCGGCGGCTCGACGTGGCACCGGCCGTCCTCGCCGAGCAGGTCGCCGACCAGGTCGGGGTGCTCGCCGAGATCGCCGCGGCGGCCGGGGTCGAGGTCGGGTACCTCAAGCCGCACGGCGCGCTCTACAACCGGGTCGTCGACGACCCGGACCAGGCCGCCGCGGTGCTGGCCGGGTCCGGGGACCTGCCGGTCCTGGGCCTGTCCGGCGGGGTGCTGCTCGAGCAGGCCGCGGCCGCGGGCAGGGCCACCTGGCGGGAGGGCTTCCCGGACCGCGGCTACACCGCCGAGGGACGGCTGGTGCCGCGCGACCGTCCCGGTGCCCTGGTCAGGGAGGAGGCCGAGGTGGCCCGGCGGGCGGTCCGGCTGGCCCGCGAGGTGGACTCCGTGTGCGTCCACGGCGACTCCCCGGACGCGGTCGCCCACGCCCGCGCCGTACGCCGTGCGCTCGAGGCCGCCGGGTGGCTGCTGGCCCCCTTCTCCTCCACAGGCTGAGGGGTCGAACTGTGGAGGGGAGCCGGTTTCCTGTGGAGGGGACCGGCCCTTCTGTGGAGGACACGCCGAGCGCGCGGAACTCGTCCAGAAACATCGCTCCAGCCCCTTGCGCGGGGTGCCCCGGGCCGCATAGAACTGTGCTCACGCAGCCCCGCAAGGGGCCGCGGGATCACCGGAAGAGAAGGTCCACACGGCGGAGAGATCCGCTGCGGACGCCGATGACGTGGCGGCCGGGACCAGAGAATCCGGCGGATCGATCGGGATGTCATCTACCGGTCACCCGAAGGGCTCTGTGGAACTCATACTTCCGCAGGGCCCTTCACCTATTTCGGTCACCCATTTCGGCGCGTGCGCCTGCGAGGCTGGTCCCGTGCAGGTGATCCCCGTGGGCCCCGAGGCCGCCCTCGTCGAGGTCGGCGAGGCCGACGCTGCCCTGGGCCTGGCCCTGTGGGCGCGTGGCCGGGTGCCGGCCACCGAGATCGTGCCCGCCGCCCGCACGGTGCTCTTCGACGGCCTGGCCGATCCGGTCGCACTCGCCGGGCAGCTGGCCGACTGGCCGGGGGAGGCGCCGACGCCCGAGGGCGAGGTGGTGGAGGTGCCGGTGCTCTACGACGGCCCGGACCTGGCCACCGTCGCCGAGACGTGGGGCCTGGACGGGCCCGACCAGGTCGCCGGCCGGCACACCGAGCAGGAGCACCTGGTGGCGTTCTGCGGGTTCGCGCCCGGCTTCTCCTACCTCACCGGGCACCCCGCCCTCCCGGAGGTGCCGCGGCGGGACACGCCCCGGGCCCGGGTGGCACCGGGCTCCGTGGCCCTCGCCGGCCCGTTCACCGGGATCTACCCCTCCGCGTCCCCGGGCGGATGGCAGATCGTCGGCCGGACCGAGGCGACCCTGTGGGACCCGACCCGAGAGCCGGCCGCGCTGCTGCCGCCCGGCACCCGGGTCCGGTTCGTGGCGGCATGAGCCTCCTGGTCGTCGACCCCGGCGCGCTGAGCACCGTCCAGGACCTCGGCCGGCTCGGCTGGGCGCACCTCGGCGTGCCCCGGGCCGGTGCCCTCGACCGGCCCGCCGCGGCCCTCGCGAACCGCCTCGTCGGCAACCCGACCGAGGCGGCCGTGATCGAGACCACGATGACCGGGCTCAGGCTCACCGCCGAGCGGGGGCACTGGTTCGTGGTCACCGGTGCCCCCTGCCCGGTGCGGGTCGACGGGGTGCCGGCCGGGCACGGGCAGCCGACCTGGGCGCCGGCCGGCAGCGCGGTCGAGGTCGGTGCCGCCGAGACCGGGGTCCGGTCCTACGTGGCCGTGGCCGGCGGGATCGCGGTGCCCCCGGTGCTCGGGTCCCGCTCGACCGACACCCTCGCCGGGGTCGGCCCGCCGCGACTCGCGGCCGGCGACCGGCTCCCGGTCGGGACGCCGCTCGGCCCGCCGCAGGCGCACGACACCCCGCGCCCGGCCACGCCGGGTCCGCTGAGGGTGCACCCCGGACCCCGGGCGGACTGGTTCGGGCCGGACGCGCTCGACCGGCTCTGCGACGCGGACTGGTCGGTGGCGGCGGACTCGGACCGGGTCGGCCTCCGGCTGCGGGGCGAGCCGCTGGTGCGCGCCCGCGGGGGCGAGCTGGCCAGCGAGGGGATGGTCCTCGGCTCGGTGCAGGTGCCCCCGGACGGCCAACCGGTGCTGTTCCTCGCCGACCACCCGGTCACCGGCGGCTACCCGGTCGTCGCGGTGGTCCCCGCCGACGACCTGCACCGCTGCGCCCAGCTCCGCCCCGGCGACCTGCTCCGCTTCCGCCGCGCCGGACTGCCCGCCTGAGGCCGCCTGACGCCGGGACCATCCGTCAGGGGGCATCGGCAGCGGGGGCCTCGGGAGAGGGAGGGCGGAAGAGGGAGAGGGCGGGGTCGTCGAGGGCGAAGGAGCGGACCGGGCCGGGCCCCGTCTCGGCGGTCTCGAAGCGCACGGTCACCACGCCCCGCCCCGAGCCCCACACCCAGCCCGGCCCGAGCTCGGTGTGGACGACGTCCGAGCCGGGGGCCCACGCCCGGTGCCGGGTGGAGGGTACGTCGAGCGCCGGCTCCGGCTCCGGGTCCGCCTCGCGCTCGGAGTCGTCCGGGCCGAAGAGCTCGTCCTGCACCCAGTCGGCCAGGCCGGACACGCCGACGCCGAGCAGGCGCACCCCGCCGGTGGTGTCGAGGTCGGCGAGCAGCCCGCGGGCCAGCCGGGCGACGACGGCCGCCTCGTCGGTGGGGGAGCCGAGCGTCGTCGAGCGGCTGAGCGTGGTGAAGTCGTGCAGCCGGACCTTGATCGAGACCGTCCGGCCGGAGAGGCCGTGCTTGCGGAGCCGCTCGGCCACGTCCCGGGCCTGGCGCGAGAGCAGCCCCTCCATCAGCCGCCGGTCGGTGAGGTCCTCCTCGTAGGTGCCCTCGGCGCTCACCGACTTGGTCTCCCGCTCGGCCTGGACGGGCCGGTCGTCGCGGGCCCGGCACAGCGCGTGCAGTCCGTGCCCGAGGGAGCGCCCCACCAGCCGCACCAGCTCGTCCTCGCTGACCGCCTCGAGGTCGGCGATGGTGTGCACGCCGGCCCGGCGCAGCCGCTCGGCGGTGGCTGGGCCGACCCCGGGGATCACCGTGGCCCGCATCGGGCGGAGCAGCTCCTGCTCCGTGCCCGGCGGCACCACCACCAGCCCGTCCGGCTTGTCGAGGTCGCTGGCGACCTTCGCGACGAACTTCGAGGTGCCGATGCCGACGCTCGCGGTCAGCCCGCCGGTGACCTCGCGGACCCGGCGCCGCAGGTCGTGGCCGAACGCGGTCACGTCCGCCACCTCGTGGCCGGGCAGGTCGGCGGCGGCGAGGTCCACGAACGCCTCGTCCAGCGAGAGCGGCTCGACCAGCGGCGAGACCTCGCGCAGCAGGGACATCACCGCCGCGCTGGTCTCCCGGTAGGCGTGGAACCGCCCCGAGAGGTACGCCGCGTGCGGGCACCGGGCTCGGGCCTCCCGGGTCGACATCGCCGAGTGCACGCCGAAGACGCGGGCCTCGTACGACGCCGTGGCGACCACCCCGCGTCCGCCCACCCCGCCCACCACGACCGGCTTGCCCCGCAGGGAGGGCTTGTCCCGCTGCTCGACGGCGGCGAAGAACGCATCGAGGTCGATGTGCAGCACCGACGCATGCGACCTCATGACCGCCGAACCTACCCGGCACCGGGCCGCGAGACGTGCACACCACCCGTGGCCGGGGCGGCTCTCCACAGGCACCCGACCGACCGGGGCGGGCGGGGTGTCGGGTCGGCGACCGTGGGTCCATGGCCACACCGCACACGCTCACCGCCCGCACCCCCGAGGACCTGCTCGCCGCCGTGCCGTGCGTGCTCGGCTTCCGCCCGGAGGACTCGATGGTCATGCTGACCTTCGGCCCGGGCGCCGGGTTCCATGCCCGGGTCGACCTGCCGGACGGACCCGAGCAGGTCGCGCTCGTGGTCGAGCCGCTGCGCGCGGCCGCCTGTCGCAACGGGGTCCGGCGGGTGGTGCTGATCGCCTACACCGGCGACGCCGAGCTGGCGCGGACGGTCTGCGACGCTCTCGCCGGGGGCCTCGAGGAGGCCGGCGTCCGGGTGCTCGAGATGCTCCGCTGCGAGGGCGAGCTGTGGTTCCCGCTGACCGAGGGCCACCCGGAGCCGGCGTACGCCGGGGTGCGGCACGACGTGACCAGTCACCGGTTCGCGGTGGAGTCCGTCGTCCGCGGACGGGTGACCCACGCCTCCCGGGCCGACCTGGCCGCCTCGCTGCGCGGCACCGATGCCGGTCGCCGGGCCGACGTCGCGACCGCCGCACGGCGCCGCCGGCCCGGCGGGTCGGACCCGAGCCGGCGCCGCGCCGCCGAGGCGCGCTGGGTCCGGGACACGTTGTGCGAGGCGGTCGCCGACGGGACGACCCTGGCCCCGGCCGACGCGGGCCGGCTGCTCGTGGCCCTGCAGGACCGCGACACCCGCAACCTCGCCTGGTCGACGATCACCCCGGCCACCTGCACCGGGCACGTCGACCTGTGGTCGGAGCTGGTGCGGTGCAGCCCCGAGGACCTGGTCGCCGAGCCGGCCGCGCTGCTCGGGTTCGCGGCCTGGCTGGCCGGCTCCGGGGCCCTGGCCTGGTGTGCGCTCGACCGCGCGCTCGCCGTCGAGCCCGACCACGCCCTGGCCGCCGACGTCGGGATGCTGCTGGAGAACGCGGTGCCGCCGTCGGCCTGGGAGAGGCCCCGGGTCGGCGGCTCCGGGGCGGCGCCGGACGGCGAGGAGTGACCGTGCGGGGCCGGGGTGACTAGGCTGCGGGAATGGGTGAAGAGGTCGAGACACAAGAGTTCTCCCGGGCCGACCGCACGCGGCACCGCGAGAAGGTGCGGCAGTGCCTCGACGTGTTCGCCCGGATGCTGCGCGACGCGCAGTTCGACACCGACGACCCGATGACCGGTCTGGAGATCGAGCTCAACCTGGTCGACGACGCGGGCGACCCGGCGTTCAAGAACGCCGAGGCCCTGGAGCGGATCGCCGACCCGGACTTCCAGACCGAGCTCGGCCAGTTCAACGTCGAGATCAACGTCCCGCCGCGGCTGCTCCGCGGCGACGGGCTCACGGCGTACGAGGAGAACCTGCGGGTCAGCCTCAACGACGCGGAGTCCAAGGCCAACGACATCGGCGCGCACATGGTGATGATCGGTATCCTGCCGACGCTGGCCGAGGGGCACATGAGCCCGGACTCGCTCAGCGGCAACCCGCGCTACCAGCTGCTCAGCGACCAGATCCTCGCCGCCCGGGGCGAGGACATCCTCATCGACATCGACGGCGTGGAGCGGCTGCGCACCACCGCCGACTCGATCGTCCCGGAAGCGGCGTGCACGAGCACCCAGCTGCACGTGCAGACCTCGCCGGAGCAGTTCGCCGACTACTGGAACGCCTCCCAGGCGATCGCCGGCATCCAGCTGGCGGTGGGGTCGAACTCGCCGTTCCTGCTCGGCCGTGAGCTGTGGCGCGAGACCCGGATCCCGCTCTTCGAGCAGGCCACCGACACCCGCAGCGAGGAGCTGAAGGCCCAGGGTGTGCGACCCCGGGTGTGGTTCGGCGAGCGCTGGATCACCTCCGTGTTCGACCTGTTCGAGGAGAACGTGCGCTACTTCCCGGCGCTGCTCCCGGTCACCGAGGAGGAGGACCCGCGGACCGTGCTCGAGGAGGGCGGCGTCCCGGAGCTGGCCGAGCTGCGCCTGCACAACGGCACGATCTACCGCTGGAACCGTCCGGTCTACGACATCGCCTCCGGTGCCCCGCACCTGCGGGTGGAGAACCGGGTGCTGGCCGCCGGGCCCACCGTGGCCGACACGATGGCCAACGCCGCGTTCTACTTCGGGCTGGTGCGGGCGCTGGCCGAGAGCGAGCGGCCGCTGTGGTCGCAGATGTCCTTCAGCGCCGCGGAGGAGAACTTCCACGCCGCGGCCCGGCACGGTGTCGACGCCTCGGTCTACTGGCCGGGCGTGGGCCAGGTCCAGGCCACCGAGCTGGTGCTGCGCCGCCTGCTGCCGATGGCGTACGACGGCCTGGCGGCGTGGGGCGTGGGCCGCGAGGAGGCGGACCGTTTCCTCGGGATCATCGAGCAGCGGTGCCTGCAGGGCACGAGTGGAGCCGCGTGGTTCGGCACCAGGTTCCACGTGCATTACCAGCGGGAGAGCCGCGGCGACGCGCTGCGGCACACGCTCCTGCAGTACATCGAGCACATGCACAGCAACGAGCCCGTCCACGAGTGGCGCGACTGAGCCGAGGAGCTCAGCGACCGGGCCGGATCCGCAGCCGCTTCCAGGTGCGCGTCTCACCGGTGAGCGGCGCGTACCACCCGGTCGTGGTCACCACGACCAGGCACCGGGGCCGGACCTGAGCCTCCGCCAGGCAGCGGGTCACCGGCCCCAGCCAGGCCAGGTCCTGGTCGTGGGGGAGGGGAACCCCGGACCGGGTCAGCCACACCGCCGGACGGTCCGAGCCGAGCAGCGCCCGGCTGAGCAGGGCGGCCGCGACCTCGCTGCGCAGCCCGACGTCGAGAGGGTGGTTGCGGTCCTCGGCCCATGCCGCCGACTCAACGCCGAGCTCGCCGAGGTGCAGCACCGCCGGGAAGACCCGGCGCCGTTCGCCGGTCCGGAGCCGGTGCACGGCCAGCCTGAGCTGGGCGACCACCTCACGCCCGAGCCGCTGCTCCATGCCCCCAGCCTGCCGCCTGCGCGGGCTCGCCGCCTCCCGCCCTCCACAGCGGCAGGCGCCGCTAGGGCGGGGGAGGCCGGTCGAGCTCCTGGTCGAGCTCCTGGTCAAGCTCCTCGGCGAGCACGTCCATGAGCAGGCCGTCGTGCCAGCCGAGGCCGTCGGCGTCCCGCTCGTAGCGGCGCATGACACCGACCCGCCGGAAGCCGACCGCGGTGTAGCAGCGGATCGCCGGCTCGTTGTCCGCGGCGGGGTCGATCACCAGCCGGTGATGGGCCCGGTCACGCACCAGGTGCCGGGCCAGCACGGCGACGGCGTCGCGGCCGATGCCGCGACCGTGGACCGCCGGGTCGACGAAGATGTCGATGGAGGCGTGCCGGTAGTCGGGCTCGTCCTCCTCGCCGTACTGCACCATCCCGCGGACCGTGTCACCGAGCAGGACGGCGAAGCGGGTCGCCGAGGAGTCGTCGAAGGGCCACTGCGGCGAGGCGTCCTCGTCGCGCCACCGTGCCCGCACCTCGGGCGTGGCAAGGATGCGGCGCAGCGCCGGCACGTGCTCGGCCCCGACCGGCACCAGCACCACCTGTCGTCCGCGGAGCGTCGGCGTGCCGGTCACGACCCGGACCCGCCCTCGGGCGAGAGGTCGCCCGGCCTCACGACGTGCTCCACGTCGCCATCATCGCCTGCCGGGGCGACCCCCGCCAGGGGCGGTTCGGGGGTGGAGCCGGGCCCTGGAGTATCGACATGGGTCGCCTACCCTGCGGAGATGGTCCTACGACTGATCGGCGCCGGCTTGCCCCGGACCGGGACCTCGTCCCTCCGCGAGGCGCTTCGGCACCTGCTGGGCGCGCCGGTCTACCACATGAGCGAGGTCTTCGCTCACCCCGAGCACGCCACCACCTGGGAAGCCGCGCTCGAGGGTGATCCGCCGGTGTGGGACGACTTCCTGGCGGGATACTCCGCTGGAGTCGATGCGCCGTTGTCGAACTGCTGGCGCGATCTCGCGGCGGCGTACCCGGACGCCCCGGTGTTGTTGTCCCACCGCGGCACGGCGGAGGTCTGGCACCGCAGCATGGAAGCGACTGTCCTGCCCCGCACACGAGAGATCCTGTCGAGGGACGACGACCCGCTGACGCCTCTCTTCCGGGTGCTCTTCGTCGATCTCGCCACCGACATCGACGACCCCGAGGCCATGATGACGGGCTACGAGCGGCGGCTCGAGCAGGTCCGCGCGGGGATCGCGCCGGATCGGCTTGTCGACTGGCAGCCCGGCGACGGCTGGGACCCGATCTGCCGCGCACTCGGTGTAGCCGTGCCGAAGCTGCCCTTTCCTCACGAGAACAGCACCGCGGACTACCTGGCCCGCCGCGAGATCCGTGCCCGTGAGGGGCGGTGACCGCCCATCCGCGGGCGCGCCGCCGGTCCGAGCTGGGGTTGCCCGTGCGCCGGGATGTCTTGCGGCACCCGGGATACTGGTCGTGATGAGTGACAGTGACGAGCGGCCCCGTCTGGAGATCAACTGGGTCCAGTCCGCGGGCGGCGCCCTGGCGGCCGTCTCCTCCGCGGTCCTGCTCTCGACGTTCGGTGTCGCGGGCACGCTGATCGGCGCGGCGGTCGGCTCGCTCGTGATCACGGTCGGCGGCGCGGTCTACACCTACTCGATCAAGGCCACCCGGCAGCGGGTCGCGACCGCACAGACCGTCGCGGCGGCTCGGATCGGGCTGGCGCAGGCCCGGGTGCGAGAGGCCTCCGAGGAGATGGCGGAGGGCCGGCCGCGCTCGGCCGACGACGCCGCGGAGGACCTCGCGGAGGCCGAGGTGGACCTCGGCCGCGCCCGGTCCGCCCTCGCGGGCGGACTGCGGGAGGCGGACGAGCGGTCGGACTGGCGCCGCGTCCTGCGCGGGCTGCCGTGGAAGCGGATCGCGGCGGTCGCCACGGCGATCTTCGTCGCCGCGATGCTGGTGATCCTGGCGTTCGAGCTCGTCACCGGTCGGGCCGTCTCCTCCTACACCGGTGGCAGCGACCCGGACCGCCGCACCTCCATCCCCGGCCTGGGCGGGGGAGGTGGGAGCACCTCGGACCAGCCTGGGGACCAGCCCGGAGCCCCCTCCGACGAGGAGAGCGGGCTCCCGCCACAGGAGGACCCGGACGACGCCGAGCCGAGCGCCGAGCCGACCGACGAGCCGGCCGATCCGGCCCCGAGCGAGTCGGTGGACCCCGAACCGACCGAGGTGCCGACGCCGCAGACCTCGCCGACCCCCTGAGACCTCGCGGCCGGGAAATGACGGGATCCCGACCCGGCGGTGCCGGATCGGGATCCCGTGGATCGTGCGTGGTGCCTCAGCGAACGGGACGCTCCCACGTGCGCTGGTGCCAGGGCACGAAGGCGTCGAGAACGGAGTCGCTACGTCGGAACAGGTTCATGACCGTGGTCATGCGCACCCCCTCAGGTGTGGTCGGTTGCTGTGACTCGCGAGGGCTGCTCCCTCACCCGGATATCGTCTCGCGCGCGGGCGGGTTTCTCCCAAACGGCGGCGGGATGATCCTGGTCACCCTCGGACCGGCGTCCCCGGCGGGCACGGGTGCGAACCGCTCCGGGTGTGCGGGATACTCGGCGGATGGGCATCCACATCACCGGCGACGAGGTCGCCGACCAGGTCCTGAGCGAGGATCCGTTCGCGCTGCTCGCGGGGATGCTGCTGGACCAGCAGTACCCGATGGAGCACGCGTTCCGCGGCCCGGCCAAGGTGCTCGAGCGGCTGGGGACCCTCGACCCGGCCCGGATCGCGGCCGCCGACCCCGAGGAGTTCGCCGAGCTCTGTGCGACCACCCCCGCGGTGCACCGGTTCCCCGGGTCGATGGCCGGCCGGCTCCAGGCGCTGGCCACGATCGTCGTCGAGGAGTACGACGGCGACGTCACCCGCCTCTGGACCGAGGCGTCCGACGGCACCGACCTCCTGAAGCGGATCCAGCGGCTGCCGGGTTTCGGGAAGCAGAAGGCCCAGATCTTCGTGGCGCTGCTGGCCAAGCAGTGCGGCGTACGCCCGGCCGGGTGGGAGCAGGCGGCGGGCGGGTACGCCGAGGAGGGCTTCCGCTCGGTCGCGGACGTGGTCGACGAGGCCTCGCTGCACCGGGTCCGCGACTACAAGAAGAACAAGAAGGCGGCGGCCAAGGCGGCCGCGGCGGAGGCCTGAGCCCGCCCGGCCGACCGGGCCCGGGGGTGCGGCGCCGTGCGCTTCGTCGCCGTGGCAGAATACCAACGCGGCTCTTGACGTAACCGGGCTTTGCCGCGCCCCAATTGCTTTTCCCGAGAGGTGTTCGTGTCTTCGAGCTCGCGCAAGGTGCTTCCGGCTGAGGTCCTGTCCCATCCCGAGATCGCGGGGTTGCTGGAGTTGGCCGCCCCCACGGGGACCCTGACCCCGGACCAGGTCCGGGAGGCGAGTGAGGCCGCGGCCATCGAGCCGCGGCACCTCAAGGCGCTGCTGGTGCACCTCAGCGGCCAGGGCATCTCGGTGGCCGTCAACGTCGACGACCACGTGCGGGCCGTCGCGGCCGGCACCGCCCGCAAGACCACCACCGCGAAGACCGCCACCAAGAAGGCGCCTGCGAAGAAGACCGCGGCGACCAAGGCCGAGGCGCCCGTGGCAGAGCCGGCGAAGGCCCCCGCCAAGAAGGCCGCGGCCAAGAAGGCCCCTGCCAAGAAGACGGCCGCCAAGAAGACGGCCGACCCGGCCGAGGCGCCCGCCGCCGGGACGGACGCGGCCCCCGTGGTCGGCCCGGACGGCAAGAAGATCCTGCCGGACATCCCCGACGAGCAGTTCGAGAAGGACGTCGCGGTCGACCCGACCATCAAGCAGGACGAGAAGGAGGCCTCCTTCGTCGTCTCCTCGGCCGACGAGACCGACGAGCCGGAGCAGCAGGTCATGGTGGCCGGCGCCACCGCCGACCCGGTCAAGGACTACCTCAAGCAGATCGGCAAGGTCCCGCTGCTCAACGCGGAGATGGAGGTCGAGCTCGCCAAGCGGATCGAGGCCGGCCTGTTCTCCGAGGAGAAGGTCGCCGCCGGCGGCAAGCTCACGCCGAAGGTCCTCGAGGAGCTCGAGTGGATCTGCGACGACGGCCGCCGGGCGAAGAACCACCTGCTCGAGGCCAACCTGCGGCTCGTGGTCTCGCTCGCCAAGCGCTACACCGGCCGCGGCATGCTGTTCCTGGACCTGATCCAGGAGGGCAACCTCGGACTGATCCGGGCGGTCGAGAAGTTCGACTACACCAAGGGCTACAAGTTCTCCACCTACGCCACGTGGTGGATCCGCCAGGCGATCACCCGGGCGATGGCCGACCAGGCTCGGACCATCCGGATCCCCGTGCACATGGTCGAGGTCATCAACAAGCTGGCCCGGGTGCAGCGGCAGATGCTCCAGGACCTGGGCCGCGAGCCCACCCCGGAGGAGCTGGCCAAGGAGCTCGACATGACCCCGGAGAAGGTCATCGAGGTCCAGAAGTACGGACGCGAGCCGATCTCCCTGCACACCCCCCTCGGCGAGGACGGCGACTCCGAGTTCGGTGACCTCATCGAGGACTCCGAGGCGATCGTGCCGGCCGACGCCGTCAGCTTCACGCTGCTCCAGGAGCAGCTGCACGCCGTCCTGGACACGCTCTCCGAGCGCGAGGCCGGCGTGGTCTCGATGCGCTTCGGCCTCACCGACGGCCAGCCCAAGACCCTCGACGAGATCGGCAAGGTCTACGGCGTGACCCGGGAGCGGATCCGCCAGATCGAGTCGAAGACCATGTCGAAGCTGCGGCACCCGAGCCGCTCGCAGGTCCTGCGCGACTACCTCGACTGAGCCGCCCGCGCGCCCGCCGTCGACGGACCAGGATCGCGGCCGCCGGACCAGCTCTACGTTCTGCAGGTCTCAGGGCCCCAGAACCTGCCGAACGTAGAGACTCGCGGGTCGGCGCCGCGCGTGAGGCCTACTTCTTCTCGGCCCGGACCCGCCGGCGCAGCTGCCAGATCCGCAACGACCCAGCGACGCCCGCGATGGCGAGCCCGGCGGTGGTCGCGGCCAGCAGGGCGACCGCGAGCGGCGTACGACCGTCCCACCCGAGGAAGCTGACGCTGACCTCCTGGGTGTTCTGGGCGATGAAGATGATCAGCAGGACGAGCACAAGGCCGAGCCCGATCACCATCACCCACAGCCCGCTGGTGCGGGACCCGCGGAGCGGGTCCTTGGCCTCCCCGGCCGGGGCGCGCCTGGCGTCGCCTCCCTTGGTGCCGGCCTTGGCGCCGGACGCGCCGCCCTTGGTGGTGTCCGGGCCGGCGCCAGGGCCGGCGTGAGAGGTGGCCTTGGTGCCCTCGGCGGGCTTCGAGGAGTCGTCGTCCATGCTGCTCACGGTACCCATCCGCCCCGCACGTTGTCTGGAGCCGCACCGTCGGGTTGTATGGGGGGAGCACGACGAGGACGGCCCGACGGCCGCCCCGCACCGACCCGCGGTCGCCCCGGCGACCGGTCCGGACCTGGAGGGGGCGGACGATGACCGCACAGACCCACACGCTGCCCGACGGGGACCTCGACCCCCTCACGGGTGCGACCGACCCGGTGGCGGCCGCCCACGAGTACGTCGCCGGGCAGGCGTTCCGCGCGGACGAGCGACGGCGGGTCGGCCTCGAGCTCGAGTTCCATCTCGTCGACCTGGCCGACCCCGCGCGTCGCCCCGAGTGGCCGCAGGTGCAGTCGCTCGTGGCCGGCCTGCCCGCGCTCCCCGGCGGCAGCAGCGTCACGGTGGAGCCCGGCGGCCAGGTGGAGCTGTCCACGCCGCCGCGCGACGACCTCCCGGCCGCGGTCGAGGCGCTCGCCGCCGACGCCCGGGGGCTGCGGTCCGGCCTGTCCGGCACCGGCTTCGGCGTGGCCGCACTGGGCGCGGACCCGGCCCGGCCGGTCCGGCGGAGCAACCCGGCGTCGCGGTACGTCGCGATGGAGGACCACTTCGAGGCCGTCGGCTGCCCCGGGGCGGGGCGCTCGATGATGGCCTCGACGGCGGCGCTGCAGGTGAACCTCGACGCCGGCCCGGCGGGGGAGTGGCAGTCCCGGCTGGAGCTGCTGCGGTCCCTGGTCCCGGTGCTGGTGGCCGCCTCGTCGTCGTCGCCGTACCTCGCCGGGCGGGCCTCCGGGTGGCACTCGATGCGCCAGGAGACCTGGGCCGGGATCGACGCCGGTCGCAGCGACCCGGTGCCGGTGGGGGAGCCGACCGCGGCGTGGGCGGCGTACGCGCTGGCGGCGCCGGTCATGCTGGTCCGCGACGGGGACCGGCACACCGCGCTGACCACCCGGGTCTCGTTCGCCGAGTGGCTCGCGGCACCGGAGCGGGTGGGGCGGCCGGCCGCGGTCGCCGACCTCGACTACCACCTGAGCACGCTGTTCCCGCCGGTCCGGCCGCGGGGCTACCTGGAGATCCGCTGCCTGGACTCCCTCCCGGACCGCTGGTGGCCGGCCCTGGCCGGCCTGGTGGTCACCCTCGTCGACGACCCGACGGCCGCCGACGCGGCCCGCGACGTCGCCGCCCCCGCCGCCGGGCTCTGGGAGGCCGCGGCCCGGCACGGCATCGACCACCCGGAGGTGCGCCGCGCCGTGACCGGGTGCGTCGAGCTCGCCGCCCGGCACGCCCACGCCGCGGTGCGCCCGGGGCTCGAGGAGCTCGCCGAGCTGATCGGATCCGGCCGGACCCCCAGCAGCGAGCTGCGGGCCCGGATCGACGCCGTGGGCCCGACCCGGGTCCTCGAGGAGGAAGCCCATGCATGAGACCGCCGCCCGCGGCCTGGAGGCATCCCGGGCCCGCACCACCCGGCTGACCGAGCTCGACGACGTCGAGCTCACCACCCAGCACAGCGCGCTGATGAGCCCGCTGGTCTGGGACCTGGCCCACATCGGCCAGCAGGAGGACCTCTGGCTGCTCCGGGGCGGGGACCGTTCGGCGCAGGGCCTGATCTCGGCCAACGTGGAGCGGCTCTACGACGCCTTCGAGCACCCGCGGGCCACCCGTGTCGACCTGCCGCTCCTGACCCCCCGGGAGGCCCGGTCCTACCTCGCCGACGTCCGCGGCCGCGTCCTCGACGTGCTCGAGCGGACCGACGAGCAGGAGCTCTTCCCGTTCACGATGGTCGAGCAGCACGAGCAGCAGCACGTCGAGACGATGCTGGCGACCCACCAGCTCCGGGACGGCGCCCCGGTGCTCGGCGCCGGCACGCCGCTTCCGCCCGGCCGCCCGGTGCCCGCCGACGCGGTCACCGTGCCGGCCGGGCCGTTCGTGCTCGGCGTGGACGGCGCCGACGCCCCCGGGTCCCTCGACAACGAGCGGCCCGCGCACGTGGTGGACCTGCCCGGGTTCCGGATCGGGCGGGTGCCGGTGAGCAACGCCGACTGGCAGGGCTTCATCGACGCCGGGGGCTACGACGAGCCGCGCTGGTGGTCGGCGGAGGGCTGGGAGCACCGGACCGACGCCGGGCTCGAGCGACCCCTGTTCTGGTCCGCGGACGGGTCCCGGCGGCGCTTCGGCATCGTGGAGGAGGTCCCGCCCGACGAGCCGGTCCAGCACGTGTGCTTCCACGAGGCGGAGGCGTACGCCGCCTGGGCCGGGGCCCGGCTGCCCACCGAGCAGGAGTGGGAGAAGGCCTGCGCCTGGGACCCGGAGGCGGGCCGCCGCCGGCGCTGGCCGTGGGGTGACTCCGAGTGGACGCCGGCGCTGGCCAACCTCGGCGGCGACGCGCTGCGGCCGGCGCCCATCGGCGGCTACCCCGCGGGCGCCTCGGCGTACGGCGTCGAGCAGACGATCGGCGACGTGTGGGAGTGGACCTCCTCGACCTTCGAGCCGTGGCCCGGCTTCGAGCCGATGCTGTACGCCGACTACAGCGCGCCGTTCTTCGGCGCGGAGCACCGGGTGCTGCGGGGCGGCTCCTGGGCGGTCGGCGAGGGCGCGGTCCGGCCGTCGTTCCGGAACTGGGACCTCCCGATCCGGCGACAGATCTTCAGCGGCCTGCGTCTGGCGTGGGACGGTGTGTAGGCACCTGGCCTGGCTCGGAGCGCCCCGATCGCTCGGCGAGCTGGTGCTCGAGCCCGAGCACGGCCTGCTCCGCCAGTCCTACCAGCCGCGCCGCCAGGCGCGCGGCCTGATGAACGCCGACGGCTGGGGGGTGGGGTTCTTCGTGCCCGAGCAAGAGGCGCCGGTGCGCTGGCGCTCCGCGAAGCCGCTGTGGGGCGAGACCTCGTTCGCGTCGGTCGCCCCGGTCCTGCGCTCCGGCGCGGTGCTGGCGGCGGTCCGCTCGGCGACGGTGGGCATGCCGATGGACGAGACGGCCGCAGCGCCCTTCACCGACGGCCGGTGGCTGCTCTCCCACAACGGCAAGGTCGACCGCTCCGTGCTGCCGGCCGACCGGCGGGCCGAGTCGGCGTGCGACTCGGCGCTGCTGGCCGCCCACGTCTTCGACCGCGGCCCCGACCTGCTCGGGGAGACCGTGCGCGCGGTCGCCGGCCGCGACCCCGCGGCGTACCTCGGGCTGCTGCTGACCGACGGCGAGCGGATCCTCGCCACGACCTGGGGCGACCCGCTGAGCCACCTCGTCACCGACGAGGGCGTCGCCGTCGCGAGCGAGCCCTGGGACGACGACCCGCGCTGGGTCGACGTCCCCGACCGATCCCTGCTGGAGGTGACCCCGGCCGGGGTCACCGTGACCGAACTGGAGAGCTGATGCCCGTCGCCGACGTCGCCGTCCACCTCGACCCCGGGAGCCTCGCCGCCCAGATGGCCGTCGACGTGCGGGCCGGCCTGACCGCCAGCCCGAAGACGCTGCCGCCGAAGTACTTCTACGACGCCCGCGGCAGCGAGCTGTTCGACGAGATCACCCGGCTGCCGGAGTACTACCCGACCCGGACCGAGTGGTCGATCCTGGAGGCCCGGGTCGGGGAGATCGCAGCCGCGACCGGGGCGCACAGCCTCATCGAGCTGGGCAGCGGCACCTCGGAGAAGACCAGGCTGCTGCTGCACGCTCTGCAGGACGCGGGGACGCTGGCCGCCTTCGTGCCCTTCGACGTGGACCCGGCGGTGCTGGCCGAGGCCAGCGCGCAGGTGGCCGACGAGTTCCCGGGGATCGAGGTTGCCCCGGTGGTCGGCGACTTCGAGAGGCACCTGTCCCTGCTGCCGGGTGAGCCGCCCCGGCTGATGGCGTTCCTGGGGTCGACCCTGGGCAACCTGGAGCCTGACCACCGGAGCATCTTCCTGCGGGGGGTGCGGAGCGCACTGGGCCCCGACGACGCCTTCCTGCTCGGCACCGACCTGGTGAAGGCGCCCGAGCGCCTGGTCGCGGCGTACGACGACGCACAGGGCGTCACGGCGGCGTTCAACAAGAACGTGCTCTCCGTGCTCAACCGCGACCTCGGCGCCGACCTCGACCCCACGGCGTTCGAGCACGTGGCGCGCTGGGACCCCGACCGCGAGTGGATGGAGATGCGGCTGCGCTCGCTGCGGGACCAGCAGGTCCGGGTGGCGGCCCTCGACCTCGACGTCGTGCTCGCCGAGGGCGAGGAGGTGCGGACCGAGGTGTCGGCGAAGTTCCGGCGCGAGGGCATCAGCGCCGAGCTGGAGGCCGCCGGGCTGCGGCTGACCGAGTGGTGGACCGACCCCGCGGGGGACTTCGCGCTCTCGCTCTCGCGCCCCGCCTGAGGTCTGGCCTGGCCTCCCGGCTAGGCCCTGTCAGGGCCCTGTCAGGGCCCGGTCAGGCCTCCCGGCTGAGCAGGACGACGGTCGCGTCGTCGCGCCGGTGTCCGGCCGCGGCGGCGCTCTCGACCAGCGCCTCGACCGCGTCGGCCGGGTCCCGGTGCTCGCGACAGGCCCGCACCAGCGGACCGAGGGGGTCGTCCTCGTCCTCGGCGGGGAAGCCCTCCAGGACCCCGTCCGAGACGATCAGCAGCGACTCGCCCGGGCCGATGGCCTCGCTGCCGGCGTCGCGGGACCGCTCGGGCCACAGGCCCACGGGCGGGTCCTCGGTGCGCAGGGGCCGCCCGGGACCGCTGGCCCCGAAGACCACGCCCAGACCGTGGCCGGCGTCGAGGAAGCGCACCTCGCCGGTCGCCGGGGTCACGCGGACCATCAGCATCGTCACGAAGCTCGAGGTGGCCTCGAGGTCCGCCTGGACGGCGTGCGCCGCCTGGGAGAACGCCGCCTCGAGGTCGTGGACGCCCGCGGCGGCGCTCACCACGGACCGCACCTCGGCGGCGAGCAGGGCCGCCCCCAGCCCCTTGCCCATCACGTCCCCGACAGCCAGGTGGAGGTCGCCGGCATCGCCGAGCGCCCAGTCGAAGAAGTCGCCGCCGACGTCCGCGGCCGGCTCGCACCGCCCCGCCAGCCGGTAGCCCGCAGGGACCGCCAGCGGCCCCGGGAACAGCCCCTGCTGGACGTCCCGCGCGTCCAGCATGGACTTCTCGGTGGCCAGCTCCCGGTCCACCCAGGCCGCGAGCTCGCGCAGCATCAGCCGCTCCTGCTCGGACAGCTCGCGCGGCTGGTCGTCGATGATGCAGAGGGCGCCGACCGGGTGGCCGCCGCCGTCGTGCACCGGCACGCCGGCGTAGAACCGGATGTGCGGCTCACCCAGCACCAGCGGGTTGTTCCGGAACCGGTCGTCGCTGCTGGTGTCGGTCACGACCATCGTCTCCTCGCGACGGATCGTATGCGCGCAGAAGGCGTCGGGGGCCGGCGTGTTCCGACTGGGCAGTCCGTACCCCGCGAGCGTGAACTGGCGCTCGTCGTCCACGAGGTTGACCGCGGCGATCGGCACGCCGAAGAGTCTCCGCGCCATCCGGGCGATCCGCTCGTAGCGCTCGCTCCGCGGCGCGTCCAGCAGCCCGAGGGCCCGGACCGCGTCCAGGCGCGCCGTTTCGTCCACCGCGGTGACCTCCCGCCGATTCCCCCGAGTGCCGCGTGTCCGGCTGGGAGGCAATCTACGTGCTCGGGCTCAGCCGGCGGCGACCAGGGCGACCGCGACGCCGCACAGGAGCAGCCCCACGGCCTGCCCACGGTGGATCCGCTCCTTGAGCACGCCGGCTGCGAGCAGGATCGTCACCGCGGGGTACAGCGAGGCCAGGATCGCCGCGGTGGTGAGGGCGCCCCGCTGCACCGCGAGCAGGAACGCGATCGTGGCGGCCGCCCCGAGCAGCCCGCAGACGGCGCCGACGAGCGCCCGCGGCTCGCGCGGCCGCCAGGACACCCCCAGGCCGGTCGCGATGAGGATGATCGCCACCGAGGCGACCACCTGGTTGAGCGCGAGCGGGAGCAGCCCGGCGTCCTCCGGGATCTGGCCGAGGGCGGCGAACAGGGAGCCGAAGCCGAGCCCGGCCAGGACACCGTCGAGGACCCCGCGCCCGACGGCGGGACCGTCGGCGGGGGCGTGCGAGGCGGGCTCGCGGGAAACCAGCCAGATGCCCGGCAGGGCGGCCAGCACGCCGAGCCAGACCAGGGTGCCCGGTCGCTCGCCGCCCAGCAGCCCGACCACGACCGGCACCAGCGCGGCACCGACGCCGGAGATCGGGGCCACCACTCCCATCCGGCCCGAGGACAGTCCGCGGTAGAGGAAGGCGGTGCCGAAGCCGTTGCCGATCCCGGCGGCCAGTCCCCACCCGAGGTCGGCGCCGGTCGGGTCCCCGCCGAGCACCCAGGCCCCGATCAGCACGAAGCCGGCCCCGGTCACCGAGGCCACGAAGGCGACCGACCAGGCCGACGTACGCCGTGAGGTGATCCCGCCGACGAAGTCCGAGAGACCGTAGAAGACCGCCCCGGACAGGGCGAGCAGCACGGTCACACGACCACCGCGCCGACGCCCCACGTGACCGCCGCCAGGAGGCCGGCGGCCAGCTCGATCAGCATCGACAGGCCGACCGCCTTGAGGGCGGTGAGGGTGGTGCCCCGGGCCGCGGCGTCGCCGACGCGGCGCACCTCGGCGAGGTAGACCCCGCCGACGAAGCCGAGGACGAGACCCAGCACGGGGATCACGAAGAAGCCGACGATGCCGAGCAGCCCGCCGGTGAGCAGCGTGGAGCCGGGCACCCCGGCGGCCTGCATCCGGCGCCCGGGCACGGCGTACTTCACCACTGTGCCGACGGCCAGGAAGGTCGTCGCCACCGCGAGCACCACCCAGCCGGCGGGCTCACCGACGAGGACGGCCCAGGTCAGGACGGCGGCGAGGATCAGCGCCGTGCCCGGGAGCACGGGTAGCAGGATGCCCACGAGGCCGACGACGATCGCCAGGCCGGTCAGCAGGTCGAGAAGGGTCACCGGGGGAGCGTCGCACACGGCGGCCGGGCCAGAGACACGAGGAGGCCCCGACCAGGACGGTCGGGGCCTCCTCGGATCAGCTGGTCAGTCAGCGGCCACCGTGGTGGGCTGGTCCAGCTTGTGCGTCTCGTCGATCACGGCTACGGCGACCTCACGGAGCTTGTCCTCGTGCTCACGGTGGTGGTGCGCGCAGAACAGCAGCTCCAGGCCGGAGGCGAGCTCCACGCGGAGGTAGGCCTGGGCACCACAGCGGTCACAGCGGTCGGCTGCGGTGAGGGCGGCGGAGCTGGGGGCAACGGCAGTCGTCATGTCGGCCTCTCTTTCCTCTCGGTGTCTGGTCAACGAGCGATGCGGGAGGTTGATTCCCCCACCCCTCGTGGCGCCGGACACATTCATCCAAGCACGTCGGTCCACACCGCACCGGAGTGCACTCCACACTCCGGACGCGTCCATCGGTCGTGAGACGTCCGGGCCACGTCAGTCTGACGCCCAAACCGCCCCCCGGGTTGCCGATCCGCAGAACCCGTCCGGATCGTGTCCCCATCGTGATGCGTCCCACGCGGCCAACATAGATCGGCGGCCCAAGGTTGCCGGGGAGGGCGTGCCGTCCGGGACTCACGGCGTGTCGCGGGTAGATTCATCCCGTGCGGTGGATCCGCACCCTCCCGTCATCCGTACCCGCACCCGACGAAGGACAGCACGATCGACAACACCTACAACGCCGCTCACCTCCTCGTCCTCGAGGGGCTCGAGGCGGTCCGCAAGCGGCCCGGCATGTACATCGGGTCGACCGACACCCGCGGTCTCATGCACTGCGTGTGGGAGATCATCGACAACGGCGTCGACGAGGCGCTGGCCGGTGCCGCCCAGCGGATCGAGGTCACGCTGCACCCCGACGACTCGGTCGAGGTGGTCGACGACGGGCGCGGGATCCCGGTCGACAAGGAGCCCAAGACCGGGCTCCCCGGCGTCGAGGTGATCTTCACGAAGCTGCACGCCGGCGGCAAGTTCGGCGGCGGGTCCTACGTGGCCACCGGTGGTCTGCACGGCGTCGGCGCCTCGGTCGTCAACGCGCTGTCGTCCCGGTTGGACGTCGACGTGGACCGCTCGCCGGCCCAGCAGGGGATGTCGTTCCAGCGGGGTGTGCCCGGGGTGTTCGCCGAGGAGGGCCCCGGGTCCGGCTTCACGGCGAGGTCCGGCCTGACCCGCAAGGGCAAGCGGGTGACGAAGGGCCGGAGCGGCACCCGGGTCCGGTTCTGGCCGGACCGGCAGATCTTCACCCGCGACGCGACCTTCGTCTACGACGAGCTGATCACCCGCGCCCGGCAGACCTCGTTCATCGTCCCCGGCCTCGAGCTGGTCGTCCGCGACCTGCGCGGGCCGGAGCCGGTCGAGGAGAAGTTCCGCCACGACGGTGGCATCGCCGAGTACGCCGACTTCCTGGCGCGCGACGAGCCGGTCACCGACATCGTCCGGCTCCAGGGCATGGACACCTTCACCGAGACCGTGCCGCTCCTCGACGACGCCGGTCACATGACGCCGCAGGAGGTCGAGCGCGAGCTGACCGTCGACGTGGCGCTGCGGTGGGGGACCGGCTACGAGACCGAGATGCGCTCCTACGTCAACGTGATCGCCACCCCCAAGGGCGGCACGCACGTCAGCGGCTTCGAGCAGGCGGTCACCAAGACCTTCAACGACGTGATGCGCCAGACCAAGGCGCTCAAGGTCAACGACGCCGACGTCATCAAGGACGACGTGCTCGAGGGCATGACCTCGGTGGTCACGGTGCGGCTGGCCGAGCCCCAGTTCGAGGGCCAGACCAAGGAGATCCTCGGCACCCCGGCCGCGCGCACCGTCGTACGCAAGGTGGTGACCGCGGAGCTCAAGAAATTCCTCACCTCCACCAAGCGCGCGGAGAAGGCGCAGGCCAAGCTGGTCATGGAGAAGGTCGTCGGGGCCTCCAAGACCCGGATCGCCGCTCGCCAGCACAAGGAGACCCAGCGGCGGAAGAACGCGCTCGAGTCCTCGGCGCTGCCGGCCAAGCTCGCCGACTGCCGCTCCAACGACGTCGAGCGCTCCGAGCTGTTCATCGTGGAGGGGGACTCGGCCCTCGGCACCGCCAAGCTGGCCCGCAACTCGGAGTTCCAGGCGCTGCTGCCGATCCGCGGCAAGATCCTCAACGTGCAGAAGGCATCGGTCGGCGACATGCTGAAGAACGCCGAGTGCGCCTCGATCATCCAGGTCGTCGGCGCCGGCTCGGGGCGGACGTTCGAGCTGGAGGCGGCACGCTACGGGCGGATCATCTTCATGGCCGACGCCGACTCCGACGGCGCCCACATCCGCTGCCTGCTGGCGACGCTGTTCTTCAAGTACATGCCCGAGCTGATCACCGAGGGCCGGGTCTTCTCGGCGGTGCCGCCGCTGCACCGGATCGAGGTCTCGAACCCGAAGAAGGGCATGGACAAGTACCTCTACACCTACTCCGACGACGAGCTGCAGCGCACGCTCGCGGACCTGAAGAAGCGGGGGGTGCGCTGGAAGGACCCGGTGCAGCGCTACAAGGGTCTGGGCGAGATGGACGCCGACCAGCTCGCGGAGACCACGATGGACCCGCGCCAGCGGACGCTGCGCCGGATCACCGTGGACGACGCCGACGTCGCCTCGAAGGTGTTCGAGCTGCTGATGGGCTCGGAGGTGGCGCCGCGCAAGGAGTTCATCGTCCAGGGGGCCTACGAGGTCGACGTCGAGGCGCTCGACGCCTGAGGAGTCGGCTCAGACCAGGCGGTCGATGAGCCCGGTGTCGACGTCGTACAGAAAGCCGCCGATGCCGATGCTGTCCGGGATGAGTGGGTGCGCCTGCACCTTGCGCACGTCGTCCTCCAGCGAGGCCCGCTGGTCCTCGACCACGTGGAAGCGCTGCCAGGACGCGTCCTGACCGGCCGAGGCGCCGACCTTCTCGCGCAGCTCCACCTCGGTGCTGGCGGCCATCGCGCAGCGGGTGTGCGGGACGACCAGGATCCGCTTCACGCCGAGCAGGTGCACCCCGAGCACCAGCGCCTCGAGCGCCGCCTCGGTGACCCGGCCGCCGGGGTTGCGGAAGATCTTGGCGTCGCCGTGCTCGAGCCCGAGCATCCGGAGCGGGTCGATGCGCGAGTCCATGCAGGTCACGATCGCCACCCCGGCGTGCGCGACGCCGTCGAAGCCACCCAGGTCGAAGTCGTCCGCGAAGCGCCGGTTGGCGGCGAGCAGGTCGTCGAAGTCAGCCACGGGCAGAAATCTAGCGCGCTCGGGTCGGCGGCGCCCAGCCCGTCCGCCGAACGGCCGCAATTGCGGCCGTCTGACATGGAATCGGCCGAGAAATGTGTCAATCGGCCGCAATTGCGGCGGTTCGGCATGGGTCGGGCTCGGCGGATGTGTCAGACGGCCGCAATTGCGGGCGTGTGACATGGAATCGGCGCGAAAACATGTCATACGGGCGCAATTGCGGCCGTTCGGCGCCCGCGTGCGGGGAGCTCCGGTCAGCCGGCGGCGCGGAGCAGGTCGGCGGGGGCGAGCCCGCGGGTGTGCGCGGTCCGGAAGAGGACCAGCGCGAGCACCGCGGCGATCACCGCGCAGACCGCGGCGCCGAGGAAGACGGCGTGCTCCTGGACGATGGCCGCCTCGGTGCCGGTGAGCCCCTCGGCCTGGGCGGCGTAGAAGCGGCGCAGCCCGATCGTGGTGAGGGCGGAGATCCCGACCAGCATCCCGATCATCCGGGCGACGACGACCAGGGCGGCGGCGACCCCGTGCACGGCGTCGGCGGTGCTGGCCAGCAGCGCCGCGTTGACGGGGGCGAGGGCCAGGCCGAAGCCGAAGCCGCACAGGAGCAGCGGGCCGTTCGCGGTCCAGCTCTCCAGCGCGGTCGCGTCCCACTGGGCCATGAACGTGAAGCCGACCGCGGAGCCGAGCATGCCGGCCGCCGTGATCACCCCGGCGGGCACGGTGCGGGTGAGGTAGCCGCCGACGACGGCGCCGACCGGCAGCGCGACCAGGAACCGGACCAGCACCAGCGCCGCGAGCAGCTGCGACTCCCGGTACGTCGTGGTGCGGGCGTAGATCGGGATGTCGATCAGGGCCGCGATCAGGGCGGAGCCCACGAAGAAGCTGACGACCAGCGACCCCCAGGCCGGCACGGCGGAGACCGAGCCGCGCGGCACGAGCGGGGCGGGGGAGTGCCGCAGGTGCCAGGCGAAGCCGGCCGCGGCGATCGCCGAGCCGAGCAGGTACCACGGCCCCTGCGGGGAGAACACCTGCACCTCGGCGTCGGCGGTCGCGAAGGCCAGGATGATCCCGCCGAGAGCGGCCGCCAGCAGCAGCGCGCCGACGAGGTCCGCCTCGCGCAGGTGGGCGAGCCAGCTGCGCAGGTCCACCAGCGGTCTCCGGGCGAACAGGCTGCGCAGCAGCAGCACCAGCCCGGCACCGATCGCGGTCACCCCGATCGGGGTCAGCCAGCGACCGTCGCCGACGTACGGCACGAAGAGCTGGCCCCACGTCAGGTCCCGCTGCAGTACGCCGGGGCGCACCATCGTCGTCGTCGCGGCGACCAGCAGCACGAGCGCGGCGGCGAGGCCGAGCCAGTCCGGGCGGCCCCGGGAGCGCCCCGGCGGGGGCTCGTCCGGCGCGGGGGCCAGCTGGTGGATCGCCGCGGCCAGCACCAGCCCGACGGCCAGGTTGATCGCGAAGATCGCGCGCCAGTCGGCCAGCGCCAGCACCGCCGCGCCGAACAGCGGCCCGATCACGCTTCCCAGCTCCTGGACGGCCGAGACGATGCCGAGCGGGACCCCGCGCCGCTCGACCGGGTAGAGGTCGGCCACCAGCGCCAGAGTCGCCGGCACCAGGCCGCCGCCGCCGACGCCCTGCAGGAAGCGGCCGGTGACCATCGACGGCAGGTCGTAGGCGAGTGCGGTGATCAGGGAGCCGATGGCGAACACCAGCAGCGAGGCGACCAGCACCGGCACCCGGCCGCGCAGGTCCGCGATCCGCCCGATCAGGGGCAGCATCGCGACGTAGCCGAGCAGGAACCCGGACACGATCGGGGCGGCGCGCTGCAGCTCGGTGACCGGGATCCCGACCGAGCCCATCAGCTCGGGCAGCGCCAGCACCACGACGTAGGTGTCGGCGGCGGCGAACGCGACCGCCACGGCTGCCAGCGTCAGCAGCGCCCGCGTCGCGCCGCGCACCCCCGGGGTCGAGGTCACGGTGCGGAGATTTCCTGCTCCGTGCCGTAGTCGTCGACGTCGAGGGTGTAGGTGACGTCCCCGGCACCGGGGTAGAACTCCCCGGTCAGCACGGCCTGCCGCAGCTCGCCCTCGGAGGTGATCGTGTACGTCGCGTCGAAGTCGCCGGTGGCCGAGGGGATCACCACCGAGACCAGCTCGGCGGGCAGGGTGCCGGTGTACTCGGTGAGGATCTCCTCGTTGTTCGTGCCGCCGCGGACCTCCTCGCCCTTGGCCAGGTCCTCGGTGGAGACCAGCAGGTCGGAGAAGCCGCCCTCGGTGGCCATCAGCACGGCCGGGTCGGGGGCTCCGTAGTCGGCCGGGTCGGCCTCCTGGAAGGTCGGGCTGAGGAACTTGATCCAGACCTTGCCGTCGGTGGCCACGACGTCGACGTCCGCGGTCACCCCGGAGATGGACGCGGTGATCGTGCCCTCGAAGGCAGGCGGGTGGATGCCCACCCCCTCGGCGCTGCTGACTCCCTGGACGCTGTTCGGGAGGTCGGCGGTGGACAGGCGGAGCTGGACGCCGGAGGTCTCGTCGAGGGTGGTCTTGGCGAGCTCCATCGCCTCCTGCGGGTCCTCCTGCTCGCTGGTGGCGCCGTCGCTGCCGGTGCACCCGGCGGTGGTCAGGGCGAGCGCCAGCAGGGCGGCGGGAAGGAGTCGGATCCGCATGCGGTCAGCCTCCCACACGGCTGGTCGGGTCGAGCGGCCCTTCGGCCGACCCCCCAGGCCCGGCGACGCCGGCCACCTGGTGCGCCACGGGACCGGCGCAGGCGACGATCGGCTGCGGGGCCGGGGTCCCCGAGCCGTCCCGGCGGCCGGTGGCCGGCGGCAGCTCCACGGGGGCGCCGCTGGCCGCGGCGGCCCGGGCGGGCGCGGGCCCGGCCCACCCGAGGACCAGCGTGTCCTCGCCGCGCAGGAAGCGGTGGCAGCGCACGCCGCCGGTGCCGCGACCCTTGGTGGGGTACTCGGTGAACGGCGTGACCTTCACCGCACCGGACTCGGTGCCGGGCAGCGCGGTGGAGCTGCCCGACACGGTGACCACCACGGCCCCGTCGGGTGCGTCGGGTTCGAAGGCTCCGAACCAGACCACGCCGGCGCCGGCGCCGAGCCGGACCCCGGCGATGCCGCCACCGGACCGCCCCTGGGGACGGACCTGGTCGGCGCCGAAGTGCAGCAGCTGGCCCTCGGTGGTGATGAAGCACAGCTGCTCGGTGCCGCTGGCCAGCTCGACGGCGCCCACGACCTCGTCGCCGTCCTTGAGCGTGACCACCTCCCACTCGTCCCGGCTGGGCACGTCGGGGTTGACCCGCTTCACCACGCCCTGCCGGGTGCCGAGCGCCAGGCCGGGGCCGTCGGTGCCCAGCGACGTGAGCGCCAGGGCCCGCTCGCCGGGGCCCAGGGCCAGGAACTCGCTCAGCGGCAGGGCGCCGGCCAGGTGCGGGTCGTTGGCCGTGGCCGGAAGCGCCGGCAGGTCGATGACACCCAGCCGCAGCACCCGGCCACGGCTGGTCAGCACCCCGATGTCGCCCCGCGCCGTGCTGCGCACCGCCGAGACCACGACGTCGTGCTTGGCCCGGGCCTCGCCCGCGCCGGGCGGCTCGGCGTCGCTGCTGCGGGCGAGCAGCCCGCTGGAGGAGAGGTACACGAAGCACGGGTCGTCGGCGACCTCGAGCGGCGCCGCCGCGGTCACCTGGGTGCCCGCGGACTCCAGCAGCACCGTACGGCGCGGGGTGCCGTAGGTCCGGGCCACCTCGGCGAGCTCGTCGGAGACCACCTTCCGCAGCATCGCCTCGTCGGCGAGGATCGCGTCCAGCTCCTCGATGGTGCGGCGCAGCTCCTCGGCCTCCTTCTCCAGCTCGATGCGGCTGAACCTCGTCAGCCGACGCAGCGGCATGTCGAGGATGTAGTCGGTCTGCACCTCGGTCAGGTCGAAGATCCCCATCAGCCGCTCCTTGGCGGCGCCCGCGTTGTCGGAGGAGCGGATCACCTGGATCACCTCGTCGATGTCGAGGATCGCGACCAGCAGCCCGTCGACGAGGTGCAGCCGGTCCGCGGCCTTGCCGCGGCGGAACACCGAGCGACGCCGGACGACGTCGAGCCGGTGCCCCAGGAACACCTCGAGCAGCTCCTTCAGGCCCAGCGTCCGCGGCTGGCCGTCGACCAGGGCGACGGTGTTGATGCCGAACGAGTCCTCGAGCGGGGTCTGCTTGTACAGCTGCTCGAGCAGGGCCTCGGGGTGGATCCCGTTCTTGACCTCGATCACCAGGCGCAGGCCCTTCTCCCGGTCGGTGAGGTCCTTGACGTCGGAGATCCCCTGCAGCTTCTTGGCCTGGACGAGGGTCTTGATCCGCTCGACCACCTTCTCGGTGCCCACGCCGTACGGCAGCTCGGTGACGACGATGCCCTTGCGGCGGGGGGTGACGTTCTCGACCCGGGCCGTGGCCCGCATCCGGAAGCTGCCCCGACCGGTCTCGTAGGCGTCGCGGATGCCGTCCAGGCCGACGATCTTGCCGCCGGTGGGCAGGTCCGGGCCGGGGATGAACCGCATCAGGTCGTCGACGCCCGCCCGGGGGTGCTTGATCAGGTGCCGCAGTGCCTGGACCACCTCGACCAGGTTGTGCGGCGCGATGTTGGTGGCCATGCCGACCGCGATGCCGGTGGTGCCGTTGACGATGAGGTTCGGGATCGCGGCCGGCAGCACCGACGGCTCGACCTCGCGGCTGTCGTAGTTCGGCTTGAAGTCGACTGTGTCCTCGTCGATGGAGGCGGTCATCGCCACCGCGGGCGGCGCCATCCGACACTCGGTGTAGCGCATCGCGGCCGGGGAGTCGTCCGGGGAGCCGAAGTTCCCGTGCCCGTCGACGAACGGGAGCCGCATCGACCAGGGCTGCGCCATCCGCACCAGGGCGTCGTAGATCGCGCTGTCGCCGTGCGGGTGCAGCCGGCCCATGACCTCGCCGACCACCCGGGCGCTCTTCACGTGGCCCCGGTCCGGGCGCAGCCCCATGTCGTTCATCGTGTGCAGGATCCGGCGCTGGACGGGCTTGAGGCCGTCCCGGGCGTCGGGCAGCGCCCGGGAGTAGATCACCGAGTAGGCGTACTCCAGGAAGGAGGCGCGCATCTCGTCGCCGACGTCGATGTCGAGGATGTGCTCCTCGAAGTCTTCGGGCAGGGGAGGCTGGGAGGTACGACGGGCCATGGGCGCATTCTCCCCAATGCCGGCCGGGCTTCGACGACGGGCACGCCGGTGGCGGCACACGCTCCACCGCCGGACCGCTAGATTTCGGGGGTGAGCACCTCCGGCAGCGAGATCCGCACGCCCCCCAGGCACTGGGAGGCCGACGTGCTGCTGCTCGACGGCCGCGCCGCCCACGTGCGGCCGATCCGGCCCGACGACGCGGAGCGGCTGGTGACGTTCTACGGCCGGGTGTCCGACCAGTCGAAGTACTACCGCTTCTTCTCGCCGATGCCGAACCTCTCGGAGCGCGACGTGGCCCGGTTCACCCAGGTCGACCACGCCAACCGGGTGGCGTTCGTGATGCTGGTCGCCGACCAGATGATCGGGGTCGGCCGCTACGACGTGGTGGGCGCGGGGGAGGCCGAGATCGCCTTCCTGGTCGAGGACCGGCACCACGGCCGGGGCGTGGCCCAGATCCTGCTCGAGCACCTGGCCCAGGCCGGTCGCGAGCAGGGCATCGAGAAGTTCGTCGCGGACGTGCTGCCCGACAACCGCCGGATGATCACCACGTTCAAGGACGCCGGCTACCACGTGGCCGGGGGCTTCGAGGACGGCGTGATGAGCCTGGAGTTCCCGATCGACCCCAACGTGACCGCGATGGGGGTCATGGAGCACCGCGAGCACCGGGCCGAGTCGGTCTCGATCTCGAACTTCTTCAACGCCCGGTCGGTGGCGGTGATCGGCGCCAGCCGGCGCCAGGACACGATCGGCCAGGCGCTGGTCCGGAACCTGGTCATGGGCGACTACACGGGCCGCGTCTACGCCGTGAACCCCTCCTCGGAGGCGGTCTCAGGGCTGCCGGCCTACGAGTCGGTCAACGACATCCCCGACCAGGTCGACGTCGCGATCGTGGCGGTGCCGGCCAGCTCGGTCCAGGACGTCGTGCTGGACTGCGCCGCCAAGGGCGTCCACGGGCTGGTCGTCATCTCCTCCGGCTTCGCCGAGACCGGCGAGGAGGGGCGCCGCCGTCAGCGACGGCTGGTGGGACTGGCCCGCTCGTACGGCCTGCGGCTGATCGGCCCGAACTGCCTCGGCGTGATCAACACCGACCCCGACGTCTCCCTCAACGCCTCGCTGTCCCCGTTGATGCCGGCGCGGGGCCGGGCCGGCTTCTTCTGCCAGTCCGGCGCGCTCGGCTCGGCCATCCTGGAGAAGGTCAACAACCGGGGCCTGGGCCTCTCGACGTTCGTCAGCGCCGGCAACCGGGCCGACGTGTCCGGCAACGACCTGCTGCAGTACTGGGAGGAGGACGCCTCGACCGAGGTGGTCCTGCTCTACCTGGAGTCGATCGGCAACCCGCGGAAGTTCTCCCGCATCGCCCGCCGGGTCTCCCGGCGCAAGCCGATCGTCGCGGTCCGGTCCGGGCGCACCACCCAGGGCGTCCCCATGGGGCACGCGGTCCGGACCCTCTCCGCGCCCCAGCACGCCGTCGACGCGATGTTCCGTCAGGCCGGGGTGATCCAGGTGGACACCCTCGAGGAGATGTTCGACGTCGCGCAGCTGCTCGCCCACCAGCCCCTGCCACGCGGCCGGCGGGTGGCGGTCGTGGGCAACTCCGACGCGCTGGGGCTGCTCGCGGCCGACGCCGCGGCCGCGGTGGGGCTGGTGGTCTCGACCTCGGTGCCGCTGGGTGCCGAGGCGACGGCCGAGGACTTCGAGGACGCCCTCGACCGGGCGATCGACGACCCCGAGGTGGACTCGGTGGTGGCGGTCTACATCCCGCCGCTGAACGTGACCGGCGAGGAGGTCGCCAACGTGCTGGCGGCCGTGGGGGAGCAGTCCGACAAGCCGCTCGTCTCGACGTTCCTGGGGGCCGAGGGGGTGCCGGAGCTGCTGCGGGTCCCCGACGTGGCCGGCTCCACCGCCGGCCGGGGCTCGGTCCCCTCCTACCCGGCCGTGGAGGCCGCCGTCCGGGCCCTCGCCCGGGTCGTGGAGTACGCCGTGTGGCTGCGGACCCCGGACGCCGGGACCGCCGAGCCGGTGGAGGTGGACACGCTGGCCGCCAAGAGGATCATCAACGGCGTGCTGATGGACGCCCCGGGAGGCCGGGACCTGGCCTTCGAGGAGCTGCACGCGCTGCTCACGGCCTACGGCATCGACCTGTGGGCCGAGCGCTCGGTGGACGACGTCGAGACCGCCGTCGCGGTCGGCTCGGACCTGGGCTGGAACGTCGTCCTCAAGGCGACCGCCGAGCACCTGCGGCACCGCCCGGACCAGGCGCACGTGTGGCGCAACATCGACAACGAGGCCGAGATGAGGGACGCCTGGGAGACCCTCTCGGCGCTCATCGACGACCCCGCCACCGCCGGCTTCGTGGTGCAGCGCAACGCGCCTCCGGGCGTGCCGGTCGCGGTCGGCGCGCTCGAGGACCCGCTCTTCGGACCGGTGGTCTCCTTCGGCATCGGCGGTCCGCTCACCGACCTGCTCGGGGATCGCGCCTACCGGATCCCGCCACTCACCGAGCACGACGCCCGCGCGATGACCCGCGAGATCAAGAGCTCGCCCATGCTGTTCGGCTACCGCGGCAGCGAGGTCGTCGACGTGGACCGGGTCGAGGAGCTGATCCTGCTGGTCTCGCGGCTCAAGAACGACTTCCCCCAGCTGCGGGAGGTCGACCTCTCCCTGGTGCTGGCGGGCAAGAGCTCGGCCACCGTGCTGACCGCCTCGGGATGCGTGGAGCCCGTCGACGACCCCCGCTCGGACTGGTTCGTGCGCCGGCTCAACAAGCACCCCGGCGACACGATGCCGGACCCCTGATCCCGCGTGCGAGACTGACCGCATGCGCAACCGTGGACTGACCGGATCCTCCGACGTGGCCGGTGCCCTCCGGGCGGCCATCGAGCGGACCGGCTACTACCCCGAGGTGGTGACCGACGGGGTGTCCACGGCGGTGGCGGGGGAGCACGTGGTGTCGTGGTACGTCCACCACGAGCCGACCATCGAGCTCGACGAGGTGCGCCGACACATCACGGTGGTGGTGCTGACGCCGAGTCGGCTGATCCTCACCCACACCGACGAGCACGCCGGGGACGACCTGCTGCCGCACCCCTACACCTCCACCTCCAGCGAGGCGATCGCCCTGTCCGCGGTCCGCTCGGTCGTGGTGACCCGGATGGTGGCCAACCCGACCTCCGGTCCCCAGCCCCCGGCCGAGGCGGTGCTCACGGTCGGCTGGGGCGGCGTCGGCCGGATCGACCTCGAGCCGGCCGGCTGCGCCGACGCCGACTGCGAGGCCGACCACGGCTACACCGGCATGATCGCCTCCGACGACTTCTCGATCCGGGTCTCGGCCGCGGCGGAGGGTGACGACGCGGTGGGCTCGCTGCTCGGGTTCGCCGAGGAGCTGTCGGCCGCCACCCAGGGCGCCGCCCCGAGATGACGGCCAGCTTCGTCGAGCCGGCCTACGGTGACCGCTCGCTCGGCGACGTGGTGCCGGCGGTGGCGCGCGCCCTGGGATCCGACCACCCGACCTCCGGCTCGGGCCTGGTGCTGCCCGAGGCCCCGGCGTACGTCGTGTTCCTGGTCGACGGTCTCGGCCACGAGCTGCTGGCCCGCTACGCCCACGCCGCGCCGTACCTCTCCTCGCTGGCCGGCTCCGCGGGCACCTCGGGTGTGCCGTCCACGACCGCGACCTCCCTCACCTCGCTCGGCACCGGCCTCGACCCGGGGCAGCACGGCCTGGTCGGCTTCACCGCCCGGATCCCCGGCACCGACCAGCTGCTCAACCACCTGTGGTGGGACAAGGACGTCGACCCCCGGGAGTGGCAGCCGCACCCGACGGCGTTCGACGCCCTCGCGGCGGCCGGCGTCCACGTGACGGCCGTCAACAAGCGCGAGTTCGCCGACTCCGGGCTCACCCGGGCCGGGCACCGCGGCGCCGCGTTCGTCGGCGCGGACAAGGTGGGGGAGCGGATCGCGGCCGTCGAGCGGGCGGTGGCGCAGCGACCGTCCCTGACCTACGTCTACGACGGCGACCTCGACTGGACCGGGCACCGGTACGGCGTGGCCTCGGCCGCCTGGCTGCAGCAGCTGGCGATGATCGACGCCGAGGCCGAGCAGATGCGCGAGTCGCTGCCGGCCGCGGTGCGGATGCTGGTGGTGGCCGACCACGGCATGGTCGACAGCCCTCCGGAGTCGCGGATCGACGTGGACGACGAGCCGGACCTGCGGCACGGGGTCTCGCTCCTCGGCGGGGAGGCCCGGTTCCGGCACCTGTACTGCCGGCTGGGTGCCATCGACGACGTGGCCGCGACCTGGCGGCAGGTGCTGGGCGACCGTGCGACCGTGCTCACCCGCGACCAGGCCGCCGAGCGTGGCTGGTTCGGCTCCCTGGCCCCCGCGGTGCGCCCCCGGATCGGCGACGTCGTGGTGGCCTGCCACGACGACCACGCCGTGCTCTCCACACGGGACTTCCCCTACGAGGGGCGGCTGATCGGGCTGCACGGGTCCCTGACGGCCGACGAGATGCGGATCCCGATCCTGCTCGACTGAGCTCAGCCGAAGGGCAGCGGCTCCGGCGCCAGCGACACGGCCTTGGCGCGCTCGGCGGTCAGCCGCCGCCGGTGGTGCTGACGGCACAGCACCTCGTAGGCGACCCTGGCCGGCTCCGGGTCGGCCTCCTCGGCGACGTCGCCGACCACGACCACGTCGCCGTCGGTGACCATCACGCCGTTCTCGGTCCGGGCGTTGTGGGTGGCCCGCTTCCCGCACCAGCACAGGGCCTCCACCTGCAGCACGTTCATCCGGTCCGCCAGCTCCACCAGCCGGGCACTGCCCGGGAAGAGCGAGGAGCGGAAGTCGGTGAGGATGCCGAAGGCGAAGACGTCGATCTGCAGCTCGTCGACGACCTTGGCGAGCTGGTCGATCTGCGCGGCGGAGTAGAACTGGGCCTCGTCGCAGATCAGGTAGTCGATCCGCCCGCCCTGGGTCAGCGAGTCCACGACGTACTTCCAGAAGTCGAACCCGTCCGGCACCTCGATGGCCTCGTGGGTCAGGCCCAGCCGGGAGGAGAGGGTGGCGGTGCCGGCCCGGTCGTGGGTGGTGAAGATCCGGCCGACCCGGCCGCGGGCCGCGTGGTTGTGGTTGGTCTGCAGCGCCAGCGTGCTCTTGCCCGAGTCCATCGTGCCGGTGAAGAAGTGAAGTTCAGCCACGGGACGGGATCCTGTCATGGGGCGGGCAGGGTCCCGTGGAGCACCCCGGTAGCGTCGGGCCCATGGAATTCAGGTACCTCGGGCACAGCGGGCTCAAGATCTCGGAGATCACCTACGGCAACTGGCTGACCCACGGGTCGCAGGTCGAGAACGACGTCGCGACGCAGTGCGTCCGTGCCGCCCTGGACGCCGGGATCACCACCTACGACACCGCCGACGCCTACGCCAACACCCAGGCCGAGACCGTCCTCGGGGAGGCGCTGCGCGGCGAGCGGCGGGAGTCCCTCGAGATCTTCACGAAGGTCTACTGGCCCACCGGACCCCGGGGCCACAACGACAGCGGGCTGTCGCGCAAGCACATCATGGAGTCGATCAACGGGTCCCTGACCCGGCTCGGCACCGACTACGTCGACCTCTACCAGGCGCACCGCTACGACACCGAGACGCCGCTGGAGGAGACCATGCAGGCCTTCGCCGACGTGGTCCGCTCCGGGAAGGCGCACTACATCGGGGTCAGCGAGTGGACCGCGGACCAGATCCGGGCCGGTGCCGCGATGGCCCGCGAGCTCGGGTTCCCACTGATCTCCAGCCAGCCGCAGTACTCCATGCTCTGGCGCGTGATCGAGGACGAGGTGGTCCCGACCTGTGCCGAGCTCGGCCTCTCGCAGATCGTCTGGTCGCCGATCGCCCAGGGCGTGCTCTCGGGCAAGTACCTGCCCGGCCAGGCCCCACCGGCCGGGTCCCGCGCCACCGACGAGAAGGGCGGCGCGGACATGATCAAGCGGTTCATGGACGACGACGTGCTGACCCGGGTCCAGGACCTGAAGCCGGTCGCCGAGTCGCTCGACCTGACCATGGCGCAGCTGGCCGTGGCCTGGGTGCTGCAGAACGACAACGTCGCCGCCGCCCTCGTCGGTGCCTCCCGGCCCGAGCAGGTGGCTGAGAACGTCGCGGCGGCGGGCGTGCGGATCCCCGAGGAGGCGATGACCAGGATCGACGAGGTCCTCGGCGACCTCCCGGTCAGGGACACCGGCAAGACCGCCGAGAACGCCCCCACAACCCGCCCGTCGTGAGCAGCGGCCCGCTCGTCGGGGCCGCCGACCTGGTCGCCGAGCTCGGTGACGGCACCGACTCCTCGGCCCCCACCGTCCTCGACGTGCGGTGGCGGCTGGGCGGACCGGCCGGCCCGGAGGAGTTCGCCCGCGGCCACGTGCCGGGAGCCCGGTACGTCGACCTCGAGTCGGCGCTGGCCGGCTCCGGTCACGGGGCCGGTGGCGGGGCTGGGGCCGGCGGCCGGCACCCGCTGCCGGATCCGGAGACCTTCCAGGCCGCGATGCGGGCGGCCGGGGTCGAGGACCACCGGCCGGTCGTCGTGTACGACGACTGGTCGGGCCTGGCGGCCGCGAGGGCGTGGTGGCTGCTCCGGCACCACGGCCACGACGACGTCCGACTCCTCGACGGCGGCTGGCCGGCCTGGCAGCGGGCCGGCGGCGCGGTCGAGACGGGAGCCGACCCCGACGCAGCCCCGGCAGGGGGTTTCACCGCGCGCCCCGGCCGGATGCCGGTGGTCGACGCGGAGGGCGTGCCGGCCGTCGCCGAGGGCGGGAGGTTGCTCGACGCCCGGGCTCCCGAGCGGTTCCGCGGCGAGACCGAGCCGGTCGACCCGGTGCCCGGGCACATCCCGGGTGCGGTCAACCTGCCGGCCACCGCGACGCTCGCCGAGGACGGCACGCTGCGCCCCGCCCAGGAGATCCGGCGGCTGGCCGAGCAGGCGGGCACCTCCGGGAAGGAGGTCGCGGCGTACTGCGGCTCCGGCGTCACGGCCGCGCACCTGGTGCTGGCACTCGAGGTGGCCGGCATCCGGGCCGCCCTCTACCCGGGCTCGTGGAGCGGTTGGATCAGCGACCCCACCCGGCCGGTGGCGCGCGGCGACTCCCCGGGCGGGGCATAGTCGCGACGGTCCGGGTGTTGTGCGGGTCGTGCACCCCGTCACCCCGAATGGCCCGACCAGCTCGATCAGCTCGACCGACGAGCCGTGGCCGACCGTGGTCGTGGGCGCCGGGCAGGCCGGCCTGTCGACCTCCCGGCACCTGGCCAGGCGGGCGGTCCGGCACGTCGTCCTCGACGCGGAGAGCTCCCCGGGCGGCGCCTGGCAGCACCGCCCGCGCAGCATGCGGATGGCCGACGTGCACGGCGTCGCCCAGCTCCCCGACCTGGCCCTGCCGGCCCTCGACCCGGCCACCCCCGCCCGGGAGGCGATCCCGGCGTACTTCGCCGACTACGAGGAGCGGTTCGCGCTCCCGGTCCTGCGACCGGTCCGGGTCAGCAGGGTCGAGGAGTCCGAGGGCGGCCTGCTGCGGGTGGTCACCGGGGACGGCCGCGCACTGCTCACCCGGACCCTGGTCAGCGCCGCCGGCACCTGGAGCCGTCCGTTCGTCCCCGCGGTCCCGGGGGCCGGGGACTTCCTCGGCGAGCAGATGCACAGCTCCGGCTACGACGGGCCGGAGCGGTTCGCCGGTCGCCGGGTCCTCGTCGTCGGCGGGGGCACCTCCGCGGTGCAGATCCTCGGGGAGATCGGCACCACCGCCGACACGCTGTGGGTCACCCGCCGCCCACCGCTGTGGCGGGCGGGCGGCTTCGGTGCCGCGGACGGACGGGCGGCGGTGGCGCTGGTCGCCGACCGGGTGCGGGCCGGCCGGCCGCCGGGCAGCGTCGTCAGCGTCACCGGACTCTCGCTGCGGGAGCAGGAGCAGGACGCGGCCCGTGCGGGCGCGTTCGAGCGCCTGCCGCTGTTCGACCGGATCGTGCCCGACGGGGTGGTGTGGGCCGACGGCCGGCGCGAGCGGGTCGACGTCATCGTCTGGGCGACCGGCTTCCGGCCCGAGGTCGGCCACCTCGCGCCGCTCCGCCTGCGCGGTGCCGGCGGCGGGATCGCGATGGACGGCACCACGGTGCGGGCCGACCCCCGGCTCCAACTGGTGGGCTACGGACCCTCCGCGTCGACGATCGGCGCCAACCGGGCCGGCCGGCAGGCCGCGATCGCGGTCCGTCGGTTCCTGGCCGGGCTCGACGAGGCGCACGGGACCGACCAGGCAGACGGGGCCGACGGTACGGGGACGACGCTCTCGGCGTGAGCCTCAGCTCACCAGTGGATGCCCTTGAACAGCTTGGCCAGCAGCACCTGCTCGCTCTCGCGCTTGCCAGTGCCGGTCTCGGGGCCGCGGGCGGCGGCGGAGTCCGGGAAGACGTGGTAGGCCATGTTCAGCACCCGGAACGCCGCCTTGGGGGCGACCGTGTGCGCCACCGCGCCGGCGTTGCCCAGCAGGGTGTTCAGCTCGTGCGGCCGCTCGATCATCGCCTTGAGCACCACGTCGGCCGCCTGCGCCGGCGAGATCGTGGGGAACTTGTCGTAGAGCTTGGTCGGGGCGATCATCGGCGTCGCGACCAGGGGCATGTGCACGGTGGTGAAGGTGACGCCGTCGCCGACGACCTCTGAGGAGACCACGTTGCTCCACGCGTCCAGCGCGGCCTTCGAGGCGACGTACGCCGAGAACCGCGGCGGGCTCGTCTGCACCCCGATCGAGCTGATGTTCACGATGTGCGTGCGCCTCTGCTCGCGCATCCGCGGCATCAGACCGAGCATCAGGCGGATCGCGCCGAAGTAGTTCAGCTGCATGGTCCGCTCGAAGTCGTGGAACCGGTCCTGGCTGAGCTTCAGCGAGCGCCGGATCGAGCGGCCCGCGTTGTTCACGAGGTAGTCGATCGAGGGCAGCTCGGCGGTGAGCCGCTCGCACAGGGTGTCGATCGCGGCGAGGTCCGAGAGATCGCACGGGAAGACGTGCGCCTGACCGCCACGCATCTCGATCGTGAGCCTCAGGTCCTCCAGCTTGTCCTTGCCCCGGGCCACCAGCACCGGGATCCCCCCGGCCTGGGAGACCTTGAGGGCGGTCACCTGACCGATGCCCGACGAGGCGCCGGTGATCACGACGTACCGGCCCTCGAGGGCCTTGCGGGCGGCGGCGTCGCGCGCGGTCGCCTGGTCGAGGTTCTCCTCCCAGTAGTTCCAGAGGATCCGGGCGTAGGACTCGAGGACCGGGACCGCGATGCCGGAGCCGGCCAGGGCCTGCTCGGTGCGCTGGGAGTCGAAGCGCGGCACGAAGCCCGTGTGCGCGAGCACCTCCGGCGGGATGCCGGCCCGGCCCACGGTCTGGCCGAGGGCGAGCTGGGCGGGCGCCGAGGCGATCGCCTTCGCGACCAGCCCGCCCGGCCGCAACCCGCGCGGGACCAGGCCGAACGGCGCGGAGGTCACCCGCCGGTCGATGGGGGTCGCGAACTGCGGGGCACCGGCCGCGGCGCAGAACGCGTTGATCATCTCGACCACGGACTGCGGCTCGGGGTTGACGAGGTGGAAGGCCTCGCCGTCCCGGCCCGGCGCGTGGGCGAGGTGGTCCATCGCCTTCGCGACGTAGTCGACCGGCACCACGTTGGTGTCGCCGAGGTCGAGCCCGACGAGCGGCAGCCACGACGGCAGGGAGTCGCGCAGCCGCTTGAGCACCGGGAAGAAGTAGTAGGGCCCGTCGACCTTGTCCATCGTGCCGGTCTCGGAGTCACCGACCACGATCGCGGGTCGGTACACCCGCCACGGCACCCCGCACTCCTCCCGGACGATCCGCTCGGACTCGAACTTCGTGCGGTGGTACGGCGAGGGCAGGTGCTGGCCCTGGTCGAACATGGTCTCGTCGAAGACGCCGTCGTACTCGCCGGCGGCCGCGACCGAGGAGACCTGGTGGAAGCACCCGGCCTCCAGGGCCTCGGCCAGCCCGATCGCGTGCCGGGTGCCGTCGACGTTCATGGCGTCGTTGGTGGCGTCGTCCGCGGTCATGTCGTAGATCGCGGCCAGGTGGAAGAAGTGGTCGATCGACCCTCGGTGGCCCGCGAGCCACTCCGGGTCGACGCCCAGGCTCTGCGCGCCCAGGTCGCCGACGACCGGGATCACCCGATCGCTGCCCCAGCGCTGGACCAGCCGCTCCATGCGGGCGAGCGAGCCCTGGCGGACCAGGACGTAGATCTCACCCTCGCGGTGGTCGAGCAGCTCGCTGACCAGAAAGCGGCCGATGAAGCCGGTGGCACCGGTGACGAAGTAGGACATGCCCGGAGACTAGTGCGACCGGGTCGGGTTGCGACACAGGTCCCGACCGGCGGGTCCGCCCGGGCCCGGTGTCCTGTCAGTCCGTTCAGTCGGAGCGGCCGCCGCCGAACATGATCTCGTCCCAGCTCGGCACCGAGGCGCGACCCTTCTTCCGGGCCCGCTTCGTCGGCGCCGGCTCGGCCTCCTGCTCGGGCTCCGGGTCGGCGTCGGCGGCGTCATCGGCGGAGGCGGCGGGAGCGGTGGGTGTGGTCGGCTCGTGCCGGTGCGCCGGCTCGTCGGCCAACGGCTCGGGGGTCGGAGAGAGCCCGGCGTCCTCGGCGTCGTCGGGCGCGTGACCCGCGTCCTCGCGCACCCGCGCGGCCGCCTCGCTGAGGTCGACGGTGGCGGCATCCGGGTCCGGTGGGGCGTCGTTGGCGAGCTCGATCGCGTCGTCGCCGAGCGGCAGCTCGTCCTCCGGCACCGCGCTGAGCCGCCGCTGCCGGACCCGCCTGAGCTCGTCCCGCTGCTCCCGGGGCGGCGCCTCCTCCACCGCGTCCCCGACCAGCCAGCGGGCGTCGTCGTCGTCGGTGGTGACGTAGTTGCCGGGGGCGTCGTAGGTGAACGTCGCGGTCCCGGTCCTGGGCCCGGTGGCGTACCCGGCGCGCAGCGTCCACCGGCCGTCCTCGCGCCGCCAGGCATCCCAGGACACGACGTCGGCGGAGATGTTGTGGCCGCCCAGCTGCGCGGCCACCGCATCGCCGAGGGTGCGGACGCCGGAGTCGCCGGTGGACCGGCGGCGGACCGAGGAGCGCTGGGCGCGCTGCGCCACGTGGGCCCGCTCGGCCAGCACCGGGTTGGCGTAGGGGAGGATCCGGTCGACCGTCGTCTGGGCCGCCTCCGCGACCGCCTCGGGACACTCCCCGGAGCGGATCCGGGCCTGGATGTCGCGGGGGCGCAGCGTGCTTTCCATCTGAATCTCCAACTGGCCGAGGCGTGCATGCTCGCCGCGCAGCGCGGCACGGAGCCGGGCGTCGATGTCGAGGGTGAAGCTCTCACCCGCGTCGTTGACCAGCAGGAGCCGCTTGCCGTCATCGCTCAGCCCTGCGAGCGTGAGGTGCAGCATCCCTGTCGGTCCCGTCATCTCGTGCCTCTCCGGTGTGTGGTCGAGCCTACGTCAGCCTCGGCGGGCCGGGGTGCACCGCGAACGGCGCGCCTTCGGAGCCGGTAGCCTCCCCGCCATGCTGTCGTCCGGGTCCTCCGTGTCGATCCTGGTGGTCCTGGACCTGCTGGGGATCTTCGTGTTCGCGATCTCGGGCGCGCTGGTGGCGGTGCGCAAGGGCCTGGACCTCTTCGGCGTGCTCGTGCTGGCCGGCACGACCGGACTGGGCGGCGGGTTCCTCCGCGACGTGCTGATCGACGCCACGCCGCCGGCCGCCCTCACCGACTGGCGCTACCTGCTGGTGCCGACGGCGGCCGGGCTGCTGACGTTCGCCCAGCACCCCCGGGTCGGGCGCCTCGAGCCGGCGGTCAACGTGTTCGACGCCTTCGGGCTGGCGCTGTTCTGCGTCACCGGCGCGGTGAAGGCGGTGGAGTACGGGCTCGGGCCGGCGCCGGCGGCGCTGATGGGGATGGCGACCGGGATCGGCGGCGGCGTGCTCCGGGACCTGCTGGCCGGCCGGGTCCCGGTGATCTTCCGCGGCACCCTGTACGCCACCCCGGCGCTGGCCGGGGCGACGGTCGCCGCCGTGCTGCACACCCTCGACCAGCCCCTCTGGCTGACCGCGCTGTGCGGCGGGCTCCTGTGCCTGGGCTGGCGGCTGCTCGCGATCGTGCGGAACTGGCAGGCGCCGATGCCGCGGGGACCGGCCTCGGTCTAGTTCGCTCAGGTCGCCAGACGCTCAGCCGAGGACCCGGCGCAGGTGGTCGTTGTCGAAGACCCGCTGCGGGTCCAGCCGGTCGCGCACCGAGGCGAACTCCGCCCAGCGCGGGTACGCCGCGGCCAGGTCGCTCGCGGTGCGGCTGTGCAGCTTGCCCCAGTGCGGCCGGCCACCGGCGGCGACCAGGACCCTCTCGACCTGGCCGAAGTAGTCCCGGTGATCGGCGGCGGCGTTGACGTGGAAGGCGAGGTACATCGACTCCCGGCCCGACGACGTCCCCAGCACGAGGTCGTCGGCGGGGGTGTGCCGGACCTCCACCGGGAACCCGATCCGCCAGTCGTTGCGCTCGACGAGACGCCGGACCTCGGCCAGGACGGCCAGGCCGTCCGCCCGGGGCACGGCGTACTCCATCTCCTTGAACCGGACCCGCCGCGGGGACGTGAAGACCCGGTGCGGCACGTCGCTGTAGCGCCGCTCCGAGAGCAGGCGACCCGCCAACCGGTTGAAGCGCGGGACCAGCCCCGGCGCCCGGTTGCCGACGGCGTTGAGGGCGCCGAACGCGGTGTTGGCCACCAGCTCGTCGTCGACCCAGCGCCGCAGCCGGCCGAGTGGCTCGGCCTCGCCCGGCTCGAGGTCGAGCCGGTCGTCGGTCTTCACGAGCACGGCGTCGGTATGCGGGAACCAGTACAGGTCGGTGTGGTGGTGGCCGGCGGTGAGGTCGTCGTACGCCGCCAGCGCGTCGGCCCAGCGCATCGGGCGCTCGTGGGCCTCGAGGACCCCGAGCGGCTCGACGTCGAACCGGAGCCGGGTGAGGATGCCGAGCGCACCCAGGCCGAGGCGGGCCGCGGCGAACACCTCCGGCTCGGTGTCCCGGTCCGCCCAGAGCACGGTGCCGTCCCCGGTCACCAGCTCCAGCCCGGACACCTGGGCGGACAGCGACGCCGCGACGCCCCCGGTGCCGTGGGTGCCGGTGCTGGTGGCCCCGGCCAGGGTCTGCTCGGCGATGTCGCCCATGTTGTGCAGGCTGAGCCCGAGCCGCTCCAGGTCGGCGTTGAACCGGTGCAGCGGGGTGCCGGCCAGGGCGGTCACGGTCATCGCCGACCGGTCGACGTCGACCACGCCGGAGAGCCGGTCGGGCCGGAGCATGAGGTCCTCCGGCGCCGAGATCGCGGTGAAGCTGTGACCGGTGCCGACCATCTTCACTGTCCCGCCCCGCTCCGCCGCGGCGCGCACCGCGGCCACCACGTCGGCGGTCCCGGTCGGGGTCCGCACCGCGCGCGGCGCGGAGGCGGCGGTGCCGGACCAGTTGCGCCAGGCGGGCCCGGTGCCGGGCGGGTGCGGGCTCATGCTCGGGTCGCCACGACGTGGCGCGGCTCGGTCGCGGGGATCCGGGCCGCCCACACCGCGGCGGCGCCGAGCAGCCCGGCGGCGGCCGCCACGAGGTAGGCGGGCGAGGCGCCCCGGGCATCGATGACGATGCCGGCCAGCGCCGCGCCGGGGGCGACACCGATCGCCATCCCGGTGTGCAGGATCGCCATGCCCTCGGTGAGCCGGGCCGGCGGCACCACTCGCTCCATGGTGGAGAGGGTGGCGATGAGGGTCGGCGAGATGGCGACCCCGCCGAGCAGCAGCAGGAGCGCCATGACCGCCAGCGAGTCGACGAGGTAGAGGGGCAGCATGGTCAGCGCCAGCGCGAGGATGCCCCACCGGACCCGGACCTCCGGGCCGCGTCGCCAGGCGACGGCGCCGGTGACCAGGCCGGCGACCAGGCTGCCCACGGCCCACAGGCCGAGCAGCGGGCCGGCCAGCTGCTTGGCGCCGCGCTCCTCGGTGAACGCCACCGTCACCACCTCGGTCGCGCCGAACACGATGCCCAGGGAGAGGCAGACCACCGCGAGCGGCGCCACGGTCCGCCACGGCAACGGGGCCCGCGGCCCGTCCCCGCGCCGCCGCCGGTGCGCGGGCGGCTCGGTGCCCCGCTGGAGGGAGAGTGCCATCGTGCCGAGGAACCCGCAGGCGAGCGCGGTCACCAGGCCGGCCACGGGGTGCCAGCTCGTGGCCAGGAACGTGACCAGCGTCGGGCCGAGCACGAAGAGCGCCTCGTCGACCACGCCCTCGAAGGCGTAGGCGGTCTGCACCGAGGTGGCGTCGTCCAGGACGTGCGACCACCGGGCCCGCACGCACGACCCGACCTGTGGGAAGGAGCCGCCGGCCACGGCGGCCAGGGCGTGGACGGCCAGGGACGGTGCGCCCACCTCGACGGCCCAGATCATCAGGGCCAGCGCGACCGTGAACACGGTCTGGGCGGCCGGGAGCACCGGCCACTGGCCGTACCGATCGACCAGGCGGCCGTGCAGGATCGCGAACGCCGCGTTCGCCAGCAGGTACGCCGAGGCGACGGTCCCGGCGAGCGCGTAGGACCCGGACCGCTCCGAGACCAGCAGCACGATGCCCAGGCCGACCATGGAGATGGGCAGCCGACCGACGAAGCCGGCCAGGCTGAACGGCCAGGCGCCGGGGACCGTGAGCACACGGCGGTAGGTCGAGAACACGCACCAGTTCTACCCCCTCCGGCCGGCGTTCCTAGGATGGGGACATGCATCCGGACCCGCGCCCCTACGACGCCGTGCTCCTGGTCTCCTTCGGGGGCCCCGAGAAGCCGGACGACGTGGTCCCGTTCCTGGAGAACGTCACCCGCGGGCGGGGGATCCCCAAGGAGCGCCTCGAGGAGGTCGGCCGGCACTACTTCGACTTCGGTGGCCGCTCGCCGATCAACGACCAGAACCGCGCCTTCCTGGCCGCCCTGCGCGAGGACCTGGCCAGCAACGGGGTCGACCTGCCTGTCTACTGGGGCAACCGGAACTGGGATCCCTACCTCGCCGACGTCCTGAAGCAGATGACCGCGGACGGCATCGAGCGGGCCGCCTGCTTCGTCACCTCGGCGTACTCGTCGTACAGCGGCTGCCGGCAGTACCGAGAGAACCTCGCCGACGCGGTCGGCGGCCTGGACGGTGCCCCGCGGCTGGACAAGCTGCGGCACTACTTCAACCACCCGGGCTTCGTGGACGCGATGGTCGACGCCACCCTGGCGGCGCTGGCCGACCTGGGCGAGGGGGGCCGGGAGACCGCGGACCTGGTCTTCGTGACGCACTCGATCCCGACCGCCATGAACGACGCCAGCGGCCCCGAGGGCGGCGCGTACGTCGCGCAGCACCGCAGCCTGGCCGAGGAGATCGTCGAGCGGGTCCGTCTCGAGACCGGCCACCGGCACCGGCACGAGCTGGTGTTCTGCTCGCGGTCGGGGCCACCGCAGGTGCCCTGGCTGGAGCCGGACGTCAACGACCACCTCGAGGCGCGCGCGGAGGCCGGTCGCCCGCCGGTGGTGGTGGTGCCGATCGGCTTCGTCTCCGACCACATGGAGGTGGTCTACGACCTCGACACCGAGGCCGCGGCCACCGCGGAGCGGCTCGGCATGCGCTTCGTCCGGGCCGCCACGGCCGGCGTCGACCCCCGCTTCGTGCGGGTGGTGCGCGACCTGCTGCTGGAGCGCGCCGCGGTCGAGCGCGGCGAGGACGTGGCGCGCGCGGTCGAGGGGAGCCTGCCCGCGAGCTGGGACGTGTGCCCGGCCGGCTGCTGCCCGAACCCGCGCGGCGATCGTCCGGCCCTCGCGGGGTCGGACGCGTGAGCGACGCCGAGCTCCTGGACCTGGCTCGGACCGTGGCGGGGGAGGCGGCCGCCCTGGTGCGGGCGCGGCGGGCCGCCGGCGTCACCGTGGCCGCGACCAAGTCCAGCCCGGTCGACGTGGTCACCGAGGCGGACCGGGCCTGCGAGGAGCTGATCCGCGAGCGGGTGCTCGCCGCCCGACCGGGCGACGGCTTCCTGGGGGAGGAGGGCGAGGAGCTGGTCGGCACCTCCGGCGTCACGTGGGTCGTCGACCCGATCGACGGCACGGTCAACTTCCTCTACGGGATCCCGCAGTACGCCGTGAGCATCGCCGCCGAGCGGGACGGCGCGGCGGTGGCCGGGGTGGTGGTCGACGTCGCCTCCGGTGTCGAGTACCACGCCACCCGGTGCGGCGGTGCCTGGCGGGACGGCACCCGGCTCGGGGTCCGCGCCCCGGCACCCACCTCGGAGCGTCTGGTGCTGACCGGGTTCAACTACGAGGCTCACGTCCGGGAGGTCCAGGCGGCCGCGGTGGCCCGGCTCCTCCCGCAGGTGCGCGACATCCGCCGCCTGGGATCGTGCGCGCTGGACCTGTGCCACGTGGCCGAGGGCAGTGCCGACGCCTACGTCGAGGAGGGCGTCTCACCGTGGGACCACGCCGCCGGGGGCCTGGTCGCGCGCGAGGCCGGGGCCCGGACCGAGCTGTCCGTGGGGCGCGGCGGGAAGACGGCTCTGCTGTGCGCTCCCGGGCACGGATTCACCGAGTTCCGGACGCTCGTGACCGAATGCGGGTTCCTCGCCCGACCCGCCGGGGAATAGTCCACCCCCGCTCGTCGTTGCTGGCGACACGTCGTGTCTAATGCGCGTGCACACGCGCTGCCTTTGGTGCACAATCTGGCGCCGGGACGGGCACGCGGGTGAGCACACGACTGGCCGCGATTTCGCGGAGGAGAGGGACTGGAGAACCTGATGGCGACCGATTACGACGCACCTCGCAAGACCGAAGAGGACCAGAGCGAGGAGAGCATCGAGGAGCTCAAGGCGCGCCGCCACGACAAGAACTCCGGGAAGGTCGACGAGGACGAGACCGAGGCCGCCGAGTCGTTCGAGCTGCCCGGGGCCGACCTGTCGCACGAGGAGCTCGCGGTCGAGGTGAAGCCGCGTCAGGAGGACGAGTTCACGTGCATGAGCTGCTTCCTGGTGCACCACCGCAGCCAGCTCGCCGACGAGAAGAAGCTCATCTGCAAGGACTGCATCTGAGCCTGGGTCAGCTGGTGGGCGCGTCCGCGAGGGCGGCGCTCTGGCCGTCCCGCTGGAGGTCCGGGGGCAGGTGCCCCGTCGACTTCGCGTAGTAGTTCGCGGCGCGCCGGGTGGCCAGCATCCGCGCGATCGCGATGAGGGTGCCGCTCGCGGCGGCCCACGCGACGGCCTCCCAGATCTCCACGTCGGGGTCCGCGGGGTTGGCCGGCGGGTTCTTGCCGGTCGCCGCCCGCCACGAGGTGTTCAGCGCCTTCTTGGCGATGGCGGCGCTGCCGAGGGCGGCGCCGAGCGAGAAGACGGACCAGACCTTGGAGCCGGATGCCATCGAGAGCCTCCTACGGGGTTGGGTACCGCACCACCCTAGCCCCCGGTCACCACCGAGGTGAGCGCCGCCGCGAGCCGCTCGGGGTGACGGGTGGCCAGGAGCCAGTACGGCGCGGGGTCGGCGGGGTCCTCGACGGGGACCCGCACCGACCGCTTGAGGTAGGGCCGCAGCAGCAGGTAGGCCCGGGCGTCGGCCTCGACACCGGCGGCCCGGCGGGTCTGCTCGGCGTCGAGGGCCACGGCCGGACCGAGCAGTCCGACCGGGATCCGCGCCGGTCCCGCCCGGAGCTCCCCGTCGGCCACCACGATCCGGGCCCGGCCGTAGGCGACGAACCCGGCGCCGACCACGGCGGCGGCGACGGCGGTGACGACGGTCGCCGCGGCGGCCGGCAGGGCGACCGCGACCGCCAGCCACAGGCTGGCCACCATCATCGTGCCCTGCACCCACCAGCGCAGCGGCACGGTCAGGCGTTCGACGTAGTCCACGGTGCCAAGCCTGACACCAGGCTCGGAGACCGCCGCAGGTAGGGTCGTCGACATGCCCGACTCGACGGTTCCGGTGCCCCTGGTCCGGCTGGACCCGGACCTGCCGCTGCCCTCCTACGCCCACCCCGGTGACGCGGGTGCGGACCTGCGGACCTCCGTCGAGGTGACGCTGCTGCCCGGGGAGCGACGGATGGTCCCCACCGGGATCGCCCTGGCCCTGCCCGAGGGCTACGTCGGGCTGGTCCACCCCCGTTCCGGCCTGGCGGCGCGGCACGGCCTGTCCATCGTCAACGCCCCCGGCACCGTCGACGCCGGCTACCGCGGCGAGGTCACCGTGCTGCTGATCAACCTCGACCGGGACGAGCCGGTCACCCTGCACCGGGGGGACCGGATCGCCCAGCTGGTGGTCCAGCGCGTCGAGCGGGCGGAGTTCCAGGTCACCGACCGGCTGGTGGACTCCGCGCGCGGCACCGGTGGCTACGGTTCGACCGGCGGCTTCTCGGCCGCCGAACCCCAGAGGAGTGCGCAGTGAAGTTCGGACGCAAGTCCCAGCAGGCCCCGGCCGAGCCCGAGTCGACCGGCCCGGCCGACACCGGTGAGCCGGCCGACGCCGGTGAGCCGACCGACGCCGGCGGAACGGGCGGGGCCGCCGACGCGGCGCCTGCCGCCGCGGCGGCCGGCCCCTACGACGTCGCGGAGGTGGACCTGGAGAACGACCCCGTCGAGCGGGTCGACCTCGGCGGCCTGCTGATCTCGCCGTCCGAGGGCCTGGAGCTGCGGCTGCAGGTCGACGAGTCCTCGGGCACGGTGCAGAGCGTGCTGATCGCCTCGGCCGAGGGCGCGGTCGAGCTGCGCGCGTTCGCCGCGCCCCGCAACGGCGACCTGTGGTCCGACGTCCGACGGCAGATGGCGGCCGAGACCTCACGACAGGGCGGCACCGCCACCGAGCGCGAGGGCCGGCACGGTCCGGAGCTGGCCTGCCTGATGACGGTCAAGACGCCCGAGGGCGGCAGCGCCACCCAGCCCACGCGGGTGGCCGGCGTCAACGGGCCCCGCTGGTTCCTGCGGGCCACCTATCTCGGCAAGCCGGCGGTCGAGCCGGAGGCGGCCGGCCTCTGGGAGGACGCGGTCGCCTCGGTCGTGGTGCGCCGCGGCCAGGAGGCGATGGCGCCCGGCGACCCGCTTCCGATCACGCTTCCGCCCCAGGCCCGTCGGATCTCGACCTAGGCTGGAGGCATGGGCACCGGCACGGAGCGGCTCCGTCGCAACATCAGCCGCTGGGCGAGCAGCACCGACCAGCACGCCCGCGACCTGCGCCGGGCCACCGAGGACTCCGGCCGGCTCTCGATCGGCGAGGCGACGGACCGGGAGCGGGTGCGCCTCACCGGCACCCTGCGCACGGTCACGCTGCGCCCGCGCGGCGGCGTACCGGCGCTCGAGGCCGAGCTCTACGACGGCTCCGGCGTGATCACGGTCATCTGGCTGGGCCGTCGCCGGATCACCGGGATCGGTCCGGGCCGTGGGATCACGGTGGAGGGCCGGATCGGCGTCCAGGACAATGTCCGGGTGATGTACAACCCCCGCTACGAGCTGCAGCCGTGAGCGACACCAGCCCCTCCGTCGACACCGTCGAGGCGGTCGTCCGCAAGCAGCTCTCCGCCGCGCTCGGGGGCAAGCGGGGCATGGTCGAGGCCGCGGTGCCGACGATCATGTTCACGGTCACCTTCCTGACCACCAAGGACCTCCCGCTCGCACTCATCGTCAGCGTCTCGGCCGCCGTGCTGGCCCTGGTGGTCCGCCTGGTCCAACGGTCCTCGATCCAGTTCTGCTTCAACGCCCTGGTCGGGATCGGCATCGGCGCCCTGTTCGCCTACCGGGCCGCGCGGGCCGGTGGCGACGCCAACGACCAGGCGCTGGCCTACTTCCTGCCCGGACTGCTCTACAACGCCGGGTACGCCGTGGTCCTGTCGTTCTCGAACCTGGTCCGGTGGCCCCTGGTGGGGTTCATGGTCGGCAGCGTCACCGGCGATGCGACCGCGTGGCACCGGGACCCGCAGATCGTGAAGCTCACCAGCCGGCTGACCTGGGTGCTGGTCGCGCCGTGCGTGATCCGGGTCGTGGTGCAGACGCCGGTCTACCTGGCCGGCACGTCGGGCTCGATGGACCCCGAGGCCGCGGTGGCGGTGCTCGGCATCTCCAAGCTGGCGATGGGCTGGCCGCTGCAGCTGGCCGCCCTGGCACTGATGGTGTGGCTGCTGGCCCGCAACGCCACACCGGTCTCCCAGGACGAGGAGCCGGGCGGGTCGCCCGAGGACGCCGACGAGGTGTCGGCGCGCCGCTGAGCGATCGTCAGCCGCCGTGCGCGGTCGGCGCCAGCATCCGCTCGAGCTCCTCCTCGACCTCCGCCGCGACGACGAACAGGAGCTCGTCGCCGGCCTCGATCGGCTGCTCCGCGTCGGGGGTGTAGACCTGTCCGTCGCGCAGGATCGTCACCAGGGCGCAGTTCTCCGGCCACGGCACCAGGCCGGTCGGCTTGCCGACGAACGGCGAGTCGTCGGGCAGCGTCATCTCGACCAGGTTCGCGTTGCCCTTGCGGAAGGTGAACAGCCGGACCAGGTCGCCGACCGTGACCGCCTCCTCCACCAGGGCGGACATGATCCGCGGGGTGGAGACGTTGACGTCGACGCCCCACGCCTCGGTGAACAGCCACTCGTTGTTGGGGTGGTTGACCCGGCCCACGGTGCGCGGCACCCCGAACTCGGTCTTGGCCAGCAGCGAGGTGACGAGGTTGACCTTGTCGTCCCCGGTCGCGGCGATCACGACGTCGCAGTGCTGCAGCCGCGCCTCCTCGAGCGAGCTGAGCTCGCACGAGTCGGCGAGCAGCCACTCGGCGTGGGGGACCCGCTCCGGCTTGATCGCGTCCGCCGCCCGGTCGATGAGCAGGACCTCGTGGCCGTTGTCGATCAGCTCGCGGGCGATGGAGCGGCCGACGGCCCCGGCCCCGGCGATGGCGACGCGCATCAGCTCTCCTCCGGTCCCTGGTCCAGGACCGAGTAGGTCCGGGCCGCGTTCTCCTCGCGCATGACGACGTGCAGCAGGTCGCCCTCCTGGAGAACCGTGTCGCGGGTGGGCAGCATGCCCTCGCCCAGGCGGTCGATCCAGGCGATCCGGCACCGCCCCTGCTCCTGGAAGTCGATCGTGCGGTGGCCGATCCAGGCGACGCTCACCGGCACCTGGTCGAGCCGGATCGTGCCGGAGGGGTCCCGGAAGTCCGGCTCGGCACCGGCCGGGAGGATCCGCCGCAGCACCTGGTCGGCCGTCCACTTCACGGTGGCCACGGTGGTGATGCCGAGCCGCTGGTAGACCTCGGCCCGGCCGGGGTCGTAGATCCGGGCGACGACCTGCTGGATCCCGAAGGACTCCCGGGCGACCCGCGCCGCGATGATGTTGGAGTTGTCGCCGCTGGAGACCGCGGCGAACGCGTCGGCCCGCTCGATCCCGGCCTTCGTGAGGACGGCCTGGTCGAATCCGTACCCGGTCACCTTGTCCCCGTTGAACCCCGGGCCGAGGCGTCGGAAGGCGTCGGCGTCGTTGTCGATCACCGACACGGTGTGGTTGCGGTCCTCGAGGCTCCTGGCCAGGGTCGAACCCACCCGGCCGCAGCCCATGATCACGACATGCACGGGGACGACGCTATACCCCCGCCCGTGGTCTAGCCTGTTCGCTCGTGGGTGTCGGCGACGTTTCGAAGCGGATCCTGCTGGGCCGCAAGCTCCGCAGCTCGCAGCTGGGGGAGACCCTGCTGCCGAAGCGGGTCGCCCTGCCGGTGTTCGCCAGCGACGCCCTCTCCTCGGTGGCCTACGCGCCCGACGAGGTGTTCATCATGCTCTCGCTGGCCGGCGCGTCGGCGTACGCGTTCTCCTGGAAGGTCGGGATCGCGGTCGCGGTCGTGATGTTCGCGGTGATCGCGTCCTACCGGCAGACCGTGTACGCCTACCCGTCCGGCGGCGGCGACTACGAGGTCGCCAAGGTGAACCTGGGTCGCACCGCCGGCGTCACCGTCGCCAGCGCCCTGCTCATGGACTACGTGCTCACGGTGGCGGTCTCGATCTCCGCCGGCGCCCAGTACGCCGCCGCGGCCCTGCCGTTCCTCTCCGGCCACGAGGCGACGTTCGCGGCCGGGCTGGTGGTGGCGCTGGCGGCGATGAACCTGCGCGGGATCCGCGAGTCCGGGACGCTGTTCGCCTTCCCCACCTATTTCTTCATGTTCGGCATCCTCGGGATGTGCCTGGTCGGGCTGTTCCAGCTGCTGACCGGGAACCTGCCGGTCGTCGAGAGCGCCGAGTTCGTGATCGAGAAGGCCCCCGGCTATGACGACGAGCTGACGACCGTGGCCCTGATCTTCCTGCTGGCACGTGCGTTCTCCTCCGGCTGCGCGGCGCTCACCGGGGTCGAGGCGGTCTCCAACGGCGTGCCCGCGTTCCGCAAGCCGAAGTCGCGCAACGCCGCGACCACGCTGCTGATGCTGGCGATGATCGCGATCACGATGATGCTCAGCGTGATCGTCCTGGCCCGGGAGATGGGCCTGCGGATGGTCGACCCGCACGAGCTGGAGCGGCTGCGGCGCGCCGACGGCAGTGCGCTGCCCGCGGACTACGACCAGCACACGGTGATCTCGCAGATCGCGGAGGCGGTCTTCCAGGACTTCCCGCCCGGCTTCTACTTCGTGGTCTCGATGACCGGCATCATCCTGGTCCTCGCCGCGAACACCGCCTTCAACGGCTTCCCGGTGCTGGGCTCGATCCTGGCCAAGGACGGGCTGGCCCCGCGCGCCTTCGGCTCCCGGGGGGACCGGCTGGCCTACAGCAACGGCATCGTGTTCCTGGCCGCGATGGCGATCGCGCTGATCTGGATCTTCGACGCCCAGCCGACCCGCCTGATCCAGCTCTACATCGTCGGCGTCTTCGTCTCCTTCAACCTCTCCCAGCTGGGCATGATCCGGCACTGGACGCGGGAGCTGTCCGGGACCACCGACACGCTCGAGCGGGCGCGGATGCAGCGCTCGCGGCTCATCAACACGATCGGCCTCGCCTTCACGGCGGTGGTCCTCGTGGTGGTGCTGGTGACGAAGTTCCTGGCCGGCGCGTGGATCACGGTGCTGGCGATGATCGTGTTCTTCCTGGTGATGCAGGCGATCCGCAAGCACTACGACCTCGTCGAGGCCGAGCTCGCCGGGGACGACCAGGACAAGGTGCTGCCGACCCGGGTGCACGCGATCGTGCTGGTCTCGAAGTTGCACAAGCCGACCCTGCGCGCCCTCGCCTTCGCCAAGGCGACCCGCCCCAACGCCCTGGAGGCGGTCTACGTGGCGGCCGACCAGGAGGCGACCGACCGGCTCCTCGACGAGTGGGACGAGCGACGGATCGACGTGCCGCTCAAGGTGCTGCACTCGCCGTACCGTGAGCTGGTCCGGCCGATCGTCGAGTACGCCGCCGAGATCCGGCGCGCCAACCCGCGCGGCGTGGTGGCGGTCTACATCCCGGAGTACGTCGTCGGCCGGTGGTGGGAGCAGCTGCTGCACAACCAGACCGCCCTGCGCCTCAAGGGACGGCTGCTGTTCACGCCCGGCGTGATGGTCATCTCGGTGCCCTACCAGCTGCGCTCCTCGGCCTACGCCATCGAGCGCGAGGCGCGGGTGGAGACCCGGGCCAGACCCGGCGACGTCCGTCGCGGGACCCTGCCCGGAGCACGCGGGCCCGACGACCCGCGGCGGTTCGACTGATGGCCCGTCGTCCCCGGGAGCGGAAGGCGCGGGGCGCCTCGGTCGTCGGCGCCCGCTTCGAGGTGACCGTCGGTCCGGTCGCGCACGGTGGCCACTGCGTGGCCCGGGTGGCCGAGGCCGGCAACCGGGTGGTCTTCGTCCGCCACGCCCTGCCCGGCGAGCAGGTGGTCGTGGAGGTCACCGAGGGCACCGAGGGCGACGGCTTCTGGCGCGGTGACGCGGTCGAGGTGCGGACGCCCTCGCCGGACCGGGTGCCGGCGCCGTGCCCCTACGCCGGCCCCGAGCTGTGCGGCGGCTGCGACTTCCAGCACGTCGCCCTGCCCGCCCAGCGCGACCTGAAGGCCGCCGTGGTGCGTGAGCAGCTGGTCCGCCTCGGTGGCCTGGCCGAGGACGACCCGTTGGTGGCCGGACTGGTGGTCGAGGCCGTCGACGGCGACCAGGAGGGTCTGCGGTGGCGGACCCGGATGCGGTACGTCGGGCTGCCCGGAGGCGCCCAGGGACTGCACGTGCACCGGTCCAGCGAGGTGGTCGAGATCGACGACTGCCGGATCGCCCATCCGCGCGCGCTCGAGGTGGTCGAGGGTGTCCGGGACGACGGACCCACCGCGCCGGTGGTGGAGCAGGTCGCCGCGCAGGGCACGGAGCGGGAGTTCGCCGTCGACGCGGACGGCTTCTGGCAGGTGCACCCCGGGGCGCCGGGCGTCCTGGTCGGCACCGTGCTGGAGCTGCTCGGGCCACGCCCGGGCGAGGCGGTGCTCGACCTGTACGCCGGGGTCGGGGTGTTCGCGGCGTTCCTCGCCGACCGGGTGGGGGAGCGGGGCCGGGTGGTCGCCGTCGAGGGCGACCTGGCCGCGTGCGGCCATGCCCGCGGCAACCTGGTCGGCCTTCCGCAGGCCAGGGTGGCCCAGGGCTCGGTCGACCGGGTGCTTCGGGAGTCCTACGACGAGCCGTTCGACCTGGTCGTGCTGGACCCACCCCGCGAAGGGGCCCGCCGCAAGGTCGTGGAGCAGGTCGTCGACCGGGCGCCCCGCGCGGTGGCGTACGTCGCCTGCGACCCGGCCGCGCTGGCCCGGGACGTCGCGACGTTCGCGGACCTCGGCTACCGGCTCTCCGCGCTGCGGGCGTTCGACCTGTTCCCGATGACGCACCACGTCGAATGCGTCGCGTTGCTGACGAAAACCGGCGTTGACCTGCGGTGATGTTATTTCCTCGGAGCAGGTCGAATGCCAAAAATCGGCCTTAAGGCTCACTTTGAACCCCGTATGGCTCGCTTTGGTGGCGCGCAGTCGCGATGAACCTCCGGTCGCGCCGTAGCTGCCGCGTGGCAGCGCGGCCGTGGGCGTACGGTCTTGCCCGTGTCAGATCTCTATGGGCAGGGCAGTGACGCGACCGACCTCGATTCGTCGGACGTGGGTTCCGGCGATGGTCGGGGCAACCTTCACACTCCTTGAAACGGACGACTGACTGCGACGTCAGTCGAGCAGGGCGAGGTACTGCTGGCGTTCCTTCATGTCGTGGATGAGCATCTGATCCCCGCCGTCTCCGGTCAGCACGATCACCTCCAGGATGCGACCGTGCGTGTCGAACCCGAGGCGGAGTTGGCGATGCGGGTCGTCACCGAGGTCACGCAGGAAGACCGGATGCTCGGCGGCCTGAATGGAGTCCGCGGGATCGATGCCGTGCCTCAGGGCTGAGTCGCGGACCTTCACGCCACGTAGGCACGGATCGCGGCGCGGATGATCTCCGAACGCGACTGGTGATCGTGTTCGGCCCGGCCGTCGAGTTGGGCCAGCAGCGTTGCGTCGAGACGGACAGGGACGACCCGGCCAGGCCCGTCGCCGACCGGCTTGCGGCCGCCCTTGCGCAGCATCTCAACGTCGTAGCCGGCCTCAGCCTCCGCCACCCACTCGTCGATCTGGTCCTCAGAGACCTCGGCGCCGTTGACCTTCATGATGCAAGTGTAATACGAATGGTCTTCGCTGCAAGGCCATGGTCGCCGCGAGCTCGAGCACCGAGAACGGGCCACCAGGCTCACCTGGGCTCGCTTTGGCAATCCGACCCGCCGGGGGCTGGCCAGCGGCCGTCCCGCTGGAGGTTCCGGTTGTAGGACGTCTTGACATGCGCAGACAAGCCGCCCGGACCTGCAGCCGACGAGTCGGGCCATGGCGCAGAACAGATTGTCGTCCGGGTCGGCCAGCAAGACGAACGACATGGATGTCATCCCCTTGGATGAGCTCCGACGTGCTCGAGGGGGCCGAGGTGCTTCAGCTGGGGGCCGCCACCCCCGCCTGCCCTCCTGGCCCCCGAGGACCTCGCCGCGCCGATGACTGACAGCCACACCGAGCAGCCGGCGGGGCGAGCGATCAGCCCAGCCCGAACCGCGCGATCGGCTCGATGAGCGCCTGCTCCTCGTAGGACAGGTGCGAGAGCAGGGTGTCGGAGAGGAGGTCGACCGCGCGGCGCAGATCCGCCATCCCGTCCTCGACGGAGACGAAGGTCACCAGCGCACGGTCGACCTCCTCGAGGACCTCGTGGATCAGCTCGTGCTCGACTTGGAGCTGGTCGACGACAGGCCCCAACCGAGGGTCATGACGGCGCAGGTGCGGGAAGATGCCCTGGTCCTCGAGCATGTGGTGGGTCGTCACCACGCGGCAGTAGCTCTCGCAGTAGCCGCCGAGAACCCACTTGTTCTGGCGCAGCGTCATCGCGCTGATGTGCGAGCGCGCCGCCGCTGCCCCGATCATCCCGGTGGCCACCTGCTCGATGAGGTCGTTGAGCTGTTCGAGCTCGGCGCGCAGGTGGTCGTGGATGTCGACGAGGTGCTGGCCGGTGGCCTGCTCGTGCGGGGTGTAGCGCCGATCGGGGTCGGGCGTCGGGGCGTCGGGACGTGCCGCCTCGTCCAGGACCGTCTCACTGCCCCGAGGGGCCGGCGCCGGCGTCGCACGCACGGCGAGGGCGGTCCTCGTCAGCGGCACCGCGGTCGCCGGGCGCGGAGTGCTCACCGCCCCAGCCCGGGCCGCGCCGACGAGCTCGCGGACCGCCGGCGCCACCTCCTCGGCGAAGACCCGCAGCTGTCGGGAGTCGTCGCTGGCGAGGATGAACGTGCTGACCCCCTCGGTGAGGGTCAGCTGGGTCAGCTCGGCGGCCCAGTGCTCGGGAGGGCCGTCCAACTGCGCGCGTGCGGTGCCGGAGAACGTCCCTGCCACGTTGAGCAGGCGCCGCACCTGGCCGGGGTCGCGGCCCGCCTCGGTCGCGGCCTCGTCGATGACGGCGTTGCCGCGGGCGAGGTCGCCGGGCTGGAGATAGAACAACGACGGCAGCCAGCCGTCAGCGCTGCGACCGATCAGTCGCAACATCCGAGGCTTCAGGGCGCCGACCCACAGACCGATGTCGTGGCTCGGCGCCGGACCACGCTTGGCTCCCTGCACCTGGTGGTGAATGCCGTCCACCCGCACCCCTCCACGCGCGTCGGCGTCCCAGATCTGGCGGATCACCTCGATCGCCTCCGCCAGCGCGACCACGCTCTCGCCCGGGCTGAGCCGCGGCACCCCCATCGCCGCGATCGCGTCCCAGAACGCGCCTGCCCCGAGGGCGAGGTCGACCCGACCACCCGAGAGCAGGTCGAGAGAGGCCGCGCTGCGGGCCAGGACGGCCGGTGGTCGCAACGGCACGTTGAGGACGTTGGGCGAGAGCCGCACCGTCGACGTGCGGGCGGCGACATAGGACAGCAACGTCCAGGTGTCGAGGAAGCTCGGTTGGTAGGGGTGGTCCTGAAAGGTCACCAGGTCCAGGCCGATCTGCTCGCTCAGCAAGGCGAGCGCGACGGTGTCGTCGGGGCGCCGGTTGTCCGGAGTCAGGAACGAGCCGAACTGGAGGTCGTGCAGATAGTCGGTCACGTGAGGATCCTCCGGCTCAGAAGACGCTGTGGCCGCTGACGGTCTCGGCCTCGGCGACCACGGGCTGCAGGACGTCCCAGTGCTCGAGGGCCACGCCGTCGGAGTCCATCTTCCAGATGTCGACCCCGGCGATCCCGAGGTCGTCGGGGTCGTCACTGTAGAGGTTGAGGAAGTTCACGTGCGCCCACACCCAGTCGCCCACAGCGATGATCCGGTGGATCTCGACCCGGGCGAGCGGGTGCGCCTCGACGACGGCAGCGAACGTCTCGCCCAGCATCGCCCCGCCGTCGGGAAGCAGCGGGTTGTGCTGGACGTAGTCGTCCGCGACGAGCGCCGCGGCGGCCTCGCGCGGCTGCTTGTCGTTGATGGCGCGGCGGTAGAAGGCGATCAGGTTGTCCTTGTTGCGCACGGCCCGGGTGTCGGTGGTGTCCACGATCTCGATCATGATGTTGTCTCCCGTTGTTGGTGTAGCGGTGGTTGGAAAGGCTGGTGGGGGCTCAGGCGAGACCGCCGAGCTGCAGTCGCAGCGCGTCGAGCTCGTCGTCGGTCATGGTCTTGGAGGCTTGCAGCAGCGCGGCGGCGTCGGGCCCCACGGTCCGTCGGCTCGGTGCTGGCTGTTCCTCAGCCACCTCGATGACCTGGGTGGCCGCGTCAGTCGCGGTGATCCCCTTGCCCTGGTTGGCGTTGAACTGCTCCGCGAACCGCGCGAAGGGCGCCCCATAGAGCTCACGTCCCTGTGGGGTCATGGCAGAGAGGAGCCGCTCGAACGCAGCTGCCGATTTTGCCGGGCCGCCGGTGAGCATGCTGCCGGGCGAGACGATGGTGACGTCGATGCCGAACTGCTTCAGCTCGGCGCGATAGACGTCGGCGAAGACCTCCGCCGCCGCCTTCGACGCTCCCGAGGCCGCGTTGAACGGCAGCGGCACGGTTGCGGTGATGGTGCTGATCTGGACGATGCGCCCGCGTGCGGCTCGCAGCGAGGGCAGGAACGCGTTGACCACCCGCAGCGGCCCGAAGGTGTTCACCTCGAACTCGCGGCGGACGTCGTCGATCGACAGCAGCTCGATCGGGCCCGGGGTGAGGATGCCGGCGTTGCTCATCAGCAGGTCAACGCCTGCGACCTCGTCCTGCACGCTCTCGGCCCACGCGCCGACCGCGGCGGAGTCGACGATGTCGACGACCTCGAGCCGTACGGCGCCGCCCGACGCGGCGTCGAGCTCGGCAACCTCTGCCGTCGCGAAGGCGGTCCCGAAGACCCGGTATCCGCGTGCTGCCAGTCCCAGGGAGATCTCACGGCCGAGACCGCTCCCCGCCCCGGTCACCACGGCCACCCGCTCGATGTCAGCACTCATGATGCATCTCCTGCCAGATTTACTTGCTTCGTGAAACAAACACTACAGCCAGTTGGTGCTTGCTCAAGCAACTAACATGTGAGCATGCGCACACGACCTCCCACCGTCGAGCCGCTGTCCCCCAGTGAGGAGCGGTTCATGCGGTCACTGACCCGGCTGCTGGCAGTCCTGCCGCGCAAGCTCGACGCCGACCTCGTCCGCGAGACCCGGCTCTCGGCGACCGACTACTTCGTGCTCGTCCACGTGTCCGAGGCACCCGACCGGCGGATGCGGATGACCGATCTCGCCGGCGGCGCAGCGATGTCGATGAGCGGGATCTCTCGGGTCGTCGACCGGTTGCAGAAGATCGGTCTGGTCGAGCGGGAACGCTCCCCGGACGATGGCCGGGGCTGGGACGCCGTTCTCACCGGTGCGGGACTCCAAGAGCTGCAAGACGCTTGGGTCGCCCACCTCGCGAGCGCACGCGCCCACGTCTTCGACCACCTCGGCGAGGTGGACCTCGACTCCGTCGCCGACGCGTTCGAGCGGATTGCCGACCCGGAGCGTCCATCCGAGTGAGGTCAGTCGGCTCTCTCGGAGCGGCCCAGGGTCGTCGGGACGCCCCTCAGTCCCGGGTGCGCCGGGCCCTGACCAGGACCACCCCGGCGACCAGGATGACGAGCAGCGCCAGCGGGCCCAGCCACAGCAGCAGCGAGGAGTCCTCGTCCTGATCGGGCTCGGGCGCGGCGTCCGGCTCGGGGTCGGGGTCGGGGGAGGGGGTGCTCTGCTCGGGGTCCTCGGGCTCCTCGACGTACGGCGGCGCGTCGCCGGGCTCGCCGACCAGGCCGAGCCGCAGCGTGAACGGCGTCAGGTAGCTCGGACCGCCCTCGGACTGGTCCATGAACACGGTGACCGTGTAGCGGCCGGCCAGCCTGGCGCCGTCGACGGGGGCGGACTGCCCGCCGTTGAGGTAGGCCACCGGCGGAATGGTGTCGCCGATGGTCTCACCGTCGTCGGTCAGGGCGACCTGGGTGCTCGGGCCGTCGCTGCGCGCGAGCACCGACGAGCGTGCCCGCGCCGGGCTGAAGACGGTGGTCGCGACGATCGGGGAGTCGGCGGACACCGCCTCGCCGAGCCTTCCCGAAAGGCGCGGGAAGACGAACGCGGCGGTCAGTCGCTGACCCCACTCGACGTCGACCTGGTAGGTCAGCACCTCGCCGGGCACGATCGAGTCGCGGTAGGTGCCGGGCTCGAGGACGGGTGCGTCGTCGAACGAGGTGCCTCCGGTGACCTTGGCGGCCTTCCCTCCCCGCAGGCGCGTCCACCCGGAGCCCCCCTCCGGCTGCGGCAGCCCGTCGAGGCTCTCCACGGGCGGCTCCTCGATCACGCGCAGCTCCAGCGGCGTCGTCGTGGTCCCGTTCTGGCGGGTGACCTGCGCGAGCAGGTCGCCGCTCGCGCAGGCCGTGTCGGGGTCCAGCGTGCCGCCGGGGCGCAGCGCGCCGGCGGAGGCAGCGACCGCGATCAGCTCACCGCCGGTCCGCTGGGCGGTGAGGCCGCTCCCACCGCAGCTGCTGCCGTCCTCGGCGGAGGACAGCTCGAGTCGCAGTCCGTCGTCGTCGACGCTCGGGTCGCTGCGCAGGGCGGCGCTCACGTGGAGGGTCGAGCCTTCGATCTCCCGCTCGACGGCGTAGGTGCGGGTGTCGCCCTCCTTGCCGGCCGGGGCGACCTCGTCGGCCCAGTCGCCGGCGGTGACCGACGGGGCGTCTGCTGCGTCCGCGGTGCCCGTGACGGGCTCGCCGATGACGGTGTAGGGGCGGGCCGCACGCGTGGAGAGCTTCTCGAGGCTGGTGGCGAGCTCCTCGGAGGAGCGCACGTCGTAGTAGGAGCCGTTGCCCGCGCGGGCGATGCAGGCGAGCTGGTTGCGCGCCGCGCCGTCGACGTCGAGCCCCACGACGTCGATCCGGAGGTCGACGCCCTGGCGGGACAGGTCGCGGGCCACCTTGCAGGGGTCGGGCGGGCAGGTCGGCTCGCCGTCCGAGACCAGGACGATGTTGCGCCGGCCCTCGGTGCCGACGTCCTTGCCGGCCTCGCGCAGCGCGTGGCCGATCGGCGTCTCCCCGTAGGGCCGGTAGTCGCCGAGGGCGGAGGCGAGATCGGCGCGGTTCCCGGTGTCGACCGGGACCACGAGCTCGGAGTCGGTGCACGCGCCGGGTTCGCCGCGCGAGAAGACCTCGGAGCCGTAGACCCGCAGGCCGACCCGCTGCTCGTCGGGCAGCGAGCGGATCACGCGACGCAGCGCGCCCTTCGCGGCCTCGATCCGGCTCTGGCCGCCCCCGATCCGCTCCTTCATCGAGCCCGAGGAGTCGAGCACCATCACCAGCGTGCCCGGGTCGGAGTCCTCCGCCGCCCGGGACGCCGCACCGGGCGGGGCGAAGGCGAGGGCCACGAGACAGAGGAGCAGCGGTGCGAGGAGTCGCCGGTGGGGGATGGACATCCGAGAGGGCCACCTTTCGCTGTGTGCGGGGCGCGACGGCCTCACCCTAGGTGATCGGGCCGGCGGCTCCGCGGGCTTAGTTCGACGTGGTCAGCGGGAGCCCGGATCCTGTGCCACGCTGTGTCCGCCCGCCCGTCCTCGCACCGCACCAGGGAGCCCCGTGGACCTCCTCCGGACCGTGTTCCCCCTCGTCGTCGCCGGCATCTTCGTGTTCGTCCTCGCGAGGATGGGGCTGGGCAGCCTCCGGCAGCGACGCTGGCCGCACGCCGACGGCACGGTGCTCCAGACCGACCACAACCGCAACGACATGGACGCGTCGTCCTTCCGGGTGCAGGTGTCCTTCCACGACGGCGACGGTCGCGCGGTCGAGGCCTGGGCGATCAATCCGGTCGGCTACGAGACGACCCGTACGGCGGGCACGCGGGTCACGGTCGCCTACGACCCGCGCGAGCCCAGGCGCTGCTACGTGGACGCTCCCGGGCAGAGGTCGCCGTTCTGGGCCGCAGTCTTCGCCGTGGGTGTGCTCGTCTTCGTGCTCTGGGTGCTGTTCGTCGTCCTGTGAGTGGTCCGGGCGCCGAGGGCCCGGCCCGTGCCGTCGTCCCGACGCAAGCCACCCCTGAACGGGGCTGGGCCGGGAGAACCTCCCGCTGGTGCTGTTCGGCTCTGCGTGATATATCTTGATATCAAGAGACTCTGGTGGGTCACCCTTCCGTGCGGCGCCGCCGCGTGGGAAGAATGGGCACCACCGCATCCGCAGCCAAGCCCCTGAGGAGATGCCATCCATGGCGAGTAAGGACAGCTTCGGTGCCAAGGGCACCCTGGACGTCGACGGCACGGCGTACGAGATCTTCCGCCTCGATGCGGTGACGGGGGACGGGGTCGCCGACGACGCGGTCGCCACGCTGCCGTACAGCCTCAAGGTGCTCCTCGAGAACCTGCTCCGCACCGAGGACGGCGAGGACATCACCGCCGACGACATCCTCGCGCTCGCCGGCTGGGACGCCGACGCCGACCCCGACAAGGAGATCCAGTTCACGCCGGCCCGCGTGATCATGCAGGACTTCACCGGCGTCCCGTGCGTCGTCGACCTGGCCACCATGCGCGAGGCGATGGCCGAGCTCGGCGGCGACCCGACCAAGATCAACCCGCTCGCGCCGGCCGAGATGGTCATCGACCACTCGGTGATCGCCGACGTGTTCGGCACGCCGGAGGCGTTCGAGAAGAACGTCGAGATCGAGTACGAGCGCAACCGCGAGCGCTACCAGTTCCTGCGCTGGGGGCAGGGCGCCTTCGACGACTTCAAGGTCGTCCCGCCCGGCACCGGCATCGTGCACCAGGTCAACATCGAGCACCTGGCCCGCACCGTGTTCACCCGGGAGGCCGAGGACGGCACCGTCACCGCCTACCCCGACACCTGCGTCGGCACCGACTCGCACACCACCATGGTCAACGGCATCGGCGTCGTCGGCTGGGGCGTCGGCGGCATCGAGGCCGAGGCCGCGATGCTCGGCCAGCCGGTCTCGATGCTGATCCCGCGCGTGGTCGGCTTCAAGCTGAACGGCGACCTGCCCGAGGGCGCGACCGCGACCGACCTGGTGCTCACGATCACCGAGATGCTGCGCGAGCACGGCGTGGTCGGGAAGTTCGTGGAGTTCTACGGCCCCGGGGTCTCCGTGCTGCCGCTGGCCAACCGGGCCACGATCGGCAACATGAGCCCGGAGTTCGGCTCCACGATCGCGGTCTTCCCGATCGACGAGGAGACCGTCACCTACCTGCGGCTCACCGGGCGCTCCGAGGAGCAGATCGCGCTCGTCGAGACCTACGCCAAGGAGCAGGGCCTCTGGCACGACCCGTCCGCGGAGCCGCGCTACAGCGAGAAGCTGGAGCTCGACCTCGCCACGGTGGTGCCCTCGCTCGCCGGCCCGAAGCGGCCGCAGGACCGGGTCTCGCTCTCCGACGCCAAGGCCTCCTTCCGGGGCGCGCTGGTCGACTACGTCGACGGTGAGCACCAGGACACCAACGGGTACGACGAGGCCGTCGAGGAGTCCTTCCCGGCCTCCGACTCGCCCGCCAACGGTCACGGGGAGGCGGCTCCCGACAACCACCTCTCGGCCGCCCCGAAGGACGGCGGCCGGGCCAGCAACCCCGCCCAGGTCACGCTCGAGGACGGCACCGAGTTCACCCTCGACCACGGCGCGGTCGCGATCGCGGCGATCACCTCGTGCACGAACACCTCGAACCCGTCGGTGATGATCGGTGCCGCCCTGGTGGCCAAGAAGGCCGTGGAGAAGGGCCTGCAGCGCAAGCCGTGGGTCAAGACCACGCTCGCCCCCGGCTCCAAGGTGGTCTCGGACTACTACGAGAAGGCCGGCCTCACGCCGTACCTCGACAAGCTGGGGTTCCACCTGGTCGGCTACGGCTGCACCACCTGCATCGGCAACTCCGGCCCCCTGATCCCCGAGGTCTCGGCCGCGGTCAACGACAACGACCTCGCGGTCGTCTCGGTGCTGTCGGGCAACCGGAACTTCGAGGGCCGGATCAACCCGGACGTGAAGATGAACTACCTGGCCTCCCCGCCGCTGGTGGTCGCCTACGCGCTGGCCGGCTCGATGGACCTCGACCTGTTCAACGACCCGCTGGGCCAGGACACCGAGGGCAACGACGTCTTCATGCGCGACATCTGGCCGACCGCGGCGGAGATCGAGGAGGTCATCGCGGGCGCGATCACCTCGGAAATGTTCACCGACGACTACGCCGACGTCTTCGCCGGGGACGAGCAGTGGCGCTCGCTGCCGACCCCCGAGGGCAAGACCTTCGAGTGGGACGAGGAGTCCACCTACGTCCGGCGGCCGCCGTACTTCGACGGGATGCCCGAGGAGCCGGAGCCGGTCACCGACATCGAGGGCGCCCGGGTGCTGCTCAAGCTCGGCGACTCGGTCACCACCGACCACATCTCGCCGGCCGGTGCGATCAAGAAGGACTCGCCGGCCGGGAAGTACCTCGCCGAGCACGGTGTCGGCCAGCGGGACTTCAACTCCTACGGCTCGCGGCGCGGCAACCACGAGGTCATGATCCGCGGGACCTTCGCCAACATCCGGCTGCGCAACCAGCTGGCACCGGGCACCGAGGGCGGCGTCACCCGCGACTTCTCCGCCGACGGCGGCGGCGAGGTGACCACGGTGTTCGAGGCCTCGGAGCGGTACCTCGCCGAGGGCACCCCGCTGGTCGTGCTCGCCGGCAAGGAGTACGGCTCCGGCTCGTCGCGCGACTGGGCGGCCAAGGGCACGGCGCTCCTGGGGGTCCGAGCGGTGATCGCGGAGTCCTACGAGCGGATCCACCGGTCGAACCTCATCGGCATGGGCGTGCTCCCGCTGCAGTTCCCCGAGGGCGAGTCCGCGGAGTCGCTGGGCCTGACCGGTGAGGAGACCTTCGCGGTCTCCGGCGTCACCGCCCTCAACGAGGGCAGCACGCCGCGCACGGTCAAGGTCACCGCGGGCGACGTCGAGTTCGACGCGGTCGTCCGCATCGACACGCCCGGTGAGGCGAACTACTACCGCAACGGCGGGATCATGCAGTTCGTGCTGCGCAACCTGCGGCGGGGTTGAGCCTCCTCGGACTGAGCCCCGGCGTCGTCCTGGCGATCGCCCTCGCCGTGCTGGTGGGGGCGTTCGTCCAGGCCGTCGTCGGCCTCGGCGTGGGTCTGATCACGGCGCCCGTGATCGCGGTCCTCGCGCCCGAGCTGGTCCCGTCGCTGCCGCTGTGGTTCGGGCTCTTCGTCGCCGGCGTCTCGTTCTTCGGGGAGCGGGAGCACGTCGACTGGCCGGCCATCGGCTGGTCGTTGCCGGCCCGGGTCCCGGGCACGGCGCTCGGGGTGTGGCTGGTGGTCGTGTTCACCCCCGAGCAGCTCGGGGTGGCGCTGGGCCTCACCGTCCTGCTCGCGGTGCTGCTCTCGGTGCGCTCGGTCTCGGTCCCGATCACCCGGGCGACGCTGGTCGGGGCCGGCTTCACCTCGGGCGTCACCGGCACCGCCACCTCCATCGGCGGGCCCCCGATCGCCCTGCTCTTCCAGCACCGGCGGCCCTCCGAGGCCCGCTCGACGCTGGCGGTCTTCTTCTTCCTGGGCGTGGTCCTGAGCCTCTCCGCTCTGGGCCTGTCCGGCGAGATCCCGGTGGAGTCCCTGCTGATCGCCCTGCTCCTCGCCCCGCTGATGGCGGTCGGGATCCGGGTGGGCATCCAGGTGCGCGACGACGTACCTCGCGCGCGGTTCCGGCAGCTGGTCCTGGTCGTGTGCGCCTTCGCCGCGGTGGTGCTGCTGGTGAAGTCGGTCGCCTGAGGCGTCCGACCCGAGTGCCGCGGCACTGGGGTCGTCAGGCCCCGCAGGGTCATGCCGCGCCCTGCGGGCAGGAATAGCCTCCGAGAAGACCCGGCGGGGCTTCGCCTCGCCGCCGAACTCAGGAGGAAGGAAATGCGAACGAAGTCATGGCTGGCGGTCCCGTTCTGCGTGACCGCACTCGCCGTCGCCGGCATGGGGCCGGCACACGCCCAGGGCCAGGTCGAGAAGGGCCCCGAGCACGCCAACTCGATCTGCTCGTTCTCCGGTCTCAACGACCACCCCGACGACCCCGAGGAGGGGGGCCGGGTGCAGTCCTACGGCCAGATCGTCCGCGCCGGGGGCATCGTGCCGAGCCAGACGAAGTCGGGCCCGCCCAGCCCCGGCTTCTTCTGCAACGGGCACCGGTTCCCGCTCCAGGAGGGTGGTCCGGAGGAGTAGGCGCCGGCCCGCCGGTTGAGCCGGGAGCGCAGCGAGCGTGTCGAAACCCGCCAACGCCTCACGTCAGGCTCTACGTTCTGCAGGTTTCCCGGGCTCAGAACCTGCAGAACGTAGAGCCTCGCGGCTCGGGCGCCGGCCGGGGGACTGGCACCTTGTCGGCGACTGGGACCATGCTGGGCATGGACTCCCAGACCCACAGCTACCGCACCGGGGGCGCCGAGTGCGTGCTCGACCTGACCGACGACGTGCGCGCGTTCGTGAGCGGGCGCGGCGACGGGCTCGTGCACGTGTTCGTGCCGCACGCCACGGCCGGGGTGGCGATCCTCGAGACCGGCGCCGGCAGCGACGACGACCTGTTGGCGGCGCTGGCCGACCTGCTCCCCGCGGACGACCGGTGGCGGCACCGGCACGGCAGCCCGGGGCACGGCCGGTCGCACGTGCTGCCGGCCCTGGTGCCGCCGTACGCGAGCGTCCCGGTGCTGGACGGACGACTCGCGCTCGGCACCTGGCAGAGCATCTGCCTGGTCGACCTCAACGTCGACAACCCCGACCGCGAGGTGCGGCTCTCCTTCCTGCCGGGCTGAGGCCGCGGGATCCCGGTCAGGCCGGTGCTGGCAGGCTGGGTCCATGATCGTGGCGTTCAGCATCAGTCCGATGTCCGGTGACGAGAGCGGCGGTGTCAGCGAGGCGGTCGCCGCGGCGGTCCGGGTCGTGCGCGAGTCCGGGCTGCCGCACGAGACCAACGCGATGTTCACCAACATCGAGGGGGAGTGGGACGAGGTCATGGCGGTGGTCAAGCGCGCCGTCGACGTCGTCGCCGCCACGTCGCCACGGGTCGGCCTGGTGCTCAAGGCGGACCTGCGGGCCGGCCACGACTGCGGCCAGCTCACCGCGAAGGTGGAGCGCGTCGAGCGGGCGCTGGAGGGCGGCGCGTGAGGCGTCGGCTGGTGCTCGCCTCGGTCGCCGCACTGCTGGTCCTCGGTGCCGCCGCGCTGCTCCCGGGCGCGCTGGATGCCGGCGACGCGCGCAGCGGCACGCTGGGCTCGTCGGGCGGCTCGTCGGGCGGATCATCGGGCGGCGGGCTGGCCGACGTCCGGGTCTTTGAGGACCTGCCGACCACCCACGTCGAGGACGAGGTCGACTACGAGACCTCGCCGCCGGCCGGCGGCGAGCACGACGAGACCTGGCTGGACTGCGGCAGCTACGACCGCCCGGTCCGCGAGGAGAACGCCGTCCACTCGCTCGAGCACGGCACCGTGTGGATCACCTACGACCCCGATCTCGGGGCCGACGACGTGGCCGTCCTCGAGGCCGCGCTCCCGGAGTTCGGCATCCTCTCGCCGTACGAGGGCCTGCCCGCGCCCGTGGTGGTGACCGTCTGGGAGCGGCAGCTGGAGCTGGACGGCGCCGATGACCCGCGGCTCGGGCTCTTCGTGAACGAGTTCGGCGACGGCGGCACCGCCCCCGAGACCGGCGTCGGCTGCCCCGGCGGGGACGTGGTGTACGACGCCGGGACCGCGATCTGAGCCGGATCCACCACAATTCGAACACGCATTCGAATTCAGCGTAGGATGGCCGCATGGCCTCCCTCGTCTCCCCACCCGGCTGGCCCGCGCAGGTCCGGCCCCCGGACGCTCCCGACTGGGAGCGCAGCGCGGCCGACTGGCTGCTCGACATCACGCCGCCGGAGTACCGGTCCTACCCGACCCTGCGCCGGCACGTGGTGGTGCTCGCGAGGTTCGCGGTCCTGCACGTCGAGGCAGCCCAGCTGGCCTGCCGGCGCGGCCTGAGCGAGGCCCGGGCGGAGCTGCGCGAGGTCGCCGAGCCGGACGTCGTCGAGGTCGCCGTGCAGACCTGGCACCAGGAGTCGGCCCGGCTGCTGGCCCAGCGCCGGGCGGTCGGCCTGGTGGAGGAGGCACTGCGCGGCCGCAGGTTCGTCGCCCGCCTGTAGCTCCGGGCCGGGCCCGGCGCTCCGGGCGGGCGCTAGGGTGCGAGCGTGCCCCGGTTCTCCAGTGTCGCCGTCGTGGACGGAGGTGGCGCCGTGCTCCTCCAGGAGCGCGACGAGCACCCCGTCCTCGACCCCGAGCGGTGGGGCTTCCCGGGTGGCGGCGTCGAGTCGGGCGAGACCCACGAGCAGGCCGCCTACCGCGAGCTCGCCGAGGAGACCGGCATCGTGCTCGAGGCCGGGCTGCGGCTGGTCGAGTCGTTCCGGGTCTTCCACGAGGCGACCGGCACCACGGACGAGGTCTGCCTCTACGCGGTCCGGTGCGACCTGGCCGACGACGACATCGTCGTGGGCGAGGGTCGGCGGATCGTCTTCGTCGACGCCGGTCGGGCCCGGACCCTCGACCTGACCACGTCCGCCGCGCTCGCGCTGCCCCGCTTCCTCGACTCCGACCTCTACCAGGAGATGTGCCGATGAGCCTCACCGTGTTCCCCGTCCCCGGCGACGGCGCCGAGGACGTGCTGGTCGCCGAGCTGGGCGAGTACGCCGGCTTCGCCTACACCGGCACCGACGACGGATCGCTCCTCCGGGTGAGCCCGGACGGCCGACAGATCCAGCGGATCGGCCACACCGGCGGGCGTCCGCTCGGTCTGGAGTGGCTCCCGGACGGTCGGATGCTGGTGTGCGACGCCCGGCGCGGCCTGCTCGCGGTGCATCCCGACACCGGCGACCTCGAGCCGCTGGTCACCGAGGTGGACGGCCGCCCGATGCGGTTCTGCAACAACGCGGCGGTGGTCGGCGACGGCACCATCTACTTCTCGGACTCCTCGGCGACGTACGGCATCGACGAGTGGAAGAGGGACTTCGTCGAGGACACCCGCACCGGCCGGCTGCTCAGGCGCGACGCCACCGGCCAGGTGAGCGTCCTGCTCGAGGGTCTGGCCTTCGCCAACGGGGTCGCGCTCGGCCCCGGCGAGGACTACGTCGCCGTCGCCGAGACCGCCGCCCGGACCGTGGTCCGGCTCTGGCTGACCGGTGCCCGGGCCGGAGAGCGCGACCACCTGGCCAAGGACCTGCCCGGCTATCCCGACAACATCGCCCGGGGCAGCGACGGCCTGATCTGGGTCTCCCTGGCCAGCCCGACCGACCCGGTCGTCGAGCGCATCCAGCGCGGCCCGCTGCCCCTGCGGCGGCTGGTGACCCGGATCCCCGAGCGACTGCAGCCGAAGCCGAAGCGCACGGTGCGGGTGCACGCCTACGACGACGCCGGCACGCTGGTCCACGACCTCGACGTGTCCACCCCCGACTTCCACATGGTCACCGGCGTCCGTGAGCACCGGGGTCGGGTCTGGATGGGAAGCCTCCACGAGCCCGCCGTGGCCGTTCTCGATCTCTGAGCCGATCACCTAGACTCGGAGCGGCACGAGCACGATCCGTCGAGAGAACGAGGGCACCACGCATGGGACACCTGGAGTCGATCTCGACCCCGCGTGACCTCCGTGGCCTCTCGGCCGACGAGCTCGAGCAGCTGGCCGCCGAGATCCGCGACGTCCTCGTCGGGGTCTGCTCGCGCACCGGCGGCCACCTCGGCCCGAACCTGGGCGTGGTCGAGCTCACGATGGCCATCCACCGGGTCTTCGACTCACCGCGGGACCGGGTGGTGTTCGACACCGGCCACCAGGCCTACGTCCACAAGATGCTCACCGGCCGCGCCGGCGAGTTCGGGGGCCTGCGCACGGAGGGTGGTCTCTCCGGCTACCCGAGCCAGGCCGAGTCCGAGCACGACATCGTCGAGAACTCGCACGCCTCGACCGCCCTCTCGTACGCCGACGGCCTCGCCAAGGCCTACGCCATCCGGCGCGAGGACCGGCACGTCGTGGCCGTCATCGGCGACGGGGCGCTCACCGGGGGCATGGCCTGGGAGGCGCTCAACAACATCGCGATCGCGAAGGCCAGCCGGCTGGTCATCGTCGTCAACGACAACGGTCGCTCCTACACGCCGACGATCGGCGGGCTGGCGACCGCCCTGACGTCGCTGCGCACGAACCCGCGCTACGAGGCCGTGCTCGAGCAGGTCAAGCGCCGGCTGAACGCGGTCCCCGCGGTCGGGCCGGCGGCGTACGACGCCCTGCACGCGGTCAAGAAGGGCATGAAGGACGCCCTCGCCCCGCAGGGGCTCTTCGAGGACCTCGGCCTGAAGTACGTCGGCCCGGTCGACGGCCACGACCTCGCGGCCATGGAGCAGGCGCTCGGCCGGGCGAAGCGCTTCGGCGGGCCGGTGATCGTGCACGCGATGACCCGCAAGGGGTTCGGGTACGACGCGGCCGAGCGGCACGAGGCCGACCAGTTCCACGCGCCCGGACCCTTCGACGTCGAGACCGGCGAGGAGAGCCCGAAGGGCCGGATCTGGACCGACGTCTTCGCCGACGAGATCGTGCACCTCGGCGAGCAGCGCAAGGACCTGGTCGCGATCACCGCCGCCATGATGCACCCGGTGGGCCTGGACCAGTTCGCCGAGCGGTTCCCGGAGCGCACCTTCGACGTGGGCATCGCCGAGCAGCACGCCGCGACCAGCGCTGCCGGGCTGGCGCTCGGCGGGCTGCACCCGGTGGTCGCGGTCTACGCGACGTTCCTCAACCGCGCCTTCGACCAGGTCCTGATGGACGTGGCCCTGCACCGGTGCGGCGTCACGTTCGTCCTGGACCGCTCCGGGGTCACCGGCGACGACGGCGCCAGCCACAACGGCATGTGGGACATGTCGGTGCTCCAGGTCGTCCCCGGGCTGCGGATCGCCGCTCCGCGCGACGCGACCCGGCTGCGCGAGCTGCTCGGTGAGGCGGTAGCGGTCGACGACGCCCCCACGGTGGTCCGGTTCCCCAAGGGCCCGCCGCCCGCGGACATCGAGCCGCACTCCCGCGCGGGCGGCATGGACGTGCTGGCCCGGAGCGGCCCGAAGGACGTGCTGGTCGTCGCCGTCGGGGCGATGGCCACCACCGCCGTGGACGTGGCCGGGCGGCTGGAGGCGCAGGGCATCGGCGTCACCGTCGTCGACCCGCGCTGGGTCAAGCCCGTGGACCCGGCCCTGGTCGACCTGGCCCGCGACCACCGGCTGGTGGTCAGCATCGAGGACAACGGTGTGGTGGGTGGCTGCGGCGCGGTGCTGCTGCAGACCCTCAACGACGCCGGGGTGTCCACGCCGGTCCGGCTGCACGGCATCCCGCAGGAGTTCCTCGGGCACGCGAAGCGGGCCGCGATCCTCGAGCGGATCGGGCTGGCCCCCCAGTCCCTGGCCCGCGGCATCGTCGAGGACATCACGGCGGTGGGTGACGGGCAGGCGCTGGTCGATGTCGACCGGGCGCACTGAGCCGCCCCGTCGCCGGGGACCGATCGCCGCCGCGCTGTCGGCCGTCCTGGTCCTCGGCGCGCTGACCTCGTGCACCCCGTCGGAGGTGCTCCAGGAGGTCACCCCGGAGGCGGACCCCGCCGTGGTCGCCTCCGAGCAGGTCCGTGAGCTCCTCCGGCGCCGCTCCGGCGCGGTCCGCGACGGCGACCTGTCGACGTTCCTGCGCGACGTCTCCACCGACCGGGCGAGGTTCGAGAGGCGCCAGCGCCGCTACTTCCACAACCTCCGCGAGCTGCCGCTGGGACGGTTCCGGCACCGGCTCGGGGGCGCGCCGCGACTCGGGCCGGACGGCCGGGTCGAGGTGGTGGTCTCGACCCGGATGCAGCTCGCCGGCTTCGACCGGCACCCGGTGACGACGCCGGCCCTGTTCACCTTCGCCCCGGACGGCGACGGCGGGCTGGTCCTGACCTCGGACCGGGACGCCGGCTTCAACCGGCAGCGCGACATCGAGCCGGCGCCGTGGGACATCACCCGGATCGAGGTCCAGCGGGGCGACGGCGTCCTCGGCGTCTTCGACACCGGCAGCGTGGGCGCCTCGGAGCAGATCATCGACGCCGTCGAGGACGGCATCGCGGCGGTCGGCAGCGCGGTCCCGCTGGAGTGGGACCGGAAGGTCGTCCTCTACGCCCTCAGCGACATCCGGGTCCTGGCCGAGCTGGACAACCTGCCCGGCGGCGACCCGGACCGACTGGACGGCGTCACGTTCCCGGTGCGCGGCGGCCCGGACGGCGACCGGCTCGCCGGCACCCGCTTCATGCTGCACCCGCGCATGGTCGATCGCAACGACGACGTGCGGGACCGCCTGATCAGGCACGAGCTGACGCACGTGGCGCTGGGCAGCCGCGACGACCGGGTGCCCACCTGGCTCTCCGAGGGGCTGGCCGAGTACGTCTCGGTCCGGCCGGTCCCGGAGTTCGAACGGCGGATCTCCCGCGACGCGGTGGCCGCCGCCCGGGCCGGCGTGGTCCGGCTGCCTGCCGGGTCCTCCTTCAACGGCCCGAAGTCCGGGGCCAACTACGGCATCGCGTGGTACGCCTGCGAGCACGTGGCCGACGCCTACGGCGAGCCGGCGCTGTGGCGGCTGCTCGACGCGATGCGGGCCGGCTCGGGCACCCGCGAGTCCGACCAGGGCGCCGTGCTGCGCGAGGTGATCGGGGTGCGTGGCACGGACCTCGCCGGTGCCGCGGGCGCGAAGATCCTGGCCACCTTCGGCTGAGGGTGACGCGGCACCCGGACCCGGCCGGGCTGTGGCGTGCGCCACCCCGGGATCGGGGAACACCCCGCCGCGGGCCGGGGTTGGCGCACTAGGCTCGAGAGGAGCGGTCGGCCCACCCGGGGCACCGGCCGGGAAAGGTCCCCCGTGAAGTTCGTGCACATCGTCGACGACGTCGAGGGCATCGGCGAGGGCGAGCCCCTTCCGATGCTGGTGGCCCTGCACGGGTTCCTCGACGCCGGCAACGGGGCCGGAGTCGCCGTCCAGCACCTGCTCGAGGGCGGCCTGCCGGACGATCGCGCCTCCGGGCCGGTCGTGGCGACCTTCGACGTGGACGTCTTCCACGACTACCGCGCCCGGCGCCCGGCGGTCTCGTTCGTCCGCGACCACTACGAGAGCTACGACGCCCCGCGCCTGGTGGTCCGGCTGCAGCGCGACACCCTGGACCGTCCGTACCTGCTCCTCACCGGCCCGGAGCCCGACACCCGCTGGGAGGGCTTCGTCCGGGCCCTGCGCGGGGTCGTCGACCACTTCGGCGCCCGGCCACTGGTCTCGCTGGCGTCGGTCCCGATGGCGGTTCCGCACTCGCGCCCCATCACGGTCACCCAGCACGCGAACGACCCCGAGCTCATGCTGCGGACCAACAGCTGGCGCGGCGAGCTCCGGATCCCCGCCTCGGTGACCGCGCTGCTGGAGCTGCGCCTGGGGGAGTCCGGGCACCCGATGACCGGGTACGTCGCCCACGTGCCGCACTACCTCGCCCAGTTCGACCACCCGGCCGCCGCGCTCGCCCTGCTGCAGGGGGTCGAGGACTCGACGGGCCTGTCCTTCGACCTCGACCCGCTCAAGGTCGCCGCGCAGCTGCGCGACGGCGAGGTCGCCTCCTACCTCGAGGAGAACCCCGAGGTGGCCGAGGTGGTGGCCGGGCTCGAGCAGCAGTACGACGCCTTCGCCCGGGCCGAGGAGGAGGGCAGCAGCCTGCTCGCCGAGGACGAGGAGATCCCCACCGGCGACGAGATCGGTGAGCAGTTCCAGCAGTTCCTGGCCGGGCTGGACGAGCCCGACGGCCGGAACTGAGCGGGAGGACCCCTGTGCCCAAGTCGGTCGCGGAGCTCGTCGAGCTCCTGGACATCGAGGACATCGACGGCAACCTGTTCCGCGGGCGCCAGCCGGACACCGAGCTGCAGCGCGTGTTCGGCGGACAGGTGGCCGCCCAGGCCCTGATCGCGGCGGCGCGGACGGTCCCGGCGGACTACCACGTCCACTCGCTGCACTCCTACTTCCTGCGGCCCGGTGACACCGCCGTCCCGATCGTCTACGACGTCGAGGACCTGCGGCAGGGCCGGTCGTTCGCCACCCGGAGGGTGGTGGCCAGGCAGCACGGCCGACCGATCTACCTGATGTCGGCCAACTTCCAGATCCCGGAGGGCGGGTTCGAGCACCAGGACGTCATGCCCGACGTCGCCCCTCCCGAGGAGGGCATCGGCCTGGCCGAGATGTTCGGGGCTCGGCAGGACGGGCGGGCCGAGCACTGGGCGCGGGAGTGGGCGGCGCTCGACGTCCGCTACCTGGGGAACTCCGCCACCGGCGGGGTCTCGGAGGATCCGGCGCGGCCGGCTCGGTCGCAGCTGTGGATCCGGGTGGCCGACCGGCTCTCCGACGACCCGCTCGAGCACCTCGCGACGTTCACCTACGCCAGCGACATGACGCTGCTGGGCGCCGCCCTCGTGCCGCACGGCGTGGTGATCTCCGCCCCGGGCATGCAGGCGGCCTCCCTGGACCACACGATCTGGTTCCACCGGCCGTTCCGGGCCGACGAGTGGTGGCTCTTCGACCAGCACGCGCCGCGCGCCACGGGAGGCCGCGGGCTCAGCCTGGCGAGCGTCTACTCCGAGAGCGGTGAGCTGGTCGCGACCGTCGCCCAGGAGGGCCTGATCCGGCACCGCGACCCCGAGGCGACCACCTCCTCCTGAGGCGCCTAGCACGGAATTTCGCGGGAATCGGTGACAGACACGCCGTACAGCGGTTACTTTTGAGCGCTCTTGTGGCTCAGGACCGCTCATGTTCCTCATGTGACGGATGGGTCTCCTTCCCCAGGAAAGGCATGTCCCATGCAGGTACGCCGTTCGCTCGTCGCCGCAGGTGTGGCGGTCGGGATCGTGCTGACCGCCGCCCCGGCCAACGCCGAGCCGGTCACGCCCCACGAGATGCCCTTCCCCTGCGGTCAGTCCTGGACCGGCAGCACCCGGGACGCGCACAGCCCGAGCAAGCGGGCCATCGACTTCAACCGGCCCGACGACCTGAACGACCCGATCGTGGCCACCGCGCCGGGCGTGGTGACCACCGCCGACACGGTGGCCGACAGCGGCTACGGCCGGTGGGTCGTGATCGACCACGGCAACGACGAGAAGTCGCTCTACGCCCACATGAACACGGTCATGGTCCGGGTCGGCCAGCGGGTCGACCAGGGCCAGCAGATCGGGACGCTGGGCAGCACCGGGAACTCCTCGGGGCCGCACCTGCACTTCGAGCAGCGCGCCTCCGGCCAGGTGGTCTGGCCCTACTTCTCCGGGATCAGGTACGTCTTCGGCTCCACCCTGACCTCGCGGAACTGCGTCGACGTGCCCCTGGCGACCAACTGGGTGAAGGGTCCCGAGGCCGAGATGGTGATCTTCCGCCGCTCCACCCCGTCGGTCTTCCGGATCCGGCGCCCCGACGGCAGCGTGAAGGTGAAGAAGGCCGGACGCGCCACCGACGAGCCGGTCCTGGGCGACTGGGACGGCAACGGCAGGGCGAACGCCGGCATCTTCCGCCCGACCAGCCAGCGCTTCCGGCTCAAGGTGCCCGGAGGCCGGGTGGTGTTCCGGTTCGGGAACGCCACCGACAAGCCGGTCGCGGGCGACTGGGACGGCGACGGCGTCTTCGAGGTCGGGACCTGGGACGCCGCCCGCGGTGAGTTCGCTCTGCGCTCGGCCGGGGGAGCGGTGACCAGGGTCAAGCTCGGTGACCGCGACGACCTGCCGGTCACCGGCGACTGGGACGGCGACGGCCGGTGGGAGGTCGGCGTGTTCGACCAGGCCACCGCCACCTACACGCTGCGCAAGGTCGACAAGGAGGGCATCGTCTGGCACGCCAACGTGCCGTTCGGCAGCGTCGGGGACCTGCCGGTCACCGGCGACTGGGACGGCAACGGCCGCACGGACCTCGGCGCCTGGACGCCGGGGACGGCGCAGTACAAGCAGCGCCGGGCCGCCTCGCCGACCTCGGCCATGCGCAGCCAGACCACGATCCGCTTCGGCCGCCCGCGCTGACCCGGGTCCGCACCGTCGCGCGCTGCGGGCCGGGGAGGGCTCAGCGGGCGGTGGTGCGGCCCAGCAGGTGCGGGGCGCCCGAGGTCGGGTGGTTGACGGCGAAGTCGTAGCCGTCGGCGGTGCGGGTCGCCCCGAAGCCGACCGTGCCCGGCAGGAAGACCGGCTTCTTGAAGCCGACCTCGACCACGACCGCGTCCGGCAGCCGGTTCTCCAGGGCGGCCACCGCCCGTGCCTTGGTCCACATCCCGTGCGCGATGTGCCGGGGGAACCCGAACGCCTTGGCGGTGAGCGGGTAGAGGTGGATCGGGTTGTGGTCGCCCGACACCGCGGCGTACCGCCGCCCCAAGTCACCCGGGAGCCGCCACGTGGGTCCCCCCGAGGCGACCTCGGCGAAGACGGTGCCGCGCTCGCCGTGCTCGCGGTCGCCCCCGCCCAGGCGCAGGTAGGTCGACGTGCTCTCCCACACGGTCTCGCCGTCGACGTCCGCGGTGACCGCCAGGTCGAACGCCCGGCCCTTGGCGTGGGTGCGCAGGTGCTCCGCGCGGGCCGAGAGCGAGACCCGCTCGCCGACGCGGACCGGCCGGTGCCGGGTGATCGCGTTCTCGAGGTGGACCGTGCCGATCGCCGGGAACGGGAACGAGGTGTCGGTCATGATCGCCATGTGCAGCGGGAAGGCCAGCATGTGCAGGTAGGTCAGCGGCACCACGTCCCGGGTCGGGAAGCCGCACACGGCCGCGTAGTCGTCGACCTGGGACCGCTCCACCGCCACCCGTTCGCGGCGGACCGTCAGGTCCGGGAGGTCCTTCGTGGACTTCCGGACCCCGGGCAGCCGGTTCACGACCGGGACCGTCGGCAGGGCGGCGCGGAGCATCGTGCCCAGGCCGGCGCCGGCCTGGGGGTCGAGGGTGCGCACGGTGGTCATGTCAGGCGCCCAGCATCATCTGGCCGCAGACCCGGACCACGTTGCCGTTGACGGCGGTGGACGCGGGGCTGGCGTACCAGGCGATGGTCTCGGCCACGTCGACCGGGAGACCGCCCTGCGACATCGCGTTCAGCCGGCGGCCGACCTCGCGGGTGGCGAACGGCACGGCGGCGGTCATCTTGGTCTCGATGAAGCCCGGGGCGACGGCGTTGACGGTGATCCCGTCCTTGAGCTCGCCGGCCAGGGAGTCGACCAGGCCGATGACGCCCGCCTTCGACGTGGCGTAGTTGGTCTGCCCCAGGTTGCCGGCGATGCCGGCGATCGAGGCCACCCCGACGATCCGGCCGTTGGCGTTGATCGCCCCGGCCTCGAGCAGCGCCCGGGTGATCAGCTCGGGTGCGACCAGGTTCACCGAGAGCACCGAGCCCCAGCGGTCCGCGTCCATGTTGGCCAGCTTCTTGTCGCGGGTGATGCCGGCGTTGTGGACGACCACGTCGACACCCCCGTGCTGCGTGGTCACGTGGTGCGCGATCCGCTGGGGCGCGTCGGAGTGGGTGATGTCCAGCGTCAGGTGGTCGCCGTTCAGCTCCCTCATCAGCGCCTGCAGCTCGCTGGCGGCCTGCGGGACGTCGATGCCGAGGATCGTGGCGCCGTCGCGGTGCAGGACCCGGGCGATCTGCTCGCCGATGCCGCGGCTGGCGCCGGTGACGATCGCGACCTTGCCCGCGAGCGGTCGCTCCCAGTCGGCGAGGGCGGTGGCCTTCTTCTTGCCGGTGACGCCGATCCGGACGACCTGGCCGGACACGTACGCCGACTTCGGCGAGAGCAGGAACGCCAACGTGGAGTCGACGGCCTTCTCCGCACCCGGCGCCACGTAGACCAGCTGGACGGTCGAGCCGCGGCCGATCTCCTTGCCGAGCGAGCGGGTGAAGCCCTCGAGGGCGCGCTGCGCGATCCGCTCCCCGCCCTCGACCAGCTCCGGGGGAGTGCCGAGCACGACCACCCGGGCGCACGGGTGCAGGCTGCGCATCAGCGGGGTGAAGAACTCCCGCAGGGCGGACAGCTCCGTGCTGGTGGTGATCCCGGTGGCGTCGAGGACCAGGCCCTTGTAGCGCTCGGCGTCCGCGGCGACCCGGGTGTTGGCCACCCCGAGGCCGTCGAGCGAGGCGACGACCTGATCGGCCAGCCGACCGGCGCCGCCCACGACCACGGTGCCCGCCACCAGGGAGGAGCCCTCCGACCAGCGCTCGAGGGGCATCGGGTCGGGCAGGCCCAGGTTCTTGACCAGGAGCCGGCCGATCGAGGACTGGGTGAAGGACTGGTAGCGGTCGCTCATGGGGGTGGTCTGTCCCTTTCGGACGGGTGCACGGGGGGCGTTCCGATGCTATGCAACAGCAGGTGTAACTCGGAGTCCACATTTCGTGATCTCCGACTCACTGCTTTGGCCTGATGGCCTCCGCAGGCAAGGATAGGAGCACCGATTCGACTCAGGAGCTGACTATGCAGGGCAACACCCGTCCCGTGGCCGTCCTCGGCGGCAACCGCATCCCGTTCGCGCGCCAGAACAGCGCCTACGCCCGCGCCTCGAACCAGGACATGCTCACCGCCGCCCTCGACGGGCTGGTCGACCGGTACGGCCTGCGCGGGGAGCGGCTCGGCGAGCTGGCCGCGGGCGCGGTGCTCAAGCACAGCCGGGACTTCAACCTGGCCCGGGAGACCGTGCTCGGGTCGAAGCTGTCGCCCGAGACCCCGGCGTACGACGTCCAGCAGGCGTGCGGCACCGGCCTGCAGGCGGCCATGCAGGTGGCCAACAAGATCGCCCTCGGCCAGATCGACTCGGGTGTGGCCGGAGGGGCCGACACCACCTCCGACGCGCCGATCGCCGTGGGCGAGGGGCTGCGCAAGGCGCTGCTCGAGGCCAGCCGGGCCCGAGACCTCAAGGGCCGGCTCGGTGCACTCGCGAAGATCCGCCCCGGCGACCTGGTGCCGGCGATCCCGCAGAACGGCGAGCCCCGCACGGGGCTGTCGATGGGCGAGCACGCCGCGCTGACCGCCCTGGAGTGGAGCATCACCCGGGAGGACCAGGACGAGCTGGCCGCCCGGTCGCACCACAACCTGGCCCGCGCCTACGACGAGGGCTTCCTCGACGACATGATGACCGGCTTCCTCGGCCACGAGCGGGACGAGAACCTGCGCCCGGGCTCGACCGTGGAGAAGCTCTCGACCCTCAAGCCGGTCTTCGGCAAGGGCGAGGCCGCGACGATGACCGCCGGCAACTCCACCCCTCTGACCGACGGCGCCTCCACGGTGCTGCTCTCCTCCGACGAGTGGGCTCAGGAGCACGACCTGCCGGTGCTGGCGCACCTGACCTGGTACGAGACCGCCGCCGTCGACTACGTCACCGGTCACGAGGGCCTGCTCATGGCGCCCGCCTACGCGATGCCACGGATGCTCGCCCGGGCCGGGATGAGCCTGCAGGACTTCGACTTCTACGAGATCCACGAGGCGTTCGCCTCGCAGGTGCTCAGCACCCTGAAGGCGTGGGAGGACCCGATCTTCTGCAAGGAGCGGCTCGGCCTGGACGCTCCGCTGGGCTCGATCGACCGGACCAAGCTGAACGTCAACGGCTCCTCGCTCGCCGCCGGCCACCCCTTCGCCGCGACCGGGGGCCGGATCCTGCACAACGCCGCCAAGCTGCTGGCCGAGAAGGGCGAGGGCAAGGCGGTCATCTCGATCTGTGCCGCGGGCGGCCAGGGCGTGACCGCGATCCTCGAGCGCTGATCAGCCGCCGGCGGCGAGCGCCAGGCCGGTCGCGACCAGGTACCTCTTGATCTGGTCGACCGACACCGGCGCCACCGTCGGCACGCCGGGGGCCAGCTCCTTGATGAGCAGCCCCACCCGGGCCAGCTGCAGGGCACCGAGCCCGCTGGCGTACATGTGGTTCGCCAGCAGGTTCGTGTCCTCGACCCGGAACTCACCGGAGGCGACGCCCTCGTCGAGGGCGTCGCTGAGGGTGCCCAGGCAGGCCGCGATGCCCCGGCCGAGGCGGAACATGGCCGCCTCGTTGATCTCGGCGAACAGCTCCGAGCCGGAGCGCCGCATCAGCGCCTGGGCACAGTCGACGAACGCGGGGTACTCGATGCCGAAGTCGACGAACGCCTCGACCACGGCCGCCAGCCGGTCGCGGGGGCGGGTGTGCCCGTCGGCGGCTGCCACCAGCCGCTCGCGGAGCTCCTCGAGGTAGCCGACGACGGTCAACGCGAAGAGCTCCTCCTTGCCGGAGAAGTGCCGGTAGATGATCGCCCGGTTGGTGCCGACCGCCTTCGCGATGTCCTCGATCTGGGCGTCCCGCACGCCGCGCTCGTCGAAGAGCGCCCTGGTGGCGGCCAGGATCTCCTGCTCGCGGAGTCGGCGCCGGGTGGCGGCGGCGTTGCCCCGTCGGGGCGCGCTCGCCTGGGGGTCGGGTCCGGCGCTCTCGCTCATGCGGCGATCCTAGACAAGTGTGTAACTGCGTGTCGCACACGTTGCTGACTGCTGTGCCGACGAGCGTCCGGTCGGGGCGGTACTGCCCGGGCGGGGCGGGCCGGTCAGGAGGTGCGTCGCCCCCCGGCGAAGTAGGCGAGCGGCCCGACCGGCTGGACGGTCACCCCGAGCGCCCACAGCCACTTCGGACCGCGGACCTCGCTGCGCGGGCGTCGGGCCAGGTCCCACAGGGCCGCGGTCGTCGCGAGGGCCTCGGCGACGCCGATGACGGCGACCACCTTCTGCTGCCCGGGGGAGAGGTCGCTCCACTGCTTGATGCTGGCTGGCATGGGCCTGAGCGTACGCGGCAGTCGGGTCGTGTGCCTGAGACCGGGCTATAGCGCGTTCTCAGGCACACGATGACCACGTGCAGGTCGTAGGAGGCGAGAGGAATCCGCGCCACGCTGGCCGGGTCGAGCCGCCATTCCAGCACGGTCCGCTCGATCACCACCGCGCCGGGCAGGCAACCTTCAGCCTCGCGGCTTGCCTCCGGCCGGATATCGACAAGGACAGCGCCGTCCTGCTGAGCCCCGTGTGCTTCACGTGGAGTGAGCCGCGCCAGCCGTGACCGCGCCTCACTCAGCAGTTGGTCGATACTGCGTCGCCTCGGTGTCCCACTGTTCCTCGTCGGCATGCCGACAGTGTGCCCACTTCCGCGCCTCCATGAAGGCTCGTCCCCTCATCGGCTTGAGCGGGCTCTGCCCGCAGTGCGGCAGCGGTGCGCGTGCATCAAAGGTCGAGCAGCAGCCCGAGCGTCTCGCGCACCTCGCCGAGGACGACCGGGCCGACATTTCCTGTGCGCTCGCGGATGCGCGTCGTGGCCACGGAGCGCACATGCTGGCACTGCGCGGAGGAAGGGGCCTCCAGACCGTTGCCCTCATCCGGGCCGATGATCACCTCGGTGCTGCTCTGGCGGATCGCACGGGTCAGCGGGACCACCTGGACGACGTTCGGGCCACCCTTCAGGATTCGTTGCGCAGTCACGACGATGGCCGGTCGACGTAGTCCGGCCTCGCTCCCAGCTGGCGTTCCGAGTTCCAGGTCGACGACGTCACCCGGCGTCAGCATCCAGCCACGCCGTCTCGTCGTCGGCGAGCTCCGCCGCAAGGTCTCGCGCCATAGCGTCCTGGCGCAGCGCTCGGAGCGCCTTGCTCACCGTCTCGTCGATCGTCTCGTGGCGTTCGGCTGCCAATCGAGTCACTCGCGCATGCGTGTCCCGACTGATGCGGATCGTCGTCGTCTCGGCCATGACATCATGGTAGTGCGGTGTAGACAGATCCGTCTACATCGCCCGTCGACCCCTCATCGGCTTGAGCGGGGCGATCCTGGCTGGAGCAGACCCCGCACGCTCTCGATCGTGTCGGCCTCGGACGCTGTCTTGTCGTCGCGGTAGCGCACGACCCGCGCGAACCGGAGCGCGACGCCGCCGGGGTAGCGGGTGGAGCGCTGGACTCCGTCGTAGGCGATCTCCACGACCTGCTCGGGCCGGACGTGCACCACGTGAGCCTCGCGGCGCGTCGTCAGCCCGGTGAACCGCTCGGTCTGCCAGGCCAGCATCTCGTCGGTCATCCCCTTGCGCGCGGTCTCGGAGCGCGGTTGTACGCGGATGGCCGCGGGTGCTCGCTCGGAGGTCGGGTCGTGTGCCTGAGACCGGGCTATAGCGCGTTCTCAGGCACACGACCCCATGCCCACCGCTCATCGGCTTGAGCGGGGCGACCCTGGTTGGAGCAGACCCCGCACGCTCTCGATCGTGTCGGCCTCGGATGCTGTCTTGTCGTCGCGGTAGCGCACGACCCGCGCGAACCGGAGCGCGACGCCGCCGGGGTAGCGGGTGGAGCGCTGGACTCCGTCGTAGGCGATCTCCACGACCTGCTCGGGCCGGACGTGCACCACGTGAGCCTCGCGGTGCGTCATCAGCTCGGTGAACCGCTCGGTCTGCCAGGCCAGCATCTCGTCGGTCATCCCCTTGAACGTCTTGCCGACCATGACCAGCTCGCCGGTGGTCGCGTCCCGGGCCCCGAGGTGGATGTTGGACAGCGTGCCGGTCCGCCGGCCGGAGCCGGGCTCGACGGCGAGCACCACCAGGTCGACGGTGTGCACCGGCTTGACCTTGACCCAGCCGGCCCCGCGCCGACCCGCGGCGTAGGGCGCGTCCAGTGACTTGAGCACCACGCCCTCGTGGCCGGCCCCGACCGCCGCGTCGTACCAGGCTCGCGCCTCCTCGGCGCTGCCCGCCACCCGACGGGGCACCAGGTGCTGCTCCGGCACCAGGCGGGCGAGCCGGTCCGAGCGCTCCCGGGCCGGGGTGTCCAGGAGGTCGTGGTCGCCCTCGAGCAGCAGGTCGAAGAAGTACGGCGTGATCGCGACGCCGTCGGTCGAGGCGGTGCGGGACGCGGTGTCCTGGAAGGGCAGCGGCCGTCCGTCGGGGCCGATCGCGATCGCCTCCCCGTCCAGCACCAGCCGGTCGCCCGGCAAGTCGGAGACGACCCGGACCACCTCCGGCAGCCGGTGCGTGATGTCGTCCAGGCTGCGCGTCACCAGCCGGACCTCGCCGTCGACCCGGTGGGCCTGGATCCGAATGCCGTCCAGCTTCCAGTCCACCGCCACCGGCACCTCGCCCAGCTTCTCCACCGCCGCGGTCACGTCGGGTGCGCTTGCGGCGAGCATCGGCAGCACCGGACGGCCGGCCTCGATCCGGAGCGCGGCCAGCCCCTGCTCGCCCTCGGTGAGCGCCAGCTCGGCGATGCCCGACGTGGAGCCGGTGAGCATGGCGGCCCTGCGGACGGCGGCGACGGGCACCCCGGCCGCCTGGGCGAGTGCCTCCTGGACCACCGCGTCGAGGGCGCCCTGGCGCAGCTCTCCGGTGACCAGCCCACGCAGCCAACCCTGCTCGGCGGCCGTCGCCCGGCCGAACAGGCTGCGCACCAGGGCGGCGCGGGCGTCCTGGGACCCCGCCCCGGCTGTCGCCGCGAGCCGGGAGAACGCCGTGTCCGTCTCGGCCACGGTGAGACCCGGGACCTCGGCCGGGTCCGGAAGCTCGCGGAGGCCTCGCCAGCCCACACCGGTACGCCGCTGGGGGAGGCTGCCGGCGAGGTAGGAGCAGGCCAGCGCCGCCTCCGCGACGTCCACCTCGCGCAGCACGGCGGCCAGCAGCGAGACCTTCGTCTTGCGGGACCGGGTCGCGGCGACCGCCGCCGACGCCTCCACCAGCGTGTTCAGGAGCATGTCGGCCAATCTGCCGGGCCGGACCCCGGTCCGCAACGCTGGGGCGGCACTGGGGTTGACCGCCCGCGACGGGCGTGTTCCCTTCGAAGAGCGGAAACCGGTTCGACTCAGACGGGGGAGTCATGAGGTTCTGGATCCCGGCGCTCGTGGGGGGCGCCTTCACTCTCGCTGCCGGAGCGGTCGCCTCCGGGGCCACCGGCGCGGTCGAGTCGGCAGCGCCGGCGACGCCGGGCACGGTCACGGTCGTCACGGCCGTTCCGGACAGTTCGCTCGAGGTGCGCATCGACGGGGAGGCGGTCGCGGCCACCGGCGCCGTGACCGATCCCGTCGAGCTGGCACCCGGCTCGCACGAGGTCTGGTTCGGTGCCGACGGTGCCGCGCCGGATGAGGGAGTGACCTCGGCGTTCCGGGTCCGGTCCGGCGCGACGCTCGACCTGGTGATCCACCGACCCGCCACCGTGGACGGGGACCCGGTCGTCAGCTCCTTCCCGATGCCCACGAAGCCGATCGGCCCCGGCAAGGCCAGGGTGCTGCTCGCCCACACGGCCACGGTGCCACCGGCGGACGTGCGCGTGAACGGCGAGACGGTCTTCACGAACATCGCGAACGGCGAGTTCGCCACGGCCGACCTCCCGGGCGGCAGCCACCGGGTGGCGCTCCTGCCGACCGGACGGACCAGCGACCCGATCCTCGGTCCGCTCGACCTCGCGGTCGAGGCCGGGACGGTGACGATGGTCTACGCGGTGGGCAACCCGCGGGACGGCTCGATGGACGTGGTCGCCCACACGGCGTCGCTGAGCGCCGACGGCACCGTGGCCCCCGACACCATCCGCACCGGCTCGGCGGGGCTGGCGGCCGAACGGGTGGTCGTTCCCTTCGGGCCCGGATGAGACTGCTCCGGTGGATCCTGCCGGCCCTGCTCCTCGTGGCCGCGGTCGCGGGCGCGTCGGCGGCCCTGACCGAGCCGGATCCGTCGGCGCCCGACGTGACCGGGTCGCAGGCGCGGGCGCGGCCACCGGAGGCTCCAACCGGCTCGGAGAGCGCCCCGCCCGAGGTCAGGCGGGCCCGCCCCGCTGACTCCGTCAGGGCACCGGAGGCGCCCCGCAGGGTCACGCTGCCGGGAGGTGCGGTGGTGCCGGTCCGCGCCGTCGGCACCCGACCGGACGGTCGGCTCGCCGTGCCGCGGAGCGTGGCGCAAGCCGGGTGGTGGCGAGGCGGCTCCCGTCTGGGGGACCCCTTCGGGGCGACGCTGGTGGCCGCGCACATCGACTCCACGACCCGCGGCCTGGGCCCGTTCGCGGGCCTGCTCACGGTGCGCGCGGGCGACCGGGTCGTGCTCGGCTCGCGGAGCCTGCGGCAGGAGCATCGCGTGGAGTCGTTGCGGCTGATCCCCCAGGGGTCGCTGGCCGACCGAGCTGGGCTGCACTCCCCACGCGGCCCGCGGCGGCTGGTCCTGGTGACCTGCGCCCCGCCCTACGACAGGGCACGGGGCGGGTACCAGCACCTCGCGGTGGTCACGGCCCGTCCCGTGGGCCCCCCGGTCCACACGGGTCGGCCATGAGCGGCAAGAGGCCGCCGCGCCCGTTGCCGGAGCAGCGTCGGCCGGGCGGCAGACACCCGCCCGACCCCCGTCCCGACCACCGGCCGCACCCTCAGCCGCGACCTCAGGTGGGACCGGCACCGGGCCGCCCGCAGGTGCCCCGGCCGCGCGGCGTCCCGGTCGCCCGCAGTCCGGCGTCGACACCGACGCCGGCTCCCGCACCGGCTCCCGCGCCGGCCCCCGCCCCCGTCGACGGGCGGACCGGTGAGGAGGAGCTCGGGCGCCCACCCGCCTCGGTCCTGCTGCTGGCCACCGGGCTGCTGGCCGCCGTGATCGTCGCCGGGGGCTGGTTGGTGCTCCGGGAGCCTCCGGATCCCGCGCCGCCTGCGTCCTCGGCGCCGGCAACCGTGCCGGAGCCTCCGGCACCACTGACACCGGACTCCGACCGGGTGGAGAGCGTCGTCGAGGCCTCGGGAGCGGTGACCGTCCGGCACTGGATCAGGGGCAGGGGGCTGCTGTTCGGCATCGAGCTGTCCCCTCCGGTGCCCTACCCGCCGGGCTCCGCGACGGTCGTCGCCAGGAACGTGCGCGTCGTCGCCGGGGGCACCGAGGTGCCAGGACCGACCCGGATCCGCGAGACGACGTTCTACGCGTTCGTGGGCGAGGAGGAGGTGTACGTGAGCTATCGACTCGTGGGCGCGGTCGAGGAGACCGGCACGGTGCCCGGTCGCGGGCTGGCCCGGGCCACCAGCCTGGTCCTCGGGGTCGCGGAGGGGCTCGGCACCTCGACCCGCACGGTGGTGGGCGCCGAGGTGCTGAACCTGGCCTGCAAGCGACCGACCCCGACGGCGCGGCTGCGACCGTGTGGCGAGGAGGGCCCGGACGGTTGGCAGGTGGTGCTCGGCGACGAGGCCACGCGCGACCAGGTGGTCGCCCAGCTCGAGCTCTCCTGACCACGGCTCACTGGAGCCGCAGGCATACTGGCCGGGTGCGGACCCGAGACTGGCGACCGGCGTGGCCCTGCCCGGCCGGCCGGATCCTCGCCGCCCACCGGCGCGGCGGGGGCGACCCGACGTACCGCATCGACCAGGCCGGCGGGCACTGGCGCGGTATCGGGAGCCCCGAGGGCCCGGCCACGCTGCACGTGACGACCCGGGCCGCGGACGGTGTCGTCGTGGCCCGGGCCTGGGGCCCGGGTGCCGACTGGGTGCTGGACGGGCTCCCGGCACTGCTCGGCGCGGACGACGACGTGACCGGCTTCGAGCCGCGGCACCCGGTCCTCGAGGACGCCTGGCGTCGGCACCCGCACTGGCGCATCGGCCGGTCGCGGCTGGTGCTGGAGGCGCTGGTGCCGGCGGTCATCGAGCAGAAGGTCACCGGCCAGGAGGCGTTCAAGGGCTTCCGGCACCTGGTGCAGCGGCACGGCGAGCCGGCCCCGGGACCGGAGGCGGCCCGGCTGGGGCTCCGGGTGCAGCCGGGGGCGGAGCGGCTGCGGGCCATCCCGTCGTGGGAGTGGCTGCACCTGCACATCGACCCGGCCCGGTCCAGGACCCTGGTCCGGGCGGCGGGGCTGGCCACGGCGCTCGAGCGGACCAGCACCGTCGACCACCCGGAGGCGGACCGTCGACTCAGGACCGTCCCCGGCATCGGGGTCTGGACCAGCGCCGAGGTCCGGGTCCGCGCCCACGGCGACCCGGACGCCGTCAGCTTCGGTGACTACCACGTGGCCAAGGACGTCGGCTGGGCGCTGACCGGGACGCCGGTGGACGACGACGGTCTGGCCACCCTGCTCGAGCCGTGGCGACCGCACCGGCACCGGGTGCAGGCGCTGGTCGGGATGGCCGGGCTCCACCGTCCGCGGCGCGGCCCGAGGATGGCGCCGCGCACCCACCTGCCGGCTCGTTAGCCCCGGGACGCCTCGTGCCGGGCCTGTGGCGTCCGGTGCAGCCACAGCACGGCCGGGGCCAGCAGCAGGCTGAGCAGCCCCCCGGCCAGGGAGAGCACGGCGAAGCTCGAGGCGGCCACCACGACGCCGGACAGCGCGCCGCCGGTGGCGCCCGACAGCGCGATGAGGACGTCGACGGCCCCCTGGGTGCGGGCCCGGGTCCGCACCGGGGTGGAGTCGACGACCAGCGCCGTCCCCGAGATCAGCCCGAAGTTCCAGCCCAGCCCGAGCAGAACCAGCGCCAGCGCGATGGCCGGGGTGGACTCGGGCGGCGCCACCGCCGAGGTCAGGCCGGCGGCCAGCAGGGTGCCCGCGGCGGCCAGTGCCATGGGCACCCGGCCGACCCGGTCGACGAGCCGGCCGGTCACCAGCGACGGCAGGAACATCGCGCCCACGTGCAGGCCGATGACGAAGCCCACCTCGCCGAGGTCGTGCTGGTGCGCCCGCATGTGGACCGGGGTCATCGTCATGATCGCGACCATCGCCACCTGGGTGAGCACCATGACCGTCGCACCGACCGCCAGCCCCGGGTTGACCCCGGCCAGGAGGCCGACCGGGGCGGGTCGCTCCTCTGCCGGCGCCGGGGGGTCGTCGGGGACCAGCGCCCGCGCCACCAGGTAGGGGTCCGGGCGGAGGAAGGTCAGGAGCACCACGCCCGCGAGCAGGTAGGCGACGCAGGCCAGCAGGAAGGGCCCGGCCAGCGCCGGGATCCCCAGGCCGGTGGCGATCTCGCCGGTGAGGCCGACCGAGTTGGGTCCGGCCACGGCCCCGAAGGTGGTGGCGACCATGGCGATGCTGACCGCGCGGCCACGGCGGTCGGGGCCGGCCAGGTCGGTGCCGGCGTAGCGGGCCTGCAGGTTCGTCGACGTGCCGGCGCCGTAGACGAACAGGCCGACGAAGAGCAGCACCGGGTCGTCGCGGATCGCCGCCAGCACGATCGCCGCGGCGCCGAGGGCCCCGGCGAGGAAGCCGGCCCCCAGCCCCGCCCGTCGGCCGGACCGGTGCGACAGGCGGCCCACGCCGAGGGCCGCCACCGCGGAGCCGACCGTGAACAGCGCCACCGGCAGGCCGGCGACCGCGGCCCCGCCGAGCATGTCCTGTGCCAGCAGGGCGCCGACGGTCACGCCGGCCGCGAGCCCGGCCCCACCGAACACCTGGGAGACCACGACCACCGCGAGGCTGCGCCGGTAGAGGGCCTCCAGGTCGAGGTCCTGACCGGGGGCGGAGGTCATGAGGGGGCGACCGTCACAGCAGCGGGCGGAGCGGGCGGAGCACGGCCTCGGTGAAGCGACGGTAGACGTCCCGCGACTCCCACTCGTCGCGGGTCAGCTCGGCGCAGTTCGACAGGTCGGTGGCGTAGATCCGCTCCATCGCCTCGGCCATGCCGGTGTCGATCATCTCCAGGTTGATCTCGTAGTTGCCCTGCATGCTCAGGCGGTCGACGTTGGCGGTGCCGATCGTGGACCAGCTGCCGTCGATCGTGGCCGTCTTGGCGTGCACCATCGCGTCCCGGAACCGGAAGATCCGGACCCCCGCCTCGAGCATCTCGCTGAAGTAGCCGCGCGAGATCCAGTCGGCCACGATGTGGTTGGACTTGCGCGGCAGCAGCAGGCGCACGTCGACGCCGCGCTGCGCGGCACCGCACAGCGAGTCGACGAAGTCCTGGTCGGGGATGAAGTAGGCGTGGGTGAGCCAGATGTTGTCGGTGGCGCGGTTGATCGCCTCGAGGTACATCGACCGGATCGGGAACATCCACAGCCGCGGCACGTTCCGGTGCACGCGGATCCGGGACTCCCACATCGACGACGTCTCGAGCAGCAGCGGCCGCTCGCTGGCGCGGAACCGCTTGCGCCGGTGCAGGTTCCAGAAGTCCGCGAACGCCCGCTTGAGGTCCCAGACGCCGGGTCCGGTGACCCGGCAGTGGGTGTCGCGCCACTCGGTGGCGTAGGCGGCGCCGATGTTGTAGCCGCCGACGAAGCCCACCTCGTCGTCCACGACCAGGATCTTGCGGTGGTCCCGGCCGTAACGGCGCAGGTCGAAGAAGCGCCAGCCCGCGTTGTAGACCGGGTAGGGCAGCACCTTCACCGAGTCCGCGAACCGCTTGAACCGCGGGTCGACGACGAGGTTGGCGAACGCGTCGTAGATCACGTACACGTCGACGCCGCGCTCGGCGGCCTCGGTGATGGCCCGCTTGAAGCGCTCCCCGACCTCGTCGCCCTTCCAGATGTAGGTCTCGAGCAGGATCTGCCGTCGCGCCCCCGCGATGGCGGCCAGCATGTCGTCGTACAGGTCCTGGCCGTAGGTGTACGTCGTGACCTCGCCGTCGCCGACCGTGACCGTCGTCGGGCTGGTGGCCGGGAACGGCTTCGGCTTCTTGTTGCGCCGGCGGTAGGAGTCCACGAGGGTCAGGCTCGCCGCGAGCACGACCTGGAGTCCGAGCGTGGCGAGCAGGATCCTCCGGACGAGGGAGAACAGGTCGTCGCTCAGGGGTCGGGAACGGGGCACGGGAGCCAATCTAGCGGGACTGTCGGTGCCGGCACGTAGGCTCGGCGGCATGCGACCGACCACGGACCTGGAGCGCCGGGTGGCCCCCTTCGCGGTGCAGTCCGACTACCAGCCCGCGGGCGACCAGCCCGCCGCGATCAAGGAGATCGCCCAGCGCATCGACGGCGGGGTCCACGACGTCGTGCTGCTCGGCGCGACCGGCACCGGCAAGACCGCCACGGTCGCGTGGGTGGCCGAGCAGGTGCAGCGCCCGCTGCTGGTGATGCAGCCCAACAAGACGCTCGCCGCGCAGTTCGCCAACGAGCTGCGCCAGCTCTTCCCCGACAACGCGGTCGAGTACTTCGTCAGCTACTACGACTACTACCAGCCCGAGGCCTACGTCCCCCAGACCGACACCTACATCGAGAAGGACTCCTCGATCAACGAGGAGGTGGAGCGGCTGCGGCACTCGGCGACCAACTCGCTGCTGACCCGGCGCGACGTGATCGTGGTCTCGACGGTGTCCTGCATCTACGGCCTCGGCACCCCCCAGGAGTACGTCGACCGGATGATCCGGCTGAGGGTGGGGGAGGAGCACGACCGGGACTCCATCCTGCGCCGGCTGGTCGAGATCCAGTACGCCCGCAACGACATGGCGTTCACCCGCGGCACGTTCCGGGTGCGCGGGGACACCCTCGAGATCTTCCCGGTCTACGAGGAGCTCGCGGTCCGGATCGAGTTCTTCGGCGACGAGGTGGAGCGGCTGATGACGCTGCACCCGGTGACCGGCGAGGTGGTGACCGAGGACCAGGAGCTCTACGTCTTCCCGGCCACCCACTACGTCGCCGGCCCCGAGCGCATGGAGCGCGCCATCGCCGGCATCGAGGCCGAGCTGGCCGAGCAGCTCGAGACCTTCGAGCGCCAGGGCAAGCTGCTCGAGGCCCAGCGGCTCCGCATGCGCACCACCTACGACGTCGAGATGATGCGACAGGTCGGCTCCTGCTCGGGCATCGAGAACTACTCCATGCACATCGACGGCCGCAGCCGGGGGAGCGCACCCAACTGCCTGCTCGACTACTTCCCCGAGGACTTCGTGCTGGTCGTCGACGAGTCCCACGTCGCCGTGCCCCAGATCGGCGGCATGTACGAGGGCGACATGTCGCGCAAGCGGAACCTGGTCGACCACGGGTTCCGGCTGCCCAGCGCTATGGACAACCGGCCGCTGCGCTGGGAGGAGTTCCTCGACCGGATCGGGCAGACGATCTACCTCTCCGCCACCCCGGGCAACTACGAGCTGGACAAGGTCGGAGGCGACGTGGTCGAGCAGATCATCCGGCCGACCGGACTGATCGACCCCGAGGTGGTGGTGAAGCCGACGACGGGCCAGATCGACGACCTGATCCACCAGATCCGCGAGCGCACCGAGAAGAACGAGCGGGTGCTGGTCACCACGCTGACCAAGAAGATGTCCGAGGACCTCACCGACTACCTGCTCGACGCCGGGGTGCGCACCCGCTACCTGCACAGCGAGGTCGACACGCTCAAGCGGATCGAGCTGTTGCGCGACCTGCGCCTCGGCGAGTACGACGTCCTGGTCGGCATCAACCTGCTCCGGGAGGGGCTCGACCTGCCGGAGGTGTCGCTGGTCGCGATCCTGGACGCCGACAAGGAGGGCTTCCTGCGCTCGGACAAGTCCCTCATCCAGACCATCGGCCGGGCCGCGCGCAACGTCTCCGGCCAGGTGATCATGTACGCCGACAAGATCACGCCGTCGATGGAGTCCGCGATCGACGAGACCAACCGGCGGCGTGAGAAGCAGGTCGCCTACAACACCGAGCGCGGGCTCGACCCGCAGCCGCTGCGCAAGAAGATCGCGGACATCACCGAGATGCTGGCCCGCGAGGATGAGTCGACCGCCGAGCTGCTGCAGACCTGGCAGAGCAACGACCCGAAGTCGAAGAAGGCGCCGGTCCCCGGGCTCTCCCGCCTCGACGGCTCCGGTCACGCCGCCGACCTGGCCGGCATGCCGAGCGCCGACCTGGCCCAGCTGATCCAGGAGCTGACCGACCAGATGCACAACGCCGCGACCGAGCTGCAGTTCGAGGTCGCGGCCCGGCTTCGCGACGAGATCTCGGAGCTCAAGAAGGAGCTGCGGCAGATGCTCGAGGCGACGAAGTGAGGGTTCCGCCGAGGCTGGCCTAGGCTGCGGCGGTGAGGATCGCTGCCCGACCCCGTGGCGCCTGGACCGTGTGGCTGGTCGGCCTGCTGGTCTACATGCTCGCCGTGTTCCACCGCTCCTCGCTGGGCGTGGCCGGCCTCGCCGCCACCGAGCGGTTCGACATCTCCGCCGCGCAGCTGGCGACGTTCACGATGCTGCAGCTGCTGGTCTACGCCGGGATGCAGATCCCGGTCGGGCTGCTGGTCGACCGGTTCGGGTCTCGCACCGTGCTGCTGCTCGGGATCGTGCTGATCACCGCCGCCCAGGTCGGGTTCGCCTTCGCCCAGCACTACCCGGTGGCGCTGGTGGCCCGGGCCTTCGTCGGTGTCGGCGACGCGATGACGTTCATCTGCGTGCTGCGTCTGGTCAGCACCTGGTTCCCGGTGCGACGGATCCCACTGGTCACCCAGCTGACCGGCACCCTCGGCCAGCTCGGGGCGGTCGGCGCCGCGGTACCCATGACCTGGGCGCTGGCCGGCCTCGGCTGGACCCGCGCCTACCTGGTGGCGGCGTCGCTCGGGGTCGGCCTGGCGGTCGCCGCCCTCCTCCTGCTGCACGACTCCCCGCAGGCCCGGAACCTGCGCGGGCCGCGGCTCTCGCTGGCCGCCGTACGCCGCAGCCTGGCGGCGTCCTGGGCGCACCCGGGCACCCGGCTCGGCTTCTGGATCCACTTCACCACGCAGTTCAGCACCACGGTGATGAGCCTGCTGTGGGGCTACCCCTTCCTGGTCCGGGGCGAGGGCCGCAGCCCCGCGGTGGCCGGGCTGCTGCTCACGCTGATCGTGGTGGCGATCATGGTGGCCGGCCCGGTGCTCGGATGGCTGGTGGGCAACCACCCCTGGGAGCGCTCGACGATGGTCCTGGCGATCGTCGCGGCGATCGTCGCGATCTGGACGGTGGTCCTGCTCTGGCCGGGCGAGGCGCCGCTCGGCCTGCTCGTGGTCCTGGCGCTGGTGATCGGGGTCGGCGGGCCGGCCTCGCTGATCGGGCTCGACGTGGGCCGCACGTCGAATCCGCCCGAGCGGATGGCCTCGGTGTCGGGGATCATCAACCAAGGCGGTTTCTCGGCGTCGCTGATCCTGGTCGTGGCGATCGGCCTGGTGCTGGACTGGCGCACCGCGGGCGATTCCACGGCGTACACGCCGGAGGCGTTCCGGTGGGCGATGAGCACGCAGTACGCACTCTGGGCCGTGGGCATCGTCCAGATCTGGCGGTGGCGCGGCCGGACCCGCGCCGTGATCGACCGCGACGAGCTGATGGCCGCCACCGGCCGATGAGGGCCCGGGCGGCGGACCGGGCGTGATCGTAGGCCGATCCGGTGCGGACAGGGCATGATCGGTCTGTGGCTACCTCACTGGAGACCGACCTGATCGTGATCGGCGCGGGGCCCACGGGGCTGTTCAGTGCCTACTACGCCGGGTTCCGCGGCCTGAGCGTGGCCATCGTCGACTCGCTGCCCGAGCTCGGCGGCCAGATCACCGCGATGTACCCGGAGAAGGCGATCCTCGACGTGGCCGGCTTCCCGTCCGTGAAGGGCCGCGACCTGGTCGCCGGCCTGGTCGCGCAGGCGGAGACCGCGGAGCCGACCTACCTGCTGGACCGCACCGCGACCGGCCTGGAGGCGGACCAGGACCAGGTCACCCTGCACCTCGACGACGGCACGGTCGTGACCGCCGGGGCGGTGCTGATCACCGCCGGCATCGGGAAGTTCAGCCCCCGGCCGCTCCCGGCCGCCGAGGGCTGGCTGGGTCGCGGCCTGGCGTTCTTCGTCCCCGACTTCGCGCCCTACCGCGACCGCGACGTCGTGATCGTGGGCGGCGGCGACAGCGCGTTCGACTGGGCGCTGCACCTCGAGCCGCTCGCCCGGTCGGTCACGCTGGTCCACCGGAGGGACGCGTTCCGGGCGCACGCCCGCACGGTCGAGGCGGTGCGGGCCTCGGCGGTGGAGATCATCACCAAGGCCGAGGTCACCGCGCTGATCGGCGGGGACACGCTCGAGGCGGTCGAGATCACTGTCGACGGGGCCGTGGAGAAGCGCCCCGCCCAGGCCGTCGTCGCCGCCCTCGGCTTCGTCGCCGACCTCGGGCCGATGAAGGAATGGGGCCTGGAGCTCGACAAGCGGCACGTGGTCGTGGACTCCGCCATGCACACCAACCTCCCGCGGGTCTTCGCCGCCGGCGACATCACGGAGTACCCCGGCAAGGTCCGGCTGATCGCCGTCGGGTTCGGCGAGGCGGCGACGGCGGTGAACAACGCGGCGGTGGCCATCGACCCCGCCGCCCACGTCTTCCCCGGACACTCGAGCGAGGGGAGCTGAGGTGGCCGGCCGGCCGGTCGGCCCGAGAGAAGGGCGGGAACCCCGATGAAGGTCAAGGTCGACTTCGACCGCTGTCAGTCGAACGGGCTGTGCGAGGCGATCGCGCCCGCGACGTTCGAGCTCGACGACGACGACTACCTCCAGATCCTCGACGACGAGGTCACCGAGCAGAATCGGGAGGCGATCGAGCGGGCGGTGGCGTCCTGCCCGACCTCGGCGATCTCGATCGTGGAGGACTGAGCGCGGCCCCACCTCGGCCGCCGTCTAGGCTGACGGCCCGTGCCCCGCCCCGGGGGCGCCGACCAGCCGTCCGAGGAGTCACCGCATGCGCGTCGCCCTGCTGTCCTACCGCAGCAAGCCGCACTGCGGCGGCCAGGGCGTCTACGTGCGGCACCTCAGCCGGGAGCTGGTCGCCCTGGGCCACGACGTGGAGGTGTTCTCCGGCCAGCCGTACCCCGTCCTGGATCCCGGGGTCCGGCTCACGCGGGTGCCGAGCCTGGACCTGTACCGGGAGCCGGACCCGTTCCGGGTGCCGCGGCCGGGGGAGTTCCGGGACCTGGTCGACGTCGAGGAGTTCCTCACGATGTGCGCGGCCGGCTTCCCCGAGCCGAAGACGTTCAGCACCCGGGTCGCGCGACTGCTGCGGCAGCGGCTCGACGACTTCGACGTCGTTCACGACAACCAGACGCTTGGCTACGGCATGCTCGACATCGAACGGGCGGGGCTGCCGCTCGTCACCACGCTGCACCACCCGATCACCTTCGACCGCCGGGTGGACCTCGCCGCCGCCACGACGCTGCGGAGGCGGCTGACGCTGCGCCGCTGGTACGGCTTCCTGCGCATGCAGGGCAAGGTCGCCCGCCGGGCCCGCCGGATCCTCACCCCCTCGCACTCCTCGGCCCGCGACATCGCGGCCGACTTCGGCGTCGATCCGGACCGGATCCAGGTGGTGCCGCTGGGTGTGGACGACCTGTTCGTGCCGCCGACCGGGCCCCGGGTCCCCGGTCGGATCCTCGCCATGGCCAGCGCCGACGCCCCGATCAAGGGGGTGGCGACGTTGCTCGAGGCCTTCGCGAAGCTGCGCACCGAGCGCGACTGCGAGCTGCTGCTGGTGACCCGCCCGCAACCCGGCGGCCCCACGGAGCGCCTCATCGAGCGGCTCTCGATCGGGGACGCCGTGCGGTTCGTGCACGACGTGACCGACGCCGAGCTGGTCGGGCTGATGGGCTCCGCGGAGCTGGCCTGCGTCCCGTCCCTCTACGAGGGCTTCTCACTGCCCACGGCCGAGCTGATGGCGTGCGAGACGCCCCTGGTGGTGAGCAGGGCCGGGGCGATCCCGGAGGTCGTCGGACCCGACGGCCAGTGCGCGGACCTGGTCGAGCCCGGCAACGTCGACGAGCTCCGACGGGCGGTCGCCGCGCTGCTCGACGACCCGGCCCGGAGGGCGAGGATGGGACGCGCCGGTCGGGAGCGGGTGCGTGAGAGATTCAGCTGGCGGGCGGTCGCCCGGGCCACCGCCGCGGCGTACGAAAAAGCCGTCGAGAGGAGCACACATGCTGACCGTTGACTTCGAGCGGCTCGGCCTCCGGCCGGGCGAGCGGGTGCTGGACATGGGCTGCGGTGCCGGGCGGCACGCGTTCGAGATGTACCGCCGAGGTGCCGACGTGATCGCCTTCGACCAGGACGCCGACGAGCTCGACGGGGTGCGGGACCTGTTCGTCGCGATGGAGCAGGAGGGCGAGGTGCCCGACGGCGCCGAGGCCGACGTCAAGCAGGGTGACGCGCTGCAGCTGCCGTTCGCCGACGGCGAGTTCGACCGGGTGGTCGCCGCGGAGGTTCTCGAGCACATCCCGGCCGACATCCAGGCCATCCGGGAGCTGGTCCGGGTGCTGCGGCCCGGCGGCACGTTGGCGGTCAGCGTGCCCCGCTGGTTCCCCGAGCTGGTCTGCTGGAAGCTCTCCGACGACTACCACGACACCCCGGGCGGGCACATCCGCATCTACTCCGACAAGGAGCTGGTCGGCAAGGTCGTGGGCGCCGGGATGGGCTTCGAGGGGAAGCACCACGCGCACGGCCTGCACGCGCCGTACTGGTGGCTGAAGTGCGCGGTCGGCGTCACGAACGACCGGCACCCGCTGGTCCGCGCCTACCACCGGCTGCTGGTCTGGGACATCATGCGACGTCCGCTGCTGACCCGCGCGGCGGAGGCGGTGCTCGACCCGGTCGTGGGCAAGAGCATGGTCCTGTACTTCCGGAAGCCCGATGCGGCCTGACGTCCCCGCGGTCGCCGGCGTCCTGACCGCCGGGCAGGTGGCCGAGACCGCCGCCTCGATCGCCGCGATGCAGGAGCCGGACGGGGCGATCCCGTGGACCGCCGGCCAGCACACGGACGTCTGGAACCACGTCGAGGCGGCGATGGCGCTGCTGGTCGGCGGCCAGGTGGCGGCCGCCGAGCGCGCCTACGACTGGTGCGCGGCGACCCAGCGGCCCGACGGCTCCTGGCCCATGAAGACCGTCGCCGGCCGGGTCGAGGACGCCAGCGGCGAGTCGAACATGACCGCCTACCTGGCGGTCGGGGTGTGGCACCACTGGCTGGTGCGCCGAGACGTCGGCTTCGTGCGCCGCCTGTGGCCGGTCGTGCGGGACGGCCTGGACTGGGTGGTGGCCAGGCAGCTCGGGTTCGGCGGGATCGCGTGGGCCCAGGAGTGGGACGGGGACCGTCCCGGCCGGCTGCACGAGGAGGCCCTGGTGGCCGGGTCCTCGAGCATCTACCAGTCGCTGCGGGCCGGTGTCGCCCTCGCCGAGCTCATGGACGCCCCGCAGCCCGAGTGGGAGATCGCGGGCGGCCGGCTCGGACACGCCCTGCGCGAGCACCGCGAGCAGTTCCTCGACAAGTCGGAGTTCTCCATGGACTGGTACTACCCGGTCCTCGGCGGGGCGGTCCGGGACGAGGCCGGCCGGGCGCTGATCGACTCCCGCTGGGACGACTTCGTCGAGCCCGGGTTGGGCATCCGCTGCGTCTTGCCGAATCCCTGGGTCACCGGTGCCGAGACCTGCGAGCTGGTGCTGGCGCTCGACGCGCTCGGCGACCGGGAGCGGGCGCTGCGCCTGCTCGCCGACATGCAGCACCTGCGAGCGCCGGACGGCGGCTACTGGACCGGCTACGTGTTCGCCGACGAGGCCATCTGGCCGGCCGAGCACACGACCTACACCGCGGCGGCGGTCGTGCTGGCGGCGGACGCGCTGGGGCACGGCACGCCCGGGTCCGACATCATGCGCGGCGCCACCCTGGCCGGCCACTTCGCCGAGCTGGCGCTGGAGTGCGGGTGCCCGTCGGAGGAAACCTCAGCGGACGGCGTCTCCGGGGACCCCACGCACGCGGCGTAGCGCCCGCATCGACCCGCAGGAGCCGACCTCGGTGAAGTCGCCGGAGGTCAGCGCCCGGAGGTACACCTCGTACGGCGGCCGGCCCCCGTCCACGGGGTCGGGGAACACGTCGTGGATCACCAGCAGTCCGCCGGTCAGGAGCCAGGGGGCCCAGCCGGTGTAGTCGTGGTGGGCGTGCACCTCGGCGTGGCCCCCGTCGACGAACAGCAGCGCCAACGGCGTCCGCCACAGGGCGGAGACCGTGGTCGAGGACCCCACGACCGCCACGACCTGCTCCTCCAGGCCGGCCCGGGTGAGGGCGCGGCGGAAGGCGGGCAAGGTGTCCATCCGGCCCGACTCGGGGTCGACCAGGGTCGGGTCGTGGTGCTCCCAGCCGGCCTGGTTCTCCTCGGAGCCACGGTGGTGGTCGACGGTGACGACCACCCCGCCGACCTCGCGTGCGGCGGCGCCGAGGTAGATCGCGGACTTCCCGCAGTAGCTGCCGACCTCCAGGACCGGGCCGTGGGGGAGCCGCTCCCGGGCCAGGCCGTGCAGGAACAGGCCCTCCTCCTCGGGCATGAAGCCGGTCGCGGCGCGTGCGTGCGGGAGCAGGTCCTCGGGCATCCCGCTCACGGCAGCGCATCCTGCGGCACCGGTCCGGTCATCCCGGAGCGGTAGCCGTGCCAGTGCCAGTGGAGATACCTGTCGACCGCCCGGACGACGTGGCCGGAGCGCACCGAGTGGAAGATGTCGAAGGCGTGCTGCGCACCGGGCAGCTCGGCGTAGGTCACCGAGCGTCGGGAGACCTCCCGCAGCCGGGTCACGAACATCCGCGCCTGGTCCACGGGGACCATCGTGTCGTGGGTGCCGTGCAGGACGAAGAAGTCCGGGGCGTCCGCACCGGCCCGCAGCAGCGGCGAGGCGGACTCGAACAGCTCGGGGTCCTCGGCCCACGTCGTGCGCATCACCCGGGGGGCCAGGAACCCGTCCCGCAGCCCGATCGCCGAGCGCAGGCCGGTCGCCCCGGCCAGGTCGTAGACGCCGTAGTGCGGCACGGCGACCTGCACGCTGGTGTCGGCGTCCTCGAAGCCCGGTTGGTAGGCCGGGTCGCCCGGCGTGAGTGCGGCCAGCGCTGCCAGGTGCCCGCCCGCCGACCCGCCGGTGATCGCGACGTAGTCCGGGTCGCCGCCGTAGTCGGCGATGTGCTCGCGGACCCACGCCAGGGCCCGCTTGACGTCGATGACGTGGGCGGGGAACGGGTGGCGCGGCGCCAGCCGGTAGTTGATCGCCACGCAGACCCAGCCCTTGGCCGCCAGGTGCGCCATGAGCGGGAGTCCCTGCTCCTTCTTGTCGCCGATGACCCAGGCGCCGCCGTGCACCTGGACCAGCACCGGTGCCCGCCGGAGGTCGGCGGTGCGGGACCGGTAGACGTCCAGGCGGCCGTGCCGCCCGGCGTCGGAGTAGGCGATGTCGCGGATCACCTCCACCTCCGGTGTGAGCAGCCGGAACGGGTTGACCAGGCTCCGCCACCGGGTCTTGAGCTCGGCCGGGGTGGGCACCGGGTCCAGGCGGTCGGCGTAGTCGGCACCGATGCCCTCGGTCAGCGCCTCCTCCACCCCCTGCCGGACGCCACCGGCCTGGCGGACCAGGTGGGCCAGGCCCAGCGCCGTGACCCCGGCGAGGGCCAGCCCGACCCGGCTCCGCGGAGCGCGGGCGGCGTGCGCGGCCGTGTCCGCCAGGGTCGCGGTGAGCAGCTGGGGGGCGAGCTCGCTGGTCAGCCAGCCGGCGAAGAAGGCGGGCACGCTGGCCCGGGCGCCCGGCGCCGGCCGGAGGGCGTTCGCCGTGAGCGCGGCGGTGAGCAGTCGTCGACGCAGGAAGGACACGCCGCCGATGCTAGTCGGCGCCCCGGTGGAGCCTCAGAGAGCCTCGGAGACGCTCGACATGTTGAAGTCGGGCACCCGCAGGGCCGGCATCGCGGTGCGTGAGAAGTAGTCGTCGCCCCACTCCCGGCTGAACGCCGGCCCGGTCCCGGAGGCGTGGGTGAAGCGCTCCAGGAGGTCCAGCGGGCTCTCGTTGAAGCGGAAGTTGTTCACCACCCCGGTCACCTCGCCGCCCTCGACGAGGTACACCCCGTCCCGGGTCAGCCCGGTGAGGAGCAGGTTCTGGGGGTCCACCTCGCGGATGTACCACAGGCAGGTCACCAGCAGGCCGCGATCGGTGCCGGCGACCAGGTCCTCCAGGCTGCCCTCGGCGCCGTCGACGTCGAGCACCAGGTTGTCGATGCCGGGCGTCACCGGCTGGCCGGTCAGGCCGGCCGAGTGCCGGGTCTGGAGGAGGGCGGTGAGCCGTCCGTCGCGGATCCAGTCGGTCGGCCCGAGCGGCAGGCCGTTGTCGAAGACGCTCTCGGTGTTGCCGGAGGAGCGGGCCAGCACGAACGGCGCGCACTCCAGCCCGGAGTACGCCGGGTCGCTGTGCAGGCGCACCCCCGGCCGGGCGACCCGCCGGCCGATCCGGGTCCCGCCCTCACGCGCGGCGTAGGCCGACTGACCCTCGTGCGCCACTCGGGCACCTGCCGACCAGTAGGCGTCGATCATGAGGTCCGCGACCGCCGTCGGAGGCAGGATCGTGTCGTAGCGACCGGCGGGGAGCGACGTACGCCGTCGGGCCCAGCCCAGCCTCCGGGCCAGCTCGGCGTCGAGCGCGAGCGCGTCGACATCGGCGAAGTCCCGCGTGGCACCGCCGACCCAGGCGCTCGCGGACAGGTCGCCGGTCTTGCCGGTGCACCCGTAGTGCCCGGTCGGCTGCACGTGCCGCCGACGGAGCCCGGTCGAGGAGCCCAGGTAGGTGGTCGCGACGTCGTGACTGACGAAGCCGTAGAGCCGTCGCTGCTCGGCCTCGGCCCGGCGGCAGGCCTCGCCGAGGGCCGGCGCGAAGTCGCCGAACACCCGGATCGAGGTGTCGGCCGGGGGATCGGTCCAGTCGTCGGCCCAGTCGTCGGTCCCGTCGTCGCCGCGGTCACCGACCAGCGGGGCGGCGTCCTCGGCGGGAGGAGCGTCGGCCGCGGCGGCGTCGGCCGCGGCGACCAGGGCCGAGACCTGCTCGTGGGTCGTGGCACTGCCGCTGACCGAGGCCACCGCCACCCCGTCGGCGGTGTGGTGGAAGGCCACCACGGTCAGGTCCAGGCCGCGGCTCACGCCGTTGGTGGTCAGCGTGTTGTCCGCCCAGCGCAGGTTGGCGGCGGTGGTGACGGTCGCGACCACCACGGCGTCGTCGCTGCGGCTCCCGGAGAGCGCGTGCTCGACGAGGTCCTGCGGGGTGGGCCGGGGCGTCGGTCCGGTCATCAGTGCGCCGCCTCGTCGCTGGTGTTGAGGATGGTCACGCCCCGGAACAGGGAGGTCGGAGCGCCGTGGCTGACCGCCGCCACCTGGCCGGGCTGGGCCTTCCCGCAGTTGAAGGCACCGTGCAGCTCCCAGGTCTGCGGGCCGCCCACGGCCTCCAGCGACCCCCAGAACCGGGTCGTCGTGGCCTGGTAGGCGACGTCACGCACCTGGCCGGCCAGCCGGCCGTCCTCGATCCGGAAGAACCGCTGGCCGGTGAACTGGAAGTTGAACCGCTGCATGTCGATCGACCAGGACCGGTCACCGACCACGTAGAGGCCGCGCTCGACCCGCCCGATCAGCTCCTCCGTGCCGGGGCCGTCCACCGCGGGCTGCAGGGAGACGTTGGCCATCCGCTGGATCGGGATGTGCCCGGGGGAGTCGGCGTACGCGCAGCCGTTGGAGCGTCCGCCGTTGAGCTCCGGCTTCATGGCGGTCATCGGGCGGTCCAGCTGGTAGCCCACCAGCACCCCGTCCCGCACCAGGTCCCACGACTGGGTGGCGACGCCCTCGTCGTCGTAGCCGATCGTGGCCAGGCCGTGCGGGACGGTGCGGTCACCGGTGACGTGCATCGCGGGGGAGCCGTAGCGCAGCGTCCCGAGCTGGTCGTAGGTCGCGAACGAGGTGCCCGCGTAGTTCGCCTCGTAGCCCAGGGCGCGGTCCAGCTCGGTGGCGTGCCCGACCGACTCGTGGATGGTCAGCCAGAGGTTCGAGGGGTGGATGACCAGGTCGTAGGTGCCGGCCTCGACCCCGGGCGCCGTGAGCTTCTCGGCCAGCAGCTCCGGGGTGTCGGCGAGTTCGGCGTCCCAGTCGTGGTGGGTGCCGGTCACGAACTCCCAGCCGCGACCGACCGGCGGCGCGGTGCTGGCCATCGAGTCGAAGATGCCGGTGTCGCGGTTGCTGCCCATGGCCTCGAAGTGGGGCTGGAGCCGGATCCGCTGCTGGGTGGTGCGGGTGCCGGCCAGGTCGGCGTAGTACTTGTTCTCCTGCACCTGGTAGAGCCCGGACGTGGCGTGCTCCACGGCGGGGTGCGCGCGGAGGCGGCGGCTCCAGTCGACCAGCACCGCCGCCTTGTCGGCGACCGGCACCGCGAACGGGTCCACGTCGTAGGCCGAGCACCACGTGACGTCGTCGTGCACCGGCTCGGGGGCCAGCGTGACCTCCCGGGTGGTCATCGCCGAGGCCACCACGGCGACCTCGACCGCCTCCGCGGCGACCCGGGCCGCCTCCTCGGGGGTGAGCAGCACACCGGCCGCGAACCCCCACGCCCCACGGTGCACGACGCGCACGGCGAACCCGAGGTCCTCGTGGTCGCTGGCGTCCTGCAGCGCCTCGTCGCGGACCGCGAGGCTCTGATGCCGGACCCGCTCGAACCGGAAGTCGGCGTGGGTGACACCCAGGTCGTGAGCCTGCTGCAGGGCCACCTCGCCGAGCCGTCGGTACGGCAGCGAGGTGAATGTGGGGTCGATGCCGGAAGCTCCCATGCGTCCGAACCTAGCGCGTCAGGAGATCGCGTGCCGGACCGCGAGCGTGGAGCCGGTGCGCTGCTTGCGCACCGCCAACTGCACGGGGATCCGGGTCCGGAGCTCGGTGACGTGGCTGACCACCCCGACCACCCGGCCACCGTCGCGGAGCGTGTCGAGCACGTCCATCACGTCGTCGAGGGTGTCGGGGTCGAGGCTGCCGAAGCCCTCGTCGACGAACAGGGTGTCGAGCTCGGCACCGCCGGACTCGTGGGTGACGACGTCGGCCAGGCCCAGCGCCAGCGCCAGCGAGACCACGAACGTCTCGCCGCCGCTGAGCGTGGCCGGGTCGCGGGCCTCGCCGGACCACTCGTCGCGCACCAGCAGGCTCAGGCCGCCGCGGGTCTCGCCGGCACCGCGCCGGCCGCTGTGCTCGAGGGCGTAGCGCCGGTCGCTCATCCGCAGCAGCCGCTCGTTGGCGGCGGCCACCACCTGTCCCAACCGCCAGGCCAGGACGTAGCCGGAGAGCCGCATGCGCCACTCGTTGTCGGCCGAGGTGCCCTCGGCCACGGCGGCCAGCCCGGCCGCGGTGCGGTACGCCGCCCGCACCGGCTCCCACGCGGCGAGTGCTCCGGTGAGCTCGGCGCCGAGCTCTTGGAGCCGGGTGGACCTGGTGGTGGCCGCCTGGTGCCGGGCGTGGGCGGCGGCGTGCTCGTGCCGGGCCCGGGCATGGACCGCGGTCAGGCCCTCGGCATCGGGGGCCGGCCGGGTGGCGGCCTCGGCCAGCGCGGGGTCCTCGACGACCGCGCGGGCCTGGTCGAGCTGCCGCTCGTGCTCGAGCACCGCCTGCTCGAGCTCGGCCAGCGACGACTCGTCGAGCACGGCGGCCAGCGCCGCCCGGGGAGTCTCGAAGCCGTGCTCGGCGACGCAGTCGGCCAGGACCCGTCGGGCCTGGTCGGCGGCACGGGTGGCCTCGGCGAGCTCCTGCCGGCGTCGGTGCGCCTCGCGGTGCAGCGCGGTCCGGGCGGCGGAGTCCTCGATGACCGCGCGCAGCGTCCGGTGCCGGTCGCCGAGCAGCGCGTCGACCTCGGCCCGGGTGCGACCGTGCTCCTCGCGTCGTCCGGCGAGCCGGGCGGCGAGTCCGGACCGGTGGCTGCGGACCTCGGCCAGCCGCTGGCGGGTGCCGGCCAGCTCGTCCGTGAGCGCGGCGACCTCGGCCTCGAGCGCCCCGCGGCCCTCGGCCTCCTGCTCGGCCGCCTCGAGGGCGGCCGCGAGGCGGTCGTGCTCCCGGGTCAGCTGCTCGGGGCTGCCTCCGGCGGCGTCCCGCTCGAGCACCGCGATCGTGGTCCCGAGCTCGTGCACCCGGCCGTCGAGGGCGGTCCGGGTGAGCTCGGCGTCGTCGAGCCGCCTCCGGGCATCCCTCTCGGCCTCGGGAGTGGGAGCGCCGGCGGCGGGGCTGGCCTTGTGAGGGTGGTCGGCGGAGCCGCAGACCGGGCAGTGGGAGCCGACGGCGAGGTCGAGCGCCAGCTCCGCGGCCATGCCGTTGATGCGCGCCTCGCGCAGGTCGAGCCAGGCCTCCCGGAGCTGCTGGCACACGGCGACGGCGGCCGACCGGCGCTCCTGCGCGGCAGCGAGGTCGGCACGCACGGACGTGAGGGAGGCGTGCGCGGCCAACCGGCCGGAGAGCTCCTCGACCTCCCGGACCAGCCGGGTCGCCAGGGTCCCGGCGTCGCCGGCGGCGGCCCGGGCCGCGGTGGCCTGCTGGAGGCGACCGGGAAGGGCCTCCAGCTCCCGGCCGAGCTCGGCCTCCTGCCGCTGCGCGTCCCGCTCGGCGGCCTCGTCGTCGGCGATGAGGGCGGTCAGCGCGTCGACCGCCTGCTCGCGCGGCAGCATCAGCTCGGCCGCCGTCCGGGTGGCCTGCGCCTCCGCGGCGGCGTCGGCCAGGAGCTGGTCCGAGGGGTCGGCCACCCCCAGGTCCGCGGCTGCCGCGGCCACCGCCTCGGTGGCCGGACCGGTGGCCTCGTCCCGGCGGCGGTCGGCCTCCACGGCCAGTCGGTGGAGGGGAACGACGGCAGCGGCCCGGCGGGCCAGGTGGAGCCGGTGCCGACGGTCGTCGTGGTCGGCCCGATCGGCGTGCAGCCGCTCGAGCCGGAGCCGGGCCTGGGCGTGCCGGTGCTGCTGGTCGACGAGCACGGTGGCCCGCTCGGCCTCGGCGGCGGCCCGACGCTCGGCCGCGTCCGCCTCGGCCAGGACCCGCGCCGCCCCGTCCGCCACGTCGGTGGCGGTCCCGGCCGCCGTCCGTGCCCACTCCAGCAGGGTGCCGTCGCCGGCGACCGCGGTCAGCTCCCCCTCCCAGTCCTCCGGCAGGGGAGGGGCACCCGCCTCGACCAGCCGGCTGAGCAGCCGGGTCACGCCCCGGGCGTGCTCGTCGGAGGCCCGGTGCAGCCCACGGGCGTGCTCGCGCAGCCAGCGCTCGATGTCCTCGTAGCGCTGGGTCGAGAACAGCTGCTGCAGCAGGTGGTGCCGCTCCTCGGACCGGGCCCGCAGGAAGGCCTGGAACCGTCCCTGCGGAAGCATCGCCACCTGGCAGAACTGTGGGAGGTTCATCCCGACCAGGTCGGTCACCAGGTGCCCGGCCTCGTCGAGACGCGTGGTCAGGGACTCCCAGGCGCCGTTCCGGCGCTCCTCGACCAGCACCGACGCCTGCTGGGTGGTCAGCCCGCTCCCTCGGCGCTTGGGTCTCTGCCACGCCGGCGACCGGGTGCAGCGGAACCGCCGGCCGGACAGCGACAGCTCGAGCACGACCCGGGGCGCGAGGCCGTCGGCCGCCCCGTCGGACCGGTAGCGTCGGGCCTTCGCGCGGTCACCCGGGACGTCGCCGTACAGGGCGAAGCTGACGGCGTCGAGGACCGAGGTCTTGCCGGCCCCGGTGGCTCCCGACAGCAGGAAGAGCCCGGCGTCGGAGAGGGCGTCGAAGTCGACCTCGACCGTCTCGGCGAACGGCCCGAACGCGGTGGCCTCGAGGCGGTGCAGGCGCATCAGCCCACCGCCCGGCGGAGGTCGCTGCCGAGGCCCGGTTCCAGGCCCGAGTCCAGGTCACTGTCGGGCGAGCACCCGTCGCAGGCGTCTCGCAGCAGAGCCGCCTCCTCCGGGGTCGCGGCCCGGCGGCGCACCTCGGCGAGGAAGTCCAGGGCGATGTCGTGGTCGGAGCGACCCGTGGTGGCCCGGGCCGACGGCGCACCGGCCGGCTGCCCGCCCTCGGGCTCGAAGGCCAGCACCAGGGCGTGGGGGAACCGGGCCCGGAGCCGCTCCATGGCCTGGGCCGGCCGCTCCGTGTCGGTCAGGGTCGCCTGCACCCAGGAGGCCTCGTGGGCGGCCAGCGCCGGATCTGCCAGGAGTCGCTCGAGGGGTCCGCGGAGGCGGCCGAGCCGGCGCGGCACCGGGGCCTCGACGAACTCGGCGGCCTCGACCCCGCCGGCACCGAGGTTGACCAGCCAGGACCCCTTGGTGTGGTCGGCCTCCGAGAACGAGTAGGCCAGCGGCGAGCCGGAGTAGCGGACGGTGTCGCTGAGCGTGTGCCGACCGTGCAGGTGGCCGAGGGCGGTGTAGTCGATCCCGTCGAAGACGTCGGTGGGGACGATGCTCACTCCGCCGACGCTGATGTCGCGCTCGGAGTCGCTCGGGGTGAGGGCGTCGGCCCGGCCGGCGACGAAGGCATGGGCGAGCACCACCGACCGGGTGCCCGAGGGCCGACCGGCGAGGTCCGCGCGGACGCGCCGCATCGCCTCGCGCAGCGCGGCGTCGTGGCTGCGGGCGCCCAGCCTCCACGGCTCGCGGAGCAGGTCCGGGTCGAGGTAGGGCAGGCCGTGCACGGCGACCGGGCCGTGCCGGTCGCCGAGCAGCACGGGGGAGCCCACGGCGGCGGCACGGGTGCGGATGAACACGCCCGAGGCGTCGATCAGCTCCGAGCCGAACCCCAGCCGCTGGGCGGAGTCGTGGTTGCCGCTGGTGACCACCACCTGCGCGCGGGAGGCGGCGAGCCGCGTGAAGGCCTCGTTGGCGAGCCGGACGGCGTCTACGGGCGGCAGCGCACGGTCGTAGACGTCACCGGCCAGCAGCACCAGGTCGACGCGCTCCTCCTCGACCACCCGCAGCAGGTGGTCGACGTAGGCCGCCTGGTGCTCGAGCATCCCCTCCCGGTGGAAGGAGCGCCCGAGGTGCCAGTCGGAGGTGTGGAGGATGCGCACCCCTAGAACCTAGGAGGCGGCACCGACAGTCCCGCGGACCCACGCCGGGACGTCGGGCGCGACACGGGCCGGCCAGGGCCGGCCCGTGTCGGCCAGGGCCGGTCAGGGCCGGCCGGGTCAGCGCTGCGGGGCCAGCTGCCCGCGCACCGCGCCACCGGGGTACTCGGCGTTGTGCACGTTGACGTAGTAGTCGGCCGGGTTCGCCAGGATCTCGGCCACCGTCTGGTCGCCGACGAACTTGCCCTCCTCACCCTCGGTGAGGCAGTCGGCCGCGTTGCCGTCCGCGGGTGCCGCGAGGTTGACCACGACCGGCCCGTTCGATCCGGCCGGGCCCTCGTGGATGTGGGCGGCGACCGCCGTGCCGATCTTGTCGACGGTGAGCACGTAGCAGAGCGTGTTCGGGTCGTTGTCGATCCCGAAGACGTAGGCCTCCCCGCGCCCGTTCGGGTCACCGGCGATCCGCTTGTCGGGTCCGACCTCCGCGCGGCCGTTCAGGTCGGCCTCCAGGACGCTGTTGGTGTGGCCGGCGTTGGCGGGCAGCAGCGGCAGCGCCAGCAGGGCGGTGCTGGCACCGGCGACGGCGTAGACGAGGTTGCGCGGCAGGGACATGGGGACCTCCGGGGTGAGTGGATGTGACCTGACTCATACGTCAGGGTTCGCCACCATGTTCACCCCGGACGGGTGCCGCGCCCCGATACTGGGGTACCCCAGCATCGGGGCCGCGATCGCTGAGCCGTCGAGCGGCGGGGGCTCAGCCGCCGTACCTCTCCTTGACCGCCACCTGACGGCGCAGGTCGTCCGTGGCGTCGACGAGGTTCCGCCGGACGGTCGGGTCCAGTCCGTCCCTCGCGATGAGCTCGTCGGCGCGGGCCACGGTCCCGGGCTCGTGGGAGGTGACCGGGAAGAAGGCCTGCGTGACGGTGCCCAGCACCCACCCGGCGTGCACCCGCGGCACCTGCGGCAGCTCCGCGAAGTAGCGCTCGACGTACGGTGCGGTGACCTGCTCCTGGTGCGGCCGCCACAGTCCGTGGCCGCTGGCGGCGAGCTCGTAGTTCGCCACCGGGACGGCGCCGGTGAACCGGTCCCACGCCCAGGCCTTGGCCGCCGGCTCCGGCAGCGAGGCGACGGCCCGCGCGTGCTCCACGTGTGCCCGGGCGGTGGGCTCCTCCTCGAGCGCCCGGTCGAGGTCGGCCCAGCCGATCTCCCCGAGGCCGGCGAGGCGCACCAGCACCCGCCAGCGCAGGTCCAGGTCGAGGGTGAGCCCGGCCGGCAGGTCGGTGCCGGTCGACCAGGCACGCAGCGTCGCGGGGTCGACGGTGGTGCTGACCAGCGACTGGTACGCCGCCAGCTGCAGCGTGCTGCCCTCGGCCGCCGCCCCGAGGAGGGCGGACGCGGCCGCGTGCAGCCGGCCCAGTCCGGCGACCGGGTCCCGCAGCACCGGGACCAGCCTGCCGACCAGCCACGGGACGGTGGCGCCGACGGCGTCGTCGTTGCGCTCGGTGGGCAGCGCCGCCTCGGCCAGGGCGACCACGTCCTCGGGGTCGACCAGGGCGTTGTGCACGCCGGAGCGCACGGTGTTCCAGACGGCCGCCCGCAGGGAGGTGTCCTCGGTGTCCCGGAGCAGGTCGGGGAAGCGGGCCAGCGAGATCGGGTCGGGTGTGGTCAGCGCCCAGGTGTCCTCGTCGGGGTCCAGCACGATGGCGTCGTCCGGCCCGAGCGCCACCGGGGTCTCCGGCCCGGTGACCGCCAACGGGGCGGTTCGCCAGGCGCCGGCGGGGTCGGCGACCGCCATCCGGAGCGAGTGCTCCCGGTCCGCCGGGTGCTCGGCCGGGGACGAGCGGCGGACGACGCCCGCGTCCCGGTCGACGGTGAGGTGGTCCGCGCCCGGTGTCCGCAGCCAGCCCTCGGTGAACCGGGAGAGGTCGACCGCGCCGGCCCGCTCCCAGCAGCCGAAGAGGTCGGCCATCTCGGCGTTGCCGAACCGGGCCAGGGTGAGGTGCTCGACGACACCGGCGAAGAACACCTCGTCGCCCAGGGCGGCGTTGAGCTGCTTGAGGACGCTGGAGCCCTTGACGTAGGAGATCCCGTCGAAGTCCTGCAGCGCGGCGCCGGCGTCGACCGCGCCGTTGCCCGCGACCGGGTGCGTGCTCGGTCGCTGGTCGGCGACCAGCCCCCACTGCCGGCGCGCGTAGGCGTGGTGGATCCAGGCGTCGCCGTACTGCGTGACGTCGGCGGTGACCCGGTTGCCGAGGTACTCCGCGAACGACTCGTTGAGCCACAGGTCGTCCCACCAGCGGGGGGTGGTGATGTTGCCGAACCACTGGTGCGCCATCTCGTGGGCGACGGTCGTGGCCCGCTTGATCCGCTCGCCCCGCGTCACCCGGCTGCTGAAGACCAGGGGGTCGCGGAAGGTCACGCAGCCCGGGTTCTCCATCGCGCCGGCGTTGAACTCGGGGACGAAGGCCTGGTGGTAGTCACCGAACGGGTAGCGGATGCCGAAGAGCCGGTGGTACTCGTCGAAGCACTGCTTGGTCAGGGTGAACAGCTCGTCGGCGTCCGCGTCGAGGTCCCGGGCGAGGGACCGCCGGGCGCTGAGGCCGAGCGGGATGCCGTCGTGGTCGTCGCGCAGCACGTGGTACGGCCCGGCGACGAGGGTGACGAAGTACGTCGACAGCGGCTGGGTGCGCTCGAACTCCCACAGCGCCGCGCGCGCGGACCGGACGGTCTCGACCCGTGAGCCGGGCGCGTTGCCGATCACCGTCCAGTCCTCGGGCGCACGCACGTGGAAGGTGTACGGCGCCTTGAGGTCGGGCTGATCGAAGCAGGCGAAGATGCTCGGGGCGGCGTCCATGAACGACATCCCGTAGACGTAGCGGCGCCCGTCGGCGGGGTCCACGTGCGCGTGCAGTCCCTCGCCGTCCTGCCGGAACCCCATCACCGCGTCGACGACGAGCTCGTGGCCGCCCTCGGAGAGCCGCAGCGGCAGTCGGCCGCGGTCCAGCGTCTCCGGGTCGAGGGGCTGCCCGTCGAGGTGGATCGAGACGATCCGCGCCGGCTTCAGGTCGACGAAGGTCTCGGCCGCGCGGCGGCTCTCGAACCGGATCGTGGTCACGGACCCGAAGGTCGCCTCGTCGGCCGCGAGGTCCAGCGCCACGTCGTAGGAGGAGACCCGGAGGAGCCCGGCCCGGTCCCGGGCCTCGGTGAGCTGGAGGCTTCGCGACACGGGTGGCGACGGCGGCGGACCGGAGGCATCGGAGGGCACGCGATCACCCTACGAGCCGCCCGGACCCGGGCGACGGCCCGGCCGTCCTTGCACTGGGTGCTGTAATGAAGTAATCAAGTAATCCCAGAAGGAGACAGACATGAACGAGCAGCACGGGCGGGGCCGCGGGCCCCGTCGCAGCGGCCGGGGCACCCGGGGCGGCGGTTGGCAGGGCAGCGAGCTGCCACCCGCCGACGACGCCGGCGCCTGGTTCGCCGGACGGCTTCCCGACGCCTGGTTCAGCGAGGTCGACGTGACCGTGGACCGCGAGGAGATCACGGTCCTCGGGACGCTGCGCGACGACAGCACCGGCGCCGGGCCGGGGGAGGGGGCCGCCGCCGAGGGCCGGATCAGCCGGTTCCGGGCGGAGACCAAGCAGGAGCGGATCGGGATCGCTGAGGAGGCCCAGTCGCGCTACGGGCGCCGGGTCTCGTGGGGGGTGCGACTGGGGGAGACCACGGCGCTGTTCACCCACGTGGCCGCGCCGGTGATGACCCGGCTCCGGCAGCCGGAGCGGCAGGTGCTGGACACGCTGGTCGACGCCGGCGTCGCCCGCTCCCGGTCCGACGCGCTGGCCTGGTCGGTGCGCCTGGTCGGCGAGCACGCCGAGGAGTGGCTGGGACAGCTGCGCGAGGCACTCGCCGAGGTCGAGGAGCTGCGGGCGGACGGTCCGTCGCTCTGAGCGTCGGACCGTCCGCCCGCGTGCGGGCCTCAGCCGTCGAGTCGGACCAGCATCTTGCCGGTGTTGGCGCCCCGGTGCAGGTCGAGGAAGGCCTCCACGGCGTGGTCCAGGCCGTCGACCACGGTCTCCTGGTGGACGATCCGGTCCTCGGCGACGAGGGGGCCGACGGTGCGGTAGAACTCCTCGCTCGCGTCCGCGTGGTCCATCACGATGAAGCCCTGCACCTGCAGGCGCTTGGAGACCAACATCATGAGGTTCCGCGGGCCCGGGGGAGGGGTGGACTCGTTGTAGCTCGAGATCGCGCCGCAGCAGGCGATCCGCCCGAAGTCGGCCATGTGCAGGATCGCGGCCTCGAGGTGGTCGCCGCCGACGTTGTCGAAGTAGACGTCGATCGGTCCGTGCTCCTTGAGCTGGCGGGCGACCGGTGCGGCCTTGTAGTCGAACGCGGCGTCATAGCCGATCTCGCGCAGCCAGGCCACCTTCTCCGGGCTGCCGGCGGAGCCGACCACCTTGCCCGCGCCGAGGTGCTTGGCCAGCTGCCCGGCGATGCTGCCGACCGCGCCGGCGGCACCGGAGACGAACACGGTGTCGCCCTCCTTCATCCGGGCGATCCGGGTCAGGCCGACGTACGCCGTGAGGCCCGGCATCCCGAGCACGCCCAGGTACGCCGAGGCGGGGGCGAGGTCGGTGTCGACCTTGCGGCCCTCCTTCTCCTCCAGCAGGGCGTGCTCGCGCCAGCCCTGCTGGTGCAGCACCACGTCCCCGACGGCGAAGCGGTCGGAGGACGTGGCCACCACCTCGCCGACGGCGCCGCCGTCGAGCGGGGCGTCGAGCGCGAACGGCGGGACGTAGGACCTCACGTCGTTCATCCGCCCGCGCATGTACGGGTCGACCGACATCACGCTGTTGCGGACCAGCAGCTGGCCGGGCGCGGGGTCCGGCAGCTCGGTCTCCACGGTCCGGAAGTTCTCGGGGGTGGGCCAGCCGTCGGGACGGGAGGCGAGATGGATCTGGCGAGTGGGGGTGCTCATGTCCCGATCCTGTCAGGGACCGCCTGGGAACACGAAAGGGCGGCCGGGTCGCCCCGGCCGCCCTCGTGGGTGCGGTGCTCAGCCCTCCTGGACACCCAGGGCGAACTGCACGTTGCCGCTGGGGTCGAGGGTGGCGTCGAGGACCTTGTCCCCGAGCTGCTCGGAGGCGTTCCCGTCGAGGTAGATGGTGGCACCGTCCTGCTCGACGACCTCGTCGCCGGGCTCGGCCTGCTCGGCCGTGCTGACGGCGAAGGCCGGCTCGTCGCCGGCGTCGCTGGTGATCCGGAGCCCGGCGTCAGGCTGCCCCTGCTGGGCGTTGATGTCGCGGACGATCGTGCTGGCGTTCTCGGTGAGGGTGAGCATGCGCTTTCCTTCCGATGGCTGGCATGACCCGTCCACCCTGTCTCGCCTGCCACGCACACACAAATCGAGGACCCGGCGCGCGCGGATACGCTCGACCCATGGACGAACGCGAGCCGCACCGCAGCATCGACCTGGTCCGCACCGCGAAGGGGCGCTACCTGGCCACGAACGCCCGCGGCGGCGAGCTGCCCGTGGGCAGCGGCGACGACTCGGACTTCACCCCGGTCGAGCTGCTGCTGGCCGCCATCGCCGGCTGCAGCGCCGTCGACGTGGACCTGATCACGGTGAAGCGGTCCGAGCCGGAGTCGTTCGCGGTGCACTGCTCCGGGGAGAAGGTCCGGGACGCCCGGGGCAACCACCTCGTCGACCTCAGGGTCTCCTTCGACGTCGCCTTCCCGGACGGGGACGACGGCGACCGGGCGCGGGCGGCGATGCCCCGGGCACTGGCCCAGACCCGGGACCGGCTGTGCACGGTCAGCCGGACCGTGGCGATCGGGGAGCCGGTCGTCTTCACCGACGCCGGCGCTGACCCCCAGGCACGCGAGGGCTCGTCGTGAGCGTCGACGTCCTGGTGGAGACCGTGATCCCGCGCCCCGTCGCCGAGGTGGCCGCCTACGCCGGGGACCCCGGCAACGCGCCGGAGTGGTACGTCAACATCCGGAGCGTGGTCTGGCGCACCGAGCCGCCGGTCCGGGTCGGCTCTCGGATGGACTTCGTCGCCCACTTCCTCGGGCGGCGGATCGCCTACACCTACGAGGTGGTCGAGCTGGTGCCCGGCGAGCGGCTGGTGATGCGCACCGCGGAGGGTCCGTTCCCGATGCAGACCACCTACACCTGGGAGCCGGTCCCGGGCGGCACCCGGATGACGCTGCGCAACACGGGGGAGCCGGCCGGCTTCTCCAAGGTGGCCGCCCCGGTCATGGCCGCGGCGATGCGCCGGGCCACGACCAAGGACCTGCGTCGGCTCAGCGCGGTGCTCAGCCGACGTCCGTGATCGTCACCTGCTCGTTGGGGACCCCGCTGCCGTCGGGGTAGGAGCCGTCGGAGCCCTTCTTCGCCACCTCGGTCACCAGGTCCACCGCCTCGTCGTCGACGCTGCCGAAGACGGTGTAGGACGGCGGCAGCTGCGAGTCGCCGTACACGATGAAGAACTGGGAGCCGTTCGTGCCCGGGCCGGCGTTGGCCATCGCCAGGGTGCCGGCCGGGTAGCTCTCCTCGCCGGTGAGCTCGTCCTCGAAGGAGTACCCCGGCCCGCCGCCGCCGGTGCCGGTCGGGTCGCCGCACTGGAGCACGGAGAGGCCGCCCTCGGTGAGCCGGTGGCAGTCGGTGCCGTCGAAGTAGTCCTGCTCGGCCAGGGACAGGAACGAGTTCACCGTGCACGGGGTGGCGGCGCCGTCGAGGGTGGCGTCGATGTCGCCGACGCTGGTCTCGATGGCGACCTCGGTGCTGCCGGTCTCGGTCGGCTCGGCGGGGGGAGGGGAGACCTCCTTGGCGGCGGGGCGGCCGTCCTCGGGGTAGTCGCAGGCGGTGTCGCCGGCCTCCCCGGACTCCGCACCCTCCGAGGTCGCGGCGTCGCTCGCGGTGACGTCGTCGGAGGAGTCCTCCGAGCAGGCGGAGAACAGCAGCAGGAGGGCCGCGGCAGCGGCCGGCAGGGCACGAGTCAGCATGCGGGGGATGGTAGCCGGGCCCCGATGGGTGACGCCCGGCGAGTCCCGCAGATGCCGCGGGGCGCCACGTACGCTGGACTGATGCTGACGACCCGGCGCACCGGCCTCGTGGTCCGCGCGCAGGCGGGACTCCTCACGGGGCTCATCCTGGGGGCCCTGCTGGTCGGCTGTGGGGGCGCAGCCGCACCGGACCCAGCATCGGAACCGGAATCGGACGCAGCATCGGCGCCGTCCACCCCGTCGCGGTCCCCGTCCAGCGCCCCGCCGAGCTCCCCGTCCCCGTCGAAGGCCGCCCCCTCGCCCTCGACGTCGGCCCCCGCGGAGCCTCCCGGGCCGAAGCCGTCGTCCGGGAGGCCGGTCCGGGCCTCTTTGGCCGTCCCTCGTCTGGGGATCACCGACCTGCCGGTCGTGCCGTACCGCGGCTTCACCGACGACGCACCGGGCACCGCGATCCAGGACCGCGGGGTGGCCGCCAGCCCGCACGGGCCGCGCGGCGGCACCGGACCGGGCGGAATCGGCAACTACCAGGTGACCGCGCACCGCCTGTCCTCGACGCAGGCCTTCCTCGAGCTGCCGCGCCTGCAGCGGGGCGACCGGGTCAACCTGGTCGCCGGCGGGGTGCGCTACACCTACGAGATCGTCTCGACCCGGCGTACGTCGTTCCGGTCGCCGGCGTCGCTGCGCGCCCAGCGCGCCGCCGTGCCGGGCCGTCCGGGCGCCCGTCCGACGCGGGCGATGATCACGCTCTCCACGTGCGCCACCCCCGAGGACCGGGCCGCGGGGAACACCTGGTCGGACCGGTTCGGCAACCCCGAGCACCGGATCGACAAGATCGGGGTCCTGCGGCGCAGCCGTCCGATCGCCGGCTGAGCTCGTCGAGGAGTGGTCATAGCCGGCGAGCCATTGACAATCGATAGATATCCGGCCATTGTCGATGTATGAGACTCGTCAATCGAGTGGTCGTGCCGCTCCGGGCGCTGTTGGCACTGCTCTTCCTCGGCCTGGTCGTCGCCCAGCTGCTCAGCATGCCCGGGCAGCTGGCCCACATGGCCGAGCAGGAGCCCGAGCTGGCCTACCTGCGGTGGCCGCTGCTGACCTTCGCGGTCCTGGAGCTCGCCTGCGCGCAGGTCGTGATCGTGTGCACCTGGCGCCTGCTCACGCTGGTCAGGGAGGACCACATCTTCAGCGAGGGCGCCTTCGCGTGGGTCGACGCGATCGTCTGGGCGATGGCGGCCGCCTGGCTGATGCTCGTGGTCGTCTTCGTCTACTTCACCGCGCTGATCCGCGGGCCGGGACTCCCGGTGCTGCTCTTCGGCATGGTGCTGGCCGGGGGAGTCGTGGTGCTGCTGATGGTGGTGATGCGGGCCCTGCTCCGGCAGGCCACGAGCCTGCGCACCGACCTCGAGGCGGTCATCTGATGCCGATCGTGGTGCGGATCGACGTGGAGCTCGCCCGACGCAAGATGGGCGTGGGCGAGTTCGCCGAGCTGGTCGGACTCACGCCGGCCAACGTCGCCGTCCTCAAGAACGGCCGCGCCAAGGCGGTCCGGTTCAGCACCCTCGAGGCCATGTGCCGGGTGCTCGAGTGCCAGCCGGGGGACCTGCTGGAGTGGGTGGAGGAGGAGGTCGCCCCGGACGCACCTCTGCGTGAGTTGACATAATGTACGTTATCGGCGCAATACCCGAGTCTGGCGCTCAGGCGCCGACGTACGCCGCGAGGTGCTGCCCCGTGAGCGTGGACCGGTCCGCGACCAGGTCGGCGGGCGTGCCCTCGAATACCACCCGGCCGCCGTCGTGCCCGGCGCCCGGGCCGAGGTCGATGATCCAGTCCGCGTGCGCCATGACGGCCTGGTGGTGCTCGATGACGATCACCGACGTGCCGGCGTCCACCAGCCGGTCCAGCAGCCCGAGCAGCTGCTCGACGTCGGCGAGGTGCAGGCCGCTGGTCGGCTCGTCGAGGACGTAGACGCTGCCCTTCTCGGCCAGCCTGGCGGCCAGCTTGAGCCGTTGCCGCTCTCCTCCCGAGAGCGTGGTCAGCGGCTGTCCCAGCTTGACATAACCCAGCCCCACGTCGGCCAGCCGGCGCAGGATCCGGTGCGCCGCCGGGTTCGTCGCCTCGCCGTCCCCGAACAGCCGCTCCGCCTCGGTCACCGACAGGGCCAGCACCTCGGCGATGTTCCGGCCGCCGAGGGTGTACTCGAGGACGCCGGCCTGGAACCGTCTGCCCTCGCACTCCTCGCACGTCGTCTCGACCGTCGCCATCACCCCGAGCTCGGTGAAGATCACCCCGGCCCCGTTGCACGCCGGGCAGGCGCCGTCGGAGTTCGAGCTGAACAGCCCCGGCTTCACGCCGTTCGCCTTCGCGAAGGCCTTGCGGATCGGGTCCAGCAGGCCGGTGTACGTCGCCGGGTTGCTGCGCCGCGAGCCCCGGATCGCACCCTGGTCGATCACCACCACGCCCTCGCGGTCCGCCACCGAGCCGTGGATGAGCGAGCTCTTGCCGGAGCCGGCCACGCCGGTGAGCACGCACAGCACGCCCAGCGGGAGGTCGACGTCGACGTCCCGGAGGTTGTGCGTGGACGCGCCACGGACCTCCATCGAGCCCGACGGCTGCCGGACCGGGTCCCGGAGCGCGGCCCGGTCGTCGAGGTGCCGGCCGGTCGTCGTCCCGCTGTCGCGCAGGCCGGCGACGGTGCCCTCGAAGCAGACCGTGCCGCCGTCGCTGCCGGCGCCCGGACCGAGGTCGACCACGTGGTCGGCGATCGCGATCGTCTCCGGCTTGTGCTCGACGACGAGCACCGTGTTGCCCTTGTCGCGCAGCCGGAGCAACAGGTCGTTCATCCGCTCGATGTCGTGCGGGTGCAGGCCGATCGAGGGCTCGTCGAAGACGTAGGTGACGTCGGTCAGCGACGAGCCGAGGTGCCGGATCATCTTCGTGCGCTGGGCCTCGCCCCCGGACAGCGTGCCGGCCGGCCGATCCAGCGAGAGGTAGCCGAGCCCGATCTCGGTGAAGGAGTCGAGCAGGTGCCGCAGCCCCGTGAGCAGCGGGGCCACCGACGGCTCGGAGAGCCCGCCGATCCATGCGGCGAGGTCGCTGATCTGCATCGCGCAGAGGTCCGCGATGTTCCGCCCGCCGATCCTCGAGGACAGCGCCTCGGCGCTGAGCCGGGTGCCGTCGCAGTCCGGGCAGGTCGTGAAGGTGATCGCCCGCTCCACGAAGCGACGGATGTGCGGCTGCATCGCCTCGACGTCCTTGGAGAGCATCGACTTCTGGATCTTCGGGATCAGGCCCTCGTAGGTGAGGTTGATGCCGTCCACCTTGATCTTGGTGGGCTCGGCGTACAGCAGCGTCCGGAGCTGCTTCTGGGTGTACTTCGCGATCGGCTTGTCCATCGGGAGGCCGGCGCCCCGGAAGATCCGGCCGTACCACCCGTCCATGCTGTAGCCGGGCACGGTCAGCGCGCCGCCCTCCAGCGAGAGGCTGTCGTCGTAGAGCGCCGTGAGGTCGAAGTCGCTGACCGACCCCATCCCCTCGCACCGCGCGCACATGCCTCCCTGGTAGACCGCGTTCCGGACCACCGACTTCTCCTCCCGGCCGCCCTTCTCGGTCCGCATCACCCCGCTCGCGGTGCGGGTCGGGACGTTGAAGGCGAACGCCGTCGGCGGTCCGATGTGCGGCTCGCCGAGCCGGCTGAAGAGGATCCGCAGCATCGCGTTCGCGTCGGTCGCGGTCCCGACCGTGCTGCGCGGGTTGGCGCCCATCCGCTCCTGGTCGACGATGATCGCCGTGGTCAGCCCCTCCAGCACGTCGACGTCGGGCCGCGCGAGGGTGGGCATGAAGCCCTGCACGAACGCGCTGTAGGTCTCGTTGATCAGCCGCTGCGACTCGGCCGCGATCGTGCCGAAGACCAGCGAGCTCTTCCCCGAGCCGGACACGCCGGTGAACACCGTGAGCCGGCGCTTCGGGAGCTCGACGTGGATGTCGCGCAGGTTGTTCTCTCGGGCCCCCTGCACGCGGATCAGGTCGTGACGGTCGGCGGCCGGGGCGGGGACTGACGGGCGGGGCACGCCGAGATCGTGCCACGCCGCGAGGGGTTGCGCAGCCCCGTTCCCGGCGGCCGTGCGACAGGATGTGCCGATGACCTGGCTTCGCGACCTCGACACCTCGGAGCTCGTGCTGGTGATCCTCGGCGCCCTGCTCCTGCTCACGATCCTCTCCGCACTGCTCACCGGCGCCCTGGTCCGCCGCGGGCTGCGCACGCCGTGGGCGATCCACAAGATCAACCGGCTCCGGGAGCGGGTGATCTCGGTGATCAAGCGCCCGATCACGATCATGGTGCTCGACGAGGTCGCCGACGTGATTCAGACCGGCCACTACACGCGCAACATCTCGGCCGCGCTCGTGGAGAACCACGACGAGCTCAAGCGGCTGGTCGCCGAGAAGGTCAAGCACGACCCCAACGTCCGGCTGATCGGCAAGCTGCCCGGCTACGACCTGATCGTCTCGGAGGTCTCCGAGACCACGCTGCGGGTGCTCATCGAGATGCTCGGCGACCCGCGCATGGACGAGCTGGTCTCAGACCTGCTCCGCAACAACCTGCAGCAGATCAAGCGTGCGGTCCGCCAGCGCGACCACGAGAACGTGCCGGTCCACTCCCCTCCGGACTTCGACGACCGCTGACGACGGTCGCGTGCCGCGCGTCGTCCCGCGCGACCCCGGCGTCCAGCCCCGCTGCCGCGAGCAGCGCCAGGGTGCCCTCCACCTGCGCCCGGCCGGTCTCCACGAGCAGCCAGCCGCCCGGCGCCAGCCACTCCGGGGCACCACGGACCACCCGGCGCTGCACGTCCAGCCCGTCCGGGCCGCCGTCGAGCGCGACCCGGCGCTCGTGCAGGCGGGCCTCCGGCGGGAGGAGCGAGAGCTCGTCCGTCGGCACGTACGGCGCGTTCACGGCCAGCACCCGCACTCGACCGCGCAGGTTCTCCGGCAGGGCGTCGTAGAGGTCGCCCCGCGCGACCCGGCCACCGAGCGGTACGACGTTGCGCGCGGCGCACCGCACCGCCTGCTCGTCCACGTCCACCGCCAGCAGGTCGAGGTCGGGCCTTCGGGACAGCAGGGCCGCTCCGATCCCACCCGCTCCGCAGCACAGGTCCACCACCACCTCCCCCGGTCCGCTCCCGCGCAGCCGGTCGAGGGCCACGTCCACCACCAGCCCGGTCCGGCGTCGGGGCACGAAGACCCCGGGCTCGACGACCACCCGGACGCCCCAGAACTCCGCCCAGCCGAGCAGCGCCTCCAGCGGCCGACCCGCGACCCGGGCGGCGACGAGCTCCTCCAGCCGTGCCGGATCCGGGCCCGCCTCCTGCCGCAGCAGGAGCGCCTCGTCCTCGGCGAAGACACAGCCGGCCGCCCGCAGTCGGGCGACCAGCCGATCGTCGTCACCCGGGCCCGTGGCCGGTCGGTCCGGCCTCATGGCCCGGTTGCGCGGCGGCACTGGTCAGTTCTGGCCAACTCCGGGCCATCCCGCGTGAGGGAACGCCCGGAGCCGCGTTCCCCGTGCGTCACTCGTATCCAGGGCGGAACCGTTCCGCTCCTCACAGGTGGAGCCGAGACTCGACGGGAGGAAGCATCATGTGGGACACCGCAGAGAGCACATCGACCCATCTCTCGCACGACATGCCGTGCCCGGGGTGCGGACACGGGACGCACACGTACCTGTCCTGCTCCGACGAGTGCGGCTGCGTGCCGCCGCCGGTGCCCGGGTCGACGCCGATGGCGTACGCCCTGGCCTAGGCGCCGCGACACGGGAGCTCAGTCCTCGTCGAGCAGACCCTCGCGGTTCGCCGCCCGGACGATCCTCCGGACGCTCTCGAGCGTGCCGCAGTCCTCGTCGACCAGCCGGTTCCGGGCCGCGGCGAACGTCTCCCCCAGCTCGAGCCGGGTGCGCTCCGCGACCTCGTCGCGGGCCGGGTTGAGGATCGAGAGCTCCTCCTCGGTCAGGTGGTGGTTCACCGCGGTGGCCAGCTTCTCGACGGCGTCCTCGTAGGACTGCGTGTCGGTGCCCTTCAGCTCCAGCACCGCGAGCAGCGCCTCGTGACCCTCGGCGTGCTCCTCCTGGCCGTGCTCCGCGTCGTGGTCGGAGATGGCGTCCCGACGGCGCAGCACCGGGTACACGTGCTCCTCCTCGGCCCCGGCGTGCGCCACGTGCAGGGTGGAGAACGCGCGGCGCGCGCCGTCCCGGTCGGCGCTGGCGTCGCGCATCTGCCGGAGCAGCTCCTCGAACCGCCGGTGGTCCTCGAGGATCAGGTCGATGACGTCCCCGGAGACGGGGCGGCCGAGGTCGATGGAGTCGCTCATGGCGGCCACTCTGCCAGACACGACAAGCACCGTCAGGGCTGCAGCAGCACCTTGACCGCGCGCCGCTCGTCCATCGCCCGGTAGGCCTCGTCGACCTGGTCCAGCGGCAGGGTCAGGTCGAAGACCGGACCCGGGTCGATCGCGCCGTCGAGCACCAGGTCGAGCAGGTGCGGCAGGTAGGCACGCACCGGCGCCATGCCACCGCCGAGGCCGACGTTGCGCTGGAACATCGCCCGCACCGGCAGCTCGATCCCGTGCGGGACGCCCACGAACCCGACCCGGGCACCGGGACGCGCCACCCGCAGGGCGGTCTTCATGGCCTGGTCCGTGCCGACGCACTCGAGGACGGCGTCGGCCCCGACGCCGTCGGTCAGCTCGAAGATCCGCTCAGCGCCCTCCTTGCCGCGCTCCTCGACGATGTCGGTGGCGCCGAAGGTGCGGGCGATCTCCTGGCGCGGGGCGTGCCGGGACATCGCGATCACCCGCTCGGCGCCCATGTGCGAGGCGGCCAGGACCCCGCACAGGCCGACCGCGCCGTCCCCGACGACCACGGCGGTGCCACCCTTCTGCACACCGCCGGAGACGGCCGCGTGCCAGCCGGTCGACATCACGTCGGAGAGCGCCAGCAGGGACGGGATCATCCCCGGGTCGGGCATGCCGTCGGTCTTCACCAGGCTGCCCTCGGCCTCGTGGACGAGCGTGTACTCGGCCTGGCCGCTCGCGGTGAAGCCGAGGTTGTCGCAGGCCGCGTGCATCCCGAACCGGCAGTGCGGGCAGGTGTTGTCGGCGTGGCAGAACGGGATCACCACGAAGTCACCGGGCGCGAACGAGCGGACCTCCGCGCCGACCTCCTCGATCACGCCGACCGCCTCGTGGCCGATCGTGTCCCCCGCGGTGATGTCGTTCTCACCCCGGTAGGGCCACAGGTCGGATCCGCAGACGCAGCCGGCCACGACCTTCACGATCGCCTGGGTGGGCTTGTCGATCCGCGGGTCGGGCACGTCGGAGAGGCGGATGTCACGGGCGGCATGGATGGTGGTGGCGCGCATGCGTGTCATCCTTGCAGTCGGGTGGGCAGCCACCCGCGGCACTCCCCTCCCCCGACCTCCGGGCGCGCGCCGAGGTTGCGCTATCTCATATCTGAGATACCGTGTCCGCCATGACCACTGACTACCTCGGTCGGATCGGCAACCTGATCCGGGACGCCCGCAAGCACCGCAGCCTCACGCAGCAGCAGCTGGCCGACCTCCTGGGCACCAGCCAGTCCGCGGTGAACCGCATCGAGAAGGGGCACCAGAACCTCTCGCTCGAGATGCTGGCTCGCATCGGCGCCGCGCTCGACTCCGAGATCGTCGCGCTCGGCGCCGGGCCCACCCACCTGCGGGTGACCGGTCCCACCACCCTCTCCGGCACGATCGACGTGAAGTCGTCCAAGAACGCGGGCGTCGCCCTGCTGTGCGCCTCCCTGCTGAACAAGGGCCGCACCACCCTGCGCAAGGTGGCCCGCATCGAGGAGGTGAACCGGCTCCTCGAGGTCCTGGACAGCATCGGCGTGCAGACCCGCTGGCTCAACGGCAACAACGACCTGGAGATCGTGCCCCCCGCCGAGCTGGACCTGGTCAACATCGACGAGGAGGCCGCCCGGCGCACCCGATCGATCATCATGTTCCTCGGTCCGCTCCTGCACCGCGAGGACAGCTTCGACCTGCCGTACGCCGGGGGCTGCAACCTCGGCACCCGCACCATCGAGCCGCACATGTCGGCTCTGCGGCCGTTCGGCCTGGACGTCAAGGCCACCGAGGGCAGCTACCACGCCTCGGTGAACCGGGCGATCGAGCCGGGCCGTCCGATCGTGCTCACCGAGCGCGGCGACACCGTCACCGAGAACGCGCTGATGGCCGCGGCGCTGCACCCGGGCACCACCGTGATCCGCAACGCCTCGTCGAACTACATGGTCCAGGACCTCTGCTTCTACCTGCAGCGGCTCGGGGTCACCGTCGACGGCATCGGCACCACCACGCTGACCGTCACCGGTGTCCGCGACATCGACGTCGACGTCGACTACGCCCCCAGCGAGGACCCGATCGAGGCGATGTCCCTGCTGGCCGCGGCGATCGTGACCAACTCCGAGATCACCATCCGGCGGGTGCCGATCGAGTTCCTCGAGATCGAGCTGGCGACGCTGGAGGAGATGGGCTTCAACTACTCCCGCTCGGAGGAGTACGACGCCGAGAACGGGCGCACCCGGCTGGTGGACGTCACGACGCGCGAGTCTCGGCTGCGGGCGCCGCTCGACAAGATCCACCCGATGCCGTTCCCCGGCCTGAACATCGACAACCTGCCGTTCTTCGCCGTGATCGCGGCCGTCGCCGAGGGCCAGACCCTGCTGCACGACTGGGTCTACGAGAACCGGGCGATCTACCTCACCGAGCTCACCAAGCTCGGCGGCCAGGTCAAGCTGCTCGACCCGCACCGGGTGCTGGTCGAGGGCCCGACGCACTGGTCCGGCACCGAGATCGTGTGCCCCCCGGCGCTGCGGCCGGCCGTGGTGATCCTGCTCGCGATGATGGCCTCGAAGGGCACCTCGGTGCTCCGGTCGACCTACGTCATCCACCGTGGGTACGAGGACCTCGCCGAGCGGCTCAACGAGCTCGGCGCCAACATCGTGACCTTCCGCGACATCTGAGCCCAAGCGTCGGGCGCGGCCCGCTGCCGGCCGATCAGGAGAAGAGCGTCTCCACCCAGGCGGAGGCGCGCGGGCGCGACGGCGGCGGAGGCACCATGTCGGCGGTGATCCGCGGCAGCGGCGCGGTGTGGTGGCCGTCCTCGCGGTGCCAGCCGTTCTCGGCGTCCGCGAGCGCACCCAGCTCGGCACGCTCCAGGAAGACACCGTGCCCCTCGGGGCACTGGTTCACGTGGCTGGTCCCCACGGATCGGGTGACCATCTCGGCGCCGCAGCGCGGGCAGTCCAGTGCGTCCATGTCTCGACCGTACCCCTTCCGGCGCCGGTTGCGTGTTGAATGTGCCCCGTGTCAGGACACCACGCCCACCCGCAATCGCGGCGCCGTCGACGCACGGGCCATCCCTACCTCGACGACCCGCCGGGGGTGCTCGCGTTCGCGCACCGGGGCGGCGCCTTCCACCCCGGTCTCGAGGGGCTGGAGAACACGATGGCGGCGTTCCGGCACGCGGTCGAGCTCGGCTACGCCTACCTCGAGACCGACGTGCACGCCACCCGCGACGGGGTCCTCCTGGCCTTCCACGACACCGTGCTCGACCGGGTCACCGACAGCGCCGGGGAGATCGCCGCGCTCACGCACGACGAGGTGCGGGAGGCGCTGGTCGACGGTCGGGAGTCGGTGCCCACGCTGGCCGAGCTCTTCGACGCGTTCCCGGAGACGCGCTTCAACCTCGACCTGAAGGCCGCGGGGGCGGTCGACCTGCTGGCCCGGTTCATCGAGGACCGCGACGCCCACGACCGGGTCCTGGTCGGCTCCTTCCGGCGGGCCCACCTGACCCGGTTCCGCCGCCTCACCGGGGGTCGGGTCGCCACCTCGGCCAGCCCGGCGGAGGTGGCCGTGTTCGTGCTCAGCCCGAGCGGCCGGCTCGCCGACCTGCTCACCGGGCGCCGCGTGAGCGCGCTCCAGGTGCCGCACCGGCGCGGCCGGCTCCGGGTGGTCGGGCCGGGCCTGGTACGCCGCGCGCACGCCGCCGGCAAGCACGTCCACGTCTGGACCGTCGACGACGCGGACGAGATGCGGGAGCTGATCGCGCGGGGCGTCGACGGCCTGATGACCGACCGCACCGACATACTCAAGGCGGTGCTCGTGGCGGACGGGCACTGGGAGGACTGAGCCGATGCCCGACGACGCTGACGCACCCGGACCCGCGGGGCCCGGTGGGGTGGCCGACCTGAGACCACTGGCCCGGGCCCGGGAGCAGAAGGCCTGGTACTGGTACGACTGGGCGAACAGCGCCTACGTCACGACGATCGCGACGGTGCTGTTCGCGCCGTACCTGATCACGGTCGCCGAGCAGGCCGCGTGCGGCTTCATGGGCGAGGCCGGCAACCCGTGCCGCGAGGACCTGAGCGTGCTCGGGCTCACGGTGGCACCCGGCTCGCTGCCGTCCTACATCATCACCTTCTCCACGATCCTCTCGGCGGTGCTCCTGCCCCTGCTGGGCGCGGTGGCCGACCGGACCGCGAACAAGAAGGGCATGCTGGCCGGGTTCGCGTGGGTGGGCGCCGGCTTCGCCTCGCTGCTGTTCTTCTGCACCGACGGCAACTGGCAGATCGGCGCGATCGCGGTGATCGGCGCCAACCTGTGCCTGGGTGCCTCCACCGTGGTCAACGACGCGATCCTGCCGCTGATCGCGGACGAGGAGGAGCGCGACCGGGTCTCCTCACGCGGCTGGGCGTGGGGCTACCTCGGCGGCGGCCTGCTGCTCGCGATCAACCTGGCCGTCGTGCAGCTGCTGCCGTTCGGCATCGACACCAGCCTGGCGGTGCGCCTGTCGATGCTGTCGGCGGCGATCTGGTGGGCGGCGTTCACGTTCATCCCCTACCTGCGGCTGCAGAACCGGGCGCCGACCCACGTCGTCCCGGAGTCCGGCGGCATCGTCCAGCAGAGCTTCGGGCAGCTCTGGGCGACGCTCAAGGACCTGCGCAACTACCCGATGGCGCTGACGTTCCTGCTCGCCTACCTGTTCTTCAACGACGGCATCCAGACCGTGATCGTGTCCTCCTCCACCTTCGGCGAGAAGGAGCTCGGCTTCGAGACCGGGACGCTGATCACCACGATCCTGCTGGTCCAGTTCGTGGCCTTCTTCGGGGCCCTGGTCTTCGGCCGGGCCGCGGACCGGTTCGGCGCGAAGCGGGTGATCCTGACCGGCCTGGTCGTCTGGATGCTGATCGTGACCCTGGCGCTGGTGGTCCCGGCCGGTGAGGCGCTCCCGTTCTACGCGCTGGGCGTGGCCATCGGCATCGTGCTCGGCGGGACCCAGGCGCTCGCCCGCTCCTACTTCTCGCTGCTCATCCCCCAGGGGCGCGAGGGCGAGTTCTTCAGCTTCTACCACGCGATGGACCGGGGGACGTCGTGGTTCGGGACGCTCACCTTCGGCCTGGTCTTCCAGCTGACCGGCTCCTACCGGCCGGCGATCTTCGCGCTGATCGGCTTCTTCGTGATCGGCGGGCTGCTGCTGCTGCGGGTCGACACCGCCCGCGGCATCAGGGAGGCCGGCAACCAGCGCCCGTCGGTGATCTAGACCCCGAGGGGTTTGCCCGACCCGGCATCGGGTACCCCCAGATCGTCACGGGGTTGCCCGGGGCCGCTATGGGATGGGCCACATCGGCCGCGGGACGGAATCATCCACCGTGGGCGTACGTTGGAACAATGATGCGCGGCAGATCCGCCTTCGCGTCATAACGGATGGTCTGGACCGTCCCCTTGACACAGACACACCACACGGCAACCGGAGGTGGCCCATGGCAGAGCGGACATTGCGCGGAGCCCGGCTGGGAGGCCAGAGCTTCGAGGACGAGCGCGGCATCGAGTTCGCGGCCCGGCAGCAGGTCGGCTACGCCTGCCCGCAGGGGCACGAGTTCGAGATCACGATGTCGGTCGAGGCCGACATCCCGGCGAACTGGGAGTGCCCGCGCTGCGGCGCTGTGTCGCTGAGTGTGGACGGCATCCTCCCCGAGGAGAAGGCCGAGAAGCCGGCCCGCACGCACTGGGACATGCTGCTGGAGCGTCGGTCGATGGACGAGCTCGAGGACATCCTCACCGAGCGGCTCGAGCTGCTCCGCGGTGGCGAGATCGGCCCGGCCCACCTGCACCGCGGCAAGAAGCGCAAGGCGACCGCCTGAGCGCTGCGGGCGGCGACTACGTCGTCCCCTCGTCGTCCTCGCTGTCGTCGACGACCTCGCCCTCGACCACGTGCCCCTCGGGGCCGGGTCGGGGGCGTCGTGCGTCGGGGCCCGTTCGGCCAGACATCCCACCGGGCGGGGGCGCGAGCAGCCGGGCGGCGACGACCCGGGTGAGCAGGCCGCGGGCGACCGGGCGGGTGACCGGCAGGATCAGCAGGATGCCCAGCAGGTCGGTGAGGAAGCCGGGCGTGAGCATGAGGATGCCGCCGCTGAGGATCAGGATCCCGTCCGCCAGCTCCCGGGCCGGCATCCGGCCGCTCGAGAGCGCCTCGGTGAGGGCCCGGAACGCCCGGCCCCCCTCCCGCTTGATCAGCCAGGCCCCGAGGATGCTGTCGGCGACCAGCAGCAGGATCGTCCAGCCCGGGCCGATCACCTGTCCGACCTGGATCAGCGCGACGATCTCGAGCAGGGGCACCCCGAAGAAGAGCAGTGCGAACAGCCAGCCGGGGATCCGCCGGACCCGACCCGTGCCCGTCGACCCCGTGCTCATCGTCGCCCCCAGCGCGCCACGAGCCGGTGGGCCCGCTCGCTGACACCCCAGCGGGTGATCCGTCGGAGGGACTCGGCAGCCACCTGCGGCGTCATCTTGGAGTCCCCGCGCTCACGCTCCACGAACTCGATCGGCACCTCCGCGACCCTCAGCCCCGCCCGGACGACGCGCAGGGCCAGGTCGGTCTGGAAGACGTACCCGGCCGACTCCACGCTGTCGAGGTCGATCGACTCGAGGGCGGAGCGGCGGAAGACCCGGAAGCCGGCGGTGGCGTCGCGCACCGGGATCCCGAGCAGCATCCGGACGTAGAGGTTCCCGCCCCGGGAGAGCAGCCGCCGGAAGCGCGGCCAGTTCACCACCGACCCGCCCGGCACCCACCGGGAGCCGATCACGAGGTCGGCCTCGGCCAGCCGGTCCAGCAGGAGGTGCAACTGCTCGGGCTGGTGCGAGCCGTCGGCGTCCATCTCCCCCACGACGTCGTAGCCGGCCTCGAGGGCGACGCGGAAGCCCGCGAGGTAGGCGGCGCCGAGGCCCTCCTTCCGGCTCCGGTGCAGCACCTGGACGGCGGGGTCGTCCGCGGCCAGCTCGTCCGCGAGCCTGCCGGTGCCGTCGGGAGAGTCGTCGTCGACGACGAGGACGTCGACCTCCGGCTCGGCGGCGCGCAGCCGGCCGACGATCCAGGCCAGGTTCGAGGCCTCGTTGTAGGTCGGCACCACCATCAGGATGCTGCCGCCGGCCCCACCCGGTCGCCCGGTGCTCATCGTGCGCCCACCTCGTGCTCCTGTGCTCGTCCGGTCCGGCGCCGACGATACGGGAGGGCGGGCCGGCGCGTGGTGCCTGCCGCCGCGACGGCGATCAGGGCCACCAGCACGGCGATCCGGCCCAGCCACGGCCCGAGGACCTGGGAGGGCGGGGTGCCCCCCACGAGCCCGACCTCCCGCACCAGGACCGAGCGCGTGCGCGGCTCGATGCCCTCGACCACCTCGCCGTCCGGTCCGATGACCCCACTCCGGCCGTTGACGGCCGCCACGACCACGGTCCGGCCCGTCTCCAGGGCCCGGACCCGGCTGATCGCGAACTGCTGCTCGATCTGACCGGTGTGGATGAACAGCGCGTTCGAGGTCTGCACGGTCAGGATCTCCGCACCGCCCCGCACCTGGTCGGCGATCGCGTCGTCGTAGGCGATGTCGAAGCAGATCGAGCCGGCCACCCGCAGGCCGTCGACCCGGACCGGCGTGGTGCGGGTGCCGCTGAGCATGTCGCGGGGGATGACGTCGAGGCGGCCGAAGTTCCGCGAGCCGAGGGCGGCCCGGAAGGGGATGTACTCGCCGAACGCGACCGGGTGCCGCTTGGTGTACCGGTCCCCCGCGCCGGTCCCGGGGTGGAAGACGATGCCCTGGTTCAGGACCTGGCTCTCGTCGGGGGCGTCCACGATGGCGCCCACCATGACCGGCGCGTCCACAGCGTCGACGGCGGCCTCGATGCCGGCGCGCAGCGACCGGTCCCGGAACGGGTCGACGGCGGTGGAGTTCTCCGGCCACAGGACCAGGTCGGGCTGCGGCACCACGCCGGCGGCGACGTCGGCGCCGAGGTCGCGGGTGAGGTCGAGATGGCTCTGGGTGACCTCCCGGTTGTAGGCGAGCAGGTCGTCACCGTCTCCGGGCACGTCGCCCTGGACGACCGCGACGGTCGTCGTCCCTCGCTCGTCGAGCACCCACCCGAGGGGTCCCGACCCGAGCAGTCCGGGGACGAGCACGGCCACCGTGCCGCCGGCCAGGACGCCGGCGACCGGGCGGGGCCGCTCGCGCACCCACAGCGCCGCCCACAGCAGCAGGGCCCCCGAGCCGGCGACGACCAGACCGGTGCCGTTCGCCCCCACCCAGGGGAGCCACCCGGCGTACGGCGTGTCGATGGTCGCGAAGCCGAGTCGCCCCCAGGTGAAGCCGCCGAGGGGCCAGGTCCCCCGCACCACCTCGACGCCCAGCCAGACGACCGCGGTCCACAGGGGCCACCACCGCAGCCGCGACACCCGGGCCAGGCCGGCCCCGAGCGCGGCGAAGTAGAGGGTCTGGAAGGACCCGAGCGCCAGCAGCGCGTCCCAGCCGATGACCCGCAGCCAGAGGACCAGGGTGAACACGAACCCGGCGCCGAAGACCAGGCCCAGGCCGGCCCCCGACCGGGCCGACCGGCCCCGGACGCACCAGAAGAACCCGGCCAGCGCCACGGGCAGCAGGAAGGCGAGCCCGACGGGCTCGAAGGTGAGGGCCAGACCCACGCCGGCGACCAACGCGACCAGCCCGACCGGGCTGGGCAGGTACCGGGGATGCACGCGGCCAGAGTACGCAGTCGCGGAAGGGGCTCCGAGCCCTTCGGACCAACCCGCCGACGACTGGCTACCGGCGACGGGAAGTTGTCTACGGAGCCCGGACCCCCTTCCGCGTCCACCCTCGGGAGGCGGGACCGAACTCCGTGAACCACGTCGGACGGCATCGTGGTGCTCGACCCGCCGACCCGGCCACTCGGACATCGGTCCGCCGCCACGACCTGCACGAGCGGACCCCGGCACCCTCGCCAATCGCGGCCGCGCTGTCAACCCGGTCCTGACCAGTCGGTTCCCGCGTTCGCGCAGGTCAGGACGGGTCGCCGGGAGCCGGCACCTTCCTCTGATTTCCCTCAGAATCCATGCCGGCTCGGCGTGTCCGTGCCGACACGCCGGGCCCGCGGGCCGCACCGGTCCAGACCGGCTCAGCCGGGCACCACCACGGTGCCGATCGCGCTGGTCGCGAGCAGGGGTGGCTCCAGCACGGCTGCGGCCCCGGGCCGCTCCGGACTGGCGGCGCCCCGGGCGACGACGTGCACCGCGAAGCGCAGCTCGCGGGACCGGCGGCCCACCCGGATGACCTCCGCGGTGATCTCGAGGACGTCGCCGGCCCGGACCGGGGCGGCGAACTGCACGTCCGAGTAGGAGGCGAACAGGCCCTCGTCACCGTCGGTGCGGATGCACAGCTCGGTCGCGACGTCCCCGAAGAGGGCCAGCGAGTAGGCGCCGTCCACGAGGTTCCCGGCGTAGTGGGCGTGGGCGTAGGGCACGTAGCGCCGGTGGGTCACGGTGCTGCCGATCTCGGCGGTCATCAGGACGCCTCCTGTCCGGTCAGCCGTGCGACCAGGAAGCTGGCCACCTCGCCCGGCGTGGTGCCGCGGGCGAAGACCCGGTCCACGCCGAGCTCCCCCGCCATGGTCTCGTCGAAGCGCGGTCCCCCCACGACCAGCAGGGGGCGGCGGTGCTCGGGGTAGGCCTCGCGGAAGGCGGCCGCCATCTCCCGGGTGTTGAGCAGGTGCGTGTCGCGCTGGGTGACCACCTGGGAGACCAGGACCGCGTCGGCCTCCTCGGCCCGGGCCCGCTCCACGAGGTGCGGCACCGAGACCTGGGCACCGAGGTTCACGACCTTGAGCTCGCGGTAGTACTCCAGGCCCTTCTCGCCGGCGAAGCCCTTGATGTTGAGGATCGCGTCGATGCCGACGGTGTGGGCGTCGGTCCCGATGCACCCGCCGACGACCACCAGTCGCCTGCGCAGCCGCTCCTTGACGGCGGCGTTGACCTCCTTGGGCGTGAGCAGGGGGTAGTCGCGCTCGACGACCTCCACCTGGTCGGTGTCGACCAGGTGGTGCACGCGCCCGTAGACCACGAAGAAGGTGAAGTCGGGGCCCATCGGCCTCGCGTGCACCACCAGCGCCGGGTCCATGCCCATCTTCCCGGCGAGCTGGGCCGCGGCGCCCTCGGCCACCTTCGAGTGCGGCACCGGGAGCGTGAAGCTGAGCTGCACCATGCCGTCGCCGGTGGTGTCGCCGTAGGGGCGGACGATGCTCACGGTGCCTCCAGGATGTCGCTCGCGGGGTTGTAGTACAGGTCGGACTTCTCGGCCACCCCGTCCAGACCGCGGCCGGCGTCGGCCGGCCGCTTCATCAGGCCGAAGGTGCCGTCGGCGATCGCGTCGAGCAGGCCGTCGGGATGCTCGATGATCCGCTCGAGGAGGGCGGTGGACTCCCCCAGCACCTGGCGGGCCCGCTCGTGGATGAAGCCGCCGGGGCTGGGGTGGAAGTCCTCGTGCAGCCGCCCGGCGGCGTTCATGACGTAGCGGACGTTCTGCAGCGCCAGGTCCCGGTCCGAGAGCCAGGGGGTGACCACCGCCTCGGTCATCATGCCGACCAGCAGGATCCCCTGTCCGGTGAGCGCGCCCGCCAGGTTGAAGAACCCGTCCAGCAGGTTGCCGCGGAACACGTCGCCGGTCATGTGCCTGGTCGGCGGCATCCACTTCAGCGGCGCGTCGGGGAACAGCTCGCGGGCCAGCAGCGCGTGTGCCAGCTCCATGCGGAAGGAGTCGGGGACGTCGGGGTCGATCTCGAAGGCGTGCCCCAGTCCGAGCTGCCAGTCCGCGAGTCCGGCCTCCTTGGCGAAGTACTCGTTGAGCAGCTGGCTGGTGGTGACCGTGTGCGCGGCCTCCACGGCGTCCGCGGTCGTGAGGTAGTTGTCCTCGCCGGTGTTGATGATGATCCCGGCCCGGGCGTGGATCTGACGCGACAGGCGCTGGTCCACGAAGGTCCGGACCGGGTTGATGTCGCGGAAGAGGATCCCGTACATCGAGTCGTTGAGCATCATGTCGAGCCGCTCGAGGCCGGCGAGCACGGCGATCTCCGGCATGCACAGCCCGCTGGCGTAGTTCGTGAGCCGGATGTAGCGACCCAGCTCGCGACTCGACTCGTCGAGGGCCGCCCGCATCAGCCGGAAGTTCTCCTGGGTGGCGTAGGTGCCGGCGAAGCCCTCCCGGGTGGCGCCCTCGGGGACGTAGTCCAGCAGGGACTGGCCCGTGGACCGGATGACGGCGATCACGTCCGCCCCGGCCCGGGCCGCGGCCTGTGCCTGCGGGATGTCCTCGTGGATGTCGCCGGTGGCCACGATCAGGTAGATCCACGGCGTGGCCGGTGCGTCGCCGACCTCGGAGACGAAGCGCTCCCGCTCGGCCCGGCGGGCGTCGAGCGCCGCCACGCCGGCGCCGACCTGGCGGCGGGACGCGGCCCGGGCGACGTCGGCGTCGGCACCCTCGGGCAGCCGGAACCGCACCGACCCGGCGGAGGCCTTCTGGGCGAGCGTCGAGAGGTCCTCGATGCCCTCGCGGCGCAGCGCGTCCCAGACCGGGAGCGCGGCACCGTGCTGGAGGCCCCCGTCCTCGGCGAGGTCGGCGCGGACGCAGTCGAGCAGCCGGTTCACCCACGGGATCCCGTCGCTGTCCGCGCCGGTCAGCCCGGCCAGGCGCAGCGTGGCCCGCTCCACGGCCACGGTCGTGTGCCTGCGGGCCAGGTCGACGATCGGTGCGCCGGCCCGCTCGGCGAGCCGCCGGGCGGCCCGGACCGCTGCCGGGTCGAGGTCGAGCTTGCTGGTCATGCGTCCTCCGGGGTCGGTGTGCTGCGCTGCTGTGCGTGGATGGTGCGCCCGTCGACGACCGTGGTCAGGCAGGCGGGCGAGGGTGCGCCCCGGGCCGGGTCCGGCAGCCCGGTGGCGTCCCAGATCGCGTACGACGCGCGGCTGCCGGGGGTCAGCACCCCCGCGTCGTCGATGCCGGCCGCGGCCCAGCCGCCGCGGGTGTGCGCGAACAGGGCGGTCGCGTAGTCGAGCTCCTGCCCGGCCGTGCGGTGGTTGACGGCCGCCCGCACCGCGCCCCACGGGTCCAGCGGCGTGACCGGGCTGTCGGAGCCGAACGCCAGCGTCAGGCCGGCGCGGTGCAGGTCGCCGAAGGGGTTGACGACCCGCCAGCGCTCCCCCAGCCGCTCGGCGTACATCGCCTCCGGCCCGCCCCACAGGTCGTCGAACATCGGCTGGACGCTGGCCACCACCCCCAGCTCGGCGAGCGTCCGCACCACCGCCTCCGAGGGCATCTCGCAGTGCTCCAGCCGGTGCCGGCGGGCCCGGATCGCCGCGGCGCCGACGAGCTCCGCGGCCCGGGCGAAGCCCGCACCGACCTCGTCGAGGGCGGCGTCGCCGATGCAGTGGAAGCCGGCCTGGATGCCGCGCTCGGTGCACCCGACCACGTGCTCGGCCACCTGCGCGGCATCGAGGAACCCGTGCCCGCAGTGACCGGCCTGGTCCCGGTAGGGCTGGCGCAGCGCCGCGGTCCGGGAGCCGACCGCTCCGTCGGCGTTGAGGTCGCCCGCGAGCCCGGCGACGCCGAGCCGGGTCGCGTCCTCGTAGGAGGCCAGCGCGCCCCAGTACGTCGTGACGTGGACGCCGACCTCGGCGGCGGCCTCGCGCACCACCCCGATCTCCCAGTCCGGCCCGATGTGCGGGGCGGCGTTCTCGTGCACCGCGGCGATGCCGAGGCCGGCCATCGTGCGCAGCGCCAGGCGGGCGTGGGCGAGCCGGTCGCCCGGCCCGATCAGGTTGCCCAGCCGGTCGGTGACCCGCAGCTTGGCGTCCCGGTCCACCCACCCGTCGGGGGACCAGCCGGCGCAGTCCTCGGCCCCCGGCGCCTCGGCGAGGAGGCCGTGCGAGACGACCGCGGAGTGCCCGTCGACGCGGGCCAGGTAGACCCGTCGGCCCGGCGCGGCCCGCTCGACCAGGTCGGCGGTGGGATGGGTGGGGTCCGGCCAGGTGGTCTCGTCCCACCCGGCGCCCACCACGACCGCGGACTCCGGGTGCCTGCTGGCGTGGTCGGCGACCCGGTCGAGTGCCTCGGTGAGGTCCCCGCACCCGGTGAGGTCCAGCCCGCCGAGCTGCTCACCGGTCTGCACCAGGTGGGCGTGGGCGTCGACGAAGGCCGGTGTCACCAGGCGGCCCTCGAGGTCGACGACCTCGTCGGCCCCGGTGTAGCGCTCGGCACGGTCCTCGTCGCCCACGAACACGATCCGGCCCTCGGCGACCGCCATCGCCGTCGCGGGCCCCTCGGGTGTGTGGATCACCCCGCCGCGCAGCAGCCGGGTCATCGGTCCCTCCCGGCGAACAGCTCGCGGACCCCGTCGTGGGCACGCACCAGGTCGAGTGCGTAGTCGGCGTGCCCGGGGGCGTAGCCGTTGCCGACCAGCATGGTGACGTCGGCGGCCAGCCCCTCGGCGCCCAGTGCGGCCGCGGAGAAGGAGGTGGCCATCGAGAAGAACACGATCGTGCCGCGGTCGGCGGTGGCCAGGATCGCGCCGCCCTCGCACCCGGGGACGTCGACGCAGACGACGGTGACGTCCGCGGGCCCACCGGCGCCGGCGACCGCGTCGCGCAGCGCGAGCGGGTCCCGCGCGTCCGCCACCACCACCGCGTCGGCCAGGCCGGCCTTCTCCAGCCGACGCGCCTCCTCCTCGGTCGGCACGACGCCGACGGTGCGGGCGGCACCCGCGTCCCGGGCGGCCGCCAGCGACAGGGACCCGGACTTGCCGCCACCCCCGATCACCGCGACGACCGGGCCGTTGCTGGTGCCGGGCTGACGGACGCGGTGGTCGGTCACCACCCGCCGGGTCAGCGCCGGCGCGCCACAGACGTCCATGACCGCCAGCGCCAGGTCGTCGGGCAGGTCCGGCGGCAGCACCGCCGCGACCGAGCGGCCGAACAGGACGGCGTACCCGTCGGCGGGGACCTGCTCCCCCCGGCCGTCCCACCCGGCCAGGCCGTCCTCGACGACGAGGGGGGTGAGCGTCAGCGAGACCAGGGTGGCGACCCGGTCGCCGACCGAGAGGCCCAGCGGCGAGGCCGGGCCGACCTCCTCGACGGTTCCGATGAGCATGCCGCCCGACCCGGTCTCGGGGTTCTGCATCTTGCCGCGGGCGGCGACGATGTCGAGCACCGCCTGCCGGATCGCGGCCCCGTCGACGTGGGTCCGCTCCAGCTGCCGGTACGACGCGGCGTCCAGGTTGAGCCGCTCCACCCGGATCCGCACCTCGTCGGGCCACAGCTCGCGGCGGGTGTCCAGCCGCTCGGCGGCCTGGGGCAGCACCCCGGGTTCGCCGACGACCCGGTGCAGGCCGGTGGGATCACTGTTCTCGGCCGACATGTCCGCCTGTCCTCCATGCAATCGGGTGTTCGACAAGAAATCGTCCGGCGTGGCATTGGACGGGCCGGAGGTTCTTCTCCTACTCTGGCAGAGGCGGTCCACGTCACACAACAGACGCGCCGCAGCGCCGTACCCGCACCGAGCTGGAGGAACCATGAGCATCGAGACCGGCACCCGCACCGGCCAGCCCTACCGCTACACGCGGCCGGCCCTGGTCGAGCCGGACTGGACCCGCTTCCCGGGCTGGCAGGGCGTCACCGCGGAGGACTGGGCCTCCGTGCAGTGGCAGCGGGCGCACTGCGTCAAGAGCGTCCGCCAGCTGCGCGCGCTCATGGGCGACCTGCTGGACGAGGGCTTCTACGCAGACCTCGAGCGGGACCAGGCCGAGCGGGCGACGATGTCGATGCTGATCCCGCCGCAGATGATGAACACGATGGTCCCGGCGCTCACCCCGGGCGGGCCCGGGTCGCTGACCGAGGCGTTCTACGCCGACCCCGTCCGGCGCTACATGATCCCGGTCTTCTCCGACCGGCGGACCGACTGGCCCTCGCACCCGCACGCCACCCGCGACTCGCTGCACGAGCACGACATGTGGGTGGCCGAGGGACTGACCCACCGCTACCCGACCAAGGTGCTGGCCGAGCTGCTGCCGACCTGCCCGCAGTACTGCGGCCACTGCACCCGGATGGACCTGGTCGGCAACTCCACGGCGGTGGTCGACAAGCTCAAGTTCGCCGGCAAGCCGACCGACCGGATCAGCGACATGCTCGACTACCTGCGGCGTACGCCGTCGGTGCGTGACGTCGTCGTCAGCGGCGGCGACGTCGCCAACATGCCGTGGCCGCGCCTCGAGGACTTCCTCACCCGGGTCCTCGAGGTCGAGAACGTCCGCGACATCAGGCTGGCGACCAAGGCCCTCATCGGCCTTCCCCAGCACTGGCTGCAGGACGAGGTCCGCTCCGGCGTGGAGCGGGTGGCCCGGCTGGCCCGGGACCGGGGCGTGTCGCTGGCGATCCACACCCACGCCAACCACGCGATCTCGATCACCCCGATCGTGGCCGAGGCCTCCCGCGCGATGCTCGAGGCCGGGGTGCGCGACGTGCGCAACCAGGGCGTGCTGCTCGACGGGGTGAACGCCGATCCCGACGCGCTGCTCGACCTGTGCTTCGCCCTGCTCGACGGCGCCCAGGTGATGCCCTACTACTTCTACATGTGCGACATGATCCCGTTCTCGGAGCACTGGCGGGTCTCGGTCGGCGACGCGCAGCGACTGCAGCACCACCTCATGGGCTACCTCCCCGGCTTCGCGACGCCGCGGATCGTGTGCGACGTCCCCTTCGTCGGCAAGCGCTGGGTGCACCAGCTCGCCGAGTACGACACCGTGCTCGGCATCAGTGGCTGGACCAAGAACTACCGCACCTCGATCGAGGCCGACGACGCCGACGCCCTGGACCGCACCTACCAGTACTACGACCCGATCCACACCCTGCCGCCCGAGGGGCAGGAGTGGTGGGCGCGCAACGTCGCCGAGCACGAGCGTCGGCACGGCACCGGGCTGACCCCGGCGGAGGCGGCCGAGGCGTCCCGGCGTACGGCGGCCCTCCAGGCGCACTGACCCCCTCTGGCTACGGTGGGGCGGTGATCCGCGACCTGACCGACGCCGAGGCCCGCGCCGCCCTGCCCTGCAAGTGGGGCGCGGTCCCGGAGGGGACGGTCCCGGCCTGGGTGGCCGAGATGGACCTCGCCCCACCGGAGCCGGTCACCGATGCCGTGGCGGAGGCCGTCCGGCGCGGCGTCGCGGGCTACGCGCCCTTCGGGGACGGCGGCATCGGTGCCGCGCTCGCCGGGTTCGCCTCCCGGCACTGGGGCTGGGAGGTCCCGCCCGACGCGGCGGTGCCGACCGCCGACGTCGTCTCCGGGATCCGGCTGGCGCTGGAGGTGCTCTGCCCGCCGGGACCGGTGGTGGTGCCACTGCCCTGCTACCCGCCGTTCCGCGAGGTCGTGGCCCTGTCCGGCCGCGAGCCGGTCTGGGTGCGGACCGACCCCGACTCCCCCGACGCGGCGCTGGACCTGGCCGCCGTCGAGCGGGCCCTCGACGCCGGTGCCCGCACCGTCCTGCTCTGCAACCCGCACAACCCCCTGGGCCGGGTCCCGCGCCGGGGCGAGCTGGAGGGCCTGCGGGACCTCGCCGCGCGGTACGGCGCCCGCGTGGTCTCCGACGAGATCCACGGGCCGCTGACCCTGCCCGGCGCCACCTTCACGCCGTACCTCTCGGTGGACCCCGAGGGGATCGCGGTCACCAGCGTCTCCAAGTCCTTCAACACGGCGGGCCTGCACTGCGCCGCCGTGGTCGCGCTCGAGGCCGACGACCGCTCGCGGCTGTGGTCGGTCCCGACCTCGCAGAACCACGGCTACTCGCCGCTGGGGATGATCGCCGCCACCGTGGCCTGGACCGAGTGCGACGACTGGCTCGCCTCCCTGGTGGCGCGGCTGGACGACCAGCGGGCGGTCCTGTCCGAACTGCTGGCCGAGCACCTGCCGCTGGCCCGCACCCGGCCGCTGGAGGCCACCTACCTGGCCTGGCTGGACCTGCGCGCCCACGGCGTCGACGACCCGGCCGCGGCCGCGCTCGGACACGGCGTCCGGCTGGCCTCGGGACAGCTCTACGAGCCGGGCCTGGCCGGGCACCTGCGCCTGAACCTGGCCACCACGCCGGAGCGGCTGGGCCTGGCCGTGACCCGGCTCGCGGCCGCGCTCAGCCCGTGACCGGTCGGTTCTCGTAGGGCGTCGAGAGCACGATCGTGGTCCGGGTGGAGACGTTCGCGGCCGCCCGGATCCGGGCGAGCAGGTCCTCGAGGTCGGTCGGCGTGGAGACCCGGACCTTGAGGATGTAGGACTCGTCGCCGGCGACCGACCAGCAGGACTCGATCTCGACGATGCCGGCCAGCCGCTCCGGGGAGTCGTCGGGTGCCGAGGCGTCGATCGGCCGGATCGAGATGAAGGCCGTGAGCGGGAGGCCGATCTGGGCGTGGTCGACGGTCGCGCCGTAGCCCTTGATCAGGCCCCGGGCCTCCAGCCGCTTGACCCGCTGGTGCACCGCCGAGGTGGAGAGCCCCGCCGCCTTGCCCAGGTCGGTGTAGGACATCCTGCCGTCGGCGCCCAGCAGGGTCAGGATCAGGCGATCGGTGTCTTCCACGCCCCGCAGCGTAGCGAACCGGGCGCCGCCGGGGTGACGCCCGCACGACTAGGCTCTGCGCCATGCCGACGCCCACCGACAGGCTCATGCTCCTCGACACCGCCTCGCTGTACTTCCGGGCGTTCTTCGGGGTCCCGGACAGCGTCCGGGCACCCGACGGCACCCCGGTGAACGCGGTGCGTGGCCTGCTCGACTTCATCACCAGGCTCGTGGACGAGTACCGGCCCACCCACCTCGTCTGCTGCTGGGACAACGACTGGCGCCCCCAGTGGCGGGTCGACCTGCTGCCGTCCTACAAGGCACACCGGGTGGTCGCCGTCCGCCCCGGGGACCAGCCGGACCTGGAGGAGGTGCCCGACCCGCTCGAGACGCAGATCCCGCTGATCACCGCCATCCTCGAGGCCTTCGGGATCACCGTGGTCGGCGCCGACGGGTTTGAGGCCGACGACGTCATCGGCACCCTGGCGACCGGCGCCGGCATGCCGGTCGACATCGTGACCGGCGACCGGGACCTGTTCCAGCTCGTCGACGACGACGCCCGAGTCCGGGTGCTCTACACCGCCCGCGGCGTCGGCCGGCACGAGCGGGTCACCGCCGAGTGGGTGCGGGCCAAGTACGCCGTGGAGCCGGGGCAGTACGCCGACTTCGCCACGCTGCGCGGGGACAGCTCCGACGGGCTGCCCGGCGTGACCGGGATCGGCGAGAAGACGGCGGCCACGCTGCTGGGCCGGTTCGGCGACCTGACCGGCATCGTGGCGGCCGCGGACGACCCGGACGCGGACATCGGCCCGGCACCGCGCCGCCGCGTGCGCGAGGCCGCCGACTACCTCGCGGTCGCGCCGACGGTGGTCGCGGTGGCGCGCGACATCGACCTCGGCGAGCTCGACCTGCGGCTGCCCGCCGCCCCGGTCGAGCCCGAGCTGCTGTCCGCGATCGCCGAGCAGTGGGGCCTCGGCGGGTCCGTGACCCGACTCGTGGACGTGCTGGCCGGCCCGGAGTGATCGGCCCGGAGTGATCGGCCCGGGCACGGCCGCCCCACGGGAGGACCACAGCCCGACCACGGGGAGGCCACGACTGCGCCGAATTCCCCGAACCCCGCTCGCACTCCTCCGTTCCGTGCCATCGTCGTGGGTGGGGAGTGACGATGAACGAAACCTGGATGTTGAGCCTGCTCGCCCGGCGACGGACGAGCGAGGGCAGCCTGCCCGGCACCGACCCGGCGTCCCGTGGGGGGACACCGGTGTACCGGTGCCGGGCGCGGCTGCTGACCGTCACCACGGTGGAGGCCGCGACCGCAGTCGTGGCCCGCGCGGCGGCCGTCCGTGAGATGAGCCTGGCGCCCGTGACCTCGGCGTGGGCGGCCCGGACGCCGAACCCGGTCACCCGGGCCGCGTCCCGCGGCGCCGGGCGTGACCTGCTGGCGGCCGCGGCGGTGGAGTGCCCCGAGCTGCTGCCGTTCGTCTCGCCGCTGCCGCTCCCGGTCGCGGCCGGGATGATCGCGGCCCACGTGGGCCTCGACGCAGACGTCCTGGCCCGGCTGGTCGGCTACGACGACGTCCAGGGCTCGCTGGCCGACCTGGACCCGGCCGACACCCTGGTCTGGACCCAGACCGTGCTGCCCGACATCAGGGCGATGGCCGACCAGGTGGCCGGCCTGACCGATCCCGACCGGATCCCGGCCACCGGGGCCGACCTGCGGGTCGTCACACCCCACTGACCGAGGAGTAGGCCACCACTCCGCGCCGCAGCCGGTCCGCGGTCTCCCGCGCGACGTCGCGCAACGGGGTCCCGGCCGCGGCGTCGGCGACCTGGAGGGCCAGGTCCAGGAGCTGCTTCATCCAGCGCACGAAGTCGCCCGCCGCCAGGTCGACCACGCCCAGCACGTCGTCGAGCTCGTCACCCTCGGCCCAGCGGTGGGCCGCCCACGCGAAGCCGGCGTCCGGCTCGCGCAGGAAGTCCAGGCGGTGGTCCCGCTCGAGCGCCTCCAGCTCCGACCACAGGTGCACCAGGTCGCGCAGCGCGTCGGCCACCCGACCGCCGGGGATCCGGGGTGCCCGGGCGTCGTCGGGGCGTCGGGCCTCGAAGACGAGGGCGGACAGCACGGCTGCCAGCTCGGAGGGGTCCAGCCCCGACCACAGCCCGGTCCGGATCGCCTCGGAGGCGACCAGGTCCATGTCGGAGTAGATCCTGCGCAGGTGCCGGCCGCGCACGGTCACCTCGTCGCCGTCGAGGTACTCCAGCGCCTCCAGCACCTCGCAGACCCGGTCGAACTGCCGGGCGATGGTGTTCGTGCGCTGGTCGACCCGGCGTCTCAGCGTCCTGGTGTCCCGGTCCAGCTTGAACCAGCGCTCCGCCCAGCGGGCGTGCTCCTCCCGTTCCGGGCAGGCGTGGCACGGGTGGGCCCGCAGCTCGACCCGGATCCGGTCCGCCTCCGGGTCGGTCCCACCCGGTCCCCGACGGTCGTCCGGGTGGGCGCGGCCGCCGCCCGACGGAGGCCGCAGGCTGCTCCCCCGGGCCGCCAGGGCGGCGGCGAGATCCCGTCGCATCTGGGGATTGCGGCCGGAGAAGCTCTTGGGCACCTTCATCCGGGTCATCGCGGCGACCGGGGTCGGGAAGTCGGCGAGGTTCAGCCGTCGGGCCTGCCGGCCCACGGTCAGCACGTAGGGCCGGGGCTCCTCACCCGCGGACCCGGGGTCCACCACGACGGCGAGCCCGGAGAACTTGCCGGCCGGCACCTCGATCACGTCACCCGGCCGGAGCGCCCGGAGGGAGGCGATCACCTCGCCCCGGCGGTCGGTGCGCCGGGCGCGGGCGGCGTCCTTCTCGACCTCGGAGAGCCTGCGCCGCAGCCGGGCGTACTCCATGAAGTCGCCCAGGTGGCAGTGCGCGGCCTCGACGTACCCGTCCAGGGCGTCCTCGGACTTGCGGAGCTGTCGGGCCATCCCCACGACGGCCTTGTCGGCCTGGAACTGGGCGAACGACGACTCCAGCAGCTCGCGGGCGCGCTCCCGGCCGAACTGGTGCACGAGGTTGACGGCCATGTTGTAGGACGGCCGGAACGACGACCGCAGGGGGTAGGTCCGGGTCGAGGCGAGGCCGGCCACCTCCTTGGGGTTCATCCCGGGCTCCCAGAGCACCACCCCGTGCCCCTCGACGTCGAGGCCGCGCCGACCGGCCCGCCCGGTGAGCTGGGTGTACTCCCCCGGCGTCAGCGCGACGTGCGCCTCGCCGTTCCACTTGCTGAGCCGTTCGAGGACCACCGTGCGGGCGGGCATGTTGATGCCCAGCGCCAGGGTCTCGGTCGCGAAGACGACCCGGCACAGGCCGCGCAGGAACAGCTCCTCGACGCACTCCTTGAACGTCGGCAGCATCCCCGCGTGGTGGGCGGCCACGCCTCGGGTGAGGCCGTCGAGGAACTCGTGGTAGCCGAGGACGTGGAGGTCCTCCTCCGGAAGGTGCCGGCACCGCTCCTCGACGAAGGCGAAGATCTCGTCGCGCTCCTGGGGCGTGGTCAGGCGCAGGTTGGCCTGGAGGCACTGGGTGACCGCGGCGTCGCAGCCGACCCGGCTGAAGATGAACACGATCGCCGGCAGCAGGCCCTCCCGCTCCAGCCGGTCGACCACCTCGTGACGGCTGGCCAGGTGCGGCCGGCGGCCCTGCGGGCGGTGTCCCCTCCCCCGCTGGCCCTTCTTGTCCCGTCGGTCGCCCATCCGGCTGGAGGCCCAGTCGTCGCGGGCCAGTCGCATCAGCTGCGGGTTGACCCGGGCCCCCTCCTGGGCGAAGCCGGCCTGGGCCAGCTCCTCGGTGTCGGCGAACAGGTCGTGCAGCCGCCGGCCCTGGAGGACGTGCTGGTAGAGCGGCACCGGGCGCTGCTCCTCGACGATCGTGGTGACCTCGCCCCGGACCGTGGCCAGCCACTCGCCGAACTCCTCGGCGTTGGAGACCGTCGCCGACAGCGAGACGACGGCGACGCTCTCGGGCAGGTGGATGATCACCTCCTCCCAGACCGCACCCCGGCTCCGGTCGGCGAGGTAGTGCACCTCGTCCATGACCACGAACCCCAGTCCCGACAGGGTGCGGGATCCGGCGTAGAGCATGTTCCGCAGCACCTCGGTGGTCATCACCACCACCGGGGCCTCGCCGTTGACGGTGTTGTCGCCGGTCAGCAGGCCGACCCGGTCGGCGCCGTACCGTTGGACCAGGTCGTGGTACTTCTGGTTCGACAGCGCCTTGATCGGGGTGGTGTAGAAGCACTTGCGTCCGCCGGCCAGCGCCAGGTGCACCGCGAACTCCCCGACGATGGTCTTGCCGGAGCCGGTCGGGGCGGCGACCAGCACCCCGCGCCCCTCCTCCAGCTCGTGGCAGGCGCGGACCTGGAAGTCGTCGAGCCCGAAGTCGTAGAGGCCGGCGAACTCGTGGAAGACCGGGTGCTCCCGGCCGCGTCGGTACGCCGCGTAGCGGGCCGCCGCGCCCTCCTGCTGGTCGCTCATGCGATCACCGTCAGGGCACCGGGGACGCACTCCACGGTCAGGGGGAGCGCCCCGAAGCGCTCGCCGTCGGCGTAGGTGACGATGTCGGGCGCCGCCAGGGTCACCCGCCGGACCCGGTGCCGCTCGTAGGCGGGGTGGTCGACGATGGTGCCGTTGAACAGCCGGGGGTAGGCCCGGACCAGCTCGGCCCGCGAGAGCGGGCGGATCAGCACCACGTCGAGCCAGCCGTCGTCGAAGGAGGCGCCCTCGGTGATCCGCAGGCCCCCGCCGAACGAGGGGCCGTTGCCCACGGCGACCAGCATCGCCTCCGCACGGCGCTCGACCCCGTCCAGGTCCAGGGTGTAGCGGATCGGCTGGAACGTGCGCAGCTCGGCGATCGTGGCCAGGGTGTAGCGCATCTGCCCGCGCGGCCACCGCATCCGGTTCGCCCGCTCGTTGACGACCGCGTCGAACCCGGCGGCCAGGACGGTGACGAAGTGCCGGCCGCCGGAGCGGGCCAGGTCGATCCGACGGGTCCGGGAGGCCACGATCCGGTCGGCGGCGGCCACCGGGTCGGTCCGGGGCAGGTCGAGGTAGCGGGCCAGGTCGTTGCCGGTGCCGGCCGGGATCACCCCGAGGGCGGTGCCGGTGCCGGCGACCAGGCCGGCACCGAGGTGCACCAGGCCGTCGCCGCCGCACACGACCAGCGCCTCGGGACCCTCCGCGACCGCGGCGGAGCCGAGCTCGCGGGCCTCCTCGGCGTCGCGGCCGACCAGCTCGCGCACCACGAAGCCGGCCTCGCGCAGGCGGGCGGCCGCGAGCACTGCCGATCGCGCGCCCCGACCACGGCCGGCCGTCGGGTTGACGAGGAGTGCGATCTGTCGGGAGGAGCGGGCCACGGGGGGGAGACTAGCCGCCGTGGCCGACCACACCGAGCCGGAGCGCGGCGACGTAGCTCTCAGGTCGGGCGCCGACCGCCTTGGCGAGCCGGCCCAGGGCGTCGAGCACCCGGTCCGCGCCGAAGTCGGTGCCGGGGACCGCGAGCGCCAGCCGACCCTGGGCCTCCACGAGGAGCACCTGCTCGTTGCGCCAGGCCTGGTGGGCCAGTCGCCGGGTGTCCTCGTCGGCCACCGGCGTCGGATAGGCCTCGTCGACCGCGAGCAGGTCGCACGGGTGCTCCTCGCCCGCGTGCGCCAGCCGACCGCGGACCAGGTGCCCGCTGCCGAGGCGACCGGCACCCCGGTGGCCCGCGACGTCCGTGGACCAGGTGACCTCGGCAGTGCCCAGCCAGTCCGGGAGGTCGAACGGGTCGACCGGAGCCAGCGCCGGTGCGCTCACCCCGCCGCTCACCCGCTGCTCACCCGCCGCTCACAGCGTGGACGTCTCGTCGTCGGCCCACTGGTCGGTGCCGGACCGGTTCCGGCCCCGGATCCGGTCGACCGTGCGTGCGATCATCTCCGAGATCAGGAACAGCAGACTCATGGTGATCGCGAGCGCGGACATCGCGAACGGGTCGGTGCTCGGGGTGGCGACGGCCGCGAAGACGAACGTGCCCAGCACGATCCACGGGCGGTGCCGCCCGATCGCCCGGCCGGAGAGCACCCCGACCAGGTTCAGCATCACCACGAACAGCGGGATCTCGAGCGCGATCCCGAACACCAGCAGCATCCGGGTCACGAAGCTGAAGTAGGTGGAGAACTCGTTGAGGTTCTCCGAGCCGGCCGGCGTGAAGTTGATCAGCACCTCCATGCCCTTGGGGAGCACGAAGTAGCCGAGCGCGACCCCGGCGAAGAACAGCGGCCCGGCGACGGCGGCGAAGATCCGCGACCACATCAGCTCGTTGCGGTGCAGGCCGGGCAGGAGGAAGCCCCAGATCTGGTAGAGCCACACCGGACTGGCCCCGACGATCGCGGCCACCCCGCACAGCTTGAGCTGCAGCATGAGGCCGCCGGTGATGTTGTTCACGACGAGCCGGGTGTCCACCCTGCCGTCGAGCCCCTCCACGGCCTCGTAGTAGGGGACCGTGATCAGGTCGAGCAGCTGGTCGTAGAAGTACAGCGCGAAGCCGAACGCCACCACCACGGCGATCGCCGACTTGATCAGCCTGGCCCGCAGCTCGCGGAAGTGGTCCGAGAGGGCCATCCGCCCGTCGGCACCCATCGGGTGCCGGGGTCGACCGCGGACCAGGTCGACCAGGCCGGTCACGGACATGGCCAAGTCAGCTGGTGGTGCCGTCGCGGTGCTCGCGCGCGATCCGCTCCGACTCGGCGTTGCGGGCCTTGAGCTCCCGCTCCTCGGCGCTCATCGTCCCGCGGTCGGTGCCCGACTCCACGTCGTCGGACTCGTCTCCCCCGTCGAGACCCTTGGTCTCGGCCTTGAAGATCCGCAGCGCCCGGCCGCTGCCGCGCGCCAGCTCGGGCAGCTTGGCGGCACCGAACAGGAGGATGATCACGGCGAAGATGATCAGCAGCTCGGGCGTGCCGAGGCCGCCGATGAGGTGGCCGGTGATGTGCGTGCTCATGAGGTCCTCACATTGTCCGTCGTGACGTGGTCATCCTACGCCGGGTCGTCATACAGGCCGAGTGCCGCCCGGGCCGCGTCGTGGAACTCCCCGGCCAGCTCGCCGCCCTCGCGGACCTCGGCGTGGGGTGCCAGCCGCAGGAGCAGCCGCAGCAGCCAGCGCCGGTCGGCGACGACGAGGTCGACCTCGAGCCCCCCGTCGCCGGTCTCCCGGGAGTCCTGCACCGGGTAGTACTCCGCCACCCAGCGTGCCTCCGGGGCCAGGGCCAGGGTGACCACCGGCATGTCCGGGGACGGTCGGAACAGCCCCTCCGACAGGTCCACCGGCACCTCCTCGGGGTGCTCGGTGGCGGCGGCCCCCAGCACCTCTGCCTCGACGATCCGGTCCAGGCGGAACAGTCGCCGGGCCTCGGCGGCGTGGCACCAGCCCTGGAGGTAGCCCTTGCCGTGGGCGTCGACGAGAGACATCGGGTCGACGACGCGATCGGTGTTCTCGTCGCGGGCCGGGACGTGGTAGGTCAGCCGCACCTGTCGACCCTCCCGCACCGCCTGGTCGAGGCGGGACCGGATGCCGGCCAGCTCGCGTGCCTCGTCGGGCACCAGCACGTCGACGTGGGCAGCGGCCCGGCCGTCCTCCGCGGCCGCCTCCAGCTTGGCGAGCGCCCGGTCCAGGCTGTCGAGCGTGGCCGGCTCCGCCGAGGCACGCAGGGTCCGCAGCGCCACGATGATCGCCGATGCCTCGGCCGGCGAGAGCCGCAGCGGCGCCCGGAGGTAGTCGGCGTTGGTGATCCGGATGACCTGCTCGCCGTCCAGGGCGTCGAGGTCGACCTCGATCAGATCGCCGGGCAGCCACCCCGGCCAGCCGCAGTAGACCAGCACCCGCAGGTCCTTCACCAGCTGCCCGGGATCCACGTCCAGCTCCCGGGCGGCGTCGGCGACCCGCATCGGACCGCGCCGCTGGATCAGCGGCACCAGCGCCAGCAGCCGGCCGACCTGCTCCTTGGCCCCGGCGCTCATGCCGACCCCACCACGGCGGCGAGCCGGGAGACCACGGCGTCCCGCACGGCCGGCGGGTCCTCGACGTAGACGTCGGCGCCGAGGGCGAGCAGCTCGTCGGCGAGCATGTCCGGCGAGGAGAACTCCACCTGCAGCCGGTCCCAGTCGCTGCTCGGGTCCGGGCCGGTCACGCCCTCCCCGACGCCCTCCCCCACGACGGCCGCGGCGCGCCGCAGCGCCAGGCAGGTGCCGGCCCGCACCAGGACGGTGGCCTGCTGGGTGGCCGGGCCGGGGGCCAGCCGGCGGGTCAGCTCGCGCAGGTCGGTGCCGGCGGGCACCGAGAACGCACCGCCCCGTCCGGACCGCCGGACCGGGCCCTGGACCCGGGAGAGCCGGAACATCCGCTCCTCGCCCCGGTCCACGTCGCGGCCCACGACGTACCAGCGCCCGGAGAAGGACACCACGCCCCAGGGCTCCAGGGTGCGGGTCGCGGGCTCGGCGCTGCCGCGTCGGCGGTAGCCGAAGCTCACCCGGACCCGGTCGAGCGAGGCCTGCCAGAAGGCCTCGAAGTGCGGGTCGTCGTCGGTCACGACCACGGGCGCGAGGTCGAGCCGGCTGCGGTCGACGCTCACGCCCCCGGCGGCCAGCTTCGCCAACGCGTCGCTGGTGGCCGCGGCCAGCCCCGCGTGCTGCCACACCCGGGTGGCCAGGCCGACCACCGCCGCCTCGTCGGCGGTGAGATCGATGCCCGGCAGCGCGAACTCCTCCTGACGGATCCGGTAGCCGGGCTCGTCGTCGAAGAACGCGTCGGTGCCGGCCACCTGGACCGGGACGCCGAGCGCCCGCAGCTCGTCCTTGTCCCGCTCGAACATCCGCTCGAAGGCCTCGTCGGTGGCGGAGCGGTACGGGGGCACCATCTCCCGGATCCGTGCCTTCGGGAGGTAGTGCCGCTGGACGAGCAGCAGGATGAGCAGGTTCAGGAGCCGCTCGCTCTTGGTCACCCTGCTCCCCCTGCCCGGCCGGTCTCGGTGCTCAGCTGACGCCGAGCACGTCGATCACGAAGTAGATCGTGTCGGTGCCCTTGATGCCGGCGCCGTCGTTGCCCTTGGCACCGTAGCCGAAGCGCGGCGGCACGACGAGCATCACCCGGCTGCCCACGGGGACGCCCACGAGGCCCTCGTCCCAGCCCTTGATGAGGTCGCCCTTGCCGATCCGGAACGGCGTGATCGCCTCGGCGGAGTAGTTCTCATCGAACGGCTTCTTCTTGCCCTCGACCTGCCCGAGGTAGTGCATCGCCAGGAACGAGCCCTTCTCGATCTCGGGGCCCTCGCCCTCCACCAGCGTCACCACCTGCAGGCCCTTGCCGGCCGGCTCGGCGTCGGCGAAGTCGAGCGCGGTGACCGTGCCGTCCGTCTCGGTGATCGACGGGAGGCCGGCCGGCGCCTCCTGCTCAGCGCCCTCGGGCCCGTCGAGGACCGTGGAGAGGATGTCCACGACGAAGACCACGGAGTCCCCGTTGCCGATGAAGAGGTTCGGGTTGCCGGCCTCGCCGTAGGCGTCCTCGGGCGCGGCGAGCACCTGGACGCGGGAGCCGGCGGGGTGCCCGACCACGGCCTCGCGCAGGGCCGGGAGGCTGTTCTCCCCGACCTCGAGCACGGTCGGACGGTTGTCGTCGTAGGTGCTGTAGGCCTTCTCACCGCTGAAGCCGTTGCCGATGTAGAGGTGCACCATCGCGGACTCGCCGTCCTCGACGTCGGCTCCCTCGCCCTCCGTGAGGACGGTCGTCTCGGAGGTCTCCTGCCCCAGCCTCCCGTCGTACTTGACCTTGGGCGCCTTCCCGAAGTCACCCGAGACCGTCACCGTCCCGGCTGCGGCGGCGCCGCCGTCGATGCTCCCGCTCCCGTCGTCGGTGCCGCAGGCGGTCAGGCCGCCCAGCCCGAGGGCCAGCAGCACCGCGGGCAGCACGGCGGAGGAACCGGGGAGGGCGGGGACGCGACGCAAGGGGATCACCTTTTGACGTGGGGGTCGACGAGCGGGCACAGCCTAGCCGGAGGGCGGGCGCCGGCCTCACATGCCGTCGATGAGCCGCTGCACCCGCTCGTCGGCGGCCCGGAACGGGTCCTTGCAGAGGACGGTGCGCTGCGCCTGGTCGTTGAGCTTGAGGTGCACCCAGTCGACGGTGAAGTCGCGGCGCCGCTCCTGCGCCCGCTTGATGAACTCGCCCCGGAGCCGGGCCCGCGTGTTCTGGGGCGGCACCGACTTGGCGGTGAAGACCGCGAGGTCGCTGGTCACCCGGGCCACCGCGCCGCGCTTTTCGAGCAGGTAGTAGAGCCCGCGCCCGCGGTGGATGTCGTGGTAGGCGAGGTCGAGCTGGGCGATCCGCGGGTGGCCGAGCGGCAGCCCGTGCTTGTGCCGGTACCGCTCGATGAGCTTCCACTTGATCACCCAGTCGATCTCCCGGTCCACGGAGTCGAGGTCCTCGGACTCGATGGCCTTGAGGCCCCGCTCCCAGAGGTCGAGAGCGGCGTCGATCACCGGCGTCCGCAGCTCCCGGCGGTCGACGAAGTCCCGGGCCTTGGTGAGGTACTCCAGCTGGATGTCCAGGGCGCTGGCCTCGCGGCCGTTGGCCAGGCGCACCTTGCGCCGACCGGTGACGTCGTGCGAGATCTCCCGGATCGCCCGGATCGGGTTCTCCATCGTGAGGTCGCGCATCACCACGCCCTCCTCGATCATCCGCAGCACCAGGTCGCAGCTGGCCACCTTGAGCATGGTGGTCGTCTCGCTCATGTTCGAGTCGCCCACGATCACGTGCAGCCGGCGGTACTTCTCGGCGTCCGCGTGCGGCTCGTCGCGGGTGTTGATGATCGGCCGGCTGCGGGTGGTGGCGCTGGAGACGCCCTCCCAGATGTGCTCGGCACGCTGGCTGACCGAGTACGACGCACCCCGCGGGGTCTGGATGATCTTGCCGGCCCCGACCACGATCTGCCGGGTGACCAGGAACGGGATCAGGATGTCGGCCAGCCGGCTGAACTCGCCCTGCCGGCCGACCAGGTAGTTCTCGTGGCAGCCGTAGGAGTTGCCGGCCGAGTCCGTGTTGTTCTTGAACAGGTAGATGTCGCCCGAGATGCCCTCGTCGTGGAGCCGCTGCTCGGCGTCCACGAGCAGCCCTTCGAGGACCCGCTCGCCGGCCTTGTCGTGGGTGACCAGCTCGACGATGTCGTCGCACTCGGGGGTGGCGTACTCCGGGTGGCTGCCCACGTCGAGGTAGAGCCGGGCGCCGTTGCGGAGGAAGACGTTGCTCGAGCGGCCCCAGGACACGACCTTGCGGAACAGGTAGCGGGCCACCTCGTCCGGGCTCAGCCTCCGCTGCCCCCGGAACGTGCACGTGACGCCGTACTCGTTCTCGATCCCGAAGATCCGGCGGTCCATGCCGACAGCCTAGGCCCGGGGGGCGAACCGCGTGGGCGCCACGCAGGCCCGGCTCACGTCAGCGGCTCGCCCGGATCGCCCGGTGGCGCCACCGGAGGCTGGTCCCCCGACTCCGGGGTGGGCTCCGGGGACGACTCCGTGGCGGACTCCGGGGCCCCTGAGGGAGCCGGCTCCGGCTCGGAGGCCTCCCGCGCCCCGAGGAGCTCGGTGAGCACCGCGACCGGGAGCCGGCGGAACTTGCGCGGCCGGGTGCGGGTCCGGTCCAGCACGGCGACCTCGAGGTCCTCGACCGGGATCACCCGGTCACCGCTGTCGGAGTGGCCGAGGGCGGCCACCGCCACCGACACCGCGTCCCGCAACGGCGCGCCGTCGACGTGCCGCTCGGTGAGCCGCTCGGCGACCACGTCCGCGGCTCCGCCCATCACGGCGAAGCGGTGCTCGTCGGCGACCTGCCCGTCGTAGGTGAGCCGGTAGATCTGGTCGTCCGCCGCCTCGTCGCCGATCTCGGCGACGAAGATCTCCACCTCGTAGGGCTTCTCGCCGCCGCTGGAGAAGATCGTGCCGAGGGTCTGGGCGTAGGCGTTGGCCAGCCCGCGGCCGGTGACGTCGCGGCGGTCGTAGGCGTAGCCGCGCATGTCCGCCAGCCGGACCCCCGCGATCCGGAGGTTCTCGAACTCGTTGTAGCGACCGACGGCGGCGAACGCGATCCGGTCGTAGATCTCCGAGACCTTGTGCAGGGCCTGGGAGGGGTTCTCCGAGACGAACAGCACGCCGTCGGCGTACTGGACGGCGACGACCGACCGTCCCCGGGCGATCCCCTTGCGCGCGAAGTCCGCGCGGTCCTTCATCAGCTGCTCGGGCGAGACGTAGAACGGCATGCTCATGGGTCGGTGTCCCCTCAGGTCAGGGCCGCGGCCGGGCCGTCGGGCCGGTCCATCCGGGCGGCGATCACGGTGTCGGCCACGGCGGCCACCTCGGCGTCGGGCAGGCGGCGGCCCCCGCTCGCGGTGGTCACCTGCACGACGGGGAAGATCCGGCGGGCCAGGTCGGGACCGCCCGTGGCCGAGTCGTCGTCGGCGGCGTCGTAGAGCGCCTGGATGGTCGCGGTGACGCACCCGCTCTCGTCGAGGTCCTCGCGGTAGAGCTTCTTCAACGCCCCGCGGGCGAACATCGAGCCGGACCCCACCGCGTGGAAGGCGGTCTCCTCGTAGCGGCCGCCGGTCACGTCGTAGGAGAAGATCCGTCCCTGCTCCGCGGTCAGGTCGTAGCCGGCGAACAGCGGCACCACGGCCAGGCCCTGCATCGCCATGCCGAGGTTGGCCCGGATCAGGGCGGCCAGCCGGTTCGCCTTGCCGTCCATCGACAGCGTGGTGCCCTCGATCTTCTCGTAGTGCTCGAGCTCGGTCTGGAACAGCCGCACCATCTCCACGGCCAGCCCGGCCGTGCCGGCGATCCCGACACAGCTGAACTCGTCGGCGGGGAAGACCTTCTCGATGTCCCGCTGGGCGATCACGTTGCCCATGGTGGCGCGCCGGTCGCCGGCCATCACCACCCCTCCGGGGAAGGTGGCGGCCACGATCGTGGTGCCGTGCGGGGCCAGGTCGCCGGCGTTGCCCTGGGGCACCGACCGCGCCGACGGCAGCAGGTCGGGGGCAGCGGCACCCAGGAAGTCAGCGAACGACGAGGTGCCGGGGGTCAGGAAGGCATCGGGCAGCCGGGACCCGGCGACGGGCACGCTCACCGGGTCACTCGCCGCCCTTCTGGATGAACGACTTCACGAAGTCCTCGGCGTTGGACTCCAGCACGTCGTCGATCTCGTCGAGGATCGCGTCGATGTCCTCGTCGAGCTGCTCCTTGCGCTCGGTGACCGCCGACTCGGAGGTCTCGGACACCTCCGCCGCCTCGGCGTCCTCCGTGGACTTCTTCGGCTGCTTCTGCTCCTGTGCCATACCGGTGACCCTATCCAGTCCACCCGCATCGGTGGCGGAACCGGGCCGATCCCGTCGAGCTTTCAGCGGGTCAGGGCGGCGAAGAGCTGCTCGGCGGTGTCGCAGCGGTCGAGCAGCTCGCCGACGTGCGCCCGGCTGCCGCGCAGCGGGTCGATCGTCGGGATCCGCTGCAGCGACTCGCGACCGGGGAGGTCGAGGATGACCGAGTCCCACGACGCGGCCGCGACGTGCTCGGCGTACTTCTCCAGGCAGCGACCGCGGAAGTAGGCGCGGGTGTCGTGCGGCGGGTCGTGCATGGCCGCCTCCACGGTGGCGTCGTCGAGCAGCCGCTCGATCCGGCCGCGCCGCACCAGCTGGTGGTAGAGCCCCTTGTCCGGGCGGATGTCGGAGTACTGCAGGTCGATCAGCGCCAGCTTCGGGTCGTCCCACTCCAGGCCGTCCCGGTCGCGGTACTGCTCGAGCAGCCGCAGCTTCGCCACCCAGTCGAGCTCGGTGGCGCACGACAGGGGGTCGGTCTCGAGCCGGGTCAGCACCGACTCCCACCGGCTGAGCACGTCGCGGGTCTGGGTGTCGACGTCGGCGCCCAGCACCTCGTCGACGTACTTGCGGGCGAGGTCGAGGTACTCCATCTGCAGCTGGACGGCGGTCAGCCGGCGGCCGTCCATGAGCCGGACCAGCCCGGTGCAGGTCGGGTCGTGGGAGATCGCCCTCAGCGAGGCCACGGGCGTCTCGAGGGCGAGGTCGCGGGTGAGGTAGCGGTCCTCGATCATCGCCAGCACCAGCGCGGTGGTGCCGACCTTGAGGTACGTCGAAACCTCGGCGAGGTTGGCGTCCCCGATGATCACGTGCAGACGGCGGTACTTCTCCGGGTCGGCGTGCGGCTCGTCGCGGGTGTTGATGATCGGGCGCTTGAGCGTCGTCTCCAGCCCCACCTCGACCTCGAAGTAGTCGGCACGCTGACTGACCTGGAAGCCGTGACCGCGTCCGTCCTGGCCGATCCCGACCCGGCCGGCCCCGCAGACGACCTGGCGGGAGACGAAGAACGGCGTGAGGTGTCGCACGATGTGCGCGAACGGCGTCGAGCGCCGCATCAGGTAGTTCTCGTGCGCGCCGTAGGAGGCGCCCTTGTTGTCGGTGTTGTTCTTGTAGAGCACGATCGGCGCCCCGCCCGGGAGCGCGGAGGCGCGCCGCGAGGCGTCGAGCATGACCTGCTCCCCGGCCTTGTCCCAGGCGACGACGTCCAGCGGGTTGGTCACCTCGGGGGTGGAGTACTCGGGGTGCGCGTGGTCGACGTAGAGCCGGGCGCCGTTGGTGAGGATGATGTTCGCCAGGCCCATGTCCTCGTCGGTGAGCTGGCTGGCGTCGGCCACCTGCCGCGACATGTCGAAGCCGCGCGCGTCGCGCAGGGGTGACTCCTCCTCGAAGTCCCACCGCGCCCGGCGGGCCCGGACGGTGGCGGTGGCGTAGGCGTTCACGACCTGGCTCGAGGCGACCATCGGGTTCGCCGCCGGCTGTCCCTGCACCGAGATGCCGTACTCGACCTCGGTACCCATGACCCGGCGAACACTCATGTGCGGAGCCTACAAGCGCGGGCTTGCGCCGGCCGGGGCGAGGCGGTTCCATGGCGCCATGGGGGTCTGGTCCGAGCACGCGCTGCCCCGCCTCGTCGACCGCGCCTGTGCCGGGCCGGACCTCGACGAGCGGCGCGCGGCGCTGGCCGCCGGCCTGCACGGCCGGGTGCTCGAGATCGGGTTCGGGAGCGGCCTCAGCCTCCCCCACTACCCGGCAGCGGTGCACACGGTGTGCGCGGTCGAGCCGTCCGACCTGGCCTGGCGGCTCTCGGAGCGACGCCGGGCGGCCGCCTCGCTCACCGTGGAGCGCTCCGGGCTCGACGGGCAGCGGCTCACCGAGGCGGACGCCTCCTGCGACGCCGCGCTGTCGACGTTCACCCTCTGCACGATCCCGGATCCGGTGCGGGCGCTGCTGGAGGTGCGCCGGGTGCTCCGGCCCGGCGGCCGCCTGCACGTGCTCGAGCACGGCGCCGCCCCCGACCCCCGGGTCGCCCGGTGGCAGCGCCGGCTGGACCCGGTCCAGCGCCGGGTCGCCGGCGGCTGCCACCTCAGCCGGGACATCCCCGCCCTGCTGGAGGCCGCCGGTCTCGAGATCGAGGACCTGACCGGTGCCTACCTGCCGGGGCCGACCGTCTCCCGGCCGTGGACGTTCGGGTACGTCGGGACCGCCCGGGCACCCGCCTGAGGCTCGGGCGTCGGGCCACTCACTCCTCCCGCCGCGGCCTGGCGACCATGGCGTGCGCCACGTTGACCACGACGATGCCCACCCACGCGATAAGCAGCGCCACCAGCTGACCGGTCACGCCGAGCACGATGCTGATCGGGATCGATGCCACCACCGAGCCGACCCCCAGCGCGAACTGCTTCTGCACCGCCCGGGCCTCCATCTGCTGCCGGTGCGCCTGCAGGGAGACTCGGCTCTCCGCGCGCTCGGCCACCGCCCGCTCGATCCGCTCGGCGAACGAGTCGACCAGGGCAGGCTCGTAGGCCTCGCCGAGCTCCTGCCGGGCGGCGAGCAGGGCCTCGAGATCGCCTCTCTCGACCTGCTCGTCGCCCATGGGCGCGACTCCCTGCTAGAGGTACTGCCCCGTGTTGGCGACGGTGTCGATGGAGCGGCCGGGCTCGGTGCCCTGCTTGCCGGTGATGAGGGTCCGGATGAAGACGATCCGCTCCCCCTTCTTGCCCGAGATCCGCGCCCAGTCGTCGGGGTTGGTGGTGTTCGGGAGGTCCTCGTTCTCCTTGAACTCGTCCACGCAGGCCTGCAGCATGTGCTGGACCCGCAACCCCTTCTGGTCGTGGTCGAGGAGCTCCTTGATCGCCATCTTCTTGGCCCGGTCGACGATGTTCTGGATCATCGCCCCGGAGTTGAAGTCCTTGAAGTACAGGACCTCCTTGTCCCCGTTGGCGTAGGTGACCTCCAGGAACCGGTTCTCCTCGGTCTCCGAGTACATCCGCTCGACCGTCGCCCGGATCATGCCGGCCACGCACGCCTCCCGGTCGCCCGAGAACTCGGCCAGGTCGTCGGTGTGCAGCGGCAGGTCGGAGGTGAGGTACTTGGAGAAGATGTCGCGGGCGGACTCCGCGTCCGGGCGCTCGATCTTGATCTTCACGTCCAGCCGGCCCGGGCGGAGGATCGCCGGGTCGATCATGTCCTCGCGGTTGGAGGCGCCGATCACCAGGACGTTCTCGAGCGTCTCCACCCCGTCGATCTCGCTGAGCAGCTGCGGGACGATGGTGTTCTCGACGTCCGAGGAGACCCCCGAGCCGCGGGTGCGGAACAGGGAGTCCATCTCGTCGAAGAACACGATCACGGGCGTGCCCATGCTGGCCTTCTCCCGGGCCCGCTGGAACACCAGCCGGATGTGCCGCTCGGTCTCGCCGACGTACTTGTTGAGCAGCTCGGGGCCCTTGATGTTCAGGAAGTAGGACTTGCCCGAGCTGCCGGTCCGGGCCGCGACCTTCTTGGCCAGCGAGTTCGCGACCGCCTTGGCGATCAGCGTCTTGCCGCAGCCGGGAGGCCCGTAGAGCAGCACGCCCTTGGGCGGCTTGAGCTGGTGCTCCTTGAACAGGTCCGGGTGCAGGTAGGGCAGCTCGACCGCGTCCCGGATCTGGTCGATCTGCCCGACCAGGCCTCCGATCCGCTCGTAGTCGATGTCGGGGACCTCCTCCAGCACGAGCTCCTCGACCTCGGACTTGGGCACCCGCTCGTAGACGTAGCCGGCGCGGGCGTCGAGCAGCAGCGAGTCGCCCGCCCGCAGGGTCTCCTCGCGCAGGGGCGCGGCCAGGCGTACGACGCGCTCCTCGTCGGCGTTGGCGATGACCAGGACCCGGTCGCCGTCGGCGAGGATCTCCTTGAGCATCACCACCTCCCCGACCTGCTCGTAGTCGAGGGCGGCGACGACGTTCAGCGCCTCGTTGAGCATGACCTCCTGGCCGCGGCGCAGCTCGTCGAGGTCGACGCTGGGGCTGACGTTGACCCGCAGCTTGCGGCCGCCGGTGAAGACGTCGATGGAGTCGTCGTCGTTGCGCGCGAGGAAGGTGCCGAAGCCGGCCGGTGGCTGCGCCAGCCGGTCGACCTCCTCCTTCAGCGTGGTGATCTGGTCCCGGGCCTCCCGCAGGGTCTGGGCGAGGCGCTCGTTCTGCGAGGTCACCGCCGCGAGCGAGCGCTGGGTGTCGGCCAGGCGCTGCTCGAGCGAGCGCGAGTGCACCGGGCCGTCCGCGAGCCGGCGGCGCAGGTCGGTGACCTCGGCCTCCAGGAACCGGACCTGGTTCAGGAGCTCCTCGGAGCCGCGTGGGTCGTTCGATGCCGACATCGTGCGTCACCTCCTACTTGTTGCGACCTTACCCACTGGGAGGGCGAACGGAAGTGGTTCGGCCCCTGTGTCGGGCCCCAGTTGCCAACACCACCCGGTCACTCGGCGTACGGCTCCTCGGTGGTCTGCGGCGGGAGGTCGTCCGGCCGTGGACCGGTGTAGTCCACCCCGTAGGCGCCGGGGGCCGGCCGCCGCTTCTTGGTCGGCGGCCGCTCGCCCGGCGCCATCCGGCGCGCGGTCACCAGGAACGCGGTGTGGCCGATCATCGAGTGCCCCGGCCGGACCGCGAGTCCCTCCACGTGCCAGTCCCGGACCAGCGACTCCCACGCCTGGGGCTCGGTGAACCCGCCGTGCGCCCGCAGGGTCTCCACGAACCGGGAGAGCTGCGTGGTGGTCGCGACGTAGCCGACGAGGATCCCGCCGGGGACCAGGGCGTCGGCGACCGCGTCGACGCACTCCCAGGGGGCCAGCATGTCGAGGATCACCCGGTCGGCCCGCTCACCGGACGCCGGGAGGGCCTCGGCCAGGTCTCCCGCCCGCAGGTCCCAGGCCGGGTGGTCACCGTCGAAGAACTGGGTGACGTTGCGCCGGGCCACGTCGGCGAACTCCTCCCGGCGCTCCCAGGACAGCACCCGACCGTGCGGCCCGACCGCTCGCAGCAGCGAGCAGGTCAGCGCACCCGAGCCGACGCCGGCCTCGACCACCCGGGCCCCCGGGAAGATGTCGGCCAGGGCCACGATCTGGGCGGAGTCCTTCGGGTAGACCACCGCGGCCCCTCTGGGCATCGAGACCACGAACTCGGCCAGGAGGGGCCGGAAGACGAGGTACTGGCCCCCCGCCGAGGACGGGATCGTGAACCCCTCCTCGCGACCGATGAGGTCGTCGTGCTCGAGGTGGCCGCGGTTGCTGAAGAAGCGCTTGCCGGCCTCCAGGCAGAAGTTGTGCCGGCGGCCCTTGCTGTCGGTGAGCCGGACCCACTCGCCCTCGCGCAGCGGTCCACGGTGCACCCCGGACCAGGCCTCGGGCGGGACGTCGGGGTAGGTCTCCTCAGGCATGGCGCGCACTCTAGGGGGTCCGGCGGGCCCTTCGGCAGCCGGCGGCCCGGCTCAGCGGTGCCGTTGGCTGAAGGCCCGGTCCACGTCGGCGGTGGTCAGCACGCCGTACACCTCGCCGCCCTTCTCGACGAGCAGGTACTCGTGGGCCGGCACCCGGGTGATCGCGCGGATCAGGTCCTCGCCGACGATGTCGACGGGCAGGCTGAGCCCGTCCTCGATCGTGCGGGCGATCGAGGAGACCGCCATCCACGGACGCCGGTCCTCCGGCGTGGCGAGCAGCGCGCCCTCGTTGACGATGCCGACCGGGGTCCCCGAGCCGGACACGGTGACGATCCCGCCGGCGCCGGCCTCCTGCGCGCGGCGTACCGCCTCGGCCACCGGCAGGTCGCCCGGGACGGCGAGGGTGCGGCGGGCCAGGTCACGGGCCACCAGCGACGGCAGCTCGCGGCGCATGCGGGCGCCCTGCATGGCGGCGGTCGCCCCGGTCCAGAGGAACAGCGCGATCACGAACACCAGCAGGTAGTCGACCAGCTGCGGGCGGGTGCCGAACAGACGCTCCCCCAGGAGCGGCCAGGCGAGCACCGCGACGGCGGTCAGCCGACCGCCCCAGCCCGCGGCGATCGTGCCGCGGTGCATGTTGCCGCTGAGGCTCCACACCCCCGCCTTGAGCACCCGCCCCCCGTCCAGCGGCAGGCCCGGCACCAGGTTGAGCACCCCGACCAGGAGGTTGGCCGCGGCCAGGCCGCCGACCGCGAGGCCGATGAGGCCCCCGGGCAGGACCTGCCACGCCAACCACGACACGACGCCCACCGCGATCGAGGTCAGCGGGCCGACCACCGCGATCCAGAACTCCTCACGGGGTCGCCGGGACTCGCCCTCGATAGCGGTCATGCCGCCCAGGAAGTGCAGGGTGATCGAGGAGACCGGGTGCCCGAAGCGCTGCGCCATGACCGCGTGCGAGGCCTCGTGCAGCAGCACCGAGAGGTAGAGCAGCACCGCGAACGCGAAGCCGGCCAGGTAGCGCCAGGGGCCCAGGCCGGGCTGGCTCCGCTCGACGATGGGGGCCAGCACGATGGCCAGCAGCGCGGCGATCAGGAACCAGGACGGCGTGATGAGCACGTCGACGCCGGCCACCTTGCCGATCCGGAGCGTGCCGGGCGGCCGCGGCCGCCGGTCGGCGGTCGCGGTGGGGCTCCCGGGAGCGTTCTCGGACACCCTTCGAGACTATCCGATCGGGCCCCGTTCCCCGGTCCCCGCGCGCTGTCGGTGAGGTGTCCTAGGGTGCAGGCCATGACCGCTCAGCCGCAGGGCAGATCACCCGCCGAGTCCCGCTCCACGCCGGTCGACGGCGAGCGGGTGCTGGGCGCGCTGTCCCCGAGCCGGGCCGGCGACTTCATGACCTGCCCACTCCTCTACCGGTTCCGCAGCATCGACCGCCTGCCCGAGGAGCCGTCGGCGGCCGCCGTCCGCGGCACGGTGGTGCACAAGGTCCTCGAGGAGCTCTTCGACCTCCCGGCGCCGGAGCGCACCCCGGACCGGGCCCGGGACCTGCTGGCTCCGGCGTGGGAGACGCTGCTGGAGGTCGAGCCCGGGCTGGCGGAGATGTTCACCGGCGAGGAGGGGCCCGAGCTGGCCGGGTGGCTCACCGAGTGTCGCGAGGTGCTGGACCGCTACTTCGACCTGGAGGACCCGCGCCTCCTCGAGCCGGCCGAGCGGGAGCTCTACGTCGAGACCCTGCTCGACTCCGGCCTGCTGCTGCGGGGCTTCGTGGACCGGCTCGACATCGCGCCCAACGGGATGATCCGGGTCGTCGACTACAAGACCGGGCGCGCTCCTGGCCCGATGTTCGAGGCCCAGGCGCTGTTCCAGATGAAGTTCTACGCCCTCGTCGTCTGGCGCACCCGCGGCGTGGTCCCGTCGATGCTGCAGCTGGTCTACCTCGGCAACGCCGAGGTGCTGCGCTACCAGCCCGACGAGGCGGACCTGCTCGCCACCGAGCGGAAGGTCGAGGCCCTCTGGCAGGCGATCCGACGGGCCGAGACGACCGGGGACTGGCGGCCCCGGCCGAGCCGACTGTGCGACTGGTGCAGCCACCAGTCGCTCTGCCCGGAGTTCGGGGGGACGCCTCCCCCGCTGCCGATCTTCCAGCTGCCGGTGCCCACCGCCGAGCCCGAGGAGCCGGCCGGCTCCTGACTCAGGAGTGGCCCTCGAGCTGGACGACCGTGTCCGGCGTCAGCTCGTGCGGCCGGATCTGGCCGGAGTTGATCTCCTCGACCCAGTGGCAGGCCACGGTGTGGCCGGGCCGCACCTCGACCAGCTCCGGGCGCTCGTCGTCGCAGCGGGTCTCCTGGCGGAACGGGCAGCGGCTGTGGAAGCGGCACCCGGACGGCGGGTTCGCGGGCGAGGGCAGGTCGCCCTGGAGGATGATCCGCTCCCGCGTCTCCTCCACCCGGGGGTCGGGGACCGGGACGGCCGACATCAGCGCCTTGGTGTAGGGGTGCATCGGCGTGGAGTAGAGGTCGTCGGAGGCGGCCTGCTCGACGATCCCACCGAGGTACATCACCGCGACGTCGTCGGCGACGTGCCGCACCACCGCCAGGTCGTGCGCGATCACCAGGTAGGTCAGGCCCAGCTCCTGCTGGAGGTCCTCCAGCAGGTTCAGCACCTGGGCCTGGATCGACACGTCCAGGGCGGAGACCGGCTCGTCGGCGATGACGAACCGCGGCTCGAGCGCGATCGCCCGGGCGATCCCGATCCGCTGCCGCTGACCACCCGAGAACTCGTGGGGGTACTTCTGGGCGGCCGCCGACGGCAGCCCGACCAGCTCCAGCAGCTCGCGCACCCGGGAGGAGTCGTAGGCGATCCCGTGCGCCCGCAGCGGCTCGGTGAGGATCGTCTCGACGCTCTGCCGGGGGTTCAGGCTGGCCAGCGGGTCCTGGAAGACCATCTGCATGTTCTGCCGCATGGACCGCAGCGCCTCGCGCTCGAGGGTGGCGACGTCGGTGCCGTCGAAGACCACGCTGCCCTCGGTGACGGGGGCCAGCCGGAGCATCGCCCGGCCGAGCGTGGACTTGCCACAGCCGGACTCGCCGACCAGGCCCAGCGTCCGGCCGGCCTCGATGTCGAGGTCGACCCCGTCGACCGCCCGGACGGTGCCGGTCTGTCGGGCGAGGATCAGGCCCTTGCGGATCGGGAAGTGGACCTTCAGGCCACGCACCTGCACGAGCGGTTCGGTCATCGGGCGGCTCCTGTGAGGTCGGCGTCCGCGAGCGGGTTGAAGCAGCGCAGGTCCCGGTCGCCGGTGGCCTCCAGCGCGGGGGCGCGCTCGGTGCACGCCTCCACCCGGTTGCCGCAGCGGGGGGCGAAGGCGCAGGCGGAGGTCCACGGCAGGGTCTGCGTCGGCGAGCCCGGGATCGGGGTCAGGGGCGCTCCGCGCGGGGAGTCCAGGCGCGGGATGCTGGCCAGCAGCCCGCCCGTGTAGGGGTGTCGGGGGTTGGCGAAGAGCCGGTTCCGGTTCGTCGACTCCACGATCCTGCCCGAGTACATGACGTTCACGTCGTCGCACAGCCCCGCCACGACCCCGAGGTCGTGGGTGATCATGAGCAGGGCCGCGTCGGTGTCGGCGACCAGGTCCTTGAGCACCTCCAGCACCTGGGCCTGGATGGTCACGTCGAGGGCGGTGGTCGGCTCGTCGGCGATGAGCAGCTTCGGCTCGCAGGCCAGCGCGATCGCGATCAGCACCCGCTGCCGCATCCCTCCCGACAGCTGGTGCGGGTACTCCCTGAGCCTGCGCGCGGGGTCCGGGATGCCGACCCGGCCGAGCAGCTCGACGGCCCGCTCCCGGGCCTCCGCCTTGGACACCTGCAGGTGCCGCAGCAGGACCTCGGTGAGCTGGACGCCGACCGTGATGACGGGGTTCAGCGAGGTCATCGGGTCCTGGAAGACCATGGCGATCTCGCTGCCGCGCAGCCCGGCCATCTCCTTCGGGCTCTTCGTGAGCAGGTCCTCCCCGCGGTAGAGCACCTCGCCGCCCACCTCGACCCCGCGATCGGGGAGCAGCCCCATCACGGCCAGCGACGTCACCGACTTGCCGCTGCCGGACTCCCCCACCAGGGCGACGTGCTGCCCGGGCCAGATGTCCAGGGAGACCTCGTCGACGGCTGCCACCTGGCGCTGCCCCTTCAACCCGAACCGGACGCTGAGGTCCCGGACCGAGAGGAGTGGCTGGTCGTGTGCGCCCGTCATGGCGGTCACCTCCGGCTTCGTGGGTCGAGGGCCTCGCGCAGTGCCTCACCGAACAGCGTGAAGCCCAGCGCCGTGATCGCGATCGCGCCACCCGGGAGCAGCGCCAGCTGGGGCGCCGCCTCGAACCGGTCCTGGGCGGCGACCAGCATCCGGCCCCACTCGGCGACGGCCGGGTCCGGCTGGCCGAGGCCGAGGAACGACAGGGCGGCGACCTCGATGATCGCCACCGCGAGGTTGAGCGTCGCCTGGACGACGGTGGGGCCGAGCGAGTTCGGCAGCACGTGTCCCATGACGATCCGGCGCTTGCGCAGACCCAGGGCCTCGGCGGCGAGGACGTAGTCCGATCGTCCCTGGGAGAGCATCGAGCCACGCAGCAGCCGCGCGAAGATCGGCACCTGGGCGACGCCGATGGCGATCATCACCGCATAGGGGTTCTGCCCCAGGACGGCGGCGATGCTGACCGCGAGCAGCAGGCTCGGCACCGAGAGCATGATGTCGACGAGCCGCATCACCGCGTTGTCGACCCAGCCGCCGATCCGTCCGCCCACGGAGGCCGCACCGCCGGCCAGTGTGCCCAGGGCGGTGCCGGCGGTCAGGCCGATCGCGGTCGCCACCACGCCGTAGACGAGCGACTGCCGGGCGCCGTACACGAGCTGGGTGAAGAGGTCGGAGCCGAACCGGTCCAGCCCGAGCAGGTGCTCGGGACTGGGGCCCGGGACGCTGGTGGGCGTGACCTGGCCGGACCAGCGCGCCGACCCCGGCTCGTACGGCGTCAGCAGCGGCGCCAGCAGCGCCACCAGGATGAACGCGGCGACGATCACCGCGCCGACGATGGCCGTCGGGTTGCGGCGCAGCCGCCGCCAGGCCGCGCGCCAGAGGCTGACGCCCGGGGCGTCGTCCGCGGTGGTGAGCAGCGGATCGGTGCCGGCGCCCGAGGGGGGCAGAGGGATCGTCATGACACACGCACCCGGGGGTCGATGACGCCGTAGGCCATGTCCACGACGAGGTTGATCAGGGCGTAGATGATCGCGATGAACAGGATGTAGCCCTGCAGGACGGGGTAGTCACGCTGGCCGATGGCCTCGAACAGGAACTTGCCGATCCCGTTCCACGCGAACACCGTCTCGGTGAGCACCGCCCCCGAAAGCAGCAGCCCGGCCTGGAGCCCGATCGTGGTCACGACCGGCAGCAGCGCGTTGCGCAGGACGTGCCTGCGGGAGACCACGTGCCCTGCGAGGCCCTTGCTCTCGGCGGTGCGGACGTAGTCCTCGTTGAGGACCTCCGCGACCGCGGCCCGGGTGATCCGGACGATGATCGCCAGCGGGATGGTCGCGAGCGCCACCGACGGCAGCACCAGGTGCACCAGCGCGTCCCACGCCGCGTCGTACTCGCGGGTCAGGAGGCCGTCCAGGACGTAGAAGTTGGTGATGTGGGTGGCATCGATCCGGGGGTCCTGCCGGAGGCTGGTCGGCAACAGGTCCAGCCAGTTGGCGAAGACCAGCTTGAGCAGGATCGCGAGGAAGAAGACCGGCGTGACCACGCCGAGCAGCGATCCGGACACGATGAACGTGTCGAGGAAGCGGCCCTGGTGACGGGCCGCGTAGTAGCCCATGGGCACGCCGATGACGACCGCCAGCAGGAGCGCGGTGACACCGAGCTCGACGGTGCCGGGGAACTTCTCCACGAAGCTGTCCAGCACCGGCTGGCCGGTCTTGATCGACCGGCCGAAGTCGCCGCCGAGCAGGGCCTGCACGTACTTCAGGTACTGCTGGACGATCGGCTCGTTGAAGCCGTAGACCTCGTTGACGCGGGCGATGCCCTCCGGGGTCGCCCGCTGCCCGAGCAGTGCCCGTGCCGGGTCACCGGGCAGCGCCCGGACCCAGGCGAAGAGCAGGATGGACAACCCGACGAGAACCGGCACCATGAGGGCCAGCCGCCGGAGGGCGAAGCGCAGCATCGAACGAGGCTCCTGACTGCTTGCTCAGTGGAACAGGGGTGGGTGCACCGGCCCCGGACGGGGCCGGTGCACCCGGGACACCGGGTCAGCCGACGCTGACCGTGTTCCACACCTCGTCGTTCACCGGGCTCTGCTGGTAGCCCTCGACGTCGGGGCCGAACGCCAGCGACGGCGCCGGGTGCGCGAGCGGCACGCCGGGCAGGAACTCCATCACGTCGGCGTTGATCTCCTCGTAGAGCGGCGTCTGCTCCTCGAGGGTCGGGACCCCACGGGCGGCCTGCAGCTTCTTGAAGAGCTCGGGGTTGTCGAACCCGAACTCGTCGGTCTGCGTGCCGAAGAAGACGCCGACGAAGTTGTCGGAGTCGTTGTAGTCGCCGGTCCAGCCCAGCAGGTGCATCCCGTGGTCGGGGCTACCGGTGATCTTGTCCAGGTAGTCCGGGGACCAGACGTCGGCGACGGGCTTGATCTTCAGGCCCACCTCCTTGAGCTGCGACCGAAGCACGTTGAACGTGTCGGCCGGGGACGGCATGTAGGGCCGGCTCACGTCGGTCGGGTAGTTGAACTCGATCGTGGCGCCGTCGGCTCCGGCGTCCTTCAGCATCTGCCGTGCCTTCTCCGGGTCGTACTCGTACTGCGTGACGTCCGGGTTCCAGCCGACGACGCTCTGCGGCATGAACTGGGTGGCCAGCTCGGTGCCCTCCGGTAGCGAGGCACTGGCGACGGCCTCCTTGTCGATCGCGTGCGCGATCGCCTTGCGGACCTCGATGTCGTCGAGCGGCTTCTGCTTCTGGTTCAGGCCCAGGTAGAGCACCGTGAACGGGTCACGGGGCATGACCTGCATCCCGGCCTCCTCGAGCGGCGCGATGTCGGCGGGACCGATCAGGTCGGCGCCGTCCACCTCGTCGTTCTGGACCGCCGTGGCGCGGGCCTTGGGGTCGGCGATCGCGACGACCGCGACCGTGTCCACCTTGGCCGGCTCGCCCCAGTAGTCGTCGAAGCGGGTCAGCGTGACCCGGTTGCCGCGGTCCCAGGAGTCGAACTGGAAGGGACCGGTGCCGGTCGGGTGCGCGGTGGAGTACTCCGTGGTGTTCACGTTCGCCGCGGCGTCGTCCTGGTACTCCTCGAGGGCCGAGGGGCTCTGCATCGACAGCGCCGGCAGGGACAGGGCGGCGATGAAGCCGGCGAAGGGCTCGGTGAGGTTGATCGTCACCTCGGACTCGCCGTTGGCCTCGCAGGACTCGAAGATGCCGTCGCCGGCCTTGGGGCCCTCAGCGAAGCCGCGGAACAGCTTGCTGTAGTAGTAGGCGAAGTCGTCGCTCTGGACACCCTCGGGGAAGTTGTACCAACGGTCGAAGTTCGCGCAGACCGCGTCGGCGTTGAAGTCGGTGCCGTCGTGGAACTTCACGCCCTCGCGCAGCTGGAAGGTGTAGCTCAGACCGTCCTCGGTGTTCTCCCAGGACTCGGCCAGCAGGGGCGCCGGGTCCGGCGTGCCCGGCTCGGTGCCGACGAGGCCCTCGAACATCTGGCGGGCCACCCGGAAGGTCTCACCGTCCGAGGCGAAGGCCGGGTCGAGCAGCTCGGGCTCGGCGGCGCCGGCGAAGACGAAGGTGCCGCCGCCCTCGTCGCCGCCCTCGCCGCCGTCCCGGCCGCTCTCGGCGCAACCGGCCAGCAACAACGCACCGGCGGTCATCCCGACCAGGCCCATGCGCGCAGGAACTGATGTGAATCGCACGTCTCACCTCACAGTCTCGTGCCGCGCAGGACTTGCGCGGCAGATCTCGCGGAGAGTAGCGCGATCGCCGGGAGTGGCGCAGCCCACAGATGCGGGGAAACAGGTCGCGAATCGGCAACGATTTCGCAGGCTACCTGTGGTCGAGGAGGTCCGACGCGGAAAGGCCCACGAGCGAGTCCCGGAAGGTCCGCCGCTCCCCCGGCAGCACCGGCACGTGGTTCGGCACCACGATCACCCGGCACCCCGCGGACTCCGCCGACCGGGCCCCGGTGTTCGAGTCCTCGATGGCGACGCACTCGCCGGGGTCGAGACCCAGGAGGCGGGCCGCGGTCAGGTAGGGCTCGGGGTGCGGCTTCCCGAACGTGACCGCGTCTCCGGTCACCACCTCGGCGAACGTGTCCGGCGGCAGGGCCGCCAGGATCGGTGCCACGAACCGACGGTAGGACATCGTCACCAGGGCGCACGGGACGCGGTGGGAGCGGAGGTCGGCGAGCAGCTCCACCGCGCCCGGGCACCACGGCACCCGCCGCTCCACCCGGGCGACGACGCCGTCGAGGAGCTCCTCGACGATCTGCGCCGGCTCCACGTCGATGTCCATGTGCTCGCGGATGTAGCGACCGGAGTCCAGCAGGTCGTTGCCGACCAGTGCCAGCGCGTGCTGGTCGCTCCACCGCCCTCCGTGCCGCTCGGCGAGCTCGTACTCGACCTCGATCCAATACGGCTCGGTGTCGACGAGGGTCCCGTCCATGTCCCACAGGACGGCGTCGGGCCACGTGTTCCGGGCGTTGGGCGGCTGACCTGCAGGTCTACCCGGAAATGCGGTGCTCAGTGTGTCCTCCAAGTGGCGTCAGGCAACGTTCCACCCTAGATCGAAGGTGTGCCGATCACCGCACACCCGGTCGGCGCATCCAGAGTTTGAGTGCCGACCTCACGGGTACTGCCCACCAGCCACATCCACCTCGTAGAGGGAGCCATCGTGTCGGACGACAAGCAGGTAGCCAAGGAACTGGTCGAGACCCTCAAGGACGGTGAGGAGGGCTTCGCCAGCGCAGCTGACAAGCTGAAGAGCGACGACCACCCGGTGTGGGCCTCCGCGTTCCAGCGCCTCTCGGAGCAGCGCGCCGAGTTCCACCGCGAGATCGTCTCCATGGGTCACGACTACGGCGACGACGTCGACGAGAGCGGCTCGGTCGCCGCGACCGTGCACCGCGGCTGGCTCTCACTCAAGGACGCCCTCACCGGCGACTCGGCCGAGGCGCTTCTCAAGACCGCACAGACCGGGGAGGACCACGCCGTGTCCGAGTACGACAAGGCGCTCAAGCAGGACCTCAGTGCCGGCTTCCGCGATGTCGTGAGCCGTCAGCACGCCGCGATCCTCGCCGCACGCGACGAGGTCAAGGCCTTCCAGAGCCAGGCCTGACCAGCCGCGCTCGAGGTCTGTGCCGTCCCTGTCCCACAGGACGGCCGCCAGGTCACTTGGACGCCTTGTCCAGGCTCGCGACCAGGGCGATCCGGCCCTTGCGCACGTCGACGTGCTTGAGCTTGTGGGCGGTCTTCTCCACCCAGGCGCCGACCTTGCTGCTCCTCTCGTCCGGGGCGAGGCCGATCACGAGGGCGAACTGACCCGACAGCATCGGGGCGGCCACGGAGGTGCCGGACCACTGCACGAAGGAGCCTCCGGGAACCGGTCCGACGACCTGGTCCCCCGTCGCGGCCACGTCCACCCAGTCCCCGTGGTTGGAGTAGTCCGCGAGACGCTCGTTGCCGGCGTCGAGGGCGGCCACCGACCAGACCTCGTCCCTGCTCGCCGGATAGTGCTCGGCGTCGTCCCCGCTGTTCCCCGCCGCCGCGACGACCAGAGCCCCGGACCTCTCGGCATGCTTCAGTGACTCGTCCAACACCGCGGACGCGGTGTCGTCGTCGGTGCCGAGGCTGAGGTTGATGACGTCGGCGCCGGCGTCGGCGGCGTCGACGATCGCCTCGGACACCGCGAACACGGAGCCCACTCCGTCGCCGTCGAGCACCCGCATCGGGAGGATCGAGGCTCCGGGGGCCACCAGGGAGACGGTCCCGGCCACGAACGTGCCGTGTCCGACGGCGCCGTCGGGCGAGCCGTCGGCGTCGCTGTCGCAGCCGCACGGCTCGTCGGTCGGGGACGCATCGTCGTCGACGTAGTCCCACCCGTCGACGGAGCGACCGCCCAGCGCCGGGTGACCTGCGTCGAGACCCGTGTCGAGCACGGCGACCAGGACGTCCGCACCCTCGCCGCGGGCGTGGGCCTCGCTCAGTCCCAGGGTCTCGGTCGCGGTCTGGGAGCGCCAGTCCTGCACGTCGACATGGAGCGGACCCTCGGGGGTCCAGGAGTGGAACTGGTCGTCCGCGAGCTCGATCGCGCTGTCGGCCTCGGCCCAGGCGAGGCACTCGTCCTTGCCCACCCGCTTGGCCAGGCCGGCGGCGGCCTTGGCTCCGGTCGCCGGGTCGGGGTCGGTCGCGTGGGCGCGATGGACCCTCCGGGACGCCAGCAGCGTCTCGTCCAGCACCAGGTCGTGCCGTGCGAGGACCTGGTCGAGCGCACAGGAGCCCGCGTCCTCACCGGAGACCCGGAAGACGACCGCGGCCGAGGCGGCGCCCGCCACCTCACCGGTCGACCCGTCGGCCGCCGAGGGCGGTAGGTGGACGACGAACGTCGCGCAGGAGACGACGCCGACGACGACGGGACCCAGGTGCGGGCGAACGATCATGGCAGGACCTCCAGGGTGCGGACGGGCGGCGCCGAGACGTAGCTGAAGGCGGCCCAGTGGTAGGGATGGGGGTGATGGCTCGCGACCAGCCGTTGCGCCGCGGCCAGGGCCGACGGCGTGGGCTCGCCGTCGGCGATGTGCCGGTACATCTCGACCATCAGCTCGAGGGTGGTCGCGTCGTCGACCAGCCACTGGCTGACCACGACTCCGGCGGCGCCCGCGGCGAGGAACGACCAGGCGAGGCCGACCGGTTCCGCGGCACCGGCCCCCGGCCGGCCCGACTCGCAGGCACTCAGCGTCACCAGGGCACCGCGCAGGTCGGCCTCCAGGACGTCGACCCCCGTGACCCAGTGATCCCCCATCCGGATGGCGGAGAACAGCGGGTTGTCGGGGCGGAACATCCCCTGGCAGGCCACGTGGACGATGGCCTGCTCTCCGAGGCCCCGCAGAACGCCCAAGGAGGTGCCGCGTCCGATGTGAACGGCGGCGTTCGGGAACAGCTCCCCGATCGCCCTCGCCTCGTCGGCGATGAGCGGGCTGCGCACGTCGGGCACCGCCAGCACGCGCACGTCGCGAGCCGGGACGGGGGCCGGACCGGCGACCGCGGCGCGGGGGGTGGTCGGCGCGACGGAGAGGATCCAGCCGTCGACCAGATGTGCGGTGCCGTCGAACAGCGCGTGGAACGGAACCCGGTGCAGCGGGCCGTGCGGCACGACGACCAGCTCCGCGGTCGCCAGGTCGGCCAGGTGCGTGCGCAGAGGAGCCCAGACGAGGTCGTGCAGATCCCCCAGCACCGCCCGGCAGGTGAGCAGCAGAGCGTCGTGGTGGTGGTCCACGAACCCGGACCCGAGCTGGAAGCGGGCCCACTGGCTCTCCAGGTCGTCGATCAGGTGCCGCACTCTGGGAAGCACCCCGACGAGTCGCTCGGTCACCACACCGGACCCGCGACTCACGAAGGCGATCACGTCCTGGCCGTGGCAGTGGTAGGAGATGCTCGGCGGGCCTTCGTCGGGCGCCGGGTCGTCGTGGTGCGCACGGCGAGGCCCGGGGACCCGGAAGCTCGACGCGGCGCGCACCCGCAGGGAGCTGACCTCGGTCTCCAGTCGCTCGGCGCGCGCCAGGTGGTCCGCGAGCCCGTCCTCGCCGGCGCTGTCACCCAGCACGGCGTACGTCGACCGCAGGTCGGCCATCGACCGGCCGAGCCGGTCGTCCCCGTCGCGCTCCACGGCTCCGTCGCCGCCCCGCGACCCGATCGTCCCGGTGATCAGGTCGAGCAGGGTCCGGGCCTTGGCGTCGTCGCTGTAGCGCAGTGCCCTCGCCGGATCACCGTCCGTCCCGCGGCGGACCAGGGCGTCGACGAGGTCGTCGAACGCGGCCATGTGGCTGGTCCGGAACGCGAGCCGCAGGATCGGGTCCGGCAGCCCGCTGCCGGATCGCTGGACGTCCGCCACGGCGTCACCCAGCAGCCGGACGGTCTCGTGGTGTGCTCCACGCTCGGCCGACAGCCGAGCCCGGCGCACGGCGAGGCCGTGCCGGAGGGCCGGCACGCCGACCGTGGCGACGATCTCGTCCGCGCGGTCCAGCGCCCGGGATCGCTCGCCCGCGTCCTCGGACAGGTCGACGTGCTTGAGCAGTGCCCACCCCAGCGGGATCAGCCAGCCGCCCGCCTCGAGCGCCCCCAGTGCCCGGGACAGCGCTTCGTGCCGCGCGTCGTCGTCCCCGAGTCGATCGGCCAGCTCGGCCCGCAGCAGATCCGCGCTGGCCCGGAACTGCCGATCGCCGACCCGGTCGAAGATGTCGATGGCGGCGTCGAGCTCCACGCCTGCCTCGACCAGGAGGCCGGCGCTGAGCTGTGCGGCGGCCTTGGTCAGCCGGGCGAACCCCTCGTCGTGTCCCATCGAGAGCTCCTGCGCCTCGGCGATCGCGCGGTCCGCCTCGGCGGCCGACTCGTCGAACAGTCCCGCCGACAGGTAGGTGCGCGCCCGCTGGACGTGCACGCGCAGCAGCTCGGCGGTCGCGCCCAGGTCCTCCAGCTCCGATCCGGCCTCGTCCAGCAGCGCGAGGGCGTCCACCAGCTCGCCCAGGTGCTGGTGAGCGTCGGCCAGGTGGGCCGCGCACTTCGCGGTCCAGAGGTGGTCGCCGGCTCGCGCGAACTCCGCGCGCGCGGAGCACAGCCGAGCGCGCGCCTCGCGCGCCTGCCCGAGGGCCAAGAGCTCGATCCCCTGGTTGGCCCGCTGCTGGGCGACCTGCACCGGCTGGTGGAGCCCGGCGTAGGCCGTCTCCGCGCGGGCATAGAGCCCCAGCGACGTCTCGTGATCGCCGAGGAAGCTGTGCGCCACGCCCAGGTTGCACATCACCGCCGCCTCGACGGCGGCGGCGGCGACCCGGTCGCCACCCGCCTGCGGCAACGTCCTCAGCACCCGGTTCCCGACCTCGACCGCCCCCCGGTGGTCTCCCAGGTCGTCCAGCACCTGCATCCGGCCGAGGTCGGTCCGCAGCGCGAGGACCTCGTCGCCGACCGACCGGTAGCGCTCCCGCGCGGACGCGATGAGGCCGAGCGCCCCCTCCAGGTCGCCGGCCTCGGCGACGACGCGGGCCAGGAGGTACTCCGCCCGCGCTGCCGAGCGGGGCAGGCCGAGCTCCTCGGCGGCCCTGACGCAGAGCTCGGCCAGCGTTCGCGCCCGGGCGGGGGCGGTGTGGATCCGGGCCTCGACCTCGTCCTCGAGCCAGAGGAGGCCCTCCCGGTCGACGGTGCCCGCTGCGCGGAGCAGTCCCAGGCGCGCGCCGAGGTCCGGCGCCCCGAGAAGGTCCTCGACCAGGAGGTCGAGCTGCTGCGTCATGGACGTCCGACGTCCAACGCGACATCGAGCACGATGTCGCCGTTCGTCGCGGTCAGCCTCTCGAGGGGGACGGGCTGGTGAGTGAACCTGAACCGCCCCAGGTCGTCGCCGTCGACGCTCCGGCTGGTGCGACCCCCCGCGTGGACGGTGGCCTCGAAGACGGGCGGTCCGGGGCCGCCGCGCCCGAACACCTGGCCCGCCAGGTCGAGGTCGCCCGTCGGCCGGACGGTGACGTCGAGGAGCAGGTCGGCGTCGGGGCAGGTGTAGGCGAGGTGGATCACGTCACCCGCCCGGTGCATCGGACCGCCTCGGACGCCGACGAGCTCGCGCTCGGAGCGGCTGTCGAAGAGCAGCGTGGGCCGGATGCGGCGTGGCGCGGGTGCCTCACCCCCGCGACGGTGCTGGTCGAACGCCTCCCGCAGGGACTGACCCACGATCGGGGGTACGTCGTGGAGCCAGTGCGTGCGCGTGAACTCGAGGAACTCCCGCAGCCACCCCACCGTCTCCCGCAGGTCGGGGCCCCCGTTCCTGACCCGCTCGGCGACGGCTGCGGAGGCGTCGTCGGGAAGCCGTCCCTCGAGCCAGTCCAGCAGGGTGGCGCAGGCGATCTCGTCGTCCCTCACCGTGCGTCCTCCCCGAGCAGGCCGCGCAGTCGCTGGAGGCATCGGCCGCGCATCGGACCGATCGAGCCGACGGATCGGTCGAAGCGTCTGGCCAACGTGGCGTACGAGGGCTCCTCGGGATCGAGGTAGAGGCCGTGCAACAGCTCGTTGCAGGGCGACCCCAGCGCGACCAGGGCGTCGTAGAGATCGGCCTCGCGCTCCCATCCCTGCACGCCGTCGGCGGCCGTCCCCTCGCGGAAGCCGTCGGTGCCGTTCGGGATCTCGCGCGCCGCCCGGGCCCGCAGGCGCCAGGCCTTCCGGCGGGCGACGGTCATCAGCCAGGACGACAGCCGATGGTCGTCCTTCATGGACCCCATCGACTCGAGCAGCGCCAGGAAGGTGCTCTGCGTGACGTCTGCGGCGTCCGGGCGTGGCAGGCCGTTGCGCAGGGCGACGGAGAACACGAGCCGTTCGTACCGCCGGACCAGGTCCCCCCAGGCGGCGGCATCACCTTCTCTGCAGGCCTGCAGCAGCTCCGCGTCGCTGCGCGCGGAGACGTGCGTGGTGGTGCCGCTCAGCGTCGACGCACGCTGATCGATGTCAGTGTCCATCCCCGATACTCCCCGTCCCGTTCCAGTATGGAGGACCCGCCGAGAGACTGTCCATCGCCGTCCAAGACGGCGGAGATCGTCGGGTCGGCGTATCAAACGGCGACCCCCGCGCCACTAGAGGGGTGGCTGCCGATTCCGGCAGCGGACACCGAGATCGGCGGGGGAATGCGTGGCGACGAGTTGACGGACCGCCCGCGCCGTCGCCTCCCGTCCCTGCCGGCGCGTGGGGCCGACGTGGCCGTCTGGAGCCCGGCCGCGCTCACGCCGCGCCAGCAGGAGGCGTGGCGGGCCCTGGCTGATCGCGCGGCCTGCCCCAACGCGTTCCTCCGCCCCGAGTTCGTGGTGCCGGCTGCGACGCACCTGCCCGTGCCGTCCACGAACGGCGCGGTGCAGCTCCTGACGGTGTCGCAGGAAGGCCGCCTGCTGTCCCTGCTCCCCTTCGTCCGGGGTCGCTGGCGACGGGTCCCGCTCCCGGCGATGGGCGCCTGGGTGCACGATCAGCAAGGTCTGGCGACGCCACTCCTCGCGCGCGGTGCCGACCTCCCCGTTGCCGCATCCCTCCTCGTGGAGGCCGTGTCACGCGTCGCCCCGCGCGCCCGCCTGCTCGGCCTCGACGAGCAGACGACCGGCCTGCCGGTCGATCTCGCGCTCGACGGAGCGCTCAGCGACGCCGGGTGGAGGTCCACGGTCTGGCACTCCTATCGACGGGCACTGCTGACCCGCGACGGCGACCGCGTCGGCGGCGGGGCGACGCTCCGGGAGCTGGTCGTCGAGTCCTCACGACTGCGCACCAAGCGTCGTCGCCTCGACCGGGAGGCGGGGCCGCTGCGGGTGCTCGACGCGTCCGCTCCCGCGCTCGCGTCCGGTGCCGCCGAGTCGTTCCTCCGGCTCGAGGACGCCGGGTGGAAGGGACGAGCCGGCACCTCGATGCTGCAGCGCCCCGGCGAGGCCGACATGCTGCGCGAGGTGGTCCGCCGGGCGGCGGACGTGGGATCGTTGCGCCTGCTGGTGCTGGCCGGCGCCGACGCGCCGCTGGCCACGCAGATCGACCTGGTGTGCGGAGACACGCACTTCCACTGGAAGACGGCCTACGACGAGCGCTGGCAGCGGATGTCGCCGGGTCGACTGCTCCTGACGCACGTGCTCGAGCGCTTCGCCGCCTCCGATCTCCGCCGTCTGGACGGGTGCACGGTCGAGGGGCACCCGGTGCTCGACCCCCTGCTCCCGAGTCGGCGGGTCGTCACCTCACGAGCCTGGAGCAGGGGGGCCGGGTCCGAGCAGGTGGTCCGGTCGGCGCGCTGGCTGCGGACCCGCCTGCGGGCACCCGCCCCGGTCCCGACGATCGGCGATCGAGGGTGAGCACGATGCGCGTCCTGCTCGTCGGTCACGCCGCCAGCCGCGAGATGCTGGCCGCCGCTCGGTGCCTGGGCCGGGCGGGCCACGAGGTCGCCGTCGCCTCGGGTGCTCGGCGCAGCCTCGCCGGCGGATCACGGCACGTGCACGGCGAGCACCGCGTTCCGCCCCCCGACGTCGACGTCGGCGGGTTCGTCGACGCCGTCGCCGCCGCGGCCGCCGCCACCCGGGCCGAGGTGGCGATCGGATGCGGCGACCCCGAGCTGCTGGCCCTGTCCCACCACCGCGAGCAGATCCCCGCCAGGGTGCCGCTTGCGGCCCACGACCGCGTCGTCCACGCCGTGGACAAGCTCGGCCTCGTCCGTGAGGCCGCTGCGGTCGGGATCGCGGTGCCGGAGACCGTGATCGCGGACGACCGGGCGGTCGCCGCGTGGCGTGGGCCGGCGGTGGTCAAGGCTCGGCTGCACTGGGAGCCGGGGCTCCAGAGCGCCTCCGGCGGTTGGGCCTCGGCCCGCCACGTGCCCGCGGACGTCTCCCCCGCCGCAGCGGTCCGAGCGGTCGTCGACGCCGGGCGGTCGCCCGTCCTGCAGCGCCCGGTCGACGGAGACCTGATCGCGGTGTCCGCCGTCCGGGACAGCTCGGGCGACCTCGTCGCACTCCACCAGCAGCACGCCACGCACACCTGGCCACCGGGTGCGGGCATCAGCACCAGGGCGTTCACCGTGCGACCCGATCCCGAGCTGGCCGAGCAGGTACGACGCCTGCTCGCGCGGCTCGGGTGGATCGGGATGGTGCAGCTGCAGTTCCTCCGCCCGACCCGCGGGCCGGCCCGGCTGATCGACCTCAACGGTCGCCCCTACGGCTCACTGGCGCTGGCCCTGGCGGCCGGCCTCCCGCTGCCCGCGCTGTGGCTGGACGACCATGCCGACGTCCCGGGCGCTCGGCCGTCGGGGGTCCGCCTCGGCGCGGCCGGGGTCGGCTACAGCTGGCTGGGGGGCGACCTGCGACGCGCCCTGGCCGAGCGCCGTGGCGGAGCGCTCCGCGACCTCGCGGGCACCCTGCGCGCCTGGCCCGGTGCGGCCCACCCGGTCGCGGACCCGGCGGACCGGGGTCCGGTCCGCCGGCTGCCGATCCTGGTCGCCGACGAGGCGTGCTCCCGCCTCCGAGGAGGTCGCTAGCGTGGTCGGGGTGCCGAGCCGCCTGCTCGAGGGCGTCGACGAGGTCGCGCTCGACGCTCTGCTGGTGCGGACCGGGGCACCGATCACCGCCCGGCGGGCCTGGTGGGAGGCCTGGGCCACCGCCTTCGAGGTGGAGCCGTGGCTGCTCACGGTGCCCGGTCCGGACGGTGACCTGGCCGGGGACCTGAGAGCGGTCGCCCCGCTCGCCAGGCGGCACCGGCGGCACCGGCACCGGCGGCGGGGCCCCACCGAGGTCGTGCTGATGGGTCACGGCACCTCGGACGCCGCCCGGCTGCCCGCGGTCGACGGGTCCGCGGCACTCGCCCTGGCCGAGCGGATCGTGGCCGGGCTCGAGGCGCTCGACGGGCCGTGGCACCTGAGGCTCGAGCACCTTCCCCCCGGGGACCCGACGGCGTTCCACCTCGCTCGGCTGCTCCCCGGCTGCCGGTGGACCGTTCCGTGGGACCGCGCCTCGCCGTACCTGTCCCTGCAGCCGGGAGCGGGGCCGGAGGAGTACTACTCCCCCTCGGGTCGCAAGAAGCGTCGGCGCGCCCGCCGCACCTTCGAGCGGGCCGGCGGGACGATCCGCCAGGTCCGCGACGCCGACGAGATCGCCGGGCTGCTGCCGGCGCTCGCCGCGCTCCGGCGGGAGCGCGACCACGACCAGGACCGGCGCAGTGACCTGGACGACCCCCGCTACCTGGCGTTCTGGTCGGCCCTGGTGGTCTCGCTCGCGTCGTCGGCGGAGCTCGAGGTGGCGCTCGCCGAGGTGCACGGTGATCTGGTGGCCTACGACATCGGGCTGCTCGACGGCCCGGCGTACCGCATCTGGGACGGCCGCTTCGCCCCGCGCGCGGAGGCGCTCTCCCCGGGGCGGGTGCTGCGCGACGCCGACCTCGATCGGGCGCTCGAGACCGGATGCCTGGAGCTGGACCACCAGCGAGGGATCACCGTGGCCAAGATGCAGCTCGCCAGCGACGTCCGACCGGTCTCGGTGCTCGAGGCCTGGAGCTCGGCCCGGGCGGCGCGGACGACGCTGGCCGCGCGGGCCTCGCTGAGCTGGGCCAAGCGGCACCGGGACGCCGATCCGCGCCTGGATGCGTCGTGGCGACGCCTCAAGCGAGCCACCATGCTGCGATCCCCACCGGCTCCGGGACCCCCGGGCCGGACCGGAGGGCAGCGATGAGCGCCGCGGACGTCGACCTCCTGCTGCGGGGTCCCTGTGTCGTGCTGGGGAGCCTTCCGCCGCAGGGTCGCGACCTCGACCTGCTCGTGCCCGAGGCGTCCCTGGCGCCGCTCCGCTCGACCCTAAGCCGCCACGGCTGGGTCGAGGAGGGCGAGACCTTCGTCAGGTTCGCCGGGGGCACCGCCTTCGCCGTGGACCTGGTGCGGTTCGAGACCTGGCTGCCCGACGTCGTCACCCGGACGGCGCTCCTGCGGGATGCCTCCACCATCCCGGGCTACCGGCACCTGATGGCGCCCTCTCCCCCGCACCGCCTGCTGCTCCTGGCGCATCGCTTCCGCGGAGGCATGGTCGTGGACGAGCGCCGCGGCGCCCGGCTCGCGGCCCTCGACGCCGACACCTGGGCGCGGGCCCGCGACCAGGCCGTGGAGTGGGGTCTGGTCGACGCGCTCGACGGGCTGCGCCGGGCCGGCGCCGACCCCGGACGCCGGCTCCGGGGCGTCCGCCGCCCACGCCCCGCACGGGTGATCTCGCTCTCCGGGCTCGACGGCGCCGGCAAGTCGACCCAGGCCGAGCACCTGCGTCGAGCGCTGGAGGCCCTGGGGTACGACGCGGAGGTGGCCTGGACCAAGCTCGGTCGCGACCCCGTCCTCGATCGGGTCTCCGCACCGGTCAAGGCGGCGGTCGAGGTCGTGGGTCGGGTGCGCCCGAGGCGCGGCGTCCTGCCTGCACCGCGCCCGACCGAGCAGCCCGACGAGTCCGGCGAGCTGCGGATCCATCCCGGCGGTCCCCGGCCCGAGCCGGACAGCGGCCACCTGGCCAGGGAGCGCAGTGCCCTCCTCAGCTGGGGGTGGGGCTGCGTGGTCGCGCTGGCCAATGCACGCACGCACCGTCGGGCCGCCCGGGCCCGCTCCGGCACGGTGCTGATCTGCGACCGCTACGTCCTGGACTCGTCCGCCCACCTGCGCTACCGCTATCCCGCCATCGGGAGGCCCGGGTTCCCGCGATGGCTGGTCAGACGGCTGTCACCGGCCCCACGCGCCGCGTTCCTCCTCGACGTCTCTCCGGCCTCGGCCCGGGCGAGGAAGCCCGAGCAGTACACCACCCGGGACCTCACCCGGTTGCGTGACCTCTACGTCGAGGAGAGCGGCAGGTTGGGGGTCACCGTCGTCGACGGCGAGCGCCCGGAGTCCGAGGTCGCCGCCGCCCTCGCGGAGCAGGCCTGGCGCACCCTGCGACGCCCGGGACGACTCGGCCGGCTCAGGGCCCTGCGGAACCGCTGACGACCTCCAGCATCGCCGTGAGGGTGGCCACCGACAGCGTCTCCGGACCACCGCCGCTGATCCGTCGACCCAGCCGCCGGGCGAAGAACGCGATCACGAGCGGGTCCGCCAGGCGGTCCGAGCCCGTCGCGGCGCACACGCAGTGCCGGTGCCAGGCGCGGGCCAGCGAGAAGATCGGCTCCTCCGGCCAGGCCCGACGGAAGGTCCGGACGACCTCCTCCTGGGACCACCTGCGCAGGGCGACGCCGTGCTCGAGCAGTGCCACGGCGGCCTGGAGCGCGTCGTGGCCGGGCACCCCGCCCGGGTCGGCCGTCTCCCAGTCCACGATCCCGACGAACGACGACCCGTCCACCAGCCAGTTCTGGGCGGACAGGTCGCGGTGCTGCAGGCTCGCGGCGTCCAGTCGCCGCAGGTCCCGGCGTGCGGCGTCCACGGCGGCCATGGCTGTTCCAGCCGCCGACCAGCGGAGATGCTCCGAGGCCAGGCCGAGGTAGTGGTCGAGGTCGTGGCCGCCGCGACGTGCCGTCAGCTCGCCGACGCGGACCAGTCCGGCGCCGAGGCCGTCGTACGCCGTCGCGTAGCAGCTCGACCATCCGGGGCGTCCGGGTGGGACCACCCACAGGGGTCGGCCCGGCAGTCCTTCCTCGACGCTCAGTCCGGCCACGGACGTGAGCCGACGCGGCGCGACGGCCGCGGGGGCGGCCGCTCGCAGCGCGATCTCCTCGGCATCCCCCAGCCCCTCGTGAGGCCCCGGCTTGAGCAGCAGCACCGGGTGACGCGACCCGCCGAACACGAAGACGTAGCGACCGGACGAGCGTTGGATCGCCAGTGCCGACAGCGCCGGCACGGCCGCCGGGATCCGGTCCGACCCGGCGGCGAGCACGTCCCACGATCGCGCCACCTCGTCGAGGAGGCGGTCCAGGTGCGGCACGGGGCGCGCGGGGAGCCGGCGCAGGACCGCGGCCGCGCCCGCCACCGGGAGTCCGCGTCGGCCCGCCCACGCCAGCAGTTGCCCCCCGCGTCGCCTCGCGGGCATGCCGTGGTTGAGCGCGTGGGAGTGCAGGTCGAGCAGGAGCTCCGCGGGGTACGGCGACCCGACGTCCACCCACGCCGGCCGGGGCCGCCGGACGAACGCGTAGCTCCGCGTCACCGCCGCACCTGTCGGGACACGAGCTGCCGGACCACCGAGAGCTGGTCGGGGGCGATGCGTCGCACCACCAGCACCCAGCCGAGCAGGTAGACGCCGGCCCCCAGGCCCAGCTCCACCAGGACCGGCGCCCGGACCAGGGCGAGGGCGGCGGCGAGGCCCAGCGACGCGACCGCGGCCGGCACGAGCGGCGGGAGGAACCGAGGGCGCGGGTCCAGGCCGCGCAGGATGGCGAGGACCACCACGGTCTGCACCGCGTAGGCCGCGGTCGTGGCCGCGGCGGCCCCGCTGGCGCCGTAGGGCGGGATCAGGACCAGGTTCAGGGCGAGGTTGGTCAGCAGTGCCACGCTCGACGCGACCAGCATCGCCCGGGAGCGGAGCAGGGCCATCAGCAGCGCCGTCCCGAACAGGGATCCGGCGAAGAGCAGCGGCGCGGGCGCGAGCCAGGCCAACGCACGTCCCGACTCGACCTCGTAGCCCTCGCCGAAGAGCAGTCCGACCACGGCGTCGCCCTCGAGCACGCTCACCACGGCGAACGGCAGGTACACGAACGCCACCACCGCCAGGGCCCGCTCGTAGGCGGAGCGCTGACGCGGGCCCGAGGAGGTGGCGCTCATCACCGGAAGGACCGCCTGGTGGACGGCGTAGGAGACGAAGAGCACGGTCTCCAGCAGGCGGTAGGCCACCGAGTAGACGGCGACCTCGGCATCGCCCCGCAACCGGGCGAGCAGCACCATGTCGACGCGGAACAGCAGCATCATCACCAGGCCGCTGACGCCGATGAGGAACGTGCCGGAGGCGGCCAGCCGGAGGTCGGCGCGGGTGAGCCCACGCAGGCGCGGACGCACGGCGAGTCGGCGCACTGCGACGTGGTGCGCTCCCCAGCCGACCAGCGTGCCGGCCAGGAACCCGGCCGCCAGCCCCAGCGGTCCGAGCCCCGCCGCCAGTGCCGCCACGATCGCCACGGCGGTGACCAGCCGCTGGACGACCAGAGCGGTGGAGACCCCCGTGGGCGACTGGCGGACGGAGGCCACGGCTCGGGCGGTGTGGCTCCACAGCTCGGGGAAGCCGGCCAGCAGCATGAGCGCCAGCACGAACCAGGACGCCCGGGTCGGCTCGCTGCCCAGGGTCAGCAGCGCGGCGACCCCGAACACGGTCACCGCCAGCGCCGTCTTCCACACCTGCGACCCCAGGTAGACCCGCGGGAGCGCGGCGGCCTCGGCGCTCCCCCGTCGCATCACACCGGCGTCGAAGCCCCACGCCGCGAACGAGCTGAGCAGGTACATCAGCGCGATCGCGAAGGACACGGCACCGAAGTCCTCCTGAGTGAGCACCCGGGCCGCCGCGACCGTCCACGCCAGGGTGGCCACCTTCCCGAGGATCTCTGCGACTCCGCGGACCGAGGCGTTGCGTGCCGCCCGGTGGGTGATCGCGCCCACGGCGGGGGGCGGTCTATCCGCCATCTCGGCTCCGCTCGCCGGGCCGGGCCAGGCGTGCGATCCCGCCCTTGACGCAGCCGACCGCCTTGGCGAGGTCCTTCACCGCCAGCACCGCCGGGACCAGGGCGAGCGTGGTCGGCGCGCTCCTCCCACGGAGCGCTCGGGAGACGGGGACACCGAGGTAGCCGGCCGCCGCGCCGATCACGGCCACCCGGGTGCGGGTCCCGCCGCGAGCCAGCAGGACCGGTGCGAGCAGGTAGCCGCCGGCCCGGGCCAGGTCGCGCCTGACCAACGGCCACGACCCGGCCCGGGCCCCCCACTCGCCGTACTTCAGGTACATCCGCGCGGTGTCGCCGAGCCGGTCGGCCTGCGCCCAGGTGACCCGCGCGTCGAGTGCGAGCACGCTCCCGGCGCCGGCGGCGAGCACGGCCTCCCCGAACACCGCGTCCTCGGAGCTGCCGAGGGCGACGTCGAAGCCGCCGGCCAGCTCCCACGCCCGGACCGTGCAGGCCATCGATCGCCCGTCGAGGCGGTGGGCGTCGAACCGTCGCCCGGTCAGCCTCCCCGCGAGCCGCACCCAGGGTGTGCGCCGTCGGGCCTCGTCCACCGACGGGAACAGGGCCAGCCGGCAGGCCTCACGCACCGGGTCGCCACCGTCGACGTCGTAGACGCCGACGACCAGCTCCGCCGGGGCCGCCTCGGCGTACGGCGCGCGGAGGGCCGCCAGCCAGTCCGGGGCGGGGGCGCACCCGGCGTCGGTGCACACCACGACCGGACGGGTCGCCTCCGAGAAGCCGAGGTTGCGGGCGGCGGACAGGTTGATGCCCGGACCCGAGATCAGGCGCAGGCGCGGGTCCCGGGCGGCCCACCGGCCCAGCTCGGCGGCGGTGTCGTCGGTCGAGCGGTCGTCGAGCAGGAGGTACTCGTCGTGCGGTCCGAGCTGGCGCAGGACCGCGGCCACCACGTCGTCGATGTGGCCGACCTCGTCGCGGAAGCAGGTGAGCACGGTGACCGGCGGGCCCGACAACCCCGCACCCGGCCGACCGGCCACCGTGGCCAGGGCGCCGATCACCTGACCGGCACACGCCTGCCCGTCCGGGTGCCGGACGATGATCTCGCGTGCCGCCGCGCCACACCGGGCGCGCACGTCGGGCCGACGCAGGTCGTGCAACGCTCGGGCCACCGAGCCGGGGTCCTCGGGCTCCACCACGCGGCCGGCCGACGATGCCATCCGCTCCACCTCGGGACTGCCGCGGGCACCCACGAGCGGCACGCCCGCGGCGAGCGCCTCCAGCGCGACGATGGAGTACCCCTCGCGGCCGAACCTGGTCCCGTCCGCCCGGGTGAGCACGGCCACGGCGTCGAATCCCGTGAGCCATCGGCCGACCTGGCCCACCTCCCCCACGAAGGACACCCGGTCGGCCACAGCCAGGTCCAGGGCCAGGCTCCGCAGCCGGGTCTCCTCCCCGGCGGCGGACGGGTCGGCCGGGCCGACCACCACCAGCTGCCAGCGCGACGCGAGGTCGCAGGCCAACGCCCGGATCGCGGTGTCGATCCCCTTGTAGGGGACCAGGCGAGACACCATGGCGAGGGTCGGCGCCGTCCCGAGCCGCACCCCCTGCGCGGCCCAGAAGGTGCGTGCGTCGATCGCGGACGCCGGCGTCCCGGCCGGTCGCGGGGGCGGCACCAGCAGCGCGTCGCGCCGTCCGGTGGCGGCCCCGACCGCCGCCGACGTGGCGACGACCAGGTCGCTGAGAGCGCCGAGGGGTCGCGCCAGCTCCCGGTCCCACGAGAAGTCGTGCTTGGCCCACGCGACCGGCACGCCCGCCAGGCGGGCGGAGGGCACGGCGACCAGCGCCGCCTTGACCCCGTTGGCGAGGACCACGTCGGTGTCGCTGCGGCGCAGCCGCCGGGCCAGGTCGCGTGCTCGGGTCGCCACGGACCGCCCGCCGGGCCCTGTCGGCAGGACCTGCACCGACGCCCCGCGGGCGGCGAGCTCAGCCCGGAGCGGACCGTCCTGCAGGAGCCACACCACGACGTCCAGCCGCGCGGCGCCGGCGTCGAGCAGTTCGAGCAGCCAGCGCTCGGACCCACCGAGGGCGCCGTACGGCGTGATGACCGTGCACCGCAGCGGTCTCAGCGGCCCGGTCACCGGGATCGGTCCTCGGTGGTCGTCCCGGCGCCGGGGTGCACGGGCCCCACTCTCCGTGCGAGGTGGGAGTGCTCGGCCACGAGGAGCCCGACCAGCAACCACACGGTCGTGCTGCCCACGGCATTGCGCAGCGGATAGTCCAGGAGTCCGTGCACGGTGACCGCGACGAGTGCGGACACGAGCACCGGCAGGAGGCTGCGCCCACGGCCGGGCGGTGTCGTGGCCCACGCCCGTCGACCGGTGGTGATCGCGATCAGCCCGGCGATCAGCGCCAGCAGTGCGGTCAGGCCGAGCAGGCCGTACTCCGCCGCGACGGTGAGGAAGAGGTGGTGCCCGTGCTCGGCCTCGAGCCGCGCCCCGCCCGCCGCGGACTCGGCCGCCGCGGACTGGGCCGCCGCCGAGAACGAGCCCGGTCCCTGGCCGGTCAGCGGACGGTCCTGCAGCTGGCGCAGGGACTCGGCCCAGATCAGGGTCCGCTCGTCGTAGGGGTTGCCCGAGGCCTCCGGGATGCTCGCCAACCGGGTGGCCACGGCGGCCGACAGCGAGGAGCCGAGGGTGGCCAGCAGCCCGCCGGTCCCCGCCCCCAGGACGCACACCAGGGCCAGCGCTCGGCGGGACGGCGGGCTGAGCACCGCCAACGCCACGAGTCCCGCGGCGGCACCGATCCAGGCCCCGCGCGAGAAGGACTCCGCCAGCGCGGCCAGGAGCAGCCCCCCGGACGCCACGCAGAGCAGCCGGGTGGTGGGCCGCGTCGTGGTGATGCCGACCCCGACCGCCAGGACCAGGAGGGCTGCCGCGAGCAACCCGAGCTCGTTGGGCTGGGCGAACGGCCCACTGGCCCGGTCGGCCAGCACCGCCCCGTCCAGGTAGGCCGTGGCCTCACCCGAGGTGACCAGGGCCCAGCCGGAGATCGCTCCCCCGGCGAGGAGCAGGGCGTTGACGACCTGGTCCACGTGTCGGGCCGAGCGGAGCACGGTGACCATCGCCACCACGAGCAGGACCTCGAACAGCAGGCGGACATCCAGCCGGAACGCCGCGTCGGCGTCGCGGGCGGCCGAGGTGGCCAGGGCGGCCGCGAGGAGCATGCCGGCCAGCGGCACCGAGATCTGCCAGGGCGGCAGCACCAGGTCACCGCGCAGCCCCGCCTGTGCCAGCGCCCCGAGCACGACCAGGATGAGGACCAGCTGGACCAGCTCGAGGGGGCCGACCGTGAGGGCGCCGAGGGGCAGGGCGAGGGCGAGCACGCTGACGAGGACGTGCGGTCGGGCGAGGGCGACCCAGACGAGTGCGGCGGCGAGCAGCAACGCCACGGGCCCGCCGGGTCCGAACCGCAGACCGACGCTCGCCAGGACGAGTCCGAGCACGCCCGACACCGTGACGACGAGCATCAGCAGGGCCGGAGCGGCGGCGGACTCGCGTGGTCCGGCGATGGACGCGGACATCATGATTCCGGCTGGGGCGTGCGGGCGATGGACCGCCGCACCAGTCTGCGCACCCACGGAGCCCGCTGGAGCGCGTTCCAGACCCGCCGGTACTGCGGCATCAGCTTGAGTCGGAACGACCGGCTGGTGTCGGTGGCGTTGACGTCGACCCGGGAGACGGCGAAGGGGCCGGCGTCGTCGTGGACGGAGAAGGCGACGCGGGCTCCGGACCGCTCGGCGGCGGCGCGTGCGGCGGGGTCGTGGCCGCCGTAGGGATACGCCAGGCTGCGGACCTCGCGGTCGAGGAGCTCGCTCAGCTCGACACCGGCCCCGGCCACCTCACCGTCCAGCTCGACCGGCGTCAGACCCCGGAGATCCCGGTGGTCCCGTCCGTGCCCGCCCACCTCGATGCCATGCCCGTCGCACAGCTCTCGCAGCTGCTCGGCGTCCAGGAGTGGCTCGTGGGCGGGGCTCTCCAGCCAGTGTGCCTCCTCACCCACGAGCGCGGAGGGCACGAACAGCAGGGCCGGCACCCCGAGTCGGCGCAGCACGGGAGCCGCCAGCTCGGCGACGGATTCATAGCCGTCGTCGATGGTCACCAGGAAGCTCCTGCTCGAGGGCCTCCGCCCGGCTCGGGCGGCCAGGAACCCGTCGAGGTCGAGGGGGGTCCAGCCGTGCTCGAGCAACCACGTCAGCTGCTGCTCGAACGCCGCGACCTCGACGAAGAGGTTCTCGGGGTCGTCACTGCGCCGCTCGGTGCAGAAGCCGTGGTACATCAGCACGACCGGGGCTCGGCTCCAGCGCGGGCGACCGGACCGACCCCGCGCCCCTCGGTCGGGGAGGTTGAGCACCGCCCCGCGGAGGGGCAGGCCGAGGCGCCGCATCCGGGCCGCGGCCCGACGCACCTCGGGGACCGGGGTGCCCGCGGCGACGACGAGCAGGACGTCGGCGGCTCCGCCGGCCGCCTCGGCCAACACCGGGCCCTGGTCCGTCGAGGCGTGGACGAGCACCCGGTCCGCACGGTCCTCGGCGGCCCTGAGCACCGCGCCGAGCCGGTCACCTCGCAGGCCTCCGGCGTCGGGGAACGGCCGCGTCGCGACGACGTCGACGCCGTGGCTGTCGATCACGGCAGTGCGGAGCAGCCCGGGTCGATCGAGCAGGTCGCCGAGACCCGGGTCGCCGGGCAGGCCGAGTCCAGCACTCAGATCGGCGCGCTCCACCTCGGCGTCGACCAGGACGACCGACTCACCCTGGTCGACCGCTGCCCGGGCCAGCCAGCAGGCGATCGTCGCGCCCTCCGCCCCCGGTCCGACCCCGACGACGTACGTCGTCCCGCACGGGGCGTCGCGCCCCCCGGCCAGGAACCCCTGCCGGAGCTCGCGGGCGGCGGCCTGCGTGTCGTGGTCGGGGGTCAGGGTGACCGGACGTCGGCTCCCCAGGCCCGGCACGACGCCCAGCAGCCCCACCCCCGTCACCGACTCGACGTCCTCGCCCGTGCGGACCCGGGGCCGTGTCAGCTCGACGACGGAGGCCCACCCCAGCGCCACCGCCAGCGCCGCCAGGATCAGGACCGCCTGGAGGATCCGGGGGGAGGCCGTCAGGGGCAGCGCCTGGTCGGTGGCCTCCGCGAGGATCTCGACGCCGACCGTCGCATCGTCCCCGGCCAGGCCGACCCCCTCCTCGGCCACCGCGTTCGCGGCGGCCCGGGCCTGGTCCGCCGTCGGAGCGGACGCCACGACCCGGACGTTCGCCGACTGCGGGGCGGCCGACACGCTCACTCCGGAGCGGAGCGTGGACAGGGGGATCCCGGACTCCTCGGCGACCCGGAGGAGCACGCTCTCCGACTGGAGCAGGACCACGTAGCGATCGACGGCCAGCTGGACCAGGTCGTTGCTGGCGAGCTCGGGACTCTCCGGGACCACCGCGATCACGCTGACGGCCTCGTGCGGCTCGGGCTGGAGCTCGACGAGCGTCACCGCGACCAGGGCGCTGGGCACCACGACGGCCGCGATCAGCGCCCAGCGCCACCGCAGCACCCGTCGCAGAGTCTCGGCCACCCGTCGATCCCCTCACACCCGACAACGAGTACGGCCATCGTGGCACGCTCAGGGGTCACCTGTCGCTGGCGTGCGCCTCCGGTTCACCCGGAGTGGCCGCGGCGGACCCGGTCGTACACCGCGAGGTACTCCGAGCCGGCCGTCGACGTCGCCGCCTGCTCGCGTGACCAGGCCGCGGCCTCGCGGCCGCCCCGATCCAGCGCGTCACGGTCCCGGAGGAGGTCGAGCAACGCACCCGCCAGCGCCCCGGGGTCGCCGGGCCCGACCATCCGCCGCGCGTCGGCCGACATCGTGGTCGCCATCCCCTCCACGCGGGTCGCGACCACCGGGGTGCCCAGAGCGGCGGCCTCCAGCGGCACCAACGACATCGCCTCGTAGCGGGAGGGGCACACCACGACCGTGGCGGCCCGCATCCATCGCAGGCACTCGACCCGGGACTGCCATCCGGCGAACGTCACACCCGCGAGGTCGGCCGCGGACACTTCGAGCTCCGAGCGCATCGGGCCGTCCCCCACCAGCACCAACTCGGCACCGGGACATGCCTCGCTCACCAGCCTCCAGGCGGAGAGCAGGTCGTCCTGCCCCTTCTGCTCGGCCAGCCGAGCACAGCAGACCACCAGGTGCGTGCCCCTCCCCCGACCGAGTGCGCGTCTGGCGACCGCCTCGGTGTCGTGGCCGATCTGGGCCTCGAGGTCGGCCTCGACACCGTTCGGGATCACCAGCAGCGAGCCGGGGACCCGCTGCTCGAGCCCGTCCCGGCGCTCGCCGTCGCTCACGCAGACGATCGCGTGCGCCCAGCGTGCGGCCCGGCGCTCCCAGGCGATCGCCGCCCGCCGGCCCGCCCCGGTCATGGGCTGCCAGGACCAGGCGTGCGGACTGAACACGGTCGGCAGCCGGCCGCGGATCAGCAGTCGTCCCACCATCCCGGCCTGCGAGCTGTGCAGGTGCACGACCCCGGGCCGCACGCGGCGGATCACGCGTGAGAGCGCCGAGAGCTCGGTGAGGGTCCCGACCCCCGGCCCCCGACCGGCGGACCAGGTGAGGACCTCCGCACCGACGGCAGCCGCCAGGTCCTGCAAGTGCCCCGGAGGGCACGCCACCACGACCCGCCGCCCGGCCTCGGCCTGCACCCGGACGAGGTCGACGACCACCTGCGCCACCCCCGCCTCCACGGGCTGCGACACGTGCAGGACGGGCGGGTCGAGCCGGTCCTGCGAGCCCCCCACGCTCACCGGAGCAGACGACGCAGCGCCCGGAACACGGGCTTGGGCGACAGGTCGCGCCGCAGCATGGCGTAGCCGTCGTGGTGACGCCCGGCGTCCCCGCTCGCGAGAGCCTTGTACCAGAACGCCTTCTTGACGTACGGGTAGTCGCGGCCGAGCATCGTCATCGCGCGGACGGCGTACTTGGCCTGCTTCCGTTGGCTCACGCCGCGCTTCCACGCCGGAGCGCCCGCGGCGTTGCGGTGCGAGCTCCACCCGAACTCCGTCGCCCACACGGGTCGTCGGTCGTCGTGACGCGTCATCACCCGGCGGATCGCGGCCAGGTGCCGCATCCTCCAGATCTCCCCGTCGTCCTCCAGCTCGGGTCGGGCGTCGGCCGGGGCCATGTAGGGATGCACCCCCAGGATGTCGAAGCAGCCTCGCGCCCCGGAGGCGTAGGCGCGCCTCAACCACGCGTCGTCGTTGTACATCAGGCCGCCGAGGACGACCCGGACCGTGTCGTCCTGGCGGTGCAGCGCGTCGTGTGCCGCACACAGGAGATCGGTGTAGCCGGCCGGGTCGGCACCCTCGAGGAAGTCCTCGGAGTTCGGCTCGTTCCAGACCTCCCAGGCCCCGACGCGGTCGCCCCAGCGCCGGGCCGCCCACGCGAGCGCCGTGGCGTAGTCGGAGGCGTCGTCCGGGGCGACGCGCTCACCCTGGCCCCCGTTGGCCCACCCAGGTGTCAGCCAGAACGTCACGAGCACGCGCAGCCCGCGCCGCTCCGCCTGCTTCAGCACCCGGTCGACCCTCGGGACGCCCCACTCCAGGTCGTAGGAGCGGCGTCGGGGCTGGATCATCGCCCAGCTGACGTCCAACCGCACCCACCGTGCCCCGGATCCGGAGATCCGGTTGAGGACCGCCGCACGCTTCGCCCGGTCGTAGTGGGACCACAGTCCGTGGAACTGGACGCCGAGGTCCGGCGTCGGAGGGGTCGGCCCGGCCGCCGCGACCAGCCGCAGGTCCGCGGATGCGTCCGACGGTCGCGGGCCCTCGACGACCTCGGTGACGGGCAGCAGGAGCAGGCCGACGAGACCGGCCACGAGCGCCCTCGTCCCGCGCGTCGACGATCCGGTCACCAGGCTGATCACCACCACAGTATGGAGGCAGGCGAACATCGAGCCAATGGCAAGCATCAAACGCCAGTCCTGGCGGCACTAGTGGGGTGATCCTCGGCCGGCGGTGCGCCGAGGCCGGACGGAGCCGGAGGTCTCGTGCCCACCCTCATCGCCTCCGTCGCACGCAGCTCAGCGGCCCGCTCGACGCGCCATCGGACCGGCCCGCTCCTCATGGCCTGCGACATCGTGACGATCGCGGCGGTGACCGCGCTGCTCCATCCGGACTCGACTCCGGTCACCGGTGCCATCGTGGTGACGGCCTCGCTCGCCTACCTGCACGCCGCGGGACTCTTCCGGTCCCGGTTGACGCTCTCCGTGCTCGACGACCTGCCGTCGCTCGGCATCGCCGTCGTCGTCGGGACGACCGCCACCGCGATCCTCTCGACCCAGCCGCTCTTCGGTCGGCCGGCCGGCCTCTACGTCCTGGGCCTCCTGGGCGCACTCGCGCTGATGCGCGCGGCGGCCTACGCCGTGGTCCGGGCCGTGCGCAGCCGCGGGACGGTGCGCCACCGGACGCTGGTGTACGGCGCCGGCGACCTGGCGATCACGCTCAGCACGGTGCTCGGCGAGCATCCCGAGCTCGGTCTCGAGGTGGTCGGCCTGGTCGACAACGAGCCTCCCCGCAAGCCGACCCCCGTGCCCTGGCTGGGCGGGCGCCACGAGCTGTGCCGGCTGATGGAGGAGCTCGAGGCGGGTGAGCTGCTGGTGGCCGTCGACAGCGACCGCGCGGCCGAGGTCTCGGAGATCCTGCGCGTGTGCGAGCGGCTGCGCTGCCACCTCTTCCTCGTACCCTCGGCCGACTACGTGGTGCCGCCCACCTCGCGCCGGCTGGACGAGGCCTGGGGCATCCCCCTGCTCCGCTACACCCCCGGCCAGGCGGCGATCTCGGGCCGGCTGGCCAAGCGGTGCTTCGACATCGTGGTGTCGGGGATGGCACTGCTGATCAGCCTGCCGGTGCTGCTCGCGGTGGCCCTCGCCGTGCGTGTGGAGGGAGGTCCTGGGGTGTTCTTCCGCCAGGAGCGGGTCGGGCTCGACGGCTCGCGGTTCACGCTGGTCAAGTTCCGCTCGATGCGTCCCACCGCGCCCGGTGAGGCGGACACCACCTGGACCATCACGGGGGACCCCCGGATCGGACCGGTCGGCCGGTTCATCCGCCGCACCTCGCTGGACGAGCTGCCCCAGCTGTGGAACGTGCTGGTCGGGCAGATGAGCCTGGTGGGTCCTCGTCCGGAGCGCCCGCACTTCGTCGAGGCGTTCACCGAGTCCATCCCGATCTACGGCGCCCGCCACCGGATGCCCGTGGGCCTCACCGGCTGGGCCCAGGTCCACGGTCTGCGCGGCGACACCTCCGTCGTCGAGCGCGCGATCTTCGACCACAACTACATCCAGGGCTGGTCCATGTGGATGGACGTGAAGATCCTGGTCCGCACCGTCAGCCACGTGGTCGGGGCGTCCTGCGCCCGCCCACGGCACCGGCCGAGCCCCCCGGTCGCCGTGGACAGCCAGGACGCCGTCTCCTGAGCCGGGCCGCTCCCCCGGCCTCCTGGGCGCCCGTCGACGCGATCGCCCGGCTCAGTCCTCCGGGTCGTAGCCGAGGTTCGCCGACAGCCAGCGCTCCGCCTCGGCGAGGCTCCAGCCCTTGCGCTCGGCGTAGTCGGCGACCTGGTCCCGGCCCAGCCGGCCGACGACGAAGTACTGCGACTGCGGGTGGGAGAAGTACCAGCCGCTGACCGAGGCGCCCGGCCACATCGCCATCGACTCGGTCAGCTCGATCCCGACGTTCTCCTCGACGTCGAGCAGCGACCACAGGGTCAGCTTCTCGGTGTGCTCGGGGCACGCCGGGTAGCCCGGTGCCGGGCGGATGCCCTGGTAGCGCTCGGCGATCAGGTCCTCGTTGCCGAGCGTCTCCTCGTCGACGTACCCCCAGAACTCGGTCCGGACCCGCTCGTGCAGGCGCTCGGCGAAGGCCTCGGCGAGCCGGTCCGCGAGCGCCTCGAGCAGGATCGCGGAGTAGTCGTCGAGCTCGTCGCGGAACTGCTGCACGCGGGGGCCCAGGCCGATGCCCGCGGTGACCGCGAACGCGCCGACGTGGTCGGCCAGCCCGGTCTCCGCCGGCGCCACGAAGTCGGCCAGCGACCGGTTCGGCACGCCCTCCCGGTGCTCCCCCTGCTGACGGAGCTGGTGCAGCCGGACCGGACCGGCACCGGTGTCGACCTCGAGGTCGTCGCCGTGCGCGCTCGCCGGGAACAGTCCGTAGACCCCGCGGGCGGTGACCCACTTCTCGGCGATCAGCCGGTCCAGCATGGCCTGCGCGTCGTCGTACAGGGCGCGGGCGGTCTCGCCGGTCGCCGGGTTGTTGAGGATGTCGGGGAACCTCCCCTTCATCTCCCAGGCGTTGAAGAACGGCTGCCAGTCGATGTAGTCGCGCAGCTCGGCGAGGTCGTAGTCGTCCAGCACGTGCACCCCGGTCCGGCTGGGTGCGGGCGGCCGGTAGCCGTCCCAGCTGATCGGGGTACGTCGCTCGCGGGCCTGCTCGAGGGTGACCATCGGCCGCTCCTGCTTGCCGGCGTGCCGGGCCCGGAGTGCGTCGTAGTCGGTGCGCACGTCGGCCAGGAGCGCCTCCCGGCGGGACTCGTGCAGCAGCGCGGCCGCGGTCGGCACCGAGCGCGAGGCGTCCTTGACCCAGACCACGGGGCCGTCGTACTTCTGGTCGACCTTGACCGCCGTGTGCGCCCGCGACGTCGTCGCCCCGCCGATCAGCAGCGGGATCTCCAGCCCCTCCCGCTGCATCTCGGAGGCGAAGTTGACCATCTCGTCCAGAGAGGGGGTGATCAGGCCGGAGAGGCCGATGATGTCGGCCCCGTGCTCCCGCGCGGCGGCGAGGATCTTCTGCGCCGGCACCATCACGCCGAGGTCGATGACCTCGTAGTTGTTGCACTGGAGGACCACGCCGACGATGTTCTTGCCGATGTCGTGGACGTCGCCCTTCACGGTCGCCATGACGATGGTCCCGTTGGTGTCCTTGGCCGAGGCCAGGGCCGGGTCCTCGGCCTTCTCCCGCTCGATGAACGGGATCAGGTGGGCGACCGCCCTCTTCATGACGCGGGCGCTCTTGACCACCTGGGGAAGGAACATCTTGCCGGCCCCGAACAGGTCGCCGACGACGTTCATCCCGTCCATGAGCGGCCCCTCGATGACCTCGATCGGCCGCCCCCCTCGCGCGGCGATCTCCAGCCGGAGCTCCTCGGTGTCGGACTCGGCGTAGGTGTCGATCCCCTTGACCAGGGCGTGGGTGATCCGCTCCCCCACGGGCAGTCCCCGCCACTCCTCGGCGGCCTTCTCCTCGACCGCCTCGCCGTCGCCGCGGTACCGCTCGGCGATCTCCAGCAGGCGCTCGGCCGCGTCCTCGCGCCGGTTGAGGACGACGTCCTCGATCCGGTCCCGCAGCTCGGGGTCGACCTCGTCGTAGACGACCAGCGCACCGGCGTTCACGATCCCCATGTCCAGCCCGGCCCGGATCGCGTGGAACAGGAAGACGGCGTGGATCGCCTCCCGGACCCGGTTGTTGCCGCGGAAGGAGAACGACACGTTCGAGATGCCGCCCGACACCTTGACGCCGGGCAGGTTCTCCTTGATCCAGCGCGTGGCCTCGATGAAGTCCTGGCCGTAGCCGGCGTGCTCCTCGATGCCCGTGGCGACCGCGAAGACGTTCGGGTCGAAGATGATGTCGGAGGGGTCGAGGCCCACCTCGTCCACCAGGATCCGGTAGGCCCGCCCGCAGATGGCCTTGCGCCGCTCGAGGTCGTCGGCCTGGCCGTCCTCGTCGAAGGCCATGACCACGGCGGCCGCGCCGTAGCGACGGCAGAGCCGGGCCTGCTCGACGAACTTCTCCTCGCCCTCCTTGAGGGAGATGGAGTTCACGATCGGCTTGCCCTGGATGCAGCGCAGCCCGGCCTCGATCACCTCGAACTTCGAGGAGTCCACCATCACCGGGACCCGGCTGATGTCGGGCTCGGAGGCGATCAGCTTCATGAACCGGTCCATCGCGGCGACGCCGTCGATCATGCCCTCGTCCATGTTCACGTCGATGACCTGCGCGCCGTTCTCGACCTGCTGCGCCGCCACCGAGAGGGCGGTGTCGTAGTCGCCGTCCTTGATCAGGTTCCGGAACCGCGCAGACCCGGTGATGTTGGTCCGCTCGCCGACGTTGACGAACAGGCTCTCCGAGGTGATCGTGAACGGCTCCAGCCCGGAGAGCCGCATGGCGGTCTCGACCTGCGGGGGTGTCCGGGGCTGCTTGTCGGCGACGCCGGCGGCGATCGCCTCGACGTGCGCCGGGGTCGTCCCGCAGCAGCCGCCCACGAGGTTGACCAGGCCGCTGGCGCCGAACTCGGTGAGGATCGCGGCGGTCTCCTCCGGCGTCTCGTCGTACTCCCCGAACGCGTTGGGCAGGCCCGCGTTGGGGTAGCAGCACACGAACGTGTCGGCGACCCGGGACAGCTCGGCCAGGTAGGGACGCATCTCCTTCGCTCCGAGCGCGCAGTTCAGGCCGACGGCGAGCGGCCGGGCGTGCCGCACGGAGTTCCAGAACGCCTCGGTGACCTGGCCGGACAGGGTGCGACCCGAGGCGTCGGTGATCGTCCCGGAGATGATCACCGGCCACCGGCGGCCACGCTCCTCGAACAGCCCCTCGATCGCGAAGATCGCGGCCTTGGCGTTGAGGGTGTCGAAGATCGTCTCGATGAAGAACAGGTCGGACCCGCCGTCGACCAGCCCGGCCGCCGCCACGGCGTAGGCATCCACGAGCTGCTCGAAGGTGACGTTGCGGGCCCCGGGGTCGTTCACGTCCGGGGAGATCGACGCCGTCCGGGTCGTCGGGCCGAGGGCTCCCGCGACGTACCGGGGCCGGTCGGGGGTGCGCTCGGTCGCGGCGTCCGCCTCGTGCCGGGCGAGCTTCGCGGCCTCGACGTTCAGCTCGTACGCCAGCTCCGCCATGTCGTAGTCGCCCAGCGAGACCGCGTTGGCGTTGAACGTGTTGGTCTCGATGATGTCGGCGCCGGCCTCGAGGTACTCGCGGTGGATGCCGGCGATGATCTCGGGCTGGGTCAGCGTGAGCAGGTCGTTGTTGCCCTGCAGGTCGCTGGGCCAGTCGGCGAACCGCTCGCCGCGGTAGCCGGCCTCGTCGGGCCGGTCGCGCTGGATCGCGGTCCCCATCGCGCCGTCGATCACCAGGATGCGCTCCTCGAACGCGGCCGTCAGGGCGGCCGTGGCATCCGGGCGGACGAGCGGGTTCTCCGGCACGGTCGTCCTCTCAGGGGATGGCGGGAGCGGTCCGCTCCAGCCTAGGCAGGCCGTCCATGTGCTGGACCGGCATCCCGCATGGTGGCACCGGGCCGGGAGCCGCACGAAATCCTCGCCGGCCGGCGTCCGGGACTAGTGTGGTGGGGTGATCGAGATCGACGACCTCCCCGACCTGGTCCAGCCCGTGGTGATCGCCGCATTCGAGGGCTGGAACGACGCCGCGGACGCCGCCTCCTCGGTCGTCGACCACCTCATCGACGCGTGGCAGGCCCGGGTCGTGGGGGCCGTCGACCCGGAGGACTTCTACGACTTCCAGGTGAACCGGCCCGTCGTCGGCACCGACGAGAACGGGCACCGCCGGATCAGCTGGCCGAGCACGCAGATCGCGGTGGCCTCGCCCCCCGACCTGGACCGGGACGTGATCCTGGTCCGCGGGATCGAGCCGAACATGCGCTGGCGGCAGTTCTGCGCCGAGCTGCTCGCGGCCTGCGACGAGCTCGGCGGCGCGCTCGTCGTCACGCTCGGCGCCCTGCTGGCCGACACCCCGCACACCCGGCCGATCCCCGTCACCGGCACCGCGACCGAGCCGGACCTGGTGGACCGGCTGCGGCTCGAGCAGTCGACCTACGAGGGGCCCACCGGGATCGTCGGCGTCTTCCAGGACGCCTGCGTACGCCTGGACATCCCGGCCGTGTCCTACTGGGCGGCGGTCCCCCACTACGTGGCCCAGCCGCCGTGCCCGAAGGCGACGCTCGCGCTCCTCGGGCAGATCGAGGAGCTCCTCGAGGTGAGCATCCCGCTGGGCGACCTGGCCGAGGACGCCCGGGCCTGGGAGCGCGGCGTCGACGACCTCGCCGAGCAGGACCCCGACATCGCGGAGTACATCCAGGAGCTGGAGGAGGCCCGCGACACGACCGAGCTGCCCGAGGCCTCCGGCGACGCGATCGCCCGGGAGTTCGAGCGCTACCTCAAGCGGCGCGGCCCCGAGGCCTGAGCAGCCGGGCCGAACGTCGTCAGAGCGCCAGGCCGAGCGAGGCGTCCAGCAGCCGGCGGACGGCGGCGCCGGCTCCCGGCTCGGAGACGTCTCCGTCGCGGGTGGCCGCGACCCAGGCGTCGACCGCGGCCAGAGCGGCCGGCGCGTCCAGGTCGTCGGCGACCGCGGCCAGCACCGCCGAGGTGACCGGCTCGGCCGGCGCGCCGGCCTCGCCGGCCAGCACCCCCCGCCACAGCGCCAGGTCGTCGACGGCCGACCAGAGCTGGTCGTCGGTCCACTCCCAGTCGGCCCGGTAGTGGTGCCGCATCAGGGCGAGCCGGATCGCCATGGGGTCGACCTCGCTGAGCCGCAGGGCGGAGACGAAGACCAGGTTGCCGCGGGACTTGGACATCTTCTCGCCGTCGTACCCGACCATGCCGGCGTGCGCGTAGACCTGCGCGAACCGCTCGCCCGGGCGGGCCACCTGGACCGCCCCGGCACACATCTCGTGGTGCGGGAAGACCAGGTCGCTGCCGCCGCCCTGGACGTCGAAGCCGGTCCCGAGGTGCTGGAGCGCGATCGCCGAGCACTCGACGTGCCAGCCCGGCCGGCCGGGCCCGAACGGGCTGCCCCAGGCCGGCTCGTCGGGGCGCTCGCCCCGCCAGAGGACGCTGTCGAGCGGGTCCTTCTTGCCCGGGCGGTCCGGGTCGCCGCCGCGCTCCGGGTAGACCTCCAGCATCCGCTGCCGGTCCCAGCCGGAGACGGCGCCGAACCCGTCGTCGGCCTCGGCCGAGAAGTAGAGGTCGCCGTCCACCGAGTAGACGGCGCCGGCGGCCTGCAGCCGCTCCACCAGGTCGACGACCAGCGGGATCGACTCGACCGCCCCGACGTAGTGCTGCGGGGGCAGCACCCGGAGCGCCACCATGTCGTCGCGGAACAGCTGGGTCTCCCGCTCGGCCAGCTCGCGCCAGTCGACGCCGACCTTGGCGGCCCGCTCCAGCAGCGGGTCGTCGACGTCGGTGACGTTCTGCACGAAGAGCACCTCGTGCCCGGCGATCCGCCAGGCCCGGTTGAGCAGGTCGAAGGCGACGTACGTCGCGGCGTGGCCGAGGTGGGTGGCGTCGTAGGGGGTGATCCCGCAGACGTAGAGGCGGGCCGGGCCCGACGGCGAGGTCCGCACCAGGCTGCCGGTCGCGGTGTCGAACAGGGACACCTCGGGTCCCCTGCTCGGCAGGGAAGGCAGCTCCGGCGGTGACCACGTACGCATGTCGGGCAGCCTAACCAAGCCGTCGGTCAGAACGCAGGCCAGGGGATCGCCGGCCACTCCCCGCTCGGCGCCGGGAACACGCCCGCGCGCAGCAGTGCCGCACACCGCCGGTGCAGGGCACGCACCTCGGTCGGCGCGAGCAGCTCCCCGAGCCGCTCGGCGAGCGCCCGATCCTCGGCGAGCCCGGCCACCGCCCGGCGCTCCTCCGCGGTCAGCGCCGCGTCCAGCCACCCCCACAGCACCGTGCGCAGCTTGTTCTCGACGTGGAACGAGACACCGTGGTCCACCCCCTGCCGGGCGCCGCCCGGGACCGCCAGCACGTGCCCACCCTTGCGGTCGGCGTTGTTCACGAGCACGTCGAACAGGGCCATCCGGCGCAGGTCCGCGGAGTCCTCGTGCACCAGCGAGACAGGGGTGTCGTCGGGGCCGAGGGCGTCGAGCACGTGGAGGTAGCCGGCCGGCACCTGACCCTCGGGGACGATGTCCACCGGGTCGGGGTCCTCGTCGACGTCCACCCACAGCTGGACCATGCCCGGGCCGTGCGGTCCGTCCCGCAGGATCGTCGGCGGCACCAGGTCCCAGCCCAGCGCCTCGGAGACGACGTACGCCGCGACCTCACGCCCCGCGAGCGTGCCGTCCGGGAAGTCCCACAGCGGCCGCTCCCCCGCCACCGGCTTGTAGACGACCTTCCGGCCGGCCACGGAGCCGAGGAACGTCGCGTTGGAGGCGGGCATGATCCGCCCCTGCAGGGTCAGCTCCGCGGTCGGGTCAGGGGTCACGTCGCCGGAAGCCGTTGGCGCGGACGCAGAGGTGGCCGTCGGCGTCGATCGGGCTGCCGCAGAACGGGCAGGTGGGGCGCCCCGCCTCGAGCACCGACGACGTGCGCTTGACGAACGCCCGGGCCGCGGCCGCGGTCAGCCGGACCAGGAGCACCTCCTCGGGCTCGGGCTCGGTGAAGTCCTCGTCGACCTGGTCGGGCGCGACGACGGCCGCCTCGTTGAACGGGAACACCTCGATCACCACCCGCTCGTCGGTGGCGTCCCACGACAGCGTCATGGTGCCGGCGCGGAACTCCTCCTCGATGGGCTGCTCGAGCGGGTCGGTGTCCTCGAGGTCCAGCGGCGCGACGGCCGGGACCACAGCCGTGGTCTCCTCGGCCTTCATGAGCTCGTCGAGCAGGTCGTCGAGCCGCTCCGCGAGCACCGCCACCTGCTGCTTCTCCAGCGCCACGCTCACCACGCGGGTGCCGGCGCGGGCCTGCAGGAAGAACGTGCGCTGTCCGGGCTCGCCGACGGTGCCGGCCACGAAGCGCTCGGGTGGGTCGAAGTCATGGACGAGGGGTTCCATGCCGCCAGCCTATTCCGGCCCGGTCCCGCCGCCGACCGGCGCGTCGGTCGAGCGACCGCGGCGTCGACCCCTGCGGCGGGGCGGAGTGAGCCAGGACAGGTCCCCGGCGTGGGTGTTCATCCCGGCGACGTAGGGCCGCGCGCCGGTGTAGCGGACCACCGACACCGAGGCCGGGTCGACGACGATCCGCTGGAACGAGTCGAGGTGCAGGCCCAGGGCGTCGGCGAGGACCGCCTTGATGATGTCGCCGTGGCTGACCGCCACCCAGACCGCCTCGGGTCCCGCGGTGGCGGCGACCTCGGCGTCGAGCCGGCGTACGGCTCCTGCCGCGCGGGCCATCATCGCCGGCAGCGACTCGCCGCCGGGGAACGCGGCGGCCGAGGGCTGCTGCTGGACGGTGGCCCAGAGCTTCTCCCGGGCCAGCTCCTTGAGGGGGCGGCCGGTCCAGTCGCCGTAGTCGCACTCGAGCAGGCCGGTGTCGGTCTGCACCCCGGTGGCGGCCGGTTGCTGCTCCGCCACGGCGGCGGCGGTCTGGCGGCACCGGGCGAGCGGGCTGGTGACGATCCGCTCCAGCCGCACCGCCGCCAGACGCTCGGCCGACCGCCCCGCCTGGGCACGGCCCACCTCGTCGAGGTCGACGCCGCGGGACCGGCCGGCCAGCACTCCGGTGGCGTTCGCGGTCGTGCGGCCGTGTCGGAGGAGGATCACGGTTGCCATGCCGGTGAGCGTATCCGGCGTAGCCTCGGGCCCGTGATCGTCGACAACGCCCTCTACCGGGACGGGTCCCGGGTTGACCTGGACTGCGACGCCTCCGACCTGGCCGGGGTCCGCGCCGGTGTCCGCGGCGGCGCGGACTTCGTGTGGATCGGGCTGCACGAGCCCTCGGAGCAGGAGCTCGCCGAGGTCTCGGCGGCGTTCGGGCTGCATCCGCTCGCCGTGGAGGACGCCCTGCACGCGCACCAGCGACCGAAGCTGGAGCGCTACGACGACTCGCTGTTCATGGTGCTCAAGACGCTCTGGTACGTCGACGAGTACGACGCCGTCGAGACCGGCGAGATCAACATGTTCATCGGCGCGGACTTCATCGTGACCGTGCGGCACGGGGAGGGCACCGAGCTGCACTCGTCACGGCGCTACCTCGAGTCGCACCCGGAGCTGCTCGAGCACGGCCCGACCGGCGTGGTCTACGCGGTGTGCGACCGGGTGGTGGACAGCTACGAGCGGGTCGGAGCGTCCCTCGAGGAGGACGTGGACGAGGTCGAGGCGTCGGTGTTCTCGCCGGCCCGGACCGACGACTCGGTGCGGATCTACACGCTCAAGCGCGAGATCGCCGAGGTGCGCCGGGCGGTCCTGCCCCTGCGGGACCCGATGCGGCAGGCGGCGGGCGGGGTGGTGCGCGGCATGGAGCCGGACGCGGCGCCGTTCTTCCGGGACGTCGCCGACCACCTGGCCCGGGTCGCGGAGACCGTCGACAACCTGGACAACCTGCTGTCCTCGGCCTTCGAGGCGCACCTGGCCCGGATCTCGGTGCAGCAGAACGACGACATGCGCAAGATCTCCGCCGGGGTCGGCCTGGTCGCGGCACCGACGCTGGTGGCGGCGATCTACGGCATGAACTTCGAGAACATGCCCGAGCTGCACTGGGCGTTCGGCTACCCCATGGCGCTGGGCCTGATGGTGCTGGCCTCGCTCAGCGCGCTGGTGTTCTTCAAGAAGTCCGGCTGGCTGTAGCCCTCAGGCGGCGAGCACGCCGGCGCCCACCAGCACCAGCGTCAGGCTGCCCAGCCCGATGCGGTAGACCACGAACGGCAGGTAGGAGTTCGTGGACACGTAGCGCAGGAGCCAGGCGATGGCGGCGTACCCGACGATGAACGAGACCACGGTGGCCGTGATCGTCGGGCCCCAGCCGAACGCGTTGTCGCCGTTCGGGATCTCGGGCAGCTCGAAGAGCCCGGCGCCGACGACGGCCGGGATCGCGAGCAGGAACGCGTAGCGGGTGGCCGCCTCCCGCTCGTAGCCGAGGATCCGCCCCATCGAGATGGTCGCGCCGGACCGGGAGACGCCGGGGACCAGCGCCATCGCCTGGGCCAGCCCCATGAGCACGGCGTGCCGGATGTTCATCCTCTTGATCGTGCGGTTGTTCGCGCTCATCCGGTCGGCGATGCCCAGCACGATGCCGAGGACAATGAGCGTCGTCCCGATCACCCAGAGGTTGCGGAAGTCGTTCTCGATCGTGTCCTTGAGGGTGATGCCGAGGATCACGATCGGCAGCGAGCCGACGATGATGTACCAGCCCATGCGGGCGTCGAGGTGGCCGCGGTACTCGGGCCGGACCAGCGACCGCAGCCAGGTGCTGGCGATGCGCCAGATGTCCTTGCGGAAGTAGAGCAGCACCGCGATCTCGGTGCCGATCTGGATGACCGCCGTGAACGCGGCACCCGGGTCGCCCCAGCCGAACAGCTCGGGGAAGATCCGCAGGTGGGCGCTGCTCGAGATCGGCAGGAACTCGGTCAGCCCCTGCAGGATGCCGAGCACGACGGCCTTGAGGAAGTCGATCACGACGGGCAGCCTACGGCTCCCTCGAGCGCGCCCCGACAGGTCGTACGGCGAGCCGCGAGGCCGGCGCCGCGGGTGGGTGACTACCTTTGGCCCCATGCAGCAACGCACACTCGGTGCCACCGGCCTCAAGGTCTCCCGGCTCGGCCTGGGCACGCTGACCTGGGGCCGCGACACCGACGAGCACGAGGCCCGGGACCAGCTCACCGGGTTCGTGGAGGCGGGCGGCACCCTGCTCGACACGGCCGCCGGCTACGGCGACGGTGCGTCCGAGAGGCTCATCGGACGGCTGCTCGGCGACGTCGTCCCCCGCGACGACGTGGTCGTCGCGACCAAGGCGGGCATCTCGCGGCACAAGGGGGTGCGCGAGACGAACGCCTCGCGCGGCACGCTGCTGCGCACGCTCGACCAGTCGCTGGAGCGGCTCGGCGTGGACCACGTGGACCTGTGGCAGGTGCACACCTGGGTCGACGACACCCCGCTCGAGGAGACGTTGGCCGCCCTCGACCGGGCGGTGACGAGCGGCCGGGCGGCGTACGTCGGGATCTCGAACTACACCGGCTGGCAGACCGCCCAGGCCGCGACCTGGCAGAGGGCGGTGCCGGGCCGGACCCCCCTCGCCTCGACCCAGGTGGAGTACTCGCTGCTGAACCGCTCCGTCGAGCACGAGGTGCTGCCGGCGGCCGCCGCGCTCGGCCTCGGCGTGCTCCCGTGGTCCCCCCTGGGTCGCGGCGTGCTCACCGGGAAGTACCGCACCGGCACCCCGGCCGACTCCCGGGCCGCGTCGCCCCACTTCTCCGGCTTCGTGGGCGCCTACCTCAACGACCGGTCGCAGCGGGTCGTGGAGGCGGTCTCACGCGCCGCCGAGGGGCTCGGCTGGCACCCGGTCGAGGTCGCGCTGACCTGGGTCCGCGACCGGCCCGGGGTGACCGCGCCGATCGTGGGTGCCCGCACCGCCGCCCAGCTCAAGGCCGCGCTCGGCATCGACGAGCTCAGCCTGCCCCCGGAGATCGTCGAGGCGCTCGACGACGTGTCGCAAGGAGAGTGACGCCCATGCCGACTGCCGCGAGACGAGCGCACCGGCGCAACGTGGAGTGGGAGTTCGACAGGGTTCTCCTGCCGCGCGAGTTCAGCCGTAACGTGGTCACCCGGCTCCTCGTCGAGCGCGCCGAGCACGGCGGCTGGGAGCTGGACCGGATGCGGATCGGTGCCGACGGCACCCGCCGGGTCGTGCTGCGCCGGAAGATCATCCGCCAGACCCGCACGACGATGTTCTTCTGAGTCCCTCTTCCCCGGTTCGGCGTCCCCAAGACTTCGCCAGCGCCGCCCGTCAGGCACCGGAGCGAGCGCCAGCAGTCCCCGGTGGTTGCCTTCGAGACGGCGCTGGCCCGCCTCCTCAGGACCCGGAGCGAGCGCCCGAGGTCCCCGGTGGTTGAGGAGCGAGCGCCAGCGAGCGTCTCGAAACCACCCCCCTCGGCCGGCGTGCTGGTTTCGAGACGGGCCTTGGCGGCCCTCCTCAACCACCGACAACCGGGCGCGGTCCCCGGTGGTTGCCCTTCGAGACGGCGCTGGCGCGCCTCCTCAGGAACCGGCGCGAAAGCGCGGTCCCCGGTGGTTGAGGAGCGAGCGCCAGCGAGCGTCTCGAAACCACTCGCTCAACCACCGGTGGACATACCACTGTCCCCACCCGTTGCTGCCTGGGTGGGGTGTGGGGCGTGGTCCTCAATGCTCGGGCGGGGAACCGGCCGGGCGGGCCGGGTCGGTGATGTCGAGGGTGCCGGTGCGGTCGCGTCGGAACCTCAGCCCGTGCGGGGAGGTCCACTCGAACACCCCCGGCACGGGGGTCTGGCACGCCCAAGCGCCGTGGGTCTTGAGCCGGTGATGCCGCCGACACAGCGCGCCCAGGTTGTCGGTCGCGGTCTGGCCCGGTGGGCCGTCGGGGTCGTAGGGAACCACGTGGTCGGCATCGCAGGACCGGGCCGGGCGGGTGCACCACGGGAACACACACGTCCCGTCCCTGAGGCGGATCGCCTCGCCCATCCGGTCCGGCACCTCGTAGGCGTCGACCGGGACCAGCCCCTGGTGGTCGAGCACCGGCTTGATGACGACCTGGGCGTCGGGGTGGGCCAGCCAGGTGCGGATCTGGTCGGCGGTGACCGGGGACCGGGACAGCTCACAGCGCCCCACCACCCCCGACCGCCCGGGCTGACCTGACTGCCCAGCCGTCTCGGTGCGGTGACCGGTGCCGGTGATCGCCTCCGCGGCCAGGTGCAGGTAGAGCACCGCCTGCCGCGGCTTCACCCCCGCACCGGTCCGGCCACCGCCGGCGGTCTGGGCCGCGGCAGGCTCGTCGCCGATGCCGCCTGTGGCGCCTACCGCCGTGCCGTCTGTCTCGTCGAGACCCGCGTCGGCGTCGCTGTCGATGCCGCTGCTGGCGTCGCTGTCGGTCGTGGGGGTGTCGGGGTTGAGGTCCAGGGCTAGCTGCCGGCGGGCCAGGCCGCCGAGTGCGGTGGCCCGGCGGGCGTCCAGGTCCTCGGTGGAGCCGAGCGCCTTGAGCTGTGCGGCACCGTTGGCCACGGCGGTGTCGAGGTCCAGCGCGTCGGCCAGGTCCAAGATGCCGTGCACCTGGCTGGTGCCGTCGAAGGAGACCTGGCCGTGGGTGATCGACACGTGCCGGCCCGCGACCGCCCGGTCGGCCCGCTCTTGGGCCAGCTGCGGGTCGCACCGGCCGATCGCCTCCGCAACCAGCCGGTCGACCTGGCCGGGGGTGACCTTGTGCGCCACCGGCGTGACCGCCACGTCCACGAACTCCACCGCTACCGGGGACAGGACGATGGTGGCGGCCGCGACCCGACGCGCCTTCCAGGCGGCCAGGTCCCCGGCCATCACCCGCGACCACAGGTTCGGCAACCGGTGCCGCAACTCGAGCGCCTCCCCGATCAGCGCCTTCCCGGACTCGGTGCCCAACCCCACACTCGCGGCGAACTCGGCCACGCAGAACTCCGCCACCGCCGGTGCACCCTGCCCAGCCAACGGGAGGCCGGTGTCACCGAACAACGCCGTGCACACCGTCGCCGCCGGGTGAATCCCCTCCGGGGGGTGCAGGTCCGCCCACGCGCACGCGTCCTGGAGGAGCCGGACCTCGGCCGCGTCCGCGGCCTCCCGGTTCGACCGCGCCGAGGCCAACACCGCACCCGCGGTGCCCGCGGTGCTCGTCGTCTCGGTGGTCTTCGTCCTCATGGCAACCACGCTAACCGGACCCACTGACAATCCGCCCGGGTCGAGAACCGGTCGTGCACAAGGGGTTTCGACACGCTCGCCAGGGCTCGCGGCTCAACCGGCGGAGGTGGCCGGCGGTGGGTTTCGAGACGGTCGCTGCGCGACCTCCTCAACCGGCGGAGGTGGCCGGCGGCGGGTTTCGACACGCTCGCCAGGGCTCGCGGCTCAACCGGCGAGGGGCGCCGGCGGCCTGGTTTCGACACGCTCGCCAGGGCTCGCGGCTCAACCGGCGAGGGGCGGCGGGGGCGTGGTTTCGAGACGGTCGCTGCGCGACCTCCTCAACCACCGGGCGCGACCTCCTCAACCACCGGGCGCGACCTCCTCAACCACCGGGTGCGGCCTCCTCAACCACCGGCGGGCGGAGCTAGACCTGGTCGAGGAAGCGGTCGAACACCCGGGCACCGAACTCGAGCGCGTCGACGGGGACCCGCTCGTCGACGCCGTGGAACAGCGCGCCGAAGTCGAGGTCGCGCGGCAGCCGCAGCGGCGCGAAGCCGTAGGAGGCCATCCCCAGCTTGCGGAAGTGCTTGGCGTCGGTGCCCCCGCTCATGAGGTAGGGCGCGACGATGCCGTCCGGGTCCTCGGCGAGGATCGACTGGGTCATGGCGTCCACGAGCGCACCCTCGTACGGCGTCTCCCAGGGCTGCTGGTGGGAGACGAAGTCCCACGTGACGTGCTCCCCGCAGAGCTCGGCCAGGGTCTCGAAGAACTCGTCCTCGTGGCCCGGCAGGAACCGGCCGTCGACATGGGCGGTCGCCTCGGTGGGGATCACGTTCACCTTGTAGCCGGCACTGAGCATTGTGGGGTTGGCGGTGTTGCGGATGACCGCTCCGAGCATCCGGGCGGAGCTCTCGAACTCCTCGACCAGCGCCTCGGCGTTCTCGGGGGTGGCCTCGGTCCCGGCGATGTCGGCGACCGAGGCCAGGAGCACCTCCATGGCCGGCGTGAGCCGGACCGGCCACTGGTGCGCACCGATGCGGGCGACCGCGCCGGCCAGCTCGGTGACCGCGTTGTGCCTGTTGATCATCGAGCCGTGTCCGGCCTGGCCCCGGGCGGTGAGGCGCATCCACGCCATCCCCTTCTCGGCGGCCTCGATGAGGTAGATCCGCTTCCCGCGGACAGTGGTCGTGAAGCCTCCCACCTCCCCCACGGCCTCGGTGCAGTCGGCGATCTCGTCGGCGTGCTCCTCGATGACGAACTCGGCTCCCTTGTGGCCGCCCGCCTCCTCGTCGGCGGTGAAGCACATCACCAGCGGACGGTCCGGTTGGGCGCCGGCCCGGGCGCGGGCCCGGACGACCGAGAGCGCCATGGCGTCGAAGTCCTTCATGTCGACCGCGCCGCGGCCCCAGAGGTAGCCGTCCTTGATCTCCCCGGCGAACGGGTCGACCTGCCAGTCCTCGGCCGCGGCGGGTACGACGTCCAGGTGGCCGTGCAGCAGCAGGGGCTCCCCGGGGCCGTCCCCCCACCGGGCGATCAGCGACGCCCGACCGGGCTCGGACTCGTAGATGTTGCTGGAGATCCCGACGTCGTCGAGCAGCCCGGCGACGTACTCCGCCGCCTTCCGCTCCCCCGGCCCACTGGAGTCGCCGTAGTTGGACGTGTCGATGCGGATGAGCTCGCGGCACAGGTCCACGACCTCGCCCGCCGGGTCGTAGGTCTTACGCTCGTCGTCGGTCGCCATGGGGCCATCCTGACACCCTGCGCGAGGGCCGGGGCGATGCGTGGAATCCAGCGGGCTCTTGCTATGGTTTCTCCGCACTCGTCCGGGTGGCGGAATTGGCAGACGCGCTAGCTTGAGGTGCTAGTGCCCGTATTAGGGCGTGGGGGTTCAAGTCCCCCCTCGGACACACATGTGATGTCTCAGGACATCGGCATAGCCCGGACCCACGTTTGTGGGTTCGGGCTTAGTGCTTTTGGGGTAGTGGTCCGGGTGGTCTTCCTGTTCCTTGGTAGCGCTTGGAGATGTCGAGGACGAGGTCGCGCAGCAGTTCGCCAGTGGCGGCGTCGATGATGCGGATCTCGAGGTCGTCGATGAGGAGCAGGACGCGGGTTCGGGCGTGGGTTCGGCCGATGCCGATGGAGTAGAGCTGGCCTGCGTGGCGCAGGGTGACCTTGCCGCCGGAGTCGATGCGGTCGGTGCGCACTCGTGCGTGGGTGTCGCTGCTGCGGTCGCCTGGCTCGGCCTTCGGGCGCGTGCCGTAGACGGTCGCTGGGGTCGCGCGATGCGGTAGCGATCTGTGGGGGCGGTGGTGGTTGTAGGTCTCGACGAAGACGTCGATCAGGGCCTGGAGCTCGGCGAGGGTGCTGGGCTGATCCGCTTGGGCGTGTAGCCACTTCTTCAGCGTCTGCTGGAAGCGCTCGACCTTGCCGCAGGTGGTGGGGTGGTTGGGCCGGCTGTTCTTCTGGAGCACGCCGAGGCGTCGCAGCTCGTGCTCGAAGCCGTTGCGGGTGCCGGCGCCCCGGGGACCACCAGAGAGGCGGGTGGTGAAGACCATCCCGTTGTCGGTCAGCGTCGAGGCCGGGCAGCCGTGCAGATCGACCGCGGCACGGAACGTGGCCAGCACCAGCGGGCCGGTGACGCGGTGGTGGGCGGTGACCGATAGGACGTAGCGGGAGTGGTCGTCGAGCCAGGAGAGGATCTCGATGTCCGGGCCGGTGGCGAGGCGGTAGTGGGTGAAGTCGGACTGCCAGGTCTCGTTGGGCTGTTCGGCCTCGAAGCGGATGAACGAGGACCGCGGACGCTTCGACTGGTCGGGAACCACGAGTCCGTGGCGGTTCAGGATCCGCGAGATCGTCGCCCGCGAGACCTGGATGTGGTGATGGTGCTTCAGGTGCCAGCCGATCGTCTCCGGTCCGGCGTCGAGACCCTGCTGGGTCAGGTCCTTACGCAGCCGCAGCACCGTCTCGACCGTCTCGGCCGATGCTGCTGACGGTGAGCTGTGAGGGCGGCGGGACTGCGGTTCGAACGCGGCCTCGCCCTCGCGTCGGTAGCGGGCCATGAGTCGACTGACCCAGCCCTGGGAGACGCCGTAGCGGCGGGCGACCTCGGACTGGGTCTCACCGGCCAGCACGGCAGTGATCACCAAGCGACGTTTCGACATGGCCCCAGTCCGGGCCCCCGGCTATGCCGATGTCTTGAGACACGCTATGCCGATGTCTTGAGACACCCCATTCCGATGTCCTGAACCAGGACACCCCCTCGGACACACAGATCAGGAGCTCCCGACGCGGTTCTCGCGTCGGGAGCTCCTGTCGTTTCCTCAGCCCGCTGTCACCAGCTGGTCGGCTTGGTGGGCGTGTGCAGCCAGACGTCGAAGAAGGCGTCCAGGTCCTGCCCGGAGATCTCCTCGGCGAGCGCCTCGAAGTCCTCGGTGGTCGCCGTCGAGTCGTCGTACCGGGTGACCCACTCGCGGGCGGTCTCGAAGAACGCCTCGTCGCCGATCTTCACCCGAAGCGCATGCAGCGTGGCGGCGCCGCGGTCGTAGACGGCCCCGGCGAACAGTCCGAACGGCCCCGGGTCGGCGATCTCGAGGTTCCAGAACGAGCTCGTCGCGGGGCGGTTCATGACCGCGTTGAACCGCGCCTGCGCCGTGCTGCCGCCGTCGTGCTCGGTCCACAGCCAGGAGTCGTAGGTCGCCCAGCCCTCGTTGAGCCAGATGTCCTGCCAGCGGTGCGGGCTGACCGCGTTGCCGAACCACTGGTGGGCCAGCTCGTGCGCGACCGTGCCCTCGTTGGCCACCCGCGAGTAGACCGGGCGGGTCTGCGTCTCGAGCGCGTACCCGACCGAGTCGTCGTCGACGATGGCGCCGTAGGAGGTGAACGGGTAGGGCCCGAACAGCGACTCGAAGAACACGATCATCTCGCCCTGCTGGGTCAGGCCGTCGTCGGCCGTGGCGGGCAGGTCCCGGTCGATCGCGTCGATGATCGGCAGCCCGTTCGGGGCGGCGTACTCGCGCAGCTCGAAGTTGCCGACGCTGGCGGTGGCCAGGTAGGCCGCCATCTGGTCGGGCGCGTCCCACGACCAGGTCGTCCAGCCGCCGGCGCTGCGCTCACCGACGAGATCGCCGTTCGCGACGGCGACCAGGCCGTCGGGGACGGTGATGTCGAACGAGTACGTCGCCTTGTCGCGGGGGTGGTCGTTGACCGGGAACCAGGTCGCCGAGCCGTCCGGCTCGCTGACCACGATCGCTCCGTCCCGAGTGGTCACCCAGCCGTACAGCGCGCCCTCGATGTCGGTCGGGCGGATCGTCGTGCCGCCGTACTCGACGACCACCTCGACGGCGCGCCCGGTCTTCAGCTTCGGCCGCGGGGTGACGACGAGCTCGTTCTCCACCTGGCTGAAGGCCATCGGCTTCCGGCCGACCCGGACCGAGGTCGCCGTGAGCCCGCGCAGGTCGAGGTTGAACTGGTGCAGGTCCTGGGTCGGTGTGAGGTCGAGGGTCGCGGTCGCCTCGAGCGTGCCCTCCCGGGGAGCCGGGGCCGGGTCCGGCGGTGTGTACCGCAGCTCCAGGTCGTAGTGCGTGACGTCGATGCCGCCGTTGCCGGTCAGGGGGAAGTAGTCGTCCCCGATGCCGTCGCTGCCGGCCTGGTACCGCGGTGTCCCCGGGTCACCCGGGGCCGCCACGACGGCTGTCTGCCCGGCACCCAGGGCGGCGAGCGCCGCGATCCCTGCCAGGACTCCGAGTCCGCCCATCCGTGCGCCCATGCCCAACACCCCTGTTCCTCCGCCGCTCCGGCCCCCGCTTCGCATGCTAGGACCGGCGTACGTCGGGTGGAAGAGGAGGCGCCCCCAGTGAGTGGCCAGTGAGTGACCGGTCAGTGGGTCTGGCCGACCGCCGCCCTCGGGGTGAACCGGGCGACCAGTCGACCCTCGGCGACCATCGTGGCGCGGTACTCGTCCCAGTCCGGGTGGGGGTGGCCCGCGGTGGCCTCGTAGTAGGCGCAGAGGGCATCGCTGGCGGCGTCCCCCGGCGTCGTGGTCACCTCGGTGAGCTCGACCGTCCCGTCCAGGGACAGGTAGGACCACGACGAGGGCTCCGAGACGTGCAGGACGACCCGCGGGTCCCGTCGCATGTTCGCGGTCTTGGCCCGGTCGTCGGTGACCGAGATCAGGAACGTGTCACCGTCGAGCCCGTAGAGGACGTCCGAGGTCTGCGGCCTCCCGTCGGCGCGGATCGTCACCAGCACGGCGTGCTTGCGGCTGCGGGCCCAGGCGATGGCGTCGGTGGTGTCCATGCGACGCAGTCTCGACCCGGGCCCGCAGGCCGCGCAAGCGCCTCAGGCGCCGTGGGTGCCCAGGGTGCGCAGCATCGCCTGGGCCAGCGGGCCCGAGGACGCGGGGTTCTGACCGGTGTGCAGGCTCCGGTCGACCACGACGTTCTCCGACCACGGCTCGGCCTCCTGGAAGTCCGCGCCGAGGGCGACCAGCCGGTCCTGCAGGAGCCACGGCGCCTTGTCGGCGAGGCCGGCCTGCTGCTCCTCGGCGTTGGTGAAGCCGGTGACCTGGTAGCCCGCGAACGGCGAGCCGCCCTCGGCGCCCTCGGTCGCGAGGAGCGCGGCCGGGGCGTGGCAGACCACGCCGAGCGGCTTGCCCGAGGCCAGCGTGTCGGTCAGCAGCTGCGCCGAGCGCGGGTCGACGGCGAGGTCCTCCATGGGACCGTGCCCGCCCGGGTAGAACACCGCGGCGTAGTCGCCGAGGTCGACCTGCTCGAGCGTCAGCGGGTTGCGGAGCTCGGCCATCTCCTCGAGCTTCTTCTCCAGCGTGGCCGCGTTGGCCTCGCCGCCGTTGACCTCCGGAGCCAGGCTGCCCCGGTCGACGGAGGGGACCACGCCACCGGGCGTCGCCACCACGACCTCGTGGCCGGCCTGAGTGAACGCGTCGTACGGCGCCACGAGCTCCTCGGCCCAGTACCCGGTCGGGTGCTTGGTGCCGTCGGTCAGGGTCCAGTGGTCCGAGCCGGTCACGACGAACAGGATCTTGCTCACAGGTGCTCCAATGCATGGGGGCTGGATGTCCTTGGTGCTTCCCGGCCAACGACGGGGCGGCGTCGGGAATTCCCGACGCCGCCCTGCTCCGCCTCCCTGCGTGGACGTCAGACCACCCGGTACGACGAGGTCTCGGCCTCCCCGTCGGTCGCGCCGCCGTGACGCCCGCCGTGAGGACCGCCGAAGCCTCCCCGGTGCCCACGGGGCTCGCCGCTCTCGGCCCGCTCGAGCATGGCGTCGGCCTCCTCCCGGGTGATCCGGCCCTCCTCGACGGCCGCGTCCAGGCGCTCCTCGAGCGCGGCGAGCCGCTCCGCGGCGTGCTCCTCGCGCAGCTCCCCGGTGACCTTCTCCAGGGCCGCGTCCACCTCCTCGGCGTCGAGGCCGAGCTCGTCGGCCAGTCGCTCCGCCAACTCCGTCCGCATCTCGGTGTGCCGCTCCTCGGCCTCGACCGCCGAGGGCGCCCCCTGCGACTCGTCGTCGGCCGACGCGAGGGTGGGGACCCCCAGGGCGAGGGCGGCGCCGGCGGCGACGGCGGCTGCGGTCATGGTCTTCGTGCGGTTCATGGGATCTCCTCCGGTTCGGGGTCGTCCTCCGCAGCCTGTCGGGCGGATCTATGACCGACTCCGGAGCGACCTGTGAGTTCGCTGGGAACCCGCCCGGTGGCCGGACCGTCTCAACCCTGGTCGGGGGCCGCCGCCGGCCCGCTGCGCGGGAGGCGCAGGAGGAACCGGGACCCGACGCCCACGGCGGAGTCGAGGTAGACCTCCCCGCCGAAGCCCTCGACGCATCGCCGGACCGCGGCCAGGCCCAGCCCGGCCGCGTTGGGCCGCAGCATCGTGCCCGTGCTGGCGCGGGTGAAGCGCTCGAAGACCAGCTCGTGCTCGGCGCGCGGGATCCCCACGCCGGTGTCGGTCACGCTCACCTCGACCACCCCGCGCGCGTCGCCGTTCGGCTCGACCGTGGTGACCAGCACGTGGCCACCCGCGGGGGTGTAGGTCACGGCGTTCTCCAGCAGCTCGGTCAGCACCCGGGCCAGCCGGTCCTCCGGGAGGTCCACCAGCACCCGCCGCCCGAGGGGCCGGACCTCGACGACGTGCCGCCCGCGGTCCGCCTCCTCCGCACGACGGACGGTCTCCTGCACCACCGCGTCGACGTCGGCCGTCCGGCCGTGCGCCCGGCTGACGCCCTCGGGATCCAGGGACAGCAGGTTCTCGGTCATGGCCGCCAGGCGGGCAGCGTTGCGGCTGGCCGCGGCCACCATGCGGGCCTGGTCGGCCGTCAGCGGGCCGAGCTCCCCGTCGGCCAGCAGCTCCAACGAGCCCACCACGCTGGTGAGCGGGTTGCTCAGCTCCTGACCCAGGTCGTAGAGCGCTCCGGTTCCGACCCGCTCGGGCAGCACGTGCAGCACCAGGAACGGCTCGTCGACTCCCACCCGGGACATCGTCGCGTCCACGACCAGCACCGTGCCCCCGGCCGGCCGGAGCCGCACCCTGCGGGAGCGTCCGACCGACGGCGCCCGCCGGGCCCGCGGCACCACGACGTCGACCGGGTCGACCAGCGCCGACGCCGGCTCGCCGACCAGGTCGGTGGGGCGCCGCCGGCCCAGCAACGTCGCGAACGCCGCGTTCACCTCGACGACCTGCAGGTCGGGGAGGGAGAGGATCGCCGTGGGCACCGGGCTCAGGTCGAAGGCCGCGCGCCTCGCCGGGTCGCTCGGCTGTCCCGAGCCGTCTCCGGGAGGTGCTGCCATCGGTGCCGTCCCCCCTGGAAGGTCACCTGTCGGCGACGGTGGTGGGTCTGGTCGCGCGGACGCACAGGGGGTGTTCACCCGCGCGACCAGACACCCATCAATCTAGAAGCCCCCGAGGGCCACGTGGAATACGCGAGCCGTCAAGGTCGGCTCAAGGCTTCGTCAAGTGTGGACCGGGTCCTCGCCCAGGCGGTAGCCGACGCCTCGCACGGTCCGGACGAACCGGCCGCGCTGCGCGTCGTCGCCGAGCTTGCGGCGCAGGTTCCCGATGTGCACCTCGACCAGGTGGCCGTCGGCACCCCACTCCGAGCCCCAGACCTCCTGCAGGAGGTCGGCGCGCGACCAGGCGCGGTCCGGCTCCCTCATGAGGGCCGCCAGGAGACCGAACTCGGTCCGGGTCAGCTCGAGCTCCACGCCGTCGAGTACCGCCGTGTGCTTGCGGGTGTCGACGACCAGCCCGTCGCTGCGGTAGGTGTTCGACTCCGTGCGGTCGGACTCGGACTCGGTCCTGAGCCGTCGCGGCCGGCGCATGAGCGCCGCGACCCGCGCGGCGAGCTCCCGCGGGCTGAACGGCTTCGTGAGGTAGTCGTCGGCGCCGGTCTCGAGTCCCAGCAGCTTGTCCAGCTCGCCGGTGCGCCCGCTGAGGATCAGGATGTAGGCGTCGCTCTCGGCCCGGATCACCCGGCAGACCTCCATGCCGTCGAAGTCCGGCAGGGAGAGGTCGAGCGTGACCAGCTCGGGGTCGGTGCGGCGCACGGCCTCGAGCCCGGTGCTGGCGTCGGCGGCGGCGGTGACCGAGAAGCCGGAGCGCGTGAGGACCTCCGTGAGCAGCCCACGCAGGTCCGCGTCGTCCTCGACGACCACAGCCGTCAGCCGAGATCCTCCCATGGTGCACACGCTAGCGTTCCGGGTCCGGCATCGTGAGGCTTCGCGGGGTGTCCGCGAAGATTCCGGCCCGCGGACTCAGGCGTCCTGGCGGTTCCGGTCCCAGGCGTCCTCCTGGCTGACCCGCTGGGCCGGCACGGGCGAACCGTGGTTGGCGTTCCAGCAGCCCCGGCAGTAGGCGACCTGGCGGAAGGACATCGAGCGCAGCACGGCCTCGCCGCCCGGCACCTCGTCCCCGCAGTCCCTGCAGATGTGAACGGTCATTCTGATGCCCCTCCGTAGTCGGTCACGACGACATCCCCCCGCGTTCGAGTGAACTCCTCTGCTGGCCGGCGGTCAAGTACCCCTAGGCTCTGGGCGTGGTGACCTCGTTGCGGATCGGCTTCGTCCCCGGTGTCACGCCGGACAAGTGGGCACGCACCTGGCGGGAGCGGGAGCAGGTCCCGCTCGAGCTGGTGCCGGTGCCCGAGCAGGACCAGCGGCAGGCCCTGGACAACGGTTCGGTCCACATGTGCTTCGTCCGGCTCCCCCTCGACCAGGAGCGGCTGCACGTGATCCCGCTGTACGTCGAGGTCGCCGTGGTCGTCGCCCACAAGGAGCACCCGGTGGCCGCGTACGACCAGGTACCACTGGCAGATCTCGCCCACGAGCAGCTGGTGTACGGCGACGTGCCGGGCTGGTCGGAGACCGTGGTGGCCGAGCAGCTGCCGTTCCCGGAGATGAGCGTCGCGGAGGCCGTCGAGGTGGTGGCCTCGGGCACCGGCGTGGCCGTGCTGCCGATGTCACTGGCGCGGCTGCACCACCGGCGCGACGTCGTCCACCGGCCCGTGCCGGAGCTGCCCGGCACCCGGGTCGCGCTGGCCTGGCCGACCGCGACCGAGGAGGACGAACTGGTCCAGACCTTTGTCGGCGTTGTCCGCGGCCGGACCGCCCGGAGCTCGCGAGGACCGGTCAGCGACCGGGCACCGACACCTGCGCCGTCACCCGACCGGAGACGTAGTGGCGGACCCCGGCGCGGACGCGGACGGAGATGACGGTCCCGGCGTCGCGCTCCTGTAGCCGGTAGAACCGGTGGACCTGTCCGACGAGGGGCTCGCCGTCGCGGAACCACTGGTGCTCGAGACTGCTCGGCGCCGGTGACCACGCGCCGTCGGAGACGACCAGGGTGCTCCCGACCTCGGGGGTCCCGGAGATCGTCGGCGCCGCGGTGCTGAGGACCGGCCGGTCCGGGCGGACCAGCGTCACCGTCCACCTCACCGGGTCCAGGCGACGGCCGTTCCGGCGGACCTTGGTGACCCGCACCCGGTAGCTCAGCTCCTGCCCGACGGAGGGTCGCTTCACCCTCGACATCTGCCAGACGAGGGTGTTGGGGCCCATGCCGTCCTTCACCTTCCGGCGGGTCAGCGGGATCCGGTTGCCCTTCGGACCGAGGACCCGGACCCGCGCCCGGGAGAAGTCGGTCCCCGGCCGCGAGGCGCTGAGGGACCAGCGCCCGCGCGGCTCCAGCGGCGAGGGGAAGGCACCCCGGGCGGGCCAGGGCACGTACGACGGCACCGGCTCGCTGTGCTGCGGCATCCCCACCACGGCGAGGGCGTTGGCCCGACGCGTGGAGCCGCTGGCCATGCGCGCGGTCCGCGGGTTGAAGAGCCAGCGGCGGTGGCCCACCTGCTTGTTGTGCCGGCCCGGGTCGAGGACGTACTGCGTGATCGCGGGTGCTCCGCGCACCGTGCTGCCCAGGGCCAGGTTGGACCGACCGGCCGTGCGGGCCGCGAGCTTGGTCCGGCAGGCCCAGGACTGCGGAGGGTCGTGGCTGAGGGCCCGGTTGGCGTCCATCATCAGCGCCGTCTGCTGGACCGCCCCGTCCAGGTCGCCGAGCACCCCCACCGGTCGCAGCCCGGCCACCGCCCGGAAGTAGTTGATCTGGGCGAACGTCGAGGCCGTCACCGCGTCGGAGGGCCGACCCGGTCGGCATGCGGACACGTCGCCGCTCCAGGAGAAGGGGGCCTGCTCGTGCACCAGCCAGCTGTCGTAGAAGCCGTCGATCACGGACTCGGCGCGAGCCCGGTGGTGCTGGTAGCTCGAGGAGTCGACCGCCTGGGCCGGGACCCCCAGCGCGACGACGGCCCCCACCACCGTCGGGCAGGCCACCAACGCTGCACGAAGTCTCATGAATCGTCCCCAAGTCGCGTGTCGCTGCGTCATCAGCGAGCATGGGGATGCTATTGAGGGCGCGCGTGGCGCGTGTGACGAAGAGTGAAAAGGGGATCCGGTGGTCTAGTCGTGACCGGTGGGGCCCGCGGGACTCACCAGCTCGACGACAGGGGCCTGCCCTCGTGGAACCCGGCGGCCGACTGGAGGCCGACCACGGCCCGCTCGTGCAGCTCGCCGAGCGTGGTGGCGCCGGCGTACGTGCAGGCCGACCGGACCCCCGAGCAGATCTGGTCGATGAGGTCCTCCACGCCCGGTCGCTGCGGGTCGAGGTACATCCGCGAGGAGCTGATCCCCTCCTCGTAGAGCCCCTTGCGGGCCCGGTCGTAGGCGGACTCCCCCGTGGTCCGGTTGGCGACAGCCCGGGCCGAGGCCATGCCGAACGACACCTTGAACTCGCGCCCGTCCGGATCGACCATCAGGTCGCCCGGGGACTCGTGGGTGCCGGCGAACCACGAGCCGATCATCACCGAGGACGCGCCTGCCGCCAGGGCCAGGGCGACGTCGCGCGGGTGCCGCACCCCACCGTCGGCCCAGACCCGTCGACCCAGGCCGCGGGCGGTGGCCGCGCACTCGGCCACCGCCGAGAACTGGGGCCGGCCGACCCCGGTCATCATCCGGGTGGTGCACATCGCGCCGGGGCCGACGCCGACCTTGACGATGTCCGCGCCGGCCTCGATAAGGGTGCGGGTCCCCTCGGCCGAGACCACGTTGCCCGCGGCGACGGGCACGCCCGGATCGCCGGCCCGGATCGCCCGCAGCGCCTCCACCATCCGGTCCTGGTCGCCGTGGGCAGTGTCGACGACCAGGCAGTCGACCCCCGCGGCCACCAGCTCCTTCGCCTTGGCGGCCACGTCCCCGTTGACCCCCACCGCCGCGGCGACCCGCAGCGCGCCGTCGCCGTCGACGGCGGGACGGTAGAGCGTGGCCCGCAGCGCACCGATCCGGGTGAGCACCCCGAGCAGGCGTCCCTCCTCGTCGACGGCCGTGGCCAGCGGGACCCGGGCGGCGTCGAGGGCGTCGAAGGCCGCTCGCGGGTCGGCGTCCGCGGCCAGCCGGACGAGCTGCCGGTCCATGACGTCCTGGACCTGGGCGAACCGGTCCACCTCCCCGCAGTCGGCCAGGCCGACCACGCCGACCGGACGCCCCTCCTGCACGACCACGGCGGCACCGTGGGAGCGCTTCGGGATGAGCGCGAGCGCCTCGGCCACCGTCTGGTGCGGCGTCAGCTCGATCGGGGTGTCGAACACCAGGTGCCGGGACTTGACGAACCTGACCACCTCGGCCACCACGGGGATCGGGATGTCCTGAGGGATGACGGTCAGCCCACCGCGCCGGGCCACGGTCTCGGCCATCCGCTTGCCGGCCACCGCCGTCATGTTGGCCACGACCAGTGGCAGGGTCGCGCCGGTGCCGTCGTCGGTGGCCAGCTCGACGTCGTACCGACTGGCGACCGCGGAGTGCCGCGGGACCATGAAGACGTCGTCGTAGGTCAGGTCGTGCGGCGGGGCCGCGTCGTCGAGGTAGCGCACGTCGACGAATCTACCGCCCGGTCCGGCTACGTGGCGGAGACCCCGATCCGGCCCTCACGGAAGGCCGCGACGAACAACGCGTGGTCCTCGCGCACCCGGTCGGCGTACTCGAGGCCGAAGTCGGTCACCCAGGCCGTGAACTCCTTGCGGCGCCGGTCCAGCCCGTCGGCGATCGCGTCCTCCACCTGGAAGTCGACCAGGTCCTGCTCGCTGTCCTCGTCGGAGGCGCAGTGGATCTTGGCGGTGGCCCGCCCCAGCAGCTCGACCACCTGGGCGATGTCGTCCGGCTCGGTGAGGTCGTCCCAGTCGAGGTCGACCTCGTACGGCGACAGCTCGGCGACGACGTACCCCGCACCGTCGATCGTGGTGTGCCCGAGCATCGGGTCGGTGTGCACCTGCAGGGCCCGCTGGCTCACCACGGTCCGCTGCCCCTCGTTCGCGAAGTAGGACTCGACCCTCGCGGTGTCCACGAAGCGGCTGACGGCCGGGACGTTGGCCTGCTTCATGGTCAGCACCACGTCGTTGTCGAGCGCCTCGCTCCATCCCTCGACGAGCAGGTTGTAGGCGGGCAGCCCGGCGCTCCCGATCCCGAACCCCGACTTCCCGACGACGTCGCGCAGCTCGTAGAACAGGTCGCGGTCGTAGCGCTTGTCCGCGGGGATGGTCTCCAGGTAGCGGCCGAACGCGGCCACCACCTTCTCCCGCTCGGTCTTCTTCAGCCGCCGGATGGTCGGGTCCTCGCGGAACCGCCGCTCCCCCGCCTCCCGGGCGGTCGTGCCGGCCAGCAGGTCGGCCCGCTTGCGGCAGCGCGCGGTCACCAGCGCGTCGTGGATGGGCCCGCTGGTGTTGTCCAGGTGCAGCGCGAAGTCCTCGTCGTCCTCCGTGCGGCGGTAGTGGTCGACCTGGGACAGGTAGGCGCGCAGGTAGCGGCCGATCAGGCGGCGTACGTCGTCCTCGGGCAGTGCCTTCTGCCAGCCGACCAGAGCCAGCGAGGCGGCGAAGCGCTGCAGGTCCCAGGTGAAGTGGCCGACGTACGCCTCGTCGAAGTCGTTGACGTCGAAGACCATCCGGCCGTCCGAGTTCAGGTAGGTCCCGAAGTTCTCGACGTGCAGGTCCCCGTGGATCCAGATCCGGTCGCTCCGGTCGGTGACGTAGGGGTCCTCCATCCCGGTCACGTCGGCGTAGAACAGGCAGGCGGTGCCGCGGAAGAACGAGTGCGGGTCGGCCGCCATCTTGCGGTACTTCCCCCGGAAGGCCACGGGATCGGCCTTCATGAGGTCCGCGAAGGCGTCGTCGAGCACGCTGACGATCCGGTCGGTGCGCTTGTCCGTGGTGGTCATCCCCCCACCCTGCCACGCCTGGGGTCGGGTACTCAGTCGCAGTTGGGTGCGCGGGCGGGTCCCCCGCGGGGCGCGACGCGGGAGTCTCGTGGCATGACGAACACACCCAAGACCACGATGACCAACGCCTTCTACGCACAGGCGGCGATCTCCTTCGGGATCGCCCTGCTGGCGATCCTCTGGGCGATCCTCTACCTGCCCGTCGACCCCTGGATCCGCGCCTTCCTCGGCATCGCCACCCTGTTCCTCACCACGTCGTCCTTCACGCTCGCCAAGTGCGTGCGCGACGCCCACGAGAGCTCGGCCGTGGTGTCGCGGCTCGACCAGGCCCGCGTCGAGAAGATCCTGGCCGAGCACGACCCCTTCAACCAGCTCGGCTGAGCGCGCCGCCCTACTGCAGCTGGGCGCTGGACAGGCCGAGCAGCCGGCGGGCGACGATGAGCTGCTGGATCTGCTGGGTGCCCTCGAAGATGTCGAGGATCTTGGAGTCCCGCGCCCACTTCTCCAGCAGCTCGCCCTCGGAGTAGCCGACCGCCCCGGCCAGCTCGACGCAGCTCAGGGTGACGTCCGAGCCGACGCGACCGGCCTTGGCCTTCGCCATCGAGGCCTCCAGCGAGTTCGGCTCCCGGTTGTCGGCCATCCAGGCCGCCTGGAGCGTGAGCAGCCGGGCGCCCTCCCAGTCGGACTCGAGCCGGAGGAAGGTGGCGGCCGCAGCCGACTGGGTCTGGGCCGGCCGGTCGTAGTCGACGACGACGCCGGCGTCGGCCAGCAGCTCCCGGGTCAGGTCGAGCGCGGCCCGGGCGCACCCGATCGCCATCGCGGCGACGAGCGGCCGGGTGTTGTCGAAGGTGGCCATCGCGCCGGCGAAGCCCTGCTTGACGTCGACGTCGGGGGTGCCGAGGAGGTTCTCGGCCGGCACCCGGCAGTCCTCGAAGATGATCACCGCGGTGTCCGAGGCCCTGATCCCCAGCTTGTGCTCGAGGCGCTCGACCCGCATCCCGGGCGTGCCCTTGGTGACGACGAAGGACTTGATCGCCGCCCGGCCCAGCGACCTGTCCAGGGTCGCCCAGACCACGACGCTGTCCGCGCGCTCACCCGAGGTGACGAAGATCTTCTCGCCGTTGAGGACGTACTCGTCACCGTCCTTGCGGGCGGTGGTGGTGATGTTCGCCGAGTCCGACCCGATGCCGGGCTCGGTGATGGCCATCGCCGCCCACGTGCCCCGGAGCCGCTCGAGCTGCTCGTCGCTGGCGACCGACGCGATGGCGGAGTTGCCGAGGCCCTGGCGGGGCATGCTCAGGAGCAGGCCGACGTCGCCCCAGCACATCTCGGCGACGGAGAGCACCGAGGCGAGGTTCGCGCCGTTCCGGCTGGGGCCCCGGTCCGGCTCGCCCTCGTCGCGGCGTACCCCGGCGGCGCCGGCGCCCTCGGAGGCGCCGGACTCGGAGAGCCCGTCGATCATGGCCGCGAGCATGTCGAGCTCCTTGGGGTACTCGTGCTCGGCACGGTCGTACTTGCGGGAGATCGGCCGCAGCATGTTCATCGCGACCTGGTGGGCCTGGTCGACCAGCGCCCGGTGCTTCCTGGGGGTCTCGAGGTTGATCATCAGACCAACACCCCTCCTTCCATGACGCCGATGGCCCGCAGGTCGCGGTACCACCGCTCGACGGGGTGCTCCTTGACGAACCCGTGGCCCCCGAGCAGCTGGACGCCGTCCAGGCCGATCCGCATCCCGTGGTCGGCGCAGGCCTTGCGGGCCAGCGCGACCTCCCGGCCGATGTCCTTGCCCTGCGCGGCGCGGGCGGCGGCCCGGTAGGTCAGCAGCCGCATCGCCTGGAGCTCGATGCCGATGTCGGCGACCATGAACGCCACCGACTGCCGGTGCGCGATCGGCTCGCCGAACGCCTCCCGCTCCTTGACGTACGGCGTCACGTAGTCGAGCACGGCCTGACCGGTGCCGACCGCGAGGGCGCACCACGCCAGTCGGGAGAGTCGGACGCACTCGGTGTACGTCGACCCGTCGGCCTGGCCGAGCACGGCGCCGGCCGGGACCCGGACGCCGGACAGCCGGACCCGGGTCATGGCGGCGGCGCGCAGGCCCATGGCCGGGTCGCCCTCGACCTCGAGGCCGTCGGCTCCGGACTCGACCAGGAACAGCACCGGCCGACCCTCGAGCTGTGCGCCGACGACGAACAGCTCGGCGTCGGCGCCCCGCGGGACCAGGCTCTTGACGCCGTCGAGGACGAAGCCGTCAGCCGTGCGGGTGGCGGTGGTCGCCGGCGACAGCACGTCGTAGAGGACGCCCGGCTCGGTGAGCGCGAGGGCGGCCGCCGGGACGTCGTCACCGGTGAACTCGGGGAGGTAGGTGGCCTGCTGCTCGTCGGTGCCCCACAGGGACAGTGCGGTGGCCACGGCACCGGGGGCCAGGGTGGCGACGGCGAGGCCCATGTCGCCCCGGGCCAGAGCCTCGGCGACCAGCGTGCCGGCGACCGCCGAGCGCTCCTCGGAGATCCCGCCCAGCTGCTCGGGGACCCCGAGGATCGGAAGGCCGATCTCCTGGCTGGCGGCGAGCAGCGACTCGGGGGCGAGGCAGGTCTCGTCGGCCTGCGCGGCGGCGGGGCGCAGGACCTCGGCGGCGAGCTCGGTGACCACGTCGACCAGCATCTGCTCGTCCTCGGTGGGGGTGAGGTCGAAGACGCCGCTCGGGTTCGCCGACGGGACCCGGAGGCCCGGGTGGCCCGGCCGGCCCCGGCGCGTGAACGCCCGGCTGGCGGCACCGGCGGCCCGGAACCCCCCGCGGGTCACCGTGAACACGCCCCGCTCGGCCGGGCGGCGGAGGCCGAGCCGGTCGATCAGCTCGCTCTGCGCGAGCTTGTTGAGGGCCAGCACGGCGTAGCCGATCGGATCGCGGGACTCGGTGCCGCTCACGCCGTGCTTGCCACCCGGCGACACCGCGCTCCTGGTTGCCTTGATGAGGGACATGATCGAAATGTAACTCGGAGTTACACTTCGCGCCACACCTCGCGTCCATGACCCGGGTCACGCCGCCCTAGACTGGGCGACCATGGCGATCACGACTCCCGGGGACCCTGCCGGGCCGGCCCCGCACGCGCCGTACGGACCGCTCCCCGAGGGGGGCACGGTCCGCCCGATCACCCGCTGGGGCACACCGGTCATGCACGCACCGCAGCAGCGGGTCACGGCGTTCGATGACGACCTCGCCGCCCTGGTGGCGGACATGGTGGCCACGATGCGGGCCGCCGACGGCGTCGGCCTGGCCGCCTGCCAGATCGGGGTCGACCTGGCGGTCTTCGTCGTCGACTGCCCGGACGCGTCCGGACGGCAGGTGCAGGGCGTCGTCTGCAACCCGGTGCTGACGCTGCCGGAGGGCAAGGACCGCCGGCTCGACGACGACGACGAGGGCTGCCTGTCGTTCCCGGGCGCCTACGTCGAGTGCGCCCGCCCCGACGCGGCCGTCGTCGAGGGGGCCGGCCTGGACGGCTCGCCGGTGCGGTTCGAGGGCGACGGGCTGCTGGCCCGGGCGCTCCAGCACGAGACCGACCACACCAACGGGACCGTCTTCGGCGACCGGCTCAGCGCCAAGGCGCGCAAGCGGCTCGGCAAGCAGCACGACAAGGCCGTCGAGGAGTTCCCGGACGGCTGGCCGGCCGACGACCGGACCTGACCGGCACTCAGCGGGTCTCGTCCTGCGCGCGCATGCTGTGCAGGAGGGCGACCACCCGGTCGTCCGGCACGAGGACGCTCGAGGCGGGGTCGCGAGGCGCGGCGGCATCGCCGTGCAGCTGCCGGTGCAGGACCTCCATCCGGTGGTCCAGGTCGGCCGCGGTGTGGGCGGCCTCGCGCAGCTCGTCGACCATCTCCTGGGGCACCGCGGCGTCGAACTTGTAGTAGATCTTGTGCTCGAGGCTGGCCCAGAAGTCCATGGCGACGGTGCGCAGCTGGACCTCGATGACGACCGGCACGATCCGGTCGGACAGGTGGACCGGGACCTCGACGAGGGCGTGCAGGCTGCGGTAGCCGTTGGGCTTGGGCTGCGCGACGTAGTCCTTGACCTGGCGCACCGTGAGGTCGGGCTGGTCGGCCAGCATCTCGTAGACCCGGTAGACGTCGGAGACGAAGCTGCAGGTGACCCGCACTCCCGCGATGTCGGTGATCTCCGAGCGGATCTCCTCGAACGTCGGGCCGCACCCGCGCCTCGCCACCTTCTCCATGATCGACTCGGGCGACTTGAGGCGGGACTGCACGTGCTCGATCGGGTTGTAGGAGTGCAGGTGCGCGAACTCCTCCTGCAGGATCGAGATCTTCGTCGCCACCTCGTCGATGCCGAACTTGTACTGCATCATGAAGCGGGTGAACTGCTCCCTCAGCTGGTGCAGGTCGCTGAGGGTCTCCAGGTCGATCGGCTGCCCGTTGTCGAGGTCCACCACACCACCGTAGGGCGTCGCCGCGTGCGAGACTCGCGCACATGAGCACCGCGGCGCTGAGCAAGCAGTACCTGACCGTCCACGGCAGGCGGATGGCCTACCACGAGGTCGGAACGGGCGACCCGATCGTGCTCCTGCACGGCAACCCGACCTCGTCGTACCTCTGGCGGAACGTGCTCCCGCACCTGTCCGGTCGGGGCCGCTGCATCGTGCCGGACCTCCTCGGACAGGGCGACTCGGACAAGCTCGACGACCCCGGCGCCGACTCCTACACGTTCGTCGAGCATCGCGAGCACCTCGACGGACTGCTCGACCGGCTCGACCTCGGGGACCGGGTCACGCTGGTCGTCCACGACTGGGGCTCGGCACTGGGCTTCGACTGGGCGAACCGGCACCGCGACCGGGTCGCCGGCATCGCCTACATGGAGGCCATCGTCCGACCGGTCACGTGGGAGGAGTGGCCGGAGTCGGCTCGGGGCATCTTCCAGGGCCTCCGCTCGGAGGCGGGTGAGTCGATGGTCCTGGAGAAGAACCTGTTCGTCGAGGCGATCCTGCCGGCGTCGATCCTGCGCACCCTCGAGGACGAGGAGATGGAGGAGTACCGCCGTCCGTTCGCCACTCCCGGCGAGGACCGCCGTCCCACCCTGACCTGGCCGCGCCAGATCCCGATCGACGGCGAGCCCGCCGACGTGGCCGAGATCGTCGCGTCGTACGCCGAGTGGCTGGCCGCCTCGCAGGTGCCCAAGCTCTTCGTCAACGCCGATCCGGGCACGATCCTGACCGGGCCGCAGCGCGAGTTCGCCCGCACCTGGCCGAACCAGACCGAGGTCACCGTCCCCGGCCTGCACTTCATCCAGGAGGACAGCCCGGACGAGATCGGCGAGGCCATCGCCGCCTGGCTGACGGACCGCCGGACGCCCTGAGGCGGACCGGCCCCCGGAGGAGGCGGTCCACCCGGCGTCAGCAGGATCAGGGCATTGTCGGTGGGCACGCCTACACTCGAACACATGAGCGAACCGCGTCTCATCCTCGAAGCCGCCCGGAGCCGACTCTCGACCTCGGACCTCGGCGAGCTGGTGGAGCGGCTGGCGATGATCGAGAGGGCGGCCGACGACGAGGAGCGGGTCGGCCGGCTGGAGGCACTGGAGCGGATCAAGGCGGCCGCGGCCGGGGCTCAGGCCAGGATCACCCAGGCCCTCGCCCGGTCGCAGTCGGCCGGGATCGAGGCTGCCACGATCTGCGGCGGCCGCCGTCTCGACCCGGACGTGAGCATCGGGGCACAGGTCGGCCTCGCGCGGCGCGAGGGCCCGCACCGAGGACGCCGGCACCTCGAGCTCGCCCGGGCACTGACCTGCGACCTCCCCCACACACTGGGCGCGCTCAGCTGCGGGGACCTCTCCGAGTCGCGGGCCATGGTGATCGCCGACGAGACGGCGCAGCTGGGCGCCGCGGACCGTCGTGCCGTCGACGTCGAGCTGGCGAGGGATCGATCGGTCCCGCACCGAGGCGACCGCCAGCTCCGCGAGCAGGTGCGCCGGATCGTGCACCGGGTGGACGCGGCGGCCACCGGCCGTCGGTTCGCGGCCGCCCGTGCCGCCCGCCGGGTGACCGCCCGCACGCTGCACGACGGCACCGCCCGGATCTCGGCAGTCGTCCGGCAGGAGCACTACGCCACGGTGCTGCAGGCCCTGGGCGAGGCGGCCGACTCGGCCCGGGCTGCGGGCGACGGCCGCACCCGCGACCAGGTCAAGGCCGACGTGCTGGTCGAGCGCGTGACCGGCGCCGATCCGGTCCGGCCGGTCGGGGTGCGGGTGAATCTGGTCGTCGGCACCGAGACCCTGTTCGGCTCGAGCGACGAGCCCGGCCAGCTGCGGGGCGCCGGCTCCCTGCCTGCCTCGCTGTGCCGCGACGTGGTGCGGCGCGCGACCCGGGAGGGGCTGGCCAGCCTGCGCCGGGTGTTCGCGTTCCCGGCGGACCACGACCTGGTCGCCATGGAGTCGATGTCCCGCACCTTCCCCGCCGGGCTCGCCGAGCTGATCGCGGTGCGGGACGGCGACACCTGTCGCACCCCGTGGTGCGACGCCCCGATCCGGCACCGCGACCACGTCGTGCCGGTGCGCGAGGGTGGGCAGACCTCGGCCGTCAACGCCCAAGGCCTCTGCGAGGCCTGCAACTACGCCAAGGAGGCGCCCGGGTGGGTCGCGGCGCCGATGCTCACCGAGCCCCGGCACACCGTGGTCACGGTGACGCCGGCCGGGCACGCCTACCGCACGCACTCCCCGCCGCTGCCCGGTAGGCGCGACACCTCCCCACCCGCGCGGCTGGAGGCCGCGCTCGTGGACCACCTGACGGCGTCCTGACCTTCGTCGGTCACTCGGTGGGGTCCGGGCACAGGAACGGGGGACGGTCCCCTCCCGCGTGGTACTCGTAGGTCTCGCCGTCGACCGAGAGCGTGATCCTCGTGCCCTCGACCAGGGCCTGCGTGTACATCGTGCCCTGCTCGGCGCACCCCAGGCTGCCGTCGCGCCAGGTGACGTCCTCGACGGAGTCCACGGTGATCGCCGCGTCCTCGACGGAGAGCTCGGCGGCGAGGTCGGCCACCGCGGCGCGGGCCGGGTCGGAGTCGGCACCCGGCGCCGACGCGGTCGGAGGGGTCATGGGCGCGTCGTCTCCTCCGCTGTCGGCACCGGTGTCCTGCGTGGGCGCGCACGCGCCCAGCAGCAGGCTGCCACACAGGGCCGCGCCCGCGAGCCGGACGCGGGAGGCGGGTGCGGTCTGTCGGTGACGGTGGATCATCCCGAGAATCATCATGGTGGGTGTGACGCCGCAGCGCTCCGAGGGGTTCCCCCGCGCCGGGGCCGTCAGCGCCGGGCCGTCTCGTAGCAGGCGATCGCCGTCGCCGCGGCCACGTTGAGCGAGTCGATCCCCTCGCGCATCGGGATCGTGGCCCGCCGGTCGGCGGTCTGCTCCCAGCGCGGTGAGAGTCCGTGCCCCTCCGAGCCGAGCACCAGCGCGACCCGGTCGAGCCCCGCGACCGCTCGGTCGACCGGCACCGCGTCGGGGGCGAGAGTGAGGGCGACCGTCGTGAAGCCCCGCTCGGAGAGGGCGGGCAGGGCGCCGGCCCAGTCGGAGGTACGGGTCCACGGGACGGAGAACACCGCGCCCATCCCCACCTTCACCGCACGCCGGTAGAGCGGATCCGCGCACCGCGGCGAGAGCAGGACCGCGTCGAAGCCCAGCGCGGCACCGCTGCGGAAGATCGCACCCACGTTCGTGTGGTCGACGATGTCCTCGAGCACCAGCACCGAGCGGGCGCCCGCCAGCACGGAGTCGAGCGAGGGCAGCGGCCGCCGCTCCAACGACGCCAGCGCCCCACGGTGCACGTGGAAGCCGGTGACCTCCTCAGCCAGCTTCTCCTCGACCACGAAGCAGGGCGCGTCGGAGCGGTCCAGGACGTCCGCGAGGCCCTCCAGCCACCGCTCGGCCATGAGGAAGGACCGGGCCGGGAAGCCGGCCTCCAGCGCCCGACGGACCACCTTCTCGCCCTCGGCGAGGAAGAGCCCGTGCTCGGCCTCGAGGTGCTTGCGCAACGAGACGTCCCGCAAGTCGCGGTAGTCCGCGAGACGCGGGTCGGCGCCGTCCGCGACCCGGATCAGCTCAGCCATCGTGACCCGGCGCGGAGACGGCGACCACGTCGCCGACGACGATGATCGCCGGGGGCCGGACCGCGGCGGCCTCGAGGTCGGCCTCGAGGCCCGCCAGCGTCGACCGCACGGTCCGCTCCCCCGGCATCGTGCCCTCCATGACGACCGCGACCGGGGTGTCCCTCGATCGACCCCCGGCGATGAGGGCCGAGGCGATCGCCGGCGCGTTCTGCACGGCCATGAGCAGCACCACGGTGCCTCGCAGCGCGGCCACGGCCGGCCACTCGACGAGCGAGTCCGGATGTCCGGGGGGCAGGTGCCCCGAGATGACCGTGAACTCGTGGGCGACCCCGCGATGGGTGACCGGGATGCCGGCCCGGGCGGGCACCGAGATGGCCGACGTCAGCCCCGGCACGACGGTCACCGGGACCCCGGCCTCGGCGCAGGCGAGGACCTCCTCGTAGCCGCGGCCGAAGACGAAGTTGTCACCGCCCTTGAACCGGACCACCCGCTTGCCGGCGCGGGCGTGCTCGATCAGCACCCGATTGATCTCCTCCTGGGAGGCGGACCGTCCGCGGGGCAGCTTCGCGACGTCGATCAGCTCGACCCCCGGGGCCAGCTCGTCGAGGAGCTCGCGCGGCGCGAGCCGGTCGGCCACCACGACGTCGGCCGACGCCAGCGCGTTGCGGGCGGCGATCGTGACCAGCTCGGGGTCCCCCGGCCCGCCGCCGACCAGGACCACGCCGGGCGTCCGGTCCTGGGCGATGCTGATCACGCCCTCGCGCAGGGCCTGCATGATCTCGTCGCGCATCCCGGCCGACCTGCGCGGCTCGCGGTTGGCCAGCACCGCCACCGTGAGCCCCTCGTGCCGGCCGATCGCCGGGGTCCAGGCGGAGGCCTCACGGGCGTCGTCGGCACGGACGCAGAAGATCCGGCGCTCCTCCGCGGCCAGGGAGACCGCCTCGTTCACGGCCCGGTCGTCGGTCGCGGCGATGACGTACCACGCACCGTCCAGGTCTGCCTCCCGGAACGGGCGCAGGGCGATCGTGATCTCCGCCGCCAGGCCCTCGATGGCGGGCGTGACCTCGGGTGAGACCACGTGCACCTCGGCGCCGGCCCCGATCAGCACCGGGACCCGGCGCTGGGCCACGTGCCCACCGCCGACCACCACGACCCGGCGCCCGGCCAGCCGGAGCCCGGAGGGGTAGGGCGGGTACGACGGGTGGTCGCTCACGAGCCGATCCCCGCGTCGTCGAAGGTGGCCATGTCCCGGAGCACGGCCGCCGAGGCCCGCACCAGCGGGAACGCCAGCGCGGCACCGGTGCCCTCCCCCAGCCGGAGGTCGAGCTCGACGAGCGGGCGCAGGCCGAGCAGCGCCAGCGCGGCGTGGTGGCCGGGCTCGGTGCTGCGGTGCCCGGCGAAGCAGTGGTCGACCGCGTCCGGGGCCAGGGCCCGCACGACGAGGGCGGCAGCACCGGCGATGACGCCGTCGAGGACGACGGGCACCCGTCGGGAGGCCGCGCCGAGCACCAGCCCGACCAGGCCGGCGTGCTCGAGCCCCCCGACCTCGGCGAGCACGTCGATGGGGTCGGCGTCCTCGGCGAGCCGACCCACGGCGCCGGCCACGAGGTCCGTCTTGTGCTTGAGGGTGGCGTCGTCCACGCCCGTGCCAGGTCCGGTGACCTCCTCGGCCGGCAGCCCCGTGAAGTGCGCGACCAGGCAGGCCGACGCCGTGGTGTTGCCGATGCCCATGTCGCCGGTCGCGATCACGCCGTACCCGGCGTCGACCAGCTCGGCCGCCACCCCGATGCCCACCTCGATCGCCTGCTCGGCCTCGGTCCGGCTCATGGCGGGGCCGTGCGCCAGGTCGGCGGTCCCGCGACGCACCTTGCGGGACCAGACGACGGCGTCCTCGTCGACGTCGCCGACGACCCCGATGTCGACCACGACGACGGTGCCACCCGCCTCGGCCGCGAGGACGTTGACGGCGGCGCCACCTCTGCGGAAGTTCTCCACCATGGCGCCGGTGACCTCCTGGGGCCACGGCGTGACCCCGCTCGCCACGACCCCGTGGTCGGCGGCGAACACGGCGACCACGAACTCGTCGGGGTACGGCGGCGGGCAGGTCCCGTGGATCCCCGCCAGCCGCACCGAGGCGTCCTCCAGGACGCCGAGCGACCCGGCCGGCTTGGTGAGCTCGGCCTGCCGACGGCGCGCGGCCTCCATCGCAGGGGCGTCCAGGGGGCGGATCGCCGCGAGGGCAGCGGGGAGCAGCGGCTCGGTGGTCACCGCGCCATTGTCCATCGACGGGGTTGGGGCCGGGTGACTAGGTTCGGAGCATGAGCCTCGACCGACCTGTCGCCCCCGACCCCTACGACCTGTTGCCTGCGGTGCCGTCGTTCTCGGTGACCAGCACCGACGTCACGGACGGCCAGCCGCTGAAGCCCGACCAGGTGGCCGACGGCGGGAACACCTCGCCCCAGCTGAGCTGGTCCGGCGCACCCGAGGGCACGCAGTCCTACGTGGTCACCTGCTTCGACCCCGACGCCCCCACCCCGAGCGGGTTCTGGCACTGGGTCCTGGTCGACCTGCCGGCGGAGGTGACCTCCCTCGAGACCGGTGCCGCCGAGGGCGAGCTGCCGGGGAACGCCTTCCACGTGCGACACGACGGCAGCGGGAAGGGCTTCATGGGCGCCGCTCCCCCGCCGGGCGACCAGGTGCACCGCTACCAGTTCGTGGTGCACGCGGTCGGCGAGCGGCACCTCGGTGTCGACGGCGACTCGAGCCCCGCGGTGGTCGCGTTCAACCTGGCCTTCAAGACCCTGGGCCGGGCGATCATCACCGGCACCTACGCGCACTGAGGCGCGGGCGCCCCACGGGGCGCCCGTCTTAGCGACCCAGCAGCGTCTCGAAGGGCTCCGGCTCGTCGAGATCGTCGAGACCGTCGGGGTCGGGGTCCTCGGGCCCGAGCGGTCGCCCGGCCACGAGGTCGGCCAGCTCGCCCGCGGCCCGCGCCACCCGGTCGGCGAGTCGACCGTCGGCGGCGCTGCCGAAGTCCTCGCTGGCGGCGAAGACCGCGGTGGGCACCGTGAGCGCCCGGTGGTAGGCGAACAGGGGGCGCAGGGCGTGCTCGAGCGCCAGTGAGTGGCGGGCGGTGCCCGCGGTCGCGGCGAGCAGCACCGGCGTGCCCGCCAGCGTGCCCGGCTCCAGCACGTCGAAGAACGACTTGAACAGGCCGCTGTAGGACGCGCTGAAGACGGGTGTCACCGCGATCACGGCGTCCGCCCGGCGGATGGCGGCGACCGCCTCGACGAGGTCCCCCGCGGGGAATCCGGTGAGGAGGTGGTCGGCGAGCGGATGGGCGAGTGGCCGCAGCTCGACGATCCGGGTCGCCACCGACTCACCGAGGGCGGCCAGGGAGGCCTCGGTGGCGGCGGCCAGCCGGTCGGCGAGCAGCCTGGTCGACGACGGCACCCCCAGCCCGGCGGAGACCACCACGACGTGCCGGGTCATCGCTCGGCCGCCACGGCGCGGGCGCCGAGCTCGTCCAGGGACGGTGCGGCGTGCTCACGGGCCGCCCGGAGTGTCGCGTGGGTGGGTGCGTCCGGCACGTGGACGGGCTTCCGGGCGGCGAACTCGCGACGGAGCACGGGCACGACCTCCTCGCCGAGCAGGTCGAGCTGCTCCAGCACCGTCTTCAGGGGCAGCCCCGCGTGGTCCATCAGGAACAGCTGCCGCTGGTAGTCCCCGACGTACTCCCGGAAACCCAGGGTGCGCTCGATCACCTGCTGGGGCGAGCCGACCGTGAGCGGGGTCTGCGACGTGAAGTCCTCGAGGGAGGGTCCGTGGCCGTAGACCGGGGCGTTGTCGAAGTACGGGCGGAACTCGCGCACCGCGTCCTGGCTGTTGTGCCGCATGAACACCTGCCCGCCCAGGCCCACGATCGCCTGGTCCGCGGAGCCGTGACCGTAGTGCTCGAAGCGGCGTCGGTACAGCGCCACCATCTGACGGGTGTGCGACGCCGGCCAGAAGATGTGGTTGGCGAAGAAGCCGTCGCCGTAGTAGGCCGCCTGCTCGGCGATCTCGGGGGTCCGGATCGAGCCGTGCCACACGAACGGCGGTACGCCGTCCAGCGGTCGGGGCGTCGCCGTGAACCCCTGCAGGGGCGTGCGGAACCTGCCCTCCCAGTCGACGACCTCCTCGCGCCAGAGCCGGCGCAGCAGGGCGTAGTTCTCGACCGCCAGCGGGACGCCGTCACGGATGTCCTTGCCGAACCACGGGTAGACCGGGCCGGTGTTGCCCCGGCCGAGCATCAGGTCGACCCGGCCGTCGGAGAGATGCTGGAGCGTCGCGTAGTCCTCCGCGATCCGCACCGGGTCGGTGGTGGTGATCAGCGTGGTGGAGGTGGACAGCAGCAGCCGCTCGGTCACGGCGGCGATGTAGGCGAGGGTGGTGGTCGGTGCCGACGGCACGAACGGCGGGTTGTGGTGCTCGCCGGTGGCGAAGACGTCGAGTCCCACCTCCTCGGCCTTCCGGGCGATCGTGATCGTGTCCCGGATCCGCTCGTGCTCGGTCGGGGTCCGTCCCGTGGTGGGGTCCGGGGTGACGTCTCCGACGGTGAAGATGCCGAACTGCATGCGACCACCTCCTGCTGGTTGAAGGAGCAACGACCTCTCAACAGCCCTCCGTGGTCGGCTATTCCGGCGACAATGTGCCGGTGAGACCTCGCTCCTGCCCGGCCTGGGTGCCGGCCGCCGTCCTGCTCGCGACCGTGGCGCAGCTGCTCGTGGCGGAGTACTGGCCCGGCATCGAGCGGTTCGCCGACAAGGCGTTCGGCGCCCGGCTGGTGGCCTACCCCCTGCTGATGCTGGCGGTCCCCGTCGCGTGGTGGCTGGTCTCCCGTCGGCGCGCGGACCCCGCCGCCCCGCCGTACGGCGCGTTCACGCTGGTCATGCTGCCGTTCCTCGTCGACGTCACCGGCAACAGCCTCGACCTCTACGACGCGGTCGCCTGGTGGGACGACCTGAACCACTTCGGCAACTGGCTGCTGCTGTGCACCGGCCTCGGGCTCATCGTCTGCGCCCGGGTGCGGCCGCGGTGGGCCGTGGTCGTCCTGGTCACCGGCATCGGCGCCCTCCTGGCCATCGGGTGGGAGCTGGGCGAGTGGTACACGTTCATCCGCCACGGCACCGAGCTCGACACCGCCTACGAGGACACGCTCGGCGACGAGGCGCTCGGCACCCTGGGCGCCTTCGTGGCCGGCCTGGTCGTGGCGTCGGTGCTGGGGCGTCGACGGGCACGGACCGAGGCACCCCGGGCCGCGGCGGGCTAACGCGGAACGGCGGTCACGACGACGTTGGAGAGGTACTGCGACCCGTCCCAGTCCTCACAGGTCACGATCGCCAGCCGGCCCGGGCCGTCCTGCCGGAAGAGCTCCTCGGCGCGCCGGGCGAGCTCGCCCTTGGAGAACTCCTCCACCCGCCGCACCACGTAGTCGACGGTGTCGGCTCCCGTGCCCACGGTGACCGGGTCGCCGGGCCGCACCTCCTCGAGGTCGTCCAGCGCACCACCCCCGGTCGAGACCGTGTGGCCGGTGACCAGGGTCGTGCCGGTCGACGCGCCCGGCGCCGCACCGGCCGCCCACCAGCCGATGACCTGCGGATCGGCCGGAGGCACCAGCACCTCGCCCTGTGCCGCGATCGGCACCACTGGGGCGTCCACCGCCAGCGACGGCAGCACCAGGCGCTCGGGCGGCCGGCCGGGGGTCTGCGGCGACTCGGGATCCGCCGACGTCTCGAGCCGCGGCCGGGCGCCCACCCGGAAGGACCGGTCCGGCGCGGACACCTGCGCGGCGACCTCGCCGGACCCCTCACCGGGACCCTGGGCAGGCGCCGGGGCGGTGGACACGAGGCCGAGGCCACCGAGGCCGGCCAGCACGGCCCCGGTGGCGACGACGAGCGTCGCCACCGGGCCGATCGGACGGATCACGTCAGCGACGGATCCGGGCGGGGCTGCGCCGGCGGAGCGTCAGCCCGGCCAGGCCCAGCAGGCCACCCAGCACCAGCAGGACGAGCGGAGCCCGGTCCTGTGCCGGGGTCGACGACGCCGCGCCCAGCCCGGCATCGATGCTCGTCGGGACCTGCGCCGCCGGCGCCAGGCCGGACGGCGCCTGGTTCGCGGGCGCCTGGATCGACGGCGCCTGGCCGCTCGGGGCGTTCCCGGCCTTCGGCGGGCTCACCGCCCCGTCGGTGATCGAGGAGTCGTCCGGCGTGGTCGGCTGCTCGGGGGTCACCGGCTCCTCGGGCGTCTCGGGCGTCACCGGCTCCTCGGGGGTCACCGGCTCCTCGGGGGTCACCGGCTCCTCGGGGGTCACCGGCTCCTCAGGGGTCACCGGCTCCTCGGGGGTCACCGGCTCCTCGCAGCCCTCGACCCAGAACACCTTGGTCTTGGTGTCGTTGCCCTGCGATCGGGGGGTGCTGACGGTGAGCTTCACGTGGTAGCCCTGCTGCGGGTGCGGCGCACCGTCGAAGCTGAGCGTGTACTCCTGGCGACCGTCCAGGTCGTTGCCCGCGCCGGAGGCGTCGTCCTCGCCGACGAAGACCGTGCTCGGACCGCTGACGGCGAGGCCGACGTCGGCCGTGGGCGCCTGCATCGCGAAGGACACCGTCGAGACGACGTCCTCCCCCTTGTCGAAGCCGTACCACTCCAGCAGGAAGTCACAGCCCACGTGCGGGTGGTTCTGTGGGATGTCGTCGACGTCGCCCGAGCCGACGACCTTGACGGTGCCGTTGTTGCCCGGAGGCGAGCCGTTGCCGTTGCCGGGTGTGGCCGTGGCCGGCGAGAGTGCTGCGGTGGCGAGGAGCGCGGCGGTCGCACCGGCGACCAGCCCACGTCCGAAGAGAGCATGACGCATCGAGGGATTCCCCCATTACCTGCCGGAAAGGTCCGGCATCCCCCCGAGAGTCCGGTCGGATCTCGACCTGGACACTTCCCCAACTGCTGATCCGACAAATAGTTACGTCGGACTATTGACACTAGCCCACCCACCAAGCCCCCGGACCACCCCCAGGGGTGGTCTGAGTGTGACTCAGACGCCGGGCATCCGGCCGATCGAGCGGCGCTGCCTGCGCTCGAGTGCGGCCAGGTGCTCCGCCTGGCGCGGGCTCACCGTGTCGCACACCCAGTCCCAGTGCAGAGCGACCAGGTCGCCCACCTCCGGAGCGGGGATCAGGCTCAGCCCTCCGACCGACCAGCGGGCCTCCTCAGTGACCGGTCCGGTGACCGTCAGCTCCGGGGGGTCCCACCGCAGACGGTCACTGGAGACGGTGACCGCCTCCCCGGCGGCGGCCACCACCTCCCCCACCCTGATCCGGCACCGGTCCAGCACGTGGAGCGCCGGGGCCACCGGGCGGCCCGCCCGGAGCAGCTCCGCCCACGGATACACCTCGAACACCTGGAAGCTGTGGTGGGCACGGGCCCGGTCGCCCGCCTGGCGCCAGGTGCCGCCGGGCTGACCGGCGAACCGCTCACGGAGCCGCTCCACGAGGAGGTTCGGGGCAAGCCCGTCGAGCAGGGGGCTCCCGAGCCAGTAGGCCTCGACCACCGCAGCCGAGAGCGGGTCGCCCGACCCGTGTGCCTCCGCGAGCAGCTCCAGGTAGGACCAGGCGCCGTCGAACTGCCGGGCACGGCGCTCGATGTCGGCCACGGCCGCCGGCCGGAGCATCGCCTCGGCACCCTCGGGACCGCAGTAGCCCAGGGCGTTGGGCGGGTAGGCGTAGCGGGCGAACAGCACCGCCCCCTCGGCGCTCATGCTCAGCAGATCCGGGGCAGCTGCTCGCCGATCGGCAGGTCGACCACGCGGGTGCCGCCCAGGCCGGTGCGGGCCACCACCATCCTCGGATGCTCGGCCACGCAACGGCCGATCCTGGCAGCCCCCGATCCCAGCGGATGACGCCGCATCGCCTCGAGCACCTGCTCCGCCCCGTCCGCGGGCACCACCGCGAGCAGCTTGCCCTCGTTCGCGACCTGGAGCGGATCCAGCCCCAGCAGTCCGCAGGCGTCCTTGACCTCGGGCGGGATCGGCAGGTCCCGCTCGACGAGCTCGATGCCCACACCGGAGGCCCTCGCGATCTCGTTCAGCGTTGCCGAGACCCCGCCACGGGTGGGGTCTCGCAGGACCCGCACGTCCACGCCGGTGCCGAGCAGGTCGGCCACCAGTCCGTGCAGCGCAGCCGTGTCGCTCTCGATCCTCGTGCCGAACTCCAGGCCCTCCCGGCAGCTCATCACCGCGATCCCGTGCACGCCGATGTCACCGCTGACCAGCACGACGTCGCCCACCTCGGCCCGCGTCGGTCCGATCTCCACGCCGGCCGGCACGATGCCGATGCCGGCGGTGTTGACGTAGACGCCGTCCCCGCTGCCGCTGTCGACGACCTTGGTGTCTCCGGTGACCAGCTGCACTCCGGCCGACTCGGCCGCCTTGCCGACCGCGGTGGCCACCCGGCCGATGTCGGCCAGCGCGGTCCCCTCGGAGAGGATGTACGCCGTCGACAGGTAGAGCGGTGTGGCCCCGGACATCGCGAGGTCGTTGACCGTCCCGTTCACGGCCAGGTCCCCGATGGAGCCGCCGGGGAAGAACATCGGCCTGACGACGAACGAGTCGGTCGAGAAGGCCAGCCTCGCCCCCTCCCGCAGCCCCGGCACGGCGAGCACGGCCGAGTCGCCCAGGTCCGCCCTGGCAGCACCCCCGTAGGCGGGCAGGAACAGCTGCTCGATGAGCTCCCCCGACATCGCGCCACCGCCCCCGTGGCCCATGACGATCGTCGGGGTGTCCCTCAGCGGGGCCGGACAGACCCAGCCGTCGAAGTCCGGATGCTCGCCCATCGACTCCTCCTCAGCTCTCGACCAGCTCGAGTCGGCGATAGGTGAAGTACGCCGCGCAGGCGCCCTCCGAGGACACCATCGTCGCCCCGAGCGGATTGCGCGGAGTGCACTCCTTGCCGAACGCGGCACACTCGTGGGGCTTGATCAGCCCCTGGAGCACCTCGCCCGAGCGGCACAGCGCCGACTCGTCGGTGTGGATGTCGGTGACCGAGAACCGCTCCTCCGCGTCGAACCGTGCATAGCGCTCCGAGAGCCGCCACCCGCTCTCCGGGATCATCCCGATGCCCCGCCAGGTCCGGTCGGTCACCTCGAACACGTCGCGCAGCATCGCCATCGCCGCGGGGTTGCCCTCCGCGACCACCGCGCGGGGGTAGGCGTTCTCGAGCTCGTGCCGCCCCTCCTCCAGCTGGATGACGGTCCGGCGGATGCCCTCGAGGATGTCCAGCGGCTCGAAGCCGGTCACCACGATGGGCACGCCGTACCTCTCCGCGAGCGGCGGGTACTCCGCCGTGCCCATCACGCTGCAGACGTGGCCGGCGGCGAGGAACGCCTGCACCCGACAGGTCGGCGACTCCATGATCGCGGCGACGGCCGGCGGCACCAGCACGTGCGAGACCAGCAGGGAGAAGTTCTCGATGCCCAGCCGCTTGGCCTGGTAGACCGTCATCGCGTTCGCCGGGGCCGTGGTCTCGAAGCCGATCCCGAAGAAGACCACCTGCTTGTCGGGGTTCTCCCTCGCCAGCGTCAGCGCGTCCAGCGGCGAGTACACGACCCGGACGTCCCCGCCGGCGCTCTTGATCGAGAACAGGTCCTTGCCGGAGCCGGGCACCCGGAGCATGTCGCCGAAGGAGCAGAAGATCACCCCGGGCTGCTCGGCGATCGCCAGTGCCTTGTCGATGATCTCCAGCGGGGTGACGCAGACCGGGCACCCGGGCCCGTGGATCATCTCCACTCCTTCGGGCAGGAGCTGGTCGATGCCGTGCCGGATGATCGAGTGCGTCTGCCCGCCGCACACCTCCATCATCGCCCACGGCTGCGTGGTCACGGCGTGGATCTGGTCCACCAGCTTGCCGGCCAGGTCCGGGTCGCTGAACTCGTCGAGGTACCTCATCCTTCCGCTCCTGCCTGCCGGGCGGCGATCTCGAAACCGTCGCCGAACTCCTCCTCGAGGATCCCGAGCCTGTCGAAGTTGGCCAGCGTCTCCTGGGCGGACTGCTCGTCGAGGCGCTGGATGGCGAAGCCGACGTGCACGATGACGTACTCGTCCACCTTCACGTCGGGGATGTACTCGAGGCAGACCTCCTTGCGGAGGCCGCCGAAGTCGACGTCGGCCATCGTGGTGCCGTCCCTCTCGGTGACGGACACGACGCGGCCCGGAACTGCCAGGCACATGGGCCTCTCCTTCTTCTCACTGTCGGGGTCGGACTCGGGAGCCGACCAGGATCTGTCCGAGGGCCAGCCCGCCGTCGTGCGGCGGCAGGAGCCGGGGGCGCAGGACCGTGAACCCGCGCCCCGCCAGCAGGCGCTCTGCGGACTCCAGCAGCACGGCGTTCTGGAACACGCCGCCGGCCAGCGCGACGGTGCGGAGGCCGCTCCGCGTGCGCTCGTGCACGGCCAGCCGCACCACCAGGTCGGCGACAGCCGCGTGGAACCGGGCGGCGATCAGGTCGGGGGCCGTGCCGGCACGGACGTCGGCGACCACCGCCCGCACCACCGGCGCGGGATCCGCCACGAGCGGCTCGTCGCCGGTCACCTCGAACGAGTACGCCGTCGGGACCGGGTCGGGGGCACCCGCAGCCCCCGCGGCCAGCACCTCGAGCTCGATGGCGGCCTCGGCCTCGTAGTCCACGGTGTGCCGGACCCCGACCAGGGACGAGACCGCGTCGAAGAGCCGGCCCATGCTGGAGGTGGGCACGGCCCCGAACCCGGTCTCGAGCTGGTGTCGCAGCACTCCGCGCTCGGTGACCGGGCAGACGCCCACCGCGGGCAGGTCGTCGTCCCAGGCGACCCCGGCGGCCCAGAGGTGTGCCAGCGCCATCCGGTAGGGCCGGCGCACGCTGGCATCGCCGCCGGCCAGGGGCACGTAGCGCAGGTGCGCCGCTCGCCGGTACGACCCGTAGCCGGCCACGAGCACCTCCCCGCCCCAGACCGCCCCGTCGTCGCCGTAGCCGGTGCCGTCGAACGCCACCCCGATGACCTCCTCGCCGCCGGCCAGCCCGTGCTCGCCCATGACCGAGGCGACGTGGGCATGGTGGTGCTGGACGGTCCGCAGGGGTCGGTCCCCGGCCCGCTCGCGGGCCCACCGGTGCGCCCGGTAGCCCGGGTGGGCGTCGGTGACGACCAGGCCGGGGTCGACCCCCGTCAGCTCCTCGAGATGGGCCACCGACGACGCGAGCGCGTCCTGGGTGGCCAGGTCGTCGAGGTCGCCGACGTGCTGGCTCAGCCACGCGTAGCGACCCGACGCCACCGCGCACGTGTTCTTCAGGTCGCCACCGGTGGCGAGCACCGGCGACACGTCGAACGGCAGGGCCACGGGCAGCGGCGCGTGCCCACGGGAGCGCCGGAGCGGGAGCTCGGCGCCGGCGACGAACCTCGCCACCGAGTCGTCGCAGGGCACCTCGATCCGCCGGTCGTGCCTCAGCCATCCGTCGGCGAGCGAGGCGAGCCGGTCGAGTGCGTCCTGGTCGTCGGTGACGATCGGCTCCCCGGACCGGTTGCCCGAGGTCATCACCAGCGACCGCGGGCCCGGCTCCTCGAGCAGGAGCACGTGCAGGGGCGTGTAGGGAAGCATCAGCCCGAGGAGCGGGTGTCCGGGGGCCACCGCCGCGGCGACGGCGGCACCCTCCCGGCGCGGGAGCAGCACGATCGGCCGGCGGCCACCGGTGAGGAGTCGCCGCTCCGGGCCGGTGGCCCGCACCAGCCGCTCCGCCGCGGCGAGGTCGCGGGTCATCACCGCGAACGGCTTGTCGCCCCGCCGCTTGCGGCGGCGCAGCTCGGCGACGGCCGCCCCGTTGCCGGCGTCACAGGCCAGGTGGTAGCCCCCGAGTCCCTTCACGGCGACGATGCACCCGGCCGCGAGCAGGTCGCGAGCGCCTCGGAGCGCCCCTTCCCCGGATCGGAGATCCCCGCCCACCACCAGCTCCAGCGTCGGTCCGCAGTCATGGCAGGCGATCGGCTGGGCGTGGAAGCGGCGGTCCGTCGGGTCGTCGTACTCCGCGCGGCAGGCGGCGCACATGGCGAAGTCGGCCATCGTGGTGCCGGCCCGGTCGTAGGGCAGCCGGGTGATGATCGTGAACCTCGGCCCGCAGTTGGTGCAGGTGATGAACGGGTGCCGGTGCCGGCGGTCCCCGGGGTCGGCGAGCTCGGCCAGGCAGTCCGAGCAGGTCGCCACGTCTGGTGAGGCGAGGGTGCGACCCTCTCCGTCCGTCGTCGCCTCGATCGTGAAGCCGGTGCCGCCTCGCGCGGGCACCTCGCCGTGCTCGACGGCCTCGACCACGGCCAGCGGCGGTGCCTCGGCGACCAGCCGTCGACGGAACTCCGTGACCGCCACCGTGTCACCCTCCACCTCGGCCAGCACTCCTGCGGGGGTGTTCGCCACCCGCCCGGTCAGACCGAGGGCGCTGGCGGTGACGTACACGAACGGCCGGAAGCCGACCCCCTGCACGAGCCCGGACACCGTCACCCGGACCCGGACCCGGGTCGGAGCCACGACCACCACCCCGGTCACGGGCCGGCCCCCACCTGGTCGTCGCTCGGCCCGCGCCCCATCATCTCCAGGCCGCTCATCGCGGCGTCCGCCGCGGCCCGGTCGATCCGCTCGAGGGCGAAGCCCATGTGGATCAGCACCCACTCGCCCGGCTCGACGCCGATGTCCTCCAGCATGCCGAGGTTGATCGGGCGCTGCGCGCCGAGCACGTCCACCAGGGCGAGCATGCCCGCGTTGCCGTCGAGCACCCGCACCACCCGGCCGGGGATCCCCAGGCACATGTCAGCCCCTCCCCCCGGACGTCCGAGCCGGTGCCGCATCGGCCAGGACCCGCTCGCGGAGCAGCGTCAGCACGGTGTCCATCGCCACCGGCACGGCCTCGGTCACCGGCTCGGAGAGACCGATGCCGTCGTCGAGGTCGGCCGGCCGGCAGCCGACGACGTACGTCGCAGGGAGTCGCCCGCCGAGCTCCCCCAACGAGGCGAGCACGGCCACCGGGGCCATCCCGTGCGGATCGAGGCCGCCCCGGCCGAGGTCGTCCTCGCGCACCCGGAGCACCGCGACCTCGCCGGGTGCGCCTGGCCCGGGCGTCGCGTCGACGATCACGAGCGCGTCGTAGCCGTCGAGCAGGTCGTAGGCCAGGTGCATCCCGCGGATGCCGTAGTCGACGGCGCGCACGTCCCCGGGCAGTCCGCGCAGGCCTCCGCCCGCGACCAGCCGCCGCACGACCTCGGGACCGAACCCGTCGTCGCTGCGGAACAGGTTGCCGATGCCGGCGACCAGGACCCGGGGCCTCACATCTGACGCATCCGCAGGTAGCGCTTGATGTCGGGCGCGGAACGGATCCCGACCGCGACCGCGCCGACCGCGACGGCGGCCGCGATGATCGTCGTCAGCATGCCGATCGTTCTCATGGGTGGCTCTCCTCTCGTGCCTCACGTGCCTGGTCCAGGGGTTCGATCTCGTCCGGTGCGAAGTAGAGGTAGCGGCCGTACCACTCGTGCAGGTCGGCCGCCGGGTCGTCGGCGAGGACCAGCGCCACGTGGGTGCCGCCGTCGACGTCGGAGAGCACGGCGGTCACCCGGGCGACCCGGTCGGCGAAGAAGAGGTCCTGGGCGTCCGCGCGGCGGGACGGGTGCACCCGCACCAGGCTGCCCTTGGCCACCCGCACGCCGTCGACGACGACGCTGTCGACCTCCGGCCGGACGCTCTCGTCGGCGGCGGGGTCCCACCAGGGCACCTCCCCGGTGTCGAAGAGCCGCGGCTCGGGGCTGCGGAGCGCTCCGTGCAGCTGCTGCAGGGCGTCGTCGGACATCGCGTCGCAGCGGTCGACGATCTCGGCCGCCCTCGGGTCCGTCGCCCGCGCCTCCGCCTTCTCCTCGTCGGTCATCGTCATCACCCGCAACGTCAGGATCTCGTCGATCTCGGTGGAGTCGAACAGCGCGCCGGCACTCTCCTCGGCGATCTCCGGGTGGTCGTAGAGGATGATCGGGGAGCCGAGCACGACGTCGGTCGACCCGGGCAGCCCGGCCAGCACCGGGAAGCAGCGGTGCTGCCGGCACCTGGCGGCCGCGGCGGCCGCGGCGGCAGGCGGCTCGAGCAGCGAGACGAAGCCGGCCCCGCCCGCGGCGCTCACGAGCATGTGGGCGCTGATCAGGGCCAGCCGCAGGGCGTCCTCCTTGCCGGCGGCGGTCTCCGGGTGGTCGTTGGCCACGGCGACGCTCAGCCGGGCGTAGCCGTCGTCGGGCTCGGCCCGGATCTCCACCTGGGCGACCAGGGGGCTGCGTCGGCGCACGATCCTGCCGACCCGGGCGCCTCCGGCGTCGCGCACCACCTCGACCTCCTCCCCGCCGGGGACCTCGACCCGGGTCCGCACCGGCGCCGCGTCGGCCCCGGCCAGGGCCGGACCCGGGTCGTACGCCGGCAGCACGACCTCGCACTCGTGCGCCTCCTGCCAGCTGAGCAGGGTGACCCCGTCGACGACCAGCTCGCCGACCGGGACGTGCCCCCCGTCCACGCGACGCTCCACGGTGCGGGTCTGGTGCTGGAGGAACCGGAGCCGGGACTCGACGCTCGGTGAGTCGGCCCCGGTCGCCTCCAGCAGGCACTGCATCTCCAGGCGCGGGTCCTCGGCGAAGCTCGCGGGCTCGGCCCGGGGCGGACCGAGCACCCCGAACTGCCAGCGGGACTGGTTCTTCGACGAGCTCGCGCGGTAGGGGTAGAGCAGGTAGCCCTCGTAGAGCACCGCGTCCGCGATGCCCCGCACCCGGTCGAGGGAGCCGGTCGCCGCGGTCCCGCCGGTCATGCCGGTCATGCCGGGGCCTCGTCCCGGGCGGCGAGCAGGCTCCGCACGGTCTCCTCCCACGAGGTCAGGCCGTGTCGGGTGCGGTAGTCGGCGAGCGCGTCGATCGACTCGTGGTCCAGCCGCAGCCAGCCGGTGCCCGGGAAGTAGGAGGCGATCATCTCCTGCCACACCGAGACCGGCAGCCGGTAGCCGGCCTCGCAGTCCCACGGCACCTGCTCGACGCCGAACCCCGCCCTGCCCTTCGTGAACACCGTCCCGGAGAACAGCAGTGCCAGGGGCACCGTGCCGTCCCCGAGCGCCTGCAGGTAGCGGGAGCCCGTCACCTCGAAGTCGTAGGTGCAGGGAAGCGCGAGGTCGACCTCGGTGACGCCGGTGAAGCCCTGGACCATGGCGCTGCACTGCATCCAGAGGAAGGGCCGGAGGGTCTCCGCCCAGCGGTCCCGCTCCCCGAACAGGGAGCGCAGACCGGTCTCGTCCCGCTCCTCGTAGCCACGCCGCTGCGGCTCGATGCGCACCTGGCAGCGCAGGGCGATGGCATGGACCTGCTGCCCGGTCGCCTCGTGGATCCGCAGCCGCGCGGTCAGCTGCGGCGCCGCGGCGTACGGCTCCGCGAAGATCTCCACGACCTCGAACGTCCAGGCGCTCATCGCGGCTCCACGGGGGCGGGCAGGCTGCGTGCCCGGACGGCCGCGAAGAAGTCGGCGATGGCGGCCCTGGCCTCCTGGCCGCCGTCGAACCCGCGCCACAGCGACCGCAGCCGACCGACCAGCTCGTAGCAGGTGTCGATCGGCACCACGTGGCAGGCGTAGCCGTCCTGATCACGGTCCGGGCCGCGGACGAGCAGGGCCTCCACGTCGGGACGGAGCACGCCGAGCTCCGGGGTGCCGGCGAGGATCCGCTCCCAGGCGTCGAGCGGGAGCTCGGACTCCGTGGCGCCGGCCGGGCCGGGGTAGAAGGCGACCATCCGGTCCTGCACGGAGTGGTGGAACAGGAAGGCCAGACCGACCGGGATCTGCAGCTGGTCCCACTCCCCCGCACCGAAGCCGGACTCGGGGAAGGAGAGATACCGGTCGGGCACCGCCCGGTAGCGCATCTCCGCGTGCTCGGCGGTGAAAAGCAGGTAGCAGCCGCGGCAGGCGCACATGATGGTCCGGCTCTCCACGTTCACCACGTGCTGGTGCTGGTCGGTGATCGGCTCCGCGCACATCTCGCAGCGCTCGCCGACCACCGGATCCGGTCGGGTGCCGGTGATCCGCCGGAGTGCCGACAACGGGGCCCGGCCGGTGCCGGTCATCGGCTGCTCATGCCGACACCGGCGCGGCCACCGCGACCGAGATGACGCCGTCCCGGGTGAGCAGGGGGACCGGGGTCAGCGGATCGCCGCCCTCCTCGTCGAGGCTCACGCCGGCCCGGCGGACGTCGTAGTGCGCCCGGCAGGCGGGGCACCGCAGCACCGCCTCGCCGACAGCGGCGCCCAGCCGGCGCGCGAGCGCGGCGCCGCGCAGCGACGCCTCGCACCGCGGGCAGCCGTCCTGATAGGCGAACAGGTCGGTGCCGATCCGGCACCCGAGGACGGGCAACCCGGCGACCTCGACCAGCCGCACCTCGCCCGGGGCGAGGTCCGCGAGACCGGACGCCGCCTCCCAGGACGGCGCCGCCCCCTCGTCGGTCGTCAGGTCGAGGCGGCTGCGGAGTGCGTCGACCGGGATCAGCCCCTGTCCCCCGGTCGACGCCGCCTCCTCCACCTCGATGCCGGTGACCTCGGGGGCGGCTGCCTCGATGGCACCCTCGACGGCGAGCTTCAGGGTGACCGACGACGAGGGACAGCCGTCACAGCTGCCGAGCAGGCGGAGCCGGACGGTGCCCTCCTCGGTGATGCCGAGCAGCTCCACGTCGCCACCGTGGGAGCCGAGATAGGGACGCACGCTCTCGAGCGCCTGCTCGACGCGCAGCCCGACGTCGTAGGGGTGCAGCCCGTGCACGAGCAGCAGGCTGGCGACCAGGTCGTCGGCCGCCAGCGCCGCCAGGACGTCGTCGTCGAGGCGTCCGGCGTCGTGGAGGATCTCGAGGATGTGCTCGATGCCCGCGCCGTAGAGGTCAGCGGTGAGCCGGACCAGCTCCTCGGCCCGCTGTCGGGCGAGGACCCCGCCGGAGCCGCTGGCCTCCAGGAGGACGTCGATCCGGTCACCGGTGGCCCGCAGCCGGTCGGCCTGCGCGGGGTCCTCCATCGTCGCCTAGCCGCTGACCGACTGCGTGGGCGAGTGGATCAGCTCGAGCTTCTGTCCCTCGCCGAGATACATGTGGACGCCGCACGGCAGGCACGGGTCGAAGCTGCGCACCGTGCGCATGATGTCGATGCCCTTGAAGTGCTCGCGATCGTTCTCCTCGAAGATCGGCTGACCCTGGACGGCGTCCTCGTAGGGGCCGGGTGTGCCGTAGCTGTCGCGGGGGTTGGCGTTCCACGGGGTGGGCGGGTAGGGGTGGTAGTTCGCGATCTTCCCGTCCCGGATCACCATGTGGTGCGACAGGACGCCGCGCACCGCCTCGGTGAAGCCGCAGCCGATGCCCTCCTGGGGCACCTCGAACTTCTCCCAGGTCTTCGTCCGGCCGGCGCGGATCTCCGCCAGCGCCTTCTCGGCGAAGTGCAGCGCACACGCGGCGGCGTACGCCTGGAAGTAGGTCCGGGCCCGGTTCCGCTCGATGGTGTTGCTCCACCGCGGCACCTTCCACTCCAGCTCGACCGGTCCCTTGAGCGCGGTCTTGGGGAGGTTGATCCGCACCGACGAGCCGGTCGACTGCACGTAGCCGATGTCCACCAGGCCGGCCAGCGCGGTGGACCACAGCCGGGCCAGCGGGCCGCCGCCGGTGTCGAGCGCGAGGTAGTCCTGGCCGTCGAACCAGCGGGGACTCATCACCCAGCTGTACTTGTCGTCGAGGTCGCGCTTCTGCGGCTTGGGGTTGGTGTGCTGGTTCCAGGGGTGCCGGCGGTCGACCGGGTTGCCCAGCGGGTCGTTCCGGACGAAGACCTCCTGGTCCTCCCAGTCGTCGTAGTACGAGGAGCCGAGCAGGATCCGGATGCCGAGGTTGATCTCGACGAGGTCGGTCGTGACCAGCTCGCCGTCGACGACCACGCCCGGAGTGACGTACATCCTGCGGCCCCACTCGGTCATGTCCTTGTAGTCGAAGTTGCAGTGCTCGGGATCCTGGAAGGAGCCCCAGCAGGCCAGCAGGATCCGGCGGTTGCCGACCTCCTCGTAGCCGGGCAGGGCCTGGTAGAAGAAGTCGAAGAGGTCGTCGTGCATCGGCACGACCTTCTTCATGAACTCGACGTATCGCATCAGCCGGGTGATGTAGTCGGTCATGAGCTGGACCGTGGCGACGGTGCCGACACCGCCCGGGTAGAGCGTGGAGGGGTGCACGTGCCGACCCTCCATCAGGCAGAACATCTCGCGGGTCCAGCGGCTGACCTGCAGCGCCTCGCGGTAGAACTCGCCGGTGAACGGGTTCAGGGAGCGCATGATGTCGCCGATGGTGCGGTAGCCGTGCGCGTCGGCGTGCGGCGCCTCGGTGTCGTTGGCGAGCTCGAGCACGCCCGGATTGGTCTCGGCGACCATCTTCTCGCAGTAGTCCACCCCCACCAGGTTCTCCTGGAAGATGTTGTGGTCGAACATGTACTCCGCGGCCTCGCCGAGGTTCACGATCCACTCACCCAGGTGCGGCGGCTTGACGCCGTACGCCATGTTCTGGGCGTAGCAGGAGCAGGTCGCGTGGTTGTCACCGCAGATGCCGCAGATCCGGCTGGTGATGAAGTGCGCGTCGCGCGGGTCCTTGCCCTTCATGAAGATCGAGTAGCCACGGAAGATCGAGCTGGTGCTCTTGCACTCGGCCACGACCTTCTGCGTGAAGTCGATCTTGGTGTAGATGCCGAGGCTGCCGACGATCCGGGTGATCGGGTCCCACGCCATCTCCACGAGGCCGTCGGCCCCTTCCTTGGTGCTGCTGGGTGTCGGGATCGTCGACGTCATGCGTCGCCTCTTCCTGTCGGTCATCGCGAGGGTGGACGGGTTACCAGGTGCGGGTGGCGCCGGTGGTCAGCTGCCTTCCCCGCTTGCGCCACTTCGGCTCCTTGTCGAGCGTGTCGGTGGTGAGCTTCCGCAGCCGGCTCATCGTGCTGCCGTACAGGCCCACCGCGGTCGTGGACAGCTTGCCGCCGGGTGGCTCGTCCATGAACGGCATGAACTTGTCGGGGAAGCCCGGCATCGTGCACCCGATGCAGATCCCGCCGACGTTCGGACAACCGCCCACGCCGTTGATCCAGCCGCGCTTGGGCACGTTGCACTTCACGGTGGGGCCCCAGCAGCCGAGCTTGACGATGCACTTGGGCGAGCCGTACTCGTCGGCGAAGTCGCCCTGCTCGTAGTACCCGGCGCGGTCGCAGCCCTCATGGACCGTCTGGCCGAACAGCCACGTGGGCCGGAGCGCGTCGTCGAGGGGGATCATCGGCGCCTGGCCGGTGGCCATGTAGAGCAGGTAGGTGAGCGTCTCGGACATGTTGTCGGGCTGCGCCGGACAGCCGGGCACACAGACGATGGGGATGTCGGCCTTCGACTTCCAGTCCCAGCCGAGATAGTCCGGCACCCCCATCGCGCCGGTGGGGTTGCCCTCCATCGCATGGATGCCGCCGTAGGTGGCGCAGGTGCCGACGGCGACCACCGCGGTCGCCTTGGGGGCCAGCCGGTCGAGCCACTCGCTGGTCGTCATGGGCTGCCCGGTGGCCGGGTCGTTGCCGAAGCCGCACCAGTAGCCCTCGTCGTGCAGCTGCTCGTTGGGGATCGACCCCTCGACCACCAGCACGAACGGCTCGAGCTCGCCGCGGTCGGCCTTGAAGAACCACTCGAGGAAGTCGTCGGCACCGCCGGTCGGCCCGCACTCGAAGTCGATGAGCGGCCAGTGGACGGCGATCTGCGGCAGGCCCGGCAGGGCGCCCAGTGCGATCTCCTCGATGCTCGGCTGCGTGGCCGCGGTCAGTGAGACGGAGTCCCCGTCACAACTGAGCCCGGCGTTGATCCACAGGACGTGGATCAGGGTTTCCTCTGCTGCGACGGCTTCCGCAGTGGGCATGGAGACACCCCGTATTCCGGGCCGGGGCCTCGGGCCGGGGCCCGTCCTGTTGCCGGGGCCGGACTGGATGCGGCCCTCTTGCGCAACTCCTCACCCCATTTAGTCCTCGGCCCCCGGGTGTGTCAAGGGTCACACCGGACTACTGGGGCAGCAGTGCCGCTATCCACTGCTGCCAGCCGGCGAACCCGTCGCCGGTTCGGGCGGAGAGCTCCAGGAGCTCCACATCGGGGTTGATCCTGCGCGCGTCGGCCCGTAGCCGCGCGGTGTCGAAGTCGACGTACGGCAGCAGGTCGGTCTTGTTGATGACCACGAGATCGGCTGCCGCGAACATGTGCGGGTACTTCAGCGGCTTGTCGTCGCCCTCGGTGACCGAGATGACCACGACCCTGCGCAGCTCGCCGAGGTCGAAGAGGGCCGGGCAGACCAGGTTGCCGACGTTCTCGACGAAGAGCACGCTGCCCGGCTCGGGCGCCAGGTCGGTGAGCGCACGCTGCACCATCGCGGCGTCGAGGTGGCAGCCGGCACCGGTGTTGACCTGGATCGCGCGGGCGCCGGCGGCACGGATCCGCTCGGCGTCGAAGAGCGTCTCCTGGTCGCCCTCGATCACCCCGACCGGCCGGTCGGAGGCGGCGATCGTGCGCTCCAGGAGCGTGGTCTTGCCGGACCCCGGCGAGCTCATGAGGTTCAACGCGACGACGTCCCGCGCGGCCAGCCAGGCCCGGTTCCGGGCGGCCAGCTCGTCGTTGCGGGCGAGGACCGCGACCTCGAGCTCGAGGGTGTGGGTGCGGAGCGGATGGTCGTGGTCGTGGTCGTGTTCCTGTTCGTGGCCGTGGCCGTGGCCGTGGCCGTGGTGTTGGTCACCGGGCGCGGTCACCCGCACCTCGCCCTCGCCACAGCCGCACGTCGCGCACACCTAGGCCACCTCCACCGAGGTCACGCGGAGGTCGTGGCCGGACAGGACGGTCACGTCCGCGCTGCCGCACTCGCACAGCAGGATCGCGTCGGCCAGCTCGAACTCCCGCTCGCAGGCGCGGCACCTGGCCCGCCCGGCCGGGTGCTCGATCTCGAGCGCGGCACCCTCGAGTGCGGTGCCGCTGGTGGCCAGCTCGAAGCAGAACCGCAGCGCATCCGGCACCACCCCGGACAGTCGGCCGACGCGGAGTCGGACGACGCACACGTGCTGCTCGCCGGTGCGTTCGAGCACCGAGGACACCACGCTCTCCGCGATCGCCAGTTCATGCATGAGTGCACCCCGCCCGTGTGCGGTTCACGGTAGGACCGCCACAGGGCATCTGCAAGGATCCGGCACATGGACGCCGACGTCGACGTTCTCGGCGAGGGCTACACCGCCGAGACGCTGCACCTCCCGGACGACGACGAAGGGCCGGTGGTCGCCACGCTGGTCGCCCGCCCGGCCGGCGAGCCGACCACCCGGGCGGTGCTGCACCTGCACGGCTACGCCGACTACTTCTTCCACACCGGGTACGCCGAGTGGTGGAACGAGCGCGGGTACGACTTCTACGCGCTCGACCTGCGCAAGTACGGCCGCTCGCTCCTGCCGCACCAGACGCCGAACTACGTGGCCGACCTGAGGGAGTACTACCCCGAGCTGGACCAGGCATGGGCCCGGATCTCCCGACGCGACGACCACCCGCACGTCGTCCTGACCGCGCACTCGACCGGCGGGCTGACCGTCCCCCTGTGGGTGGACTCGCGACCGGAGGTGCGGCCGGCGGGACTGATCCTCAACTCGCCGTGGTTCGACATGCAGGGCGCCTGGTGGATGCGCACGGTCGGCACCGCGATCCTGAACCAGATGGGGGTACGCCGGCCGCGCCGGCAGATCCCGCGCCGGGTCACCGGGCTCTACGGGCGCAGCCTGCACCGCGACCACGAGGGCGAGTTCGACTTCGACCTGCTGTGGAAGCCGGTGGAGTCGTGGCCGGTGCACGCCGGGTGGCTGCGCGCGATCCGGCTCGGCCACGCCCGCCTGCACCGTGGGCTCGAGGTCGGCTGCCCGGCGCTGGTGCTCTCGTCCTCGCGCTCGGCACAGCCCCTGGAGATGGGCGAGGAGGTGCACCGGGCCGACCTGGTGCTGGACGTGGAGCAGATCCGGCGCTGGGCCCCCTCGGTCGGTCGGCACGTCACCAGCATCGCGGTGGAGGACGGTCGGCACGACCTGGTCCTGTCGCTGCCGGAGGTGAGGGAGCGGGTCTATGCGGAGATGGCCCGCTGGCTGACGGCGTACGTCGAGGATCGCTAGGCTCCTCGGCATGTCTGACTACCCGACCTATCCCGTGGGCCCCGAGCAGACCGGACCGGCCTCGACCGAGCCGGGTCGGCTGCTCGAGCGGTTCCTCGCCCGCCTGGTCGACTCGCTGCTGCTCGCCGTCGTGGGCGGCCTGGTCATCGGCCTGGTCGTGGTCGGCGCGCTGCTGGACGAGAGCGCCACCGGCTTCTACGGCGGCTCCTCGCCGACGGCCGCGGCCGTGTCCTCGGTGCTGAGCACGGCGCTCTACCTGGGCTACTACGCGGTGATGGAGTCACGGCAGGGGCGGACCTTCGGCAAGATGCTGCTCAGTCTCCGGGTGGTGGGCCCCACCGGCGAGCACCCGACGCTCGAGCAGTCCCTGCGTCGCAACGTCTGGCAGGCCTTCGGCCTGGTCGGGATCATCCCGTTGATCGGCGGGGTCATCGCGGCCCTGCTCCAGTTCGGGGCGGTCCTGCTGATCGCCTTCGGCATCAGGACCGACACGGTCGCCCGCCGCGGGTGGCACGACCAGTTCGGCGAGACCAGGGTGCTCAGGGTCCGGTGACCGGGTGCGGCATCGGGGACTTCCTCGAGCTGGTCGACCAGCTCCCGGAGGTCGGTCGCACCGACCATGACCGCTACTGGCGGATCTCGGTCGGGCCGCGGACGTTCGGCTACCTCTGGGAGCCGACCCGCACCGTCGGCCTCAAGCAGACCCTGGCCGAGCAGCTCGCGCTCGTCGCCGAGCGTCCGGAGACCTTCGAGGTCCAGTTCACCGCCGGTGGCTTCGGCTGGGTGGTGGTCCGGCTGGCCGGGGTGGAGCGCGACGAGCTGGCCGAGCTCGCCTTCGAGGCCTGGCGGCTGACCGCGCCCGCCGCGCTGGTCGAGCGCCGCGGCGACCTGCTGCCCCGCTGAGGGTCGAACGGGTCAGGGCGAGTCGAGGGGACCGGACGCGTCCGCCCCGGTGCGCGGCGGCAGGTGCCGCAGGGTGAGCCGCACGAGGGCGACCCTGGCGGCCACGGCGGCCCGGCGACGGATCCGGCCACCGTCCTCGTCGAGACCCTCCTCGACGGCCGAGCGGATCTGGTCGTCGGTGAAGGCCGGGCTCTGCCCCGCCGCGACCTCGACGTCGGGCAGGGCGACCAGGACGGGCAGGACCTGGCTGCCCACGGCCTCGAGCACCTGGTAGCGCTTGAAGCGGTCCATGTCGCGCCACACCTGCTCGATGTCCGCCCGGCCCTTGCGCACGTCCCGGCGCTGGGTCCCGAGGACCTCCTTGACGGCAGCGGTGAGGGCCGTGGTCATCTCGTACTCGCTGAAGCGCATCAGTGCCGCACCGCCTCGAGCGCGGCCGCGCGCAGATCGGCCGGTGGGACCCGCAGGAGCCACAGCGCCCGGGCCCAGGTGCCGTGCTCGGACTCGTCGGCGGCGGCGGCCACCACGTGGGCGCCGCGCAGCCGGTGCGGGCGCTCCGCCTTGGCCAGGGCGGCCGCGGTCCGGAAGGTCCGCTGCGCCTGCGGCGTCGACCGGTACGGCCCGGTGCCGGGCGCCAGGTCGGCCTCCGGCAGCTCGAACGGCTGCGCGCCGACCGAGAGCAGGGCGTGCTCCTGGGCGGTGCTGAGAGCCACCCGCAGGGCGTCCTCGTCGACGCCGACGGCGATGAGGGCCTCGACCGCGGTCCGGTCCGGCAGGGCCAACGCGGCCAGCACCAGGTGCTCCGGACCGGGGAGGTCGTCGCCCATCGCCCGCGCCTCGTCCTCGGCCTGGGTGAGCAGCCGCTTGACCGTCCTCAGCTCCTCCCTCGTGCGCAGGAACATGATCCCTCCTCGTGCTTCCTACCCGCTCGGTCGTCCGCGCAGGTCCCGGGCGAACTTCTTGTGCGCCGCCTGGGCCGAGATCCCCAGCGCCTGGCCGACCTGCGCCCAGGTCCAGCCCTGGCCCAGGGCCTGACCGACCGCGCGACGCTCCAGCAGGGTGGCCTGACGGCGCAGGGCCAGGACGGCGGCCAGTGCCGTCTCCGGGTCCTCCGACGCCAGGTCCTGGTCCATGCCGTCAACCATGGTTGATCGATGTCGATCTGTCAACCCAGGTTGACGACCCCGGGGCGTGGAGCGCGGTCAGCCGAGGACCAGCACCACTAGCGCCACGACCCCCACGACCACGATCAGCGCCCGCAGCGCGGTGGGCGGGAGCCGGCGACCGTACCGCGCTCCCAGCTGACCCCCGACCACCGAGCCCACGGCCAGCAGGCCGACGATCGACCAGTCCACGTCGGCCACGAGCGCGAAGATCACCCCCGACACCGCGTTCACCACCGCGGCCAGCACGTTCTTGACCCCGTTCAGCCGCTGCAGCGACTCCTGGACCCCGATGCCCAGGACGGCCATCAGCAGCACCCCCTGCGCGGCGCCGAAGTAGCCGCCGTACACGCCGGTGAGCAGGACCAGCGGCCACACCCACCAGGCGCCGTGCGCCGACATCCCGCCGACCGCCTCGTGCCGGCGGGCCACCCAGGCGGAGAGCCTCGGCTGCGCCACCACCAGGACCACGCCGAGCAGGATCAGCACGGGCACGATCGCCTCGAACGCCGCGGCGGGCAGCACCAGCAGCAGGACCGCCCCGACCGCTCCCCCGAGCAGCGAGGCGAGCGCGAGCCGGACCACCCGGGCCCGCTGGCCGGCCAGCTCGCGGCGGTAGCCGACGGCGCCGGAGACCGAGCCGGGCACCAGCCCGATCGAGTTGGAGACGTTCGCGGTCACCGGCGGCACCCCGAACGCGAGCAGGGTCGGGAACGTGATCAGCGTTCCCGACCCCACCACGGTGTTGATGGTGCCGGCCGCGAGCCCCGCGAGCAGGACCGCGGCGACCTCGAGCCCGGTCACTGGGCGGGCGGCTCCTGCGCCGGCGGCTCGGCCCGGTCCGCCTTGGCTGCCTTGTCCGGCGAGGTCGTCGAGGACTTGCGGGCCTCGGCGATCGCCTCCTCGACGGCGGCGTGGGTGGCCTTGAGGCCGGCGTCGCGCTCGGCCTCGGTCGGCACGTCGGTGGGTCCCATGTCGACCCGCACCCGCGGTCCGTCCACCTCCTGGGGGATCCCCTTGAGGTCGTTCATCGTCGAGCCGAGGCCCTCGAGCGCCCGGCCGATCTCCGACGGCACGATCCACACCTTGTTGGCGTCACCCTCGGCGATCTTCGGCATCATCTGGAGGTACTGGTAGGCCAGCAGCGACTGGTCCGGCTGGCCGTCGTGGATGGCCTGGAACACCGTCTGGATGGCCTGGCCCTCACCCTGCGCACGCAGGATCGCCGCCTCCCGGTCCGCCTGGGCGCGCAGGATCTGCGACTCCCGGTCGCCCTCGGCGTTCAGGATCGCGGACTGCTTGGAGCCCTCGGCGGTGAGGATCGCGGACTGGCGCTCACCCTCGGCGGTGAGGATCGCGGCCCGCTTGTCCCGGTCGGCCCGCATCTGCTTCTCCATCGAGTCCTTGATCGACGGCGGCGGGTCGATGCCCTTGAGCTCGACCCGGTTGACCCTGATCCCCCACTTGCCGGTGGCCTCGTCGAGGACACCGCGGAGCCGGTTGTTGATCTCGTCGCGGCTGGTCAGCGTCTCCTCGAGGTCCATGCCGCCGACGATGTTGCGCAGCGTGGTCATGGTGAGCTGCTCGACGGCCTGGATGTAGTTCGCGATCTCGTACGTCGCGGCGACCGGGTCGGTGACCTGGAAGTAGATGACGGTGTCGATCGAGACGACCAGATTGTCCTCGGTGATCACCGGCTGCGGCGGGAAGGAGACGACCTGCTCGCGCAGGTCGATGAGGTAGCGGACCTTGTCGATGAACGGCACCAGGATGTTGAGCCCGGCGGGCAGGCTCTCCTTGTACTTGCCGAACCTCTCCACGATCCCGGCCCGGGCCTGCGGGATGATCCGGACCGTCTTGGCCAGGATCACCACCACTGCCAGGACCAGCAGGACCAGCAGGACGAGTACTGCGGGCATGTGCACTGCCTCTCTTCGTTGTCTTCTGCGTTGACGTGCGTCAGGGATCCAGGCGCGGGACCGGGTGCACGATGGCGGTGGCGCCGCGGATCTGCAGGACATCGACGGTCTCGCCCGGCTCGATCACCACCGTGTCGTCGTAGGGCTGGGCGGTCCACACCTCGCCGGACAGCTTGATCCGACCCGGCTCCTGCTGGGTGATCCGCTCGGTGACCAGCCCCTGCTTGCCCACGAGCTTGTCGTGGCCGACCTGGAGCTCGGGACCGTGGTGCATCCGCCGCACCACCGAGGGCCGGACGACGGCGAGCGCGCCCACGGCCGCCGCCGACGCGAGGATCACCTGCAGCACCACCGGGGCGCCGAGCAGCGCCGCGACCATGCCGACGGCCGCACCCGCGGCCAGCATCAGCAGCACGAAGTCGAGGCTGAACATCTCCGCGACGCCGAGTCCGATGCTGAGGGCGAGCCAGGTCTCCCAGGCGTGCTCGCGCAGCCACTCCACCGGATCCATACCCAGAACCCTAGCCCCCCGGTGGTCCTCCGCGTGGTCAGTTGCTGTGTCGCCCGACGCGCCGTCTGGCGGTCCACCGGCCCCGGTCGTGGCTCACCTGGAGCGACATGCCGAACGTCTCGCCCAGGGCCGACTCGGTGACGACCTCCTCGAGCGGTCCGGCGGCCACCACGGCTCCCTCCCGCAGCAGCAGGGCGTGGGTGAAACCCGGCGGGATCTCCTCCACGTGGTGCGAGACCAGCACGGTCGCCGGCGAGTCGGGGTCGGCGGCCAGCACGGTCAGCGTGGCCACCAGGTCCTCCCGGCCGCCGAGGTCCAGGCCGGCCGCGGGCTCGTCGAGCAGCAGCAGCTCGGGGTCGGTCATGAGTGCCCGGGCGATCTGGACCCGCTTCCGCTCGCCCTCGCTCAACGTCCCGAAGGTCCGGTCGGCGAGCCGGCCGACGCCGATCTCGCTCAGCAGTGCCTCGGCCCGCCCGTGGTCGAGCTCGTCGTAGGCCTCGCGCCAGCGCCCGACCACGCCGTACGACGCGGAGACGACGACGTCGCGGACCCGCTCGTCGCGGGGGATCCGCTCCGCCACCGCCGCGCTGGTGAGCCCGATCCGGGGGCGCAGGTCGAAGACGTCGACCGCGCCGAGCACCTCGTCGAGCAGTCCGGCGATCCCCTCGGTCGGGTGGATCTGGGCCGAGGCGACCTGCAGGAGCGTGGTCTTGCCGGCCCCGTTCGGACCCAGCACCACCCACCGCTCGTCCTCCTCGACCGTCCAGTCGACCGAGTCCAGCAGGGTCGCCCCGCCGCGCCTGACGGTGACGTCGGCGAACTCGAGCACAGCGACCATGCGGGCACCCTACCGAGGCCCGTAGGCTGCCCCTCCATGGCGTCCCCCCTCCCCCTGGACTCCGGCCGGATGGCCTGGTGGCTCTCGGCGTGGCTGGCCGGCGAGGTTCCCCCCGACGACCTGCTCTCCGGTGTCGTGGGCGAGGACGCCGCCCACGACGTGGCCGGGCTCGACGGTGCCGGACTGACCCCGCTGGTGCTCGCGCTGGGCGGGCTGCGCTCCCGCGGCGCCCGGTCCGCCGGCCTGGCCCTCCCGGTCGCCGGAGACCCGGTCGGGCTGGGCGGTCCACCGGCGTTCAACGCCGCCGCCCTCGAGGCCGGGGAGGCGGTCGTCCTGGCCGGCGCGGACCTCGGGCTGGTCCCGACCCGGGCCGGGGCCGGGGTGGTCTGGCAGCTGATGCCGGCCGCGCGGCGGCCCCTGGCCGACCTGGGCGAGGCCGATCGCGGGCTGCGCTCCGCCCTCCCGACGACGGCGACCGCGCTGGCCGGCCTCGACGTCGCCCGCTGGCGACCCGAGGTGGCCGACGAGCTGATGAACCTGCGGCACCGGAGCGGCGTGGCCGCCCCACCGGGTACGCCGCCCCTGGCCGTCGAGCTGGCCGACCGGGCGATCCAGGCACTGGCGATCGTGGAGCTCGCCCTGGAGGACGACGGCGGCGCGGTGACCTCCCACGAGATCGCGGCCAGGGAGGCGGCGCTGCGTCCCCTGGCTGGCGCCGGACGCCGCGCGCTGGTCGCGGCCTGCTCGCCCGAGGTGTGGCCGCCGGCCTGAGCCGTCCTCGGTGGCGACTAGTCTCTGGCGCGATGGACGACCTGCCGAAGACCCTGCTGATCACGCTGACCGGGAAGGACCGGCCGGGCGTGACGTCCGCGGTGTTCGAGGCCCTGGCCTCCGCCCGGGTGGAGGTGCTGGACGTCGAGCAGATCGTGCTCCGCCGGCGACTGGTCCTGGGCGTGCTGGTCGGTGCCCCCCGGGACTGGAAGCGGCTCCGCGACCGGGTCGAGCGGGTGGCCTCGGACCTCGACATGCACGTCGAGGTCGACCGTGGCGTCGGCGACAACCGCTCCCGCGGCGGCGGTCGCAGCCACGTCACGATCATCGGCGCACCCCTGCGGGCCACGGCCATGGCCGCGCTGGCCGGCCGGATCGCCGACTCCGGGGCGAACATCGACCGCATCGAGCGGATGGCCCGCTACCCGGTGACCGCCATCGAGCTGCACGTCTCCGGGGTGGAGCCGGCCGCCCTGCGCCCGGCCCTGGTCGAGGAGGCCACCCGGCTCGGCGTGGACGTGGCCGTCCAGCCGGCCAACCTGCTGCGCCGGGCCCGGCGGCTGATCGTCATGGACGTCGACTCCACGCTCATCCAGGGCGAGGTCATCGAGATGCTCGCCGCCCACGCGGGGTGCGAGCAGGAGGTGGCCGAGGTGACCACCGCCGCGATGAACGGCGACCTCGACTTCGAGCAGTCGCTGCGGGAGCGGGTCGCGCTGCTGGAGGGCCTGGAGGTGGAGGCGCTGGACCGCGTCTACGAGGCGATCGAGTACGCCCCCGGGGCCCGCACGATGGTCCGCACCCTCACCCGGCTGGGCTACCGGTTCGCGATGGTCTCCGGCGGCTTCACCCGGATCACCGACCGGATCGCGACGGACCTGGGCTTCGACTTCGCCCGCGCCAACGACCTCGAGGTGGTCGACGGCCGGCTCACCGGCCGCATCGAGGGGGCCGTGGTCGACCGGGCCGGCAAGGCCGAGGCCCTGCGCGACTTCGCCGCCGAGCTGGGGATCCCGGAGGCGGCCGTGATCGCCATCGGGGACGGCGCCAACGACCTCGACATGCTCAACGCCGCCGGGCTGGGCATCGCCTACAACGCCAAGCCCGTCGTCCAGCGTGCCGCCGACACGGCGGTCAACGTCCCCTACCTCGACGCGATCATGTACCTGCTCGGGATCTCCCGGGAGGAGGTCGAGGCGGCGGACGCCGAGGCCGGCATCGTCACCCCCGCGCCACCGGTCTGAGCATCACTCGCGGCCGGTGCGGAAGGCCAGGACGGTGGCGCCGCCGAGCTCGAGGTCGGTCCAGGCGCCGCTCGTGCGCAGCACGGTGAGCGCGCCGGTCGGGTAGCCCTCCAGCATCCCGGCCGAGGCGTCCGGGTCGCCCTCGCCGTCGTCGAGCAGCTGGGCGAGGTAGCCGATCGTGGGGTTGTGCCCGACGACCACGAGCGTGCCCACCACCTGGTCCGTGCCCCGGATCAGGTCGAGCGCGGTCTCCGGCCCGGCGTCGTACATCGCGTCGTCGAGGACCGGGTCGAGCCGGTAGCCCGCGGCCTCCGCGAGCGCCTCCCAGGTCTGCGCGGCCCGGGCGGCGGAGGAGACGAGAGCGGCGTCCGGGACCACGCCGTACCCCGCCAGCCACTCCCCGGCCCGGGCGGCGTCACCGGCCCCGCGACTCGTGAGCTCGCGCTCGTGGTCCTGCTCGGCGAACGACTCGGCCTTGGCGTGGCGCACCAGGACGAGGGTGCGCGCGGCCCTGTGGGTGGTGGACTGCACGGGCCAACTCTGGCACCGGCTAGCCTGCCTGTCATGTCGATCGGGAAGGATCACATCATCACGCCATCCAGCGGCCCCGGACCCCTCATGATCATCGGTGGAGCCGAGGACAAGCTCCGACGCCGTGAGGTGCTCACCCACTTCGTCGAGGCCTGCGGCGGCCCGGAGGCGCGGATCGCGGTCATCGCGACCGCGTCGTCCCTGGGCCCGGAGGTGGTCGAGGTCTACGACGCCCTCTTCCGCAAGCTCGGCGCCGCGGACGTCGTCTCGGTCCGGCCCGAGAGCCGCGAGGAGGCCCACGACCCGGCCTTCGTGGACGCGCTCTCCGACGTGACCGGCATCTACATGACCGGCGGCAACCAGCTCAAGCTCTCCGGCGTCGTGTGCGGCACCCCGTTCGGGGAGGCCATCCACGCGGCCCGGGAACGCGGCGCGGTCATCGCCGGCACCTCGGCCGGCGCCAGCATCCAGTCCTCGCACATGGTCGCCTTCGGCGTCGGCGGCACCACGCCGAAGCAGAGGATGACCCAGGTCGCGGCGGGCCTCGGCCTGCTCCGCAACTCGTGCGTCGACCAGCACTTCGAGCAGCGCAACCGGTACGGGCGGCTGTTGATGATCGTCGCCCAGTCGCCCCAGCTGATCGGCATGGGCGTGGACGAGGACACCGCCGCGGTGGTCACCCTCGAGGAGGGCCGCGAGGTGCTCCGCGTGGTCGGCCGTGGCGCGGTGACCCTCTTCGACCCCGACCGGATGGTCACCAACGCCCACGAGGCACGCCGCTCCGCGCCCCTGCTGGCCTCCGGGGTGGTGCTGCACGTCCTCCCGGCGGGAGCCGAGTTCGACCTGGACGCGCGAGCGCTGATCCCGGCCGAGGCGGTCGTCGACGACAGCGAGGCCGCCGAGATCGCCGAGGTCGGCCGCGACCTGCGCCGGCTGGCGCGCGACATCGCCGCCGGTGACGTCTCCCCCACCACCCTGCGCCGACGGATCGCCCGCAGCCGCAGGGCGAAGGCCACCCCCAGACCCGACCCGACCGAGCAGTCATCGCAGACCGAGCAGACCCAGCAGGACGGAGCCAGCACATGAGCGACACCCGGACCGAGACCCCCCTGGCCGGGGGGAAGGCCAGCCCGGACCTGAGCATCGTCGAGACCCGGGTCTACCGCGGTGCCAACGTCTGGTCCTACGACCGCTCGATCCACCTGGTCGTGGACCTCGGCTCGCTCGAGCAGTTCCCGACGAACACGCTGCCCGGCTTCACCGAGAACGTGCTCGCGATGCTGCCCGGGCTCCGGGAGCACACGTGCTCGCGCGGTCGCCGCGGCGGGTTCGTGGAGCGGCTGAACGAGGGCACCTGGCTGGGCCACGTCGCCGAGCACTGCGCGCTCGCGCTGCAGCAGGTCGTGGGCCACGACATCCGGCGCGGGAAGACCCGCCAGGTCAAGGGCAGCCCCGGGCTCTACAACATCATCTACGGGTACGTCGACGAGCAGGTCGGCCTGGCCGCGGCCCAGCTGGCGGTCCGGCTGGTCAACCACCTGGTCGAGGCCGATCCCGGCCTCGACTGGGAGGCGGAGCTGGAGGCGTTCATCCGGCGGGCCGAGCGCACGGCGTTCGGCCCCTCCACCCAGGCCCTCGTCGACGAGGCCGTCTCCCGCGACATCCCGTGGATCCGGCTGAACAAGCACTCCCTGGTGCAGCTCGGCCAGGGGGTGCACGCGAAGCGGATCCGGGCCACGATGACCTCGGAGACCAGCTCGATCGCGGTCGACATCGCCTCGGACAAGGACCTGACCACCAAGCTGCTCAGCGCCGCCGGGCTGCCCGTGCCCAAGCAGGAGTCCGTGCGCACGGTCGACCAGGCGGTGGCCGTGGCCAGGCGGATCGGGTTCCCGGTCGTGGTCAAGCCGCTCGACGGCAACCACGGCCGCGGCGTCTGCCTGGACCTGCAGGACGAGGACGAGGTGCGCGAGGCGTTCGCGATCGCCCGGGAGCAGTCCCGCCGGGGCTGGGTCATCGTCGAGTCGCTCGTCGTCGGCAAGGACTACCGCTGCCTGATCATCGACGGCCGGCTGGCCGCCGTCGCGGAGCGGGTGCCGGCCAGCGTGACCGGCGACGGCAGCAGCACCGTCCAGGAGCTGGTCGACCTGGCCAACGCCGACCCGCGGCGCGGGGTGGGGCACGAGAAGGTGCTGACCCGGATCAAGGTCGACGACGCCGCCACGGCGCTGGTCCGGCAGCAGGGCTTCGAGATGTCCGACGTCCCCCCGCAGGGCGAGACGGTCAAGCTGGCGCTCACCGGCAACATGTCCACCGGCGGCATCTCGATCGACCGCACCTTCGAGGCGCACCCGGACAACGTGGACATCGCCGAGGAGGCCGCCCGGATGATCGGGCTGGACATCGCCGGCATCGACTTCATCTGCCCCGACATCACCGAGCCGGTGCGCGAGACCGGCGGCGCGATCTGCGAGGTCAACGCCGCCCCCGGTTTCCGCATGCACACCCACCCGACGATCGGCGAGCCGCAGTTCATCGCCAAGCCCGTCGTCGACATGCTGTTCCCGCCGGGCGCGCCGTCGCGGATCCCGATCGTCGCGGTGACCGGGACCAACGGCAAGACCACGACCTCGCGGATGATCTCGCACGTCTTCAAGGGCATGGGTCGCAAGGTCGGCATGACCTCCACCGACGGCGTCGTCATCGACGAGCGGCTGCTGATCAAGTCCGATGCGTCCGGGCCGCGCTCGGCTCGCATGGTGCTCCAGAACCCGCGCGTCGACTTCGCGGTCTTCGAGGTCGCTCGCGGCGGCATCCTGCGCGAGGGTCTGGGCTACGAGCGCAACGACGTCGCCGTGGTGCTGAACGTGCAGCCCGACCACCTCGGCCTGCGCGGCATCGACACCGTGGAGCAGCTCGCGGACGTCAAGGCGGTGCTGGTCGAGGCGGTGCCGCGCGACGGGCACGCGGTCCTCAACGCCGACGACCCGCTGGTGCGCAAGATGCGCCGCCGCTGCTCCGGCCAGGTGGTGTGGATCTCGATGGAGGAGCCCGGGTCCGAGGTGCGCGAGATGATCGACGCGCACTGCCGCCGTGGTGGGAAGGCACTGGTGCTGAACCCGTCCGAGCGCGGCGAGATGATCGTCGTCCGGCACGGGCGGCGGGAGATGCAGCTCGCCTGGACCCACCTGCTGCCGGCGACGTTCGGCGGCCGGGCCCGGATGAACGTGCAGAACGTGCTCGCCGCGGCCGCCGCCGCGTTCGCGGCCGGTGCCCCGCTGCACGACATCCGGCAGGGCCTGCGCACGTTCTCGACGAACTACTACCTCTCCCCCGGCCGGCTGAACGAGGTCGACGTCAACGGCGTGAACGTGATCGTGGACTACTGCCACAACGCGCCGGGCATGCGGATGCTGGGCGACTTCGTCGACCGGGTCGGCGAGTCCATGGAGTCCGGGCACGACCTGGCCCGTCCGTCCCGGATCGGCGTGATCGCCACCGCCGGGGACCGCCGGGACGAGGACATGCGCGAGCTCGGTGAGATCGCTGCGCAGCACTTCGACGTGGTCGTGGTGCGCGAGGACGTCCAGCTGCGCGGCCGCAAGCGGGGCTCCACCGCGGCGCTGGTCGCCGAGGGCGTCGAGCAGGCCCGCGAGGACGGCGCCCGGTGCCGCCAGGTGGAGATCGTGCTCGACGAGGTGGACGCCCTGCGGCACGCGATGGGCCGGGCGAACCGGGGCGACCTGGTCGTCCTGTGCGTGGACCAGCACCACATGGTCATGGGCGAGCTCGAGGCCTGGTCGTCCCAGGCACAGGCCGGCTCCGGTGCCGGCGACGCGGCGCCGGGCTCCGACCCCGACTACGTCCCCGACCCGTCGTGACTGTCGGCCCCCAGACCCTCGACCCGTCGCTTGTGTCGGCCCCTGGGCCGACACGAGCGACGGGTCAGGGGCGGGCGGCGATCACCTTGGCGCGGAGCACGTCCGGGGTGTCGGGGCTGCCGCCGTGCGCGGCGATCCAGTCGTAGGCCTGCTGCCGCTCCGCATGGCACATCAGCGCCACCACGTCCCCGGGCTCGGCCTGCGCGACCAGCGCCGCCAGGCCCTCCACCTCCGTGGGGTACGTCGTGATGTCGGTGACGCCGACCCGCTCGGCACCTGAGCGCATGAGCGCGTCCAGCTCGTCGGTCGTCCGACCCCGCAGGTAGCGCTCCTTGTGGGCGATCGCCAGCACGTCGCTGTCGCGGGCCCCGATCTCGCCGAGCTTCTCGATGAGGTCGTCCTGCCGGTCCCCGACGACGCCCATGGCCAGCAGCAGGCGCGACCCCGGGCGGCGGACGCCGTTCATGATCTCCATCAGTGCCTCGAGCCCGGCCTCGTTGTGGGCGAGGTCCATCACCACCGACACCTCGCCGATCGAGAAGAAGTTCATCCGGCCCGGGTTGTGCTCGGCGTCGGGCAGGAAGGAGCCGAGACCCGCGACGACGACCTCGCGGTCGATCCCGGCGGCGAGCGCCGCCGACGCGGCCGCGAGCGTGTTCTCCACGTTGAACCGGGACAGCCCGGCCAGGGTCATCGGCACGTCGACTAGCTCGACGAGCGGGTCCGGGTCGGCGCCCGGCACGAGCACGCACACCCAGCCGTCGATGACCGTGGTCGCCCGACCCCCGGCCGAGAGCACCTCGCGGACCGCGGGCGAGTCGGGGTCCCGGGAGAACACCCAGGGCTGCGCCTTGATCGTGCTCCGCATCGCGAGCACCCGGGGGTCGTCGCCGTTGAGCACCGCCCACCCGGACTTCCGGGTGATCCGCGGCACGACACCCTTGACCTCCGCCAGCTGGTCCACGGTGTCGATGCCGTGCAGGCCCAGGTGGTCGGCGGTGACGTTGGTGACGACCGAGACGTCGTTGCGGGTCAGCCCGATGCCCTTGAGCAGGATGCCCCCGCGCGCGGTCTCGGTGACCGCGAAGCGCACCTGCTTGTGCGCCAGCACCCGACCCGCCCCGGACGGTCCCGAGTAGTCACCGGCCTCGACCAGCTCTCCGTCGATGTAGATCCCGTCGGTGTTCGACCAGCCGACCAGGCGGCCGTCGGTCCGCGCGATGTGGGCGATCATCCGCGAGGTCGTGGTCTTCCCGTTGGTGCCGGTGACCGCCACCACCGGGATCCGCGGGGTGATCGTGGTCGGGCCGGGACCGGGCTCGGCGGCGGCGGCCACCTCGGCGGCCCGGGTGACCGCGGCCTCGACGTCGGCGTCGGCGAAGGCGTCGATCACGTCGGCGACCGCCCGCCCCAGCGCCTGGGCGCGGCCCCGGTGCCGCCACGGGAAGGCGACGACGAGCCGGTGCGGGTCACCGGTGGTGCGCACCCGGACCGCCAGTCGATCGGTGCCGGCCTCGGCCGCCACGGCCCGCACCAGCCGGGCCACGGCCCGGGCGGCGAACCGCTGCCGGAAGCCGGTGCCGGCGGCACCCGTGCGGGCGTTGCGCAGGCCGATCCGCCGGGCGAACCGGGTGGCGGTGTCGTCGGACGCCTCGGCCAGTGCCGTGATGTCCAGGGTGAGCTTGATCGCCGCCCGCGGGAAGTACAGGTTGGGGCCCTCGAGGACCCGCAGTTCGAGGAGGGAAGTCACCCGGGCACGCTAGCCGGTCACGCACCCATGGCGTGAAAGCCCCCGTCGACGTGCACGATCTCGCCGGTGGTGGCCGGGAAGAAGTCCGACATCAGCGCGCAGACGGCCCGGGCGGTGGGACCGTGGTCGGTCTCGTCCCAACCCAGCGGCGCCCGCGTCGACCACATGGCCTCGAGGTCTTCGAACCCCGGGATGGCCTTCGCCGCGAGGGTCTTGAGCGGGCCGGCCGAGACCAGGTTGCAGCGGATTCCCTGCGGACCGAGGTCCCGGGCGAGGTAGCGCGAGGTGGACTCCAGGCCGGCCTTCGCCACCCCCATCCAGTCGTACGCCGGCCAGGCGACGCCGGCGTCGAAGGTCATCCCGACGATCGAGCCGCCGGAGGACATCAGCGGCAGGCACGCGGTCGAGAGCGACTTCAGGGAGTACGCCGACACCTGGACCGCCTGCGCGACGTCGGGCCACGGACCGTCGAGGAACTTGCCGCCGAGCAGCGTCTCGGGGTTGCCGTAGGCGATCGAGTGCACGACGCCGTCGAGTCCGTCGACGTGCTCGCCGAGGGCGTCGGCCAGGCCCGCGAGGTGGTCGTCGTCGGTGACGTCGAGCTCCAAGACGGCCGGCTCGACCGGGAGCCGCTTGGCGATCCGGCGGGTGATGCCGAGCGCGCGACCGAAGTTGGAGATCACCACGGTGGCGCCCTGCTCCTGCGCGATCTTCGCCACCGCGAAGCCGATCGAGGAGTCCATCGTGACGCCGGCGACCAGGATCCGCTTGCCGTCGAGAATGCCCATGTTGGGTGTCCGTTCCGTGAGAGTGCCGTGCGGTGGGGTGGGTCGGGAGGGGTGGCTCAGTGCCCCATGCCGAGGCCGCCGTCCACGGGGATGACCGCCCCCGTGACGTAGCCGGCGCCGTCGGAGGCCAGCCAGCTGACGGCTGAGGCGACCTCCTCGGGGCTGGCGTACCGGCCCAGAGGCACCTGGGTGCGGATGGTGTCCTTCTGCTCGTCGGTGAGCACGGCGGTCATGTCGGTCTCGACGAAGCCGGGCGCGACGACGTTCGTCGTGATCGAGCGGGAGCCGAGCTCACGGGCCAGGGACCGGGCCATGCCGACCAGCCCGGCCTTGGACGCCGCGTAGTTGACCTGCCCGGCGGAGCCCAGCAGGCCGACCACCGAGGAGATCAGGATGATCCGGCCGCGGCGCAGCCGCAGCATGCCCTTGGCGGCCCGCTTGGCCAGCCGGAAGGACGCGGTCAGGTTGGTGTCGATGACCGAGGACCAGTCGTCCTCGGACATCCGCAGGACCAGGGTGTCGGCGGTGATCCCGGCGTTGGCGACCAGCACCTCCACCGGTCCGTGCGCCTCCTCGACCTCCTTGAAGGCCGCCTCGACGGCCGCGGGGTCGGTGATGTCGCAGCGGACGTCGAGGGCCCCCTCGGGGGCTCCGCCGCTGCGCGTGGTGACGGCGACCTGGTCGCCCTGGGCGAGGAACGCCTCGGCGATGGCGCGGCCGATGCCGCGGTTGCCGCCGGTGACGAGGACTGATCTGCTCACGTCACGTGACGCTATCGATTACCACCGGGTACGCCCAACCGGCCGGCACCTCACTCGTCCTCGAGCCGGAAGCCCACCTTCAGACCCACCTGGAAGTGCTCGACCTGGCCGTCCTTCACCTGGCCACGGACCTGGGTGACCTCGAACCAGTCGAGGTGGCGCAGGGTCTTCGAGGCCCGGGCGATGCCGTTGCGGACGGCCTGGTCGATGCCGTCCGGCGAGGTGCCGACGATCTCGCTCACGCGGTAGGTGCGGTCGGACATGAGGTGCCTCCTGTGTGTGCTGGCTGATGTGTGCTGGCTGACATCCGGCGGACGTGGGTTCCCGACCCTACCGACGTACGCTGGGGTCATGTCTCCCCGGCGGCCCGGCCGCTCCCCCGACCCGGTGCGGATCACGACCGCGGCGCGCTCGCGGAACGAGGACATCGCGGCCCGGCAGCGCCGCTACATCTTCTCGATGAGCCTGCGCGTCGTCTGCTTCGTCGGCGCGATCCTGGTCGGCCAGGGGGCGTTCTTCTGGGTGCTGCTGGCCGGCGCGATCTTCCTGCCCTACATCGCCGTCATCCTCGCCAACGCGGGTCCCGGACGCTCCGTCGAGCCGGGGCTGCGGACGGTCACGCCGGTACGCCGCGAGCTCGGCGGGTCCGGCCCCGGGAACGCCCCCGGGACCGCCCGGTCGGAGGCCTCGTGAGGTTGGCTGAGGGACGCCGTCGTGCGAAGATGGAAAGCGTCGGTTCAGCATCCCCCGTCTGAATCGGCACGTGATGCCGGACGGCTCCCCCCGTGGTCGTCCGGCATCCCCTATTTCAAGGAGCCCCGGTGAGTGACCAGCCCGATGCGAGCGTCCCCGACGAGCCGACCTGCTCGGCGAAGGGGTGCCGGGAGCCGGCCGTCTGGGCGCTGCTGTGGAACAACCCGAAGCTGCACACGCCCGACCGGCGCAAGACGTGGCTGGCCTGCGAGGAGCACCGTGCGTCGCTGGGGGACTTCCTGGGCGCGCGGGGCTTCCTGCGCTCCGTGGAGCCGGTCGACTCGCTGTAGGCAGGGGCCCACCCGCTCGGTGCGGGGGTCTCAGCCGCCGATCGCGGACATGGGGCGGGTCGGCTGCAGGAACGACGGGTCGTCGATGCCGTGGCCCGGACGCTTGCCGACGACGGCGGCGACCCAGCGCTCGGCCAGCTCCTCGTCGGAGGCACCCTCCCGGAGCGAGGTCCGCAGGTCGGACTCGCTGCGCGCGAACAGGCAGTTGCGCACCTGGCCGTCGGCGGTCAGCCGGACCCGGTCGCAGTCCCCGCAGAACGGACGGGTCACCGACGCGATGACGCCGACGGTGCCGGGCCCGCCGTCCACCGCGAACAGCTCGGCCGGGGCGCTCCCGCGCGGCTCGGCGGCCGGCGTGAGGTCGAACTCGGTGTCGAGGTGGGCGAAGATCTCGTCGGCGGTGACCATCGTGTCGCGGCGCCAGCCGTGCTGGGCGTCGAGCGGCATCTGCTCGATGAACCGCAGCTCGAACCCCTCGGCCAGCGCCCAGCGCAGCAGCTCGGGAGCCTGGTCGTCGTTGATGCCGCGCAGCAGCACGGCGTTGATCTTCACCGGCCCCAGGCCTGCGTCCCGGGCCGCGTGCAGGCCGGCGACGACGTCGTGGAACCGGTCCCGTCGGGTGATCGTGGCGAAGGTCTCGGCCCGCACGGTGTCCAGGCTGACGTTGATCCGGTCCAGCCCGGCCTCGGCCAGCGCGGCGGCGTTCCGGGAGAGACCCAGCGCGTTGGTCGTCAGGGAGATCTCGGGACGGGGCGCCAGGGCGGCGGTCCGGGCGACGATGTCCACCAGCCCGCGCCGCACCAGCGGCTCGCCGCCGGTGAACCGGACCTCCTTGATCCCCAGCCGCTCGACGCCGACCGTGATCAGCCGGACCACCTCGTCGTCGGAGAGCACGGAGTCGTCCGGGAGCCAGTCCAGCCCCTCGGCGGGCATGCAGTAGGAGCAGCGCAGGTTGCAGCGGTCCGTCAGGGAGACCCGGAGGTCCGTGGCGGTGCGGCCGAAGGTGTCGGTGAGGGTGCTCACAGGACCATCGTAGGGGCTCGGTGGTCAGGCCGCGGGCCGGTCCGCGGACGGTGGGAGGCCCCGGCTAGCCTCGGAGGCGTGCGTTCCGCGTCGTTCCTCCTCTCTCGGCGCTGGATCGTCTTCGGCGCGGTGGTCGTCCTGCTGGCCTGGCTGGCCTGGCTGCTCGGCCAGTGGCAGTTCCACCGGCTCGACGACCGGCAGGACCGCAACGCGATCGTCGAGCGCAACACCGCCGCCGACCCGGTGCCGGTCGCCGAGGTGCTCTCCCTTGACGAGGGTGTCGACCGCGAGGACCAGTGGCGCCGGGTCACCGCCACCGGCCGGTACGACGCGTCCCGCACGGTGGTGGTCCGCTACCGCACCCGGGACGGCGCCTCGGGCATCGACGTCGTGGTGCCACTGCTCACGGACGACGGCCCGGCGCTGCTCGTCGACCGCGGCTGGCTGGCCACGGAGAACTCCGGCACCTCGCCGGACGAGGTGCCGGCTCCCCCGCCCGGCCCGGTGACGGTCACCGGCTGGGTCCGGGCCGACGCCACCGGGGACGCCGTCAAGGTCACCGATGCCTCCACCCGGGCGATCTCCAGCACCGCCATCTCCGAGGCGCTCGACCTGGCGACGTACCGCGGCTTCGTCGACCTCGTCGAGGAGAGCCCGGAGCCGGCGGACCCACTCGCGCCGGCGGAGCTCCCGGAGCTGAACGACGGGCCGCACTTCTTCTACGGACTGCAGTGGTGGTTCTTCGGGCTGCTCGCGGTGGTCGGCTTCGGCTACCTCGCGTACGACGAGTGGCGCGGCGGCCGCCCCTCACAGCGCACGCAGCATGCCTCCGTCGACGGGCAGCATGACGCCGGAGACGAAGGATGACGCCGGCGACATGAGGAACGCGGCCGCCCGGCCGAACTCCTCCGGGTCGCCGTAGCGGCCGAGCGGGATCCCGGCGACGGCCCGCTCCTTGGCGGCCTCGGCGTCGCCGGTGGAGGCGTCCAGCTCGGCCAGCCGGTCGGTCCCGATCCGGCCGGGCAGGAGCCCGTTCACCCGGACGCCGCGCGGGCCCAGCTCGTCGGCGAGGGTCTTGGCGACCATGGCCAGACCCGGCCGCAGTCCGTTGGAGATGGCCAGGTTGGCCAGCGGCGAGCGCACCGAGGAGGAGAGCACGAACGTGATCGAGCCGCCCTCATCGAGCGCGCCGGCGACCTCTCGGGCCACCCGGACCGCGCCCAGGAAGACCGACTCGAAGGACCGGGTCCAGTCCTCGTCGCTGGTGCCGGTGACGGTGCCCGTGGGCGGCCCGCCGACCGAGACCAGCACGCCGTCGAGCCGGCCGAACTCCTCCCGGGCCGCGGCGACCAGCCGGGACGGCGTGCCGGGGTCGGCGTTGTCGGCGACGACGGCGCGGGCCGCGTCGCCCAGGTCGGCCACGGCGGCGTCGAGCGCCTCCTTGCTCCGTCCCGAGAGCACCACGCGGGCCTCTTCGGCCACCAGCTGGTCGGCGGTGGCCCGGCCGAGGCCGCGGGCCCCGCCGGTGACGACGTACACGTGATCGCGCAGCTGCAGGTCCATGACCCCACTGTGCCAGCCGGCCGACTCAGGGCACAGGGTGCCTGTCGTCGAGGTCGTCGACGAACTGGGTGCGGTGCAGCAGGCCGTACAGGCCGCCCTCGGCGATCAGCTCGTGGTGGGTGCCGGACTGCACGACCCGCCCCTCGTCGATCACCAGGATCCGGTCCGCCTCGCGGATCGTGGACAGCCGGTGCGCGATGACCAGGCTGGTGCGGCCCTCGAGAGCGGCGTCGAGCGCCCGCTGGACGGCCGCCTCCGACTCGGAGTCCAGGTGCGCGGTGGCCTCGTCGAGGACGACGATCGAGGGCGCCTTGAGCAGCAGCCGGGCGATCGCCAGCCGCTGCCGCTCCCCGCCCGAGAGCCGGTATCCGCGGTCCCCCACGACCGTGTCCAGGCCGTCGGGCAGCTGCCGGACCAGCCTGGCGATCTGGGCGGCCTCGAGGGCGCTCCACAGCGACTGCTCGTCCGCGCCCGGCTTGGCGTAGACGAGGTTCGCCCGGATCGTGTCGTGGAACATGTGCGCGTCCTGGGTGACGTAGCCGACCACGTCCTCCAGCGACTCGAGGCTGACCTCGCGGACGTCGTGGCCACCGACCCGGACCGAGCCGGACTCGACGTCGTAGAGGCGGGCGACGAGGTGGGTGATCGTGGTCTTCCCGGCACCCGACGGGCCGACCAGGGCCACCATCTGCCCCGGTTCGGCGGTGAAGGTGATGTCGTGGAGGACCGGGCCGCTGTCGCGGCTCTCGGTCCGGGCGACCGCCTCCAGCGAGGCCAGCGAGACCTCGTCGGCGCGCGGGTAGCGGAACGCGACGTGGTCGAACTCGACCCGGGAGGCGCTGCGGGGCAGCGGCACCGCGTCCTCACGCTCGCGGATGGAGGAGGGCAGGTCGAGCACCTCGAAGACCCGCTCGAAGCTGACCAGCGCGGTCATCACGTCGATCCGGACGTTCGAGAGCCCCTGGAGCGGGCCGAGCAGCCGCAGCAGCAGCGTGGCCAGCGCCAGCAGCGTCCCGACGGTCAGGTCGCCCTGGACGGCGAGGTAGCCGCCGACGCCGTACACGAGGGCGGTCGCCAGGGCGGGCACGGTCATCAGCACGGCGCCGAAGATCCGGGTGATCAGGGCGATCCGGACGCCCAGGTCACGGACCAGGCCGGCCTTGCCGGCGAAGAGCGCGTCCTCCTCGCCGCGGCGGCCGAAGAGCCGCAGCAGCATCGCGCCGCCGACGTTGAACCGCTCGGTCATGACGTTGCCCATGTCGGCGTTGCCGTCCATCTGCTCCCGGGTGAGCCCGGCCAGCTTGCCGCTGACCCAGCGCGAGGTGACCAGCAGGATCGGGAACAGCAGCAGGCAGAGCACGGTGACCTGCCAGCTCAGGGCCAGCATCGCGATGCCGACCACGACCACCGAGATCAGGTTGGACACGGTGCTCGACAGCGTGGAGGTGAACGCCCGCTGCGCGCCGACGACGTCGTTGTTGAGGCGGGAGACCAGCGCCCCGGTCTGGGTGCGCGTGAAGAACGCCAGCGACTGCCGCTGGACGTGGCCGAAGACCCGGGTGCGCAGGTCGTAGATCAGCCCCTCCCCGATGCGCGAGGACAGGTAGCTCGAGGCGACCGTGAGCACGCCGCCGAAGATCGCGGTGCCGGCCATCGCCAGCGCCAGCGTCGTCACCAGTCGGGTGTCACCCTTCAGGATGCCGTCGTCGATGATCCGCTGCACCAGCAGCGGGGTCACCACGACCAGGCAGGCGTCGACGACGGTCAGCGCCAGGAAGCCCGCGATCAGACGCCGGTGCGGCCGGGCGAACGAGAGCACCCGGCGGACGGTGCCGCGGTCGAGCTTGCTGGCGACCACGCTCCGGTCCGAGCGCAGATGGCGCCAGGTGGCGCCCATCCCGTGCATCCCTGACATGTCTCACCCCACCGTCCTCGCCGCGCGACGCCTGATCAACGCCGTGCCGGGTCGCTTTGTTCCGGTACGCCGCGGGCTCAGGCCAGCGACACCAGGTCGGCGTACCCGTCGTTCCAGAGGTCCTCGTCGCCGTCCGGCAGCAGCAGCACCCGGTCCGGCTCCAGGGCCCGCACCGCACCCTCGTCGTGGGTGACCAGCACGATCGCCCCGGCGTAGGTGCGGATCGCGGCCAGCACCTCCTCGCGCGAGGCCGGGTCGAGGTTGTTGGTGGGCTCGTCGAGCAGCAGCACGTTGGCGCTGGAGACCACCAGGCTGGCCAGGGCCAGACGGGTCTTCTCGCCACCGCTGAGCACGCCGGCCGACTTGTGGGCGTCGTCGCCGGAGAACAGGAACGAGCCGAGCACGCTGCGGGCCTCGGTGTCGGTCAGCTGCGGGGCCGCGGACTGCATGTTCTCGAGCACCGTCCGGCCGGTGTCCAGGGTCTCGTGCTCCTGGGCGTAGTAGCCGACCTTCAGCCCGTGCCCGGGCAGGACCTGCCCGGTGTCCGCCTCGTCGACGCCGGCCAGGATCCGCAGCATCGTGGTCTTGCCGGCACCGTTGAGGCCGAGGATCACCACCCGGCTGCCCTTGTCGATCGCGAGGTCGACGTCGGTGAAGACCTCGAGCGACCCGTAGGACTTCGACAGCTCGGCGGCCGTGAGCGGCGTCTTCCCGCAGGGGGCGGGGGCCGGGAAGGCGATCCGGGCCACCTTGTCGCTGCGCCGCTCGGCCTCGACGCCGTCCATCATCTTCTCGGCCCGCTTCAGCATCGACTGCGCGGCCGAGGCCTTGCTGGCCTTGGCCCGCATCCGGTTCGCCTGGTCGGTCAGGGTCTTGGCCTTGGTCGCGGCGTTCTGCCGCTCCCGCTTGCGGCGCCGCTCGTCTGTCTCGCGCTGGGTGAGGTAGGCGCGCCAGCCCATGTTGTAGACGTCGATCTCGGCCCGGTTGGCGTCGAGGTGCAGCACCTTCGTCACGCAGGCCTCGAGCAGCTCGTTGTCGTGGCTGATCACGATCAGGCCGCCCTGGTGGCTGCGGAGGAACTCCCGCAGCCAGACGATCGAGTCGGCGTCGAGGTGGTTGGTCGGCTCGTCGAGGAGCAGGGTCTCGGCACCGGAGAAGAGGATCCGGGCCAGCTCGACGCGGCGCCGCTGCCCGCCGGAGAGGGTGCGGAGGGGTTGGCCGAGGATCCGCTCCTCGATGCCGAGGCTGTGCGCGATCCGCGAGGCCTCGGCCTCCGCGGCGTACCCCCCGCCGGCGTGCAGCTCGGAGTCGGCCCGGGTGTAGCGCTTCATCGCCCGCTCGGCCACCGCCGGGTCGTCGGAGCCCATCTCGACCTCGGCCTCGCGCAGGCGACGCACCGCGTCGTCGATGCCGCGGGCGGAGAGGATCCGGTCGCGGGCGAGGACCTCCGGGTCGCCGGTGCGCGGGTCCTGAGGGAGGTAGCCGACGTCGCCGGTACGCAGCACCTGGCCACTGGCGGGCAGGGCGTCGCCGGCGAGGATCTTGGTGAGCGTGGTCTTGCCGGCGCCGTTGCGGCCGACCAGGCCGACCTTGTCGCCGGCGGCGATGCGGAAGCTGACGTTCTCCATCAGGAGGCGCGCGCCGGCACGGACTTCGAGCTGTTGGGCGGAGATCATGAGGGTGCGTAGTCTACGGGCGAGGGGCCCGGTGGCCCGCATCGGAGGGCAGCGGAGGCACCATGCGGTTCAACCCCAAGGCCAGGCTGGACCGCGGCCAGGTCCGCGACTCCGGACGCGGCCGCTCCGGCGGCGGTCTCGGTGGCGCCCTGGGAGGCCGCGGTGGCGGCCAGCAGATCCGGGTCCCCGGTGGGATCAAGGCCGGCGGCGGCATGACCGGGCTGCTGGTGATCGTGCTGTTCGTGGTGCTCACCCAGTGCCTGGGCGACGGCGGCGGCACGGGCGGCCTGCCCGGTGGCTCGTCGACCGGGCTGGACCCGGCGCAGGTGCAGGGCTCCGAGCGGTACGACGACTGCCGGACCGGCGCCGACGCCAACGAGAGCGCCGACTGTGCCCGGGTGGCGGTGGTGAACTCGATCCAGGACTACTGGGGCGACAACCTCGAGTCCATGTCCGGGACGCCCTACCAGCTCGCGCTGACCACGACCTTCCAGGACACCGTCAGCACCGGCTGCGGCGATGCGACCTCGCAGGTCGGACCGTTCTACTGCCCTCGGGACTCGACGGTCTACCTCGACACCGGGTTCTTCGACGAGGTGCTGGAGCGGCAGCTCGGCGGCCCCGACGGCGGTTTCGTGGAGTACTACGTCATCGGCCACGAGTACGGCCACCACGTCCAGAACCTCACCGGCAGCATGGGCCGGGTCCGCACCCAGCAGGGTCCGGACTCCGACGCCGTCCGCCTGGAGCTGCAGGCCGACTGCTACGCGGGGATGTGGGCGCGCGGGGCGACCCGCACCGACGACGCCGCGGGCGAGGCGCTGATCTCCGAGCTCACCGACGACGACATCCGGCTGGCCATCGAGGCGGCGGAGTCCGTCGGTGACGACCGGATCCAGCAGAAGACGTCCGGCCGGGTGAACCCCGAGGGCTGGACGCACGGCTCGGCCGAGCAGCGGCAGCGCTGGTTCCGGACCGGCTTCGACACCGGCGACTTCGAGGCCTGCGACACGTTCGCGGCGACTCGCCTCTGATCAGCCGTCCAGCAGCGCCTCGATCTCCGGCAGCAGCCGCTGCAGGGACCGCAGGTACGGCGCCACGCTGGGGTGGCGGTACTTCCCGGCGAGCGCGCCCTCTCCCCCGGCGACCCGCGCCAGCGCCCAGTCGGCCCGGGTGAGGGCGGTCAGGACGGCGGTGACCCGGGCCCCGAGCAGCACCTGCTCCGCGGAGGCGAGACCGGCGGGGAGCCCGGAGCAGTAGGCCGCGACCAGCACCTCGAAGCCCTCCCGGGCGCTGAGCGTCCAGTAGCCGGCGTCGCCGCCGACCGGACCCGAGCCGAGCGTGGACCAGTCGAGGGCGAGCACGTCCTCGCCCTCGGCGCGGACCAGGTTCGCCGGCACCGGGTCACCGTGCTGCAGGACCTGTGGGAGCTCGGCCAGGCGGCCGAGCAGACTCGTCCGCCGAGACCACAGCGCGTCCGCGACGTCGGCCACGGTGGTGCGGGCCAGGGTCCCCCAGCCTCCGCGTCGCTCGACGGCGGACAGTCGGTCGGCCAGCTGGCCGCGGGCCAGCCACGGCAGGTCCGGCACCTCGCACCCCGCGAAGCGGCCCAGGGCGCGGGCGGCGAACGGACCGGTCGGCGGCCCGGCCGGCCCGGCCTCGAGCCGCGGGTGCACCAGGGTGGCACCCTCGTCGTCCTCGACGACGCTGAGCGCCGCCGGCCCGCGCAGGCCGAGGGTGGCCTCGACGGTGCCGTGCAGCGCCACGTCCACCGGGCGCCGCCAATAGGCGAAGTGACCGGGCCGGGAGAGCTCCGGCGGGTCTCCCGGGAGCGGCGCCGCGACCCGCTTGACGACCGTCTCCCCCGCTGCCCACACGCCGACCGTCGAGGGACCCGCTCCGGCGCGCAGCGCCTGCCAGCCGGGCTCGGGTTGCCACATGCCGGACATCGTGGCACGTGGGAGGCCTCAGGCTAGGCTCATTCCTGAGTGGCCCGGGGGGGCCGTCGAGCCGTCGGCGAGTGGGCCGACCAGGGGGCACGCCGATGCTGCGCTCCGCGCTGACCGAGGCCGCGGGCACCGACCTGCGGTGCGACGTGTGCATCGTCGGTGCCGGGCCGGCCGGCCTCGCCCTCGCCTCGCGGCTCGGACGCCCGGGGCGTCGGGTCCTGGTCCTGGAGAGCGGCGGGGTGCGGCAGACCGTGCGGGCCCAGATGCTGGGTCGCGGAGAGGTGGTCGGCCACCCCTACTGGCCGCTGCACACCGCCCGGTTCCGCCTCCTGGGCGGCAGTGGCAACAGGTGGGGCGGCATGAGTCGGCCGCTCGACGCCTCGGACCTCGAGGAGCGGGGCTGGGTCGAGCACGGCGGCTGGCCCATCGACGCCGCGGAGCTGTCGCGCCACCACCGAGAGACCGCCGAACTGCTGCGTCTGACCCGTGCCGGGTTCGACGTCGACACCTGGCAGGACCTGGTCCGCCCGCCCATGGAGCTGGACCCCGACTTCGAGCACGTCGTCTACCAGTTCAGCCCCACAAAGATGGACTACGGTCCGCTCGCGCGCCCCGGCCTCGAGGCCCACCCGCACGTCACGGTGCTGACCGACGCCACGGTCACCGGGCTGCACCTGGCACCGGGCTCCGCGCGGGTCGGCCACGCTGACGTGAGCACCTGGCGCGGCCCGGACCTGCGAGTGACGGCGCGGGCCTTCGTGCTGGCCGCCGGCGGGATCGAGAACCCCCGGCTGCTCCTGGCGAGCACCGCCGACCGGCCGGCCGGGCTCGGCAACGAGCACGACGTCGTCGGCCGCTACTTCATGGAGCACCTGCACGTCCCTGCCGGCCACCTGCTGAGCCCGCACCCCCGGCTGCGAGCCGGGTTCCACGCGCTCCGGCACCACCCCAGCGCCGGGACGATCAGAGGGGCGTTGGCGACCAGCGCCCGGGCCCAGGCGCGGGACCGCCTGCTGGCGACCTCGCTCGTCGTCGAGGCCCCGGGTCACCCCGACGGGCAGCCGTTCCTGTCCTGGTCGCCGCGCGCCACCGTGTACGCCGAACGCGCCCTGCGGCGGCTCGCCGCTCGTCGGCCGACCGGAGACCCGGGCGACCGGCACCCGCTCCGAGACCTGGGCGGCCGGGCGTGGTACCGCGCGACGGCGACCGACGTGCGCGCGTCGTACCGGGAGGCGGTCCGGGTGGCACGCGACCAGGCACCGGCCGTCGGCGTGCATGCGCTCTACGCCCGCGCCGAGCAGACGCCCCAGCCGGAGAGCCGGGTCACGCTCGGCACCGGCCGGGACGCGTTCGGGATGCCTCGTGCCCGGCTCGACTGGCGCCTGCACGAGCAGGACCTGGACAGCCTGCGGCGCACCCTGGCGCTGCTCGACGGCAGACTGCGCCGTGAGGGGCTGGGCCGGCTGGTGCCGCCGAGCCCGGGCTGGGAGGAGCGGGTCATCGGTGGTCCGCACCACATGGGGACCACCCGCATGGCCGACGACCCTCGCCGGGGCGTGGTGGACGCCGACTGCCGCGTGCACGGCGTGCCCAACCTGTGGGTCGCGGGGAGCTCGGTGTTCCCCACCGGGGGCTATGCCAACCCGACCTTCCCGCTGCTCGCGCTCAGCCTGCGGCTCGGGGACCACCTCGACGCGCTGCTCTGACCGGGCTCCGGCCACCGTGGCAACGGCAGACCTGAGACGCGAGGACCGTCGGGCGATAGCCTCGCGCCGAAGGGGGAGCGACATGAAGCCGAGCAACGAGAAGAGACCGTTCCGCTGCCGGATCGGATCCCACACCTGGGCGACCCGGGTCAATGCCAATGCACGGTGGCAGGAGTGCGCACGGTGCGGCAAGTACAGCCCCAGGGTCGTCCTCGCCAACCGGTTCCCACCCGGGGGCATCGGAGACGGGTCCGGTGGAGGTGGCGGGGGCTAGCCGTGCTCGGCCGGGACGTCGGGAGCCTCTCTACGATCTGCAGGTTTCCGGGCCCTCGAACCTGTCGAACGTAGAGCCTCGCCGATCGCGGACCGAGAGCCCCGGCGAGATCGACAGCCCGGGCAGACGTGGCACAGTGCGGCGCATGAGCGATCACCGTGCCGAGGGCGCGGCCCGGCCGGAGTCCGGCCTGACCGACGACGACTTCTCGCCCGTCTGGGCCGACGACGACCGCCCCCGGATCCCGCGCGTGGCGGCCGAGCGTGAGGCGCTGGTGGCGTACCTGGAACACTACCGGGCGACGCTGGAGATGAAGTGCCGCGGCCTCACCCCCGAGCAGGCCCGGACCCGGCCGATGCCGCCGTCCACGCTGTCACCGCACGGCCTGGTCCGGCACCTCGCCGGCGTCGAGCGGTGGTGGTTCCAGCAGAACTTCGAGCGTCGCGACGTGCCGTTCCTCTTCGTCTCCGCCGACGACCCCGACCTCGACTTCGACCCGCCGCCGGACGCGGACCTCGCCGCCGACCTCGAGGCCTGGCGCGCGGAGTGTGCGGTCTCCCGCGAGATCGTCGCGGCGCACGACCTCGACGACACGGCGCGGCCGCTGGACTGGCACGAGGACGTCGACCTGCGCTGGCTGGTGCTCCGGATGGTCACCGAGTACGCCCAGCACTGCGGGCACCTCGACCTGCTGCGCGAAGGGATCGACGGGAGGACCGGGGCGTAGCTCCGGTCGTCGGCCCGGCAGCGGGAGCCGGCTCAGGCGTTGGCGACCTCGACGCGCACGGCGCAGGCATCCCTGACCGCCTGCTCCAGCACGGATCGCCGCGGGTCCGGCACGGCCAGCCAGGGCTCGACGAGCTCCACCCGACGCAGCCTCGCGTCGGTGAGCACCGCCTCGACCGCCGCGTGGTCCCCGCCTCCGACGACGGTGCCGATCTCCCCCAGGATCCGGGCGGCGTGCCCCGCGGCCGCCTCGTAGGCCTGCCTGGCCTGGTTGTCCCGGCGCCGGGCGAACCGCTGCTGGCTCTGCCCACCGGCCTTGGTCCGGCCCTGCACGTGCCGCTGGCCGACCTTCGACTCCACGATCCGCTCCCCCGTCAGCCGGGCGACGGCGAAGCCGCCCTTGCGGACCAGCAGCACCCCCCAGGCGGCGGGCGGCAGGGCGGCGTCGGCGAACGCGGCCACCTCGGCCGGGCCGTCGTACGACGCCCCGAACGGCAGCCGCGCCACGAACCAGGAGCCGTCCTCCGCCTCGCCTCGGAGGGCCCCGTCCGTGACCGCGAGCCGGGTCGAGCCGTGCCGGCCGCCGAAGTTCTCGACCCAGCGCGGCAGCCGCTGGCCGGGCACGGGCACGACGTCGGGACCGGGAGGTGGGGGCACGCGGCGACGCTAGCCGACCGGGCGGCCCCGGTCAGGTCGCCCGCGCCACGACCACGTTCGCCGTGAGGACGCCCTGGACGAGCGCCGCGGCGTCGTGGGCCACCCGCTGGGGCCACTCGGCGCCGAACATCACGTGCAGGCCCAGCGCCGGTGGCCCGCCGGCCGCGTCCGCCTCGGCCCGCATCCGCTCGAAGAAGGCGACGCCCTCGTGGGTCAGGTCCCGCTCGAGGTCGACGGTGAAGCCGGCCTCGCCGAGCAGCTCGCGGTAGCGCGCCGGCGTCTCGAGGAACGAGGCCGAGGCCTCGGCGGCCCACGGCACCGGGTAGTCGGGTTCGGCGTCGCCGGTCAGCATCTGGTCGAAGATCAGGAACAGCCCGTCGGGCTCGAGGACCCGGCGCACCTCGGCGAAGACCGAGGCCTTGTCGGGCAGGTTCATGCCGACGTGGATCATCGTCGCCCGGTCGAAGGCGCCCTCCGCGAACGGCAGCGCCGCCGCGTCCGCGGTCTCGAAGACGACCTGGTCCTCGAGGCCCACCAGCCGGGTCAGGGTGCGCGCCGTCTCGACGAACTCGGGCGTCAGGTCCACCCCCGTGGCCGGGCAGCCGAACTCGGCGGCTGCCAGCCTGGCCGGTCCCCCGATCCCGGAGCCGACGTCGAGCAGCCGGCGGCCGGGACCCAGGTCCAGCTCGGCCAGCAGCGAGCGCATCGTCTCCAGACCGCCGAGGTGGAACTCGTCGATCTCGGCAAGGTCCAGCGGGCGCAGGTGGTCCAGGTCCAGGCCGGCCTCGGCCACGGCGGTGAGCACGTCCTGCTCGAGGCCCGGGCGACCGTAGTGCCCCGCGACCTGCTCGGCTACACCCATGGACTCAGCGTCCTCCGCGGTCGGCCGAGCGGCAAGACCCGGTGACCCTAGGCCTCCTGGTAGACCACGCGGAACCGCTCGAGCACGACCGGCATGTCGGAGGTGAAGGCGTGCCCGGGCGCGGCGAGGTCGGTGAAGAAGCGCTGGTGGACCTCCCGCCACGAGGCGAGCGTCCGGTCGTCCTCACCCTCGAGGTGGGCGTGCTCCTCGTCCACCTCGGCGAACGGCACCACCGCGACCTCGGTGGTCTCGATCAGCGCACGCGGGTGGCCGCTCCCGTCGAGGATGATGCTCAGGGCCCCCGGCTGCGGCAGCGGCTCGTCCTCGGCGTCGTAGTCCCAGCGGGCGCTCGCCGTGGCGGTCTTGGTGCCGGCGAGCACCAGCGTCAGGAGCTCGTCGGCCACCTCCGGCGTCGCGCCGAACGACCAGGCCGGCGGCGGCACCACCTCGAGGGTGGTCGGCCCGAAGTAGGTCGGCATCGTGTTCAGCTTGGCGTGGAAGCGTGCCAGCTCCCAGAACGCCTCGACCGCCGACCGCTCCACCCGCGGCTCAGACGTTGAAACCGAGGGCGCGCAGCTGCTCGCGGCCGTCGTCGGTGATCTTGTCCGGGCCCCACGGCGGCATCCAGACCCAGTTGATCGCGACGTCGGCGACCAGGCCCTCGAGCGCCTGGTTGGTCTGGTCCATGATCACGTCGGTCAGCGGGCAGGCCGCCGAGGTCAGCGTCATGTCCAGCACGCAGTTGGCCGACTCGTCGAGGTGGACGTCGTAGACCAGGCCGAGGTCGACGACGTTGATCCCGAGCTCGGGGTCCACGACGTCCTTCATCGCCTCGGTCACGTCGTCGGTGGTGACGCTGGAGCCCCCGGTGAGATCCACCTCGGGCAGGTCGGTGTGGTCGACAGTGTGGTCGGTCATGGCTTCTCCTCCAGTGCCTGGGCGGTCGCGTCCTTCCACGCCATCCAGGACAGTAGTGCGCACTTCACGCGCGCGGGGAACTTGGCGACACCGGCGAACGCGATGCCGTCCTCGAGCACGTCCTCGTCCGGCTCCACGGAGCCACGGCCCTGCATGAGGGCCAGGAAGCTCTCGTGCACCGCCATCGCCTCCTCGACCGGCTTGCCGATGAGCAGGTCGGCCATCACCGAGGCCGACGCCTGCGAGATCGAGCAGCCCACCGAGTCGTAGGAGACGTCGGAGACGAGACCGTCGGCGACCTGCACGCGCAGCGTCACCTCGTCGCCGCAGGTCGGGTTCACGTGGTGCACCTCGGCCTGGAACGGGTCGCGCAGGCCCTTGTGGAGCGGGTTCTTGTAGTGGTCCAGGATGATCTCCTGGTACATCGCGTCAAGGTCCGTGGACATCGCTCAACCCACCTTGAAGTAGGAACGGGTGTACTCCAGCGCCTCGACCAGGGCGTCGATCTCCGCCGGCGTCGTGTAGAGGTACGACGACGCGCGGGTCGAGCTCTGCACGCCGTACCGCTGGTGGGCCGGCTTGGCGCAGTGGTGCCCGGCCCGGACGGCGACGCCGCGGGCGTCGAGCACCTGCGCCACGTCGTGCGGGTGGACGCCGTCCAGCTCGAACGAGATCGCGCCGCCCCGCTGGGTCGCCTGGAGCGGACCGAGGACGGTGAGGCCCGGCACCGTGGCCAGGCCGTCGAGGGCGTAGCCGGTGATCGCCTGCTCGTGGCGGTGGATGTTCTCCATGCCGATGTGGTCGAGGTAGTCGACCGCCGCGCCGAGGCCGACGGCCTCCACGATCGGGGGCGTGCCCGCCTCGAACCGGTGCGGGATCCCGGCGTACGTCGAGCGCTGCATCGTCACGGTCTCGATCATCTCGCCACCGCCGAGGAAGGGCGGCAGCTGCTCGAGCAGCTCGCGCCGGCCCCAGAGCACGCCGATGCCGGTCGGACCGACCACCTTGTGGCCGGTGAAGACCAGGACGTCGGCCCCGGAGGCGACAACGTCGACCGGGATCTGCGGCACCGCCTGCGAGGCGTCGACCACGACGATCGCGCCGACCTCGTGGGCGCGGCGGGCGATCTCGGCGACCGGGTTGACGGTGCCGAGCATGTTCGACACCCAGGTCAGCGAGACCACCTTGGTGCGCTCGGTGATCAGGTCGACGATGTTCGAGGTGTCGAGGTGGCCGTCCTCGGTGAGCCCGAACCAGCGCAGCGTGGCACCGGTCCGCTCGGTCAGCAGCTGCCACGGCACGATGTTGGAGTGGTGCTCCATCTCCGTGATCACCACCTCGTCGCCCTCACCGACCGCGAGCGGGCCACGGGCCCAGGCCAGCGTGTTCGCGACGAGGTTGAGAGCCTCGGAGGCGTTCTTGGTGAAGACCACCTCGTCGCGCGAGGGCGCCTTGATGAACGCCGCGACCCGGTCGCGGGCGCTCTCGAACGCCTCGGAGGACTCGGCCCCGAGCTGGTGCATCGCCCGGGCGACGTTCGCGTTGTGCCGCTCCAGGTGGTCGACCATCGTGTCGATCACCACCTGCGGCTTCTGCGAGGTGTTGGCCGAGTCGAGGTAGACCAGCGGCAGCCCGCCGGCGACGGTCCGCGCGAGGATCGGGAAGTCCTTGCGGATCACCTCCAGCTCGGGCAGCAGCCCCTCGAGGGTGGCGGCCATGATCAGACGCCAGCCTTGACGTACTTGTCGTAGCCCTCGGCCTCGAGCTGGTCGGCGAGGTCCGGGCCGCCCTCCTCGGCGATCCGGCCGTTGACGAAGACGTGGACGTAGTCGGGGGTGATGTAGCGCAGGATCCGGGTGTAGTGCGTGATCAGCAGGACGCCCTTGCCCTCCTGCTCGCGGAACCGGTTGACACCCTCGGAGACGATCTTCAGCGCGTCGATGTCCAGGCCCGAGTCGGTCTCGTCGAGCACCGCGACCTTGGGGTCGAGCAGCTCGAGCTGGGCGATCTCGTGCCGCTTCTTCTCGCCGCCGGAGAACCCCTCGTTGACCGAGCGCTGGGAGAACGAGGCGTCGAGGTCGAGCCGCTCCAGCGTGGAGTTGACGTCCTTGACCCAGGTGCGCAGCTTGGGGGCCTCGCCGTCGACCGCGGTCTTGGCGGTGCGCAGGAAGTTCGACACCGAGACGCCGGGGACCTCGACCGGGTACTGCATCGCGAGGAACAGGCCGGCCCGGGCCCGCTCGTCCACCGACATCGCGAGGACGTCCTCGCCGTCGAGGGTGACCGAGCCGCCGGTGACGGTGTACTTCGGGTGGCCGGCGATCGAGTAGGCCAGGGTGCTCTTGCCCGAGCCGTTCGGACCCATGATCGCGTGCGTCTCGCCGTCCTTGATGGTCAGCGTGACGCCCTTGAGGATCTCCTTGTCACCGTCCTCGGTGGCCACCGAGACGTGCAGGTCCTTGATCTCCAGTGTGCTCATCGTGCTCTCTCGCTCTCTCGCTGTCTCAGCGGGTTCAGTCAGGGGTGACGCCGTTGAGCGTCGTGGCGGTGTCGACGTACAGGTCCTCGCCGCGCACCTCGACGGGGAAGGTCGCCACCGGCTCGGTGGCGGGGAACGACGTGGGCTTGCCCGTGCGCAGGTCGAAGTGCGAGCCGTGCAGCCAGCACTCGATCTGGCAGTCCACGACCTCCCCCTCGGACAGCGCGACGGCGGCGTGCGAGCAGAGGTCCTGCAGGGCGTAGAACTCCTCGCCGTCCCGGGCGATGGCCAGGTCGAGGGGGCCGATGGTGACACCGAGGGCCTCGTCGGCCGGCACCTCGCTCACGGCGCAGGCTCGTTCGAACGCCATCAGAAGGCCTTCAGCACGTTCTTGGCGAGCTCCGCCTCGACGGTGGCGACCAGCTCCTCCTCGAGCGCCGGCACCTGGATGCGACGGATCAGGTCGTTGAAGAAGCCGTGCACGACCAGCCGCCGGGCCTCGTTCTCCTCGACCCCGCGGGAGCGCAGGTAGAACAGCTGCTCGTCGTCGAAGCGTCCGGTCGCGGAGGCGTGGCCGGCGCCGGCGATCTCGCCGGTCTCGATCTCGAGGTTCGGCACCGAGTCGGCCTGGCAGCCGTCGGTGAGCACGAGGTTGCGGTTCTCCTCGTAGGTCTCGATGCCCTCGGCGACCTTGCGGATCAGCACGTTGCCGACCCACACGGTGTGCGCGCCCTCGCCCTGCAGCGCGCCCTTGTAGACCACGTTGCTCTCGGTGTTCGGCGCGTTGTGGTCGACGAAGAGCCGGTGCTCGATGTGCTGGCCGGCGTCGGCGAAGTACAGCCCGAGCATCTCGACGCTGCCACCGGGGCCGGCGTACTCGGCGGTGGTGTCGTGGCGGACCACGTCGCCGCCGAAGGTGACGTCGACGTGCCGGAAGGTGGCGTCCCGGCCGACCTGCGCGTGCCGGTGGCCCACGTGCACGGCGTCGTCGGCCCAGTCGTCGATGTTGACGACCGTGAGCTGGGCGCCGTCGCCGACCACGATCTCGACGTTGTCGGCCAGCGTCATCGAGCCCTCGAAGCGGAACACCACCGTCGCCTTGCTGTGCGGCTCCGCGGTGACGACGGCGTGCGTGGCCGAGGCGTCCTCGGTGCCGGTGCCAGTGAGGGTGACCACGATCGGCTCCTCGACCACGGCCTCGGTGGGGATCCGCAGCGACAGGGTGCGGGCCGCCGCCTCCCAGGCGCGGGCACTGATCCGGTCGTTGGGGACGAACCCGCTGGTGCCCTTCACGGCGTTGTCGGCGCCGAGCAGCTCGGCGACGACGCCGTCGGGGGCGGTCACCACCGGGGTGTCGGTGTCCCCGGTCAGGGCGGTCTCCTGGTGCAGGCCGCGCAGGCGCTTGAGCGGGGTGAACCGCCAGATCTCCTCGCGCCCGGTGGGCACCGGGTGGTCCTCCACGCGGAAGGACCCCTCGGGGTGCAGGTGCGAGGACACCTTCGTCGTCTCGATGGCCTCGGCGACAGCCGGGGTCTCAGTCACAGTCACTACTGGTCGCTTTCTGGGTGGGGAGATTCGGTGCCCGGTGGGGGGGCGGACGGCGCGCGGGAGGCGCTCAGCCGACCGCGCCCTCCATCTGCATCTCGATCAGCCGGTTCAGCTCGAGGGCGTACTCCATCGGGAGCTCCTTGGCGATCGGCTCGACGAAGCCGCGCACGATCATCGCCATCGCCTCGTCCTCCTGCATGCCGCGGGACATGAGGTAGAAGAGCTGGTCGTCGGAGACCTTGGAGACGCTCGCCTCGTGGCCCATCGACACGTCGTCCTCACGGATGTCGACGTAGGGGTAGGTGTCGGAGCGGCTCACCTGGTCGACCAGCAGTGCGTCGCACAGCACGTTGGACTTAGATCCGTGCGCGCCCTCGTTGACCTGGATCAGCCCGCGGTACGACGTGCGCCCCCCGCCGCGCGCCACCGACTTGCTCAGGATCGAGCTCGAGGTGTGCGGGGCGGCGTGCACCATCTTGGCGCCGGCGTCCTGGTGCTGGCCCTCACCGGCGAACGCGATCGACAGGGTCTCGCCCTTGGCGTGCTCCCCCATGAGGTAGATCGCGGGGTACTTCATCGTCACCTTGGAGCCGATGTTGCCGTCGACCCACTCCATGGTGGCGCCGGCCTCGCAGGTCGCCCGCTTGGTGACCAGGTTGTACACGTTGTTCGACCAGTTCTGGATCGTCGTGTACCGGCAGCGGCCGCCCTTCTTGACGATGATCTCCACGACCGCGGAGTGCAGCGAGTCGGAGGAGTAGATCGGCGCGGTGCAGCCCTCGACGTAGTGCACGTAGGCGTCCTCGTCGACGATGATCAGCGTGCGCTCGAACTGGCCCATGTTCTCGGTGTTGATCCGGAAGTAGGCCTGCAGCGGGATGTCCACGTGGACGCCCTTGGGCACGTAGATGAACGAGCCGCCCGACCACACCGAGGTGTTCAGCGCGGCGAACTTGTTGTCGCCGACCGGGATCACCGTGCCGAAGTACTCCTGGAAGATCTCCGGGTGCTCGCGCAGCGCGGTGTCGGTGTCGAGGAACAGGACGCCCTGCTCCTCGAGGTCCTCGCGGATCGAGTGGTAGACGACCTCGGACTCGTACTGCGCCGCGACGCCGGCCACGAGGCGCTGCTTCTCCGCCTCGGGGATGCCGAGCTTGTCGTAGGTGTTCTTGATGTCCTCGGGCAGGTCCTCCCACGAGGTGGCCTGCTTCTCGCTGGAGCGGACGAAGTACTTGATGTTGTCGAAGTCGATCGCCGACAGGTCCGAGCCCCAGGTGGGCATGGGCTTGCGGTGGAAGAGCTTGAGGCCCTTGAGCCGGAGGTCGAGCATCCACTGCGGCTCGCTCTTCTTCGAGGAGATGTCGCGGACGACCTCCTCGTTGAGCCCGCGGGTCGCGGTGGCGCCCGCGTCGTCCTTGTCGGACCAGCCGAACTCGTAGCGGCCGATGCCCTGCAGCTCGGGGTTGAGCTCTTCGATGCTGGGGGTCGTGGTCATGGTCGGGCTCCACTCTCGTCGTCGGTCGGGAGATTCGGGATACAGGTCGTGCACACGCCGTCACCGTGCGCGATCGTGGCGAGTCGCTGCACGTGGCGGCCGAGCACGGAGGCGATCGCCTCGGTCTCGGCCTCGCACAGCTGGGGGAACTCGTGGGCGACGTGGGCCACGGGGCAGTGCTGCTGGCAGAGCTGGTCGCCGATGGGCAGGGCGCGCACGGAGGCGGCGTACCCGCCGTCGGTGAGCACCCTGGCCAGCACCTCCGGCGGCGACAGCTCGGGGTGCAGGTCGGAGACGGTGGCGAAGTCCCGCTCGATGAACGCCACCCGGCGGCGGGCGAACTCCAGCACGGCCTCGTCGCCCTGCTGCTCGGCCAGGAACCGGAGGGCCTGCGCGGCGAGGTCGTCGTACTGCTGGTCGAAGGCGTCGCGACCGGACTCGGTCAGGGCGAAGACCCGCGCCGGCCGTCCCCTGCCACGGGGCCCGTGGACGCGCTGCTCACCGGCCTGCACGGCACCGTCCTCGACCAGGTGGTCGAGGTGTCGGCGGACCGCGGCCGGGGTCAGCCCCAGCCGGCGGGCCAGCTCGACCGCGGTCGAGGGACCCTGCTCGAGGATCGACCGGGCCACCCGCGCGCGCGTGGGCGCGTCAGCCTCGCGGGCGGCGCGCTGCGGCCGCTCGCTGTCGGGCTGATCGGGGGTCCTGACGAATTGCACAACATCATTGTTGCGTTATTGCTGGCACCGGTTCAAGTAAGGCACCCCTTACCCCCGGGTGCCGCGGCCCGGCTTCCTAGACTGGGACGGTGCCCGCCCCCTCCCCGCTCGAGCCTGCCGTCGAGATCACGGGCCTCGTCATGCGGTACGGCGACACGGTGGCCGTGGACGGACTCTCGATGCGGGTCGAGCGCGGCAGCATCACCGCGGTCCTGGGGCCGAACGGCGCCGGCAAGACCACGACCCTGGAGACCTGCGAGGGATTCCGGCGTCCGCAGGCCGGAAGCGTCCGGGTGCTCGGTCTCGACCCGGTGCGACAGCGGCGGGACCTGCTCCCCCGGATCGGGGTCATGCTCCAGTCCGGCGGCGCCTGGTCGGGCATCCGCGCCGAGGAGATGCTGCGGCACGTGGCCGCGCTGCACGCCCACCCGGTGCCGGTCGGGCTGCTGGTCGAGCGGCTCGGCCTCGACGAGTGCGGGCGCACCCCCTACCGGCGGCTCTCCGGTGGCCAGCAGCAGCGGCTCGGCCTCGCGATGGCCCTGGTCGGCCGGCCCGAGCTGGTCTTCGTGGACGAGCCGACCGCCGGCATGGACCCCGCGGCGCGGCGCACCACGTGGGACCTGCTGACCGAGCTCCGCGGGGCCGGGGTGACGATCGTGCTCACCACGCACTACCTCGAGGAGGCCGAGCGGCTGGCCGACCAGGTCCACGTCGTGGACCACGGCCGGGTGATCGCCAGTGGCTCACCGTTCGAGCTGACCCGGTCCCGGGGCCGGGCCACCATCAGGCTGGTGGTCACCGAGCCGTTCCCCGAGTCCGCGCCCGAGTCGCTGCGGCGCGCCCTCGGCGAGGACACCGAGGTCACCCAGATCAACCAGCAGAGCCTGCTGGTCACCGGTCCGGCGGACGCCTCGACGCTGGCCAAGGTCTCGGCGTGGTGCGAGGAGCAGGGCGTGCTGCCGGAGTCCCTGACCCTGGCCCAGCGCACCCTCGAGGACGTCTTCCTTCAGCTCACCGGACGGGAGCTGAGCCCATGAGCGGGCCGGTCAGCGCCTTCACCCCGGCGCCCGGCGCCGCGCCCCTGTCGAGGCAGGTCCGGGTCCAGACGGCCACGGAGTGCCGCCTGCTGGTCCGCAACGGCGAGCAGCTGCTGCTGGCCGTGGTGATCCCGGTCCTCGCCCTGGTCGGCGGGGTCCTTGGGGCGCGCAGCCTGGGCCTGGACCTCTCCCGGGAGCCGGTCGACGTGCTCACCCCCGGCGTGCTGGCGCTGGCGGTGATGTCGACCTCGTTCACCTCGCTGGCGATCGCCACCGGCTTCGAGCGCCGCTACGGGCTGCTCAAGCGGCTCGGGGCGTCGCCGCTCCCCCGGGTCGGTCTGCTCCTCGGCAAGATCGGGGCCCTGCTCGTCGTGCAGACCGGGCAGTTCGTGGTCATCGGCGCGGTGGCCCTCGGCCTCGGCTGGAGCCCCGACCCCGGTCCGTTCGGCCTCCCGCTCACGGTGGCCGGGGTCCTGCTGGGCACCGCGGCGTTCGCCTCGCTCGGGCTGGCGCTGGCCGGGACGCTGCGTGCCGAGGCGACCCTGGCGGCGGCGAACCTGGTCTACCTGCTGCTGCTCATGGGCGGCGGCGTGGTGCTCCCGAGGTCGTCGTACGGCGCGGCCGGCGACGTGCTGCAGGTGCTGCCGTCGGCGGCCCTGGGTGACGTCATGCGGGCCGCCCTGGTCGACGGCTCGGCGGACCTGTCCGGGCTGCTGGTGCTGCTCGTGTGGGCCGCTGTCGGGTCCGTGCTCGCCGGACGCTACTTCAGGTGGGAGTGACCGTGCTCGCGACGTACCTGCGCCCGCTGGCGATCGCCAACCTGGTGGCGAACATCGGGATCGTGCTCACCGGCGCGGCGGTCCGGCTGACCGCCTCCGGGCTGGGCTGCCCCACCTGGCCCCGGTGCACGGACTCGTCCTACGTGCCGCACGGCGAGCTCGGGCTGCACGGCGCGATCGAGTTCGGGAACCGCCTGCTGACCTTCGTGCTGGTCGTGATCGCCATCGCCTGCTGGGCGGCCGCGGTGGCCCACCGCCGGACCGAGCCGGTCGCCGGCCGCCTGCCGCTCAGGCTGGCGACCGCCGTGGCTCTCGGCATCCCCGCCCAGGCGGTGCTCGGAGGGCTGACCGTCCTCACCGACCTCAACCCCTGGCTGGTCGCCTTCCACCTGCTGCTCTCGATGCTCCTCATCGCCCTGTGCACCTGGCTGGTGTGGACCCTGACACCGCACCCGGTCGTGCCGGCCGGTGAGACCGGTGCGGCCGCCGCCGCCCGGGACCGGCTGGGGCCGACGGCCTGGCTCGTGGTCGGCTCCGGCTGGCTGGTGCTCTACCTCGGCACGGTCGTGACCGGCTCCGGGCCGCACGCGGGTGACGAGGACTCGCCCCGCACGGGCCTGGACCCCCAGGTCTTCTCCCACGTCCATGCGAGTGCGGTGTACCTGTTCGTGGCGCTCACCGTCGGCCTGCTGGTCCTCGCGCACCGGGCCGGACGCCCCGACCTGCGTCGGGCTGTCGGCGTCCTGCTCGCCATCGAGATCGGGCAGGGGGCGGTGGGCTTCGTGCAGTACGCCCAGGGCCTGCCGGTGCTGCTCGTCGCCGCGCACCTGCTCGGCGCCGCGCTGACGTCGGCGGCACTGGCCTGGGTCATCCTCACGGCCCGCGCGCATGACCCGGCCGAGGCCGGGACCAGCACGGGAAGGGCCACCAGGGCCGGCACCTGATGGACCGTTCGGGCCATCTCTGACTGGGGAGGCCCGAAGTGTTGAGGGTTTCCTTAGGTTGAGCCGGGTCTGCGGCCCCGCAGGCACCTCGATCCCCGGAGGAGCCACCGTGCACCGCACCGGTCCGCGCGTCACCGCCACCCTGCTGAGCCTGCCGGTCCTGGCGGCGTGGGCCCTGGTGGTCGTGCCGGGGGCAGCGGTGCCGGCGGCCGCCGGCACCGCGGACGCGTCCACCAGCTACCACGTCTCGCCGGGCGGATCGGACCAGGCCGACGGCACCTCGCCGGAGACCGCCTGGCGGACGCTGGAGCGAGCCTCCGCCGCCGTCCTGACGCCCGGCGACCGGCTGCTGCTGCGCCGTGGAGCGGCGTTCACCGGCCGCCTCGTCCTCGCCGAGTCCGGGCAGCCGGGTGCGCGGATCCGGGTCTCGACGTACGGCGTGGGCGCCCGCCCCAGGATCACCGGGGACTGCGTGCATCTCGAGGGCTCGTTCCTCACCCTGCGCGGGGTCGAGGTGCACGACTGCACCTGGGCCGGGATCACGGTCAGGGGGGACGACAACCGCATCCAGCGCAGCCGGGCCACCGGCAACGTCGCCGGGATCACGGTGAAGAGCGGGGCCGAGCGCACCCGCATCCGACGCAACGAGCTGGTGGCCAACAACCGGATGGACACCGACACCCCCGAGCCCCACGACGACTGGGGCGCCTACGGCATCGAGGTGAAGGGCGACCACACCGACATCGGCTGGAACGAGCTCCGCGACAACTGGGCTTCCTCCCACGACTACGGGACCGACGGCGCCGGCATCGAGGTCTACGGTGCCGTCGGCACCCGGATCCACCACAACCGGGCCAGCGACAACCGCACCTTCACCGAGCTCGGCCACGCCCGCACCGCGGACACCGTCTACGCCTACAACGCGGTGACCTCCGACCTCCCGGCCTCGGAGTTCCTCGTGACCCGGGGCGGCGGCAGCCGGCACGGCCCTGTCCTCGGCACCGTCGCCCGGCACAACACCGTCCTGCTCACGGGCCGGCGCACCGAGGGCTTCTGGTGCGACGGCGGCTGCGGCACCGGAGTCCTGCGGCTCACCCGCAACATCATCGTCAGCCACGGGCGGATCGGGTACGCCGACGGCCCGTTCGCCTCGCGCAGCAACGTCTACTGGCAGGGGTCGCTGGAGACCCCGCTCGGCCGAGGGGACCGCTACGCCGCCCCCGGCTTCCGGGACGCCGCCCGGCTCGACCTCCGGCTGCGCCGACACAGCGTCGCCGTCGACCGGGTCCGCCGTGGTCCCGAGCACCGCGACGTCCGTGGTCGGCGGGTCGCCAGGGACGGCGACGCGGACGGGCGGACCCGGGCCGACCTCGGCGCCCACGAGCGCTGAGGCCGCCTCACAGCACGGGCGGGCACTCCGGCCGACACCCGGCCAGCCGGCTGGCCCGGTCGGGCGCGGCCGGTCGGAGCGCGGTCGTGGCCGTGCGCGCGGCCGCCACCAGGGAGTCGTCGTCGGCCGCGAGGTGCACCCGCGGGTCGTCGGCCCAGCGCCTGGTCAGCGGACTGTCCCGGGCCACCACGGGAAGCCCGTTGGCCAGCGCCTCGAGCACCGAGAGCGGCACCCCGATGACCGAGTCCGGTGCGACCGTCGGGAACAGGTAGACGTCCGCCGCCCGGTAGTAGGTCGCCACGTCGACGCGTTCGTGCACCACCCGGACACCGGGCCCGCTGGGGAACGACCCCGGCTCGAGGTCGGAGTAGGGGCTGAGGACCAGCACCAGCAGCCCGTCGCCGGCCAGGGGCGCCAGGCTCGTCAGGTTCCGCCCGGCCCGGCCGTGGCCCACGTGCAGCCACACGTCACCCTCCGGCAGGTCGAGCGCGCGCCGCGCCTCGTCCCGGGCGAGGGTCGAGACCCGGGCCGGGTCCACCGAGGGGGTGAGCAGCTCGGTGCGCAGGCCGCGCGCCCGCAGCGCCGCGACGTCGTGCTCGTTGGCGGCCAGGGCCGTGATCCGGCGCCGGACCCGGCGCAGCAGCCAGCCCGGCGGGTCGCTGTAGCGCTGCAGCAGCACCAGCTGGACCGGCGCGCCCCGGCCCGCGAGGCAGAACAGCAGCGCCCTGGCGAGGACCACGTGACTCAGGCCGCCGACCGGCAGGTAGACCACCGGCTGCCGCGGGTGCCGCAGCAGCCACCAGCACACCGCGACCGGGACCGTCCTGGGCGAGAGCAGCGCCCGCCAGCCGGCCCGCACGGATGCCGCGCGCCCGGCCAGGACGCTGCCGCCGTGGGAGAGCACGTGCTCCGCGACCTGACCGGCGATCACCTGGGCCCCCTCGGTCGGGCGGTCGGCGAGCGCGTCACTGACCAGGACCGTCATCGGGCGGACCGTTCCCCCGAGGCCAGCGAGGCGTAGATGCCCTCGAACCGCGCGGCCACCTCGCTCTGCACGAAGCCGCGGACCTTCTCGGCGGCGCCGGCCCGCAGCCGGGCCCGCAGCGCCCGGTCCTCGACCAGCCTGGCCAGCGCTCGGGCGAGCGCGGCCGGGTCGCCCGGCGGCACGACGAGGGCGGAGTCACCGTCCTCGACCATGTCCGCGATCCCACCCTCGTGGGTGGTCACCAGCGGCGCGCCCAGGGCCATGGCCTCGAGCACCGTGGTCGGGCAGGGGTCCGGCCACTCGCTCGGCAGCGCCGCCGCCAGGCAACCCTGGAACGCCGCCACGACCGACTCGTGCGGCCAGGAGTGGGCGACGTGCACACCGGCGGGCAACGGGGCCGGGAGGGCCGCGTCGGGCCGTCCCGCGAGCAGCAGGTCCGGCCGGTCGGCCGGCAGCCGGGACCAGGCGTCCAGGAGCGTCGGCACCCCCTTCTGCTGGCTGAGGTCCCCGGCGAAGAACAGGTACGGCGCCCCCGGCAGCCCCGGCAGGCCCGGTGCCGTCCCCTCGGACCGGCGCTCCCCCAGCAGGGCGTCGGGGACGAAGTTGGGGACCACCTCCCAGTCGACCCCCGACTCCGGCAGGCCGTTGGCCTCGGCGACGAACCGGCTGACCGGGGTGAACACGTCCACCCGTCGCTCCCGGGCCGGTCGGCCGGCGCGGACCGCGCCGTACATCACCGGTCCGCGGAGCGACCCGTAGTGGCCGCGCGTGCAGGGCAGGCAGCGGGCGGGCGTGGGACCGGCGCACGGCGCCCCCTCGAACATCAGCCGCTTGGTCGCGCAGGCGTGGGAGTAGTCGTGCAGCGAGTGCACCAGCGGCAGCCGGCGGGACCCGGGGACCGGGAGCCACGAGCCCAGGATCCAGTTGTGGCTGTGGACCACGTCGGGCCGGATCCGGCGGGCCAGCCCGGCCAGGTCCCGGGTGGTCAGCGGATCCGGCACCGGGAGCGCGAGCGGACGGTCCGCGGTCGGGTAGAGGCCCGGCGCCCGGTGCCCGACGTTGTCGAGCAGGTGCACGGTCACGCCGGGATCGTCGACCGGGGGCTCGCCGGCCCCCACCCTCAGGGTCCCGACGTGCACGTCGTGGCCCCGCCCGGCCAGGGCCAGCGCGAGGTTGCGCACGTGGCGCTCCTCGCCACCGATGACCGGGGGGTAGAACTGGGCCAGCAGCAGCACCCTCATCGGCGGCCACCGGTCCACGTGTCGACGCTGCCCCGCAGCAGGCCGGCGAGCACGGCGAGCACGCCGAGGAGCACCCCGCCGGCCGCGGGCCGCCGGGACGGCGTGCGCAGGTACCGCCCCGCCGCCGCCGGCAGGCGGAGCGCGAACTGCCGCTCGGCGCCGAGGGCGCCGTCCTTGAGCCGGGCCGAGACCTGGCGCTTCATCACGCCCTCGTCGAAGCAGCGCCGCAGGAAGTAGCGCAGCGTCAGCCTGGCCGGGGGGACCCGGTGCCCGACGACGGCGGACGGCGCGAAGAGGAACCAGTCGCCGGGGTGGGCCCGGCTGGCCCGGAGGCAGAAGTCGGCCTCCTCGCCCCCGCCGACCCGACCCTCCCGGTGCCCGATGTCGGTGGCGAACCCGTCGACGGCCTCGAAGACGCTGCGGCGGACGACGGCGCACCCGCCGTAGAAGTTGCGGATCCGGGCCGGCTCGGTGGGCATCCCCCGCCAGCTGACCCCGACCGTCCACAGGAACTCGTCGGGCAGCCACGCGGGGTGCCGGCGCCCGAAGATGCCCTCCGAGCTGCCGCTCACCCCCATGACCCGGGGGTCGGCCAGCGGCCCGACGAGCTCGGCCAGCCACGCCGGGCGCGCCACCGCGTCGTCGTCCAGGAAGGCCACCAGGTCCGTGTCCAGGGCGGCCACTCCCCGGTTGCGGGCCACCGACACTCCCGAGTTCCGGCCCAGGCAGAGGATCTCCTCCCCCGGCAGGGCCGCCCCGACGGTGCCGGCCAGCTCCTCGTCGCCGTCCACCACGACCAGGACCCGGTCGGGGGCCCGGGTCTGACGGCGCACGGAGGCCACCGCGTCGACGACCTGGTCGAGTCGCTCCTCGGTGTAGGTGCAGACCACGACGCCCAGCGTCTCGGGGCGCCCCTCGGGCGGTTGCTGCGGGCTCATGTCCAGGTCTCCCCTGTGGTGGCTCGAACGGTGCGCCGGACCGCGCGCCAGGCGGGCTGCGCGACCCGCTTGCCGCGCGGAAGCGCCTGGGCCGGGCCCCGCTCCACGAGGTGCAGGAGTGCCGCGTCGTGGTGGTCGGGCCCGACCAGCAGGCGGGAGACCGCGAACGGGCTCCGGCCGCTGTGGTGCACCCGGTGCCCGATCTCGCAGGCGTTGCGGTAGCCGGCTGCCGCGGCCTTCGCCCGGACCCGGCGCGAGTGGTAGCCGTGCGGGTAGCACAGCGACACGACGTCGTGACCGACCAGGTCCTCGAGCTCGGACCGGCTGCGCCGCAGCTGGTCGCGGAGCTCGGCCGTGGGCAGGGCGTCCAGGGGGTGGTGCACGTGGCCGTGGCTGCCGACCTCGATCCCCGCCCCGGTGAGCTCGCGGACCTGCGTGCCGCTCATCAGCGGCACCCCCGGGCCGGGCAGCCAGCAGGCGGTGCCGCCGAGGTGGGCGGTCGGCGCGTAGAGCGTGGCCCGGGCACCGGCGCCGGCAACCACCTCGAGCCCGCGCTCGTGGAAGTCGAGGAACGCGTCGTCGAAGGTCAGCGCGGCCACCCGTCGGCCGGTGGCTGCCGCCGCCAGCGCCTCGGTCAGACCGAGCAGCTCGTAGCCCGCCCCGCGCAGGACGGCCAGCTGGTCCGCGAGCACGGTCGGCGGCACGGTGAGCGCCTCCAGGCCGCGCGGCAGCGGGCTGCCGACGGCGTGGTACATCAGGACCGGGAGCCGGACGCGGCCACCGGTGCTCCGGCCGGTCATGCCACCGCCTCCCGAGCCCGGAGCCGGCCCAGCCGCCGCCCCGAGCAGTCCAGGCTGCCGCGCAGGTAGCCCAGTCCCGCGGCCAGCAGGGCGGCGACCACCCCGGCCACACCCGCCAGGGCGGACGGGTGCCCGGTGACGGCGCGACCCAGCTCGCGCAGCACCGCGGCGGGCAGGCTGTGGCTGAGGTAGCGGCGCTCCGTGGAGGTGGCGTCACCGGCGCCGACCAGCCGGGTGACCCGGGCCTTGGAGAGCCCCTCGGCGTAGGCCCGACGCCACAGGTACGCCGGACGGGTCCGGTCCACCGTGACCCGGTGCCGGACCCGGGACCGGGGCTCGAGCACGATCCGGGCGCCGGGGTTGCGCTGGGTGAGCCGGATGCACAGCTCGGTCTCCTCGCAGCCCAGCGGCAGCAGCCCGAGCCGACCGATCGACTCGTCGAAGCCGCCCACCACGTCGAGGGCACCCCGTCGGAACGACATGTTGGCGCCGATCACGTTGCGGACCCGGGCCCGGCGCACGGGCTGGCCGCGGTAGGAGCAGCCGACCACCCAGTCCAGCTCGGGGACCAGGTGGGCGGGGCGGCGCACCGGCCACACCGGGTGGGCCGCGCCGCCGACCGCGAGCACCCGCGGGTCGGCGTACGGCGCCAGCAGCAGCGTGAGCCAGTCGGCTTCCGGGACCGCATCGTCGTCGACGAACGCCACCACGTCGCCCCGGGCCGCCGCGACGCCGGTGTTCCGGGCGCCCGAGAGGCCGCGGGGGCCCGAGCTCGGCAGCACCCGGACCCCGGGGAAGGCCGACCGGCACTCCGCCAGCAGCTCCGGTGCATGGTCGATCACGAGCAGCACCTCCAGCACCGGGCGGTCCTGGCGGCGCACCGCCTCGACGACCGCGCACAGGCTCTCCCAGCGCTGGCGGGTGTAGGCACACACCACGACCGAGACGCTGTGCTCAGGCGCGCTCGCCCCCAGGGGCGTCATGCCCGGACCGCCGACCCGGCCGGTAGCGCAGGCAGTCCCCGGCCAGGCAGAGGCTGCACTCGGTGCCGGCCCGCAGGTGCTGGTGCGCCGCCGCCGGATGTCCGCATCGGCAGTCGCGGCGCCGTCGTCCGGCGACCGCGCGCCGCAGGCGCGTCAGTGGTCCCACGCGACCCATCGTAGGGGGCCGCGCGCCCGTTCGTGGGCCGCATCACCGGGCCGCCCGCTCGGCACGCCGGGTCCAGGTCCGGAGCGCGTCGAAGGTCAGGTTCGGCACGGCGTCCTCGTCCACCAGCGTCCACGAGTCCTCGTTCCAGGGCGTGGGGTGGAAGTAGTACCAGCTGACCACGCCGACGTACCGATGACAGGTCATCGCCTCCAACGCCCGGGTGAGATAGTCGGCCCGGGTCCGGTCCGGCACCGGGCCGAACTCCCGCCAGGGCTCGGTGTTGTAGCCGAACTCCCCGATGTAGAGCGGCACGTCGGCGTCGCCGTTCTCGGCCATGACCTCGTGCAGCCTGATGTAGCCGAGGAAGTTCTGGTCGAACTCCCCGAACGGCTCCCGCGTGTAGGACCACTCGGCGAGCCGCACGTCCGGTGCCCGGTCGCCGGCGAAGGGGTGCACGCCCACCATGTCGAACGGGCGGGCGTCCGGGCCGAGCTCGACGGAGATGTCGGCGTACAGGTTCTCCAGGAAGCCGATGTCGTTGTTGCTCAGTCCCCCGGTCACGACCTGCAGCCCGGGGGCGACCGCCTTGACCGCGCCGTGGGCGGCCCCGAGGAGTCGCGCGTACGCCGCCGGGTCCGGGCCGGTGGGCCAGAAGGCGTACTCGTTCGGCTCGTTCCAGATCTCGAGGTAGTCCACCCGGCCGCGGACGTGCCGTGCGAGGTCCTCGACGAACACCTCCCAGGCGGCCAGCTCGCCGACCGACAGCGGCGGCCGCCAGTAGTCGTCGAGGCCACCGCCCTCGGCCGCCCACAACGGCATCGAGACCACCTGGAGTCGGACCTTCAGATCCCGCTCCGCGGCGGCGTCGACGATCTCGTCGACCCGCTCGAAGTCGTACCCGCCGCCCCGGGTGGGCTGGATGGTGCGCCAGGCCGCGGCGGTCGAGATGATGCCGGCGCCGGCCTCCTCGGCGCGGTCGAGCAGCCGGTCGAGCTCACGCGGCCCGAGCGAGGGGACGGCCCGACCGTCCCCGGCCGTCTGCACACCGAGGTCGACGACCGGACCCGACCGTTGCGGGCCCGGCGCGCAGCCCACCGGGTCGGAGGCCGCGGCTCCGCTGTCGTTCCCCAGGCGCAGCACGACGGCACCGCCGGCGCCCACGACGGCCAGCAGCACGGCGCCGACCACCGCGACCCGCACCGGGCGGCGGGACAGTGGCGGCGTACCCGGGGCCGGGTCCCCGTCGCCGCCGAAACGGCTCCTCAGTCCGAGGAACGGGCGCTCGACGAGGTGGAACGACAGGGCCGCCGCCGCCAGCGAGACGGCCAGGGCCGCCGGTCCCCACAGGAGCTGCTCGGCGAAGGTGTCCACGCCCGCCTGCTCGCGCACGATCTCGAAGACCACCCGGTGCCACAGGTAGAGGCTGTAGGAGACCAGCCCGATCCACACGACGGGGCGCCAGGTGAACGCCCGGTGCAGCCGGGTGGAGACCGGTCCCGGCCCGGGGACGAGGAGCCAGACGATCAGGGCGGCGCTGGCCAGAGCCACGAGCGTGTAGTTGGCGTCGAGGGGCAGCACGTGGTGCAGCCCGGGCACCGCGGTCTCGGCCAGCAGCAGGACCAGGGACCCGACGGCCAGCCCGGCGACCAGCCGTGGCCGGCGGCCGGCCCGCTCGCGCACCGCCGGCCAGACCAGGGCCAGGGCGCTGCCGACGAGCAGGCTGTCGGCCTGGGCGTCGATGTTCATCCCGACGTGCGCGGCCAGGCCCTGCGAGCTCAGGTACATCCGCCAGCCCAGGAAGCCGGTCGCCAGGACGAGCACCACACCGGCGCGCACCGACGCCGACCGGGTGCAGCGCAGCAGCACGAGCAGGAGCAGCGGCCAGACCAGGTAGAACTGCTCCTCGACGCCGAGCGACCAGGTGTGCCCGAGGAGCCCGTAGTCCTCGGTCGTGGCGCCGCGGCCCATGAGCAGGTTCGTCGTGTAGGTGATGCTGGTCAGCGACTGCTGGAGCAGGAACCGCCGGTCCTCGCCGTCCAGCGCGAGCAGCGCGTAGCCCACCGCGAAGCCGACGACGACCGCGAGCGCGGGGAACAGGCGGAGCCAGCGTCGGACGTAGAAGCGCCCGATCCCCCGGGCTCCCAGCGCCCCCGGACGCAGCAGGATGCCGGTGATCAGGAACCCGCTGAGCACGAAGAACACGGTGACGCCCAGGCTGCCGCCCCGCATGCCGGGGACGCCGGCGTGCAGGCCGACCACGAGCCCGATGGCCAGCGCTCGCAGCCCGTCCAGGGCCGGCACCCGCCCGGTGTGGCTCTCGGGGTGGGACACGTTCACGTCACTTCCTCCATCGACGGCGCCGCTGTCTCCCGGCGCTCCTCCACGTCCGCCTCGCCCGGGCTCTCGCGGCCCGGCGGGTCCACGACCGAGACGGCCATCCCCGCCAGGACCGGCGCGATGGCGTACACCTCCAGCGCCTGCGCGAGCAGCCAGCCCACGCACAGCCCGGTGACGCCGCCGACGGCGGCGCCCAGGGTGGCGCCGAGGAGCTCCAGCAGGACCGCGCCACCGGCGAGCCGGGTGATCACGTCGAACCTGCGCTCGACCCGGCACATGACGACGAGGTGGTCCTTGACCACCATCCAGAGTCCGGCCACCACGAGCAGGGACAGGAGCCGGGCGCTCTGCTCGGCGTACTCGCTGCCGAACACCCGGAGCAGCTGCTCCCCCGCGACCCAGGCGGCGACGCACAGGGCCGCGCTCACCCCGAGGGCCGCGGGCAGGGTGGTCCGCATGCGGCCCAGGAAGTCCTCCAGCGTGCGGTTCACGCTGGCCGCGAAGAGCGCGGTCGCGAGCATGTACGGCGGGATGAACACGAAGGTCGCGATCAGCCAGGCGACGGTGAACTCGGCGTTGGCGCGGGCGGGCAGCGTCATCGCGGCGACGACCGGCACCAGCAGCGGGCTGGCCGCCAGCGACAGGTCGAGGGCATGGTTGCGCAGCGCCCCGGCTCCGTGCCGCGAGACCTGCTCGCGCCATCGGGGTCTCGGGACCGGGTCGGGGTCCCGGGTCAGCCGGCCGAGCCGGACCCCGACGACGACCAGTCCGACCGCCAGCGGCAGCACCCAGGCCAGCAGCAGGGTCGGGGCCGAGGTCAGGCCGGCGGTCAGCAGTCCGGCCGTGAGCGGGAGCCGGAGCCCGGCCGCGACCAGGTTGCGCAGGACCTGCAGGTCGGAGCGGTCCAGGCCGAGGACCGCCTTGTCCACCATGAAGCCCAGGCTGGTGGCGACCACGCCCAGCAGGAACGTCCCCACCGGGAGCGCTCCGCCGAGGCCCTCGCGCAGGTGGTCGCTCGCCAGCCCGGCGATCAGTGCCGCGACGGCGCCGACCACCAGGGCGGCACCGGCCACCGTGCCGGCGGCGGCGCGCAGCAGGTGCCGCTGCGCCGAGCCGCGCAGGAGCGGCAGCTCGGCGATGAGATGGTTGCCGGTGCCCAGCGTGGCGAGCTTGCCGAGCAGGGGCTGAGCGGTGATGGCTGCGGCGGCGACGCCCACGGTCTCGACCGGCACCGTGCGGGCGGTCAGCACCCAGAAGGCGAAGCCGAGCGCGGTGCCGATCACCTGACCGCTCACCAGGGACAGGAAGGGCCTCAGGATCCGGCGCGGGACCTCGCGCGTCACGGCGCTCATGGCGTCCCCGGTCCGGGCGGGGTCGGCTCGGCCACCACCAGGCCGTGCCACGCCGCCCAGGCAGCGACCGCGAACGCGACCAGGTAGACGCCCGAGATCACGCCCCAGCGCAGCACCGCGGGCCGGGACGGGGTCGGCAGGTCGAGCGGCCGGGCGTGCAGCCGGAGGATGCCGGCCACGGCCGCCGCCTCCAGCACCAGGCTGCCGAGGATCGCCGAGAAGCCCGAGAGCGCGGCGAGCACGCCGACGGCCATGAGCCCGGGCAGCGCGAGGCTCAGGTGGTGCAGCCGGGGCCGCGGGCGGTGCCGCGGTCTCCCGTTGTGCCGCAGGGTCCGGGCCGCGGCCACCAGCGCGGCGGCCAGAGCCACGGCCACCAGCATCCGCCAGACGCTGTGCGGCCCGGGGAGGAGCGGCGCCTCCCCGTCGGCGTACGTCACGGGGACCGCCCGCAGCGACCGGACGTCGTAGACCTCGACCGGTCCGGAGAGGACCTTCTCGAAGCCGGGCTGGCCGTCGAACTTCGCCAGCTGGGCGGCGCTGACCTCGAAGACGCCGTAGCCGTCGCTGGCCTCGTAGAGGCTGCCCGAGCGCGGCGGCTCGTCCGCGAGGCGGGTGTCGACCACGATGAAGTCGATCTCGGCGGAGCGGATCAGGGCGACGGTCTCGGTGTCGACCTCGTCGGCGCCGAAGATCGGGGTGACGTTGGTGCCTCCGCCCACGCCGGTGACGGCCGAGACCTCGGCGAAGTCGGGGATCACCCGGTTCATCGTCGTGTCGGCGGCGAAGCGGGATCCGGGCGGCATGTTCTCGGCCGACCACCGGGCGACGGCCAGGGTCTCGCCGTCGACCGAGCGCTGCTCGGCCGCGGGCAGGTAGGGCCCGGGCACCCGGCTCCAGTCCGGGCCGCCGCCGAGGATCGTGCCTCCGAGCACCATCACCACCGCACCCAGCGCCACGGCGGCACGGGGCACCCGGTCCAGGTGTGCGACCAACCAGGCCGCGATGACCACCGCCATCGCCATCGAGACGAACGAGGATGCCCGCTCCGCGACGTCGGAGGCGGTCGGGGAGAACCGGGCCCCGAGCAGGGCCGGGAAGACCACGGCGACCGCCAGCGGCAGCAGCCGGGCCCGGGACCGGCCGAGCGTCAGGCCGCGGTAGGCGTACCACCCGGCGGGGACCAGCAGGGCCAGCCACAGCAGCAGGGAGCCGAACATGACACCGCGCTCCCACAGCGGCGTGGCGTAGCCGCTGCGGTCGGCGAACAGCTCGCGCTCCCCGCCCTGGCCGGTGATGATCGACCCGAGCTCCGTGCGGGCGTCGTCGAAGAGCGGCAGCAGGTAGACCGCGAGCAGCCGGCCGACCACGGCCGTCCACGCCGTCGCCGCCAGGGTGCCGAGGCCGGCCACGGTGAGCACGATCCGGGCCGGGCGGCGCTCCTCCCCCGACAGGTGGGCCAGTCCCCAGGCCCACAGGGCCGCCAGCGTGAGCCAGCTGGTGAGGTGGTGGGTGACCACGAGCGCGGCCAGCGAGGCCACCGCGGCCGCCATGGCCGGCACCGGCCAGCGCCGGCCCCGGGCGTCGACGGCACGGACGGTCAGCAGGACCGCGGCCACGGCCAGGGGCAGCGCCACGGTCTGGTAGGAGAACTGGGCGTTGAAGAAGTAGAACTGCGAGCTCGCGGAGTACAGCAGCACCGCCAGGGCCGCCGCCCGGGACGACCGGGTCAGCCGCTCGGCCAGCCCGAACAGGAGCAGGACCAGCGCGACCCGGGCGATCACCACGACCAGGAACTGCGCCGCGACGAACGGGACGCCGGTGAGCCAGTGCAGGGCGCCGGCCACCAGCTCGATGCCCGGGTAGTAGGGGCTGACCGGCAGCATCGTGTTCGGCGCGAAGAACCCGCCGCCGGCCACGAGGTCCCGCAGCGTGGCCACGTGGAGGGTCTCGTCGAACCGCGTGGCCAGCACCGGGTTGCTGAGGAACCAGGAGAGGTAGAGCGTCAGCGAGTAGATCACCGCGCCGGCGATCCGCTGGCCGCGGCCGACCGAGCCCGAAGCCAGCAGCAGGGCGAACGGCACGACCAGCACCACGTGCCCCACGTAGAACAGCGCCAGTGCGCCGGGCGCCGCCGACCAGCCCAGGGCGTAGCCCACGGCCTGCAGCAGCAGCCCGGTCCCGCCGACCAGGCTGGCCGCAGCCACCGGATGACGCCCGAGCCGGGTGGGCACGAGGGTCCGGTCGGACCGGCGGATCCGGCGCGCGCCGGGCGTCGACCGGACGCCGGGTGCGGCGCCGGGGGGGAGCACGGTCATCGGTGCGATCCCCGCCCGACCTCGAGCACGGAGTCGTAGACCTCGGACAGCTCCTGGGTGCAGGTCTCCCACGTGGGCAGGTCCGCCACGTCCGCCCGCACCGGATCCACCAGCTGAGCCGCCAGGGCGTCGGCGGTCTCGGTGGCGCCGGAGCCCCGGTGGATCCCGAGCACCCAGCCCTGGTCCGCGAGCTCCGTGAGGCCCGAGGTGCGCAGCACCAGCACCGGACGCTCGAGCGTCAGCGCCTCCATCACGGCCACCGGGTGGGCCTCGTAGTCGCTGAGCAGGGCCACGACCGACGCCCGGGCGACCTCGGTGGCCATCGCCTCGCGCTCCACCGGGGGGACGAAGACGATCTCCACGCGGTCGGCCACGCCGAGCCGGTCCGCCAGGGCCCGCAGCTCGGCCTCGTAGGGCCCGCTGCCGAGGATCCGCAGGTGCGCCTCGGGGACCGAGGCGACCAGGTGCGGCAGCGCCTCGATCGCCCGGTGGTGGCCCTTGTACCGCTCGAGCCGCCCGATGCTCACGATCCGTCCGGGGACCGGTGCGGTGCCGGCCGGGGCGGGGGGCAGCGCGCCCCCGTTGCGGATCACCCGGATCGACCCGGCCGGGAGCCCGAGCACCGCCTCGAACCGCTCGGCCTCGAACCTGGAGACCGCCACCAGGCACGCGGCCCGGCGCAGCAGCGGCGCCAGGAGCCGGAACTGCAGGCCACGGGACCGCTCACGGAACGCGCTCGAGGACCCCCCGGTGTGGAAGGTCAGGACGAACGGCACCCGGCCCAGGATCGCGGCCAGCATCGCCAACGGCGGCACGAGCGTGTGGATGCCCTGGACGTGCAGCAGGGCCGGACGGTCTCGGAGCAGCGCCCCGAACAGGCCGGGGCTCAGGTAGTAGTCGCGGCTCCGGGGGAACGCCCGGAACCGGCGCAGAGCCATCCCGGCCCGCACCTCCCGACGCGCCAGCGTCCCCGTGCGGTCGGTCGCGAACACCTCCACCCCGGCGCGCTCGCCGCCCAGGCGCGTCGCCACCTCGGCCACGTGCGACTCGATGCCGCCGATGTCGGGCACCGTCCTGGCCGTGGCCATGACGACGCGACGGGAGTCGGCGGATCGGTGCGGGGCCTGCGGCGGGACGACCGGGCGGTCTGGTCCCGCCCGGCTCACGACGCGGCCCGGGCCCGGCTCGAGGGCCTGCCCTCCGGCACCGAGCCGGCCGAGCGCTGGGCGGGCACCTGCCCCCCGCTGCGGTCACCGTCCCGATCACCGTTCCGGTCCACGGGGTCCACGGGGTCCTCGGCTCGGTGGGTGCCGGTCGGCGTCGCCGCCCGGCGCCGCTCGGCGTACATCGTGCGCAGGACCCGGAGACCGTCCTTGACCGCGTTCAGGTTGCTGACCCCCCAGATGCGCTCGAGCTCGACGCTCGGCACCTCGGTGATCCGCAGGTCCGCGGCCGCGATCCGGCAGTTGATCATGGTCTCGATCTCGAAGCCGTCGCCCCAGTGCATGGCCCCGTCCGGTCGCGGCGCCAACGCCGGCTCCGGCAGGGCGAGCACCGGTACGACGTCCGCCCAGAACGCGTTGTAGCCGTAGCAGAGATCGGTGAACGCGGTGCCGAAGAGCGCGTTGGCACGCCGGTTGAGGAAGCCGTTGCCGAGCCGACGGATCGGCGTGATGTCCACGCTCCCGCCACCCTCCCGGAACCGGCTGCCCTTGGCGAAGTCGGCACCCGCCACGAGGGCGGCGACGAAGCGAGGGATCTCCTCGGGGTCGGCGCTGCCGTCGGCGTCGAACATCACGACGACGTCGCCGGTGACCTCCGCGAAGCCGCACGCGAGTGCGTTGCCCTTGCCGCGACGGGTCTGGGTGACCACCGTGATGTCGGGCATCAGCTCCCGGGCGACCGCCACCGTGTCGTCCACGGAGCCGCCGTCCACGAGGATCACCTCGTGCACCTGCGGCAGCCGGGGCATCACCTCGCGGAGGTTGCGGGCCTCGTTGAGGGTCGGCACGACGAGCGAGACGCGCGGCCTCGCCGGCCGCCCGCTCCGTCGAGCCCCCCCGGGGTGTCCCGCGTGCGCGCCGTCCCCGGTGCCCCGCTGGGTGTGGTTGTGGTTGTGGTGCTCATGGCCTGATGCGCGCCTGGTTACACGCATGCTGCTGTGGTTGATGTCCCCCCACGCCTTTTCATTTCTCCCCCGAGAGGCCGGTCGTTCCGGCCGGTCCTTCAACTCTCGTTCGTCCCCAACGTTACGAGCGGATGGGAATGTTCCCGCAATCGTGACCGGCCTCACACCGGACCCGGCCTGGTCCGCGCACCGGTCTCAGCGGGTGAGCAGCGGGTCCAGCGCGACCGAGACGAACAGCAGCGAGAGGTAGAGGTTCGAGCTGTGGAAGAGCCGCATCGGCGCGATCGCCGACAGCGTCTCCGTGCCCCGCGCCCGGCCCCACATCCGGTGCGCCTCCACCAGGAAGATCCCCCCGAGCAGCGCGGCCGCCGCCGGGTAGAACCACCCGGTGTCCGCGACCGGCCACAGCAGCAGGGAGGTGGCGACCATGACCCACGAGTAGAGGACGATCTGCCGACCCACCTCGGCGGCGGGCGCGACCACCGGCAGCATCGGCACGTCCACCTCGCGGTAGTCCTCGCGGTAGCGCAGGGCGAGAGCCCAGGTGTGCGGTGGGGTCCAGAAGAACACCACGGCGAACAGCACCACCGGAGCCCAGGCCAGCTCCCCGGTCACCGCGGTCCAGCCGATGAGCGCCGGGAAGCATCCCGCCAGCCCGCCCCACACGATGTTCTGGGTGGTGCGTCGCTTGAGCACCATCGTGTAGACAAGCACGTAGAACGCGTTGGCCAGCAGCGCGAGGGCCGCCGAGAGCCAGTTCACCCACACCGCCAGCACGACCGTCGACGTCACCCCGAGCACCAGGCCGAACACCAGGGCCGCCCGCGGCGAGACCAGGTGCCGAGGCAGGGCCCGCCGCCGGGTCCGGCGCATCTGCTCGTCGATGTCGCGGTCGTAGACGCAGTTGAGCACCGAGGCGGACCCCGCCGAGAGGGTGCCGCCGACGACCGTCGCGACCACGAGCCAGAACGGTGGGATCCCCCGGGCCGCGAAGAACATCACCGGCACCGTGGTGAGGAGCAGCAGCTCGATCACCCGGGGCTTGGTGAGGCCGACGTAGGCGGCCACGACGTCGACCACCCGGGCTCGCTCGGTGGAGCCCGGCCCCTGGCGCTCAGGTGCGGAGGCCGACGGGCCGACGTACGTCACGGAAGTTACCTCGGGATGGCACTGGAGCAGTGCGGGCTGGAGGGCAGGTGCGGGGTCGAGTCTATCGCTCCCCCTCGGTAGGCTCGGCGGAGCCGTCCCCCGCGATGAGAGGAACCCCTGTGAGCCCCCGAAATTCCCGACTCGAGTGGACCGACATCGACCAGCGGGCGGTGGACACGGCTCGGGTCCTGGCCATGGACGCGGTGCAGAAGGTCGGCAACGGCCACCCGGGCACCGCGATGAGCCTCGCGCCGGTGGCCTACACCCTCTTCCAGAAGCGGATGCGGCACGACCCGGCCGACCCGGCGTGGATCGGCCGGGACCGGTTCGTGCTCTCGGCCGGTCACTCCAGCATCACGCTCTACACCCAGTTGTTCCTCGGCGGCTTCGGCCTCGAGCTGGAGGACCTCCAGGCCCTGCGCACCTGGGGAAGCAAGACGCCCGGCCACCCGGAGCACGGGCACACCGCCGGGGTCGAGACCACCACCGGACCCCTCGGACAGGGGGTGGCGAACGCCGTCGGGATGGCGATGTCCGCCCGCCGCCAGCGCGGCCTGCTCGACCCGGACGCGGCCCCCGGCGAGAGCCCCTTCGACCACCACGTCTACGCCATCTGCAGCGACGGCGACCTGCAGGAGGGCGTCAGCGCCGAGGCCTCGTCGCTGGCCGGCCACCAGCAGCTCGGCAACCTCACGGTCATCTACGACGCCAACCAGATCTCGATCGAGGGCGACACCGACATCGCCTTCACTGAGGACGTCGCGGCCCGCTACCGGGCCTACGGCTGGGACGTGCACGTCGTCGACTGGACCCACGACGGCGAGGGCTACTCCGAGGACCTCGACGCCCTGTGGGCGGCGCTGGACCAGGCGGAGTCGGCCACCGAGCAGCCCAGCATGATCGTGCTCCGCACGGTCATCGCCTGGCCGGCCCCGAACGCGCAGAACACCGGCGCCTCGCACGGCTCGGCCCTGGGCGACGAGGAGGTCGCGGCCACCAAGAAGGTGCTCGGGTTCGACCCCGAGCAGACCTTCGAGGTCAGCGACGAGGTCCTGGCCCACACCCGGGCCCTCCGCGAGCGCGGCAAGGCCGCCGGCGCCGCCTGGGACGAGCAGTACGCCGCGTGGGCCGCGGCGAACCCGGAGCGCGCAGCGCTGCTGCACCGGATGCGGGACCGCAGCCTGCCCGAAGGATGGACCGAGGCCCTCCCGACCTTCGAGGCGGACGAGAAGGGCGTGGCCACCCGCAAGGCCTCCGGCCAGGTGCTCTCCGCGATCGCACCGGCCCTGCCCGAGCTGTGGGGCGGCTCGGCCGACCTGGCCGGCTCCAACAACACCACCCCCAAGGGCGAGCCGTCGTTCGTCCCGGAGGCGTTCTCGACCGACGACTTCCGGGGCGACCGCTACGGCCGCGTGCTGCACTTCGGGATCCGCGAGCACGCGATGGGCTCGATCATGAACGGCATCGCGCTGCACGGCGGCACCCGCGTCTACGGCGGCACCTTCCTCGTGTTCTCGGACTACATGCGTCCCGCGGTCCGGCTGGCCGCGCTCATGCAGCTGCCGGTCACCTACGTGTGGACCCACGACTCCATCGGGCTCGGCGAGGACGGGCCCACCCACCAGCCGGTGGAGCACCTCGCCGCGCTGCGGGCGATCCCCGGCCTGGCCGTCGTCCGGCCGGCCGATGCCAACGAGACGGTGGCGGCCTGGCGGACGGTCCTGGAGAACCCGACCGGGCCCGCCGGCCTGGCGCTGACCCGGCAGGACGTCCCGACCTTCCCGCGCGGTGAGGACGGCTTCGCCGGCACCGACGACGTGGCGCGCGGCGGGTACGTCCTCGTGGACGCCGACGGGGGCACGCCGGACGTGGTCCTGGTCGGCACCGGCTCGGAGGTGCAGCTGGCCGTCGAGGCGCGGCGGCTGCTCGCCGAGCGCGGCATCGGCGCCCGCGTGGTCTCGATGCCGTGCCGCGAGTGGTTCGACGCCCAGGACCAGGCCTACCGGGACACCGTGCTCCCGCCCATCGTCAAGGCCCGGGTCAGCGTCGAGGCCGGGATCGCGGCCGGCTGGCGCGAGATCGTCGGCGACCACGGCCGCAGCGTCTCCCTCGAGCACTTCGGGGGCTCGGCCGACTTCGGCACGCTGTTCACGGAGTTCGGAATCACCACCGAGGCGGTCGTGCGCGCCGCCGAGGAGAGCCTTGCCGCCACCGGGCGGAGCGCCGGATGAGGTGCCCGGCATGACCATTCAGGGAACCCAGGGAGAGGAACCACTCATGTCCGAACGTCTCACGTCACTCGCCGATGCCGGCGTGTCCATCTGGCTCGATGATCTCTCGCGAGAGCGCATCGAGTCCGGCAACCTGGCCGACCTGGTCAAGGAGCGCTCCGTGGTCGGGGTCACCACGAACCCGACGATCTTCGCCTCCGCCCTCGCCGACGGGGAGCGGTACGACGACCAGGTGCGGCGGCTGGCGGCGGAGGGCGCCGACGTCGACGCGGCCATCTTCGCGCTGACCACCGACGACGTCCGGGACGCCTGCGACGTCCTGGCCGACGTCCACGCCGCCGACGCGTTCGACGGCCGGGTCTCCATCGAGGTCGAGCCGGGGCTGGCCGGCGACACCGACGGCACCACCGACGCCGCCCGGAAGCTGTGGGCCGCGGTCGACCGGCCCAACGCCCTGATCAAGATCCCGGCCACTCCCCAGGGGCTCCCGGCGATCACGGCGGCCATCGCCGAGGGGATCAGCGTCAACGTGACCCTGATCTTCGGCATCGACCGGTACCGCGAGGTCATGGACGCCTACCTGGCCGGCCTCGAGAAGGCGCAGTCCGACGGGCTCGACGTGTCCGGCATCCACTCGGTCGCGTCGTTCTTCGTCTCCCGGGTCGACTCCGAGGTGGACAAGCGGCTCGACGCCATCGGGACCGACGCCGCCACCGCCCTCAAGGGCCAGGCCGCCCTGGCCAACGCCCGGCTCGCCTACGCCGCCTACCAGGAGGTCTTCGGGTCCGAGCGGTTCGCCCGGCTCGGGGGCGCCAACGTCCAGCGGCCGCTGTGGGCCTCGACCGGGGTGAAGGACCCGTCCTACCCCGACACGCTCTACGTCTCGGAGCTGGTCGTCGACGGCTGCGTGAACACGATGCCGGAGAAGACGCTCGAGGCGTTCGCCGACCACGGCGAGGTCACCGGCGACACCGTGAGCGGTCGCGCCGAGGAGGCCGCGGCCACCTTCGCCGCGCTCGCCGAGGTCGGGATCGACTTCGACGACGTGCTGGGCGTCCTCGAGCGCGAGGGCGTGGAGAAGTTCTCCGCGTCGTGGGACGAGCTCGTCGAGACCGTCAGCGGACAGCTGTCCGCGGCCCGGCGCTGAGCCCGCGATGAGCTCGCACACGGGTTCCGCGGCCCCCGGCCTGGTCCTGCGCACCGGGGTGCCCGACACCGCGGCGTACGACGAGGCCGTGGCCGGCGCGGTCGCGGAGGGTCTCGCCTCCCGGATCGCGTCCCACGACGCCGACCTGTGGGGTCCGGAGGCGGCCGAGGAGGCCGGCAAGCGGCTCGGCTGGACCGGCCTGGCGACCGCCTCCCGGCCGCTGGTCGCGGACATCGAGGCCCTGCATGCCGAGCTCGCGACGCAGGGCGTGCACCGCGTGGTGCTGTGCGGCATGGGCGGCTCGTCGCTCGCCCCCGAGGTGATCTGCGAGGCGGCGGGCGTGCCGCTGGACGTCGTGGACTCCTCGGACCCCGACTTCGTGCGGCGCGCCGCCGGCGAGCGGCTCTCCGAGACCGTCGTCGTGGTGTCCAGCAAGTCCGGTGGCACCGTCGAGACCGACAGCCAGAAGCGGGCCTTCGAGGCTGCCTTCCGCGACGCCGGGATCGATCCCGCCGGTCGGATCGTGGTCGTCACCGACCCGGGCTCGCCGCTGGAGGAGTCCGCGACCCAGGACGGCTACCGGGTGTTCCGCGCCGACCCGGAGGTCGGGGGCCGGTTCTCCGCACTGACCGCCTTCGGCCTGGTCCCGAGCGGGCTGGCCGGCGCCGACATCGGCGGCCTGCTCGACGAGGCCGAGGCCGCCCGGCCCGACCTCGAGGCGGACAGTGCCGACAACCCGGGCACCCGGCTCGGGGTCCTCATGGGCCGGGCCGCCGTCGACGGCGTCGACAAGCTCGTGCTGGCCGACGCCGGCTCCGCCTACCCGGGTCTCGGCGACTGGATCGAGCAGCTGGTGGCGGAGTCCACCGGCAAGGACGGCACCGGCATCCTCCCGGTCGTCGTCGAGCACCTCGACGCCCCCGACTTCGGCCGCCAGGCCACCCCGGACAGCGTGCTCACGGCGATCGGCCCGCGCACCACGTTCCTCGACGGCCTCGAGCCTCCCTCCGGCTACACCGTCGCGGTGGACGGCCCGCTCGGGGCGCAGCTGCTGCTGTGGGAGTACGCCACCGCCGTCGCCGGGCGGATCCTCGGGATCAACCCCTTCGACCAGCCCGACGTCGAGAGCGCCAAGGCCGCGGCCCGCGAGATGCTGGACGGGGCCGGCGAGCCGCCCCGGCTGCGCTTCAGCTCCGGTGCCGTGTCGGTCTTCGCCGACGGCGCCTCCGGCGGCGACTGGCTCCCGGACGGCACCGACTCGGTCCCGGACGCGGTCTCCGCCCTCCTGGACCGGCTCGATCCGGAGCAGGGCTACCTGTCGGTGCAGGTGTACGCCGACCGGCACCGCGACGCCGGCCTGGCCCGGCTCCGGCCCGCGCTGGCGGTGCGCACCGGCCGGCCGACGACCTTCGGGTGGGGTCCGCGGTTCCTGCACTCGACCGGGCAGTACCACAAGGGCGGTCCGGCCACGGGCGTCTACCTGCAGGTGACGACCGAGCCGGAGGCCGACCTCGAGGTCCCGGGCCGGCCGTTCACGTTCGCGGAGTTCCTCACCGCCCAGGCCGTCGGCGACGGCCGGGTGCTGGCCGGCAAGGGCCGACCGGTGCTCCGTCTGCACGTGGCCTCGCCCGAGCACCTCGACGCCCTGGTGAGGGAGCTGGTGTGAGCCGCTCCGGGGTGGGCGGCAACCCGTTGCGCGACGAGCGCGACCGGCGCCTGCCCCGGATCGCCGGGCCGTGCGGCCTGGTGCTCTTCGGAGTGACCGGCGACCTGGCGACGAAGAAGATCATGCCCGCGATCTACGACCTGGCCAGTCGCGGGCTCCTCCCCCCGGGCTTCAGCCTGGTCGGGTTCGCGCGACGGGACTGGGACGACCAGGACTTCTCCCGGATCGTGCACGACGCGGTGCGCGAGCACGCCCGCACCGAGTTCCGCGAGGAGGTCTGGGCGCAGCTCAGCGACGGCCTGCGCTTCGTCTCGGGCGAGTTCTCCGACGACCAGGCCTTCGCCCGGCTCCGGCGCACGATCGAGGAGCTGGACGAGCGCCGTGGCACCGGCGGGAACCACGTCTTCTACCTGTCCATCCCGCCGCGGTACTTCGGGGACGTGGTCGGCCAGCTCAAGGCGAACGGACTCGCCGAGGACTCCGGCTCCGCCTGGCGGCGGCTCGTGGTGGAGAAGCCCTTCGGGCACGACCTGGCCTCGGCCCGCGAGCTGAACGAGGTCCTGGAGGGGGTGTTCCCGGCCGAGGCGGTGTTCCGGATCGACCACTACCTCGGCAAGGAGACGGTCCAGAACATCCTCACCACCCGCTTCGCGAACGAGATGTTCGAGCCGATCTGGAACTCCCGCTATGTCGACCACGTCCAGATCACGATGGCCGAGGACGGGGGCATCGGCGGCCGGGCCGGCTACTACGACGGCATCGGCGCCGCCCGCGACGTCATCCAGAACCACCTGCTGCAGCTGCTGGCCCTGGTCGCGATGGAGGAGCCGACGTCGTTCTCGGCGGAGAGCCTGCGCGTGGAGAAGCAGAAGGTGCTCGAGTCGGTCTCCCTCCCCCGCCGGCTCGACCTGGCCGCGGCCCGGGGCCAGTACGCCGCGGGCTGGGCGGGCGGCGAGAAGGTGGCCGGCTTCCTCGAGGAGGACGGCGTCCGGAAGACCTCGACCACCGAGTCCTACGCCGCCCTCAGGCTGGACGTCGACACCCGCCGCTGGGCGGGGGTGCCGTTCTACCTGCGCACCGGCAAGCGCCTGGGCCGCCGGGTCACCGAGGTGGCGGTGACGTTCAAGCGGGCCCCGCACCTGCCGTTCGGCCCGCATGCGACCGAGGAGCTGACCCACAACGCCCTGGTGATCCGGGTCCAGCCCGACGAGGGGATGACGCTGCGGTTCGGCTCCAAGGTGCCGGGCACCGCCCTGGAGATCCGGGACGTGACGATGGACTTCGCCTACGGCAGCTCCTTCGCGGAGGCCAGCCCGGAGGCCTACGAGCGGCTCATCCTCGACGTGCTGCTCGGTGAGCCGCCGCTGTTCCCACGGCAGCGCGAGGTGGAGCTGTCCTGGCAGATCCTCGACCCCCTGATCGCCCACTGGGCCGACCGCGGGAGGCCCGAGCAGTATCCCTCCGGCGGCTGGGGCCCGGCCGGCGCCGACGCCCTGCTGCAGCGCGACGGCCGCGCCTGGAGGAGACCATGACCGAGCTGAGCGACGTCACCTCCGCGGAGATCGCGGCCGAGCTGGTCCGGGCCCGGACCCGGGCCGGCAGCCCGGTCATGGGCATGGTGCTGACGCTGGTCGTCGTCACCGACGAGGACGGCGCCGAGGCGGCCATGGACGCCGCCCGGGCGGCCTCCCGCGAGCACCCGGCCCGCCTGCTCGGGGTGGTGCTGGGCGACGGTCGGGGCCGCGGGCACGTCGACGCCCACGTCCGGACCGGCACCGGAGGGAGCGGCGAGGTGGCGCTGATCCGGCTGCGTGGCGAGGTGGTCAGGCACGCCTCGTCGGTGGTCCTGCCGCTGCTGCTCCCGGACGCACCCGTCGCCGTGTGGTGGCCGGCCGACGCTCCCGCCGACCCGGCGGCCGACCCGCTCGGCGCGCTGGGACAGCGGCGGATCACCGATGCCGCGGCCGCGACCCGCCGGCGTACGACGGTGCTGCGCACGCAGTGCGGCGCCTACTCGCCCGGCGACACCGACCTGGCCTGGACCCGGCTGACCCGGTGGCGGGCCCTGCTGGCGGCCTCCCTCGACCTGCACCCCGGCCGGGTCCGCAGCGCCCGAGTGGGCGCGGAGGCGCACAGCCCGAGCGCCGACCTGCTCGCCGCCTGGCTGGAGCTGCGGCTGAAGATCACGGTGGAGCGGGTCACCACGTCCGGGCCCGGGATCACCGAGACCTCGCTCACGCTCGCGGACGGGGAGGTGCGGATCACCCGACCCGGCGGCGGGCTGGCGACGCTCTCCTCGCCCGGACGCCCCGACCAGTCGGTGGCGCTGCCCCGCCGGGAGCTGCCGGACCTGCTCGGCGAGGAGCTGAGACGACTGGACGAGGACGAGGTCTACGCCGCGCTCGCACGGCGGGTCGGCTCCCGGAGGAGGCGCACATGAACCCCGTGGTGGAGCGGTACGGCGACAAGGAGGCGCTCGCCGAGGCGGTCGCCGCCCGGCTGCTGGAGCGGCTGGCCGTCGCCCAGGCCGAGGGCCGGGTGCCGCAGGTCGTGCTGACCGGCGGCTCGGTCGCCGACGCGGTGCACCGGGCGCTGGCCCGGCTGACGCCGCAGACGCGGGTGGACTGGTCGCGGGTCGGGCTGTGGTGGGGCGACGAGCGCTTCGTCGCCCCCGACGACGCGGACCGCAACGCCGGCCAGGCCCGGGCGGCGCTGCTGGACGCCGTGGCGCCGGACCCGGCACTGGTGCACGAGATGCCCTCGAGCGCGGACGCGGCGGACGTGCAGGAGGGCGCCGCGGCGTACGCCGCGACCCTGGCCGCGCACGGACCGGAGACCTTCGACGTGGTCATGCTCGGCGTCGGCCCGGACGGACACGTGGCCTCGTTGTTCCCGGGCCACCCGGCACTGGCGGCCGAGGACCTCGACGTGGTCGGCGTGACCGGCTCCCCCAAGCCGCCGCCCGAGCGGATCAGCCTGACCCTGGACAGGCTGAACCGGACCCGGGCGGTGTGGCTGGTCGCGGCCGGCGCGGAGAAGGCCGAGGCGGTGGCCGGCGCGCTCGCCGGGGCGCCCGCCTTCGAGGTGCCCGCGGCGGCCGTGCACGGCCTCGAGGAGACCGTCCTCCACCTCGACGAGGCGGCCGCCGGCCGGCTCTGAGACCTCGCCGGCGGGCCTCACCTCACGGCGGTCAGCCGGGTGATCCAGTAGTCGGCGCTGGCCGGGTCGGGGGTCCCGAAGCGCGCGTTGACGGCGTAGAGCCCCTTGCCCAGGTGCGCCGCGGTCGTCGGGACGTCGAGGTCCTCGTCGGTGATCTCCGCGACCACGCGCCCGGAGGCGCGGTCCTCGGCGAGCCGCACGGCCGCGACCAGGTTGTCACGGTTGCGCACGACGAAGAGCAGGTCGCCGTCGAGCTCGAGGCCGTCCCCGTTGGCCAACGCGTAGTCGCCGAGGTCGACCCGGGTCGAGTCTCCGGACGCGGGGTCGATCCGGAACAGGTCCCCCGTCGCCGACTGCACGGCGAGGAGCCAGCGACCCGATCGGACGATCCCGTTGAGGTTGAAGCCGTCGACCAGCTCGAAGTCGCCGGTGACCGGCCGGGTGTCGGCGGCACCGCTCGGCGGCAGTCCCCTGCCGCCGAGCGGTACGACTGCGAGCTCGGCGTTGCGTGAGTCGGTGGCGTAGGCCCCGTGGCGCGTCACCACCAGGTCGTTGACGAAGCGGCCGTCCGGGTCGGTCGGCATCGTGTAGGTGCGCAGCAGGCGGCCGGACCGCTTGCTGTGGACGCGGACCTCACCTTCGGCGCCGCCCGCGACCCAGAGCACCCGGCGACGGCTGTCGTGGTCGATGCCGACCGCAGCGGTCCCGGTCCCGCTCCGGGGCAGCACCCGCACCCGGGCGGTGCGCGGATCGGCCCGCAGGATCCGGCCGTCGGCGAGCGATCCGACGTACAGGCGCCGGCCGCCGGTGGTGATGCCCTCCGGCTGCCAGCCCTGCGGCAGGTCGATGCGGTCGGGCCCGGCAGAGCACCGGTGCGGACCCCGGTCGGCGGGACCTCCGGCGGGTCCGTCGGCGGGGCCGTCGGCGGTGGCGGTCGCCATCGCGGCGGGGGTCGCGAGCACGAGGGCGAGGGCCGAGCCCGCGGCGAGCCGCCGGAGCGTGCGGGACATGGGAGACCTCCGGGGACGGCTGGGCAGGGTGGCCACCCGACCATCCTGCGCCCGGCTCCGGCCGGTGACAACCCCGCCGCGGAGGAGTGGCGGTGGGGTGCCGCAGCTGCTGGCCCCGCCGACGGGGGCCTCCCGGGGCTACCCGGCGTCGTGGCCCTAAAAGATGATGTCGCCGGACTTGCGGCGCGAGCGCAGGAGCTGCAGCGCCTCGTCGAGGATGTCGGCCGCCTCCTTGTCGGAACGGCGCTCCTTCACGTAGGCCAGGTGCGTCTTGTAGGGCTCGATCTTGGGCGCCGGGGGTGGGTTGTCCTGGTCCATGCTGGCCGGGAGGCCGCAGCGCGGGCAGTCCCACGACTCCGGGACCGTGGCCTCGATCGAGAAGGTGACCACCGAGCGGTGGTCGTGGGAGCAGTAGTAGGTCACGCTCTGCCGCGGTGCGGCCTCGCCGCGCTCCGCCTCGCCCATGGGGCCCGATCCGATCCGGCTTCCCCGGATCGCGTTACCGCCACCAACCACGATGTGTCGTCCTCTTCTCTCAGGAGCCGTAGGCCAGGAGCAGGCCCAGCGCTACGACGCAGGCGAACCAGATGGCACCGATGCCGACCGTGAGCCGGTCGAGGTTGCGCTCGGCGACGGACGAGCCGCCGAGGCTGCTCGAGACGCCACCGCCGAACATGTCCGAGAGCCCACCGCCGCGGCCCTTGTGCAGCAGGACGAGCAGGATGAGCGCCGAGCTCGTGATGACGAGGAGGATGGTGAAGACGAGTTCCACGATCAACAACCCTAACTCACGCCACGGCCCTCACAGCACCGGCATGTCGTAGTAGCGGCAGATCCCGCCGAACTCGTCGGCCTGCAGGCTGGCGCCGCCCACGAGGGCGCCGTCGACGTCGGCCTTCTCCATGATCGCCGCGATGTTCGCGGCCTTCACGGAGCCGCCGTACAGCACCCGGACGGCCGCCCCGGCCTCGTCCCCGTGCACCTCGGTGACCCGCGCGCGGATGGCGGCGCAGACCTCCTGCGCGTCGTCGGGCGTGGCCACCTCCCCGGTGCCGATCGCCCAGACCGGCTCGTAGGCGACGACCAGCCCGGCCACCTGCTCGGAGCTCAGCCCGGCCAGGGAGCCGTCGACCTGCGCCAGGGTGTACGCCACGTGGTCGCCGGCCTGCCGGACGTCGAGGCCCTCGCCGACGCACACGATCGGCGTCATCCCCGCCTCGAGGGTTTTGCGGGCCTTGGCCTTCACCAGCTCGTCGCTCTCGGCGTGCTGCTCGCGGCGCTCCGAGTGCCCCACGACGACGTAGCTGCAGCCGAGCTTGGCCAGCATGCCGGCCGAGATCTCGCCGGTGAAGGCGCCGGAGTCCTCCGCGGAGACGTCCTGGGCGCCGTACCGGACCAGCAGCCGGTCGCCGTCCACCAGGGTCTGCACCGAGCGCAGGTCGGTGAACGGCGGCACCACGACCACCTCGACCTTGCTGTAGTCGTGCCGCTTGTCGGAGAGGGTCCAGGCCAGCTTCTGCACCAGGACCACCGCCTCCTGGTGGTTCAGGTTCATCTTCCAGTTGCCCGCCATCAGCGGCGTGCGTGCGTTCTTGGCCATGGGGCTCCTTGGTGTGCGGCTCGACGGGCTCGAGGTGGCGGGGCGGGACGGACAGGGCGGGACGGGCCGGGCTCAGGCGTCCAGGACCTGGATGCCGGGCAGCTCCCGGCCCTCGAGGTACTCCAGGCTGGCGCCGCCCCCGGTGCTGATGTGCCCGAATGCGGCCTCGTCAAAACCGAGCTGCCGGACCGCCGCCGCGGAGTCGCCCCCGCCGACGACCGACAGGCCGTCGATCCGGGTGAGGGCCTGCGCCACGGCGCGGGTGCCGCCCGCGAACGCGTCGGTCTCGAAGACCCCCATGGGACCGTTCCAGAACACCGTCCGGGCGTCGGCCAGCGCCGCCGCGAAGGCGGCTGCGGACTCCGGCCCGATGTCGAGGCCGAGGCTGTCGGCGGGGATCCGGTCGGCCGGCACCACCCGGGGCTCCGGCTCCCGGTCACCCGAGGGGAAGGCGGTGTCGACGACCACGTCCGTGGGCAGCAGGATCTGCACCCCGCTCTCCTCGGCCCGGGTCAGGTAGGCGCGGCAGACGTCGAGCTGGTCCGCCTCGAGCAGGCTCCTGCCGACCTCGTGGCCCTGGGCGGCGAGGAAGGTGAACACCATGCCACCCCCGATGAGCAGTCGGTCCGCCTTGCCGAGGAGGTTGTCGATGACGCCGAGCTTGTCGGAGACCTTCGAGCCGCCCAGCACGACCGCGTAGGGCCGCTCCGGGTCCTCGGTGAGCCGGCGCAGCACGTCGATCTCGGTGCCGACCAGGGTGCCCATCGCGTGCGGCAGGCGCTGCGCGACGTCGTACACCGAGGCCTGCTTGCGGTGCACCACTCCGAAGCCGTCACTGACGAACGCGTCGGCGAGACCGGCCAGCGCGTCGGCGAACGCGGCCCGCTCGCCGTCGTCCTTGCTGGTCTCCCCCGCGTTGAACCGCACGTTCTCCAGCACCGCGACCTGGCCGTCGCCGAGCCCGGCGACGGTCGCCCGGGCGCTCTCGCCCACCGTATCGGTGGCGAACGCCACCTCGGCGCCGAGCAGCTCACCGAGTCGGCCGGCGACCGGGGCCAGCGAGTACGCCGGGTCCGGCGCGCCCTTCGGACGTCCGAGGTGGGCGGTCACGACCACCCGGGCGCCCTCGTCGAGCAGGGCCCGGATCGTCGGGACGCTGGCCCGGATCCGGCCGTCGTCGGTGATCGTGCTGCCGTCCAGGGGCACGTTGAGGTCGGACCTGACCAGCACCCGCTTGCCGCGGAGGCTGCCCCCGAGGGCGGTCGTCAGGCCCGAGAGGCCGCTGGTGCCCGTCATGTCTGCCACTGCCAAGACCTGCCGGGCCGGCTAGAGGGTGCTGCCGACGTGCGTGATCAGGTCGGCGAGCCGGTTGGAGTAGCCCCACTCGTTGTCGTACCAGCCGACCACCTTGACCTGGTTGCCGATCACCTTCGTGAGCGGTGCGTCGAAGATGCACGACGCCGGGTCGGTGACGATGTCGGCGGAGACGATCGGGTCGGTGGAGTACCGCAGGAACCGTCCGTCGGCGGCGGCCTCGATGATGCCGTTCACCTCGTCGACGCTGGTCTCGCGGCCGGCCTCGAAGGTCAGGTCGGTGGCCGACCCGGTCGGCACCGGCACCCGCAGGGCGTAGCCGTCGAGCTTGCCCTTGAGCTCGGGCATGACCAGGCCGATCGCCTTGGCGGCACCGGTCGAGGTGGGGATCACGTTCAGCGCCGCCGCCCGCGCCCGGCGCAGGTCCTTGTGGATGTTGTCCTGCAGGTTCTGGTCGGCGGTGTAGGCGTGGACCGTGGTCATGAGGCCCTTGACGATGCCGAGGTCGTCGTGGAGCGCCTTCGCCATCGGTGCCAGGCAGTTGGTCGTGCAGGAGGCGTTCGAGATGACCGTGTGCTGCTCCGGGTCGTAGGCGGTGTGGTTCACGCCCATGACGACGGTGATGTCCTCGTGCGAGGCCGGCGCGGAGATGATCACCTTCTTGGCACCGCCCTCGACGTGCGCCCGCGCCTTGGTGGCGTCGGTGAACAGGCCGGTGGACTCCACGACGATGTCGGCGCCGATGTCGCCCCACTTCAGGTCCGCCGGGTTCCGCTCGGCGAACGCGTGGATGTCGGTGCCGCCGACCACGATCGACCGCTCGGTGGCCGAGACGTCGGCGTCGAGGCGGCCCAGGATCGAGTCGTACTTGAGCAGGTGCGCGAGCACCGCGTTGTCGGTGAGGTCGTTGACGCCGACGATCTCGATGTCGGCCTCGCCCTGCGCCTGGAGGGCGCGCACGGCGCGGAAGAAGTTGCGGCCGATCCGGCCGAATCCGTTGATGCCTACGCGAACGGTCACTGTGGGTGCTCCTCGGTGCGGTTGCGGTCTGGCGACGAACCCTATCGGGTACGACGACCGGCCCGGATCGGGTGCTCACGGTACGTGCCGGTAACCGGCGGCGCCCGGAGCCGGGCCCCGGGCTCAGCCCTCGTCGGCCAGCATCTCCGCGGTCAGCGAGGACTCGGTGTCGGGGATGCCGAGCTCCTCGGCGCGCTTGTCGGCCATGGCCAGCAGCCGGCGGATCCGGCCGGCGATCGCGTCCTTGGTGAGCACCGGCTCGTGCAGCTGCCCGAGCTCCTCCAGCGAGGCCTGCTTGTGCTCCAGGCGCAGGTGACCGGCCAGCCTCAGGTGGTCGGGGACCTCGTCGGCCAGGATCTCCAGGGCCCGCTCCACGCGGGCGCCGGCGGCGACCGCGGCCCGGGCCGAGCGGCGCAGGTTGGCGTCGTCGAAGTTCGCGAGCCGGTTGGCCGTGGCCCGCACCTCGCGTCGCATCCGGCGCTCCTCCCAGGCCATCAGCGACTCGTGCGCACCGAGCCGGGTCAGCAGGGCGCCGATGGCGTCGCCGTCGCGGATCACCACCCGGTCCACGCCGCGCACCTCGCGCGCCTTGGCCTGGATGCCGAGCCGGCGGGCGACGCCGACGAGGGCGAGGGCGGCCTCAGGGCCCGGGCAGGTCACCTCGAGCGAGGAGGACCGGCCCGGCTCGGTCAGGGAGCCGTGGGCGAGGAAGGCCCCGCGCCAGGCGGCGACGGCGTCGCAGCCACCGCCGGAGACGACCTGGGGCGGCAGCCCGCGCACCGGGCGGCCCCGCTGGTCGAGCAGCCCGGTCTGGCGGGCCAGCGCCTCGCCGTCCTTGACCACGCGCAGCACGTAGCGGCTGCCCTTGCGGATCCCGTTGCCCTGCACGACGGCGACCTCGGAGGGGTGCCCGAAGACCTCCGCGAGGTCGGTGCGCAGGCGGCGGGCAGCGGCGCCGGTGTCCAGCTCCGCCTCGACCACGATCCGACCGCTCACGATGTGCAGGCCACCGGCGAAGCGGAGGGTGGTGGAGACCTCGGCCTTGCGGCAGCAGGTCTTCGTGGCCTGGGTGCTCGCCAGCTCAGACTTCACCTGTGCTGTCATCGCCATGCGGCTGATCCTGACACATTCCCGAAGATCCGTGCGCAGACCCGGGACAGCTTGACCGGGTCGTGACGTGGCGTGCCGTCCCCGAGAGCCACGTCGGCCACCACCAGCCGGGCGCCGGCACTGGCGACCGCCCCCTCCAGCGGGTCGTGGTCCCGCACCGAGGTGGGGTCGACCAGGACGGCGTCCACGCGCAGGTCCGGGGCGTGCTCGAAGAGCGCCCCGAGGTGGTCCTCCGGGCCGTATCCGCTGGTCTCGCCGGTCTGCTCGCCGAGGTTGAGCACGACCAGCCGGCGGGCCGCGGTCTGCTCCAGCGCCGCGCGGAGGTCGGGCACCATCAGGTGCGGGATCACCGAGGTGTACCAGCTGCCCGGGCCGAGCACGACCCAGTCCGCCGCCCGCACCGCCGCGACCGCCTCGGGGCACGCGGACGGGTCCGGCGGGTCCAGCCTGATCGAGGTCAGCCTGCCTGCGGTCGTGGCCACCTGCACCTGCCCGCGGACCAGGCTGACCCGGTCCGGCTCGGCCGGGTCGGCGCCGCGCACCTCCGCGGTGATGTCCATGGGCGTGATCGCCATCGGCAGCACCCGGCCCCGGGCGTCGAGGAGCCGAGCTACCCAGTCCAACCCGTCGACGTGCTCGCCGAGCAGCTCCCAGAGCGCCACGATGAGCAGGTTCCCGACGACGTGGCCCTTCATCTCCCCCTGGCCGTCGAAGCGGTGCTGCAGCACCCGCGCCCAGGTCTGCCCCCAGTCGTCGTCGCCGCACAGGGCGGCCAGGGCCATGCGCAGGTCCCCGGGCGGCAACACCCCGAACTCGCCGCGCAACCGGCCCGACGAGCCGCCGTTGTCGGCCACGGTGACCACGGCGGTGACGTCGCCGGTGACCCGGCGGAGCGCGGACAGCGTGGCGTGCAGGCCGTGACCGCCGCCGAGGGCGACGACCGACGGGCCCTCCGGGTCGGTCACCCGACGCTCACTCCCTGCCCAGGTCGCGGTGCGTCGCGCGGGCGTCGTACCCCTCGGCGACCAGCCGGCGGGTGATCTCCTCGGTCATGGCCACGCTGCGGTGCTTGCCGCCGGTGCACCCCACGGCCACCGTCATGAAGCGCTTGCCCTCGCGCAGGTAGCCGGCCGCGACACCACCGATCAGGGGCACGTAGCCGTCGAGGAACTCGGTCGCGCCCGGGCGACCCTGGACGTACGTCGAGACCGCCTCGTCGCGGCCGTTCAGCGGCCGCAGCTCGGGGACCCAGAACGGGTTCGGCAGGAACCGCATGTCGGCCAGGAAGTCGGCGTCGACCGGGATGCCGTACTTGAAGCCGAAGCTGACCACGGTGATCTTCAGCGTGACCGTCTCCGGCGTGCCGAAGGCCTCGGCGACCTTGTCGGTCAGCTGGTGCACGTTGAGGTTGCTGGTGTCGATCACCACGTCCGCGTCCCCCCGCAGGTCCGCGAGGACCACCCGCTCACGGTGCAGCCCGTCCAGCAGCCGGCCGCCCTGCTGCAGCGGGTGCGGGCGTCGGGCTGCCTCCTGGCGTCGCACCAGGACGTCGTCGTCGGCCTCGAGGAACAGCAACGTGGTCCGACGCCCGGTGGCGCCCTGGGCGAGGTTGGCCTGGAGCGAGGCGAAGAACGAGCCGGACCGGACGTCGACGACCACCGCGATCGGCATCCGCACCCCCTTGCTCTCGTCGACCAGGCGGACCACGTCGCGCACCAGCGTCGGCGGCAGGTTGTCCACCACGTAGAAGCCGAGGTCCTCCAGCTCCTTCGCGGCCGTGCTCCGCCCGGCACCGGTCATGCCCGTGACCACGACCAGCTCGCCGCGCGGCTCCTCGGTCCCTGCCACATCCCCCGCTGGGGTCATCAGCTCTCCTCGATCTCTCCGGTCGCGGTGTTGACGGCGACAGTCTGGCCGCTCCCGGCAGCGACCGCATCCTTGATGGCCGACGCGGTGGTCGGTCCGATGCCGGGCACGGTGGCGATCTCCTCCACGGTCGCGGCCCGCAGCTTGCGCAGCGACCCGAAGTGCTTGATCAGCGTCCGGCGGCGGACCTCGCCCAGGCCGGGGACGTCGTCCAGGACGCTCTCCACCATCGTCTTCGACCGGCGGCCGCGGTGGTGGGTGATCGCGAACCGGTGTGCCTCGTCCCGGATCCGCTGGAGCAGGTAGAGCCCCTCGGAGCTGCGCGGGAGGATCACCGGCTCCTCCGAGCCCTCCACCGAGCCCGGCAGCCACACCTCCTCGAGCCGCTTGGCCAGCCCGCACACCGGGATGTCGTCGATGCCGAGCTCGTCGAGCGCGCGGGCGGCGGCGGCCACCTGCGGCGGGCCGCCGTCCACCACGACCAGGCCCGGCGCGTAGGCGAACTTCCGGGGCCGCCCGGTCTCGGGGTCGACCAGCATCGGCCCCGACTCGCCGGCTTCCGCTCCCCCGTCGCCGACCGGCTCGAGGTCGCCGGTGCGGGCCCGCTCGTCGAGCAGTCGGCGGAAGCGTCGGGTGATCACCTCGTGCATCGACGCCACGTCGTTCTGGCCCTCGACCCCGCGGATCACGAACCGGCGGTACTCGCCCTTGCGGGCCAACCCGTCCTCGAAGACCACCATGCTGGCCACCACCTCGGTGCCCTGGAGGTTCGACACGTCGTAGCACTCGATCCGCAGCGGCACCTCGGGCAGCTCCAGCGCCTGCTGGATCTCCTCGAGCGCCCGGTTGCGGGTGGTGAGGTCGCTGGCGCGGCGGGTCTTGTGCAGGACCAGGGACTGGCTGGCGTTGCGGGCCACGGTCTCCTGGAGAGTGCGCTTGTCGCCGCGCTGCGGGACCCGGATCGAGACCCGGCCGCCGCGTCGCTCCTCGAGCAGCGTCTCCAGCGTGACCGGGTCCGGGGGAAGCGTCGGCACCAGGATCTCGCGCGGGATGGAGTCCCCCTCCTCGCCGGCGTAGAGCTGGAGGAGGAAGTGCTCGACGAGCACGTCCGTGCCGCCCTCCTCGACCCGGTCGGCCACCCAGCCGCGCTGCCCGCGGATCCGACCGCCGCGGACGTAGAAGATCTGCACCGCCACCTCGAGCGGGTCCTCGGCGAGGGCCACGACGTCGGCGTCGGTGCCGTCGCCGAGCACGACGGCCTGCTTCTCCAGCGCCTTGTTCAGCGCGCCGAGGTCGTCGCGGAGCCGGGCCGCCCTCTCGTAGTCCTGGGCCTGCGAGGCGGCGTACATCTGCTTCTCGACGCGCTTGAGGAAGGCGCTGGTGCGGCCACCCATGAAGTCGCAGAAGTCGTCGACGATCGCCCGGTGCTCCTCGGCGCTGACGCTGCCGACGCAGGGGGCCGAGCACTTGTCGATGTAGCCGAGCAGGCAGGGTCGGCCGATCTGGGCGGACCGGTTGAAGACGCCCTTGCTGCACGAGCGCATCGGGAACACCCGGAGCAGCAGGTCGACGGTCTCCCGGATCGCCCAGGCGTGGCTGTACGGGCCGAAGTAGCGCCACCCCTTCTTCTTGGCGCCGCGACCGACCATCACCCGCGGGAACTCCTCGTCCATCGTGACCGCCAGCCACGGGTAGGACTTGTCGTCGCGGTACTTCACGTTGAAGCGGGGGTCGAACTCCTTGATCCAGGAGTACTCCAGCTGGAGCGCCTCGACCTCGGTGTTGACCACCGTCCACTCCACGCTCGCGGCGGTGGTCACCATCGTCGCCGTGCGCGGGTGCAGGTGCCCGACGTCCTGGAAGTACGACGACAGCCGGGCGCGGAGGTTCTTCGCCTTGCCGACGTAGACGACCCGCTGCTGGGAGTCCCGGAACCGGTACACGCCGGGCTGGGTCGGGATCGACCCCGGCTCGGGGCGGTAGGACAACGGAGAACGGGAGCCGGCCACGCCCCAACCCTACGGGGACGCACCGACGTCGGCGGTGGTGGTGCGCGAGGTCAGGCGGTGCTGATCTCGTCGCCGTCGACGGTGATCGCGACCTCCTCGAGAGGCGCGTTCGCGGGCCCGGCCTCGACCGACCCGTCGGTGATCGAGAACGCGCTGCCGTGGCACTGGCAGTTGATCGTGGTCTCGACCGAGCTCACCTTGCAGCCCTGGTGGGTGCAGACGTTGGTGAACGCCTTGAACTCCCCCTCGGTGGGCTGGGTCAGCACCACCTCGGCGAGGATGACGCCACCCCCGACCGGCACCTGGTCGGTGCTGGCCAGCGACGAGCCGGCGTCCGGCGCGTCACCGCCGCCGTCGCCGGAACCGGAGTCCGCCCCCGAGTCGGCGCCGCTGCTGTCGCCCCCGTCGCCACTGTCGCCGCCGCAGGCGGCGAGGACCGGAAGCGACAGACCGAGGACGGCCCCGGAGCCGAGGACATGGCGGCGATTCAGGCTCATGGCCCTCAGAGTAGCGGGGCGAGGAAGCGGCCGGTGTGGCTCGCCGGGTCCTTCGCGACCTGCTCCGGGGTCCCGGTGGCGACCACCAGGCCGCCGCGCGAGCCCCCCTCGGGGCCCATGTCGACCAGCCAGTCGGCGGTCTTGATCACGTCGAGGTTGTGCTCGATGACCAGGACCGTGTTGCCCTTGTCGACCAGACTGGACAGCACGCCGAGGAGCTTGCGGATGTCCTCGAAGTGGAGACCCGTGGTGGGCTCGTCGAGCACGTAGACGGTGCTGCCGGTCGAGCGCTTCTGAAGCTCGGAGGAGAGCTTCACCCGCTGCGCCTCGCCGCCCGAGAGCGTGGTCGCCGGCTGCCCGAGCCGGACGTAGCCGAGCCCCACCTCGCCGAGCGTCTTCATGTGCCGGGAGATCGCCGGCACGGCGGCGAAGAACTCCCCCGCCTCCTCGATCGGCATGTCGAGGACCTCGGCGATGGTCTTGCCCTTGTAGTGCACCTCGAGCGTCTCCCGGTTGTACCGGGCGCCGTGGCAGACCTCGCAGGGCACGTAGACGTCGGGCAGGAAGTTCATCTCGATCTTGATCGTGCCGTCGCCGGCGCACGCCTCGCAGCGCCCGCCCTTGACGTTGAAGGAGAACCGGCCCTGGAGGTAGCCGCGCATCTTGGCCTCGGGGGTGGAGGCGAAGAGCTTGCGGATGTGGTCGAACACCCCGGTGTACGTCGCCGGGTTGCTGCGCGGGGTCCGCCCGATCGGGGACTGGTCGACGTGGATCACCTTGTCGACGTGCTCGGTCCCGGTGATCCTGCGGTGCCGTCCGGGGACGGTCCGGGCGTTGTAGATCTGCTTCGCGAGACTGGTGTAGAGGATGTCGTTGACCAGGGTCGACTTGCCGGACCCGGAGACGCCGGTGACCGCCACGAACAGGCCGAGGGGGAAGTCGACGGTGACGTCCTGGAGGTTGTGCTCCCGGGCGCCGTGCACGGTGAGCTGACGGCCCTTGGTGCGCGGGCGCCGTACCTCCGGCAGCGGGATCTGCCGGCGCCCGTCGAGGTAGGCGCCGGTGGAGGAGTCGGCGTGCGAGAGCAGCTCCTTGACCGTGCCGGAGACGACGACCTGCCCGCCGTGCTCGCCGGCGCCGGGGCCGATGTCGACGACCCAGTCGGCGGCCCGGATCGTGTCCTCGTCGTGCTCGACGACGATCAGGGTGTTGCCCAGGTCGCGGAGCCGGACCAGGGTCTCGATGAGCCGCTGGTTGTCGCGCTGGTGCAGACCGATCGACGGCTCGTCGAGGACGTAGAGCACCCCGACCAGGCCGGCGCCGATCTGGGTGGCCAGCCGGATCCGCTGCGCCTCGCCGCCGGACAGCGAGCCGGACGGACGGTCCAGGCTGAGGTAGTCGAGGCCGACGTCGAGGAGGAAGTTGAGCCGCTCCTGGATCTCCTTGAGCACCCGCTCGCCGATCTGCCGCTCGCGCACCGACAGGTCGAGCCCGCGCAGGTGCTCGGCGGTCTCGTTGATCGGCAGCGCGCACAGCTCGGCGATGTTCAGGCCGCCCGCCTCGCGACTGCCGAGGGTGACCGCCATCGACACCGGTCGCAGCCGGCTCCCCGAGCAGGCCGGGCACGGCACCTCGCGCATGAAGCCCTCGAAGCGCTCCCGGCTGGTGTCGGTCTCGGCCTCGCGGTGCCGGCGCTCGATGTAGGGCCGGACCCCCTCGTAGGCGGCGTGGTAGGACCGCTCCCGCCCGTAGCGGTTGCGGCTGCGGACGTGCACCTTGGTCCGGTGCCCGTCGAGGATGATCGTGCGGATCTTGGCGGGCAGCTTCTCCCACGGCGTGTCGAGGTCGAAGCCGAGCTCCTCGCCGAGGGCGCCGAGCAGTCGGATGAAGTAGTCGGCGACGTGCGCGCCGCTCCACGGCTGGATGACGCCCTCGCCGAGCGTGGCCGCGGGGTCGCTGATCACCAGCTCGGGGTCGACCTCCATCCGGGTGCCGAGTCCGTGGCAGACCGTGCAGGCGCCGAACGGCGAGTTGAACGAGAACGACCGCGGCTCCAGCTCGTCGGTCTCGAGGGCGTGCTCGTTGGGGCAGGCCATCTTCTCCGAGAACTTCAGCTCGCGGTCCTCGGCGGAGGCGTCGCGGTCCACGAAGTCGAAGAGCACCAGCCCGGCAGCCAGCTGCAGCGCGGTCTCCACCGAGTCGGTGAGCCGCCGCTTGGCCGACGCCTTGACCGCCAGCCGGTCGACGACCACCTCGATCGTGTGCTTCTTCTGCTTGTCGAGCTTCGGCCCGTCGGCCAGGACCGTGTCGAGGGTGTGCGTCTCGCCGTCGATCCGGGCCCGCGAGAAGCCCTGGGACTGCAGCGACCGGAACAGCTCGACGTACTCCCCCTTGCGGCCCCGGATCACCGGCGCCAGCACCTGGAAGCGGGTGCCCTCCTCGATCGTCATGATCCGGTCGACGATCTGCTGCGGCGTCTGCCGCTCGATCGGGGCGCCGCAGACCGGGCAGTGCGGCCGACCGGCCCGGGCGTAGAGCAGGCGCAGGTAGTCGTAGACCTCGGTGATCGTGCCGACGGTGGAGCGCGGGTTCTTGGAGGTGGACTTCTGGTCGATCGAGACGGCCGGGGAGAGCCCCTCGATGAAGTCCACGTCGGGCTTGTCCATCTGGCCGAGGAACTGACGCGCGTAGGCCGAGAGCGACTCGACGTACCGGCGCTGCCCCTCGGCGAAGATCGTGTCGAAGGCCAGGCTCGACTTGCCGGAGCCGGACAGGCCGGTGAACACGATGAGGGCATCGCGCGGGAGGTCCAGCGAGATGTCCTTCAGGTTGTGCTCGCGGGCGCCGCGGATGATCAGCTGGTCGGCCATGGTGGTAGCGGTTCCTGGTGGGGCGGGCGGACGGGGACGAGTGCGGGACTGCTGCGTCGCGGACATCCTAGCCGCGCAGTCGAACAGGTGTTCGTTCGACGCGCGGTGACCGGCGTGGAAGGCTTCGCCCATGGACGATCCGCAGCCCGACCTCACCGAGGTGTACGACGCCACCACACGGTACCTGCGCACCCTCGACGGGCTGACATCGGAGAGCCTGGCCGAGCCCAGCCTGCTGCCGGGATGGAGCCGCGCCCACGTCGTCGCGCACCTGGCCCGGCACGCCCTGGGCTTCACCCGGGCCCTGGACGGCGCCCGGCGGTCCGCGCCGGTGCCGGTCTACGACTCCCCCGAGGCCCGTGAGGCCGGCATCGAGGAGACCGCGGCGCTCCCCGCCGACGACCTGCGGGAGTTCTCCCTCGATGCCTGCGGACGGTGGCGGGATGCCGCCGAGCACGCACCGGACCCGGACGCGGTCCTCGAGCTCTTCCCCGGCGGCCGCCGCCTCACCGCCGCGGCTTCGGTGGGGATGCGGCTGTTCGAGGTGGAGATCCACCACGCCGACCTCGGGTGCGACTACGGCCCGGGCGACTGGCCGGACGCGTTCCTCGACCGGGCGTTCAACACCGTCGTCGACGACCGCCAGGACGGTCCCTCGATGATGCTGCGCACACCCGACGGTGACGTCCTGATCGGCAGCGGCTACGGCCCGGCGGTGACCGGCAGCCGGGCCGACCTGACCTGGTGGCTGCTCGGTCGCGGGGAGGGCCGCGGCCTCACCACCGACGGGGAGTTGCCTACGCTGGGCCCATGGACACGACGTACACCGGCGACGTGACGCCGGGCGGGGCCCCGGACGTCCGGGAGCTCCCCCACCTCAGGATCACCAAGCTCGCCGTCGACCCGCAGATGTCCAACAACTGCTACCTGCTGACCTGCCGGTCCACCGGCGAGTCGGTGCTGGTCGACGCGGCCGACGACGCCGCGGCGCTGCTGCGGCTGTGCGACGCGGCGCTCGAGGGGGTGGTGACCACCCACCAGCACTGGGACCACCACCGCGGCCTGGCCGAGGTGGTCGCGGCGACCGGCGCGACGACGTACGCCGGGGCGCCGGACGCGGACGCGATCTCCGAGCAGACCGGCATCGCCGTCGACGTCCGGCTCCAGCACGGCGACCGGATCGTGGTCGGCGACCAGAGCCTGGAGGTGCTGGCGATCGCCGGGCACACCCCCGGCTCGGTGGCGCTGCTGTACGCCGACCCGGACGGGCACGCGCACCTGTTCACCGGCGACTCGCTGTTTCCCGGCGGTGTCGGCAACACCTTCGGCGACGAGCAGGCCTTCGCCACGCTGGTGCACGAGGTCGAGACCAAGGTGTTCGACCGGCTGCCCGACGACACCTGGTTCTACCCCGGTCACGGCAACGACGGCCGGCTCGGCGACGAGCGGCCGCACCTGGCCGAGTGGCGCGAGCGCGGCTGGTGAGGTCAGGCTCTACGTTCTGCAGGTTCTGGGGCCGTAGAACCTGCAGAACGTAGAGCCTGACGCGCCGAGACCGGGTGAAGGCCGAGCGGCTCTCCCGCTCAGGCGTTGCGGAACATCCACCCGAAGTGCCGGATGTAGTCCTTCACCACGCTGCGCCGTGCGGTCCGCACGATGATGTCGTCGAGCTTCAGGGCCCACGGCGTCCAGTTGTGGGAGCCGGTCCACGCGTAGTGCGCGTCGGAGTTGCCGCCGTAGCGGCCCTGGACGATCAGCAGCTTCTGGTGGGTCCGGACCCCCTTGTGCCGTGAGGTGCGCAGCGTCGCCGAGGTCGCCCGCAGCATCTTCTCGATCTCGTTGCCGAAGGCCTCGTCCGCGTAGAACACCCGCACCCGGCAGCCCTCGTCGGCGAGCTGGGCGACCCGCTGGCCGATCCGGTGGCCGCGCGGGCCGAACCAGGCGTGCGCGGAGATCATCACCCGGGTCGACCGGGTCCGGTCGCCGTCCTCGTAGCGGCACACCACCGGGCGCAGCGCGTTCAGCGCCGGGTCGCCGTCCTCGGCGTCGTCGTTGTTCGGCGTGATCAGGACCAGGTGCTTGTCGTGCAGCTCGGCGATCCGGGGACGCTCCACGGGCGTGTCCCACTTGAGCTCGTTGAACCAGCCGCGGAAGGTCCGGTACACCTCGCGGTTCCGCGCGAAGGTCAGCAGGTCGCTCCACTGGCGCTCGGCGTTGTGGCTGGTCAGGTTGTTGGAGCCCACCATCGTCACGTGCTTGACGCCGCCGGTCCGGTAGAACTGGAAGAACTTCCCGTGCATCTCGCCGCCGGTGCTGCGGCAGCTCTTCTCGCAGGTCACCGCGAACGACCGGGCCCTGGGGTTCGTGCCGAGGACCCGGGTGAGCTTGCGCTGGGCGTCCCACACGGCGTGGTCGTCGAAGACCAGCTTCACGGCCACTCCGCGCCGGTGCGCGGCGATCAGGTTGTCGGCCGTGCGCATGTCGGAGAACGAGAACACCGCGATCCGGATCACCGAGCGCCGCGGTGCGCTGTTGATGGAGCGGTTGATGTGGGTGAACAGCCGGTACTGCTTCGCGCGGGTGCCGATCGGCTTGTTGAAGATCACCCCCGGCCGCGGGCTGTAGCGGTCCGGTGGGGCGGCACCGGCCGAGGCCGGCACCCCCGCCAGGCCGGCCGCGAGCAGGGCGACGGCGGCCAGCATGCCGACGGGTCGCAGCCACCCGGTGCGGGTCCCGAGGGGGCGACCGTGGGGACGGCGGAGGGTGGGCACAGGCACGGCGGAGCTCCTCGAGAGGCAACAACTTTCACATCAGGCTCACATGTCACACGATGGACCGGAGCCCCGGCAAGCGGTTCGGCTGAACTACAGGGTCGTAGTTCCGGCCGCGCCCGCGCCTCCGCCGCACCTGGGGCCTCAGGCGAACGGGTTGCCGCCCAGCGAGACGAACTTCTCCTGGTGTCGGCGGGCCCGCGGGAAGTCCAGCGAGCGCAGCGCCAGGGACACGCTCTTCATGAACGGTGCCGGCCCGCAGCAGAACGCGTCGTACGACGTCCGCTCGGCCGCGAACGCCCGCAGCTGGTCCTGGCTCGGCAGGCCCTGGACCGACTCGAGCCAGTGGACGACCTGGAGCCGGTCGGGGTGCGCGGCCGCGAGCGCGGCCCACTCGGGCGCGAAGATGACCGAGGACTCGTCGCGGTTGGCGTAGAGCACCACGATCCGACCGGTCCCCCGGGCCAGGGCGGTGCGGGCGATCGAGATGATCGGCGTGACCCCGCTGCCGCCGGCGAACAGCAGCAGGTCGGCGTCGAGGTCCGCGGGCGTGAAGATGCCGCTCGGGGGGAGCACCTGGAGGGTGTCGCCCGCGGCCAGGTGCTCGGCGATCCAGTTCGAGGCGTAGCCGTCCACGGTGCGCTTGACCGTGATCGTCATCGGCCCGTCCTCGGCCGGGGAGCTGCTCAGCGAGTAGCAGCGGGCGGCCAGCCCGGTCTCCTCGCTCGGCACGGCGACGGTGAGGAACTGGCCGGCGCGGTAGTCGAAGTGGCCCTCGGCCTCCGGCGTGGTGCCGAGCAGGACCGAGACCGCGTCGGCCGTCTCGTGCCGGACCTCGAGGACCGGCAGGTGGAAGGACCGGACCCCCGTCATCGGCCGGTCACCCCTTCCGGGTGGCTCGGCCCCGGGCCAGGGCCGGCAGCTGACCGGCGAGCAGGTAGTGGGCGACCCCGAGGGCGGCGTGCCGCTGGGTGGCCGGCTCCTTGCCGTCGCCCATCCGCCAGAGCTGGGTGGTGTACCAGACGGTCTCGGCCATCCCGTCGAGCTTCCGCACGCCGACCCGCTTCGGCGTCAGCTCCGCCACCCGGTCCACCTCTCCGGCCAGGAGGCGGCGGGGGAACTCCGGGTCGACGGCCAACGGCCGCCCGAGGCCGATCACGTCGACCGCGCCCGAGGACAGCGCCTGGTCCATCCCGGTCCGGGAGCGGAACCCGCCGGTCACCCACAGGGGGATGTCCACCTCGGCCCGCAGCCTCTCGGCGAACTCCAGGAAGTAGGCCTCGCGGGCCCGGGTGCTGTCCCGCTGGGTGAGGCCCATCATCGCGGCCTTCTCGTAGGTGCCGCCGGAGATCTCCAGCAGGTCCACGCCGGCGTCGGCCAGGTCGCGGGCGACCAGGATCGACTCGTCCTCGGAGAACCCGCCGCGCTGGAAGTCGGCGCTGTTCATCTTGACCGACAGGATCCGGTGCCGGCCGATGGCCTCCCGGGTCGCGGCGACCAGCTCCAGCAGGAACGAACGGCGCCGCTCCGGGTCGCCGCCGTACCGGTCGTCGCGCCGGTTGACGCGCGGGGAGAGGAACTGGCTGATCAGGTACCCGTGGGCGGCGTGCAGCTGCACCCCGTCGAAACCCGCCTCGACCACGATCCGCGAGGTGGCGGCGTAGCGGCGCACCAGCGCCTCGATCTCCGCGACGGTGAGGGCCCGGGGCGTGGAGAACACGCCGCCCATGCCGGTCAGCGGGACCGCGGAGGGTGCGACGGGTCGCGGCGAGAGGGACCGCGGCGACTGCCGGCCGGGGTGGTTGACCTGGACGATCGCCGTCGCGCCACCGGCCTTGGCGGCCCGGGCCCATTCGGTGAGCGCGGCACCGTGCCGGTCGTCCTCGACCACGACGTTGGCCGGCTCGCCCAGGGCCGACCGGTCGACCATGACGTTGCCGGTCGCCAGCAGCCCGCACCCGCTGCCACCCCACCGCTCGTAGAGCCGCAGCAGCCGGTCCGAGGGGCCGGCCGCACGGTCGCCGAGCTGCTCGGACAGGGCGGACTTGGCCAGCCGGTTCGGCAGGACCGCCCCGCAGGGCAGGGTGAGCTTGTCGGCGATCATGCCCCGAAGGCTAGGTGAGGGAGCGGTCCCCCGGACACGTGACGTCACTCACCCCGGCCGGCCGGGCGGGCCGTGTGGCGGGGGTCGCCGTGGGTACGCCGCTCCTCCTTGAGGCCGGCCTCGAACACGTGCCGCCGGCCGTCCAGCAGCTCCTCGCGGACCGACCGCTCGGTCTCCCGGACCGCCGACCAGTAGCCGTCGTCGTACTCCTCGACGACCTGGAAGGTCCAGCGCCCCTCGATCACGTTGCGGCCGACGAGCTCGCGCTCGATGCGGTCGGCGAGGTCGCCGTGACCCGCGGCCCGGAGCTGCTCGGCGGCGTCGCCGATCTGGAAGTCCGCGGCGCCGGTCAGCTGGTGGAAGGAGTAGAGGTGACCCCGGGCCCGCTCGATCGTCTCCAGGCCCTCGGTCAACCGGCCCACGGCCTCCACCGTGGCCCGGTCGACGCCGTCGGGGACCCGGTGCTCGGGGCTGGGCTGGTCGGTCATGGCCACACCCTAGCCAGACCCTGGCCGGCGGCTAGGGGCTCCCGTCGGCCCTCGGGTCCCGGGCGATCGCTGCCGCGAGGGCCTCGACCGCGAGCTCGATGGGCACCGTCGTGGGCGCGGCCGCCTCCTCGGCGGAGCCGTGCTCGGGCCGGTCCCGCAGGGACCCAGGGTCGCCGATCACCCGGACGTCCGAGCTCGCGAGCACCTCGGCTCGCTGGGCGTCGAGCTCGGCGACCCGGTCCGCGGCCCAGGCGGGCAACCGGATCGGGACGTCGCGGGCGCCCGCCGGGGAGGTGGCGATGCCCCGCACGATCCTCTCCTTGAGCTCGTCCGGGAGCATCCCCTCGTCCCAGCCCCGCTCGCGGACGCTGTGGTACAGCGCGCGCACCAGCTCCGCCCCGCCGTGCCGCAGCGACACGTTGTGCACCGCCTTGGGTGCGGCCAGCAGTCCCGAGGGGAGGCCCAGCAGCGCCTCGAAGGTGCGGGGCAGGAACGCCCGGTCGCCCTCGTCGGACACGACGGCCACGACCCGGTCGGGGGCGGCGGCCCTCGACCACCGTCGGACCTGACGGCCGAGGTCGTGCACCCGCCAGAAGTGCCGGTGGTGGCGATCCTCCGGATCATCGGAGAGCACCGCCCGCAACCACTCCTCGTACGGCGGCATCGTGGGCTGGTTGCGGACCCGCTGCTGCCACTGGGAGGGCAGCAGGCGCGCGATCGGACGCACCACCATGACCACGTGCGCGCGCTCGCCCCCCAGTTCGCGGACGGCGCGCTCTGCGGCCGGTCGCTTCGCGAAGGCCAGGGTCTCGTTGCTGACCACGACCGTCGCCTCACCTGCCGCCCGCACCTCGGCGACCAGACCGTCCCAGGCCCCGGTCGCGATGCGGGTGTGCCTGTCCCGGCCGACGAGCTCGCGGACCGCCATCCTCGGGCGCTCCCCCTCGCCGGCGTAGACGACCCCGCGCTCGGCCAGAGCCTGCCGGTTCCGGTCGAACGCCGCCTGCAGGGTCGTGGAGCCGGTCTTGGGCGGCCCGACGTGGAGCAGCAGCGATCCCGCCGGCAGCATCGCCTCCGGGGCGTCGACGGGTGGGCTCACGAGCACACTCTAGACAGGACCGACTCGCCGGACCCGCCGCCTATCGGTCGCCCTCGGGCACCGCTCCGGAGGCCACCAGCTGCTCGAGGAGATCCTCGCGGACGTGGCGTGCGATCGTGCCGGTGATGTGGTCCCCCACCCGCCACACCACGCGGCCGTCGAGGATCGGTGCGCAGAGGGGCGCCCCCGGACACACCGCCGCGTTCACGTCCAGCGTCGAGACGTCGTTGCGGCCGACCGCGAGGGCGTCGTAGAAGCTGTCCACGATCGGCGCCTCGGCTGGAGGGACCACCGCGCAGTCGACCAGCTTCTCGGCCCGGGCCAGGCAGTCCAGGGGGTCGGGTCCGCCCACCCCGTAGCCGTCGGTGCCCATCACCGTGCGCACGAGGACCGTCCGCGCGCCGAGCTCCGAGACCTTGTCGACGGTCCGCTTCGTCGTCTGCTCGAGCATCTGGATCAGCGGCAGGTCGCCGCCCTGGGTGTCGACCACCCGACCGCCCCAACGCTTCCGCTGGGTGCGCTCCTGCGCCGCCAGCACCACCACGTCGGGCTCGAGCGCCGGCAGCGTCTCGTCGTAGAAGCCCTCGGTCGCCTCCCGGCACTGCTTCTCGTTGAGGTTCGCCGCGTTGAGGTTGATCACCCCGTCCTGCCACGGGCACGACGAGACGATGTTGTAGGAGAGCCGCCAGCCCTGGTCCTCCGCGAGCGCCCGGAAGGCAGGAGCGAGCATCCGGGCGTGGCTGTCCCCGACCAGGACCACGGAGAGCCCGTCGCCGTCGAGCACCTCGCACGCCTCGGGATCCTCGGGTGTGCACCACTGGTCGTCGGGTCCCCGGTCGAGGGCGATCTTCTCGAAGTCGAGGCCGGAGGGGACCGCCCGGTCCAGCCGGTCGGCGCGGCCGGCGAGCGCCTCGGCGCTGCCGGCGGCGTCCCCGCCGACGGCCTGCGTCGCGGCCGGACGACGGTCCGTCTCCAGCACCGGCGGCACGATGAACAGGGCCACCAGGACGCCGGAGACCAGGCCGCCGAGAGCGATCGGCCACCCCCACCCCGGCAGGATCCGCACCCGGCGGATGGGCCCCTCGAAGACGTCCTGCGACAGCGCGGCGAGCGCGGTGGCTCCGACCGCCGCCAGGACCGCCAGCACCCACGGCGGGATGTCGAAGAGCATCCCGGTGATCAGCACGATCGGCCAGTGCCAGAGGTAGGTGCTGTAGGAGATCTTCCCGAGGTAGACCGGTGCCCGGCGGGCCAGCAGGCGGCCGGTGGCCGACCCGGGGACGAGGAAGACGCCGCCGATCGCGGCCACCGAGGCGAGGGTCGCCAGCAGTCCCCGGTGCGAGGCCGAGACGTCCACGAGTCCGCTGGCCAGCAGCAGCAGGCCCAGCACACCCGCTGCCCCCGTCGTGCGCCCGACCAGCTGCCACGCCGCCCGTCCCTCGAGCCGTCCGCCCCACCACACCAGCAGCATCGAGAGGGCCGCGCCGGCGAGCAGCTGGTAGAGCCGGGCGTCGGTGCCGTAGTAGGCGCGGGTCGGGTCGACCGAGGCCCAGTGGACCTGGGCCGCCACCGAGACCAGCCCCAGGGCGAGCACGGCGACGAGAAAGCCGCGGCGGGTGGCGCGGACCCGGACCAGCAGGAGGAGCAGCAGCGGGTAGACGACGTAGAACTGCTCCTCGATCGACAGCGACCAGTAGTGCAGGAACGGGCTGCGGTCGGTCTCCGCCGCGAAGTAGTCGTTGGCCTCGGCGACGAAGTTCCAGTTGGCGAGGTAGACCAGCGCCGCCTGCGCGTCCCGCACCAGCTCCAGCCGCTGGGGCTGGGAGGCGACCAGGACGTAGAGGAACGAGGTGGCCAGGGCCACGAGCAGGGCGGCCGGCAGGAGCCGGCGCACCCGCCGCGCGAAGAAGGCCCCCAACCGGAGGCCTCCGGTCGCGTCGATCTCGGAGATCAGGACACCGGTGACCAGGAAGCCCGACAGCACGAAGAACAGGTCGACGCCGATGAATCCGCCGCCGACGGCCGCCGACCCGGAGTGGAAGATGACGACCGCGTAGACCGCGATCGTGCGCAGCCCGTCCAGCTCGGGCCGGTAGCCCCACTCCCGGTCACGGGTGGGGCCCCCGGAGGTCGCGCTGGTCGCGCGCGCATGCGTGCCGGCCGGCATGATCGTGCCTTCCCATCGGTGTGTCTGAGCGGGAGAGGACCGCGGGCGGTCGTCCGAGGTGGCGCCCATCCTAGGGCTTCGAGCGGTTGGCCCTGTCGGTCCGGGGAACCGGGCCGCTCACCTTCACCGGGCCCATCACCGGGCCATCACCGGGCCATCACCGGCGCCCGCGTCGGGCCCGCCGGGCCAGCGCCGCGGCCAGGTCAAGTGTGGAGGCCTGCTCCAGGGCCGTCCGGACCGGGGCCGCGGGCGGCTCGGTCTCGGCCGGGACGTCACTCAGCACCCGGTGCACGGCGAAGCCGGTCAGCCGGGCGGCCAGATCGGCCGGGATCAGGACCGGCCGAGCCGCCTCGTCGTCGGGGATCGTCCGGGCCGGCTCGCAGAGGCTCGCCGGATCGCCGATGACGCGGACCCCGGAGGACTCCAGGACGGCCTGCCGCTCGGCGTCGAGCTCGGCGACCCGCTCCGTGACCCACGCGGGCAGCACCAGAGGCCGGTCGTCCGGCCCGCGCTTGTGTCGGCGGATGAAGCGCAGCACCTGCCGCTTGAGACCGCCGTAGTAGAACTCCGGGTCCCAGCCGCGCCTCTCGGCGACCTCGTCGAGGGAGCGGACCAGCTCGGCCTCGGAGAGCGACAGGGAGAAGTTGGCCTGGGGCGTGGCCCGGTCCAGCATCCCCTCCGGCAGCCCGAGCATGCCCTCGAAGAGCCGGGGCAGGTAGGACCGGTCACCCTCGCGGGACACGATGACGCTCACCCGTCCGGGGGCCGCGGCCGACCAGCGCCGGATCATGCCGTCGAGGTCGTGCTGGTGCCAGAAGTGCCGGTGGTGGGCCTCCTCCTCGGATCCGTGCAGCACGATCCGCAGCCAGTCGTCGAAGGAGACCATGCCCTGCTGCTTGCGGACCCGCTGCTGCCACTGGGACGGCAGCAGCCGGCCGAGCGGTCGGGCCACCATCACGACGTGGACGTCCTCGTCGCCGAGGTCCCGGACGGTCCGCGCCGCCTGCTCGTCGTCAGCCACCGCGAACGTCTCGTTGCTCACGCAGACGCGGACGTCGCCGGCGGCCCTGACCTCCGCGGCCAGCTCCGCCCAGGAGAACGGGTCGGCGCTGCCGTCCCCGTCGTCCCCGTCGTCCCCGTCCGTGGCGTCCTCCGCCGCGGCCTGCTCGGCCCGACGGGCGTCGACACGGGCCGTCAGGCCCCGGGCGGGGCGACCGACGGCCTCGCGCACCGCGGTCTTGGAGCGCCACCCCTCGCCGGGGTACAGCACTCCGTGCTGCGCGACCTCGTCCCGCAGCTGGGCCAGCGCGGACTGCAGGAACGTGGTGCCCGTCTTCGGGGGCCCGATGTGGAGCAGGCGGGCGCCGGGGGGCAGGAGGTGGTCGTCGTACATGCTGAAAAGACGTCCCATCATCTGGTGGTCGCGGATTGCCCGGGTCCGGTGCCGGAACCCGCCGGGCAGGACCCCCCAGGTGCCCGACCCGGCCATCATAGGGGCCGGTCGGGGTCCCGTCGGATCGCGTCCCGGACGTCGCGCTGGAAGTCCAGCATCCGCCCCACCACGCGGTAGCCGAGGAGCTCGTTGACCGCGACCATGTGCGCGTTGCTCTCGGCGTTCCAGGTGTCGAACTGCTCGAGCCGGGGCTCGACCTCACGCAGCCACAGCAGCATCTCGGTCTTCAGCAGCAGCCCCAGCCGGTGCCCGCGGTGGTCGCGGGCCACCGCGGTGTCGTGCTGCTCTCCCAGGTGCGGGCGCTCGCCCTCCACCACGACCACGGTGTGCCCCGCCGGGGCGCCGGTGCCGCGGTGCCGCGCCAGGACCCGGTGCAGGACCCGTCCCTGGCCGATCATCGCCGTCTCGTAGTCGCGCACCCGCGCCGGCGGGAAGACCTCGTCCTCGATGTCGAGGTCGTCGGTCGGCGCGTCGTTGATCGCGGCGGTGATCTCGGCGAGGGCTGCGAGGTCCTCGTCGGGGGTGGCGCCGGTCCGCCGCACCAGCTCGTAGTCCGCGGCCGCGGCCGCGGCCTCCGCGTGCAGCGACTCGACCCGGGCCCAGTCGACCTCGGCCATCACCTGGCGGCGCACCACCTCCGCGGACCGGCGCACCAGCCCGTGCGCGGCCGCGAACGGCTCGCAGGGGGCGGTGTCCCACCCGTCGACGCCGATGCTGGTCCGGCCCTCGCTCCGCGCCCGCTCCTCCATGGCGCACAGCAGCTCCGTGCCGTGCCCACGACGACGGCGGTCGGGGTGGACGCCGATCCACAGCCAGGCCAGGTGCAGGTTGTCCCAGGTGCTGGTGGAGTACTCCGCGTAGCCGACCGGGGTGCCGTCGGCGTACCCGAGGAAGCCGAGCGGCGGCTCCCCGTCCCAGCCGTGCCGCAGCCATCCGGCGGCCTCGGTCGGGGTCATGGGCGGCATCCACGGGCTGTCGACCTCGCGGCCGGCGTTGGTGAGCGAGACGTACGCCGCCACGGCGGTGCCGTCGTCCGGACCGAACGGTCGGATCTCCATGCCCCGAGCCTGCTCCGTGTCGGCGCCCCCGCGCCACTGGTTTCCGCTCTCCCGGGCCGAGCGCTCAGCCGAGGACGCGGCGCAGGAAGTCCACCTGGGTGGCGACCGACTGCTCGAACGACCGGCCGGAGTAGATGTCGAAGTGACCGCAGGGCAGCGAGAGCGTCTCCGCCCGGTCCCCCAGCAGCCTGGCCACCTCGTGGACGGCGGCCACCGGCGCGATGTTGTCCTTGGCCGCCACCACGAGCAGGACCGGGGAGGTCACCCTGGTGGCCCAGCGGACCGGACGGTTCGCCGCGATCCGCAGCACCCCGCGGCCGCACATCTCGTTGCGGAACGTGGGACCCATGATCGTCCGGTAGCCGCGCAGGGCGCCCGGTGCGGAGATCACCGCCTCCGAGCCGGGCTCGCCGACGATCGGCACCAGGTGCGGCCGGCGCCGGGTCATCGCGCGTCCGCAGTCGCGGAGCCCGGCTGCGGTGAGCGCGAGCGCCTTGCCCGTTCCGGACGTCTCGCGCACCCCGAGCAGGGCGGCCAGCCCGTCCATCGCGGCGCCCTGGCTGATGACCGCCCGCACGGAGGGGTCCTGCGCGGCCACGACGATCACGTGGCCGCCGGAGTAGGAGCTGCCCCAGACCACGATCCGCTCGGCGTCGACGCCCGGGAGCGCCCGGGCGGCACCGATGGCCGCGTGGTAGTCCTCGCGGTGCCGGCGGTGGTCGACGTCCTGGCGTGGGGAGCCCTCGGAGGTGCCGAAGCCGCGGTAGTCGAAGAGGACCACGTCGCAGCCGGCGGCGGCGAACCGCTCCGCGAACGGCAGCAGCCCCGCGTCCCGGGTGGCGCCGAACCCGTGGCCCATCACCACGCAGGGCCGGCCGTGGCCGGTCGTGAGGGCCGAGCTCGTGGCGGCGACGTGCCAGGCCTCGCACCGGGTGCCCCGGCTCTCGAACGTGATCGTGTCCACGTGTGTGGTTCGTCACCCTCGACGACCCGGATGGGCGCCGGTCCGGCGTGGCACCGGTCATACCGGGGCGGCCGGGACGGCTGCTAGTTTCCGACCCATGCCCAGCTCCTCACGCAGTGCCAAGGACTTCTTCGCCCCGCTCGCCGTGGGCGCCCCGGCCCCGGTCCGCGAGGTGCCGGCCCGGCCCTCCCGGGCGATCCACTTCTTCGACCCCTCCAACGAGAAGATGGCCGCCAAGATCCCGCAGATGGTCGGCACCGTGGACGTCCTGCTCGGCAACCTCGAGGACGCGGTCAAGGCCGACAACAAGCTCGCCGCCCGTGAGGGCCTGGTGCGGATCGGCCGGGACACCGACGGGCTGGGCGGGCCGGGCGGCACCACCCAGCTCTGGACCAGGATCAACTCCCTCGACAGCCCCTGGGCGCTCGACGACCTGACCACGCTGGTCCCCGCGATCGGGCACCGGCTCGACGTGATCATGGTCCCGAAGGTGCAGGGAGCCGAGGACATCCACTACGTCGACCGGCTGCTGGCCCAGCTCGAGGCCCGGGCCGGCCTGGAGCGGCCGATCCTCGTGCACGCGATCCTCGAGACCGCCCGCGGCGTCGCCAACGTCGAGGAGATCTGCGGCGCCTCGCCGCGGATGCAGGGCCTCTCGCTCGGCCCGGCCGACCTGGCCGCAGACCGGCGGATGAAGACCACCCGGGTCGGCGGCGGCCACCCCGGCTACCTGGTCCGTCAGGACCCCCCGACGTCGGCCGACGGCGCCGCGGACGTCGGCGCGGACCGGACGACGTACCAGCAGGACCTGTGGCACTACACGATCGCCCGGATGGTCGACGCCTGCGCCATGCACGGCATCTACCCCTACTACGGCCCGTTCGGCGACATCGCCGACGTCGTCGCGTGCGAGGACCAGTTCCGCAACGCGTTCCTGCTCGGCTGTGTCGGCACCTGGTCGCTGCACCCGAAGCAGATCGCCATCGCCAACAAGGTGTTCTCCCCCAGCGTCGAGGACATCCGGCACGCCCGCCGGGTGGTCGCGGCCATGGGCGACGGCACCGGCGCGGTCATGCTCGACGGGAAGATGGAGGACGACGCCTCGCTCAAGCAGTGCCTGGTCCTGGTCGACCTGGCCGAGGAGCTGGCCGCGATCGACCCCGAGCTGAAGAAGCAGTACGACGCGATCGAGGAGGGCTGAGATGACCGACGGCACCCTCTTCCGGCCGCGCCGCTCCGTGCTCTACATGCCCGCCTCCAACGAGCGGGCGCTGGAGAAGGCCAAGACCCTCCCCTGCGACGCCCTGATCCTCGATCTCGAGGACGCCGTCGCACCGGACGCCAAGCCGGCCGCCCGCGACGCCGCCTGCGCCGCCGTCGGGTCCGGGGCCTACGGTCGCCGCGAGCTGACGATCCGGGTCAACGGCGCCGAGACCGAGTGGCACGCCGACGACCTGGCCGCGGCCTGCGCGGCCGGCCCGGACGCGATCGTGGTCCCCAAGGTGAGCTCCGCCGACGAGGTCCGCACGCTGGTGGCCGCGATGGCCGAGCACGGCGCCCCCGAGTCCACCTCGCTGTGGGCGATGGTCGAGACCCCGGTCGCGATGCTGCACGCGGAGGAGATCGCCGCCGCCTCCGACCGGCTCACCGTGCTGGTGATGGGCACCAACGACCTCGCGAAGGAGCTGTACGCCGAGCACGTGCCGGGCCGGCAGCCGCTGCTCACGGGGCTGTCGCTGGCGCTGCTCGCGGCCCGGGCCACGGGCACGGCGATCGTCGACGGCGTCTACAACGACGTGAAGGACACCGACGGCTTCCTCGCCGAGTGCCGACAGGGCCGGCAGATGGGCTTCGACGGCAAGACCCTGATCCACCCCGGGCAGGTCGACGGCGCCAACCGGGCCTTCGCCCCGTCGCCGGAGGCGGTCGAGGACGCCCGCGGGATCCTGCAGGCCTGGGAGGAGGGTGCCGGCTCCGGCGTGGTGACCTACCGCGGGCGGATGATCGAGAACCTGCACGTCGAGTCCGCGCAGCGGATCCTGACCATGCACGAGGCGATCACGGCGCTCGAGGCCGACCAGGGCTGATCCCCGGTCGGCGCCCCGGTCAGCGGGCCGCGCGCAGGAACCGCTCGAGGATCGGACCGGAGGTCTGCGACCCCGACCGGCCGGTCTCGACGAACACCGCCACGGCCAGGTCTCCCTGGTGGGCGATCAGCCAGGTGTGGGTCGGCAGCGGGGTGCCGGTGCCGTACTCGGCGGTGCCGGTCTTGGCCCCCACCGGGGCGCCGGGCACGTCGGCCAGGAAGCTCGCGCTGCCCTCGGTGACCACGGCCCGCATCATCGCCCGCAACGCACCCGCCTCGGCGCCGGTCAGCGGCTGCGAGGGGTCGACACGCTCGACGTCGACGTCGGGCAGGAGCCGCGGGAGCACGGCCCGCCCCTCGACGACCGACGCGGCCACGGCGGCCATCGCCAGGGGCGAGGCCTGCACCGTGCCCTGCCCGATGAGTGCCGCCGCCTTGCCCGTCTCCGAGCCCGGGGCCGGGACCGTGCCGAAGAAGGCCGGGAAGCCGACGTCGTGGTCGACGCCGACGCCGAGGGCGGCCGCCGCAGCCGCCAGGTCCTTCCCGGTCAGCCGGTCGGACTGCGAGATCAGTGCGGTGTTGCACGAGTTGGCCACAGCGGAGCGCAGGGGGATCCGGCCCAAGGCACTCGCCGGGTAGTCGTCGTAGTTCGTGAACCGCTTGCCGTCCACGGTCACCGACGGAGTGCAGGGCACGGGGTCCCCGGGCCCCACGCCGGCCCGCAGCAGCGCGAGCGCGGAGACCACCTTGAACGTCGAGCCCGGGGCGTACTGCCCGAACGTCGCGGTGTTGAGGCCACCCGACCCGGGTCCGCTGGCCGCGGCCACGATGTCACCGGTCGAGGGTCGCAGGGCCACCAGCGCGCTGGCCGGGCCGGTCGCCGAGAGCGCCTGCTCGGCCTGCGTCTGGAGCCGGACGTCGAGCGTCGTGCGCAACGGCTCGCCGTTCTGCTCGTCCGCGGTGAACAGCACCCGGTCCTCGGTGCCCCCGGCGGCCTGGACCCGGATCCCGTCCTGCCCGGCGAGACGCTCCTCGTAGCGCGCCTGCAGCCCGGACAGCCCCACCACGTCACCCGCCTCGACGGCGCCGTCGGACTCCTCGACGATCTCGGCGGTGGCCGGTCCGACCCGACCCAGGAGGGGCGCCGCGAACTCGCGCGTGGGGGCCAGCGGCATCTCGGTGCCGATGCCGACGGCTCCCTTGATCCTCCTCAGCCGGGCCCCGTCGACCTGCCGGGCGTCGTCGGCACGCAGGACGATGGCCTCCACGAACGCCTTCTCCCCGGCCTTCTCGACCCGGGCGGCGTAGGGAGCCGCCGCCACGTCGAGCAGCGCCGCCAGTGCCCTCGCGGAGGCGACCGCACGGGCCGGCCGGACCCGCGTCCTGTCGATCCCGAAGCGCACCACCGACCGGTCGGTGACGATCGGCCGGTCCCCCGCCCCGACGATGTCGCCGCGGCGGGCGTCGAGGGTGTCGACCCGGAGCCGCTCGTCGGCGGTCAACGACGGCTCGACGAGCGAGGCGTCCCACACGACCCGCCAGGTCTCCCCCTCGCGCGTCAGCTCCGCCTGCGTGTCGTAGCGCCAGGCCTCCCCCGGCGTCTCCCACTCCCAGCTGAGCGTCGCCGTGGCGGTGTCGTCCTCGGTCTCCACGCCGCCCGCCGTCACCGTGGCTGCCAGGTCGGGCAGGATCCGCTCCAGCGCCTCCTGGTCCGCGCCGGGCACACCCTCGACTTGGCGGGCGGTCAGGGCGCTCGCCAGCTCGCCGGCCAGCGCAGCGGCGCCCTCGTCGGACACGTCGTCGGCGCCGTCGTCGCTCGACGTGCAGGCGGCCGCTGAGAACAGCATCAGCACCAGCAGGGTGGTCGTGCGTGCCCGCACCGGGACCTCCTCCGAGTCGACAGGTCGGGGACGATCCTAGAGGGCGGTCCGGGTGCAGGGGTTTCGACTCGCTCGCTGCGCTCGCGGCTCAACCACCGGGGGTGCAGGGGCTTCGACTCGCTCGCTGCGCTCGCGGCTCAACCACCGGGGGGGTGCGGGGGTTTCGACTCGCTCGCTGCGCTCGCGGCTCAACCGCCGGGAGGGGTTTCGACTCGCTCGCTGCGCTCGCGGCTCAACCACCGGGAGTGCAGGGGTTTCGACTCGCTCGCTGCGCTCGCGGCTCAACCGCCGGGGGTGCGGGGGTTTCGACTCGCTCGCAGCGCTCGCGGCTCAACCACCGGGGGTGCAGGGGTTTCGACTCGCTCGCTGCGCTCGCGGCTCAACCACCGGGAGTGCAGGGGCTTCGACTCGCTCGCTGCGCTCGCGGCTCAACCACCGGGAGTGCAGGGGTTTCGACTCGCTCGCTGCGCTCGCGGCTCAACCGCCGGGCTCAACCACCGGGGTCGAAGGTCGGCTTCTCCTTGGCCAGGAACGACCGGACGCCCTCGTGGAAGTCGGGGCCGGTGTAGACCTCGGCGAGCAGCTCGGCGTCCGAGGCCGGCGAGGCCTCCAGGTGCAGCGCCCGGGCGGTGAGCTGCTGCTTGGTGGCCCGCAGCGTCACGCCGGAGGCGGCCAGCAGCCCGGTGACCAGCCCGTCCACCTCGACGTCCAGGTCCTCGGTGACCGAGGCCAGCGCGCCCGCGGCGTACGCCCGGTCGGCGCCCACCAGGCGGGAGGTCAGCAGCATCTCGCGGGTGAGCGACTCGCCGAAGACGGTCGCGCAGCGGTAGACGACGGAGGCGGACAGGGCGTTCCCCAGCGTCCGGGCGATCGGGTACCCGAACCGGGAGCCGGGCGTGGCCACCCGCAGGTCGCAGTGGGTCGCCACCGCCAGCCCGCCGCCGACGCAGACCCCGTCGATCGCGGCCACCGTGACCTGGGGCAGCGCGAACAGCTCGCCCAGCAGCTCGCGGATCCAGGTCTCGTAGGCGACCGCGTCGGCCTCGACGAAGTCGGAGATCTCGTTGCCGGCGGCGAACGCCCGGCCGCCCGCGCCGCGCAGCACCAGGACCCGGGTCCCCCGGTCCTCCCGGAGCTCCGCGCAGAGCTCCCGCAGCCCGGCGTACATCTCGCGGGTGAAGGCGTTGTGCCGCGCGGGCCGGTCGAAGGTGACCTCGACGACCCGGTCGGTCCGGTGGATGGCCAGCTCAGGGGTCACGGCGACGAGGGTACGGCGCGTGGCCGGCGCGGTCAGCGGGTGGTGCGGTACTCGCCACGGTGGAAGAGCAGCGGAGCGGGCGGGCGGCCCGAGGCGTCCGGGTGCAGGTCCATGTCCTGGACCCGCCCGATGACGACGTAGTGGTCGCCGGCCTCGTGCACGGCGTGGACGGTGCAGTCGACGTGCCCGACGGTGCCCTCGAAGAGCGGGGAACCGGTCCGCGAGGGCGACCACGGCAGGCCGGCGAACTTGTCGGCGCCCCGACTGGCCATCACCGTCGCCAGCTCCTCCTGGTCGGCGGCCAGGAAGTTGACGCAGAACACCCCGGCCCGCTGCATCACCGGCCAGGCACGGGAGGTCCTGGCCGGGCTGAACATCACCAGCGGCGGGTCGAGCGAGATGCTCGCGAAGGACTGGCAGGTCATCCCGACCGGCTCCCCGCGCGAGACCGCGGTGACCACCGTGACGCCGGAGCAGTAGCCACCGAGCACGTCGCGGAACCGCAGGGCGGCCTCCCGCGCCTCCTCCGAGCCGGCGACGTCGGTGGACTCCCCCGGGCGGAGCTCGAAGTCGAAGGAGCCGAGGAAGGCGTTCACGGGTGCCCGCCCGGGATCGGGGCGTCCGGGTCGTAGGGCACCCGGGTGAGGACGAACGTGGCGACGTCGAGGTGCGAGACCGAGCCGTCGTCCCGGCGCACCACGTCGACCGGCTCCCCGGTGTGGTAGCCGCCGGTGCCGACGACACGACCGTCGCGGACCCCGAACCGCCACGACTCCAGCTCGCCTCGGCGGGCCACGACCTCCTCGCCCTCGAGGGAGAACGTCATCGCGGTGTTGCCCCAGTACCAGACGCCCAGCAGCGGCTCGAGCGGCGGCGGCACTCGCGTCGCCGGCGTCCACGGCGCGGGCACGGCGGGCTCGGAGGACTCCAGCTCCTCGAGCAGGTCCCGCCCCAGGGCCGGCAGCGAGGGACCCGTGGTGGCGTTGGCGAAGGCCACGCAGCCGGTCCCGCGGCGCCGGTCGACCAGGCAGGTCGCCAGGAAGCCCGGCATCGACCCGCCGTGCCCGACCAGGGTGCCGGAGCCGCCGGGGCCGCCCGTCGTGAGCTGGAAGCCGAGCCCGAAGCCGCCCCCGAGGCCGTCGGCCTGGTCCCCGGACTGCACGTGCGCCGCCCGCCGCAGGTCGTCGAGCGAGAGCACGTCGGGGTGGCCGGCGACGAGGAAGGCGGCGTACGTCGCGAGGTCGGCGACCGTGGACCAGAGCTGCCCAGCCGGTGCCATCGCCCCGGTGTCGGTGGCGGGCTCCTCGGTGAGGGTGCCGGCCCACGGGTGCACGCTGTAGCCCTGGGCGGCGGGCCCCTCGGGGAGGTACGACGTCCGGCCCATGCCCAGCGGCCCGAGGACCTGGTCGCGGACGCAGTCCCACCAGGGCGCGTCGTGGAGCCGGGCCGCCACCTCGCCGAGCAGTCCGTAGCCGAGGTTGGAGTAGTGCAGCTGCTGCCCTGGCGGCAGCACGGACGGCACCCCCGCGTGGGCGGCCGCGAGTCGCTCGAACGAGATGCCCGCCGAGCGCTCCCACCAGTCGCCCACGGGCTCGGCCCGGAGGCCCGCCGAATGCGACAACAGCGTCCGCACGGTGGCGCGGCCGGTCGCTCCGTCCGCGAGCTCGTCGAGCACGGACCCGACGGTGTCGTCGAGGCCGAGCCGCCCCTCGCGCACCAGCCGGTGGACCAGCACCGCGGTCATGGTCTTGGTGATCGACCCGATCCGGTACTGCACGTCGGTCGGGTCGTCGCCCGGCACCGCGCCGTACCCGTCCGCCCAGGCCAGGCCGCCGTCGCGGATCAGCCCGGCCACGACGGACGGGGCCCGGCCGGCGACCTGCTCCCGGGCCAGCCGGGCCCGCAGCCGGTGCGCGGTCGGGCCGTGGACCGGGGCGGGGCTCACTCGAAGGCCTCCGGCGGCGGGCAGGCGCACACGAGGTTCCGGTCGCCGTAGGCCTGGTCGACGCGCGCGACGGGCGGCCAGTACTTGTCCGGGTCGAGGCCGGCGGGGAAGACCGCCTCCTCGCGGGAGTAGGCGCGGTCCCAGTCGTCGACGAGCGCGCGCGCCGTGTGCGGGGCGCCGCGCATCGGCGACCCCTCGGAGCTCCACTCCCCCGACGCCACCCGGTCGATCTCGGCCCGGATCGCGATCATCGCGTCGCAGAAGCGGTCCAGCTCGGCGAGGTCCTCGGACTCGGTCGGCTCGACCATCAGCGTCCCCGCGACCGGGAACGACATCGTCGGCGCGTGGAACCCGTAGTCGATCAGGCGCTTGGCGACGTCGTCGACGCTGACGCCGGTCTCCTTGGTCATCGGCCGCAGGTCGAGGATGCACTCGTGGGCCACCAGCCCGCCGTGCCCGCGGTAGAGCACCGGGAAGTGCTCGGCGAGCCGCTGCGCCACGTAGTTGGCGGCCAGGACCGCGACCGCGGTGGCCCGGGTCAGGCCGCTGGCCCCCATGAGCCGGACGTAGGCCCAGGAGATCGGCAGGATCCCGGCCGAGCCGTACGGCGCGGAGCTGATCGGGCCGATCCCCTCCCGGTGGTCGGCGAGCGGGTGCATCCCGTGCGAGGGCAGGTACGGCGCGAGGTGCTCGCGGACCGCCACCGGCCCGACCCCCGGTCCGCCCCCGCCGTGCGGGATGCAGAACGTCTTGTGCAGGTTGAGGTGGGACACGTCGCCGCCGAACTCGCCCGGCCGGGCGTAGCCCATGAGCGCGTTGAGGTTGGCGCCGTCGACGTAGACCTGGCCGCCGTGCGAGTGCACGGTCTCGCACAGCTCGGTGATGGTGTCCTCGTAGGCGCCGTGCGTCGAGGGGTAGGTGACCATGATCGCGGCCAGGTCCTCGGCGTGCTCCTCGCACTGGGCGTGCAGGTCGGCCAGGTCGACCGAGCCGTCCTCGCCGGCCTTGACCACGACCACCCGCATCCCGGCCATGACCGCCGAGGCGGCGTTGGTGCCGTGCGCCGAGGAGGGGATCAGGCAGACGTCGCGGGCCGGCTCGCCGTTGGCGCGGTGGTAGCCGCGGATCGCGAGCAGGCCGGCGAGCTCGCCCTGCGAGCCGGCGTTCGGCTGGATCGAGACCCGGTCGTAGCCGGTGACCTCGGCCAGCCAGCCCTCCAGGTCGGCCACCAGCTGGTGGTAGCCGGGAGCGTCCTCGGCGGGCGCGAACGGGTGCAGGTCGGCGAAGCCGGGCAGGCTGACCGGCTCCATCTCGGTGGTCGCGTTGAGCTTCATCGTGCAGGAGCCGAGCGGGATCATCCCCCGGTCCAGGGCGTAGTCGCGGGCCGAGAGCCGGCGCAGGTAGCGCAGCATCGCGGTCTCACTGTGGTGGCTGGAGAAGACCTCGTGGGTGAGGTACGGCGTGGCCCGGCGCAGGTCGTCGGGCAGGCAGTCGGCGACCGTCCGGTCGAGGTCCTCAAGGTCCGCGGTCGCGCCGAAGGCCCGCAGGACGCTGGCGATCGTGGACCGGGTGGTGGTCTCCGAGGTGGAGAGTCCGACGTGGTCCTCGTCGACCAGCCGCAGGTGCAGGCCGTGGCTGCGGGCGGCGGCCACGACGGCGCCGGCCCGGCCGGGCACCCGCACGGTCAGCGTGTCGAAGAACTGCTCCTGGGTGACCTCGAGTCCGGCCCCCGTCAGGGCGGCGGCCAGCACCGCGGCGTACCGGTGTGCCCGGGCCGCGATCGTCCGGATCCCCTCGGGTCCGTGGTAGACCGCGTACATCGAGGCCACCACCGCGAGCAGCACCTGCGCGGTGCAGATGTTGGAGGTGGCCTTGTCCCGACGGATGTGCTGCTCACGGGTCTGGAGCGCCAGCCGGTAGGCGGGCCGGCCCTCGGCGTCGACGGACACGCCGACCAGCCGGCCCGGCAGGTGCCGCTCGAGCCCGGCGGCCACGGCCATGAACCCGGCGTGCGGTCCCCCGTAGAACAGCGGGACGCCGAACCGCTGGGAGGAGCCCACGACGACGTCGGCGCCGAGCTCGCCGGGGGCCTCCAGCAGCGCGAGCGCGAGCAGGTCGGCGGCGACGACGGCCAGGCCGCCCCGCTCGTGGACGGCCTCGATCACCGGCCGCGGGTCGAGGATCCGGCCGGATGTGCCGGGGTACTGGACCAGCACGCCGCAGACGTCGCCCTCGGGGAGACCCTCGGTGAGATCGTGGACCAGCACCTCGATGCCCATCGCCTCGGCCCGGGTGCGGACCACCTCGATGGTCTGCGGCAGCGCGTCGGCATCGATGACGAACGGGCCGGAGGCCTTGCGGTTGGCCCGCCGGACCAGCGTCATCGCCTCGGCGGCGGCGGTGCCCTCGTCGAGCAGGGAGGAGTTCGCCGTCGGGAGGCCGGTTAGGTCGCCGACCATGGTCTGGAAGTTGAGCATGGCCTCGAGCCGGCCCTGCGAGATCTCCGGCTGGTACGGCGTGTAGGCGGTGTACCAGCTCGGGTCCTCGAGCACGTTGCGCCGGATCACGGCGGGGGTCAGCGTGCCGTGGTAGCCGAGCCCGATCATCGCCTCGGCGGGGCGGTTGGCGTGCGCGAGGTCGCGCAGCTCCTGCGCGGCGGCCGCCTCGGTCACCGGGCCGGGCAGCGCCAGCTCCCCGGTGCTGCGGATGCCGGGCGGGACGGCCGCGGACATCAGCTGCTCGAGGGAGTCGAAGCCGACCCGCTCCAGCATCGTGGCGACGGCCTCCTCACCGGGGCCGATGTGCCGGGTGGCGAAGGGGTGTGCGCGGTCGAGCTCGGACAGCGTGGGGTGGTCGGACACGGGGACTCCGTCAGGCGTCAGGCAGCAGAGGCGTCGTACAGGTCGCCTCCCCCTCTGTCGCCTCCCGCCGTCGGCGGGCTGCTCCAGAGTTGCCAGCTCCGCACGGTCCTTGGCGCCTGAGAGGTTCCGGGGAGGGGTTGCCCCTTCGGCGCTCCGGCCCGGGCCGGCAGATCTCACCGGCCCCGGTGGAGACTCTCCCGTGCGGGATTGTCAGCGCTGCCGAATCTACCAGCCGGGTCAGCCGGTCCGGCGGGAGGCGCGACGCGCGGCGAGCTCGTCGCTGGCCCGGTCGCCCGTGCCGCCGTCCTCGGAGTCGGGCTCCGCGGCGCGCTCGCTGGGCAGCGCCGCGAGCGAGCCCTCGATCTCGCGCCAGACCCCGCCGATGGCGATGCCGAAGACGCCCTGGCCGCCCTGGAGCAGGTCGATGACCTCGTCGTTGCTGGTGCACTCGTAGACCGACGCGCCGTCGCTCATGAGGGTCACCCGGGTCAGGTCGTCGGTGCCGCGCTGCCGCAGGTGCTGCACCGCGGTGCGGATCTGCTGCAGGGAGATGCCGGCGTCGAGCAGGCTCTTGATGACCTTGAGGATCAGGATGTCGCGGAAGGAGTAGAGGCGCTGGGAGCCGGAGCCGGACGCGTTGCGCACGGTCGGCTCGACCAGCCCGGTGCGGGCCCAGTAGTCGAGCTGGCGGTAGGTGATGCCTGCGGCGTTGCACGCGGTCGGGCCGCGGTAGCCGAGGTCGCTGGGCAGGGGCGAGACGTCGTCGGTGAAGAGCAGCCCCTGCTCCTCGGCGAGTCCTGCCGCCTCGGCTGAGGCCGCCTCGGCCTGGTCCACCGATCCGGTTTCGTTCACTCCCACGTCGACCCTCCGGTCATCTACTCCGCTGCGCGTAACCCCTGAGGGGGAAGGTCGTCACGGTGCCGGGATCCTGCGGTGGCAACCACAACGGTGGAGTTACAGCGAAGACACTCCACGGTAGGCCCCGGCCCGGGGCCGGTCAACGAGCGCGACGGGCGTGTCGCAACCCTCAACCTCCACTTGAGGGTGAGGGTGACCGGTCGGTCAGCCCTTGCTCTCGAAGTCCTCGGGGGTGACGTGGTCGAGGAACTCCCGGAACTTCTCCACCTCGTCCTCCTGCTCCTCGGGGACCGCCAGCCCGGCCTCGTCGAGGACGTCCTCGGCGCACACGATCCGGGACCCGGTGCGCAGCGCGAGCGCGATCGAGTCGGACGGGCGGGCGCTCACCTCCACCCCCGACCCCAGGACCAGGGCGGCGAAGAAGACGCCGTCGGCCATGTGGGTGATCCGGACCTCGGTGAGCTCGTTGCCGGTCTCCTCGATGACGCTCTTGAGCAGGTCGTGGGTCAGCGGGCGCGGCGGCACCACGCCCTGCTGGGCGAAGGCGATCGCGGTGGCCTCGACCGCGCCGATCCAGATCGGGAGGTAGCGCTCCCCCGTGACCTCCCGCAGCAGGACGATCGGCTGGTTCGACGGCATCTCGACCCTGACCCCGATGACATCCACTTCACGCATGCGCCCACCCTACTCCCGGCCCGGGCGCCGGACACAGGGCTCCGCGACGCCCGCCGCCAGGGGCCAGCCGCGGTCGGCGGAGGGGTCAGCGGGGGGCCCGCAGGCCGGCCTTGACCAGCGTGGCGTGCAACTTGACCGACAGTGCCGCGATCTCCGCGACGGTCTCCTCCGCCCGCGCGGAGGCAGCCGTGTCGCGCCCCCGGGCCAGCGGCGCGACGACCTGCTGGACCAGCCCGACCTCGCGGTCCGCGGCGGTCTTGAACGCCCGCAGGTGGCGCGGCTCGAAGCCGTAGCCGGCCAGCTCGGCGGCGGCGTTGGCCACGACCAGGGCATCGGCGTCGAAGTGACCCGTGCGGCTGGGGGTGAGCAGGCCGTAGGTCTCGAGCTGGCCGAGCAGCTCCTCGTCGATCTCGGCCACCTTGAGCAGCTCCTTGCGGGAGAGCCGCAGGTCGGAGGCGGCGGTGAACGAGCTCGCGGAGGGCAGCCCGTCGGTGGCCAGCGCCACCTGGGGCACGGTCGGCACCACCCCCTCGATCGCCGGCGGCTCGAGGCCCCGGTCGATGGCGTCGAGGTGCTCGCCGATGACCTTGAGCGGCAGGTAGTGGTCGCGCTGCATCCGCAGGATGTAGCGCAGCCGGTCGACGTCGGCGGCGGAGAACTTGCGGTAGCCCGCCGCCGTCCGCTCCGGGTGGATCAGCCCCTTGTCCTCGAGGAACCGGATCTTGGGGATCGAGACGCCGGGGAAGTCCGTGCGCAGCTCGGCGAGGACCTCCCCGATGTTCTTGCGTCCCCGTGCCGATGCCGCGGGCGAGGACATCCCTCAGCCGTTCCCTCGTGCGTGGCTGGCGAAGTAGACCAGGCGGTACTTGCCGATCTGGACCTCGTCACCGTCCTGGAGGCTGACCTCGTCGATGCGGTCCCGGTTGACGTAAGTGCCGTTGAGGCTGCCCACGTCGCTGACGGTGTAGCCGCCCGACGTACGCCGGAAGTCGGCGTGGCGTCGAGAGACGGTGACGTCGTCGAGGAAGATCTCGCTCTCCGGGTGCCGCCCGGCGGTGACCAGGTCGGCGTCGAGGAGGAACCGCGAGCCGGCGCTGGGCCCGCGCTGCACGACCAGCAGGGCGTGGCCGGGGGGAAGGGCGTCGACGGCCGCGGAGTCGGCGGGGTTCAGGTCCCGCTCGCCGGTCTCGGTCTTCTCGCTCTTCTCCGGCGCGCCGAAGGTGATGGTGGCGGTCGACTCGACCTGCGGCTCGCCCCCGTGAGCGGCGCCGCCCTCGGCGGGCACCAGGCGGTGTCCGCACTGCGCGCAGAACCGGGCGTCATCGGGGTTCTGCTTGCCACAATTGGTGCAGAACGGCATGGAGCATCCTCCGGCTAGACTCTCAACCCTCAGTCGAGGTTGACGGTTACAAACCTATCAGCCGCCGAGTGAGGACTGATAGGCATCGGCCCCCATCAGGGCGTCCAGCTCGGAGCTGTCGCTCGGGACCACCTCGAACAGCCAGCCACCGGCGTACGGGTCGCTGTTGACCAGCTCCGGCGTCGCGTCCAGACCCTCGTTGCGGGCGACCACCTGTCCGGAGACGGGGGCGTAGATGTCGCTGACCGACTTGGTCGACTCCAGCTCGCCGACCGTGCTGCCCGAGGTGACCTGCTCCCCCACCTCGGGCAGGGAGACGTAGACGATGTCGCCCAGGGCGTCCTGGGCGTAGTGGGTGATGCCGATGCGCACCGAGCCCTCGGCCTCGCCGGGCGTGCGCACCCACTCGTGCTCGCTGGAGTACTTCAGGTCGTCGGGGTACACGGCGTCTCCTTCGGGTGCGGTCGCCTGATCGCTCATCGGGTTGGTGGGCAGGCTACTGCGCCACCTCCGCGCCGCACTACTCCCCCTCGCGGGGCTCGGCGAACCGCTGGTCGACGGCCTCCACGGTGGACTCGATGAGGACCGCGTCCAGCTCCTCGAACGATACCGTGCCGCCGCGGTCCTCGACGCTCTCGCGCGGGCCCTGCGGGAAGTCGAGTGAGCCGGCCAGCGTGGTCGGCTCCCCGATCACGTCGATCACGTACGGCGGCTCCACCTCCTGGCCGTCCAGCGAGATCCCGGTGACGATGTCCTCCACGGAGGTCTGCGCCACGACCCGGATCCGGTCGTTGAACTCCATCGCCTCCGCACCCGCGGCGCGCAGCTCCTGGATGATGTCGAGCAGGGTCTCGCTGTCCACCTCGCCGCGCTCGTCGGTGATCGTCATGCGGATGCCGGGGCCGGTCGTCGGCACGGTGCCGGCCAGGATGCTCAGCGTCGCCGACTCCTCGCGGGCCAGGTCCAGCGCGGCCTGCCGGCTCTCGGTGCTCGAGCGCAGGTCGTCGCGGGTCTCGGTGAGCCGGTCGATCTCGTTCTCCGCGCGCTCGGTGCTGGCCGCGAGCCCGTCGAAGACCCGGATCAGGTCGGACTGGCGCAGGCCGGTGAAGTCGTCGTCGCGCTCGGTGGACTGCACCTGGGTCATCGCCGCGAACCCGACCATCGCGAGCAGCACGGCCACGACGGCCTGGGCGCGCGACGGCCCGGACCGCAGGGCGGCCAGCAGCCGCTCGCGGCCGGAGCGCTCCTCGCTCGGCCGGTCGGGCCGGTCAGGCTGGTCAGGCTGGTCAGGCATGGAACAGGTGCCTCCGGATGGCCGCGGCGTTGGAGAAGATCCGGATGCCCAGCACCACGATCACGCCGGTCGAGAGCTGTCCGCCGACGCCGAGCTTGTCCCCCAGGTAGACGATGGAGGCGGCGATGACCACGTTGCTGAAGAACGAGACCACGAAGACCTTGTCGTCGAAGATCCCGTCGAGGTAGGCGCGGAGCGCGCCGAACACCGCGTCCAGGGCCGCCACGACCGCGATCGGGAGGTAGGCCTCGAGCCAGAGCGGCACGTCCGGCTGGAGCAGGAGCCCCAGGACGACGCCGACCAGCAGTCCGAGCGCTGCGATCACGGTGTCTCCTCGATCTTGGGTGCGTTCTCGTCCGCGAGCTGCACCGCCGAGCGCAGCGTCGGCTGCCGCGCGGCCGGAAGCGACAGGTTCTGCGCGTTCTCCATGGTGAACTCGAGACCAAAGGTACGCACCAGCGCGTACCACGCCGCACCCGAGCCCGCCTCGGCGAACCGGGCCTGGAGCGTGTTCGGGCTCCCGACGGCCAGCACCTGGTACGGCGGACGGAGCGGCTGGGTGCGGATGTGGATCGCGCCGTTGACGTTGCGGATCGGGCTGATGCCGGTCAGCCGCTGTCCGTTGACGGCGATCGCCTCTGCCCCGGCGGTCCACAGACCGTTCGCCAGGATCGCGAGGTCCTCGTCCCGGACGATCCCGTCGCTGGTCCCGTCCGGGGAGTCGTCGACGGTGATCCGCACACCCGGGCCGCTCACAGGGGCGTAGCCGGTGGTGCCGGCCAGCAGCAGCTGGCGCGCGGACACGGTCCGCTCCTGGGTGATCACCCGCTCCCGGGCATCGGCGAGCTCGCCGTTCTCGGTGCGCAGGTCGCTGATCCTGCCCTGTGCGGCCCGCAGGTCGTCGCGACGCCCGTTGACCTGGTCGATCAGCTCGACCCGCCCGGCCTCGGCCACCTCGGCGTTGCGGGAGGTCTGGACCGCGGCCGTGACGATCAGGAGCCCGAAGATCGCCACCACCACGGCCGCCGTGCGGTGCGGCAACCGGGTCGCGGCCGGCTCCCCCGACGCGGCGCGCTGCTGGGCGACCTGCTGGTACTCCTCGTCCAGGGCCCCGGTGGTGATGCGGTCCAGCAGCGGCATCCGGATCCGGTCGGTGACGTCGTCGGGGGCGCCACTGCCGGGCGCGACCCGTCGCTCCTGGTCGGTCCCGGCCATCTCAGCCGTCCCCCGGGTCGGATCCGTCGTCGCCCTTCGGGCGCGCGGGCCGACGCTCGGTCTCCGCCAGCAGTCTGCGCACCTGCCAGGCGTAGAGCATGCCGGCCCACCAGTAGAGCCCGATCCCCCAGAAGGCGAACGACCAGCCGAAGACCTCGGCCAGCGTGGCCACCGTGCCCTCGCCGTCACCGAGCAGCAGCAGCGGGAAGGCGTAGAGCAGGTTGAACGTGGCCGCCTTGCCCAGGAAGTGCACCGGGAGGGCGCTGTAGCCACGGGTCCGCAGGATCGGCACCAGACCCCACAGCAGGAGGTCGCGCAGCGGCAGCAGCAGGGCGACCCACCAGGGGATGATGTCGCGCAGGGCGAGCCCGACGACCACCGCGAGGATGTAGAGCCGGTCCGCGACCGGGTCGAGGATCTCCCCGAGGGTGGAGTACTGGTCGAGCCTGCGGGCGAGGTAGCCGTCGAGGTAGTCGGTGACGCCGGAGACCATGAGCAGCACGAGCGCCCAGCCGTCCCACTCCGGGCCCAGGACGAGCCACAGGAACACCGGCACACCCGCCAGCCGGGCCATGCTCAGCAGGTTGGGCACCGTCCAGACGCGACGGCTGCTCGAGGTGTCCTGCACGTCCTGGTGACCAACTCTCTGCGAAGCTCGGCTGACGCGAGTCACCCTAGCCGCCACCGGGGCGGCACCGGCGCGACGCCGGTGCTCACGACGTGGCGTCGTCGAGGTGGGCGGCGTCCCGGATCTCGCCCACCAGCTCCTCGAGCACGTCCTCGAGGGTCACCAGCCCCAGGGTGGCTCCCTCCGCGTCGACGACCCGCGCCATGTGCGCCCCCTTGCGCTGCAGGGTCTCCAACGCCTCGTGCAGCACCTCGTGCTGGCCGACGTTGGCGAACGCGTGCACCCACTTCTGGTCGATTGGGCGGGCCCGCTGCTCCGGGTCCGGCTCGAGCGCGTCCTTGATGTGCAGGTAGCCGACCGGCATCCCGTCCTCGCCGAGCACGGGGAAGCGCGAGAACCCGGTGCTCGCGCACAGGTCCTCGACGTCGGCGGTCGTCGCCCCGCGGGGCAGGGTCGTCAGCCGGTCCAGCGGGAGCAGCACCGAGGTGACCGTGCGCTCGGTGAAGCCCAGGGCTCCGGCGAGGCGGTCGTACTCCTCGGCGGCCAGCAGTCCCTCGCCCCGGGACTCCTCCACCAGCGCGGCCACCTCCTCGCGCGTGAACGCCGAGGCCACCTCGTCGCGGGGCTCGATCCGCATCAGCCGCAGGGTGGCGTTCGCGATCGCGTTGAGCGCGACGATGAACGGCCGCAGCAGCGTGACGATGCCCATCATGGGCGGACCCAGCATGAGCGCGGCCCGGTCCGGCCCGGCGAGCGCGATGTTCTTCGGGACCATCTCCCCCAGCACCACGTGCAGGTAGACCACGATCGCCAGCGCGATCATGAACGCGATCGGGTGCAGCAGCTCGGGCGGGGCCCCGATCCGCTCCAGCCCCGGCTCGATCAGGTGGGCGACGGCGGGCTCACCGACGGCACCGAGACCCAGCGAGCAGATCGTGATCCCGAGCTGGGCGCCGGCCATGACCAGGGACACGTTCTCCATGGCCCGCAGCGTGGTGCGCGCCATGGACGACCCGGCGGCGGCCCGGGGCTCGATCTGGGTCCGCCGCGCCGAGATCAGGGCGAACTCGGCGCCGACGAAGAACGCGTTCAGCGCCAGCAGCACCACGGCCACCAGGAGGGCGGTGTAGTCACTCATCGTCGGCCGCCTCCTGCTCGGACACGGTCAGCCGGACCCGGTCGACCCGGAGCCCGTCCATGTGCTCGACCTTGAGTACGGCGACCTGCTGGGGCAGCTCCTCGTCCTCGTCGTCGAGCCGGGCCGGCAGGACGACCTCCGCGATGTCACCGGCCACCGGGATCCTGCCCAGCTCGCGCAGCACCAGGCCGGCGAGCGTGTCGTAGTCCTCGTGCTCGGGCAGGGTGATCCCGGTCAGGTCCTCGATCTCGTCGGGCCGCAGCAGCCCGGACAGCGACCACGAGCCGTCCCGACGCTGTCGTCCCCGGGAGCCGAGCCGGTCGTGCTCGTCGGAGATGTCGCCGACGATCTCCTCCACGACGTCCTCGAGGGTGACGATGCCGGCCTGGCCGCCGTACTCGTCGAGCACGACCGCCATCTGGAAGCCGTCCCGGCGCAGCAGCTGGAGCAGCGGGTCGAGGCGCAGCGAGTCGGGCACCACGATCGGACGGACCATGATGTTGCGGACCCGGGCCGTGGCCCGCTCGTGCACCGGGAGCGCGACGGCGTGCTTGACGTGCACGGTCCCGACCACGGTCTCCGCCTCGTCGAGCACCGGGAAGCGGGAGTGCCCGGTGCTGCGCGCCAGCTCGATCACCGCACTGGCCCGGTCCGTGGAGTCCAGGCTGGTGGTGCGCACCCGGGGAGTCATGATCTCCCCGGCCGTGCGGCTGCCGAACTCGACCGAGCGCTCCATCAGCTCCGCGGTGTCCGCGTCGAGCGTGCCCTGGTCGGCGGAGCGCTGGATGAGCGAGGCCAGCTCGGTCGAGCTCCGGGCCGAGCGCAGCTCCTCCTGGGGCTCCATCCCGAGCCGACGCACGATCATGTTGGCCGAGCCGTTGAGGAACCGGATCGCGGGCCCGTTCGCGGTCGTGAAGGCACGCTGGAACGGCGCCGTCCTCCGGGCGGTCGCGAGCGGGCGGGCGATCGCGATGTTCTTCGGCACCAGCTCCCCGAAGATCATCGTCAGGGCGGTGCTCAGCGTCAGCGCCACCGTGAGCGCGACCGGGCGGACGCCGCCCTCCGGCAGGCCGAGCGCCCGCAGCGGGTCACCGATCAGCTCGGCGATCGCCGGCTCGGCGAGGTAGCCGATCGCGAGGTTCGTGACCGTGATCCCGACCTGGGCGCCGGAGAGCTGGGTGGACAGCGAGCGCAGGGCCTTCTGGACCCCGAGGGCACCGGCGTCCCCCTCCTCGGCCGCCTTGTCCACGGCGCTCCGGTCGACCGTGACCAGCGCGAACTCGGCGGCCACGAAGAGGCCACAGGCCAGGATCAGCAGGAGGGAGGCGCCGAGCAGGAGCGACTCGATCATGGCTGCTGCTCGGAGGGCTGGGAGAGCCGGGGACTATGCGGGCCGTCCATGGAGGTCTGCGTCAGCCTTTTTCGGGTCGAGTGGGTCAGTGGTGCAGGCGTCAGCCTACCGGTGGTCGCCTCACACGTTGCGGCGGTACTGCCCACCCACCTCGAAGAACGCCTCGGTGACCTGCTGCAGCGAGCAGACGCGGGCGGCGTCCATCAGCACGGCGAAGACGTTCTCCCCGCCGATGGCGGCCTCCTTGAGCCTGGCCAGGGCCTGCTCGCCCTCGGTGCGGTGCGTCTCCTGGAAGTCGCGCACCCGGGTCAGCTGTGACTCCTTCTCGGACTCGGTGGCCCGGGCCAGCTCGATGTGGTCCGGGGTGCCATCGCCGGACTCGGGCTTGCGGAACGTGTTCACCCCGACGATCGGCAGCGAGCCGTCGTGCTTGCGGTGCTCGTAGAGCATCGACTCGTCCTGGATCCGGCCGCGCTGGTAGCCGGTCTCCATGGCCCCGAGGACGCCGCCGCGCTCGCTGATCCGGTCGAACTCGGCCAGCACCGCGGCCTCGACGAGGTCCGTGAGCTCGTCGATGACGAAGGACCCCTGGAGGGGGTTCTCGTTCATCGCCATGCCCCACTCCTTGTTGATGATCATCTGGATCGCGAGGGCCCGGCGCACCGACTCCTCCGACGGGGTGGTGACGGCCTCGTCGTAGGCGTTGGTGTGCAGGCTGTTGGCGTTGTCGTAGATCGCGATCAGGGCCTGCAGCGTGGTGCGGATGTCGTTGAAGTCCATCTCCTGGGCGTGCAGGGAGCGGCCGCTGGTCTGGACGTGGTACTTCAGCTTCTGGCTGCGCTCGTTCGCGCCGTACTTGTCGCGCATCGCCACCGCCCAGATCCGGCGGGCGACCCGGCCGATGACCGAGTACTCCGGGTCCATGCCGTTGGAGAAGAAGAACGACAGGTTCGGCGCGAAGTCGTCGATGTCCATGCCGCGCGCCAGGTAGGCCTCGACGTAGGTGAAGCCGTTGGCGAGCGTGAACGCGAGCTGGCTGATGGGGTTCGCCCCGGCCTCGGCGATGTGGTAGCCGGAGATCGACACCGAGTAGAAGTTCCGCACCTTGTGCTGGATGAACCACTCCTGGATGTCGGCCATCATCCGCAGGGAGAACTCCGTCGAGAACAGGCAAGTGTTCTGGCCCTGGTCCTCCTTGAGGATGTCGGCCTGGACCGTGCCTCGCACCTGCGCCAGGCCGTCGGCGGCGAGCAGCGCGCGCTCCTCGGCGTCCGGCTCCCGGCCGTGCTCGGCGGTGAACTTCTCGACCTGCTGGTCGGCGACGGTGTTGAGGAAGAACGCCAGCACGGTCGGGGCCGGGCCGTTGATCGTCATGCTCACGCTGGTGTCGGGCGCGGTCAGGTCGAAGCCGTCGTACAGCGCCTTCATGTCGTCCAGCGTCGCGACCGAGACACCCGAGGTGCCGACCTTGCCGTAGACGTCGGGGCGCGGGTCCGGGTCGCGGCCGTAGAGGGTGACCGAGTCGAACGCGGTCGAGAGCCGGGTCGCCTCGCCGTCGTGGGAGAGCAGCTTGAAGCGGCGGTTGGTCCGGAAGGGGTCGCCCTCGCCGGCGAACATCCGGGCCGGGTCCTCGCCGTCGCGCTTGAACTTGAAGACGCCGGCCGTGAACGGGAAGTGGCCGGGCAGGTTCTCCCGGCGCCAGAACCGGACCAGCTCGCCGTGGTCGGTCCAGCGCGGCAGCGACACCCGCCGGATCTTGTTGCCCGAGAGCGACTCCCGGGTCAGCTTCGTGTGGATCTCCTTGTCGCGGACGACCACGACCTGCTCGTCCCCGGAGTAGGACTCGACGACGTCGGCCCAGCCGGCGACCTGGTCGGCCAGCTCGTGCGGGAGGTCCTTGCGGGCCTGCTCGAGGAGCCGACCGACCGCGTCCGCCGCCCCGGTGGTTGAGGAGGGCGCCCCGCCCCCGGTGGTTGAGGAGGGCGCCTCGACCCCGGTGGTTGAGGAGGGCACCTCGACCCCGGTGGTTGAGGAGGGCGCCCCAGCGCCCGTCTCGAAACCACCCTCGACCCCGGTGGTTGAGGAGGGCGCCCCAGCGCCCGTCTCGAAACCACCCTCGACCAGCTCGGCGTGCACCGCCTCGAGCCGCTGCACCCGGCGGGCGGCCTCGGCCAGCTCGTCGGTGCGGGCGTGGTAGCCGCGGATCGTCTCGGTGATCTCGGCCAGGTAGCGGACCCGGTCGGTGGGCACCACCTGGGCGATGCCGCTGGAGTGCCGGACGTCGACCGCCGGCAGCGTGCCCTCCTCCACGGGCAGCCCGCGCTCCTGCAGGAGCCCGCGCAGGTGCTGGTAGAGGGCGGTGACGCCGTCGTCGTTGAACGTCGCGGCGCTGGTGCCGAAGACCGGCATGTCCTCGGGCCGCTTGCCGAAGGCCTCCCGGTTGCGGACCAGCTGCCGGCCCACGTCCCGCATCGCGTCGAGGGCGCCGCGACGCTCGAACTTGTTGATCGCGACGACCTCGGCGAAGTCGAGCATGTCGATCTTCTCCAGCTGCGAGGCGGCGCCGAACTCGGGGGTCATGACGTAGATCGGCAGGTCGACGTGGGGCAGGATCCCGGCGTCCCCCTGGCCGATGCCGGGGGTCTCGACGACGACCAGGTCGAAGCCGGCCGCCTTGAGCACGGTGATCACGTCGTCGAGGTGCTCGGGGAGCTCGCGGCTGCCCCGGGTGGCGACGCTGCGGAAGAGGACCCGGTCCCCGTCGAGGGAGTTCATCCGGATCCGGTCCCCCAGCAGGGCTCCGCCGCCGCGGCGGCGGGTCGGGTCGACGGCGACCACCGCGACCCGCAGCTTGTCCTGCTGGTCGACGCGGAACCGACGGACCAGCTCGTCGGTGAGGCTGGACTTGCCGGAGCCTCCGGTGCCCGTGATGCCCAGCACCGGGATGGTCCGCGCCGCGGCGGCGTCGCGCAGCGCGGCCAGCATGTCCTCGGGCAGGTCCCCCTGCTCGGCACCGGTGATCGCCCGCGCCACCGACGCCCGGTCGCCGGCGACGACCGCCTCGGCCGGGGCCTGGCCCAGCGCCCACAGGTCGAGGTCGCAGTCGCGGACCATGGAGTTGATCATCCCCACCAGGCCCATCCGCTGGCCGTCCTCGGGGCTGAAGATCGTCACCCCGGACGCGCGGAGCCGCTCGATCTCGTCGTGGACGATCACGCCGCCCCCGCCGCCGTACACCTTGACATGCCCGGCGCCGCGCTCGCGCAGGGAGGAGACGAGGTACTCGAAGTACTCGACGTGGCCGCCCTGGTAGGAGGAGACGGCGACGCCCTGCACGTCCTCCTCGAGGCAGGCGTCGACCACCTCGGCGACGCTGCGGTTGTGACCGAGGTGCACGACCTCGGCGCCCTGGCTCTGCAGGATCCGGCGCATGATGTTGATCGAGGCGTCGTGGCCGTCGAAGAGGCTCGAGGCGGTCACGAAGCGGACCGGGTTCACGGGGGTGTGCAGGTCGCTCACGGGTGGCTCTCCCTGGGGAGCGGGCACGGCGTCGGTCGGGCGGCCCGCGAAATTAGTAGGACGTCCTAGTAATTCTAGCGGACCGGCGCCACGGCCGCCACCAGGGCGGACCGCGCCCCGACCAGTGAGGGGCCGTACCACGTGAGCAGCCGGCCGCTCACCAGGCGGGTGGGGACCGTGAAGGCCTCCGGGCCGTCGTCAGCGGTGAAGACGTACGGCTCGTCCGGGAGCAGCACCACGTCCGGGTGCCGGGCCTCGATGTCGGCCACCTCCACGGCTGGGTAGCGGTCCGGCGCGTCGGCGTGGACGTTGGCCAGGCCGAGCCGCGCGAGCAGGTCGCCGGTGAAGGTGTCCCGGCCGACGACCATCCACGGGTCCCGCCAGATGGCGACCGAGGCCCGGCCCAGCGGCTCGCCCGGCGACGCCCACTCGGTCGCCGCCTCGGCCAGCCACGGCGGCGCCACCCCGAACGCCTCGTCGAAGAGCCGGCCGAGCGAGGCGAGCGCGCCGTCCAGCGTCTCGGTCACGGTCACCCAGACCTCGATCCCGCGCTCGCGCAGCCGGCGTACGTCGAGCTCGCGGTTCTCCTCCTGGTTGGCGATCACAAGGTCGGGCGTCAGGTCGACGATCGCGGCGAGGTCGGGGTTCTTGGTGCCCCGCACGCGCGGCACGTCGAGATCCGCCGGATGGGTGCACCAGTCGGTCGCCCCGGCCAGCGCTTCCGGGACGGTCGCCGCCAGGGACTCGGTGATCGACGGGACCAGGGAGACCACGCGCCGGGGCGGGCCGGCCAGCCTCACGGGGTGCCGGAGGTCGTCGCGCGGCCGGGCGTCGTCGAGGGCGTCGTCGAGGTCCTCGGCGGGTGGGACTGGGGGTGGGGCGGGCATGACGGCGAGGCTAGCGCGCTCGCGCTGTCGCCCGATCGGGCAGTTCCGCTCACCCGATCGGACGGTTTCGGCTCCCCCGCACCCCGACGCGCTCGCCCCTGGGGGCCGGGACGGATAGCGTTGCTTCCACCCGTCGCTCGCGACTCTCGTCGCGGCGGCGGCAGGAGCCTACGGGCGGCGACACGTTCCAGGGGCGTCGCCCGTAGGCCCCAGCGGCCGGTCAGAGCCCCAGCGACCGCCCGATGATCTCCTTCTGGATCTCGGTGGTCCCGCCGTAGATCGTCTGCACCCGGCTGTCGAGGAACGCCCGGGCGATCGGGTACTCGCGCATGTAGCCGTAGCCCCCGTGCAGCTGCAGCGCGGTGTCGACGTGCCGCTTCTGGGTCTCGGTGACCCACCACTTCGCCATGCTCGCGGTCGCGGCGTCCAGGTCGCCGGTGAGGTGCTTCTTGAGGCAGTCGTCGACGAAGACCCGAGCCAGGCTGGCCTCGGTCGCCATCTCGGCGAGCACGAACCGGTTGTGCTGGAACGAGCCGATCGCCCGGCCGAACGCCTGCCGCTCCTTGGCGTAGCCGACGGCCAGGTCCCGGACCGCCTCGATGGCCGCGGCGCCGGCGACCGCGATCGAGAGCCGCTCCTGGGACAGGTTCGTCATCAGGTAGTAGAAGCCCTGGCCCGCCTCGCCGAGGAGGTTCTCCTTCGGGACCCGCACGTCCTCGAAGGACAGCTCCGCGGTGTCCTGGGCGTGCTGGCCGATCTTGTCGAGGTTGCGACCCCGGCCGAAGCCGTCCATGCCGCGCTCCACGACGAGCAGGCTGAAGCCGTTCACCCCCGCGTCCGGCTCGGTGCGCGCGACCACGATCACCAGGTCGGAGAGGATCCCGTTGCTGATGAACGTCTTCGCGCCGTTGAGCAGGTAGTGGTCGCCCTGGTCGGCGGCCGTGGTGCGGATGCCCTGCAGGTCGCTGCCGGTGCCCGGCTCGGTCATCGCGATCGCGGCGATCAGGTCCCCGGAGGTCAGTCCGGGCAGCCAGCGGCGCTTCTGCTCGTCGGTCGCCAGCGAGCCGTAGTACGGCGCGATCATGTCGTTGAACAGCGAGAACGCCGCGCCGTGCAGACCCCGGTAGGCCATCTCCTCGGTGACGACCGCGTTGAAGCGGAAGTCGTCGCTGCCGCCCCCGCCGTACTCCTCCGGGAGGTTCATCCCGAGCATGCCCTGGCGCCCGGCGGCCTGCCACACCTCCCGGGAGACCACCCCGTCCGCCTCCCACTGCTCGTGGTGCGGCACCACCTCCTTGTCGAGGAACGAGCCCACGGCCGAGCGGAAGGCATCGTGTTCGTCGGTGAAGAGTTCGCGCATCGAGGATCCGTTCGTCTCGGAGGACATGAGGTCACCCCAGTCTGCCCCCCATGCTCGATAGTCCACGAAGTTCGAGTCGTCCTGGAGCGGATCCGACGACTCGAACTTCGTCGACTATCGGGTGGGGGTGGGGAGCCAAGCGGGACGGGACGCTTTGGATCGCGCCCTGCCGGCCGCCAGGACGCCGAGCGCCATCGCGGCGACGACGACGAACGAGCTGACGTTGAGCTGGGCGACGCCGGAGACGCCGTGCCCCAGGTTGCAGCCGCCGGCGATCCAGCCACCCGCGCCGAGCAGGAAACCGCCGGCCGCCAGCTGGAGGAACCGGACCGGGTTCTCGCCCCGGGGCCGCCACCGGCCGGACTGCCGCGCGGAGAGGTGGGCGCCGAGCACGATGCCGAACAGGAAGGCGACCAGCCACCAGTTGACCCGACCGGCCTGGACGCTGTTCGCGGCACCGACCGTGCTCGGGCCGAACGAGGAGCCGCCGAGGCCTGCCAGCAGCCACCCGGCCACGGTCACCACGCCCAGCCCGACACCGATCCGCGGCCAGGACCAGGCCCGACTCCGATCGGAGCCGGCACCGCGCACGCCGCGGCGCCCCCAGAGCAGCGCCACGACACCGCCGAGCAGGACCAGGGCCACCAGCAGCCGGGGCAGACCGAGGACGGCCGGGAGGGTGCCCGCCTCACCCCCGGCCAGGACGGTCGGTCCGTCGAGGGAGACGTTGGTCGCGGCCAGCTCCCCCAGCACCCAGGCCGTGATCCCGACCGCCGCGCCGAGCATCCCGGCACCGAGCTTGTAGAACAGCCCGGAGACGCAGGAGCGGGCCACCACCATGCCGACGCCGATGATCACGCCGCCGACGACGTTCTGCACCGGGCGGAAGGCCAGGCCGGTGTTGAGCCCCGACGACCACTCGGTGAGGTAGACCAGCGACAGGCCTACCGAGGCGAGGGAGACGCCCAGCAGCCAGCCGCGCAGCAGACGGGTGCGCCCCTGCCACGCGCCGGCGAACATCGAGTGGAAGCAGAGGTCGGAGCGCTGAAGCACGAAGCCCATGAGGGCTCCCGCCAACGCGCCGGTGGCGATCATCTCGAGCATGCGACCTCGTCCCGTCCCTCGTGACCTGACCGGCACGGTAACCCGGCGGGACGGCCCCCGGCTTCCAGCGGCCGGCCGGACCCCGCGGGATCGGGCCTACGATGGAGGGCCAGCAGGAGCGGCCGGTCGTCGCCCGCGAGGAGGTCGAGATGTCGGAGCTCGTGCTCTCGGACGAGGGCCGGATCCTCGCGGGGATCCTGCTGCTGTCCCTCGTCACCGTGGAAACCGGGGGCGTGTACCTGGTCCGGCTGTGGCAGCGCGGGGGCGTGACCGAGTTCCAGGCGGGTTTCGCCCGCGCCGGGCACGCGCACGCCGGCGTGCTGCTCATCCTCGGCCTGCTCTGCCAGCCGCTCGCCGACGCCGCCGATCTGCCCGTCGGCTGGGACTGGGCGGCACGGAGCGGTGTGCCGATCGCGGCGATCCTGATGCCGGCCGGCTTCTTCCTGTCCTCCATGGGCAGGGGACGCGAGCGTCCGAATCGCCTGGTCGCGCTGGTGTACGCCGGCGGGCTGGTGCTGGCGCTCGGCCTCAGCGTGCTCGGGGTCGGGCTGCTCGTAGCCTGATCGCGCGGCGGCGCTCAGCCCGCGGTGACCGGGGCCGGGAAGCGCTGGATCCAGGGCTGGGCCTCCTCGAGCTGCGCCGCCAGCCGCAGCAGGTCGCCGTCCGCGCCGAGGCGGCCGACGAACTGGACGCCGAGCGGCAGTCCGGCCGCGGTCCAGTGCAGCGGCACGCTGATCGCCGGCCGTCCGGTGAGGTTCGCCAGCTGGGTGTAGGGGACCCAGCCGATGTTCTCGGAGATGATCTCCTCCAGCACGCCGGTCGCGGCCAGGACCTTGCCGCCGCGGAGCCGGCTGACGATCCGCGACGCCTTCTGGAGCCGGTCCGGTGTCGTGGTCACGCCGACCGGCAGCGGCGGGGTGGCCAGGGTCGGCGTGAGGAAGTAGTCGTAGCGCTCGTGGAAGTCCGCGAGGGAGTGGATGTAGCCGTTCACGTTCTGCAGCGCGCGCAGCAGCCCGAGCATGCCGGCGGCCCGGCCGAGCTCGGCGGTGGCGAGGGTGTCGGCCTCGAACTGGCTGTCCTTGGCGCCGAGCCGCTGCTTGACGTCGGCGACCTGGCCGTAGAGCTGGGCGAACCAGATCGTCAGGAAGTCCCGGGCCAGGGCCTCGTCGTCGTGTGGCGGCGCCACCTCCTCGACGTCGTGGCCCAGCTCGGTCAGGAGCCGGGCGGCACCCTCGACGGCCGCGACCGCCTCCGGGTCGGGGCTGGCGTTGATCGCGGAGGACGCCGAGTAGCCGATCCGGAGCCGGCCCGGCGCCTCGCGGATCCGGTCGACGAACGCGACGTCGTGGGTCGCACCCTGGTAGCCGGCCCGCGGGTCCGGCCCGATGATCGCGTCCAGCAGCCCGGCACTGTCCCGGACCGTCCGCGACACCACCCCCTGGGTGACCATCCCGAACATCACCTCGCCGGTCTGCGGACCGTAGGGGCCCAGACCTCGGCTGGTCTTCAGCCCGACCAGCCCGTTGCAGGCGGCGGGGATCCGCACCGACCCGCCCCCGTCGTTGGCGCCGGCGGCGGGCACGATCCCGGCCGCGACCGCCGCACCGGACCCGCCCGAGGAGCCGCCGGGCGTGTGCCCGGTGTGCCAGGGGTTGCGGGCCGGGCCGAAGTGCTCTGACTCGGTGACGCCCTTGGCGCCGAACTCCGGCGTGTTGGTCTTGCCGAAGACGACCAGCCCGGCGTCGAGGAACCGCTGGGTCACGAGCGCGTGCCGGTCCGCCACGTCGGCGGCCAGCGACCGGGAGCCGTTGGAGGTCGGGAACCCGGCGTACTCCTGCCCGAGGTCCTTCACCAGGAACGGGACACCGGCGAACGGCCCGGCCAGCGAGGGGTCGGCGGCCCGCTCGTCGGCCTCTCCGCCGAGATCGGCGACCACGGCGTTCAGGGAGGGGTTCACCTCGTCCCGGCGCCGCCGGGCCAGGGCCAGCAGCTCGGCGGCGGTGACCTCACCGCGGCTCACCATGCCGGCCAGGTCGGTCGCGTCGTGGCGCTGGTACTCGTCGGGCTCCATGGCGTGAGGCTAGCCCGCGCACCTGTCATCCTGAGGGCAGACGACCGAGGAGGACGCCGTGAGCGAGAATCACCCCGCGTCGGGGACGCCGGACCTGGCCGCGCTGGAGGCCGAGCGGGACCGGATCCGGGAGCGGCACCTGCGCCCCGCGGCCGAACGACCCGACTCCTCGGCTCGCGGCCTGCACCACACCGCCCTGATCAGCAGCGACGTCGAGCGGACCGTCGAGTTCTACCAGGGAGTGCTGGAGTTCCCGCTGACCGAGCTCGTCGACAACCGTGACTACCCCGGCTCCTCGCACTTCTTCTTCGACATCGGCAACCAGAACCTGCTCGCCTTCTTCGACTTCCCCGGCCTCGACGTCGGCCCGTACGCCGAGGTGCTGGGCGGCCTGCACCACGTGGCGATCTCGGTCGCCCCGGAGCGGTGGCGGCGACTGGTCCGCAGGCTGCAGGACGCCGGTGTCGAGCACGAGGTGCACAGCGACGTCTCGGTCTACTTCCGCGACCCCGACGGCGCCCGGATCGAGCTCATCGCCGATCCGCTCGGGGAGATGTACGGCACCGAGGTGCTCTGACGTCAACCGGCCCGCCCCCGGGTCGCGGGGACTGGCCGATCGAGTGGCCGGTCGAGGGACCGGCGCGACCCGGTCAGAGGTCGATCGGGCGCAGCATCCGGTGGATGCCGTGCGCGATCTGCCGGTTGCCCTCGTTGATGTCGAGCAGCTTCGGGACCAGACGCGGGTTGCGGTCGTCGTAGTCCTTGTCGATCAGGTAGATCCGGTTCGGACGGACGTCCACCGTCACGGTCTCGCCCAGCGCCGTGTCGAGCCTCGCGCCGTCGGACTTCGCCGCCTGCGCGGAGTCGATCGTGGCGCCGGGGACGACGTGGTAGAGCAGCACGGCCTCGATCGTGTCGACGCCGAGGGTGGCGACGGCCTGGAAGGTCTGCCGCTCGTTGCGCGGCGGCGTGCCGGTGACGTCACGCACCAACCGCCGGAACGCACGGTCGGTCGGCACGAAGGCCGTGAGCGCCTCCCGGCCGTCGGCGAGCACGCCGACCGGGCTGGACGGCTTGGCCTCGAGGACGGTGAGCGCCGCCCGCTCGACGATGTCGAAGTCCTTCCAGTTGCGGTCGAAGCCGACGCCGTCGGCGGCCAGCACCTCGACCAGGCTGGTCGTCCCGGGGTGGGGGTGGCCGTCGCCGGCCGAGGCCGACGAGGCAGGGACCGCCACGGCGGCGGACGCGAGGGCGGCCGTGAGGCCGATGGCTGCGATGCGGTTCTTCATCGTTCTTTCCCTTCGGTTCGGATGGAGTGTGGAGCCGGGTCCCCGCACCTGGTTCCGACCGTGATTCGGAGCACACTCCACCCGCGGATGGGAATTTGTCCAATCTTTGTCCAGCGTTCGTCCGGGGCGCTCTCAGGGCACGATGACGAGCTTGCCCACGTGCCCGCGCCGGGCCAGCTCCTCCTGGGCGGCCGGCACCTCGTCGAGGCCGAACGTGGCGGCGACGACGGGGCGGACCTCGCCCCGCCGGGCGATCTCCACCAACAGCTCGAAGATCCGGGGCGTGTGCATGGTCGAGCCGAGCAGCGCCAGGTTCGTCAGGTAGAGCCGGCGGACGTCGAGGTCGACCGCCCACCCGTCGAGCGCCCCGGCCACCACCCAGCGGCCCCCGGGGCGCAGCAGCCCGAGTCCGGGGCCCACCAGCGGGCCGGCCGCGACGTCGATCACCGCGTCGTAGCCGGTCCCGACGGCCGCCGACGCGTCGGCCAGGACGGCACCGCGCGTGCGGTCCACGGTCGCCTCGGCGCCGGCCCGCCGTACGCCGTCCCGCTTGCTGCCGCTGCACACCCCCACCACCCGCGCGCCCCGGGCCGTGGCCAGCTGGACCGCGGCCAGGCCGACCCCGCCGGAGGCGCCCGTGACCAGGACGGTGTGGCCCTGCGCCACAGCCGCGCGCTCGAGCATGCCCAGGGCGGTGCCGTAGGCGATGGGCAGGGCGCCGAGCTCGACATCGGTGAGCGGCGACCCGTCCACCGGGTGGGCCCGGGCGGCCGGCACCACGACGTACTCCGCGAAGCCGCCGTCCCGCTCGCTGCCGAGGATGTCGTCGGGCAGGGCGTCCGGGCCGGGCCCGTCGTAGTGCGCCGGGTCCACCAGGACCCGTGAGCCCACCAGCGACCCGGGGGCCCGCTCCCCCGCGGCCACCACGGTCCCCGCGACGTCCCCGCCCTGGATCCGTGGGAAGTCGATCGGCCCGAGCCAGCCGGCCTTCGCGTCCGGGTCCTCCGCGGTGCCGTAGGCACCCTCCCGGGTCCACAGGTCGGTGTTGTTGCACCCGGCCCCACCCACCTGCACCAGCACCTCGTCCGGGCCCGGCTCCGGGACCGGCAGCTCGCGCACCTCGATCGCGTCGAGCCCGCCGTGGCGGGTGGTCACCGCGGCCCGCATCCGCTCCGGCAGTGCGGTCCGTCCCTCGGTCCTTGGCGTGGTCATGGGCCCACGATGGCAGAGGTGCCGCGACGAGCAGAGCGACCAGCCGGCGACGATCCCTCGACCGGCCCAGCGCCACCCACTAGGGTCCGAGGAGTCGTGGGGGGACACGCGAGGCACGGGAGGCCGGCCATGGGAGATCCGCAGCAGCACAAGATCCTGCTGGACGAGGACGAGATGCCGACCCGCTGGTACAACGTCCTCGCCGACCTGCCCTCGCCCGCTCCCCCGGTGCTGCACCCGGGCACCGGTCAGCCGGTCGGCCCCGAGGACCTGGCCCCGCTCTTCCCGATGGACCTGATCCTGCAGGAGGTCTCGACCGAGCAGTACGTCGAGATCCCGCCCGAGGTGCTCGACGTCTACCGACTGTGGAGGCCGAGCCCGCTCTACCGCGCGCACCGGCTGGAGCGGGCCCTGGGCACGCCGGCCCGCATCTACTACAAGTACGAGGGCGTCTCGCCGGCCGGCTCGCACAAGCCGAACACCTCGGTCCCGCAGGCCTTCTACAACGCCAAGGCCGGGGTGCGGCGGCTGACCACCGAGACCGGCGCCGGACAGTGGGGCACGGCCCTGGCCTTCGCGTGCGCGCAGTTCGACATGGAGTGCGAGATCTGGCAGGTGCGGGCGTCGTACGACCAGAAGCCCTACCGCAAGATCATGATGGAGGTCTTCGGCGGCACCGTGCACCCGAGCCCGTCGGACCTCACCGAGGCGGGGCGCACGATCCTGGCCCGCGACCCCGACTCCACGGGGTCGCTCGGGATCGCCATCAGCGAGGCGGTGGAGATGGCCGCGCAGGACCCGGCCACCAACTACGCGCTGGGCAGCGTGCTCAACCACGTCCTGCTGCACCAGACGATCATCGGCGAGGAGGCCCTGCTCCAGCTGGCCAAGATCGGCGAGACCCCCGACCTGCTCGTCGGCTGCACCGGGGGCGGCTCGAACTTCGGCGGCCTGGCGTTCCCGTTCCTGCGCGAGAAGTGGGCCGGCCGGATGTCGCCGACGGTCCGGGCCGTGGAGCCGGCCGCCTGCCCGTCACTGACCCAGGGCACCTACGCCTACGACTTCGGCGACACCCTGGGCATGACCCCGCTGATGAAGATGCACACGCTCGGCCACGACTTCGTCCCCGACCCGATCCACGCCGGCGGCCTGCGCTACCACGGCATGAGCCCGCTGATCTCGCACCTCTACGAGACCGGCGAGATCGAGGCGGTGGCCAAGCCCCAGACCGAGTGCTTCGCGGGCGGCGTCCTCTTCGCGCGCACCGAGGGCATCGTGCCGGCGCCGGAGCCGACGCACGCGATCGCCGCCGCCGTCGAGGAGGCGCAGCGCTGCGTCGAGACCGGCGAGGAGAAGGTGATCCTCACCGCCCTCTGCGGGCACGGCCACCTCGACCTGGCGGCGTACGACGCGTACCTGGCCGGCGACGTCACCGACCACGCCTTCGAGGACGACGACATCCAGGCGTCGGTCGCGGAGGCGCTGTCGAAGCTGCCCACCGTCGTCTGACCCGACCCAGGAGCCCGTCCATGTCACTGGCCGACTTCCCCCGCCACCCGCTCACCTTCGGGCCCAGCCCGGTCCACCCGCTCGAGCGGCTGAGCAACCACCTCGGTGGCGCCGAGCTCTGGGCCAAGCGCGAGGACTGCAACAGCGGCCTGGCGTTCGGTGGCAACAAGACCCGCAAGCTCGAGTACATCGTCCCGGATGCGCTGGCCCAGGGCGCCGACACGCTGGTCTCCATCGGCGGATACCAGTCCAACCACACCCGACAGGTCGCCGCCGTCGCCGCCAGGCTGGGCATGGGGTGCCGGCTCGTCCAGGAGAAGTGGGTCGACTGGGACGACCCCGGCAACGACCGGGTCGGCAACATCCTGCTGTCGCGGATCATGGGCGCCGACGTGCGCCTCGACGACGCCGGCTTCGACATCGGCATCCGTACGTCGTGGGAGGACGCCCTGCACGAGGTCGAGGCCGCCGGCGGCAAGCCGTACGGCATCCCGGCCGGGGCCTCGGAGCACCGGCTCGGAGGGCTCGGCTTCGCCAACTGGGCCTTCGAGGTGGCCGAGCAGGAGCGCCGGCTCGGCGTCTTCTTCGACACGATCGTCGTCTGCACGGTGACCGGCTCCACCCACGCCGGCATGATCGCCGGCTTCGCCGCCCTCCAGGAGAGCGGCGACACCCGTCCGCGGCGGATCCTGGGCATCGACGCCTCGGCCACGCTGGCCCGGACGCGCGACCAGGTGGCGCGGATCGCCCGGTCCACAGCCGAGCTGATCGACCTCGGCCGCGAGCTGCGCGAGGAGGAGATCCAGGTGCTCGAGGGCTGGGCCGGGGATCTCTACGGCATCCCCGTGGACTCCACGATCGAGGCCATCCGTCTCTCCGGGCGGCTCGAGGGCATGATCATCGACCCGGTCTACGAGGGGAAGTCGATGGCCGGCCTGATCGACCTCGTCGGCTCCGGGGAGATCGGCCGCGACTCCACCGTGCTCTACGCCCACCTCGGCGGGCAGCCCGCCCTCAACGCCTACGCCGGGATCTTCTGACTCCCGACCGCGATCGGGCTCCGGGCGGCTACCGCCCGACGCAGGTCGCCTCCTCGAACTCGACCTGCGCGCGGGGACCGTCCGGCGTCTGCCGCACCACGTAGCTGCCGCGGAACTTGGCGACCCGACCGGACGCGTTCCGGCCGACGAAGCGGACCTGCTGGTGGAGGACGAAGTCGGTGAACGTGCCCGGGTCGGCGTCGGTGACGCCGAAGTTGTCGCGGAAGCGCCCGCTGAAGCCGTCCTCGGTGTGCCAGTCGGCAGCGACGTGCTGGGTGATGTGGAACGCGCCGTTGCCGTCCTCGGCCTCCCGGACGAGCAGCTGCTGGTCGGTGAGCGTGAGCAGGGTGGACGCGCCCGTGCACGGGTTGTCGACCGGGAACTGCTCGTCCGGCAGCGTGAAGCGCTCCACACCCCCCGCCCACGCGGTGCCGCCCGTCCCGGCCACCAGCCCGAGGGCGAGCGTGGCCGTCGCCACGAGATGAGATGTGCGCATGATGCCTCCTCCAGAGCAGGAACCCGAGGCCTCTCTGGCCCCGCGATGGCGGCCGGCAGGTGGCCCACCGGCCACTGGGGTGTGCGACTCCCCGTGTCCACACACTCCTCCGTGCGCCACCGGAGCGCAACGGGCCGGCCGGAGACGCTCCGCTCCCGCGGTCCGGCGGCGACGCCGACCCCTCAGGAGTCCGGCACGAGGATGTGACAGATGGTGCTGTCGGTGCAGTCCGCGGGGTCGAGCCGGCCACTGCGGCCCAGGAGGCCCTCGATCTCCTGCTCGAGGAGGACGAGCTCTCGTTGCCGCTCGTGCACGACCCCGAGCTTGGTGCGGAGCAGTTCGTCGACGTGGGCGCAGGGGACGGCGCCGTCGCGACGCAGGTCCAGGATCCCCGCCAGCTCGACGAGGGTGAGCCCGGCCGCCTGACCGCTGCGGATGAAGGCGAGCTGGGTCAGCACCGAGGCGTCGTACTCGCGATAGCCGTTGGGGCCGCGTCGCGGTGACGGGAGCAGGCCCCGGCGCTCGTAGAAGCGGATGGTCTGCGCCGGCAGGCCCGCGGCGTCGGCGACTTCTCCGATGCGCATGTCCCCATCCTACGGCTTGACCTTGCACCGTGGATCAAGGTCTAGCGTCGCTGACATGGACATCACACTGCTCTACTTCGACGACTGCCCCAACTGGAGGCTCGCAGACGAGCGGCTGAGGGAGCTCTCGGCCGAGCGTCCCGACCTGAGCGTGACGCGTCACCTCGTCTCGACCCCGGAGGAGGCCGAGCGCATCGGCTTCCTCGGCTCCCCCAGCATCCTGGTCGACGGCGTGGACGCCTTCGCCCAGCCCGGCCTGCAGGTCGGGCTGTCGTGCCGGAGGTACCCCACCCCCGACGGGTTCGAGGGTGCGCCCACGCTGCAGCAGATGCGAGAGGCGCTCACGGGTGCCTGAGCGGATGACGACCTTCGGGCCGATCGCCGCCGTCGCCGGGGCCGTCGGACTGTGCTGCGGACTGCCGCTGCTGCTGTCCCTGGGGGTGCTCGGGGCGGTCGCCGGCCTGTCCCTGCAGAGCTGGGCACTGATCGGCCTCGGGCTCCTGCTGGCCCTGGTCGGCGGGGCACGCTGGGCGAGGCACGGGCGGCGCCCGGTGCCGACCACCGAGGTCACCGCGAAGGAGCACCAGGCATGACGCAGAGGTACGACCTGATGGTCGTCGGGGCCGGCATGGCCGGCGTCGCCGCCGCGAACAAGTGCGCCGCCCAGGGGTGGCGGGTGGCGATCGTCGACTCCCTCCCCTACGGAGGAACGTGCGCCCTCCGGGGGTGCGACCCCAAGAAGATCCTGCGCCGGGCCGCCGAGGTCATCGACGGTGCGCGCCTGATGCGCGGCAGAGGCATCGACGAGGCCGGGCTGTCCATCAACTGGGCGGACCTGATGAAGCACAAGCACGGCTTCACCGACCCGGTCCCCACGACCATGGAGGACGGGCTGACCGGCAACGGCGTCGACACGCTCCACGGCCGCGCGAGGTTCACCGGGACCCACCGGATGGAGATCGACGGAGTCCCGGTCGACGCCGACCGCTTCCTGATCGCCACGGGAGCACGGCCCCGCCTCCTCGACTTCGACGGTCACGAGCACCTGGTCGACAGCACCGACTTCCTCGACCTCGAGGCCCTCCCGCCGCGGATCCTGTTCGTCGGGGGTGGATTCATCTCCTTCGAGTTCGCGCACCTCGCGGCCCGGGCCGGGAGCTCGGTTGTCATCGTGGACCGCGGGGAGCGCCCGCTGAAGAGCTTCGACCCGGACCTCGTGGAGCTCCTCGTCGACCGTGGCGACGAGGTCGGCGTCGACCTGCGCCGCTCCACCACCATCGCCGGCGTCGAGCGGACCGATCGCGGCCACCGGGTCACGCTGGAACGCTCAGGCGTCCGGGAGACGATCGAGACCGACCTCGTCGTCCACGGCGCGGGACGGGTCCCCGACCTGTCCGACCTGGGACTCGACCACGCCGAGGTCGAGTGGGGCGACCGTGGGGTGAGGGTGAGCGACCACCTCCGGAGCACGACCAACCCCGCGGTCTGGGCGGCCGGGGACTCCGCGGACACCGCCGGGATGCCCCTGACTCCGGTCGCGGTCTCCGAGGCCAAGGTCGCCGCGTCCAACATGCTCAAGGGGACCAGCGCCGCCCCGGACTACTCCGGGATCCCCACCGCGGTCTTCACCATCCCCGAGCTGGTCCGCGTCGGCATGCTCGAGCAGGAGGCGCGCGACCGGGGCATCGACCTCGGTGTCCGCTACTCCGACACCAGCGGCTGGTACTCGCAGTACCGGATCGGGGAGACGACGGCGGCCGCGAAGATCCTGGTCGACCGGTCGAACGACCGGGTCGTCGGCGCGCACCTGCTGGGGCCGGAGTACGCCGAGCTGGTCAACACCTTCGGCCTGGCCATCAAGCTCGGCCTCACGACCCGACAGCTGAGGTCCGCGACGGCCGCCTACCCCACCGTCGGGTCGGACCTGGGCTCCATGCTCTGAGCGCTGCCTCGGCCACGAGCGAGGGCGACGTACGGCGCCCGGCGTACGGCGCCCCTCCGGCATTGCCCGGCGCCGCGCGCAGTGCCATGGTGAGGTGAGGAGGAGCTGGCGCGGTGCCCGCGACCAGCCACAGGAGTGGGTCAGGATGAGCGCCACCGATCGACCGTCCGCCGAACCCGTCGCCGTGCCCGAGGGAGCATTCGAGTGGCACCGGGTGCTCGGCGTCGACGAGCTCCCGGAGGGTCGCGTCACCACGGTGAGCGTGGGTCGACGCACCCTGGCGGTGACGCACGCGGCCGGCGCGTTCGGGGTGATGAGCAACCGCTGCCCGCACCAGGGTGGTCCGCTCGGCGAGGGGTCGATCGAGAAGGGGTGGCTGCGGTGCCCCTGGCACGGCTATGACTACAGCCCGTGCAACGGCCAGCCGCCGGAGGGTTTCGACGACGCCCCCGAGGCGTACGCCAGCGAGGTGCGCGACGACGGCGTCTACGTGGCGCTCCCCGCCGAGGTCGCCCCCGGGCGCACCGTGTCGGACGTGATGGTCGAGACCATGGTCAACTGGGGAGTGGACTCCGTGTTCGGGATGGTCGGCCACTCCAACCTCGGGTTCGCCGACGCGATGCACCGCGCCGAGCAACGCGGTGACCTGCGCTACTTCGGGATCCGGCACGAGGGCGCGGCGTCGTTCGCCGCCACGGCGTACGGCAAGCTCACCGGGCGGCTGGCCGCCTGCTTCGGCATCGCGGGGCCCGGCTCCACCAACCTGCTGACCGGCCTCTACGACGCGAAGGTCGACCGCGCACCCGTGCTGGCGCTGTCGGGGCAGGTCCCGTCGAAGACCAAGGGGCGCGGCGCGTTCCAGGACATGGACCTGGCTAACGCGTTCAAGGACGTGGCCCGCTTCGGGGAGGTGGTGCTGGCCTCCGCGGACCACGCCGAGCTGATGACGCTCGCGTGCAAGACCGCGATCGTGGACAAGGACGTCGCGCACCTGATCTTCCCCGACGAGGTGCAGGTCGAGCCCTCCAACCAGCAGGCGTCCGGACCCGATGGTCGGACCGGGCCACGCGAGATCTCCCCACCCCCGGAGGTCGTCGCCGAGGCGGTCGAGCGCATCCGCCGCTCCGAGCGCCCGGTCATCGTGGTCGGCCAGGGCGCGCGCGCCGACATAGACGGCGTCGTCGCCCTCGCCGAGCTCATCGGTGCGCCGGTGATCACGACGTTCAAGGCCAAGGGGGCGATCTCGGACCACCATCCGCTCGGCTGCGGCGTCCTCGGGCGGAGCGGCACCCCGGTCGCGAGCTGGCTGATGAACGAGTCCGATCTCGTGGTCGCCTTCGGCGCCTCGTTCTCGAACCACACCGGGATCGCGCCGTACAAGCCCATCATCCAGATCGACCACGACCCGATGGCCATCGGTCGGCACCACCCCGTCGACCTCGGCCTGCAGGGTGCGGTGGCGACCACCGCCCGCCTCCTGGCCGCGGGCCTCGGCGGCGAGCGGGAGTGCGTCGACCAGCGCGCGGTGATCGCCGACCGGTGGCGGATCTGGCGCGAGGAGAAGGCCAGCCGCCGCACCGACGACCACGGCCGGGGCATGAACGCCGCCTCGGTCTTCGCCGAGCTGTCCGACCAGACCCCGGACGACGCCGTGATCTGCGTCGACGTCGGCAACAACACCTACTCGTTCGGCCGCTACTTCGAGGTGGCCGGCCAGGACGTCCTGATGTCGGGCTACCTGGGCTCGATCGGCTTCGCGCTCCCGGCCGCCATGGGTGCCTGGGCGGCCGTCGGCGACACCCGCAAGGTCGTCTCCGTCTCGGGCGACGGTGGGTTCGGTCAGTACGCGATGGAGCTGACGACCGCGGTCAAGTACGGGATGGGCATCACCCACGTCCTGCTCAACAACCACGAGCTGGGGAAGATCAGCAAGGAGCAGCGGGCCGGCGAGTTCGACGTGTGGGCGACCAGCCTGCACAACCCCGACTTCGCCGCCTTCGCCCAGCTCTGCGGCGCGTACGGCGTCCGGGTCACCGAGCGCGACCAGCTCCACGACGCGATCGCCTCGGCACTGGCCCACGACGGCCCCTCGCTGGTCGAGATCGTCACCGACCCCCTGCTGATGTGAGCCCGCCTCGATCCCGAACGAAGGCCCCGCCATGACCGCTCCGCTCCTCCCCCTCGCGGACTCCTTCCCCGCCACCAGGCTCGCGCTGCACCGGGTCGCGGCGTACGTCGTCAGCCCGGCCCGCCGGCACGCGATGGGCCGGATGGGCCTGCGCGTCGCCCCCGGCGGGCTGGCCACGCCGACCTTCGCGGGGCCGGACGGCATGACGACGGTGGGCGTGGAGGGTGTGGACCTCGTCGTCCACTCCGACTCCGGCCGCCGGCACCAGCCGCTCACGACGTTGGCCGCAGCCGGGTCCTTGGTCGGGGTGGAGCCCGACGTGGCGTGGGCGGCGGGGCTCGACATCCCCGAGCCCGGCCCGCTCGACGCCGACCTGGGTGTCGACGCGGACGACGCCGCGGCGCTCGCGGCGTGGTTCGGGTTCGGATGGGGGATCCTCGAGGCCCTCTCCATGGACGACGCGTCCACGCACGCCAGCGAGCCCCAGCTCTGGCCCGAGCACTTCGATCCCGCCATCGAGATCGGCGACCCGGCCGGCACCAGCCGGGCGAGCTACGGGTTCTCGCCCGGAGACGTGTCGAGGGACGCCGGCCCGGGCCCCGAGCCGTTGCCCTACGTCTACGTCGCCCCGTGGCACCCGGACGACCGGCCCGACGACGCGTACTGGTCGGCCGGGCGGCTCGCCGTCCTCCGCTACGCCGATCTCCTCACCGAGTCGGATCCCGCGGCGGCGGCACGCGCCTTCCTGGTCCGGGGGCGGTCCCTGCTCGCGGGCGGCGAGGGATAGACCCGCTGGCCCGGGCCGGGGCCCGCCACGGGTCTCACCCCGTCACTCCGGTGAGGTGTCCCAGTCGTCGAGGGTGTCGGCGAACAGCCTCTCGACCCGGGCGACCTGCTCGTCGAGGTTGCCGGCGGTCCAGTCGTCGGTGGGCACCGGCGCGAGCACCCGGACCCGCACCGTGCCCGGCGAGAGGATCATCGAGTGGGCCGGCATGATCTCGCCGGCGTTGCGGATGACCACGGGCACCATCGGCACCCCGGCCTGCATCGCCAGGTGGAAGGCCCCCTTCTTGAACGGCAGCAGCCGGGGCGTGGGCGAGCGGGTGCCCTCGGGGGCGATCACCAGGGAGGTGCCCGCCGCCAGGCTCTCGAGGGCCGGCGCGAGGGCCTCGCGGGCGGCGACCTTGTCGGTGCGGTCGACGTAGGCGACGTCGGCGAGCCAGCCCATCGCGGCGAAGGTGGGATCCTTGGCGAGCTCCTTCTTGGCGACCGCGGTGAAGTCGCGGCGCAGGAGCGCGGCGAGGACGACGACGTCGAGCTGGCTCTGGTGGTTGAAGACGAACACCGCCGGGCGCGAGCGCCAGAGGTTCTCCTGACCCTCGACCTCCAGGGAGACGCCGGCGCCGGCGAGGGCGAGCTCGGAGCTGATCGCGGCGGCCACCGTGAGCGCCGTACGTCGGTCGCGGTTGACCAGTCCCATCCCCAGCCCCGCTGCGACTCCCGTGGCCAGGCCGGCGAAGGACGCGGCCGACCGGACCACGTTGGCCGGGGTCAGGCGCGGCTGCCGGTGCAACCGGTGCACGGTCCAGCCGCGCTCCTCCGCGGCCCGGGTGAGGGTGCTGTCGGCGTTGAGGGGCCGGGGTCGGCCCACGGTCTCGAGGTAGAGGACGTCCTCTCCCCCGTTGCCGTAGGCGTAGGACTCGGTGAGGTCGAGTCCGCGCTCCTCGGCGAACGCCAGCACGGCCGAGGCCTTGCCCGGCCCCCAGAGGATCGGCCCGTCCACCCGGCCGGTGACGATGCCGTCGAGCGTCTCCACCTCGGTGACCAGCAGGTGCTCGATGCCGAGGTCCTCAGCGGCGGCCTGTGCCTGGAATCGGGTGGCCGAGGAGGCGAGGGCGACGGTGTGCCCGGCGCGCAGGTGGGCCCGGACGAGCCGGCGGGCGTCGGGGTAGAGCTGGCCCGAGATCCGGGTCCGGAAGAGCTGCTGACCCATCTCCTCCAGGTCGGTCAGGGGTGTGCCGGTCAGCGCGCCGAGGCCGACCCCGACCAGGCGCGTGACGTCGTGCCCGCGCTGCTGCATGTTGAAGACCTCGACCAGCGTGCCGACGAGCTCGCGCGGGCTCACCGCCCTGCTGGCCAGCCGCTCCCGGAAGTAGAGGGCGGCGGAGTAGCCGTGGATCAGCGTGCCGTCGAAGTCGAAGAACGCGCCGACCTCGGGGCCCTGCGGCCCTGAGGCGACGGCAGCGAGGAGGTCGTCGATGTCGTCCACGGGTCAGTCCTTGAGGGCGAGGGAGCGGACCACGGCGATGGCCTCGACGGCCGCGGCCAGCTCGTCGGCGAAGTGCTGGCGCGACCGGCGGAGCTCGTCTCCCCCCGGCCCGAGGAGGTCGCGGTTGCCGGCCAGCTTGAGGGCGCCGCCCATGAGGTCCTTGGAGATCGACTCCGGCGAGTGGAGGTCCTGCTGCAGCCACCGCTGGTGCGCGAACCCGAGGCTCTCGGCGATCAGCCCGTCCCGGTCCAGGGGGGCGGCGGGCTCCCGGGTGACCAGCCGGTCGGCCACCACGGAGTAGGCCTCCAGGAACGGGCCGATCACCCGGTGCGCCAGGAGCAGGTGGGAGCCCGAGAGCCGCCCGGTGATCTGGCTCGTGGTGGCGACCTCCTCGGCCCAGCCCGGACGCATCAGGTCGGTCTCGTAGCGCAGCTGCGCGTCGAACTCGTGCTTGGTCGCGAAGAAGAACTCGTACTTCAGCAGGTCGCGCAGGGCCAGCGCGCGGGTCCAGGTGGCAGCGACGACGTCGGCGTCCGGATCCTCTCCGGCGGCCTGGACGAGCGCCACCTCGAGGATCGCGCGGTCGATGAAGTAGTGCGTCACGGTGTTGCGGTAGAAGGCCGCCTCGTGCTGCCGATCGGGGGCGATCGCGTAGACGGGCTCGAGCCCGCCGGCGTACTCGACCACGACCCCCTCGCGCACCAGCGTCGCCAGTGCCTTACGTAGGCCCTCGGGTCGACCGAGGTCGACATCGGCGGTGAGCGGCAGCTGACGGCGGCGGACGTAGGCGACGAGCGGCTCGAGGACGCCGAGAGTCTCGGCCAGGGTCATCGCCCGGCCGTCGTTGTCGAGCAGCCCGAAGGCCACCAGCGCGGACGGGGTGATCGGGGTGGCGGCGTTGATGCGGTGAGCCACCTCGAAGGCGACCCGCGGCACCACCGCGGTGAGGTCGTCGGTCTCGGCGCGCGAGCCGGCGTCGACCAGGGCGTCGCGCAGCGACAGCGGCGGACCGAAGCGCACGTGGACCCGGCCCCGGCGCCGCCCCTGGGCGCGGGCGAACCGGTACAGCCAGGTCAGGCTCTCGGGCGTCTTGGTCCCGCCGCCCTCCTCGCGCGAGAGGGCCGAGACCTCGTGCTGCTGGTCGTAGACGATGGAGACCGGCACCAGGTAGGCGTCGTCGGCGCGGTCCCCGTTGGCGCGGAAGGCGTCGACGAGGTAGCGCAGCACCCCCATCCGCGGAGGACGGAGCTTGCCGGTGCGGGTGCGTCCGCCCTCGAAGTACCACTCGAGGTTGGCGTGCTGGCGCAGCAGGAACCCCAGGTAGAGCCGCAGCATGGCCGGGTAGACCGGGTCGTCCCGGGTGGACCTGCGGATGAAGATCAGTCCGCTGCGCCTCCCGAGCTCCGAGAGCGGCCACATCGCGAGGTTGATCCCGCCGAGCGTGTAGTTGCTGGGGAAGCCGTGCCCCGCCATGGCCGCCCGCAGCACCAGCGGGTCGAGGTAGGAGCGGTGGTTGGGCAGGAACACCAGCGAGTGCCGCCGACCCAGCTCGGCCAGGTCCGCCAGCGTGGAGGTGTCGACGTCCACCTCGTAGGAGCGCGTCAACCACCGACCCATCCGGTCCCACACCCGCGAGGCCGACTCGTCGACATAGGCGGCCATCTCGGCCAGCGCGGTCCGCGAGTCCTCCCTCAGGTCGGCCTCGTTGCGCCCGGTCCGCTCCACGAGGGCATGCAGTGTCTCGGCGTACTGCGTCGTGCCCATCACCAGCTCGACGGCCCGGCGCTCGTGATCGGCTTCGCTCATCCGGGCAGCCTAGTGGTGCGGCCGCCCGCGGTGGCGGGTTCGGCATCGCGAGCCACCCGTGGGCACTGGTCGACGGTCGCCGCCAGCCCTACGCTGGGAGCAGCGAGCACAGCACCCGTCTCCTCGACAGGAGGGGCCATGACCGACCAGGTGAGGACCGCCCGGGTCGCGGGTGCGTGGTACCTGGGCCTGGCCGTCACGGGAGTCCTCGGCTTCCTGCTGGTCCGCCCCGCGATCTACGTCGACGCAGACGCGGCGGCGACGCTGGCGAATCTCCAGGACCAGGGCGGGCTGGCCCGTCTGGGCGTCGTGCTGGAGATGGGGATCGTCGTCACGCAGGCGCTGGCGGCGATCTGGTTCTACAAGCTGTTCCGTGGGGTCAGCAACGTCGCCGCGGTCTCCATCGCCGCGTTCGGACTGGTCAATGCGGTGGCGATCATGGCCAGCGCCGCCTTCCTGGCCACGGCCGTCGCCGTCGCCGAGGACACCTCGCTGGCACCGGCCGGCGACGCGGCCGCGACCGTGGGCCTGCTGTACGAGCTGAGCAGCAACGCCTGGGGGGTCGGCGCCCTGTTCTTCGGCCTGTGGCTCATCCCGATGGGGTGGGTCGCGATCACCACGGCGCGCTATCCCAGGGCGCTCGGGTGGATCCTGGTCGTCGGTGGCGTCGGGTACATGCTGAGCAGCGTCGTCGACCACGCCTTCGCCGACCGGTCGAGCCTGCTGGTCGAAGGGCTCACCCTTCCGGCGTCGGTCGGTGAGTTCTGGATGATCGGGTATCTCCTCATCCGCGGTATCCGGCCGGAGGCGACCGCGCCCGCCGACCGGCGGCAGGAATCGTCAGCAACCGATCGCTGACGCTGCCCTGGAGCTCGTCGGCGCCTTCAGGCTGATCTCGCCCTCTCAGGACGGCGCCGCGTCCTTCGTCGGGCCGACAGGAGGCGGCGGTGAAGCAGGCATCGGCGCCATCGTCGGGGTTAGGCTCCCGCATGGACATCCTGCTTGCCGACGAGAGGGCCCTGCTCGAGGGCATGGTCGACCGCCAGCGCAACGAGATCGTCGGCCTGCTCGAAGGTCTCTCGGAGGACGAGGCACGGGCCCGGCTGGTGCCCTCGCGGACCACCCCGCTCGGTCTGGTCAAGCACGCCACCTTCGTGGAGCGGGTCTGGTTCCACCACCGCGTGGCCGGCGTGCCGCGCGCCGACCTGGCCCTGCCGGACGACGTCGACGACAGCTTCCTGCTCGGCGACGAAGACACCGTGGAGACGGTCCGAGCGTCGTACGTCGACGCCTGCGCGCGGTCGCGGGCCATCGCTTCGGGGCGCGATCTGAACGAGACCTACAGGTGGCACTCCGGAGACGTGAGCCTACGGTTCGTTCTCACGCACCTCGTCCAGGAGCTCGCCCGGCATGCGGGGCACGGCGACATTCTGGTCGAGCAGCTCGTCGCCCGTCGCCAGGCGTGATCCCTGGGTCCGCAATGGGTAGCTGTCTGAATCGCCTACGACTGGTACACGAACGCCGTGGCGTCGTACGTCCCAACCAGAACCGCCTCTGACCTGCGTTTCCGCAGGTCAGAGGCGATTTTTTGGTCGGGCTGACAGTGTGCTGGTTCAGGACATAGGCGACAGATGTCTCACGACATCGGCGACACCTCTCTCAAGTCATCGGCGACAGCCAAGGGCCGTTCGATGCTCGGCCATGCCGCAGCCCACGTCGAAGGCCCGCCTGGTCATCACCGCCCTGTTCGTCGACCACCAGACCCCGGCCGAGGTCGCCGGCCGCTACGGGATCCACCGCGCCTGGGTCTACAAGCTCAAGGCCCGATACGAGACCGAGGGCGAAGCGGCCCTCGAGCCGCGCTCGCGTCGCCCAAAGACCTCTCCGGGTGCTCTCGCGCCCGAGCTGGTCGACCTCATCGTGCGGATCCGCAAGGAACTGGCAGACGCCGGCCTGGACGCCGGCCCGGACACGATCGCCTGGCACCTGGCCCACCACCACGGACACCGGGTCTCCAGGTCGACCATCAGCCGCCACCTCAGCGCGGCCGGACTGATCACCCCCGAGCCGAAGAAGCGACCCAGATCCTCCTACATCCGGTTCGAAGCCTCCATGCCGAACGAGACCTGGCAGTCCGACTTCACCCACTACCGACTGGCCCGCCCCGACGGCCGCCCCGGGGCGGACGTCGAGATCATCACCTGGCTCGACGACTGCACCCGCTACGCCCTGCACGTGTCCGCGCACGCCCGGGTCACCACCCCGATCGTCCTCAAGACGTTCAGGGAAACCGCAGGTCAGCACGGCATTCCCGCGTCCACACTCACCGACAACGGCATGGTCTACACCGTCAGACTGGCCGGCCACGGCCGGCAGGGCGGCAAGAACTCCTTCGAGGCCGAGCTCAGCCGCCGCCACATCGTCCAGAAGAACTCCCGACCAGCCCACCCCACCACCTGCGGCAAAGCCGAGCGCTTCCAGCAGACGATGAAGAAGTGGCTACGCGCCCAACCCGTACAGCCGAGCAGCACCGCCGAACTCCAAGCACTCCTGGACCTCTTCGCCGACGAGTACGACCACCGACGCCCGCACCGCTCACTACCCCACCGGGCCACCCCGGCGACGCTCTACGACTCGATGCCCAAGGCACTACCGGGACCGACCACCGACCCCAAGACCCACGAGCGGATCCGACACGACCGCGTCGACAAGGCCGGCTCGGTCACACTGCGCCACCACAGCCGACTGCACCACATCGGCATCGGCCGAACCCACGCCGGAACCTGCGTCATCCTGCTCGTCCAGGACCTCCAGATCAGGATCCTCGACTGGAATGGGCAGGACCCTCTCTCGCGAGGCCTAGGTCATCTACTTCGACGATGCCGCGCTAGAGCCCGTCCGCAAGATGGAGTGGATCGCGAAGTCTGATTTGATCCCTGTGCCGGTCGACCCGAACTGGGACGCCGTGACTCGGGTCGTCGTCGGCCGGGGTCCGGTTGCGCTCAACCGGCGGCGCCCCCTCTCGGCGAGCGGTGAATGAGGTTGTTGCGACGTGGATGTGCGGCGGGCCGGGGCCAGCCCGAGAAGAGGGTGGGGCCGCAACCTGGTGGGATACCAAGCCCCCAGCCCGGCGCGCGACCGGCCGGGCCGCGATCGCCTCTAGCTGCCAGCGTTGAGGTAGGTGCTGCGTGCTGTGGTGAGCTCGGCCCAGTGCGCCTCCAGTCCGGCCAGGGTGGGGCTGACGCCCAGGGCCGGTAGGGGTTGGGAGTGTCCGTCGATGTAGCGGCAAGCTTCCTCGAAGACCCGGTTGACAGTCTCAATCGCTTCGGGGAGCGCCTCGGCCTTGATCTTTGACAGGTTGGTCATGCGAACGTTGGGCTGGTAACGCTGTGTGACTCCCTGAAGGAGCTCGGTCTCGGTGAACACCTCGCACCAGGCGCGGATCCAGTCGTAGCCGGTGCGTACGAGTGCTGCCCGCGCGTCGCCGTCTTGGCCGGTTGCGGCTTGGATGGTCTCGTTGATGTTCTTCTTGATGTTGTTCAGGCTGTCCCAGCGCGGTCCGGTGGCACGGGTGACTTTGCCCTTGCCGTCTTCGTCGGTGATCTGGAAGTAGGCGCACCGCTTGCTGCTCTCCATGAGACTGAGCAGCGTGCTGGCGAAGAAGATGTCGTGGGTGAAGACGATGACTTGCGTGGTCTCCGCGAGAAGCGTGACGCGCTGAGCGACCTCGTTGATGCGGCGATGGTCCAGGCTGGAGACCGGGTCGTCGAAGATTACCGGCGCGGTGATCCCGGCCAACCGGGCCTCGGCGAGGAAATCCGCCATCGCGAGCACCTTCTGCTCGCCCTCCGAGAGCACGCTGGAGGGCTTGTGCTTACCGGTTAGGACCTTGCGACGCTGCGCGCGTCCTTGACGGCCCACGAACTCAATGTTCAGGGTCGGAGCACGAAGTACCGCGCATTCCTCGGTGAACAAGGCGTCGAAGCTCTCGTTAATCATCTGGTCGCTCGCCGTCTTGGCGAGCCCAGTCACCGCGCGTAGCAGCCCTGGCATGGGCTTGGCCAGCAGCGTGAGCCGGTCGGCTTGCTTGGCGTCGCTAACCTGAGCGTCGATTAGTGACCATGACCTGCCGAGCTCGGCCGCTGCTTCGAGCTCAACCAGCTCCTTCTTCTTCGCCATCAACGTCTCCGAGCGAGTCTCGGCCTGCGACCGAAGCTCGGCCAACCTCTCGGAGGTGGCGCCCAGAGCACTCCGGAGCGTCTCGGCATCGGATGCGGCGTGCTCGGTGAGTGTGCCGCTGACCTCGGAGGTGTTGCTCAACAGCTCGGTCAGTTGCGTCAAGGTCGACAGGGTCCGGTCGAGCTCGACGTGGAACGCAGGCTTGTCCTCGGAGCCGCCTGCGTCCCCGGACCCGCCGGCACCGGTGTCGGTGTCGGTCGCGCTGGTGATGGTGCTTTCGGAGTACTCGGCGGCGAAGGCGGCCGCGTCGCTTGCCTGGGTGCCGGTTACCGGCGCGGTCAGCGCTTTGAGTCGAGTGGTGGATGCCGTGATGTCGGCGGTGATCTTGTCCTCGAGGTACTCCGAGTACTTGCCGATGAGCTCGCGTGCGGCCTCACTAAGGGGCTGCCGGCAGTACAGGCAGCGGTCTGCGTCGTGGGCGCCCTCGGCCACGAGGTGCGCCTGGTAGCTCTCCCCGGCGACGATGAATGCGCTCCAGGTGTCATCGGGCTCAGCCGGTAGATCGGCTGCTTCGAATAGCGCAGTGCGGAAGGTGCGGTAGTCCTCCTGCAGGGTGCGCAGGGTGTCGCGTTCACGGGTGTAGGCGTCGACGTTGAGATCGGCGATGGTGGTGGCGGCCAGCGATGCCTGGGTCAAGATACTTTCCAAGCGCTGCTGGATCTTGATCTCGGCGCTGATGGTGTCGGCCTCCAGCGCGGCGACCGTTCGTCGCAGGTCGCCGGTGCGGGCATCGACGTCGGGGCTGGTGTCGGCCATGGAGCGTAAGTGCTCGAGATCTGTGGACGCGCCGAGGGTCTCGATGAGCGGGTAGACACTCGCTGCTCGCGGGAATCGGGAGACGAGCCCGGTGGCGGTGGCCCGTAGCTCCGTGACGGCTTGATCGATAGTGGCCTGGACTGACTTGATGCCGGCGATGACGTGGTTGAAAAGGGCCAGCGCGGCCGGCACGTACACGTACTCCAGGTCGTCGTCGACGTGGAAGCTGACGGAGGGGCTGTCGAAGATCGACATGCGCGTGAACGGAGCTACGCCCTGGTTGCCGGTCCAGGTGTAGGTCTTGGCGTCCGACCCGAGGGTGTAGGTGATGAGCGCGGACTGGGGCTTGGGTGTCGCTGCCTCGATGTCACCGAGGATCACGTCGACCGTGCGGCTTGCGGCGAGCGCCTTGAAGATGCGCGAGTACCCGGTCTTGCCGGTGCCGTTCTCACCGAACAGGATCGTCAGGCCGGCGTGCGGCTCGATTACGCCACCCTCGACGAGCGCGTTGACCCCGACCACCTGCGAGATGGAGGTCAGGGCAAGCGGTTCGATCGCCTCGTCCTCGGACTCCGTGATGGCTAGCGGCTCCTCGACTGGGAGCGCGCGCGGATCGAAAGCCTTCTCCTGACGGAAGAGAGCGTAGGCACCCGCTGCCTCGTCCTGGCTCAGCGGCCCCGCCCCGGTGAGCACGTGCCGCACGATGTATCGCACCCACTCATCAGCGGAGTTGCCCCACTCCCCGAGCAGGTCACGCGGGTCGGTCCGCGAAGATGGGTTCGTCGCCACTATCGCCACTTCCTCTTGCATCCGAGCACGAGGTCGGAGGTGACCGTGCGACTCGGCGCCCACCCTAGTTCACGCAAGGCCACCAGCCGGCTCGAATATGCTCGCCGGTTAGCGCCGGGCTAGCGAGGTCCGCGCGCGGCGCTAACCGACTGGACCCCCCCGGCTGTTCGTCGTGCACATACGCAGCAACCGGTACCCGCCAGACGCTTCGAGGCGCCGGGCGTGGTGGTGTCAGCGCCGCTCGACCCTGCCGTGCTGGCCGATCTGCCAGCTGATGTCCGTGCCAACACCGAGGACCCTCCGGCCGCGGCTCTGCGCGTTGTCGACGAGGTGACGGTCGCGGTTTGCGCCGTCTTTGACTTGACCGAGAGGTTGTGCGACGTCGGGATCGACACCATCGACTCGGCGCGACGGCAGGGTGATGCCACGGCCGCGTTCCTATCCGCCCGTCGCTGGCGCTGGCAGCGCGCCTCGCCTTCCGACCGGTCGCGCGCCTGGTCGAGTTGGTCGCACCCGGCCGCGGCGACTAGGGACGGCAATCCGGCTTTCGCCAAGCCGTGCGCAGCAAACTCCAACAGGACGGACACGCCGACCAGAGAGTCCTCAACACCCGCCCCGCGACTCCGTCCCGGTAGCCGAACCGGCTACGGCACTCGCCCAGCCCACGAGGTTCGTTATCCCGCGGCGTCCCGCAAGACCTGTCCGGTGAAACGTCCCGCTTAGTTACCTCATGCGGACCCGAGATCGTTGGGATGCGCCGCTCCCCACGGCGCCGAACGATTAGCAGGAGGGCGCCACATGCGCCGGGATTTGAACCGGAAGCCTCTGGACGTGATCAGGGGCATCGCGGCTACTACGGTCTCGGGCCGGAAGCTACCGATTCGCTCGGTGTGGTGAGAGATTCGCCCTCGCTTCCAGCCCCAGTATACCCGTCTAGTACCGACTCGGACTGGCCCAATCTGGACACTAAATGGTCCCCCGGTCGAATCCGCGAGCGAGTGGAGAACGACCTGCAGCCGACCTGCAGGAACCTGTTCAGGTGGTGCACTTTGAGATCAGCGATGGACCAGCGAGTGCAGGACCTGAGTCTCCGGATCCGCGACCACCGGCCGGGCGTCGAGCCAGTCGATCAACGCAGGGATCTTGCGCGGGAGGAACGTACCCATCGACCGCAGCTCGGTCGAGTCGGCGAGCGCGGCACGCACCGCCTTGTCCGTGAAGACCGCCTCGCAGTACGCGTACGCGACTGAGACGGCGTCGATATCGGAGACGTCGTTAACAGTCCAGGCGTGCTCGCGGTTACGGAAATAGCGGGTCTTGATGCTGACCGCGACTTGGTGGTGCGGCATTGCGGCCTGCAGGGCAGCGAACTGCTCCGGCGTCGGAAGGTCTTCGGCTATCTCGACCCCTCGGTCGGTCAGGATCTCCAAGAACGGGGTCATCCACTCGTGGTAGAACTCTCGACCCGCGATTGCGTCGCGGATTCGTACCATCGGAAAGTCCGGGTGCGCGTCGAGTGTGGGCCAGGTGTCTAGTTCACGATCAAGCCGGCTCTGCATCCCGTGCTCGATCACGTCGGGGTCGTAGCGCGGATCCTTCGTCAAGACGGCTCGCTGGGCGTCGTCCGGGCCGCGAAGCAGATGCCGTTCGAGCTCGAGGTTCATCTGCGCCATCAGCTCGTCGTACTTGTCGTCGCCCAGCAGTGCGCGCACCGCGGCGCTGCGGTCGGCGCCGGAAACGTCGCCGACCTTGAGGGTCCCCGCGATCCCAAACGCCTGTCCCACGGTGGGCCGGATCAGCGGCACCGGGTCACCGGTCGGCTCGCCCAACAGGGCACGGATTCCCGCATCCAGCTCGAGGCGCGCGATCTGAGTTCGACCGAGAAGGTACTTGAAGCCAGACAGTTGCTCGAACACGTCCGTGAGCGCGACGCGGCGCCGGTGATCGGCGATCTTCGCAACCTCCCGGAAGTGGGTGGCGGAGATCGGGAACACCACCCGGTGCTCGTCTGCCGCCCGCTTCGCGGAGTCGTACAGGTCGCGAGAGCCAGCGGGTGCCTTTGTCGGGTCGGAGAGCGACTTGGCCATATTGATGATGTGATTCAGGTCCAAATAGCACATCGGGACCTTGGGCCGAACCACGTTGGCCCACACCAGTTCCTCAGCCATCGGGACGCGCAATTCGCTCACGCGCAGGAGCGTACGTGGAGAGGGCCTTCCTCTGAGGTGCACCGGCTCGCTCAGCCAAGCGGCGCAGAGTCCGAACAGCTGACCGTGGATGGACACGCATCGAAACCGATCAGCCAGCCAGCATCGAAGAGACCCGAGCTCAGGCCGGAGCGAGGCATGGTCGGCCTCCGGCCGAGGTGCGGCATTGCCGGGCTCCACCCCGTGGTGTGGAATGGCCGCTTGATCTACCGGGGTTTGCTTCGATCCCGGGTCAGTCCTCGTCGGTGAGGATCGCCAGGGTCGTCTCGGCGTCGATGCGGGGCTGGCCGGTCAGTACCGTCCAGGAGATGTCGCCGGGTGTGAGCCGGGTGCGCAGGGTCTGGAGCCGGGATCGGTCGGAGCCGGTGAATCCCTCGCGCTCGGCGAACGGGTCGTCGATGCATGCCAGCAGGGCCACGGCGTCGCGCAGGTGCCGGTCTGAGTCACGCGAGTCGGTCTTGTACGCAGCTGCTTTCAAGACGAGCGCGCCGAACGGGCCGGGCACCGAGACCGTGGTGACGGTGCCAGGCTCGATCTCCAGCCGCGCGTTGATGGTGCGCCGCAGCGCCTGGGTGCCACCCTCGATGCGAACCATGTCGCGTCCGGCGAGTCGTTCGGTGACCTTCGGGGCGTGGTGGTCGGAGACCAGGACGTCGACTACCTCCTCCGACTCCTCGTCGGGGCGGTCGGTGACCAGGTCGATCTTGCTTGCGCCGCGGTAAAAGCGGTGCGCGGTGTTGTCGCGCGGATCGACGGCCGAACGCAGGTCGTAGCCGAGGGAGCGCAGCGCCGTCGCGGTCTCGTTCGCAACGCCTCGGGAGGTCTCGATGTGCAAGACGATGTCGACATCGTTTGTCGGGCGCACGATGTCCAGGCCGTGGTGGATGGAGTGCAACTGGGTCATCAGGCCGCCGACCAGAGTCCACCTGTCGGTCGGCAGTACCGCGGCGATCTCGGCAACGTTCGGCCACGGGTCGGGCCAGCCTCCGGGTGCGGTGGCGACGTCGATGGTGGGGCGCTCGACGCCCGCGGGCTTACTGTCGGGCATTCTCGCGGAACAACTCCAGCCGGCGGACCAGGACCTGCTCCCCCACGCCGCGTTCGCGTGGGTCCAGGGATGTGGCGGCATCGACAGCGGCGAGCGTCCTGTTGAGCGCTGCCAGGTACTTGATGAAGTCGATGTCCATGTAGGTGTAGCGCAGCGTGATGGACCCGGTGCTGTCCTCGCCCAGTTTGTAGCGGCGCACGAGGTCAGCGATCCGGTCTGCATGGATGTAGCCGTCGACGATGGCGTCGTCCTCGACGAGCCCCAGCCGCTGGCGGCCAGGGATGACAAGCTCGTTGCGGACGCGCTCGATGACCGAACGGTGGCCGGACCAGGTGGTGACGGTCGCGCGGTCTCGCAGCCGGATGGTCAGTTCGGTGGGGTCGGTGATCTCGCGCAGCGTGGCGCGGAGCCGGTACGTCTGGACATCGCCAAGGCCCAACGGGGCCGCGCCCGAGAGCATCGCGATGGCTCCCCAAGCGGTGTGCTCTGCCCACGTCCGGGTCCGGCCGGAGCCGCGTTCAGCGCGGTAGCGCTCCACTGATGTGCGGTCGAAGATGCCGCGGGCGATGCGAGTGATGGACCCCGCCTCGGCGAGGATGCGGACCTGACGCGCCTCGACGCCCAAGAGGTCGGACACCTCTTGGGTCGTCAGGAAGTCGCCCCTGATCGCCATAACAGAATACTGCCTTTTCCGGTGGTTATCTGTAAAGCAGTTGTGCGTTGAAGCCGCGGCGCTGCTCGCAAAGTGCCAGGTCAGAGCGTCAGTAGCGCGGTCGGACGAAGGCGACGCGGACCTCGTAGCGGCCGCTGACGGTCTCCTCGGCAATCGCCATAGGCGCCGCGGCGGGTCAGGAGGTGTCGGTCGTCGGTGTCTTGCGGCGCGACCAGCTGCTGGGCACGGGCAGGTTACCGTTGATGACGAGGGTGACGACGACGCTGGCAGACTGCGGGTCGGTCATCCCGTGCTGCTTGGGGCCGAGGACGAACAGGTAGTTCTCGGGGGGTGCCGATGGGAAGCACTTTCCGGCTCATGTCGAGGACAACGAGGATGGAGAGCCGGACACCGTCGGCAGCGGCGTACTGGGTGGGCTGGCCGATGTACTTGGTGGCGGACTCGCGGGTGACAGGCTGGTCGCGGGCGACCTTGAGTTCGGCGGTGATGCCGTCATGTCGGGTGTCGAGAAACCGTGCCCGAGCGGAGTGCTCCGTTCGACTCGTCCTTCGAGGGTCGGGTCGGCGAGGAGGGCAGCATGCAGGTCGTCGTGGAACTGGTGCTCTCTCACGTACTGGCCACGGCGGTACTTCTTGTTGCAGGTCATGGCGAGCCCGGCGCGGGAGATGGCGTTGAGGAGTCGGGCGAACGGCCGGAGCTGGTTGTGCGGGTAGCCGGCGAGCCGCTCGTAGATGCCCGGGGAAATGCTCGTCGAACACCTCGTACTGGGTGCGTCCCTACGACCCCGCTCGAGACGCCACCGAACACGGAACTCGGGGTGGCCAGCGACGTCGAGGGGCTGGCTCTTCTGATTGCCGTCCTCGTCGGTGCCGCGCCAGGTGAGGCACACCAGGACCGGCGGTGCGTACTGCGGGGTTGGGACGGCGTACCGCACGTGAAGGCTGCCAGTTCCTTCGTAGGTGTCCGGGTCACCGGCGTCTTGGTGGCCCTACCAAGTGAGGGCCGCTGGAGCTCGGTCTCGTTCAGGGTGCTGATGTGTCGTCGATCGACACCAGGGCGACCGCGACCGTCGCACTGCCCGGCTCAGGTTCGGCGGGCGGCGTCCACGGCCCGAAATCGCGTTGGCTTCGGGTGTTCGGATGAACAGCAATGGTGCTGGCAGAAGGGCCGCGGCGGTGAGAACCGCGCCCATGTCGAGGGGTCTGGCCGAGTCGAGATCTGCCGCGAGGATGGCCCGGAAAGCTCCGGCGCGAGGGAGGAGGGGTCGTCGTGCCGGTAGGTGTCGAGGTCGATGCCGCCGGCGCGGCGTGCTGCTGCGGTCCAGTGCGCGACGGCCTGGTTGCCGTCAGCGTTCAGGTCGTCGCCGTCGGCGTCGAGGAGGTGTGCGACAGCGTCAAGCAGCCGCGCAGTGATGACGAGACCGTCGTGGGTCGCTGTCCCGATGGGTTTCCCGCCCCGGCGGAGTAGTCATCGGAAACGCGTTCTAGTCTTTTCGCGTTCGAAGCTGCTGCGCCGATTCGACGCCCTCGGCCGACGTCATGAACCTGGCTGTAATGTCTACACGATGGCCAATCTCATGGCGGGTCGGCATCGGCACGACGCTCACGTCAGGACGCTTGGAAGCCGGGAACCCAAGTGGCGAGGCTTCGACGAAGGCGATCGACCGAGGCAAGGCGCGGGGAGCCCGGCGGCAGCACCCGGTGAATGAGCTCCAGGTAGAGCACGACCGCCTCGCGTTCCCGAACGCTGACCGACTTTCGGAACGCCCGTTCGTATCCCGCCCGCACCTGTTCCCATCCTGGCCTTCCGGTCAGTAGGTGTAGGGCGAGTTCGGCGTCAGCGACCCGCTGCCGTTCGAACGGCTCAGAAGACCACGGGGCCTGCACCGCTGCCTCGTGCGCGGCGACTGCCCGGTTCTCCAGCGTTGCCGGCGCGGGCCGGGACGCACGACGCTGTCGACGGTGCCACTGAAGCCAGGCCAGGACCGTGGCCCCCAGTTCTAAGTAGTGTTCTCCTGCATCCCCGGGGTTCGCGTCGCAGGCGGCCTGAAAGTGGCTGCGAGTGCGCTCGATTGCCTCATCGAGACCAGCGTGTTCTTCGACGGAAAGCCAAAGCATGTGCTGCTCGAGGTTGGCCCGACTCCGCAGATGATCCGCGCCAACGCCGGCGGGGCGTGGGTCGTCCGGTAACCTCTGCGTGTCGACGGAGACGAGATCGTTCCAGAGCTCAAGGAGCTTGCAGGCGCGTCCGAAGTGGTCGACGATGCACTTCCCCGGCCCGGTCCGCACATGGTTTGCCCCCTCATGGGCGTGAGCGCTGACAAGTTGGGCGACAATATCGAGGCCGGCCGCGGATCCCCCGCCCGCAAGCGCCGACTCGTATGCCCGAATCGCATTGTCATAGTCCGCAAGGTCGCGCCACACCTCGCCCACTTCTTGGTACTCAAGCCCTTGGAGCCACTTGTTCTCCCCTGCCTCTTTCTCGAGCTTCTCGAGGTCTTCTTGGATGGCTGCGAGCTCAGCGCCGTCGGCGGCCTGGAGTGCGGCGATGCTCGTGTGCTGCAGGTGGCTGCTCCGGGACCCACGGGCCCGGTCGGCAAGCAGCGCGAGCCGACTGCGGAACTCCAATCTGGACTTGGGATCGTCGACGACCACCAGCGTCGTGTCGCGCTCGAACTGGAACGCCGGTTCGCCGTATACTTGATAGGCACCCCACGTGTTAGACGTACGACCGTGGACGCGGTGTACCAATTTTCGGGCGTTGAGGGTCGCCATGCCGAGGTTTTCTCCGCCCAACAATCCGCTGTAGAAAGCCTGTGCGAAGTCGCCAGCCGGGCGATCGTCTACAGCCCAACCGGTGGCCACGACGGCGCGGACCCCGTCGTCGATGAACGAGCGCGCTACGTTCGCTGCCAACTCGTTGGCATGGTCGACCCGGGCGCCGGAGTGGCAGGCGTTCAGGAACACCAGATCAGGAGTTGTCTGCAATTGCCGAAGCTCCAGTGCCGTCAAGCGCGTGTTCGGCCCGATCATCACGCCGTTGCGAACTAGGACCTTTCTGTGGAAGGTGCCGTGCGCAGCGATGTGAATGATGCGGTATTCGTGCGCAAACAGGGCGTTCAGCACATCCACGGTTCCCACCTTGGGGTCTCGATCGCGACGTGAGATCAGCCGTGTCACGCGGAAGCGGCGCGATTCGAGGAGATCGGCTACGACCTCTGCCTCGTGCCGAGCCCCGGGCAAGGGTTCGAAGTCGTCTCCTGCGTATGGATCGCCGATCACCAGTGCTCGTCGCCCTGAGGACGGCCGGACTGCAGCCGGGCGGGCACCGATCTCAAGACGACGAATCATCCCAACTTCGGTTGCGGTGGGGATCAGGCGATCGTCAAACGAGCGGGTCGCGAACATCTCGAACGGCAACTTTGCCGCGTGGTCGTCGAGCACGTACATGATGTGCTCGCTAGGCCGACCTTGGCCCTTCATGGGACGTGGCACCACCAGCTCGTAGAGCGTGTTGTAGGTCTGTTCATCGACGTACGGTGTGCCGACGCATCGCTCGATGAGTTCGTCGATGATCCGGCGCTGCCCGCGCCCAAGCAGTGTCTCGGCGCCAGCGGTACGACCGATCTCGTTGAAGAAGAGGTCCATCGTGTCGGTGCCGCCAGAGCCGACCTTCGGGATGTTGACCCGGATCGAGCGCCATCGATCTTCGGCATAGGCCGCCGACGGGCTGCCTGCACGCCGGCCAACGCCTTCCACAAGCACCTTCTTGACCACTAGAGCGTCTCCGCCGTCCGCGTCGTTGTCAGTGATCTTCGCGGCCGCCTCGAGCGCCTCCTTGGCCCGTTCCTCGAACAACTCGTAGATCCTCAAGGTGGTTACCTGTGTGTCCATCTCAAGGTCTCGGATCCGGCGGTTCGCGCGGCGAACGCCGGTGATGGCAGCGTTGACGGCCGAAGCCACATTGAGTCCGCCCAGACTGGTAGTGCCAATGAGCACAGTTCCCAATTCGATCTCGCGTCCCACACGTTCACCTTGTGGGTCCTCGGGGAGTGCGGCAACGAGACGCTCAACGGCTTGTGTATAGCCTGCCGTAAGGGCGCCCGGCGTGAGGTCGCCGGGGCCGCCCAGTCCGATGATCGCTGCGCCGGGGCCCTCGAGGTCCGATCGGACGAAGAGTTGGCAACTGCTGAGCCGCCCGGGGTACTGACCAACCAGCCGGTGTCGGCTCAATGCACCCTCGAGTCGTTCGTCCAGTGCCTTCTCCGCACCTCCCATGGGCGTGCCATCCTGGGTGCCCACCACGAGGCGCTCTCGTGCGGCCGTCAGGTTCCCGTGCACCACCGAAACGTCGAGCCTCCCACGCCGGACGGCCGGACGTGGGGCCCCCATGCTCCGCCACACCAGGTCGTCGGCGTCGGGCAGCAGCGCCGTGTATTCAGCCGGGGCCACGGTGGCCTTGTCGGTGGTGATGTTGCTGCCGGGTGCCCGCACATCCTGACCGCGGAGTGCGGCGCCGGGCTCAAGCAGGAGTGAAATGACCAGCTCAACGGGTTCATCCGCGCTGACGAGGTCGTCGAAAGGCGCGTCGACGTACAGCACTTCCTCCTCGCCATGCGATTTCAAGGGCAGTACGTGACCGTCGCCGCTAGGGCTGAGCCCGAAGCCGTCGGCCCGCCCGGCGGCGCCCCGTCGCACTGTGCGCGGGACGATGGTGGTGCGGGCTCGCCCATAGACCGAGACGTAGCCCAACCAGGGCGCGGAGTCATCCTCCGGCTTCGATGCAAGTTCCGTGAGGCTCGGGAAGTGCTCCTTGACCAGCTTTCCCACGTCATCGGTCGTGATCCCGGTGAGGACCGACAGGGCCGCAGAAAGGGGATCGAGTCCGTCGACCCGAGCAGCAGCGAGCACGGATCCTTCGAGCGGCGGGCTGAGGAGCACCCGTCGTCCGGTCCGCCCGATCGTGGCCGGCTCGAGCGCGTGTGCCAGCCGCAGAATCCGGCCACCCGCCCCGTGCGTGACCACGTGCAGCGTGGACTCGGGTCTGTCAAACAGTTCACGCACACGGTCGCACAGCTGGCGTGCGGTCTCGTTTAGGGGCCGACGCCCGTCGTACGGGAACACTTCCACCCTAAATCCAACCGCGTCGAGAGCCTCGAGTATCGGATCGTATGGTGAAACCAGACCGTCGGCGTTCCAGCCATCGTTGCTCAGGAAGTCCTCGAGGCCACGAGACAACTCAGCCGGCACGGGCCAGACCCGGCGCCCGCCTACGCTGACCGTGCTCCCCATCAGGTCAGGCACTATCAGGACGCAGCCGTCGGCCGCGATTGTGGCGTCTCGGCGTCGCGACCAACGGTGTCGCTTCGTTACCAGCTCAGGCTCGAACCCCTCAGCTTTGCCATCCAACCACCCCAGGGTCGCGGCGCGAGCCGCCGCGTCGGTGAAGTAGCTGGAGTGGGAGTACGCCGACCCACGGAAGGTTGCGACGCGAGGGTCGACGCGTGGAACGCCCCCGATCATGGCGCGGGTGTTGACGACCATGTCGTGGTCGGCCAGAAAGAATGCGTCTGCGCCGAGCACCTTAAGTCGCTTAAGGACGCCGCTACCCTCCACGTCGCCGGCAATCACCGCCATGCCGTCGGCAGCCTTTGTCCGGGCTCGCATGTTGAGGGTTCCGATAAACGGGGACTCCGGCATCATGGCCTCGAGGCCGGGCACCGCCAGGACGTCGCTGCGCTGGTCGAGGAACGTGAGCACGATCAGCTTGACCGCCTCAATAACCCCAGTGCCCTGTAGTCCGGGAGCCAACTTGAGCACATTGAAGAGGAACGAGGCGTACTTGTCGATGCGCCTCGACACCAACAGAGTGCCGCTACCAGGGCAGGCAACTCGCGCGAACCGCTCGATCCGCAAGTTCCGTTCGTGGACCACTCTCCCGAGTTCCTCAAACTGCTCGCGACGCGGATCCGCGTCACCCTGCGGCAGGAAACTGGGCCGGGGACGCTTGTCGAACAGGTCAAGATCGAGGTCCGCGCCATCGTGGGCCTGGACAAAGCTGAGGCAGTCCCCGATCAACCCACCCCGAGAGTGACTGATCATGTGCAGTCGGGCACCCTCGGGAAGCAGTGTCGCCAGGTCGATAGCGTTCTGCAGGGGACTCTGGCACAAAGTCGCATGCTCGAGCGCGACGATCCGATCGTCATACTTGTCGGCAAACGTCTCCCATGCCTCCGCACCGCGCAGTCCCCCAAAGGCTGCCTCGGTGTGGGAGAACGTGCCGTGGAGCAGCACCAGAATCGGTTCATCGACGGACAACGCGCGTGCCCGCTCCTCTTCTAGCCGATCCCCGGGATCGAGCCGCAATTGCTTGTCTACGGCATAGAGTCCGCGGACCTTGGGCCTCTTCCTGCGCAGTTCTTCGGCGGCGTTGTCCAGCACCGGTTTGTCCAGCCACGCCGCAATCCGTTGCATCGCAGCCCGAGCCGGTTCCCTCAGGAGCAGCCGGCCAGCCTTGTCGAGCGCCCAGGTGTCGGGCTGGCGCAGCAACGTCAAGTCGTCCTTGACCTCGGACTTCAGCGGGCTGAAGTCGATCACCCGTACGTCGACCACAGGGCTTCCGCCGCGCCGGGCCCCGCCGAACGCCTCGTCGAGGTACTGCGTCCGCTCACCGCGTGCGCGGCCCCGTGCCTGCCGCAGGCTGGTGAACGTGACGACGCCATCCGCGGTCTCGATCTCGACAATGTCATCGTCGTCGCCGTCCAGCGGCACCCGGTCCTGGGTGCCGCGGGCGCCACCAGCGCGCGTAATCACCCGCACCCGCGGCACGTACCGAACCTGACCGCCGTAGATCTGCGCGAAGTCGTCTTCGGGGGCAGCATCCAGTCTCTGCTGCCCCCTGATGAGCAAGTCGCCGGCCATCGGCAGACCCCCGGATCCGCGTCACCCGTTGACGCGTCGCACTACTACTATGCAGTGCGCAAGCGCCGACGTCCATCAGGTTGCGTGGCGCTAAGTCACTCGGGTCCACGACCTCAGCCGGGGCGCGCTTACCGAAGTCTCCCGCCACTGCGCCAGACTTGCCGAGCTCATGGCGCCGGGCGGCCATTCGACGACCCAAGCCGCCATCCGAGTACCAGCAAGCGGCGAAGGACCGATAGTCCAAACTGGCGCGAAAGGGCGCCCGAGGCGCGGGGTGGCCGCCGATTGAATCGGCTTGCAACGAGTGAGTCGCTCGGGTCTTAGACTGAACCGCCCCGGGTTCAGTGGAGGCTGGGTTCTGACATTTCGAGGGTCTCAGCTGTTGCGGCTGTGAGGTAGTGGTTGGTCTCGGCCTCGGCTGGTGGGACGTTGCCGAGTGCCTCGAAGAGGCGTCGGTTGTTGAACCAGTCGACCCATTCCAGGGTGGCGATCTCGACGTCGTCGAGGGTGCGCCAGGGTCCGCGGCGACGGATCACCTCGGTCTTGAACAGGCCGATGATCGACTCGGCCGTCGCATTGTCGTAGGAGTCACCGACCGACCCGATCGAGGGCTTCGCGCCGGCCTCGGCGAGCCGCTCGGTGTAGCGGATCGAGGTGTACTGCGACCCGGCGTCGGAGTGGTGCACCAGTCCTTGGATGTCATGGCCTTGCCGCTGTCGCTGCCAGATCCCCATCTCAAGGGCGTCCAGGACCAGATCGGTGGTCATCGACCGCGACACCCGCCAACCGGTGATCACCCGGGCGAACACGTCGACGCAGAACGCCACGTAGACGAACCCCGACCAGGTGGCCACGTAGGTGAAGTCAACGACCCACAACTGGTTGGGACGAGCGGCCACGAACTGCCGCTCGACCAGGTCCTCGGGTCGCGGCGCGGCCGGGTCCGGGCGTGTGGTGCGCTTGGCCGCGCCCCGCACGGCACCGGTCAGGCCCTCGGCAGCCATCAGCCTCTCGACGGTGCAGCGGGCCACCGCGATGCCCTCGCGGTTGAGCTGACGCCACACCTTGCGAGCCCCATAGACCCCGTAGTTGGCCCCATGGACCCGGCGGATCTCGACGATCAGTTCCGCATCCCGAACCGCCCGGGCAGATGTCGGTCGCTTCGCATGGGCCCAGTAGGTCGCCGGGGCGATCTTGCAGCCGTGCTCGGTCAGCACCCTGCAGATCGGCTCGACCCCGAACTCCCTGCCATCGACGGTGTCGTGGCGGTGCTCATCGATGAACCTCACGAGCGTGGCGATGGGCGGTCGAGCTCCGCCGCGAAGAAAGCCGAGGCGGTCTTCAAGATCGCATTCGCCCGCCGCAGCTCACGGTTCTCAGCCTCCAGCTCCTTCAGGCGCCGCTGCTGGTCGCTCGAGAGGCCCGGCTTGGTCCCGGCATCGATCTGGGCCTGCTTCACCCAGCCCCGCAACGTGTCACGGTTGATGCCCAGCTGCTCAGACACCCGGCTACACGCACCGGTGACTGACAGCCCGAGATCGGGATCCGCAAGCAGATCCTCGACCAGTCGAATAGCCCGGTCCCGCATCTCGACCGGGTACTTCTTCGGTGCTGGCATGACTCCACCCTTCCGTGGGATCAACGCCTCCACCAGACCCGGGGCGGTTCAATGCAGACACCAGGACCCCAGCGCGGCGAGCACCATCTGGTAGCTGGCCGAGGCGGCGGGGTGGACGCCGAGTGGTGTCACAAAGCGCCTTGTGTAGGCGAAGGACACACCCAGGCTGGCGCAGCCGAGGAGCCTCAACAGCAGGCCGCCGGGGTCCACCGAGCTGGCGCTCCAGGGTTAGGCGAGCAGCACGATGCCGGTCGTGGCGATCGCGAGCCCGGCGGCCTTGCCGCGGCTAATGTTCTCACCGGCGACCAGCGCTGCGGCGCCGATCGTTGCGAACAGCGGGATGTTGCCGCTGAGTGCGCCCGCGACGCCGCTGTCGAGGCGCTGGCGTGCCGGAGGCGAAGGAGTAGAAGTGCAGGCCTGCGGCGAGCACCGACACGACCGCGAAGTGCTGGGTGTGGCGCCAGTGCCACCGTCGCAGGTGGCCCCGGGCGATGGCAATGGCCGCGATGGGGATCGCTCCGAGCACCAGGCGCAGCAGGCAGGTCTGCCCTGGCGTAATGACCTCGAGGGCCACCTCCGTGAACACGAAGCTCAGGACCCCCGAGGGCGAGGTAGACGGCGAGCGCCACTCGGCGGGTGGTAATGGCAGCGCGATGACCTGGCCGGTCCCCGGCGCCTTCGATCGACTTCACGTAAGCGCGCGCGACGTCGGCGAGGTCGGTGGAGCCGAACGCGGGGAACGTGCCGCCGTACTCGTGGAGACTCTCGATGACACCGACGGGCCGATCACGTTGATACGGCGAGGAGCGATCTCGATCGCGGCGGTGCGCACGAACGCCTCCACCGCTCCGTTTGCCATCGTGGCTGCGGCGCCGGTGCGCACGGGGTTACGGGTTACGGGCAAGGATCCCGGAGATCAAGGTGAACGAGCCCTGCTCGGCGACGCGATCGAGACCAGACCTCACCAGGCTGATCTGGCTCAACACCTTGCCTGCGAAGGCGGACTGGTAGTCCTCTGCGGTGAGGTCCCGCGTCGGCAACTAGGGGCACCGACCCCGCGGCGCTGGCCACGGCGTCGACCTCGCCGACAGCGGCCCACATCGCGTCCAGCTGGCCGGGTTCGCAGGTGTCGTGACACAACTCGCCCGTGCTGTGGCCCACGACAAGGATCTCGTGCCCACGAGTGGCGAGCTCGACACGGACAGCCGATCCAGCCTTGCCCGCACCACCGATCAACAAGATGTGTCGCCAATCGTTCTGTTAGAACCCGTAGCACCAGTCCAGCTCGACGGCCTGGGCCTGGGTGGTGTTCTCGAAGTCGTGTCGTGAGAGCATCCCCCATTCCAGCGAGGAGAGATGCTCGCCACTGAGTAGACGGTGAGGCCGCGTTCGCGGCGAAATACCTGGCAGCCCGGATGTTGGACGAGGGGCTGCCGGCCACCGTCCTTTCGCTCTATCCGCCCTTGGGCGCCTCCGCAAATGCCGCGGAGACGTGGAAGAACACCTTACAGACGAGTTCACGTCTGCTGTGTACCCCTGCCTTCTCAAAAACGGCCTTCAAGTGATCTTGGACGGTGTAAGTCGAAATGTGCAGACGGCCTGCGATCTCCGCCGTGGTCTCCCCGGCCAAGACCAGCCTGGTCACTTCGCGCTCGCGATGTGAAAGCCCGAGCGCTGAGGCAACGAGCGGACCGATCGGGGACGCCCCCATTTCGACCATCGTGACCACGACGTCCCCGCCCCGGCCGTCACGGCGGGATATGGGGACAGCGTCGACGCTGACCCACCGTCCATCGCCGAGACGGAGACAGCAGTGAGGTGCCTCGTCGCAGAGTCCTCGGCCGTATCTGCGCGCCGCGGCGACCAACCCTCCCGCAAGGGCCGGCGGACCCAGCGACGGAACGATCCCCGGAGAGTCCTGTTGAGCCCTTGGGGTGAGCAGCGTCATCGAGTCGTTGCGATCAACGATCCACACAAGGGGTGCCACCGTTCGTTGATGCGGCGGACTAGCCATTTGAGCGATGAGGCCGCAGCGCAAGCCTGCCCCCACGATGGACGACAACCTCGTCGCCAAAACGACGTCGGCTTCCTGGAAGGCTCGTTCGCCAGCAGAGCGGAACAGCGCGACGCCGCCCCATGTGCTTCCCGCGTCTCGTGCTACCCATCGGAGTTCGTCTCCATAGCCGAAGCGTGGCTCGATGAGATCTCGCGTCCGACGCGACCTACGGCGGTCGCCGTGCGTGATTCGATCCACCGACGCGGCGGGCACTCGAGCGCGACTCAGAGTGATGAAACTGGTTTCCTCTGGCGTTCCGTACTCGATGAGTCCCCAATCACGATCGTGCTCGTCACGGCCGGCCAAGTCGCCGTACTTGTGTGCCGATGTGACCAGCCGCGTGGCCGGATCGAGCATCCCGACGCACGCCGCAGCATGCGGCAAGACGGACTGAAGCAGGTCCTCCACGTCAGCCAAGAACTCTGCCACCTGTAGCCCCTGACGTGCCCTACTGTCGAGCCTATTCAAGACTCGATCGACAGTAGCGTGCGAAGCCATCCCGCAGTCTTTCACAGCCATCGCATAGGACGGAAAGATCCCAGAATACTGGGACTGCCTCCAGCAGTTGCCCGGCATAGGCTTCGGACGAGTGTCAAACCGCCGAGGAAACTCAGCGGATCCGGGAGGCAGTCGTGGCGGGACTTCTGCCTCCGGAGGTTCGAGGGCCGGTCTCGGGGTGCTCCGCAGGAGTTGTGGTCTCGGTACAGGTCCAAGCGCGATGGTTCGGATCCTAGCTTGCGACACTCGAGTTGCGCACAGCAAGAGTTGAGGAGGTGGCGAATGCCGACCGAGATCGATCCCTACATTGCACTACGCGCCGCCTTGCGCTCCGGAGGTGCCGCGCGGCTTACTCGGAGCCGGGCAGAGCCCGGAGTCGGGGTCGATCCCTGGCGCGCGCTTCGGCCCCCGCTCGCGGTAGCAAGCGGCACCCCGACGACTCAACGGCTGAAACTGACACTGCTGGATGGCACCGTGGGGGAACTGGTTGTACAAGAGCACAGATTCGCAGATGGTCTGGTGAGCGTCCGTTCGGACTGGATAGACGCTCAGGGGAACGTGACACAGCCTCAGGCTGCCCTGCTGCCGCTGTACGGGAGTCGAGACCTGTCTGCCAATCAGCTCATCCTGTGCGAGGGAGTGCCGGCCGTCGAGCGCCTGCGCAGCCTTAACTTCATGGGGGTCGGGACGCTGACCGGCCCGTCCGTTCCACCAACTCTTGAGGCGATGCCGAGTAGCAATGGACTGCGGGTCATTGTCTGGCCGCTGGCGGACGCCGCGTCCCGTCGGCATCTTCGCGAAGTCAGTGCCGTACTTTGGGCACGCGGGGCCGACGTCTCATTTGTCGGCGTAGGTCAGCCTGGGCCGGACGCGCTGACGGCGTCCGACAGTGACGTTGCCGCTGCGGCCATCGAATCGGCTGTGTCCTGGCGTCCCGGGACCCGAGACGTGCTTCGAGGCACTGCGCCCGCCGACGTCGGAATTCAGGGAGGTGTCATCGTTGGCTGACCCAGTGGTTTCCGAGCCAATGGCACGCGCGTTGGAAGCTCGACTGGCCGGCCTCCTTGACCCGCCCACGAGTTCACCGGGCCTAGAACGAGTCGCGCCGACGGCCGTGTACACGTTCTCCCGCTACGTCGTGATGCCGCAGCGGCCGGCGACCGATGCGGCCGTCATTGATGAAATCCTCCCAGACGAAGATTGGCTCGACGTCGAGAAGGAACTGGGCGACCGAGGATCGACACCTGGCGTCCCCATTGGGTCACTTCCCTCGACACCACCTCGAAGCGAGGAGGACTTTGCCGAAGGCATACGTGAAGGTTTCGCCGAGGCCTACCACGGGCTGCTGCCGGAGCTGATCATTTGGGGTGACGATCCAAGCCCCCGAGCACGGGAGACTCTTCCATCTAGTGAGTTCACTCGACGCGTCTGGGATGCCATAGGGGCCAGTTCCCTCGGCAACTGGCTGCGGGAAACGAGGATGGCCGTCGTCCCAAATACGGGGAACTTCGATGTGGGCGCCTTCCGCGTCCTTGTTCCCGAGATGCGATCGCGCCTCGCCGCTGCCGTGGAGACCGACACCGCGAGCCGGGCACGGGCGGATCTGCGCCCATTCATGTCTGCATGGAGATGGGAACGCGAATCAGACACATTCATCGCCCGGATCAACCAGGCGTGGGCAGGCTTGCTCTGGCCGCCGGCCGACCCAAGCAGCGAGACGTACGCATTTGCGCCCACACCACCGCACACAGTGAACCTCGGTATCCAGCTCATCTATGAGCAAAGTTGGGTACCACTAGGTCACCAACCTGGCGAAACCGTTCGAACGGTGACGCTGGGACCGAGGCAGTCCGAGCGGGTCGTGATTCGTCGCGAGAGCCGTTCCACTCGCTCGACCACTTCTGAGGTCAGTACCGAGGTTCAGACCACAACCGAATCCTCCAGCTCGGCGCGGGACTCCACCGAGGTCGTCGAGGAGTCGTCGTCGCAACTGGGATGGCATGCCGAGGCAACGGCCAGCGCATCGTTCGGCTTCGGCAGCGCTTCCGTCACGGCCGGGGCGGCCGGCGAAGATGCCCAATCCAGCAAGGAATCCAAGGCGCATCTAAACGAGACCATGCAGCAATCGAGCTCAAGGCTTCGCCGGACCGTCACGGTTTCGAAGGCTGTCAAGGAGGAGCAAAGCACGGAGAAGGCAACGATTTCTGAGATAAGCAACCCCAACGACGGAATGGCCGTCACCTACCTCTACTCGCGCCTCCAGAAGCGCTACGAAATCTCCACCCGCCTTTCCCAGGTGCGGCTCTGCGCATTCATCGCCGAGGCCTTGCCGCTCCCACACGAGATCGATGCGGACTGGATTCGTCGGTTCGACTGGATCCTGGCTCGAGTGCTACTTGACGACGCGTACGCCCAGGATCTCGACCGGGTCAGGGCCGACGCGCCCGACGTCGGAACTCGAGACGAGAACGTCACCAACCTCATGGGCAGCATTGTTGCCGGAGGGATGACCCTGCCTGACTTGCCGGCCGCGGGCGCGCCGCCCGACGTATTCGCCATCCCGCAGGAGGTATATGAACGCGAAGTCCAGCGGGAGCGAGCGGCCGCCGACGCCGCCCGAAGTGTCGAACGGGCCGTGCATCGACTCCGTCGCCACATCATCGACAACGTCCTTCACTACTGGCGTGCGATTGCCGTGGCAGAGGATCCGGACGCGCGGTATCTCAGGTTTCAACAGATCAGAGTTCCCGTCGACTGGACCTGCAGCATTACTGCATCGGGTCGCGTGGAGGTGTGCGAGCCCGGCACCCGCACGGCCCCGATCGCGGAAGTCATTGCACCCAACGGGCCGATCGGATTCGCTGGAAACTCGGCAGTCTATCCACTGAGCGGAGACGGCCGATTCAATGAGCTGGAAGCCGCCGCCGGCCAGTTGCGAATGCCATATCTAGTGCATCACGCATCCGCGAGCAGGATTGGGGCGGGAGACGCGCCGATCACATCAGTCACGATCGGTATCGGCGTTGTCGGCCCCCGACGTGACCGGATCACATGGATCGTTGATGATGCGGCCTTCGCGATAGATGTCTGGGTACCGGAAGCCGAGCTCTTCGACCGTCGCGGATCAGCACCGCTCGACGACCTGAATACCGTCCTGGTCAACGGAATGCGCGTGACGTTCGACCCCGCCTTTGAGCCGGCAACTGGGGACACGTTCGAAATCGTGGTCGAGGTACTACCTAGCTTGGAGGACCCTGAGATCCGACAGATCAGGGAGAGCCTTCCAAGGGCCAACCCCGACGAGGCTGCATTCTATAGCCCGGACACACTGGCTCGGCACGCGGCCCTCTTTCCCGAGCTCCGCGGCGCTCTGACTGACGGTGCGACGTGGGCATCGCTCGTCGAGGTCGACAGGGAGCGAGTGCGTGCTCGGCGCGCCGAATTCGTTCTCCACGAACGTCACACCCGAAGGATCACCCTGGATTCTGACGACCTCATGTTGAGCCTCCTAGTCGACCACTCGCAGTCGCTGGAGCCCTTCAAGGCTGCGCACCGATTCGTTGATGTGCTGTCAGCCTCAGCTGACACCGAGAGCAAGCGAATCGAGAATGCTCGCCGTCAGGCGCGACTCGACGCCAACCAGCTTGGCGACCCTGACATTGATCGCGTCACAGTTGTCCAGCCCGGTGTCATCGGCGGGCTCGTCAACCACGATGACGATGCTGACCCGCCGTGAGCAAACGGCTGCAGTCGACCTACAGGCACGATGAACCAGGCCCCGCATGAATGACTCAAACAGGCGCCACCTCGTCCAGGCACCAACCCCGATCCGTCCTCCGCGAGAGACTGCCGAGCAAGTCGAGTTCGCACGCAGACTGGCCTCAGACGCGCGAGCGCGGTGGGGCGGACGACCGGACTCCGTTGACCGTTCTACGACCGCGCGCGCCACCGAGGCCAGGGGTCTGTCCCCCGTAGTCGTGGTCGCATCACCGCCTCGGCCGGCCGAGGCCAGCTCGGCGAGAACCGGCGGCCCGGCCACGCCCATTCGACAATCGTCCGACTCCTCGGCCCGTCGTGCCGCGACGCCGCTCGATGTCACCCACGGTGCTCCGATCCCGTTGGACGCACTATCCCCCGAGTCCAGATCCTCGCCAGCCCCGCCGGAGCCTACCGAGCATCCGACCCCGCGATCGTCGAACCATCCGTCCCATCCTGCAGCGCCACCCACCGCCCCCGCCCCCTCACACACCGTCGAGCGACGACCCAACGACCGCGAGCGAGGACTCGTGCAAGGCGCGACGGCACCTGCTCTAGCCTGGCTGACGCCGGCCAGGCCAGAGCCACGGTTCGGCTCACCCTTCATGCAGCTCGCACCCGAGGTCAGCGTCTCGCGTCTACAACGAGCGGCGGAGCGGGCGGAACGGGGCTCTGGACAACGGCCTCTGCCAGGGCCGTTCGGCGCGATGATGTTGCCCGGCACCGCACTCAGCACTCCCCCGACCAGTCGACACTCCCAGCCGGAGACCAATACGCAGTACCGCCGAACACGCAGCCCAATGGGCCTAGCCGCGCCCCCCAAGATCCCCAAAGAGTGGGCTTGGCCAAGCATGTCGCTGGCCGAGCGCGCAGAGATGGCCGAGATAGTGGATGCTGCTCTCGACAACCTGCGGCCCCGCGCGGTGATCCCTCCGCACTTGATCAGGGAGGCCGAGCTGGCAGCAACTAGAGAAGTGGCGTCTCGATGGGTGCAGAGACAGGTGGACGCAGGCCAGTCGACGCTTCGCGCTGCGAGGGACGAAGTTTCCATTGGGCGCTTCCGAACCCCGCTCGCCGATGAGTATTCGAGGTGGGCCGGTTCTATCCGCTGGGCCGGCGAGCTGGCTCAAAGCCTGATTGTCCTTGCCGAGCTCGCGGTTCGTCTCCATGATCCTGACTCACTTCAAGGCTTCGTGCGGGGCCTTGGACTGGCGATGCAGGGGCTTACATTGCAGCAACTCGAAGCACTGACTCACCCTGAGCGGGAAATGCTCCTACAGGCGTGGAACGAGGTTACCGCCGCAATCGAGGACCGGGACTCTGACCGGCTGGTGGAACTCCAGGGCTACTTCGGAACCGAAGTTGCTTCCATTCTCGTCCCCGAGGTTGGACCTGCTCTAAGGAGCGGCGGCCTCGTGCTGAGAGGCGCCTCTGGCTATCGAGCCACCCACGCCGCAGAACTCGCCATGGACGACGCCCTGCGTCAGCTTGACGGAGAAATTGCCCGCGGTGCTCGGCAACTCGACGAAGACATCGCCCGCAATATTCGTCAGTTTGACGAAGACCTGGCCCACCATGCCGGTTCCTTAGATCAAGTGACACACGGAACCGTCAGCGGCGGGGGCGGCGCGCCCGGGTCGATGCTCGACCTTATGCGCCATGGACCCGGCGGCACGAACGGGCCAGCGACCGTCGAGTGGATCGAAGCTGTGGGGCGAGTAGACCCACCCGCGCCGCGACCGCAGGGCCGCGGGTACGCTCTAGCTCGGCTGGTGGACTCCTGGGGCGACCGCGTGCGATGGGTACCCGCTGATCGAGGCGGCGCGCTCGTCGAAGTCACCATGCGCTACCTCCCCGAGCAGAGAACCACGCGCGCCGCGCGGCACGAGCCCACTAGCCGAGCGCACCGGCAGCGGAGGGAAGCCGAAGCGCAGAGCACTCTTCAGTACGACTCGGGCCATGTGCGCCCCGCCATTATGGACGGGATCGCGGAGGCCATCACATCCTTCCCGCAACACCGCCGCATGAACCAGGCCACGTACAGGGCGATCGAAGCCCGGGTCCGACGCATCGTCGAGGCAATGCCCGACGCAGGCTCCGGCGTCGCCGTCCACGACCGGAGCGTCCTAGCCAACATCAAGTTCCGCTACGACTCGCGCGAGGCACTGCGCCGGCGAACACCGGACGAGTTCGTTGTCACCATTCGATTCGAGGGCCGAACACAGGGCCGGCTACGCGTCTACAACGACCAGCGGGGTTCGACCATACGGTTCGAGGAATGGAACCCTCATGCGCGGGTTCAGGACCCGCTGACAGGAGCCACCGTCCCAGCCAACGAGCTCTACGGAGTTCAGGGCGCAGACCGCCTCCTACAGCAGGAGTAGCCCGACGTGGAGATGCCGGCAAAGCCAGCTCGATCTGAAGGCCTGCCAGGGATCGAAGGTGGCGCGGGGCGTGACCGTGGAGGGAACCCTCCACGGCTACGCCGTCAGGAAGCGGGGTTTTTGAGACTCGGTCGTCCCGCAAGACCCGTCCGGTACGTCATCCCGGGACAGGGACGGCTCCCGGAACAGAGTGCCAACTACTCCCCCACCCACATTGCTCGAGGCGAACCGGGGACACGATTTGAACCGAAACCCTCTGGCTAAGAGCGCAAAACCCAGCAAGCTCGAGCGCAACCCGACAATCGACGTCCAGCAGCAGCAGAGGGGTCCGCGCGAGCGCCTCACTAGTCGGGTCCCGTGGACCTCGCTGGCCACGTGGCACCTGCGTCCCGTCCAGAGGTTCGCACCGGGATCAATTCTCCACAGCCTGCGCGGTGTGGGCTGCACACCTTCAGTCACGAGGGCAAACCTGTCCTCGTGACCACGAAGGAGCACACGATGACTACCACTGTCGACACCAGCCACGAGAGCATGATCCTCACCATCGACGAAGCAGCGGCCTACCTCGCTATCCCGAAGGCGACGTTGTACAACCTGGCGGACCCGCCGCGTCGGGTTCGGCCCACGTGCCGTGAAGATGGGCGGTTGCCTGCGCTACCGCCGCGCGGACCTCGACGCGTGGATCGTCGAGCATCTCGAGCCCGCAGCAGGCGAGTAGGGCCATGGCCAGGCCACCACTCCCCCTCGGCACGTGGGGGACCATCACTACCGAGAAGATCCGCGACGGCAGCTACCGCGCCCTGACGCGGTTCCGTGACCACGACGGCAACACTCGACGGGTCACCGCGACTGCTCCGAGCAAGGCGGCTGCGGAGCGAGCGCTTCGAGACGTGCTGGGCACGCGTACCGCGCCAGCGGGTGAGCTCATCACCGCGGAGACCCGGCTGATCGATCTCGCCAACCTGTGGATCACTGGTCTCGAGGCTGAAGGACGGATCGAGCAGACCACCATCAACGAGTACCGCCGGGTGCTGGACAACCTCGTGCTACCGAGTGTTGGCGGTCTGAAGCTCCGCGAGGCCACCACGGGCCGGCTGGACCGGCTCCTGCTGAGGTTGCGCGATAGGAGCGTTAACCGGCAACGCAAGGCCAAGGTCGTCCTCGGGGCCATGCTCGACCTCGCGGTCAGACACGACGCGATCCCGACGAACCCGGCCCGCGGGACAACCCGCGTTCACCGACCCAGACAGGAGACCAAGGCCCTGCGGGTCGAGGACTTGATCGAGATCCGCGCTGCGGTACGCCGGTGGGTCAATTCGGACCGCCCCGGGCCCAAGGCCACCGGCGACATGGCCGACATCATCGACTTGATGCTCGCCACCGGTTGCCGCATCGGCGAGATCCTGGCATTGCGGTGGAGCGACCTGGACCTCGACGACGATCTGCCCACCCTCACGGTGTCGGGGACGATCAAGACCGAGACCGGCAAGGGGACGTATCGGAAGCCCACGCCGAAGTCGGACGCCAGCCGGCGAACGGTTGTGCTCCCCCGGTTCGCGGTCGAGCTGCTCCGGGTGCGCCGTGAGTTCGCGACGCCCAGCGAGATCGACGCCGTCTTCCCCACCCGCAACGGCACCTGGCATCAGGTCGTCAACGTCGAGCGGCGGTGGCGGCAGATCCGCAAGGACACCGGCTTCGAATGGGTGACCCCCCACACGTTCCGCAAGACGGTGGCGACGCTGATCTCCGAGGCAACCACGTCCGAGCTCGCCTCGCGGCAACTTGGCCACTCCTCGAGCCAAGTCACCCGGGACCACTACATTGCCAAACCGCCGGTCTCGGCCAACCTCTCCGAACTCCTTGAGCGGCTCAATGAGAGCGACGATACGAGCCCGGATTTGTAGGTCGCGGAATCGTTTACGACTAGTAAACGACCATTCTGCAGTTCCACGTCAAGACCAGAACCGGCTCTGACTCGCGTTTCCGCAGGTCAGAGCCGGTTCTTTGGTCGGGCTGACAGGATTTGAACCTGCGACCCCTTGACCCCCAGTCCCAATACCGTCGTGAGGAATGGTCGCATCGAGTGAGATTTACGCCTGCTGGGCTGGGGCTTCTCGCCCCGCCGTCCGGTCCGGTGGGGTGTCGTCATAGGGGGTTGCGAAGCGGAAGCGTTACAAATGCCTGGCCATGCGGCAGGTTTCCCACCCATCGCTGCTCAGCCATGTGAGCATTGCCCGATGTTCGCCCCAGTCCTGGTGACTCTGACCCTGGTTGGCTTCCTGCTAGAGGCCGCGGGGTTGATCGTCACTGCCACGGGGCTGGTTCAGACATGGCGCAACTTCACCGATCAGCCCCTGTTTCCCCGGGTGCAGCGTGCACGCCTCTGGCTGGTTGCGAAACTAAGGGGCCCACGGGTCCATTCAGCCTCGGGTACCGCGGTCTCAACCTCTCGCACGACGGGCTGGGCTACCGGCCATACACCAATGGTCCGGGGGACGCCGGATGAGACGACAGCAGAACGCCTTGATCGACTAGAGGGTGAAACCGCCAAGCTGTTCGACAAGGCTGTCGAGATCACCACGATGATCGTGGAGAGCAAGCTTGATGCCCAGCGCGCCGTCTCGGACCTACGAAGTGACCTGGACGCCACGGAACAGACACTGACGCGCCTGACTCGGAAGACCGCCGTGCATGGCGTTCAAACGGCAGTGACCGGGCTGGTGCTGATCACCTTCGGCGTCGTCTTCCAGGGTGCCGCGGCACTCATGACGGCCCTCAACGGCCTATAGAGCAATCTCACGCGGTGAGACCGTTCGCGTACCTGGCGCGCATCGCAAATGCCCTTTCGCGCACTACGCGCAGTGCGCAGCGCCTACGCAGCCGTCTCTGGCACGGTCGCTCCCATGACCACATGGAAGCCCATCGCACAGGTACCGGCCAGCCTCACGGACGCACACCTCACCAGCACCGGCACTGTTGCGCCGCAAGTCGAGGTCACCCTTGCCGGCGACACAGAATTACACGTCCACCTAGCCACTCTCGGGCCCGACGGTGACGTGCCCGAGGTCCGCATGACGCCCGCGGAGGCCCGCCAGCTGGCAGCCGCAATTGTGGGGGCGGCTGACACTGCAGAGAGCACGCTGTGAACGAGCTGGCGAGCGACTGGGCCGAGTGGGCCAGCGCGTGCGATGCGCGGGCGACCCAGCCACCTGCGGCACCGGTCACGGACTTCACGGTGACCATGAGCATTGGCGGGCGAGTGGTGGACGCGCAACGGGTGGACGTGGCGACCGGCGACGTGTTGCTGGCCGACGTGGTGCCCATGCGCAGGTGATCCGGGGCGGGCGTGGGGGGTGTCCCTGGTTGGAGACCGAGACATGGCCACTCCCCCGCCTTGACTAGCGGTCAAGGGAAAGAGAGCCGTCTGCACGCTCAGCTTGGGCCGCAGACGGCTCTCGTTGTAACGCTCCCGCTAACTCTGAGCACCAGGAGGACAGGCACCGGACCACCGACCCGCGACCATCCCAGATGACGGGCCGGCGGAATCCGGTGCCTGTCCAGCCCTTGAGTGGACCCGTCTAGAGGTCCACGACCCGCTGCGTTGGTTCAACCGCCGGCGGGAAGTTGTCGGGGTAGATGCTGCGGCATGCGTGGCCGGGTCCATAGGAACAGCGCCCCGGCATGCACTCGCTCGCGCGCGGGTTCGACGGTGCCGCCGAATCGCCGGCAGTCCGGCCCGGCAGGGCCCGCAGGTACTGCTGCAGTCCAGGCTTGTCGGCGTCCTCGAGCACGGCCAGCAGTCCCGGGATGCGCCGCGAGAGCGTGGTGTGCAGGTAGCAGCCGCGCGGGACGTAGGCCACGCCGTCCAGGAACGCGTGCGCACCGACCATGGCGACGCCGGGGTGCCCGTTGGCCCGTTCGGCGGCCCGGCGCTCACCAGGGGCCAGCACGGCTCGCAGGTAGTGCCGGGCCTCTGGCTCGCTCACAGGTCCGTCACGCCCGTGTCAGCTGCCGCTGTGGCGTGTTCGGACACGTGGGCCACGCCGGCCTCGGACGCGGATTCCTCGGCGGTCGTGTGCCACAGGTCGATCACGCGGGCCACGTCGATGCGGGTGGTCCCGTCTACGGGGTCGGGGTCACCGAGGCCGAGACGGCCCTCCAAGCCACGCAGGTGCTGGTCGAGGCGGGCGGTCTGCTCGGCGTAGGTGTCCAGGGCCTTGACCGTCGCCTGCCGCCGTGCCGCGAACTCGGAGGTTGCGGCACGCTCGAGGACTCGGAAGTCCCCTACTCGTCCGGTCTCACGCATGTGGGCCTGCAGGCGGCTGCCACCAGCGCGCAGGTACTCCCGGGCCGCGGACTGGTTGCCCGCGGCCAGCTGCTCACGGACGCCGCTCTCGAGGTCGCTCATGCCGGCCTGGGCAAGCGCCATCCCCTGGGTGGCGTACATCGTCACCCGGGCCGCGTCCTCCGCTGTGGGCCAAGACGTGCGCAGCTCTGCCTGCCTCTCCCGGGCGATGGCTGCACCCAGCTCGGCGCGGGCCTGCTGGATGCTCTCCCGGGCCGCGGTGCGGGCCGACTGCAGCTCGCGCTCGTACTGGCGGGGCATCATGCTGCCCTGGCGCTGTCGCAGGGCGTAGATCGCACTGTCGGCCTTGCGGACCGCGGTGGACAGGGCAGCTGCAGCCTGCTCGCGGGACTGGGGGGGTCGGTTGATTGGCACGGTGGGTTCCTCTCGGTCGGGGTCGTCAGGTTGGTTGTGCTCGGAGTCAGCTCTGCCCGCCGCGGACGTAGTACGGGTAGCAGGTCACAGCACCGGTGCCGGCACCTCGGCGGCGCAGGTCGATTTCCAGCGTGTGGGTGGACCCGAACGTCAAGGCCCGCAGGTCGGCACGGAACAGGAGCGTGGCGCTACCGCCGACCACGGTCTGCGGAGAGCCGTTGATGTTCGCCCCGTCCAGCAGGACCCGCACGTCAACCTCGTTGTCTGCCGCGGACTTGGCCGGCACCGCAATGTCCAGGTACGGATGCCACACCTCGATGCCGCCGAAGTAGCCGGGCTGCCAAGAGGTGGAGGTGGTCTTGGACCGCTGCTCGTAGTTGGCCATCGGGTACTGCAGGTGCGGGATGGCCAGGCCCATGCCCGTGGTGCCGTCGTTGGCCAGGATGCGGTGCCCTGTGTTGTCCCACAGCTCGACCGATGCGCCGCCGTCCGTGCTCTCCCCCATCCACGCCAGCCTGCCGCCGCCGTCACGCTCGACCAACAGGCCAGTGCCGGCGTACTCGCCTTCGCTGTACTGGTCGGTCACCTGCACCGCCGGGGAGCCGCTCGCGTAGTCCACGCGCACCCCGCCGCCGTCCTGCACGACGACCGCGCCGCCGCCGGACACCACGAAGTCCCCGGACGTGACAGACAGCTGCTGCCGGCGCAGCGCCACCCCAGTCAGCTCGCGGACCTTGCTCTCGAGGTCGCGAAGCCGCTGCTCGAGGTCACGGTGCTGCGCTGCTCGTGGTGTCGCCATGGTTCGTGGTCCTCTCGTCTGTGCCCGGGCGGATTTTGAGGCCGGGTCAAAGGGGGGATGAGCGGCTTTCACGCTCAGCAAGGGCTTCCCTGCCGGTCGTTTGTTACGCCGCTGCTAATCGGGGGTCGTGTCGGGGTCTGGCATCGCCTCATACGCGGCCTGCAGTGCCCCTGCGAAGTTGCCAAGGAGGCCCTTGGCGGTGTCGGCCTCGTCGGCGGCGAAGCGGTCGGCTGCGGCGCGGTCCAGGCCCAGCAGTCGGGCGCGTCGTTCCATGAGCCGCACCAGTTCTCGGGCTGCTCTCACGTCACCGCGTTCTGCGAGTGGCCACAGGATGGCCTGCAGTCCGTCGAGACGTTCCCGCTCGAGGTCCAGCAGCGCGTGGCCCTGTTCCATCACGGCGTCCCGAAGCGCCCGAGACACGTCCTTGCGGCAGGACCCGGTGGAGCCGTAACCGAGCGCGGTCGTCACCTCGGGGTATCCCTTGCCCTCCCGCCGCATCCTCAGGGCGGTGGCGCGGCGCTCGGACACGGCCTGCCGCTTGCTGGGTGATCTCACGTCAGCCGCTCACCAACTGCGCCTCAACCCGGTCCAGCAGGGCAGGCACGTCGTCCACGCCGAGGACCAACAGGTGAGCGAGGTTGGCAGCCAGCGCCGCAACCGCTGGCAAGCCACCATCAACGACGGCAGTCAGGACCGCAGCCTGTGCGTCCAGGTCGTCGGCCCGCCGTGCCCGGAGATACGCCGCCGTTTCCGCGAATCCGGGCACCGGTGGCGGCGACACCAACTGGGAGGGCTGCACGCCGTACAGGCGGGCCAGGCGCTGCAGAGCGGCCTGCGGAGCTTGCGCCTGGTTTCGCTCCCAACGTCTCACGCTCTGGGGGTCGCGGGTGACGGCGGTCGCCGCCTCGGCCAAGCTGTACCCGGCCTCGAGACGGGCGCGCTGCATCGCGCTGCCGGGGTGGCCGCCTTGGGTTCCCATGTCACTCCTGTCTTAGATTGCGGTCAGATGCTTGACGTACGGCGTTGATCTGTGCATGTGGCTCTTGACACTCGACGGTATGGTGCCCCCCACCCAAGGCCAAGTTGGTAGGCGAGAAAATCCCCCACCGCGCTCCAACACCCCCACGCGAGGCCCGCGGCACCCCAGAGCGGCGGTCGGTGAGGCTTCGGGTGGTCACAGTGGGTCCGCTCCCATGCACACGTACCGGTTCCGGGCGTCGGTCCAGGGGTGTCGGTCGTGGGGGTCGCGGTCGTCGCACTGCATCGCTGTGGCGGGCCGCTGGTGGACACTGTGCCTGTTCAGCAGCGGCTCCCAGTCGGCAAGTGGGATGGATCGGACGTAACCGAGCGGGTGCGTCACGTTGGCCGGCAGCTTCCCCCGGATCGCTGCGGCGCAGACCGGCACGGGGTGGCCTGTCTCGTGGGACAGCCAAGCAGCGGGGTCGTCCTGGTGCTCGCTGCTGCTAGGACTGTAGGACAGTGGGCCGCGGCCACCTTCACGCTCAGTCGTGGCCGGTGACTGGCCTCCTACTGGCCCGCTACTTTCCGAGTCGGGGGCCACGGTTGCGCCTAGCGCTGGCCGGTGACTGTCCGGTGACTCCCCCGAGTCAGGGGCCACGGTTGACCGTGATGCTGGCCGGTGACTCTCAGGCGCGGGGGCCAGGTCGAGCAGCGTTGCACCGCGCCCGTTGCCGCCCTTGCGTCGTTCCGTGAACACACCCATCCGCACCAGGTCCGCACGATGCCGCCTGACGGTGCGCTCGCTGACACCGAGTCGCACTGCGTGGTCCTGAACGCTGCGCAGCGCATGCGTGCCGTCTTCGCGGGCGCAGTCGGCCACGCTCTCCGCAACAGCCAGCTGACCGAGCGACCAGCCTTCACCGATGGCGCGCCGCCGAATGTGGTCGCGCCGCTGCTCGAGGTCACTCATTCGCCACACCCCTCGGCGTCGAAGGAACCGTCTGGGCGGGGAGTGAAGTGGCCACACCCCACCAAGTCGATGAAGTGGCCGCGGTACTCGCTGGGCGTCAGTCCGAGCCGGGCAGCCGCGGTGCCGACTGTCGTGAGCGCCGTGCGGGTGCCGTAGTGGACGACGATCGGTGCGTCGTCGTCCTCACTCCATGGCATGCCGGCGGCGTTCCAGTCCTCGGGGTCCAGCTGGATGCCGCGCCGGTCGCAGAGACTCACAAGGCACCCCCTGCGTGATCGCGCCTCGAGTCGTGGTGGGTGGTGTGCAACATCTCCCCCTTGAATTCGGTGGACTCTTGACTCTCAATCAAGTGACAATCCTCTGACCAGCAGTTACGGTGACGCTTGTAACGCTGTGCTTCGCGGATCAGTCGTGGCCAACCATGGCCAGCAGCCGCGGCACGGGAACCAGGAGGCGGTGGCCGATGCGGATCGTGGGCAGCTCCCCGGTTCGGGCGGCTTGGTACGCGCTGTCCCGGGAGACGCCCAAGAACCTGGCGGCGGTGTCCACGGGGACGGTGGGCAGGTGGTGAATGTCGGCCACGGTCACGGCTTCGGTGGCGGTGCGGCTCATTGGGCTTGCTCCCTGTCTCGTTCGGCCCGACCCGCTCTGGTCGGACGCCGTGGGGAGACCGTGACACGTCCCGATTCGCACAGCGTTGGGCAAGCGCTACAGCAGGTCAGGGCACGAGTGAGTGCAGTGGCTACGCGTGATTAGCACTCCGCAGGGGGTCGAAGGCTTCCCACATGGCGAGACATGCACAGCGGAGAGTCGCAACCGAAAGAGAGGCACCGATGGCAGCGAAGATGCAAGACGGGCTCATCAACAGAACCACGACCGGGAAACCAAACTGGTCGTTCCTAGTTCGGGTGAACGGGAAGGCGAAGTGGCACAGCGGCTATCCGACCAAGAAGGCGGCTCGAGAGGCCAGGGACGCTGCGCGCGTGGCGGCACGGGAGGGCACCTACGTGGGGCGTTCGACCAAGACCGTGGGCGAGTGGTGCACTGAGTGGCTGGAGACCTACAGCGGGGGCGTCACGGCCTCCACGCGAGATTCCTACGGGCGCGTGCTTCGGCTCTACGTGACCTCGTGGCCCGTCGCAGACGTGAAGCTGCAGCACCTGAACGCCGACACCCTGACTCGACACTGGGCCACGATCCACGCCAGCGGCGGGCAGGGAGGCAAGCCGCTGTCTGCGCGCACCGTGCAGTACGCCTCCACGGTGTTGACCAAGGCACTCAACCGGGCGGTGAAGTCCAAGCTGATCCCGCACAACCCTGCCCCCGACGCCGAACGGCCCCGGGGTGACAGTCAGGACGCGGGAGACCCTGACGCCTGGTCCCATGACGCCCTGGCCGGCTTCCTCGCGGCCACCGCGGGACACCGACTGTGGCCGCTGTGGGTGGTCATGGCCTACACCGGTCTTCGGCGTGGTGAAGCGCTGGCGCTGCGTTGGGACGATGTGGACCTCGACGCGGGCAACCTGCGGGTGTCTCGGGCGGTGTCTGACGTAGGCCACGGGGCCACGTACGGGCCACCGAAGACCAAGCAGTCGGCTCGCACCGTGCCGCTGACCGAGACGGCCTGCGCGGCGCTGCGCGATTGGCGCAAGGCCCAGGCGGCTGAGCAGCTGGCAGCAGGACCAGCGTGGACCACCAACGCCGATGCCGGGGCCCTGGTGTTCACCATGCCCGGCGGCAGGTGCGTGGCCCCGTCGTACGCCACCAAGGTGTTTGCTCGGTGCGTCTCCGAGGCTGGCGCTCCGGCGCTGACCCTCCACGGCCTGCGGCACACGTTCGCCACGCACCTGCTGCGGCTGGGCACCCCGGTGCACACCGTCAGCCGGCTGCTGGGGCACGCCTCTCCGGTGTTGACGCTGAACACCTATGCGCACGTGATCCCGGGTGACGAGTCGGCGGCTACTGACGCGCTGGATCGGCTGGTGAACGGCGAGTGAGAGGGCTGGCGTAGCAAAATGTTACAAACCGTGGGCTGAAATGCGGAGAGGGACCGGAACAGTGATGATGCTCCGGCCCCTCTTTTATGCCTCTGACCTGCGTAAACGCGGATCTGAGTCACGGTCGGGCTGACAGGATTTGAACCTGCGACCCCTTGACCCCCAGTCAAGTGCGCTACCAAGCTGCGCCACAGCCCGAACGCTCGCCCTGGCAGGCCGGGACGAGCGGTGGGAACACTACCGCAGACCCCTGCCGGGGGCGGAATCAGGTCTGCCGGCCGGCATCGCGGTCGCTGCGGGCAACCGGGGGGGCAGGCACCGCGAGATGTGGTTTCGACTCGCTCGCTGCGCTCGCGGCTCAACCACCGAGGGTCGCTGCGCTCGCGGCTCAACCACCGAGGGCGAGGCTCAGCGCTTGCGCTTCTCCCGGGCCCGGATCTGCAGGTTGATCGGCGTGCCGGCGAAGCCGAACTCCTCGCGCAACCGCCGCTCGATGTAGCGCTCGTAGCCGGCGTCCAGCTTGCCGCTGGTGAACAGGATGAACGTCGGGGGCGCGGTCGTGGCCTGGGTGCCGAACAGCACCTTGGGCTGCTTGCCACCCCGCACCGGGTGCGGGTGCTCGGCGACCAGCCGACCGAGGAAGGTGTTCAGCTTCCCGGTCGAGATCCGGGTCTCCCAGCCCTCGAGGGCCCGGTCCAGCGCCGGCACGAGGCGGTCGATGTGCCAGCCGGTGCGGGCGGTGATGTTGATCCGCGGCGCCCACTGCACCTGCACGAGCTCCCGCTCGATCTCGCGGTCCAGGTAGTGCCGGCGTTCCTCGTCGACCAGGTCCCACTTGTTGAAGGCCACGACCAGCGCCCGGCCGGACTCGCGGATCGTCTGGATGATCCGCACGTCCTGCTCGGAGATGCTCTGGGAGCCGTCCACCACCAGCACCGCCACCTCGGCCCGCTCGATCGCGGTCGCCGTGCGCAGGGAGGCGTAGTACTCGTGCCCCGAGGCCTCCTTGACCCGCTTGCGGATGCCGGCGGTGTCGATGAAGCGCCACTCCCGGTCGCCGAGGCGCACCAGCTCGTCCACCGGGTCGACCGTGGTGCCGGCGGCGTTGTCCACCACCACCCGGTCCTCCCGGGCCAGCTGGTTGAGCAGCGAGGACTTCCCGACGTTGGGCTTGCCGACGATCGCGACCCGGCGCGGGCCGCCGACCTCGCCGAACTGCTCCGGTGGGGGCTCGGGCAGCGCCGCCAGCACCGCGTCGAGCAGGTCTCCCGACCCACGGCCGTGCACTGCGGAGACCGGCCACGGCTCCCCGAGACCGAGGTTCCACAGCACGTGCGACTCCGCCTCGCGGCGCGCGTCGTCGACCTTGTTCGCGGCCAGGATCACCGGCTTCTTCGACCGGCGCAGGATCTTGACGACCGCGGCGTCCGCGTCGGTGATGCCCACGGTCGCGTCGACGACGAACAGCACCGCGTCGGCCAGGCCGACCGCGATCTCGGCCTGCGCGGCGATCCGCTCCGCCAGCCCCTGGGCGTCGGGGTTCCAGCCGCCGGTGTCGACGACGGTGAAGGCCCGCCCGTTCCAGTTGGCGTCGTAGGAGACCCGGTCCCGGGTGACGCCGGGGCGGTCCTCCACGACCGCCTCGCGGCGGCCGATGATCCGGTTCACGAGCGTGGACTTGCCCACGTTGGGTCGCCCGACGACCGCGAGCACCGGCACCGGACCCGTCGCGGTCTCGGCGGTGGCCCCGTCGGGGGCGTCGTACTCGCTCATGATGCTCCTTGCTCCAGCACCCCGGTGTCGGGGTCGTCGTCGTAGGTGCCCGGGGGCAGCGGGCCCGGCAGCTGCCGGCCGGTCAGCGCCAACGCCTCGGTGAGGCGCGCGGACATGTGCTCACGGAGCAACAACGAAGTCTGCTCCACGTGTTCCCGGGTGCGCGGCCAGCCGACCTGCGGGGCGGTGTACGGGGCACCGTAGACGATGTCCACGTGCCCGTCCCGCGGCGGGAGCGCGTTCGGCCCGGCCCCGGGCGCCCGGCTGCCCAGGAAGGTCACCGGCACCACCGGTGCGCCGGAGACCAGCGCGAGGTACGCCGCGCCGCGGTGGAAGCGGACCAGCTCCCCGCTCCCCCGGCGGCCCTCGGGGAAGATCCCGACGGTCGCCCCCTCGCGCAGCGCCACCAGGCAGGCCTTCACCGCCGCCGGGTCACACACGAACCGGTCGACCGGGATCTGGCCGGCGGCGTGCAGGAAGCGACCCAGCAGCCCGTGGAACATCTCCACCTTGGTCAGCGCGTGCACCGGCCGCGGGCTGAAGATCGCCAGCAGCGGACCGTCCACGACCCCGATGTGGTTGGCCGAGAAGATCACCGGGCCGGTCGCCGGGACCCGGTCGGCGCCGTGCACCCGGACCGGCACCCGGCGGCGGACGATCCACCGGGCCGCCGGCCGCAGCGGGTGCAGCAGGTAGCGCCGCGGGTGCGGCGTGGTGAGGGTTCGGGGCAGCTCGGCGTGGGCCCCGGCACGCGGCCGGCGCCGGTTCACGACCGCGCCTCGACCGCCTCCACGAGCGCCACGACCAGGCCGATCACCTCGTCGAGCGTGTACGGCGTGGTGTCGATGTGGTGGGCGCCGGCGGGCATCGTCAGCGGCGCGGTGGCGCGTCCGGAGTCGATCTTGTCGCGGGCGAGCAGGGACTGCTCGGTGGCGGCCAGGTCGGCGCCGCCCTCCTCGGCGGCCCGGCGCAGCGCCCGGGCCGAAGGGTCGGCGGTCAGGTAGACCTTCACCGGGGCCTGCGGCCACACCACCGAGCCGATGTCGCGGCCCTCGACGACGATCCCCCCGTCGCCGATCACCTCCCGCTGCAGCTCGAGGAGCCGGGCCCGGACCTCGGGGACCGCACTCACCGGGCTGACCGCCGCGGTGACGTCGGGGAGCCGGATCGCGGCGGAGACGTCCTCGCCGTCGACGGTGATCGTGGGCCCGTCCGGGTCGGTGCCGGAGGTCAGCCGCGGGGTCGCGGCGTGGGCACCGACAGCACCGGCGTCGTGGACGTCCACCCGGTCGCGCAGCATCGCCCAGGTCATCGCCCGGAACATCGCGCCGGTGTCGAGGTAGCGCAGCCCCAGCGCCGCGGCCACGCCGCGCGACGTGCTCGACTTGCCCGACCCGGAGGGGCCGTCGATCGCGACGACGAGGGTGCTGCTCACGATGTCCTGCCTTCGACTGGTCCGGGTGGGCGGGGGCGGCAGCACTCTACCGGCCGGCGGACCCCCGCCCAGCATCGACGCAGCCGCGGCCCAGCCGCGCGCCCAGCCACGGGGGCCAGCCACGGGCGACGGCGCGGAGCGGGCGTCGGGGGTCAGCGGTAGGCGGTCCAGCCCCGGCCGACCAGGGCCTCGCACAGCTGGTCGGCCAGCTCCACGTCGACCACCAGCTCGACCTGTCCCACGGGGCGGCCCGGGTCGTGGTCGATGTGGATGTCCTCCACGTTGACGCGTGCCTCGCCGGCGTCGGCGAACAGCCGGGCCAGCTCGCCGGGGTGGTCGGGCACCGCGACGTACACCGACCCGGTCGGCCGGACCGGCCCGCCGTGCTTGCCGGGGATCGCGCGGGTACCGGCCACACCCTCGGCCAGCAGCGTGCCCAGCGCCGCTCGGTCGGAGCCCGAGACCGCGGCGTGCAGGGTCGCGAGCCGGTCCTGCACCTCCTCCAGCAGCGTGAGCACCGCGGGCGCGTTGGCGCCGATGATCTGCTCCCAGAGCCGGGGGTCGCCGGCGGCGATCCGGGTCACGTCGCGGACGCCCTGGCCGGACAGCGCGAGGTGCTCGGCCGAGGCGCCGGCCAGCCGGCCGGCGACGAGGACCGCCATCAGGTGCGGCAGGTGCGAGATCCGGGCCACCGCCTGGTCGTGCTCGGCGGGCGAGAGGACCACCGGGCTGGCCCCGCACAGGGCCACCAGGCCGAGCACGGCCTGCACCGAAGGCTCCGCGGCCCGCTCGTGCGGCGTGACCGCCCAGGGCCGGCCGTCGAAGAGGGCCGCGGACGCTGCGAGCGGACCCGATCGCTCGCTGCCGGCCATCGGGTGCGAGCCGACGTAGCGGGCCAGCGAACCGCTGTCGGCGTCATCCGGCAGGTGCCGCCGCAGGTGCTCCAGGGGCTCGCTCTTCACGCTCCCCACGTCGGTGACGACCGCCCCCGGGTGGGCCTCGAGGGCCTCATGGACCCGGGCCCCGACCGCGTCCGGCGGCACCGCGACGACGACCAGCGAGGGGGACGCACCGTCCCGGAGGGGCGTCCCGGCGCCCAGGCCGGAGGCGGTCCGCACATGCTCGGGGTTCAGGTCGCTGAGCCAGACCTCGACGCCCCGCGCGGTGAGCGCCAGGCCGATCGAGGTGCCGAGCAGGCCGGCGCCCACGACCAGGACCGGGCCGGGCAGCCCGCCGTCCTCAGCCACCGGGCAGCTCGTCAGACGGGTCGTCGGGCACCGACCGGACCCGGGTCAGGTCCCGCCGCAGGTTGGCCGCCCCGTGCAGGTAGACGTGGGTGATCTCCGAGCGCGGCAGGTCGGTCTCGACGTGCGCCATCATCCGCACCACCCGGGGCATGGAGCCGGCGATCTCCAGCTCGCGCGCGCACAGCAGCGGGACCTCGCCGAACCCGAGCCGGCGGGCGGCGTACGCGGGGAACTCCGAGACCAGGTCGGAGGTGGCGGTGAAGACCACCGAGATGAAGTCGTCGACCTCGAGCTCGTTGGAGGCCATCACGTCGAGCACCATCTCGGCCACCCGGTCGAGCATGTGCTCGCGGGTGTCGTCCTCGAGCTGGGTGGCGCCCCGCACTGCGCGCACTGCCACGTCCGCTCCTCCACCTCTCGCCTCGCCGTCGGTCCGGGAGGAAACCCTAGCCCGGTCGGGCGCTCAGAGCTCCGCGGCGTCCAGCAGGGCGCCCAGCTCGTCCGCGGTGAGCTCCCGCAGACCGCCCTGGCGCAGCCCGTGCAGCACGACCGGGCCGATGGCGGTGCGGGTGAGCCGACGGACCGGGTGACCCACCTGCTCCAGCAGCCGGCGGACGATCCGGTTCCGGCCCTCGTGGATCACCAGCTCGACGATCGAGCGGCCCCTGGCGTTGCCCTCGCCGGCCCCGACCAGGGTGGCGCGGGAGACCTGCACCGGCCCGTCCTCGAGGGTGACCCCGTCCCGCAGGGCCTGCAGCGTGCCCTTCGCGACCTCGCCGTCGACCTCGGCGACGTAGGTCTTGTCCACCTCGTAGGACGGGTGCGCCATCCGGTGCGCGAACTCGCCGTCGTTGGTCAGCAGCAGCAGGCCCGAGGTGTCGGTGTCCAGGCGTCCGACGTGGAAGAGCCGCTCGGGCCGCTCGGCCACCAGCTCGGCCAGGCAGCGCCGACCCTCCGGGTCCGACATCGTCGAGACCACGCCGCGGGGCTTGTTCAGCACCAGGTAGACGTTCGGGCTGACCGGCGGCAGCCGGGTGCCGTCCACGCGGATCACGGCGCTGCGGGGGTCGACCTTGGTGCCCAGCCGGGTGACCACCTCGCCGTCCACCTCGACCCGGCCGGCGAGCATGATCTCCTCGCACTTGCGGCGCGAGGCGATGCCGGACTGGGCGAGCAGCTTCTGCAGCCGGATCTGGCCGTCGTCGTCGAGCTCGATGCTCACGAAGGCTCGGTCCCGCCGTCGGGCTCGGTGCCGTCCCCGCTGTGCGGCGAGTGGTGGGCCGGCTCCGGCTGCGGCTCGGGCCTCGGCTCCGGCTGCGGCTCGGGCTCCGGCTGCGGGGCCGGCGCCTCCTGCTGGGACCCCTCGGCGGCCGGGGCGGCCAGGCCGGCCAGCTCGTCTTCGAGGTCGTCCATGTCGGGCAGGTACGGCGCCAGCTCGGGCAGGTCGTCGAGGGAGGTGATCCCGATCCGCTCGAGGAAGTAGGAGGTGGTCGAGTAGAGGTTCGCCCCGGTCTCGCCGTCCTGGCCGGCCTCCTCGACCAGGCCGCGGGCGAGCAGGGTGCGCATCACCCCGTCCACGTTGACGCCCCGGATCGCCGAGACCCGGGCCCGGGAGACCGGCTGCTTGTAGGCGACGACCGCGAGCGTCTCGAGGGCGGCTTGGGTGAGCCGGGCCTGCTGACCGTCGAGGACGAACGCCTCGACCACGGCGGCGTACTCCTCGCGGGTGTAGAACCGCCAGCCACCGGCCACGTTGCGCAGCTCGAAGCCGCGACCCTGGTCGGTGTACTCCCCCGCCAGCGCGGTCAGCGCGCCCACGACGTCCTCGACCGGGTAGCCGACGGCGGAGGCGAGCGTCGTCTGGTCCAGCGGCTGGTCGGCGACCATGAGGATCGCCTCCAGGGCCGGCCGCAGCTCGGCGACGGCCACCGCCAGGGTCTCGCTGTCACTCACGTCGTCTCCTCGTGCGGCTCTGCTGCCGGGTCCGGGTCTCCGGTCTGGTCGGTCGCCTCCGGCGGGGCGCCGTCGAACTCGTCGGTGATCTCGATCTCGTCCTCGCCGCCGGTCCACCGCACGGACAGCTCCCCGAGCGGCGAGACCTGGTCGAAGGTCACCGCGCCCTCCCGGAACAGCTCCAGCAGCGACAGGAACCGGGCGACCGTGGTGAGGGTGTCCGGCGAGTCCCCGCACAGGGCCCGGAAGGTCATCCTCCCGCTGCGCCGCAGCCGGTCCATCACCAAGGCGGCCTGCTCGCGCACGGACACCGTGGGAGCGTGGATGTGCTGCAGCGAGACCTCCAGCACCGGCTTGGGCTCCATCGCCCGCGCCGCCAGCCCGGCGAACTGCTCCAGCCCGATCCCGATCAGCACCTCGGGCAGCAGCGAGGCGAAGCGCTCCTCCAGCCCGACCGCCCGGGGGTGGCGCTGGGCCTCGGCGGCCAGCCGACGCTCGAGCAGCGAGGCGACCTGCTTGAAGGCCTTGTACTGCAGCAGCCGGGCGAAGAGCAGGTCGCGCGCCTCGAGCAGGGCGAGGTCCTCCTCGTCCTCGACGTCGCCCTGCGGCAGCAGCCGGGCCGCCTTGAGGTCGAGCAGCGTCGAGGCCACCAGCAGGAACGACGTGGTCTGCTCGAGGTCCCAGACCGGTCCCCCGGCCTTGACGTGGGCGATGAACTCGTCGGTCACCCGGGACAGTGCCACCTCGGTGACGTCGAGCTTGTGCTTCGCGATCAGGTTCAGCAGCAGGTCGAACGGGCCCTCGAAGTTGGCCAGGTGCACGGCGAACGCCGGAGCGGCGTCGCCCTCGTCGGTGGCCGCGGCCAGCTCGGTCATGCGTCCCTCAGCCGTTGGACGAGCGCGCTGTCCTCGCCGTCCTGCTCGTAGCCGGCCAGCGCCAGCGCGATCGCCGCCCGCACCAGCCGGCCGCGGTCGACGGTGAGGCCGGTGCGACGCAGGGTCAGCCGGGCCTGCTCGAGGTCGTGCAGCTCCTCGGAGGTGACGTAGACGGTCATCTTCTCGTCGTGCCGGACCCGGCCGCTGGGCCGGCGTGGCGCCGGTCGCGCCCCATGGACCGGCTGGTCGGCCGGCTGGTCGACCGCCTGCTCGGCCGGCCGCTCAGCCGCCTCCCCGGGGCTCCGGTCGGAGCCGTCCGGGGAGGTCGGGCGGAAGAGGTCGTCGGCGGACGGGAGGCTCACCCGTCGAGGCAACGGGAGAGCACCTCCTTGGCCAGCTGGCGGTAGGACTCGGCGCCGGTGGACGTCGAGGCGTAGGTCGTGATCGGCTCACCGGCCACGGTCGAGTCGGAGAACTTGATGGTCCGGCGGATCACGGTGTGGAAGACCTTGTCGCCCCAGGCGTGCACGAGGCGCTCCATGACCTCCCGGCTGTGCAGCGTGCGGCCGTCGAACATCGTGCCGAGCACGCCGTCGATCTCGAGCTTCGGGTTCAGCCGCTCCTGCACCTTGTCGATGGTGGTCTTCAGCAGCGCCACGCCGCGCAGCGCGAAGTACTCGCACTCCAGCGGTACGATCACGCCGTCGGAGGCGGTGAGCGCGTTGACGGTGAGCAGCCCGAGCGAGGGCTGGCAGTCGATGAGGATCACGTCGTACGTCGCCAGCGCCGGCGCCAGCACCCGGGCCAGCGTCTGCTCGCGGGCCACCTCGTGCACCAGCTGCACCTCGGCGGCGGAGAGGTCGATGTTGGAGGGCAGCAGGTCCATGCCGGGCACGCCGGAGGGGACCACCACCTCCTGGAAGTCGACGTCGCGCTCCATCAGCAGGTTGTAGATGGACAGGTCCATCTCGTGCGGGTTCAGCCCGAGCCCCACGGAGAGCGAGCCCTGCGGGTCGAAGTCGACCAGCAGCACCTTGCGGCCGTACTCCGCGAGCGAGGCACCGAGGTTGATCGTCGTGGTCGTCTTGCCGACCCCGCCCTTCTGGTTGCACATCGCGATCACCCGGGCGTTGCCGTGGCTGGTCAGCGGGCGCGGCTCGGGGAGGTCGGGCATCGGGCGGCCGGTCGGACCGAGCTTGGCGGCGGCCGGGGCCTCCGGGGTCGCCTGGTCCACGGGGGCCGCCTGGTCCACGGGGACCGGCTGGGTCGGCTCGGGCTGGGTCGACTGGGGCTGGGCGGCCGGGAACGGCAGCGGGTCACTCACGGGGTGCTCATCTCGGGACGGGGAAGGAGGGGCGGGCGGCGCGCCCAACGGTGGCATCTGCGGAGCGCTGCTCCCCTGTCCGGGGCCGCCCGGGAATGATCCGCCCACGCTCATGCGCCGCTCCTCGCTGGTGCTTTGTCGACTCGGCGACACCGCCCGAGCCTGCGCGCGACTCTAGGCCCCGGTCCGGGACCGAACAAGCCGGATGTCCCGATCGCCTGTGCACGAGCCAAATCTGTTGATGACCTGTGCACTCGACGCGGTCCGACTGCACATGCGCGACCGTACCTGTGCAGAAACCTGTGGAGGGACCGGGGGTCCGTCGGCCCGCGCCGGGCCGGCCAGCCGGGACTCAGAGGCCGTCCCGGCGCCGCAGCGCCGTGGCCAGCACCACCGGCTCGCCGGCGGTGTCGGAGGCGTCGAGGTGGACCGTCGCCTCGATCACCCAGTCCCGGTCCCCCTCGGGGTCGTCGAGGGTCTGCACGACCCGCCACACCCGGGCGCCGTGGAACTGCTCCCCGTCGACGGCGGCGTCCCCGGTGCCCTCCTCGACGGTGAAGTACGCCGGCCCGCGGGCCTGCGCACCGGTCCCCAGCTCGTCGTGCTCGGTGAAGTAGGCCTCCAGGGCCTCGTCCCACGCCGAGCGGGTCATCACCACCTCCAGGACCGGGTCGGCCCGGTCGGCGTTGCGGCGCTCCAGCCCGACCAGCCCGGCCAGGTCGTCGCGGGCGGCGAGCTCCATGCGGCGGAACAGCTCGTTGCGGACCATGACCCGGAACGACCGGCCCTGCCGGGAGACCGGCCGGGGCCGCGGCGCTTCGGCCTCGACGAGCTCGCGGTCGGGGTCGGTGAGCGCCTCCCACTCGTCGAGCAGGGAGGAGTCGGTCTGGCGCACGGTCTCCCCCAGCCACTCGACGAGCTCCTCGAGCTCCTCGGTGCGGTGCGCCTCGGGCACGGTGTGCCGCAGCGTGCGGTAGGCGTCGGTCAGGTAGCGCAGCACCAGTCCCTCGGAGCGGGCCAGCTGGTAGCGCCGGACGAAGTCGCCGAACGTCATCGCCTGCTCGAACATCTCCCGCACCACCGACTTCGGGCCGAGCCCGTCCTCGGGCAGCCAGGGGTGGCTCTGACGGTAGATTTCGTAGGTCGCCTCGAGCAGCTCGGCGAGCGGCTTGGGCCAGGTCACCTCGTCGAGCAGCGCCATCCGCTCGTCGTACTCGATGCCGTCGGCCTTCATCTCCGCGACCGCCTCGCCGCGGGCGGCGTACTGCTGGGCGAAGAGCACCTGCCGCGGGGCCTCGAGCACGGACTCGATGACCGAGACCAGGTCGAGGGTGTAGGTCGGGCTCTCCGGGTCGAGCACGTCCAGCGCGGCCAGCGCGAAGTGCGCCAGCGGCTGGTTGAGCGCGAAGTCCGCGGGCAGCTCGTGGGTGAGCACGAACCGGCGACCGAAGCGGTCCGGCTCCTCCAGCCGGGCCAGGACGCCCGACGCCAGGAGCGAGCGGCCCAGCCGCAGCGCCCGCCGGATCAGCCGGACCCGGTTGCGCGGCTCCTCGTGGTTGTCACGGAGCAGGTCGCGGAGCACCGCGAACGCGTCCGCCTCCCGGGCCACGACGTTGAGCAGCATCGCGTTGTCCACCCGCATCCGCGACACCAGCGCCTCGGGCTGGCCGTGCACGAGCTTGTCGAAGGTCTGCTCGGTCCACACCACCGACCCCTCGGGCGGCTTGCGGCGCTGCAGCTTGCGCTTCTTCTTCGGGTCGTCACCGGCCTTGGCCACCGCCCGCTCGTTCTCGATCACGTGCTCGGGGGCCTGCACCAGCACGTAGCCGGCCGTGTCGAAGCCGGCCCGACCGGCCCGGCCGGCGATCTGCTGGAACTCCCGGGTGCGCAGCACCCGCTGCCGGTTGCCGTCGAACTTGGCCAGCCCGGTGAACAGCACGGTCCGGATCGGCACGTTGATCCCGACACCGAGCGTGTCCGTCCCGCAGATCACCTTGAGCAGGCCCTGCTGGGCCAACTGCTCGACCACCCGTCGGTAGCGCGGCAGCATGCCGGCGTGGTGCACGCCGACGCCGTTGCGCAGCAGGGCGGACAGCGTCCGCCCGAAGCCCGCGTGGAACCGGAACCCGCCCAGCACCTCGGCGATGGCGTCCTTCTCCTCGCGAGTCACCGCCTTGAGGCCCTTCAGGGTCCCCGCGTGCTCGACCGCGGCCGCCTGCGTGAAGTGCACGACGTACGCCGGCACCTGGCGGGTCTCGACGAGCTCCTCCACGGTCTCGGCGAGCGGGGTGGTCGACCAGGTGAAGCTCAACGGGACCGGGCGCTCCGCCTCGTCGACGACCACGGTCTCCCGGCCGGTGCGGAGGGTCAGGTCGTCCACGAAGGCCGAGACGTCCCCCAGGGTCGCCGACATCAGCAGGAACTGCGCGTGCGGGAGCGTCAGCAGCGGCACCTGCCACGCCCAGCCCCGGTCCGGCTCGGAGTAGTAGTGGAACTCGTCCATGACGACCAGGCCGACGTCGGCCTCGGCGCCCTCGCGGAGCGCGATGTTGGCCAGCACCTCGGCGGTGCAGCAGATGATCGGCGCGTCGGCGTTCACCGCCGCGTCGCCGGTGAGCATCCCGACGTTGTCGGCGCCGAAGATCCCGCACAGGGCGAAGAACTTCTCGCTCACCAGCGCCTTGATCGGCGCGGTGTAGAAGCTCACCCGGTCGCCGGCCAGCGCCGCGAAGTGCGCCCCGGTCGCGACCAGGGACTTCCCCGACCCGGTGGGGGTCGCCAGGATCACGTTGCTGCCCGCGGCCAGCTCGAGCAGGGCCTCGTCCTGGTGCGGGTAGAGCCCCAGCCCCTGCTGCTCGACCCAGGCGGTGAACGCGTCGTAGACCTCGTCCGGGTCGTCGCCGGCGGGCACCGCCGCCAGGCTCATCGGGCCCTCGGGTGCGCGGTGGCGAAGACCTCGCGCAGGTTGTCGACCGTGACCAGCGTGTAGACCTGGGTGGTCGTGACCGAGGCGTGGCCGAGCAGCTCCTGGACGACCCGGACGTCGGCGCCTCCGTCGAGCAGGTGGGTGGCGAAGGAGTGCCGCAGGGTGTGCGGGGAGACGTCGCGGGTGACCCCGGCCCGGTCCGCGGCGCGGACCAGGACCGTCCAGGCGCTCTGCCGGGAGAGCCGGCCACCGCGGGCGTTGAGGAACAGGGCGGAGGTGCCCTTCCCGGCCGCGACCAGCTCGGGCCGGGCTCGCACCAGGTAGGCGTCCACGGCCGCCCGGGCGTAGGAGCCCACCGGCACGATCCGCTCCTTGCTGCCCTTGCCGCGGAGCCGGACGGTGCCGTCGGCGGAGTCAGGCCCCCCGACGAGATCGCCGTCGAGGTCGTCGACGTCGAGGCCGACCGCCTCCGAGATGCGGGCACCGGTGCCGTAGAGCACCTCGAGCAGGGCCCGGTCCCGGAGCGCGAGCGTGGTGCCGGCGGCACCGGCGGCCTCGAGCAGGGCCTCGACGTCCGAGAGCGGCAGCGCCTTGGGCAGTCGCTTGGCGGGGGTCGGCGGCCGGACCGCGGCTGCCGGGTCGACCGTGGCCAGCCCGTCCCGCACGGTGAACTTGTGGAATCCCCGGACCGCGACCACGGTCCGCGCGGCCGACGTCGCGCCCAGCGGCGGGTGCTCGGCGTCCCCCTCGCGGAGCCGCACGAGGAAGGCCCCGACCACCGATTCGGTGATCGCCGCGAGCTCGGTGATGCCGGCCTCGGCCAGGTATGCCTGGTAGCGGCGCAGGTCCCGGCGGTAGGAGAGCAGCGTGTTTGCGGCCAGCCCGCGCTCCACGGAGAGGTGGTCGAGGTAGGTCCGCACGGCGCGCCCGACTCCGCTCGGCCCACTCATCGGGGCGCGCCGCTCCCCTCGGCGTCGCGGCGCCGGGCGTCGTGGGCGAGGACGGCGAGCGCGACCGGCGCGTCCGCGCAGCGACCGTCGAGGACCGCGGCCCGCAGGTCGGCGAACGGGACCCAGAAGGTCTCCATGTCGGCCTCCTCGTGGTGCAGCTCGAAGTCGCCCCGGTCCGCGTGGCTCAGGCCGCGGGCGAGGTAGACGTGCTGCCGCTCGGCCGAGATCCCCGGGGAGGCCCACACCGACAGCAGGTGGGTCCACTCCGACGCCTGCAGCTCGGCCTCCTCGCGCAGCTCACGACGGGCCACGTCGAGGGGGTCCTCCCCCTCGGCGTCGATCACCCCGGCCGGCAGCTCGACGAACCGGCGCTGGGCCGGGTGGCGGTACTGGCTCAGGCAGAACACCCGGTCGTCGTCGTCGAGCGCGAGCACCAGGGCGGCACCGGGGTGCTCGAGGACCAGCCGGCCGAACGCCGGCCCGTCCGGGTCGCCGGGGTGGGCCACCTGGTCCGAGCGGAGCCCCACGATCCAGTCGTCACGGTGCAGGACGGTCGAGGAGGAGACCGGCCACGACTCCTCCCGGTCCGCCAGCAGGGGGTCGGTGCTCACTCCTCGCCCTTGTCCACCGGGCGCAGCTCCTCGTCGATCGGGAACCGCAGCTCCTTCTGCCGCTCGATCGCCGCGCCCACCAGGCCCGCGAAGAGCGGGTGCGGGCGGGTCGGCCGGGAGCGCAGCTCCGGGTGTGCCTGCGTGGCCACGTAGTAGGGGTGCACCTCGCGCGGCAGCTCCACGAACTCGACCAGGTCGAGGTCGTTGTTGACGCCGGAGAAGACCAGCCCGGCCTCCTGCAGCTGCTCGCGGTAGGCGTTGTTGACCTCGAACCGGTGCCGGTGCCGCTCGTGGATCTCGGCCTCGCCGTACGCCTCCCGGACCACGCTGCCCTCGGCCAGCTGCGCGGGGTAGAGCCCCAGGCGCATCGTGCCGCCCAGGTCGCCGGTGCCCTCCACGATGTGCTTCTGCTCCTCCATCGTGGCGATCACCGGCTCGGGGCAGTCGGGGTCGAACTCGGTGGAGGCGGCCTTCTCCAGCCCCGCCTCGCTGCGCGCGTACTCGATCACCATGCACTGCAGTCCGAGGCAGAGGCCGAGGGTCGGGATGCCGTGGGTCCGGGCGTGCGTGAGCGCGCCGAGCTTGCCCTCGATGCCGCGGATCCCGAACCCGCCCGGCACGCAGACGGCGTCGACGTCGTGCAGCTCGCGGGCGGCGCCGGCGGGGGTCTCGCAGTCGTCGGAGGCGATCCAGCGCAGGTGCACCTTCGCCTCGTGCGCGAAGCCCCCGGCCCGCAGCGCCTCGGCGACCGAGAGGTAGGCGTCCGGCAGGTCGACGTACTTGCCGACCAGGGCGACGGTGACCTCCTCGCGGGGGTGGTGCACCCGGCGGAGCAGGTCGTCCCACACGGTCCAGTCCACGTCCCGGAAGGGCAGGTTCAGCCGGCGTACGACGTAGGCGTCGAGGCCCTCGCGGTGCAGCACCTTCGGGATGTCGTAGATCGACGGGGCGTCCGCGGCGGTGACCACGGCCTCGGCGTCGACGTCGCACATCAGGGAGATCTTGCGCTTGATGCTCGTGGGCAGCTCCCGGTCGGCCCGGCAGACCACGGCGTCGGGCTGGATGCCGATGGAGCGCAGCGCCGCGACCGAGTGCTGGGTCGGCTTGGTCTTGAGCTCGCCGGACGGGCCGATGTACGGCACCAGCGAGACGTGCAGGAAGAAGCAGTTGTCGCGACCGATGTCGTGCCGCACCTGGCGGGCCGCCTCGAGGAACGGCAGCGACTCGATGTCGCCCACGGTGCCGCCGATCTCGGTGATCACCACGTCGATCGGCTCGCCGCCGTCGTCGTGGCGCCCCATCGCCTGGATCCGGTCCTTGATCTCGTTGGTGATGTGCGGGATCACCTGCACGGTGTCCCCGAGGTAGTCGCCGCGGCGCTCCTTCGCGATCACCGTCGAGTAGACCTGCCCGGTGGTGACGTTGGCGATCTGCCCGAGGTCGGTGTCGAGGAAGCGCTCGTAGTGACCGATGTCGAGGTCGGTCTCGGCGCCGTCGTCGGTGACGAAGACCTCCCCGTGCTGGAACGGGTTCATCGTCCCCGGGTCCACGTTGAGGTAGGGGTCCAGCTTCTGCATGGTGACCCGGAGACCGCGGGACTTCAGCAGGCTGCCCAGGCTGGAGGCGGTGAGGCCCTTGCCAAGGGACGAAGCGACGCCTCCGGTGACGAAGACATGTCTGGTCGGCGCGCTGTTCGCCAAGAAAACTCCCGTGGTCAGACTGGAACCCTGGGTCCGGGGGGCCGGACGCGTGGTCTGCTACGGGGTTCTAGGTTACAGGTGAAAGGGCCTCGGGAGGCAATCAACCACGCGGGAGGGCGCCGTCGATCCCCTCGGCGCCGTAGTGGCCGGGCTCCCCCGCCTGCTCGGCGGCCAGCGCCAGCACGGTGGCGACCTGTCCGGTGACGGTCTGGACGGAGTCCACCGAGGAGGCACCGGCGGTGAAGGAGACCTCGTCGCGCAGCAGGCCGAGCACCCCGTCGGAGGCCGAGGCCGTGCTCCCGGCCACGACCAGGCCGTCGGACTGCGTGGCCATCCCCGAGGCCAGTCCGCCGACGATGTTCTGCACCCCGTCGACCTCGGCGAGCTCGGTGCCCAGCAGCATGATCACCAGGCTGCCACGGCGCTCGGCGTCCGAGCTCCCGGTCAGGAGCTTGGCGCCGCGCAGGCTGGAGAGGATGTCCCGCGCCGCACCGTCGACGTTGGCACCGCCGTCGTCGCTGGTCGCGACGGCCCGGCCGATGAGCTGGCCCATGCGGTCGTAGGTGGTGGCCTCGGCGGGAACCCCGGTGTCCTCGACCGACTCGAGGAGCTGGGTGCCGAGGGTGTCCACCAGGGACTTGCCGTCGGCGGCCACCAGGGCGTCCCGCACCTCGTAGCGGCCGACCACCGAGCCGCCCGCCTGCTTGACGAACCCGGCCAGCCCGGTCGCCACCTCGGTGTCGGCCCCCGGCAGCGAGACCAGGGTGACCGGGCGTCGGGTCAGGCGATTCTTCAGGGCGGCGGACGCGGTGCCGGAGGCGAAGTCGTCCTGGAAGGCGGCGGTGCCCTCCGTGCGGTCGAGCTGCCGGGAGAGCTGGGCGGAGCGGTCCTGGGCGCGCTGGGCGGCCTCGTCGCCGGCGCCGCGGCCGACCTCCGAGAGGGGCCCGCCGCCGAGCGCGACGCCCGCGGCGAGCGCGAGCAGCACGGCGACGACCGAGACGACGTGGTAGCGGAACGAGATCACGGCAACAGTCCTCCGAGACGGTCTGCGAGAGAGGCGAGGGCGGGCCGGAGCTCGTCGAGCCACTCCTGGCCGACCGGCGTGACCGCCAGCGAGGCCAGCACCGCCAGCACGCCGGCGAGCAGCAGCAGCCACAGCTGCCAGCTGCGCACCCGGCCGGCGTACAGCTCGGGCACCGAGCGGGCGTCGACCAGGCGCGGGCCGACCTTGAGCCGGGTCAGGAACGTCGAGGCCAGCGCGGCCCGCTGACGGTCCAGGAAGTCGTCGAGGTCGGCGTGCCCGCCGACACCGACGATCAGCGAGGCGTCACCGAGCCAGGCCAGCATGAGTGCCGCGTCCTCCGGGGAGGCCGCGGTCTCGAACCGGAGCGGGCGGACCCCGAGCCGCTCGAGGGCGTCGAGCGGGGTCTTGCCGTCGCCACGGTCGACCACGACGACCACGTCGCGGGCCCCCCGCAGCGCCCGGGCGGAGACCCGGCCGGCATCGGCCACGAGCGGCGAGCTCACCACCACCACGTCCGGCTTGTGGCCGGCCGCGAGCAGGGCGTCGGCGCCGTCGTCGACGGCGATCAGCACGGGGTGCTGCTCGCGGAGGTAGCCCTTGATCCCGGCCAGCTCGTCGCCGTGGTCCGGCCCGGCCACCACGACGACCACCGGCCGCCCGGCGAGCCGGGCCCCGAGCCGCGGTGCGCCGCGGCCGTGCAGCAGGAGGTCCTGCTCACGGCGCAGGAACTCGGTGCTGTTGTGGGTGAAGTTGGTCAGCTGCGTGACCAGGCCGCCCCGGGCCAGCTCCAGCTCGGTGGCCAGCCGCTCCCGGTCCAGCACCCGGCCGTGGGCCAGCTCCAGCTCCCCGTCGTGGAGGACGCCGTCCAGCAGCCGCACCGCGCGACCGTCCCGGACCCGGGCCAGCCCGTCGGTCCCGATGTCCTCGACCAGCTCGATGCCGACGTCAAGGAGGATCGCCGGGCCCTGGTTGGGGTAGCGGCCGGAGACGAACGGCGAGGCGTTGACCACGGCCCGGACGCCGGAGTCGGCGATCCGCTGCGCGGTCGCCCGATCGAGGTCGACGTGGTCGAGCACGGCGATGTCGCCGGGCCCGAGTCGGGGCAGGAGGCTGCGGATGCGTCGGTCGACCCGGGCGGTGCCGGTGGTTCCGGGCAGGGCGACGTCGGTCGCGCCTCGGCTGGGAAGCTTCATGACCGCTTCATCCTGACACGCAGGAGACGGTCAATCGCGCACGTCAGTCCCGCGCGTGGCGGGCCGCGTCGAGCAGCTCGCGGGCGTGCGCGAGGGCGGTGTCGGACTCCTCCATGCCGGCCAGCATCCGGGACAGCTCGCGGACCCGGTCGGACTCGTCGAGGACGGCCAGGCCCGAGGTGGTCACGGTGCCGTCGCTGGCCTTGGAGACCACCACGTGCCGGTCGGCGTACGCCGCCACCTGGGGCAGGTGGGTCACCACCAGCACCTGCGCGGTGCGGGCCAGGGTGGCGAGCCGGCGACCGACCTCGACCGCCGCCTTGCCGCCGACGCCCGCGTCGACCTCGTCGAACACGAACGTCGGCACCGGGCTGGTGCCGGCCAGCGCCACCTCCAGCGCGAGCATCACCCGGGACAGCTCGCCGCCGGAGGCCCCCTTGTGCAGCGGCCTCGGCTCGGCACCGGTGTTGGCGGCGAGCCGGAGCTCGACCTCGTCGGTGCCGGTCGTGCCGGCGCGGACCCAGCCGCCGTCGACCGGCAGCGGCGCTCCGGGCGTCTCCGGGCCGTCGGGGTCGTCGCGGTTGTCGGGGGCCGCCACCGTCGTCGGCGTCACCTCGACGGTGAGCTCGGCGTGCGGCATCGCGAGCAGGGTCAGCTCGGCGGTGACCACGTCGGCCAGGCGCACGGCCGCCTCGCGGCGGGCGGCGGAGAGGGCGGAGGCGGCCACCGCCAGCTGCTCGCGCAGCCGGACCCGGCGCTCCCTCAGCCCGGACACCTGCTCGTCGGTCCGGTCGAGGTCGAGCAGCCGGGCCGACGAGCGCTCCGACCAGGCCAGCACCTCGTCGATCGACTCGCCGTACTTGCGGGTCAGCGCCGTGAGCGCCGCCCGTCGCTCCGAGACCGCCGCCAGCCGGGCCGGGTCGGTGTCCACGCGCTCGGTGTAGGAGGCGATGTCCGCGGCGACGTCGGCCAGGAGGTAGCTCACCTCGGCGAGCCGGTCCGCCAGCTCGGCCACCTCGGGGTCGTGGTCGCGGACCCCGTCGAGATCCGAGCGGGCCGCGGCGACGGCGCCGAGGGCGTCGGCACCCCCGTGGTCGGCGGAGAGCGCCTCCTTCGCCTGACCCGACGCGGTGCGCAGGGTGTCGGCGAAGCCGAGCCGGGACTCCTCGGCGGCGAGCTGGACGTCCTCCCCCGGCGCCGGGTCCACCTCCTCGATCTCACCCAGCCCGAACCGGAGCAGGTCCGCCTCGCGGGCCCGCTCCCGGGCCTGCGAGACCACCTCGACCAGCTCCCGCTCCACGTCGGTGAGCTCGGCGTGCAGGGCGGTGTAGGCGCCACGGAGCCCGGCCAGCGACTCGCCCCCGAACCGGTCCAGCGCGTCGCGCTGGGCGCCGGCGCGGAGCAGGCGGTGCTGGTCGGACTGGCCGTGCACGGCGACCAGCGGCTCGGCGACCTCGGAGAGCTGCGAGGCCGGCACCGAGGCGCCGCCCACGAAGGCACGCGAGCGCCCCTCACCGGAGATGTTGCGCGCGAGCAGCACCCGCTCGTCCTCGATCTCGCCACCGAGCTCCTCGACGGCGCCGCGGAAGCCCGGCAGCGCCGAGGCGGCCACGACGCCCTCGACCCGGGCGGTCCGGGCGCCGGACCGCACCGCCCCGCTGTCGGCCCGCCCTCCGAGCAGCAGGCCCAACGCGGTGACGACCATGGTCTTGCCGGCGCCGGTCTCACCGGTGATCACGGTGAGCCCGGGACCGAGCTCGAGCGTGGAGGAGTCGATCACCCCCAGCGAGCTGATCCGGATCTCCTCAAGCATCGTCCTCACCTCCGCGGAGGCGGCGCTCGCCGGCACCGCGCCAGCCGCCGACGGGCAGGCCGAACTTGGCGACCAGCCGGTCGGTGAACGGTGCGGTGTGCAGCCGCACCAGGCGCACCGGCGTGGCGCCGCGGCGTACCTCGATCCGGGCGCCGGGCGGCAGGTCCACCGTGCGCCGGCCGTCGCACCAGAGCACGCCGGCCCCCTCCGTGCGGGCGAGCACCTCGACCGCGAGCACCGACGTCGGCGCCACCACCATGGGCCGCGCGAACAGCGCGTGCGCACTGATCGGCACCATCAGCAGCGCCTCGACGCCGGGCCAGACGACCGGGCCGCCGGCCGAGAAGTTGTACGCCGTGGAGCCGGTCGGCGTGGCGCACACCACGCCGTCGCAGCCCCAGCGGGAGAGCGGCCGGCCGTCGATCTCGACCACCACCTCGAGCATCCGCTCGCGGGCGGCCTTCTCGACGCTCGCCTCGTTGAGGGCGAACGTGCTCGCGACCAGCTCCTTGTCGCGGTAGACCGACACGTCGATGGTGAGCCGGTCCTCGGCCGTGTAGCGGCGCTCGACGATCGCGTCGATGGTGTCGTCGACGGCGTCGAACTCGGCCTCGGCGAGGAAGCCGACGTGGCCGAGGTTCACCCCGAGCAGCGGGGTGCCCTCGCCGTGGGTCAGCTCGGCGGCGCGCAGGATCGTGCCGTCACCGCCGATGACCACCACGAGCTCGCAGCCGTGGGACGCCCCGGGACCGTCGGGCGTGGCCGCGACCACCTCCACGGCCGGGTCGAACTGGGCGGGGTCGAGGGCCAGGTCGGCGGCCTCGTCGGCGAGCAGCCGGACGCCGATGCCGTGTGCGGTGAGCGCCTTGGTGAAGTCGCGCGCCACCTCACGCGCCTCGGCGCGTCCGGTGTGGGCCAGGAGCAGCACCCGGCGTGGCTGGTCGGTCACGGCCCCAGCCTCTCACCCGGGACCCCCAGCCCGGCGGAGCGCTCCGCCTCGGCGCGGATCTGGTCCGCGGTCACCGCGGCGTCACCGGCGTGCAGCCAGAGGAAGAACTCCACGTTGCCCGACGGCCCGGGCAGCGGGCTCGTGGTCAGCGCCCGGGCACCCCAGCCGCGCCGTCCGGCCGCGTCCGCGACCGCCTGCACCGCCTCGGCCCGGAGCGCCGGCTCGCGCACGACGCCGCCCTTGCCGACCCGATCCTTGCCGACCTCGAACTGGGGCTTGACCATGAGCGCCAGGTCGCCGTCCGGACGGGTCACCGCGAGCAGCGCGTCGAGCACCAGGGACAGCGAGATGAACGACAGGTCGCCGACAACGACGTCCACCGGCCCGCCGATGACCTCCGTGGTCAGCTCCCGGACGTTCGTGCGGTCGTGGACCCGCACCCGCTCGTCCTGTCGCAGCCCCCACGCGAGCTGCCCGTAGCCGACGTCCACCGCCACCACCTCGGCGGCCCCGGCGCGCAGCAGGACGTCGGTGAACCCACCGGTAGAGGCGCCGGCGTCCAGGCACCGGCGGCCGCGGACGGTCAGCCCCGACGGCTCGAACGCGGCGAGCGCGCCGGCCAGCTTGTGGCCGCCGCGGGAGACGTAGTCGGGTCGGTCCGGGTCCTCGGTGACGACGATGGCGACGTCGGTGGTGACGCCGGTCGCCGGCTTGCCGGCCACCACGCCGTTCACCTTCACCCGGCCGGCGCCGATCAGCTCGCTCGCGTGCTCGCGAGAGCGGGCGACCCCACGGCGTACCAGCTCGGCATCCAGGCGCAGTCGTCGCGGGGCGCCTCGAGGCGGCACGGCTCAGGTCTGGGGCGCGTCGAGAGCCCCGCGGAGCCGCTCGTGGGCCTGCTCGAAGGTCGCGACGTGGGTGGCGACCTCGGCCTCCTCGAGGCCGGACAGGCTGGCCAGCACCGCATCGACCTCCGCGTGACCGGTCACCGGCACCGCAAGGGCGGTGTCGGCGGTGCCGGCGGGGACCGCCGTGCCGTCAAAGGGGTTCGAGAGCTCCTCGGTCATGCGGTCACCGTACCCCCAACGGCCGGTGGCCCGACCGGCGTGGGCGGCTCGACTCCGGACGTGTCGCACACCTCGCCGGTCTCGTCGAGGTGACCCCAGGCGGCATAGGCCACGGCCCGCCACCAGTCGTCCGGGTCCCCCGCTCCGTCGACGGCCAGCACACCGCCGCGCACCTCGGCGCGCCACCCGCCGAGCTCGGCGGTCGTCGAGCCCGCCGCCACGTGGGGCACCGGGTGGGCCGTGAACAGGCCACCGAGGTCGGCGGCGAGGAACCGCGGGCGCAGCCGGGGCGGGGCGGCGACCAGCTCGGCGAGACCGGTGACACCGGTGAGGACGAGCAGCGAGTCGACGCCGGCCACCCGCGCCCCCTCGATGTCGGTGTCGAGCCGGTCGCCGACCATCAGGGGGCGGTCACCGCCGACCCGTCGCACCGTCTCGTCGAGGAGCGGGCGGGCCGGCTTCCCGGCGACCTCGGGGGTCACCCCGGAGAAGTCGCTCAGCATGCGCACCTGGACGCCGTGCCCGGGCGCCACCCCCTCGGCGGTGGGGAAGGTCAGGTCGGTGTTGCTCGCCACCCACGGCAGGCCGTCCCGGATCAGCATCGCCCCGGTCATCAGCCGTCGCCAGGTGACGTCGGGGCCGTAGCCGGTGACGACTGCGGCCGGGCCGTCGGCGGCGTCCAGCACCGGTGTCAGGCCCTCGTCCAGCAGCGCCTCCTCGAGCCCGGCGCCGCCGAGCAGGAGGACCGGTGCCCCCGGCTCCAGCCGCCCGGCCAGCAGGTGCGCAGCCGCCTGGGCCGAGGTGACGACGTCCGACGCCTCGGCGGCGACCCCGAGCTCGCAGAGGTGCTCGGCCACCATGCGCGGCGTGCGCGAGGCGTTGTTGGTGACGAACGCGACGTGGACGCCGCGACGCCGGGCCTCGGCCAGGTGCTCCGGCGCGCCGGGCACCGCCGCGGGGCCGACGTAGACCACGCCGTCGAGGTCGGCCATCACCAGGTCGTACGTCGAGCTCAGCGGCTCCTGGCTCTCCTCGAGCACGGTCGGTCCTTCCTGTCCTGGGTCCGGCCCCTACGATGCTCCGAATGGACACCACCAGCTCGCGGGAGCCGCAGTTCGCGCTGCTCCCGTTCCGGGCACTGAGGCTCTCCGACAGCTATGTCGGGGCCCCGGTGGCGCACCGTGTCCTGACCAGACCCTATCGATCGGTGCCGAGCCGGACCCGCGAGTGGCGCCGCCGGCGACACCTGCGGCTGGACCCCGCCCCGGCGATCTACCTCCACGAGTACACCTCGGCCGGGGTGTCGGTGCGGGGCATCGTCGGCACCCTCGCCCTCGAGGACGCCCGTGGCGTGGTGTTCCCGCACGAGGGCGTGCGGGAGGCCCAGGTGGGACAGCTGGCCGAGCGCATGGAGCAGATGCGGCTGAACCCGGCTCCCATCCTGCTGATGGCCCGTGCAGCAGGCTCGGTCCGCCACCTCGTCGCTCAGGCCACCGCAGGAGCGCCCGACCACGTCTACACCGACCGGTCCGGGCAGGTGCAGAGGATCTGGCGGGTGAGCGAGCCGGACACGATCCGGGCACTGCAGGACGCCCTGGCCGGCACCCGGGCCGTGATCGCGGACGGCCACCACCGCTACGCCGCGGCGCGCCGCCTCGACCAGGCCCGGCCCGGCACGGACTGGGCGCGCACGCTGGTGATGCTGGTCGACCAGGCCGACACCCCACTCCAGCTGAGCGCGATCCACCGGTCGATCCCGCGACTGGACCTCGCCGACGTCGCCCGAGCGGCGGCCGAGCGCGGCGACGCGTTCACGGCGTGCCCGACCCGGCAGGCAGCCCTCGACCACCTCGAGGACTCCCTGGTCCTCCACGACGGGTCCGGCTGGGCGACGCTTCGCCCGGCCCCGCCCGACGACCGGATGCTGGTCCACCGCCTGCACGACGAGCTGCTCCCCGCCTGGGGCGTCGATCCGGAGGTGATCGGCTTCCACCACACGGCCGGCGAGGCTCTCGACCGCGCCGGACCGGGGCTGGCCGTGCTGCTCCCGGCGCCGAGCTTCGACCAGGTGGACCGCTCGGCCCGGTCCGGGCGACTGTTGCCGCACAAGGCCACGTCGTTCCAGCCCAAGCCGCACGTGGGCGTGCTCATGCGCGCCGTGCCGGACGAGTGAGGCGACGCACCAGTCGGGCGCCGGTGGCCTCCACCTCCACCACCGACCGTGGGCCGGCCGCGGTCCGGTAGAACCGGCGTCGCAGCACCCCCTCGACCCGCACCACATCGTCGGTCGCCCAGCCCCGGGCCGACCGACGCAGCCGCCCCGACCACAGGGCGCAGTCGAACCAGTCGGCGCCGGCGCGTCCGTCGGCCCGGGGCACCACCACCCGGACCACCCAGACGGTGTCTCCGCTGGGCAGCACCTTCGGCTCTGGTGGACGGGAGATCCGTCCCTGGAGCACCACCTCGTTGGTCACCGCGACCACCTCCGCACCCGACGGTGCCGAAAGCGACCGACCGTCGAGGCGGCCCGCACGGACTCCTGGGGAACCAGGCGACGGCCCGCCGGGCTGTGGAGGCCCCGCGGGCCGGGCGCGGGCCGACCCCGCCTCGGGCGGCCCTCGCCTAGCCCTGGCGCTTCTCGAGCTCCGCGGCCCGCTCCCCCGCGTCGGTGATCTCGTCGCCGTCGATCGCCTCGGTGCGGTGGAACCACTCGAGGGCGTCGGCCTCCCGGCCTGCGGCCACGAGCGTGTCGGCGTAGGCGTAGCGCAGTCGGACCACCCACGAGGTCCGCGACTTCGAGGTGAGGGGTGCGTTCTCCAGCGTGCGCAGCGCGGCGTCGAGCTCGCCCATGTCCCGACGAGCACCGGCCTCGACGATCGTCATCTCCGCCTTCGCCTCCGAGGCGAAGTTCGCCACCGCCGGGCTCTTGGCCAGGGTCAGCGCTCGCTCAGGACGACCCAGAGCGCGCTCGCAGTCGGCCATGATCGGCAGGTAGGCCGTGACCCCGTTCATGCGCTTGGCGGCCCGCAGCTCGGAGAGCGCCTCGGCGTATTCCCCGGCCGCGTACGCCGCCTCCCCGCACGCCTCACGGACCACGGCGATCCGGGCGGCCCGGGCCCGGGCGGCCAGGGTGTGCTCGTACGCCGTGCGCGGGTCCTCGTCGATGACCGCGCCGGCTGCGGCCAGGTGCCGGGCCACGCGCGCCGCCAGCTTCTCGGGCAGGCCCTTCAGCTGCGCGGTCACCGAGCGGTCCAGCTCCTTGCCGGTGATGTCCTCAGGGATCGGCGGACCGTCGTACCTCGCCTGGTCCTCCGAGCGCGGGCGCTGGTCGTCGGCGGGCCGGCGCCAGTCGTCCTTCCGTCCCGGCCGCGACCCGGAGCCGCCCCGTCCCTGTCCGCGACCCTGGCCCTCTCCGCGACCCTGGCCCTGTCCGCGGCCCGGCGCCGCGCCTCGACCGCGGTCGGAGGCTCGGCCACGACCCTGGCCGGCCTGCGAGCCGCCTCGGGACTGGCGGGGCTGACGTGAATCCTCGGGCATGACGACCTTCTTCGACGGTTTACGTTGACGTGCGGGGACGGCTGAAATGCGTAAGGGCCACCTCTGATAGAGGTGGCCCTTACGAAAGTAATGTCCGGCGACGTCCTACTCTCCCACAACCTCGCGATTGCAGTACCATCGGCGCTGAAAGGCTTAACTTCCGGGTTCGGAATGGAGCCGGGTGTTTCCCTTTCGCTATGGCCGCCGAAACTCTATGGAGTTAGATCAACCATGATCGGAGCCCTCCGGCTCGATCAACGGTTCCCGACCGTAACTCGGGAACCACACAGTGGACGCGCAACATCTTTGAGGGACAAGCCCTCGGCCTATTAGTACCGGTCGGCTGGGCATTTCTGCTGTACACCTCCGGCCTATCAACCCAGTCGTCTACTGGGGGCCTTACCCGGTTACCCGGTGGGAAACCTCATCTTGAAACGTGCTTCCCGCTTAGATGCATTCAGCGGTTATCACTTCCGAACGTAGCTAACCAGCCGTGCTCCTGGCGGAACAACTGGCACACCAGAGGTTCGTCCATCCCGGTCCTCTCGTACTAGGGACAGCCTTTCTCAAGTTTCCTGCGCGCGCGGCGGATAGGGACCGAACTGTCTCACGACGTTCTAAACCCAGCTCGCGTGCCGCTTTAATGGGCGAACAGCCCAACCCTTGGGACCTACTCCAGCCCCAGGATGCGACGAGCCGACATCGAGGTGCCAAACCATCCCGTCGATATGGACTCTTGGGGAAGATCAGCCTGTTATCCCCGGGGTACCTTTTATCCGTTGAGCGACGCCGCTTCCACATGCCAGCGCCGGATCACTAGTTCCGACTTTCGTCCCTGCTCGAGTTGTCACTCTCACAGTCAAGCTCCCTTGTGCACTTACACTCGAAACCTGATTGCCAACCAGGCTGAGGGAACCTTTGAGCGCCTCCGTTACATTTTAGGAGGCAACCGCCCCAGTTAAACTACCCATCAGGCACTGTCCCTGATCCGGATTACGGACCTAGGTTAGATATCTAGTACGACCAGAGTGGTATTTCAACGTTGACTCCACCCGAACTGGCGTCCGAGTTTCACAGTCTCCCACCTATCCTACACAAGCCGAACCAAACACCAATACCAAACTATAGTAAAGGTCCCGGGGTCTTTCCGTCCTGCCGCGCGTAACGAGCATCTTTACTCGTAGTGCAATTTCGCCGAGTCCATGGTTGAGACAGCGCCCAAGTCGTTACTCCATTCGTGCAGGTCGGAACTTACCCGACAAGGAATTTCGCTACCTTAGGATGGTTATAGTTACCACCGCCGTTTACTGGGGCTTAAGTTCTGCGCTTCGCTGACAAAGTCAACTAACACGTCCCCTTAACCTTCCAGCACCGGGCAGGAGTCAGTCCGTATACATCGTCTTACAACTTCGCACGGACCTGTGTTTTTAGTAAACAGTCGCTTGGGCCTGGTCTCTGCGGCCTTCATCGCTTCCGGGAGCAAGTCCCTTCACGAATCCGGCCCCCCTTCTCCCGAAGTTACGGGGGCATTTTGCCGAGTTCCTTAACCATGGTTCACTCGATCGCCTTGGTATTCTCTACCTGATCACCTGAGTCGGTTTGGGGTACGGGCGGCGCATAGCTCGCTAGAGGTTTTTCTCGACAGCATGGGATCATCCACTTCGTCCATAAGGACTCCCCGTCAGGTCTCAGGCATGTGCAACGCGGATTTGCCTACGTTGCGCCCTACACCCTTGGCCGTGGTCTACCATCGCCACGGTTGGACTGCCCTCCTGCGTCACCCCATCGCTTGACTACTGCTAGTTCGGGTCGTGCGCTCCGCCACCATCGTCCCGAAGGATCCCGGTGGTTTTGGGCACTTAGCATCACTAGGTTCGTCATGGGCGCTATTTTGCCGGTACGGGAATATCAACCCGTTGTCCATCGACTACGCCTGTCGGCCTCGCCTTAGGTCCCGACTTACCCAGGGCAGATTAGCTTGACCCTGGAACCCTTGATCATTCGGCGGACGGGTTTCTCACCCGTCTTTCGCTACTCATGCCTGCATTCTCACTCGTGTGGCGTCCACGGCTGGATCACTCCGCCGCTTCACTCGCCACACGACGCTCCCCTACCCATCCATGCTCCTGGATCCGAAGACCGGGATAGTGCATGAATGCCATAGCTTCGGCGGATAACTTGAGCCCCGCTACATTGTCGGCGCGGAATCACTTGACCAGTGAGCTATTACGCACTCTTTCAAGGGTGGCTGCTTCCAAGCCAACCTCCTGGTTGTCTGTGCGACTCCACATCCTTTTCCACTTAGTTATCGCTTAGGGGCCTTAGCTGATGGTCTGGGCTGTTTCCCTTTCGACTATGGAGCTTATCCCCCACAGTCTCACTGCTGCGCTCTCACTTGCCGGCATTCGGAGTTTGGCTAACGTCAGTAACCTTGTAGGGCCCATTGGCTATCCAGTGCTCTACCTCCGGCAAGAAACACGCAACGCTGCACCTAAATGCATTTCGGGGAGAACCAGCTATCACGAAGTTTGATTGGCCTTTCACCCCTATCCACAGGTCATCCCCTCAGTTTTCAACCTAAGTGGGTTCGGTCCTCCACGCGGTCTTACCCGCGCTTCAACCTGCCCATGGATAGATCACTTCGCTTCGGGTCTTGATCGTGCTACTCAGTCGCCCTATTCGGACTCGCTTTCGCTACGGCTTCCCCACACGGGTTAACCTCGCAACACAACGCAAACTCGCAGGCTCATTCTTCAAAAGGCACGCCGTCACAAGATCGAAATCTCGCTCCGACGGATTGTAGGCACATGGTTTCAGGTACTATTTCACTCCCCGCCAGGGGTACTTTTCACCTTTCCCTCACGGTACTTGTCCGCTATCGGTCACCAAGGAGTATTTAGGCTTAACGGGTGGTCCCGCCAGATTCACACGGAATTTCAGGGGTTCCGTGTTACTTGGGGTGACGTCTCAGAGCCATCGTCTTACGTGTACGGGGGTATCACCCTCTACGCCGGGACTTTCCAGTCCGCTTCAACTTCAACGATGGTTTCTTACTCTGTGTCGCTACGGCAGTAACGACGTGACGGCCCCACAACCCCCAACCAGCAACGCCTGCCGGCTATCACACTGATTGGGTTTGGCCTGTTCCGATTTCGCTCGCCACTACTCTCGGAATCACTTTTGTTTTCTCTTCCTGTGGGTACTGAGATGTTTCACTTCCCCACGTTCCCTCCAACTGCCCTATGTGTTCAGGCAGAGGTAACTGGACATGACTCCAGCTGGGTTTCCCCATTCGGAAATCCCCGGATCACAGCTCGGTTGCCAACTTCCCGGGGCTTATCGCAGGCTCCTACGTCCTTCATCGGCTCTTGGTGCCAAGGCATCCACCATGTGCCCTTAGTAGCTTGTCTTGCTACAAAGATGCTCGCGTCCACTGTGTAGTTCTCAATTTACGGGCGGTACCGCCTCGAGGTCCGTGCCTACCAGGATGTCCTGGCGGTTCAGCGGGAGAGGCGGTCCGAAGAGATGAGCTCTCGCTCGATCCCTCAGGACCCAACAGTGTGCCTGGGACTCCAACCGGTTCCTGCTCGAGGTTCCACGTCACAGAAGTGACAGTACTGACGGGCGTTCGCCGGCGGGCGAACCAAGTAGTCGACGTTCCACTAGTGAGCGTGACCTGCCGTGACACGTTCGGTCACGAAACAGGTCGGCTTGGACAGCTGAGCTGCCAATGTGCTCCTTAGAAAGGAGGTGATCCAGCCGCACCTTCCGGTACGGCTACCTTGTTACGACTTCGTCCCAATCGCCAGCCCCACCTTCGACGGCTCCCTCCACAAGGGTTGGGCCACCGGCTTCGGGTGTTGCCGACTTTCGTGACGTGACGGGCGGTGTGTACAAGGCCCGGGAACGTATTCACCGCAGCGTTGCTGATCTGCGATTACTAGCGACTCCGACTTCATGGGGTCGAGTTGCAGACCCCAATCCGAACTGAGACCGGCTTTTTGGGATTCGCTCCACCTTGCGGTATCGCAGCCCTTTGTACCGGCCATTGTAGCATGCGTGAAGCCCTGGACATAAGGGGCATGATGACTTGACGTCATCCCCACCTTCCTCCGAGTTGACCCCGGCAGTCTCTTATGAGTCCCCACCATAACGTGCTGGCAACATAAGACGAGGGTTGCGCTCGTTGCGGGACTTAACCCAACATCTCACGACACGAGCTGACGACAGCCATGCACCACCTGTATACCGACTAAAAGGGGCTCTATCTCTAGAGCTTTCCGGTATATGTCAAACCCAGGTAAGGTTCTTCGCGTTGCATCGAATTAATCCGCATGCTCCGCCGCTTGTGCGGGCCCCCGTCAATTCCTTTGAGTTTTAGCCTTGCGGCCGTACTCCCCAGGCGGGGCGCTTAATGCGTTAGCTGCGGCACGGAACTCGTGGAATGAGTCCCACACCTAGCGCCCAACGTTTACGGTGTGGACTACCAGGGTATCTAATCCTGTTCGCTCCCCACACTTTCGCTCCTCAGCGTCAGGTAATGCCCAGAGAACCGCCTTCGCCACCGGTGTTCCTCCTGATATCTGCGCATTTCACCGCTACACCAGGAATTCCGTTCTCCCCTGCATACCTCTAGTCTGCCCGTATCGGAAGCAGGCACGGGGTTAAGCCCCGTGTTTTCACTCCCGACGCGACAGACCGCCTACGAGCCCTTTACGCCCAATAATTCCGGACAACGCTCGGACCCTACGTATTACCGCGGCTGCTGGCACGTAGTTGGCCGGTCCTTCTTCTTCCATTACCGTCACTTGCGCTTCGTCATGGATGAAAGAGGTTTACAACCCGAAGGCCGTCATCCCTCACGCGGCGTTGCTGGATCAGGCTTTCGCCCATTGTCCAATATTCCCCACTGCTGCCTCCCGTAGGAGTCTGGGCCGTGTCTCAGTCCCAGTGTGGCCGGTCACCCTCTCAGGCCGGCTACCCGTCGAAGCCTTGGTGAGCCATTACCTCACCAACAAGCTGATAGGCCGCGAGCTCATCCTCCACCGCCGGAGCTTTCCACCACCATCAGATGCCTGAGGTGGTCGTATCCGGTATTAGCTCCCGTTTCCGGGGGTTATCCCAGTGTGAAGGGCAGATTGCTCACGTGTTACTCACCCGTTCGCCGCTCGTGTACCCCGAAGGGCCTTACCGCTCGACTTGCATGTGTTAAGCACGCCGCCAGCGTTCGTCCTGAGCCAGGATCAAACTCTCCGTTGAAGTTTCACGACACCCACCGAGGTGGGCGTCAAACTTTGAGATGTCCTGGCAAGAGACCGAATCACTGACATAGTTGTCAGAATCATCGTTTTCTTACCAAAGGAACCGTTCGACTTGTTGTCTCACCGGACAAGCCGGATCGACGCCGAGTCGGACGGGTATCAAACTAATTCGTCGACTTTTGGCACACTGTTGAGTTCTCAAGGATCAAGCGCGCACCGCAGTCCGGCCTTTCGGCCTCGCTGTGGGGCAACCTGACTAAACTTACCGGTCCGCCCTGGGCCTGTCAATTCGGCCCGGCCTCTCGGCCACCCGCCCACACCGACGTCTCCGAAGTGGTCCGTGGCCGCATCGTGGCGCACACACGTTCTGCCTCGGAAGAGGTGTTGTGTTGGGGTGGTCGCCCGGGGCCGGAGGCCCGGCCTCTCGGCCTTGCTTCCCGCCGCTCCCTGGCGACGAACAGAACATTATGCGAGCGCCCACGGCCCGTCAAATCGACTCCGCGTGACCCGGGCCACAACCATCGTTCGCGCAGGTCAGGCCCGATTTCCGGGTCCGCGAGCGGGGCTCGCGGCGGGTCGCGCTCCGCTCACACCAGCTCCACGCCGGCGAGCGTCTTCTTGCCGCGGCGCAGCACCAGCCAGGACCCGCCGACCAGGTCGGCCTCCCCGGGCACGTGCTCGGGGTCCTCGACCCGCTCGTTGTTGAGGTAGGCGCCGCCCTCCTTGATCGTCCGGCGGGCCTCGCCGTTGCTCTTCGCCAACCCGGCGGCCACCAGCAGCCCGACGATGTCGGGGATCCCGTCCGCGCGGCTCAGCCGGACCGCACCCGCCTCGCGCAGGGCCGCTGCCAGCGTGGGAGTGCTCAGCTCGTGCAGGTCTCCCCCGCCGAACAGCGCTGCCGAGGCCGCCTGGATCCGCGCGGTCTCCCGCCCGCCGTGGACCAGGGTCGTCACCTCGGCCGCCAGCGCCTTCTGGGCGGCACGGAGGAACGGCTTCTCCGCGGTCTGCTCGTCCAGCTCCTCGATCTGCTCCCGCGAGAGGAACGTGAAGATCCGCAGCAGCTCCCCGACCTTCGCGTCCTCGGCGTTGAGCCAGAACTGGTAGAAGGCGTAGGGCGACATCATCTCGGGGTCCAACCAGAGCGCCCCGCCCTCGGTCTTGCCGTACTTCGTCCCGTCGGCCCGGGTGACCAGGGGCGTGGCGAAGGCGTGCGCCCGTCCGCCGTCGCTGCGCCGGATCAGCTCGACACCTCCGGTGAGGTTGCCCCACTGGTCGCTGCCGCCGAACTGCAGCGTCACCCCGTGGTCCCGGAAGAGCTGGAGGAAGTCCATCGACTGGAGCAGCACGTAGCTGAACTCGGTGTAGCTGATCCCATCGTCGAGCCGGCTGCGCACGACGTCGCGCGCCAGCATCCGGTTCACCGGGAAGTGCTTGCCGACGTCGCGCAGGAAGTCGATCGTCGACAGCGAGGCGGTCCAGTCGTAGTTGTTCACCATGGTGGCCCCGTGCGGGCCGTCGAAGTCGAGGAAGGGCTCGATCTGGGTGCGGACCTTCTCCACCCACGCCTTGACGGTGTCCAGCGAGTTCAGGCTGCGCTCGCCCGACTCCTTGGGGTCGCCGATCATGCCGGTGGCGCCACCGACCAGCGGGTAGGGCCTGTGCCCCGCCAGCTGCAGCCTGCGGGCGGTGATGATCTGCACGAGGTTGCCCAGGTGCAGGCTCGGCGCGGTCGGGTCGAAGCCGACGTAGAACCGCACGCTCCCCGACTCCAGCGCCTCGCGGAGGGCGTCACGGTCGGTCGAGTGTGCGACGAGGCCGCGCCACTCGAGGTCGTCGAGGATGGACATCTGCTGGGACACGCTCATGGGCCTTTCGATTCGTTCCTGGTGGGTCCAGCCTGCCTCATGTCGAGGCGACCGGCTGGGTCGGCTCACGGCGGGCCGCCGCCCTCACATGCGCCGCCGGGCGGCCGGGCGGTACTGCGAGACCGTCGGCTCCCCGTCCAACCAGAAGCGCCACGGTGTCGCGGCGCCGTTCCGGAGCCCGACACGGGGGCCGCTGCGGACCTGCTCGGGTGGCGCCGGGTCGCCGAGCTCAAGGGTCACCGGCCCGAGCCGCAGGTCGGTGCCGCCGTCGGCCAGGCCGATGCCGAGGGCACGGCACAGTCTGGCCGGGCCACGGGCCAGGTCGCGCCGGCCGGCCGCGGTGAGCGCCGGGTCGAGGGGAGTGACCACCTCACCGGCCCGCAGCAGCACCGCGGACGCCTCGCCGTCCGGCCCGGTGACGACGTTCGCGCAGACGTGCATGCCGTAGACGAAGTAGGTGTAGAGGTGCCCCGCCGGTCCGAACATCACTGCGTTTCGAGGAGTGCGGCCGCGGAACGCGTGCGATCCGGGATCGCGCGCCCCGGCGTACGCCTCGACCTCGGTGAGCCGGACGGCGGCCTCACCCCGTCGGACCACGGCCCCCAGGAGCAGCGGCGCCACGGCAGGGGCGTCGCCGCCGAGGACGGCGAGGTCAGCCGAGGCGCCCACGGTGTCCGACGACGGCCTCGGCGAGCTCGGTCAGCTGCTCGCGCACCCGGTCCGGTGCGGTGCCGCCCCGGCTGTCTCGGGAGGCGACCGACCCCTCGGCGGTGAGCACGTCGCGCACCGCCGGCGTCAGGTGCTCGGAGATCCCCGAGAGGTCGGCGTCGGTCAGCTCGTGCAGCTCCACCCCGAGCTCCTCGCAGCGACGGACGCAGCCGCCGGCCACCTCGTGGGCGACCCGGAACGGCACGCCCTCGCGCACCAGCCACTCCGCGACGTCGGTCGCGAGCGAGAACCCCTGCGGTGCCAGCTCGGCCATCCGGTCGGTCTCGAAGCGCAGCGTCGCGACCATGCCCGTGAAGGCCGGCAGCAGCACCTCGAGGGTGTCGACGGAGTCGAACACCGGCTCCTTGTCCTCCTGCAGGTCCCGGTTGTAGGCGAGCGGCAGCGCCTTGAGCGTGGCCATGAGGCCGGTCAGGTTGCCGACCAGCCGGCCGGCCTTCCCGCGGGCCAGCTCGGCGATGTCGGGGTTCTTCTTCTGCGGCATGATGCTCGACCCCGTGGACCAGGAGTCGTGCAGCGTGACGAACCCGAACTCCTTCGTCGCCCAGAGGATCACCTCCTCGGCGATCCGGCTCACGTCGACACCGACCATCGCGGTGACGAACGCGAACTCGGCGACGAAGTCGCGGGCCGCGGTGCCGTCGATCGAGTTGGCGCTCGAGCCGGTGAAGCCCAGCTGCTCGGCGACCGCCTCCGGGTCCAGGCCGAGGCTGGTGCCGGCCAGGGCGCCCGAGCCGTACGGCGACTCCGCGGCGACCCGCGCGTCCCAGTCGCGGAGCCGGTCGACGTCGCGCAGCAGCGGCCAGGCGTGCGCCAGCAGGTGGTGGCTGAGCAGCACCGGCTGCGCGTGCTGCAGGTGGGTGCGCCCCGGCATGATCGCGCCGAGGTGCTCCTCGGCCTGGGCCCGCAGCGCCTCGACCAGGTCGAGCACCTGCCCGGACAGGACCCGGGCGTGGTCGCGCAGGAAGGCCTTGAACAGCGTGGCCACCTGGTCGTTGCGGGATCGTCCGGCCCGGAGCCTGCCACCGACGTCCCGACCGACCTCCTCGAGCAGCAGCCGCTCGAGCGCGCCGTGGACGTCCTCGTCGCCGGGGCCAGGCACCAGGTCGCCGGCGGCGTACCGCTCCCCCAGCACCCGCAGCCCGCGGAGCAGCTCGGCGTGGTCGGCCTCGGTGAGCAGCTCGGCGTCGCGCAGCACGTCGGCGTGCGCCCGGGACCCGGCCAGGTCGTAGGGCGTGAGCCGCCAGTCGAAGTGCGTTGACCGGGACAGCGCCTCCAGCTCCGGGCTGGGGCCGCCGGCGAACCGGCCGCCCCAGAGTGCGCCCTCATTGGTGCCCATCAGTCGGTCCCGGCCTCCATCGCCGCCGCGTCGAGCGCCTCGTCGTCGATCTCGCCGGGCTGGCGCGGGTTCGTGGCGATCCGGTTCGCACCGCCTGGCTCCAGCTCGCCGTACAGCGTCCCGTGCTCGACGAGCACCTGGCCCTGGTCGAGCGGCTGACCGGCGTAGAGCTCCAGCTTGGCGCGGGAGTCGGCGATGTCGAGGTTGCGCATCGTCAGCTGGCCGATCCGGTCCGTGGGACCGAAGGCGGCGTTCTCGGTGCGCTCCATCGACAGCTTGTCGGGGTGGTAGGAGAACGCCGGGCCGTCGGTGGCGAGGACCGTGTAGTCCTCCCCGCGACGCAGCCTCAGCGTCACCTCGCCCGTGACCAGCGAGGCGATCCAGCGCTGGATCGACTCACGGATCATCAGCGCCTGCGGGTCCAGCCAGCGACCCTCGTAGAGCAGCCGGCCGAGGCGGCGACCCTCGTTGTGGTGGCTGGCGATCGTGTCCTCGTTGTGGATCGCGTTGAGCAGCCGCTCGTAGGCGATCCACAGCAGCGCCATCCCCGGGGCCTCGTAGACGCCGCGCGACTTGGCCTCGATGATCCGGTTCTCGATCTGGTCCGACATGCCCAGGCCGTGCCGTCCGCCGATCAGGTTGGCCTCGTGGACCAGCGCCACGGGGTCGGGGAACCCCTGACCGTTGATCGCGACCGGGCGACCGCACTCGAAGCGGACGGTGACGTCCTCGGTCTCGATCGCGACCGAGGGGTCCCAGAACTTCACGCCCATGATCGGCTCGACGACCTCCAGGGAGGTGTCCAGGTGCTCGAGGATCTTCGCCTCGTGCGTCGCACCCCAGATGTTGGCGTCGGTCGAGTAGGCCTTCTCCTTGGAGTCGCGATACGGCAGGTCGTGCTCGGTGAGCCACTGGCTCATCTCGTCCCGACCGCCGAGCTCGTGCACGAAGTCGGCGTCCAGCCAGGGCTTGTAGATCCGCAGGTCCGGGTTGGCGAGCAGCCCGTAGCGGTAGAACCGCTCGATGTCGTTGCCCTTGAACGTCGATCCGTCGCCCCAGATGTCCACGCCGTCCTCGTGCATGGCCCGGACCAGCATGGTGCCGGTGACGGCGCGGCCCAGGGGCGTGGTGTTGAAGTAGGTGCGGCCGCCCGAGCGGATGTGGAAGGCGCCGCAGGCGATCGCCGCGAACCCCTCCTCGACGAGCTGGGTCCGGCAGTCGACGGCGCGGGCGATCTCGGCGCCGTACTCGAAGGCCCGGTCCGGCACGCCGGAGATGTCCGGCTCGTCGTACTGGCCGATGTCGGCGGTGTAGGTGCAGGGCACCGCGCCCTTGTCACGCATCCAGGCGACCGCGACGGAGGTGTCGAGGCCACCGGAGAACGCGATGCCGACGCGCTCGCCCTTGGGCAGGGAGGTCAGGACCTTGCTCACGGATGTTCCTTCTGGTCGGGGGTCTGTTCGGGGGTGGGGTGCTCGGCCATGCCGAGGAACCGGCGGGCGAGGGTCCCGCCGCCGCGCGGGTCACGGCCGATCACCAGCACGGTGTCGTCGCCGGCGATGGTGCCGAGGATGTCGGGGAAGTCGGCCTTGTCGAAGGCCGACCCGAGGAACTGCGCGGCGCCCGGCGGCGTCCGGAGGACGACCAGGTTGCCCGACGCCTCGGCGCTGACCAGCAGCTCGCCGCACAGGCGGGAGAGCCGGGCCCGGCCGGCCGAGGAGTCGGCCGGCGCCACCGGTCGGCGGTCGCCGCCCTCGCCGGGCACGGCGTAGACCAGCGCCCCCGAGGGGGCGCGGACCTTCACCGCGTCCAGCTCGACCAGGTCGCGGGAGAGGGTGGCCTGGGTGACCCGCAGGCCGCTCTCGGCGAGCAGCACCGCCAGCTCCCCCTGGGAGCGGACCTCGTGCTGGTTGACGAGCTCGACGATGCGCTGGTGCCGGGCGTTCTTGGTGGCCGGGCGCAGGGCGGATCCGGTCATGCCGTCGCCTCCCCGGGCCGGGCCGCCAGCCAGCTCATCACGGCCTTCTGGGCGTGCCGGCGGTTCTCGGCCTCGTCCCACACGACGCTGCGCGGGCCGTCGATCACCTCGGCGGCGATCTCCTTGCCCCGGTAAGCGGGCAGGCAGTGCATCGCGATCGCGTCCGGCGCGGCGGCGGCCAGCAGGTCGGAGGTCAGCGAGTACGGCGTCAGCGCCGCCACCCGGACCGGCGCCTCGTCCTCGTGGCCCATGCTCACCCAGGTGTCGGTCACCACGACGTCGGCGCCGGCCACCGCGGCGTACGGGTCCCGCTCGAGCCGGGCCGAGCCGCCGGTGGCCGCGGCGATCCCCGAGGCGGTCCCGACGATGCCGGGCTCCGGGTCGTAGCCCTCGGGCGCGCTGACCACGACGTGCATGCCGGCGGTCGCGCCGGCGACCAGCCAGGAGTGGCCGAGGTTGCAGCCGCCGTCACCGACGAACGCGACCTTCAGGCCCGCGAGCGCTCCCTTGTGCTCGCCGACCGTCAGCAGGTCGGCCAGCAGCTGGCAGGGGTGGAAGGTGTCCGTGAGGGCGTTGATCACCGGGACCCCGGCCCACTCGGCCATCTCCTCCAGGCGGGCCTGCTCGGCGGTGCGCCAGACGATCTGGCTGGCCTGGCGGCCGAGCACCCGGGCCACGTCGGGCACCGACTCCCGGACGCCGATGCCGGCCAGCCGACCGTCCACCACCATCGGGAACCCGCCGAGCTCGGCGATGCCGGCCGAGAACGACGCCTGCGTGCGCAGCGTCTGCTTGTCGAAGACCAGCGCCACCGAGCGCGGACCGGCCAACGGCTTGTGGTCGTACGGCGCCCGCTTGAGCTCGGCGGCGAGCGCCAGCACCTCGGCCTGCTCGGCCGGGGTGAGGTCGTCGTCGCGGAGCAGGTGCCGGACCATCTAGACCCCGGCCTCGTCCAGGAGGGCCGGCCAGGCGGCGACGAACGAGGCAGCCTCCTGCTCGGTCAGCACCAGCGGTGGCGCCAGCCGGATCCGCTCGGGAGTCGGGTTGTTGATGATGAAGCCGTGTGCGAGCGCGGTCGCGACCACCTCGGCCGACCTCGGAGCGCTGAGATCCAGGCCGATCAGCAGTCCCTGGCCGCGGACGTCGGTGACCCGGGGGTCGGCCCCGAGGCCGGCACGCAGCTGCGCGCCGACGTCGGCGACGTGGGCCAGCAGGCCGTCGCGCTCGATCGTGTCGAGCACCGCGAGGCCGGCCGCGGTCGCCACCGGGTTGCCGCCGAACGTGGTGCCGTGGTTGCCCGGACCGAGCAGGTGTCCGGCCTCCCCCACGGCGATGCAGGCCCCGATCGGCAGTCCGCCGCCGAGGCCCTTCGCGACCGTCACCAGGTCGGGGAGCACCGCGGTCGGCTCGATGGCCGGGTGCTGGTAGCCGAACCACGCGCCGGTGCGGCCGATGCCGGTCTGGATCTCGTCCAGCCACAGCAGCGCACCGTGCTCGGTGGTGATCTCGCGGGCCCGGGCCAGGTAGCCCTCGGGCGGCACCACCACGCCGGCCTCGCCCTGCAGCGGCTCCAGCACCACCGCTGCGGTCTCGTCGGTCACCGCCTCGGCGAGCGCCGCGGCGTCGCCGTAGGGGACGAACGTGACGTGCCCGGGGAGCGGCTCGAAGGGTGCCCGGTAGGCCTCCTTCGAGGTCAGCGCGAGCGATCCCATCGTGCGGCCGTGGAAGGCGCCCTCGGTGGCCACCAGGTGGGTCCGGCCGGTCCGCCGGGTCAGCTTGATGGCGGCCTCGTTGGCCTCCGCGCCGGAGTTGGCGAAGAACACCCGGCCGGGCGCGCCGACCAGACCGAGCAGGCGCTCGGCCAGGCCGATCTGCGGCTCGCTGGCGAAGAAGTTGGAGATGTGGCCCAGCGTGCCGAGCTGGGTGCTGACCGCCTCGACCAGCGCCGGGTGTGCGTGCCCGAGCGAGTTCACGGCGATCCCGCCGAGCAGATCCAGGTAGGCGGTGCCGTCCTCGTCCCAGACCCGGCTGCCCTCGCCGCGGGTGAGCACCAGCTTGGGCGGGCCGAACGTGTTCATCAGGGACGCGGCGTACCGCTCCCCCCAAGAGTGCCCGGTGTGGTCGGTGTGGTCGGTGACCGGCTGGGTCATGAGGCACCTCCCGGCGCGTCGTGGGCCTTGCGGATCTTGGTGTCGACGCCCGGCAGCACCTGGGTGCCGACGCCCTCGTCGGTGAAGATCTCCAGCAGCACCGAGTGCGGCTCGCGACCGTCCACGACGGTCGCCCGGTTCACGCCGTTCTGCACCGCCTGCAGGCAGGCGGCCATCTTCGGCACCATGCCCGACGCGAGGCTCGGCATCAGCTCGGCGAGCGACTCGGGGCTGATCTCCTGGATGACGTCGTCGCTGTCGGGCCAGTCCCGGTAGAGGCCCTCCACGTCGGTCAGCACCAGGAGCTTCTCGGCATCCAGCGCGACGGCCAGGGCCGCGGCGGCGGTGTCGGCGTTGACGTTGTGCACCAGGCCGTCGATGTCCGGGGCGACGCTCGAGATCACCGGGATCCGGCCGGCGTCGATGAGGTCCTGGACCGCCTCGGGGCGGACCCGGCTGACCTCGCCCACCAGGCCGAGGTCGACCTCCTCGCCGTCGACGACGGTGTTGGTCTGGGTGGCGGTGAACAGCCCGGCGTCCTCACCGGAGAGGCCGACGGCCAGGGCCCCGTGCTGGTTGATCAGTCCGACCAGCTCGCGCTGGACCTTCCCGACCAGCACCATCCGGACCACGTCCATCGCCTCGGGGGTGGTGACCCGCAGCCCGCCCCGGAACTCGGACTCGATCCCGAGCCGCTTGAGCATGGAGGAGATCTGCGGCCCACCGCCGTGGACGACGATCGGCTTGAAGCCCGCGAACCTCAGGAACGCGATGTCCTCGGCGAACGCCTGCTTCAGCACGTCGTTGGTCATCGCGTTGCCGCCGTACTTCACCACGATCGTCCGCCCGTGGTACTTCATCAGCCACGGGAGGGCGGCGGCCAGCGTGCGGGCCTTCGCGGGGTCGGGCGGGTTGGTCTGGCCGGTCTTGTGTTCGCTCATGAGGAGTACGCACTGTTCTCGTGGACGTAGGCATGGGTCAGGTCGTTGGTCCAGACGGTGGCCCGCTCGGACCCGGACTTCAGGTCGATGGTCACCGTCACCTCGCGGGCGCTCAGGTCCACCAGGGCGGGGTCCTCGGCCGGTGTCGAGTTGCGGCACACCCAGACGCCGTTCATGGCGACGTCGAGGTCGGCCGGGTCGAAGGCGGCGGCGGTGGTGCCCAGGCTGGCCAGCACCCGGCCCCAGTTGGGGTCCTTGCCGAAGACCGCGGCCTTGAAGAGGTTGCTGCGGGCGACCGACCGGGCCGCCTCGACGGCGTCGTCCTCGGAGGCGGCGTTGAGCACGGTGATGGCGATCTCGTGGTCGGCGCCCTCGGCGTCCTTCAGCAGCTGCATCGCCAGGTCCGTGCAGGCCTGGGTCAGGGCGGCGGTGAAGTCCTCCGGCGTGGGGGTGATGCCGCTCGCGCCGCTGGCCATCACGGTCACGGTGTCGTTGGTCGACATGCAGCCGTCGGAGTCCAGCCGGTCGAAGCTGACCCGGGTGGCGGCGCGCAGCGCGGTGTCCAGCTCGTCGGCCGGCACCACCGCGTCGGTCGTGAGCACGACCAGCATCGTGGCCAGCTGGGGTGCCAGCATGCCGGCGCCCTTGGCCATCCCGCCGATGGACCAGCCGGCGCCCTCGATGACGACCTGCTTGCTCACCGAGTCCGTGGTCATGATCGCGGTGGCGGCGTCCGCCCCACCGTCGGCGCTGAGGCCGGCGGCGCAGGCGTCGACCGCGTCGAGCAGGTTCTGGCGGGGGTTGGCCAGCCCGATCAGGCCGGTGGAGCACACGACGACGTCGATGGCGCCGATGCCGAGGGCCGAGCCCACCTGTTCGGCCACCGCGTGAGTGGTCTGGAACCCGTCGGCGCCGGTGTAGCAGTTCGCCCCGCCGGAGTTCAGGACGACGGCGCGGACGACGCCGTCCTTGACGACCTCCTGGCTCCAGAGGATCGGGTTGGCCTTGCAGCGGTTGGCCGTGAAGACGGTCGCCGAGTCGTGGGTGGGGCCTTCGTTGACGACGAGCGCCACGTCGAGCGGGGCCGGGCCGCCCTCGGGGGCGGACTTCAGCCCGGCGGGCACGGCGGCCGCGGTGAAGCCGGCCGGTGTGGTGACGGTCATTTCCTGCTCTTTCCCTTCGGCGGGACGGGGACGGCGACCTGCACCCGGTGGCCGGCCTGCTCCCAGGCCTGCGTGGCGTCGTCGGCGCGGGCCAGCGGGACGAGGATCCAGTCGGTGTCGAAGGTCGAGATCGTGAAGACCGGGATCTCCGCGGCGGCCAGCGGCGCCAGCAGGGCGCTCAGCACCCCGGTCAGCGAGAAGTCCAGCGGCCCCTGGACCGCGAAGGCGGTGAACGGCTTCTGGCTCGGCGTCTTGGTGGGCACGCTCCGCGAGGCGCAGACCAGCGAGGTCTCCGTGGCCGTCGCGGTCACCGAGAACAGCGAGGACGACTCGGCCCACGTCGGGATCTCCGCGCCCGGCCCCATGCGCACCACGGCGAGCTTCTCGGGGAACCGGTCCAGAGTGAACGTGGGCGCGGCGTCATCGTTCGCGCCGCTCACGGCGTCATCGTTCGCGCCGCTCACGGCGTCGTCGTTCGCGCCGCTCACAGCGTCATCGTTCGCGCCGCTCACGGGGCGAGCCCGACCGTGGTCAGCCCCGTGCCCTCGTCGATCCCGAGCGCCAGGTTCATGCACTGCACGGCGGCACCACCGGTGCCCTTGGCCAGGTTGTCGACGGCGCCGACGGCGACCAGCCTCCCGGCCGCCTCGTCGACGGTGGCCTGGACGTGCACGGCGTTGGAGCCGGTGACGGACTTGGTCTGCGGCCAGGTGCCGGGCGGCAGCACGTGCACGAACGGCTCGTCCGCGTAGGCCTTGGCGTACAGGTCGTGGGCCTCGTCGGCGGTCAGTGCGCCGGTGAGCGGGGCAGAGACCGTGGCGAGGATGCCGCGCGGCATCGGCACCAGGACGGGCGTGAAGCTGACCCGCACCTGCTCGCTGCTCAGCAGTGAGAGGTTCTGCACCACCTCGGGGGTGTGCCGGTGCGTCCCGCCGACGCCGTACGCGCTGGCGTTGCCCATGATCTCGCTGCCCAGCAGGTGCGGCTTGGCCGCCTTGCCGGCACCGCTGGTGCCGCTGGCCGCGACCACCACCACGTCCGGGGTGACCACCCCGGCGGCGACGGCGGGCGCGATGCTCAGCGTGGACACGGTCGGGTAGCACCCGGGTACGGCGATCCGCGTGGCGCGGGCCAGTCGCTCGCGCTGGTCGGCCAGCTCGGGGAGCCCGTACGGCCAGGAGCCGGCGTGCGCCGAGCCGTAGAACTTCTCCCACGCCGCGGCGTCGGTCAGCCGGAAGTCGGCGCCGCAGTCGATGACCACGACGTCGTCGGGCAGCGCGTTCGCGATCTCCGCGGACTGGCCGTGCGGGAGCCCGAGGAAGACCACGTCATGGCCGGCGAGGGTCTCCGCGGTCGTGGGCTCGAGCACCCGGTCGGCGAGCGGCACCAGGTGTGGCTGCAGGGAGCCGAAGCGCTCCCCCGCGTTGGAGCCCCCGGTCAGGGCTCCGATCTCGACGTCGGGATGCGAGAGGAGGAGGCGGAGCACCTCACCCCCGGCGTACCCGCTGGCACCGGCGACTGCGACGGAGAAGGACATATGCATGACCATACATGCAACTGCATGTGGCTGCATATTCGGGGGCTGGCCGGCACCGACTCCCCCGGACCAGTGGGTGGTGGACGCCGACGGACCGGAAACCCGGCTGCCGATGCCGCCCGACGCGCCTACCGTGGACCGATGACCCGTCTGCGGTTCCCGGAGTACCTCGACCACCTGCGCCGCGAGTCCCGACGCTTCCGTGACGTCCTCGCCGACGTCGACCCGGCGGCCGGCGTACCGACCTGCCCCGACTGGGACGCCTCCGACCTGCTGTGGCACCTGACGGAGGTGCAGTGGTTCTGGTCGCAGGTCGTGCTGCGCCGCCCGGAGGGTCCCGAGGGGCTCACGGCGCCCGAGCGGCCGAGCCGGTACGCCGACCTGCTGGCGCTGTTCGACACCTGCTCGGCGGAGCTCGTGGGCGCGCTCGAGACCGCCGACCCGGCGCACGAGGCCTGGACCTGGTCCGCGGAGCAGACGGTCGGCTTCATCTACCGACGGCAGGCGCACGAGGCACTCATCCACCGGCTCGACGCCGAGCTCACCGCGGCCGCCGCCGGCGCGACGGCCGGCCAGACGGCCCGCCCGACAGCCGGCCCGACGCCACTGGACCCGGTCCTGGCCAGCGACGGCATCGACGAGCTGCTGGACGTGATGCTCGGCGGCTGCCCACCCTGGGGCCGGTTCACCCCGGACGGGACACTGGTCCGGGTCAGCGCCACCGACACCGGCACCGAGCTGCTGGTCGCGCTCGGTCGCTTCACCGGGACCGACCCCGACGGCGTGTCCTACGACGAGGACGACCTCTCGGTCGTGGAGCGTGGCTCCCCCGCCGATCCCCGGGCCGATCCCGGCGCCGATCCTGGGCCTGTCGCGGCCCTCGTCTCCGGCACCGCCGGCGACCTCGACGCCTGGCTGTGGGACCGGATCGGACCCGAGGCCGTGACGGTGTCGGGGGATCCCGAGGCCTGCGACCGGTTCCGGGCGCTCGCCGGCCAGTCGCTGCTCTGACCACCTGTGCGGCCCCCGCCGGTTGAGGAGGTCGCGCTCGGTGGTTTGAGGAGGTCGCGCAGCGACCGCCTCAAAACCAAGGCCCTCGCCGGTTGAGGAGGTCGCGCAGCGACCGTCTCGAAACCCGCCGCCGGGCGCCCTCGCCGGTTGAGCCGCGAGCCCTGGCGAGCGTGTCGAAACCCCTTGTGCACAACCGGTTCTCGACCCGGTCGGACTGTCAGTGGGCACGGCTAGCGTGGTTGCCATGAGGACGAAGCCCACCGAGACGACCGACACCGCGGACGCGGTGCTGGGTCGGGCCAAGGGTCTTCGCCGGATCGCGGACCGGGCCGAGGCCGACCTGCTGGTGGAGGCCTGCCGCTGGGCGGACCTGCACCCCCCGGAGGGCATCCACCCCGCGGCCACGGTGTCCACGGCACTCTTCGGCGACACCGGCCTCCCGTTGGCCGGCCAGGGTGCCCCGGCGGTGGCGGAGTTCTGCGTGGCCGAGTTTGCCGCCAGCATCGGGTTGGGCACCGAGTCCGGGAAGGCGCTGATCGGGGAGGCCCTCGAGCTGCGGCACCGGCTGCCGAACCTGTGGTCGCGGGTGCTGTCCGGTGACCTGGCCGCGTGGAAGGCCCGCCGGGTCGCGGCCGCCACCATCGTCCTGTCCCCGGCAGCGGCCGAGTTCGTGGACGTGGCGGTCACCCCGGTGGCACACAAGGTCACCCCCGGCCAGGTCGACCGACTCGTCGCCGAGGCGATCGGCCGGTGCGACCCGCAGCTGGCCCAAGAGCGGGCCGACCGGGCAGTCGCGGGCCGGCACGTGACGATCACCCACGGCCAGGTCTCCTTCGACGGCACCAGCCAGGTGCACGGCATCCTCGACCTGGCCGACGCCCTGGACCTCGACACCGCCGTCGCCAACGGCGCCGCACAGCTCAAGGCACTCGGGTCCACCGAGGACCTCGACGCCCGCCGCGCGTCGGCGCTGGGTGGGCTGGCCCGCCGCCAGCTGGCCCTGGACCTCAACCCCAACACCGGCGGCGACGACAGCGGCATCGAGGCCAGCATCGGCAGCGTCGCCGGCGCGGGTCCCGACGAGACAGACGGCACGGCGGCAGGCGGCACCGGCGACGAGCCTGCCGCGGCCCAGATCGCCGGCCGCGCGGGCGGCGCCGGGACCGGTGCGGTGGTGAAGCCGCGGCAGGCGGTGCTCTATCTGCACCTGGCCGCAGACGCCATCGCCGGCACC
>NZ_JACYXZ010000001.1 GCF_014842875.1 Nocardioides donggukensis | reverse complement strand
CGGCTCAAGACCCACGGCGCCTGGAGCTGTCACACCCCGAGGCCGGGGGTGTTCGAGTGGACCTCCCCGCACGGGCTGCGGTTCCGACGCGACCGCACCGGCACCCTCGACATCACCGACCCGACCCACGGCCCGACCGGGTCCAGCGACCTCAACGGTGTCTCGTTCGACGGTCCGACCGTGGGCGCCGTGGACGACCGGCACGCTCCCGTGGCCGGTTCCCCGCCCGAGCATTGAGGACCACGCCCCACACCCCACCCAGGCAGCATCGGGTGGGGGCATAGGCATGTCCACCGGTGGTCAGGGAGTGGTTTCGAGACGCTCGCTGCGCTCGCTCCTCAACCACCGGGGGACCGCTGGCGCTCGCTCCTCAACCACCGGGGCGAAGGACGGGCACCGGACGTCGCTCGTTCGACAGGCGCCCTGGGGACCGTGCCGAACCGAGGGGCCCAAGCAGGACTACGTGCAGCACCCTGCCTCCAAGGGGGATCGCGACCCTCTCAACCGATCGCTGCACGTCGTTCTGCACGCCGCGCCGGCGGCCGTCGCCGGGTGGTTTCGAGACGCTCGCTGGCGCTCGCTCCTCAACCACCAGGGACCGCTGGCGCTCGCTCCGGTTCCTGAGGAGGCGCGCCAGCGCCGTCTCGAAGGGCAACCACCGAGGCGAGGTGGTTTCGAGACGCTCGCTGGCGCTCGCTCCTTAACCATCGGGGCGGGGTGGTTTCGAGACGCTCGCTGGCGCTCGCTCCTCAACCACCGGGGCGCGTGACCACCGTCAGGTCAGCGCTGGACGGCCCCGCACTGCTCGGCTGCCCGCGCCACGGCGGCGTCGCGGGCGGCGGCCGCCTCCCCCTCGCCGAGGGTCCGGTCGGGTGCCCGGAACCGCAGCGCGAAGGCGAGCGACTTGCGTCCCGCGCCGACCTGGTCGCCGACGTACACGTCGAAGAGGCGCACGGACTCCAGCAGCTCGCCCGCGCCCTCACGCAGCGCGGCCTCGACCGCGGCCGCCTGCACCTCGGCGTCGACCACGAGGGCGACGTCCTCCTTCGCAACCGGGTACGTCGAGAAGCGTGGGGCCGGCGTGACCGTGACCGCGTGCTGCAGGAGGGCGTCGAGGTCGATCTCGGCGGCGGCGGAACGAGCCGGCAGCCCGAAGGCGGCACACACCTTGGGGTGCAGCTCACCGGCGTGGCCCAGCACCTGGCCGCCGACCCGCACCTCGGCGCAGCGGCCGGGGTGCCACGGCGCCACGGAGGCCGCGCTGGTCTCGATCTCGATCCCGAGCGCCTCGGCGACCTCGCGCACCGCGTCGATCGCATCGGCCCACGACGCGGCGCGGCCCTCGCCCCACCAGCCCGCTCGCTCCCGGCGACCGGCGAGGGCCACGGCCAGGTGCAGGGGCTGGAACGGCACGGCCTTCTCGATGGCCGCCCACTCCTCGGCGGTCGGCCGGCCCTCGACCCCGAGGATCGGGGCGGCCTCCTCACCGCTGGGCAGGAAGACCAGCCCGCTCTCGAACAGGGCGACGTCGGAGGCACCGCGGCCGACGTTGCGGCCCAGGGCGCGCAGCACGCCCGGGAGCAGGGTGCTGGTGAGCTCGGGCTCCTCGGCGTTGAGCGGGTTCGCCATCCGCAGGGTACGGCGCCGCTCGTCGCTCTCGGCGAGCCCGAGGTCGGCCCAGTCCGCCGCCCCCACGAACGGGTAGCTGACGGTCTCGGTGAACCCGGCACCGGCGAGGGTCAGTCCGACCCGGCGGCGCAGCTTCTGCTCGGGGGTGAGGCCACGGCCGGCGGGAGCCGTCGGCAGCACCGACGGCACCCGGTCGTAGCCGACGACCCGGGCCACCTCCTCGACCAGGTCGTAGGGGTCGGTGAGGTCGGGGCGCCACGGCGGCACGACCGCCGTCAGCCGGTCACCCTCGACGGTGACCTCGCAGCCCACCCGCTCCAGGTGCTCGACGGTGGTCTCGGCCGTGATCTCGATGCCGGTGATCCGGGCCGGCAGGTCGAGGGCCGCGACGATCCGGCGTCGGGGCGGGGCCTCCCCCACCACGGTCCGACCCTCGGCGCTCCCGCCACCGAGTCGGACGAGCAGCTCGGCGACCCGGTCGGCGGCCCGCGCGGGCAGCTCCGGGTCGACCCCTCGCTCGAAGCGCTTGGACGCCTCCGACGGCAGCTTGTGCCGACGCTGGCCACGGAAGATCGTCACCGGGTCGAAGTGCGCGGCCTCGACGACGATCTCGGTGCTGGTCCCGGTCAGCTCGGTGTGCTCCCCGCCCATGACCCCGGCCAGGCCGATCGGCCCCGAGTCGTCGGCGATGAGCAGGTCCTCCGCGGTCAGCGTGCGGCGGACCCCGTCGAGCGTGGTCAGCCGCTCCCCGGGCTCGGCCCGGCGCACCCGGATCGGGCCGGACAGGCGGTCCCGGTCGTAGGCGTGGTTGGGCTGGCCGAGCTCGAGCATGACGTAGTTCGACACGTCCACGCCGAGCGAGATCGGGCGCATCCCCGCCTGGGTGAGCCGGCGCGCCATCCAGTCCGGCGTCGGCGCGGTCGGGTCGAAGCCGGTGACCGTGCGGGCCACGAAGACCGGGCAGCCCTCCGGGTCGTCGACGACGACCGGGTGGCCCTCGCCGTACGTCGGGAGGTCCCGCTCGGCAGGGTCGGAGAACGGGACGTCGAACGCGGTCGCCGCCTCGCGGGCGATGCCGCGCAGCGACAGGGCGTAGGCCCGGTCCGGGTTGATCTCGAACTCGATCACGGCGTCGTGCAGGTCGAGCACCGCGAACGCGTCGTCGCCGGGCTCCCCTGCGTCGGACGGGAGCACGATGATGCCGTCGTGGTCCTCGCCCAGGCCCAGCTCGCGGGCCGAGCAGATCATCCCGGCGGAGACGTGCCCGTAGGTCTTGCGGGCCGCGATCTCGAAGTTCCCCGGCAGGACCGCCCCGGGCAGGCAGACCACGACCAGGTCACCCGCAGCGAAGTTGTGGGCCCCGCAGACGATGCCCTGGGGCTCCCCCGTGCCGTTGGCGTCGGCGACGTCGACCGTGCACCAGTTGACGGTCTTCCCGTTCTTGTGGGTCTCCGCCTCGACGCTGAGCACCCGGCCGACGACCAGGGGGCCGGTGATCGAGTCGGCCGGCGACGTCAGCGACTCCAGCTTGAGCCCGAGCATGGTCAGCCGTCGCGCCAGCTCCTCGGTGGTGACGTCGTCCGGCAGGGCGACGTACTCCTTGATCCAGGAAACGGGGGCGCGCATCAGATCTCCACTCCGAAGGGCTGGGCGAACCGGACGTCGCCCTCGAACACGTCGCGCATGTCCTCCACGCCGTGCCGGAACATCAGCGTGCGGTCGATCCCCATGCCGAACGCGAAGCCGGTCCAGGTCTCCGGGTCGACGCCGCAGGCGACCAGCACGCGCGGGTTCACCACCCCGCAGCCGCCCCACTCGATCCAGCCCTCGCCGCGGCAGGTGCGACAGCTCTGCGCCCCGCCGTCGGCGGTGCCGGTGCCGCGGCACACGAAGCAGACCAGGTCCACCTCGGCCGACGGCTCGGTGAACGGGAAGTACGACGGCCGGAAGCGGGTGGTGATCCCCTCCCCGAACATCGCCGTGGCGAAGTGGTCCAGCGACCCCTTCAGGTGGGCCATCGTGATGCCGCGGTCGATCACCAGGCCCTCGACCTGGTGGAAGACCGGCGAGTGGGTCGCGTCGATCTCGTCGGTGCGGTAGACCCGGCCGGGGCAGACGACGTAGATCGGCGGCTCGCGGGTCAGCATCGTCCGGGCCTGCACCGGCGAGGTGTGGGTGCGCAGCACCAGCGCCGCCTCGGCCGGCTCCAGCCAGAAGGTGTCCTGCATCGTGCGCGCCGGGTGGTCCGGGCCGAGGTTCAGCGCGTCGAAGTTCAGCCACTCGGCCTCGACCTGCGGCCCCTCGGCGACCTCCCAGCCCATGGCCACGAAGACGTCGGCGATCCGCTCGGACATCGTGGTGATCGGGTGCCGGGCCCCGCGCGGGCGGCGGTCGGTGGGCAGCGTGACGTCGACCCGCTCCTCGGCGAGCATCCGCTCCTCGTGCTCGGCCTCGAGCACGGCCAGCCTGGCGGCCAGCGCCTGGTTGACCGCCCCGCGGGCCTGGCCGACCCGCTTGCCGGCCTCCTTGCGGGCCTGCGGCGGCAGGGCGCCGATCTCACGGTTCGCCAGGGCCAGCGGCGAGCGGTCCCCCGCGTGGTCGAGCCGGGCCTGCTTCAGAGCCTCGAGGTCTGCGGCGGCCTCGATCGCGGCCAGCGCGGCGTCCCGCATCGCCTCGACCTCGTCGGCGCGCAGCGGCGTCACCTCGACGGGGTCGTAATCGCTGTTCGGGCCGGACATGGCTGCCTTTCGTCGCGGGAGGATGCGCGCCCAGTCTAGGAACCCGGCGAGCCGGCCTGCGACCGGGTTCCGACGGCGTGCGCCCTCGCCCTCGGGCCCTACGCGGGGCGCCGGTCCTCGGTGGGCCAGGCGATCTCGATCCGGGCCCCGCCGTCGGGTGCGTCGGAGATCTCGAGCGTCCCGCCGTGGGCGCGGACCAGGCCGTTGACGATGTACATCCCCAGCCCGGAGCCGCCCCGCTGCCCGTGCTTCCAGAACTTCGTGAACACCCGGCGCCGGATCTCGGGGGCGATCCCCTCCCCCTCGTCGTCCACGGTCATCCGCACCCCCGCGAACTCGGCGTCGTCGGGAAGCGCGCCGGCCCGCACCCGGACCGTGCCCTCGCCGTGCCGGACGCCGTTCTCGACCAGGTTCGTCACCACCTGGGTGAACTTGTCGGGGTCGACGCTCACCTCGGGCAGCTCGCCGTCCACGATCAGCTCGATGCTGCGCGAGGTGCCGGCCGAGACCGAGTCGACGACCCGACGCGTCAGCGTCTCGACGTCACTGGGACGCGGGTACATCGAGAGCCGGCCGGTGTCGATCCGGGCGACGTCGAGCAGCTCGGCGATCAGCCGGGCCAGGCGGTCGGAGTCGGCGTTGACGGTGGTGAGCATCAGCTTCTTCTGCTCGTCGGTGAGCTTCTCCCACCGGTTCAGCAGGGCCTGCACGAAGCCCTTCACCCCGGTCAGGGGCGAGCGCAGCTCGTGGGCGACGGTCGCGACCAGGTCGGACCGGTCCCGGTCCAGCCGGGCCCGCCAGCGGCCGGACCGGAGGCTGACCGCCACCTGGGTCACCGGACCGTCCAGGGTCGCCCGCTGGATGCGCGCGGCGACCAGCACCTCGGTGCCGCTGGGCAGCAGCCAGGACTGCTCGGGGACCCCGGTCCGCGTCGACAGGCCACCGTACGGCTGGTTGCTGTGGCACCACTTGTTGCCGTCCTGGTCCTGCAGCGTCAGCACCTCGTCGAGGGTCCCGCCGAGGAGGTCCTGGGGCGGTACGCCGAGCATCGTCGCGGCCAGCTGGTTGACGAGCAGGACGACGCCGTCCGGCCCGGCCACCAGGGCTCCGTCCGGCAGCGCGTCGAGGGCGTCCTGGACCGAGAGCGTCACGGTGCGCAATCTAGCCGACGCTCACCTCGTCCGGCGGTGCGACCGCGCGGAGGAGTAGAGGCAGATCGCGGCGGCGGTGGAGAGGTTGAGGCTCTCCGCGCGCCCGTGGATCGGGATCCGGACCCGGTGGTCGGCCAGGGCGGCCAGCTCGGCCGGCAGACCCCAGGCCTCGTTGCCGAAGAGCCAGGCCGTGGGCGCCTCGAGCAGTCCGGACCCGTCCGCCTCGTCCAGGTCGGTCTCCCCCGACCCGTCCGCGGCCAGCACCTGGAGCCCGGCCGACCGGGCGGCGGCGACCCCGGCCGCCGGCTCGTCCACCAGGGCCAGGGGGAGGTGGAAGAGGCTGCCCACGGTGGCGCGCACCGTCTTCGGGTTGTAGGCGTCGACCGAGCTGCCGGTCAGGACGACGGCGTCGGCACCGGCGGCGTCCGCGGTCCGGATCACGGTGCCAGCGTTGCCGGGGTCCCGGACGTCGGCGCACACGGCGACCAGCCGCGGGTCGCCGTCCAGGACGTGCGGAAGGGGGCGGTCGACGAACCGGCACAGCGCGACCACACCCGCCGGGGTGACCGCGTCGCTGAGCGAGGCCAGGGCCCGGTCCTCGACCAGCGTCCAGACGGCCGACTCCGCCTCGGCGGCGGCCGCCAGCGCGGCGTACCGGGTGGTCGCCTCGACGGTGGCGAAGACCTCGACCACGCAGCCGGGGAGCCCGACGGCCCCCTCGACCGCCTTCGGGCCGTCGGCGAGGAACTGCCGTCGCTCGGCCCGGGACGAGCGACGGGCGAGCTTCCGCGCGTTCTTGACCCGGGTGTTCCCGCTCGAGAGCGGCATCGGATCGGCGCGGAAGCTCGCCACGTGATCAGGCAGACGCCTCTTCGCGAGGCGCGTTGACGTCCTCGGGGAGGGCGGACTTGGCGGTCTCGACCAGCGCGGCGAACGCCGGGGCGTCGTTGACGGCCAGGTCGGCGAGGATCTTGCGGTCCACCTCGACGCCGGCGGCCTTGAGGCCCTGGACGAAGCGGTTGTAGGTCATGCCGTGCGACCGGGCGGCGGCGTTGATCCGCTGGATCCAGAGCTTGCGGAACTCGCCCTTCTTCTTGCGGCGGTCGTTGTAGCTGTAGACCAGCGAGTGGGTGACCTGCTCCTTGGCCTTGCGGTAGAGCCGGGACCGCTGGCCGCGGTACCCGCTCGCCCGCTCGAGGACGACCCGACGCTTCTTCTGGGCGTTCACTGCCCTCTTGACGCGTGCCACGTGGCTAACTCCTTGGTGCTAGAAAAGTTCAGGGGAAGGACGGATCGGGTTCAGAGACCCAGAAGCTTCTTGGCGCGCTTGACGTCGGCCTTGGCCACCTCGGTGGTGCCCGACATGCGGCGGGTCATCTTCGAGGGCTTCTTCTCCAGGTTGTGGCGCAGACCGGCCTTCTCGCGGCGGATCTTGCCCGATCCGGTCACCCGGAAACGCTTCTTGGCACCGGAGTGCGTCTTGTTCTTCGGCATCTCTTTGCTCTCTATCTGTTGCAGGTCCGGGTCAGGCCCGAGTCACAGGTCGATGTCGGGGTCGAGATTCTCGGAGCGGCGACGCTCCTTCTTCTGGGCGGCCGGCGGGGTCGCGGTGCGCTCGGCACGCTCCTCGGCGGCCTCCGCGGCACGCTCGGCAGCCCGGCTCTCCTTGGCCGCCTTGACCTCGGCCTTGGCCTCGGCCTTCTTCTTGTGCGGCCCCAGGACCATGACCATGTTGCGGCCGTCCTGCTTGGGCGAGCTCTCGACGAAGCCCAGCTCGTCGACGTCCTCGGCCAGCTTCTGCAGCAGTCGGAAGCCGAGCTCGGGGCGGTGCTGCTCACGACCGCGGAACATGATCGTGATCTTCACCTTGTCACCGGCCTTGAGGAACCGGACGACGTGGCCCTTCTTCGTCTCGTAGTCGTGCTGGTCGATCTTGGGACGAAGCTTCATCTCCTTGATGATCACGTTCGTCTGGTTCCGCCGTGCCTCACGGGCCTTCTGGGCGTTCTCGTACTTGAACTTCCCGTAGTCCATGAGCTTGCAGACGGGCGGACGCGCCGTCGGAGCCACTTCGACCAGGTCCAGGTCGGCCTCCTGGGCCAGCTTGAGTGCCTGGTCGGTGGGGACGATGCCCACGGTCTCGCCATTGGGGCCCACGAGCCGGACCTCGGGCACCCGGATCCGGTCGTTGATGCGCAGCTCTGTGCTGATGTGTCCTCCTACAAGAGACGAAAAGGCTTCCGCTCGGCAAGCGGAAGCCAGTCTCCGGACGTGGTTCACGTCCTCTCGCCGACCTGCCGCCCCACGGCGTACGCCGGGTGCTGCGGGCCTGCGTGACCGGACCCGACGACCTTGCGGTCGGTGCGGGTGGGAAGCCTTCGCCTCCGCTTGTCGGATCCGTCCTGCCCCTGCGGGCACGGACAGCACGGATCGGTCGAGGGACACACTACCGCGAGCGGGCCGGTGCCCCCAAATTGCTGCCTCCCTTGCTGCCGCCGACCGGACCGGGGCCGCTCACCCGGGCGCGAGCCAGGCCGGCCGCCCGTCCACCTCGGCCAGCGTCCAGTCGCCGGCCAGCCCGGTGAGGTCCTGCCCCTCGACGACGAACGGGTCGGGGCCGGCCACGTCGACCAGCAGCGCCGCGGCGTCGTCCTGCACCGCGGACCGGGCCGCGTCCCGGGCGGTCACCGCGACCGGGCGGGCCTCGGCGTTCCAGGCGGCGAGCGGCTCGGTGCCGGTGAACGCCAGCAGGGCCAGCCGGCCGTCCCGGCCGCGCATCAGCACCGCGGCCATGTCGCTGGACTTGTCATGGGCCAGGCCGCGCTCGTCGTACTCGACCTCGTCGGCGACCGCGACGACCGGCACCAGCAGCCGGGAGCGCTGCAGCGCCGCCAGGGCGACCGCCCGGCCGGCGGTGCCGGAGCGGGCGGCGGCCAATGCCGCGGCCACCTCCGGCGCCCGCTCGCCGACGTCGCCGGGGAACCGCGCCTCCTGGAGGCGGGCACCGGCGAAGCGATCTGGATCGTTCATCACCACCAGCCTAGGGAATCGGGCCTCGCAGCCGGCCCCGGGGGCGGGCCCGATGTGTCAGGCTTGAGGCATGGACGACGTGACCTGGTTGGCCCTGACGCTGGCGCTGACCGGCGCGGGCGCGGCGTGGACGGTGCACGCGTTCCGCCGCCGCGGGACGCTGTCCGGCCTGCGCGGGCTGGCGATCACGCTGCTCCCGCTGGCGGCCCTGCTCACCGGGACGCTGCGGATGTTCACCCGGATCACCGACGCGGTGCTGGACTGGGCGACCAGCCTGGTCTTCAGCCCGGTGGTGTGGCTGGGGGTGTCCCTGTTCGGGGTCTCGGTGCTGCTGTTCGTGCTGACCGGCTTCGCGGCCAGACGGTCCTCGGGGGCCCTGCCCGAGGGCGGCTCCGAGGCCGGCTCCGAGGGCAGGCGGGTCGGCCGGGGCCGGAGGGCCGAGCGCTCCGGAGAGCTGCCCGCGGCCCGGCGCGGCGAGCCGGCGATCGGCGACGACATGGCCGACATCGAGGCGATCCTGAAGAAGCGCGGCATCACCTGATGGTCGACTTCGTGGAGCGCCACCGCCTGCGCTCCCGACTGGACGCCGCCGTCGCCGACCTCCCCGATCCGCGGACCCCCCTGCTCCTGGTCGACCTCGACGCCTTCGACGCGAACGCCGCGGACCTCGCCCGCCGGGCGGGCGGCACGCCGCTGCGGGTGGCGTCGAAGTCCCTGCGGGTGCCCGCCCTGCTCGCCCGGGCGCTCGCCCGGCCCGGCTTCGCCGGCGTCCTGTCCTACTCGCTGCGCGAGGCGCTTTGGCTGCACGAGCACGGCATCAGCGACGACGTGGTGCTCGGCTACCCCAGCGTCGACCGTGCCGCGCTCGCCCGGCTGGTGGCCTCGCCGTCGGCGGCCGCGGTCGTCACACTCATGGTCGACGGCGTCGAGCACCTCGACGTCGTCGACTCGGTGCGCTCGTCGAAGGCGGTCTCGGTCCGGGTCGCGATCGACGTCGACGCGGGCCTCACGATCGGCTCCCAGCACGTCGGCCCGAAGCGGTCGCCGCTGAGGGAGGTCGACGCCGTCGTCGAGCTGGCCCGGGAGATCGGCCGTCGCCCGGGGTTCCGGCTGGTCGGGGTCATGACCTACGAGGGCCAGGTCGCGGGGGTGCCGGACGACCCGCCCGGCCAACGCGCCCGGTCCGTGGTGGTGCGCCGGCTCAAGGCCGCCTCGGTGGACCAGCTGTCGGCGCGCCGCGAGGCGCTGGCCCGTGCCCTGGCCGCGGAGGTGGGGCCGCTGGAGTTCTGGAACGCCGGCGGCTCCGGCTCGGTCGAGACCTCGTCAGCGGACCCGGTCGTGACCGAGGTGGCGGCCGGGTCCGGCCTCCTCGTCCCGGGGCTCTTCGACCACTACCGGTCCTTCGAGCCGCGACCCGCGGCGTACTTCGCCGTCCCGGTGGTGCGGCGACCGAACCCGACGACGGTGACCGTCGCGGGCGGCGGCCTCATCGCCTCCGGGCCGGTCGGGGACGACCGGGCCCCGGTGCCGTGGGCGCCGCCGGGCCTGCGGCTGACCTCGCTCGAGGGCGCCGGCGAGGTGCAGACGCCGCTGACCGGCCACCCTGCCTCGACGCTGGCGGTCGGGGACCTGGTGTGGTTCCGGCACGCCAAGGCCGGGGAGCTGTTCGAGCACGGCACCGAGGTGCACCTCCTGGCCGGCGACCGGATCGTCGAGTCGGTCCCCACCTACCGCGGCACCGGGCACGCCTTCTGATGGACCGGACCGTCGCGGCGGTCCTCGCGCACGCGGAGGCCGGGCCGCCCACCCTGGGGGCCGGCCGGCTGGTCTGCGTCGACGGGCCGGCCGGGTCGGGCAAGACCACGCTGGCCGTGGCCGTCGCCGCGGCCGGCCGGGCGACGCTCGTGCACATGGACGACCTCTACGAGGGCTGGGACGGCCTGGCCCGCGTCGAGGCCCAGCTCGACGGGCTGCTGCGCCCGCTGTCGGTCGGCGAGCCGGGGAGCTACCGCCGCTACGACTGGCACGCCGGGGCGTACGCCGAGCGGCACCGGGTCGCCCCGGCCCCGCTGCTGGTCCTCGAGGGCGTCGGCGCCGGCGCCGCGGCGTACGCCGACCTGGTCAGCACGCTGGTCTTCGTCGACGCCGCCCACGACCTGCGGATGCGGCGCGGACTGGACCGGGACGGGGAGTCGTTCGCGCCGCACTGGGAGGCCTGGGCCCGTGCCGAGGCGGCGCGGTTCGCCGCCGACCGGACCCGTGAGCGGGCCGACCTGCTCGTCGACCACGTCGGCCGACTGGTCGGCTGAGGGCGCGGGCGCCGGTCAGCGCACCGGGTGGCCGGCCGCCGCCAGGGACTCCTTGACCTGGCCGACGGTGAGGGTGCCGAAGTGGAACACCGAGGCCGCCAGGACCGCGTCGGCGCCGACGTCCACGGCGGCCGGGAAGTGCTCGGGCGCCCCGGCCCCGCCCGAGGCGATGACCGGGATGCTCACGGCGGCGCGGACCTGGCGGATCAGCGCCAGGTCGAACCCGTCCCGGGTGCCGTCGGCGTCCATCGCGTTGAGCAGGATCTCGCCGGCACCGAGGTCGGCCGCCCGGGCCGCCCAGGCCACCGCGTCGATGCCGGCCGACCGCCGGCCGCCGTGCGTGGTCACCTCGAAGCCCGAGTCGGTGCCCGGGGCCCGGCGCGCGTCCACCGACAGCACCAGCACCTGGTTGCCGAACCGGTCGGCGATCTCCGCCACCAGCTCGGGGCGACGGATCGCCGCGGTGTTGACGGCGATCTTGTCGGCTCCCGCCCGCAGCAGCCGGTCGACGTCCTCCACGGACCCGACTCCCCCGCCGACGGTCAGCGGGATGAACACCTCCTCCGCGGTCCGCGAGACGATCTCCATCGTCGTGGCGCGGCCCTCGTGGGAGGCGGAGATGTCGAGGAAGGTCAGCTCGTCGGCGCCCTCCGCGTCGTAGGTCCGGGCCAGCTCCACCGGGTCGCCGGCGTCGCGCAGGCCCGTGAAGTTGACCCCCTTGACCACCCGGCCGGCGTCGACGTCCAGGCACGGGATCACACGGACGGCGAGGCTCACGGCCGCACCCCGGTGAGCGCCAGCGCCTCCTCGAGGGTGAACCGGCCCTCATAGAGCGCGGTGCCGACGATCGCGCCCTCCACGCCGTCCTCGAGCAGCCCCTGCAGGGCCGCCAGGTCGGCCAGCTCGGTGATCCCGCCCGAGGCGACCACGGGCCGGTCGGTGGCGGCGCAGACGTCGCGGAGCAGCTCGAGGTTCGGGCCCTGGAGCATGCCGTCCTTGTTGACGTCGGTGACCACGTAGCGGGCACAGCCCTCGGAGTCCAGCCGGGACAGGACGTCGTACAGGTCGCCGCCCTCGCGGGTCCAGCCCCGGGCCGCGAGGGTCCGCCCGCGGACGTCGAGGCCCACCGCGACCCGGTCGCCGTGCTCCGCGATCGCGGCCGCGCACCACTCGGGCTGCTCGAGGGCCGCGGTGCCGATGTTGACCCGGCGGCACCCGGTCGCCATGGCCGCCGCGAGCGACTCGTCGTCGCGGATCCCGCCGCTCATCTCCACGGCGATGTCGAGGGTGCCGACGATCCGCGCCTGGAGCTCCCGGTTGTGGCCCCGCCCGAAGGCGGCGTCGAGGTCGACCAGGTGGATCCACTCGGCGCCGGCCGACTGCCAGCGCAGCGCCGCCTCGACCGGGTCGCCGAAGCGCTTCTCGGAGCCGGCCACCCCCTGCACGAGCTGGACCGCCTGGCCCCCGGCGATGTCGACGGCGGGCAGCAGCTCGAGGTGGTCGCTCATGACGACGATCCTAGGGAGGCGGCCACGGGCGACGGGCGGAGGGAGCCGACCCAGTTGCGGAGCAGGGCGGCGCCGGCGTCGCCGGACTTCTCGGGGTGGAACTGGGTGGCGCTGAGCGGCCCGTTCTCGACGGCCGCGACGAACCGGTCGCCGCCGTGCTCGGCCCAGGTGACCAGCGGCGCGCGGGTCCGGTCGTTGGTGACCAGCTCCCACTCCCGGACCCCGTAGGAGTGCACGAAGTAGAACCGCTCCTGCTCCACCCCCGCGAACAGCGACGAGCCGTCCGGCACCTCGAGGGTGTTCCAGCCCATGTGCGGCACCACCGGCGCCTGCAGCCGCTCGACCACGCCCGGCCACTCGTCGCAGCCGTCCGAGGCGACACCGTGCTCGACCCCCCGGGCGAAGAGCACCTGCATGCCGACGCAGATCCCGAGCACGGGGCGGCCGCCGGCGAGCCGGCGACCGATCAGCTCGGGACCGTGCACCGCGCGCAGGCCCGCCATGCAGGCCGCGAAGGCGCCCACGCCCGGCACGACCAGGCCGTCGGCGGCCAGCACCGTGCCCCGGTCGGCCGTGAGGTCGACCTCGGCGCCGGCCCGCTCGACGGCGCGCACGACCGATCGCAGGTTGCCCGAGCCGTAGTCGAGCACCGCCACCGTGGGGCGAGCGGTCACAGGGTGCCCTTGGTCGAGGGCACACCGGTCTCGCGGGGGTCGTGGGCGACCGCGTCCCGGAACGCCCGGGCGAAGGCCTTGAACTGGGTCTCGACGATGTGGTGCGGCTCGCGCCCCGCGAGCACCCGCACGTGCAGCGCCAGGTGGGCGTGGAAGGCGACCGTCTCGAAGACGTGCCGGGTCAGCGAGCCCAGGTAGTCGCCGCCGAGCACGACGTACTGCTGGCCCTCGGGCTCACCGGTGTGCACGCAGTACGGCCGGCCGGAGACGTCCACGACCGCCTGGACCAGCGCCTCGTCCAGCGGCACCGTGGCGTCGCCGAACCGGCGGATCCCGCGCTTGTCGCCGAGCGCCTCGCGCAGCGCCTCACCCAGCACGATCGCGGTGTCCTCGACCGTGTGGTGGGCGTCGATGTGGGTGTCGCCGTTGGTGTGCACGACGAGGTCCACCAGCGCGTGCCGCGCGAACGAGCCGAGCATGTGGTCGAAGAAGCCGACGCCGGTCGAGACCTGCGCCCGGCCGCTGCCGTCCAGGTCGACCTCGACGTGGACCTTCGACTCCTTGGTCTCGCGGTCGATGCTCGCCCGTCGCTCCGGCCTGCTCATCGCTGCTCCTCCATGACCTCGGTGAGGGCGTCGGTGAACGCCGTCATCTCCTCCGCGGTGCCGATCGACACCCGGAGCCATCCGTCCGGACCGGTCTCGCGCACCAGCACGCCCCGGTCCACCAGTCCCTGCCACACCGCGTGCCGGTCCGCGAACCGGCCGAACAACACGAAGTTCGCGTCGCTGTCGGCCACCTCGAGGCCCTGCTCGCGGAGCCAGCGTACGGTCTCGTCGCGGCGGCCGCGCAGCTCCTCGACCCGGCCCAGCAGCTCCGGGGCGTGCCGCAGCGCCGCCAGCGCCGTGGCCTGGGTGATCGCGGAGAGGTGGTAGGGCAGTCGGACCACCCGGATCGCGTCGCAGATCTCCGGCGCCGCGGCGAGGTACCCCAGCCGGGCCCCGGCCAGCGCGAACGCCTTGCTCATCGTGCGGGTGACGACCAGGTTCCGGTGTCGCGGCAGCAGCTCCAGCGCACTCGGCGTGCCGGCGCGGCGGAACTCGCCGTACGCCTCGTCGACGACCACGACCCCGTCGCCGGTCTCCTCGCACAGCGCCGTCACCGCCTCCGCCGGCAGCGCGGTGCCGGTGGGGTTGTTCGGCGACGGCAGCAGCACCACCGAGGGCCGGTGCTCGCGGACCAGCGCCCGGGCGGCGTCGAGGTCCAGCGAGAAGTCGCTCTCGCGACGACCGGCGACCCACGTGGTCATCGCGTCCCGGGCGTACTCGGGATACATCGAGTACGTCGGCGCGAAGCTCAGCGCGGTGCGGCCGGGACCACCGAACGCCTGGAGCAGCTGGAGCATGATCTCGTTGGACCCGTTCGCGGCCCACACCTGCTCCGGCGACACGTCGTGACCGAGGTAGTCGGCCAACGCCGCCCGGAGCTCGGTGAACTCCCGGTCCGGGTAGCGGTGCAGGGTCCCGGCGGCCTCCGCGACGGCCGTCGCGATGTCGGCGACCACCCGCGGCGACGGGCCGTAGGGGTTCTCGTTGACGTTCAGCTGGACGGGCACGTCGAGCTGCGGAGCGCCGTAGGGGGCGATCCCGCGCAGCTCCTCCCGCAGGGGAGGCCAGCTCATGCGGTGGGCTCGTCGGGTGCGCCGGTGGGGGCGAACCGGGCGCGGACCGCGGCCCCGTGGCCGGGCAGGTCCTCCGCCTCGGCCAGGGCGACGACGTGGTGCGCCACCTCGTCCAGCGCCTCGCGGGTGTAGGAGACGACGTGCACCGCCTTGAGGAACGAGCGCACCGACAGGCCGGAGGAGTGGCAGGCGCAGCCCGCGGTCGGCAGCACGTGGTTGGAGCCGGCGCAGTAGTCGCCCAGCGACACCGGGGTGAACGGCCCCACGAAGACCGCGCCGGCATTGCGCACCCGGGCCGCCCACCGCTCCGGGTCCGCGGTCTGGATCTCGAGGTGCTCGGCGGCGTAGCCGTTGACCACCTCCAGCCCCTGCTCCAGGTCGTCGACGAGCACGATCGCCGACTGCCGGCCGCCGAGCGAGGTGCGGATCCGCTCCGCGTGCCGGGTCAGGGAGACCTGCTTGTCCAGCTCGGCCTCGGTCTCCTCGGCCAGCCGCTCCGACGGGGTGACCAGCACGCTGCCGGCCATCGGGTCGTGCTCGGACTGGCTGATCAGGTCGGCCGCCACGAACGACGCCTCGGCGGTCTCGTCGGCCAGGATCGCGATCTCGGTGGGCCCGGCCTCGGAGTCGATGCCGACCACGCTCTTGAGGAGCCGCTTGGCCGCGACCGTGTAGATGTTGCCCGGGCCCGTGACCAGGTCGACCGGCCGGCACGGCCCGGCGCCGTAGGCGAACATGGCGATCGCCTGGGCGCCCCCGACCGCGTAGACCTCCTCCACGCCGAGCAGCTCGCAGGCGGCGAGGATCGTCGGGTGCGGCAGTCCGCCGTGCGCCTTCTGCGGGGACGAGGTCAGCGCGATCGACCCGACGCCGGCCACCTGGGCCGGGACCACGTTCATCAGCACCGAGGAGACCAGGGGCGCGATCCCCCCGGGCACGTAGAGGCCGACCCGCTGCATCGGCACCAGCCGGTGCGTCACCCGGGCGCCGGGGCCCAGGTCGGTGACCACGTCCGACTCGAGCTCGGCCGCACAGGTGGCCCGGAGCCGGCGGATCGACTCCTCCAGCCCGGCCCGCACGGCCGGGTCGAGGGCGGCCAGGGCCTCGGTCAGGGCCGCACGCGGCACCGCCAGGTCGGTCTGCTCGACGCCGTCGAAGCGGGCCGAGTACTCCGCCACGGCCGGCTCGCCCCGCTCCCGGACGTCCTCGCAGATCGGCCGGACCACCTCGACCGCGGCGTCCACGTCGAACTCGGCGCGCGGCACGGCGCTCTGAACGGCGCCCTCGGCGGGACCCCCCGGGTCGGTGCCGGGGTCGGTGCGGAGGTCGATGCGGCGGATCATGGTCCCGATTCTAGGTGCCCGGCCGGGACCGGCACTCCCCCGTTCCGGCCCGGGGAACGACTAGGCTCGAGAGCGTGACCGAGACCGTGCCGATGTTCCCGCTGAACACCGTGCTGTTCCCGGGCATCAGCGTGCCGCTGCACGTCTTCGAGGACCGCTACCGGGCCCTGGTCCACGAGCTGCTGCGGATCGAGGACCCGGCCGAGCGACTGTTCGGCTCGGTCGCGATCCGGGAGGGCTACGAGGTGGGCGAGCGCGGTGGCCAGTCGGTGCACCGGGTGGGGTGCCTGCTCCAGCTCACCGACGTCGAGCGCAACGACGACGGCACCTTCGACATCGTCGCGGTCGGCCGCGGCCGCCTGCGTCTCGAGGCGCTGGAGACCTCCGGCCCGTTCCTCGCCGGCCAGGTCGACGTGCTCGCCGACCCCGAGGAGCACGTGGACCCCCGCATCTCCGAGCGGGCCCGGCTGACCTTCGAGGAGTACCGCACGCTGCTCTCCCAGATCCGCGGGGACAGCGTCCTCGAGGGCGACCTGCCCCGCGACGCGACGTACCTCTCGTGGAGCCTGGCCGCGACCTGCCTGCTGACGCTGCAGGACCGGCAGGCGCTGCTGGAGGCCGAGTCGGCCTCGGTGCGGCTGGCGATGGTCGGCGAGCTGCTGCGGGGCGAGATCTCCGCCATGACCGCGCTCCCCTCGCTGCCCGCGACCCAGGTGGCGCGCACCGGCTGGTCCCCCAACTGAGTCGCCGACTGAGTCGATGGCACTCAGGAAGGGCGCGGCGGGCCGGGCCGGGACCCCGGCCACGGTCGCACTGAGCCGGGCCGGCATCGGGTTCACCGTGCACACCTACGCGCACGACCCGCGGGCCGACAGCTTCGGGGGCGAGGCCGCCGCGGCGCTGGGGGTGCCGGCCGAGCGGGTCCTCAAGACCCTGCTCGCCGACGCCGACGGCTCGCTCGTCGTCGGCATCGTGCCGGTCACCGGTCAGCTCGACCTCAAGGCGCTGGCCCGGGCGGTCGGCGCCCGCCGCGGCACCCTGGCCGACCCGGCGGCCGCGGAGCGCAGCTCCGGGTACGTCGTCGGGGGGATCTCGCCGGTGGGCCAGAGGCGCGCCCTCCCGACGGTGCTCGACACCTCGGCGCTCGGCCACCCGACCGTGTTCGTCTCCGGTGGCCGCCGGGGACTCGAGGTCGAGCTCGCGCCGACCGACCTGGTCCGGGCGACCGGGGCGCTCACCGCCCCGATCGCCCGCTGACCGGCGTCGGCGGCCGGCGGTCCGGCCTCAGTCCTCGGTGGTCAGCCGGACCAGCGAGTGCGCCTCGCCGTCCTCGATCCACGAGCTGATCCCGAAGGCCTGCAGCGGCGCGAGGTTCTCCTTCGTCTCACCGTTCTGGTCGAACTCGGCGAGCCGGACCAGCCAGTTGCCGGCGTCGAAGTTCAGGTAGAAGATCGACGCCGCCTCCTCGGCGTTCGGCACGACCGATCGGAACGCCACCGTGTCGCCCAGCCCTCCGTCGGCGGCCAGCCGGTCGAGGTAGGCCGGGCTGGGACCCACCAGCAGGTGGTCCCCGTCCACCCGTGAGGCGAGCAGGTCGGCGTCGGCGCCGAACCGGGCCCGCAGCTTCTCCAGCACCGCGTCCATCGCCTCCGGGTCGCCGGCGATCTTGGCGCCCAGCGGGAACTCCTCGACACCGCCGGCGAAGAACTGCTCGGGGTCGAACGCGCCGTCGAGGGCGAACGAGAACGACGTGCCCAGCAGGGTCTCGAGGTCCTCGGGCAGGGCCAACCCGGTCTCCCGCTCGGCCTCGGCCAGGGCCTCGTCCAGGCTCATCCCCGCGTCCTCCTCGATCATCGGACCCAGGTAGTCGATCAGCGTCCCGACCCAGCCGTCGGCGAAGCCGATGCCGACCGCCACCGCTGTCGACTGCGGCAGCGTGGCGAGCGCGTCGTCGCCCCGGTCGGTCCCGAAGGCCTGGGCGAGGTCGCTCTCCAGCTCGCCGGTCACGACCTCCATCTCGAGGGCCCCGTCGTCGAACCGGACCACCCCGGCGGCGCCGGGGAACTTCTCGAGCATCTCGCGGGTCTGGGGGTCGGGCTCGCCGCCCGAGGAGGAGAGGTCGTCGAAGCCGGTGCTGAAGTCGAGCACGGCCTGACCGGCGGCCGGAGCGGCGTACATCGACATCACGCCCGGGTCGCCGGCGGAGGCCATCCAGCGCTGGTACTCCTCGTCGTCGGCGAGGTTGGCCTCCGCGGTCGCGTCGACGACGCCCTGGGCCAGGGCCTCGGTCTCGGCGAGGACCACCCAGTCCCCGCTCACCGCGTAGCCGCCGATCTCGTCCCCGCCGGCGCTCTCCTCGCCCTGGGCCTCGCCCTCGGCACTGCACTCGACGAGCTTCTCGATGCCCGCGACCGCCCCGTCGCCGTCCTTGACCTGGACCACCGCGACCGGGATCACCTCGTCCTCGCCGAGGTCGACCGCCGCGATCCCGGCCCGGTTGCCGAGCCACGGCTCGACGTCGCTGCCGTAGTTCAGGTCCGGGCAGATCCCGTCCCTCTGCATCGCCTCGAACAGCTTCTGCTTCACGTCGTCGTCGGTGTCGAGGCCGATCTTGTCCTCGAACGCCGGGAACTTGCCCAGCATCTCGACCGCCTCGAGCTTCTGCTGGCCGGTCGGGTCGAGGTCGATCGCCACGTAGCCCAGCGTGCCGGCCGGCAGTGCCTCGGCCGGCTGCGCACCCTGGGAGAAGAAGGCGGAGAGCGCCCACGCGCCGCCACCGACGAGGACGGCCAGGGCCACCCCGCCCCCGACCAGGAGCCCCTTCCGCGCCCGGCGCGGCCGTTCGGTCTCCGCTGCGATCGGGGTGCCGTCGCTGCTGTAGAGCTGCTCGCTGACCCCGTAGCCGGAGTCCTGGCCGAAGCCGCTGCCGCTGCCGTCCGTGGGCGGGTGCTGGGACATGGGACTCCCCCGTTTCGTCGTGTGATCCCTATGCCTGGTGCGACGCGGAGCCTACCCCGGTTGGTTCCCCCGCGTGGGTGTGTCGCGTGAACGTGACCAGAACGAGAACCGCCCCCATCAGCGCCCCGCCCGGGAACGCGGCGTACGCCGCCGGCGTCCCGACCCGCAGGTCGCTGCGGACCTCCTCGTAGTCGGCCGTGCGGGCGATCGCCTCCGCGACGCTCTCCGGGCCGAGCAGGTGGCCGACCAGCGCCATCACCGCACCCGCGGCCACGGCTCCCAGCACGGTCGCGGCCAGCGTGACCACCTCGTCCCGCTCCAGGAGGAAGGTCGCGACCCCGCCGAGGACCAACCCCGCCAGGACCGCGATCAGCATGTACAGCCCGGTGCCGGCGAACTCCTGGTCCGGGGGGAAGTAGGCCGTCTCGCCCACCACGACACCGGTGGGCGCCGGCGCCCACAAGGCGTGCCAGAGCCAGCCGCAGAGCGCGCCCGCCACGGTGAAGCCGAGGACCACCAGCACTGCGTCGCGGCCCCGGGCGAGTCGGTCACTGGCCAAGACAACCCGGCCCGAGCAGCTGCTTGAGGTCCGCGAACAGTGCCGGGCTCGGGCTCACCCGGAGCCGGTCGTCAAGCCGCAGGACCGTGGTGGAGGCGCGGGTCAGCAGCTTGAGCTGCACCTCGCTCATGCCGGGGTGCGTCCCGAGCACCTCCTTGAGCTGCTCCACCACCGGCGCCGTGCAGCGCGTGGACGGGAGCGTGATCACCACCGGGCCCGACGGGCCGTCGTGGATGTCGGGGACCGAGACCTCCTGCCCGTGCAGCTCCGGCTGGTCCTTGCTGCGGGAGAGCCGGCCCTTGACGGTGAGGATCGCGTCCTGGGTCAGGTGGGTCGCGGCCAGCTGGTAGGACGACGGGAAGAGCAGCACGTCGATCGCGCCGTCGAGGTCCTCGAGGGTGACCATCGCCCAGGTGTCCCCGCGCTTGGTGATCTTGCGCTGCACCGAGGTCACCAGCCCCGACACCGTCACCGTCGAGCCGTCCTGGCGCTCCTCGTCGAGCATGAGCTGCCCGATCGAGCAGTCGGTGCCGCGCGAGAGCACGTGCTCGAGCCCGAGCAGCGGGTGGTCGGAGACGTAGAGGCCGAGCATGTCCCGCTCGTGCCCGAGCAGGGTCATCTTGTCCCAGTCGTCGATGTGGTCCGGGACGTCGACGGCGGTGGCGGCGCCACCCACGTCCCCGGTCCCCAGCATCTCCATCAGGGAGCCCTGGCCGCCGTCGTCGTTGCGCTTCGCCTCGGCGTACTTCTCCACGGCCTCCTCGTGGACCGCGACGATCGCCCGGCGCTTGTGCTTCATGTCGTCGAACGCGCCCGCCTTGGCGAGCGAGTCGATGAGGCGCTTGTTGCAGACCAGGAGCGGGACCTTCTCCATGAAGTCGTTGAAGTCGACGAACCGGCCGTGCTCCTCGCGGGCGTCGACGATCTTGTCCACGACCGTGTGCCCGACGTTGCGGATCGCGTTGAGGCCGAAGCGGATGTCGGTGCCGACGGGGGTGAAGTCGGAGGCCGACTCGTTGACGTCGGGTGGCAGCACCTGGATCTTCATCCGGCGGCACTCGTTGAGGTAGATCGCCGACTTGTCCTTGTCGTCGCGCACCGAGGTCAGCAGCGCGGCCATGTACTCGGCCGGGTAGTTGGCCTTGAGGTAGGCGGTCCAGTAGGAGACCAGGCCGTAGGCCGCGGAGTGCGCCTTGTTGAACGCGTAGTCGGAGAACGGCAGCAGCGTGTCCCACAGGGCCTTGATGGCGCCGGCCGAGAAGCCCCGCTCGGTCATCCCGGCGGAGAACATGGCGAACTGCTTGTCCAGCTCCTCCTTCTTCTTCTTGCCCATCGCCCGACGCAGCAGGTCGGCCTGACCGAGCGTGTAGCCGGCCAGCTGCTGGGCGATCGCCATCACCTGCTCCTGGTAGACGATCAGCCCGTAGGTCTCACCGAGGATGTCCTCGAGCGCCTCGGCCAGCTCGGGGTGCAGGGCCTCGACCGGCTCCCGCCCGGTCTTGCGGCGGGCGTACTTGTTGTGCGAGTCGGCGCCCATCGGCCCGGGCCGGTAGAGCGCGCCGACCGCCGAGATGTCCTCGAAGCAGTCGGGTCGCATCGAGCGCAGCAGCGAGCGCATGGGGCCGCCGTCGAGCTGGAAGACGCCGAGGGTGTCACCGCGCTGGAGCAGGGTGTACGTCGCCTCGTCGGTGAGCTCGAGGTCCTCCAGGACGACGCTCTCGCCGCGGTTCGCCTCGATGTTCTTCACCGCGTCGTCGAGGACGGTGAGGTTGCGCAGCCCCAGGAAGTCCATCTTGATCAGCCCGAGCGCCTCGCACGTCGGGTAGTCGAACTGGGTGATCATCGCCCCGTCGGAGGGCCGCTTGAGCAGCGGGATGACGTCGATCAGCGGCTCGCTGGACATGATCACGCCGGCCGCGTGCACCCCCCACTGCCGCTTGAGGCCCTCGATGCCGATGGCGGTGTCGACCACCGTCTTCACGTCGTGCTCGGCGTCGTAGAGCGCCCGGAACTCGCCGCCCTCGCCGTACCGCTTGTGGGCGGGGTCGAAGATCTCCTTGAGCGGGACGTCCTTGCCCATCACCGAGGCCGGCATCGCCTTGGTGATCCGGTCCCCCATCGAGAACGGGTAGGCGAGGATCCGCGAGGAGTCCTTGACCGCCTGCTTGGCCTTGATGGTCCCGTAGGTCACGATCATCGAGACCCGGTCGTCGCCGTACTTCTCGGTGACGTAGCGGATCACCTCGCCGCGCCGACGCTCGTCGAAGTCGATGTCGAAGTCGGGCATGGAGACCCGGTCGGGGTTGAGGAACCGCTCGAAGATCAGGCCGTGCTTGAGCGGGTCCAGGTCGGTGATCCGCATCGCGTAGGCGACCATCGAGCCGGCGCCCGAGCCACGACCGGGGCCGACCCGGATGCCGTTGTCCTTGGCCCAGTTGATGAAGTCGGCGACCACGAGGAAGTAGCCGGGGAAGCCCATCTGGGTGATCACGCCGACCTCGAAGTCGGCCTGCTTGCGGACGTCGTCGGGGATGCCGGCCGGGTAGCGGAACCGCAGGCCCTTCTCGACCTCCTTGACCAGCCACGAGTCCTCGCTCTCCCCCGGGGGGCACGGGAACCGCGGCATGAAGGTGCCGTTGCCCTCGGTGAACTGCACGTCGCACCGCTCGGCGATCAGCAGCGTGTTGTCGCAGGCCTCAGGCAGCCCGTAGCGGTCGGCCCACAGCGCCCGCATCTCGGCCGGGGACTTGATGTAGTAGCTGTCGCCGTTGAAGGCGAACCGCTGGCCGGGTCCGTCGCCGGCCGGGATGTCCATCGTGCTGCCGGAGTTGATGCACAGGAGGTGCTCCTGGGACTTGGCGTCCTCCTTCATCACGTAGTGCGAGTCGTTGGTCGCCAGCAGCGGGATCCGCAGGTCCCGGCCCAGCTCCAGGAGCCCGTCGCGGACCCGCTTCTCGATGTCGAGGTCGTGGTCCATGAGCTCGAGGAAGTAGTTGTCGCGCCCGAGGATGTCCTGGAAGTCCCCGGCCACCTTGCGGGCGGCGTCGTACTGCCCGTGCCGCAGGTGCACCTGGACCTCGCCGGAGGGGCAGCCCGTGGTGCCGATCAGGCCCCTGCCGTGCTGCTGCAGCAGCTCGCGGTCGGCGCGGGGGTGCTTGAAGAAGCCGTCCCGCCAGGCGCCGGTCGAGAGCCGGAACAGGTTGTGCATGCCCTCGGTGGTCTCCGAGAGGAGGGTCATGTGGGTGTAGGCGCCGCGGTTGGAGACGTCGTCGGGCCCGCCGCCGTAGAAGGTGACGCCCTTGCGCTCGAAGCGGGAGACGTTCGGGGCCATGTAGGCCTCGATGCCGATGATCGGCTTGACGCCGGCCGCCTTGGCCTTGGAGTAGAACTCGTAGGCGCCGAAGACGTTGCCGTGGTCGGTCATCGCGATCGCCGGCATGCCCAGCTCGGCGGTCCGCTCGGCCAGCGCCCCCAGTCGGGCCGCTCCGTCGAGCATGGAGTACTCGGTGTGCACGTGCAGGTGCACGAAGGAGTCGGACGCCATCGCCTGAGACTCTCCCAACGACTAGGTGCGGGCATGCTCGTTCCACCGCGGCGGTCAGGCCGGACGGCGATCTCGGGGAAGGCCAGTCAGCCTACGCGACCCGGTGACCCGATCCTGACAGGACGCACCCACCACGCCGCCGCACCCGCGGAGCCGGCCGTTACGAGCCCTCCGACCCGTCGGCGGCCGCGTCCACCTCGAGCGACTCGGTGATGATCGTGTGCACGATCCGCTGCAGTCGGGCGGCGCCCAGCGCCGGTGCGTGCCGGGCCATCCGGTCGGCGATCGCGTGCTCGCGCTCGGGGTCCCGGCCGGCCTGGCCGGCGACCGGCTTGTGCCGCTGGACCGCCGAGGTCAACGCCACCCGGCGGGCCAGCAGCCGGGCCAGGTCGTCGTCCACCTCGTCGATCTGGGCCCGGAGGAACGCCAACGGCTCCGCCCCCGGCCAGGCCACCCGGAGGTCGGGCGACCGCTCCTCGTTGGCGGAGCCGTCGGTGCTCTCGAGCTCGAGCAGCCCGTGGGCGGCGTAGAAGGCCCGGGCCGGCTGGTTCTGCTCGAAGACCCAGAGGCTGAACCCCTGCGGGCGCAGCCCCATCACCACGCCGAGGAGGGCCGACCCGACTCCCCCGCGGGCGTGGCCGGGCAGGACGTAGAGCGAGTCGAGCCAGTCGCCGGTGAGCGAGGCGAACCCGACCACCGCGCCCCCGGAGGTCGCCACCCAGGTCTCGTGCCGGGACAGGTCCCAGCCGCTCACCCAGGCGCGCACCTCGGCCTCCGGGCGCACCGGGGCCGGCATCGCGGGCACGGCGGCGGCGCGCGCCGCGACGTACACCTCGGCCACGGCGGGCAGGTCGGTGGGTACGGCGGCGCGGAGCTCCAGGTCGGCGACCGCCTCAGTCGGCATGCCGGATCGTCTCCAGGGCGGCGGCCAGGTCGGCCGGGTACTCCGAGCTGTAGGTCACCTGGTCCCCGGAGTCCGGGTGCTCGAAGCCGAGCCGCACCGCATGCAGCCACTGCCGCTCCAGCCCGGCCCTCCGGGCCAGGGTCGGGTCGGCGCCGTAGGTGAGGTCGCCCAGGCACGGGTGCTTGAGCGCCGCCATGTGCACGCGGATCTGGTGAGTGCGACCGGTCTCGAGGTGCACCTCGAGCAGGCTCGCGAAGCGGTGCGCCTCGAGCGTCGAGTAGTGGGTGATGCTGTGCTTGCCGTCGGCCATCACCGCGAACTTGTAGTCGGCCTTGGGGTGCCGGCCGATGGGGGCGTCGATGGTGCCCTCGAGCGGGTCCGGGTGCCCCTGGACCAGCGCGTGGTAGGTCTTGTCGACGGTGCGGTGCCGGAAGGCGTTCTTGAGCCGCGAGTAGGCGTGCTCGGACTTGCAGATCACCATCACCCCGGAGGTGCCCACGTCGAGTCGCTGCACGATGCCCTGACGCTCCGAGGCGCCGCTGGTGGCGATCCGGAACCCGGCGCCGGCCAGGTGCCCCACGACGGTCGGACCGCTCCAGCCCGGGCTGGGGTGCACCGCGACGCCGACCGGCTTGTCGATGACCACGATGGAGTCGTCGTCGTGGATGATCTTGATCCCCTCGACCACCTCGGGGACCACCGCCAGCGGGTCGCCGAGCACCGGGATGGTCACGTCGAGCATCGCCCCGGCGTGCACCCGGTCGGACTTGCCGACCCCGTCGCCGTCGACCTGCACGTGCCCCTCGGCGATCAGGTCGGCGGCCCGGGTGCGGGAGACCCCGAACATCCGGGCGATCGCGGTGTCGACGCGCTCCCCGGCCATCCCCTCGGGGACGAACACCACCCGCTGGTCGCTCATGACGCCTCGTCCGGGTCCTGCGCCTCCCGGTCCCGGTGCCCGTCGATGGCGATCCCGCGCAGCGACTGGACGACGATGACGGCGGCCGCCAGGTTGATGCAGATGTCGGCGACGTTGAAGATCGGCCAGTTCGGCAGCTGGAGGAAGTCGATCACGTGCCCGCGCAGCGGCCCCGGCGACCGGAGCACCCGGTCGGTGAGGTTGCCCGACACGCCCGCGAGCAGCAGGCCGAGGCCCACCGCCCAGCCGGCGCTCCCGATCCGGCGGACGAGGTAGAGCACCACGCACACGGCCGCGATCGAGATCAGGCTCAGGACGACGGTGTAGGAGGTCCCCGTCGAGAACGCCGCCCCGGGGTTGCGCGTCAGGTACAGCCCGAACCAGTCCCCCAGGACCGGCACGGTCTCACCGCGGGTGAGCCGGTCGACCGCGAGCACCTTGGTGACCACGTCGACGGCGTAGCCGGCGAGGGCGACCGCGGCGAACAGCCCCAGCAGTCGGGGGGCGGGGACCGGACGGGTCCTGGTGGGTTCGCTGGCGTTCAGCGACGCTCCTCGCGCTGCTTGCATGACAGGCACAGTGTGGCACGCGGGAAGGCCATCACCCGCATCTTGCCGATGGGGTTCCCGCAGGACTCGCAGATGCCGTAGGACCCGTCCTCGATGCGGCCCAGCGCCCGCTCGATCTGGGCCAGCATGTCGCGGGCGTTGGCGACCACGGTCAGCTCGTGGTCACGCTCGAAGCTGGTGGCACCCATGTCGGCCTGGTCGTGACCGGCACCGTCGCCGGCGTCCCGCATCAGGCCGGCCAGCTCCTCCTCCTGGTCGTGCAGCTCGGCACGCAGGCGGTCGGCGGTCTCATTGAGCTCCACGAGCACTTCGTCGAGCTCGGCCTTCGTCCAGGCACCCTCGCCCTCCTTGACCACGAGGGCGCTGGCAGGTGCCTTCTTCGCCGAGGTCTTCCTGGGGGCGGACTTCTTGGCCGGGGCCTTGGCGGCCTTCTTCGCGGGGGCCTTGGTGGCTGTCTTCGTGGCGGCCTTCTTCGCGGGTGCCTTCGCGGCCGTCTTCTCCGTGGCCGTCTTCTTCGCCGGCGCCTTCGTGGCGGCCTTCTTGGCCGGGGCCTTGGCGGCGGCTTTCTTCGCCGGCGCCTTCTTCGTGGGCGCCTTCGTGGCGGGCGCCTTCGTGGCCGCCTTCTTCGCAGGCTTGCCCGCCGATGCCTTCGTCGCCGACGTCTTCTTCGCGGCCGACGTCGAGGGGGCGGCCACAGCAGCCGCGGAGGCCTTCCCGCGGCGCCCGATCACTCGCTTCGCGGCCGCGGCCGCGGACCCCGTCAAGGACTTGCGCGTGCTGCTTGCCATGGAACGAGGCCCCCTCATCAGCCGGTCGCCATGTGGCGGGCGCCACGTGCCGAGTGGGAGGGAGGGTAACGCCTTGCCGGAGCCGACTCAAACCGACGCGCAGCAGCACCGCGGCCGGGCTCCCATGGGGAACCCGGCCGCGGTGACCGTGCAGGTGCGCTGTCGCCTGGGTCTCAGGCGTCGTCCTCGCCGAGGATCGAGCGCAGGCGCTTCGGGGCCTGGCCCGACGACTCGGTCGGTCCACCCTCCGGCGCGGCGTCGAGGGCCTCGAGCTGCGAGGTGAAGTAGCTCTTCAGCCGCGAGCGGTACTCGCGCTCGAAGGAGCGCAGGTTCTCGACCTCGGCGTTGAGCTTGTCCCGCTCCTTCTCGAGGTCGCCGAACATCTGCTGGCGACGCTCGGCGGTCTCGGAGTCGAGCATCTGCGAGCGGCTGCGGGCGTCGGCCTCGAGCCGGTCGGACTTGGTCTTGGCCTCGGCCTCAAGACGCTCGGACTTCGTCCGCGCCTCCCCCACGATCTTGTCCGCCTCGTTCTTGGCGTCCTCGACCAGCTCGTCGGCGTTGCGGGTGGCGATCTCCAGGAGCCGGGCGGCCGCGTTGGATGCCTCCGGCACGGTCTCGACACGGATCGTCTCGACCTGCGAGGCCGCCGCCGCTGCCACCGGTGCCGCGACCGGAGCCGGGGTCGGCTCGGGCTCGGGCTCGGGCTTCTTCTCGACGACCGGCTCCGGCTTGGGCGCCGGCGTCGACGAACCACCGGCCTGGGCCGCGGACAACTTCGACCGGAGGTCGTCGTTCTCCTTCGTGAGCCGCGCCAGCTCGCCCTCCACCTCGTCGAGGAACTGGTCGACCTCACCCATGTCGTACCCCTCGCGGAGCCGGACGGGAGTAAAGCGCTTGTTGCTCACGTCCTCAGGCGTCAGCGGCATGACCTCACCCATTCGTTAGTCGTCATCGGTCGTTCTGTCTGTCGAACAATAGCGCTAGTCGCCCGACCCGCATCAGTGCCCCGGCACACGATCAGCCTCCCAGGAGGAGCATCTGGTTCAGCCGGAGCAGGAGGTAGGCGGCCACCAGCACGATGAGGAAGCTGAGGTCGAGCGCGATGCTCCCCAGCCTCAGCGGCGGGATCACCCTCCGCAGCGCCTTCACCGGCGGGTCGGTGATCGAGTAGACGATCTCGAGCAGGACCAGCAGCGGCCCGCGTGGCGACCACGAGCGCGCGAACACCTGGACCCAGTCGAAGACGAAGCGGACCCACAGCAGCGCGATGAAGAAGAAGAGGATGCCCTCGATGAGAGAGCCGATGATGAACACGGGTGTCGTCAGCTCTGGTTGAAGAAGCCGCCCTCGGCGATGCGCTCCTTGTCCTCGGCGGCCACCGTCACGTTCGGCGGCGAGAGCAGGAACACCTTGCTGGTCACCCGCTCGATGGTGCCCCGCGTGGCGAAGACCAGGCCGGCGGCGAAGTCGACCAGGCGCTTGGCGTCCGAGTCGTCCATCTCGCCGAGGTTCATGATCACCGGGACGCCCTCGCGGAAGTTCTCACCGATCGTCCGGGCCTCGTTGTAGGTGCGCGGGTGCAGGGTGGTGATCCGGGACAACTCGGCGACAACTCCTGCGCTGGGGACCGGCTGGGGTCGCCGCCGGTCGGTGAGGTTGGACACGGGGGCAGGGCGGCTCTCGGCGGCCGCCGCGGCCCGCACGGGGGCCTCGGCGTACTCGTCGTAGCCCTCGTCGTCGGGGTACCGGCCGGTGTCCTCGAGCAGGCCGAGGTACTCACCGATCTTGCGCATCGCGCCGCTCATGAGCTGTTCCTCCGGTATTCCTGCGGCCCCATCACGTGGGGCCGCGTCTGGTGTGTGACATTACTTGATCGAAGGGCGTGGACCGAGGACCGCGCTGCCTATCCGTACGTGTGTCGCGCCGCGCGTCACGGCGGCCTCGAGGTCCCCGCTCATGCCCGCGGAGAGCCAGTCGGCTGTGGGGTGCTCGGTGCGGAAGTCCGCGGCAACGGCCGCGAGCCGGTCGAACGCCTCGGCGGCATCCACACCGAGTGGGGCCACCGCCATCAGGCCGCGCAGTCGCAGGCCCTCGGTGGCCGTGACCCGCTCGGCCAGGTCGGCCAGTCCCTCGGGCGGCACGCCCGAGCGCCCCTCCGCCCCCGGCGGGTCGAGGCTGACCTGCACGAGGCAGTCCAGCTCGCGACCGCGGGCGGTCGCGCCCCGCGAGAGACCCGGCAGCAGCTTGGCGCGGTCGACCGACTCGACCACGTCGGCGTACGCCGCCACGGCGGCCGCCTTCTTGGACTGCAGGCCGCCCACGAAGTGCCAGCGGACCCCCACCCCGGCGCACTCGGCGACCTTGGCCTCGGCCTCCTGGTGCCGGTTCTCGCCGACGTCGGTGACCCCGAGCTCGGCCAGCAGCCGGACGTCCGTGGCCGGGAAGAACTTGGTCACCACGGTGAGGCCGACCTCCTCGGCGTCCCGCCCGACCTCGGCGCACGCCGCGGCGATCCGTCGCCGTACGCCGGCCAGGCCGTCGGCGAGCTCCTCGCGGCGGCTCACGACCGCCTCCGGATCAGGCCGGCCGACCGACCGGCGCTGGCACCGTCCCGGCGGTGCGAGTAGAGGTCGGCCGACTCCCGGGTGCACCGGGAGACGTCGACCACCTCCACCCCCGCCCGGGCCAGCTGGGCCCGGACACCGGCGCCGAGGTCCAGGGCGCTGGTCCCCCAGCTGGTCGTGGACCGGGTCGTCGGCTCCCGGGCCGCGACCTCCTCCTGGAGGGCCGCCGGCACCTCGTAGCAGGCGCCGCACACGTGCGGGCCGACCCAGGCGGTGACCCGGTCGGCCCCCAGGGCCCGCATCCGCTCGACGGCGGCGGGCACCACCCCGGCCGCGACGCCGGACCGGCCGGCGTGGGCCGCCCCGATCACCCCGTGGTCGGGGTCGGCGAGCAGGACCGGGACGCAGTCGGCCACCCGCACCATCAGCACGACGTCGGCATCGGCGGTCACCAGGGCGTCGCACTCGGGCGGCGTCCCCTCACGACCCCCGGCCCCGTCGGGGCCCTGGGGGCCCTGGGGGCCCTGGACCATCTGCACCGTCGCGCCGTGCACCTGGTGCATGTCGGCCAGCCGGGCGCCCGGCGCGAAGTCCGCCAGGACCCGGCGCAGGTTCTCGGCGCGGTCCGCGGCGTCGTCCTCGGAGACCAGGGCCAGGTTCAGCTCCTCGAAGGGGACGCCGCTGACCCCGCCGTACCTGTCCGTGAAGGCCAGGTCGACGGGGCCGTGGGTGGCGCGGTGGGCGTACAAGCGCGACTACTTCAAGAAGTCCGGCACGTCCAGGTCGTCGTCGTCGAACTCGACCTGCCGGGGCACCGCCCGCGGCGCGGAGGGGCCGGTCGACTGGCCGGTCTGGTTGGGCGACTGCTGGCCCGACGGGGACGACGGCTGGCCGGACGGCTGGGTCGGCTGCTGGGCCGACTGGCTCGTCGACTGCTGGGCCGCCGGCTGAGCCGGCCGCTGGGCCGCGGGCGCCGGTCGGCTCGCCTGCTGGGCCGGCTCCGGCTGCCGCTGGGTGGCCAGCTGCTGGGCCGCGGCGCGGGTCTCCTCCTGCGACTGCTGCGGTCGCGGCTCGCGGCGCAGGACCGTGCCCTCGTCACGCCGCTTGGGCATCCCGCCGTCGAAGCCGGCCGCGATCACCGTGACCCGGACCTCGTCGCCGAGGGAGTCCTCGATCGTGGCGCCGAAGATGATGTTGGCATCCGGGTGCGCCGACTGCGCGACCAGCGCCGCCGCCTCGTTGATCTCGAACAGTCCCAGGTCGGAGCCACCGGCGATCGAGAGCAGCACGCCGTACGCACCGTCGATGCTGGCCTCGAGCAGCGGGCTCGAGACGGCCATCTCGGCCGCGGCCACCGAGCGGTCCTCGCCCCGTGCCGAGCCGATCCCCATCAGGGCGGAGCCGGCGTTGGCCATGACCGACTTCACGTCGGCGAAGTCGAGGTTGATCAGCCCGGGGGTGGTGATCAGGTCGGTGATGCCCGAGACGCCCTGCAGCAGCACGTGGTCGGCCTGCTTGAAGGCGTCCAGGATCGAGACGTTGCGGTCACTGATCGACAGCAACCGGTCGTTGGGGATGACGATGAGGGTGTCGACCTCCTCGCGGAGCTGGGCGATGCCCTCCTCCGCGGAGTTGGCGCGACGGCGTCCCTCGAAGGCGAACGGCCGGGTCACGACGCCGATCGTCAGCGCGCCGAGCGAGCGGGCGATCCGGGCCACGACCGGCGCGCCGCCGGTGCCGGTGCCGCCTCCCTCGCCGGCGGTCACGAAGACCATGTCGGCGCCCTTGAGCACCTCCTCGATCTCGTCGGCGTGGTCCTCGGCGGCCTTGCCGCCGATCTCGGGGTTGGCGCCGGCGCCGAGCCCGCGCGTCAGCTCGCGGCCGATGTCGAGCTTCACGTCGGCGTCACTCATGAGCAGTGCCTGTGCGTCGGTGTTGATCGCGATGAACTCGACACCCTTGAGTCCGACCTCGATCATCCGGTTGACGGCGTTGACGCCACCTCCACCGATGCCCACGACCTTGATGATGGCCAGGTAGTTCTGTGCTGCTGCCACGGCGGTGCGTGCCTCTCCTGTCGGTGACGCCCAGCTGCCCGTCCGGGCGGTTGGGCCTGACTCCTCGTGCTCCCGATCGGCGAGAAACCCTAACCCTGAAGTGGAGGGTTATAGTTATGTCAACCTCTCGATGATGAAGACAGTAGGCACGGCCGCCCCCGATTCCCTGCCGACACGCCCCACCCCCACCCCACCAATCCACATTTCTCGATAGTCCACGAAGTTCGAGTCGCCCGAGGACGCCGATCACGACTCGAACTTCGTGGACTATCCGGGGAGGAGGGTCAGTCGGAGGTGGTGGGCTGACCGGGGACGGTGACGTCGTACACGGTGGCGGGGCGGTCCAGGAGGACGCTGAGGACCCGGGCCTTGTCCTCGGAGGCCTCGGCGCTCCCCCAGACCACGGTGCGACCGTCCCGCAGGCGCAGGGAGATCCGGTCGATGCTGGCCAGCTCGACGTAGTCGACGGTGCGCGCGATCTCGTCGGGCAGCACGCCCACGACCCGAGCCCCCTCGGCCATCGCCTCGCCGCGGGTGTCGGCGGCGACCCGGATCCTGGGCAGCTGCGCCGGCGCGCGCCGGTAGTCACGGAAGACCACGCCGTCCTCGTCCATCCCCCGCTGGCGTCCGTCGATCTCGACGACGGCCACCGCCTCGCGCTCCTCGATGCGGACCAGGATGCCGTCGGGCCAGGCCCGCGAGACGTCCACGGACCGCACCTGCGGCAGCGCCTCGATGCGGGCCCGGGCGCCGTCGAGGTCGGTGCGGGCCAACGGCTCGCCGGCAGGTACGGCGGCCGCCCGGCGCACGTCGCCGTCGCTGAGCAGCGCGTTGCCACGCACCTCGACCTGCTGGACCGCCATCACCTGGGAGAAGAGCAGCAGCCAGGTGGCCGCGACGAGGGCGCCGGTGACGACGGCGACCACCACCAGCACCCGCCAGGCCAGCCACCGCCGGGCCCACTGGCGACGCGCGAACCGGCGTCGGCTCAGCTCGCGCGCGGCCTCCTCGTCGAGCGCGCGGTCAGGCATCGGGCCGGGCCGCGAGCAGGTCGAGCACCAACGGGCCGAGGCCGGTGACCGTCCCGGCGCCCAGCGTGAGGACCAGGTCGCCGGGGCGGGCCAGGTCGACGAGCACCTGCGGGGCGTCCTCCAGCGCGGGGACGAGGTGGACCGCCTCGGGGGGCAGCGGCACCGCACCGGCGACGAGGGCGCCGGTGACCTCCGGGTCCGCCTCCTCGCGGGCGAGGTAGACGTCGAGCACCACGACCTCGTCGGCCGCGCCGAGCTCGATGCCCATCCGCTCCCCGAAGATCCGGGTCCGGGAGACCAGGTGCGGCTGGAACGCGACCACCAGCCGGCCCTCCCCGGCCACGGCCCGAGCGGCCTCGAGGTCGCCGCGGATCTCGCTCGGGTGGTGGGCGTAGGAGTCGTAGACGCGCACTCCCGCCGCCTCGCCCTTGAGCTCCATCCGTCGCCGGGTGCCGGTGAAGTCCTCCAGCCCGCGGCGCAGGTCCGCGACGTCGTGACCCAGCTCGAGGCCGACGGCGAGCGCAGCCAGGCTGTTGAGCACGTAGTGGCGTCCTGGGATCCGCAGCGTCACCTCGCCGAGCTCCTCGGCCCCGTGGCGGACGGCGAACCGGGTGCTGCTGCCCTGCGCCCGCACGTCGTGGGCGACCAGGTCGGCACCCTCGTCGAACCCGTAGGTCCGCACCCCCACCCCCCGGTCCCGGGCGACCCGGGCCAGCTCGACGGTCCGCGGGTCGTCGCCCCAGGTGACCAGCAGCCCGCCCGGCTCGATCCGGTCCAGGAAGTCGACGAACGCGGCCCGGTAGGCCTCCTCGGTGCCCCACTGGTCGAGGTGGTCGGCGTCGATGTTGGTGACCACGGCCAGGGCGGGCGAGTAGACGAGGAACGCGCCGTCGCTCTCGTCGGCCTCGGCGACGAACACCTCCCCGGTGCCGTCCTCGGCGTTGACCCCGGTGCCGGCCAGGTCGCCCCCCACGGCGTAGGTCGGGTCCGCGCCGGCCGCCTTCAGCGCCATCGTGAGCAGCGAGGTGGTGGTGGTCTTGCCGTGCGTCCCGGCGACGGCGATCGTCCGCCTCCCGGCCATGACGGCGGCCAGGCCGGCCGAGCGCGGCAGGATCCGCAGCCCCCGGTCCCGGGCCTCGAGGTACTCGGGGTTGTCCTCGCGGACCGCGGTGGAGACCACCAGCGTGTCGACGTCGGCGACGTGCGCGGCGTCGTGGCCGAGGTGGACCCGAGCGCCGAGCGCGCGCAGGGCCTCGAGGGTGGGCGAGTCGGTGCCGTCGCTGCCGCTGACGGCGATGCCGCGGGCCAGCATGATCCGCGCGATCGCGGACAGACCGGCCCCACCGATCCCGACGAAGTGCACCCGTCCGAGCTCCTCGGCCGGGAGCAGCACGTCGGGCACCGGCAGCCTCATGCCCGGTCCCCCGCGACCTCGAGCACGATCCGGGCCAGCTTCTCGTCGGCGTCGCGAGGGATCAGCTCGGCGGCCGCCGAGCCCATCGCGGCCAGGCGTCCGACGTCGGTGGCCAGCGCAGGAAGGGTCGCGGCCACCCACTCGCTGGTGAGGGCCTCGTCGGCGACCATCAGGCCGCCACCGGCGTCGACGACCGGCCGAGCGTTGAGGGCCTGCTCCCCGTTGCCGATCGGGAGCGGGACGAAGACCGCGGGCAGCCCGGTGGCGGCGGCCTCGGTGACGCTGGACGCGCCGGAGCGGCAGACGACCACGTCGGCGGCGGCGTAGGCGAGGTCCATCCGGTCCACGAACGGGACCACGACGTACGCCGCGGCGCTGGGCGCCGGCTCCACCTCGCCGTGCGGCCCGGCGACGTGCAGCACCTGGACACCGGCCTCGCCGAGCGCGGTCGCGGCGCCGGCGACCGACTGGTTCAGTCGCCGGGCGCCCTGCGACCCCCCGGTGACGAGCAGCGTCGGACGGTCCGGGTCGAGGCCGAAGAACGCCCGCGCCTCGGCTCGCCGCGCCGGCCGGTCGAGGGTGCTGATCATCCGCCGGATCGGGAGGCCGACGTACTCGGCCCGCGGCAGCGAGGTGTCCGGGAAGCTGACCGCGACCCGGGCGGCGATCCGGGCGCCGGCCTTGTTGGCCAGGCCGGGCAGCGCATTCTGCTCGTGCACGACCACCGGCACCCGGCGCCGGCGGGCGGCCAGGTAGGCCGGCATCGAGACGTAGCCGCCGTAGCCGACGACCACGTCGGGCCGGACCCGGTCCAGCACCGCCAGGGCCTCGCGGACCGCGCCACCGAGCCGCCCCGGGACCCGCAGCAGGTCGGCGCCGGGACGTCGCGGCAACGGCACCGGCGGGACCATCTCGAGGGGGTACCCGGCCTCGGGCACCACCCGGGTCTCCAGGCCGCGGGGGGTGCCCAGGCAGGTGATCTCGACGCCCGGCGCCAGTCGGACGAGCGCGTCGGCGGTGGCGAGCAGGGGCGAGGTGTGGCCGGCGGTCCCCCCGCCGGCGAGCAGGACCCGCATCACTGGCCCCGTCGCTGCCCGGTGCGCGGGCGGGTCGCCGCCGGTGCGGACGCGGCCGAGACCCCGGTCGCGCGGCGCCGGCGCCGGGCCGCGAGCGCGCGGGCGGCCTCCGGCTCGGACCGGGCGAAGCCGACCAGGATGCCCAGGGCGACCAGGGACGGCAGGAGGGCCGAGCCTCCGTAGGAGATGAGCGGGAGCGGGATCCCGATGACGGGCAGCATCGCCAGCACCATACCCACGTTGATGATCATCTGGCCCAGCAGCCAGATCGTGATGCCGAACGACGCGTAGCGCACGAACGGGTCCGACGTGGTGCTGGCCACGCGGGTCGCGGCGAAGGCGATCGTGAGGAAGAGCGCGAGAACCAGCAGCGTGCCGATGAGGCCGAGCTCCTCGCCGAGGACCGCGAAGATGAAGTCGGTGTGCGCCTCGGGGAGGTCCCCCCACTTCTGCTGGCTGGCGCCGATGCCCTCGCCGAACCAGCCCCCGGTCGAGAGGGCGTAGAGGCCGTGGGCCGGCTGCCAGCCGGCGTTGAGGTAGTCCTTGAACGGGTCGGCGAAGCTGAGCAGCCGCTCGCGGCGCTCGTCGTTGGTGGTCGCCAGGTAGAACGCCCCGACCCCGACCACGGTGAGCGCGAAGGCGAACAGCCGGCCCGGGGCGCCGGCCACCCAGAGCATCCCGAGCAGGATCGCGAACATGACCAGGGCGGTGCCGAGGTCGTGCCCGAGGATCACCAGTCCGGCGACCAGCAGCACCCCGGGCACCACCGGGAAGACGAGGTGGTGCCAGTCGTGCAGGCGGCGCTCCTTGCGGGCGTAGACGTGGGCCGCCCAGAGGATCAGCGCCAGCTTGGCGATCTCGGAGGGCTGGATCTGGACCGGGCCGAGCGCCAGCCAGTTGGTGTTGCCGTTGACCTCCACGCCCAGGGGGGTCTGCGTGAGCGCCAGCAGGACGACCGCGACGGCCAGGCCGAGCCAGGCGAGCTTTCGGAGCACCCAGGTGGGCAGCCGGGTCGCGACGAAGGCGGCCGGGAGCCCGAGCCCGACCCACATCAGCTGCCGCTTGACGACGGCGTAGGAGTCGCCGCCGTTCTGCTGGTAGGCGTAGACGCTGGAGGCCGAGAGCACCATGATCACGCCGATGGTGAGCAGCAGGGCCGAGGCGCCGAGCAGCAGGTAGTAGGCGGTCAGCGGCCGGTCGAGCGCCTGCGTCAGCCCGGTGAGCCACTGCGGGGTGCGGCCGCGCCGGGGACCGGTCGGGCCGGCGGGCTCCGCCGCGGCGCCGCTGGTGGTGGCCTGCTTCGCGCGGGTGGTGCCGGTGGTGCCAGTGGTGATCGTCGCCACGTCCTCCGCCCTCCTGCGCCGCGCCTCCCGGTCCGGAGCGGCCGGGTCTACACCTGTCCTGGGTCCTGCAGCCGGCGCCGCACCGCGTCGGCGAACGCCTCGCCGCGTTCGGCGTAGTGGGCGAACATGTCCATCGAGGCGCATCCCGGCGCCAGCAGCACCGTGTCGCCGGGCCTGGCGAGGTCGGCGGCCGCAGCCACGACCCGTTCCATCACGCCGGAGACGGGACCAGTCTCCCTGCCACCGCAGACGATGACCGGCACATCGGGCGCGTGTCGCGCGAGGGCCTCGGCGATGACCTCGCGGTCCGCGCCGAGGAGGACCACGCCCCGGAGCCGGTCCCGGGTGGCGCCCACGAGCTCGTCGAACCGGGCGCCCTTGGCCAGGCCGCCGGCGACCCACACGACCGGGTCGTAGGCCTCGAGCGAGGACCGTGCCGCGTGCGGGTTCGTGGCCTTCGAGTCGTCGACCCAGGTGACGCCGTCCTGCTCGGCGACGAGGGCGATCCGGTGCCCGTCCGGGCGGAACGCGCGCAGCCCGTCGCGCACCGCGGCCGGCGCGATGCCGTGGCTGCGGGCCAGGGCGGCCGCGGCCAGCGCGTTGGCCACGAAGTGCGGCGCCGGGGAGGCCAGGTCGCGCACCTGGCAGAGCTCGGCCGCGCTGGTGTCCCGGCTCTCGACGAAGGCCCGGTCGGCGAGGATGTCCTCGACCACGCCCACCATGCCCACCTGCGGCATGCCCAGCGTGAAGCCGACCGCCCGCGCGCCCTCGACGACGTCGGCCTCGCGGACCAGCTGCTCGGTCCGTGGGTCCGCCACGTTGTACACGCAGGCCCGGCGCACGTTCTCGTACACCCGACCCTTGTCCGCGGCGTAGTCGTCGAAGGAGGGGTACCAGTCGAGGTGGTCCTCGGCGACGTTGAGCACCGCGGCCGACTCCGCGCTCATCGACTGCGTGTAGTGCAGCTGGAAGCTGGACAGCTCGACCGGCAGCACGTCGTACGGCTCGGGGTCCATGACCGCCTCGACGAGCGGCAGGCCGACGTTGCCCGCGGCGACCGTGCGCAGACCGGCCGCGCGCAGGATGCTCTCGAGCATCTGGACGGTGGTGGTCTTGCCGTTGGTCCCGGTGACCGCCAGCCAGGGCGCCGGCCGGTCGGGGTCCCTCAGCCGCCAGGCCAGCTCCACCTCGCCCCAGATCGGTACGCCGCGCTGCCGGGCCTGGGCGAGCAGCGGCGCGTCGGGCCGCCATCCGGGAGAGGTCACCAGCACGTCGACGTCGTCGGGGAGCCGGGCGGTGTGCCCCTCGCCGAGCCGGATGTCGGCGCCGAGGCTCTCGAGCAGGCCGGCCTGCTCGCCGCGGTCGCCGACCCGCTCGTCCAGCGCGGTCACGGTGGCGCCGAGGAAGAGCAGGTTGTCGGCGGCGGCGAACCCGGAGACGCCGAAGCCGGCGACGACCGCGCGGATCCCGTCCCAGGAGTCGTTGCGGCCCAGGAGGTCGAGCCTGGACATCAGGTGCCGGCCACCCATTCGGCGTAGAAGACGCCGAGCCCGGCGGCCACGCACAGGCCGGTGATGATCCAGAACCGGATCACGACGGTGACCTGCTCCCAGCCGACCATCTCGAAGTGGTGGTGCAGCGGTGCCATGCGGAAGACCCGCCGTCCCTTGGTGACGCGGAAGAAGCCCACCTGCAGCATCACCGACAGCGTCTCGACCACGAACAGGCCGCCGAGGACGAGCAGCAGCAGCTCGGTGCGGGTCAGGATCGCCAGGCCGGCGAGCGCCCCGCCGAGCGAGAGCGACCCGGTGTCGCCCATGAAGATCTGGGCCGGTGAGGCGTTCCACCACAGGAACCCGAAGCAGGCGCCGGTGATGGCGGCGGCGATGATCGCCAGGTCCAGTGGGTCGCGGACCTCGTAGCAGCGGCCGTAGGTGATGTCGTCCTGGCCGCACCACTGGTTGTTCTGCCAGATGTTCACGAGCGTGTAGGCGCCGAACACCATCATCGACGCGCCCGCCGCCAGCCCGTCCAGCCCGTCGGTGAGGTTCACGGCGTTGCTGGTGCCGGTGACGATGATCCAGATGAACAGCACGACCAGCACGGCGGGCACGGTCCAGAACTCGAAGTCCCGGATGAAGGAGATGTGCTGCGAGGCCGGGGTCTGGCCGCGGAAGTCCTCGAGCACCGGGGACAGCGCCAGGATGCCGAAGGTGACCGCGATGACGGTCTGCCCGATCATCTTGGCCTTGCTCCGCAGGCCGAGGTTGCGCTGCTTGTAGATCTTGATGAAGTCGTCGAGGAAGCCGACCACGCCGAGGCCGACGAACAGGAACAGCAGCAGCAGCGCCGAGGCCGAGGGGACGTCCTGGGTGATCACCTTGGCCGAGAAGTAGCCGATCACCGAGGACAGGATGATCACGATGCCGCCCATGGTGGGCGTCCCGCGCTTGGTGTGGTGGCTGGTGGGACCGTCGTCGCGGATCTCCTGGCCGTAGCCCTTCGCGGACAGCAGCTTGATCGCGTAGCGGGTGCCGACGAGCGAGATGATCAGCGACAGTCCGCCACCGAGCAGGATCGCTCTCATGCGTGAGGTCCCTCCGGGTTCACCAGCGCCTCCGCGACCACCTCGAGGGCCGCTCCGCGGGACGCCTTGACCAGTACGACGTCACCGGCGGCGACGTTCTCGCGCAACCATGCCAGAGCCTCGCCGCGATCGGCGACGGGCACCGCCGTGCCGGGCCAATCCGTGACCGACCTCGCACCGTCCACCATCCCGGCCGCCGGCTCACCGACCACGAGCAGCCGGTCGACGCCGGACCGGGCGGCCACCGCGCCGACCTCGCGGTGCGCGGTCGGGGACTCCGAGCCGAGCTCCTTCATCTCCCCCAGCACGGCCACGGTCCGGCCGCCGCGCCGGGCGGCGATGCCCGTCGCGGTGTCGAGGGCAGCGGCCATCGAGGCGGGGTTGGCGTTGTAGGCGTCGTTGACCACGACGGTGCCGTCGGCGAGCTCGGTCATCTCCATCCGCCACCGGGACAGCGACCCGGCCCCGCGGAGCGCCGCGGCCACGTCGTCGAACCCCACCCCGGCCGCGAGCGCCAGGGCCGCGGCCGCCGCGGCGTTCGGCACCTGGTGCGCCCCCGACTGCCGGAGCCGGACCCGGGCCCGGTCCACGCCGCCGGCGCGGGCGTGCGTGAAGGTGACCTCGGGGCGGCCGAGGTCGTCGAGGTCGAGGTCGGACCAGGACAGGTCCGAGCCGGAGGCGACGCCGAAGGTCCGCCTTCGCGCCCCGGTGCGCTCCGCCATGGCCCGCACCAGGTCGTCGTCCGCGTTGAGCACGGCGACCCCGTCGCCGGGGAGGCCCTCGAGGATCTCGCCCTTGGCCCGGGCGATGGCCTCGCGGCTGCCGAACTCGCTGAGGTGGGCGGTGCCGACGTTCAGCACCGCGGCGATGGTCGGCCTGGCGACGTCGCACAGGTAGCCGATGTGACCGAGCCCCCGGGCGCCCATCTCGACCACGAGGTGGCGGGTCGTCGCGGTGGCCCGGAGCACCGTCAACGGCACGCCGATCTCGTTGTTGAGGTTGCCCTGGGTGGCGACGGTCTCCCCGGAGGCGGCCAGCACCTGCGCGAGGTAGTCCTTCGTGCCGGTCTTGCCCTGGCTGCCGGTCAGGGCGATCACCGTGAGCCCGGGCAGCCGGTCCCGGACGTGCCGGGCGAGGCGGCCGAGGGCGGTCACGGGATCCGGCACCACGACACAGGGCACACCAGGTGCCCGCGACCCCAGCACGGCCGCGGCCCCGGCGGCCACGGCCTGCGCGGCGTAGTCGTGGCCGTCGGCCCGCTCCCCCGCGACCGCCAGGAAGAGTCCGCCGGGGACCACCTCCCGACTGTCCACGAACGCCGGGCCGGTGACCACGGCGTCCCCGTGGGCGGTCCCGCCGACCACGTCGGCGATCTCGGCCAGCGTCATCGGGATCATCCTCGGCCCCCTCGGGCGGCCAGCTCCTCGCGCACCACGGTCCGGTCGTCGAAGGGGTGCACCACCCCGGCGACCTCCTGGCCGCTCTCGTGGCCCTTCCCGGCGATGAGCACGATGTCGCCGGGGGCCGCGAGGCCCAGGGCCTCGCGGATCGCGGACCTGCGGTCGCCCACCTCCCGGACCTCGGCGGGCCCGCCGCCGGCTCCACGCAGCACGGCTGCCCGGATCGCGGCGGGGTCCTCGGAGCGCGGGTTGTCGTCGGTCACGACCAGGACGTCGGCGAGGCGGGCCGCGATCTCACCCATCACCGGCCGCTTGCCGGTGTCCCGGTCGCCCCCGGCGCCGAGCACCACGATGAGCCGGCCCTCGGTCAGGGGGCGGAGCGTGCGCAGAGCGGCCTCGACGGCGTCCGGCTTGTGGGCGTAGTCCACGACCACGGTGAAGTCCTGCCCGGCCCGCACCTCCTCCAGGCGGCCGGGCACACCCCCCGACCGCGCCAGGCCGCCGGCGACCGACGCCGGGTCGAAGCCGGCCTCGGCCGCCGCGGCCACCGCGGCCAGGGCGTTGGCGACGTTGAAGTCCCCGGCGATCGGCACCCGCGTGGCCACGCGGAGCCCACCCGGCCCGACCACGGTGAAGGTGGAGCCGTCCGCGGCGGCGACCACGTCCTCGGCGCGCCAGTCCGCCTCGGCGCCGCGCGCGGAGAAGGTCCGGAGCGGGATCGACGCCTCCCGCAGCAGCCGTCGCCCGTGCTCGTCGTCGACGTTGACCAGTCCGGAGCGGGCGCGCTCCGGGGTGAACAGCGACGCCTTCGCGGCGAAGTACTCCTCGACGTCGGCGTGGAAGTCCAGGTGGTCGCGCCCGAGGTTGGTGAACACGGCGACGTCGAAGACCACGCCGTCGACCCGGCCCAGGACCAGCGCGTGGCTGGAGACCTCCATCGCACAGGCCACGACGTCGCGCTCGCGCATCATCGCGAACAGGCCGTGCAGGTCGGGGGCCTCCGGCGTGGTCAACGAGGTCCGGACGTCCTGCCCCGCGACCCGGGTGCCGACCGTGCCGATCGCGGCCGACGGGATCCCGGCCTCCTCCAGCGCCCGCTCCAGCAGGCGGGTCGTGGTGGTCTTGCCCTGGGTGCCGGTCACGCCGATCATGTGCATCGCCGCGGCCGGGTCGCCGTACAACCAGGCCGCCAACCGACCGAGGACGGCCCGGGGCGAGGCCACGACCAGCACCGGCACCCCGATGCCCTCCCGGGACAGCAGCTCCTCCCCCGCCCGGTCGGTCAGCAGGGCCACGGCGCCGGCCGCCACGGCGGAGTCGGCGTACCCGGCCCCGTGCGTGGTCGCGCCGGGCAGCGCGGCGTAGAGGTCGCCGGGCCGGACGCGTTGGGAGCTCAGGGTCAGCCCGAGGACCGTCGGCTCGTCGTCCTCGCCCGAGGGCCGGCCGGGCGGCGCGACCTCCAGCCAGCGGGCCACGTCGGACAGCGCGGTCCTCCGGGCCTCCCGGGGCCGGGTCGCGCTCAGCTCGGCTGCCTTCTGCTCGTCGCTCACCACGGCCGGAGGCTACCGGGTGCCGGAGCGAGGGTGGTCCGCCCCGTCACCACTCGATGGGGTACGTCGAGGCCTGGGTCCCGGTCGGCGCCACGGCGTAGCGGCGCAGCAGGTGGCTCATGATCCGGCTGAACGCCGGTCCTGCGACCGAGCCGCCGCCACCGCCGTTGCGGGGGTTCTGCACCACCACGTAGACAGTGAACCGCGGGTCGTCGGCGGGCGCGAACCCCGCGAACGACACCGTGTAGGTGCCGTCGTAGCAGCCGCACTCCTCCCCGACCCGCTGCGCGGTGCCGGTCTTGCCGGCCACCCGGTAACCGGGGACCGCCGCCCCCGGCGCCACCCCGTCCTCGGGGTCGGTCACCAGCTCCATCATCTGCATGGTCTGGGCGGCCGCCTCGGGGCTCACCACCTGACGCCGCTCGGCGGTGGCGGTGCCCACCTGCTCGCCCTCGTCGGAGGTGGCCGAGCCGCGGACCAGGCTGGGGGCGACCCGCTCCCCGCCGTTGGCGATCGTGTTCACCGCGGCCGCCATCTGGATCGCGTTGACGCTGACGCCCTGACCGAAGGCGATCGTGTCCTGGTTGATCTGGGACCACAGGGACGGGTCGGGCAGCAGGCCCGCGGTCTCGTTGCGGATGCCGACGTCCGTGCGCTGGCCGAGGCCGAAGGCCCGCAGGTAGGCGTGCAGCTCGTCGGGGCTGAACTCGTCGGCGGCCAGCACGGTGCCGATGTTGGAGGAGCGCGCCAGCACGCCGGCCATCGTCAGCCGGATGTCGCCGTGGTCCCAGTGGTCGTGGATGACCCGGTCCTGGCGGGGCAGCGTGCCCGGCACCTCGATCCGGGTGCGCGGGGTGACCTTGCCCGCGTCCAGCAGCGCCGCGGTCGTGAGCACCTTCTGCACCGACCCCGGCTCGTAGACGTCGCTCGCGGCGCGGGAGACCCGGTTCCGCTCCGGGGCGGCCCCCGGCCGGTTGGCGTCGAAGGTCGGGTCGTCGGCGATCGCGAGCAGCTCGCCGGTCCGGGAGTCCATGACCACGGCGGCGCCGGAGTCGCCCCCGGCGCCCCGGATGGTGGAGCGCAGGACCCGCTGGACGAACCACTGCAGGTCCCGCTCGATCGTGAGCTCGAGGTCGGCACCGTCCTGGGGCTCGACCGTCGTCTGGTCGCCCAGCGGGATCCGGTTGCCGCCGCCCACCTCGTAGGTCGCCTCGCCGTCGGTGCCCGAGAGCAGTCCGTCGAAGGTCTTCTCCAGCCCGCCCAGGGCGATCGCGTCGTCGCCCAGGAAGCCGACCACGTTGGCGGCCACGTCGCGGGCCGGGTAGTCGCGCATCGGGTCGCGCCGGGTGCTCAGGCCGCGGTACCCCCGCTCCTGCGCCTCGGCCAGCACGTCGAGGGCGATCGTCGAGGGCACCCGCCGGGCGATGTAGCGGAACCGGGTGTTCTCGTAGCGCAGGCTCTCCAGGGTGGCGAAGTAGTCGAGGTCCAGCTCCTCGGCCAGGAACGAGGCGATCTCGGGGGCGTCCGGCGCGGTCATCGTGGGGTCGGCCACGATCATCCGGCCGTCGACGCTGGTGGCCAGCTCGACGCCGTTGCGGTCGGTGATCGCGCCACGGTCGGCCGGCAGCTCGACGGTGACCATCCCCTCCCGCGCGGCCATGGCGGCGTACGACTGGGGGTCGATGCCCTGCAGCTGCACCAGGCGGACGCCGAACAGCGAGATCACCATGCAGATCACCACGAAGCCGAACCGGAGCCGGAGGTGGACCGAGGCGCGGGGGCTCCGCGGCGCGGACCGGGGTCGGCTGGTCACCCGTCGCTCCGGCTGTCGGCCCGGTTGCCGGCCCGGTTGCCGGCCCGGTTGCCGGCCCGGTTGCCAGCCCGGTTCTCGGCCCGGTTCTCAGCCCGGTTGCCAGCCCGGTTCTCAGCCCGGTCGCCGGCCCGGCCCTCACCGCGTCGGCGCTCCCGCACCGACGGCGCCGGCACCTCGACGACCCTCGTGCGGGTCCTCAGCACCGCCGGCTTGGCCGGCGCGGTCGGCAGGATGTCGAAGCGCTCCCGCGCGGTGGAGACCGTCGGCACCCCGAGCACCTTGCCGTCGGCGATCCGCAGGAACGCGGGGGTGGCGGCCGGGACCATGCCCAGGCGCTGGGCGCGCTCGGCGACCCGTTGCGGGTCGCGCAGCACCTCGAGGTCCATCCGCAGGGTCTGCTCCCGCGAGGTCAGCGTCGCCGCCCGCTGCTCGAGCGACGTCGCCGCGAAGGCGTTCTGCTGCATCGTGGTGTTGAACATCAGCAGTCCCACGACCCCGGCCAGCAGGACCAGGCTCACCAGGGTCACGAACGGCACTCGCGGCGCCCGGGTCACCCGGGGCGCCCGAGGCACCACCCTCAGCCTGGCTCGCTCGACGGCCGCCTCGGCGATGCGCTGGACGCGGACCCGGCCTGGGCTGCCCTGGGGAAGGGGACTGCTCATGCGTGCGCTCCTTGACGAGTGCGCTCGACCGCGCGGAGGCGGACCGAGGCCGCGCGGGGGTTGTCGGTGACTTCGGGTGGTCCGGCCTTCTCGGCGCCGCGGGTCACGGCCCGGAACAGCGGCTGCGCCTGGTCCGGGACGAAGGGCAGGTCCGGCGGGACGTCGGTGCGGGTCGCGGCGGCGAACGCCTGCTTGACGATCCGGTCCTCGAGCGAGTGGTAGGACTCCACCACCACCCGGCCGCCCACGGCGACCGCCTCCAGCGCCGCCGGGATCGCGCGGCGCAGGACCTGCATCTCGTCGTTGACCTCGATCCGCAGCGCCTGGAAGGTGCGCTTGGCCGGGTGTCCCCCGGTACGCCGGGCGGGGGCCGGGATGGCGTCGTAGAGCAGCTCGACGAGGCGGGCGGAGGTGGCGAACGGCTCGCTCTCCCGGGCCGCGACGATCCGGCGTGCGATCCGGCCGGCGAACTTCTCCTCGCCGTACTCCCGCAGGATCCGGGCCAGGTCCTCGACCGGGTAGCTGTTCAGCACGTCGGCCGCGGTGGGGCCCTCGTCGCCCATCCGCATGTCGAGCGGCGCGTCCTGGGCGTAGGCGAAGCCGCGCTCGCGGACGTCGAGCTGCATCGACGAGACGCCCAGGTCGAACAGGACGCCGTCGACCCGCGGCAGGCCCAGCTCCTCGAGCACGTCGGGGATCCGGTCGTAGACCGCGTGCACCAGCGTCGTGCGATCGGCGTACGCGGAGAGCCGGTCGCCGGCCAGCTCCAGGGCCTGCGGGTCACGGTCCACGCCGACCAGCCGGGCCTGCGGGCAGGCCTCGAGCACGGCCTCGCTGTGCCCACCCAGACCGAGCGTGGCGTCGACGAGGACCGACCCGGGGTGGTCCAGGGCAGGGGCCAGAAGAGCGACGACCCGGTCCAGCAGGACCGGGACGTGGCGGGGGCCGCTCATGCCTAGCCCTGCCGGCCGAGGCCGAGCAGCAGCACGGCCGCACCGGCGAGCACCAGGGAGGTGGTGGCCGAGAAGGCCATGAGTGCGAGGGCCTCCCGCACCTGGTGCCGGACCCGTCGGGCCGGCAGGGCGGGTGGTGCACCCGTGGCGGTGATGCTCATGGTCTCGACCCCTCGTTGACTGCTGCGCCTGCTGCTGACGTGTGCGGATCGCCTGACCAGGTCCCTGCCCGCTCCCGAGGGAAGTCGTCCTCTGGAACCGGGGAAGGTGCCCCAGATGACGAACAGGGAGCGGGCTCGAGACCTCGTCCTGCGATCCGGTGTGCTGTTGTGTGTGCGGCTCAGATGCCGGGGAAGACCTCGTCGCTGAGCTCGGAGAACTTCTGCTCCTGCTCCTCCGAGTAGCTCTGCCACGAGCCCGGGTCCCAGATCTCGATCCGGTTCATCGCGCCGATCACCATCACGTCCTTGCTGAGCGAGGCGTACTCCCTCAGCACCGACGGGATCGTGATCCGGCCCTGCTTGTCAGGGACCTCCTGGGACGCCGCCGCGAACAGCATGCGGACGTAGTCACGAGTGCCCTTGTTGGTGACCGGCGCCTCCCGGAGCCGGTCGGTCAGTCCGCCGAAGTCGTCCATGGACCACACCGTGAGGCAGCGCTCCTGCCCTCGTGTGACCACAAGCCCCTCCGCCAGGTCGTCCCGGAACTTCGCCGGGAGGAAGAGCCGACCCTTGTCGTCGAGCTTGGGGGTGTAGGTGCCGAAGAACACCGGGCCCCACCCCTTTCACCCACTCATCCTCCACTGCGCTCCACTTTACTCCACATCCACCCACCGTCAACCATATTCGCTCCGATTCGCTCCCCCGTCGCACCCGGTCCAGTCCATTCCCGCCGCCATTCCCGACGCCGGCCGCCTCCGGTCCCGCCTCGGGCCGCAGCCCGCAGGCGGCCACGGCACCGGGTCCCGGCCGAGGTGGGGCACAGTGGAGGAGAATGTGGGGATCGCGGGGGCGGCAACCGGTCGTACGGTTGACTGGACGCACTGCAGGCGGCTGGTGGAGGGCACGGACGTGGAGACAGGCCAGGAACAGATCGGCACCGGAGACGTGGACGCCGTGGCCCGGGTGGCCGCCCGGGTGCGCGACTCCATCGACACGGTGATCGAGGGCAAGCCCGACGTGGTCACCACGGCGGTGACGGTCCTCCTGGCCGAGGGTCACCTGCTGATCGAGGACGTGCCGGGCGTCGGCAAGACCATGCTGAGCAAGGCCCTGGCCCGCTCGATCGACTCGTCGGTGCGGCGGATCCAGTTCACGCCGGACCTGCTGCCCTCCGACGTCACCGGCGTCAGCGTGTTCAACCAGGAGAGCCGCGAGTTCGAGTTCCGGCCCGGCGGCATCTTCGCCAACATCGTGGTCGGCGACGAGATCAACCGGGCCTCCCCCAAGACCCAGTCCGCGCTGCTCGAGTGCATGGAGGAGCGCCAGGTCACCGTCGACGGCAACACCTGGCAGCTGGAGACGCCGTTCATGGTGGTCGCCACCCAGAACCCGATCGAGATGGAGGGCACCTACGCCCTCCCCGAGGCACAGCGGGACCGGTTCATGGCCCGGGTGTCGATGGGCTACCCGGTGCCGGCCGCGGAGCTGGCCATGCTCGGCTCGCACGGCGCCCGCAGCCCGCTCGAGGACCTCGAGCCGGTCACCGACGCCGCCGAGATCCGCAAGGTGATCGGCATCGTCCAGGGCGTGCACGTCGCCGAGGCGGTGCAGCGGTACGCGATCGCCCTGACCACCGCGACCCGGAACACCCCCGACCTGAACCTCGGCGCCTCGCCGCGGGCCACGCTGCACCTGATCCGGGCCGCGAAGGCCTACGCCGCGGTGCACGGCCGCAGCTACGTGCTGCCCGACGACGTCCACCTGCTCGCCCGGCCGGTGCTCGCCCACCGGCTGCTGCCCAGCGTCGAGGCGGCGATGAGCGGCCGGAGCACCGGCGCGATCCTCGACGCCGTCGTCGGCTCCGTGCCGGTGCCGGACGCCCGCCCGGACGCCTGAGCCGACGCGATGCGCGAGGGACTGAACGGGCTGACCGCGCGGGGGCGGGCGTTCCTCGCCGCGGGGGTGACCGCCGTGGTCTGCGCGATCGTGCTCGGCCAGCCGACGCTGACCCGGGTGGGGGTGCTGCTGGTCGCGCTCCCCCTGCTCACGGCGTACCTCGTGGGGCGCAGCCGCTACCGGCTCGCGCTGACCCGCACCGTGAGCCCGCAGCTGGTGAGCGCCGGACAGCGGGCCACGGTCCGGCTGGAGCTGACCAACGAGGGACGCACCCCCACCGGCCTGCTCCTGCTCGAGGACCGGCTGCCCTACGCCCTGGGCACCCGGCCGCGGTTCGTGCTGGAGGTGATGAGCCTCGGGTGGCAGCGCCAGATGGAGTACGTCGTCCGCTCGGACCTGCGCGGCCGGTTCGAGATCGGGCCGATGTCGGTGCGGGTCTCGGACCCGTTCGGGCTGGTCGAGCTGGGCCGGACCTTCCAGACGACGGTGCCGCTGACCGTCACCCCCCGCACGGTGCCGCTCCCGGTGGTGCCGCTGAGCGGCGCCTGGACCGGCTCCGGCGACAACCGCCCGCGGGCGTTCACGACCGGCAGCGCCGAGGACGTCACCGTCCGCGAGTACCGCCAGGGGGACGACCTGCGCCGGGTGCACTGGCGCAGCAGCGCCCGGGCCGGGGAGCTGATGGTGCGCCGGGAGGAGCAGCCCTGGCAGTCCCGGGCCACGCTGGTGCTCGACAACCGACTGATGGCACACCGTGGGCACGGCGCCGCCTCGTCGCTGGAGGCGGCGGTCTCGGCGGCGGCCTCGATCGCCGTGCACCTCTCGCAGCGTGGCTTCGTGGTGCGGCTGGTGACCGCCGACGGCGAGGACCCAGGCACCGTGTGGCACGACCGGGCCTCGTCCCAGAACACCGCTCCCCTGCTCGAGGCGCTGTCGGTGGTCGAGGGCTCCCGCAGCAGCCACCTCGACGCGTCCTGGCTCGGTGAGGGCGGCCACGTGGGCCTGCTGGTGGCGGTGCTGGGCCACCTCGACCAGCACGACCGCCCGATGCTCCGCCGGCTCGTGCACCACGGCAGCGCGCCGCACGCGATCGCGCTCGACGTGGACGCCTGGGACACCAGGTCGGGGCCGGACCGGGAGGTGCCGGGCGCCGCCTGGCTGTCCGGGTTCGGCTGGCGCGCCGTCGGCGCCCGGCCCGACGACAACCTCGCGACGCTGTGGCAGGAGCTCGGCCGACGCTCCGCCGGTGGCGGCGGGGTGCGCCCGTTCGGGCCCGACAGCCACGACAGCCCCGACACCCAGGGCCGCCAGGGCACCCAGGACAGCCGGGGCACCCGGGTCACCCGGGTCGCGACCGACGTGGCAGGCGGGTGAGGACACGGTGACCACGACCCTGACGACCTCGGCGCCCCGGACCGAGCGCCCGGCGGCGACGCCCCAGCGGACGACCCCCACCGGCTCGACCAGACTGGTCCTCGCCTCCGCGCTGACCGCCTGGCTGACGCTCTTCGCCTGGTCCGGCTTCGTCGAGCGGCCGGGGACCTACCTGAACATCTGCCTGGTCGGGATCCTGCTCATCGGCGGCGTCGGGCTCCTGGCGCGCCGGGTCCGGTTCCCCGGCATCGTCGTGGTCGCCGCCCAGGCGCTGGCGCTGATGCTGTTCGCCAACGCGGTGTGGGGGTCGGCCTGGTGGCCCTCCCCCGCCTCGGTGGAGGCGACGATGCGGTCCCTAGGGCAGGCGGTCACCGCCAGCCAGCAGTACGCCGCGCCGGTGCCCGCACAGGTCACCGCGGTGGTGCCGCTGCTCGCCCTCGGCGGGCTGGTCTGCTACCTGCTCGTCGACCTGTGCGCGGTGACCCTGGGCCGGGTCCCCCTGGCCGGGCTGCCGCTGCTACTGGTCTACAGCCTGCCCGTGAGCCTCCTGGACCGGTCGGTGGGCTGGCCGGTGTTCGCCGCCTCAGCCTTCGGCTTCCTGCTCATGCTCACCTTCCAGGAGGGCGACCGGATCCGGCGCTGGGGCCGGCCCCTGGGGACCGGGAGCCCCGCCTCGACGGTCAGCGCCCAGCGCGACACCGTGCTGGTCGGCGCCACCGCCACCGGCCTCGCCGTGCTGCTGCCGCTGCTGATCCCGACCCTCGACCTCTCGGTGTTCGCGGGCGGCGCGGCCGGATCCGCCGGGGGCGGCCGCGAGGTGAGCATCCGGAACCCGATGACGGACCTGCGGCGGGACCTGACGAGAGGGGCCGACGTGCCGGTGCTCCGGGTGCGCACCGACGGCGCGGAGACGCCGTCCTACGTGCGGCTCTCGGTGCTGACCACGTTCACCGGCCGGGCCTGGACGCCGGGGGCTCGGGACCTCCCCAGCGCCCAGGCAGCCACCGGCGCCTTCCCGGCGCCGATCGGGCTCGCGCCCGGCGTACCCCGTGCCACCAGCGAGTGGGAGCTGAGCACCACCGACGCCTTCGACTCCCTCTGGCTGCCCACCCCGCTCTACGTCAACCGGGTGGTCGCCGGCGAGGACTGGCGCTTCGACAACGAGGTCCTCGACGTCCACGCCGCCGAGGACGACGTGTCGGCCAGCAACCTCGACTACTCGCTGACCGCGCTCCGCCCCGAGATCACGGCCTCGGCCCTGGTGCGGGCCGGCGCGCCGCCGTTCGACCTCGAGCAGGAGTACACCGAGCTGCCGGAGGACCTTCCGGGCGAGGTCCTCGACTACGCCACCGAGGTCACCCAGGGCCTGCGCACGGACTTCGAGCGGGCCCAGGCGCTGCAGGAGTGGTTCCGCAGCGAGTTCACCTACTCGCTCGAGCGCAGCACCGAGGGCAACAGCAGCAGCGACCTGGTCGACTTCCTCACCCCGGGCACCGGCCGGGTCGGCTACTGCGAGCAGTTCTCGGCCTCCATGGCGCTGATGGCCCGGGCCCTCGACATCCCGGCCCGGGTCTCGGTCGGCTTCCTGAACTCCTCCCAGATCGGCGAGGACCTCTACGAGTTCAGCGCCCACGACCTGCACGCCTGGCCCGAGCTGTACTTCGACGGCTTCGGCTGGGTCCGGTTCGAGCCCACCCCGCAGGACCGGGCCCGCACCGTGCCCGGCTACTCCACCGAGGAGCTGCCGAGCGATCCGACCACCGAGCAGCCGACCGGCCCCACCGACGAGGCCACCGCGTCGGACGGACCGCAGCGACCCACCGAGTCGGCGGCGCCGACGGCCGGGGACGCCGAGGACGACTCGACCGGCGGCGGCCTCACGTCCGCCCCGTTCCTGTGGGGCGGGGCGGGGCTGCTGTTCCTGGTCGGGCTGGCCCTCGCACCGGGTGCGGTCCGCCGGACCCGGACCGAGCGTCGGTGGCGGGCCGCCGGGGCGAGCGGCTCCGCGGCCGTCGCCGCCGAGGTGGCCTGGGCCGAGCTCCGCGACAGTGTCGTCGACTGCGGTCTGACCTGGCCCTCGGGCCGCTCTCCGCGGGTCGCCGGCGCCCTGGTCGCGCGCAGCCTCGGCGCTGCTCCGGACCGGACCGCGCCGGATCGACCGGCCACCGGTCCGCACGCGAACCCGGACGCGTCCAGGGCCCTGGACAAGATCGTCGCGGCGGTCGAGCAGGCCCGCTACGCCGCGGTCCCGGCCCCGGTCCGGGTCGAGGAGCTGCGGGAGGCGGTCGCCACGTGCGTCACCGCCCTCCGCGGCGGGCTGACCCCGCGGGCCCGGTTCCGGGCCGAGTGGCTGCCGGCCTCCGTGCTGTCGCCGCGGCACGCGGTGACGCCGGGACCGGCACTGACCCGGGTGCGCTCGCACCAGGACGTGGTCGACCACGTGGGCTGAGCCGGGGATCCGGCTCGGGGCCCGATCCTAGGTCAGGGCCCGGGGTCGAGCCGGGGATCCGGCTCGGGGTCCAGCTCGGGGCTCAGAGGCCGCCGTTCTGGTCGCGCCGGCGCCGCCAGCGCTGCTCCATCCGCTCCATGAAGCTGCCCTGGGCGCGGGGCCGGGAGGGCCGCGACGCCTTGCCGGGCCGGCGGGAGCGACCGCCGTCGATCACGCCGAGTCCGCCGCGCTGGCGGGGCTGGTCGCTGGTGCCCGTACGGCCGGACGCCTCCTGCTGCTCCTGGGCCTGGCCGCCGCCGCGGAGGACGGTCAGGCCGAAGGTGGCGGAGGCCAGCATGATCACGAAGCCCAGGATGCCGACGGGGGTGATGCTGGCGATGGCGCCGGTCATCAGGACCGTGACGCCGACCGCGAACGCGAAGCCGGCCCAGATCGCCTTGCGACGGGCGTTGCGGCGGAACGAGCTGCCGCGCAGCGTGGAGGCGAACTTCGGGTCCTCTTCGACCAGCGCGCGCTCCATCTGCTCCAGCAGACGCAGCTCCTCTTCCGAGAGCGGCACGGCTTCCTCCAAGGCGAATCTCGACGCAGCCACCGGCTGACTCCACAAGTCTAGGCAGCCCGGGGTAAAGGCGGTACCCACGGCCCGAAATGTATACGCCTGCGGGTGATGTTCGTGCTCATCCCAGGAGACTGGCCGGCCGGACCGCGGCGGCGCCGAACCTCCGGGTGGCCCGGTCCACGGCCCGGTCCGCGTCCGACCAGCCGTGGTCGCGTTCGCCCAGCAGGCCTTGCCGGTGCACGGTGGCGCGCGGCACCAGCCCCTCCACCCGCACCCCCACCAACCGGATCCGGGCCCGCTGCAGCCCGAGTCCGTCGTAGAGCCGGGACGCCACCTGGTGCACCTCCCGGGTCACGTCCGTGGCCTCGGGCAGGGTGCGGGACCGGGTGATCGTGGTGAAGTCGGCGAAGCGCACCCGGAGCGTCACCGTGCGGCCGGCCACCTGCGCCTGCCGCATCCGGGTCGCCACCCTGGCCGAGAGCCGGAGCACCTCCCGCAGGATCGTCTCCCGGTCGTCGGTGTCGCGGGCGAAGGTCTCGTCGGCGCCCATGCTCCTGTCCGGCTCCTGGTCTCCCCGGCGGGGAGTCAGGGTGGTCCGGTCGGTGCCCCAGGCCAGGTCGTGCAGCTGGCTCCCGAGAGCCTGGCCGACTGCCCGCTGGAGGGTCCGCAACGGCAGGTGCGCGACGTCCCCGACGGTGTGCAGGCCCAGCCGGTGCAGGTGGGCGGCGGTCTTCTCGCCCACCCCCCACAGCTCCCCGACGTCGAGCGGGTGCAGGAAGCCGGTCACCCGGTGCGGCGGGACGACCACCACCCCGTCCGGCTTGGCGCGGCGGCTGGCGAGCTTGGCGACCGCGACCGAGGCGGCGATGCCCACCGAGCAGGTGACCCCCTGCTCGTCGTGGACGACGGCCCGCAGCCGCTCGGCGATCTCCAGCGGGGAGCCGAGCCGGCGGGTCGCGCCACTCACGTCGAGGAAGGCCTCGTCCAGCGAGACCACCTCGACCAGCGGTGTGATCCGGCGGAAGGTCTCCATCACCGAGGACGAGACCGTGTCGAGGACCTCGAAGTCCGGCGCCACCACCACGGCCTGCGGACAGGCCCGACGGGCCCGGGTCATCGGCATCGCCGAGCGGACGCCGTACTGCCGGGCGAGGTAGTTGGCCGAGAGCACCACGCCCCGCTGACCGCCCCCGACGACGACCGGCACCTGCCACAGGTCGGGGCGCTCCCGGACCATCACCGAGGCGTAGAACGCATCCATGTCGACGTGCAGCAGGTGGCAGTCCCGGGACGCCTCATCCATCGCGGGCCCCCCGAGTCTGCCCGGCCCCCCGAGTCTGCCCGGCCTGCCGAGTCGGGCCGGTCTGCCCGGTGGCCTCAGCCCGCGGCGCTGGTGGCGAGCACGTGCACCTGGGTGGCGAGGGGGAGGTACTCCGGGCGTCCGGACACCGCCTGCTCGAGCTCGACCAGCGCCTGGGCGGCACCGGGCTCGAGCTCGAGCAGCGCACCGGGCACGAGGTCGGCGAAGACCCGGACCCCGTGCACCGCGCGGGTCTCGAAGCCGGCTCCGGCGAGCAGGTCCACCACCTCGTCGCTGGTGAACCGGCGCCCGGCCCGGCTGGGCTGGCCGGGCTGGCCGGTCTGGGCCTCGGGGTCGAGCAGGGTGAGGGCCTGGCCGAAGTGCCCGGCCATCGCCCGGGCCACCACGGCCGCGTGCCGCTGGGCGACCAGCAGGCTGAGCGTGCCCCCGGGCCGCAGCGACCGGGCGATCGTGTCCAGCGCGGCCGCGGGGTCCTCGACGACCTCGAGCACCCCGTGGCAGAGCACCACGTCGGCCCGGCCGGGCGGCACCAGGTCGAGCAGACTGGAGACGTCCCCCTGCGCAGCCTCGACCCGGTCGGCGACACCGCCCTCGTCCGCGCGTCGTCCGAGGGCGGCCAGGGCGTCCGGGCTGGGGTCGACCACGGTGACCCGGTGGCCGAGCTGGGCCACCCGGACCGCGAAGCCGCCGGTGCCACCGCCGATGTCGAGCACCTCGGCCGGGTCGGTGAGGACGGAGCGCAGGGCCTCCCAGACGACGGCGGTGCGGGCCGCACCTCTCCGCTCACTGGGCCGATCGCTGGTCCGTTCACTGGCTGGCATGGCGCCCACCCTATCCGTGCGGCACCCGGTGCCCGCCGACTCATCCGGGGCCTCGTCCGACGACTCATCCGCGGCCTCATCCGGGGCTTCCCGGGCTGCGGTGCCACAGCGTGCGGGGCACCGCGTTCGCGGCCTCCCCGGCCGGCTTGACGTCGGCGTAGGGAGACATCTGGAAGCCACTGCTGTGCACCAGCACCCGCCGGGGACCGGAGGCACCCGGCTCGGCGAACCCCTCGGGCAGCACCGCCATCGCGGCCCGCACCGCCTCGATCCCCTCGGCCCGCCAGAGCGCGTGCAGCGCCGGGAGCTCCCAGCACCCGGTCGCCCGGATCGAGACCCCGCGCCGCCCGGTGCGCCGCAGCTCCCCGCGCACCACCAGCAGCCAGGAGCCGAACACGGTGGCCGCGTAGGGGCCCTGGGCGTCCTCGAAGAAGGTCGCGTCGACCGGGCCGGTGCCGTCGTCCAGGGTCAGGAAGACCACCCGGCGGCCGGACCGGATCGGCGGGGTCTGGGTGGCCACCTTCACCCCCGCCACCAGCAGCTCGGACCGGCTGCGCCGCGACAGCAGGTCCCGGCTGCGGACGGTGCCGAGCTCGGCGAGGAAGTCGGTGTAGGTGTCCACGACGTGCTGGCTGACGTCGAGGCCGAGGATCTCCAGCTCGGCCCGCATGCGCTCCTCGAGCTCCATCTCGGGGAGCCCGCTGGCCTCCCCCTCCCGGGGCTCGTCGCCGAGGTCGAGGGGCAGCTGGACGCTGGTGACCGGCGCCGGCGGCGGGGTCGCCCGGGACTGGGCGGCCGCCTGGGCCCAGACGCCCGGGGCGGCCAGGGCGTGGCGCTCGGTGCGGGTCGCCCCGTCCCGGGTCACCGGGTCGCTGCTGCTGCGCTCCGCGGCGGCCGCCGCCCGCGGGGCCGCCGACCGCACCGCCGCCCGGGACCGGACCGCCCCCCGGGTGCGCGAGGCCGCCCGCTCGACGGCGCGGCCGTGCCGGTCCAGGTCGGCGACCTGCAGGAGCAGGTCGCGGCGGGTGACCGTGCCCCGGCGCCGGACCTCTCCCCCGCTGCCCCCCGGGGCGATCCGGTAGGTCGAGTCGAACGCCCCCGCCAGCACCAGCCGCTCGACGATCGGACGGGAGACCCGGGCCCGGTGCCAGAAGTCGGTCAGCGAGGTGAAGGGGTCGCTCGGTCCGCCCGGGGCCAGGGTCCCGCGGGCGGCCACGACCCGCTCCACCTCGGTCTCGTTGATCCCCTTCACCTCGGAGAGGGCGAGCCGGATGCCGTAGCCGGCCTCGACCCGCTCGACGGCGTACTCCTTGCCGCTGGCGTTGACGTCGAGGCCGAGCACGGCGACCCCGAACTGCCGGGCGTCGTCGAGGATCAGCCGCTTGGGGTACATCCCCGGGTCGTGGGTGAGCACGCCGGAGAGGAAGTGCGCCGGCCAGTGCGCCTTGAGCCACGCCGACTGGTAGGTGGGCAGCGCGAACGCCGCGGCGTGCGCCTTGCAGAAGCCGAACGAGGCGAACGCCTCGAGGATCCGCCAGATCCTCTCCACCACCGGGAGCGGGTACCCGCGCCCCAGGGCGCGCGGGAAGAACCAGACCTTCGTCTCGGCCATGCCCTCGGTGTCCCCCAGCGCCCGCCGCTTCTCGTCGCCCTCGGCGGCACTCACCCCGGCGAACCGGGCGATGATCTCGATCACCTGCTCGTGGAAGACGACCACCCCGTGGGTGTCCTCCAGGATCGGGCGGAGGTCCTCGTGCAGGTAGCTCGGCGACCTCCAGCCCTGCTTGGCGTCGAGGTAGGGCGTGATCATGTCGCTCTTCACCGGCCCCGGCCGGAACAGCGAGATGTCGGTGATGATCTCGGAGAACGTCTCGATGCCGGACTTGCCGACCAGCTCGCGCTGCCCGGGCGACTCGATCTGGAAGACCCCCAGGGTCTTGCTCCGGCTGATCATGTCGAAGGTGTCGCCGTCGTCGAACGGCACCTGCGTCTCGTCGTCGAGGTCGACCACCTCCCCGTCCACCCGCTCGATCTCGGCCAGGGCATGGGCCATGGCCGACTGCATCCGGATGCCGAGCACGTCGAGCTTGAGCAGGCCGAGGTGCTCGACGTCGTCCTTGTCGAACTGGCTCATCGGGAACCCGGCGTACGACGCCTCGACGGGGGTCCGGTCCAGCAGGGTGGCATCGGAGAGCAGTACGCCGCAGGGATGGACGGCGATGTGCCGGGGCAGCCCGTCCAGCCGCTCGACCAGCCCGAAGAACAGGTCGGTGGCCTGCGCCTCCCCGCCGAAGAAGCTGCTGGCCCGGAGCTCGGGCAGGTCGCGCAGCGCCATCCGGGCGTCGCGGGCCCGGATGTGCGGGAACGCCTTGGCGATCGCGTCGATCTCGCCGGGCGGCATCCCCAGCGCCGCGCCAACGTCGCGGACCGCGTGCCGGACCCGGTAGGTCTCCATCATCGAGACGCACACGCACCGCTCGCCGCCGTACCGGTCCAGGATCGCGGTGTAGACCTCGAGCCGCCGGGCGGACTCCACGTCGACGTCGATGTCGGGCAGGTCGCCGCGCAGCGGGGAGAGGAACCGCTCCATGAGCAGGCCGTGCCGGATCGGGTCCACCCCCGAGATGCCGAGCAGGTAGTTGACCAGGCTCCCGGCCCCCGACCCCCGGGCCGCCGAGCGCACCCCCATCCCGCGGATCAGGTCGGTGACGTCGGCGACGGTGAGGAAGTAGGAGGCGTACCCGAGCTCGCGGATCACCTCCAGCTCGTCCTCCAGCCGCTTCCAGATCCGCTGCCGGGGGGCGGAGCCGTAGCGCCACCCGATCGCCCCCTCGCAGCGCGCCCGCAGCACCGCGTCGGCCTCCGTGGCCGGTCGAGTCGCCGCTGGTCGGGTCGCCGCCGGTCGAGTCGCCGTCGGTCGGGTCGCCGCCGGTCGAGTCGCCGCCGGTCGAGTCGCCGCCGGTCGAGTCGCCGCTGGTTGAGGAGGCGCGCCAGCGCCGTCTCGAAACCCGCCCCCCACCGCCGGCGTGACCGACAGCTCGGGGAAGTGCACCTCCCCGATCCCGAGGTCGGTGCGGGGGTCCAGGGCGCAGCGGTCCGCGACCACCCGGGTCCGGGCCAGCAGGTCCCGGCCGCGGCGGTCGGCGAGGCCGGCGTACCGGCAGATCTCCTCGGCCACCTCGTGCATCTGCTTGCCGGACTTGAGGAACCCCTCGGCGTTGCCCCGGACGTCGGCGGAGCCGGCGCGCCTCAGGTCGGCGGAGCCCAACGGCACCAGGCGACGGGCGGCGTCGAGCACGTCGACGGTGGGGGCGTCCATCCGGTCGGCGTAGCGGACCGCGTTGGTGAGCACCACGCCCAGGCCGGCCTCGCGGGCCACCCCGGCCATCCGGGCGGCATGCGGGGAGGAGCCCGGACCGTGCCCGGCCCTCCGGTGCGAGACCACCTCGACGAGCAGGTTCTCGGCCGGCACGATCCTCCGCCACCGCTCGAGCACCGCCCGCGCCCGGTCGTCGCGCCGGGCCGTCGCGGCCGCACCGAGGGTGGAGCCGGGGCCGAGCAGCACCAGCAGGTCGCCCCCGGCGGCGTGCTCGGCGATCAGCTCCGGGGTGGTGACCGGGCGGCCCCGCTCCCCGGAGAGGTGGGTGGCCGAGACCAGCCGGCACAGCGCCGCCCAGCCGGCCTTGCCGGCCGCCAGGAACGTGGCCCGGGGCAACGTCCGGCCCCCCGGCTCCCGGAACGCCCCGCCCCGGACCGGGGTCCGTCCGGCCGACTGCTGGTGACCCTGCGCCCCTTCGACCGACCAGCCAGGGTCGGCGTAGGCGAGATCCACCCCGAGCACCGGGCGGATCCCGGCCCGCTGGCAGGCCAGCGCGTGCTTGACCGCCCCGTAGGTGCCGTCGCGGTCGGTCAGCGCGAGTGCGTCCATCTCCTGCTCGGCGGCCCGCTCGACCAGGACCTGGGGATGGGAGGCGCCGTACCTCAGGGAGTAGCCGGAGGCCACGTGGAGGTGGACGAACCCGTCCGGGCCAGTGAGAGGGCCAGAGAGAGGGCCGGAGAGATCGGCTGCGGGGTCAGGCACTGCGCCCGACCCGCAGTTGCTGCTCGACCGGCACGTGCCGGGTCAGCCCGAGTGCCTGCTCGACGACCGCGAGGAACCGGTCGACCTCCCGGACCAGGTCGTCGGCCTCACGCTCGGTGACCGCCCGGCTGGAGCCGGCCTCGGCGGCGGCCCGCTTGCCGGCACCGGCGGCGAAGAAGCTCGCCCACTCGGCCAGCTCGGGTGCCACCTCGGCCAGCAGCACCCAGGCGTTCTTCTGGGTACGCCGCCGCCCGGTCGCCGGCACCGCCCGCGCGGCGAGCAGCGCGGCCGCGGACTGGAGCCCGGCGACGTGCGCCACCGCGTAGCGGGTGGGCACCTCGGGAGTGGTGATCGCCTCGCGCAGGGATGCCGCCGCCCGTTCGAGGTAGGAGTGGGTGGTGGCCGGCAGGCAGTGCGGGCCCGGCTGGTGCGGGATCGGCTGCGGGCTGGGCTGGTGCGGACTCGGCTGCGGGCTGGGCTGGGTGCGTCGCATGGTCGGCCTCAGTCCTGGCAGCCGACGAGCTGCCAGCTGCCGTCGGTCCAGGAGAAGGAGAGGTCGAAGACCCCGCCGCCGCCGGGGCCGGTCCCGGCCTCGACCCGCCACAGCTCCCGCTCGTCGAGCAGGTCGCCGCCCCCGATCCCGCTGCCGTCCCCGCTGCCGGCCCCGCTGCCGACTTCACCGCCGGCCCCGCTCCCGACCGTGGCGAGCGCACCCGCCGAGGCCCACCACGGCCCGGTCTCCACCCAGTGCGCGAGCAGGTCGCGCACCTTCCACAACCTGCCCCGCCACAGGAACTGCTCGGGACCCTCCTGCTGGCCCACCATCCCCCGGCGTACCTCCACGGGGTCGTCGTACCGGCGCATCCGTTCGCTCCTTCCCCAGAGCTCTCACTGACCCGACCTCGACCCCGCTGTCCGACCCCTCGATGACGCTGGCGACACCCGGCGACGCGTGATGCCGGGGTCCCGGCGGGGACGGGGGTCGAGGTCGTCCCCACCGGGTTGTTCGAACACGTGTTCGAACAACCCCAAGGTACACCCGCCCTCCGACACCGCGTCAATCCCCCGCCCACCTCGCCCGCTAATCTCGCGGCATGCCCGCCGAGCACCCCTCCATCACGACCTTCCGCGCCGAGCTGGACCGCCGCGGAGGCACCGGCGAGATCGTCGTCCTCCCGGACTCCGTGCACACCGCGGCGCTGGCCGCCGAGGCGCTGGGCTGCGAGGTCGGCGCGATCGCGAACAGCCTGCTCTTCGACTCCGACGACTCCCCCGTCCTCCTGCTCACCTCCGGTGCGCACCGGGTCGACCTGGCCCGGGTCGCCGGGGTCACCGGCCCGCTGGTCCGCGCCGACAAGGACTTCGTCCGCCGGCACACCGGTCAGGTGATCGGCGGGGTCTCCCCCTTCGCCCACCCGGCGCCGGTCCCGACGTACATCGATCCCTGGCTGCGTCGGCACGAGGTCGTCTGGGCCGCCGCCGGCCACCCCGCGGCGGTGTTCAGCACGACGTACGACGAGCTGGTCGCGATGACCGGCGCCACCGAGCTGGAGGTGGAGTGAGGTGGAGCTCTGGATCAACCCCGCCTGCTCGAAGTGCCGCACCGCGGTGGCCGCGCTCGACGAGGTCGACGCCGGCTACACGACCCGCCGCTACCTCGAGCAGCCGCCGACGACCGCCGAGCTCGAGAGCGTGCTGGCCCGGCTCGGGCTCGAGCCGTGGGACCTCGCCCGGATGACCGAGCCGGCCGCGAAGCAGCTCGGGCTGCGGGCACTGCCCCGCGACGAGGCGCACCGCGCCGACTGGGTGGCCGCGCTCGCGCAGAACCCGGTGCTGATCCAGCGGCCGATCATCACCCTCGACGACGGCACCGCGGTGGTCGCCCGAGACGCCGCGACCCTCGACCGGGTCGTCCGCGGGAGCGTCGGCACCCGCTGACCGGCGCCCTGCGGTCGATCCGTGACCGCGTCCCGCCTCGGCCGGCCCGAGCGGGCCGGTCCGGGGCCAGGATTCAGGGCCAGGACTCGGGGCCAGGACTCGGGGCTAGGGTTCGGCGCATGGCGCGGGTGGTGGTGGTCGGTGGCGGCTTCGGCGGTCTGGCCTCGGCCGCGCGCCTGGCCAAGCAGGGCCACGAGGTGACCCTCGTGGAGCGCCGCGAGGAGCTGGGCGGCGCGCTCGGCTCGATCAGCGCCGACGGCTTCACCTGGGACACCGGCCCCACCCACACGCTGCTGCCGGCGGTGCTGCGCGACCTGTTCCGCAAGACCGGCCGACCGCTGGAGCGGGAGCTGGACCTGGTGCCGCAGGAGACCGTCCGCGAGCACTGGTTCGAGGACGACACCCGGGTCCGGCTCCCGGGTGGCTCCCGTGCCGCCCAGCTCCGCGCCTTCGACGAGCTGGCACCGGGCCTGGGCCAGCAGTGGTGCGACCACGTCGCCTCCTTCGCCGACGACTGGGAGGTGCTGCGCCGGGAGGTCCTCGAGCGGCCCTGGGAGCGGGAGCTGGCCGATCCCGCCGTCACCGCCCGGGTCTTCACGAGGGAGACGCTCGGCCGGCGTCTGAGGAGGACCTTCCGGGACGAGCGCCTGCGCCTGGTCGCGGCGCACCCGTTCGTCGCCGACGGCCACGACCCGCGCAACGTCCCCGTGTGGCTGGGCATGCAGGCCTACCTCGAGCAGAACTTCGGCGCCTGGACGGTCCCGGGCGAGATGGGCGGCATGGGCCGGGTGGCGACGGTGCTCGCCGGCCGGATGGCCACCCGCGGCGTCACCGTCCACACCGGAACCGGCGTGACCGACATCGAGCTGCGCGCGGGTCGTGCGGTCGCCGTGGCGACGACCCAGGGTGAGGTCGCGGCCGACCACGTCGTCTGTGCGATCGACCCGCGCGCCCTGCCCGCGCTCGCGGCGTACGCGCGACGCACGATGCCGGCGATCCCGCCGGTGGTCTGCCACCTGGGGCTCAGCGGCGACGTCCCGGACCTGGCCCCGGAGACCGTCCTGCACGGGGACCCGATGCTGGTGGTCCGGACCGGCGGGCAGGCCCCGGAGGGCGGACATGCGTGGACGGTCCACGGTCGGGGCAAGCTGGCCGAGGACGTCGTGGTCGCACTGGCCCGGGCCGGGCTGGACGTCCGGACCCGGATCGAGGTCCGGGTCGACCGCTCACCCCGGGCGCTCGTGCAGGAGTGGGGCCAGTCCCCGCACGGAGCGCTCTGGCAGGGTCGGGCCACGCTGAAGGAGCGGATCGGCACCCGGACGCCGGTGCCCAACGTGTACGCCGCGGGGGCCTACACCGCGTTCGGCCCGGGGCTGCCCTACGTCGGCCTCAGCGCCGCCCTGGTCGCTCAGGCGATCGGCCCCGCCTGATCGTCCCGCCGACCCGTTTGCTCGGTCAGGCGGAGATGCGGAGGGCGGCGAAGATCTCGCGGGTGGCCCGGGACCTGTTGAGCGTGTAGAAGTGCAGCCCCGGGGCGCCGCCGTCCAGCAGCGCCTCGCACAGCTCGGCCGCCATCGCGATGCCCTCGGCCCGCACCGCGGCCGGGTCACCCTCGTGGGCGGCGACCCGGGCGACCACGTCGGGGGGCACGTCGCGCCCGGACAGCTCGGCCATCCGGCGCACCTGCCCGAGGTTCAGGATCGGCATGATGCCGGGCAGGATCGGGATCTCGACCCCCGCCCGGCCGGCCCGCTCGACCAGGCCCAGGTAGTCGGAGGAGCGGAAGACCATGTCGGTGATCGCGAACTCGGCGCCGGCCCGCTGCTTGTCCAGCAGCACCCGCACGTCGCTCTCCAGCGACTCGGCGGCCGGGTGCCCCTCGGAGAACGCCGCGACCCCCACGGAGAAGCGCCCGGCGGCGAGCTCCACCAGCTCGCACGCGTAGGTGAAGCCGCCCGGGGTCGGCAGCCAGTCGGCCCGCGGACCGTCCTGCGGGTCGCCGCGCAGCGCCAGCACGTTGCCGATCCCGGCGGCGGCGTAGGAGTCCAGGATCCCTTCGAGCTCCGCCCGGGTGTGGCCCACGCAGGTCAGGTGCGCCATCGGCACCAACGACGTCTCCCGCGCGATCCGCCCGGTGATCCGGGCGGTGGTGTCCCGGGTGCTGCCGCCCGCGCCGTAGGTCACGGAGACGAACGTCGGCCGGTAGGGCTCGAGCTCGCGGATCGCCTGCCAGAGCTGCTCCTCGCCGGCCGGGTCCTTCGGCGGCATGAACTCGAACGAGAACGAGCGCTCACCCTCCCGGATCAGCCGGCCGATCCCGCGCTCGGTCCCCCGCTGGGTCCCCCGTCGATCCGTGTGGTCCATGCCGCGAGTCTAGGGACGCGGTGGTGCCCGGCCGTCCGCGTTCCACGGAGCGGTGACTAACCTCGGGCCCGTGCCCACCTCCTTCGACGCCTCCGCCTTCCGGGACGGCATCCAGGCCACGCTCGACGACTTCCTGGTCGAGCAGTCCACCCGGCTGGCCCCGCTCGGGTCGGACGCGGCGCGACTCGTCGAGGCGGCCCGGAGCTCGGTGTCCGGGGGCAAGAGGTTCCGCGCGGCGTTCTGCTACTGGGGCTTCCGGTCGGTCGCCGAGCCCGGCCCGGAGGAGGAGCCGGCGCTGCTGCGCGCCTGCGCGGCCCTCGAGCTGCTGCACGCCAGCGCACTGGTCCACGACGACTTCATGGACGCCTCCGACACCCGCCGCGGGCGCCCGGCCACGCACCGCGCGTTCGAGGCCGCGCACCGCGAGGCCGGCTGGCAGGGCGATTCGGAGCAGTACGGCGCCGCGGCCGCGATCCTCCTCGGCGACCTGCTGCTGACCTGGGCCGACGAGCTGCTGCGCCGCTCGGGGTTCGGCTGGGACCGGATCGGTCCCGCGATGGAGGTCTTCGACCTCTGCCGCTCCGAGGTGGTGACCGGTCAGTTCCTCGACGTGTCCGTGCAGGCGCGCGGGCGGGCCGACGTCGAGGACGCGATGACGGTGCTGCGCTACAAGTCGGCGAAGTACTCGGTCGAGCGCCCGCTCCACGTGGGGGCTGCGCTGGCCGGCGCCGGGGCCGACCAGCTCGCCGCCCTGTCCGCCGTGGGTCTCCCGCTCGGCGAGGCCTTCCAGCTCCGCGACGACCAGCTCGGCGTCTTCGGCGACCCCGAGGTCACCGGGAAGCCGGCCGGCGACGACCTGGTCGAGGGCAAGCGGACGGTCCTGGTCGCCCTCGCCCTCGACGGCGCCGAGGCGGCGCCGGCCCGACTGCTCGACTCCTCGCTGGGTCGGCCACTCACCTCGGAGCAGGTCGAGGCGCTGCGCGGGGTGATCGTCGACTCCGGCGCGCGGGACCAGGTCGAGGCGGTCATCGACGAGCTGTCCCGGCTGGCCCTGGACGCGCTCGACGCGGCCCGCATCACCGACGACGCCCGGGAGGCCCTGCGCGAGCTCGCCGGCGCCGCCACCCAGCGCACGGTGTAGGCGCTACTCCAGCAGCGGCACGGCCGGCAGGTCCGGGCCCTCGCCGCGCAGGAGCACGACGAAGGGCGTGCTCGGCTCATCGCGGGCGCGCTGGGCCAGCACGTCGAGGCCGGCGTGGAAGGTCACCGGCTCGGCGCGGGCGAACGCCGACCAGCCGTCCCACAGGAGCACGGTCGCGGGCAGGTCGGCGAGGCAGTCGGCGAGCGCGTCGAGGTTCTGTCCGTAGTAGTCGGGGAAGGACAGCGCCTCACCGACGGCGGCGAGGAACTCGGCCTTGTGCTCGATCTCCCAGCCGTCGAGGTGGCCGTAGGCCCAGCCGGCGTGCTCGACGGCGTGCCGGACGTCGGCCGCGTCGAAGTTGCCGTGCCAGCGGTAGACACCCGGAGCGTGCCGCCCGGCGAGGACGGAGGCCAGGCCGCTCATCGGGCGATCCGCACGAACGAGGCGTAGTGGTCGGCCGTCCAGTAGAACTCCGTGGACCGTCCGGCCACGATCCGGCGCGCACCACGGTCGCTCGCCCCGGGCGTGGGGACGGTGTACTCGCGGTAGTACCCCGAGTCGCGCGGCGGCAGGATCCCCTCGCGGTTGAAGAACACCAGGCCGTCCCGGTCGTAGGGGAACGGCCCGCCGGCGTCGATGAGCGAGAGCGTCCGCGACGCCTCCGCCGGCAGGGCGGTGACCGACACCAGCGGCAGCCCGCTGACCGGGTCGGTGTCGGGCGGTGCCAGCGGGAACGGGGGCGTGGTCTCCGGGGCCGGCGTCGGGGAGGAGGGCGTCGAGGCGGGTGCCGAGGAGGGGGCCGACGCGGGCCGGTCGGCGGCGGGGTCGGACTCGGCGCCGTGCTGGGTCCACCACCACAGGGCGACCGCGACCAGTGCGGTGAGGACCGAGAGGACCCGGCGCTGGGTGCTGGTCAGGTGCACGGCCCCCACCCGTCCCTCAGAGCGACAGCGCCTGGGCGCGCCGCTTGACCTCGGAGCCGCGGTTCTCGCGCAGCGCGTCGATCGGCCGGCCGGGCAGGTCCAGGTCGGTGAAGATCCACTCCAGGCACTCCCGGTCGTCCCAGCCGCCGTCGTGGAGCACGGTCAGGAGCCCGGGCAGGCCCTTGACGACCTCGCCGTCCTGGACCAGGTCGGCCGGCACCCGCTGGCCGGCGCCCGGGCTCGGCACGGCGGCCGCGAGCTGGTGGTCGCGGATCATCGTGCGCACCTTGTTCACACTGACGCCGAGCGCGGTCGCCGTCTCGGACCAGTCCAGCCAGTCGGCGATGAGGGCGCCGAGGTCGGGGCCCGGGGACTCGGCCCGGCCCATCTGATCGGTGGAGGCGGAGGCGTCGTTCATGGTCCCACTCTCGCACCGGACCGGCCCGGAGCGAAACCACACCAACCCCAGAATGCTCGTCAGCCCCTTGAGTCACACACGCAACAGGGGTTACCGTCGAGCGCCGCCTCGTGCCACCTCCAGGGCCCGCTCGGGACCCGGGCGCGGTGCGGCCGACGAAGGGACGACCTCGTCATGAGCCCCACACCTCCCCGCCCCCGCCGCCTCCTGAGACTCGCCGTCGCCGGTGTGGCCGGCGCCGTCCTCGCGACCACCGCCGGCACCGGCCCGGCCGCGGCCGACCACGGCTCGCTGCCGCCGGGACGCAAGATCGTCCAGCACACGGTGCAGCCCGGCGACACCGCCACCGGGCTGGCGGTGCGCTTCCACGCCTGGACCGCCGAGCTGGTCTCCCACAACCACCTCGGCAGCGCGGCGCTGCTCCGGGTCGGCGACCGGATCGAGATCCCGGTGGTCCGCGCCGCGGCCCGCCGGGACCGGGCCGCTCCCCAGGTGCGCGCCCAGAGGACGGCACCGAAGCAGGCCCGCAAGCAGGCCCGGCCCCCGCGGCGTACCGCCTCCGGTCACCCCACCCGCGCGCACGTGCGCCGGGTCGTCGTCCGCACCGCCCGCAGCCACGGCATCGACCCGCAGCTGGCGCTGGCGGTCTCCTGGCAGGAGTCGGGCTGGCAGATGCACCACGTCTCGAGCGCCAACGCGATCGGCGCGATGCAGGTGCTGCCCACCACCGGGACCTGGATGTCGCTCTACGCCGGCCGCCCTCTGGACCTGCGCACGACCCGGGACAACGTCCTGGCCGGCATCCTCCTGATCCGGGTGCTGCGCGACTCGACCAGCGGCCCGCGGAACAAGATCGGCGCCTACTACCAGGGGCTGGGCGCGGTGCGTGAGCACGGGCTCTACGCCGAGACCCGGGCCTACGTCGACAACGTGCTGGCCATCAAGGGCCGCCTGGTGCAGGGCCGCCCGCCCGCCTGAGCCGGCCGCCCGAGCCGCCAGCCCGAGCCGCCCGTCCCAGGCGCCCCACCGGCCCGGGGAGGACACCGCCGCCACGCCGGGCGGGGCGTCGGGACCGCCCCGGGAGCGAGGTTCCGTACGATGGCGGGGGCGGAGACCTTCCCCAGCCCGCCGCGCACGGAGGCCGACCAGTGGAACAGACGACCGTACGGGACACCCATGACCCGTTGATCGGGCGTCTGCTGGACCGCCGCTACCGGATCGGCCCCCGCATCGCACGCGGCGGCATGGCCAGTGTCTACGAGGCCACCGACACCAGGCTCGACCGACCGGTCGCGGTCAAGGTGATGCACCCCGGCATGGGGGACGACGGCGACTTCGCGGCCCGGTTCGTCCGCGAGGCGCGGCACGCCGCCCGGCTCTCGCACCCGCACGTGGTGGGGGTCTACGACCAGGGCGAGGAGGACGGCGTCGTCTACCTCGCGATGGAGTACGTGCCCGGCCACACCCTGCGCGACGTCATCCGCCACGAGGCCCCGATGCCGCCGGCGAAGGCGCTGGCGCTGATCGAGCCGGTGCTCTCGGCCCTGCGTGCCGCGCACGGCTCGGGACTGATCCACCGCGACATCAAGCCCGAGAACGTGCTCATCGCCGACGACGGTCGGGTCAAGGTCGCCGACTTCGGGCTGGCCAAGGCGGTCAGCGCCGACACCCAGCACACCGCCACCGGAGGGGTGCTGATCGGCACCGTCTCCTACCTGGCCCCCGAGCTGGTCGTGGACGGGCGCGCCGACGCCCGGGCCGACGTGTACGCCGCGGGCGTGGTGCTCTTCGAGCTCCTGACCGGCCGCAAGCCGCACGAGGGCGAGTCGCCGATCCAGGTCGCCTACAAGCACGTGCACGAAGACACCCCGGCCCCCTCCTCGCTGGTCCCGGACGTCCCGGGGTACGTCGACGCGCTGGTCGCCCGCGCCACCGCCCGCGACCGCGGCCACCGCCCCGCCGACGCCGCGGTGCTGCTGCACCAGGTGCACCGGGTCCGGCACGCGCTGGCCGAGGGGGTGCGCGAGGACGCCGAGCTGGTCGCGGACCTGGCGCCTCCGGTGTCGCTGGCCGCGGCGCTCCCCCCGGCGGGCACCGGCCCCGATCTCGGACTCAGTCTCAGCCCGAGCCTCGACCCCGGACGGGGGCCGGCCGGACCTCCCGAGGACACCGCCTCGGACCCGCTGGTCGAGCCCGAGGACACCAGCGCGATCCACCCCTTCGACGCCGCCGGGGACCCCCCGGGCTGGCGGGTCCCTCCCCCGCCGGTCGGCGAGCCCGCCGCCGCGGCGTACCGGCCGCGCCGTCGCCGGGGACCGGTGCTCCTGCTCGTCGCCCTGCTCGTCGCCGCCCTCACCGGAGGCGGGGCCTGGTGGTTCGGCGTCGCCCGCTACACCACCGCGCCCGGCGTCATCGAGCTCACCTCGGCCCAGGCGCAGGCGAAGGTCGAGAGCGCGGGGCTGGAGTTCGCGGTCGGCGACGAGGTGTACTCCGAGAGCGTGCCGGCGGGGTCGGTGATCAGCACCGACCCCGACGCCGGCGACCGGGTGCTCGACGGCGGCACGGTCACCGCGACGCTGTCGCTGGGGCTGGAGCGCTACGACGTGCCTCGCGTGCGCAGCCTCGACGAGGACGCCGCCCAGGCCGCCATCCAGGACGCCAACCTCGACTTCGGACGCTCGATCGGCCGCTTCCACCCGACGATCCCGGAGGGGCGCGCGATCAAGAGCGACCCCAAGGCCGGGAAGGCGCTCAAGCGGGGCGGCACCGTCAACGTGATCCTGAGCAAGGGCCCTCCGCCGATCAAGGTCGTCGACTGGACCGGCAAGGACGCCGACCGCGCCGAGGAGTCCCTCAGCGGCAAGGGTCTGCGGGTGGACACGAGCGAGGCCTACGACGACGACGTCCCGGCCGGTCGCGTGGTCTCGCAGACCCCCTCCTCGGGCCAGCTCTTCAAGGGCCGGACGGTCAGCCTGGTGGTCTCGCTCGGCCCCCAGCTGGTGGAGGTGCCGCGGGTGGTCGGCAGCGGCACCGAGTCCGCCGAGCGTGAGATCCGTGGCGCCGGTCTGGTCCCGCAGGTGGAGAAGCACCCGGACTACATCGGGCTCGGCTGGGTGGTCCGGGTCTCGCCCGGCCAGGGCAGCGAGGTGCCGAAGGGGAGCACGGTCACGCTGACCGTCATCTGATTCGATAGCGTGCGCGGCATGCCCGCTCCTGCCTGGTCCGACCCTGCCCTGCGCAACCCGCTCGGCACCCACGTGACGGTGGGCAAGGGCCTGGTCACGGGTGCGCTCGCCTCGGCGCGCGAGCTGGGCTGCGAGACGTTCCAGGTCTTCGTCGGCAACCCGCGTGGATGGGCCCTCTCGGCCGGCGACCCGCGCCAGGACGAGCGGTTCCGGGCGGAGTCCGCGGGGTTCCGGGTCTTCGTGCACGCGCCGTACCTGGTCAACCTCGGCAGCCCCACGCCGGCGACGTACGAGCGGTCCGTGGCCACCGTCGCCCACAACCTCAGGCGGGCCGCGGAGATCGGCGCCGAGGGGCTGGTCGTGCACACGGGCTCGTTCGTGGACACCGCCTCAGACGCCCGGGAGTGCGAGGAGCGGTACGCCGCGGCGATGCGTCAGGTCCGCGACGGCCTGCTCCCCCTGCTCGAGACGCTCGAGGGCGCGAGCCGAGGTGAGGGCGAGGACGCGCCCTGGCTCCTGCTGGAGCCCACCGCAGGACAGGGCCGCTCGCTGTGCGCCGGCGTCGACGACCTCGCGCCGTACCTCGCGGCGCTCGACTTCCACCCCCGGGCCGGGATCTGCCTCGACACCTGCCACGTCTTCGCGGCCGGGGCGCCACTGGACGAGCCGGGCGGCACCACCGCGACCGTCGACCGGGTGGTCGAGGTGGGCGGCGCCGACCGGCTGCGGCTGGTCCACGCCAACGACTCGATGGACGTGCGCGGGGCGTTCAAGGACCGGCACCAGAACCTCGGCGCCGGCCACATCGGCACCGCCGCCTTCACCGAGCTGCTGGCACACCCGGCCACCGCCGGGGTCCCCTTCGTCCTCGAGACGCCGGGGTCCCGGGAGCCGGGGAACGCCGACCTGGAGCTGCTGCGCAGGTTGCGGGCGGCCGGCTCGTGAGGGAGCGGCACCTCACCCTGCTGGCCACGCTGGCACTGCTGGCGATGACCGCCACCTGGGGCAGCACGTTCTTCCTGATCAAGGACCTCACCGACCGGATCAGCGCCCTGGACTTCCTCGCGGTCCGGTTCCCGATCGCCACCGTCGCGCTGTTCCTGATGTTCCCCCGCGCGGTCGGCCGGCTCTCGCCCGAGTCGTGGCGGCAGGCGACCGTGCTCGGCTGCCTCTACGCCGGCGCCCAGGTGCTGCAGACGATCGGTCTGGCCCACACCGCCGCCTCGGTGTCGGGCTTCATCACCGGGCTGTACGTCGTGCTGACGCCGATCCTGGCGGCGGTGCTGCTGCGGACCCGGATCGGCGGCCTGACCTGGCTGGCCGTGGCGCTGGCCCTGGCCGGGATCGGCGTGCTCACCCTCCAGCCGGCCGGGGTGGTGTTCGGGTACGGCGAGTCGCTCACGCTCGTGGCCGCCCTGGTCTACGCGCTGCACATCGTGGGCCTCGGCGCCTGGTCCACACCCGGTGAGGCCATGGGCATGTCGATCGTGCAGCTGGGGGTGATCTCGGTCGTGTGCTTCGTGGGCGCGGTGCCGAACGGGATCGAGCTGCCCGACAACGGGCGGGACTGGGCCAGCATCCTCTACATGGCGGTCTTCGCCGCCGCCCTCGCGATGGCCGGTCAGACCTGGGCCCAGGCCCACCTCCCACCCACGCGGACCGCGATCATCATGAGCATGGAGCCGGTGTTCGCCGCGTTCTTCGCGGTGCTCGCCGGCGGCGAGGACCTGACCACGAGACTGGTCTCCGGCGGCCTGATGGTGCTGGCGGCGATGCTCATCGTGGAGCTCCTCCCCCGACGCCGGATCGAGGCCGAGGTCACCCACATCGCGGTCTGACCGCACGACCGCATCCTGGTCCGCACCGGCTCGGGCCGCCGCGCTGCACTAGCCTCGACGGCATGGTCGTCGTGATGTCCCCCGACGCCACCGATGAGGACGTCGCCCACGTCGTGGAGCGGGTCGAGGGCGTCGGTGGTGAGGCGTTCGTGTCCAAGGGCGTGGTCCGCACGATCATCGGCCTGGTCGGTGACATCGAGTCCTTCCACCACCTGAACCTGCGCACGCTGCGCGGCGTCGCCGACGTGCACCGGATCTCCGACCCCTACAAGCTGGTCAGCCGCCAGCACCACAGCGAGCGCTCCACCGTGTGGGTCGGACCCCCGGGCGGCCAGGTGCCGGTCGGCCCGGACGCCTTCACCTTCATCGCCGGTCCGTGCGCGGTGGAGACCGCCGACCAGACCTTCGAGGCAGCGCGGATGGCGCAGTCCGCAGGAGCCACGATCCTGCGTGGCGGTGCCTTCAAGCCGCGCACCTCGCCGTACGCGTTCCAGGGCCTCGGGGTGGCCGGGCTGGAGATCCTGGCCGGGGTCCGGGAGGCGACCGGCATGCCGGTCGTGACCGAGATCGTGGACGCCCGCGACGTGGACGTGGTCGCCGAGCACGCCGACATGCTGCAGATCGGCACCCGCAACATGGCCAACTTCGGCCTGCTCCAGGCGGTCGGCGGCTGCGGCAAGCCGGTGCTCCTCAAGCGCGGGATGACCGCCACCATCGAGGAGTGGCTGATGGCCGCCGAGTACATCGCCCAGCGCGGCAACCTCGACGTCGTGCTCTGCGAGCGCGGCATCCGCACCTTCGAGCCGGCCACCCGCAACACCCTGGACATCTCCGCGATCCCCGTGGTCCAGGCGACCAGCCACCTCCCGATCATCGTCGACCCCTCGCACGCGGCCGGACGCAAGGATCTCGTGGTGCCGCTCTCCCGGGCCGCCATCGCGGTCGGCGCCGACGGGGTCATCGTCGACGTCCACCCCGACCCGGAGACCGCTCTCTGCGACGGGCCGCAGGCGCTGCTCGGCTCGGACCTGAGGGCACTCGCCCAGGCGGTACGCCGCCTGCCCGGCGCGGTCGGCCGGGTCGGCGCCGGCGATCTCGCCACCGGCCGCCGATCCGGATCCTGACCCGCGCGGGTTCGCCCGACCCGGCCGGTTCGCATACGCTGGCCGGCGATCGGAGGGAGCCGGATGAACTTCTGCGCGAGCTGCGGTGCCCGTCTGGGGACCGGCCGGACCGGTCGGTTCTGCACCCGCTGCGGGGCCCCGGTGCCCGGTGCGTCCCCCGCGACGTCGGCCGGCGCTCCCCCGGCGGCCGACCCCGGCTCGACGTCCCGCTACCCGCTCTTCGCCGACGAGGTGGTCGAGCCCGCCGACTGGGCACCGCCACCCGCGGCCGGGGAGTCCCGGACCGCCCGCCGTCCGGTCCTCTGGCTGGGCGCCCTCGTCCTGGCCCTGCTCACCGCGGTCGCGACCGGGGTCTGGCTGACCTCCGACGACGACGAGACCCCGGTCGCGGCGACCGGGGCCGAGGACCCGGGAGGCAGCGACGGACCGGACCCATCGCCCTCGGAGCCGCCGCGGGCCGACGACGTGTCGGGCACGGCGCGGGTGAGCGGTCCGCGGCCGCTCCCCCCGGGGCGCGACCTCGCCGGTCGGAGGGTGGGGTACGCCCTGGCCAACATGGTCGACGGCGACCCCGCCACCGCGTTCCGCACCGCAGGGGACGCCTCCGGCAAGCCGCTCACGTTCACGCTCCCCGAGCCGGCGGTGATCCGCGAGGTGGGGCTGATCAACGGCTACGCGAAGTCCGACTCGGCCCGCGGCCGGACCGTCGACTGGTATCCCCTCAACCGGCGGATCACCCGCGTGCAGTGGATCTTCGACGACGGCAGCACGGTGACCCAGGACCTGCGCATGGGCACCGACCTGCAGACCGTCGCGGTGGAGGGCGTCCGCACCCGCAGTGTCGGCCTGCGGATCCTCACGGTGAGCCCGCCCGGGACCGGGCCCCTGCGCAAGAACGTCACCGCGATCAGCGAGGTCCTGCTCCGGGCTTCGTCCTGACCCGGACACCTCACTAGGGTGACGGTGTCACCAGCCCAGGATCGGAGGGTCTTCCCATGAGCCAGTGCCCGCAGTGCGGTGCGCCGACCACCGAGGACCAGCGCTTCTGCGGAGCCTGCGGCGCCGCCGTGCCCGCGCCGGACGGACCGACCGTGCAGATCCCCGCCCAACAGCCCGTCCAGGAGCCCGCCCGGGAGCCGACCCAGGAGCCGACCCGGCAGCCCGCCGAGGAGGTGCCGCCGACCGCCCAGTTCCCGGCAGTCCGTCCCGCCGAGGAGCCGTCCCGTCCCGCCGAGGAGCCGTCCCGCCCGGCCTACCGGCCCGACCGGCCCGGCCCGCCTCCCATCGTGCCCTTCGCCGACCCGCAGGCGCCGCGAGTGGACCGGTCCCGGGCGCCGCGGGGCAACTGGCCGGGCGCCCTCGCCACCGCCGGTGCGGCGTTCGGCGTGGCCCTCGTGCTGGCCACGGTCGTCGCCCTGACCGGCGCCACCGACCTCGACGGCTCCAGCGCGATCGGCCTGACCGGCGTGCTCACCACAGCCACCTTCGGCGCCGACCTGGTCCAGGACAGGGGCGGCAACGGCACCTTCACGATCGGGCAGTATCCGCTGCTGGCCACGGTGCTGGCGCTGGGCGTCGCCGTGGCGGTGTTCCGTCGCGCCACCGCCGGCGTCACGAGCATCCGGTCCGCCCTGGCCGACGCCGCTCGCGCCGGCCTGGTCCTCTCGGTGCTGCTGACGCTCCTCGCCCTGCTGGTGCGGGTCGCGAGGCCGGACATCCGCGGCTACCGCGGGAGCGACGGCGAGTCGCTCGCGACCACCGGACTGGTGGTGCAGAACGGTCCCACGGTCAGCTCGATCGCCGGCGCCCTGATCCTGGGCTTCCTCGTCCTCTTCACCGTGCTCGCGATCGCCACCCTGGCCTTCCGGCGGGAGTGGACCTCCCCCGTGGCCTACGTGCTGCACGGGTGGCTGCGGGCACCCCTGCGCGGGATCGTGGTGCTGCTCGCGAGCCTGATGCTGTGCGGGGTGTTCTACGTCGTCGCGATCCTCGCCGGCGTCGACTCGACCCGTGACCTGCCGCACGTGATCGGGCTCTTCGCGGTGCTGCCCGCGCTCGGGCTCCGGGTGCTGGCCCTCGGGTCCCTGGCGCCGGTGGGCACCGAGAGCTCGATCGACGGCGAGGAGGAGGTGAGCTTCGCCCGCCTCGGCGACTTCGCGGCCGACCACGGAGGGCTGTTCTGGCTGGCGCCGCTGCTGGTGCTCGCCACCGCCGCGGCCGCGACCTACGTCGTGGCGCGCAGCTCGTCGGAGCGGCGCTGGGTGCGCCGGGACGTGCTGGTCCACCTCGGCCTGCTGCTGGTCGTCCTGCCGTTCCTGATCCGCTTCGCCAACCTGCACACCGGAGGCGAGCTGGCCGGCGACGGCCGCGAGCGGTCGTTCTCCTCGTTCGGCGGGGTGGAGGGCCTCCAGACGACGGTCTTCTACGTCCTGCTCTCCGCGCTCGTGGCGGTGGCCCTGCTCCTGCTCGGCGGGCACGTCGACGCCCGCGTGGTCCTCCGCCGGAGCGTGGAGCTGGCTCGACGGGTGCGAGCACCTGGCACCGGGTCCGGGGCGTCGGGGCCGTCCGGGGAGTCCGGGCAGTCCGGGCCGTCCGCGACGCCGACCGGCGCGCCGACACCGGCCAGGTCCGCCGGGCCGACGCCTCCGCCCGGCTACCGCCCGTCGGCGGCGCCCGGGCAGGGCTCCCCCTACGGCCGGCCCCCGCAGTAGCCGGTCAGCCGAGCAGCCCGGCCAGCACGTCGGCCGCGCGGTCGACCGCGGCCCGGTCGACGTCGAGGTGGGTGACCAGGCGGAGCGTGGTCGGCCCGACCGTGGCGACCAGGACACCCCGGTCCCGGGCGGCGGCCACCAGCTCGGCGGCGTCGGGTCGCTCCACGACCACGATGTTGGTCTGCACAGTCGCCGGGTCGACGCCGCAGGCCCGCGCCAGCAGCCGGGCGTGCTCGTGGTCGTCGGCCAGCCGCTCGACGTGGTGGTCGAGCGCGTGCAGACCGGCCGCCGCCAGGATGCCCACCTGCCGCATGCCGCCGCCCATGCGCTTGCGCCAGACCCGGGACTCGGCGATGGCGTCGGCACTGCCGATCACCGCCGACCCCACCGGGGCCCCCAGCCCCTTGGAGAGGCAGACCGCCATCACGTCGGCGATCGAGCCGTAGTCGGCGAGCGGGGTCCCCGTCGCCACGTGCGCGTTCCAGATCCGGGCGCCGTCGAGGTGGACCGCGGCCCCGACGGAGTCGGCGTACTCCCGCAGGGCGGTCAGCTCGTCGAGCGGCAGCAGCGTCCCCCCGGCGAAGTTGTGCGTGTTCTCGACCGAGATCGCGGCCGTCGGCACGAAGAACGGCCCCATGTCGGGGGCGAACATCTCGCGCACCGCGTCGAGGTCGACGCCGCCGCGGGGGTGCCGCCAGGTGCGCATCGTGATCCCGGTGTACGCCGCGTGCGCACCCAGCTCGGCCCGCGCGATGTGCGCCCGCGCCTCGCACAGGACCTCCTGGCCGACCCCGGCCACGGTGCGGACCGCGAGCACGTTCGCCATCGATCCGGTCGGGGTGAACAGCGCCGCCTCGTGCCCGAACAGTCCGGCCAGCCGCTCCTCGAGCTCGCGGACGGTCGGGTCCTCGCCGTAGACGTCGTCGCCGACGTCCGCCGAGGCCATCGCCGCCCTCATCGACGCGGTCGGGCGGGTCAGGGTGTCGCTGCGCAGGTCGATGAGGCTCACCGGCCCAACCTAGCGAGTCGGGTCAGGCGCGACGCAGCATGGCGGCCACGAGGAACGCCAGCTCGAGGGACTGCACCCGGTTCAGCCGCGGGTCGCACACCGACTCGTAGCGGTTGCCGAGGTCGATCTCGGCCAGCTCCTCGCCACCGCCGACGCACTCGGTGACGTCGTCGCCGGTGAGCTCCACGTGGATGCCGCCCGGCCAGGTGCCGAGCGCGTGGTGCACGTCGAAGAAGCCCTGCACCTCCTCGATGACGTCGTCGAAGCGCCGGGTCTTGTAGCCGGAGGACGCCTCGAAGGTGTTGCCGTGCATGGGGTCGCAGACCCACGCCACCTGTACCCCGGCCGCGGTGACCTTCTCGACCAGCTCCGGCAGCCCGTCGCGGATCCGCCCGGCACCGAACCGGGTGATGAACGTCAGCCGCCCGGGGGTGTTCTCCGGGTTCAGCCGCGAGGCCAGGGCGAGCGCGTCGTCGGGCGTCGTGGTGGGTCCGAGCTTCACGCCGATCGGGTTCTTGATGTGCCGCAGGAGCTCGACGTGGGCGCCGTCGAGCTGACGGGTCCGCTCGCCGATCCACACGAAGTGGCCGGAGACGTCGTACGGCGACCCGGTGCGGGAGTCGATCCGGGTCAGCGCGTGCTCGTACTCCAGCACCAGCGCCTCGTGGCTGGAGTGGAAGTCGACCCGGTGGAACTCGTCGGGGTCGGCGCCGATCGCCTCCATGAACGTCAGCGCCCGCTCGATCTCGCCGGCCAGCTGCTCGTAGCGCTGGCCGATCGGCGAGCTGCGCACGAAGTCGGTGTTCCAGGTGTGCACCTGGCGCAGGTCGGCGTACCCGCCGGTGACGAAGGCGCGCACGAGGTTCAGGGTCGCGGCCGAGGAGTGGTAGACGTCGACCAGCCGCTGCGGGTCGGGGGTCCGGGTCTCGGGGGTGAACTCGAAGCCGTTGACGGCGTCGCCGCGGTAGGCCGGCAGGGTCACGCCGTCCCGGGTCTCGTCGTCGGACGAGCGCGGCTTGGCGTACTGGCCGGCCAGCCGACCGACCTTGACCACCGGCACCGAGGCGGCGTAGGTCAGCACCACGGCCATCTGCAGCAGGACCCGCAGCTTGTTGCGGACGTTGTCCGCGGTGACCCCGGCGAACGTCTCCGCGCAGTCGCCGCCCTGGAGCAGGAACGCCTCCCCCCGGGTGACCGCCGCGATCTTCTCGGTCAGGTCGTCGCACTCACCGGCGAAGACCAGCGGAGGCGCGGTGCGCAGCCGGGCGACGGCCCTGTCCACGGCGGCGGGATCGGGGTACGACGGCTGCTGGGCGGCGCCGCGGGCGTGCAGCGCTGCGAGGTCGGGAATCACCCGACCACTCTACGGGGTGACCGCCCCCGGGCCGGACCAGGTCCGGCCCGGTCCACCAGTCGGTCCGGGACCCCGCTCAGCCGAAGAAGACCTGCGCCTCGGCGTACTCCTCGGGGCTGACCAGCTTCAGCTCCCCGGTGCCCTCGAGGAGCGGGATCCGGGTGACCGTGGTGCCGTGCAGCGCCATCATCGTGCCGAAGTCGCCCTCGGCGACGGCGTCGGCCGCCTGCAGGCCGAGCCGGGTCGCCAGCCACCGGTCGAACGCGGTCGGGGTGCCGCCGCGCTGGATGTGGCCCAGGACGACGCTGCGGGCCTCCTTGCCGGTGCGCTCCTCGATCTGCCGGGCCAGCCGGTCGCCGATGCCGCCGAGCCGGACGTGGCCGAACGCGTCGAGCTCGCCCGAGGTCAGCTCCTCCGTGCCGGACTTGGGGACGGCGCCCTCGGAGACCACGATGATCGGTGAGTACTGGCTCTCGAAGCGGGCCTCGACCAGCGCGCAGACCTCGTCGATGTCGAAGGGCTGCTCGGGGATCAGCACGATGTTGGCACCGCCGGCCAGGCCGGAGTGCAGGGCGATCCAGCCGGCGTGCCGACCCATGACCTCGACCACCAGCACCCGGTGGTGGGACTCGGCGGTGGTGTGCAGCCGGTCGATGGCCTCGGTGGCGATGTTCACCGCGGTGTCGAACCCGAAGGTGTAGTCGGTGCCGGACAGGTCGTTGTCGATGGTCTTGGGCACCCCGACCACGTTGACCCCGAGGTCGGCCAGCTTGGTGGCGACGCCGAGCGTGTCCTCGCCACCGATCGCGACCAGGGCGTCGACGCCGTCGCGGGCCAGGTTGTCCTTGATCTGTTCGACGCCGCCGTCGACGGTGAACGGGTTGGTCCGCGAGGAGCCCAGGATGGTGCCGCCGCGCGGCAGGATCCCGCGGCACTGCTCGATGCCGAGCTCCATCGTCAGGCCCTCCAGCGGACCCTTCCACCCGTCGCGGTAGCCCACGAACTCGAATCCGTGGACGCTGACGCCCTTGCGGACCACCGCCCGGATCACGGCGTTCAGTCCGGGGCAGTCGCCGCCGCCTGTGAGCACTCCGACGCGCATGGTGGTTCTCCTCGAGGGGTCGTTGGATCGATCCAGCGTGCCTACCCTGCCATGCCGGGCGGTGATCCGGCAGCCTCAGAGTCCGGCCTCGTCCGCGATCGGCAGGGGGTCCCCGACCGCGCCGTTCGTGATCCGGGCCCGTGCCAGCGGCATCCGGGCACCCAGCCGGACCGTGAGCGCCGCCCCGACCGCGGTGAGCCCGACCAGGCCCAGCCAGGTGGCGGCCGGCCCCTGCACCAGCAGCCAGGCGAACCCGACCGGCGCGATCGCGCCCGTGACCGTCCACGCGAGCTGGTGGTAGGAGAGGTACCGGCCCCGCAGGTGCTCCGGGGCGGCCTCCGCCGCCAGCGCCGACAGCACCGGCCCTCCGAGCAGCTCACCGAGCGTGTAGACCGCTCCGGCGCCCAGGACGACCACGACACCCACGGCCAACGACGCCGCGGAGGCGCCGTACAGCACCAGGTACGACGCGGCGAACGCGACGTTGGCCCACAGCAGCACCTGGCGGCGCACGGTGCCGGTGAGCGAGCGGACCACCAGCCCCTGGCCGAACCCGACCAGCACGGTGTTGACCGTGAACAGCGCGCCGGCCACCCAGCCCGGCAGCCCGAGCGTCGTGGTGATGTAGACCGGCATCGCGAAGTTGAGCGCCATCATCGACAGCGAGAACGACGCCTGGGTCAGCACCAGGATCCGGTAGGGGCCGTCGCGCAGGACGCTCAGCCAGGAGCCCGGCTCCTCGACCGGGGCGAGTCTGGCCGGGACCCGGTTGGGGACCGAGAGCATGAGCCAGAACGCCAGCGCGTACGAGACCGCGTTCAGCACCACCACCGCGGCGTACGCCTCCGGTGAGCCGACAGTGATCGCCAGCCCGGCGAGCAGCCCACCCAGGGCGAAGCCGACGTTGCGCAGCGCGCCCAGGAAGCCGAACCACAGCTCCCGCTCCCCCGGCGGCGAGATGATCGCGACGGTGGCGCCGAAGGAGCCCCAGAAGGCGGTCCGGCCGGCGCTCACCGCGACCGTCGCCACCAGCACGCCCGTGAAGCCGTCCACGAAGAGGTAGGCGACGAAGCCGGCGCCCTGGAGCAGGTTGGCGACCTGGAGGACCCGCGTCGAGCCGACCCGGTCGACGACACTGCCCACGAGCGGCCCGACCGGGATCGAGACGAGTGAGGCGATCGAGATCGCGGCGCCGATCTCCACCAGACCCATCGGAGTGGCGACGAGGAAGTAGAGCAGGGTCACCGGCATGAACACGCCGCTGCCGATCGCGTCGACACCGATGGCGGTGACGAAGCGTCGGTGTTCGCCCACGCTCGGGAAGCCCAGTCTGCTCAGCACTCCGTCATTGTCGAACCTCAAGTCCGGTTGAGGGCAAGCGGATAACCGACCTCGCGGCCACTACCCTCGCTCCCATGACCTTCTCGATCGTGGCCCGCTCCGATGACGGAGAGTCCTGGGGCGTGGCCGTCGCCTCCAAGTTCCTGGCCGTGGGCTCGGCGGTCCCGGCCGCCGTCGCCGGGCTCGGCGCGATCGCCACCCAGGCCGACGCCAACGTCGCCTACAAGGGGCTGGCCCTGGCCCACCTCGACGCCGGGGCGACCGCGCCGGTCGCGCTCCAGCGGCTGCTCGAGGAGGACGACCACCGCGACCACCGGCAGGTCGGGATCGTGGACCTGGACGGCACGGCGGCCTCGCACACCGGGACCGCCTGCCTCGACTGGGCCGGCAGCCGGACCGGAGACGGGTACGCCGCCCAGGGCAACGTGCTGACCGGACCCGAGGTCCTGGACGCCGTCGAGGCCGCCTGGCTCGGCTCCGACGCGCAGGCCTCGCTGGCCCGTCGGCTCCTCTCCGCCCTCCGAGCCGGCGACGAGGCCGGCGGCGACCGGCGCGGCCGGCAGTCGGCGGCGCTGCTCGTGGTGCGGGACGGGGCCGGGTACGGCGGCCTCGACGACATCGCCGTGGACCTGCGCGTCGACGACCACGCCACCCCGGTGCCCGAGCTGACCCGGCTCCTCGACCTCAACGACCTCTACCTGACCGCGTCCACCCCCTCCGAGCGCGTGGCGGTGGACAGCGACCTGCGTGCCGACCTGGAGGCGTTCGCGACCGCGCACGGGCACCGGGACTTCGCGACGTGGGTCGGCACCGAGAACTACGAGATGCGCGTCGACCCGGGTCTGGCCTGGATCGACGAGAGGATCCTCGCGATCGTCCGCGAGGCCGACGGGAGGGACGACGCATGAGCGTGCTCGCCATCGACGCCGGCACCACCGGCGTCACCGCCGTCGTGGTCACCGCCGAGGGCACGATCGCGGCCCGTGGCTACCAGGAGTTCTCCCAGCACTTCCCGCAGCCGGGCTGGGTCGAGCACGCCCCCGAGGAGATCTGGCAGGCCACCCTCGCCGCCACCCGGGCCGCGGTCGCGGCGTACGACGGGGAGCTCACCGCGGTCGGGATCACCAACCAGCGCGAGACCGTCCTGCTCTGGGACCGCGAGACGCTCGGCTCGCCGCGTCGGGCGATCGTCTGGCAGGACCGGCGCACGACCGACATCTGCACCCGGCTCCGCGAGGCCGGCCACGAGGACCGCGTCCGCGAGCTGACCGGTCTGCGGCTGGACCCGTACTTCTCCGGCACCAAGCTGATGTGGTTGGCCGAGAACGAGCCGAACACCTGGGCGCTGGTCACGTCGGGTCGGTACGCCGTCGGCACGGTCGACTCCTACCTGATCGCCCGGATGACTCGCGGGACCTGGCACGTCACCGACGTCTCGAACGCCTGCCGGACCCTCCTGTTCGACCTCCGGACCGGTGACTGGTCCGACGAGCTGTGCGAGCTCTTCGGCGTGCCCCGCGAGGCGCTGCCGGACCTGGTGCCGAACTGGGGCGAGATCGCCACGACCGACCCGCGTGCGTTCTGCGACCTGGAGCTCCCGATCGCCGGCATCGCCGGGGACCAGCAGTCGGCGCTGTTCGGGCAGACCTGCTTCGACGTGGGCGACTCCAAGTGCACCTACGGCACCGGGTCGTTCATCCTCACCAACACCGGGAGCGAGCTGGTGCGGAGCGAGGCCGGCCTGCTCAGCACGGCCGCCTGGCGGTCGCCGGACGGGGTGCTGACCTATGCGCTCGAGGGCGCGATCTTCGTGACCGGCGCCGCCGTGCAGTGGCTGCGGGACGGGCTGCAGATCGTCGGCTCCGCGGCCGAGACCGAAGCGATCGCCGCGACCGTGGCCGACTCGGAGGGGGTGGTGTTCGTGCCGGCCCTGACCGGCCTCGGCGCCCCACACTGGGATCCCGACGCCCGCGGGATGATCATCGGCCTGACCCGCGGCACGACCCGCGCGCACATCGTCCGGGCCACCCTCGAGGCGATCGCGTTCGAGGTCCGCGACGTGCTGGAGACGCTGCCCGGGTGGGCGGACGGCTCCACGCCGGTGCTTCGGGTGGACGGTGGCGCCAGCGACAACGACCTGCTGTGCCAGGTGCAGGCCGACCAGGTCGGCGTACCGGTCGAGCGGCCGCGGATCGTCGAGACGACCGCGCTGGGTGCGGCGTTCCTGGCCGGGCTGGGCACCGGCCTGTGGGCGTCCGTCGACGACCTCCGGGAGACCTGGCAGCTCGACCGACGCTTCGAGCCGGCCGGTGACCAGGCCGCCGCGGACGCCGCGCACGGCCGGTGGACCGAGGCGGTCCGGCGGGCCGGGGGCTGGGCGCAGCACGTCTGAGGCCGGGCCCGCTGACGGACGCCCCACTGACACTGACGCTCGGACCCCGGCCCGCGGACCGCGGGCCGGGGGGTCAGCCGCGGAGGCGGTCGACGGCCGCCGCGGCCCGCTCCCGGGCGGAGTCGGCTGCGCTGCGGTCGTCCTGGGCCGACGCCAGCACCGCCCGGGCGTCGGTGAGCTCGTCGTCGATCTCGTCCGCGGTGTCCTCCAGCTCCGCCAGGCGCCGCCTCAGCTCCTCGAGCTCGGCCTGGGTCTGCAGGCTGCGCGCCTCGAGCGCCTCGACGTCCGCGTCGGCGGCGGTGTGCGCCTGACGGGCGCGCTCGACCTCGGCGTCCGCCTCCGCCAGCTCCTGCTCGGCGGCGGCCAGGCGCTTGGCGTCGGCATCGGGGTCCGGCACGACGTGCAGGTCCGGCGGCGTGGGCGGCTGCTCGACGACCGGTGTCGCCGTGAAGCCGGCCGCCTCCGGGACCGCCAGCGCCGACGCGACGTCGAGCTCCCCCACTCCGGTGGCGGCCAGGGCGCTCACCAGCAGGCCGGTGCGCACCGCGGCCGCCGCGTCGGCATCGACCATCGCCGCCGTCAGCGTGCCCTCCACCTGCTCGGCCACCGCCGGCGTGATCCGTTGCCCCTGCTCGGACGCCAGGCTGCGCGCCCTCGTGGTCACCGCCGCGGTCAACTGCCGCCGCTGCCTGGTCAGGGCCCGCAGCTCGTCGCCGTCGAGGTTGGTCTGTGCCTCGCGCAGTGCGGCGCCGACCGTCAGCACCTGCTCGACCTGCTCGGCCTCACGACGTACCAGCAGGTTCACCGCCCACGCCGCCAGCGACGGCTTGCGCAGCCGCTTCACCGCGTCGGAGAGCGGACGGTCCTCGGCGCGCAGCGACTTCGCCAGCTCGTCCCGGGCGGGTGTGAAGGCGGGCAGGTCCAGCCCGTAGAGCCCGTCAGCTGCCTCGAGCAGCGCGTCGTTCGGCACGCTCGCGAATCTACACAGGGTGGCACCCCCGGCCGGTCCGGGGACGCGTGCGAGGGTGGGCGGCGTGACGGAGACCTGGAGCGCGGACCGGAGGCTGACGCTCCTGCTGCTGGCGGTCGCCACCGGGACCAACGTCCCCACCCCGCTCCTGCTGATCTACCGCGACCGGCTCGCGATGACCGATGCGTCGCTGACCGCGGTCTTCGGGGTCTACGCGCTCGGCCTGATGCTCGCCCTCGCGATGGCGGGGCAGGCCGCGGACCGGTGGGGACGCCGGCGGGTCGCGCTTCCGGCCGCCGTCGGTGCGGTCGTGGCGTCGTTGCTCTTCCTGCTCGCCGCCGACAGCGAAGCGCTCCTGTATGTCGTCCGGTTCCTCCAGGGAGCGACCTCGGGGACCGTCTTCAGTGTCGGCAGCGCCTGGCTCGTGGAGACCGCGACCCGGGGCGGGCGCACGTCCGGTCCGCGCAGTGCCGCGGTCGCCATGACCGCGGGGTTCGCGATCGGACCGTCGTATGCAGGACTGATCGGCGAGTGGGGACCGTGGCCCCTCGTGCTTCCCTACCTGCTGCACGTCGCGGTCCTCCTGCTGGCGCTGGTCGCCTCCTGGTCGGTCGCCGAGTCGCTGGTCCGGTCTCCGGCGCCACCCGGCACCGTGCGCTCGGGAGCGTTCCGGCCGGGCGGCCGACGCACCGGGCTGTTGGTGGTGGCCCCGCTGGCGATCTGCGTCTACGCCTTCCCCGCGACCGCGGTCGCCGGAGTGCCCGTGCTGATCGGCTTCCCGGTCGCCCCGGTGGCACTGACCGGCCTGCTGGCCGGCCTGGCGCTGGGAGCCGGTGCCCTGGCCGCGCCGCTCCAGGGGCGGCTCGGGCCGCGCACCGCGCCGGTCGCGGCCGGCTGCGGTGTCGTCGGGTTCGGGGTGACAGCGCTGGCCGCGGCCGTGCCGCCGCTCCTGCCGCTGGCGATCCCGGCCTCGGTCGTGCTCGGGGCCGGAGGCGGTCTCGCCCTGGCCAGCGGGCTCTCCCGGCTGCCCGCGCTGGCCGCCGAGGGGCGACTGGGCACCGTGTCCGCAGGCTTCTACGCCACGGCCTACGTGGGCTTCGGCTTCCCGCTGATGCTGGCCGCGTTGTCCGCGCAGGTGTCCGTGGCCCTCGTCCTGGCCGCGCTGGCCGGATGGTGTGTGGTGCTGGCCGTGCAGCAGGGACGAGCGCGGTTGTAGGCGAGCCCGGTTGTAGGCCAGCCCGGCTGTCGGCGAGCCCGGTCGTCGGCGAGCCCGGTCGTCGGCGCAACCGGTCGTCGGCGCGCCCGGTCGTCGGCGCGCCCGGTCGTCGGCGAGCCCGGTCGTCGGTGAGCCCGGTCGTCGGCGCAACCGGTCGTCGGCGAGCCCGGCTGTCGGCGAGCCCGGTCGTGGGCGCGCCCGGTCGTCGGCGAGGCCCGGTCGCGGGCTCGAGCCGGGTGGGAACCGATCCGGTCCTACCGTCGTCGGTGGAATCGCCAGTCCCCACAGGCGGTGCGGCGCAGGTCGAACACATCGTCGTGGGCGCGCTGGTGGTGCCAGCCGCAGAGCGGAACGGCGTTGCCGAGGTCGGTGCGGCCACCTCGCGACCAGGCACGCGGATGGTGGATCTCGCACCAGGCGTAGGGGCGTTCGCACCCGGCCACGGCGCAGCTGTCGTGCCGCAGACCGAGGGCCAGGCGCTGGTTGCGGTCGTGGAGCCGACGGCTGCGTCCCAGATCCAGCGGGACGGACGGCCCACCCATCACCGCTGGCACGATCTCGGCCTCGCACGCGAGACGCCGGGCAGCGCCGGCGTCGATCTCGATGCCGGTGTCCAGCGCCGCCGTGCCCAGCCCGGTCACCAGGTCCTGCAGGTCCGCCCGGACCAGCATCGTGACCGCGTTGCCCTTGTGCCCGTCGGTGGGCAGGTGCTCGATGAGCTCGGTGAACGCCGCCCCGAGGCGCTCGGACCAGCTCAGCACCTCCCCGGCGCCCGGCAGCGTGTCGTCGACGACGCGGTCGCCGGCCCGGTCCCGACCGAGCCGTCGTGGTGAGGTGAGTCGGTCCAGGCTCGCCTTGAGGAGCGCACCGTGCAGCTCGGGGATGACGAACCTGCCGGAGTACCGCCCGTTGCCGTCGTCATTGAGCGTCAGCCACGTCTCCGACTCGGCCGTCCGGCGCTCGCGGGTGAGCATGGCGTGCTCGTGATCCTTCGCCAGCTCGGGATCCACCAGCGAGCACATCCGCCGTGCGGCGGCTCGGAGCCGACGGTCCGACAGCGGTCGGCCGTCCCGGTTGCCGGCCCCCGTGGCCCGGCCGACCAGCCACTGCTCCGCCGCCGCGACCTGGGACGGCGTGGCCCGCTCCGGGATCCGCTCGGCGGCGAGCACGATCGTCCGGACCTGCTCGAAGCGCAGGTCACCGGCTGCGAAGGCGGCCCGCGTCGCGGCGTACTTCTCGCTGAGCAGCCGCTGCACCAGGAGGCCTCCCCGGGCGACGTGCCGGGGGTCGCCGGTCAGACGTGAGACCCAGGCATCCGTCCCGGTGGCGGCCTCGGCGGCCGCCACCCGGCGCCGCTCGGCCTCGGCCGCGAGCTCGAGCCGCAACGCCGCGGCCTGCGACTCCAAGGCCGCCAGGGTCGCGATGCCGTCAGCGAGCTCGGCCACGGGCAACGCGGTGACCGGCACGCTCGTCGCACTGCTGACCGCGGCCCGCGCTGCCTCGATCGCCGGTGTCACCACCGGGGCCGGGAGCGCGTGGATGCTCATGGATCCATGACACCAGCCGGCACCGACAGTCAGCCCCGAAGAACAGCGTCACGTCCCACATCGTGAGACACTAATCGAAACTCTCTTCGCCCACTTCGGAGTGGGGAACCGTCAGGCGGGTCACCACGTCCCATGCCTATGTCCGTCCGGTTGCCCCTCTCCTTCGCCCTCATCGGGTGGGTCCTGGTCGCCTGCGGCCCGGCCCAGGGTGTCGACCCGATGCCCGACGCGGAGGTCACGGCCGCCGACGCCGCCGTGAGGCTCGTCGACGAGGCCGCGGCGAACCTGGTCCTGATCGTCAGCAACCAGTCGTTCGACGACGAGGTGGTTCGCCTGAGCGTCGTGATCGACGGTGTCACCGTGGTCGACGGCGACTTCCACGTGGAGGGCCAGCACAACTGGATCAGCTTCCCTCTGGGCCTGCCCACGGGGGTCCACGAACTCACCGCCGCATCCGACTCCGGAGCCACCCTGCGCGAGTCCTTCGAGGTGCGCCGCGCCTCGGCGCGCTACGCGGTCATCGACTACTGGACCGAGGACGACTCGCCGGACACCGACGACCCTGCGGTGTACCTCACCTGGCAGTTCCAGCGGCACGCCCCCGCGTTCGACTGAGCAGGCGAGCCGCCCGGAGGACAGGAGGAGGCACCCGCCTCGAGCACGCGCGGAGCCCGACACAAGCGACGGGTCGACGGTCTCAGAGCCGACACAAGCGACGGGTCGGCGGTCTCTGAGCCGACACTAGCGACGGGTCAGGGAAGGGGGAGGGTGTAGGTCATCTCGAGGGGGTACGGCGGCCAGCCGGCCTCGCGGCGTTCGGCACCGGGGAGCCAGCCGAGGTGCTCGTAGAGGCCGCGGGCGCGATGGTTCTCCACCAGGCACCACAGCGACGCCTCGCGAGGTCGCGCCGACGCGGCCGCGGACGCGGCCGCCGACGCGACCGCCGACTGCGCAGGGTTGTCGAGGTGAGCGGGGTCCCCCGGCTGCGCGGCGGCGATCGAGGCGACGGCCCGGGCCAGCGCCGACCGGGCCAGGCCACGACCCCACACCGCCGGGGCGACCGCGAGGTGCCGCACGGTCGAGGCGTCGTGCGCGACCAGCACCAGCAGCCGTCCCGGCGCCCCGGGGTCGTCGACCACCTCGACGCCGACGCCCGGCTCGTCCAGGACCAGGGCCCACCGGGCCAGCACCTCGTCGGAGGGGTAGGGGTGCCGCGCGGGGTCGAAGACGTGGCCCAGCGCGGCCAGCCCGGCCTCGCGCTCAAGGTCGCGCAGCGCGACCAGGTCCCAGGCCTCGGCACGGCGGAACCGGGCCTCGACGGCTTCACCGGTGCGGCTCACTCCTCGTCGAGTCCCTGCTCGATCGCGTACCGGGTCAGCTCCACCCGGTTGTGCATCTGCAGCTTGCGCAGGGTGTTCTGCACGTGGTTCTGCACGGTCCGGTGCGAGACGACCAGCCGCTCGGCGATCTGCTTGTAGGACAACCCCTTCGCCACCAGCCGCAGCACCTCGGTCTCCCGCTCGGTCAGCTCCGGGGTCCCGGCCGAGGGAGCAGGGGCGTCGAGCAGCCGCCGGTACTCCCCCAGCACCAGCCCGGCCAGGCCCGGCGTGAAGACGGTGTCGCCCAGCGCCACCCGCCGGACCGCCTCCAGGAGCTCCTCGCGGGAGGCCGACTTCACGAGGTAGCCGGTCGCGCCGGCCTTGACCGCCTCGAGCACGTCGGCCTGCTCACCGGACGCGGACAGGATCAGCACCCGGGCGGAGGGGTCTTGCGCGACGACGGCCGAGGTCACCTCCACCCCGTTCGGCGCCGGGATCTGCAGGTCCAGCACCACCACCTGGGGCCGGGCGGCCGGGAACCGGGCGAGAGCCTCGGAGCCGTTGGCCGCCACCGCCACCACGTCGAAGCCGGCGGCGGCGAGGTCCCGCTCCACGGCGTCGCGCCACATCGGGTGGTCGTCGACCACCATCACCCGGGTGGGTGCCGGCTGCTCCATCAGGTCCCCCTCGAGGTCGCTGCCCGTGACCGTACGGCGTTCACGACGGCGCCTGGTAGCGCCCGCGCCGGTGCACCAGCGGATCGGGCTCCGCACCGATCTCGGCCGACTCGACCACGCAGCGCACCAGCAGCGACCAGCCGACCTCGTCGACGTCGGCCAGACCGACGCCGACCCAGGTCGTGGCGGAGTCCAGCACCGGCCCCCACTCCGAGGCGTGCCACTGGCCGAGGGTGAACGGCCCGCCCGGCGCGGGCGCGACGCCGGCGAACGCGTCGGCGAGGTCGCGGTGCTGCCACCGGAGCAGGTGGACGACGCCGCGCCCGGTCTCCTGGAGGCGCTCGGCGAGGTCGGAGTCGGGGTCGAGGAGCGCGACCACCTCGGCCGGCTCGCCGGTGGCGACCACCAGCGAGGAGACCGTGAGCCCGGCCCGCTCCCGGTCCGCTCCCGAGGTCCACAGGGAGACCGCGCCGCCCAGCCGGGAGCGGAACCGCCGGGCCGGGTCGCGCTCGGACTCGGGGTCCTGGAACGGGTGCGAGCTGTGGATGGTCATCGGGGCACCCTCACCTCCCACTCGGTGCCGGACGGGCCGGTGTGCAGCGCGGCGCTGCCCCCGAGGTCGGCGATCCGCCCGCAGATCGACTCCGACACCCCGAGCCGGCCCTCGGTCACGGCCGCGTCCAGCCGGCCGTCGGGGATGCCCGGCCCCTCGTCCCGCACGGTCACCACGACCTCGGCGCCGAGGTCCTCCAGCAGCACCCAGGCGGGCGCCGTCGGCCCGACGTGACGGGCCACGTTGTCCAGGCAGGCGCGCACCACGGCCACCAGCTCCTCGACGGCCGCCGCCGGCATCAGCACCGGCGCCCCCGGCCCGGACATGCTCGCCTGGGGCGGGCGCCGGGTGGCCGTCCGCTCCAGCGCCGAGGCGAGGTCGGTCGCCTCGTCACGGGACGGGGCGGCGAGGCTGTCCTGCTGGTGGATGAGCGAGCGCAGGTCGCGCTCCTGCTCGCCGGCCAGCCGGCCCAGCTCGGCGGCCTCGCCACCGATCTCGGCCCCGCGCCGCTGGACCAGTGACAGCACCTGCAGCACGCCGTCGTGCACCGCCCGAGCCAGCCGGGCCCGCTCCGCGGCGGTGGCCGCGGCCCGCTCCGCGTGGTCGCGCTCGGCGGCCATCCGCTGCAGCGAGCCGCACATGTAGCCCACGATCGGGCCGCCGATCATGATCAGGAAGACGTTGGCGTAGTTGGCCTGCGTGACCGACTCCCGGATCAGCAGGTCGGTCGCGCTCACCAGCGTCGCCGCCACCAGCCCGCCGATCCAGCGCCAGTGGATCGCCCACGCGAACAGGGCGCCGATCACCCAGAACCCCGACACGGACGCCGAGAAGCCGGCCCCCTTGACCAGGGGCGAGGAGGCGAGTGCCGCCAGCGCGATCACGAGGTCGAGCACCAGCAGCAGCGGCACCCGACGGGCCGAGGAGGAGAAGGCCCAGATCGCGATCCCGGTCCAGGCGGCCATCCCCAGCACCACCAGCACCCCGGCCGTGGGGTGGTCGAAGTTGTCCCGGCGGTAGAGGTTCAGCGCGACCGCGTTCGCCAGCACCACGACCCGCAGCACCGCGAGCGCCCGGAACAGCCGGTCCTCGACGGCCTCCGCCCCGGCCTCCCGCCAAGCGCGCGGAGCGGTCAGCCGGGAGCGGGTCATGCGGGGAAGTCTGGCAGAGCGGCCGTCGCCCCGCCCGTCCCACGAGTTTCTCTCGTTTCACTCAACTTCCTGCGCGGGTCGGCGTTCGGTGATGGGGTGTTGCGCGAGCACCCCCACCCCCACACGCTCGTCTCGGTCTCGAAAGGTCCCCCATGCTCCTCCCCCGTCCTCGGCACACTCGCGCGCGCCGGACCCGCCAGACCCGCCGGACCCGCCGGACCCGCTGGTCGGCCCTGACCGGATTCCTGGTGCTGGTCGGTCTGGTCGTGGTGGTGCCGGCGAGCCCCGCCTTCGCGGCCGAGGGGATCGCGGTCACCAAGAGCGCCTCCGAGCAGGTGCTGGTCGGCGAGGACGTCGCGGTCACGATCACCGCGCGCAACACCGGGACCGAGAAGGAGTACAACCTCACCCTCCGCGACGTGCTGCCGCTCGGGGTGGAGTACGCCGGCCCGACCCGGCCGGCGGGGATGCCCGAGCCGACCGAGTACGTCGACTCCGACGGCCGCACCGTGCTGGTCTGGGAGAACGTCAGCGACCTGCCGGTGGGGGCCGCGCAGTCGGTGAGCTTCGCGGTCAGGCCCGACCCGGACGTCCACCCGGTCGGCTCCACCATCGAGAACACGGCCAACGCCTACGCGAACGCCGGCCCGCGCACCCTCCCCCGCTTCGACGGCCAGGGGCAGTACGTCTCCGGCGCGACGGTCCAGGCGACGTCCGGGCCCGCGAGCACCACGATCACCGCGATCACGGTCGACAAGTCGGAGGACAGCCCCGAGGGAGAGCTCCTGCGGGGCATCCACGCGCACCCCACGACGTACACGCTCCGGGTCACGAACAACTCCGCCCACGCCGACGACGACGTGGTCCTCGTCGACCACCTGCCGGCCGAGCTGGAGTTCCTCGGGTGCGGCCTCGACGACAACTCGGCGACCGTCGAGTACACCGGCGCCCCGCGTCTGGACGTCTCCACCCCCGACGTGGCCGGCTGCATCGAGCCCGCCGGCGTCGCGACGGTCACCGACCCGGCAGGACTTCCCTCCGGCGTCTACACGCGGGTCGAGTGGCGCCTCGGCACCCTCGGCCCGGGCGACGTCGTCGACGTCGTCCACGCGGCCGGCATCCCGCAGCGCGCGAACACCGCGACCTTCCCCGGCGGCGCGCCGACGCCGGCGTCCCTCGGCCAGGGCTCGAACCTCGACAACAACACCGGCGCCCCCACCCGCGAGACCGGATCGGAGATCGGCCTCACCAACCGCGCCGTCGTCACCGCCGACTACACCGGCCCCACGGCCGGGGACACGGGCTCGGCCGTCTCGGACTCCGACCAGCTGGCCGTGACCGCCGAGGACCTGGCGATCCAGAAGTCCGTCTCCCCCGCCGTCTTCAGCCAGGGCGACGTCGCGACCTACACGCTCGAGCTCCAGGCCGGCGAGTACGCCGACACGACGGGCATCGTCATCACCGACGAGATGCCGGACGGCCTGTGCCCGCTCGCCGGGCCGGGCACGAACTTCGCCGACGGCGCGCCGGCCCCGTGCGACGGCTCGGCAGGCACGGCGCCGAGCCTGCCGTTCACCGCGGTCCAGAACGGCGACGGCACGTTCACCCTCACCTTCGACGCCATCGACATCGCGGCCAGCGGCACCGCCACGGTGACCTACCAGGCCCGCATGCTCGGCAACTACCGCGACACCGGCTCCGACCCGACCGTCGCCGGCGACGCCTACACCAACACCGTCGACCTGACCGGTGAGAGCACCACCCTCGCCTCGGTGGACGCCCCCGGCGGGGTCAGCACCGTCACCGTGCAGGACGGCTCGTCCGCCTCGCTGAGCTCGGGCGCGCCCGTGCTCGACAAGCGGATCCAGCCCAACAGCGGCCCGGTCCCGCACACCTGCTCGGACGCACCCGCCGACTACGAGGACGCCGCCGACCTGACCGCGGCGGAGACGACGTTCACCCAGGGCTCACGGGTCTGCTTCCTGCTCAGCATCGACTTCCCGGCCGGCAGCGACACCAAGAACCCGGTGCTGGTCGACCTGCTTCCCGACAACCTCGACTACGAGGCCGGGTCCGCCGTGGCGGTGACCGGCAACGACGTCACCACCTCAGTCGACGAGACCGAGCTGACCTTCACCCTGGGCGACGCCGGGGCCTCCGGGCGCTTCGTGCCGAAGGGCTCGACGTTCCGCTACCGGATCTCCGCGGTCGTGAACGGCGCCCCCGCCGGCTCGCCCGACGTGACCGGGAACCTCGCGAAGCTGGAGTGGGTCGACACCGACGGCACCGTCGGCTTCCTGCGCGACCAGGAGGACTTCACGATCCCGCCGGTCCCCCCGGTCTCGGTCGCGAAGTCCGCGGCGCGGATCACCGCCACCCCGCCCGGAGCGGCGGGCCCCCTGCCCGACGGCAGCACCGCGCAGCAGCACCGGATCCGCGCCGGGGACGTCGTGGCCTTCACGGTCTCGGTGCGCAACGACGGCACCGCCGCCGACCTCACCGACCGCCCGGTCATCGGCCCCGACGCCTGGGACCGGCTGCCCGTCGGGATCACCTGCCTCGACGTGAGCGCGATCAGCGACGGCGGCGCCTGCACCGACCCGGGCGACGCCACCCACCCGGACTTCGCGGGCAACGGCACCCGATCCGCGGTCCGCTGGGACCTGCCCGACGCCACCGAGGTGGCCGCCGGCGCCGCCCTCGACCTCGACTACCGGGTGACCTACCCGGTCACGGTCGCCACCAACCAGTCCTACCGCAACGACGTCGACGTGGCGTCGTACGCGACCCGGACCAACCTGGACGCGCTGGTCCAGCACCACCCGGCGGACAACGTCGACACCACCGTCGCCGCCGACGACGAGGACGTGCCGCGCGCCCACGACGACCACACCCTGCGCACGCCCAACGCCGGGATCACCAAGGCCAACACCACGTCGGTGGACGACACCACCCAGGGCGGCAACCCGACCGGGCTGAACTACGCCGCGGTCGGCGAGACCGTCACCTACACCGTGCTGGCCACCGTGCCGGCCAACACCACGGTGTACGGCGGCGTCCTGACCGACCAGCTCCCCTCCGGGATCCGGATCGACGCGGTCACCTACGAGTACCGCCCCGCACCGACCGACCTCTGGCTCGCGCTGCCGCTGCCGGGCTGGTCGACGAGCTCCCCGCCCGCCCAGGCCCGGGTCGACTTCCCGGACTCGCTCGACGCCGGAGTCGCGGACGATCAGGTCCGGATGACCATCGAGGCGACGGTCCTCGACGCGACCGCCAACATCCACCCGGCCGTGCGCACCAACACCGCCCGGCTCGCCTCCTTCGCCGAGGACGGCAGCACCGCCCTCGGCACCCGGTCCGCGTCGTCGTCGGTGACGGTCGTCGAGCCGGTCCCGGCGCCGACGAAGGCCGCGGACGACCGGGAGCCGGTCGCCGACCAGGTCGTCGGCTACACGGTCACCGCCCGGAACGTGGCCACCGGCAGCCCGAACCAGGTGCGCCCCACCCTGTACGACGCGGTGCTCGTCGACTGCGTCCCGGCCGGGCTGACCGTCCAGCCGGGGAGCCTCGACCCGAGCACCGGCACCGCCACGACCGAGGCCGTGGGCACGAACGGCTGTGACGCCGACCGGACCCCGGTCGTCTGGCAGGTCGGCGACCTGGCCTGGCGCTCGGCGGCCGAGGCGGCACCCGACGGGGCGAACCCGTGGCCGACCCTGGACTACGCGGTCACCACCTCCCCGGCCGCCGGCGGTGGCGTCAGCTACCGCAACACCGCGACCCTCACCGGCACCTCGCTCGACGGCGCCAGCGCCGACGAGCGCTCCTACACCGGGACCGCGAGCGAGACGATCACCGTGCCCGGCGGAGCGGTCACCAAGTCCGTGGACGAGCAGCGGGTCCGGGTCGGCGACCGCGCGGCCTACGAGGTCACCGCCGACCTGCCGGCCGACGTCAACTTCTACGACGCCAGCATCATCGACCTGCTGCCGGCCGGCATCGACCCGGCGACGGTCACGCTCGTCGGCTCGACCTGCACCTACGACGACGTGGCGGCGGGAGCGTGTGCCACGACGGTCTCGGCGGGCGACGCCCTGACCCCCTCGGGCCAGCGGCACGGCTGGTTCCTCGACGACGTCGCCGCGGACCCGCGCCCGCGCACGATCTCGGTGTCCTACACCGCCGTCGTCGGCGTCGTCGCCGGCAACACGGCCGGCACGACCCTGAGCAACAGCGCGGACCTGCGCTGGAACCAGACCGACACGGTCCCCGCAGGCACGACGCCGGCCCCGGACGCGACGTTCGACTCCGCGACCGAGCCCGACACCGCCACGGTGACGGTCAGCGAGCCCGACCTGGGCATCACCAAGAGCGTCAGCCCGGCCGACCCGGTGCCCGGAGAGTCCTTCACCTACACGGTCCGCGTGACCAACGCGAGCGGGGCGAACGTGTCCGCGGCCCACGACGTGGACCTCACCGACACGGTGCCCTCGGGTGTCGTGGTGGACGCCACCAGCATCAGCAACGGCGGCACGCTCACGGGCGGCGCGACCGGCGGTGGCACGATCGGCTGGGTCGACCTCGGCCCGATCGCCCCCGGCGGCACGGTGGTCCTGACCTACGACGCGACGCTGGTCTCCCCCGCACCGTCGACCGCGCAGCGCAACACGATCGACATCACCGAGTACACCTCCCTGGACGACGGGGGCCGCACGTACGACGGCCCCACGGCCTCCGCGACCGTGACCCCCGGACTGCCCGTGCTCGAGGTCGACAAGACCCTCCTCGACCCCGCCCCGGCCTACATCGGCGAGGCGACCCGCTGGCAGATCGAGGTCACCAACAGCGGCCCGGCCACGGCGTACGACGTGGACGTCCGCGACGTCCTGCCCGAGGACTGGACCTACGACGCCGACTCGGCCCGGATCTCCGTGGCCGGCGCCCCCGCCGCAGCCGACGAGCCGGACTCGGTGACCGGCGACCCGGTGCAGACGCTGACCTGGGACGCCCTCGGGGACCTGGCCACCGGCGAGCGCATCGTCGTGGTCCTCTCCGCCACCCCCGGCGCCGACGTGGCACCGGACCGGGTCGGCAGCGGCACCTCGCACACCAATGAGGCCACCGCGACCGCCCAGGACCTCGACGGTGCCGCCGGCAGCGTGGTGACCACCGACTCCGACGACGCCAGCACCCGGATCGACTCCGCCGACCTCCGGATGACCAAGACGGCCGTCGGCACGCCGGTGGCCGGCGCCGAGTTCAGCTGGACGCTGAGCGTGGCCAACCTCGGCTCCGACACCGCCGCCGGGCCGATCTCGGTCAGCGACACCGTGCCCGGCATCGTGACCGGGGCCACCGCGACCGGCACCGGTTGGACCTGCACCACGACCGCCGGGACCGACGGTCCCCCGGCGACGCCCACGACCGTGGACTGCGACCGCACCGACGCCACCGACTCGCTGGCCTCGGGCTCGTCGTTCCCCGACATCACCCTCACCGCCACCGTGCCGGACGACACCACGGCCGGCACGACCCTGGTCAACGAGGCGACCGTCGAGGGCCACACCTTCGACCCCGTCGCCGGCAACGACACCGACGACGCCTCCAGCGACGTCACCGTCGAGTCGGACTTCGGCATCGACAAGACGCTGTCCGGAGCGCTGGTGCCCGGCTCCGAGGCGACGTACCGGCTGGCCGTCACCAACCACGGCCCGTCGGTGTCGCGGGGACCGATCACGGTCGTGGACACCCTGCCCACGGGGCTGACCTACGACTCCTTCACCGGAGCCGGCTGGTCATTGAGCCGCAGCGGCCAGGAGCTGACCTTCACCTGGACCGGGGACACCCCGGTGGCCGTCGGGGCACTGCCCACGATCGTGATCACCGCGGACGTCGACCCGGACCTCACCGCCGACGTGCGCAACGTCGCCGCGGTGTCCGAGCCGACCGACCCGACCAGCGGCGACGAGGAGCCGGACAGCGACAGCGTCACGACGACGCCCGCCCCGAGCGCCGACCTGTCCCTGGAGAAGGCCTCCGTCGGCACCTTCAAGGCCGGCGAGCAGGGCACCTACCGGTTCACCGTCACGAACTCCGGCCCGTCGGCCGCCACGGGGCCGCTGCGGCTGACCGACACCCTGCCGTCCGACGTCGGCTACGTCTCGGCCGTCGGTGACGGATGGGCCTGCACCGCGTCCGGTCAGGACGTCACCTGCACCCGCACCGCCGGCCTCGCCTTCGACGGCGAGACCACGTTCGACGTCACCGTCGACCTCGACGAGGGCCTGACCGGGGACGTCACCAACGAGGCCACCGTCTCCAGCCCGACGACCGACCCGGCGCCGGTCGACAACACCGACGGCGACGACAGCGGCATCACCGTCGAGTCGGACCTCAGCATCGTCAAGACGCTCACCACCGACCCCGTCGTCGCCGGTGAGAACGCGAGCTTCACGCTGCAGGTGCGCAACCAGGGACCGGCGACCTCTCCCGGCACGATCACCGTGACCGACACCCTGCCGAGCGGGCTCGGCCACGTGTCCGCCACCGGCACCGGCTGGGACTGCTCGGCTGCCGACGGCGTCGTCACCTGCGACCGGGACGCCGCCCTCGGGGCAGACAGCGCTGCTCCGGCGATCACGCTCGTGGCGCGGGTGGACTCGGGCATCGGCAGCACCACGCTGCAGAACACGGCCACGGTCGACGGCCCGGCGACCGACCCCGTCGCGACCAACGACACCAGCCGGATCGACGTCCCCGTGACCGAGGACACCGAGATCTCGGTCGCCAAGACGACGACCGGGGCCGACCCCGTGCGGGCCGGCGAGAACGCCACCTTCCGCCTCGTCGTCTCCAACACCGGCTCCTCCGACGCGCGCTCGGTGCGGGTGACCGACACCCTCCCCTCGGGGATGACGCTGGTCTCCGTCGGCGGGACCGGGTGGACCTGCAGCGACAACGTCTGCTCGCGGGACCGGATCGTCGCGGGCACCGCGGCACCCGCGCTCACCGTGGTGGCCACGGTCGCCGCCGGCACGCCGCACGGCAGCACCCTCACCAACCGCGCAGCCGTCTCCACGACGACGCCGGGCGACACCGACGCCGGGAACACCGCGTCCGCGGACGTCGACGTGGTCGCCGACGCCGACCTGGCGATCAACAAGGTCCACGGGTCCGGGGCGGCGGTGGCCGGCGAGTCCACGACGTTCCTCCTCGAGGTCTCCAACGAGGGACCCTCCGACGCGGTCGGCCCGATCACCGTGGTGGACACGCTGCCGGCCGGGCTCAGCTACCTCTCGGCCAGCGCGCCGTGGAGCTGCTCCGAGGGCGACGTGAACCCCCAGCGGGTCACCTGCACCGTGCCCGGTGGTCTCGTGTCCGGTGCCGATGCGCCGGACCTGCGGATCCAGGTGATGGTGGCCGCCGACGCCGACACCGGCACCGTCACCAACTCGGCCACGGTCGGCTCCCCCACCGCCGACACCACGCCGGGCAACGACACCGACACCGCCGACCTGGCGGTGGCCCAGGAGGCCGACCTCTCGATCGTCAAGGACCACACGGGTCCGGTGAAGGTCGGCGAGGAGCTGAGCTTCACCCTCGACGTCGCCAACGACGGGCCGTCCGAGGCCCGGAGCGTGACCGTCACCGACGACCTGCCGACGGGCCTGCGCTTCGTCTCCGCGGTCGGCACCGACTGGACCTGCGACCAGGTCGACGGCACGGTCACCTGTGACCTCGCCGGGCCGCTCGGACCGATGGCCTCGGCGCCGACGATCACGCTGACCGTGGAGGTGCTGCCGGCGGCGTACCCGGCCGTCGACAACGTCGCGGTCGTCGACGCGGCCACGCCGGAGGCCGACGAGGAGGACAACTCCTCCTCGGACACCGTCACCGTGCCCGCGCTGGTGGACCTGGCGCTCACCAAGACGCTGACGGGCGACCTGGTCGTCGGCGAGGAGGGCAGCTACCTGCTCGAGGTCACCAATGACGGCCCGACGCCGGCCCCGGGGCCGATCACGGTCACCGACGACCTGCCCGAGGGGCTCACGTACGTCGCGGCCGAGGGCGCCGACTGGACCTGCTCGAGCTCCGCCGGCCTGGTCACCTGCGAGCGGACCGAGCCGCTCGGGGTGGGCGAGTCGACCGTGGTCGAGCTGACCGTGGCCGTCCAGCCGTCGGCGTACCCCACGGTCGAGAACTCGGCCACGGTGACCTCGGACTCGGAGGAGACCGACGGTCCCGGGGACCTCGACAACACCGGCAGTGCCGCCGCCGGCGTCACGCCGACCGTCGTGCTGGACATCGAGAAGGACGCGGTGAACCTCACCGGTGACCGGGTCACCTACCGGATCACGGTCCTCAACGAGGGTCCGAGCGCCACGGTCAAGCCGGTGACCGTCGTCGACGACCTGCCCGACGGCCTCCGCCTGGTGCGGGTCGGGGGCAAGGGCTGGTCGTGCGCGGAGACCCCCCGCAAGGCCACCTGCACGCTCGCGGCGTCGCTGGCGGCCGGAGAGGACTCCTCGATCACCCTGGTCGCCGACATCACCGCCGCACCGGGCACCGAGGTGGTCAACGTGGCCACCGTCAAGGGCGGCGGTGGCGGCTCCTCGCCGGCCGTCGACGACGCGGCGATCACCTCGCCCGCCGCGCCCCAGGGCGCAGGCACCGGCGGGACCGGAGTGCTGCCGAACAACGGCGGGCCGCTGTGGTACCTGGGCCTCTCGGCGCTGCTCCTGATCGCCCTTGGGCTGGGCCTGACCAGGCACGCCCGGCGGACGACCGGCTGAGGCACCTCGCGCGGAGCCCGCAGGGGGCGCCGGCTCAGGACGCCTGCTGGTCCACCGAGCCGGGACCCTCGGCGGGACCCTCCGGGTTGTCCTTCGCCTCCTTGGCGGCGTCCTTCGCCTCCTTCTCGAGGCGCTTGGACTCCTCCTTGGCGCGGGCGGCGTACTGGTCGACGTACTCCTGGCCGGAGAGGCGCATGATCTCGTACATGATCTCGTCGGTGATCGACCGCAGGATGTAGCGGTCGTTCTCGAGGCCCTCGTAGCGGGAGAAGTCCAGCGGCCTGCCGAACCGGACCACCGGGCGGGTGAACGAGCCGAACTTCTTGCCGGGCGGGGCGACCACGTCGGTGCCGACGACGGCGACCGGGATCACCGGGACGCCGGTCTCCAGGGCCAGCCGGGCGACGCCGGTCTTGCCGCGGTAGAGCTTGCCGTCGTGGCTGCGGGTGCCCTCGGGGTAGATGCCGAACAGGTCCTGCTCACCGAGGATCCGCTTGGCCGTGGTGAGGGCGCCCTCGGCGGCGTTCGCCCCGGAGCGGTCGATCGGCACCTGGCCGGCGCCGGAGAAGAAGGTCTTCTGCAGCCAGCCCTTGAGCCCGGGCGAGGTGAAGTACTCCGCCTTCGCGACGAACGTGACCCGGCGCGGGACCGCCAGCGGCATGAACAGCCAGTCGGCGTAGGAGAGGTGGTTGCTGGCCAGGATCGCCGGACCCTCCTCGGGCACGTTCTCCAGCCCGTGTGCCTGCGGGCGGAAGATGACGCGCAGGAGCGGACCGATCGCGATCCACTTCAGGAACCAGTAGAACACCGACGACCTCCTCGCTCCCGCGTCACGTCGGCCCGCGTCGCCGGGCCGACGGGTGAACCCTATCCGTTCGGCTCCCCCCTCGGTGGTCGAGGAGGTCGCGGAACGAGCCCGTCTCGAAACGACCAGCTCCGCCTGGTGCAACAATCACCCCCGTGACCGACAACCCCGCCGTGGCGCCGTACTCCGCCCCCGCCCGTCCCGACCTCTTGTCCTCGCCCCGCCGCGTGGGCGTCCTGCTGAGCCACGGCTTCACCGGCTCGCCGGCCTCGATGCGGCCGTGGGGCCAGTTCCTCGCCGACCGGGGGTACGCCGTGGAGGTGCCGCGACTGCCCGGCCACGGGACGACCTGGCAGGAGATGAACGGCACCGGCTGGGACGACTGGTACGCCGAGGTGACCCGCGCCTTCGACAAGCTGGTGGCCGAGAACGACCAGGTGGTGGTCGGAGGCCTGTCGATGGGCGGCGCGCTCGCGCTCCGGCTCGCGGCCGACCGGTCCGCCGACGTCCGCGGCGTGGTGCTGGTGAACGCGGCGGTGGCCAGCACGAACCGGCAGCTGCTGGCGGTCCCCGCGCTCAAGCACGTGCTGAAGTCGATGCCCGGGATCGGGAACGACATCAAGAAGCCGGGCGCCGACGAGCTCGGCTACGACCGGACGCCGCTGCGGGCCCTGGCCTCGATGCTGGCCGCCTGGAAGCCGCTGCGGACCGCGCTGGCCGACGTGAGCGCACCGATCCTCCTCTTCGGCTCCACCGAGGACCACGTGGTGGACCCCTCCTCCGCGGCGCTCATCCAGTCCACCGTGGGCTCCCGCGACGTCCGCGAGCGCCTGCTCGAGGACAGCTACCACGTGGCCACGCTGGACAACGACGCGCCGACGATCTTCGAGGAGTCCGCCGAGTTCATCGAGCGGGTCACCGCCGACTGACGTGTTCGCCGCGCGACGTAGGCTCGGCACGTGACACCGCGCGACGAGGACGAGGCCTGGCGCGAGATCGTCGACAACTACGGCGACGCGCCTGCCTTCGAGGACGAGGCGCCGCCTCCGGCCGCCCCGGAGACGCCCCCGCCCGCGCCCTTCACCGGGTCGACCGCCGGGCCGACCGTTGGGTCGGCCCACGGGTCCGCGGACGAGCCGGACCCGTGGGAGAACGAGGGCCGGTTCGTGCCCCCGGTCCCGCCTCCCGTGCCGCGGGCCGAGCCGCGCCGCCAGCTGGCGTGGTTCGGAGTGTTCGTCGCTCCGGCGATCGTGCTGTTCTCGGTGGTGATGAACTGGTACCTGCCCGGCTTCGTGAGCCTGCTGCTGGTCCTGTGGTTCGTCGGCGGATTCGTCTACTTGGTCTCCACGATGCCGAACGGCCCCCGCGACCCCGGCGACGACGGCGCCCGGATCTGACTCCTCGGCCCCCGGTGGTCGAGGAGGCCGCGCCCGCCCCCGGCGGTTGAGGAGGTCGCGCAGCGACCGTCTCGAAACCCGTCGCTCGGTGGTTGAGGAGGTCGCCCAGCGACCGTCTTGAAACCACCCGCCGGTTGCGCCCCGGTGGTTGAGGAGGTCGCCCAGCGACCGTCTCGAAACCCGTCGCTCGGTGGTTGAGGAGGTCGCCCAGCGACCGTCTCGAAACCACCCGGTGGTTGAGGAGGTCGCGCAGCGACCGTCTCGAAACCACCCGGCCGGTTGAGCCGCGAGCTCCGCGAGCGCGTCGAAACCCGCTACCGCCGGCGCCGTGCCAGCTCCGGCAGGTCCGCCAGCCGGCCCTCGATCAGCGCGATCCGCTTGGCCCGGCTCCAACCCTGCACCCGCTTCTCGAAAGCGAACGCCTCGTCGATCCGCGCGAACTCCGCGGACCACACCAGCCGGACCGGCCGACGTCTTCGGGTGTACTCGGCGCCGAGCCCCAGCTCGTGCTCGCTGACCCGCCGCGCGAGGTCGACGGTGCTGCCGGCGTAGAAGGAGCCGTCCGCGCAGTGAAGGACGTATGCCCAGGCCATGCCCGACCGTCGCAGATGGGAAGGCCGCGGGCCAGGACGAGCCTCCAAAGCTGTGGACGGCTGCCCAGGCTCGCCGGTTGAGGAGGTCGCGCAGCGACCGTCTCGAAACCAGCACGCCAGCCGAGGGGGTGGTTTCGATACGCTCGCTGGCGCTCGCTCCGGTTCCTGAGGAGGCGCGCCAGCGCCGTCTCGAAGGGCAACCACCGAGGACCGGGCTCGCACGTCGGTGGTTGAGGAGGGCCGCCAAGGCCCGTCTCGAAACCACGCGCCAGCCGAGGGTGGTTTCGAGACGCTCGCTGGCGCTCACTCCTCAACCACCGAGGACCGGGCTCGCCCCGGTTCCTGAGGAGGCGCGCCAGCGCCGTCTCGAAGGGCAACCACCGTCGCCCGGTCGAGCAGGTCGCGCCGCTCGCGTGCCGCACCCCGGCGCCCGGGCAGGACTACGTGCAGCACCCCGCCTCGGAGTGCCGTACGGCGCTGGAGGGCGGCGGCTGCATGTCGTTATGCACGTCCACCGGGTGGGAAGCGGCGCCCGGTGGGTTTCGAGACGCTCGCTGGCGCTCGCTCCTCAACCACCGGGGACCGCGCTCGCTCCTCAACCAGCGGGGCGGGGTGGTTTCGAGACGCTCGCTGGCGCTCGCTGCTCAACCACCGGGGGCCGTGCTCGCTCCGGTGTCGAGACGCTCGCTGGCGCTCGCTCCTCAACCACCGGGGACCGCGCTCGCTCCTCAACCACCGGGGCGGGGTGATTTCGAGACGCTCGCTGGCGCTCGCTCCTCAACCAGCGAAGACCACGGCTGCACATCGGTGGTTGAGGAGGTCGCGCAGCGACCGTCTCGAAACCAGCACGCCAGCCGAGGGGGTGGTTTCGAGACGCTCGCTGGCGCTCGCTCCTCAACCACCGGGGACCACTGGCGCTCGCTCCTCAACCAGCGGGGCGGGGTGGTTTCGAGACGCTCGCTGGCGCTCGCTCCTCAACCACCGGGGACCACGATCGGGAGACCTACTAGGGTCGGGGCCGTGAGTGTGCGAGAGAGCGTCGAGATCAGCGGCCACCTGATGGACCACGGCATCCTGTCGCGGGTCCTCAACGACATCCGGGAGTATGCCGGCGACTACGTCATCGACCGGTTCGACGTCGGCCGCGAGACCGACGACCCGTCCCGGGCGCTGATCACGGTGATCGCCGACGACGACCCCTCATTGCAGCGGCTGCTGATGCGTCTGCAGACCCGCGGCGTCAACCAGGTGGACCCGGGCGAGGCGGAGGTCGCGGTCGCCGAGCAGGACGGCGTACTGCCGGAGTTCTTCTACTCCACGACCAACCTCGAGACCCGGGTCCGGGTCGAGGGCACCTGGCTCGAGGTCGGCAACCCGGAGATGGACTGCGGTCTCATCCTCGAGCGGGACGAGTCCGGCACCCCGGCCCGGGTCTACACGCTGCCCATGTCCGACGTCCGCGCCGGCATGGAGGTGATCTGCGGTGCCTCCGGCATCCGGGTCACGGTCCCGGTGCCGGACAAGTCCGCGGAGGCCTTCGGGTTCATGGAGTCCGAGGTCTCCTCCGAGAAGCCGCAGGCGGTGCTGGTCCGCCAGGTCGCCGACGGCATGCGCGAGGCCAAGCAGCAGGGCAAGAAGGTGCTGTGGGTCGGAGGACCCGGCGTCGTGCACACCGGCGCGGCACCGGCCATGGTCGCGATGGTGGAGGCCGGCTTCGTCGACGTGCTCTTCGCCGGCAACGCACTCGCCACCCACGACATCGAGTCGTCGCTGTTCGGCACCTCCCTCGGCATCGACCTCGCGGAGGGCCGCGGCGTCGAGCACGGGCACGAGCACCACATCCGGGCCCTCAACACGATCCGCAAGCAGGGCTCGATCCGCGCCGCCGTCGAGAACGGTGTGCTCACCGGCGGCATCATGCACTCGCTCGTCACCCACGACCGCGAGTTCGTGCTCGTGGGCTCGGTCCGCGACGACGGCCCCCTGCCCGACGTCCACACCGACGTCATCGAGGGCCAGCGCGCCATGCGGGCCAAGCTGCCCGACGTCGGCTTCTGCCTCATGGTCGCGACGATGCTGCACTCGGTGGCGACCGGGAACATCCTGCCCGCGTCGGTCCCGCTCGTGTGCGTCGACATCAACCCCGCCACGGTCACCAAGCTCGCCGACCGGGGCTCGTCCCAGGCGCGCGGCATCGTCACCGACGTCGGACTGTTCCTGGAGCAGCTGGCGGTCGAGCTGGTCCCGGACTACCGCCGGGGCTGACTCCGGCCATCCGGCCGCGCGGCGGCCGCTCCGGACTCTCGCGCCATCGTCGCGGCACCGACGAGACCGGCCTCGGGACCCAGCCGGGCCGGCCGGAGCGGGGGCACGCCGCGGTGCCCGGCCCCGACGAGCGCCCGGCGCAGAGCCAGCCGCGCCGGCTCCAGCAGGAGATCCCCGGCCGTCGAGACGCCGCCGCCGACCACGATCAGGTGCGGGTCGAGGGCCGCGACCAGGTTGGCGAGCCCGACGCCGAGCCAGTCGCCCACGTGCGCGAACGCCTCTCTCGCCAGCGGGTCTCCGGCCTCCGCCTCCTCGGTGACCATCGGCCCGCTGACCCGTGCGGGGTCGCCTGCGCATCGTGTCGCCAGAGCGGACGGTCGGCCGCCGAGGCGGTCCCGCACGTAGCGCACCAGGGCGTTCCCCGAGGAGTACTGCTCCCAGCACCCCCGGCCACCGCATTCACAGGGCAGTCCGTCCGGCACCACCTGCATGTGCCCGAACTCCCCTGCCATGCCGCTGGCCCCACGATGGATCCGGCCATCGAGCAGCAGCGCGCCCCCGATGCCGGTGCCCAGGGTGACGACGACCGAGGTGTCGACTCCGGCGGCGGCGCCGAAGCGTCCCTCGGCGTACGCCGCCGCGTTGGCGTCGTTGTCCAGGACCACCGGCACCCGCCAGCGATGCTCGAGCCGGGCCCGCACCGGAGCGTCGAGCCAGGGCAGGTGCGGCGCGAACATCACCCGCTCCCCCGCCGCGTCGACGAAGCCGGCCGCCGCGACCCCGACACCGAGCACGTCGCACCCGTCGGCGGCCTCCAGGACCGCCGCGCTGAGGGTGTCCTCGACCTGCTCCACCCGCTCGGCCCGACCGGGAGTGGTCCGACGGCTGGTCCTCAGCACCCGTCCGCGATCGTCGACGACCCCGGCCAGCACCTTGCTGCCGCCGACGTCGACCCCGACCCAGACACCACTGTCCGCCACGGGGTCATCCTGTCCCACGCCTCGGCCCGGGCACCGCCCGGCTCGCGGCGGGGCGGCGATGACTAGACCGCAGGCCACCCGAACGGGTCATGTCCACCCAAAGCGGTGCGGCGCGGGCGCGAGCCTTCCTAGACTCAGCCGTCGCAGGACCTCTGCATGGGGGATGGGGCCCTGTCAGGGTCTCCAGGAGCGGAGGGGGTCACGGAGATGACGAGGGGCACACGGAGATGATGAGACGAAAGAAGCGCGAGGACGGCGCGGCTGCCGTCGAGTTCGCGCTGATCCTGCCGATCTTCATCACGATCGTCCTGGGCATCGTGGAGTACGGCTACTTCTTCTACGTGGCCGAGACGGCCAACAGCGCCGCCCGTGAGACCGCTCGACGCGTCGTCGTGGGCGACTGCTGGACCTCGGACCGGACCGCGTTCGCGAAGGGGCACTCCCCGCAGCTGGACACCGTGACGGTCGCGCCGGCGCCCAGCACCCTCTCGGTCGGAGACCCGATCACGATCACGATCACGGCCGACTCCGACGTCCTGAACTACTTCCCCGGCATCCCGAGCACGGTCACCCGCACCTACGACGCGCGCATGGAGACCGACGAGCAGGCGCCGAACGGGAGCGACACGTGCGTGCCGTGACCCGACCCCGCCGCGCCAAGGACGAGAGCGGAGCGTACGCCGTCCTGTTCGCGCTGCTGGCCTCCTTCCTGGTCGCCATGGGAGTCCTCGCGGTCGACCTCGGCAACGCCGTGGCCCGGAAGTCCGACGTGCAGGGCCAGGCCGACTTCGGCGCGCTCGGGGCGGCCCGCAACCTCAACGGGAACACGGGCACGATCCCGGCCGCCGTCTACCAGGCCGTGGCCGACTCCATGAACAGCAACCGGCCGCAGAACGGCGCGGGAGTCTGCAGCGACGCCAACCCGTGCGTGACCGCGGCACAGCTGCAGGCCTGCACGGTCAACACCACGACGAACCTCTACGACAACGGATGCGTCCGCCGCGGCAACGGCGGGCTCCAGGTGTTCGCGCCGGCCAGCCTGGTGGACTACGGGTTCGCCGGGATCTTCGGCACCGACAACAAGGACGTCCAGGCGCACGCCACGGTCAAGGTCCTCTCGCCCCTGGGCGCGCTGCCCGTGTACGCCGTGGCGCCGTGCGACTACGGGCGGCAGACCATCACCGACCCCGCCAACGGCCACGTGACGCCGGTGCCCGTGCCGACCCTCGCGTTCGACGGCGACACCAACAACACCCAGTTGACCGGGGTGACGCCCCAGCGGATCGACGTCAACCAGTTCGGCCAGCAGGTCCAGCTCACCGGCTCGCGGTTCCAGAACGCGATCCACGTCGGCTTCTTCCCCTCGGACGGCGGGGCTCCGGTGGTGGCCACCTCGTTCACCGACCCGGGCGGCGGGCTGCACCCGTTCCTGCCTCCCGTGCCGTGGACGGCCAACAACAACTCCAGCAAGACGATCACCGTGCCGGTGCCGACCGCGGTGGCGGGGAGCGAGAAGGTCTACTACATCCGGGTCTACGAGCTCAACGGCCCGCTCGCCCTGACCGGCAGGTGGTCGGACAAGAACCAAGCACCCGCCTTCCGGGTCGGCGACCCGGTGCTGGAGTGCGACGCCGGCTCCAGCTCCGGCAACTTCGGCGCCCTGAAGCTGCAGCGCACCGACGTGCCGTCGGTGAACGACCAGCTGGCCATGAACATGGCCACGAACCTGCAGGCACCCCTCACGCTGACCAAGCACCAGACCTGGCTGCCGACCGGGCTGTGCGTCGACGGCCTGAACGGGGCTGTCGTCAGCGCCCTGCCGAACCCGGGGCTGAGGCCGGGCACCAACTGCGTCGACACCGACACCGGTCTGCCGGCCAATGCGACCACGTCCGGCATGATCACCGGCAGTGGCATCCCGGCGCCGGGGCGGCTGACGACCAAGCCCACCACGCCGGGGTGCAACGGCGGGACCAACCGGACCGTGAACGCGTCGGGCAGCTACAGCATCAACAACGACGTGCTCACCTGCTTCATCACCGACGGCACCACGTCGCTGGCAGACTTCGCCCGGCCGAACTACACCGGCGACGCCGTGCTGGACCCGTCGATCTACGACTCGCCGCGGTTCTTCTACGTCCCCGTGCTCCACATCGAGCCGGCCAACGGCGGCAGCCTGAAGTACTCCATCATCGACTTCCGGCCGGCGTTCCTCACCGACGAGGCAGTGGCGGCCTCCTCGATCCGGGGCAGCAGCTCGGCCAGCGCCGACAACGGAGTCACCATGGCGTCGAACAAGGTCGAGTCGCTCAAGGTCGTGTTCTTCAACAGCAGGGCCCTGCCGACCCGGACCAGTGGCCAGGTGACCGACTACTTCGGCGTCGGCCCGCGGATCATCAGACTGGTCGACTGACCCGCGCGCCCGTCGCGGCCGATCTCAGCGGCGGGCGAGGTCGGCGGCGCCGATGAGCCCGGCGTCGTTGCCGAGCGTGGCGACCCGCACCTCCGCGACGGGGCGGTGCCCGCCGCCGGTGAGGTGGGCGGCGAACGCCGCGCGCACCGGGTCGAGCAACAGGTCGCCGGCCTCGGACACGCCCCCGCCGACCACCACCACGCCGGGGTCCAGCACGGCGACCAGGCTGGCGACGCCCTCGCCCAGCCACTGTCCGAGCTGCTCGATCCGGGCAAGTGCGAACCGGTCGCCCTGCCGGGCCAGCTCGGTGACCATGGGCCCGTCGATCGCGCCGACCTCGCCCCGCGCCCGGGTCAGCAGCACCTCGGAGTCGGGTGAGCCGGCCGACACGAGGGCCCGGGTGTCCTCCACCAGGGCGGTGCCGCTGGCGTACTGCTCGAGGCAGCCGCGCTGACCGCACGGGCACGGACGACCCCCCGGCACCACCCGCAGGTGTCCGATCTCGCCGGCGATGCCGAAGGAGCCGCGGTGCAGCGCACCGTCCAGCACCAGGCCACCACCGACGCCGGTGCCGACCGCGACCATCAGCAGGTCGTCGGCGTCGACCGCCGCACCGTGGGCGAACTCGCCCCAGGCCGCGGCGTTGCCGTCGTTCTCGACCACCACCCGCAGGTCGAGCGCCCGCTCGAGGTCGGCGCGCAGCTCGACGTCGCGCCAGGCCAGGTTCGGCGCGAACACCACGGTGGACCGCGCGTTGTCGACGAAGGCGGCGGCAGAGACCCCCACCGCGTCCACGGGGTGGTCGGCGCACAGCCCGACCACGAGGTCGACGATCGCCTTCTCGATCGCGGCGGAGTCCTGTGCCGGCGACTCGACCCGGCGGCGGTCGAGGACCCGGCCCTCGGCGTCCACCACTCCCCCGGCGATCTTGGTGCCGCCCACGTCGATCCCGATCGTGTGCCCCATCAGTGCTCCGGCCATTCGTCGTCGTCCAGGTCGATGTGCTCGAGGTCCTCGGCAGCAGCCTCGGCGCGCCGGTCGTGCGGGGTCGCGGTGGCGAGCAGCGCGGAGGCCGCCTGCACCAGCGACATCCCGGCGACGGCGAGATGGGTGCGCACCTCCGGACTGCACGCCCGGACCGCGTGCACCACCCGGCACACCGGGCAGTACGTGCACTCGGGGGCGCCGGTGGAGAGGTGCTCGCCGACGTTCCGCAGGGCCTCGGCGGCACCGGCGGCCGCGTCCGCGGCACCGTGCCCGACGCCGTCGGCCGCGTCGTGACCCTGCTCGCGCGCCCAGTCCGAGAAGGCGCCGAGCAGCTTGGCCGCCTCCTCGCCCAGCGAGCCGACCTCGTGGCCGCCGGGTCCGTCGTCGCTGGAGTCGCTCACGGCTTCCTCTCCTCGAATCTCACCTGCAGGGCACCCTCCTCGACGCGTGCCCCCGCCACCCGGTGCCGGGCCAGGCCGGTGGGCAGCGACAGGAGTCGACGATACGACGCCACGGTCACCACCAGCTCGTCGCCGTGCCTGGCGAGATCGACCTCGCCCCTGGTCACGAACGGCAGCGCGAGCCGGAGCACGGCACCGCCCGGGGTCCGCTCGACGGTCAGCGGCCGCGGCCCCGACGGGGAGGCGAGCGGGTCGGAGCCGTCGTACAGGTCCTCGGCGAGCGTGCGCAGGGCCTCGACCCCCACCGGCTCGCCCGGTCGGTAGACGCTGCGCCAGCGGTCGACCGCGGCGAAGGACTCCTCGACCTCCTCCAGCACCCGCGCCTGTGCAGCGACCCAGCCCTCGCGCCAGGGGTCGCCGGCACCGTCGGGGAAGACCCGGTTCGCCACCACCCCGTCGACCCGGTAGCCGAACAGCGACAGGGTGGTGAAGGACCGCCGGGCCTCGGCCAGGACCACGGCCTCGGGGGTGAGCACGAGCCGGACGCTGGCGTCGTCGCCGGACAGCAGGGCCCGCACCTGGTCCAGCTCGGCGTGCAGCCGCTCCACGGCGTCGAACACCGAGTCCTCGGGCATCGGGACCCCGGCGGCCTTGGTCAGCACCGGCTTGAGGGCCTTTACCACCCGGCGCTCGAACGGGAACACGCGCTGCATGTACCACCCCAGCGCCTCCGGGAGGGCCAGCAGCCGGAGGGTCTCCGCGGTCGGCGCGCAGTCCACGACGATGACGTCCCACTCCCCAGACAGGGCGTGCTGACGCAGCTCCAGCAGGGCGAGGACCTCCTCCGCGCCGGGGATCACGGTCAGCTCCTCGGCCGCGACCGGGTCGACGCCGGCCACGTCCAGCACGGTCAGCAGGTAGCCCTGGATGTCCGCCCAGGACTGCTCGAAGAGGCGCTGCGCGTCCACCTGCTGCACGAAGAGGTGCTCGGCCACCTCCGTCGGCTCCGCACCGACGGGCGTGCCGAACGCGTCGGCCAGCGAGTGCGCGGCGTCGGTGGACAGCACCAGGGTGCGCTGTCCTCGCGAGGCCGCCAGGGCCGCCGTACCGGCCGCGACCGTGGACTTGCCGACACCGCCCTTGCCGGTGAACAGGAGGATCCGCACGGAGGCCTAGAGGGACTCGACGCGCTTCTTCAGGCCCTTCAGCGCGGTGTCGATCAGGATCTTCTCGCCCTTGCGCTTGAGCATGCCGATGAGCGGGATCGAGACGTCCAGCACCAGCTGGTAGGTCACCTCGGTCGAGCCGTCGCCGAGGTCACGCAGCAGGTAGGCGCCGTCGAGCGCGCGCAGCATCTTCCCCTCGACCAGGGTCCAGGTGACCGCGCGGTCGTCGTCCCAGGTGTAGGCCAGCGTGTACTGGTCCTTGATCGGCGAGACGTCGAGCTCGAAGTAGACCTCCCGGGCCCGGCCGTCCGGGAAGGTGCTGCGCACCTCCGCGGTCTGCACGCCCTTCGCCCAGGCCGGGTACGACCCGAAGTCGGCGATCACGGTCATGACCGCGCTCGGAGGCGCGTCGATGACGATGGAGGAGGTGGTCTGATCGGCCATGGTGCAGCGAGCGTACCGGATACCGAGACCGGGTTCCGGGCCGGTAACCTGCGACCGGACACCCAGAGGAGGAGGCCGAGGTTGCGTGAGTTCTCGACGCCGTTGACGGTGGACGTCCCGGTCACCGGCAACCTCACGGACGACGTCGTCGCCAACGCCCGCGACCACGGCGACGACGTGGTCCTCAGCCGGAAGCAGGACGGCGAGTGGGTGGACGTGACCGCCGCCGAGTTCCGCGACGACGTCGCGGCGGTGGCCAAGGGCCTCGTGGCCGCGGGCGTCGAGGCCGGCGACCGGGTCGCCCTCATCTCCCGGACCCGCTACGAGTGGACGCTGTTCGACTACGCGATCTGGTTCGCCGGAGCCGTGACGGTGCCGGTCTACGAGACCTCCTCCGCCGAGCAGGTGGGCTGGATCCTCGGGGACTCCGGGGCCCGGGCGGTGCTGGCCGAGACCACCGAGCACTTCGGCCGGGTCGCCTCGATGCGCAGCGACCTCCCGGAGCTCAACCACGTCTGGACGATCGAGGACAACGCCGTCGACGTGCTGCGCAGACTCGGCTCCGACGTCAGCGACGCCGAGCTCGAGAAGCGGCGTACGGCGGCCACACCGCTCGACCTGGCCACCCTGATCTACACCTCCGGCACCACCGGGCGCCCCAAGGGCTGCATGCTCACGCACGGCAACTTCATGTTCGAGCTCGGCGTGGCGATCGCCGAGCTCGACGAGCTGTTCGAGGCTGGGGGCCGCTCCACCCTGCTGTTCCTGCCGCTGGCCCACGTCTTCGCCCGGATCATCCAGGTGGGGTGCATCAAGGCCCGCGTGCGGATGGGGCACTCCAGCGACATCAAGAACCTGGTCGCCGACCTGGGCGACTTCCAGCCGACGTTCATCCTCGCCGTGCCCCGGGTCTTCGAGAAGGTGTTCAACACCGCCTCGCAGCGGGCCGTCGCGGACGGCAAGGGGGCGGTCTTCACCCGGGCCGCGGAGGCCGCGATCGCGTGGAGTCGCGCCCGGGACGGCGGGAGGGTGCCGATCCGCCTGCGCGCCCAGCACGCGGTCTTCGACCGGTTGGTCTACGCCCGGCTGCGCACCACGCTCGGCGGCCGGTGCGCGTACGCCGTCTCCGGCGGGGCCCCGCTCGGCGAGCGGCTCGGCCACTTCTACCGCGGGATCGGGCTCACCGTCCTCGAGGGGTACGGCCTGACCGAGACCACCGCCGCGGTCACCGTGAACCTGCCGGACGCGCACAAGGTGGGCACGGTCGGCCGCCCGCTCGCGGGCTCGGCCGTGCGGATCGCCGACGACGGCGAGCTCCTCCTGAGCGGCGGCCAGGTCTTCGCCGGCTACTGGAACGACGAGGCCGCCACCCGGGAGGTCCTCGAACGGGACGGCTGGCTGCACACCGGGGACGTCGGCGAGCTCGACGACGAGGGCTTCGTCCGGATCACCGGACGCAAGAAGGAGATCCTGGTGACCGCCGGCGGCAAGAACGTCGCCCCCGCGGTGCTCGAGGACCGGCTCCGGTCGCACGCGCTGGTCAGCCAGTGCATGGTCGTCGGGGACGGACAGCCCTTCATCGCCGCGCTGGTCACCCTCGACCCGGAGTCGCTCCCCCACTGGGCCGCGGAGCGCGGCAAGTCGACCCGACTCTCCGAGCTGGTGGACGACCCGGACCTGCGAGCCGAGATCGAGGCGGCCGTCGAGGACGCGAACAAGGCGGTGTCCAAGGCCGAGTCCATCCGCAAGTTCGTGATCCTGCCCGGCGACTGGACCGAGGAGGGCGGCCAGCTCACGCCGAGCCTGAAGCTCAAGCGCGCCGTCGTCCAGCGCGAGTTCCGCGACGAGATCGAGTCGCTCTACACCCGCTGACCTGCGGCGGCGGGGGCACCGGTCGGCCGCTCCGGATGACTACTCACTGGGGCCCGGTCTAGTCCATCTGAGTCATATGGTTCGACTTTGAACCGAGCGGCCAGACCTGCGTGACATCTTGTGTTTCGGAAATCGCCCTGTGCGTCGGGATGGGTGGGGAAGCTCCGTATCCCGCTCCGCAGCCCCTGGAAGTTGGAGTCATGGACCGTCGAAAGATCCTGCTCGTGGTCGCGGCCTTGATCGCCGCGCTCGGCACGATGTTGGTATTCCTCTACGTGCAAGGCGCGGACACCCGCGCCAAGGAGAACGTGGCCTCGGTGGAGGTCCTCAAGGCCGTGCAGCCGATCCAGCTCGGCGAGGCGTTCGACGACGCCGCAGCGGCCGGCAAGTTCCAGCTGGAGGAGGTGCCCAAGGACCAGAAGCTCGACGGCGCCCAGACCAACCTCTCCGCCCTGAGCGGTCAGGTCGCCACCACCCAGATCCTGCCGAACGAGCAGATCGTGGCGGACCGCTGGGCCGGCTCGGCCGACCCGGTCTCCGGGGTGCTGGCGATCCCGGACGGCCTGATGGCGGTGTCGGTGAACCTGACCGACCCGGCCCGGGTCGCCGGATTCGTCAACCCGGGCTCGGAGGTCTCGATCCTGCTGTCGGCGTCGAACCCGGCCACCCAGACGGGGTACGCCCGGACGCTGCTGCAGCGCGTGTTCGTGCTGGGCGTCGGGCAGACCTCCACGATCACCTCCACCAAGGTCACCGAGGAGGGCGAGGAGACCACCGAGCAGCTGCCGGCCACCCTCATGACCCTCGCCGTGGACCAGGAGCAGGCCGAGCGGATCGCCTACGCCGCCAACAACGGCGAGCTCTCGTTCGGCCTTCTCACCGAGAAGTCCAAGGTCGACAAGACCCCGGGCATCACCTTCGCCAACCTCTTCAAGTGAGGCGTCATGCCAGTCATCGTTGACAAGGACCCGACCGTCGTCGAGTCGCTGATGGCCGTGCTGCCCCCGGGCACGCACGGGGTCGAGGGGACGGACGCCCTGCAGGCGTGGATGACCCACCGCGACAACGAGTTCGCCGTGGTGATCGGCCCCAACCTCGACCTCGACGAGGCGCTGGCGGTCAGCGAGTCCATGCGGTTCACCCGCCCGTCGACGAGCGTCGTGCTGGTGCGCGACGAGATGGACACCACCCTCCTCCACCGGGCGATGCAGTCCGGCTGCCGGGACGTGGTGCTCAGCACCGACATCGACTCGGTCGTGACCGCGGTGGACCGGGCCGGGCAGCTCTGGGCGGCCCTGCACGGCGACACCGCGGGCACCGCCCAGGGTCACGTCATCACGGTGTTCTCACCCAAGGGTGGCGTCGGCAAGACCACCACCGCGGTCAACCTGGCGCTCGCCCTGGCCGACGGCGGGTCCCGCAAGGTCTGCCTGATCGACCTCGACCTCGCCTTCGGCGACGTCGCCATCACGATGCAGCTCTTCCCCAGCCACACCATCGAGGAGGCGATCGGCGGCGAGGACGCGATCGACTTCCCGATGGTCGAGTCGCTGCTGACCCGGCACGAGCAGTCGCTGATGGTCCTGGCCGCCCCCAGCCTCCCCGACGCCCGGGACCGGGTGTCGGCGACGCTGGTGGCCCGCATGATGCGCACCCTCAAGCAGGAGTTCGACTACGTGGTGGTCGACACCTGCCCCAGCTTCGACGAGCAGACCCTGCAGGCGCTCGACGAGACCGACGAGTGCGTGATCGTGGCGACCCTCGACGTGCCGACCCTGAAGAACGTCAAGGTGGCGCTGGAGACCCTCGACCTGCTCAACCTCGCCCCCGACAACCGGCACCTGGTGCTGAACCGGGCCGACGACGCGGTCGGGCTGCACGTCGACAAGGTGTCGCAGATCCTCGGGATGCCGATCACCACGGCGATCCCCTCCTCGCTCGACATCGCCGCCTCCACCAACGCGGGCAAGCCGATCGTGGTGAGCAACGCCGGGCACCCGGCCAGCGCCGCCTTCCGCGAGCTCGCGGCGCGGCTGGCCGACCAGCTCGGCGACGAGCACCCGGGGGTGGCCGACGCGGCTCCCGCGACATCGTCCGACGGCGACCGCAAGTCCCGCCGGCTCCGGAAGAAGAGGTGACGTGCGATGAGCACGCTAGGTGATCGACTCCGTCGCGCGCAGCCCGTCGCCGAGGGGCTGGACGGCCAGGCCGCCGACGACGCGCCGTCCGTGGCCACGGAGGAGCGACCCACGCTCGGCAAGCGAGCCGCGGACGTCGCGGTCGACGAGGCGCCCTCGGCTGCGAAGCGCCTGTCGATGGGCGCGGGTCAGAAGGACCGGCTCGAGGACCTGAAGGCCAGTGTCCACCAGGAGCTGCTCAAGCAGCTCGGCCCCCAGCTCTACGACGCCAACATGGACCAGGAGGACCTCTCCGGCCGGGTCCGGCAGGTGCTCAAGGACGTGCTCGGCTCCCAGGAGAAGCCGCTCAGCAGCGGCGACCGGACCCAGGTCACGCTCGAGATCACCGACGACATCCTCGGCTACGGTCCCATCGAGCCCTTCCTGCGGGACCCCGACGTCACCGAGATCATGGTCAACGGACCGGACAGCATCTTCCTCGAGAAGGGCGGGAAGCTGACCGCGGTGCCCGTCAGGTTCACCGACGAGGCGCACCTGCGGCGGACGATCGACAAGATCGTCTCCCGCATCGGTCGGCGCGTCGACGAGTCCAGCCCCATGGTGGACGCGCGCCTCCCCGACGGGTCCCGTGTCAACGGGGTCATCCCGCCGCTGGCGCTGGACGGCTCCATCCTCACCATCCGCAAGTTCTCCGCCGACCCGCTCACGGCCAAGGACCTGATCAGGTTCGGCTCGCTCTCGGAGCGCACCGCCGACTTCCTCGACGCGTGCGTGCGCGGCCGGCTGAACATCGTGGTCTCCGGATCCACCGGCGCCGGCAAGACGACGACCCTGAACGTGCTGTCGTCCTTCATCCCCTCCGACGAGCGGATCGTCACGATCGAGGACGCCGCCGAGATCCAGCTGCACCAGGACCACGTCGTACGCCTGGAGTCGCGGCCGGCGAACATCGAGGGCAAGGGCGCGATCGACATCCGCGACCTGGTGAAGAACAGCCTGCGCATGCGGCCGGACCGGATCATCGTCGGTGAGGTCCGCGACGCCTCCGCGCTCGACATGCTCCAGGCCATGAACACCGGCCACGACGGCTCCATCTGCACGGTCCACTCGAACGGTCCCCGAGACACCCTCTCGCGCATCGAGACCATGGTGCTCATGGCGGGCATGGACCTGCCGATGCGCGCGATCCGCGAGCAGGTCGCCAGCGCGGTGGACCTGATCGTGCACCAGGCCCGGTTCAAGGACGGCTCCCGGCACATCACCCACGTGACCGAGGTCGAGCGGATGGAAGGTGACGTGATCACCCTCCAGGACGTCTTCGTCTACGACCACTCCGCCGGCTTCGACGCGAACGGGCGGGCCCGGGGCGGACTGATCTCGACCGGCCTGCGACCGAAGTTCCTCGAGAAGATGGCGCACGCCAACGTGACCGTGGACCCGATGCTGTTCGCCATGGACGGCCGCTGATGCTCAGGGCACCTCGGGCCCTGCTGGCCCTCGGACTCGCCGCCGCCGTGGTCTCTGTCGGCGGCGCGGCCCAGGCCGCGGACGAGCTGAGCATCGACTACGTCGAGCCCTCCGACGGCGGCGTGCAGATCCTGGTCTCCGTCCCGCCCGACGCCGAGGTCGACCCGGACGCGATGACGGTCACGATCGCCGGCAAGCAGGTCGAGGCCTCGGGCGAGCTCGCCGCCGAGAGTGACGAGGTGGTGCGACGCACCACCATCCTCGCGATGGACACGAGCAACAGCATGGTCAAGCAGGGACGCTTCGCCGCAGCGAAGGCGGCCGCGAACGCGTTCCTCGACACGGCCCCCGACGACGTGTACGTCGGCATCGTCACCTTCGACTCCGACGTCGAGACCGTCTTCGAGCCCGCCCTGGACCGCGCGGCCGCGAGCGAAGTGGTGGCCGGGCTGGAGCTGGCGCGGGCGACCCGGCTCAACGACGGGGTCCTGCAGGCCGTCGAGGCCGCGGGAGACGAGGGCCAGCGCACCATCCTGCTGCTCTCGGACGGCAAGGACACCAGCAAGACGCCGGCCGAGGACGTCATCGACACGATCACCGAGGCCGAGATCCAGGTCAACGTCGTCGGCCTCGACCAGCCGCTCGACGACCTGGCACCCCTGAAGGCGATGTCCGACGTCGGCGGCGGATCGGTGATCTCCGCCAACGCCGGGGGCCTGGCCCGGGTCTTCGCCGACGAGGCCGACTCGCTGGCCCGCCAGGTGCTGGTGACCGCGTCCCTTCCCGCCGGGCTCACCGACGCCGAGACGACCGTGCAGGTCACGGCGCCGACCGAGAGCGGAACGCTGAGCGGCACGACGTACACCATCGTCCAGGAGGCCACCGCCGGCATCGACCTGCGCACTCTGGACCCCGGCAGCGACGGCGGGCTCCTCATCCCCAAGGAGGCGATGTACGGCGGGCTCGCCGCGATGGGCATGGGCATGCTCCTGCTGTTCTCCGGGGTCGTCTCCGTTGCCGGCCCGAAGCGCCCGGCGACGGTCGAGGACCGGATCGCGGCCTACGCGGCAGGATCGGGTGGCGGCTCCGGGCAGCACGCGGGGAACCCCGCCGAGTCCGCGGCGGCCTTCACCCAGGTCAAGGACGCGGCCGCCACGATGCTCAAGCGCAACCGTGGACTCGAGTCGCGGATCGAGAACCGGCTCGAGGCGTCGGGAAGTGCCCTCAGGCCCTCCGAGTGGCTGCTCGCCCACGGAGGCATCACGATGCTGGCGGGGCTCGTCGGGATGCTGCTCGGCGGCGGGCAGATCTTCCTGGTCGTCGTGTTCCTGGTCGTCGGCGCGGTGCTGCCCTGGGTCTTCCTGGGCTTCAAGCGGAAGCGTCGGCTGAAGGCCTTCAACGCCGGTCTCGCCGACACCCTGCAGCTCATGTCCGGCAGCCTCTCCGCGGGCATGTCCATGGCACAGTCGATCGACACGGTCGTCCGGGAGGGCAGCGAGCCCATCGCCGGCGAGTTCAAGCGCGTCCTGATCGAGACCCGTCTCGGGGTGACGCTCGAGGACGCACTGGCGGGCGTGGCCCAGAGGCTGGAGAGCAAGGACTTCGCCTGGGTGGTCATGGCGATCCGCATCCAGCGCGAGGTCGGAGGAAACCTGGCCGAGCTGCTGACGATCGTCGCGGGCACCCTCAGGGAGCGCGACTACCTGCGCAGGCAGATCCAGACCCTGGCGGCGGAGGGCAAGCTGTCGGGATACATCCTCGGCGCACTCCCCCCGGGGATGCTCGTCTACCTCGTGGCGGTCCGTCGCGAGTACGTGTCGCCGATGTTCACCGAGACCCTCGGGTGGGCCATGCTCGGCGGCGCCGCGGCCCTGCTCGGCCTGGGGGCGTTCATGATCAGCCGCATCGTGAAGATGGACGTGTGACATGACCATGACCTTGTTGCTGGGCATCATGCTGATCTTCGGCGCGCTCTTCCTGGTGTTCGCGGCGCTCGCGGCGTTCAGCCCGGAGAGCCGTGGGGTCTCGCGCTCCATCGAGGTGCTGGAGGCGATGACCAGCGCCCCCGAGGAGATGACCAAGGAGCTCGACCCACCGTTCAGTGAGCGCGTGCTCGCTCCTCTCGCCCTGCGCTTCCAGAGCATCGGTCGTCGGATCACGGGCGCCGACCAGGCCGAGCGGATCCGGCAGAGGCTCGACCGCGCGGGGAACCCGGCGGGATGGACCGTCGACCGGGTCGCCTCCACCAAGGTGCTCGGCCTCGTGGCCGGCTTCGGCCTGTCGACGCTGGTCGCCATCGGCGGGGACCTCTCACTCCCGGTCCGGATCCTGATCGTGGTCCTCGGCACCGCAGTGGGGTTCCAGGCCCCCAACATCTACCTCTACAACGTCGCCAGCAAGCGCAACGCGCTCATGCTGAAGGAGCTGGCCGACGCCCTGGACCTGTTGACCATCTCCGTCGAGGCGGGTCTCGGGTTCGACGCCGCCGTGCAGCAGGTCGCCCGGAACACCGAGGGTCCGCTGTCCATGGAGTTCGGGCGGGTCCTGCAGGAGATGCAGATCGGACGCGGCCGGGCCGACGCCCTTCGCGGGCTCGGCCAGCGGACGACCCTCGGAGACGTCAAGTCCTTCGTCGGGGCCATGGTCCAGGCCGACTCGTTCGGCATCCCGATCGGCCAGGTGCTGCGGGTGCAGTCCCAGGAGATCCGGATGAAGCGCCGGCAGCGGGCCGAGGAGAAGGCCGGCCAGATCCCCGTCAAGATCATGGTGCCGGTGATCCTGTTCATCCTCCCCTGCCTGCTGCTCGTGGTGATGGGCCCGGCCGTCATCAGCGTGACCCAGAACTTCTGACGTGCTCCCCGTGGACGATCGGACCCGGCTCGCGTCGCTCTCCGCCGGCGCCCGGGTCTTCGCCCTGGTGGCGCTGGCCGCGCCGATCGCCGTCATCGGCGACGACCGGGCGATCCTCAACGCGATCCTGATCTCGGCCGGCTGGATGCTGGCCACGTTCACCGACGGCCTGCGTGGCGTCCCGGCGATCCCCGCCCTGTCCGTCGAGGCCGGCCTGGTCACCGCCCTGGCGGCCCTCAGCCTGGCCGAGTCGACCGTGCTCCTGCCGGCCCTGGTCGTCCCGGCGTTCATCGGCGGCCTGCTCAAGGGCCACCGTGGCATCGCCGCCGTGCTCGCCACCGAGGTGGGGGTCCTCGGCATGGCCCTGAGCACCGGTCGTCTGGAGCTGACGGCGGCGATCGTGGGTGCCTCGCTGACCTGGCTCATGGTCGGCCTCGGCTTCGGCGTCGTCGGCTCGTTCGTGGCGCGGACCACCTCGGCAGCCACCACGACTTCCTACCGGGACGCCCGTGAGCTGATCACCCAGCTGCTGAAGCTCTCCGGTCAGCTCACGGAGGGCCTCGACCCGGTCAGCATCAGTGACAACATCCTCACGCTGGTCCGCGCCGACGTCCCGCTGGTGGGGTCGGTGGTGTACGCCGTGAACGGGAGTGCGTTCGTGCCGCTCCTGGAGGGTGAGCCGGACGCGACCCAGAGGGACCACCACGAGACGCTGTGCCGGATGGTGCTGGTCTCGGGGCGGCCGGCGAAGGCGCAGCGTGAGCTGGGGATCCCCCTGCGGACCGATGCCGGCCTGGTCGGCGTCGTGGTGGGGACGCTGGCGCCGTGGTCCAACGAGCGGTCCGGCTCGCTCGAGGGCGACCTGCTCGCGCTCACCGAACGGCTCGCGCCCGCGGCATTGCAGCTGGACACCGCCATGCTCTTCCGTGAGGTGCGCGACGAGGCCACGGCCGAGGAGCGGCAGCGCCTGGCGCGGGAGATGCACGACGGGGTGGCACAGGACCTGGCCTCGCTCGGCTACCTGATCGACGACCTGGCCGTCGGCTCGGCCGACCACCAGGCCGACCAGGTCGCGGAGCTGCGCCGGGAGCTGAGCAACGTGGTCTCGGAGTTCCGCGAGTCGGTCTTCGGCCTCCGCAGCGAGTCACGTGACTCGCGGTCGCTGGGCGCGCGAATCGAGGCGCTCGCCGACCACCTCGGACGCCGCAGCGGCGTCCAGGTCACCGTGGACCTCGACGAGTGCTCCGGCCGGCTCCGTCCGGCGGTTGAGGCCGAGGTGCTGCGGATCGCCCAGGAGGGGATCAACAACGCGATCAAGCACGCCCGCACCGCCCGCATCGACGTGTCGTGCCGGGTCCGGACCCCGGGCGCGGAGCTCGTCGTCCGGGACTTCGGCCGCGGGTTGCAGCGGGGCCGCGACGACTCGCACGGCGTCCGCATCATGCGCGAGCGGGCCCGCCGCATCGGTGCGGAGCTGGAGCTGCACAACGCCGTGCAGGGCCCCGGCACGGTCCTCCGACTGACCCTGGATCCGACCACCCGCCTGCAGACGAGCGCGACCGAGAGGACTGGTCAAGCATGACCACGGACACCGAGACCCCCACCACGCGCGTCGTCCTGGTGGACGACCACGAGCTGATCAGGCACGGGCTCGCCCGGGCCTTCGAGCGCGACCCGAACATGCAGATCGTGGGCCAGGCGGCCAACGTCGTCCAGGCGCTCGCCCTCTTCGAGCAGCTCCGCCCGGACGTCCTGGTCACCGACCTGCAGCTGCCCGACGGCACCGGCTTCGACATCATCCGCTCGATCCGGCAGGACAGCGACGAGGTGGGGCTGGTCATGCTGACGATGCACTCCGGCGACGACCAGATCTTCGCCGCGATGGAGGCCGGGGCCTCGGCCTTCGTCGGCAAGGACGCCCCCTCCTCCGAGGTGGTGAGCGCCGCCCGGCACGCCAGGGTGTCGCCGAAGACGTTCCTGTGCGCCGGGCTGGCGGGCGCCATGATGCGCCGGGCCAGCGACGACCGGCCGAGGCTCTCCGAGCGTGAGCAGGAGGTGCTCGACCTCCTCGCCGACGGGCTCGGGACCGCCGCGATCGCCGGCAGGCTCTACATGAGCGAGTCGACCGCCAAGACGCACATCGCCCGCATCTACCAGAAGCTCGGCGCCACCAACCGGGCGCAGGCACTGGTGACCTCGATGCGCATCGGCCTGCTGTCCTCGGTCCAGCCACGCTGAAGGACTAGTCCCACCCCAGCAATGACACTGCGGGACTAGTCAGGACTGACTACCACACTGCGGCCGATTGCCTGATGTTCGCCGGCGGCGATCCGCGACAGCATTGCCATTGTCCGAATCACTCCCCTGGTGATTCGGGGGGAAACCGAAACATCATTCGTGACATCACTTCAGAGGAGAAAACAATGCTCGAGTTCGTCAAGATCATGCTGGCCGGCAAGACCAAGTCCGAGAACGGCGCCACCGCCGTCGAGTACGGCCTGCTCGTGGCCCTGATCGCCGCGGTGATCATCCTCGTGGTGGGCTTCCTCGGCCAGGACGTCCTGGGCGGCTTCAACACCGTCGAGGACAACATCAACGGCGACCAGGCCTGATCCAGGCAGCCAACACGCTGTGGCCGCGGACCGCTCGGTCCGCGGCCACAGCGCCGTCAAAGAGGATGATGGTGGGGAGCATGCAGGAGTCCGAGAAGCTTCGTGATGAGCGAGGAGCGTCGGCCGTCGAGTACGGCCTCATGATCGCCGCCATCGCCGCCGTGGTCATCGTCGTCGTGGGATTCCTCGGGCAGGACGTCGTCGACCTGTTCGCCCGCGCGTGCTGGGTCAGCGTCTGCTGATCCGCCGCGCCAGCGCCACCCGCTCCACGGCGGTCGGGTGGCTGCCGAACCACAGCTGCGACCACGCCGGTGGCGTCGGGTCGCACAGGGAGCGCCGGCACAACGCCCGCTGCAGCTCCACGAAGGCCGCCGCGTCGCCCGTGGCCGTCAGCGCCGCCACGTCCGCCCGGGCCTCGATCTGACGGCTGATCGTGCTCTGCACCGGGCTCGAGGCGACGCCGCCGACCGCCGCCAGCGCCAGGACCAGCGCCACCACCCTCGGGTCCGAGGCTCCGCGGACCCCGGCCCGGCGGCGTACTCGCGCGCTGCCCAGCACCAGCGCCAGCAGGCCGACCCCGGCCACCGAGCCGGCGGCACCCAGGAGGGTGCCGGTCACCACGTCGTCGTACGACGCGTGCGCCAGCTCGTGCGCCACCACGGACACGATCTGGTCGTCGGGCTGGGACTCGAGCAGGGTGTCGTAGACGACCACCCGCCGGGTGGAGCCGAAGCCGGAGACGTAGGCGTTGAGGGTCGTCGTGCGCCGGGACGCGTCGGCGACCAGCACGTCGTCGACGACGACCTCCTCAGCCTCGGCGACGCCCAGGATCTGCTCGCGCAGGGGGCCGTCCTCGAGCGGCGTGAAGTCGTTGAAGAGCGGCTCCACGAGGACCGGGTAGACGAAGGACCCGACGACCACGAGGCCGGCCGCGAGGGCACCGGCCACGGCCGGCCACCAGGTGCGCCAACGACGCGCGCAGCCGACCAGCACCAGCAGGGCGATCGAGGTCACCACGATGCCGAGCCCGACCCCCTTGGCCACGTCGACCAGCCACGCCCCCGTGGACTGGGTGCTCAGCCCGGCACCCACCCGGTGCCGGTGGTTCAGCAGCCCCAGCGGCAGCGTGGCGAGCCGGCCGAGGAGTAGCACCCCGGCGACCAGGCCCACCACGGTGAGCGGCCAGGGCAGCCGGAGCCGGCCGAGCAGTCGGGTGCCCAGGGACGTGAAGCCCAGGAGGGCGGAGACCGCCAGTGACACCGCGAGCGACGACCAGCCCAGGAGCCGGGCGGTGCGCACGAACTCCTCGGCGCGGGCGAGCTCGCCGGCGGTGAGCACGTCGGTGTCGGCGACCGGGGGTGGTCGTCCGCCGGGCACCGGCTGCCACGGGACCAGCAGGACCGCGAGCGCGACGAAGGCCGCGCCACCGAGCAGGACCATCGCCCAGGCCACGCGGCGACCGCCCACGCCGGCCGCCGGACCCCTCATGCGACCTGCCCCCGGGCGATCCCGATCAGCTCACGCCGCCAGCGTCGGGTCAGCTCCGCCTCGTCGAGTCCGGCCACCTCGCGCAGGAGCCGGTCCACGTCGTCGCCGCGGGCGGCTCGTCGGTTGATCTCCACCAGGGCCTGCTCCCCGGCCGCCTCGGCGAGCACCCGGCAGGCCAGCCAGGCCGCCTCGTAGGCGGCCCCGAGGTGGGTGGTCCGGGTGTCGAACTCGTCCTTGCCGGGCAGCGCCTCGGGAGCCCCCTCGTCCCGGACCTGCGCGGCCACCTGGCCCGCGGTCACCGACAGGGGAAGGTCCACGTCGCGCAGCGCGACGTAGTCGGCGAACCCCTCCAACAGCCAGAGCGGGGTGCGCGCCGTGGCCGCGCCGGAGGCCACGTGGGCCGCCTCGTGGCTCATGACCACCTGGGCGCCCTGCTCGCGCAGGTTTCCGAGGACCTCGGGGTTCACGAACACGTGCACGGGTGCACCAGGATCCACCGAGCCGTCGACGGTGGCGGTGACGGCCGCGATGCTGGCGTACTCCCCCGGCTCCACGTCGAGGGCGGCATCGAGCGCCTCGGCGGTCCGCGGCACCTCGACGACCAGGGTCTCCTGCCAGCCCGGGAGCACCCTGCGCACGGTCCGGACCGCGCGTCGCGCGTACCGGTCGTAGTCGTCCACCCGACCGGGGCCCTCGGCGACCAGCACCAGCGTGCCGGGCGAGCGCCGGACGACGACCGGCTCCGCGAGCCAGAGCGGGGTGCGCCGATCGCCGCCGCCCACGGCCACCAGCCCGGCCTCCTCGCTCTCGCCGTCGTCGTCGCCGCTGAAGGTGACCGTGACCTCGGCACGCGCCGGCTCGGGATCGGCTCCCGCGAAGCGCCAGGTGGCCTCCACGGCCGCGGCCCACTGGCCCTGCGGGAGGCCGGCCCCGGCACCGGGGTCGTCGTCCACGTAGCGCAGGGTGAAGTCGTCGACCCGCAGCCGCCGGCCGTTCTCCGCGATCGCGCGGGCCCGATCCACCGCGTCGGCGTCGTCGGGGTCGGCCAGTGCGGCGGCGGCCTCGCCGTCCCCGTCCGCGACCGCCGTCTCGAGGTCGGCCAGCAGCCGGGTCGCGAGGTCGGGCCGCGGCTGGGTCACCTGCGGCTCGCCGGTCGGGCCTGCCTGGTCGGCCGGGCGGTCCGGCTCCCCGTCCCGCACCAGGACGAGGGTCAGCACGACCGCCAGCACCGCCACCAGGGCGAGCGAAAGGCCGGCCGCCCACCGAGGTGGACGACCGGCCGCGCCTGCCTCGGCAGGCTGTTCGTTGCTCAGCGGGATCAGCCGGGTCGGACCGCGCCCGAGTAGGGCATCGAGAAGACGCCGGTCACCTGGACACCGGTGCTCGGGTTGGCGGCGTGCACGATCCGGCCGCCGCCGATGTAGATGCCCACGTGGCTGACCGGGCTGTAGTAGAACACCAGGTCGCCGGGCTGGAGGGCGTCCGAGGACACCCGGGCGCCGGAGCTCTGCTGCGCGCCGGAGGAGTGCGGCAGGCTGACCCCGGCCTGGGCCCAGGCCATCATCGTCAGGCCGGAGCAGTCGAAGGCGTTCGGGCCGGCTGCGCCGTACACGTAGGCGTCGCCGACCTGGGCGAGCGCGTAGTTGACGGCCGCAGCCGCACGGCCGGAGACCGGGACGTTCGCCGGCAGCCGGGGGGCGCTGCTGCGGCTGGCCGCGGCCATCTCGGCGCGCTCCTCGGCCTTCAGGTCACCCAGGAGCTCCTTGGCCTCGGCGAGGTTCTCCTCGACCACGGCCTTCTGCTCGGCGAGCGCCTGCTCGGTGGCCGCGAGCTCCTTGGCCCGGTCCCGGGCCGCCTCGCGGCGGATCTCGAGGGCGTCGGCCTCACGGCTGTAGTCGTCGACGACCTGCGCCTGGACGTCGTTGTACGCCGAGAGCGTGGTCAGCTCGGAGAGGAACTGGTCGGGGTCCTCGGAGAGCACCAGCTGGCCGGTGGCCGAGAGGCCCTCGCCCTCGTACTGGGCGGCGATCGCCTGGTCGACCGCGGACTGCATCCGGTCGACGCGCTCCTGCTGGGCAGCCTGGTCGGCCTCGAGGGCCCGCAGGTCGGCGCGCAGGTCGTCGAGCTGGAGCTTGGCGTCGTGGTAGCGCTCCTGGGCGACCTCCGCCTTGTGGTACAGCGTGTCGACCCGGGCCTGGACCTCGTCGACGTCGGGGTCCGCGTAGGTGGGGGTGGTGGGGACGAGGCTGACGCCGACGATGGCGGCGACGCCCGTGAGTGCGGCGATGAATCGCTTCCGGCCGTGGAGCACGAGCGGAGGTTCTCCCTCTTTGTTCGACGCCTACCGGGTGAGCTGACGGGTTCGGACACAAAGGAGCCCTACTCGCCCGGGCAGAGCCGGTCGGCCCGCTCGCGCGTGATTCACCCCAAGGAAGATTGGTTCCCCGGCTCCGTGCCACCCGACTCCCCTCAGCCGGCCGTACGGATTGAGCGCGGCACCCGAGCCGGTCCGGTCTGACCTGCTTGTGCGGGCACCAGCCCCAGAGACTAATCGCGCATCGTCGCAGCGGCAAACGAACGGCACCCGTGTTGACACGTGTTTTCGGACACTCCGGCCACGTCTGGTCACATCAATCCCATCCGTCACACCAGCACCAACCCCAGCCCGAGCCGGCCCTCACCCACCAGTCCCGCACTCTGGGGTCGCCCGCCCTTCCGGCCCGCCACCTCGGTCGCGGACACTCGTGGGGTGAACACCAGGAACGTCGAGCTGATGCTCAAGAGCCTGATCGTCGTGGCCGCCGTGCTCGTGCTCTACGCGGCCACACTGCGCATCCTCGGCTGACCGACGCCGGCGGCGGGAGCGCGCTTTCGCTGACAGATGCCCTCCGGACCGACCATGCTGGTCCCATGAGCGTCGAGACCCGCCTGGCATCCGCGCGACGCGTGCCCGCCTGGGTCCTGGTCGCGCTGGCCGTGCAGATCGCGGTGCCCCTGGCCGTCACGGTCGGAGATCCGATCCCGTCCCGGTTCGGCTTCCACATGTACACCGATCTGAACCCGGTCGAGTTCGACCTGTACGACGCCTCCGGGGCCGAGCTGGAGCCGGACCGGGTCGCCGTCGCGCGACTGCGCCCGGAGATCGACTGGACGGGCCCCCTGCCCGAGTACCTGTGCGATCGCTTCCCCGAGGCGGCCGAGGTCCGCGTCCGCGACGGTGAGGGCGAGCGGAGCCTGACATGCCGGCCCTGACGGGTGACCTGGCGCGCCCGCTGGCCCTCGCGCGGATCGGGCTCGGCGTCGGCACCGTCCTGTTCGCGCTCGAGATGGCGGTCGTCCTCTCCCGGATCGCGCACGGCGCGGTCCGGCTCCCGGTGCTGCCCGGCGTCCCCGACCCGACGATCCCGACCGTCCTCGCGGTCACCGGTCTCATGGTCCTGGCCGGGATCTGTCTTGCGGTCGGCCTGTTCGCGCGTCCCGCGGCCTGGGCGGCGACCCTGCTCAACGTCGCCCTGCTCCTCTGGGACCAGCAGGCCTACAGCCACCATGCGTGGCTGCTCACCAGCCTGCTCCCGTGGTTGGCGCTGTCCGCCCCCGACCGTGCCCTGGCGGTACGCCGGGTCCGCCACTGCGGCCCGGCAGCGGCCTGGGCGCCGATGCTGCTGATGACCCAGCTCTCCCTCTGCTACCTGTTCGCCGGGGCGAGCAAGTTGAACGAGGGGTTCCTCAGCGGCGAGCCGTTCGCCCAGTGGCTGCGGCTCGACCTGCCCATCGAGCTCCACCAGGGACTCGCCGTGGGTGCCGTGGGCACGGAGCTGTTCCTGGCGTTCGCGCTGTGGTTCCGACGGACCCGACGGCTGGGCGTGGCGGCCGGCGTGGGCCTGCACCTGTCCATCCTGGTCCTGATGCCGGACGGGACCCTCCCGTTCGCTGCCTTCGCCGTCATCTGCCTCTCGCTCTACCCGCTCTTCGGCAGGCTGGCCGAGGGTCAGGCCGACTCGATGTCCGGGCCGGAGACCGGGGTGACCATCCGCAGCGGGGGCACCATGCCGGAGTCCGCCAGCACGTCCAGCGCGCGACACTCGTCGTCGTCGAACGCCAGCTCGGGTGGCGGTCCGAGCAGCACCGTCACCACGCAGTCGTGACAGGCCAGGCCGCGCACCACGCAGGTGTCACAGTCGATTCGCACGCTCATCCGCACGTTCCTCTCGTCGGGCCGGAGTGGATCCCTCGGCGCTGAGCACCCTCGCACCCGGCACCGACACCGCACCGACACCGGCGTTCCGTCGGGCCCCACGTGCCGTGCCGCGCGGCGTCCCAGGATGTGTCAGTGGTCCGCTCTAGCGTCGATCACATGAACGACCCCGCCCCTGCTGCGCCCTCCCGGTGGGAGGCACAGCGCAGCTTCGACGAGCTCGGCCGTCCCCTGCGCGACCTGACGTTCTGCGTCGTCGACCTCGAGACCACCGGCGGCTCGGCCAGGGCGGGCTCGATGATCACCGAGATCGGCGCGGTCAAGGTCCGGGGCGGCGAGGTCCTGGGCGAGTTCCAGACGCTGGTCAACCCGCACACCCGGATCCCGGCGTTCATCGCCGTCCTGACCGGGATCACCAACTCGATGGTGGCCGACGCCCCGCCCATCGAGTCGGCGCTGCCTGCCTTCCTCGAGTTCGCTCAGGGCACCGTGCTGGTCGCCCACAACGCCCCCTTCGACGTCGGCTTCCTGCAGCACTTCGCGGCCGAGCAGGCTCGTCCGTGGCCGCGGTTCGAGGTCGTGGACACCGCCCGGCTGGCCCGCCGGGTGATCACCCGCGACGACGCGCCCAACTGCAAGCTGTCCTCGCTGGCCGTGCTCTTCGGAGCCACCACCACCCCCAACCACCGGGCTCTGTCCGACGCCCGCGCGACCGTCGACGTGCTGCACGGCCTGCTGGGGCGACTGGGCGGCCTCGGGGTGCACACGCTCGAGGAGCTGCAGACCTTCTCTGCCAAGGTCAGCGCCGCCCAGCGTCGCAAGCGACACCTGGCCGAGCCGCTCCCCCACGCCCCGGGCGTCTACCTGTTCCGCGACGAGCGGTCACGGGTCCTCTACGTGGGCACCTCACGCGACCTGCGCACCCGGGTCCGCACCTACTTCACCGCCTCCGAGACCCGCTCCCGCATGGGCGAGATGGTGCGCCTGGCCGAGACCGTCACCGGCCTCGAGTGCGCCACCCCGCTGGAGGCCCAGGTCCGCGAGCTGCGGCTGATCGCCGAGCACAAGCCGAAGTACAACCGGCGCTCCCGCTTCCCCGAGAAGGTGCACTTCCTCAAGCTCACCCGGGAGCCGTGGCCGCGACTCTCCCTGGTCCGCCGGGTGCTCGACGACGACGCCGACTACCTCGGCCCGTTCTCGTCCCGGAAGGCCGCCGAGCGCTGCCTGGCCGCCCTGCACGACACCTTCCCGGTGCGTCAGTGCTCGGACCGGCTCGCCCGCGAGCCATCGCGCTCGCCGTGCGTGCTCGCCGAGATGGGGCGCTGCCTGTCCCCCTGCGACGGCAGCACCGACGCCGCGACGTACGCCGCCGTGGTCGCCCGGCTGCGCGACAGCCTGCTGCGTCGTCCGGACGAGGTGGTCGAGACGATCAACCTCCGGATGGCCGGCCTGGCCGCCGACGAGCGCTTCGAGGAGGCCGGTGTGCACCGGGACCGGCTGGCCGCGTTCATCCGCGCCGCGGCCCGGACCCAGCGGCTCTCGGCGCTGACCCGGTGCCCCGAGGTGGTGGCGGCGCGGCGCGAGGACGACGGCCGCTGGGCGGTCCACGTCGTGCGGCACGGCCGGCTCGCCGCGGCGGGCGTCATCCCGCCGGGTGCCGACGCGCACGAGTACGTCGCACAGCTGCGCGCCTCCGCCGAGACCGTGCTGCCGGCCCCGGGGCCGGTGCCGGCGGCCACGGCCGAGGAGACCGAGAAGGTGCTGCGGTGGCTGGAGTCCGAGGGCGTGCGGCTGGTGGACGTGACCGGCGAGTGGACCTGCCCGGTGGGCGGCGCCCGACGCCACCTCGCCCTGCACGACGCGGCCGCGGAGTCCCGCACCTCGCTCGTCCCCTTCGACGACCGGCGCAGCCTCGCCCCGGTGCACCAGCCGACCCGCTAGCGTGGTCCCCGTGATCACCGCCATCGTGTTCGTCAAGGCCGAGGTCGACCGGATCCCCGAGGTCGCCGAGTCGATCGCCGCGCTGGACGGGGTGAGCGAGGTGTACTCGGTCACCGGTCAGATCGACCTCGTGGCGATGATCCGGGTGCGCAGCCACGACGACGTCGCCGCCGTGGTCGCCGACCGGCTCAACAAGGTCGCCGGGGTCACCTCGACCGAGACCCACATCGCGTTCCGGGCCTACTCCAGCCACGACCTCGAGTCGGCGTTCTCGCTGGGCCTCGACTGACGCCGCGACTGGGCCTCGCCTGAGGCCTCGACGGGGGCCTCCGCGATTGGGGCGGCGGCGGCCCCCCTTGTAGCCTTCGCCGGTGACTTGGCTCGATCTCCTCGGCTGGGGCGGCAGCGCCCTGCTGATCTTCTCCCTCCTCCAGGCGCGGGTGCTGCGGCTCCGCGTGCTCAACAGCATCGCCAGCGTGCTGCTCACGATCTTCAACGCCGCCCTCGGCGTGTGGCCGATGGTGGCGATGAACCTGGCCCTGTTCGTCATCAACCTGTGGTTCATCGTCGCGCTCCTGCGGGACCGCCACGACGAGGCCGCGTTCGAGGTCCTGCAGGTGCGCCCCGAGGACATCTACCTCAGGTACGTCCTGCGCCAGCACGGCGCCGACATCCGCCGCTTCCAACCCGACTTCGGCGGCGCCGTCGCCGGCACCACGGCGTACCTGGTCCAGAAGGGCGACGAGACGGTCGGGGTGGTGGTCCTCGAGAGCGACGGCACGACTGGCCGCGTGCTCCTCGACTACGTGACCCCCCGCTTCCGGGACTTCTCCCCCGGCGAGTTCGTGTGGCGCAGGAGCGGACTGCTGCGCGAGCAGGGCCTGACCCGCGTGGAGACCTCCCCGCGAATGGTCGACGCCTACTACGACCGGCTCGGCTTCCACCGCGAGGGCGACCGGTACGTGCTCGACCTCTGAGGCACGGCGAGGCTCACGCGGAGGCGCAGGCCGCCACCCAGGTGACCAGCGAGTCCTTCGCCGCGCCGGAGTCGATCGCCTCCGTGGCCCGGGCGATGCCGTCCCCGATCGCCGAGCGCACGTCCGCGACGTCTCCGGCGTAGACCGCCAGCGCGGCGCCGGCGTTGAGCAGCACCGCGTCCCGCACCGGTCCGGTCTCGCCGAACAGCAGGCGGCGCACCACGTCCGCGTTGTGGGCGGTGTCGCCGCCGCGCAGGTCGTCGGCCGTGGCCAGCGGCAGGTCGTAGTCGCGAGGGTCCACCGTCACCGGCTCCACACCGCCGTCGTGCACGGTCCACACCGACGAGGTGGTGGTCGTGGTCAGCTCGTCGAGACCGTCGTCCCCGCGGAAGACCAGCGCGTCCACGCCGCGCCGGGCGAAGACCCCCGCGAGCACCTCGGCGGTCGCGGCGTCGGCACAGCCGATCGCCTGGGCGGCCGGCCGGGCCGGATTGGCGAGCGGACCGAGCAGGTTGAACGTGGTGGCGATCCCCAGCTCGCGACGCGGCACCGCCGCGTGTCGCAGCGCGGCATGGAAGGTCGGGGCGAAGGCGAAGGTGATCCCGGCCTCGCCCACGACCGCGGCGACCTGCGCCGGGGTCAGGTCGAGCCGCACGCCGAGCGCCTCGAGCACGTCCGCGGATCCGGACTTCGAGGACGCCGACCGGTTGCCGTGCTTGACCACCCGCGCACCGGCGCCGGCCGCGACGATCGCGGCCATCGTCGAGATGTTGACCGACATGGACCGGTCCCCACCGGTGCCGACCACGTCGAGCAGGCGACCGCGTACGTCGAGCGGCGCGGCCTGGGCGTACATCGCGTCGATCAGCCCGCTGACCTCCTCGACGGTCTCCCCCTTGGCCCGCAGCGCGACGGCGAAGCCGGCGATCTGGGCGGGGGTCGCCTCGCCGGCCAGGATCTCCCCCATCGCCCACGCGGTCGCCTCCGCGGTCAGGTCCCGGCGCGCGACCAGGCCGGTGAGCACGTCGGGCCAGGTGTGGGTCATGGGGCCAGCGTAGGCACTCAGGACGTCGCGGGGACGCGCGACCTGAGCAGCGAGACGACCGACTCGGCCAGGTGCAGCGGGTCGATCGGGTGCGGCACCGCGGCCTCGGCCCGCGACCAGGTGGCCAGCCACGCGTCCTGCGGGCGGCCGGTGAGGACGACGACCGGCGGGCACCGGAAGATCTCGTCCTTCAGCTGCTTGGCGATCCCCATGCCGCCGGCCGGGACGGCCTCACCGTCGAGGATCGCCAGGGCGATGCCCCCGGCGTCCATCTGCTGCAGCACGACCGGCTCGGTCGCCACCTCGACGTACTCGAGCTCCGGGAGATCCGGGTGCGGCCGCCGGCCGAGGGCCGAGATCACCTGCTGGCGGGTGTTGACGTCGTCGGAGTAGACGAGGACCTTGAGGCTGGTGGTGTCGCTCACAGCGAGATCGTATCGCGCCCCTCGGGTGGAGCCGCTCGCCGGCTGAGCGGGTCGAGAGCCTCACCCGGTGGACGATCTCCGCTCCATCAGGTCCAGCCGGCGGTCCTCCCGCTCGGCCTCCTTCATCGACGAGCGCACCCACTGCGTGAAGAGCACCGCGAAGAACACCAGCCCGATCAGGTCGCCGGAGGACCACAGGATCCCGCCGGCCAGCTCCTGGTCGGCCGCGGCGTCCGGCAGCCAGGAGCCCATCGGCCCCTCCCGCAGCGCCCGGTAGTGGTCGCCGCCGATGAGCGTGTCCTGGCTCATCACGGTGACCCCGAGGAACGCGTGGAACGGCAATGTCAGGAACACCAGCAGCAGTCGGAACGGGTAGCCCACGCGTCCGGGCACCGGGTCGATGCCCATCAGGGGCCAGAAGAAGAGCGTCCCGACCAGCACCAGGTGGACGTGCATCATCTCGTGCACGAACGGCGACGCCAGCGAGGCGTCGTACCAGCCGGAGTAGTAGAGCGCCCACGGCGAGACGACGTACAGGGCGAACGCGAGCGGCGGGAAGGCGACCACGGTCGCGACCCGGGAGTGCAGCACCGCCAGCAGCCACCGACGCGGCGCCGGCGGCAGGGTGCGCAGCGCCAGCGTCACCGGGGCGCCGAGGGCCAGGAACAGCGGGACCCACATCGACAGGATCATGTGCTGGACCATGTGCACGCTCAGCAGCGTGGTGTCGTAGGCCCCGATCCCCGACGAGGTGGCGAAGAAGAAGCCGCCCATGCCCGCGACGCAGAACGCCAGCGTCCGGCCGAGCGGCCATCGGTCCCCGCGCCGCCGCATGGCCAGCACCCCGACGACGTACAGGCCGGTCACCCAGACGGCGGCGACGAACAGGAACGGGTCCATCGTCCAGTCCGAGAAGACCCGGCCGAGGGTGAACTCGGGCAGGGTCTGGAGGGCGTTCAGGCGGGGGGCGAGCACGGTGTGAAGTTTATGACGTCGGCACTACCGGGGGTCGGGTCGCCCTCGGGGGGTGGGTGCGGACATAATGGCGCTCGTGGCGACTGCAACTGCGATTCCGGCGTCCCGTCTGCACGGGCATCACGACCGTCCCAGCATGGTCAGCGTGGGCACCATCATCTGGCTGGCCAGCGAGCTGATGTTCTTCGCGGCGCTGTTCGCCGCCTACTTCACGATCCGTGCGCAGAGCACGGAGCTGTGGGCGAGCGAGACCGGGCTGCTCAACATCCCGTTCGCGTCGGTCAACACCACGATCCTGGTCCTGTCCTCGGTGACCTGCCAGCTCGGCGTCTTCGCCGCGGAGCGCGGCCAGGTGAGCCGCAGCGGCTCGGTGCTGAAGATCAAGGGCTGGGGCCTGCGCGAGTGGTTCATCCTCACCTACGTCATGGGTGCGGTGTTCATCGGCGGACAGGCACTCGAGTACGCCGAGCTGATCGCCGAGGGCCTCACGATCCCCGCCAACGCCTACGGCACGGTCTTCTACCTGACCACCGGCTTCCACGGGATCCACGTGACCGGCGGCCTGATCGCGTTCCTGTTCGTCCTGGGACGCACCTATCTGGCCCGTCGCTTCACCCACGAGCAGGCGGTCAGTGCCATCGTCGTGTCGTACTACTGGCACTTCGTCGACGTGGTCTGGATCGGCCTCTTCGCGACCATCTACCTGATCAAGTGACCCCCGAGACCGAGGACTGAACACGTTGCGTCTCCTGAACCGCTCCGTCAACGGCCTGGCCGGCCGCATCTCCCGCCGTCGCCGGGGCCCGGTCGCCGGGTTGCTGGTGCTGCTGCTCGGCCTCGTGCTGACCGGCACCATGTACGCCGCCTTCTCGCCGGCCAACGCCAGCCGGACCACCGCGCAGGCCGACGAGCAGCTGATCCAGGAGGGCCGCGAGCTCTTCCTCGTCGGGTGCTCCTTCTGCCACGGCCAGAACGGTGAGGGCGTCCGCTCCGACAACGGCCAGCTCGGCCCCTCGCTGGTCGGCGTGGGCGCCGCCTCGGTCGACTTCCAGGTCGGCACCGGCCGGATGCCGATGCAGCAGCCCGGCCAGCAGGCCGCGGTCAAGAAGAAGGCCTACACCGACGAGGAGACCGAGGCCCTGGCGGCGTACGTCGCCTCCCTGGGCCCCGGGCCGGCGATCCCGGAGGAGTCCGAGTACACCCTCGACGGGCTGTCCGAGGACGAGCGCCGCGAGGCGGTCGTCAACGGCGGCCAGCTGTTCCTGACCAACTGCTCGGCCTGCCACAACTTCGAGGGCTCCGGCGGCGCCATGCCGCAGGGCAAGGTGGCCCTGCCGCTGCGCGACAGCACCGAGAAGCACATCTACGAGGCCATGATCACCGGGCCCCAGCAGATGCCGGTCTTCGCCGACTCGGTCCTCGGGCCCGAGGACAAGGCCTCGATCATCGCGTTCCTGGAGTCCACCAAGGAGAACCCCGACTACGGCGGCTTCGAGATGGGCGGGCTCGGCCCGGTCAGCGAGGGCATGTTCGCTTGGCTGGTCGGCATAGGCTCACTCGTGGGCTTCGCCTACTGGATCGCCGCCCACAGCGCCCGTTCGAAGAGGCAGGAGACCTCGGCGTGAGTGACCACCAGGACAACCTCCCGGCCACCGGCCACACCGACGGGGCGCACCCGGGCGGGCACGCCCCCGCCCGGGTCGAGGAGCCCATCGCGAACCCGGGCATGGAGCGGCACCTCCCCCGGCCGACCGACGTGGACGAGGCAGCCGCCAAGCGGGCCGAGCGTCAGGTCGCCACGTTCTTCGTGATCTCGATGATCTCCGCGGTGCTGTTTTGCGTCGCCTACTTCAGCTTCGAGGTCGGCGAGTCGCCCGACACCTTCGGCCGGATCGGCGCGTCCAACCTGACCCTCGGCCTGTCGCTGGGCCTGGCCCTGCTGTGCATCGGCATCGGCGTCATCCAGTGGGCCCGCAAGCTCATGGCCGACGTCGAGCTCTCCGAGCCGCGGCACCCGGTCGCCTCCTCCCCCGAGGACCGCTCCGAGACCCTCGCCGCGCTGTCGCAGGGCCTCGAGGAGTCCGGGCTGGCCCGGCGGCCGCTGATCCGCAACACGCTGCTCGGCTCGCTGGCGATGCTCGGGCTGCCGGCCATCGTCGCGCTGCGCGACCTCGGTCCGCTGCCCGACATCAAGAACACGCTCGAGAAGACCTTCTGGACGCCCGGCGCCCGGATCGTCAACGACGTCACCGGCCGTCCGCTGCGCCCCTCGGACCTGGAGATCGGCGGGCTCGTGAACGCCGAGCCCGAGGGCCTGGTCGAGCCGTACGACGGCGAGCGCGAGGGCATCGAGTACCTCGAGGGCGTCGAGTTGCTGGCGGAGAAGGGCAAGGCCGCCGTGATCGTCGTCCGCATGGAGCCGGAGGACGTGACCGAGGAGACCTCCAACTGGGGCGTCGAGGGCATCGTCTGCTACTCCAAGATCTGCACGCACGTGGGCTGCCCGATCTCCCTCTGGGAGCAGCAGACCCACCACCTGCTCTGCCCGTGCCACCAGTCGACGTTCGACCTGGCCGACAAGGGCCGCGTGGTGTTCGGGCCGGCCGCCCGGGCGCTGCCCCAGCTGCCGATCGAGGTGGGCCCGGACGGCTACCTGGTCGCCGTCAGCGACTTCCGTGAACCCGTGGGCCCGAGCTACTGGGAGCGTGGCTGAACATGAGCGAGAGCGTCGCCAAGACCAACGGCCCCAACGCCGCGGTCACCAAGAAGCCGACCAGGGGCGCCTCGGCCGTCACCTGGGCGGACGACCGCCTCGGGCTGGCCACCGCGGCCAAGAAGAACCTGCGCAAGATCTTCCCCGACCACTGGTCGTTCATGCTCGGCGAGATCGCGCTGTGGAGCTTCGTGATCCTGCTCATCACCGGCGTGTTCCTCACCTTCTGGTTCAAGCCGTCGATGGGCGAGGTCGAGTACATGGGCTCCTACGCCCAGCTCCGCGGCCTGCACATGTCCGAGGCGTACGCCTCCACGCTGGACATCTCCTTCGACGTCCGTGGCGGCCTGCTGATGCGGCAGATGCACCACTGGTCGGCGATGCTGTTCATCGCCGCGATGCTCGTGCACATGATGCGGGTCTTCCTGACCGGCGCCTTCCGCAAGCCGCGTGAGCTGAACTGGATCATCGGCGGGCTGCTGATCCTGCTCGGCATCATCGAGGGCTTCGCCGGCTACTCGCTCCCGGACGACCTGCTCTCCGGCACCGGGCTGCGGATCGCCGACGGGCTGGTCAAGGCCACCCCGGTGCTCGGCACGTACATGTCGTTCTTCATGTTCGGCGGGGAGTTCCCCGGCGACGACATCATCCCGCGGCTCTACATGGCGCACATCCTGCTGATCCCGGGGCTGATCCTGGCGCTGATCGCCGCCCACATGCTGCTGCTCGTCTACCACAAGCACACGCAGTGGCCCGGGCCCGGTCGCACCGAGGAGAACGTCGTCGGCTTCCCGATGCTCCCCGTGTACGCCGCCAAGGCCGGTGGCTTCTTCTTCATCACCTTCGGCGTCACCGCTCTCATGGGCGGCCTGATGTCCATCAACCCGGTGTGGAAGTACGGGCCCTACAACCCCTCCCAGGTGACGGCCGGCTCCCAACCGGACTGGTACATGGGCATCGCCGAGGGCCTGCTGCGGATCATGCCCGGCTGGGAGACCAGCATCTTCGGGGTCACCCTGTCCTGGAACGTCTTCATCCCCGGCCAGCTGATGCCGATCATCCTGCTCGCGATGGTGCTGGCCTGGCCGTTCCTCGAGGCCTGGGTGACCGGCGACAAGCGTGAGCACCACCTGCTCCAGCGCCCGCGCAACGCCCCGACCCGGACCGCGTTCCTGGCGGCGATGATCACGCTCTACGGTCTGCTCTGGGCGGCCGGCGGCAACGACATCCTCGCGGTGATCTTCCACCTGAACCTGAACCACATCACCTACTTCATGCGTGGTGCGGTGTTCGTGGTCCCGATCCTGGTGTTCATGCTCACCCGCCGCTGGTGCATCTCGCTGCAGCGGCAGGACAACGAGACGCTGCTGCACGGCTACGAGACCGGGATCATCATGCGGTCCGCGGAGGGCGGCTACACCGAGCGTCACCTGCCGATCTCGCCGGAGGCGGCGTACACGCTCACCGCGCGGGACCGCGACACCGTCCACGAGGTCGAGGCCGGCGTCGACGAGAACGGCGTGCCGGCCTCCGGCGGCCGGATCGCGGCGGTGCGTGCTCGACTCTCGCAGGCGATGTACGGGCACAACGTGCAGAAGCCGACCGCCCAGGAGCTCGACGAGGGCCACCACCACGCCGAGGACGAGCACGCGCACGAGATCGAGGCGGGCCTGGACCACTCCGCCGACGGTCACCAGTTCGACGGCCGGCACCCGGTCGAGGGCGAGGAGCTCCGCAGCCACTGAGCGATCACACCGCTCCCCCGGGCGGCCGCACGGTCGCCCGGTGGGGAATCCTGGTCGGGCTGGTCCTGCTCGCGCTCAACCTGCGACCGGCCGCCGTCAGCGTCGGCCCGGTCCTGGCGGAGGTCCGGGCCGGGCTGTCGATGTCCGGTCCGACGGCGGGCCTGCTGACGTCGCTGCCGGTGCTCGCGTTCGCCGTGGTCGGCGCGCTGGCGACCTGGCTGGCCCGCACCCTGGGCGTGCACCGGGTGACGCTCGGGGCGCTCCTGTGCGTCGTGCTCGGCCTCGGGGGTCGGTCCCTGGTCGACGGCTCGCCGCCGTTCCTCGCGCTGTCGATGCTGGCGCTGGCCGGGATGGCCACCGCGAACGTGCTGCTGCCCTCGCTGGTCAAGCTGCACTTCCCGGACCGGATCGGTCGGGTCACCTCGCTCTACGTCACCGCGCTTGCGATCGGCCTGACGGCGTCGCTGATGCTGACCGTCCCGATCGCGACCTCGATCGGCGGACCGGACGGCTGGCGCTGGGGGCTGGGCTCGTGGGCGGTGCTCGCCCTGGTCTCGGCGCTCCCCTGGCTGCGGCTGGTCGCCCACGACCTGCACACGGGTGACCGGCCGCGCGGCATCGGCCTCCTCGAGGTCGCCCGGACCCGGATCGGCGTCGTCATGGCGCTGTTCTTCGGCCTGCAGTCGCTGCAGGCCTACGTCGCGTTCGGCTGGTTCGCCCAGCTGTGGCGCGACAGCGGCTACTCCCCCACGCAGGCCGGGCTGCTGGTGGGCGTCATCGCCGCGGTGGGCATCCCGTTGTCGCTCTGGCTCCCGGCCGCGGCGGCCCGGCGCGAGGACCAGCGCATGCTGCTCACCGTGGTGATCGCCTGCTACCCGGTGGGCTACCTCGGCCTGCTGGTGGCGCCGTACGACCTGGCGGTGCTGTCAGCGGTGCTCGTGGGCGTCGGGGCCACCACGTTCCCGCTGATCCTGACCCTGATCGGGCTGCGCTCCCGGACCCCCGCCGGCACCGCGGCGCTGTCCGGGTTCACCCAGTCCGTGGGCTACCTGCTGGCCGCGCTCGGCCCGTTCGCCGTGGGCACGATCTACGAGCACACCGGCGGCTGGACCTGGCCGTTGCTGCTGCTGACCGCGCTCTCGGTCCCGCAGCTCGCCCTCGGTCGCTACGCCGCCCGCCCCGCCTTCCTCGAGGACCAACTCCCCTGATCCGCCGACCCGTCGCATCCGTCCCGCGACCCGTCGCATCCGCACCGCGACCCGTCGCATCCGCACCGCGACCCGTCGCATCCGCACTGGCTCGAACCTAAAGAGGACGGCGTGAGCCCCCAGATGACCGGGGACTCACGCCGTGTATGAACAGGGCTCAGCAGCGGCGGCGGTTCGCCCCCGGCTGGCTGATTTTCTGCCACTTCTTGCCGTCACCGCTGAAGCTGAACGACATGAACCCGGCGTTGATGGAGACGCTCGGGATCCCCTTGTTGCCCCAGGTGTGCGCGTACTTCGTCCACGCCGTGCTCGAGCCGCACGGACGGCCGTGGACCTGCACCGTGATGTTGCCGTAGTACATGTTCAGGTCGTCCGGCGACGAGGGGCGGTAGACGATGTCCTGCTTCTTGAACACCACACCGAAGCGGTTGCGCTCCCACGGCGAGAGCAGCCGCGCGTCGGGCAGCGACGTGCTCTTGTGGCCGAACGATGCCCAGTAGCCTCGAATGTCCTGCCTGCGGTCGAAGTACAGGCCGTACGCGTCCTTCCCGGGCAGCTTGCAACGGTCGTAGAAGCGGCACGAGTACGTCTGGTCGTTGCTGAAGTCACTGTTGTTCCACCGGTAGTTGGCCATCCAGTACCAGCGCGACCCCTCGTCATGGACGATGAACGGCGCCGAGACGGTCATGTCACCGCCGCCCGAGCGGGCAGCGACGGTGCGTTGCTCGGCGTCGTACGCCGCGGGCCGGGAGATCGAGAAGCCGTACGGCTCCAAGGCACGATCGATCTGCACGGCCGTCTTGCCCTTGCGGTGCAGCGCGAGCACCTTGCGGGAGAGCTGCTTGCCGGTCAGGGTCGCCCCGGAGGAGGCTTCCTCGGCGGCGCGCTGGCTGGTGTCGGTCGGGGCTGCGCTGGTCGGGGTGGCCACGGCGAGCGCGACAACGGCAGCGATGGAGGCCGAGGCGGCGAGGCCACGGCGCACAAAGGTCTTCACGGATGGATCTCCTTGCTGAGGTTCGGGTGGTCGCCACCGGCACGCTGCGCGGCGCCAGCGGCGCAGATCACTGATGGGGGTTGCGGTAGGTCTTGATGCTGGATCTGCGCAGGCACTTGGTGCCCGAGGCGCTGTGGTTCTCCTCGCAGAGCCAGAGCTCGACGTACACGATCTTCGAGGACTTGGTCCAGCGACGCGTGTCGAAGCGCATCGGGGTGGAGCCACAGCCGTTGTTGTCGTAGGCGATGAGGCCGAGGCGGTGCTTGCGCCACTTGCCCGTGCCGCTGCGGGTGGTCGCCTTGCCTCGCATGTAGACGCCGCGGCCGTCCCCGCCGCGGGGTCCGCAGTAGTCGTTGGCCCAGGGCTCAACGATCTTCACCTTGTAGCGCGAGGGGAAGGTGATCCTGCCGCCGGCTTCGCCGTAGCCGGTGCCGTCTCCGTTCGTGGTGAGGATGATCCCTGCTGCTTCGGCCGGCGGCGCGATCGCTGTCAGCGGCGCCACCATGAGGGCGGCGAGCCCGAGCAGGGTGGTCAGGAAGAGCCCGACCCGTCCCGAGAGGTGTGATGTGTCTTGAGTCACGGAAAGGCGTTACCCCGTTTCCGCGACCTCAACCCTCATTCCACCGACCCGTCGCATCTGTCCGGGTCACCGGCGAGCTGCCAGCTTGCGAACCCGCGCGATCCCGGCCCGAAGCACCAGTTCGGCATTCTGGTGCGGGCCGTGGATGTTCTCCGCCCGGAGTACGTCGATGAGGTATCCCTCCTGCTCGGCGAGGTAGCGGCGACGCTCCTGATCGTGTGCCCGCCGATCCGGTCCGTGCCATTCGGCGCCGTCGTACTCCGCGGCGTACCGCAGACCTTCGACACCCAGGTCCAGGAAGTACACCAGGCCACCAGGTCCCGGGACCGCGAGCTGCGGTGTCGGTCGTGGCAGATCACTGCAGTCGACCCACCGCAAGCGCAGGATGCTCTCGCCGGGTGACTGCGCACGTGGGTCGGCCAGGGGTGCGAGGCACCGCAGCTGCCGCATGCCCCGCCGTCCCCGGAACCGGCCGCTGTAGGCGACAAGGGTCTCGACGCCGACCCGGCTCACCCGCAGCATCTGGTCGAGCCCGGCCATCGCCTGGTCGCGGTGCAGCAGGCGCCCCAGGTCACAGGCCGTCCGAAGCGGTGTCGTCACCCGGATCCCGTCGATCTCGGTGATCTCGTCGTCGTCGAGCATGCGCTCGCCGGAGGCGGCCAGTCCGTTGCGCAGCCGATACCCCGGCGGTCGGAACATGGAGACGCGGGGTACGACGAGGTGGTCGCCGGGCGCCAACGCCATCGGTGCACCGAGCAGCCAGGCGGCGGTCCGGTCGGTGACCACGGCGTCCTCGGGAACGACGAGGCGGAGCACGGCCAGCCGCAGTCCCAGGCTGTCGGGGAGCTGGCGGGCGTGGTAGACGCCGTGGATCGGGTGGGCGAGCAGCCCGGCCCGGGTCCACTCGAGGAGCTGACGACCATGGACGCCCTCAGCCCGTGCCTGCGCCCGGGTGAAGGGGCGGTCGTCGGGGATGGACGCGCACGGATCGAGCCACGGCTGCATCGGTCTCGGGAGCATGTCGACGAGGGTGCGCCACGATCAGCCAGCCGTCACCCGTGGTCGACTCCGCCTGTGGACAGCCGCCTGATTGAGACGCACGCTCGCCGGACAGATGCGACAGGTCGCGGGACAGATGCGACGGGTCGGCGACCTCAACGCCGGACAGATGCGACGGGTCACGGGACAGATGCGACAGGTCGCGGGACAGATGCGACGGGTCGGCGGGGTGGGTCAGGAGGAGAGGGCGGATCCGGTGCGGTAGTCGGCGAAGGAGGCGTTCCAGTCGCCGAAGCCGTTCTCGAGGGTCATCGGCCGATCGGTGCCGACGTACTCCACCACGTCACCGCGCTTGGAGAGGCCGTAGAGCCAGCCCGCGTCGGCGGTGCTCATGCCCGTGCAGCCGTGCGAGACGTTCGCGCTGCCCTGGGAGCCGACCGACCACGGCGCGGCATGGATGAACTCGCCGGAGTAGGTCAGCCGCATGGCGTACTCGACGTCGTCGATGTCGTAGAACTCCGGGTCGCCCTCGGAGATGCCGACGGTCTCGGAGTTCATCCGACGCTCGCGGAACTTCTCCATGATCACCTTCGTGCCCGAGCGGGTGGTGAAGCCGGCCTTGCCGGTCGTGATCGGGATCGTCCGGAGCAGGTCGCCGTTGGAGAACACCTGCATCGAGTGCGTCGCGGCGGAGACCTTGTAGACGTTGGCATCGCCGACGTGGAAGCCGATCCGGCGGCTCTCCTGCCCGAAGACGCCGTTGCCGGCCGGCACCGAGTTGATGTCGACGTCGACGGTCACGTCGCTACCGGCCTGCCAGTAGGTGCGTGGGCGCCAGTGCACCTCGGTGTCGCTGAGCCAGTGCCAGGAGCCGACCTGGCGCGGCGTGGAGCTGACCGTGAGGTGCCGCTCGATCGAGGCCCGGTCGGCGACCGGCACGTCGAAGGTGACCACGACCGGCATCCCCACCCCGACCGTCTCGCCGTCCAGCGGGGCGATCGAGGCGTAGGTCTGGTCGTCGAGCGACAGGTCGGCGGTGCGGAAGCGCCGGGTCTCGCGCTCGACCGCGCCGTCGGAGCCCTCGGCCAGGGCGCGGACGACGTAGCCGGTGCCCGGCTCCAGCCGACCGGATGCCTTCCACGCGGAGCCCTCGTCGCTGAGCGCCCCGTCGAGCGGGGTCCCGTCCTCCGAGGCGACGCTCACCCGGCGCAGCGTGCCGCCCTGCACGGTGATCCGGACCTGCTTGTCCACGGCGACCGCGGTCCGGCTCGCCAGGTTGTCGCCGATCTCGACCGGCTCGACCTGGGCGGCAGCGGTGGTCGGCTCGCCGGCCGGGTCGAGGCTGTCGGCGCCGGTGTCGGAGCTGCAGCCCACGAGGGTGGCTGCCAGCAGGGCGGCGGTGCCGAGGGCGGTCAGGGCACGCGGAGAGAACCCGAGTGGGCGTGCGGTCATGGAGCGGTCCCCCGGAAGGAAAGGGTCGAAGCGGTCAGGCGGTGCTCCTCGAGAATAGCCGCACCGACCGACAGGAGCCGCATCGTCGGGACGTGCTGCCGGTCACGCCTCCGGCAGCGGCGTGTGCGGGGCGTACCGGGTCTCCATGACCTCGGCGAGCCGGTCCGCGTCGAACTCGGCCCCCAGCCACGCGAAGAGCGGCCGCAGCTGCTCGGGGTCGTCCACGTAGTCGTCGTAGCGGACCCGGAAGGCGTCCTGCCCGAGGGTCTCGGCGGCGGCGAGGATCCGCTGCTCGTAGGCCCGGAGCTCGCCGACCGGGTCCTCCCGGTCGGGCCACCACTTGCTCTTGGCGACGTCCTCGAGCCGGCGCGTGTTCACCACGAACCGGGCACCGGGGAAGACGCCGCGCAGGAACGCCAGGTAGTCGTCGAGGTCCTCCTCGAACCACCTGATCTCCTTGAACCCCACCGTGTGCACGCCCGGCCGGGGCCGCAGCAGGGTGCGAGTGACCAGCTCCCGGATCGCGGCGAGCGCCTCCTCCTCGTCGTACCCGCCGATCCCGTAGAACGGGTGCCCGGGGCTCTCCGAGGACACCTCACGGTTGCTGCGCACGTCCGTCGCCTGCCGGTGGAAGGCGTAGAGGTGCGAGAGCAGGCCGCCGTTCTCGCCGCGCACCATCACGCCCGGGACCGAGTTGAGGATCGCCTGGAGCAGCGTCGACCCCGAGCGCCCGTAGGTCATCACGAACAGGTAGGCCAACGGCTCGCCGTCCGCCCGGACGTCCCGCTCGCGGTACGCCGCCAGCTCGGCCTGCAGCGCGCGGGCCCCGAGCTCGCTGTTCGTCAGCCTGTCCCGGACCCGGGTCAGCTTGAGCCCCTGCCGCTCCAGTCGTGCCCGCAGCCTGCGGATCCGGCGCTGGCGACGGCGCGCCAGCGCCTGCGAGGTCGCCAGCCGTGCCCGCAGCCGGGTGGTGCGACGGATCAGCGCGTCCCGCTCGTCCACGACCCGCCCGATCGGCGGCACCAGCCGGCGCAGGGCGCCCTTCGCGGAAGGCACCGATCAGTGAGCGTGCACGCCGCGGTAGTACTCGAAGATCCAGCCCTGCAGCGCCAGCGCACCCAGGCCGAGCCCGATGATGAACAGCCACCAACCGATGACCACCCCGAGAACGCACACGCCGAGCGTCAGGGCGCACCACAGCGGCCACCAGGAGTACGGCGGGAAGAACCCGAGCTCGCCGGCGCCGTCGGCGATCTCGCCGTCCTTGCGATCCTCGGGCCGCGGCTCCATGCGGGCGGCGTGGAAGCCGAGGTAGAGCGAGACCATCGCGACCAGCAGCGTGGCCATCACCAGCGCCGAGGTGCCGGTCCAGTCGCCGGTGATGAACCAGTACGCCGGGCTCACCAGGGCGAAGAAGATCGTCGTGATGACGAAGATCCAGGCCTCGGCCTTCATCGGTCGTCCCCCTCGATGTTGCGGTCGTCGATGTTGTCGCGCAGCATCTGCTCGCGCCCCTCGACGCTCGGGGCGTCCGCGAAGGAGTCGTCGCGCCGCTCGGCGTCGTTCTCCTGCAGCTCCAGCGCCGCGATCTCCGGGTGGTGCAGGTCGAACGCCGGGGACTCCGAGCGGATCCGCGGGATGGCGTGGAAGTTGTGCCGGGGCGGCGGGCAGCTGGTGGCCCACTCGAGCGACCGGCCCCAGCCCCACGGGTCGTCGACCTCCACGACCGGCGCCTTGCGGGACACGTAGACGTTGTAGAGGAACGGCAGCGTCGAGGCGCCGAGCAGGAACGCACCGACCGTCGAGACCTGGTTCAGGATCGTGAAGCCGTCATCGGGCAGGTAGTCGGCGTACCGGCGGGGCATCCCCTCCACCCCCAGCCAGTGCTGCACCAGGAAGGTCAGGTGGAAGCCCACGAACAGCAGCCAGAAGTGCAGCTTGCCGAGGAACTCGTTGAGCATCCGGCCGGTCATCTTCGGCCACCAGAAGTAGAAGCCCGCGAACATCGCGAACACCACCGTGCCGAACACCACGTAGTGGAAGTGGGCGACCACGAAGTAGGAGTCCGAGACGTGGAAGTCCAGCGGCGGGCTGGCCAGGATCACGCCGGTGAGGCCACCGAAGAGGAACGTGGTGAGGAACCCGATCGACCACAGCATGGGCGTGTCGAACGAGATCGACCCGCCCCACATCGTGCCTATCCAGTTGAAGAACTTCACTCCTGTGGGCACCGCGATCAGGAACGTCATGCCCGAGAAGAAGGGCAGGTTCACCTCGCCGGTGACGAACATGTGGTGCGCCCACACCGCGACCGAGAGGATCGCGATGCCGAGCGTGGCGCCGACCAGGCCGACGTACCCGAAGATCGGCTTGCGGCTGAACACCGGCAGGATCTCGGTCACGATGCCGAAGAACGGCAGCGCGATGATGTAGACCTCCGGATGCCCGAAGAACCAGAACAGGTGTTGCCAGAGGATCGCACCACCATGCTCGGCGTCGAAGACGTGGGCGCCGATCAACCGGTCCGCCTCCAGCGAGAGCAGCGCACCGGCGAGGATCGGGAACGCGATCAGCACGAGCAGGCTGGTGACCAGCGTGTTCCAGACGAAGATCGGCATCCGGAACATCGTCATGCCGGGGGCCCGCATGCAGATGATCGTGGTGATGAAGTTGACGGCACCGAGGATCGTGCCCAGGCCGGCCATCCAGAGGCCCATGATCCACAGGTCGCCGCCGATGCCCGGTGATCGCACCGAGTTCGACAGCGGCGTGTAGGCGAACCAGCCGAAGTCGGCGGCCCCCTCGGGGGTCAGGAAGCCGGAGGCGGCGATCATGCCGCCGAACAGGAACAGCCAGTAGCTGAACATGTTCAGGCGCGGGAACGCGACGTCCGGCGAGCCGATCTGCAGCGGCATGATGACGTTGGCGAACCCGAAGAACAGCGGCGTCGCGAACAGCAGCAGCATGATCGTGCCGTGCATCGTGAACAGCTGGTTGTAGGTCTCGTCGCTGACCACCTGCTGGCCCGGGAACGCCAGCTCGGAGCGGATCAGCATGGCCATGAGGCCGCCGATCATGAACCACGCGAACGACGTGACGAGGTAGAGCTTGCCGATCAGCTTGTGGTCGGTGGTGGTGAGCAGTCGCACGACCTGCTGGCCCAGCGGCTTGCGGTCCGGGGCCTGGCCGGTCGTGCGGGCGGCGGTGGCGGTCACTCGGCGCCTCCTTCGTTGGCGAGCGCGGCGTCCAGGCCGGCCTGGGTGCGGGCGTCCTCACCGCCGAGCAGCGGCTCGTCGGCGACGAAGCCCTGGGCCTCGAGGTCCTGCAGGTAGGACTCGTACTCGGCGAGGCTGACCACCTCGACGTTGAACAGCATCCGGGAGTGCGAGACACCGCAGAGCTCGGTGCACTTGCCCTTGAAGGTGCCCTCCTCGGTCGGGGTGACCTGGAACGAGTTGCGCTCCTCACCCACCTGACCGGGGATGATGTCCATCTTCATGAGGAAGCCCGGGATCCAGAACGAGTGGATGACGTCCGGGGAGGAGAGCTTGAACTCGACGATCTGGTCGACCGGCAGCACGAGCGTCGGGATGTTCGACCCGGTGCCGGAGGTGTAGGGCACCTGGCCGCCGGTGACGTCACGGTCGCTGGAGTAGTTGAAGGTCCAGCTCCACTGCTGCCCGACGACCTCGATCGTGTGGTCGGGGTCGTCGACCTCCTCGAGCACGGTGTCTTGGGTGACGACCGTCCAGTAGAAGAAGACGATCACCATCATGATCGGCGCGATCGTGTAGAAGATCTCGAGCGGCAGGTTGTACCGCGTCTGGACGGGTACGTCGGACTCGCTGCGCCGGCGGTAGCGCCAGGACGCGTAGAAGATCAGGGCCCAGACCACGATGCCGGTGGCCAGCGCCGCGACCCACGACCACTTCCACAGGTCGGCGATGTAGACGGCTTGCTCGGTGCCCGGCGAGTTGGCGGGCATGGCCCACCGGTCGGCCTGGGCCTTGTCCTCCGCGGAACAGGCGCCCAGCAGCAGGAGGCTGGAACCCAGCGCCACGCCGTACGCCGCACGCCGGAAGCGCTTGGGGAGCTGCAGACTCAACGAACGAGCCTCTCTCTCGGTCATCTACGGATAGACCGAACAGTATCGGAACCACTGCGGCTGTTGGTGGTCAGGTCGCCCGGTAGGTTCGACGTGTGAGATATCGCTCGGAGCCGCCCCCGGCCTATCTCGACGCGGCCTCCGCCGAACCCCTCCACCCCGCGGCCAGGTCGGCGCTGCTGGCCGCGCTGGACACCGGGTACGCCGACCCGCGGCGCCTGCACGGACCGGCCCGGTCGGCGCGCCTGCTGCTGGACAACGCCCGGGAGGTGGTGGCCACGGCGCTGGGGGTGCGACCGGACGAGGTGACGTTCACGCCGAGCGGCACCCACGCGGTGCACCTGGGCGTCCTGGGCCTGCTCGCCGGGAGGTCGCGTCACGGCGACCACCTCGTCGCCTCGGCGGTGGAGCACTCGGCGGTGCTGCACGCCGGGGAGTGGCACGAGCGCCGCGGCGGCCGGCTCTCGCTGGCCCCGGTGGACCGGGCCGGCCGGGTGCGGATCCGCGACCTGCCGCCCGAGCCGACGGTGCTGGCGGTGCAGACCGCCAACCACGAGGTCGGCACCGTCCAGCCGGTCGCCGAGCTCCCGGGCACCGCCCCGGTGTTCACCGACGCCTGCGCCTCGATGGGCCGACTTCCGCTGCCCACGGGGTGGGCGGCCGCCGCGGGGTCGGCCCACAAGTGGGGCGGCCCGGCCGGCGTCGGCGTCCTGCTGGTCCGCAAGGGCTCCCGGTGGCGGCACCCGTTCCCGGGCGACGACCGGATCGACGAGCGGACCACGGGCTTCGAGAACGTCCCGGCCGCGCTGGCCGCGGCCGCCGCCCTCCAGGCCGTCGTCGAGGAGCGGGCCGAGCGCACCGCCCGGCAGCACGCGCTGGTGTCGCTGGTCCGGTCCCGGGTCGCCGCCGAGGTGCCCGACGTCGAGGTGGTGGGCGACCCGGAGGACCGGCTCCCGCACCTGGTGACGTTCTCCTGCCTCTACGTCGACGGCGAGGCGCTGGTGACCGAGCTGGACCGGCGCGGCTTCGCGGTCGCCAGCGGCTCGGCGTGCACGGCCTCGACGCTCACCCCGAGCCACGTGCTGGCCGCCATGGGGGTGCTCACGCACGGCAACGTGCGGCTCTCACTCGGCCGTGACGCGACCCGCGAGGAGGTCGAGGCCTTCCTCGACGCCCTGCCGGCGGTCGTCTCCTCGATCCGTGCGGAGGCCGGGTTGTGAGCGGGGCCGGGCGGGAGGCCGTCGACCTCGAGCTGGACTGCCGCGGGATGCGCTGCCCGCTGCCGGTGATCGTGCTGGCCAGGGAGTTCTCCGCGGTCCCGGTGGGCGGGCTGGTCGCGGTGGCCTGCACCGACGTCGCCGCCCGGGTCGACGTCCCCGCGTGGTGCCGGATGCGCGGCCAGGAGTACGCCGGCGAGTCGGCCGCCGACGACGGGACGCCGGTCCACCTGGTCCGCCGCCTGGTCTGAGCCCGGTCAGGCGCGGAACGTCGTGAGGTGCGGCTCGACGTCCTTGACCGCCTCCGGCCCGTAGGCACGCTCGAGCCGGTCGAGGAAGCCCGCCTTCGACAGCGTGTACTCCTGCGTGCCGACCCGCTCGACCACGTAGACCGCCAGGAGGCAGCCCAGCTGGGCGGCCCGCTCGTGGCCGAGCCCCCAGGTGAGGGCGGCCAGGAACCCGGCGCGGAAGGCGTCCCCCACCCCCGTCGGCTCGACCTTGGCGATCTCGGGGACGGCGGCCACCGTCAGCGACTCCTCCCCCGAGCGATCGATCCGGACCCCCTCGGCGCCGAGCGTGACCACCCAGGTCCCGACCCGGTCCAGCACCTCCTGGGTGGACCAGCCGGTCTTCTGGGTGATCAGCGACGCCTCGTACTCGTTGGAGAAGAGGATCTCGGCACCGTCGATGAGGCGCCGGATCAGGTCACCGTCCCCGAACGCCAGCTGCTGGGAGGGATCGGCGACGAACCGGTAGCCGCGCTGCCGGCACTCGTCGGTGTGCCGGAGCATGCCCTCGGGGTCGTCGGGGCCGATCAGCACGAAGTCGGGAGCCCCGACCCGGTCCGCGATCGGCTTCAGCTCCAGCTCGCGCGACTCGCTCATCGCCCCGGCGTAGAACGAGGCGATCTGCGCCATCGCCGAGTCGGTGGTGCAGACGAAGCGCGCGGTGTGCCGGGTCTCCGAGACGTGCACCGAGTCGCAGTCGACGTCGTGCCGCTCGAGCCAGGCGCGGTAGTCGCCGAAGTCCTCCCCCACGGCACCCACGAGCACCGGGCGGACGCCGAGGTTGCCGAGGCCGAAGCAGATGTTGGCCGCGCACCCGCCGCGTCGTACCTCGAGGTCCTCGACGAGGAACGAGACGCTCAGCTTGTCGAGCTGGTCGACCACGAGCGAGTCGGCGAACCGCCCCGGGAACGACATCAGGTGGTCGGTGGCGATCGAACCGGCGATGAGCAGCGACATGCCGCCGAACACTACCTTCCGGTACGACTGGGGGTACCTCACGGTAACGAATAGCGTCGAGGCCATGAGCTCCACGACACCCCGCCTCCCGTACGACGACGCGGCGACGCCGCACGAGATGCTCGGCGACTGCCTGGCCGCCGGGGCCTGGCTGTCCGGGCCGGCCGGGGCCGTGCGCAGGCCGGCCGCTCCGCGGAAGGGCCTCGAGGCCTACCGCCGGCAGCCGCCGACGATCTTCCCCGTGCACCGCGAGGCCGCCCTCATGGCCGGCCGGCTGCACCTGCACGTCGACTGACCCCCGACTGGCCCTCGACCGGCCCTGGACAGCACGAAGCCCCCGCCGGTTCCCGGCGGGGGCTTCGTCACGCTGCGGTGGAGCGGTGTCGGTGGCTCAGTGGAACGAGTCGCCGCACGCGCACGAGCCGGTGGCGTTCGGGTTGTCGATGGTGAAGCCCTGCTTCTCGATCGAGTCGACGAAGTCGATGACCGCACCGTTGAGGTAGGGCACGCTCATCCGGTCGACGACGACGGTCACGCCGTCGAAGTCGGTGGTGACGTCCCCGTCGAGGGTGCGCTCGTCGAAGAAGAGCTGGTAGCGCAGACCCGAGCAGCCACCGGGCTGCACGGAGATGCGCAGGGCCAGGTCGTCGCGGCCCTCCTGCTCGAGAAGGCTCTGGACCTTGGCGGCCGCGACCGGCGACAGGTTGATCTGGTCGGTGCGGGTCTCGAAGGCCTGCTCGGTCATGTGTGCTCCCCACAAGTGGCTGGACGTGTTACCGGCTTCAATGGTCGCACACGGACGGATATTCCCCGAACGGCGAGCGGCCGCCCCGACGCGACTCCGCTCACCTGGACCAGGACCGGGCGACCCGCTCGGCCAGGTCGGCCAACGCGCCCGCCGGGTCGCCGAAGGCCCGCTCCTCGCCGAGGAGCTCCACCACCGAGTAGCCGGACTCGACACCGAGCGCCCGCATCTCCCGCGACCCGACCAGCACCTGACCGGCGAGCGCGATGCACGGTCGGAGCTGCTCCCCGGCGACCGCCGCGACGCCGTACGGCACCTTCCCGGACCGGCTCGAGAAGTCGAAGGCCCCCTCGCCGGTGACCACCAGGTCGGCGCTGCGGGCCCGGCCGGCGAGGCCGACGGCCGCGGACACCACGTCGACCCCGGGCGTCCGGTCGGCGCCGAGCAGCAGGAGGGCGTAGCCGAGCCCACCGGCCGCGCCGGCCCCCTTCTCGAGGGCCGTCCGGGCGCCGGCGAGGCCGGCGAAGGCCTCCAGGACCGCGTCGACGGCCGGCATCCGGTCGACGGCGATGCCCTTCTGCTCACCGAAGGTCTTGGTGGCGCCGAACAGTCCGGTGAGCGGGATGTCGACGTCGCTGGCGGCGACCAGCCGCACCCCGCCCAGCCGGTCCCGGACAGGGCCGAGATCGAGCCGGCTCAGCCCGGCCAGCCCGGCCGGGCCGGCGTCCAGTGGCGCGTCGCCGGTCGCGCCGAGGGCGGCGAGCAGGCCGGCGCCGCCGTCGTTGGTCCCCGAGCCGCCGAGTCCGACCACCACCTCATCCACCCCGGTCGCGGCGGCCTCCAGCAGCAGCTCCCCCACGCCGTACGTCGTGGCCCGCTCGGCGTCGCCGTCCGCGGCGAGGTGCCGGCCGCAGGCCTGCGCGCTCTCGACGTACGCCGCGCGGCCCTGCACCAGGATCGTGGTCGGGACCGGCGCGCCGTGCGGGCCGCGGACCGTGACCGCGAGCAGCTCACCGCCCAGGGAGGCGTGCAGCACGTCGACGAAGCCGGGTCCGCCGTCGGCCATGGGGCACAGGTCCAGCTCGTCGTCGGGTGCGTGCCGACCCCACCCGGTGGCGATCGCCTCGGCCGCCTCGACGGCGGTGAGGGTGCCGGCGAACTTGTCGGGGGCGATGAGGACGCGCATGACCCCATCCTCGCCGAGCGCGACCCGCTCAGCGCACGAGGGCCACCACGAGCGACGCGGAGCCGGCGATCGCGGCCGCGGAGCGCACGTGGTTCCAGCGCACCCAGGCCCCGGCGTACTGATGCCACGCCTCGACGGCGTCCGGGCCGTGGACGTCGACCCGGTCCAGGGCCTCGTTGCGCGGCACGTGGAAGGCCACCGTGATCGCGAAGGCCGCCAGGTACAGCAGGCACCCGGCCAGCACCCACCAGCGGTCGTCGACGCGGCCGAGGACCGCGGCGACCGCGAGGCCGGCGGACAGTGCCGCCGTGAGCATCAGCGGCACCACCAGCGGGGCCCGCGGCGCCATCCGGTTCATCTCCTGCATCGCGGCCATCCCCACCCGGGGCTCGGCGTTGCGCAGACCTGGCATGCCGAACGCCGAGAAGGCGTAGAGCACGCCGCCCACGACGGCCGCCCCGACCGCGCCCGTGCCGACGAGGAGGTCCGCGAGATCGGTCATGGCCCCATCATCGCCGCGACGGCCGACCTCCGCCTAGGGTGACGGGCATGTCCGGGGCCCCAGCACTCGTCCGGCCGATGCGGCCCGAGGACGTGCCGGTGGTGGAGCGGATCAGCGCCACGGCCTTCCACGAGCTCGACGCGCGGACCGGGCAGCCCGGGTGGCCCCCGCCGGTGCTGCGCCCGCCGGACCGGGCCTCCGCGTGGGTGCGGCGCACCCTCCACCTGCTCGGCACCGACCCGGGTGGCTGCTGGGTCAGCGAGGACGAGTCCGGCCTGACCGGGTTCGCGGTGTCGTTCACCCGCGAGCTCATGTGGATCCTCGCCAGCTACGGGGTGCGACCCGAGCTCCAGGGGCGCGGCGTGGGCACCCAGCTGCTCGACGCCGCGCGGCACCACGGCCGGGGCTGCCTGCGCGGAATGCTGGCCTCCTCCGCCGACCCCCGGGCGGTACGCCGCTACCACGGCGCCGGCTTCACGCTGCACCCGCAGATGTTCCTGCACGGGCGGGTGGACCGCTCCGCGCTGCCGGTGGTCGAGAAGGTCCGGGACGGGACCGCGGGAGACCGCGACCTGCTCGACTCGGTGGACCGCCGGACCCGGGGCGCCGCCCATCTCGGCGACCACGAGGTGCTGCTCTCCACGCACCGGCTGGTCGTCTCCGAGACCGGCACCGGCGCCGGCTACGCCTACGTCGACTCCTCCGGCTCTCCGGCGCTGCTCGCGGCGACCGATCGGCGTACCGCCCGGAGGCTGCTGTGGGAGGCCCTGGCCTCCGGCCCCGCGGACACCGACGTCGAGGTCGACCACGTGACCGCCGCGAACCCCTGGGCGATCGACGTCGGGATGGCCGCCGGGCTCGCGCTGCACCAGCGGGGGTACCTCGCCCTGCGCGGCATGAAGCCGCCGGCGCCGTACCTGCACCACGGCTCGCTGCTGTGAGCCGGCCGGCACCTAGGATGGGGCCATGAGCACAGTCGACCTGCCCCTGCTCCCCCTCGGTCGCGGCACGGACCCGTCCTCGGAGCGGGGCGTCGAGTGCCCCGGGGACCTGCCCCCGGCCTCGGACCCGGACCTCGTCGAGCGCGCCCGGGCGGCCAAGGAGGCGCTCGGGGAGAAGGTGTTCGTGCTGGGGCACCACTACCAGCGCGACGAGGTCATCCAGTTCGCCGACGTCACCGGCGACTCGTTCAAGCTGGCCCGGGACGCCGCCGCCCGCCCCGAGGCCGAGTACATCGTCTTCTGCGGCGTGCACTTCATGGCCGAGTCCGCCGACATCCTCACCGCCCCGACGCAGAAGGTGATCCTGCCCGACCTCGCGGCCGGCTGCTCGATGGCCGACATGGCCCGGCTGGCCCAGGTCGAGGACGCGTGGGACGCGCTCACCGACGCCGGCGTGGTCGATGCGGTCGTGCCCGTGACGTACATGAACTCCAGCGCCGACATCAAGGCCTTCTGCGGTCGGCACGGCGGTGCGGTCTGCACCTCGAGCAACGCCGACGTCGCCCTCGAGTGGGCGTTCGCCCAGAAGCCCGACGCCGAGGACGGCGCCAAGGTGCTGTTCCTGCCCGACCAGCACCTCGGTCGGAACACCGCGGTGCTCAAGATGGGCTTCGAGCTCGACGACTGCGTGGTCTGGGACCCGCGCCGGCCCAACGGCGGCAACACCGTCGAGGAGCTCCGGGCGGCCCGGGTGATCCTGTGGAAGGGCCACTGCTCGGTGCACGGCCGGTTCTCGGCCGACGTCGTCGACGAGCTGCGCGCCTCGATCCCCGACGTCCAGATCCTGGTCCACCCCGAGTGCACCCACGAGGTGGTGCTCAAGGCCGACCTGGTCGGCTCGACCGAGTTCATCATCAAGACCGTCGAGGCGGCGCCGCCCGGCTCGTCATGGGCGATCGGCACCGAGCTGAACCTGGTCAAGCGGCTGGCGGCCCGGCACCCGGAGCAGAACATCACGTTCCTGGACAAGACCGTGTGCTACTGCTCGACAATGAACCGGATCGACCTGCCGCACCTCGTGTGGGCCCTGGAGTCCCTGGTGGGCGGCACCGAGGTCAACGTCATCGAGGTCGACCCGGAGACCGAGGAGCAGGCCAAGGTGGCGCTCCAGCGGATGCTGGACCTGCCCGGCCGCTCGCACCGCGACTGACGGCGCCCGGGGCCACGGTCAGAGTCCCGGCGCGCCCCAGACGGCCAGCCAGCGCTGCAGGTCGGCCTCGATCGGCAGCTCACCGGAGAGCTGGTCGCGGACCTGAATCTCGAGCAGGTTGTCCCGGCGCTCCTCGCCCCGCGGCGCGAACGGGTAGAACGTGCCGCGCTTGTAGAGGTAGACCAGCCCCACCCGGCGGTCCGGGTCGAGCGGGTCGGCGAACGGCACCAGGGAGCACAGCAGGCTCGGACCGAAGCCCTCCGCCTCGAGGGCGGTGTTCACCGCGTGCAGCTCGGTGCAGAGCTGGGTGATGTCGTCGTCGTGGGTGACCAGCCAGGTGAACCCGAACCGGTCGACAGTGCTGCGCACCGGTCGTCCGCCGTCGGCGTCGAGCAGGGTGACGACGTCGGCCTGGGTGCGGCTGAAGGCCGCCCCCTCCGCGGCCCGGAAGCAGACCGCGCCCTCACCGGTCGGCACCAGGCCGGCCGCGGTCTCGAGCGTGATCGCGGCGCTGGGCACCATGAACAGGGCGTCCAGCTCGGCCTGCTTCGGCCGGGTCCGGCCACGCATGGCGTCCCAGAATCCCACCTGTGATCCCCGGGCCGTCAGTCGAGCGGGCGGCCGAGCTCGGCCTGGATCTTGGCGAGCTGCTCGAGCCGCTGCTCGAGGGAGGGGTGGGTGGCGGTGACCGTGCTGAGCGAGATGCCGCGGATCGCGGGGGCGATGAAGAGCGCGTTCATCGAGCTCGCGGCGCGCAGGTCCTTCTGCGGGATCGTCGCCATGTCTCCGCTGATCTTCTGCAGCGCGGAGGCCAGGGCGGCCGGACGCTGGGTGAGGTAGGCGCCGGAGCGGTCCGCGCAGAGCTCGCGGTAGCGCGACAGCAGCCGGAGCAGCAGGAAGCTGATCGCGTAGACCACCAGGCTGATCACGAGCACGATCACGATGCCGGCCGCCCCGCCGTTGCCGCGGGAGCGCCCGATGCCGCCGAACTGGGCGCCCCGGGCCAGCAGGCCGGCCGCGATCCCCGCCGAGGCGGCCACCGTCATCACCATCACGTCGCGGTGCGCCACGTGCGAGAGCTCGTGGGCGAGCACGCCCTCGAGCTCGTCGGCGTCGAGCTTCTGCAGGATGCCGGTGGTCACGCAGACCACCGCCCGCTCCGGGGAGCGGCCGGTGGCGAACGCGTTGGGCAGCGAGGTGTCGGCCACCGCGACCCGCGGCTTGGGCATGTCGGCCACGGCGCAGAGCCGGTCGATCATGCCGTGCAGCTCGGGGGCCTCCTGCGGGGTCACCTCGCGGGCCCGCATCGCCCGCATCGCGACCTTGTCGGAGTTCCACCACTGGTAGACCGCGATGCCGACGCCCGCGAGGCCGATGATCGGGATGAAACCCGATGCCCCGCTGCCCTGGGCGACGAGCATCAGCCCCACGATGAGCACGACGAACAGCGCGCCGAGCAGGAACATGACCAGCGTCATCCGGGCGGTCAGCCCGGCGTCGTTGATGAAACGCGTCCGCGCCATGGTCGCCTCAGCCGGGGATCAGGCCGTCGTCGGACAGCAGGTCGCGCACCTCGGGGATGCTGGCGTCGGCCGGGGGCAGGATCACCGAGGAGACGTCCAGCGACGCCTGGTCGTGGGCCACCCCGACCGAGCGGACGGCGTCGAGCAGCCGGCCCAGGGCGACCCGGAACGCCGCCTCGTCGTCGGCCTCCACGGCCGTCTCGACGGCCGCGTCGAGCTCGTTGAGACGGTCCTGCTCGGAGTCGGCGACGTCGAACTGCCCCTCCCCCAGGATCCGGACGATCATGGCCGGCCCTCGTCGCTCTCCTCGACCGTGGCCGGCTCGGAGCGCAGGATGTCGCCCTCCGCGCCCGACTCGATGGCCTCGGGCGCCTTCGAGCCGCCCTTGAGCCTGGCCAGCTCGGCCTCGACGTCGGACTGGGAGCCCATGGCGTCCAGCTCGCGGCTGATGTCGTCGCCGCCACCGGGCTGGCTGACGTCGTCGAGCGCGCCGGAGGCGAGCAGCTCGTCGATCGCGCCGGCCCGGGCCTGCATCTGGGCGGTCTTGTCCTCCGCGCGCTGCACGGCCAGCCCCACGTCGCCCATCTCCTCGCCGATGCCCGAGAGGGCCTCGTTGATCTGGGTCTGGGCCTGGGCGGCGGTGTAGGTCGCCTTGATCGTCTCCTTGCGGGTGCGGAAGGACTCGACCTTCGCCTGCAGCCGCTGCTGGGCGAGGGTGAGCTTCTCCTCCTCGGCCTGCAGGTTGGCGTGCTGGACGTTCAGGTCGGCGATCTGGGAGGTCAGCCCCGACTTGCGGGTCAGGGCCTCGCGGGCGAGGTCCTCACGCTCCATCTCGATGGCCTTCTGCGCCTGGCCCTGCAGCTTGGCCTGCTGCTGCTCCAGCTGCTTGACCTGCAGCTCCACCCGCTTGCGGCTGGTGGCGACGTCGGCGACGCCGCGGCGTACCTTCGAGAGCAGCTCGATCTGACGCTGGTAGCTGTAGTCGAGCACCTCGCGCGGGTCCTCGGCGCGGTCGAGGGCCGTGTTGGCCTTCGACCGGAAGATCAAGGTGAAGCGCTTCCAGAGACTCATGCGGAGCGACCCCTTCGGGTTCTGCCCGTCGGCGACGGGCAGGCAGTGTGAACGGTGTGTGCTGGTGAATCAACCCTAGGGCCAAACACAAGCGGGAGCGAGCGAGCCGGGCGGGTAGGCTGTGGTCACATCCGTCCACCCGTCGCCGAAGGGCGTTCCCGTTGTTCCGACGCTCCACCCCGCAGCCCGCCGAGTCGCCCGTCCCGGAGAGGCCGGGCGCCAAGGGACGCCCCACCCCCTCCCGCAAGGAGGCCGAGGCCGCGGCCAAGGCCCGGGCCCGCCTGCCCCGGGACCGCAAGGCCCTCGCCCGCCGCCAGCGCGAGCTCCGGGTCGAGTCCAGCCGCAAGGTGCGGGAGGCGCTGCGCAACGGCGACGAGAACCACCTGCCACCCCGCGACCGCGGACCCGTGAAGCGGTTCATCCGCGACTTCGTCGACAGCCGGCTGGGCTTCGCCGAGCTGCTCGCCCCGATGCTGATCCTGATCATGGTCATGGGCTACGGCCTCTTCGGCGACGGCGGCGTGGTGCTGGCCAACTCCTTGTGGTTCACCACGATCATCCTGGTCGTCGCCGACGTGTTCTACCTGCGCTTCCGGCTGCGCCGCGCGATCGCACAGCGGTTCCCCGAGGCGCCACTGAAGGGCGTCACCTGGTACGCCGTGATGCGGGCCATCAACATGCGCTTCCTGCGACTGCCCAAGCCGCGGGTGAAGATCAACCAGCCGCTCCCGGACACCTACCGCTGACCAGCCCTCGGTGCTGACCGGACTGGCCGCCGCCCTGGCGGCCGCCGCCCTCTTCGGGGTGGCCGCCGTGCTGCAGGCGCACCGGGTCCGGCTGCTGCCCCAGCTGCAGGGCGGTCTCGGCCGGTTCCTGGTGGCCGGCGCCCGCGATCCGGTGGTGCTGGCCGTGGTGGCCGCCTACCTCGGCGGATTCCTGCTGCACGCGGTGGCCATCGTCTACCTGCCGCTCTACCTGGCCCAGGCCGCGATCTCGCTGTCGATGCCGATCACGGCGATCACCGCCTCGCGGCTGCTGCACGAGCCGCTGGGGTGGTCCCGCTGGCTCGCGGTGGCGGCGGTGACGCTGGGCATCGTGGTGCTCGCGGTCTCCTCGGGCGATCCCGGCGAGCCGGCGGCGGGGACCGGGCTGGCGCTCGCGGTCTGGCTGCTCGTCGCCGCCTGCGTGGCCGCGGGCGTGACGCTGCGACGGCACCCGCTCTGGCTCGGGGTGGCCTCCGGGACCGGGTACGCCGGCTCGGCCATCGCCGTCCGCGGGATCGAGCTGCGCCTGTCCCCCGCCGTGCTGGTGACGGCACTGGCCGTCCCCGCCCTCGGCGCGGTCGCGTTCTGGCTGTACTCGCTCGCCCTCGCCTCCACGACGGTGACCCCGGCCACGGCGGCGCTGATCGTCATGCAGACCTTCGTCCCGGCCCTGGTCGGCCTGGCGCTGCTCGGCGACGGCGTCCGACCGGGCTGGTGGGGCGGGGTGGCCGCGGGCACGGCGCTCGCCGTCGCCGGCGCCGTCCGGCTGGGCGACCGGGCCGCCCCACCGTGACCCGGTGAGCGGCCGACCCGCTCAGGCGTCGTAGTCGAGGACCAGCGTCTCGGACGTCGGGTGCGACTGACAGGTCAGCACGTAGCCGCGCTCGACCTCCTCGGCCTCGAGGGCCCAGTTGGTGTCCATCGAGACGCTGCCCTCGACGACCCGGGCCCGGCAGGTCCCACAGACACCGCCACGGCAGGCGAACGGCGCGTCCGGACGTACCCGCAGGGCCGCCTCCAGCACGGGCACGTCGCCGCGGGCCAGGTCGAAGCTCGAGCTGCGACCGTCGAGCCGGACCGTGACCCGGGCCGAGCCGCCGTCGGCGGACCCCGCGCCGTCCTGCTCGACCGGTGCCGCGCGCGGCACCGGGTCGGCGTGGAAGAGCTCGGTGTGCACGGCGGTCGCGCCGGCCTCCGAGAGCACCTCGCGCAGGTCCGTCACCATCGCCTGCGGGCCGCAGAGATACCACTCGTCGACGTCGTCGGCCGGGAGCAGCGACTCCAGCAGCCCCCGGAACCGCTCGGCGTCCAGCCGACCCGAGAGCAGGGCGACGTCCTGCTCCTCCCGGGACAGCACGTGCAGGACCCGGAACCGCTCGAGGTGGCGGTCCTTGAGGTCGTGCACCTCGTCGAGGAACATCACCGAGCGGTGGGTGCGGTTGGCGTAGACGAGGGTGACCCGCGACCCGGGCTCGCCCTCGAGGATGGCCGCGGCGATCGAGAGCACCGGCGTGATGCCGGAGCCGGCCGCCACCACGACGTACGACTTCCGCGCGGTCGGGTCCAGCCGGGGGGTGAACCGACCCGCCGGGGTCATCACCTCGAGCTCGTCGCCCACCGCGAGCGCGTCGAGCACGCCACCGGAGAACACGCCCCCGGGCAGCCGCTTGATGCCGACCTTGAGCAGGCCCGACGACGGCGGCGTGCAGATCGAGTAGCTGCGCCGCCCGCCGTCCGGGCACCGGATCGAGACGTGCTGACCCGCCGTCCACGTGAACTCCTCGACCAGGTCCGCCGGCACCTCGAAGGTGAGCCCGACGGCGTCGTCGGTGAGCGGCTCGAGCGCGGCCACCCGGAGCGGGTGGAACGAGGCGTGACCGCTCATTCAGAGGGCCTTGAAGTGGTCGAAGGGCTCGCGGCAGCTGCGGCAGCTCCACAGCGCCTTGCACGAGGTGGAGCCGAACCGGCTCAGCTCGTGGGTGTCCGGGCTGCCGCACTGGGGGCAGCGCACCGACAGCGCCAGCGGGACGGGACCGCCGTCGGCGACCGGGCCCGGTGGGGCCACGCCGTAGGCCTCGAGCTTGGCGCGGCCCTCGCCCGTCATCCAGTCGGTCGTCCACGCGGGCGCGAGCACGAACTCGACCGTGACCGTGCGGAACCCCGCGCCGGTGAGCGCGGAGACGAGGTCCTCGCGGATCGTCTCCATCGCCGGACAGCCGGAGTAGGTCGGGGTGACCCGGACGTGCACCCGCCCCTGGTCGTCCTCGGTCACCTCGCGCAGGATCCCGAGGTCCTCGATGGTGACCACCGGCAGCTCGGGGTCGAGCACGCCGGCCGCGACCTGCCAGGCCCGGGACGGCGTGGTCGCGGTCGCGGTGCGGTGCTCGATCGTCGTGGCGTTCACCAGGTCACCCCCGGGTGGGACCGGGCCAGGTGCTGCATCTCCGCGAGGAGGTAGCCCATCGCCTCGGTGTGCCGGCCCTGCCGGCCGCGGCTGTACGCCGCCGCGACGTCCGGCCGGCTCAGCGTCGCCTCGGCCAGCACCGCGTCGAGGCGCGCCTCGACCGGCTCGCGCAGCGTCCCCGGGTCGACCGCGATCCCCCGCTCCACGAGCTCGGGGGCCAGGGTGCCGGCGTCGTAGAGCTCCTCGCGCCACGGCCACTCTGCTTCCACCGCCGCCTGCATCCGGTCATGGCTCTCCGCGGTCCCGTCACCGAGGCGCAGGGTCCACTGCCGGGCGTGGTCGACGTGGTAGGCGGTCTCCTTGCGGGCCTTGGCCGCCACCGCCGCGAGCGTGGCGTCGGTGCTCGCCGACAGCGCGCCGTAGAGCTCGTGCTGCCAGGTGGCGAAGACCAGCAGCCGGGCCATGGCGACGCCGAAGTCCTCCATCGGCCGCTCGACCAGGCAGACGTTGCGGAAGTCCCGCTCGTCGCGGAAGTACGCCAGGTCGTCCTCGTCGCGGCCGGCCGCCTCGACCGCACCGGCGTGGGTGAGCAGGGCCCGCGCCTGGCCGAGCTGGTCGAGCCCGATGTTGGCCATCGCGACGTCCTCCTCCAGCTGCGGGGACCGGCTGATCCACCAGCCCATCCGCTGCGAGGAGACCAGGGCGTCGTCGGCCAGCCCGAGCAGGTAGTCGACGTGGGCGCTCACAGGTGCTCCACCCCCTCCGGGACGTCGTAGAACGTGGGGTGCCGGTAGACCTTGTCGACGGCCGGGTCGAAGAAGCTGTCCTTCTCGTCCGGGCTGGAGGCCTCGATGGCGGCCGCGGGCACGACCCAGATGGACACACCCTCCTGACGCCGGGTGTAGAGGTCGCGGGCGTTGCGCAGCGCCATCCCGGCGTCCGCGGCGTGCAGGCTCCCGACGTGGACGTGCGAGAGCCCGCGACGGGACCGGACGAAGACCTCCCAGAGGGGCTCGACGCTCATGCGGCCCCCTCCTTCTGTGCCTGCTCTCGGGCCTGCCTCTGGGCCTGCTTCTGTGCCTGCTTCTGGGCGTACGCCGCCGCGGCCTCGCGGGCCCACGCGCCGTCCTCGTGGGCGCCGACCCGGTGCGCCATCCGCTGCTCGTTGCAGGGGCCGTTGCCGCGGATCACCTCGAACAGCTCGGTGAAGTCCACCGGGGTGAAGTCGTAGTGGCCGCGCTCCTCGTTCCACGCCAGGCCGTCGTCGGGCAGGGTGAGCCCGAGCGCCTCGGACTGCGGCACGGTCATGTCGATGAACCGCTGGCGCAGGTCGTCGTTGGAGAAGCGCTTGATCCCCCACGCCATCGACTGCGCCGAGTTCGGCGAGTCGTCGTCCGGCGGGCCGAACATCATCAGGCTCGGCCACCAGTAGCGGTTGACGGCGTCCTGGGCCATCTGCCGCTGGGCCTGCGACCCGTGCGCGAGCGTGTGCAGGATCTCGAAGCCCTGGCGCTGGTGGAAGGACTCCTCCTTGCACACCCGGACCATCGCCCGGGCGTACGGGCCGTAGGAGCAGCGGCACAGCGGCACCTGGTTGACGATCGCGGCGCCGTCGACCAGCCAGCCGATCGCGCCGACGTCGGCCCAGGTGAGCGTCGGGTAGTTGAAGATCGAGGAGTACTTCTGCCGACCGCTGTGCAGCGCGTCGAGCAGGTCGGCCCGGTCGACGCCGAGCGTCTCCGCGGCGGCGTACAGGTAGAGGCCGTGGCCGGCCTCGTCCTGGACCTTGGCCATGAGGATCGCCTTGCGGCGCAGGCTGGGCGCCCGGCTGACCCAGTTCCCCTCCGGCTGCATGCCGATGATCTCGGAGTGGGCGTGCTGCGCGATCTGGCGGACCAGGGTCTTGCGGTACCCCTCCGGCATCTCGTCGCGGGGCTCGACCCGGCCGTCCTCGACGAGGATGGCGCGGAACGAGGCGGGCTCGTCGGCCGGCGCCGTGCGCGCGGCCTCTGGGGCGGTGAAGTCGTTGCCGTACACACCCCCACGGTAGCAGGCCGTGTTACAGATATCTGCATCCGTGACGTGCGCATGTAATACCACCGGCCGGCTGCGAGGATGACCGCATGAGCTCCCCCACCGCCGACGTCTCCGTCCGCGTCGCCTGGGCCGACGACGCCCGCGGCATCGCCGGCGTGCAGGTGCGGGTCTGGCGAGAGGCGTACGCCGACCTGCTGCCGCCGGCCGCCCTGGACGTCGACCAGGTCGCCGAGGTGTGGAGCGCGGCGCTGACGACCGGCCGGGACGCCCGCAACCGGGTGCTGGTGGCACTCGAGCGGAACCGGATCGCCGGCTTCGCCGTCACCATGCCGGCCGCCGACCCCGACTGCGACCCGATCTCCGACGGCGAGGTCGCCGAGCTCGGTGTCGCACCCGAGGACCGCCGGCTCGGCCACGGATCGCGGCTGGTCCAGGCCTGCGCCGACACCCTCGTGGCGGACCGGTTCACCCGGGCGGTGACCTGGCTGAACGCCGGGGACGACGCCCTGCGCGCCTTCCTCACCGACGCCGGCTGGGCCCCCGACGGCGCGCACCGCGAGCTCGACCTGCACGGCGACGGGTCCGTGACCGTCAAGCAGGTCCGGCTGCACACCGCGCTCGGCCCGGCCGGGTAGCGGCCCGAGGCCGCGCCCTCGGTCGAGGCCTGCTCAGTCCAGGTCGAGGAACGACTCCAGGCCCACGGTCAGACCCGGGTGGTCGGCGATCGCCCGGAGTGCGGTCAGCACACCGGGGCTGAACGAGCTGCGGTCCATCGAGTCGTGCCGCACGGTCAGGGTCTCCCCCGTCCCGCCGAGCACCACCTCCTGGTGGGCGACCATCCCGCGGACCCGGAGCGCATGCACCCGCACCCCCGACACCTCGGCACCCCGGGCGCCGTCCAGCGCGGTCGAGGTGGCGTCCGGCATCGGGTCCCGCCCGGCGTCCGCGCGGGCGGCGGCGATGAGCTCCGCCGTACGCCGCGCCGTGCCGCTGGGCGCGTCGGCCTTGTCCGGGTGGTGCAGCTCGACCACCTCGACGGAGTCGTAGAACGGGGCGGCCGCCGCGGCGAAGCGCATCATGAGGATCGCGCCGATCGAGAAGTTGGGCGCGATCAGCACGCCGGTGCCGGGCGCGTTGCCCAGCCAGGTCCGCAGCTGGCCCAGCCGGTCCTCGTCGAAGCCCGTGGTGCCGACGACCGCATGGATGCCGTGGTCGAGACAGAACTCGAGGTTGTCCATGACCACGTCGGGATGGGTGAAGTCGACGACCGCCTCGGTGCCGGCGGTGAGCAGCGCCCCGATGTCGTCGTCGGCGTCGACCGCGGCCACCAGCTCCAGGTCCGGGGCCTCCTCGACCGCCCGGCAGACCTCCGCACCGACCTTGCCCAGGGCGCCGAGCACCCCCACCTTCAACCTCTGCTCGCTCACGGGGCAAACCTACTCCGGCGGGAGCCGGCCCAGGGGCAGGCGCCCGGGCAGGCACTGTGCCAGGCATGGGGGCAGCCACTGGGGCAGCCACTGGGCGGTGCTGCGCGAAAGCGCAGGGAGGTGGCAGGCTGTGCCCATGGCGGTGCAGACGATTCCGGCCCGGATCCGCTGGGCCGTCGACGTGCTCGACGTGCAGCCCGACGACCAGGTGCTGGAGATCGGGTGCGGTGCGGGCGCCGCCGCGGAGCTGATCTGCAGCCGACTCCAGTCCGGGCGCCTGCTCGCGATCGACCGGTCGGAGTCGGGGGTGGACCGCACCAAGCGCCGCTGCGCCGAGCACATCGCGGCCGGCCGGCTCACCGTGCGACACATCGACCTGGCCACGCTGCGGGTGCCGGTGAAGCGGCTCGACCGGGCCTTCGCCTTCAACGTGAACCTCTTCTGGGTGCGGGACTGCGCCGCCGAGGTGGCGCTGCTGCACGAGCGGATCTCGCCCGGCGGGGCGTGCTACCTGTTCTACGAGGCCACCCCGCCCGAGCAGGTGCCCACGGTGCTGGAGAAGGCCTCCGCGGCCCTGGTCGAGGGCGGCTTCCGGGTCTCGGTGGTCGAGAGCAAGGCACCGGCGGTCGTGGGTCTGATCGCCCGACGTTAGCCTTCTTCCTTATCTCATGCTAGTTTAGGCAAAAGCCTTATCTCAGTGGGATGAAGGTCGACGCCTGGGAGGACGCCGTGCGAGTCGTGGTGCTCACCGTGGACCAGCGGGCCAGCCGGAGCACGCCGGACCTGGTCCCCCGAGCCGTGGCCGACTACGGGTCCGGGGCCCTGCGCGGCTTCGAGCGCACCGCCGGCGACGAGATCCAGGGCGTCTTCGACGACCCGGCCGCGGTCACCGCCACCCTGCTGGAGCTGCTGCGCAGCGACGCCTGGTACGTCGGCGTCGGGATCGGGACCGTCGAGACCCCGCTCCCGCGTCAGGCCCGGGCCGGCCGCGGACCGGCCTACCTCCACGCCCGGACGGCGGTGGACGGCGCGAAGCGGACACCGGGACACGTGGCCGTCGTCGGTGACGACGACTACCGTGCCGGGCACGTGGAGACCGCCCTGCTGCTGTGGGCGGCCCTCCTGGGACGACGGACGACACGCGGATGGGAGGTCGTGGACCTGGTGGACGAGGGACTCAGCTACGACGAGACCGCCCGGCGGCTCGGGATCAGCCCGCCGGCCGTGAGCCAGCGGGCCCGGGCCGCCGGACTGGTCGAGGGCCGCCGGGCCCGGTCGCTGGTCACCGACCTGCTGGCCGAGACCCTCACCGGCCACCCGCCCGCGACCGAGGACGCCCCGTGACCGGCGCCGTCGTGGCCGGCGCCCTCGGGCTGGCGGTGCTGCTCGGCGTGCTCGGGTGGCGGCTCCCGCCGACCGGGCGGCTGGCGGTCTCGGGCGGCCTGCTCGGGCTGCTCGGCACCGCGGCGCTGGTGCTGGCCGTCTCGCCCGTCGACGGGGCCGGTGAGGTCGCGGTCGTCGTCTCCCTGGCCGGCGCTCTCGCGGTGGCCGGCGGGGGCGTGCTCACCGCCGCCGTGTTCGCGCTCGTCGACCACGGCACGGCCGCCAGCGACGGATCGATCAGCCGGGCCGGCGAGGTGCTGCGCGGCGGTGCCTGGATCGGCGGGCTGGAGCGGGCCGCGGTGTTCACCACGCTGCTGGCCGACTGGCCCGAGGGGCTGGCGGTGACCCTGGCCCTCAAGGGGCTCGGCCGCTACCCCGAGCTGCGCACCGAGACCCCCGGGGCCGCCGAGCGGTTCATCATCGGCACCTTCACCAGCGTGCTCTGGGCGGTGGCCTGCGCCGCCCTCGCCGCGCTGGCCGTCGGCTGACCCGCTCGGGCTCACTCGGGCCACTCGGGGCCACTCATTCCGGGCCGACGACCGCCAGGATCTCCGGCTGGGCGAACAGCTCGGCGGCGAGCGAGCGGACGTCGTCGAGGGTGACCGCCTCGATCCGCGCCAGCACCTCGTCGATGCCCAGCAGCTCGTCGTGGACCAGCTCGGCCTTGCCGAGCCGGGCCATCCGCGACCCGGAGTCCTCCAGGCCCAGCACCAGCCCGCCGCGCAGCTGGCCCTTGCCGCGGGCCAGCTCCTCGGCGTCGATGCCGTCCCTGGCGATCCGGGCCAGCTCGGCCCGCACCACGCCCAGCACGTCGTCGTACTTCTCGGGCAGGCAGCCGGCCGAGACGCCGACCAGGCCGGCGTCGACGTAGTGGCTGGCGAAGGAGTAGACCGAGTAGGCCAGGCCGCGTCGCTCCCTGACCTCCTGGAAGAGCCTTGACGAGGTGCCGCCGCCGAGGGCCGTGCTGAGCACGCCGAGGGCGAACCGACGCTCGTCGGTGCGGGTGAGCCCGCGGACCCCGAGCACCAGGTTGACCTGCTCCAGCGGACGGGTCGCGTGCGCCGCGCCCGCGGCCGGGCGGCGGGACCGGGTGGTGGTCGTCGGAGGCACCGGCCGCTCGTCGCCGGCCAGGAACCCGTGCCGCCCGAAGGCCTTGCGCACCCGGCGGACCACGGTGGCGTGGTCGAGGTTCCCGGCCACGGCCACCACGGTGTTCGCGGCCCGGTAGTGGCGCCGGTAGAAGCGGGCGATCTGGGTGCGGGTCAGCCGCGCGATCGAGTCCGCCGTCCCGGCGATCGGGCGGCCGAGCGGGGTGTCGCCGAACGCCTGCTCGGAGAACAGGTTGTGGACCACGTCGTCGGGGTCGTCGTCGTGCATGGCGATCTCGTCGAGGATCACGTCCCGCTCCGCCTCGACGTCGGCCGCGAGGATCCGTGAGCCGGTCACCATGTCCCCGAGGACGTCGACGGCCAGCGGCAGGTCGTGGTCGAGCACCCGCGCGTGGAAGCAGGTGTACTCCTTGGCGGTGAACGCGTTGAACTCGCCGCCGACCTCGTCGAGGGCCACGGAGATGTCCATCGCGGACCGCTCGGCGGTGCCCTTGAACAGCAGGTGCTCGAGGAAGTGCGAGCAGCCGTGCAGGCCGGGCACCTCGTCCCGGGAGCCGACCCCGACCCAGACGCCCACGCTCGCGGAGCGGACCCCGGCCATCTGCTCGGTGACCACCCGCAGGCCCCCGGGCAGCACCGTGCGGCGCACCCGGGAGACCACCTGGCCGTCGTCGTCGGTCTCGGTGAGCAGGGTGCGGGTGGAGCCCATCGGCTGGGCGTCCGCGCGCACGGAGCCGGACAGCCGGCCGGCAGTCACCTGCCGACCGGCTGCCCGAAGGCCCTGCGACCCCTCACGGGACCTGCGCGCGGACCTGGTCACGCTCAGTCGTCCGAGTCGCCCTCGGCGTCCGAGGCGCCCTCGTCGGAGCCGGCGTCGTCGACGACCGGGATCAGCGAGAGCTTGCCGCGGTCGTCGATCTCGGCGATCTCGACCTGGACCTTCTGGCCGACCGAGACGACGTCCTCGACCGCGTCGACCCGCTTGCCGCCGGCGAGGGCACGCAGCTTGCTGATGTGCAGCAGGCCGTCCTTGCCCGGCATGAGCGAGACGAACGCACCGAAGTTGGTCGTCTTGACGATCGTGCCGAGGTAGCGCTCGCCGACCTCGGGCATGGTCGGGTTCGCGATCGCGTTGACCATCGTCCGCGCCGCCTCGGCGGCCTCGCCGTTCGTGGCACCGATGTAGACGGTCCCGTCGTCCTCGATGGACAGGCTGGCGCCGGTGTCGTCCTGGATCTGGTTGATCACCTTGCCCTTGGGCCCGATGACCTCACCGATCTTGTCGACCGGCACCCGGACGGTGATGATCCGCGGCGCGTGCAGCGACATCTCCTCCGGCGCGTCGATGGCCTCGCCCATGACGTCGAGGATCGCGAGCCGCGCGTCCTTCGCCTGGGTGAGCGCCCCGGCCAGCACGTCGGCGGGGATGCCGTCGAGCTTGGTGTCCAGCTGCAGCGCGGTGACGAACTCCCGGGTGCCGGCGACCTTGAAGTCCATGTCGCCGAAGGCGTCCTCGGCGCCGAGGATGTCGGTCAGCGCGACGTACTCGGTCTTGCCGTCGACCTCACCGGTGATGAGCCCCATCGCGATGCCGGCCACGGCGGCGCGCAGCGGCACACCGGCCTGCAGCAGCGACATCGTGGAGGCGCAGACCGAGCCCATGGAGGTGGAGCCGTTCGAGCCCATCGCCTCGGAGAGCTGACGGATCGCGTAGGGGAACTCCTCGCGGGTCGGCAGCACCGGCAGCAGCGCCCGGCGGGCCAGCGCACCGTGCCCGACCTCGCGCCGCTTGGGCGAGCCCACGCGGCCGGTCTCGCCGGTGGAGAACGGCGGGAAGACGTACTTGTGCATGTAGCGGCGGGTCTTCTCCGGGGAGAGGGTGTCCAGCTTCTGCTCCAGCGTGAGCATGTTCAGCGTGCTGACCCCCAGGATCTGGGTCTCGCCGCGCTCGAACAGCGCCGAGCCGTGCACCCGCGGGATCACGCCGACCTCGGCGTGCAGGGGCCGGATGTCGGCCAGCCCGCGGCCGTCGATGCGGACCTTGTCCCGGAGCACGCGGGCCCGGACCAGCTCCTTGTTCAGCGCGCGGAACGCGGCGCCGACCTCCTTCTCGCGGCCCTCGAAGGAGGCACCGACCTGCTCGAGCAGCGAGGCCTTGATGGCGTCGAGCTTCTCCTCGCGCTCCTGCTTGTCGCCGATGGTCAGCGCTGCGGCGGTGTCGTCCTTCACGGCCGACTCGACCGCGGCGTACACGTCGTCCTCGTAGTCCAGGAAGACCGGGAACTCGCGGACCGGCTTCGCGGCCTCCTTCGCGAGCTCGGCCTGGGCGTCGCACAGCTGCTTGATGAAGGGCTTGGCGGCGTCGAGGCCGCTGGCCACGACCTCCTCGGTCGGCGCCTGGACACCCGACTGCACGAGCGTCCAGGTCTGCTCGGTGGCCTCGGCCTCGACCATCATGATCGCCACGTCACCGGACTCGGTGACCCGACCGGCCACGACCATGTCGAACACGGCCTCCTCGAGCTGGCTGTGGGTCGGGAAGGCGACCCACTGGCCGCCGATGAGGGCCACCCGGACGCCGCCGACCGGGCCGGAGAACGGCAGGCCGGACAGCTGGGTGGACAGCGACGCGGCGTTGATCGCCAGCACGTCGTAGGGGTGGTCGGGGTCCAGCGCCATCACGGTGATGACGACCTGGACCTCGTTGCGCAGCCCCTTCTTGAAGGTCGGGCGCAGCGGGCGGTCGATCAGGCGGCAGGTGAGGATCGCGTCCTCACCCGGCCGGCCCTCGCTGCGGAAGAACGAGCCGGGGATCTGGCCCGCGGCGTACATCCGCTCCTCGACGTCGATCGTCAGGGGGAAGAAGTCGAAGTGGTCCTTGGGCTGCTTGCCGGCGGTGGTCGCCGAGAGCAGCATGGTGTCGTCGTCGAGGTAGGCGGTCACCGAGCCGGCGGCCTGGCGGGCCAGCAGCCCGGTCTCGAACTTGACGGTGCGGGTGCCGTAGCTGCCGTTGTCGAGCACGGTCTCCACGGCGGAGATGATCGGTTCTGTGGTGTTGGACATGCCCTGGGCACTGTCCTTTCTGTTCGCGGAGCGGTCCCGCGCGTCCCGCCTGTCCCCCACCGTCGCGGTGGAGGGGCCGGTCTTCGATCGAGGCTCGCAGGCCGCAGAGGCTTCCTGAGGGCCACTACCGAGGACCGGGCCGGACTTCGCGGGGCGCTCCTTGGTGGTGTGTCCTGTCTTGACTTGTCCCCGGCGAGCCGGGGGGACGTGTCCGACCCTAGCGCCGGACCCGGATGTAGCAGGAGCGGCCACCCCGACGGGGTGACCGCTCCATCACGTCATCGACGCAGGCCGAGCCGCTCCACGATCGAGCGGTAGCGCGCGATCTCGGTCTTCTGCAGGTAGTTCAGCAGGCGGCGGCGCTGGCCGACGAGCAGCAGCAGGCCACGACGGCTGTGGTGGTCGTGCTTGTGCGCCTTGAGGTGTTCGGTGAGGTGGCTGATGCGGTGGCTCAGCAGCGCGATCTGCACCTCGGGCGAGCCGGTGTCACCCTCGGATGCGCCGTACTCAGCGATGATCTTCTTCTTGGTCTCCGCGTCGGTACCGATCGACATGCGGGGCTCCTTCCGGTTCTTGTCCGTTGCGCGGCGCGCCGGGGCCTGTTCACCCGGGCACTCTGGATCCGCGGCCGTTGCACGGCAGGGTGGTGCTGTGAGTGCTGTCCGCACGCGGACAACCGTAGGAGACTACCAACCGGCCGGGCTCCCCCGCGAATCGAGACGCGAGGGGGCCCGGCCGGTCCCGGTGCTCACACCGCCGGCGGCGGGTCCGACTCGTTGCGCTGCTCGGTGACCGTCTGCCGGCCGTCCGCGTGGGTGGTCCGGGTGACGTTGCTGGCGCTGCGGCCCCGGTTCGCCTGGAACGCCGTCAGCGCGACGATCAGGATGCCGGCCAGCACGAGGATGTAGCCCACCATCGTGAGGTCGACGCCCTCGATCACGTCGGAGACGGCGAAGGCCAGGATCAGGCCGAGGGCCATGAGGAAGACCCCGAGTCCGTATCCCATGCGTGTGTTCCCTTCTGCAGGCTCGCCCGCGTGGCGCGGGCGATCGGACCCCGACCGTAACCCCGGATCCGGCCACCCGTCTCCCGCCTCGCCGCGACTGCGGGCATGATGCGGGCATGAGGACCCCCGCGCCGCTCCCCACGATCGCCGACCGTGCCGCCCGGGTCACCGCCCTCGGCGCACGACTGGGCTCACGACTGGGCTCGCGACTGGGCTCACAGCTGGGCTCCCGCGTGGGCGACCTCGCCTCCGGCGGACCGGTCCCGCCCGGGTTCACCGGCACCCGCCTGGGCGTGTGCAACCTCTGCGAGGCGATCTGCGGCCTGCGGCTGACGATCGAGGACGGCGAGGTGACCGGGGTGCGGGGCAACCCCGACGACCCGCTGTCCCGGGGCCACATCTGCCCCAAGGGGGTGGCGATCGCCGACCTGCACACCGACCCCGACCGGCTCCGGGCCCCGGTGCGCCGGGTGGTCGGCGAGGACGGCGAGCCGCAGTGGCAGGAGATCGGCTGGGACGAGGCCCTGGACCTGGTCGCCGACCGGGTCGCGGCCAGCATCGACGAGCACGGCGGGAACAGCGTCGGGGTCTACCTCGGCAACCCCAACGTGCACAGCCTCGGCTCGATGACGCACGGCACCGCGATGGTCTCCACCCTGCGCACCCGCAACATCTGGAGCGCCACGAGCGTCGACCAGCTGCCGCACCAGCTGGTCGCCCACCTGCTCTACGGACACCAGCTGCTGATCCCGATCCCGGACCTGGACCGGACGTCGTACTTCCTGGTGGTCGGCGGCAACCCGATGGCCTCGAACGGATCGCTGATGACGGTCCCCGACTTCCCGGGCCGGCTGCGTGAGCTGAAGGCGCGCGGCGGCCGGATGACGGTCCTCGACCCGCGGCGCACCGAGACCGCACGGGTCGCCGACGAGCACCACTTCGTGCGCCCCGGCTCGGACGCGTTCGTCCTGCTGGCCATGGTGCGCCTGCTGCTCGCGGAGGGCCTGACCGCCGTGCCGGCCTACGTCGACGGGCTGGAGACGGTGCGCTCGGCGGTGGCACCGTTCACCACCGAGCGGGCCGAGGCGATGAGCGGCATCCCGGCCGCGGACATCGAGCGGATCGCCCGGGAGTACGCCGCCGCCGACGGCGCCGTGGCCTACGGCCGGCTCGGCGTCTCCACCCAGGAGTTCGGCACCGTCTGCCAGTGGGCGGTGCAGCTGCTCAACATCCTCTCGGGCAACCTCGACCGGGTCGGGGGTGCGATGTTCACCAGCCCGGCGATCGACATCGTCGGCCGCGGCCTGGTCGGCCGGGGGCACCACGACCTGTGGCGCAGCCGGGTCCGCGGGCTGCCGGAGTTCGCCGGCGAGCTGCCCGCGTCAGTGATGCGCGAGGAGATGGAGACCCCGGGCGAGGGGCAGGTCCGGACCCTGCTCACCCTGGCCGGCAACCCCGTCCTGTCCACCCCGGACGGGGCCGGGCTGGCCCGGACCCTGGAGGGCCTGGACTTCTACGCGGCCGTCGACATCTACCTCAACGAGACCACCCGGCACGCGGACGTCGTCCTGCCGCCGGCCACGGCGCTGGAGCGGGACCACTACGACCTGGTCTTCCAGGCGCTCGCGGTGCGCAACACCGCGCGGTTCACCCCCGCGGTCTTCGCCAAGCCGGCCGACCAGCTGCACGACTGGGAGATCTACCGCGAGATCGCCAGCCGGACGGCGGCGCGGGTGAGTCGGCGCCGGCCGTGGAAGAAGGCCCTGGTCTCACGGCTGCGGCTCGGCACCCCACCGACCGTGCTGATCGGCGCCCTCTTGAGGGCCGGGCGGTCCGGACCGTCCCTGCGTCAGCTGCGCCGGCAGCCGCAGGGCGTCGACCTCGGCCCGCTGCGGGCGGGTCTGATGCCCGGGCGGCTGCAGACCGGCGACGGGCGGATCGACCTCGCTCCGGCGCTGGTCCTGGCCGACCTCGACCGGCTGGCCGCGGCGCCGCCGCCGGAGCCCGGGCAGCTCCTGCTCATCGGGCGCCGTCACCAGCGCGACTGCAACTCCTGGCTGCACAACACCGAGCGGCTCACGCGCGGCCGGGCGCGGCACCACCTGTTCATGCACCCAGACGACCTCGCCCAGCGCGGGCTCGACGACGGCGGCACCGTCACCGTGGCCAGCCGGGTCGGCCAGGTGCGGGTCGAGGTGCAGGCCACCGAGGACGTCATGCGCGGCGTGGTGAGCCTCCCGCACGGCTACGGGCACCAGCGCGACGGCGTCCGGCTGACCCGGGCGAGCCGGGTCGAGGGTGTCTCCGTCAACGACCTGACCGATCCCCAGCTGCTGGACGCCGCCAGCGGCAACGCCGCCCTGAACGGGGTGCCGGTCACCGTCTCCTGACCCGGCCCGCAGCGCCGGCGGTCAGCCGGCGTCGCGACCGCGGTCCAGCACCTCGCGCACGGCGGTGCGGGCGGCCATCGGGTCCCGCGAGTCCAAGGCCGCCCGGGCCGCCTCGCGGCAGGTCTCCAGGCTCACCCCGCCGAGGGCCACCCCGACCGGGCGAACCGCAGCCCCGGCCATCGAGAGCGACGTCACCCCCATGCCGACCATGGCGCAGGCCAGCATCGGGTCGGCCGCGGACTCACCGCAGACGCCGACGGGCTTGCCCGCCGCCTGGCCCGCGGCGGCCGTCTGCGACACCAGCTGGAGCACGGCCGGCTGCCAGGCGTCGGTGAGGTGGGTCAGGTCGGTGGCCATCCGGTCCGCCGCCATCGTGTACTGCGTCAGGTCGTTGGTGCCCAGCGAGAGGAAGTCGACCACCTCGAGCATCCGGTCGGCGATCAGCGCGGCGCTCGGGATCTCGATCATGATCCCGGCCCGCAGGCCGTGCGCACGCACCCGGCCGGCGAAGTCCTCGGCCTCGGCCACGGTGGCCACCATGGGGGCCATGATCCAGGTCTCGGTGCCGGTCTCCTCCGCGGCCTGCGCGATCGCCGCGACCTGACGGTCCAGCAGCCCGGGGTTGTCGAAGGAGAGCCGCAGCCCGCGGACGCCGAGGGCGGGGTTCTCCTCGCCCTCGTGGGTGGCGAACGCGATCGGCTTGTCCGAGCCCGCGTCGAGGGTCCGGACCACGACCGGTCCGCGCCCGGAGAAGGCGTTGAGCACCTCGGCGTACACCGCCGCCTGCTCGTCCACCGTGGGCTCCTCGGAGCGGTCGAGGAAGCAGAGCTCGGTGCGGAAGAGGCCCACCCCGTCGACGGGGGCGCCCGCCGCGTCGCGTGCCGAGGAGCCGTCGGCGACGTTCGCGAGCAGCTTGACCGGCACGCCGTCCGCCGTGGCGGCAGGGCCGGACCAGGCGCCGACGACGGCCCGGTCGGCGAGGTCCCGCTCGACCCGAGCCTGGGCCTGCTCGGGGTCGGGGTCGACCTCGATCGTCCCGGTGGAGCCGTCCACCAGGAGCAGCGCGCCGGCGGCGACCTCGAGCGCGCCTCCGACCCCGACCACGCAGGGGATCCCGAACTGCCGGGCGATGATCGCGGTGTGGCTGGTCGCGCCGCCGCGCTCGGTGACCAGCGCGACGACGCGCTGGGGGTCGAGGCCGGCGGTGTCCGCGGGCGCCAGGTCGGCGGCGACCAGGACCGAGGGCACCTCGGGCACCGGCACGCCGGGCTCCGGCTCGCCGACCAGTCGGGCGGTCAGGCGACGCCCGATGTCCTCGAGGTCGGTGACCCGCTCGGCCATGAGCCCGCCCATCTGGGTGAACACCCCGGAGAACTGCTCGACCGCGCCGTCCAGCGCCCCGAGCAGCGGATCGCCCGCGCGGAGTCGGGTCCGGACCGCACCGCGCAGGCCCTTGTCCCGGGCCAGGCCGGCGCTGGCGGTCAGCACCTCGGCCGCGGCACCGGAGGCCCGCTCGGCACGGCGGGCAAACCCGTCCGCGACGGCGGTGACGGCGTCGTCGTACGCCGCGAGGGCGGCCTCGGCGTCGTCGAAGTCACCCGTGCCGAAGCGAGCCAGCGCCTCGGGGGAGATCTCGCCGCGGACGAGGAGTGCGGGGGCACAGGCGAGGCCGGGAACGACCGGGGTGCCCTGGAGAACGGTGCTGGCCTGCTCGGAAGTGGTCATGGTCACAACTGTGCACCGGGAGATGCTTGACAGTCAACACATTCGGGCGTAAAACAACATAAGCACAGAAAATCGGAACGAGGAGGTCGGATGTACGCCGAGGAGCGGCAAGAGGCGATGGCCCACCACGTGGGCCGGATCGGCCGGGTGTCGGTGGCCGATCTCGCCGAAGCCTACGAGGTGACCACCGAGACGGTGCGCCGTGACCTGACGGTGCTCGAGCGGGCGGGCCTCCTGCGCCGGGTGCACGGGGGCGCGGTGCCCGCGGACTCGCTGCCGGTGACCGAGGCGGCGCTGGCCGAGCGGGACCTGGCCCACACCAAGGAGAAGGACCGGATCGCGCGGACCGCGGTCGCCCTGGTGCCGCCCGGGGACGCGACGATGCTCCTCGACGCCGGCAGCACGACGCACCGCCTGGCCGGCCTGCTCCCCCGCGACCGACGGATCACCGTGCTCACCCATGCCGTGCCGGTCGCCAGCCGGCTGGCCGGACAGGCCAACGTGGAGCTGCACCTGCTCCCCGGCCGGGTCCGCTCCACCACCCAGGCCGCCGTCGGCGAGGACACCGTGGCCGCGCTCGGCCGGCTCCGGGTGGACCTCGCGTTCGTGGGCACCAACGGCATCACCGCCGACCACGGCTTCTCGACCCCCGACCCGGCCGAGGCAGCCGTCAAGCGGGCGCTCATCGCGGCCGCCCGACGGGTGGTCGTGCTCACCGACGCGAGCAAGTTCGGCGCCGAGCGCACGGTCAGCTTCGCCCGGCTCTCCGACGTGGACGTGGTGGTCACCGACCCCGGGATCCGCGACGAGGACCGACGGGTCCTGGACGAGGCCGGAGTGGAGGTCGTGGTCGCATGATCGTCACGCTGACCCCCAACCCGAGCATCGACACCACCGTCGCCCTGGACGGCCCCTTGGACCGCGGTGCCGTGCAGCGCACCCGCGAGCTCAGCTCCCAGGCCGGTGGCAAGGGCGTCAACATCTCGCGGGCCGCGCAGTCCGCGGGGCTGCCCACCACCGCGGTCTTCCCGGCCGACCCCGACGACCCCTTCGTGCACGACCTGCACGCGGCCGGGCTGCCCTGCCGACCCGAGCCGGTGCACGGTCACGTGCGGGTCAACCTCACGATCACCGAGCCGGACGGCACCACGACCAAGCTCAACAGCCCCGGCAACGTGGCCGACGCCGACCTGCTCGCCCGGCTGGAGTCCGCGCTCCTCCACGAGGCGGGGACCGGCGACTGGGTGGTCCTCGCCGGGTCGCTGCCGCCCGGGGCGCCCGACGACTGGTACGCCCGGCTGGTCTCGGCGCTGCGGGGCACCACCGCCCGGGTGGCGGTCGACACCAGCGAGGAGCCGCTCAAGGCCCTGGCCGCCGCCCTGCCGGGGATCGCGCCCGACCTGCTCAAGCCCAACGCCGAGGAGCTGGCCAGCCTGACCGGTCACCTCGCGGACGAGCTCGAGGCGGACCCGGCCGCGACCGCGCGGGCCGCGACCCAGCTGGTCGGGCGCGGGGTGGGGGCGGTGCTGGCCACCCTGGGCTCCGAGGGCGCCGTGCTGGCCACGGCCGAGGGCGCCTGGCACGCGGTCCCACCGCCGACCACGGTGCTGAGCACCGTCGGTGCCGGCGACTCCAGCCTGTTCGGCTACCTGTGGGGCGAGTCCCAGGGCCTCCCCCCGGCCGGACGGCTGCGGTACGCCGTCGCCTACGGCAGCGCCGCGGCCGCACTGCCCGGCACCACGATTCCCGAGCCGGGGCACCTCCGCCCCGACCTCGTCACGGTTCATCAACTCAGCACAGGAGCCAGCACATGACCGAGATGATCACCGCGGACCTAGTCCGCCTCGACGTGGAGCTCGGTTCCACGAAGGAGGAGGTGATCCGGGCCCTCGCCGACGTCGTCGCCACCGCCGGGCGCACCTCCGATGCGGACACGCTCGTCGTCGACGCCCTGGCCCGAGAGTCCACCTCCGCCACCGGCCTCCCAGGGGGCATCGCGATCCCGCACTGCCGGACCGAGGCGGTGCAGGAGCCCACCCTGGTCTTCGCCCGGCTCGCGCCTCCTGTCGACTTCGGCGCCAAGGACGGCCCGGCCGACCTGGCCTTCCTGATCGCCGCCCCCGCGGGGGGCGACGCCACCCACCTGCAGGTCCTGACCAAGCTGGCTCGGGCTCTGGTGAAGTCGGAGTTCACCCAGGCCCTGCGCGGTGCCGAGAGCGCCGACCGGGTCGTCGAGCTCGTCAGCGCCGTGGTCTCCCCGCAGGGAGCCGCGGCCCCCGCCCCGACGCCCGCCCCGACACCGGCCCCGTCAACGGAACCGACACCGGCCACGGCCGGCGCCCACGCCGGCGCCCAGCCCGGCGCGGGGACGCACGCGGCCACGGCACCGGCCCCCGACGCCCGCCCCAGCCTGGTGGCGGTCACCGCCTGCCCGACCGGCATCGCCCACACCTACATGGCCGCCGAGGCCCTCGAGGCCGCTGCCGAACGCGCCGGAGTCGACATCCACGTGGAGACCCAGGGATCGGCCGGGTCGACCCCGCTGGCCCGCGAGGTGATCGCGGCCGCGTCGGCGGTGATCTTCGCCGTCGACGTGGGGGTCCGGGACCGCAGCCGCTTCGCCGGCAAGCCGGTGGTCAGCTCGGGTGTCAAGCGCCCGATCGACGACGGCGACGCCATGATCGCCGAGGCGCTGCGCTACGCGGGCGACCCCGGTGCACCACGTGTCGAGGGCGACGCCTCCGCCGCCGGCGCCGACGGGCACGGTGCCGAGGAGACCTGGGGCGGCCGGATCCGCCGAGTGCTGATGACCGGCGTGTCCTACATGATCCCGTTCGTCGCCGCCGGCGGCCTGCTGATCGCGCTCGGCTTCCTCTTCGGCGGCTACGAGATCGTCAACCACCCGGAGGTCGCCACCGACAACACGCTGTTCAACCTGCCCGACCCGGCCGCCCTCGAGCTCGACCACGCGCTCTTCGGAAGCGGGTTCTTCGCCTACCTCGGCGGCCTGCTGTTCGTCCTCGGCGGGGCGGCGTTCGGCTTCCTGGTCCCGGCACTGGCCGGTTACATCGCCTACGCGATCGCCGACCGTCCCGGCATCGCCCCCGGCTTCGTCATGGGTGCGATCGCCAACACACTCGGAACCGGCTTCATCGGCGGCATCATCGGCGGTGTGCTGGCCGGTGTGGTCGCCCACTGGATCGCCTCCCGCCCCGTGCCGCACTGGGCCCGTGGCCTGATGCCGGTGCTGGTGATCCCGCTCGGCGCGACCCTGGTGAGCGGACTCGTCATGGTCGTCCTCCTCGGTCGGCCCCTCATCAAGGCCACCCAGGCCCTGACCGACGGCCTCACCAGCCTCGGTGACCGTCCCGGGCTGGCCATCCTGCTCGGTGTCGTCCTGGGGCTGATGATGGCCTTCGACATGGGCGGTCCGCTGAACAAGACCGCCTACGCGTTCGCCACCGCCGGCCTCGGCGCCGCCGCCACCGCCACCGACGCACCCGAGCTGAAGGTGATGGCCGCGGTCATGCTGGCCGGGATGGTGCCGCCGCTGGCGCTCGCCCTGGCGACGGTCGTCCGGCCGCGGCTGTTCACCGTGCCGGAGCGCGAGAACGGCAAGGCGGCCTGGCTGATGGGCGCCTCGTTCATCACCGAGGGCGCGATCCCGTTCGCCGCGGCCGACCCGCTGCGGGTCATCCCCTCGATCATGGCCGGCAGCGCCGTCACGGGCGGTCTGGCCATGGCGTTCGACGTGACCCTGCGAGCCCCGCACGGCGGCATCTTCGTGCTGTTCGCGGTGGGCAACATCATTGGCTTCCTCATCGCGCTGATCGCGGGCATGCTCGTGGCAGCGGCCGCTGTCATCGGCCTGAAGTCCCTGAGCAACACCGACACCGACCTGGTCACCGTCTGATCCGGTCGTTCGTCACCGGCACCAGTCACCCCACGAAGGAGAACCCATGCCCACCAAGTCCGTCGTCGTCGGCTCCGCCGTCGGCCTGCACGCCCGTCCCGCCGCGATCATCTCCGACGCCGCCGAGGAGCTCGGTGCCGAGGTCACGATCGGCCTCCCCGGAGAGGAGGGCGTCGACGCCGGCTCGGCGTTGATGATCATGACGCTGGGCGCCGGCAAGGGCGCCGTCGTCGAGGTCTCCGGCGACGACCAGGCGGCGGTGGACCGGATCGCCGAGCTGGTCGAGCAGGACCTCGACGCCTGAGCCGGGCCCGGGTCAGTCCTGCTTGAGCAGTCGGTAGGCGGCCCGGGCACTGACGGCCCGTTCCAGCTCACGCACGATCGTGGTGAAGAACTGCTTGCGGTACAGCTCGTCGGTGACGGCGTACACCGTGAAGTAGAGGCCCGAGAAGGCGGCCAGGAAGACCGAGACCTGCACCAGTTCTCGGCTCAACCTGGCCGTCTGCGCGCTCAGGACCGGGTCCGGCGGGTGGCCGACCCAGCTCTGCACCACGCTGGGGTCCATGGCGAGCACGCCGAAGACCAGGAAGAACACGAACACCGAGACGCTGAGCAGCAGCACCTGCACGGCCTGGGTGATCAGCAGCACCAGCACCAGGTTGACCTTCTGCAGGCCGCCCAGCCTGGTCTCGAGCCGGCGGTCGACGGCGTCCTCGGCCAGCAGCGCCTCGGCCACCGGCCCGAGCGGGGTCCCACGGGCCCCGGCGACGACCCGGCTCGGGTCGAGCTCGCGGTCGAACACCTCGAGCTCCTCGGGCAGTCGGACCATGAGGAAGCCGACCGCGATGCCGCTGAACATCAGCACGGTCAGCCACATCACCGAGCCGTCCAGCGTCGCCGAGACCTGCCACACCTCGGCGTTGATGAACAGGAACGTGATGAACAGCAGCAGCAGCGGCAGGGCCCGGGTCACCAGCGGGAACAGCAGCCCCAGCGAGCCGAGCGTCCGGCGCGCGGCCCAGCGCGCGATCGCCCACGCCCGCAGCGTGGTCAGCGCGTAGAGCGCCAGCCCGACGATCAGCACCTGGCTGGCCACGGTCAGTCCGGTGCCCACATCGCGCTGCCACCAGCCGACCGCCGCGCCGGCCGCGGCTCCGGTGACCGCCGCGAGCAGCACCACCAACACCAGGCGCTGCCGGCCCAGCCCTCGGCGTACGTCGTCCCGGACGTCGTCGACGAACCACGGCAGCCCGTGCGAGACGAACCACCTCTCGGCCTCGGCGGCGGTGGCGTCGCGGGTCGCCACTCAGACCTCCAGCACGGCGCGGGCCCGGGCGACGTCGTCGGCCATCGTGGCCACCAGTGCCTCGACGCCGTCGAAGCGGACCATGCCGCGCAGCCGCTCGACGAAGGAGACCTCGACCTCCACGCCGTACAGCTCGAGGTCGGAGGCGTCCAGGACGTAGGCCTCGACCCGCCGGTCCCGCTCGCCGTCGAAGGTGGGGTTGGTCCCGACGCTGATGGCGGCCGGGAGGGACTCCCCCGTGTCCGCCCGCCGCAGCCAGCCGGCGTACACGCCGTCGGCGGGGGTGGCCAGGGGGCCGACCGGGACGTTGGCGGTCGGGTAGCCCAGCTCGCGGCCGCGCCGCTCGCCGCGGACCACGACGCCGGTCACGGAGAAGGGACGGCCGAGCGCCTCGGCGGCCCCCGACACGTCACCGGCGGCCAGGCAGGTGCGGACGTAGGTGGAGGACCACACCTGCGGCCCGCCGTCGAGGGCCACCCCCTCGACGGTGAAGTCGCGGGTGGCCCCGGCCTCGACGAGGAAGGCCACGTCGCCGGCCGCCCGGTGGCCGAACCGGAAGTTGGCGCCGACCACCACGGCCCGCGCCCGCAGCGCCCCGACCAGCACCCGGTCCACGAACTCCTCCGGTGACCAGCCCGCGACGTCGCGGTCGAACGGCAGGGCGAACACCGCGTCGACGCCGCTCGCGGCCAGCAGCCGGGCCCGGCCCTCGACGGTGGTGAGTGCCTGGGGCGCGTGCTCGGGGCGCAGGACCGCGATCGGGTGCGGGTCGAAGGTGACTGCGACGACCTGCTCGGCGCCGACCTCGTCGGCCGCCTCCCGGGCCCGACGCACCACGTGCTGGTGGCCCAGGTGCACGCCGTCGAAGTTGCCGACCGTCACGACCGTCCGCCCCAGGTCCCCCGGGATCTCCTCGAAGCTCCGCCACATGCGCACGCCCCGTAGCGTGCCACAGCCCCACCCCCGCGACGCTCCACCCCGCCCCCTCCCGATACTCCACGAGGATCGAGTCGTCCAGGAGGGTGATCGGCGACTCGATCTTCGTGGAGTATCGGGGTCAGGCGGTGGTGGGGGTGGGGGTGAGCTCGGGCTCCGGGGTCGGACCGACCGTGTGGTCGCCGCGGTCGAGGCTGCTCGGCCACCAGATCCGCGGGCCCAGGTCGAGGTTCAGCGCGGTGACCAGGATCGACCGGACGACCATGGTGTCGAGCATGACCCCGAGGGCCACCGCGACCCCGAGCTCGACCAGGAAGACCACCGGGATCGTGCTGAGCACCAGGAAGGTGGCCGCCAGCACCAGGCCCGCGGAGGTGATCACCCCGCCGGTCGAGGTCAGCGCCACCAGCGCCCCCTGCCTGGTGCCCCGGTGCAGGGTCTCCTCGCGCACCCGGGTCATGAGGAAGATGTTGTAGTCGATCCCCAGCGCCACCAGGAACACGAAGGCGAACAGCGGGAATGCCGGATCGGACCCGGCGAAGCCGAAGACGTACTCGAACAGCAGCGCCGAGATGCCCAGGGCGGCACCGAAGGAGAGCACGACCGTGCCCAGGAGCAGCAGCGGCGCGGTGAACGCCCGCAGCAGCCCGACCAGGATCAGGAACACCACGAGCAGCACGATCGGGATGATCACGACGTTGTCCCGGTTGGCGGCCTTCTGGGTGTCGAGGTAGACCGCCGACCAGCCGCCCACCAGCGCCTCCGCGCCCGCGACCCCGCTCACGCTGTCGCGGACCCGCTCCACGGTGTCGAACGTGCTCTGCGCCGCGGCGTCCCCGTCGATCGGCGCCTGGATGAAGGCGACATCCGAGGCCACCATCGGCGGGCTCGGCTCCCCGACCCCCTCCAGCCCGGTCATCGCCTGCCGCACCTGCTCGGCGCGGTCGGCGTTCGCGACGACCTGGACGGTGTTCGACTGGTCGACCAGGCCGTGCTCGGCCAGCACCCGCTGACCGACGATCGAGTCGAACTCCTTGGTGTAGCTGTCCTCCGTGGACAGGCCGGACGCGTCGAGCCGGAACAGCCCGAGGCAGGCGAGCGCCAGGACGGCCGTGGTGCCCACCCAGACCGACCGGGGGCGTTTGGAGATGCCGCGGCCCACCCTGGCCCACGGGCCGTTCCGGCTGGGCTCCGGCGACCGGTACGACGGCCGCTTGGGCCAGAACACCCAGCGGCCGGCGATCACCAGCAGCGCCGGCAGCAGCGTGATCATCACCAGGAGGGTGACGCCCACGCCGATCGCGGCCACCGGGCCGAGCCCGGCGGTGGAGTTCATCTCCGCGAACATCAGGCACAGGAGCCCGAGCATCACGGTCGCCGCACTGGCCACGATGGCGGGGGCGGCGCGGTGCAGGGCGAACGCCATCGCCTCGTGCCGGTCCTCGTGCCGCCGCAGCTCCTCGCGGTACCTCGCCACCAGCAGCAGGGCGTAGTCGGTGCCGGCCCCGATCACCAGGATCGTGAGGATCGCCTGGCTCTGGCCGTTCACCGTGAGGTCGGCGTACCGGGCGAGCAGGTAGACCAGGGCCTGCGCGGTGAACAGCGAGATGCCGGCGCAGAAGATCGGCAGGATCCACAGCACGGGGCTCCGGTAGGTGAGCAGGAGGATCACCACGACGACGCTGAGGGTGGCGACGAGCAGGGTGCCGTCGATCCCCTCGAAGGCCTCCGCGGCGTCCGCCGCCTGCCCTCCGGCGCCGGCGATGTGCACGGCGAGGCCGTCGCCGCCGGGCGCGATCTCCCGCAGCTCGTCGGCCACGGCGGGCATGGCACTCCAGCCGTCCGAGCCGAAGTTGAAGGAGATCAGCGTCTGCATCGCCTCGCCGTCCTCGGACGGCATCGGGCCCAGCACCTCACCCTCGACCCCGTCGAGCTCCTGGAACTCCGCGACCTGGGCGGCCGCCTCAGCGCGGTCGGCCTCGGTCAGCCCGGAGTCGCGCTCGTAGACCACGAGCGTCGGGATGACATCCGGGTCCTGGAAGGGCGCCAGCTTCTCGAGGGCACGCGTCGACTCGGCGCTGGCGGGGAGCCAGGACGACGCCTCGTTGTTCTGGACCTCGGTCAGCTTCTGGGCGAAGCCCGCGGAGCCGACCGCGAGCAGGACCCAGAACGCGAGGACGACCCACTTGGTGACGGGGCCGGTCAGTCGGCCGGCGATCTGACGGTGCATGGTCCTCAGCCTCTCGCCTCGCTGCGGTGGCGCGCATCAGGATTATCCCCCCGACGACCCTGACCCGCACCTGGGCAGACCGGGGCCGGACCCCGGACTCATCGCGGGGCGGGCCCGGGCTCAGCCGGTGAAGACGGCGAGCGGCCGGGCCAGGCCGGGAGCGTCCGTGGCCTCGTAGAGCGCCAGGAACTCCCCGTCAGGGGCGAAGACCGCGGTCGTGGCGGCGAGGTCCAGCTCGAGTTTCCGGCCGTACCGGACGTCGGCCGCCTGCGTCTCCGAGAGGTCCAGCCCGGGGAAGCCGAGGCGGGCCGCCCGGGCGATGGGGAGCATCGTGAACCCGGCGGACAGCTCCTCGAGGGTGCGGGCGACGCCCAGGTCGTAGGGGCCGACGGCGCTCCGTCGCAGGGCGACCAGGTGCCCGCCGACCCCGAGGGCGGCGCCGAGGTCGCGCGCGATCGCCCGGATGTAGGTGCCGCTGGAGCAGCGCACGGTCACGTCGACGTCGACGGTCCGGCCCGCCGGGTCGCCCGCCGGCCGGACCGGTCCCGGGTCGAGCTCGTGGACGGTGACCGGCCGCGCCGCCAGGGCCACCTGCTCGCCGTCCCGGACCCGCTGGTAGGCGCGCTTGCCGTCCACCTTGATCGCTGAGACCGCCGTCGGCACCTGCTCGATCTCGCCGACGAAGCCGGCCAGGGCCCGGTGCACCTCGTCGGTGGTCAGGTCCTGCGCGTCCGCCGTGCTCGTCACCTCGCCCTCGGCGTCGTCGGTCGTGGTCGCGACGCCGAGCCGGATCGTGGCGTCGTACGCCTTCTCGGTCAGCATCAGGTGGCCCAACAGCCGGGTGGCGCGGTTCACGCCGAGCACCAGGACCCCGGTCGCCATGGGGTCGAGGGTCCCGGCGTGCCCGACCTTGCGGGTGCCGGCCAGTCGGCGGACCCGGGCCACCACGTCGTGGGAGGTCAGGCCCGCGGGCTTGTCGACGACGACCAGGCCCGACTCGGCCCCGGCCGGAGAGGTCACTCCCCGCCGTCCGCGGGGCCCGACCCGGGAGCGGACTCGGAGGCGGGCTCAGCGCCCGACTCGGGGGCGGGCTCCGGCTCCCGTGGCTTGCGGTAGGGGTCGGGCTCGCCGGCGTACGTCGCCCGCTCACGGTTGGCGGCCACCGCCGCGTCGGACTCCCGGGCCCGGGCCAGCACCTCGTCGAGGTGCCGGGCGTTCTCGGGCAGGGCGTCGTGCACGAACTCCAGCGTCGGCACGTGCCGCATGCCGAGCTGCTTGCCGACCTCGGAGCGGATCAGCCCCTTCGCCGACTCCAGCGCGGCGGCGGTGCCGGCCATCTCGGCCTGCTCCCCGAACACCGTGTAGAACACGGTCGCCTGCTGGGTGTCCCCCGAGACCCGGACGTCGGTGATCGTGACGAACCCCAGGCGGGGGTCCTTGATCCGGCGCTCGAGCATCTCGGCGACGATCACCTGGATCCGGTCCGCGACCTTGCGCACCCGCGGATTGGTCATGCTTCCTCCTCCTCGTCGACCCGTCGCCTGTGCTCACGGATCGAGGCCCGACCCGTCGTTCCCGTCCCGCTCGGCGTGGACGGGAACGACGGGTCGCGGTGATCAGGCGCGCGGGATCTCGCGCATCTCGAACGACTCCACGACATCGCCGATCTTGATGTCCTGGAAGTTGCGCAGCACCAGACCGCACTCGAAGCCCTCGCGGACCTCGCTGGCGTCGTCCTTCTCCCGCTTGAGCGAGGCCAGGTCGAGGTTGTCCGCGACCACGGCACCGTCGCGCAGGACGCGGGCCTTGGCGTTGCGGCGGACGACCCCGGCGGTGACCATGCAGCCGGCGATGTTGCCGATCTTGGACGAGCGGAAGATCTCGCGGATCTCCGCCTGCCCGAGGCTGGCCTCCTCGTACTCCGGCTTGAGCATGCCCTTGAGGGCCGCCTCGATCTCCTCGATCGCCTGGTAGATGACCGAGTAGTAGCGGATCTCGACACCCTCCTTGTCCGCCATCTGGCTCGCCTTGCCCTGGGGCCGGACGTTGAAGCCGATGATGATGGCGTCGGAGGCGGCGGCGAGGTCGACGTTGGTCTCGGTGATCGCACCCACACCACGGTCGATGACCCGCAGCGAGACCTCCTCGCCGACGTCCACCTGGGCCAGCGAGTCCTCGAGGGCCTCGACCGAGCCGGACACGTCGCCCTTGAGGATCAGGTTGAGCTCCTGGCTCTCGCCCTTCTCCATGGAGGCCATGAAGTCCTCGAGCGTACGACGCACGCGCCGCTTGGCCTGCATCGCTGCCCGCTCACGCGACTCGCGCTTCTCGGCGATCTGGCGAGCCATCCGGTCGTCGTCGACGACGATGAACGTCTGGCCGGCGCCGGGCACCGCGGTGAGTCCGAGCACCATGGCCGGCCGCGACGGGTCCGCCTCGGTGATGTTCTCGCCGTGCTCGTCGAGCATCGCCCGGACCCGCCCGTAGCCGGCACCGGCGACGATCGAGTCGCCCACGCGGAGCGTGCCGCGCTGGACCAGGACGGTGGCGACCGGACCGCGACCGCGGTCGAGGTGCGCCTCCACCACGAGGCCCTGGGCGTCCTGCTCGGGGTTGGCCCGCAGGTCCAGCGAGGCGTCGGCGGTCAGCACGACGGCCTCGAGCAGCTTGTCCAGGTTGAGCTCGGACTTCGCCGAGACGTCGACGAACATCGAGTCGCCGCCGTACTCCTCGGGGATCAGGCCGTAGTCGGTCAGCTGGCCACGGACCTTGGTCGGGTCCGCGTCCGGCTTGTCGATCTTGTTGACCGCCACCACGATCGGCACGTTGGCCGCCTTGGCGTGGTTCAGCGCCTCGACCGTCTGCGGCATGACGCCGTCGTCGGCCGCGACCACGAGGATCGCGATGTCGGTGGCCTGGGCACCACGGGCTCGCATGGCGGTGAACGCCTCGTGACCCGGGGTGTCGATGAAGGTGATCCGGCGCTCGTCGCCGTCCACGTCCGTGGCCACCTGGTAGGCGCCGATGTGCTGGGTGATGCCGCCGGCCTCCCGGTCGACCACGTTGGCGCTGCGGAGTGCGTCGAGCAGCTTGGTCTTTCCGTGGTCGACGTGACCCATGACCGTGACGACCGGGGGCCGGATCGCGAGGTCCTCCTCGTCGCCCTCGTCGGAGCCGAACTCCAGGTCGAACGACTCGAGCAGCTCGCGGTCCTCGTCCTCGGGCGAGACGACCTGGACGATGTAGTTGAGCTCCTCACCGAGCAGCTCGAACGTCTCGTCGTTGACCGACTCGGTGGCGGTCACCATCTCGCCGAGCGAGAACAGCATCTGCACCAGCGCTGCGGCGTCGACGCCGATCTTCTCGGCGAAGTCGGTCAGCGAGGCGCCACGCGGCAGCTTGACGGTCTCGCCGTCGCCCTTGCGGACGCGCACACCACCGATGGTGGGCGCCTGCATGGCCTCGAACTCCTGCCGACGTGCCCGCTTCGACTTACGGCCGCGGCGCGAGGGCCCGCCGGGACGCCCGAAGGCGCCCTGGGTCTGACCGCGCTGGCCGGGACGACCGCCACCGGGACGACCACCGCCGCCGGGACGGCCGGCGAATCCACCGGGAGCACCGGGTCCGCCACGACCGGGCGCGCCGCCGGGGCCGCCACGACCGCCGGGACCACCCGGACCGCCACGACCACCCGGGCCGCCACGACCACCGGGGCCGCCGGGACCGGGACGGCCGCCGGGACCGGAGCCGAAGGCAGCCGGGGACTTCGGCATCATCGCCGGGTTGGGACGCGGCATGCCGGAGCCGGAGCGTCCGCCGCCACCCTCACGCGCGGCGGCCGGGCGCGGCGGCCGCTGGTCGCCGGCACCCGGAGCACCGGGTGCCCCCGGCGCACCGGGGGCGGGGCCACGGTCGGCCGGGGCCGGACGACGGCCCATGCCCTGGCTGGACGAGAACGGGTTGTTGCCCGGACGCGGGGTGCCACCGGGGCGACCCACGGGCCGCGGGGCGGGAGCCTTGGGCGTGGGGCCGCCGGGCTTGGGCGGCTCGGGCCGGTCCTCGCGGGCGGCCGGGGCCTCCGGCTCGGCGGCAGGTGCCGGCCGGTCCTCGGCGTCCTTGTCGGCCGGGGCCTTCGGGCCGGGCTTGGGACCCGGTCGGGGACCGGGCGTGCCCGCCCTGGAGGGGGATGCGGCAGGAGCGGCCGGGGCCTCGGCGGCCGCGGGGGCCTCCGGGGTCTCGGCCGGAGCCGACGCGGGGGTCGCCTCGGCGGTCTCGGCGGCCGGGGCGTCGGCCTCGGGGGCCGGCGCGGCCGGCTTGGCGGAGGCCTTCTTGGCCGGTGCCTTGGGGGCGGGCTTCTCGGTCGGCGCTGCGGAGGCGGCGGTCTTGAGCGACTCGCCGTACTCCTTCTTGAAGCGCATGGCGACCGGGGGCTCCACGGTCGATGACGCGGACTTGACGAACTCCCCCATCTCCTTCAGCTTCTCGAGAACGAACTTGCTCTCGACGCCGAATTCCTTGGCGAGTTCATGGACTCGGGGCTTGGCCACGGTAGGTACGTAACTCCTTCTGGCCCGGGCCCCGGCCTGCTAGATCGAGGTGATTCGGACCGCTAGTGGGTAGTGCATGCTCATCGGGAGGTACTCATCGAGTGCTCATGAGCTGCTGCTCCAGTTCCTGTCGGACGATCACGGTCTGTGGTGCGAGTCGAGGTAGTTCCCCACCGGTGTGCTCGGCAACCCCTGGGCGAGCCGCAGGGCCCGCCCGAAGGCACGTCGCTTCACCGCCAGGTCGTAGCACGCGGTCGTGGGGTGCAGGTGCGCCCCGCGGCCGGGTGCGGTGCCGCTGGGATCGGGTACGACGGCCGGGCCGTGCGCATCCGAGCCTGCGACCACCCGCAGCAACTCGCGCTTCGTGGCCCGCTCCCGGCATCCGATGCAGGTCCTGACCGGCCCTGCAGGCGCAGGGGTGTCAGGGCACGCAGAAGGAGTGTGTTCACGAGCCACTGGCGACGACTCTACCGGGTCACCGCCCAGTCGGCACATCCGACGGGGCCTCGTCGGAGCGGATGTCGATGCGCCAGCCCGTCAGCCGGGCCGCCAGGCGGGCGTTCTGCCCCTCCTTGCCGATCGCGAGCGACAGCTGGTAGTCGGGCACCACGACCCGGGCCGAGCGCTCGGCCAGCGAGATCACCTCCACCGAGCTGACCCGGGCCGGTGAGAGCGCGTGGGCGACCAGCTCGGCCGGATCCTCCGACCAGTCCACGATGTCGATCTTCTCGCCGTGCAGCTCCGACATCACGTTGCGCACCCGCTGGCCCATGGGGCCGATGCAGGAGCCCTTGGCGTTGACCCCCGCGACCCGCGACCGCACCGCGATCTTCGTCCGGTGCCCGGCCTCGCGGGCGACGGCGATGATCTCGACCGTCCCGTCCGCGATCTCGGGCACCTCGAGCGCGAACAGCTTGCGCACCAGGCTCGGGTGGGTGCGGGAGAGGGTGATCTGGGGGCCGCGCATGCCCTTGCGGACCGAGATCACCAGGCACTTGATGCGCTCGCCGTGCTCGTACTTCTCCCCCGGCACCCGCTCGCCCGAGGGCAGCAGCGCCTCGAGCTTGCCGAGGTCGACCATCACGTCGTCGGGGTTGCGGCCCTGCTGGATGACGCCGGAGATGATGTCGCCCTCCTTGCCGGAGAACTCGCCGAACCGGATCTCGTCCTCGGCGTCGCGGAGCCGCTGGAGCATGATCTGCTTGGCGGTCGTCGCCGCGATCCGGCCGAAGCCCTCCGGCGTGTCGTCGTACTCGGCGAGGACGTTGCCCTCCTCGTCGACCTCCGCCGCCAGCACGGTCACGTGGCCGCTCTTGCGGTCCAGCACGACCCGGGCACGCGGCTGGGCGCCGGCCGACTTGTGGTACGCCGTGAGGAGGGCCTGCTCGATGGCCTCCACCAGGACGTCGAACTTGATCTCCTTCTCCTGCTCGAGCATGCGCAGGATGCTGAGGTCGATGTCCATCAGGGGGTCCCTCCCTTGCGGTTGAGCTCGACCTGGACCCGGGCGCGGGCCACGTCGGCGTACGCGACCTGCCGGTCGACGTCGTCCACGGTGACCGTGGCGGCGTCCTCCCCGGTCGCGGTGATCCGTCCGGTCAGCTCGTCACCGTCGGCCAGGGTCACCTTCACCAGCCGGTCGACGTTGCGCCGCCAGTGCCGCGGCAGCGTGAGCGGCCGGTCGGCGCCGCGCGAGGTGACCTCGAGGGTGTAGGGATGCTCGCCCATCACGTCGGAGTCGTCGAGGACGCCGGAGACCGCGCGGGTGGCGTCGGCGACGTCGTCCAGGGTCACGCCACCGTCCTTGTCGACGGCGACGCGCAGGACGCGGCGCTTGCCGGCCGGGGTGATCTCCACAGCCTCCACGTCGAGTCCGAGCGTGGCGAGGGGGTCGACGAGCTCGGCTTCGATGCGATCCCTGATGACGTCCTGCTTGGCGCTGGTCAAGGGTTCCGACCTCCTTCTGCTGTTGTCACCGACCACCCTAGCCGCTGCCACGGCGGGCCCGACGGGGGGAGTTAGAGTTCCGTCGTGCCCCGCGCCCCCCACCCGCTCAGCCGTCGGACGACGCTGGCCGTCCCGGCGTGGACGGTCCTCGCGCTGACCGCCGCCGGCTGCCGCTGGGGGCCCGAGGAGGACGCCTCCGACGCGGCCCCGACGAGCACCGCGACACCGGACCCGCAGGCCGCCGGCGAGGGGTCCGACGACGCGACGTACGCCGCCGAGGCACTCGCCGCGACCGGCGACACCGCGCTGCTCGTCAGCGAGGTGGCCACCACCCACCGCGGGCTGTCCACACCGCTGGCCGAGCTCACCGCGCTGCACCTGGCGCACTCGCGGCTCCTGCAGGAGGCGGTGCCGACGCCGAAGGCCGCGACCGCCCCGCGGGTGCCGCGCGGCAGCCGGCAGGCGCTGGCCCTGGTCCGCACCGAGGAGCGGCGCCTGCAGCGCCGGCTCGGGGATCTCGCCGACACCGTCGAGAGCGGCACCTTCGCCCGGGCCCTGGCGAGCATGTCGGCGGCCGTCGGGCAGCAGCTGAGCGTGCTGCCCTCCGACCCCGGGAGGGCGGACCCGTGAGCGCGGTCGAGGCGATGCAGACCAGTCTCGCCGCCGAGCACGCCGCGGTCTACGTCCACGGTGTCCTGGGCGGGCAGGTCTCGCGCTCCAGCGACCCCGCGCTGGCGGACGCGGTCGAGGCCGCCTACCGGGTGCACCGCGGCCGGCGGGACCAGCTGATCCGGCTCCTGCGGGACGCGGGCGCGGAGCCGGTCGCCTCCGAGGTGGCCTACGTGCTGCCGAGCCGTGTGGACACCGCCGCCCGGATCAGCGCCGCCGCGCGCGAGGTGGAGCGCCGGTGCGCCACGACGTACGCCGACCAGGTCGGCCGGACGGCGGCCGGACAACGGCGGTGGGCGGTCACGGCGCTGGGCGACGCGGCGGCCCGCCAGCTCCGGTTCCGAGGAAGCCCCGAGACCTTCCCAGGCGCGGAGGAACTGGCGGACCGCTGACGCGAACCCGTGTCAGCTCGGGTCCGCGCCACGCGCCGCGGGTCGGGCGGCGCGTCGGCCGGGGTCCTCCCCGAGAGGACCACCGCTTCCCATCCTGCGGCATGGATCTGCAGAACCCGGCACGGAACCCGGTGCAGGTTTCTGCGTTGCAGGAATCTGCAAAAGTCTGCTGGGGCTCAGGTTGGGGCTCAGGCCCAGGCGCGGACGACGTCGAGGACGTCGGCCAGCCGCTGCACGACCGCGTCGGGGGTGCCCTCGGTGTGCCCGACCTGGTTGGCCGGGATCGTGCTGTGCGGCACGTAGACCGCGCGCAGGCCGGCCCGCTGCGCGCCGTACACGTCGTCGTAGAGCCGGTCCCCCACGTAGACGCACCGGCCCGGGTCGTCGACCCCGACCGCCTCCATCGCCGCCCGGAACGCGCGCTCACTGGGCTTGGTCCAGGGGATCTCGCTGGTGTAGACGTCGCCGTCGATGAGGTCGAGCACACCGTCACGCCGGAAGAACCGCTCGTGCCAGGCACGCGGCCAGATCGTGTTGCTGAGCACCCCGACCCGGATCCCGTCCGCGCGCAGTGCCGAGAACAGCGGACCGACGTCGGGGTCCGTGGCCGTGTGCGGCTCCCAGAAGTCGTAGTAGGCGTCGAGCAGGTCCGGGTCGTGGTCGAGCCCGGCCTCGTCGAAGAGGTCGCCGATCGTGGCGCTGCGCTGGTGGTCGCGGCTGCGTCCCCAGATCACCTCACCGGCGGCGTGCAGCCGCCCGGCGCGCGCGTGGTGGTCGTCCTCGGCGGTCGGCGTGCTGGCCACCGCCTGGGCCAGCGCGAGCGACTCGGCGTGGAAGTCGATGTCGTGCCAGCGGGTCAGGGTGCCGCCCCAGTCGAAGATCACCGCGTCGATGCTCATCGCTCCTCCTCGGGGTGGTCCAACAGCCGCAATTGCGGCCGTCTGACACATTTTCGGGCCGAGAACATGTCAAACGGCCGCAATTGCGGCCCTTCGACCAGCTCAGCCGCGGACCACGCCGACCAGGTGGGCGGCCGCGTCGTCGACCGCGACCTCCTCGCGCTCACCGGTATGCCGGTCCTTGACCTCGATCACGCCGTCCGCCAGCCCGCGGCCGACGGTGACCAGGGTGGGTACGCCGATCAGCTCGGCATCCTTGAACTTCACCCCGGGGCTGACCTTGCCGGCCCGGTCGTCGTAGATGACGTCGAGTCCGGCACCGGCCAGCTCCGTGGCGAGCCGCTCGGCGGCCGCGAACACGGCCGGGTCCTTGCCGGCGGCGACCACGTGGACGGCGGCCGGGGCGATCGCGCGCGGCCAGCACAGGCCGTGCTCGTCGTGGTTGCCCTCGGCGATGGCGGCCACAGCCCGGGTGACGCCGATCCCGTAGGACCCCATCGTGACCGTGACCAGCTTGCCGGACTCGTCGAGCACCTTGAGGTCGAGCGCCTCGGCGAACCAGCGGCCGAGCTGGAAGATGTGGCCCATCTCGATCCCGCGGGCAGACTCCAGCGTGCCCTCCTCGCAGTTCGGGCAGGCGTCGCCGTCGCGCACGTCCGCGGCCTCGATGGTCCCGTCGGCGGTGAAGTCCCGGCCGGCGACCAGGTCGAGCACGTGGCTGCCGGGCAGGTTCGCGCCGGTCACCCAGCGGGTGCCGTCGACGACGCGCGGGTCGACGACGTAGCGGATCCCCGACGCGGACTCCTCGCCCAGCACCTCCGGGCCGATGTAGCCCTTCACGAGCGCCGGGTGCTTGCGGAGCTCGACGTCGTCCATCGCCTCGACCTCGATCGGCTCGAGCTGGCCCTCGAGGCGCTTCTGGTCCACGTCCCGGTCGCCCGGCAGGCCGATCGCCAACGGCTCCCGGGTGCCGTCGGGGTGCTTGAGGACGACCAGCACGTTCTTCAGCGTGTCCCCGGCCGCCCAGGGCCGGTCCTCGCGCGGGAACTTCTCGTTGAGGTGGTCGACCAGGGTCGCGATCGTCGGCGTCTCCGGTGTCTCCTCCGCGTGCGCGGCCGGCGCGTCGTCGTACCCGGACGCGGCCGGCGCGCGCACCGCGACCGCCTCCACGTTGGCGGCGTAGTCGCAGTGCGTGCAGCGGACGTAGGTGTCCTCCCCGACGTCGGCCTTCGCCAGGAACTCCTCCGAGCGCGACCCGCCCATCGCGCCGCTGGTGGCCTTGACGATCGCGTAGTCGAAGCCCAGCCGGTCGAACGTCCTGACGTACGCCGCGCGGTGGGCGGCGTAGGAGGCGTCGAGCCCCTCGTCGGTGGTGTCGAAGGAGTAGGAGTCCTTCATGATGAACTCGCGCCCGCGCAGGACGCCGGCCCGGGGCCGCGCCTCGTCGCGGTACTTGGTCTGGATCTGGTAGAGCCAGACCGGCAGGTCCTTGTAGGAGGAGTACATGTCCTTCACCGCGAGGGTGAACATCTCCTCGTGGGTGGGCCCGAGCAGGTAGTCGCCGCCCTTGCGGTCGTGCAGGCGGAAGATGCCGTTGCCGTACGTCGTCCAGCGGTTGCTCGCCTCGTACGGCTCGCGGGGCAGCAGCGCCGGGAACGACAGCTCTTGGGCGCCGATCGCGTCCATCTCCTCGCGGATGATCGCCTCGACGTTGCGCAGCACCCGCAGCCCCAGCGGCAGCCAGGTGTAGATGCCCGGTGCCGCGCGACGGACGTAGCCGGCCCGGACCAGCAGCCGGTGGCTGGGCACCTCGGCGTCGGCGGGGTCGTCGCGGAGGGTGCGGACGAAGAGCTGGGACATGCGCAGCACCCGCGCGGCACCGGCAGTGGGGCGGGCGGCCAGGTCGGACCCGTCGGGCCCGTCGGGGGAGGTCATGCGCGCAAGGCTACTGGGGCCGATCCCCCACCGCGGCGGGGGTTTGCGGCCCGCCGGCGGGCGCGTCAGAACATGACGGTGGAGAACCGGGCGGTCTCGACGAAGCCGGCGCGGTCGTAGGCGCGGCGCGCCGGGTGGTTGTACTCGTTGACGTAGAGCGAGACCACCGGGGCGATCTCGGCGCGGACGATCTCGGCCACCGCGGCCATCCCGCGGCTGGCCAGGCCCTCCCCGCGCCGGTCCGGGGCGACGTAGACCCCCTGGATCTGGGCGGCGTACGGCGAGGAGCAGGCCACCTCGGCCTTGAACACCACTCGTCCCTCCTCGAACCGCGCGAACTGCCAGCCCCGGGCGATCAGCTGGCTGATCCGGGTGCGGTACAGGTCGGCGCCGCCACCCTGCTCGGGGGAGACACCCACCTCCTCGGTGTACATCGCGACGCAGGCCGGGTAGACCGCCTCCAGGTCGGAGCGCTCGGTGCGTCGGACCAGGGGGTCCGGCGCGACGGCCGGTGGGCCGGCCAGCTCCAGGTGCGGCTGGCGGCGGCGCACCTCGCGCGGATGCCCCCACTCCCCGGCGACCAGGCTCCACAGGGCGTCCACCGGCTCGGAGGGGCCGACGATGGTCGAGACCGTGCGGCGTGCGGTGAGCGCCCGCTCGGCGAAGGCGGCGACGTCGTCGGTGCCGGCCTGCACGGGCACCAGGTTGGCTCCGGCGTGGCAGGCCGCGATCATCCGCCCGCCGACGAACCGGCCCCAGATCTCGCCGCCGAGCCAGCGGCGGTCCAGGTTCGTGGTCCGGGCGCGGTAGTCGACGAACACGTTGACGACCGGGTCCTCGGCGACCAGGTCGAGGAACTCGGGCAGGTCGGCCGGCGTCAGGGTGCGGATGCCGGTCCGGGTGGTGAGCACGCTGGGACTCTAGCCCTTCCCGCGGCCCCGATGACTCCTCAGGAGATGCTGACCGTGGCCTCGGACCCCTCGACCGGCTCCATGCCCTCCGCGATCCGCAGGGCCTCCTCGATGAGGGTCTCGACGATCTTGGCCTCCGGGACGGTCTTGATGACCTCCCCCTTGACGAAGATCTGTCCCTTGCCGTTGCCGGAGGCGACGCCGAGGTCGGCCTCGCGGGCCTCCCCCGGCCCGTTCACGACGCAGCCCATGACGGCGACCCGCAGCGGGACCTCGAGGCCGTCCAACCCGGCGGTGACCTCGTCGGCCAGCTTGTAGACGTCGACCTGGGCCCGACCGCAGGACGGGCAGGACACGATCTCGAGCCGGCGCGGCCGGAGGTTGAGCGACTCCAGGATCTGCAGGCCGACCTTGACCTCCTCGACCGGCGGCGCCGACAGCGAGACCCGGATCGTGTCGCCGATGCCCTGCGAGAGCAGCGCCCCGAAGGCGGTGGCCGACTTGATCGTCCCCTGGAAGGCCGGACCGGCCTCGGTCACGCCGAGGTGCAGCGGCCAGTCGCCGCGCTCGGAGAGCATCTCGTAGGCCTTGACCATGACCACCGGGTCGTTGTGCTTGACCGAGATCTTGAAGTCGTGGAAGTCGTGCTCCTCGAAGAGCGAGGCCTCCCAGACCGCGGACTCGACCAGCGCCTCCGGCGTCGCCTTGCCGTACTTCTCCAGCAGCCGCTTGTCGAGGGACCCGGCGTTCACGCCGATCCGGATGCTGGTGCCCCGATCCTTCGCGGCCCGGGCGATCTCCTTGACCTGGTCGTCGAACTTGCGGATGTTGCCGGGGTTCACCCGGACCGCGGCACAGCCGGCGTCGATCGCGGCGTAGACGTACTTCGGCTGGAAGTGGATGTCGGCGATCACCGGGATCTGCGAGTGCTGGGCGATCTGCGGCAGCGCGTCCGCGTCGTCCTGCGAGGGACAGGCCACCCGCACGATGTCGCAGCCCGACGCGGTCAGCTCGGCGATCTGCTGGAGCGTGGTGTTGACGTCCGAGGTCAGCGTGGTCGTCATCGACTGCACCGAGATCGGCGCGTCGCCGCCGACGGCCACCTTGCCGACCTGGATCTGCCGGGTCGGGCGGCGGGGGGCGAGCACCGGCGGCGGGGCTTCGGGCATGCCGAGGCTGATCGAGGTCATGGCCGCCAGTCTAGGAGGTGCCACGACGCCGCCGACCGATCGGGCTTCGCGGCCGCGGTCACGGGGTGAGCTCGCGGATCCCCCACGGGCTGCCGTACTCGGTGAGCAGGTCCAGGAACGGCACGGCGTCGAAGGCCTCGGGGCCGAGGACGCCGGCGCCGGACCAGGTGCCGCGCGCCAGCAGCTCCAGCGCGATCACCGGGTTGACCGCGGTCTGCCAGACCACGCACTGGTGGCCGTACTCCCGCATCGACCACTCGTTGTCGACCACGTGGTACAGGTACGACGACCGCGGGGCGCCGTCCTTGCCGGTCCCGGTCACCCAGAGGCCGGCGCAGGTCCTGCCGGTCATCCGCGGGCCGATCGTGGCCGGGTCGGGCAGGCAGGCGGCGACCACGTCGCGCGGCGCCACCTCGACGCCCTTGACCCGCACCGTCTCGGTGCTGTCGAGCCCGAGCGTGTGCAGCACCCGGAGGATCGTGATCATCTCCTCGCCGAGGCCGTACTTGAACGTGGCGCGCTCGCAGTCGATCCAGCGCGGCATGAGCAGGACCTCCTCGTGCTCGACGTTGACGCACTCGACCGGGCCGATCCCCTCGGGGAAGTCGAAGACCTCCGGCTCGGAGAACGGCTCGGTCGTGAACCAGCCGCCGTCCACGTCGGACCGGGCCCGCTCGTAGACCACCGGCGGGTTGAGGCACTCCTCGATCGTGGTCCACATCGAGAACGACGGCGCGAAGATCTCGCGACCGTCGGCGTCGGTGACCACCAGGTTGGCGCCGTCCCGGGTGCCGAGCTCCTCGATCCGGGAGAACAGGTGGTCGGCGGCGTAGCGGGCGAACACGTCGGAGAGCCCCGGCTCGACGCCGATCCCGACCAGCGCCAGCCGGCCGCTGCGCTCCCACTCGGGGGCGCAGGCGAACTGCTCGTCCCCCAGCTTCACGCCGACCCGCTCGTACGGCGTCTCCGGGTGCGGCCGGGACAGGGACATCGCCATGTCGAGGTAGTCGGCCCCGGCCTCGAAGGCGCCGGCGAACAGGGACATGTCGAAGACCGGGTCGACCGCGTTCATCACGTGGGTGATGGCGTGCTCGCGGCACAGCGCGGCCACCGCACGGGCGTCGGAGGCGTCGATCCGCGTCGCGGTGAACCGGGCGTCGGCCGCGGCCGCCCGATCGGCCCTGGCGGCGTCGTGGTCGGCGACGACGATGCTCTCGAAGAAGTCGCGACGGGCCGCGATGGCCGCGAACGCACCGCCGACGCCACCGGCGCCGACCAGGAGGATCCTCACGCCCTACTCGCCGATGTAGGACATGACGTGCTTGACCCGGGTGTAGTCCTCGAGGCCGTACATCGACAGGTCCTTGCCGTAGCCGGAGTGCTTGAAGCCGCCGTGCGGCATCTCGGCCACGATCGGGATGTGGGTGTTGATCCACACGGCGCCGAAGTCGAGCCGCTTGGCCATCCGCATCGCCCGGCCGTGGTCCTTGGTCCACACGCTGGACGCCAGGCCGTACTCGACGCCGTTGGCCCAGCGCAGCGCCTCGCCCTCGTCGCTGAACCGCTGCACGGTGATCACCGGGCCGAAGATCTCGGTCTGGATCTGCTCGTCGTCCTGGCGCAGGCCGGAGAGCACCGTCGGCTCGTAGAAGTAGCCCGACTCCCCCTGGCGGCGGCCTCCGGCGGCGACCGTCGCGTGGTCGGGCAGCCGGTCGACCATCCCGGAGACGTGGTCGAGCTGGGTCGCGTTGTTGAGCGGTCCGTAGAGGACGTCCTCGTCGTCGGGCATCCCGGTCCTCGTGCCCCGGGCCTGCTCGGTGAGGGCGGCCACGAAGTCGTCGTGCACCCCGGGCCCGGCGAGCACCCGGGTGGCCGCGGTGCAGTCCTGGCCGGCGTTGAAGTAGCCGGCGGCGGCGATGCCCTCGGCGGCCGCGGCGACGTCGGCGTCGTCGAAGACGACGACCGGCGCCTTGCCCCCGAGCTCCAGGTGCACCCGCTTGAGCCCGTCGGCCCCGGAGCGGGCCACCTCCCGGCCGGCCCGGACCGACCCGGTGATCGCCACCAGCTGCGGCACCGGATGCTCCACCAGGGCCCGGCCGGTGTCCCGGTCCCCGGTGACCACGTTGAAGACCCCCGGCGGCAGGAACTCCTGCACCATCTCCGCGAACAGCGTGGTCGAGGCCGGGGTGGTGTCGCTGGGCTTGAGCACCAGGCAGTTGCCCGCCGCCAGGGCCGGGGCGATCTTCCAGACCATCATCATCAGCGGGTAGTTCCACGGCGTCACCTGGCCGACCACCCCGATCGGCTCACGGCGGACGTAGGAGGTGTGGTCCTTGAGGTACTCGCCGCCGGCCTTGCCCTCGAGCACCCGCGCCGCACCGGCGAAGAAGCGGATCTGGTCGATGGCCGGCGGCAGCTCCTCCTCGATCGTGAACCCGATCGGCTTGCCGGTGTCGCGCGACTCGACGTCCACGAACTCGCGGGACCGCTTCTCGAGCGCGTCCGCGATCCGGAGCAGGGCGAGCTGACGCTCCGCGGGCGTGGTCTCCCCCCACCCCTCGAAGGCCCGCTCCGCGGCCCGGTAGGCGCGGTCCACGTCCTCGGGGCCGGACATGGGGGCGGTGGCGTAGACCTCGCCCGTCGTCGGGTCGAGCACGTCGTAGGTCTCCCCCGAGGCGCTGTCCACCAGCGAGCCGTCGATGACGTTGCGGAAGGTCGTGTCAGCCATGCCAAGTCCCCATCCCGGATCGTGTGCCTGTCCGCAGGAGCCTAGCCCTCGCGCCACGGAATCTGTAGTGGATCGGGACTCCGAATGTCGAGATCGGCAGACGGAGGCCGCTCAGGCTTCGAAGACCGGCATTCCGTCGACCCAGGTGGACCGCACCGTGGCGGCGCCGATCTCGGCGGTCGGCCCGGCCAGCGGGTCGCGGTCGAGCACCGCGAGGTCGGCGACCGCCCCGATACGTAGCACGCCGGCGTCGTCCCGGTGGTTCAGCCGGGCCGACCCGGAGGTGTAGGCGGCGAACGCCTGCTCGGCGCTGAGCGCCTGCTCGGGCAGGAACGGCTCCGAGCCGGCCCGCCCCGGCTCGCCGTGCGCCCAGCGGTTGACGGCCACGTGCAGCGCCGCGAGCGGGTCCGGGGTGCTCACCGGCCAGTCGCTGCCGCAGGCCAGCGCCGCACCGGCCCGGGCCAGCGCGCCGAACGGGTACTGCCAGGTGGACCGCTCCGGACCGAGGAACGGCAGCGTGAGCTCGGTCATCTGGTCGTCGAGGCAGGCCCACAGGGCCTGCATGTTCGCGGTGACCCCGAGCGCGGCGAAGCGTGCCACGTCGTCGGGCCGCACCACCTGCAGGTGCGCGATGTGGTGGCGGAGGTCGGCGCGGCGGTCCAGCCCGTCGAACGCGTCCAGCGTCTCGCGCACCGCACGGTCCCCGATGCAGTGGACGTGGACCTGGAAGCCCTCGGCGTCCAGTCGGCGCACGGCCGAGCGCAGCGCGGCCGCCTCGACGAAGGAGTGCCCCCGGTTCCGGCCGGCGTGCCCGCAGCGGTCGAGGTACGGCGCCGAGAGCGCGGCCGTCCCGTTCTCGGCGACCCCGTCCTGCATGATCTTCACCGAGGTGGCGCGGAACCGCGGGTGGTCGAACGCCGCCCGACGCTCCACCAGCTCGGGGACCTGCTCCTCGCCGCGGTCCCGGTCCCACCACAGCGCCCCGACGACGTGACCGGTGAGGTCGCCGCTCCGAGCCGCCCGCAGGTAGAACCGCGACACGTCGTCCATGCCGGCGTACGCACCGAGGATCGCGTCCTGCCAGCCGGTGATGCCCAGCGAGTGCAGGTGCTCCTGACCGGCCAGGAGGGCGCGGTGGTACTCCTCGTCGCCGGTCGCCGGCACATGGGCGGCGACCAGCGCCATCGCACCCTCGTGCAGGGTCCCCGAGGGCACGCCGTCGGCATCCCGCTCGATCCGGCCGTGCGGCGGGTCGGCGGTGCCCGGCCCGACGCCGGCGACCCGCAGCGCGACGGTGTTCACCCAGGCCCCGTGGTGGTCCCGGTTCGGCAGGAACACCGGCCGGTCCGGCACCACCGAGTCGAGGTCCGCGGCGGTGGGGGTGCCGCCGGGGAAGGCCGCCATCGCCCAGCCGCCCCCGAGGATCCAGGGCAGCTCGGGGTGCGCGGCGGCGTACTCCCCGACGGCTCGGAGGTAGTCGGCTCGGGTCTGCGCCTCGGAGAGGTCGCACCGGATCCGCTCGAGCCCGCCCTGCACCGGGTGGACGTGGGCGTCGACGAACCCGGGCACGACCAGGCCACCGGCCAGGTCGACCACGGTGGCACCGGACACCTCGAGGTCCGCGTCCGGCCGCACCTGGGTGATCCGGCCGTCGGCCACCGCCAGGCCGTGACCGGGACGGTGCGTGAAGCCGTCGAACAGCCCGCCGCCGCGGAAGACGGTGCGGGTCACCGCCCCTCCAGCAGCGGACCGGCCGGGTCGTGGTCGATGCCGACCCGCCGGGCGGCCAGCCCGGAGAGCGCCTCGAGGCAGACCCGGTTCGCGAGGTAGGCGGTGATCTCGGCATGGTCGTAGGGCGGGGAGACCTCGACCACGTCGATGCCGGCCACCGGCAGCTCGCGGCAGATCCGGCGGACCGCGTCGAGCAACTGCCGCGAGCTCAGCCCGCCGGGCTCCGGGGTGCCGGTCCCGGGCGCGTGCCCGGGGTCGCACACGTCGATATCGACGCTGAGGAAGACCGCGTCGCACTCGTCGAGGGCGATCGTGAACGCCTCGTCGAGGCAGGCGTCCAGGCCCCGGGCGCCGATCTCGGTCATCTCGTAGGACCGCATCTCCTGCTCGGCCATCCAGGCCAGGGTCTCGGGGCCGGGCCAGTAGCCGCGCAGGCCCATCTGGAGGAACCGGTCACCGCGCAGCGCACCGGACTCGATCAGCCTGCGCATCGGCTGGCCGTGCCCGTACAGCGAGCCGAACTCGATGTCGCCGGTGTCGGCGTGGGCGTCGAAGTGGATCATGGAGACCCGGCCGTAGCCGAGGTGCCGCGCCACCCCCGTCGCGTCCGGCAGCGCGATCGAGTGGTCCCCTCCCAGCACCAGCGGCACGGCGCCGGCGGCGGCCACCGCGTGCACGGCATCCTCGAGGGCGCCCAGGGCCCGCTCGATCTCCCCCGGCGGCATCTCCACGTCACCGGCGTCGACCACCCGGAGGTCCTGGAGGGCGTCGACCCGCAGGGCGAGGTGCGGCCGCGAGCCGTCCTGCGGCAGGTAGCAGGCCTGCCGGATCGCCTGGGGTCCGAACCGGGCGCCGGGGCGGTGGCTGGTGCCCCCGTCGAAGGGCGCGCCCACGACGACGACGTCGGCCGCGGTGAGTGCCTCGGGGTCGGCGAGGTCGACGGCGTCGACGCCGAGGAAGGTGAGGTCGGGGCCGAACTGCGAGCCGTAGCGGGTCATCCTCGATTCCTACCAGTTCGAGCACCCGAAGGCGATCGAAGCCACGGAATCCGCACTCATTCTCCGATTTCACCACGGATTCACTTGCTCCCGGGATGCTTGCCGGGCAGGATGGCCCCCATGGACCAGCACCCCACGCACGACCGACTCCAGCAGGCCGCCAAGGACCACCTCTGGATGCACTTCACCCGGCACTCCACCTACGCCACCCAGGACGTGCCGGTGATCGCCCGCGGGGAGGGCGCCTACCTCTACGACGACCAGGGGAAGCGCTACCTGGACGGGCTGTCCGGGCTGTTCGTGAGCCAGCTCGGCCACGGCCGCGTCGAGCTCGCGGACGCCGCCGCGAAGCAGGCCCGGGAGCTGGCGTTCATGCCGCTGTGGTCCTACGCCCACCCCACGGCCATCGAGCTCGCCGAGCGGGTGGCCGGCTACGCCCCCGGCGACCTGAACCGGGTCTTCTTCACCACCGGCGGCGGCGAGGCAGTGGAGAGCGCCTGGAAGCTGGCCAAGCAGTACTTCAAGATGACCGGCAAGCACACCAAGCACAAGGTGATCAGCCGCGCCATCGCCTATCACGGCACCCCCCAGGGCGCGCTGTCGATCACCGGGCTGCCGGGGATGAAGGCGCCGTTCGAGCCGTTGGTGCCCTCGACGTTCCGGGTGCCGAACACGAACTTCTACCGCGCGCCCGCGCACGCCGACGACGAGCGGGCCTTCGGCCGGTGGGCCGCGGACCGGATCGCCGAGGCGATCGAGTTCGAGGGCCCGGACACCGTCGCCGCGGTCTTCCTGGAGCCGGTGCAGAACTCCGGCGGCTGCTTCCCGCCCCCGCCCGGGTACTTCGAGCGGGTCCGGGAGATCTGCGACGAGTACGACGTGCTGCTGGTCTCCGACGAGGTGATCTGCGCGTTCGGCCGGCTCGGGTACATGTTCGGCGCCGAGCGCTACGGCTACCAGCCCGACATCATCACCTGCGCGAAGGGGCTGACCTCGGGCTACTCCCCGCTCGGCGCGATGATCACGACCGACCGCCTCATGGAGCCCTTCCACCACGGCCACGAGTCGTTCGCCCACGGCTACACCTTCGGCGGGCACCCGGTGTCCACGGCGGTGGCGATGGCGAACCTCGACATCTTCGAGAACGAGAAGGTCCTGGAGGGGGTCCGGGCCAACGAGGACGCCTTCCGCAGCACGCTCGAGAGGCTGGGCGACCTGCCGATCGTCGGCGACGTGCGGGGCGCGGGGTTCTTCTACGGCATCGAGCTGGTCAAGGACAAGGCGACCAAGGAGACCTTCGACCACGACGAGGCCGAGAAGCTGCTGCGCGGCTACCTGTCGAAGGCCCTGCTGGACGAGGGCCTCTACTGCCGGGCCGACGACCGGGGCGACCCGGTCGTCCAGCTGGCCCCGCCGCTGATCTGCGACCAGGAGCACTTCGACGAGATCGAGCAGATCCTGCGGGTGGTGCTGGAGAAGGCGTCGAGCATGATCTGAGCCGGTCAGTCGTGCCGGGGGAACCCGAGGTCGATGCCACCGGTGCCCGGGTCCGGCCAGCGCGAGGTGACCACCTTGCCGCGGGTGTAGAAGTGCACGCCCTCGGTGCCGTGCGCGTGGGTGTCCCCGAAGAGGGAGGCCTTCCAGCCGCCGAACGAGTAGTAGGCCATGGGCACCGGCACCGGGACGTTGACGCCGACCATCCCCACCTGCACCTCCTGCTGGTAGCGCCGGGCGGCGCCGCCGTCGCGGGTGAAGATGGCGGTGCCGTTGCCGTGCGGGTTCGCGTTCACCAGGTCCAGGGCCGCGTCGTAGGACTCGACCCGGACCACCGACAGCACCGGCCCGAAGATCTCGTCGTCGTAGACCGACATCCCGGGCCGCACCCGGTCGAAGAGCGTCGGGCCCAGCCAGAAGCCGTCGGCGGTCTCGTCATCGGCGGCTCGGTCGCCCATGAGGTCCCGGCCGTCGACCACGAGCTCGGCGCCGGCCTCGGTGCCGGCATCGAGGTAGGAGGCGACCCGGTCCCGGTGCGCGCCGGTGACCAGGGGGCCCATGTCGGCCTCCCCCCGACCGTCGCCGACCCGCAGGGTCGACATCCGCTTCGCGATCATCGGCACCAGGTCGTCGCCGACCGGGTCCACGGCGACCAGCACGGAGACCGCCATGCACCGCTCCCCCGCCGAGCCGAACCCGGCGTTGACGGCGGCGTCGGCGGCGGCCTCGAGGTCGGCGTCGGGGAGCACCACCATGTGGTTCTTGGCGCCACCGAGGGCCTGCACCCGCTTGCCGTGCGCGGTCGCGGTCTCGTAGACGTAGCGGGCGATGGGCGTCGAGCCGACGAAGGAGACCGCCTGCACGTCCGGGTGCACCAGCAGGGCGTCGACGGCCTCCTTGTCGCCCTGCACGACGTTGAAGACCCCTGCGGGCAGGCCGGCCTCCGCCCAGCACTCGGCCAGCAGCAGCGACGCTGAGGGGTCCTTCTCACTGGGCTTGAGCACGACGGCGTTGCCGGCCGCGATCGCCAGCGGGACGAACCACAGGGGCACCATCGCGGGGAAGTTGAACGGCGAGATCACCGCCACCACCCCCACCGGCTGCCGGATCGAGTGCACGTCGATGCCCCCTGACACCTCGTGGCTGAACGATCCCTTGAGCAGGTGCGGTGCCCCGCAGGCGAACTCCGCGACCTCGAGCCCGCGCTGCACCTCGCCCAGCGCGTCGTCGAGCACCTTGCCGTGCTCGGCGGTGATCACGGCCGCAATCTCCTCGCGGCGCCGGTGCAGGGCCTCCCGGAACCCGAACATCACCTGGGTCCGTCGGGTCACCGACGCCGCTCCCCACTCGCGGCCGGCGACCTCGGCCCGGGCCACGACCCGGCCGACGTCGGCGGTGCCGGCGAAGGCGACCCGTGCGGTGCGCCTCCCGGTGGCCGGGTCGTGCACGTCGCCGTACCTGGTGCCGGGTCCCGACCCCTCACCCTGCCACGGCGCGCCGTCGTGCCAGCCCCCGATGATCGGCTCGTCCATGTCGGCCCTTCCCTTCCGGTCGTGCGGTGTCGGTCTCGTCGCTGTTCAGGAGTCGAAGCCCAGGCCCAGCCGGTCCAGCGCCCGCAGCCACAGGTTGGGCCGGCCGCCGTGCCGGTCCGCGCGGGCCATCGACCAGCGCGTGAGCTGGACGCCGGCCCACCGGGCCGGCTCGGGTGGGAACGGCACCGGCCGCTCCCCGACCAGCCTGAGCCGGGTGCGCTCGGTGTCCTCGCCCTCGAGCAGGTCCAGCATGACCTGCGCACCGAACCTGGTCGCCGCCACCCCGAGGCCGGTGTAGCCGAGCGCGTAGCCGATCCGTCCGCCGCGGGCGGTGCCGAAGAACGGGGCGAAGCGGGTGCAGGTGTCGATCACGCCGCCCCACCGGTGGGTGAACCCGAGCCCGTCCAGCTGCGGGAAGGTGTCGAAGAAGTGCTCGGCCAGCAGCGCGTGGGTGGCCGCGTTCTGCTCCAGGCTCCGGGCGATGCGGGACCCGAAGTGGTAGACGGCGTCGTAGCCGCCCCACAGGATCCGGTCGTCGCGGGTGAGGCGGTAGTAGTGGAACAGGTTCGCGGCGTCCCCCACGCCCTGCCGCCCGGCCCAGCCGATCGCGGAGCGCTGCTCGGAGGAGAGCGGCTCGGTCACCAGGACGTGGTCGTAGACCGGGACCGTCATCAGCCGCAGTCGTCGCAGCAGCGACGGGAAGGCGTTGGTGGCCAGCGCCACCCGGCCCGCCCGGACCCGGCCGTGGGCGGTGCGCAGCACCGGGCCGCGGTCGTCGTCGAGCCCGAGGGCCGGGCTGCCCTCGCAGATCGTGACTCCCGCCTCGAGACAGGCACGACGCAGGCCCCAGGCCAGCCGCGCGGGCTCCACCAGCGCGGTGCCGTCCGGCTCGTGCATCGCCCCGAGATAGGTCGGGGAGTCGAGCACGGCGCGGGCCTGGCCCGCGTCGAGCAGCCGAACGTCGTGACCGGCCGCCCGCATCTGCCCGGCGAGCCCGGCCAGCTCGGTCAGGTGGTGCGGCTCGGTGGCCACCGTGAGCTCGCCGGTCTCCTCCCACCCGCAGTCGATCCCGTGCTCGCGCACGGCGGTGCCGATCGCGCGGAGGTTGGCGGCCCCGATCCGGTCCAGCTCCGCGAGCTCCTCGGGCCACCTGGCCGACCCGTTGCCGAAGCCGTGGGTCAGGCTGGCCGAGACGAACCCGCCGTTGCGGCCACTGGCCTGGTCGCCGCAGCGCCCGGCCTCCAGCAGGAGCACGGAGCGATCGGGGTGCCGCTGCCGGGCCAGCAGGGCGGTCCAGAGGCCGGTGTAGCCGCCGCCGACGACCACCAGGTCCGCCTGCCGGGCGCCGACCAGCGGCGGCAGCGGCTCGGGGCGGGCCGGGTCGTCGAGCCAGAAGACCCTCGGCTCGGCGTGGGCCAGGGCCGATCCGCCCCGGCGTACGCCGGCCCGCGCGGCGCTCACGCCCGTTCCCGCCGCCGGGTGTTCAGCTCGCCCAGCAGCACCAGCAGCAGCGCGGTGAGGAACATGACGGTGCCGATCACGTTGATCTGCGGCGGGATCCCGCGCTGGGCAGCACCCCACACGTACATGGGGAAGGTGACCTCCTGCCCGGCGTTGAGGTTCGTGATGATGAAGTCGTCGAACGACAGGGAGAAGCTGAGCAGCGCCGCCGCCAGGATGCCCGGGAACACCAGCGGGAAGGTCACCCGCCAGAACGTCTGCCACTCGTTGGCGTAGAGGTCCATCGCGGCCTGCTCGAGCCGTGGGTCCAGGCCGGCCAGCCGGGCCTTCACCGTGACCACCACGAAGCTGAGGCAGAACATGATGTGGGCGATCAGGATCGTGACGAAGCCGAGGGCGCCGGCGAAGCCACCCGCCACGAACAGGGCGAGCAGCGAGGAGCCCATGACGATCTCCGGGGAGGCCATCGGCAGGAACGTGAACACGTTGGCCACGGACCGCCCCCGGAAGCGGTGCCGCACGAGCGCGAACGCCATGAGTGTGCCCAGGGCGGTCGCGACCAGTGTCGCCAGCAGGCCGATCTGGACCGAGAGCAGCACCGAGTCGCACATCCCCAGCGGCTCGCACGGGTTGGCCCAGTTGCGCAGCGTGAACTCGTTGAAGGAGTAGCTGTTGCGGGAGGCCGGCTGGTTGAACGACATCGCGACGACGATGAGGATCGGGACGAACATGTAGAGCAGGACCAGGAGTCCGATCCCGAGGACCAGGTGGTTGGCCAGCCAGTGCCCCCACCGCTGGATCCCCAGTCCACCACCCAGTCCACCACCCTGTCGGACCGGTCGGTCCGACCGGCGGTCCGGCGCCGTGCCCGCCCGGCTCACACCAGGTCCTCGGTGCCGGCGCGCCTGACGTAGGCCAGGACCAGCACGACGATCACGGCCATCAGCGTCACCGACAGCGCCGCCGCCTCCGGGTAGGAGCCGCCGTCGAAGAGCTTCTGGATGACGTTGCCGATCATCTGGGTCCTGGTGTTGCCGAGCAGCTGCGCGTTGATGTAGTCCCCGGCCGCCGGGATGAACGTCAGCAGGGTGCCGGCCACCAGACCCGGCAGGGACAGGGGCAGCGTCACCGTGCGGAACGTCGTGAACGGCGAGGCGTAGAGGTCGGAGCCGGCCTCGATCAGCCGAGGGTCGATCTTCTCCAGCGACGCGTACAGCGGGAGCACCATGAACGGCAGGAAGTTGTAGGTGATCCCGGTGACCACCGCGACCGGGGTGGCCAGCAGCCGGCCGTCCTCACCGAGCAGGTGCAGGAACTGCAGGGTGTCCACGACCCAGCCCTGGTCGGCCAGGATCAGCTGCCAGGACAGGGTGCGGATCAGGAACGAGGTGAAGAACGGGGCGATGACCGCCACCAGCATGAGGTTGCGCCACCGGCCGGCCTTGAACGCGATGGCGTAGGCGAGCGGGTAGCCGAGCAGGACGCAGACCAGCGTGGCCGTGGCGGCGTACCCCAACGAGCGCAGGAACTGCTCGGAGTAGTCGCTGAGCACGCTGGCGTAGTTGGTCACCTGACCGGTGACCCGGTAGCCGAGCTCGAGTGAGCCCGCCGGGTCGTAGAACGAGGTGCTGACCAGCGTCACCAGCGGCACCACGAAGAACAGGGTCAGCCAGGCACCCGCGGGGAGCAGCAGGACGTAGCCGACCAGCCCGCCTCGGCGCTCCTCGGTGTCGCTCACGGCACCGTCTCGCGCTCGACCCCGGCCGCGGAGTCCTGACCGGCGTCCAGCAGGAAGGTGTGGTCGGGCACCCAGTGCAGGTCCACGGTGTCGCCGACCACGAACCCCTTGTGCTGGCCGGTGTTCTGCTCGAACACCATGAGCTCCTGCCCCCAGGGCATCCGCACGAGGTACTGCGTGCTGACGCCGGTGAAGCTGGCGTCGGTGACCACCCCCGACTCCAGCACGTTGGCCCCCCGCAGGGCGCCGGCGCCGGCCGCGGCCAGCGTCACCTTCTCGGGCCGGATCCCGACCCAGACCTCACGTCCCCCGTCCGGGACCTGTGCCCCCGGGGCCAGCAGCCGGGTGCCGTGGACGTCGACGACGACGTCGGCCTGCTCGGCGCCGCCCAGCTCACCGCGGATCAGGTTCGACTGCCCGAGGAAGTTCGCCACGAACGTGGTGCTGGGGTGCTCGTAGAGGTCCTCGGGCCGCCCCATCTGCTCGATCACGCCGGCGTTCATCACCGCGACCGTGTCGGCCATGGTCATGGCCTCCTCCTGGTCGTGGGTGACGTGCACGAAGGTCGTCTCGACCTCGGTCTGGATCTGCTTGAGTTCGATCTGCATCTGGCGACGCAGCTTGAGGTCCAGGGCGCCGAGCGGCTCGTCGAGGAGCAGCACCCGCGGCCGGTTGATCAGCGCCCGGGCCAGGGCCACCCGCTGCTGCTGCCCGCCCGAGAGCTGGGCCGGCTTCCGGCGGCCGTAGTCGCCGAGCTCGACCATCTCGAGCATGGCCGCGACCTGGTCCTTCACGTCCCGGGTGCCGGAGCGCCTCAGCCCGAACGCGACGTTCTCCGCGATCGTCATGTGCGGGAACAGCGCGTAGCTCTGGAAGACGGTGTTGACCGGCCGGCGGTAGGGCTTCAGCGCGGTGATGTCGTCCGCACCGAGCGTGATCCGCCCGCCGGTGGGGGTCTCCAGCCCCGCGATCATGCGCAGCGTCGTGGTCTTCCCGCACCCGGAGGGGCCCAGCAGGGCGAAGAACGAGCCGGCCGGCACGGTCAGGTCGAGATCGTCCACGGCGACGAAGGACCCGAACCGCTTGCTGACCCCTGTCAGGACCAGGTCGTTGGCCGAGCCCACCGCTCAGGCGCCGATCACTCGGTTGAAGTCCTTCTCGAACCCCTCCCGCGTCTTGGTGTCGGTGGACATGAACGTGAAGGTGCCGGCGAGGTCCTCCTCGGTGGGGAAGATCAGGGGGTTGCCCACCAGGGAGTCGTCGACCTCGGCCATCGCCTCCTCCGCGCCCTGCACGGGGCAGATGTAGTTCACCCACGCGGCCAGCCGGGCGGCCACCTCCGGCTCGTAGTAGTAGTCCATGAGCTTCTCGGCGTTCGCCTTGTGCGCGGCCTTGTTGGGGACCAGCATGTTGTCGCTCCAGAGCACCATGCCCTCCTCCGGCACCACGAACTCGATGTCCGGGTTGTCGTACTGGAGCGCGATGATGTCGCCCGACCAGGCCTCGCAGGCCAGCACGTCGCCGTTGTTCAGCGGCCGGGTGTAGTCGTTGCCGGTGAACTGCCGGATCTGGCCCGACGCGACGGCCTCCTCCATCCGCTCCAGCGCGGCACCCCACTCGTCGTCGCTGAAGTCCGACGGGTCGGCGCCGGTCATCGTCAGCAGGAAGCTCATCGTGTCGCCCATCTCGTTGAGCAGCGACACCTTCCCCTTGAGGTCGCCGCGGGTGAGCAGCTCCTCGAAGCTGGACACCTTGCCGGTGAACTTCGAGTTGTAGGCGATGCCGGTCAGACCGCTCTGCCACGGCACGGAGTGCTTGCGATCGGGGTCCCAGTCGGGGCTCCGGAGACTCTCGACGAGGTTCGCCGAGACGTTCGGCATCGCGTCCGTGTCGAGCTCCTGGAGCCAGCCGAGCCCGACCATCCGGGCCGCCATCCAGTCGGTCAGCACCATCAGGTCTCGGTCGATCGGCTCGCACGCGCCGAGCTGGTTGCGGACCTTCGCGAAGAACTCGTTGTTGCCGTTGACGTCGGTGTTGTAGGTGACGTCGATGCCGGTCTCGGACTGGAAGTCCTCGAGGGTCGGGTAGCGCTTGCCCTTCTCGTCCATGTACAGCGGCCAGTTGGAGAAGATCAGCTTCTTCTCGCTGTCGCTGAGGTCCTCGCTCGTGCAGCTGTCGGCGCTCTGCTGGGTGCCCTCGGTGCCGCAGGCGGCCAGCAACCCTCCGGACCCGAGCACCAGGGCCCCGAACCCGGAGGCCCGCAGGAAGCTGCGGCGGGAGAACCCGGGGGCGCCCCCGAGCTCCTGCGCCACCTGGCGGGCCAACCTGTCCACGGCGGTGTCCCCGCCGGGGTGATGCGGACGTCGTGCCATCGTTCCTCCTCGCCGAACGGACCTCAACGCTTCGGATCGTGTCATGCGTCACGGTGCACGACAAGTGATTCCGTGGTGTTGTCACCCGAAACGCAACGAAATCACGCGTTCGAGCGGAGAGTCGTGCTTGTCGTCCTCGCGCCGTCCTGACACGATGCCGTGGTGAGCCACAGCCCCCGCGCCCACGAGCGGCCCCAGCTCGACGACGTGTCCAAGGCGATCATCGAGCAGCTGCAGCAGGACGGCCGCCGCTCCTACGCCGCGATCGGCAAGGTGGTGGGCCTCTCCGAGGCCGCCGTCCGGCAGCGGGTGCAGCGGCTGCTCGACGCCGGCGTCATGCAGGTGGTCGCGGTGACCGATCCCCTCGAGATGGGCTTCGCCCGCCAGGCCATGATCGGGATCCGGGTCCAGGGGCCGCTCGAGCCGGTGGCCGACACCCTCGCGGCGCTGCCCGAGGTCGACTACGTGGTGGTGACCGCGGGCTCCTACGACCTCCTCGTCGAGGCGGTCTGCGAGAGCGACGAGCACCTGCTCGAGCTGATCTCCGACAAGATCCGCTCGATCGACACCGTCACCTCGACCGAGACGTTCATGTATCTCAAGCTGCACAAGCAGACCTACTCCTGGGGCGTGCGCTGACCGGCCCCCCGACCGACCCCCCGACCGGCCCCCCGACCGACCTCCCGGGCGGCCGACCGGTCGACCGCTCGGTCTGGCAGGCGCCGCCCGCGGCGGACCACCGGCCCCGGCCCGCGCTGCCCGCCAGCACGGACGTGGACGTGGCGATCGTGGGCGCCGGCCTCACCGGGCTGTGGACCGCCCTCTACCTCGCACGCGCCGACCCGACCCTGCGGATCGCGGTGCTCGAGTCGCAGGTCGCCGGGTTCGGTGCCTCCGGGCGCAACGGTGGCTGGTGCTCGGCCCTCTTCCCCGCCTCGCTGGAGGCACTCGCGGCGCTGCCCGGCTCGAGCCGGGCCGCGGCCCGGGCGCAGGACCGCGCCATGCGGGACACCGTCCACGAAGTGCTCCGGGCCGCCGACGCCGAGGGCATCGACGCGCAGGCGGCACGCGGCGGCACGATCAGCGTGGCCCGGTCGGAGGCGCAGTGGGCCCGGGCCCGGGCGGAGGTCGCCCACGCCCGCTCGTGGGGCCTCTCCGCCGACGAGCTGCGGCTGCTCGACGTCTCCGAGACCGAGTCCCTGGTCCGGACCACGCGCACCCACGGGGCGACGTACACCCCGGACTGTGCGGCCCTGCACCCCGGACGCCTGGTCCGCGGCCTGGCCGAGGCCGTGGAGCGCCGCGGGGTGCCCATCCACGAGCGGACCGCGGTGACCGAGATCGCCCCCGGCCGGGCGGTGACCGCACACGGCACGGTCCGGGCCGAGGTGGTGGTGCGGGCGACCGAGGGCTACACCGCGTCCCTGTCCGGGCAGCGGCGTCGGCTGGCCCCGGTGCACTCGCTGGTGCTGGCCACCGAGCCGCTGCCCGCCGAGGCCTGGGACCGGATCGGGCTGCGTCGGCGGGAGACGCTCTCGGACCACCGGCACCTGATCATCTACGCCCAGCGCACCGCCGACGACCGGCTCGTGCTCGGGGGGCGCGGGGCGCCGTACCTGTTCGGCTCGCGCACCCGGTCCACCTTCCCCGCCGGGTACGCCGTGTTCCGGCGTCTGCACGCCACGATGCTCGACCTGTTCCCCGCGCTCTCCGGCACCCGGATCACGCACGCGTGGGGCGGGGCGCTGGGCGTGCCGCGCGACTGGTGCGCCTCGGTCGGACTGGACCGGGCCTCCGGCCTGGCGTGGGCGGGCGGCTACGTGGGCGACGGGGTGAGCACCGCGAACCTGGCCGGTCGGACCCTCACCGACCTGGTCCTGGGCCGGGACACCGACCTGGTGCGGCTGCCGTGGGTCGGGCACCGGTCCCGGTCCTGGGAGCCGGAGCCGCTGCGCTGGCTGGGCATCAACGCCGGGCTTCGGGCCGCCGCCGTCGCCGACGGCGAGGAACGGCTCACCCGGCGGCCCAGCGTGGTCGCCCGGGCGATGCGGCCACTGCTCAGCTGAACCGGATCGGGACCACGAGGTCCCCGACGATCAGCACGACGCTCATCACCAGGAACGCCCCGGCCACGACGTAGGCCACCGGCAGCAGCTTCGCGACGTCCACGTAGCCCGGGTCGGGACGGCGCCGGAGCCGGGCCCAGCCGCGGCGTACCGCCTCGTAGAGGGCGCCCGCGATGTGGCCGCCGTCCAGCGGCAGCAACGGCACGAAGTTGAACATGCCGATGAAGAAGTTGAAGCCCGCGATGAGCATCAGCAGGAAGACGCCGCGGTCCATGACCGGGAACAGCTCGTTGGAGGCGGTCTCGCCGGCGATCCGGCCGCCGCCGACCACGCTCATCGGTCCCTCCGGGTCCCGCTCCTGCACGCCCACGATCGCCTGGGCCACGCCCCAGACCTTGACCGGCAGGTCGACGAGGGCCTCGACCGTGCGCACGGTCATCGTGCCCATCTCGTCGAGGGTGTAGAGCAGGCCGCCGGACCGGAGGTAGGTCTCCGGGACGACGCCGAGGAAGCCCACGCTCTCGCGCTGGTCGCGGTCCGTCGCGTCGGTGTTCATCGGCCGGACCAGCGTGTCCGTGGTCAGCGTGACCCGCTCGCCGTCGCGGAGCACCACGATCTCGGCGGACCCGGCCTCGTTGGTGCGGATCGCCTGCTGGACGCTCGCCCAGTCGGTGAGGGGCGCCCCGTTGAAGGCGACGAAGCGGTCACCCTCGCGCAGTCCCGCGATCGCGGCCGGGCTGGCCGGGTCGGAGGCCGTGCACTCGCGGTTCTCCTCGGCGGCCGGCACGACGCACGGCTGGACCGCGGCGACGACCGGCTCGGCGACCCGGTCCGCGGGGTTGCCGTAGGTGGCGAAGATCGCCCCGAAGATCACGAACGCGATCGCGATGTTCACCGACGGGCCGGCGGCCATCACCACGACCTTCTTCCACCACGACATGCGGTAGAAGAGGCGGTGCTCGTCGCCCTCCTGGATGTGCTCGGCCTCGGCCGCGCGGGCATCGGCGACCAGCTGGGTGAACATGCCGGTGTTGCTCTGGCGCAGCCGTCCCTGGTCGTCGGGAGGGAGCATGCCGACGATCTTGACGAACCCGCCGAGCGGGATCGACTTGATGCCGTACTCGGTCTCGCCGACCCGCTTCGACCAGAGCGTGTTGCCGAAGCCCACGAAGTACTGCGTGACCTTGCCGCCGAACCGCTTCGCCCAGTACAGGTGGCCGAGCTCGTGCAGGGCGATCGAGCCCAGGATGGCGACCACGAAGATCACCACCCCGAGGGTGTAGTACAGCGCGCTCATGAGGCCCTTTCGGCGGTGCGGCGGGCCGCCTCGGCCCGCGCCCACGCGTCGGCGCCGAGCACGTCGTCGACGGTGGGGTCCTGGACCAACGGTACGTCCTCACAGGTGAGTACGTCGCCGACCACGTCGACGATCTCCACGAACGAGAGCCGGCCCTCGAGGAACGCCGCGACGCAGGCCTCGTTGGCGGCGTTGTAGACCGCCGGGGCGGTGCCGCCGCGGCGGCCGGCCTCCCGGGCCAGCGACACCGCCGGGAACGCCGCGTCGTCCAGGGGCGTGAACTCCCAGGTCTCGGCCCGCGACCAGTCGACCGGCGGCGCGGCCTGCGGCACCCGGTCCGGCCAGCCCAGCCCGAGCGCGATCGGGATCATCATCGTCGGCGGCGAGGCCTGCAGCAGGGTGGACCCGTCGACGAACTCCACCATCGAGTGCACGACCGACGTCGGGTGGACGACCACCTCGATGTCGTCGAAGCCGATGCCGAACAGCAGGTGGGCCTCGATGACCTCCAGGCCCTTGTTCACCAGCGTGGCGGAGTTGACCGTGATCACCGGGCCCATCGACCAGGTCGGGTGGTCCAGCGCCTCCGCCGGGGTCACCCCGGCCAGGTCGGCGCGGGAGCGGCCCCGGAACGGCCCCCCGCTGGCGGTCAGCACCAGTCGGCGCACCTCGTCCCGACCGCCGCCGCGCAGGCACTGGGCGATCGCGGAGTGCTCGCTGTCGACGGGCACGATCTGGCCGGGCTCGGCGCGCGCGGTGACGAGCGGGCCGCCGATGATCAGCGACTCCTTGTTCGCGAGCGCGAGGGTGCTGCCGGCGTCCAGCGCCGCCAGGGTGGGGCGCAGGCCCACCGCCCCGGTCATGCCGTTGAGCACCACGTCGCAGGGACGCCCGGCGGCCTCCACCGAGGCCTGCTCCCCCAGCCCCGAGAAGGCCGGGGCGAACTCGGCCACCTGGGCCTCGAACAGGTCGGGGTTCGCGCCCCCGGCGGTCAGTCCGACCACCCGGAACCGGTCCGGGTGGGCGCGGACGAGGTCGAGGGCCTGGGTCCCGATGGAGCCGGTCGAGCCGAGGACCACGATCTCGCGGGGCTGGTGCGCCGGCTGTGGCGCACGGGGTCCTGGTGGGGTCACCTCGCCATTGTCCCAGCCCTCCCCGGCACGACCGGGCGCCGGGCCGCGTGGGGCCATCGCCGGGGTACCGGACGGGGACCCGGGAGTAGCCCTTCCGGGCCATTTCCGCCCACCCACCTCCCGCGCGCCGCGGCGGGGGCACATGCTGGGTGTCTGGCCCGAAGGGGTCGGTGCCGACGCACCCGCGACGGTCTCGGCAGTCTCGGCAGGAGATGACGGCGATGGCAGGGATCAGGATCGAACCCACCTACGAGCTCTTCGCCGCGCTGTGCGGCAAGCACCTCCACCTCGTCGACGAGGATCAGCAGCCGGTCCTCGCCCTCTACGTCGCCTCGGTCGTGCACGAGCAGGCCAGCGACCGGGTCACCGTCCGGCTGACCGGTCCCGCCCGGCAGCCGCTCGAGGCCGCCCGCCGGTCCCTGCGGACCGACGGCCGCGACCTGTGGCTGACGCTGGTCCCGGTCGGGCGCGACGAGACCTCGCTCACCTACGAGGCGACGTTCGACCAGGGCCCGAGCGCGACCGCGTCGACCGGCGCCGACGCCGCCAGGGTGGCCACCAGCCGACCCAGGGGCGAGGGGTCACCGGGCACCTCGGCGAGTGTCACGAACCCGCCGCTGAGGTACGCGATCCCCTGAGCCGGGACCGGGACGCAGGGCGCCGGGTCGGTCCGACCGGCCCGCAGTGCCGTGTCCCAGTCGATCTCGAGCGCGGGGTCGCGCGGCTCGAAGCCCCGGGTCAGCACGGTCGCCGGTCGGTGTCCGCCCCACGCCAGGGGCGAGTCGGTCACGACCAGCTGCGGACGGTGCCCGGCCAGCGCCTCCGCGTCCGGACCGGGGACCAGGGTCGCCCCCAGCCGGCCGGCGGCGAGCAGCACCAGCAGCCCGTCCACGGGATCGTCGAGGCGGGCCCCGACCGTGTGCCCGGGGGTGACGCCGAACCCGCGCATCACCCCGGCGAGGGCGCCGACCCGCTCCAGGAGCGTCGCGAACGTGACCTGTCCGTCTCCGGTGAGAACCGCGGGCAGGTCCGCCGCGCCGCGCACCACCGGCAGGTCGACGGCGTTGAAGCAGAGGTTCGCCGTGCCGGGATCCTGCTCGGTGGGCTCACGGAACCACGTCCACACCACGTCGCACCCTCCTCGGCCGGGGGCACGCCCACCGAACCGGAAAATCGGTTGCCCGGCCCCCGGCCCGGCTCGGACACTGTCAGTCCCGTGACCGCAGCGTACGACGCCCGGCCACGCCCCGGACGAGAGGAGGCAGTGATGACCCAGGTTCCCTCCGGCCTGCCCGCACCCCTCTCGTTCCCCAGGAGCACCGTTGTCGTTCCCACCGTCCCTGCCGTCCCCGCCTTCCGCCCCCGCTGACCCCCCGGCTGACCACCCGGCCGATCCCCCCGGGGATCGGGACCTCGACCCGGCCTTCGTGTGCGACTTCCACCCCGTCGACGACCCGCTCGCCGACGGCCAGCGGTGGTCGACCTGGCATGCGGTGGAGCCCCTGTGCCGGGGTCCGGAGCCCCGCCCGGCCTGGGTGGTGACCGAGGACGCCGCCCTCGACACCGAGCTGGGGATCCTCAAGACCGGCAAGGAGGCCGAGGTCTTCCTGGTCGAGCGGGCCGTGCCCGGTCGGGCCGGCACGGTCATGGCGGCCAAGCGCTACCGCGGCGAGGACCACCGCTCCTTCCACCGCAGCAGTGCCTACACGGAGGGCCGCCGGACCCGGCGCTCCCGCGACACCCGGGCGCTGGCCCGCAGGTCCGACTACGGCCGGGCACTCGCCGCCGGCCAGTGGGCGGCCGCCGAGTGGGAGGCCCTGAAGACCTGCTGGTCACTGGGCCTCCCGGTGCCCTACCCGGTGCAGCTGGACGGCACCGAGCTGCTCATGGAGCTGGTGACCGTCGACGGGGAGCCGGCGCCGCGGCTGGCGCGGATGCGACCCGCGCCGGACCTGCTCGCCGCCTGGTTCGACCAGCTGCGGGACTTCCTCGCCGAGCTCGCCAGGCACGGGCTCGCCCACGGCGACCTCTCGCCGTACAACGTCCTCGCCGCGGGCGAGCGCCTGGTCGTCATCGACCTGCCCCAGGTGGTCGACGTCGTCGCCAACCCGCGGGGGCCGGACCTCCTGCTGCGCGACTGCACGAACGTCTGCCGCTGGTTCGCCGCCCGCGGCCTGGCCGTCGACGAGCACGACGTGTTCGCCGACCTGCTGGCGCACGCGCTCTGAGGGCAGCGGTCTGGACCCGTGTCCGGCTCCCCGCCAAACGGCAGACCCGGTGACGCGGACCGCCTACGCTCGGTGGGGAGACGGCCCGCTGGGGGGCGGCCGCTCACGCTGCAAGGGGGGGCCCGATGGGCCAGGTCATGCCGTCGGCGAGCCGACGCGACCAGTTCGAGGTGGACGCCGACCTGGTCGGCGACGCCCTGCTCCTGGTCTCCGACGAGGGGCAGGTGCGGCGGGGGAACCGTCGCGCGGTGGAGCTGCTGGGCCCCGTGGAGGGGGTGCCACTGAGCCGGCTCGTGGACGAGGACGCCGAGACCGTTCGCCGCGAGCTCGCCCGGCTCGCGGCCAGCGGGCGGCCCTCGCCGGTGCGGCTGACACCGCGTTGCCACGAGGGTCATGGCCTGGAGCTGCGCGGCCAACGACACGCCGGCCCGGGCGACGGCCTGCTGCTCCGCCTCCGGGACGGCTCGACCCCGGGCGCCCTGGTGATCGAGCGCACCGCCCGGGAGATCCGGCGCCGCCGGCGGGTGGAGGAGCGACTCCACCACCTGCTGTCCACGACCATGTCCGAGCTCGAGGAGAGCAACCAGAGGCTGCGCGACTCCGCCTCCTCGCTCGCCCACGACCTGCGCAACCCCCTGGCCTCGATCCGGGCCCTCGCCGAGTCCGTCGCGCAGACCGAGCGACTCGGTCCCGAGCCCGCCGACTACCTGGCCCGGATCGTCGCCTCGGCGGAGGCGTGCGACCGACTGATCCGCGACACCCTGACCGACGCCGAACGGCGCACCTCCGCCCGGGCCGAGGACATCGACCTCCGGCAGGAGCTGACCTGGCTGAGGTCCGTCGTCGGCGATCCGGCCCTGGAGCTGCACGACTCCACGCCGATGCCGGTGGTGCGCGGGGCCCGCAACGCGGTGCGCCAGGTGCTGCTCAACCTGGTCGTCAACGCGGTGAAGCACCGCGGCGCCCAGCCCCGGGTCCGGGTCTGGATCACCGCGACCCCGGTGGCGGACGGGTGGCAGGTGAGCGTCTCGGACGACGGCCCGGGCATCCCCGAGCCCCTGCGTGCGGCCGCCTTCCGGCCCGGCGAGCGCCTCGGCGCCTCGGTCACCGGCTCCGGTCGTGGGCTCGGCCAGGTCCGCGAGGCCGTCGAGCGGGCCGGCGGCCGCACCTGGGCCTCGGAGTCGCCGTACGGCGGGCTGAGCGTGCACGTGGTGCTGCCCGCCGCGACCGGCGCGTGAGCGGGGTCGGTCCCCCGGGCGAGCTTGCCCGGGCACAATGCCGTGCATGCGCTGGAGCCGTGGACGGACCGTGGAGGTCGAGACCCTCGCCGACCTGGATCACCGGCTGGCGGCCGGCGCCCGGTCGCTGGACGGGTGGCACCTGCAGTCGCTGGACCTGACCGAGCGCGGGGCGGTTCTGCGCCGGGTGGACCCGGCCGGGGCGCTGTTCCTCGGCTGCCGGTTCGCCGGCGACGACGCCGAGCTGGTCCGGGAGCGGGGCGGGATCGTCTTCCCCCAGGTCCCCGACGTGCCCGTGGACACCTACCGCACCACGCTCTACACCGCCGACGAGCTCTTCGACGCCGGGCGCTACGACGAGTGCACCGACGCCCGGGTCTACGCGTGGTCGCAGCAGCCGGCCACCCCCGACGTCGCGCTGGCGATGGCCCTCCACGACCACGCGGTGGACGAGGCGCTGAGCGCCTGGGCCGCCGGCCGGCGCATCGCCGGCGTCATGGGCGGGCACGCCCTGGCTCGGGGCAGCGCCGGCTACGCCGAGGCCGCGCGGCTCGGCCACCTGCTCGGGCGGACCGCGGTCGTCGCGACCGGGGGCGGCCCGGGCGCCATGGAGGCGGCCAACCTCGGCGCCCGCCTCGCAGGGGCACCGGCCGCTGCCCTCGGCTCGGCCCTCGACCGGCTCGCCGCGGTGCCGGGGTTCCACCCCGACGTCGGTGCCTGGGCGCGGGTGGCGTTCGAGGTGCGCGACGCCCACCGCGATGCTCACCCCGCTTCTGACCCCGATTCTGGACAGACCCTCGGCGTGCCCACGTGGCACTACGGCCACGAGCCGCCCAACGTCTTCGCCACCGCGATCGCGAAGTACTTCCGCAACGCCACCCGTGAGGCGGTGCTGCTGGCCCTGTGCAACGCCGGCATCGTCTTCCTCCCGGGAGCGGCCGGCACGGTGCAGGAGGTCTTCCAGGACGCGTGCGAGAACTACTACGCCGACCCGGGCTCGACCGCCCCGATGGTGCTCGTCGGCGTCGAGCACTGGACCCGGACGCTGCCGGCCTGGCCGCTGCTGGAGGCGCTGGCCCGGGACCGGGTCATGGAGCCCCGGATCCACCTGGTCGACACCGTCGAGGAGGCCGCCGCCCTCCTCGACCCGTCGTGACCGGTCAGGAGTCGATGGCGGCCAGCTGACCGCAGGCGCCGTCGATCTCGCTGCCCCGGGTGTCGCGGACCGTGGTCGGGATCCCCTTCGCCTCGAGCCGGCGGACGAACTCCCGCTCGTCCTCCGGGTCAGAGGCCGTCCACTTCGAGCCGGGTGTCGGGTTCAGCGGGATCAGGTTCACGTGCACCCAGCCCCAGTCCCCGAAGGAGTTGAGGACGTCGCCGAGCAGGTCGGCACGCCAGGCCTGGTCGTTGATGCCACGCATCATGGCGTACTCGATCGACACCCGGCGCTTGGTGGTGCGGGCGTAGTTCCAGGCCGCGTCGACGGTCTCGGCCACCGACCAGCGGGTGTTGACCGGCACCAGCTCGTTGCGCAGCTCGTCGTCGGGGGCGTGCAGCGACAGCGCGAGCGTGACCGGGATGCCCTCCTCGGCCAGCTGCAGCATCCGCGGGACCAGGCCGACCGTGGAGACCGTCACGCCCCGCGCCGACATGCCCAGGCCGGCCGGCGAGGGGTCCGTCAGCCGGCGCACGGAGCCGATGACCGCCTTGTAGTTGGCCAGCGGCTCCCCCATGCCCATGAACACGACGTTGGAGACCCGTCCGGGACCGCCCGGCACCTCGCCGCGGGCCAGCGACCTGGCCCCGGCCAGCACCTGCTCCACGATCTCGGCGGTCGACATGTTGCGCTGCAGGCCGCCCTGGCCGGTGGCGCAGAACGGGCAGGCCATCCCGCACCCGGCCTGGCTCGAGACGCACATCGTGGCCCGGTCGGGGTAGCGCATGAGGACCGACTCCACCAGGGCGCCGTCGAAGAGCTTCCACAGCGTCTTGCGGGTGGTGCCCCGGTCCGCCTCCATCGTCCGCAACGGCGTCATCAGGTGCGGCAGGAGGGCGGAGACCAGCTCGTCACGCTGGCCGGCCGGCAGGTCGGTCATCTCGGCCGGGTCGTCCACCAGCCGGCCGAAGTAGTGCGTCGACAGCTGCCGGGCCCGGAACCCCGGGAGACCCATCCCGGTCAGGAGGTCCTTGCGACCCGCCTCGTCGAGGTCCGCGAGGTGCCGCGGCGGCTTCTTGCGTCCGCGCGGCTCGTCGAACACGAGCGGCAGGGTCTTCGGCTGGTCGGTCATCGGACCGATTATCCACGCCCGGGGCCGCTCCCCCGAACTCGCGGCGACGACCCGGTCGGCGTACCGGGCCGCACCGGGCCCCTCTGGGCCACACTGGGCCCAGCGGCGGGCTCCTCCGCGCGCGTCCCGGAGCACCCGAGGAGGGCACATGGGCGGGCTGAACCGGCACCCCGAGTACGGCGTCGCGGACCGGGCGGCCCTCGACGCCCTCCTCGACTCTCAGTGGCACGGGGTGCTGTCGACCGTCGTGGAGGGCGGCCCGTGGGCGGTGCCGATGCTCTACGCCCGGGACGGCGACCGCCTGGTGCTGCACGGATCGACCGGCGCCGGTGCCCTGCGCCTGGTCGCGGCCGGCGCTCCGGCCGTGCTCAGCGTCGTCGCCGTGGACGCGCTGGCCGTGGCCCCGACGACGTTCGAGTCGTCGCTCAACTACCGCTCCGCGACCGTCCGAGGGGCCTTGACGCCGCTGCCGGACGCGGAGCGGGAGGCGGCGCTCGACCTGTTCTCCGACACCGTGCTCCCGGGCCGGGTGGCGGAGGTCCGCCGGTCCAGCCGCAAGGAGCTCGCCGCCACCCTGGCGATGACGCTCCCGATCGGCGACGACTGGCTGCTCAAGGTGACCGACGGCTGGCCGGCGACGCCCGCCGAGGCCGATGCGGACCCCGGCGTCTGGAGCGGCCTGGTGCCGGTGCGCACGGTGCTCGACGCGCCCCGCGCGGCCCCCTGGGCGGAGGGGCTGCCGGTCCCGCCGTCGGTCAGGCGGCTCACCGGAGGGTGAGCGACCGCCGACGGGGGGCGGGCCCGCTCAGAAGACGAGGTAGTGCAGCAGCAGCCAGACCGGCGCGACCGTGGCCAGCAGCGAGTCCAGCCGGTCCATCAGGCCGCCGTGGCCGGGGATCACCTGGGACATGTCCTTGAGGCCGAGGTCCCGCTTGATCACCGACTCGCACAGGTCGCCGAGGGTCGCCATCACGACCACGATCAGGCCGAGCACGATCCCGACCCAGGCCCGGCCGTCGAGCAGGAACACCACCAGCACCCAGCCGGCCGCGACGCAGGAGACGGCGGAGCCGACGAAGCCCTCCCAGGACTTCTTCGGCGAGATCACCGGCGCCATCGGGTGCCGGCCGAACAGCACGCCGGCGGCGTACCCGCCGATGTCCGAGGCGATCGTCACCACGATGAACACCAGGATGCCCTTGACGCCCTCGTCGAACCGGTCGAAGTCGGTGGGGCCGCCCTCGGCGAGCAGCAGCGCCACGAACGAGCCGAGGAACGGGACGTAGACGAGCGTGAACACGGCGGCGCTGGCGTTCTGCACGTAGCCGTCGACGCCGCGGCGCAGCAGCCACAGCATGATCACCAGCGCCGTGACCGCGGTGGCCGTGACCAGGGCCGGGGCGCCGTAGAAGTAGGCCACCACCACCATGACGACGCCGCCGACCATGAGCGGCTGCTCGGGCAGGTCGATGTCCTTGGCGGAGAAGCCCCGGTGCAGCTCCCAGACCGCCACCACCACCGCGGCGGCGACGATGAACATGAACGCCGTCTTCCAGACCGCCAGCGATCCGGCGATCGCGGCGAGCAGGACCACGCCGGAGGCCACGGCGACGGGCAGGTTGCGGCCTGCCCGGCCGTGGTCCTTCTGGGCCGGGGTGGAGGTGGTCATGTGGCTGTCCCGGCTCAGACTTCGAGCAGCTCGGCTTCCTTGTGCTTGAGGAGGTCGTCGATCTCGTCGGTGTGCTTCTTGGTCGCGGCGTCCAGGCGCTTCTCCGCGCCGGTGACGTCGTCCTTGCCGACCTCGCCGTCCTTCTCGAGCTTCTCGAGGGACTGCTTGGCGCTGCGGCGGATGTTGCGCACCGAGACCCGACCGTCCTCGGCCTTGGCCCGGGCGATCTTGATGAACTCCTTGCGGCGCTCCTCGGTCAGCTCGGGGAACACGCAGCGCAGGACCTTGCCGTCGTTGGCCGGGTTGACACCGAGGTCGGAGTCGCGGATCGACTTCTCGATCTCCGACATCGCGCCCATGTCGTAGGGCTGGATGAGGATCACCCGGGCCTCGGGCGCGGTGAACGAGGCGAGCTGCTGGAGCGGGGTCGGCGTGCCGTAGTAGTCGGCCGTCAGCTTGGCGAACATGCTCGGGTGCGCCCGACCCGTCCGGATGGCCGCGAACTCCTCACGGGTCGCCTCGACCGACTTGTCCATCTTCTGGTCGGCCTCGGACAGGACCTGCTTGATCACGGTGTCTCCTCCTCGTTGCGGTCGGGCTCGCGCCGGGTCGTGCCGCGGACTCAGGCGGCGGCGCTCACCAGCGTGCCAATCTTCTCACCCTGCACGACCCGGAGGATGTTGCCCTCCGGCTCCATCCCGAAGACCACCATCGGCAGCTTGTTCTCGCCGCAGAGCGCGAAGGCGGTCTGGTCCATGATCCGCAGGCCCTGCGCGATCGCCTCGGTGTAGGTGACCTGGTCCAGCTTGCGGGCCGACGGGTCCACCCGCGGGTCCGCGGTGTAGACACCGTCGACGCCGCTCTTGGCGACCAGGACGGCGTCGCACTTGCTCTCCAGGGCGCGCTGGACCGCGACGGTGTCGGTGGAGAAGAACGGCATGCCCATCCCGGCGCCGAAGATCACCACGCGGCCCTTCTCCATGTGCCGGATCGCCCGCCGAGGGACGTACGGCTCGGCGACCTGCCCCATGGCGATCGCGGTCTGCACCCGGGTCTCGACCCCCAGCTTCTCGAGGAAGTCCTGGAGGGCGAGACAGTTCATGACGATCCCGAGCATGCCCATGTAGTCGGCCCGGACCCGGTCCATGCCGCGCTGCTGGAGCTCGGCACCGCGGAAGAAGTTGCCACCGCCGGTGACCACGGCGATCTGGACGCCGGCCTCCGCGACGGCTGCGATCTCGTGGGCGATCTTCTGGACGACGTCGGGGTCCACCCCGACCTTGCCGCCCCCGAAGACCTCTCCCGACAGCTTGAGCAGGACTCGGTCGTACGCCGTCACAGGCTTCCCCTTCGTGCGTTCGTCACCGCCGCCCCCGTCGTCCGGGGACGGGCCCGACCCTACTGCGTCCGGGCCGGGCGACGTCAGTCGCCGACCTCGAACCGGGCGAACCGGGTGACGGTGACGCCCGCGTCGGCGAGCACCGCCTGCACGGTCCGCTTGTTCTCGGTCACCGACGGCTGCTCGAGGAGCACGGTGTCCTTGAAGTAGCTGTTGACGCGGCCCTCGACGATCTTGGAGATGGCCTGCTCGGGCTTGCCCTCCTCGCGGGCGGTCGCCTCGGCGATCTCGCGCTCCTTCGCGACGATGTCGGCGGGCACCTCGTCCCGGTTGAGGTACTGCGGGCGCATCGCGGCGATCTGCATCGCGGCGGTCCGCGCCGCGTCGGCGTCGTCGCCCTCGAACTCGACCAGCACGCCCACGGCCGGCGGCAGGTCCGCGGCCCGCTTGTGCATGTAGGCGACCGTGTTGCCCTCGAAGTACGCCACCCGGCCGAGCTCGATCTTCTCGCCGATCGTGATGGCCAGGCTCTGGACGACCTCGCCGACGGTCTTGCCGTCGAGGGTCACGGCCTTCAGCGCCTCGGTGTCCCCGGCCTTCGCCTGGTCGGCGGCGTCGGCGATCTGCTGGGAGACGGCCACGAAGTCGTCGTTCTTGGCGACGAAGTCGGTCTCGCTGTTGATCTCGACCAGCGCGCCGCCGGACTGGGCGACCAGGCCGGAGGAGGCGGTCCGCTCCTCGCCCCGCTTGGCGGCCTTGGCGGCGCCCTTGACGCGGAGCAGCTCGACGGCGGCGTCGAAGTCCCCGTCGGTCTCGTCGAGCGCCTTCTTGCAGTCCATCATGCCGGCGCTGGTGAGCTCACGGAGCTTCTTGACGTCGGCGGCGGTGAAGTTGGCCATGGTCCTCTTCCTCGAAGTGTTGCGGTGCGGATGTGAAGGCGGCCCCGCCCCGGAAGGAGCGGGGCCGCCTGTGGTGCCGGTGTGGAGGGGCGGTCAGGCCTTCTCGTCGGCCTTCTCGTCGGCCTTGGCCTCGGCGTTCACGAAGCCGGCGGCCTCGGCGGCCTCGGCGGTGCGGAACCAGACCTCGGCCGCGGTGCGCGAGTACCACGGGCTGGAGGGGGCGTGGAACTTCATGGAGTTCTTGTTGCCCTTGACCTCGAAGCCCTCGGGGGCCGAGCCGTCCTCGAGCGGCGCGGCGCTGTCGGCGCCGTACTCGCCCTCGGTGGCGGCGGTCGCCTCGGCGGCCGGTGCGGCCTCCGCGGCAGGAGCCTCGGCGGCGGGCTCCTCGGTGGCGGGAGCCTCGGTCGGGGCCTCGGCGACGGCCGTGGCGGCGGGCGCCTCGGACGCGGCACCGGTGGCCTCGGCGGCGGGCGCGGTGGCGGTGGCGTCGCCACCGGTCGCCGCGACGGCCGTCTTCTCCGCCTCGCCGCTCAGGAGCTCACGCTCCCACTCGGCCAGCGGCTCGTCGGCACCGGTGGGCGCGCCGTCGGTCTTGCCGCCCGAGCGGGCGATCAGGCCCTCGGCCACCGCGTCGGCGACGACCCGCGTCAGCAGGCCGACGGCGCGGATCGCGTCGTCGTTGCCCGGGATCGGGAAGTCGACCAGGTCCGGGTCGCAGTTGGAGTCCAGGATACCCACGATCGGGATCCGCAACTTGCGGGCCTCCTCGACGGCCAGGTGCTCCTTGTTGGTGTCGACGATCCAGACCGCGGACGGCGTGCGGCTCATCTCGCGGATGCCACCGAGCGACTTGTTGAGCTTGTCGCGCTCGCGGCGCATCTGCAGCAGCTCCTTCTTGGTGCGGCTGCTGCCGGCCACGTCCTCGAAGTCGACCTCGTCGAGCTCCTTGAGGCGGTTGATCCGCTGGTGCACGGTCTGGAAGTTGGTGAGCATGCCGCCGAGCCAGCGCTGGTTGACGTAGGGCATGCCGACGCGCATCGCCTGCTCGGCGATCGCCTCCTGGGCCTGCTTCTTGGTGCCGACGAACATCACGGTGCCGCCCTTGGCGACGGTCTCCTTGATGAAGGCGTACGAGCGGTCGATGTAGGCCAGCGACTGCTGCAGGTCGATGATGTAGATGCCGTTGCGCTCGGTCATGATGAAGCGCTTCATCTTCGGGTTCCAGCGCCGGGTCTGGTGCCCGAAGTGGACGCCGCTCTCGAGGAGCTGGCGCATGGTCACGACTGCCATGTGGTTCTTCTTCCTGGTTGCCTGGCCGGGCACCGCTGTCGCCCGCCTTGGCTCCCGCGGGAGAGGCGGACCGGCGCGACCGGCCATGAGTGTTTTCAGTTGGCTGCCCCCGGCGGGTGCCGGTGGCCCTGACGCCGCGCGCGATCCCACCCGTCCTGCCGTGCTGCACAGGCCGGGACCGAGGATCGTCGCCCACGGGTGGCCGGGCCCGCCCAGGAAGTGCCGGGGAACCCGTCGTGGTCTGCGAACGTGCGAAGTCAGTCCCCGGAGGGACTGCAGGGGCAGCCTAGTCCACCGGCGCCGCCGCCCGCGAATCCGGTCCCACCCGGCTCGCCTCCACAGGGCGCCGCGACGAGCGGGTCGTCCACAGGGCGTGGGTACGCCGCGACCCGCCGTCGGCGGCCACGGGCAGCGTGGCCGCATGCGACGACCTCCCCCGCGGACCGTCCTGGCGACGGCGCTCCTGGCACTGCCCGGGCTCCTGGCCCTCCTGGTGCTGGCGCCGGTCGTGCTGCCGGCTCCGCTGGCCCTCGCACCGGCGGTGGCCCGGCCCGAGCCGGGCGGACCCGTGCCGCAGCCGCCCCTGCCCGCGACCGGCCATGACCCGGCGCAGCCCCGGGCGTCCCCCGCGGACGTGCCGGCGACCCGCGACGTGGGGCCGGCACACGACGTGGGGCCGATCCGCGGCGAGTGGCCGCTGAGCCCGCCGCCGCCCGTGCTGGCCGACTTCGACCCGCCGTCGGTGCCGTGGGGCGCAGGTCACCGAGGCGTGGACCTCGGCGGACGCCCGGGAGACGTGGTGCGCAGCGCGCTGCCCGGGCGGGTGACCTTCGCCGGACGCATCGCCGGTCGGGGTGTGGTCGTCGTCGGCCACGGTGACACCCGGACGACGTACGAGCCGGTGGTCGCGGACGTCCGGGTGGGCGAGCGGGTGGGCGCGGGCGCACCCCTGGGCCGGTTGGAGATCCTGGGCTCGCACTGCCTCCCCGCGGCCTGCCTGCACTGGGGCTGGCTCCGCGGCGAGGTCTACCTGGACCCCCTGGACCTGGTCGGCCGACGGCCGGTGCGGCTGCTGCCGCTCGACGGCCTCCCGGTCAGGCTCGGGGGTGCGCCTGACGGTAGGCGGTGCGCAGTCGCTCACTGCTGACGTGGGTGTAGATCTGGGTCGTCGACATCGAGGCGTGCCCGAGCAGCTCCTGGACGGTCCTCAGGTCCGCGCCGCCCTCCAGCAGGTGGGTGGCGGCGGTGTGCCGCAACCCGTGCGGGCCGAGGTCCGGAGCGCCCGGCACCTCGGCCACCCGGGCGTGCACGATCCGGCGCACCGCCCGCTGGTCGATGCGCCGGCCCCGCGCCCCGAGGAGCAGCGCGGCGCCGGCACCCTCGACCCTCAGCGAGGGTCGGCCGTCCTCGAGCCAGCGCCGGACGGCCCGGGCGGCCGGGTGCCCGAACGGGACCGTCCGCTCCTTGCGTCCCTTGCCGAGCACCCGGAGCACGTTCCGCTCGAAGTCGAGGTCGTCGACGTCGAGCCCGCACAGCTCGCCGACCCGGATCCCGGTCGCGTAGAGCAGCTCGAGGATCGCCACGTCACGCAGGCCGACCGGGCTGCCGTCGTCGGCCGCCGCGGCCGCCGACTCGACCAGCGCCCGGGCCTCGTCCGGGCGCAGCACCTCCGGCAGCGGTCGGCCGGCCCGGGGGGAGCCGAGCAGCGCGCCGGCGTCGACCTCGGCCCGGCCCGAGCGCAGCAGCCAGGCCGTGAACACCCGGGCCGCGGTGGCTCGCCTCGCCAGCGTCGTCCGGGACCGGCCGGTGGTCTGCTGCAGCGCCAGCCAGCTCCGCAGCGAGCGCAGGTCGAGGGTGTCGACGCCGGCGTGGCCGAGCCGCCCGGCGTGGACGAGCAGGGTCCTGACGTCCCCGAGGTAGGCGCGGACCGTGTGCGGGGCCAGGTCGCGCTCGGAGACCAGGTGCCGCTCGTAGTCCCCCAGCACCGCGACCATCGCCTCGCTGAGCTCGTCGTCGTCCACCCCGGCAGTCTAGGAACCCTCCGCCTCGGTCCCCGGTGGCCGCGCCGGAGCACCCGAGGGCTGCTCCACGGGGAGCGCCCAGCGCCCGTCCCGGCGGACCACCATGCCCCGCTCCTCGAGCCGTCCCAACGACCGGCGCACCTCGACCAGCCCGATCCCGGCGGTGCGGGCGATCGAGTCGGCGGGCGCCGCACGGTGGACCGGCACGGCGTCGAGCACCTGGGCCTCGCGGCCGCTCAGGCCGTCGCGGGGCCGGCGCCCTCCGCGGGGAGTCGCCGGCAGGTGCTCGCCTGCGCCGCCCACCTGCTCGAGTACCTCGGCCGCCGACGTCACCAGGCCGGCGGCTCCACCCCGGAGCAGCTGGTGAACACCCTGCGAGGAGGCGCTCGTCACCGGGCCGGGCACCCCCATGACCGGCCGGTGCAGCCGGTCGGCCCAGTTGGCGGTGTTGAGGGCGCCGCTGCGCACGGCGGCCTCGACCACCACGGTGCCCCGGGTCAGGGCCGCGATCAGGCGGTTGCGGGCCAGGAACCGCAGGCGCGTGGGGGCCGAGCCCGGGGCGAGCTCGGAGACGACCAGACCGTGCCGGGCGATGTGGTCGAGCAGGGCGCGATGGGCCGCCGGGTAGACCCGGTCCACACCGCAGGCGAGCACAGCGACCGTGTCCCCTCCCCCGGCCAGTGCCCCGCGATGTGCCGCCTGGTCGATGCCGAAGGCCGCCCCCGACACCACGCAGGTGCCGCTGCCGGCGAGTCCGGCCCCGATCTCGGCGGCGACGTCGGCGCCGTACGAGGTGGCCGACCTCGAGCCGACCACCGCCACCGACCCCGCGAGCGAGCTGAGGGGCAGCGGGCCCCGCACCCACAGCCCGAGCGGCGCTCCACCGCGGTCCTGCACGGTCGGGCACCGGTCGAGATCCCCCAGCTGGGCCGGCCAGTCCCCGTCCCCGGGGATCAGGAACCGGAAGCCCTGCCGCTCGGCCAGGGCCAGGTCGCGACCCGGGTCGAGGTCCGCCAGCCGGGCCGCCACGTCGCTGGCCAGTCCGCCCAGGTCGCGCTCCCCGAGGAGGTGCGTGTGCACCGCCTGCGCGCCCAGCTCCGCGACCAGACGAGCCAGCCGCGGGTCGCCCGGTTCCGCGAGACGGCCCAGGGCGAGGCGGGCCAGCCGCTCCGCCGAGCGGTCACCCATGGGACCCGGCCGGCCGGAGCGTCGACAGGAGCAGGGGGTCGCCCGAGCGGAGTCGGAGGGCCACGTCGGTCTCGGCCTGGCCCGGCCGGTCGATGCCGGCCAGGTCGGCCACCGTCCAGGCCAGCCGGTGCACCCGGGTCAGCCCCCGCCGGGTGAGCCTGCCGGAGGCCATCTGCCGGTCCAGGTCCGCGGCCGCGGCCGGCGTCAGTGGCCACTCCTCGCGGAGCGCGGCGGCCGGCACGTGGGCGTTGAGGCGCCAGGGTCGACCGGCGAACCGGGTGCGCTGCCGGTCCCGGGCCGCCTCGACCCGCCGCCGGACCACCGCGGTGGGCTCGGGGCGCGCCAACGGATCGCCGGCCTCGTGGACCGGCACCGGCCGGACGTGCCGGGTGATGTCGATCCGGTCGACCACCGGCCCGGTCAGCCGGCGTCGGTAGTCGCGGCGCCGGACCTCGGGGCACACGCACTGGTTGCCGATCGGGTCGGGGGTGTAGTCCCCGCAGGGGCAGGGGTTGCAGGCGAGCACGATCATCGCCCGGGCCGGGTAGGTCGCGGTCTCCTCCCCCCGGGCGATCGTCACCTCCCCCGACTCCAGCGGCTGTCGCAGCGCCTCGAGGATGTCGGAGGCGAACAGGGGGAACTCGTCGAGCAGGAGCACCCCGGTGTGCGCCCGGCTGAGCTCCCCGGGTCGGACCCGGCCGGTGCCGCCCCCGAGCAGGCTGGCCCGGGTCGAGGTGTGGTGGGGGGCGAAGAACGGCGGCCGGACCAGCAGCCCGGCGTCACCGTCCAGGGTCCCCGCCAGCGAGTGGATCGCGGTGAGCTCCAGCGCCTCCTCGGTGCTGAGGTCCGGGAGCAGGCCGGGCAGCCGCTCCGCCAGCGAGGTCTTGCCGGCGCCCTTCGGCCCGCTCAGGAGCAGGTGGTGCCCGCCGGCCACCGCCACCTCGGCGGCGTACCGCGGGTCGAGCATGCCGAGCAGGTCGGAGAGGTCGAGGTCGCAGAGCCGGTCCTGCCCGCGCCAGCTCAGCAGGCCGGTGGACGGCGCGCTGGCGACCGGCGGCGCCTCGGGGACCTCCTCCCCGCGCAGCACGGCGACCACCTGCGAGAGGGAGCGCAGGCCCAGGACGGTCAGGCCCGGCACCAGCGCGGCCTCCGGGAGCTGGGGCTCGGGCACCAGCACCCGGGTGATCCCCCGGGCTGCGGCCGCCATCGCCATCGGCAGCACCCCCGGCACGGTCCGCAGCCGGCCCTCGAGGGTCAGCTCGCCGATCAGGACCGTGCCCGCCAGCGCCGGGCGGGGCACCTGACCGGACGCGGCCAGGACGCCGGTGGCGATGGCGAGGTCGAAGTGCGGCCCGCGCTTGGGCAGGTCGGCGGGCGAGAGCAGGATCGTCACCCGGCGGGTGGCCGGCCACTCGAGCGAGCTGTTGGTGACGGCGGTCCGGCACCGGTCCCGGCTCTCGTTGATGGCGGCGTCCGGGCGCCCGACCAGGCTCGTGGCCACGACCCCTTGCGAGACGTCGACCTCGACGTCGACCAGGTGCCCGACCGCACCCTGCAACGTGATCGTGCGGGTGGTCGCGACCGGCATCAGCAGACCCCCGCGACGTGGTCCAGCACGGGCGGCCCCGAGCGCGGGCAGACGATGCCCACCAGGTCGATCCGCACCTCGCGCGGGCGGACGTCGTGCGCCTCCAGCCACCGGGCCGCGAGCCGTCGGAGCCGGGCCGCCTTGTGTGCGGTCACCGCCTCCAGCGGGGAGCCGTACGCCGAGGACCGACGGGTCTTCACCTCGCAGAAGACCACCGCGCTCCCGTCCCGCAGGACCAGGTCCAGCTCGCCGGCCGGGCAGCGCCAGTTGTGGTCGAGCAGCACCATCCCGAGCGCCCGCAGGTGCTGGGCGGCGAGCACCTCGCCGTAGGCACCCAGCGCCGCCCGGTCGCCCGTCGGGGCCGGTACGCGCGTCATCGGCTGCGTCGTCGTGTCATCGGCTGACCTCCTGCGACCAGCCTCGCGCAGCGCTCCGCCCCCGTGCCGTGCCGGCCGACCGGCCCTGTGGAGGACGGCTGCGGGTCCGCCGCCTGTGGACGGGACCCGGCCCGGGTGGGCCTCGGACGGTCAGGGAACCGTCAGGACTTGGGCAGGTCGATGTCGGCCGCGGCCAGCTCCTCGACGTTCACGTCCTTGAAGGTGAGCACCTTGACGTTCTTGGCGAAGCGGGCCGGGCGGTACATGTCCCACACCCAGGCGTCGGTCATCGAGACCTCGAAGAAGACGTCGCCGCCCTCGGTCCGGGCCTTCACGTCGACCTGGTTGCACAGGTAGAAGCGGCGATCGGTCTCGACGACGTACTTGAAGATCGCGACGACGTCGCGGTACTCCCGGTAGAGGTTGAGCTCCATCTCGGTCTCGTACTTCTCGAGATCCTCGGCACTCATGACGCCTCCTCCGGGGTCGCGGGACGGGACCAGCCTAGGCGGTGCCGCGATCCCGCAGGCACCGGACCGGCCGAGGGCTCGGCCCCGGCCGCCCGGCGCACGTTGACGAACCTCATCCGGTGCTCCGGGGACGGGCCGTGCGCCGCGAGTCGCTCGGTGTGCAGGTCGGTGACGTAGCCCTTGTGCACCCGGAACCCGTACGCCGGGTAGGTCGCGTCCAGGCCGACCATGATCCGGTCCCGGGTCACCTTGGCCAGCACCGACGCGGCGGCGATGCAGGCGGCGACCCGGTCCCCCTTCCAGACCGCCAGCCCGGGCACGTCCAGGCCGTCCACGGCGAAGCCGTCGGTCAGCACGTAGCCGGGCCGCACGTCGAGCCGGCTCACCCCGCGTCGCAGCGCCTCGAGGTTGGCGACGTGCATCCCGAGACGGTCGCACTCCTCCGCCTCGACCACGACCACCGACCAGGCGACCGCCCGGCGGACGACCTGCGTGTAGCACCGCTCCCGCGCCCTCTCGGTGAGGAGCTTGGAGTCGGCCAGCCCGGGGACGATGCCGGCTCGTCCCTCGGGCAGGATCACCGCCGCCGCCACGAGGGGTCCGGCGCAGGCTCCGCGCCCGGCCTCGTCGACGCCGGCGACCGGGGCCAGGCCGGCCCGGCGCAGCGCCCGCTCGTAGCCGTAGAGGCCGGCGTCACGCCGTACCGTGGAGCCGCGAGGGAGACCGGTCACGGGCTGTCGGGGACGTCCTCGAAGACGTCGGGGCGGGTCACGTGGTCCCACCGGTCCCGCGGCCAGACCAGGGCGAAGACCTTGCCCACGACGTCGTCGACCTTCACCAGCCCACGGGTGGGCGGACACTGCTCGGCCTCCGGATCGGCACACATGCGGGCCGTGGAGTCGGCGCTGTTGGCGCGGTTGTCGCCCATCACCAGGAGGTACCCCTCCGGGAGCGGGCCGGCGTCGAGCGAGCAGTCGATCATGGGCGCCGCGCACGACGCCCCGGACTTGACGTAGTCGGACTCGTCGAGCGTGACGCCGTTGACCGACAGCCGGCCCTGCTTGTCGCAGCAGACCACCTCGTCGCCACCGACGCCGATGACCCGCTTCACCAGGTGGCCGCCGGTGGGGTAGAGACCCACCTTGGCCAGGGCCTTGGAGACCAGCGTCGTGGGGCCCTGGGTGTCCTCCGGGCCGAGCCAGCCGCCCGGGTCCTCGAACACGATCACGTCGCCGCGGTCGGGACCGTCGTCCCCCCAGTAGGAGACCTTCTGCACCAGGATCCGGTCGTTCTGCACCAGGCCCGGCTCCATCGACTGCGACGGGATGTAGAACGCCTGCACGAGGAACGCCTTGATCACGACCGCCAGCACGAGGGCGATCCCGAGCAGCAGGATCGACTCCTGCCAGATCGGGAGCTGCTTGCGCTTCCCCTTGCCCGACGCGGGCTCCGAGACAGTGCTCACCGGGGACCTCGACTCCTCACCGTGCGCGGGACGCTCGCCGCGTGACGGCGGGTCGTCGTGGTCTGGGCTCACGCGCAGAGCCTAACGGCGCGCCCCACATCACGGGGGCGCACCCGCCGACTCAGGACTCGCGGCGCTCCTTGATCTTGGCGGCCTTGCCGCGCAGGTTGCGCAGGTAGTAGAGCTTCGCCCGGCGCACGTCGCCGCGGGTGACGACCTCGACCTTCTCGAAGATCGGGGAGTGCAGCGGGAAGGTGCGCTCGACGCCGACGCCGAAGGAGACCTTGCGGACGGTGAAGGTCCGGCCGACGCCGGAGCCCTGGACCCGGATCACGACGCCCTGGAACACCTGGACGCGGGCCCGGTTGCCCTCGACCACCTTGACGTGGACCTTGATGGTGTCGCCGGCGCGGAAGTCCGGGACGTCGTCGCGCAGGGTGGCGGCGGACAGCTCGTGGATGACGTTGGTCATGGCGCACTCCTCGCGGTCTGCCACAGGTCATCCGCGGAAATCGTTCGACGGTCTCTCGGTCGGCCCGGTCGGGTGGCCGGCGGCATCCGGTCCCCCTGTGGCAGGAGCGGGATGCAGACCCCCCGGCCGTCCTCCTCGCGGAGCCCCGGGCGGTCCTTCGGCCGACTGGGCCGAGAGCCGAGTTTGCCACACCACTCCCCCACCCCGGAAATCCGTCGGTGGTCCCGGACGTCCGACCCCCTGATCCGGCTCGGGAAGGGTGTCGCACGTCCGGGACTATCCGGAGCGGCGGGGTTTGGTGAGGGTGAGGATCAGGGGCGGGGATCCGGTGCCGCCGGGGGTCCGGGACCGGTAGCCGGCTCGGCGGTAGAGGCGGGTGCCGGACTCGTTGCCCCCGGCCACGAACAGGCGGTACGTCGTCACCGACGGCGGTGCCGCCGCCTCGGCGTGCTCCAGGAGCAGGCGACCCAGCCCGCGGCCGCGCAGGTCGGGGGCGACCATGAGCATGCTGAGGTGCCACACGGTGCCGTCCTGGAGCAGCTCGCACCGGATCGTCCCGACCAGCCGCCCGGCCGCCCGGAGCACGAACCCGGTGGCCCCCCCGGTGCGGCCGAGCAGCGCCTCGCCGAGCACGTCGAGGGGCTCCCTCAGGTCGGGGTCGACGCAGGCCCACTGCAGGGTCTGGATCTCGCCGAGGTCCGCGGGCCGGGCCGTCCGGAGCTCCAGCTCCCCCAGCTGCCCGAGGGCGCCGTCCGCCCCGCCCACCGAGGGGCCCGACGCCAGCCGGCTCGGGTGCGCCAGGTCGGGACGGCGCTCCGCGGTGCGCTGCAGGGCCTGCTCGTGCCGCCACGCCGCGATCGCCGCGTGGTCGCCGGAGAGCAGCACCGCCGGCACGTCGCGGCCCCGCCAGCTGGCCGGCCGGGTGTAGACGGGGTACTCCAGCAGCCCGTCGGCGTGCGACTCCTCGGCCAGGGACTCGGGGTTGCCCATGAAGCCGGGCAGCAGCCGGACCACGGCCTCGATGATCGCCAGCGCGGCCACCTCGCCGCCGTTGAGCACGTAGTCGCCGAGCGAGACCTCCCGGACCTCCGCGACCCGCTCCGTCTCGGCGAGGTGGTCGAGGACCCGCTGGTCGATGCCCTCGTAGCGCCCGCACGCGAACACCAGGTGCTCCCGCTCGGCCAGCTCGGCAGCCATCGCCTGAATGAACCGGGCGCCGCTTGGCGTCGGCACCACGACGGTGGGGCGCGTGTCGGTGGCCAGCGCGTCCAGCGCCTCCCCCCACGGCTCGGGCCGCATCACCATGCCGGCCCCGCCGCCGTACGGCGTGTCGTCGGTCGTGTGGTGCCGGTCGTGGGTCCACTGCCGCAGGTCGTGCACCCGCAGGTCGAGCAGACCGCCGCCGCGCGCCTTGCCGGGCAGCGACAGCTCCAGGGGCGCCAGGTAGTCCGGGAAGATCGAGACCACGTCGATCCTCATGCCGACCCCCTCACGACTCGTCCTCGAACGGCGTGACCAGGCCCGGACGGTCGGCCACGACCACCCGCCCGCCGGCCAGGTCGACCTCCGGCACCAGGGCGGTCACGAACGGCACCAGCGCGTCCCGGCCGTCGGGGGTGCGGATCTCGAGCAGGTCCTGGGCTCCGCCGTGGACGACGCGGCGCACGACCCCGAGGGCGGCCCCGTCGGGATCGACGGCCTCGAGGCCGATGAGCTGGTGGTCGTAGAACTCGTCGGGGTCCTCCGGCACGGCGTCGGCGGGCACCCGCAGGCTCAGCACGATCCCGCGGGCGGCCTCGGCGGCGGTCCGGTCGGGGATCTCGGCGAACCTGGCCAGGAGCGTCCCCTGGTGCCAGCGGGTGGCCGCCACCGTCAGGCTGGTGAGCCGGCTGGCCGCGCCGGTCGGCGGCTGCGCGCGCAGCGTCGTCCCGTCGGCGAAGCGGCGCTCCGGCTCGTCGGTCCGGACGTCGACGGTCAGCTCGCCGCGCAGCCCGTGCGGCTTGCCGAGCCGGCCGACCACGACCTCGATGTCGCCCGCGAGTCGGTCATCGTCGGGGACCATGTCCTCGCCCGCCTCCTCCGTGGTGGTGCCCGGGGTGGCCCGGGACGGCAGAACGGGTGCCGCCCCGGCGGGGACGGCACCCGTTCACACGTGTGCTGGTGCCGGTCAGCGCTGCCGGTCGACGTCGACGAAGTCGATCCGCGCACCACCGCGGCCGGCGAGGGCCGAGATGACGGTGCGGAACGCCGACGCGGTGCGGCCGCCCCGGCCGATCACCTTGCCGAGGTCGTCGGGGTGCACCCGCACCTCGAGGAGCGAGCCGCGACGCAGCTGCTTGTCGCGGACGGTGACGTCGTCGGGGTTGTCGACCACGCCCCGGACCAGGTGCTCGAGCGCATCCGCCAGCATCGGCTCAGGCCTCGCTGGTCTCGGTGGTCTCGGCGGCCTCGGCCTCGACGGTGGCGCCCTCGGGGGTCTCGGACGCGGGCACCTCGGCGGGGGCCCCGCTCTTGTCCTCGGCCTTGTCGCCAGCCTTGCTCTCGGCGGGGGCCTCGGCCTTGTCGTCGGACTTCTTCTTGTCGGCCTTCTTGGTGACCGCGTCGCCCTTGGCCTGGCTGCCGGCCTCCTTGAGCGCCTCGTTGAAGATCTCGAGCTTGTCCCGCTTCGGCTCGGCGGTGCGCAGGGTGCCCTCGGCGCCCGGCAGGCCCTTGAACTTCTGCCAGTCGCCGGTCACCTTGAGCAGCGCGGCGACGGCCTCGGAGGGCTGGGCGCCCACGCCGAGCCAGTACTGCGCCCGCTCGGAGGTGACGTCGATGAACGACGGCTCCTCCTTGGGGTGGTACTTGCCGATCTCCTCGATCACCTTGCCGTCGCGCTTCTTGCGCGAGTCGACGACGACGATGCGGTACTGCGGCACGCGGATCTTGCCCATGCGCTTCAAACGGATCTTGACGGACACGTCTGGGGTGTCTCCTCGGAAGTTGTGTGTGGGTGAGGACGCCGGGACCGGGTGGGGACCAGGTCGACGACCTCGGCGGAACCTGCGGCACCCGGATGAGAGGGTCCGCGCGCGCAGGACTCAGCGTCCGATTGTGCCAGACGCCCCGGCCGCCGCAGAAATCGGGCGGGCCCGCCCGACGGGCCCCGGCTCGGGCCACCCGGCTCAGGTCATCAGGCTCAGGCCACCACCCGGCCGCGCAGGACGACCCGGGCCGGCGTCCGCAGCACCGTGAGGTCCTCGAGCGGGTTCCGGTCGTAGACGACGAAGTCGGCCGGCGCCCCCTCGTCGAGGCCGGCGTTCCAGCCGAGCCACTCCCGCGCCCGCCACGAGGCCGCGCCCAGCGCGTAGTCGGCCGGCATGCCGTAGGCGGCCAGCTCCAGCACCTCCCCGGCGATGCCGCCGTGCGGCAGGACTCCCCCCGCGTCGGTGCCGGCGTAGAGCGGCACCCCGGCCTCGTAGGCGGACATGATCACCTCGCGCCGGGAGGCGTGCAGCGACCGCATGTGCTCGGCGTACGCCGGGAACCGCGCCTCGCCGGCGTCGGCGTACGCCGGGAAGTTGTTCAGCTGCATGACCGTCGGCACCAGGGCGATCCGGCGCTCGGCCATGACGTCGACCAGGTCGGTGGAGAGCCCGGTGCCGTGCTCGATGCAGTCGATCCCGGCCTCGATGAGCATCGGCAGGACGGTCTCGCCGAAGCAGTGCGCGGTCACCCGCGCTCCGTGCTCGTGGGCGGCGGCGATCCCGGCCGCGAACGCCTCCGGGGGGAACGACGGCGCGAGGTCGCCCTCGTCCCGGGAGATCCAGTCGCCCACCAGCTTGACCCAGCCGTCGCCGCGCCGGGCCTCCCGGACGACGTGGTCGGGCAGCTCGTCGGGCTCGACCTCGTGGGCGTAGTTGCGGATGTAGCGCTTGGTGCGGGCGATGTGCCGGCCGGCGCGGATCAGCCGGGGCAGGTCCTCGCGGTCGTGCACCCAGGCGGTATCGGCGGCCGAGCCGCAGTCGCGCAGGAGCAGCGCACCGGCGTCGCGGTCGGTCACCGCCTGCTCCTCGGTGGTGGCCTCGTCGACGGCGCCGGACTCGTCGAGCCCGACGTGGCAGTGCGCGTCGACCAGGCCGGGCACGATCCAGCCCTCGCCGCCGGACTCGGCCGAGGCGGGGCCGTCGTGGGTGATGCGCCCGTCGACCACGAAGAGGTCGCGGGGCTCGCCGTCGGGCAGGACCGGTCCGGAGAACCTGAGAGCAGTCATGGCGACGACGCTATCGCGGGCCCGCGCCTCAGGGCGCGGCCCGCGACCGACCGACGTAGCGGATGCCGGTGGCCCGGACCAGTCCGGCGTCGATCGCCTGCCGCTCCTCGGCCTCGGTGATCCCGGCCAGGTCGGCGAACAGGTACGGCGTGCGGTCGAGGCCGGTCCGCTCGAGGTGCCGGTCGAGGGCCGCCACGATGTCCTCCCCGGCGTGCAGCCCCTCCTCCCGGGCCCACTCGGCCAGGTAGCTCTCCCACGGCCGACCGGAGGCCAGCCAGGCCTCCTGGTGGTGCCGCAGCCAGGCACAGGGGTCCTGGTCGCCGTGCCCGTGCTGGTGCCCCTCACCCTGCTCGTGCTCGTGCTCGTGCTGCCCGTGCTCGTGCTGCCCGTGCTGGTGACCCGCCTCCGGCTCGGGCAGCCGGTCGAAGCCCCAGCGGGCGGTCGGTTCGTCGAACCGCTCCCGGGCCCACTCGATGACGACGACCACGCCGCCGGGCACCAGGGTGTCGGCGACCCGTCCGATGACCCGGTCGAGGTCGGCCACGTGGTGCAGCGAGGTGCAGGCCACGACCACGTCCACGGGCTCCGGGGGGTGGTGGTCCTCGAACTCGACCTGTCGGTACGCCGCCCCCTCGGGGCCGTGCGGATCCACGCCGACGGCGTCGTGGCCGGCGGCGAGCAGGAACGGCACGAACCCACCCAGCGGCCCGCAGCCGATCTCGAGGACCCGGGCAGGGGCCGGCGGCAGGTGCGCGCGCAGGAACGGCCACTGTGCCGCGAGCCAGCGCGAGCCCTCGGTCGGACCCTCGGGCGGATCGGGGTCGTCGCTCATGCGGCCGACGCTACCCCGGGGTCAGCCCATCAGGTCGAGGAGCCAGCCGGGACTCATCGCCCGTGCGCCGAGCTGCTCCACCCGGCCGCGCAGCACCCGGTCGGCGGTGATCACGGTGACCGTAGCGCCGGCCTCGACCGCGGCCCGCGCCTCGGCCTGGATGGTCGCGTCCCCGTCGCGGGGCGCGTGCACCGTGCGGACGTGGGTGTCGGTGCCGGCCGGGACGCCGCCCTTGGCGGCACCCTCGAGGACCAGCACGACCCGGTCGTGCGGGAGGTCGGCCACGAGCAGCCGCTCGTGCAGCCGACGGGCGGCCCCGGCCCGGTCCCGCCACCAGCCGTCCGGGCGGCTGCCCACGACGTTGGCCGCGTCCACCACCAGCACGCTGGCGGGGGCTCGGCTCACTTCAGGAACTTCGAGAAGTCCTGCGGCAGCTCGAGGTTGGCGGCCGCCTGCTCGTAGTCGACCTCTTCGGTCGCGCCGAAGGGGTTGCCCGAGCCGCCGGAGGCCTTGGCCTCCTGCGCGGCCTTCCGCTGCTGGGCGGCCTTCGCCGGGTTGCCCGAGACCCGCTTGCTCTTCGCCTTCTGGGACTTTCCCGGCTTCCGCTTGCCGCCACCGGCGCCGGCCCCGGGCATCCCCGGCATCCCGGGCATCCCCGGCATCCCGCCGCCCTTGGCCATCTGCTGCATCATCTTCTTCGCCTCGAAGAACCGGTCGACGAGAGTGTTCACGTCGGAGACCTGGGTGCCCGAGCCCCGGGAGATCCGCAGCCGCCGGGAGCCGTCGATGAGCTTCGGGTTGTCCCGCTCGCCGGGCGTCATCGACTGGATGATCGCCTGGATCCGGTCGATCTCCCGCTCGTCGAAGTTGTCGAGCTGGTCGCGGAACTGACCCATCCCCGGCAGCATCCCCATGATCTTCGACAGGGAGCCGAGCTTGCGGATCTGCTGCATCTGCCCGAGGAAGTCGTCGAGGGTGAAGTCCCCGGTGCCGGCCAGCTTCTCGGCGGCCTTGAGCGCCTGGTCCTGGTCGAAGGACTTCTCGGCCTGCTCGATCAGCGTGAGCATGTCGCCCATGTCGAGGATCCGGGAGGCCATCCGGTCGGGGTGGAACAGGTCGAAGTCGGTCATCTTCTCGCCGGCTGAGGCGAACATCACCGGCTTGCCCGTGACCGAGGCGACCGACAGCGCGGCACCACCGCGCGCGTCGCCGTCGAGCTTGGTGAGGACGACGCCGTCGTAGCCGACGCCCTCCTGGAAGGCCAGCGCCGTGCTGACCGCGTCCTGGCCGATCATCGCGTCGACGACGAAGAGCACCTCGTCGGGCTGCACGGCGTCGCGGATGTCGGAGGCCTGCCGCATCAGCTCCGCGTCGACGCCGAGCCGACCCGCGGTGTCCACGATGACCACGTCGTGGAGCCTCCGCCTCGCCTCCTCGATGGAGGCACGGGCCACGCCGACCGGGTCGCCGACGCCGTTGCCGGGCTCCGGGGCGAACACCGGGACCCCGACCCGCTCGCCGTTGACCTGGAGCTGGTTGACCGCGTTCGGTCGCTGCAGGTCGCAGGCCACCAGCATCGGCGACTTGTCCTGGTCCTTGAGCCACAGCGCGAGCTTCGCGGCCAGGGTCGTCTTGCCGGCGCCCTGCAGGCCCGCCAGGAGGATCACGGTGGGCCCGGACTTGGCGTACCGCAGCCGGCGGGTCTCCCCACCGAGGATCGACACGAGCTCCTCGTTGACGATCTTGATGACCTGCTGCGCGGGGTTCAGCGCGCCGCTGACCTCCTCGCCGCGGGCCCGCTCCTTGACGGCCCCGACGAACTCCTTGACGACCGGGAGCGCGACGTCGGCCTCGAGCAGCGCGATCCGGATCTCGCGCGCGGTGGCGTCGATGTCGGCATCGGACAGCCTGCCCTTGCCCTTCAGGCTCTTGAAGGTGTCGGCAAGCCGGTCGGAGAGTGTGGCGAACACGTCGGATCCTCGGGTCAGGTGCAGTCGGGTGCAGTCACAGGGCGGTCGGTCCAGCCTAACGGGGGCGCTCGGCCCGGCACGAACGGCGTACGGCGCGGAGCCGGTCAGGTCTCGAGCAGGACCGTGGCCAGCAGAGCCTCGCGGACGGCGTGCGCGGCGTCCGCGGCCCGCTCGTCGGCCAGCGCCCCGGCCCCGGTCTCCTGGACGTAGAACACGTCGACGGCCTGCGGGCCGAGCGTCGACACGTGCGCGGAGCGGACCGAGATCCCGAGCCGGGCCAACGCCTCGCACACCAGGTACACCACCCCGGGACGGTCGTCCATCCGGACCTCCAGGACGGTGGCGGTGCGCGAGGCCTCGGGTCGGACCGCGACGGTCGGCTCGAGCCGGCCGGCGGCCGGCCGGGACAGCCGTGCCCTGGCATCGACCCTGCGGTCGACGATCGCGGCCATGCGCTGCCGCAGGACCGCGACGTCCAGGGCGTCGTCGGCCACGTCCCACACCGAGACCCCGAACCCGTCGTGGGTCCAGGCCCGAGCCGCCCGCACCGAGGTCCGCTGGAGCGCGAACAGCGCGGCCGCGTCCGCCAGCAGCCCGACCCGGTCGCCGGAGACCAGCCGCACGCGGGCCCCGCTCTCCTCCCCCTCGAGCGTGACGGCGACCCGGGCGGGGTCGGCGCGCACCTCGGGCGGCACCGGCAGGTCCGGCTCCCCGGGGTCCGGCTCGGTGCCGTCGTCGCTCCGGGCCAGCCACGTGTGGCACCGGCCGACCAGCGTCCGCACCAGCCCCGCGCGCCAGGAGGACCAGGCCTTGGCCGAGGTCGCCCTCGCGTCCGCCTCGGTGAGCACGCTGAGCAGCGAGAGGGCCTCGGCGTCGGGCACCCGTCCCAGCACGTGGTCGACGGTCGCCCGGTCGTCCGGGTCGCGGGTCGTGGCGACCTCGGCCAGCAGGAGGTGCCACCGGACCAGCGTGGCCACCAGGTCGGCCGCGTCCGGCTCGAAGCCCATGCGGGTGGCGACCGCCCGGGCGATCGGCGCCCCGGCCTGGCTGTGCTCCCCCAGCCCGCCCTTGCCGATGTCGTGCAGCAGGGCGGCGACCATGAGCACGTCGGGGCGGGCGACGGAGCGGATCAGCGCCGAGGCCTCCACGCAGGTCTCGACCACGTGCCGGTCCACGGTGAACCGGTGCACCGGGGAGGCGTGCGGCAGCGAGCGGATCCGCTCCCACTCCGGCAGCAGCGACTCGAGGGCGCCGGTCTCCTCCAGGGTCTCCCACACCGGGAGCAGTCCCCGGCCCGCGGCGAGCAGGCGCACCAGCAGCTGCCGGGCGCCGGGGGGCCAGGGATCGGGGAGCGGTCGGCCCTCCCGGGCCAGCCTGGCGGCGGTGGGAGGGGACAGCACGATGTCCCGCTCGGCGGCCTCCGCGGCGGCCCGCAGCAGCAGCAACGGGTCCTCCGCGGGCCGGGCCCGGGAGTCGAGCACGACCTCACCGGAGGCGACGGCCAGGCCCGGGGCGATCGGCTCGAGCGCGGGGCGTCGGGGGCCCGGCGAGGTCGGCCCCGCCAGCACGGAGTCCACCCGCCGCCAGGTCAGGTGGGAGATGTGGGTGACCCGACGGCCCAGCTCGCGCACGTGCACCTGCGCGGCCAGGGCGTCGGCCACGCCCAGGCCCTCGGCCAGGGCGTCCCACGCCTCGGGGGCGACTCGGTCGCCGGCCCGACCGGCGGCGTCCTGCACGAGGTCGCGCACGTCGAGCAGCGACTGCCGGCAGCGCTCCAGGGCGACGTGCGGCGCATCGACCAGCCAGGTGGCGACCAGCGCCTTGAGCACGGTCGCGTCCCGCAGGCCACCGGCCGCCTCCTTCAGGTCCGGCACCGAGACGTGGGCCATCTCCCCCATGAGCTCGTGCCGCTGCCGGACCATCCGACGCAGCTCGGGCAGGCGTCTGCGGGCGTCGCGTCGCCACTGCGCGAGCAGGGTGGCCCGCAGGCGCAGAGTCAGGTTGGGGTCACCGGCCAGGTGCCGGGCATCGAGCAGACCGAGCGCGACCCGCAGGTCCGCGTCCGCGGCGTCGACGCACTGCGAGACCGACCGCACCGAGTGGTCGAGGACGGTGCCGGAGTCCCAGAGCGGGTACCAGACCTTCTCGGCCAGTCCGCCCGGCTCGGTGCCGTCGTCGTGCACCAGCACCACGTCCAGGTCGGAGTGCGGGGCCAGCTCGGCCCGGCCGTAGCCACCCACGGCGACCAGCGCCACCCCGACCTCGGGCCCGCCGAGATCGGCGTACGCCGCCGCGCAGAGCCGGTCCGCGGCCGCCGCACGCCGGGCCCGGTCCTCGGCGCTCACCGTCGGGCCGCCTCGGCGCCGGGAGGCGCACCGGCCGTGCTGACCAGCTGCACTGGTCCCCTCCTCAGGTCACGACTCCCGGGCCGACCCTGTGCGGGTCGGCCCGGGAGCCTGCGATGGGGCTGCCTCAGATCGCCGACTCGTCCCGGTCCCCCGTCCGGACGCGAACGACGGTCTCGACCGGGCTCACCCACACCTTGCCGTCCCCGATCCGTCCGGTGGCCGCGGTCTTCACGACGATGCCGAGCACGTCCTCGGCGTCGGCGTCGTCGACCACGATCTCGATCCGGATCTTCGGGACCAGGGCGATGTCGTACTCCGCCCCGCGGTAGACCTCCGTGTGGCCCTTCTGGCGCCCGTAGCCGCTGACCTCGCTGACGGTCATGCCCGTCACGCCGAAGGTCTCGAGGGCCTCGCGGACGTCCTCCCACTTGTGCGGCTTGATGACCGCGGTGACCAGCTTCATGCCTTCGCTCCTTCCGTGACGGTGGACGTGGCCGGGCTCGGGGAGCCCAGGCCTCGGCGGCTGCCCGAGGTGCTGGCGAAGTCGTAGGCCGACTCACCGTGCTCGGCGAAGTCGATCCCCTCGACCTCGTCCTCCTCGTCGATCCGCCAGCCCATCGTGTACTTGATGGCCAGCCCGACCACCAGAGTGGCCACGCCTGCCCACAGCATGGCGTACAGGGCGACCACGACCTGGACGACGAGCTGGCGCACGCCGTCGCCGTAGAGCAGGCCGCCCGAGGTGGCCAGGAAGCCGATGCCGATCGTGCCCACGAGGCCACCCACGAGGTGGACGCCGACCACGTCGAGCGAGTCGTCGTAGCCGTAGCGGTACTTCAGGCCGACCGCCAGGGCGCACAGCGCGCCGGCCACCGCGCCGAGCACGATCGAGCCGACCGGGCTCAGGTTCCCGCAGGCAGGGGTGACGGCGACCAGTCCGGCCACGATGCCCGAGGCCGCGCCGAGCGTGGTGCCCTTGCCGTCCCGGATCTTCTCCACGACCAGCCAGCCGAGGAGCGCCGCACAGGTGGCCAGCGTGGTGTTCAGCCAGACCAGGCCGGTCTCGGTGGTGAACTGGGTCAGGTCCGCCTCGCCGCCGGTGCCGTCGACGAAGACGATCGAGCCGACGTTGAAGCCGAACCAGCCGAACCACAGCAGGCCGGCGCCGATCATCGTCAGGACCAGGTTGTGCGGCTTGATCGGCTCCTTGCCGAAGCCCTTGCGGACGCCGATGAGCAGGGCCAGCACCAGACCGGCGATGCCGGCGTTGATGTGCACCACGGTGCCGCCGGCGTAGTCGATCGGGGCGACCGCGGCGCCGCCGTCACCGGAGAACATCAGGTCGGCGAGCCCGTTCTCGACGCCGCTGAGGAAGCCCCCGCCCCACACCTGGTGGGCCAGGGGGAAGTAGGACAGCGTCACCCAGACCGGCACGAACACCAGCCAGGCGGAGAACTTCACGCGGTCGGCGATCGCGCCGCTGATCAGGGCCGCGGTGATGACCGCGAAGGTCATCTGGAAGGCCACGAAGACGTAGTCCCCCGGAGCCGTCCCATTGAGGCCGAACTGGTCGAACGGGTTGGCGAAGACCTTCGCGACCTCGCCCTCGCCGTAGGTCATCGACCAGCCCCACAGGGCGTAGACGATGCCGACCACGGCCAATGCGCTGAACGACATCATCATCATGTTGAGAACCGACTTCGACCGACTCATGCCGCCGTAGAACAACGCCAGTCCGGGCGTCGTCATCAGCAGGACGAGTGAGGCCGACACCAGCATCCAGGTGTAGTAGCCGTCGTACACGGGACCTCCAGGAGGTGCATCACACGAGATTCGGAGCGCGGGCCCGCGTGCCGACGACGGTGTCGGCACGAGGTGGTCCCGCCAGTGGTGCAACCCTCGCGGCGGCAGGTTTCGCGGTTCGGGCGCCCGTGTAACGCCCAGGGAACGAAGTCGGCGACGGTGTTACGGCCGTGTGAACCGGGTCGGGCGACTCAGCCGAGCAGGGCGTCGACGAACGCGCCCGCGTCGAAGGGCGCCAGATCGTCGGGGCCCTCCCCCAGGCCGACCAGCTTGACCGGCACGCCGAGCTCGCGCTGGACGGCCACCACGATGCCGCCCTTGGCCGAGCCGTCCAGCTTCGTGAGCACGATCCCGGACACGTCGACCACCTCGGAGAACACCCGCGCCTGGACCATGCCGTTCTGCCCGGTGGTGGCATCGAGCACCAGCAGCACCTCGGTGACCGGAGCCTGCTTCTCGATGACCCGCTTGACCTTCCCGAGCTCGTCCATCAGGCCGGCCTTGTTCTGCAGCCGACCGGCGGTGTCGACCAGGACCACGTCCATGGACTCGTCGACGCCGCGGCGCACCGCCTCGAACGCCACACTGGCCGGGTCGGAGCCCTCGGGGCCGCGCACGACCGGCACCCCGACCCGTTCGCCCCACGTCGCCAGCTGCTCGACCGCCGCGGCCCGGAAGGTGTCCGCGGCCCCGAGCAGGGCCCGGCGGTCCTCGGCCACCAGGATCCTGGCGATCTTGCCGACCGTGGTGGTCTTGCCGGCCCCGTTCACGCCGACCACGAGCACCACGCCGGGCTTGCCGTCGGCCCCGCTGATCGAGAGCCGCCGGTCCATCGTCGGGTCGACGAGGGCGACCAGCTCCTCGCGGAGGACCTCCCGCGGGGTGGTCCCCTCGTTGCCCTCGACCCGGAGCCTGGTGCGCAGACGCTCCACGAGCTCCTGGGTCGGCGCGACCCCGATGTCGGCGGTCAGCAGGGTGTCCTCGATGTCCTCCCAGGTGTCCTCGTCGAGCCGGTCCCGGGACAGCAGGGCGAGCAGTCCCCGCCCCAGCCCACCCTGGGAGCGGGAGAGCCGCTGGCGCAGCCGCACCAGCCGGCTCGCGGTCCCCTCCGGGCGCTCCAGCGTCGGCGCGGCCGCGCCGGGGCCCTCCCCCGTCTCGGGGGAGACGGCCGGCTCCGGGGGACGGACGGTGTCGGTGTCCGCCTCCGGCGGCGCCACGGTGTCGGTGGCACCGGGTGCCGCTGTCCCCTCGCGGCCGCGGCGGCGGGCCCGGGTGCGGCCCGAGACCAGTCCGGCGACGCCCAGGAGGCCGACGACGGCCACGCCGATGATCAGGAGGAGCCAGTCACCCAGGAAGTCCATGCGGCCATCCAACCAGAGGCCGACCAGCGGGCCCGGGGTCGGCCCGGGCGATGTCGAGCGGGGTCAGCGCCCCTGCTGCTGGGACTGCCGAGCCTGCTGAGGCTGCTGGGCGCGACCGGAGCCCGCGGCGGGCCGGGTCTCCTCCTCGAGCCTCGGCAGCGAGGCCACTCCTCGTCGCATCGCCTGTCCCACCCACGGCGCGGCCGGCACGTCCCGGCCGCGGTGCGGGTAGGCGACGTACAGCACGACCACGGAGGCGAGGACCAGGATCCCCAGCATCGCCAGAAGGAGCATCAACACGTGGAGTTCACCTCGAGAGTAGGGGGCACACCGAGCCTGCCACGGCGCGGTACCCGTCCAGACCACTCGCGACGCGGGATGTGATCCACCTCACCTCGCGTGCGGGAGCTCAGGCCCGCAGCAGTGGCGTGACCGCGTCCCGCACCAGCTCGGGCATGGGCGTCGCGGGCCGGGCCGGGTCCCGGTTGTCGACGTAGACGTGGACGAAGCGCCCCTCGGCCGCGGCCACCGCCCCCTCGCCCGCGGGGTCGCCCTGGAAGAGGCCGATCCGGTACACGACCGACGAGCGGCCGACCCGGTCCACGACCAGCCCGGTCTCGATCGGTGCGGGGAAGCCGAGCTCGCGGAAGTAGCGGCACGAGGTCTCGGCGACGACGCCGATCTGCGGCAGGGCCCGGACGTCGGTCCCGGTCGCCTCGTAGAGGTGCGCGTTGACCGCGGTGTCGAAGATCTCGTAGTAGGTGGCGTTGTTGAGGTGGCCGTAGGCGTCGTCGTCGCGCCACCGGGTGGTCACCGTCCGCCAGGCCACGTAGTCGTCGCGGGTGGGCCGCTCCGGCCTCACGCCGGCTCCGCCTCCCGCAGCCGCTGGCTGATCACCGCGGACACGCCGTCGCCGCGCATCGTGACGCCGTACAGCGCGTCCCCGACCTCCATCGTCCGCTTCTGGTGGGTGATCACGAGGAGCTGGGAGTTCTCCCGCAGCTCCTCGTAGATCTCCAGCAGCCGACCGAGGTTCGTGTCGTCCAGGGCGGCCTCGACCTCGTCGAGGATGTAGAACGGCGAGGGACGGGCCTTGAAGAGCGCCACCAGGAACGCCACGGCCACGAGCGACCGCTCGCCCCCCGACAGCAGTGAGAGGCGCTTGACCTTCTTGCCGGGCGGCCGGGCCTCGACCTCGATGCCGGTGTTCAGCATGTCCGAGGGGTCGGTGAGGACCAGCCTCCCCTCGCCGCCGGGGAAGAGTCGCGCGAAGACGTGGTCGAACGCGGTCCGGACGTCCTCCCAGGCCTCGGTGAAGACCTGCTGCACCCGGGCGTCGACCTCGTGGACGATGTCGAGCAGGTCCTTGCGGGTCTTCTTCAGGTCCTCGAGCTGCTCGGTGAGGAACTTGTGCCGCTCCTCCATGGCGGAGAACTCCTCGAGCGCCAGCGGGTTCACCTTGCCGAGCATCGACAGGGACCGCTCCGCGGCGCGGAGCCGCTTGACCTGCTCCTCGCGCACGAACGGCACCGGGTCCGGCGGATCCTCGCCGTCGGCGACCTCGCCGCTGAACGGCACCAGGACGTCCGGCCCGTAGTCGGCGGCCAGAGCGTCGGCGTCGAGACCGAGCTCCTCGAGCGCCCGCTCCTCGAGCTGCTCGATCCGCATCCGCTGCTGGGTGCGCGCCATCTCGTCGCGGTGCACCGAGTTCACCAGCTCGTCGTGCTCCCGGCCGAGGTCGCGCAGCCGGCCACGGGCGGTGAGCAGCTCCTGCTCGCGGGACGAGCGGGCCCGCTCCACCTCGGCGCGAGCCTCGGCGGCCCGGGCCACCGAGCGCTCCAGCCGGTCCAGGACGACCACCACGGCGGCACCCACCGCCTCGGCGGCACGCCCCTCGCGCTCGAGTCGCTCCCGGCGGGCCGCGGCCCGGGCCCGGGCCTCGCGCTCCTGAGCCGCCGCCCGGCGCAGGCCCTCCGAGCGCCCGTGCAGGGCGCGGGCGCGCTCCTCGGAGGTGCGCAGCGCCAGCCGGGCGTCCATCTCGCCGGCCCGGGCCAGCCGGGCCTCCTCGGCGAGTCGCTCGCGGGCCTCGGTGTCGGGCTCCGCGGCGTCCGCGTCCGCGCCGTCCTCGGCGGAGGCCAGCCGGGCCTCGAGGTCGGCCAGCCCGGCGAGGTCGCTCTCCCGGGCCTCGCGGGCCTGCGCCACGGCCCGGTCCAGCCGGTCGATCTCCCCCCGCGCGGCCCGCGCCTGGGAGCCGTACTGGCCCAGCTCCTCGGCCACCGCGGCCAGGGTGGCGTCGGACTCGTGCAGCCGTGCGAGCGCGACGTCGACCCGCTTCTGCGCCTCGAGCCGCTCGGTCTCGAGCCGGGAGGTCTCGAAGCCCAGCCGCTCGCCGGCCGCGGTGGCCTCCGCGAGCATCCGGGCGGCCTCGTCGACGGCCGCCTGGATCTCGATGAGCGACGGCTGGGCGGTGCTGCCGCCAGCCGCGAAGTGGGCTCCGAGCAGGTCTCCGTCGCGGGTCACGGCCGTGACGTCGGGCAGGTCCGCGACCAGGGTCCGGGCGGCGGGCAGGTCGTCGACGACGGCGACCTTGAACAGCAGCCGGGCCAGCGCCGAGCGCAGCTCGTCGGGGCACTCGACCACGTCGACGGCGTACGTCGCGGCGCCGGGAAGCCCCGGCCAGTCGGTGTCGGCCTCGGGTCCGCCACCGAGGAGCATGCCGGCCCGACCGAGGTCGTCGCCGCGGAGGTGGTCGATGGCCCGCATCGCCGCGCCGGCGTCGGCGACCGCGACCGCGTCGGCCGCCGAGCCGAGGGCGCCGGAGACGGCCGCCTCGTAGCCGGACCGGACCGAGAGCAGGGCGGCGACCGAGCCCAGCAGCCCGGAGACCGGGTCGGAGGCGGCCAGCAGCGCACCGGCCCCGTCCTTGCGGTTCAGCCCCATCTCGAGCGCCTCGGCCCGGGCGATCAGCGCGGACCGGTCCCGGTCGGCCTGGCGAGCCTCCTCGTGCGCCTTCGCGAGCCGCTCCTCGAGGTCGTCCAGCGCGCCCACGGCCGCCTCGTGCTCGGCGTCGAGGCCCTCCTCGCCGGCGTCGAGACCGGCCACCCGGGTCTCCAGGACGGTGTAGTCGCGCTGTGCCCGCTCGGCCCGGGCCTGCGCCTCCTCGCGGGCCAGGACCAGCCGGCCGATCTCGTCGTCGGCGGCGGCGGCCCGCGACTTGAGGGCGTTGACCTGTCCGTGCAGCCGGGCCAGCCCCTCCCGGCGGTCGGCGGCGGCCCGTTGCAGGCCGGCCACCCGCCGCTCCTCCTCGGCCGCGGCGTCCTCCGCGGCCCGTCGGGCGGTCACGGCCCGGTCCATCGCCGAGCGCTGCGCCTCCAGCTCGGCGGAGATCGCGGCCTCCTGCTCGGCGACCCGGGCTGCCTCCGCCTCGAGCTCCTCGGGGTCGCGGGCGCCGGGCTGGTCGGAGTCCTCGGAGGTGGCCGCGGCGTTGCGCACCCGCTCGTGGGCCAGCGACTGGGTGCCCCGCAGCCGCTCGCGCAGCCCGGAGAGGGCGTACCAGGTCTCCTGGGCGGCGGCGAGGGCCGGCAGGTCCTCACGGAGGGCCGCCTCCAGGGCCGCCTCCTGCTCGCGGGCCGCGGCCAGGTCGGCCTCGACCTGCTCGCGGCGGGCGAGCAGCACCGACTCGTCGGCCATCTCCTGCTCGAGCGCCGTGCGGGCTCCGACCAGGTCGTCGGCGAGCAGTCGGGCCCGGGCGTCGCGGACGTCGGCCTGGACGGTCGCGGCCTTCCGGGCCACCTCCGCCTGCCGGCCCAGCGGCTTCAGCTGGCGCCGGATCTCGCTCAGCAGGTCCCCGAGCCGGGTCAGGTTGCCCTCGGTCGAGTCCAGCTTGCGCAGCGCCTTCTCCTTGCGCTTGCGGTGCTTGAGGACGCCGGCCGCCTCCTCGATGAACCCGCGCCGGTCCTCGGGGGTGGCGTGCAGGATCGAGTCGAGCTGGCCCTGGCCGACGATGACGTGCATCTCCCGGCCGATCCCGGAGTCGGAGAGCAGCTCCTGGACGTCGAGCAGCCGGCAGGACTGGCCGTTGATGGCGTACTCCGAGCCGCCGTTGCGGAACATCGTCCGGCTGATCGTCACCTCGGCGTACTCGATCGGCAGCGCGCCGTCGGCGTTGTCGATGGTCAGCTGGACCTCGGCCCGGCCCAGCGGCGGCCGGCCGGACGTGCCGGCGAAGATGACGTCCTCCATCTTGCCGCCGCGCAGCGACTTGACGCCCTGCTCGCCCATCACCCAGGCCAGGGCGTCCACTACGTTGGACTTGCCCGAGCCGTTCGGCCCCACGATGCAGGTGATCCCCGGCTCGAGCTGGAGGGTCGTGGAGGAGGCGAAGGACTTGAACCCCTTCAGGGTCAGGCTCTTCAGGTACAACGCGGGGCTCCTCAGCTACTCGTCGCACCCCGCTCCCGGGATGCCTCGTGCCGTGCCGACCGGCCGATTGTTCCAGCAGGTCGCGGGGAAGCGCGCAGCGCGCCTCACCCTACCCGCCGGGACGGCCGGATCGTGGCACCCCGGCCGGGTGCGGTCGTGGCCCCCTCAGGCGCTCGCCAGCGCCTCGCGGAGCGCGGACAGCACCAGCAGGGCGGCGTCCGGCCGGGCGTTGTGGCCCATCAGCCCGATCCGCCAGACCGAGGCGGCGTACGGCCCCGCGCCGGCGCCGATCTCGATGCCGTGCCGCTCGAGGAGGGTACGCCGCACGGCGGCGCCGTCCACGCCGTCGGGGACCCGGACCGTCGTCAGCTCGGGCAGCCGGTGCCCCTTCTGCGCGAACAGCTCCAGACCCATCTCCTCCAGGCCGTCCTGGAGCTGACGCCCGGCGGCCTCGTGCCGGTCCCAGACGGCGGGCAGTCCCTCCGCCAGGATCCGGGTCAGCCCCGCGTGCAGGCTGGCGACCATCGCCACCGGGGCCGTGTGGTGGTAGGTGCGTCCGCCGGAGCCGCCCGCGGCCCCCGCCTCGCCGACGTACCCGCCGAGCAGCCCCAGGTCGAGGTACCAGGACTGCGGCCGCTCGACTCGGCGCTCGAACGCCCGGTCGTTGATCGTGAACGGGGCCAGCCCCGGCGCCACGCCCAGGCACTTCTGGGTGCCGGCGTACCCCACGTCGACGCCCCAGTCGTCGGCCCTCAGCTCGATGCCGCCGATGCTGGTCACCGCGTCGACGAGCAGCAGGGCGTCCCCCTTGCCGGCCCCGAGGGCGGCGATGTCGGAGCGCACGCCGGTCGAGGTCTCGGCGTGGACCGCGGCGATGATGGCCGGAGCCGGGTGCGCGGCCAGCACCCGCTCGACGTCGACCGGGTGCCCCCACTCGTGCTCGACGGCGACCACCTCGGCGCCGCAGCGGGCCGCGACGTCGCACATCCGCTGCCCGAACAGTCCGTTGACGGCGACCACGACCACGTCACCGGGGTGCACCGTGTTGACGAACGCCGCCTCCATGCCGGCGGAGCCGGTCGCGGAGATCGGCAGGGTGCGGGCGCTGGTCGTGCCCCAGGCCTGGCGGAGCTGGTCGCAGGTGGCGTCCATGACGTCGAGGAACGCCGGGTCCAGGTGGCCCAGGAGGGGTCGGCCGAGCGCGGCGGTCGCCTCCGGGTAGGGGTTGGCGGGGCCGGGGCCGAAGAGGTGTCGCTCGTGGATCATGGCCCCGACGCTACAGAACCGCGCCGGGGTTGAGGATGCCGTCCGGGTCGAGGGCGTCCTTCACCCGTCGGTTCAGGGCCATCACCTCGGGTCCGAGCTGGTCGGGGAGGGCGGCCTTCTTGGCCCGCCCCACACCGTGCTCGCCGGTGATCGTGCCGCCCAGGGCGATCGCGGCCTGCATCACCGCGTCGAAGGCCAGCCGGGCCCGCTTCTCGGAGGCCGCATCCGTGGGGTCGTAGACGACGATCGGGTGGGTGTTGCCGTCGCCCGCGTGGGCGATGACCGGGATCTCCACCTCGTGCTCGGCGGCGATCGCGGCGATCGCCCGGAGCAGGTCGGGCAGCAGCGGGATCGGCGCGCCGACGTCCTCGAGCAGGAGCGCGCCCCGGGTCTCGATGGCGGGGATCGCTATCCGGCGTGCCTGCACGAACATCTCGCCCTCGTCGGGGTCGTCGGTCGAGAAGACGTCGGCCGCGCCCTCCTGCTCGCACACCGTGCGGAGGGTGGCGATCTCCGCGTCCCGCACGTCGCCCGGAGCGTCGGACTGGGCGAGCAGCAGCGCCCCCGCGTCCCGGTCCAGCCCCATCGGCCGGTGGTCCTCGACGGCGTTGATCGAGGCCCGGTCCATGAGCTCCATCATCGACGGCCGGAGTCGGCGCCGGACCCCGACCACGGCCCGGGCAGCGGCCTCGACGGTGGGGAAGGAGGCCACCATCGTCGACGGCCGGCCCTGACCGGGGACCAGCCGCAGGATCACCCGGGTGATCACCCCGAGCGTGCCCTCGCTGCCCACGAACAGCTTGAGCAGGCTGAGGCCGGCGACGTCCTTGATCCGCGGGCCGCCCAGCGTGACCAGCGATCCGTCGGCGAGCACCACGTCCAGCCCGAGCACGTAGTCGGTGGTCACGCCGTACTTGACACAGCACAGCCCGCCCGCGTTGGTGGCGACGTTGCCACCGATGGAGCAGATCTCGAACGAGGACGGGTCGGGCGGGTACCACAGGCCGTGCTCGGCCGCCGCCGCCTTCACCTCGGCGTTGAACGCCCCGGGCTCGGCGACCGCGACCTGGCAGTCGGGGTCGACCTCGACCGCTCGCATCCGGTCCAGGCTGAGGGTCAGCGCCCCGTCGAGGGCACTGGAGCCCCCCGACAGCCCGGTCCCGGCACCGCGCGGCACCACCGGCACCCGGTGCGCCGCCGCCCAGCGGACCGCGACCTGCACCTGCGCGGCGTCCTCGGGGCGGACCACCGCGAGCGGCGTGCCGGTGGTCGGGTCCCGGGTGTAGTCGTGGCGGTAGCCCTCGATGCGGTCGGGGTCGGTGAGCACCACCCCGTCCGGCAGCGCGGCGACGAGGTCGTGGAGATCTCCGAGCCGGTCCATGCCCCCATGGAACCACCGGGTGGCGAGGAGCGGGAGGGCTCAGCCGGCTGCAGGGGGCAGATCGTGCGGCTCGTCGAGATGCGCGATGTGGTCGAGCTGGCTCCAGATCAGGACCAGGATCACGGCCGAGCCCGCGAAGGCGAACCAGAACGCGGCCGGCACGCCGAAGGCGCCGGCCAGGACGCCGCCCAGCGCCGAGCCCACCACGAGCCCGGCGAAAACCCCGACCAGGTAGACGCTGCCCACCCTGCCCTGGAAGTGCGTCGGCACGGCCCGCATGCGGATGGTCCGCGAGGTGGTGCCCCACACGAACGCGTGCGCGCCGAAGACGAACAGGATCACCAGGGCGACCGCGAACGAGGTGTTGAGGGCCAGGGCCAGGTGGGTGAACGTCTCGATGACCAGGCCGATGCGCATCATCAGGGCCAGGCCGAGGGTCCGCTCCAGCCAGCCGTAGCCCAGCGTGCCCACGAGTCCGCCGACGGCACCGACGCTGGTGAGCAGTCCGAAGCCGACCTCCCCCCTGCCCAGCACCTCGATGGAGTAGAGCACCAGGACCGAGAACGCGGCGCCGAAGGTCACGTTGAAGGTCACGATCGCGATCGTCAGCGTGCGCACCGGAGGGTGGTTCCACGTCCACCGGAAGCCCTCGCGGATCTGCTGCCGGGAGGGGCTGCGTCGGGCGGGCGCCGATGGGGGGCGGATCGCCATCCGGGAGATCAGCACCGCGCCCAGCGCCACGCAGACGCCCTGCACCACGAACGGCCACGCCATGCCGGCCGCGAACAGCGCCGCACCGATCGGGGGGCCGACCATCTGGTTGGCGGTGATCATCCCGGCCATGATCCGGGCGTTGCCGAGGCCGAGGTCGGCCTTCTCGACCACCATCGGCAGCAGCGTCCCGGTCGTGGTGTCCGCGAACACCTCGGCGACGCCCAGGAGGAACATCGCCGAGAGCACCACCGCGATGTCGACCACCCCGGTGGCGATCGTCGTCGCGAGCGCGGCCAGCACCCCGGCCCGGGCCAGGTCGACCGACGCCACCAGCAGGCGTCGGTTCACCCGGTCGGCGATCGCCCCGGCGTACAGGCCGAAGAGCAGCCAGGGCAGGCGTTGCAGGAGCACCGCGGAGGCGACCAGCTCGGGGCTGCGGGTCTGGGAGGCGATCAGCAGGGGGCCGGCGGCCAGGGCCAGCCCGTCGCCGATGTTGGTGGCCCAGGACGCCCCGAGGAGCCAGCGGAAGTCGCGGCCCATCCGGGCGGGCGCCACCGTCTCCATGACCCGATTCACAAGAACCGCACGCTACGGGGATCGGTGACCCCGCGTCACCCCCGGTGCCGTCGCCGCCCCGCGAGGGGCTCGGCGGCGCGGGCCGGTCAGACCGGCTGCATCTCCTCGATGGGCTCGAGGAGCGCCGCGGCCTGGGCGGCGGTCAGCGACGCGTTCTCCTGCTGCAGTCGTGCCACCTGCGCTTCGAGGTCGGCCAGTCGGCCCCGGAGGCTCCGGTTCTCGGCGGCCAGACGTTCGGCCACCTGACGTGCGGGATTGCGCTGGTCGCTGCTCATGTAGCCGAGGAGCGCCTTGGCCATGCCTAGCCTCCGAGGATGAGGAGTGTCGAGGGGCCGCGGTCCGGTACCGGGCCGTCTTCAAGCGTCCCACCGCAGCACCGGGCAGTCAATGCCGTCAGGCCCCTCGGGCCCGCCTGGCCCGCGGCGGCCTCTGACAGGTCGGGCAGAAGAACGACGAGCGGTTCATGAAGGCCGCCCGGCGGATCGGGGTCCCGCACCGGTCGCAGGGCTCGTTCTCGCGCCCGTAGGCCGACAGGGACCGGTCGAAGTAGCCGCTCTGCCCGTTCACGTTGACGTACAGCGCGTCGAAGGACGTGCCGCCCTCGGCGAGCGCGGCCCGCATGACCTCGCAGGCGTGCCGGGCGAGGTCGAGCACCTGGGCCCGGGTGAGCCGGTCGCCGGGCCGGTCGCCGTGCAGCCCGGCCCGCCACAGGGCCTCGTCGGCGTAGATGTTGCCGACCCCGCTGACCAGCGTCTGGTCGAGCAGCAGCCGCTTGATCCCGGCGGTACGCCGGCGCACGCGGCGCGCGAACTCCTCCAGGTCGAACTCCGGGTCGAGGAGGTCCCGGGCGATGTGGGCGATCTCCGTGGGCAGCTCGGCGCCCGCGGGCGAGACGAGCATCCCGCCGAACATCCGCTGGTCCACGAACCGCAGCTCCCGGTCGTCGCCCGGCTCGGGGCCGGACAGGGCCAGGCGCACTCGCAGGTGGGTCTCGTCCGGTGCCCCGGGCGGCTGCACCAGCAGCTGGCCGCTCATCCCCAGGTGCGCCAGCAGGGCGTCGCCGGAGTCGAGGGGGAGCCAGAGGTACTTGCCGCGCCGCCGGGCCGCGAGCACGGTCCGGCCGGTGAGCGCGGCGGCGAAGCCCGTCGGGCCACCGGCGTCACGTCGCACCGGTCGGGGGTGCCGGACCTCGACGCCGGCGACGGCGGCACCGACCGCGTGCGCCTCCAGCCCGCGACGGACCACCTCGACCTCGGGCAGCTCGGGCACGGTGGGCTCAGTCGGCCACGGGTGCGGGGGTCTGGCCAGAGTCGAGCCCAGAATCGACGCCAGAGTCGCACTCGGACGCCGGGGCGGTCCCGTTCGGCCCGGCGGTGCCGGCGACCTCGACGATCTCGCCGTAGGCGGTCTCGGCGGCCTGCTGCTCCGCCTCCTTCTTCGACCGGCCCACGCCGTGGCCGTAGAGCCGCTCCCCCACCCGCACCTGGGCGGTGAACGACTTCATGTGGTCGGGCCCGGCCGCCTCGATGACGTACTCCGGCACCCCGAGCGAGTGCTCGGCGGACAGCTCCTGCAGGGAGGTCTTCCAGTCCAGGCCGGCGCCCAGGCCGGCAGCGGCCTCCATGAGCGGGTCGAACAGCAGGTGCACGACCTGGCAGGACTGCTCGAAGCCGGCGGAGATGTAGACGGCGCCGATCACCGCCTCCACGGTGTCGGAGAGGATCGACGCCTTCTCGCGGCCACCGGTGGACTCCTCCCCGCGACCCAGCTTGACGTGCTCGCCCAGGCCGATCGTGAGGGCGACCTCCGCGAGCGCGCGGGCGTTGACCACGGCCGCACGCAGCTTGGCCAGCCGTCCCTCGGAGAGGTCCGGGTGGCTGCGGTAGAGCGTCTCGGTGACCACCACGCCGAGGACCGAGTCGCCGAGGAACTCCAGGCGCTCGTTGGTCGGGAGCCCACCGTTCTCGTAGGCGTAGGACCGGTGCGTCAGGGCGCGCTCGAGGAGCTCGGGATCCAGGTCCGGATTCCCGAGCGCGGCCCGCAGCTCGGCGTAGGTGGTCAGGGGAGCGACGTGGTCAGAGGACCTGGCGACGGTCGGCCTTGGCGCCATACTGGCCGCACGCGCCGCACGCGCGGTGCGGGAGGTGCTTGGCGCCGCACGCAGGGTTGGCGCACGTCACCAGGGACGGCACGGCGGCCTTCCACTGCGAGCGACGGTGGCGGGTGTTGCTGCGCGACATCTTCCGCTTCGGGACTGCCACTGTTCTCTCCTCGATCTCGTCCGGCGGGCCGGACGGGTCATGTCGTTCAGGTGGTCGTGCACCCAGTCGGTGCTCGGTCGAGCGCTGGGTCGTGCCGGATCGTGCCCGGGTCGTTCTGGTCCTGCTGGCTCACGCCGGGGCGTCGCCCGGGTCCTGCCGTAGTGCCGCCAGGCCGGCCCACCGTGGGTCGACCGGGTCCTCGTGCCCGTGATCGGGATCGTCCGCCAGTCGCGCACCGCACTCGGTGCACAACCCGGGACAGTCCTCCTCGCACAAGGGCTGGAACGGCAGTGCGAGCACCACCGCATCACGCAGCACCGGTTCGAGATCCAGCAGGTCCCGTTCGAGCCGGCTGACATCGTCGTCCTGGTCGTCCCCCTGTCGGGAGTCCCCGTCGTCGTCGTAGACGTACAGCTCCTGGAACCGGGCCTCGACCTCGTCGGTGACCGCATCCAGGCAGCGTACGCACTCGCCGGCGAGCCCGGCCGTAGCCGTGCCCGTGACCAGGACGCCCTCCATGACCGCCTCGAGCCGCAGGTCGAGCACGACCGGCGATCCCTCGGGGACGGCAAGGACTTCGATGCCAAGATCCGCCGGCGCCGGAACGGTCTGCTCGACCTCACGCTGGGACCCCGGGCGTCGGCCGAGCTCGCGGGTATCGAGCACGAGCGGCGCTCTCGGGTCCAAGTGTGGGGTTCTCACGTCATCAATTCCGGGCACGACAAATCGGCCCGAGTTTACCCGGTGTCCGGGTCGGTGGGCAAAACGTCGTCGGGCTGGGCGTCCGGCCTGGAGTCGGGTTGGGTGCCGGGCTGGTCGAACTGGCTGCTGCCGGTCAGGTGCACGATGCCGCGCCGCACCTCCGACAGCGTCCGCTCGAGGGTGTGCTCGAACTGGGCGAAGCGCTGCTCGACGTAGGAGTCGACCTCCTTGCGCAGCGCGGCGGACTCGGTCCGGGCCTCGGAGAGGATCCGGTCCGCCTCGCGCTGGGCCAGCCGGAACACCTCGGAGTCCGAGACCAGCGTGTCGCGTCGGAGCTCGGCCTGCCGGACCACCTCGATGGCGATCGACTCGCCCTCGGCCAGCACCTCGTCTCGGCGGGCCACGACGTCCGCGGACTCGGCGCCGGCGGCGTTCAGCGCCACCTCGAGACGGTCGATCGCGTCGAGCAGCTCCCCGCGGTTGACCACCGCGGAGGCCGACATCGGCATCGATCGCGCGTCCCGGACGGCGCTCCGCAGGGCCTCGACCTCGCGGCGTACCTCCTCGTTCACGACCCCTCCTCCGAGCGCCGCACGGCCAGGCGGTCCTCGAGCAGCTCGTGGACGAAGCCGGGCACCAGGCCGGAGACGTCGCCGCCGAAGGTCGCCACCTCCTTGACCAAGCTGGAGGCGAGGAAGGAGTACTCCGGGCTGGTGGGCACGAAGACGGTCTCGATCTCGGCCAGGCTGGAGTTCATCTGGGCCATCTGGAGCTCGTAGTCGAAGTCGCTCACGGCCCGCAGTCCCTTCACGATCGCGTGGATGTCGCGCTCCTGGCAGAAGGTCGTCAACAGGCCGCTGAAGCCGTCGACGGTGACGTTCGGGAAGTCCGCGCACACCCGCCGCAGCATGTCGATCCGCTCCTCGGCGGAGAACAGGCGACTCTTGGACTTGTTGACCCCGACCGCGACGACCACCTCGTCGAACAGGAACGAGGCCCGGGACACGATGTCGATGTGCCCGTTGGTGACCGGGTCGAACGACCCGGGGCAGACGGCTCTGCGCACGCTCCTACCGTTCCTCTCGTGAGTGTTGCTCGTCGCTGTCCCCCTGCGACCGGCGACCATACCTCAGGACGCTCTCCCCGTACCTCTTGTCACCCTGGTGCTCGAGTCCGGCCGGCCAGGCGTGGTCGCTCCCCCGGGTGCCGCGCTCCACGACCACCATGCCCTCGGGGGCGACCCAGCCGTGCCGGACCAGTGCGGTCAGGGCGGCGGTCACGTCGTCGTCGGGCATCGGGTAGGGCGGGTCGAGGAACACCACGTCGTACGCCGCGGGCGGGGTGCGGGCCAGGGTCGTCTCGACGCCCGCGGCCAGCACCTCCACCGGGCCCAGGCCCAGTGCGGTCGCGTTCTCGGAGATCAGCCGGGCGGTGCGCCGGTCCCGCTCGACGAGGGTGACCGCGGCGGCTCCCCTGGACCGGGCCTCGAGGCCGATCGCGCCGGACCCGGCGTAGAGGTCGAGGAAGCGGAGCCCGGAGAGCGTGCCGACCCTGGCCTCAAGGGCGGAGAACAAGGCCTCGCGCACTCGGTCGCTGGTGGGCCGGGTCGCGCTGCCCGGCGGCGTCCGCAGCCGTCGCCCGCCGGCGCTGCCGCCGATGATCCGGGTCACGAGCGCTCCAGGTAGTCGCTGCGCTGGTCGCGCTCGAGGTCGTCGACGGCCGCGCCCAGCAGCGGGAGGCCGGCCAGCAGCGGGTCCTCGGCCAGCAGCGCCTCGGCCTCGGACCGCGCGGCCACGATCGTCTTCTCGTCGCGCAGCACCCTCAGCTGGCGCAGGCCGGACCTGAAGCCGGACTGGGAGGAGCCGAGCACGTCACCCTCGTGGCGCTGCTCGAGGTCCACCCGGGAGAGCTCGAAGCCGTCGGCAGTCGCGGCGACCGCGGCGAGCCGCTCCATCGCCTGGCTGCCGGGCTCGGCATGGGACACCAGCAGGCACAGCCCGGGCAGTCCCCCGCGACCGACCCGGCCGCGCAGCTGGTGCAGCTGCGAGACACCGAACCGGTCGGCGTCGAGCAGCACCATCGTGGTCGCGTTGGCCACGTCCACGCCCACCTCGATCACGGTCGTGGCGACCAGGACGTCGATCCTCCCCGCGGCGAAGTCCCGCATCACCCGGTCCTTCTCCTCCGCAGGCAGCCGGCCGTGCAGCCGCTCGACCCTGAGCCCCGCCAGCGGCCCCTCCGCGAGCCGGGGGGCCACCTCCTCGACCGCCGACAGCTCCCCCTCGCGCGCCGCCGGCAGCACCGCGCCCTCCTCCGTGACGTCGACCTGGTCGACCTGGCCCTCCTCGGCCTCGTCACCCCCGATCCGGGGGCAGACCACGTAGGTCTGCTGGCCCCGGCCCGCCTCCTCGCGGACCCGGGCCCACACCCGCTCGAGCCAGTGCGGCTGCTCCCGCAGCGGCACCACCGTGCTCTGGACGGGAGCCCGACCGGCGGGCAGCTCGCGCAGGGTCGAGACCTCGAGGTCGCCGAAGACGGTCATCGCGACCGTGCGCGGGATCGGGGTCGCGGTCATCACCAGCAGGTGTGGAGGGCTGCCCGCCTTGTCCGTGAGCGCGGCCCGCTGCTCGACGCCGAACCGGTGCTGCTCGTCGACGACGACGAGGCCGAGGTCGGCGAACTGCACCCGGTCCTCCAGCAGTGCGTGCGTCCCGACGACGATCCCCGCCTCCCCCGACGCCATCCGCAGCATCGTCTCCTGCCGGGCCTTGCGGCCCATCGAGCCGGTGAGCAGCGCGACGTCGGTGCCCTCCTCCGCGCCGCCGAGCATGCCGCCGGCCGCCAGGTCGCCGAGCATGGCGGTGATCGAGCGGTGGTGCTGCTGGGCGAGCACCTCGGTCGGGGCCAGCAGCGCGGCCTGCCCGCCCGAGTCCACGACCCGCAGCATGGCCCGCAGCGCGACCAGGGTCTTGCCGGAGCCGACCTCGCCCTGCAGCAGGCGGCTCATCGGGTGCTCCCGGCCGAGGTCCGCCTCGATCTCGCGGCCGACGTCGACCTGCCCGCGAGTGAGCTCGAACGGCAGCCGGGAGTCGAAGGTCGCCAGCAGGGGGCCGCCGCCGGTGCGCGGTCGGGCGCCGAGCGCGCGGACCGCTGCCCGTCGGCGGGCGAGGAGCAGCTGGGTGACCAGTGCCTCCTCGAAGCGGAACCGCTTGCGGGCGGCCCCCACCTGGGCCCAGTCGTCCGGGGTGTGGATCCAGCGCATGGCCGTGTGCACGTCGGGCAGCCCCTGCCGCTCCCGCAGGTCGGCCGGCAGCAGGTCGGGGAGCTCGTCGACCACGGTCAGCGCGAAGGCGACCACCCGGGCGACGTCCCAGGTCTGCACCGCGCCGGTGACCCGGTAGATCGGGAACAGCGCCTTGATCGTCTCGACCATCTGCCGGGCGGAGGCGGCCTTGGTCTCGTCCTCGCCGAACATCACCATCTGCGGGTTGGTCAGCTGCCACTCGTCCTGGAACCGCCCGACCTTGCCGGTGAACACCCCCGTGCTGCCGGCCGGCAGCCGGCCGAGCTGCCACTCGGCGATCCGGGGCCTGCGGGCGAAGATCGTCAGCCGGAGCGGCGGGCCGTCGGTCTCGAGCAGCGCCTCGACGCGGGGCGTGCGGCCGCTCACCAGCCGGCTGTGCCGGACCCGCCCCACGATCGTCAGCGGCTGGCCCTCCTCGAGGCGGCGCACCTCGGTGACCTCCCCCGTCTTCAGGTAGGTGCGCGGGAAGTGCCAGAGCAGGTCCCCGACCGTCCGCAGGCCGAGCGACTTCTCCAGCGAGGTGGTCTTGGCCTTGTCCTTGGCCGAGGCGCCCAGGACGGTGGCGATCGGGGAGTCGAGGGTGATCCCGGTCATGGCTGGCTCCTGGGCCTCATTCGACGGCGACGAGCAGGGGGTAGCGCTCCTGCCCCCCGTCGTACACCACCACGTCCACCGTGGGGTGGTGCGACTCGACATGGGCCGCGCACCGGCCGGCCAGGTCGGTGGCCCCCTCGCCCGCGACCAGCGTCACCAGCTCGCCCCCGCCGCCCACGAGCCGCTCGATGACTCCCGTCGCCACGGTCTCGAGGTCGTGACCGACGATCGCGAAGTCACCCTCGATCACCCCGAGCACGTCGCCCGGCTCGCAGGGACCCGCCATCGTGATCGCCTGCCGGACGGCGACGGTGACCGCACCGTGCCGTGCGTGTCGGGCGGTCGCGGTCATGTGCAGGACGTCCTGGTCGAAGGAGCGGCCGGGCTCGTGCACCGCGATCGCGGCCAGGCCCTGGACCTGCGCCACGCTCGGGATCACCGCGACCCGGACCCGGCCCTGCTCCTCCGCGGTGCGCGCGGCGATCTCGGCCACCCGCACCGAGTCCGGGTCGTTGGGCAGCACGACCACCTCGGCCGCGGAGCACCGCTCGATCGCCTCGAGGATCATGCCGGTGCTCGGCCGGCGGCCCGGTCCCCCGTCGACCACGACCGCCCCGGCCTGCGCGAAGAGCTCGTGCAACCCGGATCCGGCCGCCACGGCCACCACCGTCCGCCCGTCCCGCACGGTGCCGCCGCCGGTGCGACCGGTGCCGCTCTCCCCGGCGGCGGCGACCTGCTCGGCGAAGTGGGTGACCCGGACCCGATGCGGCCGGCCGGCCTCGAGGCCGGCCTCCAGCGCGGCGCCGACGTCGTCCACGTGCACGTGGACGTTCCACAGCCCGTCCCCGCCGACCACGACCAGGGAGTCGCCGAGCGGGGCCAGCGCGGCCCGCAGGGTGCCGATCGCGTCGTCGTCGGCGTCGAGGAGGTACATCACCTCGTAGGCGGGGCCCCCGGGGGTCAGGTCGTGGGTCGGCATGGGCACCGGGATCCGGTGCCGGCCGAGCTCCCGGCCGGGCTGCCGGGAGGCGGCGACCGGCCGCCGACCCGTGAGCGCGGTCTCGGCCGCGTCGAGGATCACGCACAGGCCCCGGCCGCCCGCGTCGACCACGCCGGCATCGGCGAGGGTCTGCAGCTGGGTGGGGGTCTCGGCGAGCGCGGCCCGGGCCGCGCCCGCGGCGGCGGCGACGACCGGCCCCAGCCGCAGGGTCGGGTCCTCCGCGGCGGCGGTGGCGGCGTCCGCGGCGGCCCGCGCCACGGTGAGGATGGTGCCCTCGACGGGGGTGCCGACCGCGGCGTAGCTGGCATCGGTGGCCTCGGTCATCGCGGCGGCGAACACCGCGGCCGACCGGTCCTGCGACCCCGCCCCGGCGATCCGGTTGGCCAGGGCACCGAGCATCTGCGACAGGATCACCCCCGAGTTCCCCCGGGCACCGAGCAGGGCGCCCCGGGAGAACGCCTGCATGGCCGCCGACAGGTCTGCTCCGGGGTCCCCGCCGGTGGCCTCCTGGAGGGCCTCGCGGGCCGCGGAGACGGTGAGGAACATGTTGGTGCCGGTGTCCCCGTCGGGGACCGGGTACACGTTGAGGGCGTCGATCTCCTCACGGGCGTCGGCCAGCGCCGCGACGGCCAGGTCGACGAAGCGCAGGACGGCACCCAGCTCGAACGTCGCGCGGGCACTCCCCACAGCACACCTCCGCTCTTCCCTGCCCAGCCGTCTTCCCTGCCCAGCCGTGAACCAGCCCCGAGCCAGCCCCCGGGGACAGCCCACAGGCTAGTGGCGGACGGCGATTTCCGCGTTGCCGAGGGCATCGGATACTCTTGTGCGGTTGCCCGAGCGCCGGTGTCCTGCACCTGCTCCGGGCCCGTCAAGTCCCAGTTCCGATCTTCCAGGAGTGCACGGTGGCTGCCGTCTGTGACATCTGCGCCAAGAAGCCGGGCTTCGGTCACAACCGGCCGTGGTCCCGCAAGATTACGAAGCGTCGCTTCAACCCGAACATCCAGCGCGTCCGGGCGACCGTCAATGGCTCGCCCCAGCGCCTCAACGTGTGCACCGGCTGCCTGAAGGCGGGCAAGGTCTCGCGCTGAACCGAGCTGCCGAGAGGCCCTCGCCCCGCCAGGGGTGGGGGCCTCCGGCCGCTCTCGGGCCCGCTGGCCCTAGAAGTGCGTCCACCCGGTCGGGCCGTCGTACGCCTGCCCGTCGACGGTGACCGCCGGCTGGTCGGGGTCCCGCTCGGAGACCGAGCCGATCACCTGCCACCCGGTCGGCACGTCGGCCGCGGTGGCGAACGTCGCCAGCAGCGGGTGGTCGTCGCCGCCGCCCAGGATGAAGCCGAGCGGGTCCGCGCCGAGCGCGGCTCCGACCGCCTGGAGCGGCTCCGGCACGGCGAAGGCCTCCCGGCGGACGTCGAGCGCGACGCCCGAGGCGTCGGCGACGTGCGCCGCGTCGGCCAGCAGCCCGTCGGAGACGTCGATCATCGCGGTCGCCCCCGCGTCCGCGGCGACCTGCCCGGCGGCGTACGGCGGCTCCGGTCGGCGGTAGGCCTCGACCAGCACCCGCGGTGAGCGGAACCCGCGGCCCAGCACCGCCAGCCCGCCCGCGGCCCAGCCCTGCCGACCCACGAGCGCGAGCACGTCCCCCGCGGCCGCACCCGAGCGCAGCACCGGTGCGACCGTGCAGGCGCCGAGCACCGTCACCGAGATCACCAGCACCTCGGAGCGGGTCAGGTCGCCGCCGACGACCGAGGCGCCCACCTTGGCGCACTCCTCGGCGAAGCCACGGGCGAAGTCGAGCGCCCAGGCCGCCGGGAGGTCGGCGGGCGCGGCCAGCCCGACCGTGAGGGAGGAGGCGGTGCCGCCCATCGCGTTGATGTCGGAGAGGTTCTGCGCCGCGGCCCGGGCACCGACGTCGGCGGCGTCGACCCAGTCCCGACGGAAGTGCCGGCCCTCCACCATGAGGTCGGTCGAGACCACCACGTGGCCGGTGCGGACCCGCAGCACGGCGGCGTCGTCACCGGGGCCGACCAGCACGTGCTCGCCCTGCTCGAAGATCTCCTGCAGCGCCGCGATCAGGCCGAACTCACCGGCGTCCGAGACGGTCGCATCGGGTGGGAACGGGGCTGCGGGCATGCCGGTCATCCCACCAGTCTGCGGCGCGGCGGGCACCTACCGACACGCGGGGGCGAGGCGGTAGGTTGGCACCGCAATGTCCCGGGGCCCAGTCCCCCCAAGACCAAGGAGCGCTGATGGTCGTCCAGGCCTACATCCTGATCCAGACCGACGTCGGCAAGGCCGCGGAGGTCGCCACCGCCATCGCCCAGGTCAAGGGCGTCACGCTCGCCGAGGACGTCACCGGTCCCTACGACGTGATCGTGCGCGCCGAGGCCCGCAACGTCGACGAGCTGGGCAAGCTCGTGGTCTCCAAGGTGCAGAACCTCGACGGCATCACCCGGACGCTCACCTGCCCGGTCGTGCACATCTGAGGGGTCCGCAGACCCGACCTCGCCGTGCCACCTGACGCCGGCGGACGACGCCCCGTGCCCCTGCGGGCAGGGGGCGTCGTCGCGTCGGCGCTCCTGCTCGCCGGCTGTGCCGGACCCGTCGAGATCGACGCGCCACCCGTCGACAACGCCACCGCACGGGCCTGTGCCGCCTTCGTCGAGGCCCTGCCCGCCGACCTCGACGGCGCCGAGCGACGCGACACCACTCCGGCAGAGGCCCGCGGCGCCGCCTGGGGCGACCCCGCGGTCACCGTCACCTGCGGTGTCGGCGAGCCGGACGGGTTCACCCGGTTCTCCGCCTGCGAGGAGGTGGACGGGGTGGGCTGGTACGTCCCCGACGAACAGCTCACCGACCAGGGTGCGGACGCCGAGCTGACCACGATCGGGGTGGAGCCGGCGGTGCGCCTGCTGGTGCCGGCGGAGCGGCGACCGCCCTCCGGGATCCTGGTCGAGCTCTCGGCCGTCGTGGCCGACACCCTGGAGCTGGCCCGACCCTGCGTGTGAGGTGGCTCAGCGCAGCCCGGCGTCGCGGGCCAGTGCCAGCCCGATGAGCCGCTCGACCAGCGCCGGGTAGTCCATCCCGGTGGCCGCCCACATGCGCGGGAACATCGAGGTGGGGGTGAAGCCCGGCATCGTGTTGAGCTCGTTCACCACGAGCGAGCCGTCGGCCAGCAGGAAGAAGTCGACCCGGGCCAGGCCCTCGCAGCCGACGGCGTCGAACACCCGGGCGGCCAGTGCTCGGATCGTGGCGGTGACCTCGTCGGGCAGGTCGGCGGGCACGTCGAGGCTGGTGCTCTCCTCGGGGAGGTACTTCGCCGCGAAGTCGTAGAACTCGTGGTCGCCGCCGACCCGGACCTCGGCCGGAAGGCTGGTCTCGGGTGGCCCGTCGACCGTGCCGAGCACCCCGCACTCGATCTCGCGGGCGTCGGCGGCGAAGCCCTCGACCAGCACCTTGGGGTCGTGCCGGCGTGCCTCCTCCACGGCGTCGTCGAGCCCGGAGGCGTCGTGCACCTTGGAGATGCCGAAGCTGGAGCCGCCGCGGGCGGGCTTGACGAAGAGCGGGTAGCCGAGCTCGGCGGCGCGCTCCCGGCACCCCGCGCGGTCCTGCCGCCAGGCACGGTCGGTGATGGCGAAGGACGGCATCAGCGGCACCCCGGCCTCGCCCAGCACCACCTTCATGAAGGCCTTGTCCATGCTCACGGCCGAGGCCAGCACGCCGGCGCCGACGTAGCGCACCCCCGCCATCTCGAGCATCCCCTGGATGGTGCCGTCCTCACCCCAGGGACCGTGCAGCAGCGGGAAGACCACGTCGACCTCGCCGAGCGTCCGGGGCGGGCTGGACGCCTCGCTGACGACCAGGTCGGTGGCCTGCGCGGTCCGGGCCAGGCTCACCCCGGCGCCGGTCCCGTCCACCCGTGGCAGCTCACCGGACTCGCTGATCCGCAGTCGCTCGGGGTCCCCGGAGTCGAGCACCCACCGGCCGTCCTGGGCGATGCCGATCGGCACCACGTCGTACTTCTCCCGGTCGATGGCGGCCAGCACGCTCCCGGCGGTCGCGCACGAGATCACGTGCTCGCTGGAGCGGCCGCCGAAGACGACGGCGACGCGCGGCCGGTGAGCGGGGTCGGTGGTGGGAGGGGTCGTGGAGTCGTGGGACATCGGCGCGACCCTACCCGCGGGCGGCGTCGAGCTCGGCCCGGGTCAGCACCGGGCGCACCTCGAGCCCGACGTCGGCGAGCGGGCTCTCCCCCACCGGGCTCCGGTCGATCGCGCAGACCACGACCTCGACCACCGCCCCCGCCTCCCGGAGGGCCAGGGTCGCGTCCCGGACCGCCCCGCCGGTGGTGATGACGTCCTCGACGATCGTCACCCGGCGGCCTGCCACCTCCGGCCCCTCGGCGAGCTTGCAGGTGCCGTACTCCTTCGCCTTCTTCCGCACGAAGAGCGCCGGCAGCCCGGTGCGCGCCGAGACCATGGTCGCGATCGGCACACCGCCGAGCTCGAGGCCGCCGAGCAGGTCGGTCCCCGCGGGCACGAGGCCCTCCATCTGCGCCGCCACCCGGGCGAGCAGGGCGGGGTCGGACTCGAAGAGATACTTGTCGAAATACTCCGAGGCGACCTGTCCCGAACGCAGCGTGAACCGGCCGTGCAGGCGGCAGCAGGCGTCCACGTCGCGGGCGAGGTCGGGGTCGGCAGGCAGGTCGGTCACGGGCCCCATCATGTCGCACACCGCGCCACCTAGGCTTCTCCCATGCCCGACACCTCCCCCGATCTGCCCCAGCCCACCGGCCTGCGCCCCGCGACGCTCGCGGTGACCGCCGGACGCCCCGAGCGGGTCGCCGACAACCCCCTCAACGAGCCGATCACGATGGCCTCGACGTACGTCGCCGGCGGCGAGGTGGAGTACGGCCGCTACGGCAACCCGACCTGGGCGGCGTTCGAGGAGGCCCTCGGCGCCCTCGAGGGCGGCCGGTGCCTGTCGTTCGCGACCGGCCTGTCGGCCGTGGCGACGATCCTCGACCTGGTCGGAGCCGGTGGGAGGGTCGTGGCCCCGCGGCACTCCTACACGGGGACGGTCATGCAGCTCGCCGACCTCGAGGCCCGCGGCCGCCTGGAGGCGGTGCTGGTCGACATCACCGACACCGACGAGGTCGTCGCCGCCTGCGCCGACGCGGCGCTGGTGTGGCTGGAGTCCCCGACCAACCCGGCGCTGGAGGTCGCCGACATCCCGACGATCCGCGCCGCGGCGCACGACGCCGGGGCCTACGTGGTCGTCGACAACACCTTCGCCACGCCGGTCCTCCAGCAGCCGCTGACCGACGGGGTGGACCTGGTCGTGCACTCGGCGACGAAGTACCTCTCCGGCCACAGCGACGTGCTGCTCGGCGCCGTGGTGACCAACGACGACGAGCTCTACGGCGTGCTGAAACAGCGCCGCGACCTGGTCGGCGCGGTGCCCGGCACCCTCGAGGCCTGGCTCGCCCTGCGCGGGCTCCGCACGCTGCACCTGCGGGTGGAGCGGGCGCAGGCCAACGCCCGCGAGCTGGCCGGCCGCCTCGAGGGACACCCCGCCGTCGGCGAGGTGCGCTACCCCGGGTCCGGCGGGATCGTCTCGATCGTGCTCGCCCAGGGCGCGATGGCCGCGGACCTCCTGACCCGCAAGACCAGCCTCTGGGTGCACACGACCAGCCTCGGAGGCGTCGAGTCGACCTTCGAGCGCCGGCGCCGCTGGAAGGCGGAGGCGGCCACGATCCCGGACGCCCTGGTGCGCCTCTCGGTCGGGATCGAGGACGTCGAGGACCTCTGGGCGGACCTCGAGCGGGCCCTCGACGCCCTCACCTGAGTGCGGCGCCCCTCAGTCGCGCTCGGCCTTCGGGTCGCGGGCGATGAAGGCGTCCATCATCTCGTTGGCGGTCATCCGCCCGGCGACCACCGCGTCGACGTGCTGGGCGATCGGGGCGTCCACGCCGTTGCGCCGGGCCAGGTCGAGGATCGACGAGCACGACTTGGCGCCCTCGGCGACCTGCCGGGTCGAGGCGTAGATCTCGTCGGTGGTCATCCCCTGACCGAGCTTCTCCCCGAACGTGCGGTTCCGCGAGAGCGGCGAGGAGCAGGTGGCCACCAGGTCCCCGAGACCGGCCAGCCCCATCAGGGTGAGCGGGTCCGCGCCGAGTGCGTAGGCCAGCCGCGCCGTCTCGGCCAGGCCGCGGGTGATCACCGAGGCCGTGGTGTTGTCGCCGAAGCCGAGCCCGACGGCCATGCCGACGCTGAGACCCACGACGTTCTTGTAGGCGCCGCCCAGCTCGCAGCCGAGCACGTCGGAGGAGGTGTAGGGCCGGAACGCCTTCGAGTGGCACAGCTGCTGGAGGCGTTGGGCGACCGCCTCGTCCGCGCACGCGACCACGGAGGCGGCCGGCTCCCGGCGGGCGATCTCCTTGGCCAGGTTCGGCCCGCTGACGACCGCGATCCGCTCCGGGCCGGCGTCGGTGACCTCGGCGATGACCTCGCTCATGCGCTTGACCGTGCCGAGCTCGACGCCCTTCATGAGCGAGACCAGCACGGCGTCCCGCGGGACGTACGGCGCCCACTCGGTGAGGTTCTCCCGGAGGCTCTGCGACGGCACCGCGAGCACCACCACGCCGGCATCGGCCAGCGCCTCCTCCGGGTCGTGCGTGGCCCGCACCGCCGGGGGCAGCTCGATCCCCGGCAGGTAGTCGGAGTTCTCGCGACGCTCGTTGATGGTGTCGCACACGTCCTGACGACGACCCCACATGGTCACCTCGCTCCCGGCGTCCGCGAGCACGAGCGAGAACGCCGTGCCCCACGAGCCTGCCCCGAACACCGCCACCTTCATTCTCCGCGCCTGCCCTTCTTGTGCCTGGTCCTGTGCTGAGTGGTCCGCCGCCGGTTCGGGTTGCCGATCTCCCGGACGCCGGAGCTGCGGGGGTCGAAGCGCCGGGCCGGGGCCGACCCTCCCCGGAGCTCCTCGAGGAGCCCGGTGATGGCTGCCATGATCCGGTCCGTGGCCGCGCGGGTCGCGGCCGGGGTCGGGCCGTCGGCGAGCAGGTCGTCCAGCGCGAGCGGCGGGCCCACCCGGTAGGTCACCCGCTTCCGCGGGAACGGTCGCGGCCTGCCGTACGGCGGCAGCAGGTCCTGCACCCCCCAGTGCGCCACCGGGATCACCGGGCACCCGGTTGTCAGCGCGATCCGGGCGGCACCGGTCCGGCCGGTCATGGGCCACAGGTCCGGATCCCGCGTGATCGTCCCCTCGGGGTAGACCACGACGCACTCCCCGGCCCGGACCGCGGCGACCGCCGCGTCGTACGCGCTCCCCGCCTCGGTGGAGAGTCGCTTCACCGGGATCTGGCCGGCGCTGCGCAGGAAGTACGCCAGCAGGCCGTTGTCGAAGAGCCCGGACTTGGCCAGGTAGCGGGGCAGCCGACCGTGGTCGTAGACGAGGTGCGCGGTGGTCAGCGGGTCGGCGTGCGAGACGTGGTTGACGACCAGCACGCAGCCGCCCGTGGCCGGGATGTTCTCCCCGCCCAGCCAGGTGCGGCGCGTGGTGGCGAGCATCAGCGGCTTCACGATCGCCACCCCGAGCGTGAACGCCCAGCCCCGGGGTCGGTCGAGCCTGCGCCTCACCGTTCCCCCTTCGTCGTCGGCGGCCATCGCGCCAGGCGCCGGGTCCGCGAGCAGGCTACCGGCACTCCGCCCCGGGGAGCGTGGTCCGCGCTGCCGGTCGGCGTGGTGGCAGGATTCCCGGGTGACCACCGCAGCGACCTCCTTCACCGTCCTGGTGCCGGTGAAGCCGCCGGTGCGCGGCAAGTCCCGGCTGGCGGGCCTGCCCGACGACCAGCGGCAGCGGCTGGCGGCCGCCTTCGCCCTGGACACGATCACGGCCGCCCGCGCCACCGCCTCGGTGGGCGAGGTGATGGTGGTGACCGACGACCACGCGTTCGCGGCGACCGCCCGCGAGCGGGGGTGCACCGTGCTGCCGGACGGGGTGAGCGGGGACCTGAACGCGACGCTGGTCCAGGCCGCCCACGAGGCCGTGCGCCGCTGGCCGGGCTCCGGGCTGGCCGCGTTGTGCGCGGACCTGCCCGCGCTGCGACCCGAGGACCTGGCGGGCGCGCTGGCACAGGTCCCGGCGGGAGGAGCCGCGTTCGTGGCCGACGCCCACGGGACCGGGACGACGATGTACGCCGCAGCCGTCGGGCACTTCGACCCGCACTTCGGCGTGGGCTCGAGAGCGGCACACCTGCGGGCCGGTGCCACCGAGATCCCCGGGCGGATCGCCTCGCTGCGCCACGACGTCGACGACGTCGGCGACCTGGGCCGTGCGCTGGTGCTGGGGGTCGGGACGGAGACCGCCCTGGCCAGCGGCAGGTGACCGCCCCCGGACGCCGCGCGGCGCCCGACCGCCGGGACTCGGCAGTGGGGCGCCGCACGACGCACTGAGAGGTTCAGGCCTTCTTGGCGGGGGCCTTCTTCGCAGTGGACTTCTTGGCAGGGGCCTTCTTCGCAGGAGCCTTCTTGGCGGGCGCCTTCTTCGCGGTGGACTTCTTCGCAGGTGCCTTCTTCGCCGTCGACGACGAGGCCGTCGACTTGGAGGCCGACGTCTTCTTCGCCGGCGCCTTCTTCGCGGCGGACTTCTTCGCGGGCGCCTTCTTGGCCGTCGACTTCGTTGCCGTCGACTTCGTGGCGGTCTTCTTGGCAGGAGCCTTCTTGGCCGTCGACGTCGAGGCCGTGGACTTGGTCGTCGACGCCTTCTTGGCCGGCGCCTTCTTGGCGGTGCTCTTCTTCGCCGCCCCCGCGGCGGCACGCGCCGGCGCGGTCGCCGCGGCGGCCGCCTTGCGGGCCGGGGCGGTCGCCTTCTGCACCGCAGACAGCTTCGGCAGCTTCTTGGCTCCGGAGATGACGTTCTTGAGGTCCGCCCCCGGGGTGAACTTGGGCACGGCGGTCTTCTTGGCCTTCATGCGCTCGCCGGTGCGGGGGTTGCGCACCCACCGCGCCTCGCGGACCCGCTTCTCGAACGAGCCGAAGCCCGTGATCGCGACCTTCTCGCCGCGGGCCACCTCGCGAGTGATCGTGTCCAGGACGGACTCGAGCGCGTGAGACGCCGCCTTGCGGTTCCCCTCGTATCGCGCGGAGAGCGCGTCGATGAGTTGTGACTTGTTCACTAGTTTCCCTTCCAATGAACGCCTGAAGCCGGACTCATGACCGACTTTCCTAAACGCACGCTAGGTATTCGTGGCCCTCGCCACAATCACCACGCGCGCTCAACAGTGGCCTATTTTCTGGGCGTTCCGTCGGCGAATCGCCCAAATGGAGGAGTCCCGGCCGCGTCGCGGCCGGGACTCTTTGGGACTTTTCCCTTGCACACAAGGGAATTCGTCACAGGCTGGGTCAGTCGCCCGACGTCGAGGTTGCCAGGAAGTCCAATAGCGCGGTGTTGAACTCGTCGGCGTGACTGACGTTGAAACCGTGCGGCCCGCCGTCGATCACGACCAACGAGCTGCCGGCGACGGACTCGTGGGTGCGCCGGCCCGAGACCTCGAAGGGCACGATCCCGTCGCTGCCTCCGTGCAGCACCAGCGCCGGCACCCGGATCTCGGCCAGGTCCTCGCGGAAGTCGGTGCGCGCAAACGAGCCGATGCAGAGCAGCACCGCCTCGTCCCGGGCCGGCTCGGCCATCGCCAGCGCCTCCTGCACCTGCTCCTCGCTGACCTTCAGCTCCTCCCCCGCGGAGAAGAACGCGGGCATGAAGCCCTCGAGGAACCCCGTGCGGTCGCTGGCCACGCCCTGCTCCATGCCGTGCGCGTCGTCGTCGCCCAGCCCACCCTCGGGGTTGTCGTCGGTCTTCAGCAGGTACGGCGGGACGGCACCGGCGAACACGACGGACGCGAGCCGCTGCTCGCCGTACCGGCCGACGTAGCGCGCCACCTCGCCGCCGCCCATCGAGAAGCCGACCAGCGTGACCTGTTCGAGGTCGAGCTCGGTGAGCAGCGCGTCCAGGTCCGCGGCGAGGGTGTCGTAGTCGTAGCCGGTCTCCGGCTTCTCCGACTCGCCGAAGCCGCGGCGGTCGTAGGTGATCACCCGGTAGCCGGCGCCGGAGAGGGCCGGCACCTGGTGCGCCCACGAGGCCCCGCTCAGCGGCCAGCCGTGGATCAGCACGACCGGGCGGCCGTCACCGCCGGTGTCCTCGTAGTGCAGGGTCAGGTCGTGGGACGTGAGCTCGGGCATGCGACACCTTCCTTCGCGCTCTCCCGGACCGGCGCGAGGCCGGGACGGGTCGGAGCCCTCCCGGTGCCCGATCAGTCAGCGAGCATGCTGGGTGGCCGGCTTCCAGGCCGGCCGACCCGCCTCGTACGCCGCGATGTCGGCGTCGTGACCGAGGGTGATCCCGATGTCGTCGAGACCCTCGAGGAGCCGCCAGCGGGTGTAGTCGTCGATGTCGAACGAGTCGACGATCGCCTCCTCGCCCTCCCCGGCGCGGACCGTCCTCGACGTCAGGTCCACGGTGACGCTCGCGCCCGGGTTCGCCTCGAGGTGCTCCCAGAGCCTCTGCACGACCTTGTCGTCGACCTCGGCGGCCAGCAGGCCGGCCTTGCCCGCGTTGCCTCGGAAGATGTCGGCGAACCGGGCCGAGATCACGGCCTTGAACCCGTAGTTCTGCAGCGCCCACACGGCGTGCTCGCGCGAGGAGCCGGTGCCGAAGTCCGGGCCGGCCACCAGCACCGAGCCGGCGGCGTACGCGCTGCGGTTGAGCACGAAGTCCGGGTCGTTGCGCCAGGCCGCGAAGAGCCCGTCCTCGAAGCCGGTGCGGGTGACCCGCTTGAGGTAGACCGCGGGGATGATCTGGTCGGTGTCGACGTTGCTGCGGCGCAGCGGGACCCCGACGCCGGTGTGGGTGGTGAACGCGTCCATCTCAGTCGTCTCCCTCGGTGGTCGGGCCCAGGTCTGCGGGCGAGGACAGGGTGCCGCGGACCGCCGTCGCGGCCGCGACCGGCACGGACACCAGGTGGGTGCGACCGCCCTTGCCCTGACGGCCCTCGAAGTTGCGGTTGGAGGTCGAGGCGCTGCGCTCCTGGGGGGCCAGCTGGTCCGGGTTCATGCCGAGGCACATCGAGCACCCGGCACCCCGCCACTCGGCTCCCGCCTCCTTGAACACCAGGTCCAGTCCCTCCTCCTCGGCCTGCAGCCGGACCCGGACCGAGCCGGGGACGACCAGCAGCCGGGTCCCGGCGGCGACCCGGTGACCGCGGATCACCTCCGCGGCCAGTCGCAGGTCCTCGATCCGGCCGTTGGTGCACGAGCCGACGAAGACGGTGTCGACGCGGATGTCGCGCATCGGCGTGCCGGCGGTCAGGCCCATGTACTCCAGGGCCTTCTCGGTGGCGACCCGGGCGTTCGGCTCCTCGAAGTCCTCGGGGGCCGGCACCGTGCCCCCCAGCGGCACGCCCTGACCGGGGTTGGTGCCCCAGGTCACGAACGGCGTCATCGTCGAGGCGTCGAGCACGATCTCCTTGTCGAACGTGGCGTCGTCGTCGGTGACCAGCGTCCGCCAGTGCGCGACGGCGGCCTCCCAGTCCGCGCCGCGCGGCGCCTCGGGGCGGCCCTCGATGTAGGCGAAGGTGGTCTCGTCGGGGGCGATCAGGCCGGCCTTGGCGCCCCACTCGATGGACATGTTGCAGACCGTCATCCGGCCCTCCATCGACAGCTCCTCGATGGCCTGCCCGCGGTACTCCACGATGTAGCCCTGGCCGCCGCCGGTGCCCGTGTGCGCGATGAGGGTGAGGACCATGTCCTTCGCGGTCACCCCGGCCGGGAGGCTGCCGTCGATCGTGACCGACATCGTCTTCGGCTTCGCCTGCATGAGGGTCTGCGTGGCCAGCACGTGCTCGACCTCCGACGTGCCGATCCCGAACGCGATCGCGCCGAAGGCGCCGTGGGTGCTGGTGTGCGAGTCCCCGCAGACGATCGTCATCCCCGGCTGGGTCAGGCCGAGCTGCGGACCGACCACGTGCACGATGCCCTGCTCGACGTCGCCGAGCGGGTGCAGCCGGACGCCGAACTCCCCGGCGTTGCGGCGCAGCGTGTCGACCTGGGTGCGCGAGACCGGGTCCGCGATCGGCTTGTCCCAGTCGAGGGTGGGGACGTTGTGGTCCTCGGTGGCCAGCGTCAGGTCCGGGCGGCGGACCTCCCGGCCGGCCAGGCGCAGACCCTCGAAGGCCTGAGGGGAGGTCACCTCGTGGATGAGATGGAGGTCGATGTAGAGCAGGTCCGGCTCGCCCTGCGCACTCCGGACGACGTGCTCGTCCCACACCTTCTCCGCCAGGGTCCGACCCATGACTCCTCCTGCATCCCGCTTCGACTGGATCCTCAGGTCACACATGCTAGCGCTTGCATCCCATGATCTGAGACGGCAGTATTGCCATATGGACAACACTAGCGGAGTCGGAGTGCTCGACAAGGCCGCCCTGGTGCTCGCCGCCCTGGAGGCCGGGCCGGCGACCCTGGCCGGACTCGTCGCCGGCACCGGGCTGGCCCGGCCCACGGCGCACCGTCTGGCCGTCGCCCTCGAGCACCACCGCCTGGTCGCACGCGACCTGCAGGGACGCTTCGTGCTGGGTCCGCGGCTGGCCGAGCTCTCCGCCGCGGCCGGCGAGGACCGGCTGCTCGCCGCCGCCGGCCCGGTCCTGGCCCGGCTCCGGGACATCACCGGCGAGTCGGCCCAGCTGTGGCGGCGCCAGGGCGAGCACCGGGTCTGCGTGGCCGCCGCCGAGCGGCCCAGCGGGCTGCGGGACACCATCCCGGTCGGCTCCCAGCTGACGATGCGGGCCGGTTCGGCCGCCCAGGTGCTGCTGGCGTGGGAGGACCCCGAGCGCATGCACCGGGGCCTGCAGAACGCCGCCTACTCGGCGACCGCGCTGTCCGGGATCCGGCGCCGCGGCTGGGCCCAGTCCGTCGGCGAGCGGGAGCAGGGCGTGGCCTCGGTCTCGGCACCGGTCCGCTCCCCCAGCGGCAAGATCATCGCGGCCGTCTCCGTCTCCGGCCCCCTGGAGCGGCTCTCCCGCCAGCCGGGCCGGATGCACGCGCCGGCCGTGCTCGCCGCCGCCGAGCGGCTCTCGGAGTCGCTGCGGAGGGCCGCCGCGGAGTAGTGGGCCGGGTCCGGGCCTACCCGGACGTCGGCACCTCGCCCAGCACCCGGTGGATCCGCTCGGCGAACGCCGCGTGGAGTCGCTCCGAGGGATGGAAGCCGTCCACGGCGAACGGGTCGGGGACGACGAGCAGGTCGGGGTCGTCGAGCTCGACCCGGCGCACGGCGGGGAACCCCGTGGCCACCCTCCGTCCGATGCCGTCCAGACGCCGACCGCGCGCGCCCAGGACGTGCCGCAACGGCGCGGGCAGCGCCACGAACCGGTGCAGCGGCGGGATCCCCAGCAGCACCACCGGCGTGCCCGGGGCGGCTCGGGTGACGCCGTCCAGCAGCGCCGTGAGCTCACGCCTCCAGCGCCGGACCGAGTGCAGGTTCTTGGTGTCGTTGACCCCCACCGAGACCACCACGGCGTCAGCCGTCGCGAGGTCGCCGCACTCCTCGGCGGCCGCGAGGACACCGGCCGCGGTCAGCCCGGCGCCGGCGACGACCGAGCGCCGTACGCACCTGCTCCCGGACGTCGGCCCCATCGTCGAGCCGGACGTCGAGCCGACCAGGCGCTCGGCGAGGAGGCCGGCCAACGACACCCCGTGGTGGGGAACGCCGACCCCCGCGGCGACCGAGTCCCCGAGCACCACCAGGTGCCAGGGCGGGTCGGCGGGTCGCCCGTGCCGGCCGTCCGGCTCGACGGCCGCGGGCAGGCACGCGATGCGGGCCCGCACCCGTCGTCCCTGTCCGGCCAGGAGCGCCGCGAACAGGCCGGCGCCCAGGCCGACCGACAGCACCCCACCCGTGACGGCCCGTGCACGGGGGTCGGCCGGCCGGCTCAGAACAGCGACTCCTGCTCGAGGTCCAGCAGGGTCTGCTTGCGCTCCAGCCCGCCGGCGTACCCGGTGAGCGTGCCGTTCGCCCCGATCACCCGGTGGCACGGGATCACGATCGGGATCGGGTTGCGGCCGTTCGCCAGTCCGACCGCTCGGGACGCGGCGTTGGTGTGGCCGAGCCGGTGCGCGATCTCGCCGTACGACGCGGTGCGGCCGTAGCCGATCTCCAGCAGCTCCTTCCAGACCCGCTGCTGGAACTCGGTGCCGACCGGAGCGAGGGGCAGGTCGAAGACGGTCAGCTCCCCCGCGAAGTACGCCGTCAGCTGCCGGACGGCGCGGTCCAGGAGCGGGTCGTCGTCGGCCCGCGCACCGAGCGGGCGGCCGTCACCGGGCGGGTGGAACGGCGCGAACTCGATCGCCGCGAGCGATCCGTGCCGCTCGACGATCCTCAGCTCCCCCACGGGGGACTCCATCACGGTCCACATCTCAGCACTCCTCGGTGTCGGCGGTGGTCTCGGGCATCAGGGTGTTCCACAGGTGCATGAGCGCGTAGGAGCGCCACGGGCGCCAGGCCTCGGCCAGCGCTGCGGGATCGGCCGACCTGGGGCCCTCGGGCGTCGGGTCACCCAGCCCGCGCAGCGCGTTGCGCACACCGATGTCGGTGGGCAGGAACACGTCGGGGTGGGCGAGGGCCCGCATGGCGACGTAGTCGGCCGTCCAGGGTCCGATGCCGGGCACCGCGACCAGGCGGCGGCGTACCTCGTCCCGGTCCGGACCACGGTCCAGCGACAGGTCCCCGTCCGCGATCAGCCCGCAGAGGGCCACCAGCGCCCGACCGCGGGAGCGCGGCATCGGCAGCTCCTCGGGTGCCAGCGCGGCCAGGGCGTCGGCCGTCGGGAAGAGGTGGGTGAGCCCGGGGACGCGGGTGTCGACCGGCCGGCCGTGCGCTGCCACCAGGCGGCCGGTGACGGTGCGCGCCCCCGCGACGCTGACCTGCTGGCCGATGACCGTGCGGATCGCGGTCTCGTCGCCGTCGACCTGCCCCGGGACCCGCAGCCCCGGGGTGGCGCGCACCAGCCCGCCGATGACCGGGTCGCCGGCGAGGTGGTCGTCCACCGCCAACGGGTCGCAGTCGGCGTCGAGGAGCCGGCGGGCCCGCTCGACCGCGGCCGAGGTGTCGCGCAGGTCCTCGAGCCCGAGCGTGGCCCGGACGAAGGCGGTCTCGCCCGCGACGCGGTGGTCGGCCAGCTCCAGGCGCAGCGTGCCCGGGCCGTGCGGCAGGTCGAGGGTGCGGGCGTACCACCCGTCGCCGGCCACCTCGACCCCGGTGACGACGTGGTGGGCCAGGAAGTCGAGCAGGGCGCGGCCGGCGAACGGGGTGCGGACCGCCAGCCGGAGCGTGAGCTGGCCCGACGTGGCGTCCCCTCCCCGCCGGCCGCGCAGACGGGTGGGCGAGGTCGCGTAGACCTCGCGCACGGTCTCGTTGAACTGGCGGACGCTGGAGAAGCCGGCGGCGTGGGCGACGTCGGCGAACCCGAGGCCGGTGGTCTCGATGAGCGTGCGCGCGGTCTGGGCGCGACGTGCCCGGGCCAGGGCCAGCGGCCCGGCTCCGAGCTGCGCGCTGAGCAGCCGGCTGAGGTGGCGTGGCGTGTAGCCGACCCGGGCCGCCAGTCCGTCGACGCCCTCGCGGTCCACGACACCGTCCGCGATCAGCCGCATGGCCCGCCCCGCGACGTCGGCGGCCACGTCCCAGTCCGGGCTGCCCGGGGTGGCGTCGGGGAGGCAGCGCTTGCAGGCCCGGAAGCCGGCGGCCTGGGCCGCCGCCGACGTCGGGTAGAACCGCACGTTGCGCAGCGCGGGGGTCCGCGCCGGGCAGGACGGCCGGCAGTAGATCCCGGTGCTGGTGACCCCGGTGTAGAAGACGCCGTCGAAGCGCCGGTCACGGCTCTTCACCGCGCGGTAGCAGGATTCCGGGTCGTGGTGCATGACCCCATCCTGCCTCACGTCCTCGGCTCGCTCTCGCGGGAATCGGACACGGCCGCGGCCGTTCTCGACAGGGATGCGATGCTGGTGCTCCGGGCGAGGCGAGAGGTGGGCACTGTGGGAACGACGATCGTGGTGGGCTACTCCCCCGACCCGCCCGGCACGGCGGCACTCGACGCGGCCCTCGAGGAGGCCCGGGTGCGCGACGCCCGGCTGCTCGTCGTCAACGCCACCCGCGGCGGCGCCCTGGGCGACGACACCTACGCCTGCGCCGAGGACCTCGAGGCACTCGAGCGACGGCTCGCGGAGTGTGGCGTGGCCGGGGAGGTGCACCAGCCCATGGGGCGCGACGTCGCCGAGCTGATCCTGGCCGCCGCCGAGGAGGCCGACGCGGCCCTGCTGGTCATCGGCGTCCGCCGTCGCTCCGCGGTCGGCAAGCTGCTCCTCGGCTCGGTCTCCCAGCGGGTGCTGCTCGGTGCCGAGTGCCCGGTGCTCGCGGTGAAACCGCCACTGGCCGGCTGACCCGCCCGGCCCGTTTGTGACCGGGGTGCGCGACCTGTCAAAGAGCCGCAATTGCGGCCGAATGACACTGTTCTGCGCCAGAAATGCGACGAACGGCCGCAATTGCGGCCGTTCGACACTCGTACCCCCGACCGGATTCGAACCGGCGCTACCGCCTTGAGAGGGCGGCGTGCTAGGCCACTACACAACGGGGGCGTCGCTGCCTGGGCAGCGGGCGAAACTCTAGCGAAGGCCGGGAGTCGCACCAAATCGGGGCCTCACGACTCCGATCTCGCTGGGATACAAGGACTCGAACCTTGACTAACTGGACCAGAACCAGTCGTGCTGCCAATTACACCATATCCCACTGTTTCGGCCCCGCGACGAACGCCGTCAGGACCGGGGAGAAACCTTACACGCGACGCCGGGAGGCCACCAAAACGGTCGGGTCCGCGGTCCGCGCCAGGCCCATCCGTCGCGCCACGAGCAGTGCCAGCCACAGGTAGACCAGCGACTGGGTGAGCGTCACCGGGATGCTCCACCACGTGCCACCGGACGGGGTCAGCACCTCGCTCATGTCGCCGAACGAGAGCGCGAACGAGAACGCCAGCCAGTTGTTCAGCACGTGCATCGCGATGCCCGCCTCGAGTCCGCCGGTCCTGATCACGAGGATCCCGGCCACCACGCCGAAGGCGAAGCGGTCGAAGAACACCGGGGCGCTCTGGGCCCCGTGCGCGAGCGCGAAGAGCACCGCCGGCCCGAGCACCGCGATCCAGGTCCCGAAGAGGCCGCCGAACACCTGGGTCAGGTAGCCGCGGAACGCGTACTCCTCCCCCGCCGCCTGGAGCGGGGTCAGCAGCAGTACGACGAGCGCGAACTGCTTCGTGGTCGTGTCGAAGTCGTTGATCCTCGTGGAGATCTCGTCGGTCGGCTGGGACGGCAGCAGCAGGCTGACCACCACGGTCGCGATCAGCGCCAGCACCGCGACCCCGAGGCAGGCGAGGAGGTAGCGCCACCTCATCCGCGGCATCACCGAGGTGAGCCACCTCGGCCTGAGCCCGTGCAGGACCCGGGTCAGCAGGAACGTGATCGGGATCAGCGCCGCCAGGGTCACGTTGATGAACGCCAGCGCGAACGGCGTGATGTCGGTGAGGTCGAACAGCCGCAGGAACTCGTCGATCACCGGGCCGTCCTGGGTGATCAGGTAGAGCAGGACGCCCACCTGGAGCACCGCCGGGACCACCAGCAGGGCCAGCAGGGCCATCGCGGCGACGCCGACGATCGGGCGCCACCAGCCACGGCGGCCCGCGCGGTGCAGCTCGTGGTAGGCCAGCGGCTCACCGGGCGCCTCCGGCGACATCGGCCCGTCGGCGCCCGGGCCACCCTGCCACTGCTCCGGCTCCGGCGCCGGGTAGGGCGTGTAGGGGTGGCTCACGACGCGAGCGCGCTCTCGAGGCGGGCCAGGCTGCGCTCCCGGCCGAGCAGCTCCAGCGACTCGAACAGCGGCGGGGAGATCCGCCGGCCGGTCACCGCCACCCGGACCGGGCCGAAGGCGTTGCGCGGCTTGAGTCCGAGACCCTTCACGAGGGCGGCTCGCAGCGCCTCCTCGATGGCGGTCGTGCTCCACTCCGGCAGGGCCGCGAGCGCGTCGTACGACGCCCGCACGACGCTCCTGCCGTCCTCGGTGAGCACCTTCTCGACATCGGTCTGGTCGCGCGTGAACGAGTCCTCCGCGACGAACAGGAACGCGAGCATGTCCACGGACTCGCCGAGCGTGTTGATCCGCTCGTGCACCACCGGCATGGCCGCCTCGAGCAGCGTCCACTGCTCCTCGGTGATCGGGTCCTCCACCAGCCCGGCGCGGGTGAGGAACGGCACCACCCGCCCGGTCATGTCCTCCAGCGAGATCAGCCGCATGTGCGAGGCGTTGATGGCCTCGCACTTCTTCAGGTCGAAGCGCGCGGGGTTGGGGTTGACCCGCTGGATGTCGAACGCCTCGGCCATCTCGTCCATCGTGAACACGTCGCGGTCCTCGGCGATCCCCCACCCCAGCAGCGCCAGGTAGTTGAGGATCCCCTCGGGCAGGAAGCCGCGGTCGACGTACTCGGACAGACCGGAGCCCAGATCCCGCTTCGAGAGCCGCTTGTTGCCCTCCCCCATGACGATCGGCAGGTGGCCGAAGCGGGGTACGCCGCGGCCGAGGCCGAGCTCGTGCAGCGCCTCGTGCAGGACGATCTGACGGGGGGTGCTGGAGAGCAGGTCCTCCCCGCGGAGCACGTGGGTGATCTCCATCAGGGCGTCGTCGACCGGGTTCACCAGGGTGTAGAGCGGGTCGCCGGTGGCGCGCAGCAGCGCGAAGTCGGGCACGTTCTCCGGCAGGAAGGTGACCTCGCCCCGCACCAGGTCGGTGAACGTGATCGGCGCGTCCGGCATCCGGAACCTGAGCACCGGCGGGCGCTCCTCCTCGTTGAAGGCGAAGCGCTGCTCCGGGCTGAGGTCGCGGCAGAACCCGTCGTAGCCCATGGTCTTGGAGCCCGACGCCTTGCGCCGGGCCTCGACCTCGTCGTTGGTGCAGTAGCAGTGGTAGGCCTTGCCGGCCGACCGCAGCCTCTCGGCGACCTCGGCGTAGGTCTCGAAGCGCTCTGACTGCTGGTAGGGGCCGAACTTGCCGCCCACCTCGGGGCCCTCGTCCCAGTCGATGCCGAGCCAGCGCAGGGAGTCGAGGATCGAGTCGTAGCCCTCGGCGGTGTTGCGGGCCAGGTCGGTGTCCTCGATCCGCAGCACCATCGTGCCGCCGAAGTGGCGGGCGAAGGCCCAGTTGAACAGGGCGCTGCGCACGTTGCCGACGTGGATGAAGCCGGTGGGGCTCGGGGGGAACCGGACCCGCACGTCCTCCGGGGCGAGGCCGCCCAGGACGGGGTCGGCGCCGGTGCTGTCGGTCGGGGTCATGAGCGTCGTGCCACCTTGTTCGTCAGAGTGCCGATGCCGGCGATGGAGACCTCGACCTCGTCGCCGACGTCCATGGGGCCGACGCCCGCGGGGGTGCCGGTGAGGATGACGTCGCCGGGCAGCAGCGTCATGACACCGGACACGTGCGCGACCAGCGTCGGGATGTCGAAGATCATGTCCTTGGTCGTGCCGTCCTGGACCAGGTCGCCGTTGAGGTGCGTCTGCACGGCGACCCCGTCCGCGAAGGCCTGCGGGTCCAGGTCGGTCTCGACCCACGGCCCCAGCGGGCAGAAGGAGTCGAACCCCTTCGACCGGGTGAACTGGACGTCGGATCGCTGCAGGTCTCTCGCGGTCACGTCGTTGCCGATGGTGTAGCCGTGGATCACGTCGGTCGCCTGCTCCGGCGGCACGTCCCGGCAGATCCGGCCGATCACCACCGCCAGCTCGCCCTCGTAGTGCAGGTCCTGGGTCTGCGGCGGGTAGAACACAGGGTCGCCAGGACCGACCACGCTGGTGTTCGGCTTGAGGAACAGCAACGGCTCCTTCGGCGCCTCCTGCCCCATCTCGGCGGCGTGCGCGGCGTAGTTGCGGCCGATGCCGACCACCTTGCTGCGCGGCAGGACCGGCGCCAGGAGCCGCACGTCCTCGACCCTGTGCTCGGTCTCGAGCAGCTTGACGCCCACGTAGAGCGGGTCGCCGGCGAGCGCGACGATCCGCGCGTCCTCGTCGGGCTGGCCGAACTCGTCCAGCTCGCCGGTGAGCACGCCGTACTGGGGCTCCTCGCCTGTGGTGAATCTGCAGATGCGCACGCGCCGAGCCTATCCGCACCGCCTCGTAGGATCGTCCGGTGGACCTCACCGTGCTCGACCGCCCCACCTGGACCTCCCGTGCCGCCGCGCACGAGGCCCGGGTGGACGAGCTGGTCGCGCCGCACCTGGCCCGGCGCCGGTCGGGGCGCAAGCACCCGGTGCACGACTTTCTGTTCACCTACTACTCGCAGCGGCCGGCCCAGCTGCGACGGTGGCACCCCGGCTTCGGGGTCGCCCTGGCCGACGCCGAGGAGTACGCCGACCGCAAGGGCTACGCCCCGGTCGAGGAGGTCGCCCAGCACCCCCCGGCGGTCGAGGAGGTCGCCCAGCACCCCCCGGTGGTCGAGGAGGTCGCCCAGCACCCCCCGGTGGTCGAGGAGGTCGCCCAGCACCCCCCGGTGGTCGAGGAGGTCGCCCAGCACCCCCCGGTGGTCGAGGAGGTCGCGCAGCGACCGTCTCGAGACCACACCGTCTCCCCCGCCCACGTCGCGGGCCAGGCCCGGCTGCTCACCTCCCTGCACGCGCTGCTCACCGCGACCGCGGGCCGGACCCCCCAGCTGGGCTGCTTCGGCCTCCACGAGTGGGCGATGGTCTACCGCGCCGACGAGACCCGCCACGACTGGCCGCTGCGGCTGAGCCCCGAGGGCACCGACGCGGTCGTGGAGTCGCACCGGATCGGCTGCTCGCACTTCGACGCGTTCCGGTTCTTCACCCCGGAGGCGAGACCGCGCAACCGGCTGCAGCCGGGCCGCGACGACCGGGCGGCGTACGAGCAGCCGGGCTGCCTGCACGCCGGCATGGACCTCTACAAGCACGCCTTCCGGCTGACCCCGATGGTGGCGTCGGAGCTGGTCGCCGACTGCTTCGAGCTGGCCCGCGACATCCGGGTCCTCGACATGCGCGCGGCGCCGTACGACCTGACCGACCTCGGCTTCGAGCCGGTCCGGATCGAGACTCCCGAGGGCAAGCAGGAGTACGCCGAGGCGCAGCGTCGGTTCGCCCAGCGCGGAGCACCGCTGCGGCAGCGACTCATCGACGAGTGCCAGCGCCTGCTCGCGGTCGACTTGTCCGAGCGTTTCGCCCGGGCATAGCCTGAATCCCCCCTGGAAGAGGAGTGGGTCGGCGATGGAAGCATCGATCATCAGCATCATCCCGCCGGTCCTGGCGATCGTCCTGGTCATCACCACCCGCAAGGTGGTCCTCAGCCTGGGTCTCGGCGTGCTCAGCGCGGCGTTCATCGTCGCCGACTACGGCGTCCTCGAGACGCTGCGTCTGGTCTGGACGTCGTTCGCCGAGCTGTTCTGGGCGGACGGCGCCGTCAACACCGGCAAGGTCTTCATCCTCGTGTTCACGCTGGCCCTGGGCGTGATCGCCGCGCTCGTGCTGATGTCCGGCGGCAGCGCCGCCTTCTCCGACTGGGCCTCGAGCCGGATCACCACCCGGCGCGGCTCCCAGGGGCTGGCGGCGAGCCTGGGCATCGCGATCTTCATCGACGACTACTTCAACGCCCTGGCCGTCGGGCAGGTGGCGAGGCCGGTCACCGACCGCCTCAACGTGGCCCGCGCCAAGCTGGCGTACCTCATCGACTCCACGTCCGCCCCCGTGGCCGTGCTGGCGCCGTTCTCCAGCTGGGGCGCCTACATCATCGGCCTGATGGCGCCGATCGTGGGCGCCTCGACGTTGCAGGAGAGCGACGTCGAGGTGTTCATCAAGTCGGCCGGGATGAACTACTACGCGATCGCCACCCTGCTGGTCGTGCTGCTGGTCGTGGTGTTCCGGATCGACCTCGGGCCGATGCGACGCGAGGAGAAGCGGGCCCTCGTGGACGGCCACACCTACGACCGGGACGAGGAGATCCCCGGCGAGCTGGCCGAGGACCTGCCGGTCCACGAGCCGGGTGCCAAGCGGTCGCTGGTGGTGCCCTTCCTCGCGCTGGTGGTCGGCGTGGTCGGCGGCATGGTGTGGACCGGGTACGACGCCGGCGGCAGCTGGGCGGTCCTCGACATCCTGGCCAACGCCGATGTCACCGAGGCCCTGATCTACGGCGCCGTGCTGGGCCTGGGCAGCGCGCTGTACTACTACCTGCGCTACACCACCGAGAACCCCAAGTTCGGGTCGCAGACCCTGGGCCGCGGCGTCAGCGGCGGCCTCGCCTCGATGCTGCCGGCCGTCTACATCCTGCTGCTGGCGTGGATGCTCGGCGCGCTGATCGAGTCACTGGGGACCGGCGAGTATCTCGCCGGGCTCGTGGAGCGGGCCGACCTCGAGCCCCAGTGGCTGATCCCGATGATGTTCGTGATGGCCGGGGCGATGGCGTTCTCCACCGGCACGTCGTGGGGGTCCTTCGGCATCCTGCTGCCGATCGCCGGCACCCTGATGACCTCGGTCGGCGAGCCCACCCTGCTGGTCCCGGCGTTCGGGGCGGTGCTCGCGGGCGCCGTGTTCGGCGACCACTGCTCGCCCATCTCGGACACCACGATCCTGTCCTCGACGGGGGCCAGCTGCAACGTCATCACGCACGTCACGACCCAGCTCCCCTATGCGCTGTTCGGCGCGCTCGCGGCGCTGGTCGGCTACGTCGTCCTGGCCTGGACGGGCAGCGGCCTGATCGGCTTCCTCGGGGTCCTGGTGACGCTCGCGCTCGGCACCGCGGCGGCCCGGAGCCTGGTGCAGCCGCTGGAGGACGAGGTCACGGAACGGGCTCCGCAGCCGGCTCGCTGACCACGGCGCCGCGCCCGAGGTCCCGCGCGAGCTCAGCGGGTGAGTGCGTCCTGCGGGTGCCGGAGCCGGATCCCGTCGAGGATCAGGGCGAGGCCGAGGTCGAAGTCCGAGCCCGCCGGGGGGTCGGCGTCGATGGCGCCGGCGCTGCCGGCCTGCAGGTGGGCCTGCTCGTGGGCGGCGTGCCCGAAGACGTAGTGCAGCACGGTCGCGGCGGCGGTGCGGGCGAGCTCGTGCGGCAGGTCTCCGGCGTCGAAGGCCGCGACCAGCTCGTCGTACGGCGTCGCCGCGCCGAGGCCGAACGCGTGCGCGGTCGCCACGAGGTCGGCGCCGTCCCGGTAGGCGAGCATCGCATCCCGCAGCTCGACGGCCACCTCCACCGCCCGCTCGTCCCAGGTGGTGCCGCGCCGCGGCCGCCGTCCGCGGGCGAGGATCTCGTCGGCCACGGCGGCCAGCAGCGTCTGCTTGTTCGCGAAGTGGTGGTAGAGCGCGCTGGGGCGGACACCGAGCTCGGCACCGAGCCGGCGCATGGTCAGGTCGGCCAGGCCGTGGTCGTCGAGCACGACGAGGGCCTGGTCGATCACGTCCGGGCGATGGTGGCGCATGGGGCTCCTCGATGGGACCGCGTTGACGAAGCCGACTCGACGACCCTAACCTGAACGCCGTTCACCTGACCACCGTTCAGGTCGGTCCGTCCGAGAAGAGATGAGAGATGAGCACCCACTCCCCGCGCCGCAGCACCGGCACCGACATCGCCCTGATCGCCGGCTTCGCCGCCCTCATCGCGATCTGCGCGATCCTGCCCTCGATCAAGCTGGCCGGCCCGGTCCCGATCACGCTGCAGACGTTCGGCGTCCTGCTGACCGGCGCGGTGCTCGGCCCCCGGCGCGGCTTCCTGGCGGTCATGCTCTACCTCGCGGTCGGCGCCGCCGGGCTGCCGGTGTTCGCCGACGGCCGCTCCGGGTTCGGCGTCTTCTCGGGCCCCTCGGTCGGCTACCTGGTCGGCTTCCCGCTCGCCGCCGCCCTGTGCGGCTTCATCGTGACCCGCCTGCCCCGCAAGGCGATCCAGACCAACGTGCCGCTGATCTTCGCCGCGGGCCTGGTCAGCAGCGCGCTCTTCATCCACGTGCTCGGCATGGCGGGTCTGGTCTGGCGCGCCGACGTGACCTGGGCCGGCGCCTTCGACATCGACAAGGTGTTCTGGATCGGCGACATCATCAAGAACGTCGCCATGGCCCTCGTCGCGACCGCGGTGCACCGCGCCTTCCCGGACCTGCTGCACCGTCGCCCCGCGCCGCAGCCGGAGAGCGTCTCCACCGCGTGAGCACGATCGAGATCGAGGAGGTCACCGTCCGGCTGCCGACCGCCGACGAGGACCTGCTCGTGCTCGACCGGACCTCGCTGCGCCTCACCGAGCGCCGGGTGGCGCTGATCGGACCGAACGGCTCGGGCAAGTCCACCCTCGCCCGCCTGCTGAACGGTCTCGTGACGGCCACGACGGGGCGCGTGGTCGTCGACGGGCTCGACGTGGCGAAGCAGGGCCGTGAGGTACGCCGCCGGGTGGGGTTCGCCTTCACCGACCCGGCCGCCCAGCTGGTGATGCCGACGGCCGTCGAGGACGTCGCGCTCTCGTTGCGCCGCCTGCACAAGGACAAGCGGGAGCGGCAACGGGCCGCGCTCGCCGTCCTGGACGCCTACGGCCTGACCGGGCTCGGGGACCGCAGCGTCCACAGCCTCTCCGGAGGGCAGCGTCAGCTCCTCGCCCTGGCCGGCGTGCTGGCCACCGACCCCTCCATCCTGGTCGCCGACGAGCCGACCACCCTGCTCGACCTCGGCAACAGCCGACGCATCGCCGACCTGCTCTTCTCCCTCGAGCAGCAGCTGGTCCTGGTCACCCACGACCTGGACCTGGCCGCGCGCTGCGACCGCGCGCTGCTGGTCCACGACGGCCGGGTGGTCTTCGACGGACCCGCCGACGAGGCCGTCGCGACGTACCGGGCGATGGCGTGAGCGCGCACCAGGGCCGTCCATGAGCGGCGCGCTGCTGGGCAGCTACCAGCCGGGCGGCACCTGGCTGCACCGGCTGCCCGCCTCGGCCAAGCTGTGGGGACTGCTCGTGCTGGGCGTGGTCGTGGTCGCCGTGCGGGGGCCGGTGAGCACGATGCTCTTCCTCGCCGGCGCCCTCGGCCTGGTCGCCTGGTCCGGCGCCGGGCTGCGCCTGTTCCTCGGCGCGCTGCGCGGGATCCTGGTGGTGGTGGTGCTGCTCGGCGCCTACCAGGCGTGGCAGCACGGCTGGCCGCGCGCGGTCGAGTCGGTGGGCGACCTGGTGGCGCTGGTGCTGCTGGCGACCGTCCTGACCGTGACCACCCGGATCGACGAGGTGCTCGACGCGATCACCCGCGGGCTGCACCCGTTCGCTCGCCTGGGCGTCGACCCGGAGAAGGTGGCGCTGGCGTTCTCGCTGATGCTGCGGGCGATCCCGACGACGATCGAGATCGCCGACCAGACCCGCGACGCCGCGGTGGCCCGTGGACTGCAGCGCAGCCTGCGGGCCCGGCTGACCCCGGTCGTGATCCGGGTGGTCGCCCATGCCCGGGCGACCGGAGACGCGCTGCACGCCCGCGGCATCGGCGACGACGCCTGACTCCCCCGCCGACCCGTCGTTCGTGTCGGCCCCCAGCACGCCGACCCGTCGCTTGTGTCGGGCGCGGCTCGACACAAACGACGGGTCGGCGATACAGGTCAGGCCGCGGCGGCCTCGGGATCGTGGTCGGCGAGCGCCCGCACGGCGCCGAGCAGTCGGCCCACGACCTCCTCGTCGGCGAGGATGTCCCCGGCCAGGGCGGACTGGGAGACCTCGATGCCGTCCAGCACCTGCGCTCCCGCGATGCCCGCCGAGCGGCGGGCGTCGTCGTGCGCCCACTTGCCGCCGTACGGCGTGGGGGTGGCGCCGATCACCGCGAACGGCTTGCCGGTGAGGGCGCCGACACCGTACGGCCGCGAGAGCCAGTCGATGGCGTTGTTCAGGGCGGCCGGCATCGTTCCGTTGTACTCCGGTGTGACGACCAGGACCCGGTCGGCGTCGGCCACGCGGTCCCGCAGCGCGACCGCGGCGGAGGGGACCTCCTCGCCGTCGAGGTCCTCGTTGTAGAAGGGGATCTCGGCGAGGCCGTCGAAGATCTCGAGCCGGACGCCGTCCGGCGCCTGGGTGCGGAGGGTCTCGGCGATGCGGCGGTTGAGCGAGTCGGCGCGGAGGCTGCCGACGATGACGAGGATGCGGGTGTCGGACATGAGGTGCTCCAAGGGGTGGGAGAGGGTGTCGATGCGGGCTAAACGGACCACGGTCCGCTTGTATTCCGCCTCAAGAGACCGACACCGCTAGATTGCTTCCGTGCCCACGGAGATCGCCGTCCTCGGCGGCCCACCGCCGGAGCGGCGCGATGCCGCCCGCAACCGTGCGCGGCTGCTCGACGCCGCGCTGCGGCTGGTCGACGAGCGCGGGGCCGATCAGGTCACGATGGACTCGGTGGCCGCCGCGGCCTGCGTCGGCAAGGGGACGCTGTTCCGGCGGTACGGCAGTCGGGCCGGGCTGATGCTGGCGGTGCTCGACCACTCCGAGGCGGCGTGGCAGGCCGAGGTCATCGGCGGGCCGCCTCCGCTGGGACCGGGTGCACCCCCGATGGAGCGGCTGCTCGCGTTCGGCCGGTCCCGGCTCGAGACCAGCCTGCGGCACGCGGACCTGATCGCCGCCGCGTCCGGCGAGCACGGTCGCTCGCACGCCGCGGCGGCGTTCACCGTCCTGCACGTGCGCCACCTGCTCGCCGAGCTGGGCGTGCGCGGGGACCTGCCACTGCTGGCGACCGCGGTGCTGGCGCCGCTCGAGGCCTCGATCCTGGTGCAGCAGGTCCGGGTCGACCACCTGTCCGAGGGGCGGGTCCTCGCCGCCTGGTCGGACCTGGTCCGCCGCGTCTGTCGCGATCCGTTGTGACGGCCCGCGCCGGCCCGACACTGGCGACGGGTCGGCGGCTCTGGGGCCGACACTGACGACGGGTCGGCGTCAGGTGTGGTGCCGGCGCAGACCGAAGGTCATGCCGTCGAGCAGCGCGCCCCACGAAGCCTCGACCACGTTGTGGCCGACCCCCACGGTGACCCAGGAGGACGAGCCGTCCGTGGTCTCGATCAGCACCCGGGTGACCGCGTCGGTGCCGTGGCCCTGGTCGACGATCCGGACCTTGTAGTCGATCAGCTCGAACTTCGCCACCTCGGGGTAGGCCTGCCCGATCGCCAGCCGCAGCGCGTGGTCCAGCGCGTTGACGGGGCCGTTCCCCTCCCCCGCCACCACGATCCGGGCGCCGCCGGCGCGCAGCTTCACGGTCGCCTCCGAGGCCGCCTCGTCGCCGGGCTTGTTCTCGGTGATCACCCGCCACGACTCGATGTCGAAGTACGCCGGCCGCACCCCCTCGACCTCCTCGACCAGCAGCAGCTCGAACGACGCGTCCGCGGCCTCGAACGTGTACCCGCGGGACTCCAGCTCCTTGACCCGGGCGATCACCCGGCCGACCAGCTCCTTGCCCTCCTCGGTCTCCTGGTCGAGGTCGTAGCCGAGCTGCCGGCCCTTGAGCTCGATCGAGGCCCGGCCGGCCATGTCGGAGACCAGCAGACGCATGTCGTTGCCGACCGCGACCGGGTCGAGGTGCTGGTAGAGGTTCGGGTCCACCTTGATCGCCGAGGCGTGCAGGCCGGCCTTGTGCGCGAACGCCGAGGTGCCGACGTACGGCTGGCGCGAGGCGGACGGCACGTTGGTCACCTCCGCGACCGCGTGCGCGATCCGGGTCGCCTCGGAGAGCAGCCCGGTCGGGAGGACGGTCCGGTCCAGCTTCAGCTCGAGGTTCGCCACCACGGCGACCAGGTCGGCGTTGCCGGTCCGCTCGCCGTAGCCGTTGATCGTGCCCTGGACGTGGGTGGCGCCGGCGTCGACGGCGGCCAGCGTGTTGGCCACCGCGCAGCCGGTGTCGTTGTGGCAGTGGATCCCGACCCGTACGCCGGTGGCGGCGCCGACGTCGTGGACCACGTCCGCGACCCAGCCCGGCAGCATCCCGCCGTTGGTGTCGCACAGCGCCATCACCTCGGCCCCCGCCTCGGCGGCCGTCCGCAGCACCTCGAGGGCGTAGTCGCGGTTGTCGCGGTAGCCGTCGAAGAAGTGCTCGGCGTCGAGGAACACCGTCTGCCCCTCGGCGCGCAGGTGCGCGACGGTGTCCCGCACCATCGCGAGGTTCTCCTCCAGTGTGGTGCGCAGCGCCAGCTCGACGTGCCGGTCGTGCGCCTTGGCCACCAGCGTCACCACCGACGCCCCGCTGTCGCGCAGTGCGGCGACCTGGGGGTCGTCGGCGGCGGCGACGCCCGCCCGGCGGGTGGCACCGAACGCCGCGAGCCGGGCGTGCGCGAGGTCGAGCTCGGAGCGGGCCCGCCGGAAGAACTCGGTGTCCCGCGGGTTGGCACCCGGCCACCCGCCCTCGATGAAGCCCACCCCCAGCCCGTCCAGCTGGCGGGCGATGGCGAGCTTGTCGGCGACGGAGAGGTTCAGCCCCTCCTGCTGCGCGCCGTCGCGCAGGGTGGTGTCGTAGACGTGGAAGGAGCCTTGGAGGTCCATCTCGATCTCTCTCGTGAGCGGTGGCGGCGGGACGGGTGGAGCGCGCGAGGCAACAAAAAAACCTCCCGTGGGACGAGAGGTTGGCGCATCGGGGCGGACTCCGATGCGCTAGACGATGATGATCCTGACTGACTTGCACACGCGTCTCAGTGTGCCATGGTGGAGGGTCGGACAGGAGCCGATGTCTCGGATCGCGGTCTCCGGCGCCGGGCGGATCCCCGGACTCGGACATCGCCGCGCTCTAGGATCGGTTTCAACCACTCTGGATCTAGCGAAGGGTCCTGAACACATGCGCATCAGCAAGCTCAGTGAGAGTGCCGGCCTACCCGTCGGCACCGTCAAGTTCTATCTCCGCAGCGGGCTCCTCCACGCCGGACGCGCCACCAGCGCCACCCAGGCTCAGTACGACGACTCGCACCTGGCCCGGCTCCGCCTGATCCGGGCCCTCCTCGAGGTCGGCGGCCTGGCCCTGGCCGACATCCAGCGGGTGCTCGACGCCATCGACCTGCCGACCGACGACACCGCGCGGAGCGTGGCACTGGTTCACTCGGCCCTGGTGCCGGGGGACGACTGCGACGCCGACCTCGCCACCTCGCGGGAGGCGGTGTCCGGCCTCGGCTGGAGCATCGACCCCGAGTCCACGGCGCTGATCCCCCTGGCGCGGGCACTCGAGGCCCTCGCCTCGGTGGGCGTGGAGGTGCCACCGGAGCGGCTGAGGGTGTACGCCGACAGCGCGTTCCACGCCGCCAGAGCCGACCTGCACGCCGTGGAGGAGGTCGCCGCCGAGGACAAGGCGGTGGTCGCCGGGACCGCCCCGCTCGTGGACGCCCTGATCATCTCGCTGCGCCGGCTGGCCGCCGAGCACCAGCTCGCCCAGAGCGCGCAGCAGCCAGCGGTGCCGGTCCCCCGGCTCACGTTCCCCGGCGCCTGAGGGCCTCCCGGCTCAGCGCAGCACCGACGGCAGGTCGACGCCCACCCAGGGGGCGGTCCGGGCCGGGGTCCAGTCCGGCCCGTCGCCGGCGACGAGCACCAGCGCGGTGCCGACGACCGCGGTCAGCGCCAGCGCGGCCAGGGTGGAGCCCGCCCCCCGTGCTACCGGGAGCACCACCCGGCGGGCGGGTGAGCGGACCCGGGACGAGCCCGGCCCGGTCCACACGACCAGGCCGAGGACGCCGCCCAGGGTCCACAGGGCCGCCGGCACACCGAGGTCGGTGAGGACGAGCAGGAGCGCGGCGCTCCCGACCAGCGCTGCCGTCGACGCCAGCAGCAGCAGGGTGCCGGGCAGCGAGGCCAGCAGGAACCACGGCAGCGACAGCACCAGCTGCGGGGCGTCGTACCAGGTCCGGCCGCGGCGCAGCCGGCGGTCCTCGGCACCGGCCCCGGTCAGCGACAGGGCCCGCAGGGCGACCACCCCGGCCGCGACGACCGATGCCGCGAGGTACGGCGCGGCCCCGACGCCCGCCGCCAGGAGTGCCAGTGCGGATCCGGCCAGGAGCCAGCGGCGGGCGCGTTCGGCCACGGAGACGCGCTCGGGCCACACCGCGGGGGGCGGGGTGGCGTACGGCTCCCGCTCCGCGGGCGGCGGCGAGGAGTCGGGCTCGGGCTCCTCGTAGGTCCAGGACCGGGGGGCGACGTCGGTCGGCTCGTGGTCCGGCGCGGCGGCGAGCGGCACCGTCATCGGACCCGCGCCGAGCGGACCGGGATCCGGGTGCCGGCGGTCCGAGGGCGGGCCCAGCGCGCCCAGCACGACGGAGAGGTCGGGGCGGTGGTCGGGGTCGGGGTCGAGGCAGGCGGCCACCAGCGCCGCGACCGCGGGCTCGAGCCCGGACAGGTCGTGCTCCCCCCGGCGGACCCGGTCCATGACCGCCATCGACGGACCGCTGCCGTAGGGCGGCCGGCCGGTCCCGGCGAACGCCACCGTGGCCGCCCAGGAGTGCACGTCCGCGGACGTGGTCGGCTCCCGGCCGTGCAGGATCTCGGGCGCCAGGTAGCCGGGGGTCCCGAGCAGCCAGCCCGTGCGGGTGACCGGGCTGTCGTCGGCGACCCGGGCCAGGCCGAAGTCGATGAGGACCGGTGTCCGCCCCTCCATGAGCACGTTCGAGGGCTTGACGTCACGGTGCAGGACGCCGGCCCGGTGCACGGCCTCGAGGGCCTCGGCCAGACACCGCGCCAGCCACACCAGCTCCGGGCCGGTCACGGGGCCGCGCTCCCGGACGTGCTCGTGCAGCGACAGGCCGGGCACGTAGCGGGTGGCGACGAACGGCACCGGCCCCCAGGGGTCGGCGTCGATGATCTCGGCGACCCGGGGGCTGCGGACCCGGCTCAGCGAGCCGACCTCGCGGGCCAGCCGGTGCCGGGCCTCCTCGTCGCCGACGACGTGCGGTCGCAGCACCTTGACCGCCCGGCGGGTGCCGTCGGGGGCCAGGCCGAGGTGCACCACGCCCATGCCGCCCTCGCCCAGCCGGCTCAGCAGGCGGTAGCGCCCGACCGTCACCGGGCCGGGCGCCTGCTCGCGTGGGGAGGTGGTCACCCCGGCAGGCTACTCGGCGCGGGCGTCCAGCTCGGCGAGGCGACGCCGCGGCGCGATCGTGCGGTAGGAGGCGTCCACGATCTCCGCGACCTCCCGCCAGTCGGTGCCCGGGGCGTCGAGGTCGGTGCCGAACCAGCCGTGCGGGCCGAGGTAGGCGGGCACGAAGAACCGGTCGTCCTCGTCGTAGGCCGGCGCCTCGGCCGGGTCCGGCTTGAACAGCAGCGAGTGGGGGTGCGGCTCGTGTCGTCCGGGCGCGAGCTTCACCCCGCCGCCGTAGACGGCGAACAGCTTGCCGCAGCGGAAGGCGGGGCGGCCGTGGGTGACCAGCTCGTCGGCGCCGGGCAGCGCCAGGGCGATCTCCCGGAGCCGGGCCAGCAGCGGGTCCCGCTCGTCGAACATCTGCGGGTGTGCCACGGGGAGCCCCTCAGCAGACCCGGTGCATCCAGCCGAAGGTGTCCTCGGCGCGGCCGTACTGGATGTCGACCAGGGCCTGGCGCAGCTTCATCGTCAGGTCGGTGCGGGCCGGGGCGGGCGCGTCGCCGCCGTCCCACTTCAGGCTGCCCACCGGGGTGACGACCGCGGCCGTGCCGCAGGCGAAGATCTCCGTGATCGCACCGCTCGTGACGCCCTCGCGCCACTCGTCGATGCCGAACCGGCGCTCCTCCACGGGGTGGCCGAGCTTGCCGGCCAGCTCCATGATCGACGACCGGGTGATGCCCTCGAGGATGGTCCCGGTCTCCGGGGTGACGATGCGCCCGTCGTCGTACAGGAAGTAGAGGTTCATCCCGCCGAGCTCCTCGACGTAGCGCCCCTCCTGGGAGTCGAGGAAGACGACCTGGTCGCAGCCGTGCGCGGTGGCCTCCTGCTGCGCGACGAGCGAGCTGGCGTAGTTGCCCCCGGTCTTCGCCGCGCCCATGCCTCCGCGCCCGGCCCGGGTGTACTCCTCGGTCAGCCACAGCGTCACCGGCTTGACGCCGCCCTTGAAGTAGGCGCCGGCGGGGCTGGCGATCACCAGGAAGGTGACGTGCTGTGCGGGTCGCACGCCGAGGAAGGTCTCGGTGGCGATCATGAACGGCCGCACGTAGAGACTCTTCTCGCCCTCGGCGTCGGGCACCCACCGCTGGTCGGTCTCGACCAGCGCGTCGACGGCCTGCACGAAGTCCTCGGGGTCGAGCTCGGGGAACGCGAGCCGGCGCGAGGAGCGCACCATCCGGCGGGCGTTCTCCTCGGGCCGGAACATCCACACGGAGCCGTCGTCGTGCCGGTAGGCCTTCATCCCCTCGAAGGTCTCCTGCGCGTAGTGCAGCACCGCGGTGGCCGGGTCGAGCGTGAGCGGGCCGTACGGCGTGATCCGGGCGTCGTGCCACCCCCGGTCCGGGGTCCACTCCACGAGGAACATGTGGTCGGTGAAGTGGGTCCCGAAGCCGGGATTGGCGAGGATCTCGGCGAGGCGCTCCGGCGCGACGGCAACGGTGGAGGCGGTGGTGCTGATCTGCATGGGGGTCACGGTATCCAAGCCGGGCTCACCCGGCGACCCGGGCGGCGATCGCGTCCCCGACCTCGGGCGTGGACCGGCGGGCGCCCGCGGTGCGGGCGGCCAGGTCGGCGAGCACCGCGGCCTCCACGTCGGCGGCCGGACCGGCGTGGCCGAGGTGGTCCAGCATCAGGGCGACCGAGAGGATCGCCGCGGTCGGGTCCGCCACCTGCTGGCCGGCGATGTCGGGGGCCGAGCCGTGCACCGGCTCGAACATCGAGGGCGCGGTCCGGTCCGGGTTGACGTTGCCGGACGCGGCCAGGCCGATGCCGCCGGTGATCGCCGCCGCGAGGTCGGTGACGATGTCGCCGAAGAGGTTGTCGGTGACGATCACGTCGAACCGGGCCGGGTCGGTGGCGAGGAAGATCATGGCGGCGTCGACGTGCATGTAGTCGACGGTGACGTCGGGGTACTCCGAGGCGACCTGCTGCACGAGCCGCCACCACACGGCACCGGCGTGGACGAGCACGTTCGTCTTGTGCACGAGCGTCAGCCGGCGGCGCGGGCGGCGCTGTGCCCGCGCGAACGCGTCCCGGACGACGCGCTCGACGCCGAACGCGGTGTTCACGCTGACCTCGGTGGCGACCTCGGCCGGTGTCCCGACGCGCAGCGCACCGCCGTTGCCCGTGTAGGGACCCTCCGTGCCCTCCCGCACCACCACGAAGTCGACCTCGCCGGGGTCGGCGAGCGGCGAGGTGACGCCCGGGAAGATCCGCGAGGGCCGCAGGTTCACGTAGTGGTCGAGCTCGAAGCGCAGCCTCAGCAGCAGGCCCCGCTCGAGGATCCCCGGCGGCAGCGCCGGGTCGCCGGGCCGGCCGCCGACCGCCCCGAGCAGGATCGCGTCGTGCCCGCGGATCTCCTCCAGCACGGAGTCGGGCAGCACCTCGCCGGTCGCGAGGTACCGCTCGGCACCGAGGTCGTAGCGGGTCTGCTCGAGCTTCACCGTGGCCGGGGCCGCCGCCTGCAGCACCTTGAGTGCCTCGGCGGTGACCTCCGGCCCGATCCCGTCACCGGGGACGACGGCGAGCTGGAGGGTGGTCTTCGGGTCCGGGGAGGTCATGGGCGGAGACTAGTTGTCCTCCGGGCTGGGGCCACCGTTGTCTCGCAGGTCAAGCGCGGCCTGCACGGCCTCGTGGCTGAACGGGTTCTCGGGGTTGTGGCTGGCCGGGCCCCACTCGGGATACATGTCGTACATGGGTCTGCTCCTGGTTCTGGTGTGCTCGTGCGGACGGTGCCTCGCGACGGGCGGAGGGGCGGCCGGTGGGCCGCCCGGGACCAGGAGGTGCGGGTCACGCGTGCTGCCGGCGTGCCCGTTGCGGAGGCGGTGAACGGTGGATCGGGCCGGCGGGCCGATCGGCGGCCGGGAACGATCCGGTGGAGAGAGGGAGGCCGTCCACGCCGAACACCGCGGCGAGGTGGCCTCCGGTCAGGCCCCGCCGCGGCAGTCGATGAGTACGAACACGCTCCGCATGATGGGACAGACGGTACGCCGCCGGGCCCGGGCACGCAGTCGGGTTTCCACAACTGTTCGCATGTCGAGACGATCGTCCCGAAATGGAAGACTCCCCCCATGAGTGCACCCCCCGAGCTGCCCGCGATCGTCTCCCGCGCGTTCGACACCTCGCGCCGCGCCGGCTACGTCTCGTTCTGCCGCAACGAGACCGGCCGCCTGCTCGCCGCGCTGGCCGCCACCCGGAGCGGGACGCTCGCCGAGTTCGGCACCGGCACCGGCGTCGGCACCGCCTGGCTGCGCTCCGGCGTTCCCGAGGGCGCGCGGATCCTCACCGCCGAGCTCGACCCGCGGCTGGCCGAGGCGGCGGCCGAGATCTTCACCGACGACCCCAGGGTGGAGGTGCGCGCGGCCGACTGGTCGACGCTGCGCGACCAGGGTCCGTTCTCGCTGCTCTTCCTCGACTCGGGCACCCCCGCCGAGGTCACTCCGGACGCGGTGGCCGACCTGGTCGAGCCGGGCGGCCTGGTCGTGCTCGACGACTTCGCCCCCTGTGAGATGTGGCCGCCGCTGACCGGCGGCCGGGTGGACACGCTGCGGGAGCAGTGGCTGACCGACAAGCGGTTCACCGCGGTCGAGGTGCTCATCGCCAGCGACGCCGCAGCGCTGATCGCCACCCGCCGGTAGCGCGGAGCCGGGACAGGGTCGGCTCCTGCCCGCCACCGGCCGCGGTGAGCTCGGCCACCTGCGCGAGGTAGAGCTCGGCGCACGCGATCGCGTCGGAGAGCGCGTCGTGGGCCGGCACGTCCGGGAGGCCGAAGCGGCGCCGTGCGGCCCACAGCCGCAGGGACCCGGGGGCCGGCTCGGGCTCCCAGGCCGAGGTCACCAGCCGTCGCTGCAGCGCGACGGTGTCCACCACCGGGGTCCGCAGCGGGCTTCCGGTCAGCCGCCGGCACGCCGCGTCGAGGAAGCCGATCTCGAGCGGGGCGTGGTGGGCCAGCAGCACCCGGCCCGCGAGGGCCGCGAGCAGCTCGGCCAGGACCTGCTCGAGCGGCACCCCGTCCGAGAGGACGTCGTGCGTCAGACCGTGCAGCGCGACGGAGGGGCCCGGGTCGCCGTCGTGACGGACCACGACCCGGCGGGCGCCACGCAGATCGACCCGGGTGCCGTCGACGGGGACGAAGCCGACCGCCAGCAGGGCGTCCCGGGCCGGGTCGAGCCCGGTGGTCTCGACGTCGACGGCGAGCAGTCGCAGCCGACCGGCCGGCGTCCGGCCCTCGGGAGCCGACCTCACGGCACCGCGTGCAGCGGGTGGCGCTGCCCGAGCGCTCCCTGGGCGGTGCGCACCACCGCGAACGCCTCCCGGAGGTGCCGCTTCTCGAAGGAGCTGAGCTCGTCCGGCGCCACGAAGTTGTCGGCCTCGACCCCCTCCCGGACCTGCCCGGCCTGGTGGCGCAGCCGCACGAACGACAGGAACTCCCACGCGTCGCGCAGGTCCGCGCCGAGGGCCTCGCTGAGCACGCCGGCACCGACCGCGTCGCCGAGCCGGGTCCGGCTGTTGGTCGCGGGCGAGCCCACGGCCAGGGCGTGGACCCGGGCCACCTTGACCACCAGGCCGGCCCCGCCGCGCTTGATGTCGAGCGTGTCCCGGTGCGCGCCGGCCTTCTCCAGCACCAGGCCCCGGAAGAAGCCCAGCGGCGGCGGGTGGGCGGCCGCCTCCTTCGCGAGGTGGGCCAGGAACAGCGTGGCCGACCGCGCGGAGTCCCGCACGTGGTCGAGGAGGAGCGAGGTGAGCCGCTCCTCCCCGTGCACGTGCCGGAGGTCGAAGTAGATGCTGGCCTGGAGCACCGCCTCGGGCGAGGGTCGGTCCAACCAGCTGGTGAACTGGTGCCGCCAGGCCCGGAGCGGCACCCGGCGGGCCGGGTTGGTCGCCATCACCTCCCCCGGGCAGCGCGGGTAGCCGGCCGCCTCGAGCCCCCTGGTGACGTCCTCGGCCAGGGTCGCGAAGTACGCCGCGTGCTCGGCGCCGGCGGCGTCGTCGAGCAGCAGCGCATGGTCCTGGTCGGCGTGCAGGGCCTGCTCGCGCCGGGCCCGGGAGCCCAGGGACAGCCAGGCGTAGGGCACCGGCGGCGTCCCGAGCCGGCCCTCGGCCAGCTCGAGGAGCCGGCGCTCGACGGCGTCGCCGACCAGCGTCAGGATCCGGCCGATGTCGTCGGCGGAGGCGTCCTGGTCGACCAGGCTCTCCACGACCTCGCCCAGACGGCCGCCGAGTCGGGCTACCGCCTGCTCGTCGGGGGCCCGCTGGATGTCACCGACCAGGTAGACCGGGTTCGCCTGCTCGAGGTGGAGCAGGTCGGTGGCGGTGACCATCCCGATCGGGCGGCCCTCGCTGACCACCGGCAGGTGGTGGATGTTGCGGGTCACCAGCTCGAGCAGCACGTCCAGGGCCAGCGCGTCGGGCGGGGTCCCGACCGGGTCGCGGGTCATCACCTCCGCCACGGGCACGCCCGGGTCCCGACCGGCGGCCAGGACCCGGGTCCGCAGGTCGCGGTCGGTGAGGATGCCGGCCAGCCGGCCGTCCACCAGCACGAGCAGCGAGGAGACCCGCTCCTGCGCCATCACCCGCGCGGCCTCGGTGACCGAGGCGGCACCGGACACCGTGACCGGGCTCCGGCGGACCAGGTCGCGGACGTGGGTCCGCAGCACCGAGCCGTCTCGGGCACCGGCGCGCCGCACGACCGCCGCACGGCCGAGCCGCTCCTCGTCGGGGGGCGCGAAGAACCGGGTCAGCACCGGGTGCGCGGCCCGCAGGGTCTCGAACGCCGCGGCCGGCAGGGACAGCACCAGCGTGTCCTCGAAGGCGCTGACCTGGTCGTGGGAGACCTCCCCGGCCACCAGGGCACGTCCGCCGACACAGGTGCCGGCCCCGCCGCGGTCCACGAGCAGACCGTCCCGGTCGTGCACGTCGACCGCTCCCGAGCGCACGACGAGCAGCCGGGTCGGCTGCTCCCCCCGGGCCAGGATCAGCGTGCCGCGGCGGAAGTACTCGATGGCCAGCGACCGGGGCAGCGCGTCGAGCACCGGACCGGGCAGCTGGTCGAAGGGCGGGTGCCCGGCCAGGAACGAGCGGATCTCGGCGAGCTCGACGTCCAGGGCCACCCGCCCATCATGGCAAGGGAACCCGGCGCGGTGTCGGATCCAGCTCGACGATGCATGCCGGGAGCAGCAGCTGGGCGAGGGGGCCGATCGCGAGGGCGTAGAGCACCGTGCCCACACCGAGGATCCCGCCGAGCAGCAGCCCGATCAGCACGACGCCGACCTCGAGCCCGGTGCGGACCGTGCGCAGCGACCAGCCCGTCGTGCGGGCCAACCCGGTCATCAGCCCGTCCCGCGGGCCGCGGCCGAACTGCGAGCCGATGTAGAGCGCGGTGGCCAGACCGTTGAGGAGCACGCCCAGCACGAGCAGCGTCACCCGCAGCGCCAGTCCGTCCGGCCGGTCCAGCACGGCCAGCGTCGCGTCGGCCGCGACGCCCACCACGAGGGCGTTGGCCACCGTCCCCAGGCCCGGCTTCTCCCGGAGCGGCACCCACAGCAGCAGCACCACGAAGCTCATCAGGACGACCATCTGCCCGAGCGTGACCGGGACCAGGCGCACCAGACCCGAGTGCAGCACGTCCCAGGGAGCCAGGCCGAGGTCGCCCCGGACCATCAGGCCCAGCGAGACGCCGTACAGCACCAGGCCGAGGAACAGCTGCGGCAGCCGCCGGCCCAGGCGCCCGGCCCGGACCTGGGCGACCGGGCCGAGGTCGGCGAGGGTACGGCGCGCGGGGCGGCTGGTGGTGCGGAACGGCATGTGCCCAGCGTGCCCGGCATTGGCATGGAATCAAATAGCCAATCGTGAGACAGTGGCCTGCATGAGCACCCTCGTCACCGCCGGTCGGGTGGCCACCCTGGTCGGCGACTTCCCCCGCAGCCCGGCCTACGTCGGTCTCGCCGACGCCCTGCGCATGCTGGTCACCGACGGTCGGATCCCGCACGGGACCCGGCTCCCCAGCGAGCGGGACCTGACCGCGGCGCTGGCGGTCAGCAGGACCACCGTCACCCGCGCCTACGCCGAGCTCCGGGAGCGTGGCTACGCCGAGGCCCGCCAGGGCGCCGGCACCTTCACCCGGCTGCCGGGCGGGCCGGACCGGGCCACGGACCGGACACTGACCCCTCGGGCGGGCGGGCGGGACCTGATCGACCTCACCTGTGCCGCGGCCTCCGCCCCACCCGGGCTGGCGGCCGCCTACGAGGCCGCCCTCACCGACCTGCCGGCCTACCTCTCGGGGCACGGTTACTTCCCCGCCGGCCTGCCGGAGCTGCAGCGCGCGATCGCGGCCCGGTACGACGCGCGCGGCCTGCCCACGGACCCGGACCAGGTGATGGTCACCCCGGGCGCCCTCGCCGGGACGGCCGTGGTCGCCCGCGCCTGCACCGACCCCGGGGACCGGGTGCTCGTCGAGACCCCGGGCTACCCGAACGCCGTCCACGCCCTGACCCAGCGCTCGACCCGGATCGTCGGGACCGCGGTGGACCCGGACGGCTGGGACCTCGACGCGGTCGCCGCGGCGATCCGGCAGGCCTCCCCCACCGCCGCCTACCTCGTCCCGGACTTCCAGAACCCCACGGGCAACCTGATGTCCGACGCCGACCGCGCCCGCTACGCCCGCGAGCTGGCCCGCTCCCGCACCCTGGCCATCGTCGACGAGGCGCACCAGTCGCTGGCCCTCGACGGGCAGCCGATGCCACGTCCGATGGCCGCCCACGTGGAGGAGGCTGGCGGCGAGGCGGTGACGGTGGGCAGCGCGAGCAAGATGATGTGGGGAGGCCTGCGCCTGGGCTGGATCCGGGTCCCGCACGGTCGCCGGGACGCGGTCACCCGGGCGCGGCTCATGCTCGACCTGGGGGCTCCGGTGCTCGAGCAGCTGACCCTCACCCGGCTGCTCGCGGACCCCGAGCCGGTCGTGGCCGCCCACCGCGACCGGCTGCGCGAGCAGCGGGACCGGCTGGCCGCCGCGGTGCGGGCCGAGCTGCCGGACTGGGAGTTCCGGCTGCCCGGCGGCGGGCTGGCCCTGTGGTGCCGACTGCCGGTGCCGCTGTCCTCGCGCGTCGTCGCGGAGGCCGAGGCGCTCGGCGTGGCGCTGGCGCCCGGCCCGGTCTTCGCCCGGGCCGGCGGCCACGAGCACTTCGTGCGGCTGCCGTGGACCCGGCCGGCCGACGAGCTCGAGGAGGCCGTGCGCAGGCTGGGCCGGGCCTGGGCCGTGGCCCGCTCCGGGCGGGAGGGCCGAGGTGGGGAGCCGGACCGGGTGATGGTCGCCTGAGCCGGGCCCCTCAGAGGGTCAGGTCGACCGCGCGCACGGACTCCGCGTCGATCGCCAGGGCGATCTCGGCCAGGGTCTCGGCGGCGATCGCGGAGTCGACCGACAGCGCCACCAGCGCCGCACCGCCCTTCGCATCGCGGGCCACCTGCATGCCGGCGATGTTCACCTTGGCGTCGCCGAGGATCCCGCCCACGGTGCCGACCATCCCCGGTCGGTCCTCGTAGCGCAGGAACGCCAGGTGGTCGGTCGGCTCGATGTCGAGGTCGAACCCGTTCACCTCGACCAGCCGCTCCCGCTGGCTGATCCCGATCAGCGTGCCGCTCACCGAGACCTGGGACCCGTCGGCGAGGGTGCCGCGGATCGTGATCAGGTTCCGGTGGTCGGGGCTCTCCGGCTCGGTCAGCAGCCGGACCGCGGTGCCCCGCTCCGCGGCCAGCAGCGGCGCGTTCACGTAGGAGACCTGCTCCGGCACGATGTCGCTGAACACGCCCTTGAGGGCGGCCAGCTCCAGCACCTTGACGTCGAACTCGGTGATCTCGCCGCGCACCTCGACGTCGACCTGCTGGGCGACCTCCCCGGCCAGGGCGGTGAAGACGCGGCCCAGCTTCTCGGTCAGCGGGATCCCCGGCCGGACGTCCTCGGCGATCACGCCGCCCTGCACGTTGACCGCGTCCGGGACCAGCTCCCCGGAGAGGGCCAGCCGCACGGAGCGGGCCACGGCGAGCCCGGCCTTCTCCTGCGCCTCCTCGGTCGAGGCACCCAGGTGCGGCGTGGCCACGACGTTCTCCAGCTCGAACAGCGGGCTGTCGGTGCAGGGCTCGGAGGCGAACACGTCGAGCCCCGCGGCGGCGATCCGCCCGGTCTTCAGGGCGTCGTGCAGGGCGACCTCGTCGACGATCCCCCCGCGCGCGGCGTTGACCAGGACCAGGCCGGGCCGGGCCCGGGCCAGCTGGTCGGCGCCGATCAGGCCGACCGTCTCGGTGGTCTTCGGCAGGTGCACGCTCATGAAGTCCGACTCGGTGAGCAGCGTGTCCAGGTCGACCAGCCGGACCCCCATCTGCGCCGCCCGACCGGCCTGCACGTAGGGGTCGTAGGCGAGCACCTTCATCCCGAAGGCGCTCAGGCGCTGGGCGACCAGCACCCCGATCCGCCCCAGGCCGACGATGCCGACGGTCTTCTCGTAGAGCTCGGTGCCGGTGTAGCGGCTGCGCTGCCACTCGCCGGCCCGCAGTGCGGCGTGCGCGGGACTGACGTGCCGGGCGGCCGCCAGCATCAGCGCCACCGCGAGCTCGGCGGCGCTGACGATGTTGGAGGTCGGCGCGTTGACGACCATGACGCCGGACTGGGTGGCGGCCCGGACGTCGACGTTGTCCAGCCCGACGCCGGCGCGGGCGACCACCTTCAGCCGGGGCGCCGCGGCCAGGGCCTCGGCGTCCACCCGGGTCGCGGACCGGACCAGGAGCGCCTCGGCCTCGCCGATGGCGGCCAGCAGCTCGGACCGGTCGGCGCCGTCACAGCGGCGGATCTCGAAGTCCGGCCCGAGGGCGGCCACCGTGGCCGGGCTGAGCTCTTCTGCCAGGAGTACGACGGGCTTGCTCACAGCGGTGTCCTCGGTGGTCGTGCGTGGATGCGAGTCCCGCGACCCGCCGGAGCGAGCCGAGGCTCGTGCACGACGCTGTGCCCGATGAGGGCGAGCCTACCCGAGGACGCGCTCGGCGAGGTGCCGACGGGAGGTCCGGTCCATCCCGGGCCTGTCGTGGAGGTAGGCCGAGACCTCGTCGTCGTCCAACCCGTGCGTCTCGCGCAGGCCCGAGACGATCGTGGCCAGGTAGGGAGCGGTGGGCGCGTTGCGGGCGATGGCGTCGGGCTGCTCCGCGGTGAACGTGAGCATCGGCACGCCCTCCAGCTCGCCCACCAGGTGCAGCGTCTCGTAGTGCCCGGGGCCGACGCTGTGGCTGCGGTGCTCCATCACATGGGCCAGGTCGAGGTCCTCGCCCGGCTCGCGGTGCATCTCCTGCGCGGCCACGTCCGCGAACTGCTCCTCGGTGACCAGGTAGGCCCGGGCGTAGGCCACGTCGTCGGCCCGGGCGTCGAGGAACGAGACGCCGCCGCCCCACGTGGTCGACTCCCACCCGAAGAACATCGAGCCGGGGAGCACGACCGCTCGCTCGTCGCGGGGCGCCGTGCTGTCGCGGGCGCCGGTGCAGGATCGGGCAGCACCCTCCGGCCGGCCACCTTCGAGGTAGCAGGCGAACCGCTCGGGAGCGAGGTTCGACCCGTAGCTGGCGTACCAGACGAGCACCGGGTCAGCTCACGCACCCGTCCGGGCCGCACCGGTCACCGTCGGGGGCGCCGACGACCTCGAGGGACGGGTGCGCATCGGCCCACGCCCGCTCGAGCAGTTGGGTGAACACCTCCGCCGGCTGGGCGCCGGAGACGGCGTACCGCTCGTCGACGACGAAGAACGGCACGCCGCCGGCCCCGTAGGCCTGGGCGCGCTCGATGTCGTGGTGGACCGCGTCGCGGAAGTCGTCCCCGGCCAGCACCCGCTCGACCCGGCTGCGGTCCAGCCCGGCCGCCACGGCCACCTCGGTGAGGGTCGCGGCATCGGCGACGTCGGCCTCGTCCATCAGGTACGCCTCGAGCAGCCCCTCCTTGAGCGTGTCCTGCCGGTCGGCGCCGTCCTCGAGGGCGAGGTGCAGCAGCCGGTGGGCGTCGAGGCTGTTGACCGGCTGCGCGCCGCGCAGCCGGTAGAGCAGGCCCTCCTCGGCCGCCACGGCCTCCATCTGGTCGATCATCCTCAGTCCCGCCGGCTCGCCGCCGCCGTACTTGCGGCCGAGGTGCTCGGCGAGCGGCTCGCGCGCCTGCGCCGGGGCTCCAGGGTCGAGCTGGAACGAGCGCCAGACCACCTCGACCCGGCCCCGGTGCGGGAAGGACCCGAGGGCGCGCTCGAGGCGGCGCTTGCCGATGTAGCACCACGGGCAGACGATGTCGGACCAGACTTCGATTCTCACGTGCTGCCCAACACCGGCCGGGCGTTCTCTGTTCCCCCGGACGGGGATGCCGTGCCCGATCCCGTGCCCGACCCGGTGCCCGGCCCAGCGAGCGGGAGGGTGATCACGAACCGGCTCCCACCCCCGGGGCGGGACTCGGCGACGATCTGGCCGCCGTGGGCCAGCACGAGGGCCTTGGTGATCGAGAGGCCGAGCCCGGTGCCGGGGATGCCGTGCTGCTTGGCGGTGGCGGCGCGGAAGAGGTGGTCGAAGATGTAGGGCAGCTGCTCCTCGGAGATGCCGATCCCGTCGTCGGCCACCGCCACCACCACCTCCCGACCGTTGGGCGTCACCGAGACCCGGAGATGCCCCCCGGTCGGCGTGAATTTCACGGCGTTGGACAGCAGGTTGTCCACCACCTGACGCAGCCGTCCGGCGTCGCCGTCCACCCAGGCCGGAGCGAGCTCGGTGTCGATCTCCAGGCCCTTCTCCTGCACCTGCAGGCGCTGGGCCTCCACGGCCTCCTCGACCACGCTCCGCAGGTCCAGCCGGACCAGGTCGAGCGTGGTGATGCCGGAGTTCAGCCGGGCCAGGTCGAAGAAGTCGTCGACGAGCTCGGTCAGGTCCCGCGAGCGACGCTCGATGATCGCGAGGAAGGTGCGCTGCGCCGCGGTGAGGTCAGGGTCGTCCATGAGCAGCTCGGCGTACCCCAGGATCGCCGCCATCGGCGTGCGCATCTCGTGCCCGGCCAGCGCCACGAACTCGTCGCGCAGCTGCTGGCTCTCGCTGAGCGCCTCGACCTGCTGCCGCTCCAGGGCCAGCAGCTGCTCGCGCTGCTCGGCGATCGCGCGACGCTCGGTGACGTTGGTCGAGATGCCGTCGAAGAAGTGGCGCTCCCCCTCGACCCGGGGCATGCCGCGGGTCCAGATCCAGCGGGTGACGCCGTCGAAGCCGACGAACCGCAGCTCCGCCTCCGACGGCCCGCCGCGGGCGATCCGCGCCAGGAACTCCTCGTAGCGGGCGGCGTCCTCCGGGTGGATCAGCTGGTTCGCGGCCACGAACATCGAGGACATCTCCTCCGGGAGTGCTCCCCCGAAGAGGCCCTCGGCGTTGGGGCTGGTGTAGACGAGGTCCATCGACCCGTCGGCGGCGACCTCCATCGTCCAGACCAGGTCGTCGAGCTTGGCGATCGACCGCGAGAACAGCTCCCGCTCCCGGTCCAGGCTCCTGCTGAGCTCCTCGGCGCGTCGCCACTCCGCGTCCCGCCGCTCCTCCAGGACCTGGTTCACACGGCGCAGCTCGGCCTGGGCCGTGTCCTGACGCTCGACTGCCAGGTCGAGCCGCCGGGCGGTGTGGACGGCGACCGCCAGCACCGCCACCGCCGCCAGCGTCACCGTCAGCGCGATGCCGAAGCGCTCGCCGAACAGGCCGGACTCCCCCAGCCGGAGCCGCACGAAGCCGAGCAGCGGGAAGAACCCGAGGGCCACCGGGGCGAGCCGTCGCACCAGCGCCGCGCCCGGTCCCCGGTCGGCCAGCAGCCAGGTCACCAGCCCGCCGGGGACCAGCGCCCCGACCGCCAGCGCGGTGAGCACCAGCAGGACGGAGGTGTGCACCGCCATGGTGGCGAACGCGGCCACCGCGTAGAGCTGCTCGACGTCGTAGGCGTAGCCCAGGATCGCCACCCCGCCGAGCAGCGCGGGCACCACCAGCAGCCACCCCGTGCCGCGCCACCAGCCACGCCACCCGGCCAGCAGCGCCAGGCCGGAGAACAGCAGCGCGATCGCCGAGGTGGGCGCCATCCGCCCGGGCGGGTTGTTGCCGACCGACCCGGAGTCGGTGACCAGGAGCTCGTCGATCCCGAGGTCGACGCCCGCGAGGTACTCGACGAGGGTGAGCGCGGTGACGGCGACGACGGCCCCAGCCGCCCAGCCCGCCCAGCCCGACCAGCCCCACCGGGCCGGCAGGCCCGACCGGCCCGTGCCGCGCCGCCCGTCGAGCAGGGCGACGGCGGCCGCCGATCCCAGCAGCAGGAAGCACAGGGCCGTGTTCACCTTCATCGAGGTGTAGCCCGGCAGCACCGAGGTCAGCACCGTGACGTCGAGCGCCCAGCCGACCAGCACCAGCGCGGACACCAGCACCACCGTCCCGGCCGCGGCGACCGGGATCCACCGGGATCGCCCCGCCGCGACCTGATGGTGCTCGACAGTGACCACGGCCAGCAGTGTAGGACGGGGACCTCGGGTCAGAGGGTCAGCGGGTCGCCGTGCCCTCCGTGTAGTCGGAGTCGTGGCTCTTGACCCAGGCCATCAGCTTGCGCAGCTCCCGGCCGGTCCCCTCGATCGGGTGTGCCTCGCCCTTGGCCCGCAGCTCCTTGAACTCCGGGGAGCCGGCCTCGTGGTCCTCGATGAACCGGGTGGCGAACGAGCCGTTGCGCACGTCCTCCAGCACGGCCTTCATGTTCTCCTTCACCTCGGGGGTGATCACCCGCGGTCCGGAGACGTAGTCGCCGAACTCCGCGGTGTCGGAGACCGACCAGCGCTGCTTGGCGATGCCGCCCTCGTACATGAGGTCGACGATGAGCTTCAGCTCGTGCAGGCACTCGAAGTAGGCGACCTCGGGCTGGTAGCCGGCCTCGGTCAGCACCTCGAAGCCGTACATCACGAGCTGGGACGCGCCGCCGCACAGCACGGCCTGCTCGCCGAACAGGTCGGTCTCGGTCTCCTCGGTGAAGGTGGTCCGGATGCCCCCGGCACGCAGGCCGCCGATGGCCTTGGCGTAGGAGAGTGCGAGGTCCCAGGCGGTGCCGGACTCGTCCTTCTCCACCGCGACCAGGACCGGCACGCCCCGCCCGTCGACGTACTCCCGGCGCACCAGGTGGCCAGGCCCCTTGGGCGCGACCATGAACACGTCGACGCCGGCCGGCGGGGTGATGAAGCCGAAGCGGATGTTGAAGCCGTGGCCGAAGACCAGGGTGTCGCCCTCGGCGATGTTCGGCGCGACCTCCTCGGCGTAGAGCCTGCGCTGCACCTGGTCGGGGGCCAGGATCACGATCACGTCGGACTCCTCGACCGCCTGGGCCGGCGTGAGCACGCGCAGCCCCTCGGACTCGGCCTTGGCGCGGCTCTTGGAGCCCTCGGGCAGACCGATCCGCACGTCGACGCCGGAGTCGCGCAGCGACAGCGCGTGGGCGTGCCCCTGGCTTCCGTAGCCGAGGACGGCGACGTTCTTGCCCTGGATCAGGGTCAGGTCGGCGTCGTCGTCGTAGAACATGTCAGCCACGGGGGCTCTCCTTCACGTTGGTGGTCTGGTGCAACGGATCTCGGTGGTGGGGTGTGGTGTGGTGCGAGGTGTCGGGTGGGTCAGATCGCCGACGGGGGCGCGGGGACGGCGACCGGGCGCAGCGTGCGCTCGCTGATCGAGCGCGAGCCCCGCCCGACCGCGACCATCCCGGACTGGACGAGCTCCCGGACGCCGAACGGCTCGAGGACCTTGAGGAAGTCGGCGAGCTTGTCGGCGTTGCCGGTGATCTCGATCGTGACCGCGTCCGGTGCCACGTCGACGACCTTGGCCCGGAACAGCTGGACGGCGTCGAGGACCTGGCCGCGAGTTGCGGCGTCGGCCTTGACCTTGACCAGCAGCAGCTCCCTGGTGATCGACGCCGGACCGTCCAGCTCGACGATCTTGATCACCTCGACCAGCTTGTTGAGCTGCTTGGTGACCTGCTCGAGCGGGGAGTCCTCGACGTTGACGACGATCGTCATGCGGGAGATCTCGGGGTGCTCGGTGGGGCCGACGGCCAGGCTGTGGATGTTGAACCCGCGCCGGCTGAACAGCCCGGCGATCCGGGCCAGCACGCCGGGCTTGTTCTCGACCAGCACCGACAGGGTGTGCCTGCTCACAGGTCGTCCTCCTCGAACTCCGGCGCCAGGTCCCGGGCGTACTTGATGTCGTCGTTGCTGGTGCCGGCGGCCACCATCGGCCACACCATCGCGTCGCGGTGCACGCGGAAGTCCACGACCACCGGCAGGTCGTCGATCTCCATCGCCTTCTCGATGATGCCGTCGACGTCGTCCGGCGAGTCGCAGGCCAGGCCGACGCAGCCGTAGGCCTCGGCCAGCTTCACGAAGTCGGGGATCCGCTTGCTGTGCAGGTCGGTGCTGGAGTAGCGCTCGTTGTAGAACAGCGTCTGCCACTGCCGGACCATGCCGAGCGACTCGTTGTTGATCACCGCGACCTTGATCGGGATCCCCTCGATCGCGCAGGTGGCGAGCTCCTGGTTGGTCATCTGGAAGCAGCCGTCGCCGTCGATCGACCACACGGTCGCGTCGGGACGACCGACCTTGGCACCCATGGCGGCCGGCACGGAGAAGCCCATCGTGCCGAGCCCGCCGGAGTTGATCCACGTGTTGGGGTGCTCGTAGCCGATGAAGTGGGCCGCCCACATCTGGTGCTGGCCGACGCCCGAGGTGAACACCGTCTCGGGCCCGGAGATCGCGCCGAGCCGCTCGATGACGTGCTGCGGCGCCAGCGAGCCGTCCGTGGGCGCGTCGTACGCCAGGGGGTAGCTCTTCTTGATGCCGGCCAGGAACCCGACCCAGGCCTCGTAGTCCCCTTGGCGACCCTGGTCGGCCTCGGCCTGCAGCGCGGTCACCAGATCGGAGATCACCTCGCGGCAGTCCCCCACGATCGGCACGTCCGCGTGCCGGTTCTTGCCGATCTCGGCGGGGTCGATGTCGGCGTGGATCACCTGGGCGTTCGGGGCGAAGGAGTCGAGGTTGCCGGTGACCCGGTCGTCGAAGCGGGCGCCGAGGCTGATGATCAGGTCGCTCTTCTGCAGGCCGGCCACGGCGGCCACCGTGCCGTGCATGCCGGGCATGCCGAGGTGCTGGGGGTGGCTGTCGGGGAAGGCCCCGCGGGCCATCAGCGTGGTCACGACGGGGATCCCGGTCGCCTCGGCGAGCCGGCGCAGCTCCTGGGCCGCCCGTGCCCGGATCACGCCGCCGCCGACGTAGAGCACCGGCCGCCGGGCCTCGAGGACGAGCCGGGTGGCCTCGCGGATCTGCTTGCTGTGCGGGCGGGTCACGGGGCGGTAGCCGGGCAGGTTGAGCTCGGTGGGCCAGGCGAAGGTGGTCATGGCCTGCAGCGCCGACTTGGCCACGTCCACCAGCACCGGTCCCGGGCGGCCGGTCCGGGCGAGGTAGAACGCCTCGGCGACGGTGCGGGGGATCTCGGCCGGGTCGGTGACCAGGAAGTTGTGCTTGGTGATCGGCATCGTGATGCCGCGGATGTCGGCCTCCTGGAAGGCATCGGTGCCGATCATCGAGGCGCCGACCTGGCCGGTCACGGCCACCATCGGCACCGAGTCCATGTGCGCGTCGGCGAGCGGCGTGACCAGGTTGGTCGCGCCCGGGCCGGAGGTGGCCATGCAGACCCCGACCCGGCCCGTGGCCGCGGCGTACCCCTGGGCGGCGTGGCCGGCGCCCTGCTCGTGGCGGACCAGGATGTGCCGGATCGAGGAGTCGAAGAGGGGGTCGTAGGCGGGGAGGATCGCCCCGCCGGGGATGCCGAAGATGTTCTCGGCGCCGGCGCACTCGAGCGCCCGGACCAGGCTCTGGGCGCCGGTCACCTGGGTCCCGTCGCTGCCCTGCTCGCTCATTCCTCACCTGTTCCGTTCGGTGTTCGCTCTGCCAACAAAAAACCCCCCGGCCTGACGGCTACGAGGGGAGGACGCGTGGGCGGTCGAGACGTGTCGTCTCAGCTCACGCGTCGCGTGCGTACGAGGAGTCGACGAGAGCTCTCGGTGCGCATGCGCCTACGGTCGCCGCCGGGGTCCTCCGGCGTCAAGCAAGTGTGACAGCCGTCCCATATATTGGTATTGCGGTCTCACATCACGGTCATCCTCGGTCCAGCTGGGTGCACACGCACGCCTGATTGCCCTCGGCGTCCGCCAGCACCCAGAAGAGCGGGGCCTCCGCGTCACTGACCATCCTGCCACCAGCGGCGAGCGCCTCGGCAACCCGCTGCTCGGCGACGTCGTGGGCGACGTGGACGGCGACGTGGAACCGCTGCCGCGGCTCCTCGTGCGCCGTCGTCGCCTGGAACCACAGGGTCGGCAGCCGCCCGTCGGGGTCGATCAGCTCGTCGTCGGCACCCGGGTGGTCCAGGAGCCCGAGCACCGCCCGCCAGAACGGCTTGAGCGCCGCCGGGTCCGTGGCGTCGAGGGCCAGCTCGACCCGCGACACCGACAGCGGCTCCGGCCTGGCCCCGACCTCCGCGGCGAGGGCGGTGATCCGGCGGGCCAGGTCGACGTCGCGCCGGGTGAGCCCGTGCACGTCGTGACTGAGCAGCCGCACGTCCAGGCTCCCGTAGCGCAGGTCGAGGTCGGGATGATGGTTGGACTCCTCGGCGGCCGCGCCGATCCGATTCACCAGCTCCAGGCCGGTGCCGAAGTCGCCGGTGGCGTAGCGCGCCTGGATCGCTCCGACGAGCTGTCGCCAGTCGGCCAGGTCGGCGTCGAGGATCTGTCGGGCGGTCAGCGCCTCCGTGTCCATGTGCACAGTCTGCCCCTCGACCGCGGGCCGGACCACACCCCGACCCGTCGTTCCTGTCGATCCCGTGGGGGCGCCTCCCGCTCAGGTGAGCACGGTCGGCAGGTCCCCCGCCGGGGTGAACCCCATGACCTCGCCGTAGAACGCCAGCTCGGCCTCGTGCCAGGCCACGATGTTCTCCGGCTTCCGGAAGCCGTGCCCCTCCCCCTCGAACCTCAGGTAGGCGTGCGGGACGCCGAGCCGGGCCGCGGCGTCGACGATGACCTGGGACTGCGCGGGCGGGACCACCTCGTCGTCCATCCCCTGCAGCACGAGGAGCGGTACGCCGAGCCGGTCGACGTGGGTCAGCGGAGACCGCTCCTCGTACGTCGCCCGGTCCTCGGGCAGCCTGCCCACCAACCGGTCGAGGTAGCGGGACTCGAACTTGTGGGTGTGCTCGGCCAGCGCCGCCAGGTCGGCCACGCCGAACAGCGAGGTGCCGCACGCGAACGGGTGCTCGGGACGGGTCAGCGCGGCGAGCGTGGTGAAGCCCCCGGCGCTGCCGCCGCGGATCGCCATCCGGGCGCCGTCGACCCAGCCCCGGCGGGCCAGGTCCGCTGCCACGGCCATGACGTCCTCGACCTCGGCCTCGCCCCACCGGCCGCGGAGCGCCTGGCGGTAGGCCCGGCCGTACCCGGAGGACCCGCGGTAGTTCACGTCGACCACGGCGAAGCCCCGGCTGGTCCAGAAGCCGATCGCCGCGGTGCGCACCGGCACCGTGTGGGCGGTGGGCCCGCCGTGGATGAAAACGAGCAGGGGTGGCGCCTCGCCCTCGGGACCCGACACCTCGGCATGGGCCGGCGGGTGGAAGAAGGCGTGGGTCACGCCGCCCTCGACGTCGACGGTCACCGGCACCGGTGCGGCGACCGCTCCCCCGGCCACGGGCGGGATCTCGTCGACGAGCTCGACGCTGCCGTCGACGAGGTCGTGCCGGCGGATCGTGGCTCGGCCGTCGACGTCGAGGCCCAGCGAGACGACCGCCTCCGGTCCGTGCGCGACGATGCCGCCGACGGCGACGGCCGGGCACGCCAGCTCGCGCCGGCCGCCGTCCTCGGAGACCACCGCGAGCCCGTCGACGGCGTGGTCGGTGGTCACCACGACCGGCCACGAGCCCACGACGGCCAGCGCGTTGCGCCCGAAGCGGCCCCGCGGCTTGCCCTGGTCGGCCGCACGCTCGGTGACCCGGCGCACCTGACCGGATCCGGGGTCGTGGATCGCGACCTCCCAGAAGCCGGTCGAGTCCTCGGTCAGGACGAGGCGGCCGTCCGGCAGCCAGTCGAGGTCGGCGACGGCGACCCCGTCGCCGCCGGCCACCCGGGTCACCTCGCGCAGGGCGCCCGCGACCAGCCGCCCGGTCCAGGCGGCCGCGCCGTCCCACGGCATGTCCGGGTGGTTCCACGCCAGCCAGGCCAGCCGGCCGTCCGCGCCGAGCCGCGGTGCCGCCACGAAGTCGCGGTCGCCGACCACCACGCTCTGCGCGCCGGAGTCGAGGTCCACCAGCACCAGCTCGTTGGCCACGCCACCCTCGTCGTGGGTCTCCCGCACGACGACCAGCCCGTGGTCGGTGACCAGCCCGTCGGCGAACCGCACCCGAGCGCCGGTCTCCGGCGTGAGCGGGGTCGTGCCGCCGTCCGGGTGCACCCGGTGCAGGCGCTGGTCCGCGAAGTCGACCACGACGACCACGTCTCCCCGGGCAGCAACCGCTCCCCCGCCGTACTCGTGCACGCGGCTGCGGACGTTGAGGCCGGGAGCCAGGGCGGTGCTGCCGGACTCCGGCGTCCAGCGGTGCAGGCGCAGCGCGGCGGACCCGGGCTCGGAGCGGGTGAAGAGCAGGGCGTCGCCGGTCGAGAGCACCTGCTCGTACTGGCCGCTCCCCGCGGCGAGCGCGACCGCGTCGATCGGCGAGTCCCAGGTGCCGTACGGCTCGGTCCGGGTCATGCGACCACCTCCGCTGCGACCGTACGTCGTCCCGGCCGGCGCCAGGCACGCCGGTTCACGGCAGCACGGAGGAGCCGATGGGCCCCGGGTTCTGGGCGACCTCCCAGCGGAAGCCGTCCGGGTCGGCGAAGTAGCCGGTGTAGCCGCCCCACTCGCGCTCCTCGGGCTCCGAGACCGGGTCCGCGCCGGCCGCCCGGGCCAGTGCGAGCACGGCGTCGACCTCCTCCCGGGTGGCCACGTTGTGCGCCAGCGTCATCGGCGCCAGGCCGGGGCCACGCCGGATCGGGCCGACCTCGGCCTCGAAGCCGCGCTCGGCCCACAGGGAGAGCACGACCAGCTCCCCGACCCGGATCATCAGCACCTCCCCCGGGACGTCCAGCTCCGCCGCCCAGCCGAGGCCGTCGAGGTAGAAGGCCCGGCTGGCGTCGAGGTCGCGCACCGCCAGCGTCACGAAGCTGATCCGCTGGTCCATCAGCCCGCCGCCACCCGGTCCCGCAGGGCCACCATGCCGCGGCGCACCTCGTCGAAGCTGGTCGAGAGCGGCGACAGGCCCACGCGCAGCCCGTCCGGGTCGCGGTAGTCGGGGATCACGTCGGCCTCCCAGAGCTCCGCGGTCACCTGCCGCATCCGCGGGTGCTGCAGGGTGACGTGCCCACCCCTCAGGGAGGAGTCGCGCGGCGAGACGACGCAGACGCCGAGCGGGGCGAGCAGCCGGTCGGCGAGCGCCACCGCGTAGTCGGTGAGCGCCACGGACTTGGCCCGCACCGCGTCCATCCCGGCCTCCTCGAGCAGCGCCAGCATCTCCTCGACGGCGAGCATGCCGACGATCGGCGGGGTGCCGCTGAGGAACCGGCGGACGTCGGGGGCCGGCTCGTAGGTCGGCCCCATGGCGAAGACGTCGGCGGCCCCCATCCAGCCCTGCACCGGCTGCGCCAGGACGCCGAGGTGCCGATCGGCGACGTAGCCGAACGCCGGCGAGCCCGGGCCGCCGTTGAGGTACTTGTAGGTGCAGCCGACCGCCAGGTCGACCTCCCAGTCGTCGAGCCGGACCGGCACCGAGCCGGCCGAGTGGCTCAGGTCCCAGAGCACCAGCGCCCCGGCCTCGTGCGCCACCCGGGTGATCGCGGGGACGTCGGCGATCCAGGCCGACCGGTAGGCGACGTGACTGAGCAGCACCAGCGCGGTGTCCGGGCCCACGGCCGCGGCGACCTGCTCGGTCGTGGCGCCGGCGTCGGGCTCGACGTCGATCCAGCGCAGGGTCAGGTCGCACTCCCGGGCGATCCCCTCCAGCACGAACCGGTCGGTCGGGAAGTTGTCGCGGTCGAGCACCACCTCTCGGCGCTCCGGCCGGGCGGCCACGGCCGCCCGGGCGAGCTTGTAGAGGAGCACCGTGGTCGAGTCCCCGATGAACGCCTGCCCGGGGGCGGCCCCGAGCACGGTGCGCCCCAGGGCGTCGCCGAGCCGGAACGGCTGGCTCATCCACTGCTCGTCCCAGCCGCGGATCAGCCGCCCGCCCCACTCCTGGGTGACGAAGCGTCCCAGCCGCTCCGCGGTGGAGCGCAGCGGGCGCCCGAGCGAGTTGCCGTCGAAGTAGACCAAGGGGGTCTCCGCGCCCACGAACCGGTCCCGGTGCCCGGCCAGCGCGTCGCCGGCGTCGAGCGCGGCGGCGTGCTCCGGAGAGGTGAGGTCGTCCATGGGGCCCATGTCTACCGTGCTTGGGCGCGGTTCAGCTGGTGACCGCTCCGTGCGCCGCGGACTGCACGACCTTGGCGTACTTGCCGAGCACGCCGCGGGTGTACTTCGGCGGGTTCGGCTCCCAGCCCTCGCGGCGGCCCGCGAGGTCGGCGTCCACGTCCAGGGTCCGCTGGGCGACATCGAGGGTGATCGGGTCGCCGTCACGCACGAAGGCGATCGGGCCGGCGTCGACGGCCTCGGGCGCGATGTGCCCCACGCACAGCCCGGTGGTGCCTCCGGAGAAGCGCCCGTCGGTGACCAGCAGGACGTCCTTGCCGAGCCCCGCGCCCTTGATCGCGCCGGTGATCGCGAGCATCTCCCGCATGCCGGGGCCGCCCTTGGGGCCCTCGTAGCGGATGACCACCACGTCGCCGGCGACGATCTCCCCGGCCGCGAGGGCGTCCAGCGCGGCCCGCTCGCCGTCGAAGACCCGGGCGGTGCCGGTGAACGTCGAGTCGTCGAAGCCGGCCGACTTCACCACCGCGCCCTCGGGGGCCAGCGAGCCCTTGAGGATGGTGAGCCCCCCGGTGCGGTGGATGGGACGGTCCAGCGCGCGGATGATCTCGCCGTCGACGTCCGGCGGCGCGATCGCGGCGAGGTTCTCGGCCATCGTGCGACCGGTCACCGTGAGCACGTCGCCGTGCATGAGACCGGCGTCGAGCAGCGCCTTCATGACCATCGGGATGCCGCCGACCTTGTCGACGTCGTTCATGACGTACTTCCCGAACGGCTTGAGGTCGCCGAGGTGCGGCACCCGGTCGCCGATCCGGTTGAAGTCGTCGATCTCCAGCGGGACCTCGGCCTCACGGGCGATCGCGAGCAGGTGGAGGACGGCGTTCGTCGAGCCGCCCAGCGCCATCACGACGGCGATGGCGTTCTCGAACGCCTCCCGCGTCATGATCTGGCGGGCGGTGATGCCCTGGCGGAGCATGCCGACCACGGCCTCCCCGGAGCGGTGCGCGAACCCGTCCCTGCGCCGGTCGACGGCCGGGGGCGCGGCGCTGCCCGGCAGGGACATCCCGAGCGCCTCGCCGACGGAGGCCATCGTGTTGGCGGTGTACATCCCGCCGCAGGCGCCCTCCCCAGGACAGATCGCCCGCTCGATGCGGTCGACCTCGGCCTCGGTGATCCGACCGGCCAGGCAGGCGCCGATGGCCTCGAAGGCGTCGATGATCGTGACGTCGTTGCCGTCGACCTGCCCGGGCATGATCGAGCCCGCGTAGAGGAACACCGAGGCGAGGTCCAGCCGGGCCGCGGCCATCAGCATGCCCGGCAGCGACTTGTCGCAGCCCGCCAGCAGCACCGAGCCGTCGAGGCGCTCGGCCATCATCACCGTCTCGACGGAGTCGGCGATCACCTCGCGCGAGACCAGGGAGAAGTGCATGCCCTCGTGCCCCATGGAGATGCCGTCGGAGACCGAGATCGTGCCGAACTCCAACGGGTAGCCGCCGGCGGCGTGGACGCCGTTCTTGACCGCCTTGGCCAGCCGGTCGAGCGACAGGTTGCAGGGGGTGATCTCGTTCCAGGACGAGGCCACCCCGATCTGCGGCTTGGCGAAGTCCTCGTCGCCCATCCCGACGGCGCGGAGCATGCCCCTCGCGGCGGCCTTCTCCAGGCCGTCGGTCACGTCACGGGAGCGGGGCTTCAGGTCCGGCTTCGACGTCATGCGCCGAGCCTAGTGGGCCTCGCCGGTCGGATCGGCCTCGGCCACCATCGCCAGCCGGTCCAGGCCCTTCTCGAAGTCCCTGCCGATCAGCTTGTCCATGTTCATGACCTTGGCGAAGACCGCGGCGACGCCCTTGTTCTCGCCGGACATGGTCCAGGTCACCTCGGTGCCGGCGTCGCCGACCGGTCGCAGGACGAACGCGGTGGGGTTGCACGCCTTCCACGGCTTCTCGAACTGCACGACGAGGTCGACGCGCTCGGGCGAGGACCCGGTGATCTCCATCTGCCCCTTGCCGGCCTTGCGGTTGCCCTCCCAGGCGTAGTGCGCGCCGACGCCGGACTCCGGGCCGGAGTACTCGCGCCGCAGATCGGGGTCGAGGTCCTCCCACGGCGACCACGCCGTCCACGCGTGGAAGTCGTCGACGAGCGCCTGGATCCGCTCGGGCTCGGCGGAGATGGTCTTGGTCCTGGTGACGGTGTACTCGGCCATGGCCCCAGCCTCTCAGATCGCGGCGGCGCGCACCGTCATGACGTCGGGCAGGTCCCGGATCACCTCGCGCCACGTCGTACCGGTGTCGGGCGAGGCCCACACGCTGCCGTTGCGCGCGCCGAGGTAGAGCCCGGCCGGCTCGTGGTCGTCGGTGCACATCGCGTCCCGCATCACGCCCACGAAGAAGTGGTCGGGCAGGCCGGTGCCGTCGTCGCCCCCGAGGGCCGTCCAGCTCTCGCCGGCGTCCTGGGACCGCCACACCCGCGCCCGGGCGTCCGGCGGGAACCGGCCGTCGGCACCCGCGAGCGGGAACACGAAGACGGTGTCCGGGTCGTGCGGGTGCACCACGATCGGGAACCCGAAGTCCGAGGGCAGTCCGTCGGCGATCGACCGCCAGGTCGCACCGTGGTCGTCGGAGCGGTAGACGCCGCCGTGGTTCTGGGCGAACAGCCGCTCGGGCCGGTCGGGGTGCCGGGCCACCTTGTGCACGCACTGTCCGAACGCGGGGTAGCGCTGGTCCTCGGGCATGAAGTCGGCCCGGATCCCCTGGTTGCGCGGCTCCCAGGAGCCACCCCCGTCCTGGGTCTGGTAGACGCCGCCGGTGGAGATCGCCGCCGTCACCGACGCCGGGTCGGAGGGGTGCGGCAGGATCGTGTGGAACGCCTGGCCGCCGAACCCGGCGCCCCACTCGGCCCGCTGAGGGTGGTCCCAGAGAGCGCGCTCGAGGGTGAACGTCTCGCCGCGGTCCTCGGACCGGAAGATCGCGCCGGGCTCGGTGCCGGCGTAGACCACCTCGGGCGTCGTCCCGGGGGCCAGCTGCCACACGCGCTCGACGGCGGCGTCGGTGTCCTCGGGGAAGCGGACCGCGCCGTTGGGGGTCTCCTGCCAGGTCGCCGCGAGGTCGTCGCTGCGCCGCACCTGCGGACCCACCCACGTGGAGGACGCCCCGGCGAGCAGGCGTGGCCGGTCGCCGCGGGTGTCGATCATGCAGGAGTAGACCTCCTCCATGGAGAAGTGCGGGCCGGTCCACTCCCAGGTCTCGCGGTCCGCGTCCGACACACCCACCCACAGCCCCTTGCGGGTGCCGACCATCATCACCGTGCGTGACATGGCACGCCCCTTCCTGTCTCCTCGACCGTCCGGCCGTCCGGTCCGGTCGCCCCGACCGGCTCGTCAGGTCAGACCGGCGCCGGTCCCCGGACTCATCGCCGCGGTGTCGTCGATGACATGCTTCGCAGACTAGTGCCGGGCACCGACGATGGGGAGGGGCATGCAGCGCGCAGTCTGGTACGTCCTGGCCGGCATCGTCTCGGTCCAGCTCGGGGCGGCCATCGCCAAGGACCTGTTCGACCGGATCGACCCGACCGCGATGGTGTTCCTGCGCCTGGTCACCAGCGCACTGCTGCTCACCGTCATCGCCCGGCCGAGGCTGCGCGGCCGGAGCCGCGCCGACTGGCTGGTGGTCATCGGCTTCGGCATCGCCCTGGGCACGATGAACTGGGCGATCTACCAGTCCTTCGCCCGGATCCCGCTCGGCGTCGCGGTCACGATCGAGTTCATCGGACCGCTGACGATCGCCGTGCTCGGCTCCCGGCGGGCGCGGGACCTGATCTGGGTCGGGCTGGCGGCGGCCGGGGTGCTGCTGTTCGGGTTCGACCCGACGGGGGTCACCCTGCCCGGCGTGCTGTTCGCCCTGCTCGCCGGCGCCGCGTGGGCGGCGTACATCCTGCTCAGCGCCCGCACCGGGCAGCGCTGGCAGGGCGTCGAGGGGCTGGCGGTGGCGAGCGTGGTCGCCACCCTGGTCCTGATGCCGTACGCCGTGGCGCGCGGCGGATCCACGCTGCTGCTCCCCGACATCCTGCTGCTCGGCGCGGCGGTCGGGGTCCTCTCCTCGGTGGTCCCCTACTCCTTCGAGCTGGCCGCGCTGAGGCAGCTGAAGCCGGCGGTGTTCGGGATCCTGATGAGCCTCGAGCCGGCGGCCGCCGCGCTGGCGGCGATCGTGGTGCTCCAGGAGCTGCTCACGCCGCTGCAGTGGGTGGCGATGACCAGCGTGGTCGTCGCCAGCGTGGGCGCGACCCGCAGCGGCCGGAGCCGGCTGGAGCCGGTCCCGGACTGAGCGGCGGCACCCGAGCACCTCGCGGCGTTCACACAGATGTCACACGACGTTGACGGGGGCGACCCCGGAGGCCCGTAGCGTCGGTGGCACGGGGTCGGAACCGCACAGGACCGGCCAGTCACGAGCCCTCGGAGGCACCGATGACCTTCCTCAGCCAGACCCTGCAGATGCGACCGCGGCACCTCGTGGCCGGCTGGGCCACGGGCTCCCAGCTGCGGGCCCGGCGCAACGCCCTGGTCGCCTCGACCGCCCTCGCGCAGCGGCGGTCCGAGGCGGCCGAGGTGGAGGAGTTCCTGGCCACCCGGTCCGGGCTGCCCGCCCGGACCGGGTGAGCCTGGTCACTTCTGCCCCATCCGCGCGCCCGGTCGGGGAGAATCCCGGCCATGTCCTCGCCTGCTGCTCCCGCCGAGCCCACGGTCTTCCCCGACGTCGACCCCGCCCACCTGCCGGTGTTCTTCCACGACGTGACCTCGGCGGACGGGACCCGGCTGCGGGCCTGGACGAACGACCCGGACTGCCTCATCGACGGGCCCACCGTGCTGCTGTGCAACGGGCTCGGCACCAACGCCTGGACCGCCCCGGGGCTGCTGCGACCCGACTGCGGGGTCCGGGTGATCTCCTGGAACCACCGCGGGACGGGTGGGTCGGAGCGCCCCGAGGACCGGGACCGGGTGGGGATCGAGCACTTCGTCGAGGACGCCATCGCGGTGCTGGACCATGCCGGTGTGGAGCGCGCCACGCTGATGGGGTGGTCGATGGGCGTGAACACGATGTTCGAGCTCGCCGCCCAGCACCCCGAGCGGGTGAACGGCCTGTTCGCGGTGGCCGGCGTCCCGGGCGACACCTTCGCGACGATGCTGGCGCCCCTGGGGCTGCCCAAGGTGGTCTCGAAGGCGGTGACGGTGAACCTGGCCCGAGCCGCGAAGCTGTCCGGCCGGGCCCTGACGCCGCTGACCACCCGGCTGCCCGTCGGCCCGCTGGGCGTCGACCTCCTCACCCGCACGGGCTTCATGTTCCCGCCCGCGGACGTGGCGCTGGCGGCACGTGCGATCCGGGAGTTCCTGACAACGCCGGTCGAGTGGTACTTCCACCTCGCGCTGCACACGGCACGGCACCCGCGGGTCTCGTTGAGCGCAATCGACGTGCCCACGGCGTTCGTCGCTGGTCGGTGGGACGTCCTCGCGGGCCCGCGGGACATGGCCTCGGCGGCCGACCGCATCGAGGGCGCGACGTACGTCGAGCTGCACGGCACGCACTTCGTGATGATGGAGCGCCCGGAGCGCGTCCACGAGCTGCTGCTGGAGCTGCTGGCTAGAGTCCCGTGACATGAGACGTCTCCCCCCGCTGCTCCTGGGACTCGGGCTCACGCTGACCGCGTGCGGGGGGTCGGCCGGTGACGCGCCGGCCAGCCCGGGTGGCTCCTCGTCGGAGGTCACGACCGCCGCCCCGCAGACCCTGAACCCGGACCGCCCTCCGAAGGTCGTCGACGAGGTGGCCACGGGGCTGGAGGTCCCGTGGGGGTTGGACTTCCTGCCCGATGGCACGGCAGTGGTCACCGAGCGCGACAGCGGACGGGTGCTGACGATCCGGGACGGGAGCGTCACCGAGGTCGGCCGCATCGACGAGGCCGTCCCCGAGGGTGAGGCCGGGCTCCTCGGCGTCGCGGTGTCGCCGGACTTCGCGGACGACTCCCGCCTGTTCCTCTACGTGACGACCGGCGAGGACAACCGGATCGTGCGCACCACGCTGGACGACGGCGTGCTCGGCGCGGTCGAGCCGATCCTCACCGGCATCCCGAACGGCTTCATCCACGACGGCGGCCGCCTCGCGTTCGGCCCCGACGACCTGCTCTACGCCTCGACCGGGGAGATCGGGGAGGTCCAGCTCGCCCAGGACCGCCGCTCGCTCGGTGGCAAGATCCTGCGGATCACCCCCGACGGGGATCCGGCGCCGGACAACCCCGACCCGGAGTCGCCCATCTTCACGCTGGGTCACCGCAACGTGCAGGGGCTGGCCTTCGACGGGGGCGGGCAGCTGTGGGCGAGCGAGTTCGGCTCCCAGGAGTTCGACGAGCTGAACCGCATCGACGCCGGCAACAACTACGGCTGGCCGCAGTTCGAGGGCTCGGGCGGGTCGGGCCAGTTCACGGACCCGCAGGTCGTGTGGCGCACCTCCGAGGCATCGCCGTCCGGCCTCGCGTTCCTCGACGGCGAGCTCTGGATGGCGTCGCTGCGAGGCCAGCGCCTGTGGCGGGTCAGCGTCAAGGGCGACCGCGCCGTCCGGCCCCGGGACTTCTTCGTGGGCGAGTACGGACGGCTGCGCACCGTCGCGGTCGCCCCGGACGGCAACCTCTGGGTGACCACCTCCAACCGCGACGGACGTGGCGACCCGGCCGACGCCGACGACCGGATCCTCGTCATTCGCCCCTGAGCCTGCGGACTGCCCTGGCTCGCGTGCAGAACGACGTGCAACCGCGGCTCATTTCGCGGGCAACCGGCCTCAGACCCGGGGTGCTGCACGTAGTTCTGCTCGGCACGGGTTCACGCAGCCCCCGGTGGTTGAGGAGCGAGCGCCAGCGAGCGTCTCGAAACCACTCCCTCGACGGCACGCCGGTTTCGAGACGGGCCTTGGCGGCCCTCCTCAACCACCAACAAGCGGGCGCGGTCCCCGGTGGTTGCCCTTCGAGACGGCGCTGGCGCGCCTCCTCAGGAACCGGAGCGAGCGCCAGCGAGCGTCTCGAAACCACCGCGGCTCAGCCGGCGGGGGTGAGCTTCTCCAGGATCAGCTCGCGGACCCGGCCGGCGTCGGCCTGACCGCGCATCTCCTTCATGACCGCCCCGATCAGCGCACCCGCAGCGGCGACCTTGCCGTCGCGGATCTTGTCGGCGACGTCGGGGTTGGCGGCGATCGCGCTGTCCACGGCGGCGCCGAGGGCTCCGTCGTCGGAAACGATGGCCAACCCGCGGGCGGCCACGATCTCCTCCGGCGAGCCCTCGCCGGCGTACAGGCCCTCGAAGACCTGCCGGGCCAGCTTGTCGTTGATCGTGCCGGCGTCGACGAGGGCCTGGACCGCGGCCACGTCGGCAGGACCCACGCCCAAGGCGGCGATGTCGGTCTCGGTGTCGTTGGCCCGACGGGCGAGCTCGGAGAGCCACCACTTCCGGGCCGCCTGCGGCGAGGCACCGGCCGCGATCGTCTGCTCCACGAGGGCGAGCGCCCCGGCGCCGACGGTGTCGCGCATCTCGAGGTCGGAGTAGCCCCACTCGGCCTGGAGCCGCGCCCGCTTCACCGTCGGGTTCTCCGGCAGGGTGCCGCGCAGCTCCTCGACCCACTCGCGTGAGGGGGCGACCGGCACCAGGTCCGGCTCCGGGAAGTAGCGGTAGTCCTCGGCGTCGGACTTCTCCCGTCCGCTCGTGGTGATCCCGGTGTCCTCGTGCCAGTGCCGGGTCTCCTGGAGGATCGACCCACCGCCGGCGAGGATCGCGGCGTGCCGCTGCATCTCGTAGCGGACCGCCCGCTCGACCGAGCGCAGCGAGTTGACGTTCTTGGTCTCGGTGCGGGTGCCGAGGCCGCCGTCGCCCTTCGGCGAGAGCGAGAGGTTCACGTCGGCGCGGATCGACCCCTGGTCCATCCGGGCGTCGGAGACCCCGAGCGCCACGATCAGCTCGCGGAGCTGGGCGACGTACGCCTTCGCGATCTGCGGCGCCTTCTCCCGGGCCCCGAGGATCGGCTTCGTGACGATCTCGATCAGCGGGATGCCGGCCCGGTTGTAGTCGACGAGCGAGTGATCGGCCCCGTGGATGCGGCCGGTGGCGCCGCCGACGTGCAGCGACTTGCCCGTGTCCTCCTCCATGTGGGCGCGCTCGATCTCGACCCGGAAGGTCTCGCCGTCCACGTCGACGTCCATGAACCCCTCGAACGCGATCGGCTCGTCGTACTGCGAGGTCTGGAAGTTCTTCGGCATGTCCGGGTAGAAGTAGTTCTTCCGCGCGAAGCGGCACCACTCGGCGATCCGGCAGTTCAGCGCCAGCCCGATCCGGATCGCGGACTCCACCCCGGTGCGGTTCACGACCGGCATCGCCCCGGGCAGTCCCAGGCAGGTGGGGCAGACCTGGGTGTTCGGCTCCGCGCCGAACTCGGTCGGACAGCCGCAGAACATCTTCGAGTTCGTGTTCAGCTCGACGTGGACCTCCAGGCCCATCGCCGGGTCGAACCTCTCGAGGGACTCCTCGAAGGAGAGCAGGGTCTCGGTCATCGGGCGGCCTCCTCGGCCAGCGCGTGGGCACGGTCCAGCAGCGGTCCGCCCCACTTCTTCGCGAGCAGCGTCTCCAGCGCCGCGCCGACCCGGTACAGCCGGTCGTCGGCCAGCGCCGGGGCCAGCACCTGGAAGCCGGCCGGGAGGCCGTCCTCGTCGGCGAGCCCGCTGGGGACGGAGATGCCCGGTACGCCGGCCAGGTTGGCCGGGATCGTGGCCAGGTCGTTGAGGTACATCGCGATCGGGTCGTCGAGCTTCTCCCCCAGCCGGAACGCCGTGGTCGGCGCGGTCGGGGAGACCAGGACGTCGGCCTTCTCGAAGGCGGCGGCGAAGTCCCGGCTGATCAGCGTCCGGACCTTCTGCGCCTGGCCGTAGTAGGCGTCGTAGTACCCGCTGGAGAGCGCGTAGGTGCCCAGGATGATCCGGCGCTTGACCTCGTCCCCGAACCCGGCGTCGCGGGTCGCGCGCATCACCTCCTCCGCGGACGGCGACTCGACGCCCTCCGGCCAGGTGCGCAGGCCGTAGCGCATCGCGTCGAACTTCGCCAGGTTGCTCGACGCCTCCGCGGGCAGGATCAGGTAGTAGGTCGCCAGCGCGTGGACGAACGTCGGGCAGGAGACCTCGACGACCTCGGCGCCGGCCTCGACGAGCAGGTCCAGCGCCTCGGTGAACCGGGCCAGGACGCCCGGCTGGTAGCCCTCGCCCCCGAGCTCGGTGACCACGCCGACCCGCAGCCCGGTCAGGTCGCCGGACGCGCCCGCACGGGCGGCCTCGACCAGGGCGGGCAGCGGCTGGTCGATCGAGGTCGAGTCCCGGGGGTCGTGCCCGCCGATGACCTCGTGCAGCAGGGCGCTGTCGAGCACGGTCCGGGTCACGGGGCCGGCCTGGTCGAGCGAGTTGGCCAGCGCGACCAGCCCGTAGCGGGACACCCCGCCGTAGGTGGGCTTCACGCCGACGGTGCCGGTGACCGCGCCGGGCTGCCGGATGGAGCCCCCGGTGTCGGTGCCGACGGCGAGCGGCGCCTCGAACGCGGCCACGGCGGCGGCCGAACCCCCGCCGGAACCACCCGGGATCCGGTCCAGGTCCCACGGGTTCCGGGTCGGCCCGTACGCCGAGTGCTCGGTCGAGGAGCCCATCGCGAACTCGTCCATGTTGGTCTTGCCGAGGATCGGCAGCCCGGCCTCGCGCAGCCGCGTCACCACGGTGGCGTCGTACGGGGGGACCCAGCCCTCCAGGATCCGGGAGCCACAGGTGGTGGGCAGCCCCTCGGTGGCCAGGACGTCCTTGACCGCGACCGGGATGCCGTCCAGCGGCCCCCGGGTCTCGCCGGCAGCGCGCCGGGCGTCGGAGGCCTCGGCCTGGGCGAGCGCGCCCTCGGCATCGACGTGCAGGAACGCGTGGACCGAGCCGTCGACCTCGGCGATCCGGTCCAGGCAGGCCCGGGTGAGGGCGACCGAGGTGGTCTCCCCCGCCTCGAGGGCCGCCGCGAGCTCGGCTGCGGAGTGCCGGATCACTGCTCGTCCCCCAGGATCCTCGGCACGCTGAACCGCTGCTGCTCCGACGCCGGGGCCCCGGAGAGGGCCTGCTCCGCGCTCAGCCCCGGCACGACGACGTCCTCGCGCATCACGTTCGACATCGGCAGGGCGTGCGAGGTCGGGGGCACGTCCTCACCGGCGACGCCGGTGATCGAGGCCACCGACTCGAGGATCACGCTCAGCTGCGGCGCCAGGTGGTCCAGCTCGGCGTCGGAGAGGTCGATCCGGGCCAGGTCCGCCAGGTGGGCGACCTCGTCCCGGGTGATCTCCACGCGGGCCGCGGAGGTCCCGTCGGGTCCTGGGGCGTCAGCCATGGAGGGGTTCCTTCGCGGCAGGGGGATGAGTACCGGTCAATCCTAGGACCCCCGACCGGCACCTCCCCTGGGGGGAGGCCGCAGCCCGACCGGTCACCTAGACTTCCCGGTGGCCGACCGTCGGTGCGTCAGGAGGAGTGCTGCGTGGGTGCCCCCGTTCGCGAGCGCCAGGCCCGGCTGCTGGCCGACTCGCGAGCCTCGGACGCCCGGGCCCGGCTGGCCCAGGCCTCGGCGCGGTCGGAGTTCCTGCTGCGCACCTCGCGCACCGCCAGCGCGGTCCAGCACCCGACCCGGGCGATGGAGGCCCTGGTGGGGGTGCTGGTGCGGGAGCTCGTCGACTTCGCCCAGGTGACGGTGGTCTCGGGGATCCGCCAGGTCACCACGGCCGCGGTGCACGAGGGTCCGATGGAGACCGTGGTCGGGCCCCGGGCCGACACCCTTCCGGCGGGGATCGCGACACTCGTCGGCCGGGCGGTGCCGGACCAGGTGCCGCTGCCGGCCGGTCCGGTGCCGACCCGGCGGGCCGCGATCGACCTCCTGGTGGCCGCTCCGGCCCTCGCCGACCGGCTGGAGGCCCAGGGCACCGAGGCCGTGCTCGCGCTGCCGCTGGTCGCCCGGGGCCGGTGTTTCGGGCTGCTGCTGCTGGCCCGCGCGGCCGGCTCGGGCTTCGACGACAGCGCTCACCCCTTCCTGGAGGAGCTGGCGCAGCGGATCTCCCTGGCTCTCGACACCAACCTCGTGGTGGCCGAGAGCCGGCACGTCGCCTCGGTGCTGCGCCGGGCGATGCTGCCGCGCGCGATCCCGGCCCTGCCGCACCTCGACGTGGGCAGCTACCTGCGGGTCGCCCACGAGCACGAGGAGATGGGCGGCGACTTCTTCGACCTGCACGGACCGGAGGAGGACCTCACGGTGGTGCTGGGCGACGTCAGCGGCAAGGGCGTCGAGGCCGCCGTCCACGCCAAGCGCATCACCAACGCCGTCCGCACCGCCTCGCTCGTCGACCGCGACCCGGGCCGGGTCCTGGAGCTGGTGAACCGGGTCCTCGTCTCCGAGGCGGACCCGGAGTCCGAGATGCTGGCCACCGTGGTGTGCGCGCGGCTGCGGCGGCGGCCGGGGGGCGGCCTGGACGTCGACGTCGCCAACGCCGGCCACCCGCCGGCGTACCTGCTCTCCGGGGACGCGACCGTGCGGGCCCTGTCGGTCCGGCACCCGGCGCTGGCGCTCCTCGAGGAGGTCGGGTACGACACCGACAGCCACGTGCTGCACCCGGGCGACTCCCTGGTGCTCTACACCGACGGGGTCGTCGAGACCGGCGCCCCGCACGACCTGTTCGGCGAGGACCGGCTGACGGCCCTGCTCGCCGGCCTCGGCGGCGTGCCGGCGCAGGTCGTGGTCGAGCAGGTGGCGGCCGCGGTCTCGGAGCACCTGGCCGACGGCGACCACCGCGACGACGTGGCGGTCGTTGCGCTGCGCGCCCGGGCCGACCTGGGTGAGACTGGGGCATGATCACCGGGCTCGACCACGCCGAGCGCTACTGGGAGGCCGTGAGCGCCGGCGACGAGACGGCCGCGCAGGCGGCCGCCGACGCGGCCGTCTCCGACGGGCTCTCCCTGACCGACGTCCTCACCGACCTCGTCCTCGCCGCGCAGACACGGGTCGGCCGGTGCTGGGCCAGCAACGAGTGGACCGTCGCCCGCGAGCACGCCGCGACGGCGGTCAGCGAGGCCGTGGTGCTCCGCCTCGGCGCCCGGCTGGGCGGTGCCACGGACGACCTGCCGATCCTGGTGACCTGCGCCGAGCGCGAGTGGCACGCCCTCCCCGCGCTCGCCCTCACCCAGGCGTTGCGCAGCTGGGGCCACGACGCCGAGCACCTCGGCGCGAACGTCTCGCCCGAGCTCGTCGTCGGCCGGATCCTCGACCGCGGCCCACGGGCGGTGCTGGTCTCCGCCTCGCTGTCCTCCTCGCTGATGCACGTACGCCGCCTGGTCGAGGCGGTGCGCGGCACCGGCACGCCGGTCGTCGTCGGCGGTCGGGCGTTCGACACCGGCGGGATCCGGGCGCGGCGTCTCGGCGCCACGGCGTACGCCGCCGACCTGACGCAGGCTCGCGACGTCGTGGCGACCCTCCCCCACCACGTCGCGCCGGCGCCGCCGCTGCGGCACCCCGGGGCGGCGGAGGCACAGAGCCTCCACGCCGCGGCCGCCGAGGTCACCCGGAGCCTGCTCTCCGGCCCCGGGTCCGGCCTCGACGCGACGGCGGCCTCCCCCGACGACTGGCGGGTGGTGTTCGCCACCTACGTCCCGCACGTCGTGGGGTGTGTCGTGGGCGGCCTGCTCACCGAGGACGCGTCCGTCCTGGCCGACGCCCGGAGCTGGCTCACGGACGTGCTCGTGCTGCGCGGGGGCTCCGCCGACGCGGTCGACACGCTCTGGGCGGGGCTGGCCGACCAGCTGCGCGACCACCCCGAGGCGCTGCGCCTGCTCGCGCAGGCCTGAGCGCCGTCCGGCTCACCCGGACAGGGCGCGCGCGGCGTCGGCCCCCTGCTCGAGGAGGACCAGGAAGCCGGCCTCGTCGAGCATCGGGACACCGAGCTCCTCGGCCTTGGCGGCCTTGGACCCGGCACTCTCGCCGACCACGACGAAGTCGGTCTTCTTCGACACCGACCCCGATGCCTTCCCCCCGCGGGCGATGATCGCCTCCTTCACCGAGTCGCGTGAGAACCCCTCCAGGGAGCCGGTGACCACGACGGTCAGGCCCTCGAGGGTGCGGGCCACCGACTCGTCGCGCTCGTCCTCCATGCGGACGCCGGCCGCGGCCCACCGCTCGACGATCGCGCGGTGCCAGTCGGCGCCCTCGTCGTCGAACCAGCGCCGCACGGACGCCGCGATGGTGGGACCGACCCCCTCGGTGTCGGCGAGCAGCTCCTCGTCGGCGTCCCGCACCGCCTGCATGGAGCCGAACCTGGTGGCCAGTGCCCGTGCGGCGGTCGGACCGACGTGTCGGATCGAGAGCGCCACCAGGACCCGCCAGAGCGGGACCTCCCGGGCCTCGGCGAGGTGGTCGAGCAGCCGGCGCCCGTTGGCGGAGAGCACCCTGCCCTCCCCCTCAGACCTCTTCGCCGCGCGGGTGAACAGCTCGGTCCGCAGCAACTTGGCCTCGTCCAGGTCGAACACGTCGCCCTCGTCGACGACCACGCCGGCCTCGAGCAGTGCGTGCGCGGCCTCGTAGCCGAGGCCCTCGATGTCGAAGGCCCCGCGGCCCGCGACGTGGAAGATCCGCTCCGTGACCTGGGCGGGACACTTCTGGTGGTTGGGGCAGCGCAGGTCCTTGTCGCCCTCCTTCTGCTGGGCGAGGGTGGTGCCGCAGGAGGGGCACTGCGTCGGCATCACCCACTCCGGGGCGTCGTCGGGCCGCAGCGCGAGGACCGGGCCGACGATCTCGGGGATCACGTCGCCGGCCTTGCGGAGGATGACGGTGTCGCCGGGCCTGACGTCCTTGCGCCGCACCTCGTGCGCGTTGTGCAGGGTGGCCATCTCCACGGTGGAGCCGGCCACCCGGGTCGGCTCCATGCGGCCGAACGGCGTGACCCGTCCGGTCCGCCCGGTGTTGACCTCGATCGCCAGCAACCGCGCGTTGACCTCCTCGGGGGGGTACTTGTAGGCGATGGCCCACCGCGGGGCCCGGCTGGTCGAACCCAGCCGGCGCTGCAGGCTGACCGAGTCGACCTTCACCACGACCCCGTCGATCTCGTGCTCCACGTCGTGCCGGTGCTCGCCGTGGTGGGCGATCAGCTCCTCGACCTCCGCGAGCCCGGTCAGCACCTGGACCCGGTGGGAGGTGGGCAGGCCCCAGGCCCGCAGCGCCTGGTAGGCCCCCGACTGGGAGGTGGGGTCGAACCCCCGGCGGGCGCCGACGCCGTGGCAGACCATCCCGAGCGCCCGGGTCGCGGTCACCCGCGGATCCTTCTGGCGCAACGACCCCGCGGCCGCGTTGCGGGGGTTGGCGAAGGCCGGCTTCCCGGCGTCCCGCATCGACTCGTTGAGCCGTTCGAACGCCTCGACCGGCAGGAACACCTCGCCGCGCACCTCGACCAGCTCCGGGACCGGGAAGTCCGCGCTGCCGGTGAGCCGGTGCGGCACGGCGTCGATCGTCTTGACGTTGGAGGTGACGTCCTCCCCCGTGCGGCCGTCGCCGCGGGTCAGGGCGCGGACCAGTCGCCCGTCCTCGTAGAGCAGGTTGATCGCCAGGCCGTCCACCTTGAGCTCGCAGAGCAGCGCCGGCGACTCGACGCCCTCGCGGTGCAGACGCGCGTGCCAGGCCTCCAGCTCCTCGGTGGAGAAGGCGTTGTCGAGGCTCATCATCGGCTCGAGGTGGTCGTGGGCGGTGAAGTCGGTGGAGACCGCGCCGCCGACCTTCTGGGTGGGCGAGTCCGGGGTGCGCAGCTCGGGGAACGCCGCCTCGAGCTCCTCCAGCTCGCGCATGCGGGTGTCGAAGTCGGCGTCGGAGAGGATCGGGTCGTCGAGCACGTAGTAGCGCCAGCGGGCGTCCTCGACCTGCTCGGCGAGCTCCCGGTGCCGCTCCCGGGCCCCAGTGGTCGCGGCGTCCACGTCGGAAGAACTCATGGGCCCATCTTGCCGTGCCGCACCGACACCCCGGCGCCACCCCGACGCCGGCCCGACGCCAGCCGCCGCTGTGACCAATCCGACTCCGCCGCACCTCCGAACATGAGGTGAGACGTGGAGGAAGGAACTGCCGTGGGCGAACCACACCTGACCCGGGAGGACGTGCCCGGAGCCCGAGGAGTGATCCTCATGCTGCACGGCGGCAAGGAGAGCTCGCACGCGCCCGTCGACGGACGGAGCCTGTCCTGGCGTCGCTCCCGAGCCATGCAGGAGGCGATCACCGACCGGGCCCACGACCAGGGCGTGTCGGTCTGGCTGCTGCGCTACCGCCACCGCGGCTGGAACCAGGCCACCTCCCCCTCACCGGTCCCCGACGCCCGCTGGGCGCTGCAGACGGTACGCCGCGAGCTGGGCCTGCTGCCCACGGTGCTGCTCGGGCACTCGATGGGCGCCCGGACGGCGGCCCGCGTCGCGGACGACGACCTGGTCTCGGGCGTGGTGGCCGTGGCTCCGTGGTTCCCCCGCGACGAGCCGGTCGCGGCTCTGGCTGGGCGGCACCTCGCCGCCGCGCACGGACGCGCGGACCGGATCACCTCGTTCCGGGCCACCTCCGACTTCGTGCGCCGGGCCGCCGAGCGCGCCGCCTCGACGGAGCTGCACGACATGGGCCGGGTCGGCCACTACATGTTCCGCCGCGTGGAGGACTGGAACGACTTCGCGATCACCCGGTCGCTGAGCATGCTGGCGACCGACCGGACGCCGCACCAGGTCTGAGTCCGCCCGCCGGGGAAGCTAGGGCGAGGCCAGCCCCGCCCCCGCCTCGACCGCGTCGGAGGTGGTGCGCAGGCCGAACCGGGAGTCGCTGACGATCGCGACCAGGTCGGCGACCGGGACGTCGAGGGCGAGGTCGCGCGGGTCGCCGGTGATCTCCGGGCCGGTCGAGAGCGCGATCGCGTACTCCCCCTCACGCTGGAGCAGCACCGCCACCGAGCCCGGGTCCGCCCCGCGGGCCGCCGTCCGCCAGGCCAGGGTGAGCAGCCCGGCCTCGGACCGCTTGCTGCGGCAGGTCACCGCCGGCGCGTCGCACCGGAGCCGCGCGACGCCGCGGCCGGGTGCCACGCCCACCGCGAGCAGGTCGCCGGGGTCGCCGCCCGCCCTGCCGAACCGCAGCTCCGCGGCGACCGTGCCGTCACCGAGCTCCTCGTCCTCGACGGGGGCGAAGTCGCTCGGCCGGGAGCCCACGACCTCGAGCGCGATCGCGGCCAGCGCGCTCGGCGTGGCGGCCACCGGCTTGCCGTCGGCGGCCGCGGCGGACGCCTCCCCGGCGGAGGTGTCGGCGCTTTCGGCGGTGTCGCCACCGAGGCCGGGCACGCCGACGAGGGCACCGCCGAGGAGGACCGCGGCCACCACGGCGACGCCCGCTCCCGCACGACGACGGCGGCTCCGCTGCAGCGCGGCCGGGTCCGTCATCGGGTCCGTCATCGCAGCGCCCCGGCGGCGGCACGGGCGAGGGAGAGAGCACGGCGGGCGTGAGCCGGGTCGGCGCCGGCCAGGCCGCACGTCGGGGTCACCAGCGTGCGCTCGCCGGGCTCGATCCCGGTCATGTCGAGCATCCTGAGCACCCGTTCGGTCACCGACCGCTCGGTCTCGCCGTTCTCGGCGGCGGCCAGCGCCGGCACCGCGCCGAGCAGCACCCACTCGCCCGCCTCCGCCGCCTCGGCGAGGCCGTCGTACGCCGCGGGCGCGAGCACCCCGACGTCGACGCTGAGCCCGCGGGCGCCGGCTCCCCGCAGCAGCCCGACCGGGACGTCGGGGTGGCAGGAGTGCACGATCGGGACGGCGCCGGCCGCCTCGATGGCGGAGAACACCCAGCCCAGCACCTCCGAGGCCTCCGGAGGGTGCACGGTGCGGTGCCGGCCGAACCCGGACGCCGTCGGCACGCCCCCGGCGAGCACGACCGGGAGCGCCGGCTCGTCGACCTGCAGGAGCAGCTCGGTGACCCCCGGGAGCCGTCGGCGCAGATCGGCCACGTGGGCGCGGACACCCTCGGCCAGGGCCTGGGCGAGGTCGCGCCGGGCGCCGGGATCGGAGAGCACCTTCTCCCCGCGGGGCAGCTCGGTCGTCGCCGCGAGGGTCCACGGGCCGGCCACCTGGGTCTTCGCCGGGCCGCTCCAGCCCTGGGTCAGCTCCTCGACGCAGTCCAGGTCCCGGGCCAGCAGGGACCGGGCCCGACGCTGGTCCACGCCGGGGGCGTCGGTGAGCCGCCAGCCGGTCGGCTGCAGGTCGCAGGCCAGGCCCTCGACGACGGCCAGGGCCCGCCCGGTCATCGTCGCGCCGGCACCGCGGGCCGGCAGCTCGGGGACGTGCGGCAGGTCGGGGAGCTCGCCCAGCACCAGCCGCACGGCCTCGGCGTAGTCCCGGGCGTTGTCGGCCTCCGAGGCGAGCGCCGCCCCGCCGGGCAGGGAGCCGACGCCGGTGGCGGCGCTCACCGTCCCGCGCCGGACAGTCGCCGGGCCGTGGCCGAGATCGTCGCCGACCCCACGACCCGGGTCCCGTCGTAGATCACGGCCGCCTGGCCGGGCGCGATGCCCTCCGCGGGATCGTGCAGGGCGATCTCGACGGCGTCCCCGTCGTCGGCGACCTCGACCCGTGCCCGGTGCTCGGCCCCGTGCGCGCGCAGCTGCACGGTGCCCTCGAGGCGGTCCGGCACCGTGCCGCACCAGCGGGCCCGGATGCCCGAGATCGCGTCGATCCTCAGCTCCTCCCGGGGCCCGACCGTCACGGTGCCGCTGACCGGCTCGATGTCGAGCACGAAGCGCGGCCTGCCGTCCGCCGCCGGGCGGCCGATCCGCAGCCCCTTGCGCTGCCCGATCGTGAAGCCGACGGTGCCGCCGTGGGTCCCGAGCACCTCGCCGGTCGCGTGGTCGACGATCTCGCCGCCGTCGTTCGGCGCCGACCCGCCCAGCTTCTCGGTGAGCCAGCCGCCGGTGTCCCCGTCGGCGATGAAGCAGATGTCGTGCGAGTCGGGCTTGTCCGCCACCAGCAGCCCGCGCCGGGCCGCCTCCTCGCGCACCTCGGACTTCGGTGAGCCGCCCAGGGGGAACAGCGAGCGGGCCAGCTGGTCCTGGGTGAGCACGCCGAGCACGTAGGACTGGTCCTTGCCGTGGTCCACCGCTCGGTGCATCTCGATCAGCCCGTCGGCTCCGGACTCCAGCTGGGCGTAGTGCCCGGTCGCCACGGCGTCGAAGCCCAGCGCCACGGCCCGGTCGAGCACCGCGGCGAACTTGATCTTCTCATTGCAGCGCAGGCAGGGGTTGGGGGTCCGGCCGGCGGCGTACTCGGAGAGGAAGTCCTCGACGACGTCCTCGTGGAACTCCTCGCTGAAGTCCCACACGTAGAACGCGATGCCGAGGACGTCGGCGGCACGGCGGGCGTCGTTGCTGTCCTCGATCGTGCAGCACCCGCGCGCCCCGCTGCGGTAGGACCTCGGGTTCCGGGAGAGCGCCAGGTGGATGCCGGTGACGTCGTGACCGGCCTCGACCGCCCGGGCGGCCGCCACGGCCGAGTCGACCCCGCCCGACATCGCTGCCAGGACCCTCACGAGGCCCCCCGGCGGACGCCGGCCGCGCGCGCCCGCTCGACGACCGGGCCGATCGCCGCGACCAGTGCGTCGACGTCCTCAGTGACGGTCGTGTGGCCGAGCGAGAAGCGCAGGGAGCTGCGGGCCTCGTCCTCGGTGCGTCCCATCGCGAGCAGGACGTGGGAGGCCTGGGGGACGCCGGCGTTGCAGGCGGAGCCCGTGGAGCACTCGATGCCCTGGGCGTCGAGCAGCATCAGCAGCGAGTCGCCCTCGCAGCCGGGGAAGCGCAGGTGCGCGTGGCCGGGCAGGCGGTGGTCCGGGTCGCCGTTCGGGACCGCGTCGGGGACCACGGCGCAGATCCGCGCGACGAGGTCGTCGCGGAGCGCGGCCAGCCGGCCGTGCTCGTCGGCCTGGGCCTTCACGGCCACCTCGACCGCGGCCGCGAGGCCGGCGATGGCGGGGGTGTCGATGGTGCCGCTGCGGATGTCGCGCTCCTGGCCGCCGCCGTGCACCAGCGGGGTGACCTCCACCTCGCGCCGGACGACCAGGGCCCCGACGCCGTAGGGCCCGCCCACCTTGTGGCCGGTCAGGGTCAGGGCGTCCACCCCGGAGGCGGCGAAGTCGACGGGTACGGCGCCGAGCGCCTGCACCGCGTCCGTGTGGACCGGGATGCCGTGCTCGGAGGCGATCTCGACGACCCGGTCGAGCGGCTGGAGGGTGCCGACCTCGTTGTTCGCCCACATCACCGAGATCAGCCCGACCGCCTCGGGGTCGCGCTCGACCGCTGCTCGCAGCGCCTCGACCTCGAGCCGGCCCTGGGCGTCGACGGGCAGCAGCTCCACCTCGGCTCCCTCGTGCTCGGCGAGCCAGTGCAGCGGGTCGAGCACCGCGAGGTGCTCCACCGCCGTCGCGAGGATCCGCGGACGCCCACGGGCCCAGTAGAGGCCCTTGAGGGCGAGGTTGTCGGCCTCCGTGCCGCCCGAGGTGAACACCACCTCGCCGGGCCGGCAGCCGAGGGCCTGTGCGATCCGCTCCCGGGACTCCTCCACCACCCGTCGGGCGTGCCGACCGGAGGCGTGCAGCGAGGACGGGTTCCCGGTGCTGGTCAGCTGCCCGGTCAGGGCCTCGACGGCGGCGGCCGTCATCGGCGTGGTCGCGGCGTGGTCGAGGTACACGCGGCGTGGCGTGCGGGCGAGGTCGGTCATGGCGCCCTCCAGCCTACGGCGCTCTCCGAAGTCGCGCGCGCGGTGACCTCCGCCAGCACCCCCGAGTGGTCGGTCCCCGGCACCGGCACCCGGCTCGCCTCGAGCACCGCGAGTCGCTCGCCCACCAGGACGTGGTCGATGCCGACCAGCCGGGGCAGCGCCAGCCCCAGCACCCGCACCTGCCCGTCGGCCGGCCAGGTCGGCGCCCAGCCGACGTTGGCCAGCTCCGCGGCGCTCCGCCAGCCGCGCCCGGCCAGCGCCCGCATGGGGCGGTGGTCGGCCGTGGCGTTGAAGTCGCCGGCGACCAGGTCGACGCCCCGGGTGACGGCCTCGGCGATCACCGCGTGGTCGTCCCGCCAGTCCCGGGCCGAGCCGATCGGCGGCCGGGGGTGGACGCCGAGCAGGCGCACCGGGGTGCCCCGGACCGCCACCGTCGCGGCCCAGGAACCGAAGCCGGTGCGCACCCGCTCGACCCGGCTCAGGGGGTGCCGGGACAGGATCATCGTGCCCTCGACGTCGGCGCCCGCTCGCCCGGCCCGGTGCGGGTAGCGCGCCTCGAGCCCGGCGGACTCCAGCCGCGCCAGGGACGCCGCGGTGATCTCCTGGAGCACCAGCACGTCGACGTCCCGATCCACCGCCTGCCGGAGGACGGCGGCCTCGTCGGCGGCTCCGCCGAGCAGGTTCACGCTGAGCACCGCGAGCGACGGGGACCCGGCCGCCGGCGCCGGCTCCGCGCCGGCGTACACCGGGGCCAGCCACCAGGCGTGCAGGAGGCAGCCGGTCACCGCCACGAGGAGAGCCACCCCGGTCGCGGGGCGGCGGTGCCGGGCCCAGGCCACGAGCAGCCCGGCGCCGGCCAGGGCGTAGCCGGGCAGGGCGTACGGCGTGAACGCCACGGCTCGGACCAGGGTCCCCGACTGGCCGACCAGGGGCTCCACCAGCCAGGCACCCGTGAGCAGGACGGCGGGCACGAGCAGGACGAGCACCAGACCCCGACCCGCCCGGGGCCGGCCCCGGGACCACACGGGTGCGGCCATCCCTCAGAGCACCACCATGTCGTCGCGGTGCACGACCTCGCGCTCGTAGCCGGCGCCGAGCTCGCGCTTGAGGTCGGCCGAGGACCGTCCGACCAGGGCCGGCACCTCGTCGGCGTCGAAGTTCACCAGGCCACGGGCCACCGGCCGCTCGTCGGGGCCGACGAGGTCGACCGGGTCGCCGGCCACGAAGGCGCCCGAGGCGCCGGTGACCCCTGCCGCCAGCAGGGAGGCACGGCGCTCCGTGACCGCCCGGACGGCACCGGCGTCGAGGTGGACCGAGCCCCGGGGCTCGGTGGCGTGCGCCAGCCAGAGCAGCCGGGTCGGGCGACGGCGTCCGGTCGCGTGGAACAGGGTCCCGACCGGGTCCCCGGCGAGCGCCGCGGCCGCCCGGTCTGCGGAGGTGAGGACCACCGGGACGCCGGCGCCCGTGGCGATCCGCGCGGCCTCGACCTTGGTGACCATGCCGCCGGTGCCGACCCCGGCTGCTCCCACCGACCCGATGGCGACCCCGGACAGGTCCGCCTCGGTCCGGATGTCGGGCAGCAGCGAGGTGCCCGCCTGGGCGGGGTGGCCGTCGTAGAGGCCGTCCACGTCGGAGAGCAGCAGGAGCAGGTCGGCGTGCACGAGGTGGGCGACCAGCGCGGCCAGTCGGTCGTTGTCGCCGAAGCGGATCTCCGAGGTGGCGACGGTGTCGTTCTCGTTCACGATGGGCAGCACGCCGAGCTCGAGGAGCTTGGCGAAGGTCTGGTGCGCGTTCCGGTAGTGGGCCCGCCGGGTGATGTCGTCGACGGTGAGGAGGACCTGGCCGGTGGTGAGCCCGTGCCGGGCCAGCTCCTCGGTGTAGCGGTGCACCAGCAGCCCCTGGCCGACCGACGCCGCGGCCTGCTGGGCGGCGAGCCCGCGGGGGCGCCGGGCCAGGCCGAGCGGTGCCAGGCCGGCGGCGATGGCACCGCTGGAGACCAGCACCACCTCGACGCCGCGCCCTCGGACGGCGGCCAGCACGTCCACCAGGTCGCGGACCCGGCCGGGGTCGATGCCGCCGGCGGCGGTGGTCAGCGAGCTCGAGCCGACCTTGACCACGACCCGACGGGCACCGGTGACCGCCGGGCGGCTCATGTTCCGGGGTCCTCGAGCCGGTCGGGGTCGCCCGCGGAGCCGATCTCGTACGACCTGGGCCCGGTGTCCCCGTCGCCGGCCCCGTCGCCGGCCCCGTCGCCGGCCCCGTCGCCGGCCCCTCGGGACTCCCGGTCGAGCCGGCGGGCGACGTCGGCCCGGGTCTCGGTCTCGGTGCGCTCCCCCATCGCCTCGTCGATGGCCCGGCGCCGCCGCGACGCCGGCCGCGAGTGGTCGAAGCGCTGGTCCTCGCCCCGCCGCCCGAGCATCTCCGCGCCGGCCTCGACACCGGGCTGGAAGTCGAAGACCACGGCGTTGTCAGGGTGGCCGATCAGGACCGTGTCACCCTCGACGGCACCCAGCGAGAGCAGCCGCTCCTCGACCCCGAGCCGGTTGAGCCGGTCGGCGAGGAAGCCGACGGCCTCGTCGTTGCTGAAGTCGGTCTGCCGGACCCAGCGCTCCGGCTTCTCCCCCCGGACCCGCCAGCCCTCGCCGGTCTCCTTGACGGTGAAGTCGCCGCCGTCGACGGACTCGGGGCGGAGCACGATCCGCTGCGCCTCGGCGACCGGGCGGTCGGCGCGGGCGGCGGCGACGATCTCGGCCATCGCGAAGGACAGCTCACGCAGGCCCTCCCCCGAGGCGGCGCTGACCTCGAAGACCCGCAGCCCGCGCTCGCGGAGCTCGTCGACGACGAACGAGGCGATGTCACGACCGTCGGGGACGTCGACCTTGTTCAGCGCCACCAGCCGCGGCCGGTCCTCGAGGCCGCCGTAGCGGGCAAGCTCGTCCTCGATGACGTCCAGGTCCCCGACCGGGTTGCGTCCCGGCTCGATCGAGGCGGTGTCGATGACGTGCACGAGCGCGGCGCAGCGCTCGATGTGCCGCAGGAAGTCGTGGCCGAGGCCGCGTCCCTCGGCGGCCCCTTCGATCAGCCCCGGGACGTCGGCGACGGTGAAGGTGGTCTCCCCCGCGCGGACCACACCGAGGTTCGGCACCAGCGTGGTGAACGGGTAGTCGGCGATCTTGGGCCGGGCCCGGGAGACCGCGGCGATCAGCGAGGACTTGCCGGCGCTGGGGAAGCCCACGAGGCCGATGTCGGCGACCACCTTGAGCTCGAGCGCGAGGTCGAGCTCGTCACCGGGCTCGCCGAGCAGCGCGAAGCCGGGGGCCTTGCGCTTGGACGAGGCGAGGGCCGCGTTGCCCAAGCCGCCCCGGCCGCCGCGGGCGATCACCATCTCGGTGCCCGGGCCCACGAGGTCGGCCAGCACCCGCCCGCGCTGGTCGGCCACGACCGTGCCGTCCGGCACCGGCAGCACCAGGTCCGCGCCGTGCCCGCCGTTGCGGTGCCCACCGGCCCCGTGCCCACCGTGCTCGGCCCGGCGCCGGGGGCTGTGGTGGTAGTCGATGAGCGTGGTGACGTCGGGGTCGACCCGCAGGATCACCGAGCCGCCGGGACCGCCGTTGCCGCCGTCCGGCCCGCCCAGCGGCTTGAACTTCTCGCGGTGGACCGACGCGACGCCGTTGCCACCCCGTCCCGCCGCGACGTGCAGCGTCACCCGGTCGACGAAGGTCGGGACAGCCATGGGGTTCCTTTCGGTGGTCGGGACGGTCGTGCGGACCGGGCCCGAGCCAAATGCCGAAGGGCGCCCCCAGGCCGGGGACGCCCTCGGTGGAGCCGGGCTCGTGTGCTCAGCCGGCTGGTGCCTGCCTCAGGTCACTCGCCGGGCAGGATGTTGACGACCCGGCGCCCGCGTCGGGTGCCGAACTCGACGGCGCCCCCGACCAGGGCGAACAGGGTGTCGTCGCCGCCACGGCCGACGCCGCTCCCGGGGTGGAAGTGGGTGCCGCGCTGGCGGACGATGATCTCGCCGGCGTTGACCAGCTGGCCGCCGTACCGCTTGACGCCGAGGCGCTGCGCGTTGGAGTCCCGACCATTCTTGGTCGAGGCCGCGCCCTTCTTGTGTGCCATGAGTTCAGTCCTTCGCTGTGTGCGAGCCGCGAGAAAATCGTGGGGATGCAGGTGAGGGGGTCAGACGGTCAGACCGTGATGTCCAGGACTTTGACCTGGGTGTACTTCTGGCGGTGGCCCATGCGCTTCTTGTAGCCGGTCTTGTTCTTGTACTTCTGGATGATGATCTTCGGGCCCTTGGTCCCGCCGAGGACCTCGGCGGTCACGGCGGCCTTGTCCAGGCCGGTGGAGGTGACCTTCTCGCCGTCGACGACCATGACCACCGGGAGACTCAGCGACTCGCCCACGGCCGTGGAGACCTGGTCGATCTCGATGACGTCGCCGACGGCAACCTTCTGCTGGGTGGCGCCAGCGCGCACGATCGCGTACACCGCGGTCTCCTTCGTCGATTCCTGCTGGTTCATGCTCGGGTCCTGGGGCTCGGGCGCTCGCGCGCGGCCACGCAGGGAGGGCATGCGGATGCACACCGAGGGTTTATAGTACGGACCCGACGGCATCGGGGCAAAACGAGACCTCGTCCGACCGCGGCTGCCGTCTCCCTGCGTCCGCGGCTCAGCGCTTGCGGGCGCCCTTCTTCTTGATCGGGACGTGCAACCCGTCGCCGTCGCCGGCTCCGGTCCCGGCGTCGCCCTGGACGTCGGGGACGTCCTCGGGCGAGGGCTCGACCCCGGGCTCGACGTCGACGACGCCAGGCTCCACGTGGCCGTTGCCGGAGGGACTGCCCACGCCGGAGGTGGGAGTGACCTCGTCCAGCGTCGGGACCCCGGGCGGGGGCCCGGCCGGACGGCTGGCACTGCGACGCCGGGTCCGGGTGACCACCTTGGGGGCGGCCGGAGGAGCCTCGGGTGCCGGCTCGGCAGGAGCCTCGGCGGGAGCCTCGGCCTCGGGAGCCGGCGCAGCCTCGGGTGCCGACTCGGCCTCGACCGGGGTCTCGGTCGCCGGCTCCGCGTCGGCCGGGGTCTGTGTCGGGCTCTCGTCGACCCGGGTCGCGGGCGCGGCCTCGTCGGCCGGGGTCTGCGCCGGGGACTCGGTCGGTGCCTCGTCCGCCGGCGGCCTGTCGGCGTTCTCCGGCTTGGCGACCGCGGCGACGTCCTTGGGCGAGGGCGCCCTGCCGGCGCTGCCGGACTGGCCGGTGCCCCGGCCCCTGCCGTTCCCGTTCCCGTTGTCCTTGTCGTTGCCGTGGTCGTTGTCGGAGCCGTTGCCGCCCTCGCCCTTGCCGCGTCCACGACCGCGGCGGCTGCCGCGGCGGTCGTCGTCGGCCTTCCTCGGCTCGACGGGCATGTCGTGGACCACCAGGCCACGACCCTGGCAGTGCTCGCAGTCCTCGGAGAACGCCTCCAGCAGCCCGGTGCCGATCCGCTTGCGGGTCATCTGCACCAGGCCGAGCGAGGTCACCTCGGCGACCTGGTGCCGGGTCCGGTCCCGGCCGAGGCACTCGACCAGCCGGCGCAGCACGAGGTCGCGGTTGGACTCCAGGACCATGTCGATGAAGTCGATGACGATGATGCCGCCGATGTCGCGGAGGCGGAGCTGGCGCACCATCTCCTCGGCCGCCTCGAGGTTGTTCTTGGTGACGGTCTCCTCGAGGTTCCCGCCGGACCCGGTGAACTTCCCGGTGTTGACGTCGACCACCGTCATCGCCTCGGTGCGGTCGATGATCAGCGACCCTCCCGAGGGCAGCCAGACCTTGCGATCCATGCCCTTGGCGATCTGCTCGTCGATCCGGTAGGCCGCGAACACGTCACCGCTGTCCTCGGTCCGCTCGAAGCGCTCGAGCCGCTCACCCAGGTCGGGCGCGACCTGGTCGACGTACTCGTGGACCACGTCCCAGGCGTCGTCGCCCTGGACGACCAGCTTGGCGATGTCCTCGGTGAACAGGTCACGGACCACCCGCAGGGTGAGGTCGGGCTCGCCGTAGAGCAGCTTCGGGCCGCTGCCGGACTTGGCGCGCTTCTCGATCTCCTCCCAGCGGGCCTTGAGCCGCTCGACGTCGCGGGTGAGCTCCTCCTCGGAGGCACCCTCCGCGGCGGTGCGCACGATGACGCCCGCGGTGTCCGGGACGATCTCCTTGAGCAGGGTCTTGAGCCGGTTCCGCTCGGTGTCGGGGAGCTTGCGGGAGATCCCGCTGGTGGTGCCGTCGGGGACGTAGACCAGGAACCGGCCGGCCAGGCTGACCTGGCTGGAGAGCCGGGCGCCCTTGTGCCCGATGGGATCCTTGGTGACCTGCACCAGCACGGACTGACCGCTGGAGAGCACCGACTCGATCTTGCGGGGCTGGCCCTCCTTGTGGCCCAGCGCGGACCAGTTGACCTCGCCGGCGTAGAGGACCGCGTTGCGGCCCTTGCCGATGTCGATGAACGCCGCCTCCATCGAGGGAAGGACGTTCTGGACCCGGCCGAGGTAGACGTTGCCGATGAGCGAGGACTGCGACTCGCGGGCTACGTAGTGCTCCACCAGCACCTTGTCCTCGAGGACGGCGATCTGGGTCAGGTCGTCGCGCTGCCGGATCACCATCGTGCGGTCGACCGACTCGCGGCGGGCCAGGAACTCGGCCTCGCTCACGATCGGGGCGCGTCGGCGTCCGGCCTCGCGCCCCTCGCGGCGGCGCTGCTTCTTGGCCTCGAGGCGGGTGGACCCGGAGACGGCGGTGATCTCGTCCTCGGGGTTGCGGGCCTTGCGGACCCGGGTGACGGTGTTGCGCGGGTCGTCCTGCCCGTCGCCGCCGTCCTCGCCTGCCCTGCGGCGGCGCCGCCGACGCCGGGAGCCGGGGCTGTCGCCGCCCTCGGAGTCCTGGTCCCCACCGTCGTCGTCCCCGCCCGACTGGCCCGACTGGCCCGACCCCTCGGACCCGTCGCTGCGCCGGTCGTCCCCGGAGTCACCGTTGCCGGACTTGCGACGGCGACGACCGCCACGGCGGCGCCGGCGCCGCGCGCCGTTGCCCTCGCCGGTCTCGGCGTCGTCGGAGTCGCCGGAGCGGCCCTCGGAGCCCTCTGACCCCTCTTGGCCCTCGTGACCCTCTGCGGGCGCGTCAGCCTCGTCGGCGTCCCGGGTCCGGGTCCCACCCTCGACCTGGCCCTCGCCCTTGGCGGTGCTCGGCGCCTCGTCCGGGCTCGTGGCCGGGGACTTCTTCGCGGCCTTCTTCGGGGCCTTCTTCGCGGTCGCGGGTGCGGTCTCGTCCTGCCCGGTGGCGGCCTCCTCGGCGGACGGGGCCTCGGCATCAGGCTGCTCGGCCGGGGGCTGCTCGGCGGTGGCCGGCCTGCCGCGGGTACGCCGACGAACCGGCGTGGTGGTCACCTCCGGCGCCTGGAACAGCGGGACCGACGGGGCGCCGCCCTCGGCGGCAGCGGAGGCCGGGGCCTCGGAGGCGGGCTGCGCCTCGGACGCCGCGGTGGGCGTCTCGGGAGTCGGCGTCTCGGGAGCGGGGGCCTCGGACCCGGCCGCGGGAGCGGTCTTCTTGGCCGACCCGGCGGTGCTCTTGCGGGCCGCCGTCTTCTTGGCCGCGGTCCGCTTGGCGGCGGTCTTCTTCGCCGGGGCCTGGCTCGGCTCCTCCGCCGACGCGTCCGGCGTGTCCCCGGACGTGTCTCCGGTCGGGGCCGCAGTCGGGGCCGCGGAGGTCTCCGGCAGCGGGGTGTCCGCCTCGTCAGCGGGGGCCGCGGTCTTCTTGGCGGCGCTCTTGCGGGCCGCGGGTGCCTTCTTGGCCGCCCGCTTGGCGGGGGCCTTCTTCGCCGGCGCCGCCGGCTCCCCCCTGTCGGCCCCGGTGTCGGCGCCGGTGTCGGCGCCCGTCTCGGTGCCGGTGTCGGTGCTGGTGTCGTCGTCGAGCATGTGTGCTCCTCGGCTCCCGACCGACGACGAGGTCGGCCCGGGCCTGGTCCCACGCCGTCCACCCCGGGGAGCGGATGACGCTAAGCCTTCCGGTGGCGACGAGATCCCCCGCAGGGCGTCAACGGGCGCAGGCCGGGCCACCTGCCGCGGTCGCTGGGCCGGGATCTCTCCCGGGACGTGTCGCTGTCACCGACACGGCCGCGTCGCGGTCTGGTGACGACTTGCACCCCCTGTGCCGGGGCCTGGTTGACCGCGGCGAGGACGTCGTCGGGTCATCGTGCGCGGCGAGCCGCGGCACGCTGACCTGTGGGGAGTATCGCACACCCCTCGCCGGAACCGGTCACTCCGCCGGACCCAGCGGGTCGCCGACCGTCCCGTCCTCACCCAGCGGACCCTGGGCCAGCCGGGTGAGCAGGGTGCCGGCACCCACCTCGAGCTCGGCGAGCCGGGTGAGGCCGGTGAGTACGTCGTCCGGGCGCACGCTGGGCACCCCGTGCCGGAGCACGACCCGGATCGCGGCCCCCCGGTCGGAGTCGGTCACGGACATCGACACCACCGCCGAGCGGGCGTCGAAGGTGCGCAGGCCCTTCTTCGTCATCCGCTCGACCGGGACCTCCTCGGCCGCCAGGAACGTCTCGACCGCGGGCCGGACCTCCGCCGGCGGCGTGGTCACGTCGACGACCCAGACGCTGGCCTCGAGCCGGTCCGCCAGCGAACCGCCGGGCGAGACCGCCACCTCGAGCACGTCCAACCCGTCGGGCAGGGCCTCGGCGAGGAGCTCGTGGATCCCGGCCGGGTCGACCACCTCCGCCAGAGCGATCTCGAGGTACTCCGCCTCGCTGGCCGACCCGGTCGGGGCGGCACCGGCGTAGGAGATCCGCGGGTGCGGGTTGAAGCCCGAGGAGTACGCCATCGGCACCCTCGCCCGGAACACCGCGCGCTCGAAGGCGCGGCTGAAGTCGCGGTGGCTGGTGAAACGGAGCCGGCCACGCTTGGCGTAGCGCACGCGGAGTCGCTGGACCGGCGGGGCCTGTTGCTCGGGCTGCTCACGCACGGCGGACAGGCTAGCGGGCCCGCTGCTTCATGAGCGCGGACGGGTAGACGGTGCCGACCCGCTCCCCCGCGAGCCACTCCCCCAGCCGATCGGCCTCCACCTCCAGCGCGGCGCGGGCCTCCCGGCCGGGGTCGCCGACCGGCACCACGACCACCCGGCCGTCCGGCTCCTGCAGCCAGCAGCCCACGGCGCGACCGCCCCACCAGGCGGTGGTCCCGGCGTTGCCGTTGCGGTCGAACAGCTGCGGTTCCAGGTCGCCGAGGTAGAAGCCGCGCTGCTTCCAGCCCATGACGGTCGGATCGAGCACCGGCAGCAGCGCCGCCCACGGCTCCGGCTCCGGCACCCGGTCCAGGTCGTCGGGGAGCAGCCACCCGGTCTCGCTGCGGTCGAGGGAGACCTCGACGGCGGCGTTGTCGGCCAGGGCCTGCCGCGCGGCCGAGACGGTCGAGCCGAGCCACCACTGCAGGTCGCGCAGCGTGCCCGGGCCGAAGGTGCCCAGCCAGCGGCGTACCAGCTCGGCGTAGCCCTCGCGGGGCGGGCAGGGCTCGGGCACCGCGCCCGGCCCGCCGAGCCAGTCGGCGGTCGCCGTCCACGTCGGCCGCGAGGACCGCCAGGCGCCGGCGTTGCCACCGCGCACCACCCGGCCGGCCGCGCCCAGGCAGGTGAGCACCCGCGGGGCCAGCGGGATCTCTCCGCCCCAGGTGGTGCCGACGCCCACCGCGATCCGACCCGCCACCTCGGGGGCCTCCCGGGCGAGGTCGCCCGCGCTCAGACCTCCGGTGCGGGTCAGGGCATCGAGCACGGCGTCGCAGCCGCCCCGGAGTCGGGCCTCGGCGTCCTCGGCGGCGCCGGACGCCGCGAGGTCCTTGACCGTGCGACGCCACTCCTGCTCCGCGACCCGCGCGGACGCGCTCCCCCAGGCGGCGGGCAGCAGGTCGACGGGGAAGACGAAGAGGGTCCGGCGCATCGCCAGCTGCTTGACCAGCGTGCGGTCGTCGTACAGCGCGCGGTCGACGTCGGCGAGCCGGAGTCCGGACACCCGGGCCCGCAGGGAGAGGTACACGGTGGCCGGCTCCGTGGCGTGCAGCACGGTCATCGCCCGGGTCGCGGCGACCGCGTCGGCGACCCGGTGCGCGGGCGCGATCGCGTGCCGGACGGCGATCCGGTGCCGGCGCTCGGAGTCGGGGACGTGGCGCATGCGGCCAGCATGCCGGACACTTCCGACGGACCGGGTCGGGGCTGAGGAGGTGTCGGCTAGCCTGCAGGCGCAGCGATCCCAACACGATGAGCCGTGTCCGCCCCGGAAGGTCAGCACACTCGATGTCGAACCAGCCGCCGACGTCCCCGAGCCCGTACGGCGAGCCCGTGGCCGTGGCGCCGACCGGGCCACCGGCGCCACCGCCGAACCCGTTCGCCGAGGCGGATCGGCACCCCGACGGGACCGATGAGGAGACCCGCGGGACCGATGAGGAGCCTGACGCGCCAGCCCCGGCGCCGGCCCCGCACCCCCAGCCGCTCTGGAGGGGGCACGAGGCGCCGCAGCAGGTGCCCGGCCGACCGAGCGTCGCCGAGCCCAGCACGTCGGGCACCCCACGCCGGCGACGCTGGTGGCTGCTGCCGCTGGTCCTGGTCGTGCTGGTCGTCGCGGTGGTCGCGGTGCTGGCCCTGTGGCTGCTGGACGGCGACGGGGACGAGGGCACCGCGATCTCCGACCTGGCCGCCGGCGAGTGCCTGGTGAGCACCGACATCGCCGCCGCCAACGGTGTCGTCGAGCGCATCGACGTCGTCGGCTGCACGGAGCCCCACGACGCCGAGGTGTTCGCCACCTACCCGGTGGCCACGTCGGGCGAGGTCGATCTCGAGGCGGCCGGCGCCACGTGCGTCGACGAGCTGGCCGCCTCCGGGGCATCACTGCAGGAGCTCACCGACGACGGCCGCGAGGTGCGGCCGCTGGTCGCCGGCGACACCGACGCCGAGCGGGTCGTCTGCTTCGTCCGGAACAGCGACGGAAGCCAGCTGTCCGGGCCGGTCGTGGGGTGAGCCCACCGTGAGCCAGGACCCGGCCTGGCCGAGCGCCGTGACCGCCCCCCGCAGGACGAACGGGTTGGCGATCGTCGGCTTCGTCCTGAACCTCACGCCGATGGGGCTGGTGCTCCCGGGCTGGGTCTGCGCCGTCATCGGGCTGCGGCAGATCAGGCGGGACGGCACCCGGGGACGCTGGGCGGCGGTGACCGCGCTGGTCATGGGTGCGGTGTGGGCGGTCGCGATCACGGTCGCGGTGGCGCTCGTGGTCTACCTGTCCACCCGCATCGTGAGCCCGGAGGACCTGGAGGCCGGCACCTGCGTCAGCAGCGACGACATCGCGGACGGGTCCGAGTCCATCGGGCTGATCACCGAGGCCGACTGCGACGAGGAGCACGACGGCGAGGTCTACGCGATCCACGAGATCACCCGCGGCGAGGCCAAGGGGTTCACCCCGGACACGGCCGGGGAGATCTGCTACGACGAGCTCATCGCGACCGGCGTGGAGCTGCCGCCGCTCGGCAGGGCCGGCCTCGCGCCGTACCCGATCCTGTCCGTCCCCAGCCCCGGCGCCGGCGACCTGATCGCCTGCACCCTCCGGCAGGAGGACGGCGAGCGTCTCGATCGACGCTACGTCGACCGCCCGCGCGGCCTCGCCTGACTCTGCTCGGCTCAGACGACCGACAGCGGCAGCAGCTTGGCGCCCGTCGGGCCGATCTGGATCTCGGTGTCCATCTCGGGGCAGACACCGCAGTCGTAGCAGGGGGTCCAGCGGCAGTCCTCGACGTCCACGGAGTCGGGGTCGAGGGCATCCTCCCAGTCCGCCCACAGCCAGTCCTTGTCGAGACCGGAGTCGAGGTGGTCCCACGGCAGGGTCTCGTCGTACCCGCGCTCGCGGACGGTGAACCAGTCCAGGTCGACGCCGGTGCCGGCCAGGGCGCGCTCGGCGGCCTCCGCCCAGCGGTCGTAGGAGAAGTGCTCGCTCCAGCCGTCGAACCGGCCACCGTCGCGCCACACCTCCTCGATGATCCGGCCGACCCGCCGGTCGCCCCGGGAGAGCAGGCCCTCGATGATGCCGGGCTTGCCGTCGTGGTAGCGGAAGCCGATGGCACGACCGAACTTCTTGTCGCTGCGGACCGCCTCGCGGAGCTTGCGGAGCCGCTCGTCGGTGGTCTCCTGGTCCAGCTGGGAGGCCCACTGGAACGGCGTGTGCGGCTTGGGCACGAAGCCACCGATGGAGACCGTGCAGCGGATGTCGTTGCGGCCGGACACCTCGCGCCCCTTGGCGATGACCTTCTTGGCCAGGTCGGCGATCTCGAGGACGTCCTCGTCGGTCTCCGTGGGCAGGCCGCACATGAAGTAGAGCTTCACCTGCCGCCAGCCGTGGGAGTACGCCGCCGCGACCGTGCGGATCAGGTCCTCCTCGGTGACCATCTTGTTGATGACCTTGCGCAGCCGCTCGGAGCCGCCCTCGGGGGCGAACGTCAGCCCCGAGCGACGCCCGTTGCGGGAGAACTCGTTGGCCAGGGTGATGTTGAAGGCGTCCACCCGGGTGGAGGGCAGGCTCAGCGAGACGTTGGAGCCCTCGTAGCGGTCGGCCAGCCCCTTCGCGACGTCGCCGATCTCCGTGTGGTCGGCGCTGCTCAGCGAGAGCAGGCCGACCTCCTCGAAGCCGGACTTGCGGATACCGTTCTCGACCATGGCGCCGATCGTCTCGATCGAGCGCTCGCGCACCGGGCGGGTGATCATCCCCGCCTGGCAGAACCGGCAGCCCCGCGTGCAGCCCCGGAAGATCTCGACGGAGAACCGCTCGTGGACGGTCTCGGCGAGCGGGACCAGCGGCTTGGCCGGGTAGGGCCAGGCGTCCAGGTCCATCAGCGTGTGCTTGGCGACCCGGGCCGGCACCCCCGGTCGGTTCGGGGTGATGGAGGCGATGACCGACCCGCCGTCGGAGTCGGCGTACTCCACGTCGTAGAACTTCGGCACGTAGACGCCGCCGCTGGCCGCCAGGCGTCGCAGCACCTCGTCCCTGCCACCGGGCCGACCCTCGGCCTTCCACTCCCGGATCAGCTCGGAGATCGCGAGCACGATCTCCTCGCCGTCGCCGAGGACGGCGGCATCGATGAAGTCGGCGATCGGCTCGGGGTTGAAGGCCGCGTGCCCGCCGGCCAGGACGATCGGGTCCTCGTCGACACGGTCCTTCGCGTGCAGCGCGATGCCGGCCAGGTCGACGGCGTTGAGCATGTTCGTGTAGCCGAGCTCGGTGGAGAAGGAGAGACCCAGCACGTCGAACGCCCGCACCGGGCGGTGCCCGTCCACGGTGAACTGCGGGATCGGGCCCTGCTCGTCGCCCTCGCGCATCACCTGCTCCATGTCCGGCCAGACCGAGTAGGTCCGCTCGGCCACGATCCAGTCCCGCTCGTTGAGGACCTCGTACAGGATCGCGACGCCCTGGTTGGGCAGTCCGACCTCGTAGGCGTCGGGGTACATCAGCGCCCAGCGGACCGTCGGCCCCTCGGGAGCGCAGTCCCAGTCCTTGACGGTGGAGTTGAGCTCGCCGCCGACGTACTGGATCGGCTTCTGCACCGAGGGCAGACGGGGCTCCAGGCGCGGGAACACGGAGGCGGGGGAAGTCACCGGCCAAGGGTACGCCGCGCCCCGTGGGGTCACTCAAATCGAGTAGCCGGCCCAGTGGTTGCGCAGCGAGCGCGAGCCGTCCTCGGTGGTTGAGGAGCGAGCGCCAGCGAGCGTCTCGAAACCACGGTGCCGCTCCCCGTGGTTGAGGAGCGAGCGCCAGCGAGCGTCTCGAAACCACGGCGGCCGCTCCCCGGTGGTTGAGGAGCGAGCGCCAGCGAGCGTCTCGAAACCACGGGTGCCGCTCCCCATCCGGTGGACGTGCAGAACGACGTGCAGCCGCCGCCCTCCAGCGCCGTTCCGCTACTCGGAAACGGGGAGCTGCACGTAGTCCTGCTCGGCCACCGGGTTTCGACACGGTCGCAGAGCGACCTGCTCAACCGACGACGCCCGTCGGTTGCCCTTCGAGACGGCGCTGGCGCGCCCCCTCGGGAACCGGAGCGAGCGCCAGCCGTCCCTGGTGGTTGCCCTTCGAGACGGCGCTGGCGCGCCTCCTCAGGAACCGGAGCGAGCGCCAGCGAGTGTCTCGAAACCACTCCCGAAACCAGCGGTGAACATGCCTGTGCCCCCACCCGATGCTGCCGGGGGTGGGGTGTGGGGCGTGGTCCTCAATGCTCGGGCGGGGACCCGGCCGGGCGGGTCGGGTCGGTGATGTCGAGGGTGCCGGTGCGGTCGCGTCGGAACCGCAGCCCGTGCGGGGAGGTCCACTCGAACACCCCCGGCACCGGGGTGTCACATGCCCAGGCGCCGTGGGTCTTGAGCCGGTGATGCCGCCGACACAGCGCGCCGAGCTTGTCGGTCGCGGTCTGGCCCGGTGGGCCGTCGGGGTCGTAAGGAACCACGTGGTCGGCATCACAGGACCGGGCCGGGCGGGTGCACCACGGGAACACACACGTCCCATCGCGGAGGCGGATGGCCTCGCCCATCCGGTCCGGCACCTCGTAGGCGTCGACCGGGACCAGCCCCTGGTGGTCGAGCACCGGCTTGATCACCACCTGGGCGTCGGGGTGGGCCAGCCAGGTGCGGATCTGGTCGGCGGTCACCGGGGACCGGGACAGCTCACAGCGCCCCACCACCCCCGACCGCCCGGCCTGACCTGACTGCCCAGCCGTCTCGGTTCGGTGACCGGTGTCGGTGATGGCCTCCGCGGCCAGGTGCAGGTAGAGCACCGCCTGCCGCGGCTTCACCCGCCCGCTTCCGGCTCGGCCGGCGGGCTCGTGCGCGCCCGCGGCGGCGTCGGCGGCCTGCTCGCCGCCCGTCTCGTCCGTCTCGTCGATGCCGCGGTCGGCCTCACGGTCGCCGGTGTCGGGGGTGTCGGGGTTGAGGTCCAGGGCGAGCTGCCGGCGGGCCAGGCCGCCGAGCGCCGACGCGCGGCGGGCGTCGAGGTCCTCGGTGGAGCCGAGGGCCTTCAGCTGTGCGGCACCGTTGGCCACGGCGGTGTCGAGGTCCAACGCGTCGGCCAGGTCGAGGATCCCGTGCACCTGGCTGGTGCCGTCGAAGGAGACCTGGCCGTGGGTGATCGTCACGTGCCGGCCCGCGACCGCCCGGTCGGCCCGCTCCTGGGCCAGCTGGGGGTCGCACCGGCCGATCGCCTCGGCGACCAGCCGGTCGATCTGGCCGGGGGTGACCTTGTGCGCCACCGGCGTGACCGCCACGTCCACGAACTCCACCGCTGCCGGGGACAGGACGATGGTGGCGGCCGCGACCCGACGCGCCTTCCACGCGGCCAGGTCCCCGGCCATCACCCGGGTCCACAGGTTCGGCAGCCGGTGCCGCAGCTCGAGGGCTTCGCCGATCAGCGCCTTCCCGGACTCGGTGCCCAACCCCACACCGGCGGCGAACTCGGCCACACAGAACTCCGCCACCTGCGGGGCACCCTGGCCGGCCAGGGGGAGGCCGGTGTCACCGAACAACGCCGTGGACACCGTCGCCGCAGGGTGAATGCCCTCCGGGGGGTGCAGGTCCGCCCATGCACACGCCTCCACCAGCAGGTCGGCCTCGGCCCGGTCCGCGGTCCGACGAAGACCCATCGCCCGACCCAGCACCGCATCCGCGGTGCTCATCGTCTTGGTGGGCTTCGTCCTCATGGCAACCACGCTAGCCGGACCCACTGACAGTCACCCCGGGTCGAGAACCGGTTGTGCACAAGGGGTTTCGACACGCTCGCCAGGGCTCGCTGCTCAACCGGCGGGGGCACCGAGGGTGGGTTTTCGAGACGGTCGCTGCGCGACCTCCTCAACCACCGGGGCGGGTTTCGACACGCTCGCCAGGGCTCGCGGCTCAACCGACGGGGGTGGGTTTCGACACGCTCGCTAGGGCTCGCGGCTCAACCACCGGGACCTTGGTTTCGACACGCTCGCAGGGCTCGCGGCTCAACCGGCGGGGCGGCCGGGGCGTGGTTTCGAGACGGTCGCTGGGCAACCTCCTCAACCGGCGAGGGCCTTGGTTTCGAGACGGTCGCTGCGCGACCTCCTCAACCACCGGGGACGACCGGCCGGCTCAACCAGCGAAGGCGGGCGGGGCGTGGTTTCGAGACGGTCGCTGCGCGACCTCCTCAACCACCGGCAAGGGGTTTCGAGACGGTCGCTGCGCGACCTCCTCAACCACCGGGCTCGCGGCTCAACCGGCGGGCCAGGGGTCAGCGGCCGACGAGCACCCGAGGCGCGACGAGGCGGGTGGGCAGGGCGGAGGCGGAGCGTAGGTGGATGTTCTGCAGCAGGCCGATCGCGAGCAGGCCGGCGAACATCGACGAGCCGCCGTAGGAGACGAACGGCAGCGGCACACCCGTGACCGGCATGATCCCGAGGCACATCCCGATGTTCTGGAACGCCTGGAAGCCGAACCAGCAGGCGATGCCGGCGGCCGCCACCCGGCCGAACATGTCACCCGCGTGGCTGGCGATGGCCAGCGCCCGCCAGATCAGGACGCACAGCAGGCCGATCATCAGGCCGGCGCCCACGAGGCCGAGCTCCTCGCCGGCGACGGTGAACACGAAGTCGGTGTGCTGCTCGGGGACGAAGCCGGACCTGGTCTGCGAGCCCTCGAAGAGGCCCTGGCCGAAGATCCCGCCGTTGCCGATCGCGATCCGCGCCTGCTCCACGTTGTAGCCGGCACCGCGGGGGTCGAGCGTCGGGTCGGTGAACGCGAGGAACCGGTCGACCTGGTAGTCCTTCAGCACCCCGGCGGAGACCGCCACCGCGGCACCGGTCAGGCCGAGCGCGACGAGCGTGCCCAGCCACCGGCGCGGGGTGCCGGCCACGGCCAGCACGCCGAACACCGTCGCCGAGAGCACGAGCATCGTGCCGAGGTCGGGTTGGAGCAGGATCAGGACGGCGGGCAGACCGGCGATCGTCAGCATGCCCAGGACGTCGACCAGCCCCACGGTGCTGCGCCAGCGTCCCTCGGCGCGCTCGGCGACCAGCAGCGCCATGCCGATCACCACCGCGAGCTTGGCGAACTCCGAAGGCTGGATCGACATGCCGCCGACCATCAGCCACGAGCGGGATCCGTTGATCGTGCTGCCCATGACCAGCACCAGGGCCAGACCGACCACCGAGGCGAGGTAGACGAGCGGGGCGATGATCCGCACCCAGCGGTGGTCGGTCGCCAGCACCATCACCATGAGCACGGCACCGATCGCGACGTTCACCAGGTGCTTGCTGAGGTACGCCGTGGGGTTGCCGCCGGTGAGCGCGTCCCGCGGCGCGGTGGCCGACCACACGAGCATGGTGCCCATCGCCACGAGGGCCAGGACCGAGCCCAGCAGGACCCAGTCCAGGCCCGCCCGCCGGTTCATCGCCTCCGCCTCGGGGGCAGCACCGCACCGTCGGTGGCGAACACCGGGAGCGGCCTGCCGGCGACGACACCGGGGATCGCCGCCTGCTCCGGCACGACCTCCTCGCCGCGGACGCCGTACAGCGACTCCCAGATCGCGCGGACCGCCGGCCCCGACGTGCCCGAGCCGGTGCCGCCCTGGGAGACCATCATCACGACCACGTAGTCGTCGGAGTACGACGCCACCCACGACGTGGACTGCTTGCCGTAGACCTCGGCGGAGCCGGTCTTGGACCGGACCACGACCTCGTCGAGCGGGAAGCCGCCCATGCGCCACGACATGGTGCCCTGGCGGGTGACGCCCTGCAGCGCCCGGTCGATGTAGCCGAGCACGCTCGGGGGGACGTCGACGGTGCCCTGCTTCCTCGGCGGGATCCGGCGCACGACCTCCCCCTCGGGGCTCACGATCGCCTTGCCGATGCGGGGCTCCCACAGGGTGCCCCCGTTGGAGATCGCGCCGTACGCGCGAGCCAGCTGGAGCGGGGTGACGATGGTGTCCCCCTGGCCGATCGCGAAGTTCACCGCGTCGCCGGCCCGGTAGGCGTAGCCCTCGATGCAGAACTCGCGCGAGAACCGGCGCAGGAAGTCGCTGGCGTCGGCCGGCGGGTCCTCGGCGAGGTCGCAGTAGTAGTCCTTCTGCGACTCGAAGTAGGCCCGCTTCCACGTGCGGTCGGCGATCCGGCCCGGGGCCTCCCCCGGCACGTCGATGCCGGTCTCGGCACCGAAGCCGAACTCCTTCGCCTCCTGCACCAGCGGGTCCTTGGCGTTGACGTTGCCGACGTCGGAGCCGAAGCGGCGCCAGAAGTCGTAGCCGATCCGGTAGAAGAAGGTGTTGCAGGAGACCTCGAGCGCCTTGTCGAAGCCGATGAAGCCGTAGGCGCCGGACTCGTAGTTCTTGAAGGCCCGGTTCCCCACCTGGAACGCCGACGAGCAGTTCAGCCGGGTGTCCGGGGAGTAGCCGTTGGTGAGCGCCGCGGCCGTCATCACCGGCTTCCAGGTCGACCCGGGGGCGAACTGGCCCTGGGTGGCCCGCGAGAGCAGCGGGGTGCCGGCCGCCTCGGAGTACAGCCGGCTGAGCTCCGGCTGGCTGATCCCGCCGACCCACACCCCCGGGTCGTACGTCGGCTGGCTGGCCATCGCGACCACCCGGCCGGTGCGGGCCTCGAGGACGACGGCGGCGCCGGAGTCGGCGACGTACTTCTTGCCGCTCACCTCGTCGAAGGTCTGCCGCGCGGTGCTGATGGTCTCCGCGAGCTGCTTCTCCACGACCGACTGGACCCGGGCGTCGAGCGAGGTCACGAGGGTGTCGCCCGGGCGGCCGGCGTCGAGCCCGTCCTGCCCGAGCACCCGGCCCATCGAGTCCACCTCGACCCGCTGGTATCCGGGCATCCCGCGCAGCCACCGGTCGTAGGACTTCTCCACACCGGCCCGACCGACCTGGGAGGCGCCGTTGACCGAGCTGTCGTCGTCGAGCTCGGCGGCGTCCAGCTCGTCCTCGGTGATCGGGCTGAGGTAGCCGAGCAGGTGCGCGGCGTTGACGCCGTACGGCTCGGGGTAGGCGCGCACGGACTGCTGCTGCGCGAGCACCGCCGGGTAGTCCTCACCCTGCTCGAGGATCCGCAGCGCGACCTTCTGCGGGACGTCGCTCGCGACCGGCACGGGCTGGTACGGCGACCCGTTCCAGCAGGTGCCGGTCCGGCTGTCGGTGTCGCCGCAGTTGCGCAGCCGCCCACGGATCGCCTTGGGGGTGGCGTCGACGACCCGGGCGACGCGGCGGACCACGGTGTCCTGGTCGCGCTCGGGGAGCCGGCCGAGCAGCGTGCGATCGACCGAGACCACCCAGGAGCTGCGGTTGGCGACCAGCGAGCGGCCCTGCGCGTCCACGATCAGGCCGCGGTCTGGCTGGACCACGATCTCGCGGACGGACTGGGAGACGGCCTGGGCCTGGTAGTCCTCGCCGCCGACCACCTGGAGGTACCACAGCCGCGCGAAGAGGGTCACGAACAGGGAGAACACCAGCGCCTGCACCACGACCAGGCGCAACCGGCTCCGCTGCCCCGCCGGGGAGGTCCGCTGCGGCATCACCAGGCGACCTTGGCGGGCTCCAGGCGCCGGAACAGCGCCATCACGGGGGGCAGGACGAACGGGGTGAGCAGCACGTCCCAGACCACCGCCACCAGCACCACCTCGACGATGTCGGTGACGGCCAGGACGGGGTCGCGCAGCAGCAGGCCGGACAGCGCGAACACCGAGGACCCGACGAACGAGGCGGCAGCGACGGTGGCCACGACGGCGGTCGCGCTGGGCCGGGCCTCCTGGCGCATCCGGCCGGCCAGGTAGCCGACGACCACCAGGGCCAGCGCCCAGCGGCCGGCGATGTGGTCGGCCGGCGGGGCCAGGTCGATCATGGCTCCGGCCAGGAAGCCGAGCGCGGCGGCGGTCTCCGGCCCGCGCACCAGCGCGGCACCGACGACCACCAGCAGCGCCAGGTTGGGGACGACGCCCTCCCAGGCGACGTGCGGGAACAGGCTGACCTGGAGCACCACGGCGGCCGAGACCACGAGCAGGGCCACCAGGCCACGGGCCGCGCTCATCGGTCCCGCCCGCCGGCCTCGACCAGGCCACGGTCGGAGTCGGTGCCGGGTGGCACGACCACCCCGACGAGGTCGAGCGCGGTGAAGTCGACCAGCGGTGCGACCACGGCGCGGCGCGAGGTCTCGCGCGGGCTGGAGAAGATCGCGGTGACCTTGCCGATCGGGATGCCGGAGACGTACGGCGCCCCGCCGCGACTGCCCCACGTGGAGACCACGTCGCCCTGGTTGGCCACGACGGAGTCGTCGACCAGGTCGAGGTCGAGCCGGCCGCGCTCGCCGACCATCCCACGACCGCGCAGGAAGCCGATCTCCATGCTGGAGCCGAGCCGGCCCCCGACCACCGACTCGGAGTCCACGGCCAGGACGACGGTCGCGGTCGAGGACGAGGCCCGCACCACCCGGCCGACGAGGCCGTCGTTGTTGACCACCGTCATGTCCGCGCGGACTCCGGCGTCGGTGCCGGCGTCGATCGTGACCGTGTGCGAGAAGGACTGCCCGGGGCCGTAGCCGACCACGCGGGCCGGCACCAGCGCGTATCCGGTGTCGGAGGCGGCGCGGGTGAGCCCGTCGTACTCGGCCAGCCGGTTCCGGTCGAGGTCGGTGCCGTTGACGGTGCGCCGCAGCTCGGCGTTCTCCGAGCTCAGCCGGGCCACGTCGTCGCGGAGGTCCTGGCGGGACCGGAACCACTCGGGGACGGCGGCGAACGGGCGGACCGCGCCGGCGGTGGCGGCCTCGACCGGGCCGAACGCCTCACCGGCCCAGGCGCGGGCCGGCTCCAGCGGCGAGTCGTCCCCGCCGCGGTAGTCCAGGGTGATCATGGTCGCCGCGGCGAGCACCAGCACGGCGAGGAGCGAGCGGGACGGGCGGTCCCGCCGGGCCAGCCGGTCCAGCCCCCGCCACCGCTTCTCCCGGCTCGCGGCGCCTCGGTCGTGACCGTCGCGAGCGGCCATCAGAACCGCCGCCGGTCGGAGACCAGCACCTGCTGCAGCGCCTCGAACTCCTCGACGCACTTGCCGGCACCCAGCGCCACCGAGGTGAGCGGGTCCTCGGCCACGTGCACGGGCATCCCGGTCTCATGCCGGATCCGCTCGTCGAGGCCGCGGAGCAGGGCGCCGCCACCGGTGAGCACGATGCCGCGGTCCATGATGTCGCCGGCCAGCTCCGGGGGTGTCTGGTCGAGCGTCGCGCGGACGGCGTCGACGATGTCCTGGAGCGGCTCCTCGAGGGCCTGGCGGACCTCGGCGCTGGAGACCACGACGGTGCGCGGCAGCCCCGAGACCATGTCCCGGCCACGGATCTCGGCCTCGGGCTCCTTGGGCAGCGGGAACGCCGAGCCGAGGGTCATCTTGATCTCCTCGGCGGTGCGCTCCCCCAGCATCAGGGAGTACTCCTTCTTCATCCACGCGATGATCGCGTTGTCGAGGTCGTCGCCCGCGGTGCGGACGCTGAGCGAGGTGACGATGCCGCCCAGCGAGATCACCGCCACCTCGGTGGTGCCGCCACCGACGTCGACGACCATGTTGCCGGTCGCCTCGTGGACGGGGAGCCCGGCGCCGATGGCGGCCGCCATCGGCTCCTCGACGATGTACACCCGGCGCGCGCCGGCCTGGTAGCCGGCCTCCTTGACCGCACGCTGCTCGACGGCGGTGATCCCGCTCGGCACGCAGATCACCAGCCGCGGCTTGGCGAAGTAGCGACGCCGGTGCACCTGCTGGATGAAGAACCGCAGCATCTGCTCGGTGGCCTCGAAGTCGGCGATGACGCCGTCCTTGAGGGGGCGGATGGCGGTGATGTTGTCGGGCGTGCGCCCGATCATCCGCTTCGCCTCGTGACCGACGGCCAGGATCTCCTGGGTGGTGTCGTTGAGCGCGACCACGGAGGGCTCGTCGAGGAGCACGCCCTTGCCGCGGACGTAGACCAGTGTGTTGGCCGTGCCGAGATCCACGGCCATGTCACGACCGATGACGCTGTTCGCCATGCGCTGAGCCCTTGTTCGTCGCTCGTTCCGGGGAAGGAGGGTGCACAGCAGCCACGCACACCCAGGGCGAGCCTAAGAGCCGGGAGGCGTCATCCCCGGCAGGACACGCAGGCCTACAGGGCGGGGAACCAGATGCCGATCTCGCGGTCGGCCGACTCCGGCGAGTCCGAACCGTGCACGAGGTTCTCGCGGTTGGACAGCGCGAGGTCGCCGCGGATCGTGCCGGGGGCGGCCTTGCGGCCGTCGGTCGCGCCGTTGAGGGCGCGGACGACCTCGATCGCCTCGTCGCCCTCGAGCACCAGGGCGACCAGGGGGCCGCTGGTGACGAAGGTGCGCAGCGGCGGGTAGAAGTCCCGGTCGACGTGCTCGGCGTAGTGCCGGTCGGCGAGGTCGCCGTCGATGCTGCGGTGCACCATCGCCACGATCGTGAGCCCCTTGGCCTCGAAGCGGCCGACGATCTCGCCGACCAGTCCCCGGCGGACGGTGTCGGGCTTGAGCAGGACCAGGGTGCGCTGAGTCATGGCGGGCAGCCTACCCAGCCCGGGGCGCGCCTCCGGCGGGTGGCTCCTCGCCGGCGTCGAAGGCGGCGTAGGCCGCGGCCCGCTCGCGCTCGATGCGGCGGCCGAGCCCGTAGGCGGTCCCCCAGAGCAGCCCGAACAGGGCCCCGAGGAAGAACATCACCGGCACGAGGAGGCCGAGCGCCACGGCGGCCACCTGGATCGCCCAGCCCAGGCCGTAGGCCCACTCCTTGCGGAGCATGCCGGCAGCGACGATGCAGGCGACGGCCAGGCCGAGGCCCAGGGCCAGCGCGGTGCCGAGCGGCACGTCGGCCACGGTGACCATCACCGGGGTGCTCAGCCCCAGCGTGATCGCCTCGAGGGTCAGGACCGCCGCGCACATGCCGCGGCGCGGCGACCGCCCGCGCTCGCTCACGTGCGCTCCCGGTGCAGCATCGCCCGGGCCTCTCCGACGGTGACCACGGAGCCGGTGACCAGGACGCCCCCGGACCCGAGCGGGTCGCCGAACGCCTCCCCCGCCTCGGCCAGCGCGGCGGCCTGGTCGATCGCCGTCGCCAGGTCGGGGACCACCGTGACCCGGTCCTGCCCGAAGATCTCCAGCGCGACCTCGGCCAGCTCCCGGGCCGGGAGCGCCCGGTCGGTGGTGTTCTGGGTGCAGATCACGTGGGCCAGGTGCGGCTCGAGCTCGGTGAGCAGGCCGCGGTGGTCCTTGTCGGACATCACGCCGAGCACGCCGATCAGCGGCGCGAAGGCGAACGAGTCGTCGAGCGCCCCGGCGACCGCCGCCGCGCCGTGCGGGTTGTGCGCGGCGTCGAGCAGCACGGTGGGACTGCGCCGGATCACCTCCAGTCGGCCAGGTGAGGTGGCCTCGGCGAAGGCGGCACGGACCAGCTCGTCGTCGAGCGGCTCGGTGCCGGTGAACGCCTCGACGGCGGCCAGCGCCATCGCCGCGTTCTGGGCCTGGTGGGCGCCGTACAGCGGCAGGAACACCTCGTCGTACCTCGCCCGGAGTCCCTGGAGGGTGACGGTCTGCCCCCCGACCGCGGGCACCCGGGAGACCACCCCGAACTCCAGGCCCTCCCGGGCCACGGTGGCGTCCACGTCGGCCGCGCGCTCGTGCAGCAGCGTGGCCACCGCCTCCTGCTGCCGGGCCAGCACGACGGTCGCGCCCGGCTTGATGATCCCGGCCTTCTCGGAGGCGATCGCGAGAGGGGTGTCGCCGAGGAACTGGGCGTGGTCCACGTCGATGGGCAGCACGACGGCCACGGCGCCGTCGGCGACGTTGGTGGCGTCCCAGGTGCCGCCCATGCCGACCTCGACGACGGCCACGTCGACCGGCGCGTCCGCGAACGCGGCGAACGCCATGCCCAGCACCGTCTCGAAGAACGACAGCGGGTGGTCCTGCTCCGCATCGACGAGGTGGGTGAACGGCGCGACGTCGTTGAACGCGCGCACGAACGCCTCGTCGGAGAGCGGCTCGCCGTCGACGCTGATCCGCTCGCTCATCCGCTCGACGTGCGGGCTGGTGAAGCGGCCGGTGCGCAGGTTCAGCGTCCTCAGTAGCCCGTCGATCATCCGCGAGGTCGAGGTCTTGCCGTTGGTGCCGGTCAGGTGGATCACCGGGTACGCCGTCTGCGGGTCGCCCAGCAGGGCGGTGAACGCCCGGATCCGGTCCAGGGACGGTTCGAGCCGGGTCTCGGGCCAGCGGGACAGCAGCGCGTCCTCGACCTCGGCAGGGCTCTCGGCCAGCCGGGCCTGGGGGCCGGGCTCGGGGGACTCGGGGGGCCCGGGGGGAGTGTCAGTCATCGCGGGGGCGAGTCTATGCCGCACCCACGTGGGCCAGGAGGTTGGCCGAGAACCGGCGTCCCATCGTGGCCATGACCCCCTTCATGACCGAGTTCACGGCGGGTGCGGCGAACCGCGACAGTGGCAGCTCGACGTGCACCTCGAGCCGGATCGCCAGCCGGGTCCCCTCGGGGGTGTCCTCCAGCAGGTAGCGCCCCTCGGCCCCGGCCGGCTCCCGCTTCCCCGCGGGCGGGTCGTGGGTGAACTCGATCCGCTCCTCGGGGGTGAGGGACATCCGCTCGGTGAAGGCCGGGACCACGCTCGTGCCGAGCACCGGGAACCTGGTCAGCTGCCAGCACCAGTGGTCGCCGTCGGCGGTGACGCTCTCGAGGAACGGCGTCAACCGGGGCAGGAGGTCGGGGTCGGTGAGGGCGGCCCACAGCACGGAGCGGTCGGCCGCGACGACGGCCTCGCTGGTGGTGGCGGCCGAGAAGCGGGACATGGCGCCCATCCTGTCAGGGCCCCGGCAACGGAACGGGTTTCCCGACCCCGACGCCACACCCGTAACATTCCGGGCATGACGCAGACCTCGAACCCCACCGAGCAGCCCGGTACGACGTCCCCCCGCGCCGTCGTCGTACCGGACAAGCCGGCGCTCGAGGGTCTCGAGGCGCGCTGGGCGGCCCACTGGAAGGCCGAGGACACCTACGCCTTCGACCGCAGCCGGCCGCGCGAGGACGTCTACTCCATCGACACGCCCCCGCCGACGGTCTCCGGCTCGCTGCACGTGGGTCACGTCTTCTCCTACACGCACACCGACCTCGTGGCGCGCTACCAGCGGATGACCGGCAAGTCCGTGTTCTACCCGATGGGCTGGGACGACAACGGCCTGCCGACCGAGCGTCGGGTGCAGAACTACTACGGCGTCCGCTGCGACCCCTCGCTGCCGTACGAGCAGGACTTCACCCCGCCCGAGAAGCCGGACCCGAAGCGGCAGGTCTCGATCAGCCGGCCCAACTTCGTCGAGCTCTGCGAGCAGCTGGTCGAGCAGGACGAGGAGGTCTTCGAGCAGCTGTGGCGCCAGCTCGGCCTCTCGGTGGACTGGAGCCAGCACTACACGACGATCGGGCCGAACGCGCAGACCGTCAGCCAGCGGGCGTTCCTGCGCAACTTCGCCCGCGGCGAGGCCTACCTGCAGGAGGCGCCGACGCTCTGGGACGTCACCTTCCAGACCGCGGTGGCGCAGGCCGAGCTCGAGGCCCGGGAGTACGCCGGCCACTACCACCGGGTCGCCTTCCACGCCTCGTCCGCACAGCCCGGCGGCGACGACCGGGTCTACATCGAGACCACCCGCCCCGAGCTGATCCCGAGCGTGGTGGCGCTGATCGCGCACCCTGACGATGAGCGGTACGCCGGTCTGTTCGGCAGCACCGTCACCTCGCCCGTGTTCGGGGTCGAGATCCCGGTGCTCGCCCACCCGCTGGCCGAGATGGACAAGGGTGCCGGCATCGCGATGTGCTGCACGTTCGGCGACCTGACCGACGTCACCTGGTGGCGCGAGCTCCAGCTGCCGGTGCGCGCGCTCATCGGCCGGGACGGCCGGATGTCCCGCGAGACCCCGGAGTGGCTGGCCGCCGAGCCCGCCGCCGCGGCGTACGAGGACCTCAAGGGCAAGACGGCCTTCAGCGCGCGGGAGGCGATGGTCGCCAAGCTGCGCGAGTCCGGCGACCTCGAGGGCGACCCGACCCCGACCCAGCGGATGGCGAACTTCTACGAGAAGGGCGACAAGCCGCTGGAGATCGTCGCCACCCGGCAGTGGTACGTCCGCAACGGCGGCCGCGACGCCGAGGTGCGGAGCGAGATGCTCGAGCGCGGTGCCGAGATCACCTGGGTGCCCGGGCACATGAAGCACCGCTTCGACAACTGGGTCGGCGGCCTCAACGGGGACTGGCTGATCTCCCGGCAGCGGTTCTTCGGGATCCCGTTCCCGGTCTGGTACCCGCTCGACGCGGACGGTGAGCCGGACTACGACCACCCGCTGCTGCCCACCGAGGCCGAGCTCCCGGTCGACCCGTCGACGGCGGCGCCGCGCGGCTACTCCGAGGACCAGCGCGGCGAGCCGGGCGGCTTCCTGGGCGACCCGGACGTGATGGACACCTGGGCGACCTCCTCGTTGACCCCCCAGATCGCCGGCGGCTGGGAGTCCGACGAGGACCTGTTCGAGCGGGTCTTCCCCATGGACCTGTGCACGCACGCGCACGACATCATCCGCACCTGGCTGTTCTCGCGGGTGGTGCGCGCCCACTACGAGAACCACGCGGCGCCCTGGAGCCACGCCCTGATCTCCGGCTTCATCGTCGACCCGGACCGCAAGAAGATGTCGAAGTCGAAGGGCAACGCGGTCGTGCCCTCGGAGATCCTCGACAAGTACGGCGCGGACGCCGTCCGCTGGCGGGCCGCCATGGCCCGGCCGGGACTGGACTCGCCCTTCGACGAGACCCAGATGAAGGTCGGGCGGCGGCTGGCCATGAAGGTGCTCAACGCCTCCCGCTTCGTGCTCGGCAGCGTCGGAGCCACCGACCCCAGCCCGGTCGCGGTCTCCGACCCGGTCGACTGCGCGCTGATGGGGCGGCTCGCGGACGTGATCACGGCCGCGACCGAGTCCTTCGACGCCTACGACTACACCACCGCCCTGGAGACCGTCGAGCGGTTCTTCTGGGAGTTCTGCGACGACTACCTCGAGCTGGTCAAGGAGCGCGCCTACGCCGAGGACGGCGGCCTGGGCACGGCCTCGGCCCGCGGGGCCCTGGCCGTGGCGCTGCACGTCCAGCTCCGGCTGCTGGCACCGTTCCTGCCCTACGTCACCGAGGAGGTCTGGTCGTGGTGGCAGGAGGGCTCGGTGCACCTCAGCGCCTGGCCGAGGGCCACCGACCTCGGCCCGTCGGCGGCCGCCACGAGCGCGATGCTCGACACCGTCGCCGCCGCGCTCACCGGCCTCCGGGGCGCCAAGTCGCAGGCCAAGGCCTCGATGCGTGCCGAGATCGCGCACGCCGAGATCACGGGCACCGCGGAGATGCTCGACGCCGTGCGCCGGGCCGAGCAGGACCTGCGCCAGGCCGGCAAGGTGACCGGAGAGCTGGAGCTGCGCGAGGTCGCGGACGCGACCGAGCTGACGGTGAGCGCCACCCTCGCCGAGACCGACTGAGCCGGCCGGGGGCCGGCCGCAGGGGCCCGGCTAGTGCTTCTTCGCCTTCTTGGCGGGCTTGGCCTTCTTGACCGGCTTGGCCTTCTTGACCGGCTTGGCCTTCTTGACCGGCTTCGCCTTCTTGACCGGCTTGGCGTGGTCCCGGCCGGGCGCCGTGCGCACAGCCACCGAGGGACCGTCGCCGGGTGAGACCGACCCGTGCGCCTTCGCGGGCTTGGCGGGCTTCGTGGGCTTGGTCGGCTTCGTGGGCTTGGTCGGCTTCGAGGGCTTGCTCGGCTTCGCCGGCCTGGGCTTCTTCGCGGCCGGGTGCTTCGTGGCGGCCATGGTCGCGGTGGCGGTCTCGACCGCCACGACCGCGTCCTGGACGTCCTGGGTGGCCTGGTCCAGCTGACGGGCGAGCACGGTGGCCGGGCCCTCGGAGTCCGAGGTCCCGCTCCGGCGTGCCGAGCTGCGAGGAGTCGCGCTCCCGCTCGACCGGGGTGCCGACTGCGCGGGCCGGGTCGCCGCGGCGCGGGACCGGCGTGGGGCGAGGACGGGCGTCGCCGGGGCGGCCGTGGCCGGCGCCGATCGGGAGCCGATGGCCACCGACGACTCGGCCGGGTCCGGTGCCGGCACGGGCGTCGGGCCGGTGCCCGGCGCCGAGTCAGCGGGCTCGGACCGCGGCACCCGCACCGCGTCCAGGGTCACCCCGGCGGCCACGACGCTCACCGGCGCCACCCGGCTGCCGACGATGACCTGGAGCAGGCCCTGCTGGTGCAGCGTGTAGCCCATGAAGATGCTGCAGAGCAGCGAGACCACGACGAATGCCGCCAGTGGACGCTGGTGCTCCGCGGTCAAGACTGCTCCCGAGAGGTGAGGGACGGGGGTGGGCACCGCCATCCTCTCCGAGGAGACCGACCGGTCGCGCCAGAACTGCGACAATCCACCCGACAGCAGCCCGAAATCACCCGAAGTGACTAGGCCCGCCTGGTCATGCGGTGCGGCTCAGGCCGACTTCTTCTTCTTCGGCTCGTCCTCGCGCGGGATCAGGGTCGGGTTGACGTTGTCCTCCACGACCTCCCGCGTCACCACCACCTTGGCGATGTCTCCACGCGAGGGCACGTCGTACATCACGTGGAGGAGCACCTCCTCGATGATCGCCCGCAGCCCACGGGCTCCGGTGCCCCGCTCCATGGCCTGGTCCGCGATCGCCTGCACGGCGTCCTCGGTGAACTCGAGCTCGACGCCGTCGATCTCGAAGAGCTTCTGGTACTGCTTGACCAGCGCGTTCTTGGGCTCGGTGAGGATCTGCACGAGGGCCTCGTTGTCGAGCTTGTTCACGCTCGCGATGAGCGGGAGCCGACCGATAAACTCGGGGATCAGGCCGAACTTGGTGAGGTCCTCGGGGCGCACCTGGCCCATGAGGTCCTCGGCCTCGCGCTCCGCGGCACCGCGGACCTCCGCGGTGAAGCCGAGCGTCTTCTTGCCGACCCGCTGCTCGACGATGTGCTCGAGCCCGGCGAAGGCACCGCCGACGACGAACAGGATGTTCGTGGTGTCGATCTGGATGAACTCCTGGTGCGGGTGCTTGCGCCCGCCCTGCGGCGGCACCGAGGCGGAGGTGCCCTCGAGGATCTTCAGCAGCGCCTGCTGGACGCCCTCGCCGGAGACGTCGCGGGTGATCGAGGGGTTCTCCGCCTTGCGGGCCACCTTGTCGATCTCGTCGATGTAGATGATCCCGGTCTCGGCCTTCTTGACGTCGTAGTCGGCCGCCTGGATCAGCTTGAGCAGGATGTTCTCGACGTCCTCACCGACGTAGCCGGCCTCGGTGAGGGCGGTGGCGTCGGCGATCGCGAACGGCACGTTGAGCATCCGTGCCAGGGTCTGGGCGAGGTAGGTCTTGCCGCAGCCGGTCGGCCCGATCACCAGGATGTTGGACTTGGCGACCTCGACCGCCTCCTCCTTGGCGTGCTTCCCGGCACCCGCGGCCGCACCCGACTGGACCCGCTTGTAGTGGTTGTAGACCGCCACCGCGAGGGACTTCTTGGCGTGCTCCTGGCCGATGACGTAGGAGTTGAGGAAGTCGAAGATCTCCTTCGGCTTCGGCAGCTCGTCGAGGCCGACGTCGGAGCGCTCGCTCAGCTCCTCCTCGATGATCTCGTTGCAGAGGTCGATGCACTCGTCGCAGATGTAGACGCCCGGTCCGGCGATCAGCTTCTTGACCTGCTTCTGGCTCTTCCCGCAGAAGGAGCACTTCAGCAGGTCACCTCCGTCACCAATGCGCGCCACGGGCGGTCAACCTTTCCACGTCAGGCCGGCACCGGCTCACTGCTCCGGCACCGGTTCTGTCAACTTCTCGACGGTACCCCGAGCCGCCCCCGATTGGGGACGGACACGAGGACCGCGTGTCAGACAAGTGCCGGGATCCCCTTGCGCGACTCCAGCACCGCGTCGATCAGGCCGTACTCCACTGCCGCCTCGGCGGTCAGGATCTTGTCGCGCTCGATGTCGCGGCTGACCTCCTCGACGCTCTTGCCGGAGTGCTCGGAGATCATCCGCTCGAGCAGCTCGCGCATCCGCAGGATCTCGTTGGCCTGGATCTCGATGTCTGAGGTCTGGCCGAAGGTGCCCTCGGTGTAGGGCTGGTGGATGAGGATCCGGCTGTTGGGCAGCGCGAGCCGCTTGCCGTTGGCGCCGGCCGCCAGCAGGATCGCCGCCGCCGAGGCAGCCTGGCCCAGGCACACGGTCTGCACGTCGGGCTTGATGAAGCGCATCGTGTCGTAGATCGCGGTGAGCGCCGTGAACGAGCCGCCGGGGCTGTTGATGTAGATCTGGATGTCGCGGTCGGGGTCCATCGACTCCAGGCACAGCAGCTGGGCCATGACCGCGTTGGCGATGTCGTCGCTGATCGGGGTGCCGAGGAAGATGATCCGGTCCTCGAAGAGCTTGCCGTAGGGGTCGATCCGGCGGAAGCCGTACGACGTGCGCTCTTCCCACTGCGGGATGTAGTAGTTCATGTGTGTGTCCTGCTCCCTCGTCGGGGTCGTGGGGGTGGGCTCAGTCGTCCGCGTGCGCGGGTCGACCCTGGTCGGCGGCCTCGCGGGCGCTCTTCACGACCTGGTCGACCAGGCCGTACTCGAGCGCCTGCTGGGCGGTGAACCACCGGTCCCGGTCGGCGTCCGTGATGACCTGCTCGAGGTCCTGTCCGGTGTGCTCGCTGATCAGCTCCAGCAGCACGTTCTTGATGTGCAGCGACTGCTGCGCCTGGATCTTGATGTCCGAGGCGGAGCCACCCATGCCCGAGGACGGCTGGTGCATCATGATCCGGGCGTGCGGGAGCGCGTAGCGCTTGCCCTTGGTGCCGGCGCACAGCAGGAACTGGCCCATCGAGGCGGCCAGCCCCATCCCGACCGTGGCGACGTCGTTGGGGATGTAGTTCATCGTGTCGTAGATCGCCATGCCGGCGTCCACGGAGCCGCCGGGGCTGTTGATGTGCAGGAAGATGTCGGCCTCGGGGTCCTCGGCCGAGAGCAGCAGCAGCTGGGCGCAGATCGCGTTGGCGTTCTGGTCGCGCACCTCGGAGCCGAGGAACACGATCCGCTCGCGCAGCAGACGCTGGTAGATGTGGTCGTCGAGCCCGTACGTCGCGGTCCCGCCCCCGTTCGCCAGGGGGATGTCCTTCTCGCTCAGATCGTTGTTCACGAGGGCGACACTAGCCCGTGCCACGGACAGTTCCACGGGATCGCCACCCCTGTTCGCCCACAGCGGATTCGCGACCCGGGCCCCGGGCGGGCGTCAGGACAGCCACTGGCGGAGGGCGACGCGCACCTCGGGGTGGTTGAGCAGGTCGAAGTGGTCGGCGCGGCCGACGTGCAGCACGGTGCCGTCCGGGAACAGGTCGGCCCTGCCCCGTCGCCGACCGTGCGCGGAGGGCGGTCGCACCAGCAGGTCGCCCAGCAGGGCGCCCACCGGGTGCCGCGGCGAGGCGGTGAGCGAGGCCGACACCAGGCGGTAGCGCGCGTGCGGCAGCGGGGGGACGTCCTCGGCCAGCCCCTCGACCAGGTCGTGCACGCCGACCGACCGCCAGTCCAGGATCCGCCCGAAGGCCGCCGCCTCCGGCACCCGGGCAAGCAGCCGGCTGCCGTGGCCCACGCCCCGCGCCACGTGGGCACCGGTGTGCGGGGTGCCCAGCGTGACCACGTCGCTCACCAGTCGGGTCCAGGGCTGCTCGGCGTCCGTCGCGACCGCTCCGGCCGCCCGCATCACCAGGCCCCCCAGCGAGTGCCCCACCAGCGCGATCCGTTCGACGGGGACCGGCCAGTGGTCGACCGTGCGCTGGAGGAGCGCGGCGAGCGCGGCGCCGTTCGTGCGCAGCGGGAGCCCGGTGTTGGCGCGCAGGAGCACGGGGGTCCAGCCGTCGTCGGCCAGCGCCTCGGCGTACGTCGTGCCGACCTCCTCGCGGTGCCGGCTCCAGCTGTCCTCGTTCTCGCAGAGGCCGTGCAGCAGCACGACGACCCGGCCCGTGGCGGCCGGGAACGCGGCGGCCAGCCCGGCCGGGTCGGGACGGACGTCCTGGCCGGCGCGGCGCACCGACAGGGGGATCGCCAGGGCCGGGCGGTCCCGCTCCAGCCGGTCGCCGATGAGTCCGTTCACGGCGGCGTGCAGGAACCGGCCGCCGGCGTGGCCCTCCAGTCGTGGGCCCCGTCCGGTCGCCGCGACGGCCCCCAGCCCGGTCGACGCGGCCCGCAGGCCGGCCCCCAGTCCGGAGTAGACGGAGCCGGCGATCCCGCGGTGCGCGACCTCGACCAGCGGGGGCACCCGGGCGACCCGGCTCACGGGACCGTCCAGGACCCCGTGCACCCGGTCCAGCCAGGCCAGGTGGGTGTCCCGGACGGTGCGCACGACCAGCTCGTCCCCGACCTCGGAGAGCAGGGACAGTGCGTCGAGGAGCCCGGGGCCCGAGGTGCTGGTGCTCATGGCCCGAGGATGGGCGTCCCCCGGGAGGGTGTCAACGATTTGAGTGAACAATCGTGCACCGACGTGGCGCAGGTCTCAGGCCGGCGGCGCGACGGGCCTGCGGTCCAGGCGGAGCCGCAGCCGGGTCGCGGCCTCCTCGACCCGGCCGGAGCGGACCAGCGCCTCGATGAGGGTGTCCTCCACGACCGCTCGCTGGACGTGCGAGCCGCCGTACCGCGCGACCCGGGGCTCCTCGGCCAGCAGGAGGTCGACGGCCCGCCCGACGTCGCCGGAGACGAAGGCGGCCAGCGCCTCGGCCAGCGGCGGCAGCAGCTCGGCCGCGCCCGGTGCGGTGAACCCGGCGGAGTCGACGGCCATCCGGCGCAGGCCGTCGACGTCGCCGGCCGCGGCCAGGGCCAGGAGCGCGTGCACGCCGAGGAACGTGGTCGGCACACCGCCGGCCAGCGCGGCCAGCGTGTCGGCCCACGGCACGCCCCACGGCGCGGTGCCGGACGGCACGTGCCCCCACAGCTGTCCGCGCCACAGCAGCGAGGCACCGTCGACGAGACCGCCGGCCCCGGGCCAGGTGGCGCACTGCCGGTGCCGGGCCAGGGCCGCATCCGGGTCTCCCAGCGCCAGCTCGTGCAGCGCCGCGTGCCAGGCCAGGTGACCGGAGAACGGCGCCCGGCCGTCGGCGGTGGGCAGCCACTCCTCGAGCCAGCTCAGCCCGGCCGCGTGCTCCCCCGACTCGAGGAAGACGTGGGTCATCGGGTGGCCGCCGTCGAAGCCGGACGGGTCGAGCTCGAGCGCCCGGCTCGCCAGCCGGTGCGCCCCGGCCAGGTCGCCGCGCTCCTGGGCCAGCATCCCCGACATCCCGAGCAGCAGGGGGTGCTCGCCGACCGCGTCCAGGCTGACCCGGATCCGCTCCGCCACCTGCTCCGGCGCCTCCGGTCGGGTCGAGTGGAGCAGCACGAAGGCGGCGACCTGGAAGCCGATCAGGTCCGCCGGGAAGGACCGGTGGTGGTCCAGCCACTGCGGCGCGGCCCGCCACAGCCCCGCGTCGGCGGTGCTGCCGACGGCGGAGACGAAGGACCGTTCCCAGTCGTGCCGGGCCAGCCCGGACCGGGCCGCCGAGACCTCCGCGGCGGCGTCGAAGGAGTCCTCGCCGGCCAGCACCACGAGCAGCCCGGCCGCGGCCCGGCCGACGGCGAAGCCCGGGTCCGCGCGGTGCACCTCGCGCAGCGCCTGCGCGGCACCGGAGCGCCGACCGAGCTGGAGGTGGAGGTACCGCGACCACAGGTCGGCGGCCTCGGAGGAGGTGCTGAGGCCCCCCGGGTCGCCGCTCATGCGAGCGAATCTATCCGGCCGGTCCGGGCTCGGGTCAGGCCAGCCAGTCGAGCAGTGCCGCGGCCACCTCCGGGTGGCCCGTGAGCGGCGCACCCCCGGTGTCGAGGTCGTAGTGCTCGGCGGTCGGGAACAGGTGGTCGGCCCGCCGGGGCCGACGGGTGAGCGTGCTCCGCCACCACAGGAGGCCACCCAGGACCCTACCCAGCAGTCGCGGCGCGGAGTCGCGCGCGGTGACCAGGCGGTACCGCGCCCCGTCCAGCGGGGCGAGCCCCGGATCCGCCCGGTCCGGGGTGGTGATCGGACCCCAGCGCCGATCCACGCGCACGCCGACCGGGGTCGCCAGTCGAGGCGCCGCGGCGGCCAGGTACGGCGTGCCGAGGAGCACCACGTCGCTCACCCGCGCGGTCCACCCGCCCGTGGAGGTGGGGCGCACCCCGGCCGCGGCACGCAGCACGAGGCCGCCGGCACCGTGCCCGAGCAGCGCGATCCGGTCGACCTCCACGGGCCAGGACTCCACGAGGCGCTGGAGCGCCGCGGAGACCGCGGCACCCGCGGACCCCGGAGCGGCGTCGGCCACCCGCAGGTGCACCGGTGTCCAGTCGAGCAGGCGCGCCAGCTGGTGGGCGTACGTCGCGGCGCCGGGGCCCCGGGACCAGGCGCCCTCGTCCTCGCCCGGGGGCGGCAGCAGCACGAGCAGCCGCCCCCCGGCGTGCGGGAACGCCCGGCCCACGGACTCCGGGTCGAGCCCGACCGCACGACCGGAGACCCGGACCGCGACCGGATCCAGCACGGGCATGCCGAGGGTGTGCCGTCGGTCAGGCCTGGGCGGGCTCCTCGGCGGCGGACTCCTCCGCCGACTCCTCCGCGGCCTCGGCGGCGGGCTCCTCGGCCGACTCGTCCTCGGGCTCGCCGATCGTGCCGTCGGGCTGCAGGTTCTTCAGGTCGACCACGGTGCCGCTGGCGTCCTTGACCACAGCCGACTCGACGATCGTCGCCAGCGCCTTGCCGCGCAGGATCTCCTGCACCAGCTCGGGGATGTGGTTGTGCTCGAACATGTGGTTCGCGAACTCCTGCGGGTCCTGCCCGGACTGCTGGGCGCGCCGCACGAGGTGCTGGGAGAGCTCGTTCTGGTCGACGCCGAGCTCCTCCTTCTTCGCCACCTCGTCGAGGATGAACTGGGCCGCGACCGCGTCCCGGACCCGGCGGTCGAGGTCGGCCTCGAACTCGTCCTGGGTCTGCCCCTCCTCCTCGAGGTAGGCCTCCATGGTCGTGCCGGCCTGCGCCAGCTGCTGCTCGACGGACTGGCGGCGGGCGTTGAGCTCCTCGGTGACCAGGCTCTCCGGCAGCGGGATCGAGACCTGCTCGAGGAGGCGCTCGAGGACCGCGTCCCGCGCGGCGGCGGCCTGCTCGAGGCGCTTGCCGCGCCCGAGCCGCTCACGCACGTCGGCCATCAGCTCCTCGACGGTGTCGAACTCCGAGGCCAGCTGGGCGAAGTCGTCGTCGAGTGCGGGCAGCTCCTGCTCCTGCACGGCCGTGACGGCCACCGCCACCTCGACCTCCTGACCCACGAGGTCTCCCCCGACGAGCTGCGAGGTGAAGGTCTGCTGCTCACCGGCGCTCATGCCGGCCAGGGTCTCGTCGAGCCCGTCGAGCATCCCGCCGCGACCGACCTTGTAGGACATGCCGGTGACCTCGGCGCCCTCGACGACCTCGCCGTCCTGGGTCGCCTTGAGGTCGATGGTCACGAAGTCGCCGTCCGCGGCGGGGCGGTCGACGTCGTTGAGGGTGGCGAAGCGCTCACGCAGCGCACCGGCCTGCTCCTCGACGTCGTCGTCGGTGACGGTGACGTCCTCGACCTCGGCCTCGATGCCCTCGTAGTCGGGCAGCTCGACCTCGGGCTTGACGTCGACCTCGGCGGTGAACTCGAGGGTCTCGTTGTCCTCGAACTTCGTCACCTCGATCTCCGGCTGCGCCAGCGGCTCGAGGGAGTTCTCCTGGAGGGCCTCGATGTACTTCTGCGGGAGGACCTCGTTCACCGCCTCGTTCAGCACGGCCTCCCGGCCGACCTGCCGGTCGATGACCATGGGCGGGACCTTGCCCCGGCGGAAGCCGGGGACGTTGATCTGCTGGGCGATCTTGGTGTAGGCCGCGTCGAGGCTCGGCTTGAGCTCCTCGAAGGGCACCTCGACGGTCAGCTTGGCCCGGGTCGGGCTCAAGGTCTCGACGGCGCTCTTCACAGGTCTGTCTCCTCAGTGTGGGTGGTGTGGGGCTGTCGGGGCGACAGGACTCGAACCTGCGGTCTCCTGCTCCCAAAGCAGGCGCGCTAGCCACTACGCTACGCCCCGCCAAGATGCCCGCAGGCGCCTTGGAGCGGATGACAGGCGGCCGGGCATCCGCGCTGGTCAGGGCCGATCCCCCTGCCGCTGACCAGCGACCAGACTAACAGAGCCCCAGTCCCCACCACCCATCCCGGGAGGTCCACGACTGGGGTGGTGATCCCCCCGAGTCCCGGTCTAGGTTGGCCGGTGAGACCCACGTCACCACACCCCGGGAGATCACGATGTCCCTCGATCGTCGTACGTTGCTCAAGTCCACCGCCGGCGTCGCCGCGGCCGGCCCCTTCGCCGGCCTCGCGGCCGCTCCCGCCCAGGCACACCGACGGCGCCCGCCGCGGGCCGACGGCCTGGTCGCGGTGAAGGACCAGCGGGACGGCGTCGTCCGCCTGCACCTGCCGCGCGGCTTCAACTACCGGTCCTTCCACGACACCGAGCAGCCGGTCACGCTGACCGACGGCACCGCCCTGCCCGGCCGGCACGACGGCATGGGCACCTTCCCCGGCCCGCGCGGCAGCACGCTGCTGGTGCGCAACCACGAGGTCAACACGCCGCGTGCGGCGTTCGGACCGGGCGACCCGTACGACTCGATGGCCGGTGGTGGCACCACCACGATCCAGGTCGGCCGCAACCGGCGGGAGATCAGGTCCTTCACCAGCCTCAACGGCACGATGATGAACTGCTCGGGCGGCCAGATGCCGTGGGGCTCCTGGGTGACCTGCGAGGAGACCATCAACGGCCCCGACGTCGGCCCCGACTTCACCGGGACGCCCAACGTGCCGCTCCAGCAGCCGCACGGCTACGTGTTCGAGGTGCCCGCGAGCCACGTCCCGGGCGCCGGCCAGTCGAGCCGCCAGCCGATCCGCAACGCCGGCCGGTTCGCCCACGAGGCGGTGTCGTTCGACCCGCACGGTGGCCACCTCTACCTGACCGAGGACAACTTCGGCTTCGCCTCCGGGTTCTACCGCTACCGGCCGCCGAGCGACCCGATGCGGGTGGGCCGGCTCGAGGACGGCGGGACCCTGCAGATGCTGAAGGTCGTCGGCGTCGACAACGCGCACCTCGAGGCGCAGCAGACCAACGACACGACGTACGACGTCGAGTGGGTCGACATCGCCGAGCCGGACGTCGTCTACGACTACACGCCCGGCAGCACCGCCGAGACCACCAACAACACGGCGCTGACCCACGTCAGCCGGCAGGGCTGGGAGCAGGGTGCGGCGTACTTCTCCCGGCTCGAGGGTCAGGTCTACGACCGCGGCGTCGTCTACTTCACCTCCACGCAGGGCGGTGGTCCCGCGGAGCCGGGCACGCAGAACGGCAGCGGCTACGGTCGCGGCTCGGGCCAGGTGTGGGCCTACGACACCCGCCGGCAGACGCTCCGCGTGGTCTTCCAGTCCCCGGGTCCGCTCGTGCTCGACCTGCCCGACAACATCACCACCTCCCGCCGTGGCACGCTCGTGGTGTGCGAGGACAGCTCGGGGGACAACTTCCTCCGGGGCCTGACCCCGCACGGCGACCTCTGGGACATCGCCCTGAACCGGCTCCGCTCCAGCAGCGGCGGGGAGCGGTTCGGGGACGAGTTCGCCGGGTCGACGTTCAGCCCGGACGGGCACACCCTGTTCGTGAACATCCAGGCCAGCGCCGGGATGACGTTCGCGATCTGGGGGCCGTGGAGCTCGATCGGCGTGTAGCCGAGCGGGCATCGGAGCGGATGACGGGAATCGAACCCGCGTAGCCAGTTTGGAAGACTGGGGCTCTACCATTGAGCTACATCCGCGTCGCCCCCGACGGGTCGGGGGCGGGCGCTGCGAGGCACATCGTGCCACATGCCCGGGCCGCGCTCAGCGTCGGTGCAGCAGCAGCAGCGCGCGGTCGTCGTTGCGCGAGCCGAGCCGGTCGATCAGCCGGCGGGCACCCTGCTCCATCCGGTCGTGCAGCAGTCGCTCCGCGGTGCCGACCAGCCGGTCGATCCCGAGCCCGATGTCGCGCGCCGGGGTCTCGACCAGGCCGTCGGTGTAGAGGAGCATCGCGTCGCCGCTGCCCATGCGACCGCACGACGCGACGAACTCGGCGCCGTCGTAGAGGCCCAGCACGGGGCCCTCGGACTCGTGGACCAGCCACCGGCCGGATCCGGCCAGCAGCTGGACACCGGGCGGGTGGCCGGCGGTGCGCAGGGTGAAGTCGCCGGTCTCGAGGTCGACGGTGATGTGGATCGCGGTGGCGAACCCCTCCTCCCAGTTCTGGCGCAGGAGGTAGGTGTTGGCCGCCGGCAGGAACTCCTCCGGCTCCAGGGCCCCGAGGAGCCCGCTGAACGCACCCGAGAGCAGCAGGGCCCGGGTGCCCGCGTCCTCACCCTTGCCGGAGACGTCGACCACCACCAGGTCGAGCCGGCGCCCCCAGCCGGGCCGGGAGGCGACCACGAAGTCGCCGGCGAACGGCGACCCGCCGGCGGACCTGAGCGCCGACTCGGCGTACCAGTTCGCCGGGAGCGGCGGCAGCATGCCCTGGCTCTGGATCCGGTCCCGCAGGTCCACCAGCATCGACTCCCCCTGCACGCCGGCGACGCCGAGCCGGGAGCGCCGGAACGAGGCGATCATGATGATCAGCCCGAGCAGGAAGACGATGACGACCGCGATCACGAGCCGCGCCGTCAGCTCCCGTCCGTCGCTGGTCCCGACGAGCGCGAGCATCAGCCCGGCGAGCACGAAGACCACGAACCAGGGCAGGTGCCGCGGCCCCAGGAGCAGGCTGCCCAGCACCATCGGCAGCACGAACATCGTGAGCGGCCAGACCCTCCAGTCGGCGAGGATCAGCCCGACGATCGCCAGCGTGAGCAGCGTCAGCCAGAACAGCGCGAACCCCTCGGCCGGGGTCACACGTCGGCGCAGCCGGGCCCCGGTCCGGCGCAGTCGCCGGACCGGTGCGGCCCGCGAGGTCGTGAGACTCACAAGCGCTTACTGTAGGGCAGCGCGGGACCTGAAGTGGGGCTGACAGCGAGGACACCAGAACGAGTTCCGACCGGCCAGGACCTCGGTCCGGACCCGGCTCCCGCAGACGTGGCAGGGCTGCCCGGCGCGCCGGTAGACGTAGACCTCGCCGCCGTGGTCGTCCCGGCGCGGGTCCCTGCCCATGGCCTCCGGGGTGTGCTCGGGTCGCACCGTGTCGATCCGCCCGGTCGCCACACCCTCGGCCATGAGGCCGACCAGGTCCTCCCATAGCGCCGTGAACTGGCCGCGGCGCAGGGTCCGGCCCGGCCGCAGCGGGTGCATCCGGTGCCGGAAGAGCACCTCCGCGCGGTAGACGTTCCCGACCCCCGCCAGCACGGCCTGGTCCATCAGCAGGTCGCCGATCGGGCGGTCGCTGGCCGAGATCCGACGCCACGCGGCCGCCGGGTCGGCGTCGGCGCGCAGCGGGTCCGGGCCGAGCCGGCCCAGCACCCGGTCCCGCCCGGCGAGGGTCACGAGGTCGCAGGTGGTGGCCCCGCGCAGGTCGGCGTACGCCGTCGGGCCGGGGTCCGCGGTCACCAGCCGCAGCCGCACCTGACCCACCGGGGCCGCGACCACGTCCACGTCGGAGTGCACCGCGAAGCCGCCGATGAGCCCGAGATGGACGTGCACGAAGCGCTCGCCGGGGAACTCCACCCAGAGGTGCTTGCCGGCCGACTCGGCGCCGACGCAGGTGGCGCCGTCCAGCTGGGCGGCCTCGGCCGCGAACCGGCCCTGGGGGCTGCTGACCGAGACGACCCGGCCGGCGAACGCACCGGCCAGCTCGTCGGCCAGTCGCCGGAGGGTGTGCCCCTCAGGCATCCGCGGCGTCTGGCCCGCGCAGGGCGGACTCGGGCAGCGGCGGCAGGTCGCCGTGCGTCTCGTAGTCGGCGAGCATGCCGATCCGGCGCACGTGCCGCTCCTCCCCCGTGAACCCGGTCGCCAGGAAGGTGCCGACGAAGCGGGTCATGTTCTCCACCGGGTGCATCCGGCCGCCGACCGAGATGACGTTGGCGTCGTTGTGCTCGCGGGCCAGCCGGGCGGTCTCCTCGGACCAGACCAGGGCGGCCCGGACCCCGGCCACCTTGTTCGCCGCGATCTGCTCGCCGTTGCCGGAGCCGCCGATCACCACACCGAGGCCGTCCCCGCCCTCGGCCCACTCGGCCGCGACCGCCTCGGCGGCGCGCAGGCAGAAGACCGGGTAGTCGTCGAGGGCGTCGTAGACGAACGGACCGTGGTCGACGACCTCGTGGCCCTCGTCGACCAGCCAGGTCAGGAGGTGGTCCTTGAGCTCGAGGCCGGCATGGTCGGAGCCGAGGTGCACGCGCATGGCGGCAGTCTCTCAGGGCAGCAGGCCGCGCAGGAAACCGGCCAGCTGGCGGGTCAGCGGCTCGGCGGCGTCGAAGGCGTCCGGGTGCCGCCAGAAGCCGTGCGTCATCCCCAGGTAGCGGGTCGCGGTCACCTCGACGCCGGCCTCGGCGAGCACCCGGGCGAGGTGCTCGCCCTCGTCCCGCAGCGGGTCGTGCTCGGCGGTGACCACCAGCGTGGGCGGCAGCGTCCCCAGCCGGTCGGAGAGCAGCGGCGCCAGGTCCGGGTCGGTCAGGTCTGCCGGGGAGGCGGCGTACTGCTCCCAGTACCACGCGGCCTCCCGCGGGTCGAAGCCGTCCGCCGCGGTGCGGTAGGAGTCGAACGACGCACCGGGGTCCAGGAACGGGTAGGTCAGCGCCAGCCCGGCGAGACGACCGGGGTGGCGCAGCGCGGCGACCAGCGCGAGGTTGCCCCCGGCGCTGTCGCCGTGGGCGTACGTCGGCACCGCCAGGCCGTGCTCGTCTCCCGCACGCTCCAGCCAGCGGAGCACGGTGTCGACGTCGTCGGGCGCCGCCGGGAAGCGGTGCTCGGGAGGGCGGCGGTAGTCGACGGACAGGACGGCCAGGCCCGAGCGGAGCGCCAGCCTGCGGGCGGCGGCGTCGTGCACGTCGACGTCGTTGAGCACGAATCCCCCGCCGTGCAGGTGCAGCACCAGGCCGGGGACCGGCCGAATCGGGACGTAGAGCCGGCACGGGACGCCGTCGGCATCGAGGTCGCGGACCTCGGCGACCGGCTCGCGGGGCTCCTGCGCCGCCAGCCGCCTCGACTCGGCCCGCGCCGCGGCGATGTCGAAGCCCGGGGCGCAGACCGAGGGCTCGGCCAGAGCCCGCTCGATCGCGGCACGGGCCTGGGGGTGCAGGACCATCAGCGGGACATGAGGGCGTCGAGACCGACCGCGACGGCGGCCGCCACCCGGAAGTCGACGCGCGGGTCCGGCACGGTGACCCGGTAGCGGTCCCCGATCGTGAACCTCCGCTCACTGCTCATCAGCGGGTTGCCGCCGGAGTCGGTGAAGTCGAAGTGCACGGGCAGGAAGTCGAGCTCGGCGAAGCGTCGCAGCAGCGCCACCACCTGGTTGCGCTCCTGCCCGCGGCCGGCGTACCCGGGGCCCTCGATCGAGAACGTGGAGCGGAGCAGGCTGGCCCCGAACTCCTTCTTGAAGTAGCCGAGCGGCTGGCCGCTCTCGTCGGTGACGTCGTAGCCGGCATTGAGGTCGAGCCGCTTGCGGGCCTTGAAGCCGAAGACCGGTCGGGACCGGGTCTCGTCGGTGAAGAAGGTCACCTGCTCCTTGAACGCCATCCGCTTCTGCTCAGCGAACGCGAGCAGCGGCCCCTCGCTCCCGTCGGGGTTCAGGGTGGAGATCTGGTAGCGGTTCACCATCAGCGTCAGCTTCTGGCGCACCTGGAAGGCGGGCACGTACATCGCCGCGGTCATCGGGCCTCCTCCTCGAGCCGGGCCAGCTCGTCCTCCACGACGGCCGGGTCGAGCTTGGTGAACACCGGGCTCGGCCTGCCGACCGGGGTGCCCGCCGCGACCGGGGTGCGCCCCCACGCCCGGACGGTCGTGTAGTCGCCGGTGAGCACCGGGTAGTCCGCTCCCCCGTCCAGGTCGGCGACCTCCTCCAGGCGCGGCATCGGCTGGACGTCGCCGTCGCCGCCGAAGACCAGGTCGACGGCGTTGGCGGAGAACGGCAGGAACGGCGCGAGGACGGTGTTCAGGTCGACCACGCACTGGGCCATGACGTGCAGGACGGTGGCCAGGCGCTCCCGCTGCTCCTCGCCCTTGAGCTTCCAGGGCTCGTGGTCGGTGACGTACTTGTTGACCTCGGCGACCGTGCGCATCGCCTCCGAGATCGCCTGCTTCTGCCGATGCCTGGCGATCAGGTCCCCGACCGTGCCGAAGGCGGCCTCGACGTGGGCGAGGACCGCCTCGTCGGCGTCGGTCAGCTCGCCCGCGGCCGGGATCTCACCGAAGTTCTTCGCGATCAGGGTGGCGGTGCGGTTGACGAGGTTGCCCCACCCGGCGACCAGCTCGTCGTTGGTGCGGCGGACGAACTCCGACCAGGTGAAGTCGGAGTCCTGGTTCTCCGGGCCGGCCGCGGCGACGAAGTAGCGGAACGCGTCCGGCTGGTAGCGGCTCAGCAGGTCGCGGACGTAGATCACCACCCGCTTGGAGGAGGAGAACTTGCGGCCCTCCATCGTGAGGAACTCGCTCGAGACCACCTCGGTGGGCAGGTTCAGGGCGCCGAGCCGGTGCGGTTCGCCACCGAGCGACCCGCGGCCCGAGTAGGCCAGCAGCTCGGCCGGCCAGATCTGGCTGTGGAAGGTGATGTTGTCCTTGCCCATGAAGTAGTAGGACAGCGCCTCGGGGTCGTTCCACCACGACCGCCACGCGTCCGGGTCGCCGGTGCGCCGGGCCCACTCGATGCTGGCGGAGAGGTAGCCGATGACCGCGTCGAACCAGACATAGAGCTTCTTGGTGGGGTTCTCCCGCCACCCGTCCAGCGGCACCGCGATCCCCCAGTCGATGTCGCGGGTCATGGCCCGGGGGCGGATCTCCTGGAGGATGTTCTGGCTGAACCGGATCACGTTCGGACGCCAGGTCCCGCTGGCCTCCCGCTCGTCGAGCCAGGCGCCCAGCGCCTCGGCCAGCGCCGGCAGGTCGAGGAAGAAGTGCTGGGTCTCGACGAACTCCGGCACCTCGCCGTTGATCTTCGACCGCGGGTCCTTCAGCTCGTGCGGGTCGAGCTGGTTGCCGCAGCTGTCGCACTGGTCGCCGCGCGCGCCGTCGTACCCGCAGATGGGGCAGGTGCCCTCGATGTAGCGGTCCGGCAGGGTGCGGCCCGTCGACGGCGAGATCGCGCCGTACGTCGTGCGCTCGACGAAGTAGCCGTTGGCGTGCACGCCAAGGAACAGCTCCTGGACCACCGCGTGGTGGTTGCGGGTGCTGGTGCGGGTGTAGAGGTCGTAGGAGACGCCGAGCGCGCAGAGGTCCTCCGCGATCATCCGGTGGTTGACGTCGGCCAGCTCCTGGGGGCTGACCCCGGCCTCGTCCGCGGCGATCAGGATCGGCGTGCCGTGCTCGTCGGTGCCGGAGACCATCAGCACGTCGTGGCCGGCCATCCGCATGTAGCGCGAGAACACGTCGGAGGGCACACCGAAGCCGGCCACGTGGCCGATGTGGCGGGGGCCGTTGGCGTAGGGCCAGGCGACGGCGGAGAGGACCTTGGTCATGGCCGCAATCCTAGGGGCGCCGGACCCGCCGGTTCCGGGCGGGAGCGGGCGGGCCGCGGGCCGGACAGGGTAGAAACAGGTCATGACGCCTCGTCGCCCCTCCCGTGCCGCCGTGCCGACCCCCTCCCCCACGGCGGCGCTGGGCCGGACCCGACCGTGGTTCGAGCGGGCCTTCGACCCGTTCTGGGTGGTGCCGGCGCTGTGGTGCCTCGGCGCGGTCGTCGCCGCGGTGCTCATCCCGGCCGTCGAGGGACCGGCCGGCCGCGGGGTGCCGCTGCTCTTCGACGGCGGACCGGCGGCCGCGCGGAACGTGCTGTCGACGATCGCCGGCGCGATGATCTCGGTCACCGGCCTGGTCTTCTCGATCACGATCGTGGTCCTACAGCTGGCCAGCAGCCAGTTCTCGCCGCGGGTGCTCAACACCTTCCTCGACGACCCGGTCACCCAGCACACGCTGGGTGTCTTCGCCTCGTCCTTCGTCTACGCGCTCACCGTGCTGCGCGCGGTGCGCGACGCCCCGGCGGACGGCGAGCCGTTCGTGCCCCGGCTGGCGGTCACCGTGGCCTACCTGCTGGTCCTCGCGGCGGTGGGGATGTTCCTCGCGTTCATCCACCACATCACCCAGTCGATCTCGGTGAGCACGATCACGCACCGGGTCGCTGACCAGACCCGGGACCTGATCGAGCGGAGCCGGCCGAGCGGCCAGGTCGCGGGCCCGCGACCCGAGCTGCCCGACATGGAGCACCAGACGACGGTGGTCGCGCAGCGGTCGGGCTACCTCGACTCGCTGGACCTCCAGGGTCTGCAGCGGCTGGCGCGGCGCCGCGGGGCCCGGCTGGAGGTGCTCTACCCCCTGGGCAGCTTCCTGCCCGAGGGCGCGCCCGCGGTGATGGTGCGCACCCAGGAGCCACCGGGCGAGGGCTGGGACGACGACGTGGCCGCCGGGCTCGGCATCGCCCGCGAGCGGACGATGCACCAGGACCCCACCTACGGCTTCCGCCGGCTCGTGGACATCGCCGAGCGGGCGCTCTCCCCGGGCATCAACGACCCGACCACGGCCGTCCAGGTCATCGACGAGCTGCACGACGTGCTCCGCCGGATGGCCGCGACCGCGGACCCGTGGCCGGTCTGGTACGACGAGGAGGGGACGCCCCGGCTGGTGACCACCGAGTGGACCTTCGCGCAGTACCTCGACCTCGCGGTCGACGAGATCGCGCACTGGGGTGCCGACGGGCTCCAGGTCCCGGCCCGGCTCCGGGAGATGCTCGTCGACCTGCAGGTGGTGGCCGGGGCCGAGCACCGGGAGACGGTGGTGGCCAAGCTCAACCGGCTGGGCCAGACCGAGAGATGAGCCGCCCGATGAGCGACCGGTGAGCCGATCGGTCAGAAGCGGTCGATCCGGCGCTGGGACCGGGACCTGATCCCCGGCAGCCGGTCGTAGAGCCGGGTGCCCGGGCAGGCGGTGTCGTTGGTGTCGCGGTGCCCGTCGATCGCCGGGAGCCGGACGACGCGGCCGCTGGGGTACTTGTCGCTGCCCTTCGACCGGATCGAGACCCGGACGTCGGCGTCGCGGCCCTCCTTGTCGAGCTTCCAGGCGGCCAGCCGGACGATCGTGGTCTTCGCCTTCTTCCAGGCCCGGTCGGTGCCGATGAGGGCGATCCCGGTCGAGGCGTGGTTGAAGCCGAGCGTGTGCGCGCCGCGGACCCGCTTCGCGTGGCCGCCCGAGCGCCCCACCCATGCCCGGCCGAACCGGTCGACGAGGAAGTTGTAGCCGATGTCGAACCAGCCCAGCGTCTGGGTGTGGTAGCGGTACATCCCGCGGATCAGGCCGGGGACCTCGCTGCGGGAGTAGTCGTTGGCGGTGGCGGTGTGGTGCAGGTGGACCTGCTTGATCCGCTTCATGTACACCGGCTTGCCGTTGCGCCAGCTGCCGTCGGCGCCCCACGACGGCCGACCGCGCAGATCGGGGGCGGGGGCCCGGGTCGGAGCCGCCTCACGGGCCTGCTCGGTGGTGCCGGTGCGCGCGGCGATCGGGGCGGCGTCGTCGTCGGAGGGCAGCGTGCCGGGATCGATGAGCACCAGCTCGAGGTCCCGGGCCGTCCTGGACGCGGTACGCACCTGCACCCCGTCCGCGCTGCCGACCCAGAGCAGGTCCGAGGCCCGCCCGGTGGTCGGACGGCCGTCGGCCAGCTCGGGGAGCGGCATCCAGCCGCTCCAGCGCTGCTCGCGGCGGACCCGCACCTCGGCGTCCGGGTCGGGGCCGGCCCAGGTCAGCGCGACCTGCGAGAAGCCGGCCGTGCCGAGCCGTCCGGTCCGGGCCCCGGTCCCGGCGGCCTGCAGCCGCCCGACGCCGAGCCGGACCGTCGCCTGCCGCACCGGGTCGCCGGGGTCACCGGCGGCGAGCTGGATCGGGGCGGTCCGGTACGCCGCCGGGGCCGCCGGCATCCCGTGGGCGGCCGGTCCGAGGCCGGTCAGGGCGATCGTCGAGGACAGCAGCAGGACCCCGGCGCGGGCGGGCAGGGAGCGGGATTGACCGAGAAGACGTGGCATAACACCACCCATGATGCGCCTGTGGCGCGTGATGCGCCAGTTGCTCAGGTGAAGTCGAGGTCCCCGGCCCGGCTCCGCTTGAGCTCGTAGAAGTCCGGGAAGCCGGCCACGGCGACCGCGCCGTCCCAGATCCGGCCGGCCTGCTCGCCACGCGGGATGCTGCCCAGGACCGGCCCGAAGAACGCCGAGCCGTTGATCGAGATGGTCGGGGTGCCGACCTCGTCGCCGACCTGGTCCATGCCGGCGTGGTGGGACTTCTTGACCGCGTCGTCGTGCTCGCCGGAGGTCATGGCGTCGGCCAGCGTGGTCGGCAGCCCCACCTCGGCGAGAGCGGCCTCGACCAGCGCCCGGTCGGGCTTCTCCTGCTGGTTGTGGATCCGCGTGCCCATCGCGGTGTAGAGCGGCAGCAGCACCTCGTCACCGTGCGCCTGGGCGGCGGCCACGCAGACCCGGACGGGCCCCCAGGCGTCCGCCAGCATCGCGCGGTAGTCGTCGGGGATGTCCTTGTCCTCGTTGAGGTAGGCAAGGCTCATCACCCGCCAGTCCACCGAGACGTCGCGGACCTGCTCGACCTCGAGCATCCACCGGGAGGTGATCCAGGCGAAGGGGCACAGCGGGTCGAACCAGAAGTCGGCGTGGTCGCGGGCGGCGGTCGTGGTGTCCATAGGGGGGGTGAACGGCCTCGTGGGACCCGGCATTCCGTCGTGTGACTCACACCACGGAGATCAGGCCGACCAGCCCGCCGGCCGCGATGTACCACGCGCTGTTGAGTCGGGTCCGCACCAGCAGCACCAGCGTCACCACCGCGATCCCCGCGGTCAGCGGGTCCACCACGGCCGAGCGACCCAGCTCCCAGGACACCCCGGCCATCAGCGCCAGGGCGGTCGCGTTCACGCCGTCCAGCAGGGCCGAGGTCCACGCCGAGGCCCGCAGCCGGTCCGTGATCCGGGTCAGCAGCCCGACGAACACGAACGACGGCAGGAAGATCGCCACGGTGGCGAGCAGCGCACCCAGCGGGCCGGCGACCACGTAGCCCAGGAAGGTCGCCGTCGTGAAGACCGGCCCCGGGGTCACCTGCCCCACGGAGACCGCGTCGACCAGCTGGTCCTGAGTGATCCAGCCGAGGCGGTCGACGAAGTCCCCCTCGAGGAAGGCCAGCAGGACGTAGCCGCTCCCGTAGAGCACGGCACCGATCTTCAGCATCGTGGCGAACAGCTCGGCGAGCTGGCCGGCCGTGGGGTCGGGGAAGGTGGTCCCACCGGTGAGCAGCAGCGGCACCCCGAGCAGGCCGGGACCGGCCGGCCGGGGAAGACGCGTGGCCAGGTGGGCCAGACCGGCCACGGCGGCGCCCCCGAACAGGACCACGAGCTCGGGCACCCCGAGCAGGTACGCCGCCAGCGCCGCGGCAGCGAGCAGCACCAGCCACCGGGTCCGCAGCACCGTGCGCAGCAGGGCGACCAGGGCATGGACGATGATCGCGATCACCGCGGGGACCACGCCGTACAGCAGTCCCTCGACGGCCGGCACCTCGCCGTACTCGACGTAGGCCCAGGCCAGGCCGGTCACCATCAGGGCGGCCGGGACGATGAAGCAGGCCCCGGCCACCAGCAGGCCCCGCCACCCGGCCCGGTCGTGGCCCAGGTGGATGGCCAGCTCGGTGGAGTTCGGGCCGGGGACCAGGTTGGTGGCGCCCATGAGGTCGACGAACCGGGCGTCGTCGACCCAGCCCCGGCGCCGGACCAGCTCCTCGCGCATCAGCGCCGTGTGCGCGGCCGGTCCCCCGAACGCGATCGTGCCCAGCCGCAGGAACACACCCGCCACCTCGCGGACCCGGGACGCCATGGGCACCATCCTGCCCCGCGCGCCGGGTGACATGATCAGCCCATGCCTGGAACCAACCTCACCCGCGAGGAGGCGCAGACCCGCGCCGCGACCCTCGCCGTCGAGTCGTACACCGTCGACCTCGCCCTGACCACGTCCGAGACCACCTTCGCCTCGACGACCACGCTCCGGTTCACCTGCTCGGAGCCGGGCACGGACACCTTCGCCGACCTGGTCGACGCGACCGTGCACGAGATCACGCTGAACGGGGTCGCGATCGACCCCGCGACGGCGTACTCGGACAGCCGGATCGCGCTGACCGGGCTGGCCGCGGAGAACGAGCTCGTGGTGCGGGCCGACTGCACCTACAGCCGCACGGGCGAGGGGCTGCACCGGTTCGTGGACCCGGCCGACGGCCGGGTCTACCTCTACTCCCAGTTCGAGGTCCCCGACGCCCGCCGGGTCTTCACCACGTTCGAGCAGCCCGACCTGAAGTCCGTGTTCACGTTCAACGTCACCGCGCCCGAGCACTGGAAGGTCGTGAGCAACGCGGCCACGCCCGAGCCGCGGCCCGTCGGTGAGGGCACCGCGGTGTGGAACTTCCCCGCCACCGAGCGGATGTCGACCTACATCACCGCGCTCGTCGCCGGCGAGTACCACGCCGTCTTCGACACCTACCGCGGCAAGCACGGCGAGATCCCCCTGGGCCACTACTGCCGCCAGTCGCTCGTCGAGCACCTCGACGTGGACGAGCTGGTGCTGTTGACCAAGCAGGGCTTCGAGTTCTTCGAGGACGCCTTCGACTTCCCCTACCCGTTCGGGAAGTACGACCAGCTCTACGTGCCGGAGTACAACATGGGCGCGATGGAGAACGCCGGCTGCGTGACGCTGCGCGACGAGTACCTCCCCCGCAGCCGCCAGCCGCGCTCGTTCTACGAGTTCCGGTGCTCGGTGATCCTGCACGAGATGGCGCACATGTGGTTCGGCGACCTGGTCACGATGAAGTGGTGGGACGACCTCTGGCTGAACGAGTCGTTCGCCGAGTGGGCCTGCTACCACGCCGCCGTCGAGGCGACCTCGTACGACGAGTCGTGGACCGGCTTCACCAACGCCCGCAAGCAGACCGGCTACCGCCAGGACCAGCTGCCCTCGACGCACCCGATCGCGGCCGACAACTACGACCTGCAGGCGGTCGAGGTCAACTTCGACATGATCACCTACGCCAAGGGCGCGTCGGTGCTCAAGCAGCTGGTCGCCTGGGTCGGGCTCGAGCCCTTCCTGGCCGGGCTGCGGCAGTACTTCAAGGACCACGCGTTCGGGAACTCCGAGTTCGCCGACCTGCTCGCGGCGCTGGAGGCGTCCTCCGGCCGCGAGCTCGACGGCTGGGCCAAGGAGTGGCTCCAGACGGCCGGGGTGAACACCCTCACCCCGGAGTTCGAGCTCGCCGAGGACGGGACCTACTCCTCCTTCGCGGTCCGCCAGACGGCGTCGGCGGAGCAGCCGGCCCTCCGTCGGCACCGGCTCGGCATCGGTCTCTACGACGAGGTCGACGGCCGGCTGGTGCGGCGTACCTATCTGGAGACCGACGTCGTCGGCGAGCGCACCGAGGTGGCCGAGGCGGTCGGCGCCGCCCAGCCCGACCTGCTGCTGCTCAACGACCAGGACCTCGCCTACGCCAAGATCCGGCTCGACGAGCGCTCGCTGGCGACCCTGCTCGGCGGGCTGGGGCGGCTCGACGACTCCCTCGCCCGCGCCCTGTGCTGGGGCGCCGCCTGGGACATGACCCGCGACGCCGAGCTGAGCGCGTCCGCGTTCGTCGACCTGGTGCTCGGCTCGATCGCCGACGAGACCGATGCGTTCGGCCTCAGCGTGATCCCGCGCTACGCGGCGATGGCGGTGAACTCGTTCACGGCCCCGGAGAACCGCGAGGCGGTGCGGGCGAGGTGGGAGCGCGGGCTGCGCGGGCTGCTGTCCTCCGCCGAGCCCGGCAGCGACCACCAGCTGACGTTCGTCCGCGCCCTGGCCGGGGCCGCCCACAGCGACGCCGTCCTGGCCGAGCTGGAGGGACTGCTCGACGGGAGCGTCAGCATCGACGGCCTCGAGGTGGACACCGACCTGCGCTGGACCCTGGTCGGGGCCCTCGCCCGGGCCGGTCGGGCCGACGGCGAGCGGATCGACGCCGAACTGGCTCGCGACACCACGATCTCCGGCCAGGAGCGGGCGGCTGCCGCCAAGGCGGCGCGGCCCACGGCGGCCGCGAAGGCCGAGGCCTGGGAGATGGCGATGGTGCGCGACGACGTGCCCAACGAGACCCAGCGCTCGGTCGTGCTGGCCTTCCACCAGCACGGGCAGGACGACGTGCTCGAGCCCTACGTGGAGGCCTACCTCGACGCGGCGGAGACGATCTGGGACGAGAAGGGCACCCAGCGGGCCTCGACCGCGCTCGAGTTCATGTTCCCGAAGCCGCTCGCCTCGGGATGGCTGCTGGAGCGGGTCGACCGGTGGCTGGCCACCACGACCGCCAACCCGGCCGCGCAGCGGTACGTGCGGGAGGGTCGGGCCGAGGTGGCGCGCTACCTCGCGGGCCAGGCCCGCGACGCCCAGGAGTGACCTGTGGCCGCCCCGGCTCCGGCCGGGGCGGCCCTCAGACGGACCCTCCGACGGCCCTCAGAGGGACCCTCAGACGGACTCGGTGTGCAGCGTGCGCTGCGGCCGGGCGTGCTCGGCGAGCATCCCGATGCCGCGCTTCAGGCCGCCGACGAGGTCGTCGGCGGCGAAGCAGGACTGCATGTCGAGCAGGACCAGCTCGACCTCACGGTCACTCAGGTCGCGCCTGACCTGGGAGCCGGTGACGATCTCGAGGAGTCGGGCCGTCGGGTCGACCATGATCAGGATGCTGCGGTCCGGCGCCGTCAGCGAGGCGTGCAGCCTGCTCGCGAACGGGTGGGACTCCTCGTCGGCCGTGCCGACGAAGACGGAGATCTCGTACCGGCAGGAGGTCTCGGCCTGCCGGATCGCCCGGTCGATCTCCTGGCGCTCGCGGGCGCTGAAGAGGTCACCACTGGCCACGTGCGCCCCCGGTCCCGCCGGTTCCGCTGTCGGCCGCGCCCTTCTCCAGCTCGGCCGCCGCCACCCGATCGGCGGCGCTCAGGCCCTCGCGCGGGCCTCCGAACCACTCGCTCTCCGGCGTCGAGCCGGGCAGGCCCACCCGCTCGCCCTTCACCAGGGACGGCAGGGCGACGGCGAGGCCGACGAGCAGGAACAGCGCCAGCGGACCACCGACCAGCAGGGCGATCGCCTCCAGCGTGTCCACCGGGGCCGGGTCGCTCCAGCCCTCGGGGACACCGGCCTGGGCCGGGGCTGCGAGGAGGATCACAGAGGCTGCGGCGGTCATCGAGGCGGCCGCACAGGCGGCGCGGACGACCGATCGGGTGGGGCTCGGAGCAGGCGTGATGATCACGACACCCATCGTATCGGCTCTCGGCTTGGGGCCTGACCCCACGAGCCGTAGCCTCCGTCACATGTCGGTTCTGAACGAGTACACCGAGTGCGACCCCGACCAGGCGATCTCCTGCCGGGTCGTGTGGCGGATGACCGCGAACGAGACGCTGGCCGACCTCGCGGAGTGGGTGATCGGCAAGCCCCTGGCCATCCTCGGCCTGGTGCTCATCGGCCTGTTCACCCGGTGGGTGCTGCACCGCGTCATCGACCGCACCGTCCGACGCGCCGAGGAGGGGGTGATCCCCGGCAAGGCGAGTCGCCTGAGCCTGGGCCACTCCGGCAGCGGCAGCAAGCTCAAGGTCGGCGCGCAGACCAACGCCAACGCCAACCGCCGGGTGCAGCGGGCCCGCACGATGGGCTCGCTGCTGAAGAGCATCACCACCGGCGTGGTCATGACGATCGTCGTGATCATGTCGATCGACAAGCTCGGCTACAACGTGGCGCCGCTGATCGCCAGCGCCGGGATCCTGGGCCTGGCCCTCGGCTTCGGCGCGCAGAGCCTGGTCTCCGACTTCCTCTCCGGCATCTTCATGATCGTCGAGGACCAGTACGGCGTGGGTGACGAGATCGACCTCGGTGAGGCCATCGGCACGGTCGAGGCGGTGAGCCTGCGGGTGACCCGGCTCCGGGACATCAACGGCACCGTCTGGTACGTCCGCAACGGCGAGATCATGCGGGTCGGCAACATGAGCCAGAACTGGGCGCGGACCGTGCTCGACATCAGCGTCGGCTACGCGGAGGACCTGGTGAAGGTCCGGCGGGTGCTGGAGGACGTCGCCCACGACCTGTGGGAGGACGAGGACTTCCACGGCAAGGTCATCGAGGAGCCCTCGGTGTGGGGCGTGCAGGACCTCGGCGCCGACGGCGTCTCGGTCCGGGTGGCCCTCAAGACCGCCCCCGGCCTCCAGTGGGGCGTCGCCCGCGAGATGCGGCAGCGGATCAAGGCCCGCTTCGACTTCGAGGGGATCGAGATCCCGTTCCCGCAGCGGGTCGTCTGGCACCGCGGCTCCGACGCCGGCGCCGACGAGGCGGCCGAGGAGGCCGCCCGCGAGACCACCACCTCCTGACCCTGCCGGTCGGGTGCCCGGGCGTGGTTGCCGTAGCAGCCACCCGAGCACCCGACCCGGGGTCGAACGGCGAGGATCAGGCCAGCGAGGCGCTCAGCGTGATCGTGGTGCCGGACAGCGCCTGGCTGACCGGGCAGCCGGCCTTGGCGGCCTCGGCCTTCGCCACGAAGTCCTCCTCGGAGAGGCCCTCGAGGGTGCCCTTCACGGTGAGGTGGATCCCGGTGATGCCGGTGCCCGGCGTGAGCTCCACCTCGGCGGTGGTGTCCAGCGCGACGCCCGTGGCGCCGGCGTCGGCCAGCTCCTTGGACAGCGCCATCGAGAAGCAGCTCGAGTGCGCCGCGGCGATGAGCTCCTCGGGGCTGGTCTTGCCGTTCGGCGCTTCCGCGCGGGCCGGCCAGGACACGTCGTACGTGCCGAGGCCGCTGGACTCGAGGGTGACCTGACCGGTGCCCTCGAGCAGGCTGCCTTCCCAGTGGGTCTGTGCGGTGCGCGTGGTTGCCATCGCTGCATTGCTCCTTCGTCGGTGATCGGGTTGCCGTTGCCGAGTCTTCCACCCGCCCGGTTGGGACCCGGCCCGGGCCGGTCGGCACAATGGGCCCGATGAGCAGCACGGAGCAGACCTTCTACGACGAGATCGGCGGATACGAGACGATCCGCCGGATCGTCGAGGTGTTCTACGCGGGCGTGGCCGAGGACGAGGTGCTGCGTCCGCTGTACCCCGAGGCGGACCTCGGCCCGGCGGAGGAGCGGTTCCGGCTGTTCCTGGTTCAGTACTGGGGCGGGCCGACCACCTACTCCGAGGCCCGGGGCCACCCGCGGCTGAGGATGCGGCACGCCCCTTTCGCGGTGACCCCCGTGGCCAAGGAGCACTGGCTGAAGCACTTCCGCGAGGGCCTGGACGCGGTTGAGCTGACGCCGGAGCAGGACGCGCGGTTCTGGGACTACGTCACGCACGCCGCGCAGTTCATGGTCAACTCGTTCGAGTGACCTCGCGCTGCAGCAGCTCGCGGTAGTGGTCGGGAGCCGGGGCCGCGCGCTGGGTCCCGGGGTCGAAGGTGACCATGACCACCCGGGCTCGGCTGAGCAGCGTCTCGCCGTCCCGGATCTCCGACTCGATGACGAACGACGACGTCCCGACCTCGGCGACCCAGGAGTGGACGTCGTACGGCTCGGTGCGGAACACGATCGGGATCCGGTAGTCGACGTCCATCTGGGCGGTCACCATCGGCACCTCCCGCGCGCCGCCGGGAGCCTCGCCCCACAGGCGCGACATGTAGACGATGCGCGCCTCCTGGAAGTACTCGAAGTACTTCACGTTGTTGACGTGGGCGTAGAGGTCGACGTCGGAGAACCGCACCCGGATCGGGTAGTGCCCCTGCTCCAGGTGCCGGACCGGGCCGGGCCGGCTGCGCTCCGGCAGCGGGTCCTCCCCCAGGAAGGAGGTCAACGTCTCCTTCTCCCCGGGCGTGATCCGGCGCGGCCGCTCCTCCGCGAAGACGTACGGCGTCAGGACGGTCTTGGCGCGCAGGTAGACGACCCGGCCGTCCTCGGTCTCGTCGTAGACCTCGTAGGCCATCGTGAAGGAGGCGGCCCGGATCTCGGTGACCCAGGACTCGATCCGCACCGGCGCCATCCGGAAGGTCAGCGGCGCGAGGTAGCGCACCTCGTGCCGCACCACGACCACCCCCTCGGCGAGGTCGATCGCCCGGGTGTCGGGGGCGTGGGTGAGCAGCATGTCGATCCTGGCTTCCTGCAGGTAGTCGACGTAGGTCACGTTGTTGACGTGCCCGAGCAGGTCGAGGTCGGCCCAGCGCACCGGGCACTCGTAGACGTGGCGCACGTCATGATCGTCGCAGACCCACCTCCCACGGGACCGCAGTAGGGTGCAGAGAGGTCCATCGCCCTCCCCCGCAGATCGGAGACCTCCATGCCCGAGGCCGTCATCGTGTCCGCCGCCCGCTCCCCCATCGGCCGCGCCAACAAGGGATCGCTCAAGGACTTCCGTCCCGACGACCTCGCCGCGCTGATCGTGCGGGAGGCGCTCTCGAAGGTCGAGGGCCTGGACCCGAACACCGTCGACGACCTCTACCTGGGCTGCGGCCTCCCCGGCGGGGAGTCCGGCAACAACATGGGCCGGGTCGTCAACGTGCTCAACGGCATGGACGCGGTGCCCGGCGCCACGATCACCCGCTACTGCGCCTCGTCGGTGCAGACGACGCGGATGGCCTTCCACGCGATCAAGGCCGGCGAGGGCGACATCTTCGTCTCGGCCGGCGTCGAGACCGTCTCCCGGTTCGCCAAGGGCACCTCGGACCACATCCCGGGCACCCGCAACCCGCTCTTCGAGGACGCCGAGGCCCGCACCGCGAAGCTGGCCGAGGGCGGCCAGGACTGGCAGGACCCCCGCGAGAGCGGCCAGCTGCCCGACGCCTACATCGCGATGGGGCAGACCGCCGAGAACGTCGCCCGCATGCGCGGCCTGAAGCGCCAGGAGCTCGACGAGTTCGGCGTCCGCTCCCAGAACCTCGCCGAGAAGGCCATCAGCGACGGCTTCTGGGCCCGCGAGATCACCCCGGTCACCACGCCGGACGGCACCGTGGTCTCCGCCGACGACGGCCCGCGGGCCGGGGTCACCTACGAGGCCGCCTCCCAGCTGCAGCCGGTGTTCCGCCCCGACGGCGTGGTCACCGCGGGCAACTGCTGCCCGCTGAACGACGGCGCCGCCGCGGTGGTGGTCATGTCCGACACCAAGGCGGCCGAGCTGGGCCTGACGCCGCTGGCCCGGATCGTCTCCACCGGCGTCTCCGGCCTCTCCCCCGAGATCATGGGCCTGGGCCCGGTCGAGGCGACGAGGAACGCGCTCACGTACGCCGGCATGAGCATCGGCGACATCGACCTGGTCGAGATCAACGAGGCGTTCGCGGCCCAGGTCGTGCCGTCCTACCAGGACCTCGGCATCGACATCGACCGGCTCAACGTCAACGGCGGCGCGATCGCCGTGGGGCACCCCTTCGGCATGACCGGCGCCCGGCTGCAGAACACGATGCTGAACTCCCTCGACTGGCACGACAAGTCCACCGGCCTGATCACGATGTGCGTGGGCGGCGGCCAGGGCATGGCGATGGTCCTGGAGCGGATGGGCTGACGCGCCGCGGCCAGTGACCCGAACGGCGAACCGTGAGGCTGCGCGTCAGCGCATCCGCGACCATCAGACTCGAGCGGATGGGCTGACGCGCCGCGGCCAGTGAGCCGCTCAGGGCGAGGCTCTACGTTCTGCAGGTTCCAGGGCCCGGAAACCTGCAGAACGTAGAGCCTGAGCGGCCTCCTGCGGCGCTACTTGCATCACCCATGAATTCCGCGGTTCGGCAGCGCACGGAGGCCCGATCTATACACTGGCGCTCATGACCGAAGGCCTCCACCTGGTCGTGCCCGAAGAGGTGCGCTGGCTCGACCCGGAGCAGCAACGTGCTTGGCGCGCGTTCTGCGTCGGCACCACCCTCCTCTTCGACCGCCTCGACGACGAGCTGCGCGCCGAGGTGGGCATCGGCATGAACGAGTACGAGGTGCTGGTCCGGCTCTCGGAGGCCGAGGACAACCGGATGCGGATGTCGACGCTGGCCGACGCCATGTGCTTCAGCCGCAGTCGGATCACGCACACGATCGCCCGCATGCAGCGGGACGGGCTGGTCGAGCGAACCGCCGCGTGCGACGACGGGCGGGGGATCATCGCCCAACTCACCGACCGCGGGATGAGCACGCTGGTGGAGGCGGCACCCACCCACGTGAGCGGGGTGCGGGCCCACATCGTCGACCTCGCCGAGGCCGGCGACTTCGCCGCGCTCGGCCGGGTGATGGACGCGGTCGTGGACCAGCTTGCCGCCGCGCACCCCGAAGCCGACCTGCGCTGAGACCGACCTGCGCTGAGTCGGGCAGTCGCGGCTCAGTCGCCGCTCAGTCGCGGGTGAGCCGCCGGTGGGTGACCCGGTGCGGCCGGGCCGCCTCGGCGCCGAGGCGCTCGATCTTGTTGGCCTCGTAGGAGGCGAAGTTCCCCTCGAACCAGAACCACTTCGCCGGGTCCTCCTCGTCGCCCTCCCAGGCCAGGATGTGGGTGGCGACCCGGTCGAGGAACCACCGGTCGTGGGAGGTGACCACGGCACAGCCAGGGAACTCGAGCAGCGCGTCCTCCAGGGAGGACAGGGTCTCCACGTCGAGGTCGTTGGTGGGCTCGTCGAGCAGCAGCAGGTTGCCGCCCATCTTGAGCGTGAGCGCGAGGTTGAGCCGGTTCCGCTCACCACCGGAGAGCACGCCCGCCTTCTTCTGCTGGTCCGGGCCCTTGAACCCGAACGAGGCGACGTAGGCGCGTGAGTTCATCTCGAAGTTCGCGACCTTGATGAAGTCCAGGCCGTCGGAGACCACCTCCCAGACGTTCTTGTCCGGGTCCAGCCCGCCGCGGCTCTGGTCCACGTAGGAGAGCTTGACGGTCTGGCCGACGTCGAGCTTGCCCTCGTCGGGCTGCTCCTGGCCGGTGATCATCCGGAACAGCGTGGTCTTGCCGACGCCGTTGGGGCCGATGACGCCGACGATGCCGGCACGCGGCAGCGAGAAGCTCAGGTCGTGCATCAGCGTGCGGCCCTCGAAGCCCTTGCCGAGGTCCTGCGCCTCCAGCACCACGTCGCCCAGGCGCGGGCCGCCGGGGATGTTGATCTCGCCGGTGTCGATCTTGCGCATCCGGTCCGCCTCGGCGGCCATCTCCTCGTAGCGGGCCAGACGCGACTTGCTCTTGGCCTGGCGGGCCTTGGGGTTGGAGCGGACCCAGTCCAGCTCGCGCTCCAGCAGCTTGGCGCGCTTGGCGTCCTTCTGCCCCTCGATCTTGAGCCGGTCCTTCTTGGTCTCCAGGTAGGTCGAATAGTTGCCCTCGTAGGGGTGTGCCTTGCCGCGGTCCAGCTCCAGGATCCACTGCGCCACGTTGTCGAGGAAGTACCGGTCGTGGGTGACGGCCAGGACCGCACCGGGGTACGCCGCGAGGTGGCTCTCCAGCCACTGGACCGACTCGGCGTCGAGGTGGTTGGTGGGCTCATCGAGGAGCAAGAGGGAGGGCTGCTGGAGCAGCAGCTTGCACAGCGCCACCCGGCGCCGCTCGCCTCCGGAGAGGTTGTCGACGAGCACCTCGGGCGGCGGGCAGCGCAGGGCGTCCATCGCCTGGTCGAGCCGGCTGTCGAGGTCCCACGCGTTGGCGTGGTCGAGGTCCGTCTGCAGGTCGCCCATCTCGGCGAGCAGGGTGTCGTAGTCGGCCTCCGGGTCGGCCAGCTCCTCGGAGATCTGGTTGAACCGGTCCAGCTTGCCCTTGATCCCGCCGACCGCCTCCTCGACGTTCTCCAGGACCGTGCGGCCCTCGGTGAGCGGGGGCTCCTGCTGGAGCATCCCGACCGTCGCCTCGGGGTCGAGGATCGCGTCGCCGTTGTTGGCGTGGTCGAGGCCGGCCATGATCTTCAGCAGCGACGACTTGCCGGTGCCGTTGGGTCCGACGACGCCGATCTTGGCGCCGTGGAGGAACGACAGGGTCACGTTGTCGAGGACGACCTTGTCGCCGTGTGCCTTGCGCACGTTGCGCAGTGTGAAGACGTAGTCAGCCATGGCACCGGAGCCTACGTGCCGCAGACCCCGGCGACCCAACCGGGCGGGACGCTACGCGGCCGGCTCCGCGGACGCCGAGGCGCCCTTGTCGTCCTCCACCATGTCGTCCAGCGTCTCGCCGGCGCTGCTGATCTGCGGCCCGCCCACGCCGTACCCCGCGTTGGCCTCCCGCAGGGCCGAGTCGTCGGCCTCGCCGGTCCCACCGCCCAGGCGCTTGGTGAACTCGGAGACGCCCCGACTGAGGTCGTGGCCGACGGCCACCGCCTCGACGACGAACGACTGGACCTTGACCCCGGCGGGGTCGGTCCAGACCTGCGCCGTCAGCTTGCCGTGCACCGTGACCGGGTCGCCCTGGCGCAGGCTGTCGAGGCAGTTGCGGCCCAGGGTCCGCCAGGCGTTCACGGTGTACCAGGTGGTCTCGCCGTCGGTCCACGCGTTGTCGCGGCGGTTGTACCGACGCGGCGTCGAGGCCACCCGGAAGGTCGCGACGGACGCCGAGCCGACGATCCGCTCGGTCACGTCGCTGCCCAGCCAGCCGGTGAGGGTCACGTAGGTCTCGTTCATGGGGGTCTCCTGTCGTCGTGGCGTGACGACGAGCAAACCGGCAACCGGGGTCGGCCGGGCCGACCCCATCGACAGCCTGTGGAGGGACCTGTCCCGTCGGCGGGCTGTGCGCGACAGGCGGGTCGGCCCCGCGCAGCGCTCAGCACAGCGCAGCGCGGCAGGCAGCTCAGCGCAGCGCGGCGCTCAGGCCGTGCCGGACCTGGTCGTAGGACGACAGCTCGGCCTCCACGGGGCTGAGCACCAGCTCCACGCAGACGGTCCGGATCTTCGCCCGCAGCCGCCGGTCGGCCGCGGCGGCCCGGGAGCGGGCGGTCAGCGAGACCAGCACCCGGCTCAGCAGCGCCAGCAGCACGCCCGCGAGCACGCCGCCGAGCAGCAGCAGCGTCGGCAGCGGGACCCCCAGCACGGCCGGGGTGCCGGGGTCCGGCGCCCGCAGGTAGGCCATCACCGCCAGCGCACCGAGCCACACTCCCCCGGTGATCGCACTGAGGATCAGCAGCCACTGGAGGGCCCGCACCAGGCCCGCCCACCAGGGCAGCTTGGCCACCCCGAGGTCGGTCGAGGCCAGCCCCTGGTCGAGCCGGTCGCCGACGTCGTCGAGCCGGGAGGTGGAGGCCCTCCGGATCGCCGTCTGCCAGGGGCGGGACAGGTCGGCGCCGACCTCGTCGGCGAGCTCGCGGACCGCGGAGTCGACCCGGGCCCGCTGCACGGGTGTCTGCTCGGGCACCGACGTGCGTCCGGCCCGGGTGAGCGCGCGGCCGTCCTTGCCGAGGTCCAGGTGCAGGCGCTTGAGCGGGTCCGGCCGGAGCCGCGAGAGCCACGCCGTGACCGGCCACCCGGTGGCCCGGTTCGCACGGTGCCGGGTGGAGGCGGCCACCGCCTCGACGACCACCGGCACCCCGGCGGCGTCGGCGAAGGCGTTCTCGAGCTCGGTCATGCGCTCGCGGCGCGGGGACTGCGGCTTGCCGGTCCCGGAGGCCTCGGCCAGCGCCTCGGCCACCTCACGCACGTCGGCCTCGAGCCGGGTCCGGGTGGCCTTCTTGCTCGCCACCCGCCGGGCCATCTCGTCCTTCAGGTCGTCGAGGCCGGTGCCCTCCCGCGCGCTGATGGCGAGGACCGGGACCTCCTCGAGGCCGTCGGCGTCGAGCAGCCGGCGTACGTCGTCGAGCATGGCCTGCCGGCCGGCGACCGGCACGCTGTCGATGTGGTTAAGCACCACCAGCATCACGCCGGCGTGGCCGGAGAGCTGCTTGAGGTAGCGCTCGTGGATCGCAGCGTCGGCGTACTTCTGCGGGTCGAGCACCCACACCAGCAGGTCGGCCAGCTTGACCAGCCGGTCCACCTCGAGGTGGTGGGAGACCTCGGTGGAGTCGTGGTCGGGGAGGTCGAGCAGCACGGTGCCCTGGAGCCGGGTGTCCTCCCGGCCGGTGTCGAGCATCGAGTCCCGGGTCACCTGGTGCCGGGACGGGATCCCGAGCCACTCGAGGAGCTCCTCGGCGCCCTCCCGGCCCCAGACGCAGGCGGTGGCCCACGAGGTGGTGGGGCGGCGGACGCCGACCGCCGAGAGCTCCAGGCCGGTGAGCGCGTTGAAGGTCGAGGACTTCCCGGAGCCGGTGGCGCCGGCGATCGCGATGACGGTGTGCTCGGCAGAGAGACGCAGCCGCCCGGAGGCGCGGTCGACCACCTCCGCGGCGGCGTCGACGAGTCCGTCGTCGAGCCTCCCGCGGGCGTGCTCGACCGCGACCTGGAGGCCCGCCACGCGGGCACCCACGTCGGACTTCCTGGAGACCATCTTCCGGGCTCCCTCGAGCAATGCGGTCATCAGCTCCCTCGGAACAGTGGATCGGTCGGCACGGTGGTGGGGGTCAGCCTATGCAGGCTGACCGCCTTCCACCGAACGAAGGGCGAACCGCTCGTCGTCGATCCGGCGAGCCGCGTCCCGCACCCGGTCGGCGGCGCCCTCCTGCACACCCAACGCGTCAAGGAGCCTCAGGTAACGCTCGAGCTCCTCGGCCATCAGCGCCTCGACCCGGGTCTGGAGGTCCTTGCGGGCCCGCTCGGCCAGTCGGCGGACCGCGTTGTCGCCGAAGACGGCCTCGAGCAGCTTCTGACCGAGGACCGCGCTGCCGCCGGCGATGCCGGCCTCGGCCCCGACCAGGACGCCGCCGGTGTGGGCGAAGACCACGACCATCAGTGCGACCGAGAGCCCGTTGACGCCGTAGGCGAGGAAGCGGGCCGTGGTGCGCTTGTCGGCGCCCTCGCTGCGGACCATGTCGAGCACGTCCTGCTGCCACTCGCGGACGGCCCGCTCGGCACGGCGGCGGAAGTCGCGCGAGGCGCGGCCGAGGTCCGGGCCGCCCTCGAGCAGGCTGCGGCCGTGGGCCACCGAGCGCCAGGAGGCCTCGGCCCGCTCGGCCGCCGCCTCGGCGTGCTCGAGCAGCAGCGTCTCGAGGCCCGACTCGACCGCGACCGTCACCCGCTCGACCTGCTGGGGCTTGCCCTTGACCGTGTTCACGATCCGGTCCCGGACCCGGCCGACGCGTGACTCCAGCGAGCGCAGCAGCTCACCGGTGCCGACGAACTCCTGCCAGCGGGCCAGCACCTCGCCGCGCAGGAGGGTGCCGTCGGCGCTGGCTCGGGAGACCGCCTCGACCGCCTCGTCGTAGACCGAGACCGCGTCGGCGCGCAGTGCATCGGTCGCGGCGGCCTGCTCCCCCACGGCGTCGGCGACGGTGTGCGCGCGACGGGCGATGCTGCGGATCGCGCCCTCGAGGGTCTGGCGGACGACCGCGGCACGGGCGTCGACGTCGGCGGCCAGCGAGCCGAGCCAGCCGCTGACGTCGGCCACGGCCGCGGCGGGCAGCAGTCCGTCCTCGTCGACCGTGCCCTCCAGCACCGCGAACAGCGGCGAGTCCTTCAGCCCGCGGCTCGAGAGCATCCGGGCGAGGTGCGTGGAGACCGTCTCGACCGCCTCCGGCGGGGTCCGGTCGAGCACGATGGCCACGGCGGTGCTGCGCTCGGCGGCCTGCTTGAGGAAGTCCCAGGGCACCTGGTCGGCGTAGCGGGCCGCGGAGGTCACGAACAGCCAGAGGTCGGCGGCGGCGAGCAGCTGACCGGCCAGGGTGCGGTTGCGCTCCTCCACCGAGTCGACGTCGGGGGCGTCGAGGATCGCCAGACCCTGTGGCACGGTCCGCGCGGCGACCAGCTGGAGGGCGGAGGGGTCACCGGTGGCCCGGGTGGTGCGCTCGAGGTCGGGCAGGATCCGGTCCTGGCCGAACCAGTGCGCGTCGTCGGGGTGGTGGACCAGCACCGGCGAGCGGGTGGTGGGGCGCAGCACGCCGGGCTCGGTGACCCTGGTGCCGACCAGGGAGTTGACCAGCGTCGACTTGCCGGCCCCGGTGGAGCCGCCGACGACCGTGAGCAGCGGCGCCTCGATCGTGGTCAGCCGCGGGATGACGTAGTCCTCGAGCTGGTCGATCATCTCGGTGCGGGTCACCCGGTGCGCCTCGGCGTCGGGCACGTCGAGCGGAAGCGGTGCCTCCTGCAGCGAGCTGCGCAGCCGCACCAGCGCGGTGAGCATCGTGGTCGAGTCGGTCATGCGTGCCGGCCTCCGAGAGAGTTGGCGAGCGCCGGGAAGGCGATCGCGGGTCGGGCGGCGTGCATGCGCTCCACGAAGCCCTGTCCGCGGGTGGCGTAGTCGCCGGGCGCCGTGCCCCGCAGCACCCGGTGGTGCAGGTAGCCGAGCTCGACGGCGGCCTGCTGGTAGTCGCGCATGGCCTCCAGGCCCGGCCTGCCCCCGTGCTCCAGGGCGAACCGGCGGGCCGCGCGACGGGCCCGCAGGTGGACGACGTGCGGGACGTCCTCGAGCGGCATCAGCCCGCGCTGCGCCGCGTCGCGCAGGGCCCGGTCGAGTACGCCGCGCTCCCGGGTCCGCATCCAGACCGCGAAGCCGGCCATCACCAGGAAGCCGGGGATCATCACCAGCAGGTAGACCGCGATGAAGCCGACGCCGTCGGCGAGCAGCGTGGACCCGTTCCAGAGGGCGTGCGCGGCGACCGCGACGACGTACCCGAGGAGCGGGGCGACGACCTTGACCGTGCGGATCCGGCTGGTGATCGCCACCCCCACGCCGATCCCGATGAACGCGGTGAACAGCGGGTGCGCGAAGGGGCTGGCCACGCCCCGGATGAGGAACAGCAGGCCGAGGCCGTTGATGCCGCCGGGGCCCATGCCGTCGGTGCCGTTGTAGGCGGCGGCCAGGTAGAGGATGTTCTCGGTGAACGCGAAGCCGATGCCGACCATGCCGGCGTACACGATGCCGTCGAGGATCCCGTCCAGCTCGTTGCGACGCCAGAGCAGCAGCAGGAGCAGGAACAGCCCCTTCGTGGCCTCCTCGGTGACCGGTGCCGCGACCGCGAGGCTGGCGCCGTCGGACAGGGGTGTGATCAGGCCGCCGATGCCCTGGAGGACCAGCGCGAGCAGGGTGGCCACGAAGGCGCCCCACGCGAGGCCGGCCGCGAGCAGCGAGCGCGGCTCGGGCTCGTAGCGGTCCAGCCAGAGGTAGGCGGCCACGAGCGGCCCGACCGGGATCAGGGCGAACAGGGCGGCGGTGACCACCACCATGGGCTCGCCGGACAGGGCGAGGAGCAGCGCGATCGGGACGGCCGCCACGGCCGCGATCGACGAGACCACGACCGTGAAGACGATGCTGTCGCGGCGACGTACGGGCATGGTCGGGAGCCTATCGGCTCGCCCGCAGCGGAGTCGTATGGTGGCAGGTGTGAGCGAGACCGACGACACGACCCGAAGCCGGCCCACGGACGCAGGAGAGCAGGTGCGCACCGAGTCCCACGACCCCAAGGTGCCCGAGGCCTGGTCGGCCTTCATGCGCACCGGGTGGGGCGACCGCGAGCTGGACCTGCCGCCGCACCCGGTGACCGAGTGGGCGGCGCAGCGGCGGGCACGGCTGGCCGACGCCTTCCCGGGCGAGCGGCTGGTGCTGCCGGCGGGCGGCTTCAAGGTGCGCAGCAACGACACCGACTACCGGTTCCGCTCCGACACCGCGCACACCTACTTCAGCGGGAACCAGACCTCCGACGCGGTGCTGGTCGTCGAGGACGGCGAGGGCGTGCTCTACGCCCGCCCGCGGTCGAGCCGCGACACCGACGAGTTCTTCCGGGACCGGCAGTACGGCGAGCTGTGGGCCGGGCGCCGTCCCTCGCTGCACGAGATGTCGTCCTCGCTGGGCCTGCCGTGCCGCCACATCGACGAGCTGCCGTCGGCCCTCGCGAAGACCGGCAAGACCCGGGTCCAGCGCGGGGTCGACGCCGGCGTCGACGCGCTCGTCGCCGGGGACCCCGACCGTGACGACGAGCTGGCCCGGGTCGCCTCGGAGCTGCGGCTGGTCAAGGACGAGTGGGAGATCGGCCAGCTGCGCGAGGCCTGCGACATCACCGCCCTCGGGTTCGAGGACGCGGTGCGGGACTGGGGCAACGTCCTGAAGTACGGCGAGCGGTGGATCGAGGGCACCTTCTTCCGCAGGGCCCGGGCCATGGGCAACGACATCGGCTACGACTCGATCGTGGGCGGCGGCAAGCACGCGACGACCCTGCACTGGATCGAGAACTCCGGCCCGGTGACGCCCGGCGAGCTGCTGCTGCTCGACATGGGCGTGGAGGGCACCAACCTCTACACCGCCGACGTCACCCGGACCCTGCCGGTCGACGGGCGCTACACCGGGCTCCAGCGGGACCTCTACGACCTGGTGCTCGAGGCCCAGGTGGCCGGCATCGACGCGGTCCGCCCGGGCGTCGCCTTCCTGGCCCCGCACCTGGCGGCGATGACCGTGCTGGCGCACGGGCTCGGCGACCTCGGCCTGCTGCCGGTCTCGCCGGAGGAGGCCCTGGACCCGGAGAGCAAGGTCTACTCGCGCTGGACCCTGCACGGCACCAGCCACATGCTCGGGCTCGACGTGCACGACTGCGGTCGGGCCGCTCCCGAGGCCTACGCGCAGGGCACGCTGGCCGAGGGCATGGTGCTGACCGTCGAGCCGGGGCTGTACTTCCAGGAGGACGACCTGCTGGTGCCCGAGGAGCTGCGCGGGATCGGGATCCGGATCGAGGACGACATCGTGGTCACCCGCGACGGCTGGGCGAACCTCTCCGACTCGCTGCCCCGCGAGGCCGACGCCGTCGAGGAGTGGATGGGCCGGCTCCAGGGCTAGCGGCTGCTCCGCGGCCGCCGCTCCGGGGGCCTCAGCCGAGGAACCCGCGCAGCAGGGCCGCGGTGCCGTCGAGGTGGTCGAGCATCGCCGCCCGTGCCGCGGCCGGGTCCCCGTCGAGGATCGCGACCACCACCTCGGTGTGCTGGGCGTTGGCGTGGTCGAGGTTGGTCGGGAGCAACGGGATCCGGTCGAGCAGGGAGTTGACCCGGGCCCGGGTGTCCGCGACCGCCGCCAGCAGGCTGGGGGTCCCGCTCAGCTCGGCGATCCGGAGGTGGAGGCGGGAGTCGAGCGGCCGGTACTGCCCCACCGAGCACTCGGTCAGCTCCACGTGCAGCGACCACAGCTCCTCGCGCTGCGGCCCGGTCGGCCCACGCTCGGCGGCCAGCTCGGCGGCCGCCGGCTCCAGGATCCGCCGCAGCGTCAGGATGTCGGAGACCTCGTCCGCGTCCAGTGGCGCCGCCGGACGGTGCGGCAGGGCGTCGGCGACGTACGACCCGCCGTAGCGGCCCCGCCGCACGGTCACGTAGCTGCTCGCCTTGAGCTCGGCAAGGGCCTCGCGGAGCGTGGTCCTCGAGACCCGCAGCTCCTCGGCGAGGTCGCGCTCCGAGGGCAGCCGGGAGCCGGGCGGGAACTGCCCGAGGCGGATCGACCGCACCAGGCGCTCCATCGTCTCCTCGAAGACGTTGCCGACCCGGACCGGGGGGACGGTCGGCCTGATCTGCTCCCGCACGAGGTCAGGCTACGCCCGGACGCCGCTCGTCCCGCCCGGACCCTTGACGCCTCCGCCCGCGGGGTCCAGACTCCGAAACAGTCAATGGTCTACAACTGATCCAATGATTCGAGGCTGTGTGGCATGAGGGACGGCATGAAGAAATCGAGCGTCGACTACACAGCCGCGCAGGCCGGCTACATGGAGCACCGCCAGCTCAAGGCGGGTGCCGCGGGCTGGATCCTGCTGGCCGGGCTCGGGGTCAGCTACGTCATCTCCGGCGACTTCGCCGGCTGGAACTTCGGCATCGCCGAGGGCGGCTGGGGCGGCCTGCTGATCGCCACCATCCTGATGGGGATCATGTACACCTGCATGGTCTTCGGCCTGGCCGAGATGTCCTCGACCCTGCCCACCGCGGGCGCCGGCTACGGCTTCGCGCGTCGCGCGCTCGGCCCCCTGGGCGGCTTCGCGACCGGGGTGGCGGTGCTCATCGAGTACGCCGTCGCGCCGGCCGCGATCTCGGTCTTCATCGGCGGCTACATCGACGCGCTCGACCTGTTCGGCATCACCGACGGCTGGTGGATCTACCTTGTCGCCTACGTGGTCTTCGTCGGCGTGCACCTCTGGGGTGTCGGCGAGGCGCTGAAGCTGATGTTCGGCATCACCCTCATCGCCGTGGTGGCGCTGATCGCCACCGTGGTCGGCCTGATCCCCAAGTTCGACGCCGCCAACCTGTTCAACATCGACCCGGACGGCTCGGCCCTGTCCAGCAGCTTCCTGCCGATGGGCGTCTCGGGGCTGCTCGCCGCCTTCGTCTACGGCATCTGGTTCTTCCTGGCGGTGGAGGGGGTGCCCCTGGCCGCCGAGGAGACCTCCGACCCCAAACGCGACATGCCGCGCGGCATCATCGTCGCGATGCTCGTGCTGCTGGTCTTCGCGGCCCTGATCCTCACCGTGGTCCCGGGCGCCGCGGGCGCGCAGGTGATGGGCGAGTCGACGAACCCGTTGCCGGAGGCGATCCGGGTCGCCTACGGCAGCAACTCGCTGCTGGCGGACTTCGTCAACTACGCCGGCCTGGCCGGCCTGATCGCGAGCTTCTTCTCCATCATTTACGCCTACTCCCGACAGCTGTTCGCGCTCTCCCGCGCCGGCTACCTGCCCCGGTGGCTCTCGCTGACCGGCGGCCGCAAGACGCCGTACGTCGCCCTGATCGTGCCCGGCACCATCGGCTTCCTGCTCGCGGCGATCGTGCGCGACGGCGACGTGCTCATCAACATCGCGGTCTTCGGCGCCACCGTCTCCTACGTGCTGCTGAACCTGTCCCACATCCTCCTGCGCCGCAAGGAGCCCGACCTCGAGCGCGGGTACCGCACGCCGGGCGGTGTCGCCACCACCGGGGTCGCCCTGGTCCTCAGCGTGATCGCGGTGCTGGCGACCTTCGTGGTCGACGTCCGGGCGGCCGGCGTGACGGCGGCGGTCTTCGTGGCGTTCGTGGCCTACTTCTGGTTCTACAGCCGGCACCACCTGGTCGGATCCGCGCCGGAGGAGGAGTTCGCCCAGATCACCCAGGCCGAGTCCGACCTGCGCTGAGCAGCCCCCACCCCGCAAGGAGCCGTAGATGCCTGAGTCCGACCACCCCCGCAGCCCCCGCATGCTCACCGTCGACGAGGTGCGGGCCGCGATCACCGGTGGCCAGGTCGACACCGTCGTGGTCGCGTTCACCGACATGCAGGGTCGCCTGCAGGGCAAGTTCCTGCACGCGGCGTACTTCCTCGACCACGCCCTGGTCGACGGCATCGAGGGCTGCAACTACCTGCTCGCGGTCGACACCGAGATGAACACCGTCGAGGGCTACGAGATCTCGTCGTGGGAGTCCGGCTACGGCGACATGGAGTTCGTGCTCGACCTGGACACGATCCGCTGGGTTCCCTGGCTCGAGCGCACCGTGATGGTGCAGTGCGACCTGGCCACGACCGACGGCGAGCCGGTGCCGATGTCGCCGCGCTCGATGCTGCGGGCCCAGGTCGACAAGGCCGCGGCGAGCGGGTGGAAGGCCGTGGCCGGCACGGAGCTTGAGTTCGTGGTCTACCGCGACAGCTACGAGGAGGCGTGGACCAAGGGCTACCGGGACCTGACGCCGGGCAACCAGTACAACGTCGACTACTCGGTGATGGGCTCGGGCCGGGTCGAGCCGCTGCTGCGGCGGATCCGCGGCGACATGTACACCGCGGGCATGGTGGTGGAGTCCGCGAAGGGCGAGTGCAACTTCGGCCAGCACGAGATCGGCTTCCTCTTCGACGACGTCGTGACCACCGCCGACAACCACAGCGTCTACAAGACCGGCGCGAAGATGATCGCCGCCGACCTGGGCCAGTCGGTGACCTTCATGGCCAAGCCGAACGACCGCGAGGGCAACTCCTGCCACATCCACCTGTCGCTGCGCGGCCAGGACGGCAGCACGATCTTCTGGGACGAGGAGAGCGGCGAGCGCACCGCGCTCTACGACAGCTTCATCGCCGGCGTCCTGGCCACGATGCGGGAGTTCACGCTCTTCTACGCCCCCAACATCAACTCCTACAAGCGCTTCGCCCAGGGTTCCTTCGCCCCGACGGCCGTCGCCTGGGGGATGGACAACCGCAGCTGCTCGGTGCGGCTGGTCGGGGAGGGCGCCTCGGCCCGGCTGGAGAACCGGCTGCCCGGCGGGGACGCCAACCCCTACCTCGCGCTCGCCGCGATGATGGCCGGCGGCCTCTATGGCATCGAGCAGGAGCTGGAGCTCGAGCCGATGATGGTCGGCAGCGCCTACGACTCCGACGCGCCGCACGTGCCGCACACGCTGCACGAGGCCCGGGACCTGTTCCGTGACTCGAAGATCGCCCGCGCGGTGTTCGGGGACGCGGTCGTCGAGCACTACGTCCACTTCGCCGACGTGGAGATCGAGGCGTTCGACGCCGCCGTCACCGACTGGGAGCTGCGGCGCGGATTCGAGCGGCTGTGACCGGCCGGGCCGCCCGGGTCGGCCTCACGACGTACTTCAAGGAGGCCGCGTGGGGCGACTGGCGCCGGGTGGCGGCCCTGACGCCGGAGACGTACGTCGGGGCGGTGGTCCGCTCGGGTGGCACGCCGCTGCTGCTGCCGCCGATCGGCACGGACACCTCCGTCCTGGAGTTGCTCGACGCACTCGTGGTCATCGGCGGCAGCGACATGGAGCCGGCCCGCTACGGACAGGACCCGCACCCCACGACCCGCCCCGAGCCCTATCGGGACGACCACGACCTGGCGCTGGTGCACGCGGCACTGCAGCGAGGTACGCCGCTGCTCGCGATCTGCCGCGGCGTGCAGGTCCTCAACGTCGCCCTGGGCGGCACGCTCCACCAGCACGTCCCGGACGTCGTCCCGGGCATGGCGACCGAGCCGGGCGGACCCACCCTCTACCAGCCCGGCCCGGGCCAGTACGGCCAGGTCGAGGTGCGCACCGAGCCCGGCTCGCGGATCGCCGCCGCCCTCGGTGAGACGACGACCGTCCCCTGCTACCACCACCAGGCCGTCGACCGGGTGGCCGACGGCCTGCGGGTCACCGCCCGCTCGCCGGACGGCCTCGTGCAGGCACTGGAGCCTGAGGGCCCCGCCTGGACGCTCGGGGTGCAGTTCCACCCCGAGGAGGACCCCACCGACGACCGGCTCTTCGCCGCCCTGATCCAGCACGCCCACCGCATGGAGGACAGCCACCGATGACCACGTCCGTGCTCAACCCCGCCACCGCGGAGCCGATCGCCGAGGTCGAGAGCCTCGACCGGGCGGCGACTGACGAGGCGATCGCCCGCTCGACGCGGGCGCTCTCGTCGTGGCGCCGGACCTCGGCCGCCGACCGGGCACGGCTCCTGCGCCGGTTCGCCACGGTCGTCGACGACCACCTCGAGGAGCTGGCCCAGCTGGAGGTGCGCAACGCCGGCCACGCCATCGGCAACGCCCGCTGGGAGGCCGGCAACGTCCGCGACGTGCTCGAGTACTACTCCGGGGCGCCGGAGCGCCACCTCGGGCACCAGATCCCGGTCGCCGGCGGCACCACCGTGACCTTCCACGAGCCGCTCGGCGTGGTCGGCGTGATCGTGCCGTGGAACTTCCCGATGCCGATCGCCGGCTGGGCGATCGGCCCGGCCCTGGCCGCCGGCAACACGGTCGTGCTCAAGCCCGCCGAGCTGACCCCGCTCACCGCGCTGCGCCTGGGCGAGCTGGCCCTCGAGGCGGGCATCCCCGAGGGCGTGCTGCAGATCCTGCCCGGCAAGGGGTCCGTGGTGGGCGAGCGCTTCGTGACCCACCCGGACGTCCGCAAGGTGGTGTTCACCGGCTCCACGGAGGTCGGCCGCTCGATCATGCGCGGCTGCGCCGAGCAGGTGAAGCGGGTGACGCTGGAACTGGGCGGCAAGAACGCCAACATCGTCTTCGCCGACGCCGACCTGGCGGCCGCGGCGGCGGCGGCACCTGCCGGTGCGTTCGACAACGCCGGCCAGGACTGCTGCGCCCGGTCCCGGCTGCTGGTCCAGCGCCCGGTGCTCGAGGAGTTCCTGGCCGCGCTCGCCCCGGCCGTCCAGGGCTTCGTCTGCGCCGACCCGGCCGCCGAGACCACCGAGATGGGGCCGTTGATCTCGGCCGCCCACCGCGACCAGGTCTCCTCCTACGTCTCCGGGCGGGAGGTGTTGGTGCAGGGCTCCTGCCCCACGGGGGACGGCGGCTTCTGGTTCCCGCCCACGGTCCTGGGCGCCGAGAGCCCCGACGACCCGGCGTTCACCGACGAGATCTTCGGACCCGTGATCAGCGTGCTGCCCTTCGACGACGAGGAGGAGGCGGTCCGGCTGGCCAACGACACGGCGTACGGTCTGGCGGGCTCGATCTGGACCCGCGACGTCGGCCGCGCGCTGCGGGTGGCCCGCGGCGTCGAGGCCGGGAACCTGTCGGTCAACTCGCACTCCGCGGTCCGCTACAACACGCCGTTCGGCGGGTTCAAGCAGTCCGGGCTCGGGCGCGAGCTCGGCCCGGACGCGCTCGACGCCTTCTCCGAGGTCAAGACCGTCTACCTCGCCGACGACTAGGCCCACTCCCCCAGCCCTGGCCCCTGTTCCTTCCTCTTCCCCCTACCCCTACCCCTTCCCTTCCCCTACCCCTTCCCTTTCCCCGCAGCAGCCCCAGGAGGCGACCATGATCGAGCAGCAGGACCTCACCAAGCGGCTGGCCGACCGGGTAGCGGTGGTCACCGGCGGCGCCGGCGGGATCGGCCTGGCCACCGCGCGCCGACTGGCCTCCGAGGGGGCCCGGGTGGTCGTCGCGGACATCTGTGACGACCGGCTCGGCCAGGAGGTGGCCGAGGAGGTCGGCGGCATGTTCGTGCGCACCGACGTGGCCGACGAGGCCGACGTCGAACGGCTCTACGCCCGGACGCACGAGGCGTACGGCTCGATCGACGTCGCGTTCCACAACGCTGGCATCTCCCCCACCGAGGACTCCTCCATCCTGTCGACGGGCATCGACGTGTGGCGCCGGGTGCAGGAGGTGAACCTGACCAGCGTCTACTACGGCTGCAAGCACGTGCTGCCCTACATGCTCGAGCAGGGCAAGGGGTCGATCATCAACACCGCCTCGTTCGTCGCGGTGATGGGCGCGGCGACCTCCCAGATCTCCTACAGCGCCTCGAAGGGCGGCGTGCTCGCCATGACCCGCGAGATGGGGGTCGAGTTCGCCCGCCGGGGGGTGCGGATCAACGCCCTGTGCCCGGGACCGGTCAACACCCCGCTGCTCCAGGAGCTCTTCGCCGCCGACCCCGAGCGCGCGCAGCGTCGCCTCGTGCACGTGCCGATGGGCCGGTTCGCCGAGCCCACTGAGCTGGCCGCGGCGGTCGCGTTCCTCGCCAGCGACGACTCGTCCTTCATCACCGCCAGCGAGTTCCTCGTCGACGGCGGCATCAGCTCGGCGTACGTGACCCCGCTCGAGGTCTGAGCGCCGACCCTGCGGACGCGGTGGCCCGGACGCGGTGGCTCGGACGCGGCGGCCCGGACGCGGCGGTCCGTACGCGGCGGCCCGACGCGGCCCGGACGCTGTGGTCCAGCGGGCGCGATCAGGACCAGGGCGCTGGAGTCCGGCCCGCCACCAGGTCTGCAACTCCCTCCTGGAACCGGGGGCAGGTCGCGATGTCGTGAGCGCGGCAGCGCAGGGCGTGGTCGGTCATCGCCCGCGACCGCCGCATCTCCTCCATCCGACGGTCGAGGTCGGCGAGGTGCGCCTCGAGCACCCGGTGCCGGTCGGCCGCCCCCGCGTCGAGCAGGACCACGATGTGCTGGAGGCTCATGCCCGCCGCCTTGCTGCGGAGCACGACCGCGATCCGGACCAGGTCGTCCCGGTCGTAGCGCCGCCGACCCGCCGCGTCCCGGTGCGGCGAGAGCAGCCCGACGTCCTCCCAATGGCGCAGCACATGGGTCTCGAGACCGAACCGTCGGGCCATCTCCCCGATCGACCAGAGCTCGGGTCGAGCGTCGCTTGACTTCATGTCGACATGAAGTCAGATCCTTGCGCACATGGCAAACACCACCTTCCAGTACGACGTCGTCGTCATCGGCGGCGGCCCCGCGGGCCTCCAGGCCACCCTCACGCTCGCCCGGGTCCACCGGCGCGTCCTGATGCTCGACTCGGGCAGCTACCGCAACGCCCCGGCCGAGCACATGCACAACTTCCTCACCCGCGACGGCACTCCGCCCGAGGAGTTCCGGACGGCGGCGCACAAGGAGTTGGCGGCCTATGACACGGTGACGGTCCGCCACGACCCGGCGACGGCCGTGGTCCCCGACGGCGACGGCTTCGGCGTCAGGGTCCGCGTGAGTGTCGGGGTCGAGGGCGGCGAGGAGACCCTCGGCGCCCGAGGGGTGATCCTGGCGACCGGCCTCCGGGACACCCTCCCGGACACACCCGGCCTCGCCGAGCTCTTCGGCAGCGTGGTGGCGCACTGTCCCTTCTGCCACGGTCACGAGTTCGCCGGCCGCCCGATCGCCGTGGTCGGGGAGGCCGCCCACATCGGGCGGATCATGGAGCCGGTCGCCTCCTCGGTCACGATCCTCGCGCAGGAGCAGGTCGCCGGGCTCGAGCGCGCCGGTGACGGCGCCCGGGTGCTGTTGACCGACGGGTCGTCGACAGAGTTCGGCGGCGTCTTCGTCGCGACCGCGCTCACCCAGGCGGCGCCGTTCGCGGATCAGCTCGGGCTCCACATGCTCTCCTCGGGGTGCGTGGAGGTGGACGTAATGGGTCGCACCAGCCTTCGCGGCGTCCACGCCGCAGGAGACATGGCGCATGTCGCCGCGATGCCGATGCCGATGCAGTCGGTGCTGGTCGCCGCGGCCTCCGGGCAGCTCGCAGCGGGCGCGATGGTCGCCCACCTGCTCCAGTAGGCGGGATCCGTCTTGTCAGTCGGTCGCGGCTGGGTCTAGGTGCGTCGGTGGAAGCGGATGGTGCCGTCGGGGAGTCGTTGGTGGAGGTGGTCGGGGTCATGGATGCGGTGGTGGTGGAACCCGCAGAGGGGGACCATGTCGGCCAGGTCGGTGCGGCCGCCGCGGGCCCAGGGGTGGGCGTGGTGCAGCTCGCACCAGGCGTAGGGGACCTGGCAGTCGTGGCCGGCGCAGCTGGTGTGGACGGTGGCGCCGGCCAGGCGTTGGGTCTGGCTGAAGAACCGCCGGCTGCGGCCCAGGTCCAGCGGCTGGGACCGGCCGCCGAGGACGGCCGGCACGATCGAGGCCTGGCAGGCCAGCCGGCGGGCCTGGCCGGCCGAGACCAGGTCGCCGGTGTCGAGGCCGGCGGCCCGGGCCTGCCCGCGCAGGGTCTCGGCGTCGAGGGTGACCACCACGGTCGCGGCGGTCTTCGAGGACAGCCGGTCGGTGGGCAGGGTCTCCAGCAGCTGCGCGAAGGCCAGCCCCCGCTCGTGGGCCCAGTCCCGCACCCCCACCCCATTGACCCCGGCCCCGGCCTCGCTGGCACCGGGGCCGGCCTGGCTCTCGCCGGTGGCGGCGCGTCGCGGTGAGGTCAGGGCGTCGAGGATCTTCTTCAGCACCGTCCCGGCCACCAACGGCACCGTGAAGTGCCCGGAAAGGGTCCCGTCGTCGTTGTCGTGCAGGGTGAGCCGGGACCGGGCCGCCGCGGCCCGCTCCTCCTCGCCCAGCTGGGCGTCCTCGTGGGCATCGACACGGGCCCGGTCCTCCTCGACCGCGGCCAGCGCCCGCCGGGCCAGGATCCGCAGCTGGGCCGGGTCCACCCGGCGGGCCTGGTCGACCAACCGGGCCTCGACCGCCGCGACCCGAACCGGGTCCAGCCCCGCCGGCAACCGGGAGACCGCCTGGGCGATCACCCCCGCGTGCTGCGCGGAGATCCCCCCGCGGTCCAGGTCGGCCCGGGTCGCCGGCAGCCCCCGGTCCAGATCGGCGGCCAGCCTGGCCTCCCGGGCCGCGGCCGCGGTCCCGGTCCGGGTGGTCCGCGCCAGCCACGCCCCGGTCGAGGCACACCCCGCGTCCGCGGCCACGCTGGACCCGGCCGCCGCGGCCACCAACCGCAGCTTCACCGCCTCCATCCGCCGCAGCGCCCGCTCCCACTCACCCACCACCGCGGCGTACTGACCCACCGGCAGCTCACCCACCTCGACCCGATCCAAGACCGCGTGCACCGCCGCCACCACCGACGCCGGATGCCCGGCGCCAAGGCCAGCCCCCGCGCCGGCACCCGGGCCGGCACCCGGCCCGGCAGGGCCGACGCCCGGTCCGGCAGGGCCGACGCCCGGCTCGACCCCCTGAGCGGCGCCCAGGCCGGCACCCGGGCCGGAGCCCGGCGTGAGGCCGGGGTCGGGGTCGGGGACCGGGTCGATGCCCTGGACGGAAGTCATGCACCCATCCTGCCCGAACACACGTTCGAACAACCCGCCCACCACGGCACCTGCGGACAACCCACCACACCCCGACCCCTGTGGAGAGCCCACGGCCCGCACCCGACGTACGGGGGTGCCGCCGGACAGCCCGGGAATCGGCGCCTGGCCCTCCCCCGGGCTAGCGTGCCGGGATGACCGACAGCAACGACCTCGACCGCTCCGAGCTGCACGCCGACGGCAGGTGCGACGTCGTGGTGGAGATCCCCCGCGGCAGCCGCAACAAGTACGAGGCGAGTGACGACGGGGAGATCTGGTTCGATCGCCGCCTGGGAGGGCCGGCGGGGTTCCCGGGCGACTACGGCTACGTCATCGGCGCCGACGGCGAGGACGGCGACGCCCTGGACGCGCTGGTGCTGATCGACGAGGCGACGTTCCCGGGCGTGCACGTGCGCTGCCGGGTCATCGGCTCCTACCTGCTGCGGGTGGGAGACGTGGACGAGACCAAGCTGATCGCCGTACCCGAGGCCGACCACCACGCCGACCACATCACCGACCTGCTCGAGATGCCCGAGGCGTTCCTCGAGGAGCTCGGGGCCTTCTTCCACGCCTACCGGATGCTGGAGTCGAAGTCCGTCGAGGTCCTCGAACGGCACGGCCGTGACGCCGCAGTGCGGACGCTGGTCGACGCCTGACCCCCAGCACCGCGACGCAGAGGCACCCAGAGGTACGTCGTGTGCCGGGCGAGCTGCCGGGTCGGCATCTCTCCGGGCCCCACCGGAGGGCGAGAGCCGCACCCAGGGCCCAGTCCGCCCCATGGGGGGGAGGGGACGGTACTGGTCCGCCCGCCGGCGACCGCACCGCCCACCGGAACGTCCGTCGACGCCCTCGAAACGGTGCAACCTGGGTGCGGTGGTCTTCCGCGCCTCGTGGGGACAGGGAGCCAGTGGCCACGACCTGTCGAGCAGGGACGGGCTCTCGTCGCAGGGCCACGGGCGGCTGGTTGCTCAACCAAGACGACCATACTCCCGACGCGCTTCGGAGCGCCAGAGGTCGATCCTCTGATGACCGCCGGACCCGACGCCCTCACCCGGCGGCGGGATCGGCACGGTGGCCGGTCTCTCCCGCGACCTCGTCCACCAGGTCCTGGGCCACGTCGCGCAGCTTGCGGTTCTGGTCCTGGGACAACTGCCGGAGGTGGTCGAAGGCCTCCTGTGACCCGCAGTGTCGCCGAGCCATCACGATGCCCTTGGCCATGTCGATCACCGCCCGCGAGGTCAGCGCGTGGCCGAGGGTGACGGCCTCGGACTTGGCTCGGGAGAACGCCTCGGCGTTGGCCAGCACGACCGCGGCGTGCTCGGCGAACAGCGTGGCGGTGGCCGCCGCCGCCTCGTCGAGCAGACCCTCCTGCAGCGCGTAGATGTTGAGCGCGCCCAGTCTGGTCCCGCGTACCGCCAGAGGTGCGGCCACCACCCCGCGCAGCCCGTAGTCCAGCGCGGCGGGTGTGAACCGCGGCCACCGCCGTTCGAGCCTCAGGTCGTCGACGGTGACGACCTGCTGGGTGGCGTGCGCCTCGAGGCACGGCCCCTCGTCGAGGGCGTACTGGATCTCGTCGATCCGCCGCACGAAGTCACCGGCGGCGGTCACCGTGGTCGGCTCACCCTTCTCCACCCAGGTCACCCCGGCACCATCCGCTCCGTAGACGGCGCGCAGCGACAACTCGGCCACGCGCATCAGCGACTCCGACAGGGACTGCTCGGAGACCACGAAGCGACCCAGCGCCGCCACGCTCTCCGCCAGCCCGGCACCATCACCGGGCGACCCGTCATCGACCGCCATGATCCTGCTCCACACTCGCGCCTACGCCTCTCCATTCTCCTCTCCCCTCACCGGGAGGCAAGAGAGTCGTCCGCCCGATCCCACCACGGCCGGCGGATCGGGCGGAGTGCCGAACACCCCGCGCAAGGCTCGGGCCGCGCCGGATGGCACCCGGTCCCGGGAAGGCGTCCGGGCGGACCCTCCGGGGACACGCACCAGTCCGACAGACGGTCCCGCGCGGAGTTACGCGTCTCAGGTTCGGCTACAGAAAGGAACGGCACCGGCGTAGCAGGGCGCTGCACCAGGTTCGCCGACCGATCGCTGATGGCGAGCGTCAATACCGATCGGTTGGGGCGTCTGGACTCCGGGCGGGCCGTGGTCTTGGAGGATGGTCAGGTCAGGGTGAGAACAGCTTTGCCGCGGATGCGTCTGTCTCGTAGCGCGTCGATGACTTCGCCGGTCATTGTCCAGGGTTCGATCCGGTCGACCTCAGGGTGCAGGCGACCCGAGTTGACCAAGGTGACCAGGGCTTGCAAGTCGGACCCGTCGGTGTCACGAGTACGGGAGGGAGGGGCGTAGTGGAACTGCTCGATGGGTGCGCCGACGTCGCCATCGACCCAGTCGAAGAAGTCAAGTCGCATCGGTTCCCTACCGGCCTGGCCGAACCAGATCAGCCGTCCGAACCGCGATGTCAGGTGCCTCACCCGGGAAAGGGTGTCGCCGCCGATGGACTCGAACGCCACGTCGAACCGGGCCTGTGTCGCCTCGAGCAACGCGAGGTCGCTCATCGTCCGCGCACCGAGTTCGCGGAGCCGCGCTCCGCGGTCGTGGGTGCGGGTGATGGCAGTGACATCGGCACCGGCGGAGGTGGCCATCTCGGTCAGGTAGTGCCCGACTCCGCCGCTCGCACCGGTGATCAACAGCGACCGACCGACGACTGGTCCAGCGAGTCGAAGCAACCGTAGGGCCGTCAGTCCAGCCAGCGGGAGCGCGGCCGCCGTGGTCGTGGCGATCCCCGGCGGGAGAGCAGCCCAGCCGTGTTGCGGCAACAGCGCACGTTCAGCCCAACCCGCCTGGGGAAGGTGTGCCACGACCCGGGTGCCGACATCGGGGCCGCTGCCGTCGAGGGCTGCCTCGACCACGGTGCCGGCCACGTCCTTGCCTGGACGCCAGTTCGCAGCCGGGGAGTCCAGGAGGAAGGTCTCGCCGCGGTTGGGCGCGAACGCCTCGATTGCCACCACGGCTTGATCGAGCCTCGCCTCGATGTCAGGGACATCGGTCAGCTGCACGCTTCGGTTGTTGTCTGGTGTTATCGCTCGCATCCTGCAAGGCTGCTCGACGAAAGGCACCCGTGGGAAGTAGGCAGTTGAAAGTGCGTTAGGCACCCATCGGTAACCATCGGGCGTCCGGCGACAGGAAGGGACCCAGGGCGTGAACACCGCATCCCCAGACGGGCGCTACGACGTGATGGCGGCTGCATGTCCGACTCGACAACTGGTGACGCGTATCGGCGATCGATGGAGCCTGCTGGTGATCACGGCCTTGACCGGGCGCACCTTGCGATTCGCTGAACTTCGGCACACCTTGGAGGGTGTCAGCCAAAAGATGCTGACTCAGACACTGCGTCAGCTCGAGCGTGACGGAATCGTTCACCGGCAGGCGTACGCCGAAGTACCACCCCGCGTGGAGTACAACCTCACCCCCCTCGGAGACACCCTGACTGACTTGGTAGCAGCGATCAGGGACTGGGCCTATACGAACATCAACGACATCGAGTCCTACCGTCACACCTACGACCAGCGCCACAACTCACCAGGCTGACCCCGGATTGGTCTCGAGCGGCGCACGCGCCGTGCTGCTCTCAGCGAGCCCATCGCCTCCCGGACGAGCGGCAATCCGGACGCGGATCGTCCGGTTACGGCCATACGCTGCGTCGATGAGTATCGGGACGAGCACCGACGCGACGTTCGAGCTCGTGCCTCTTACTTCCGAGACTTGGCCTGCGGTCGACGCCCTCGTCCAGCGCCACAACGGGATCTTCGGCGGCTGCTGGTGCATCTGGTTTCATCCAGACAGCCCCAGGCGTGGGCAGGGGGCCGAGGCCAACCGGTAGCTGAAGAAGCGATACGTCGAGGCTGGCGCCGCCCACGCGGCGCTCGTCACGGACGGCGACGAGTCGATCGGGTAAGCGGAGTTCGGTACGCCGACCGCGCTGCCCACCATCCACCATCGCAAGCAGTACGACGCCGAGAAGGACCGTGATCCCGACTACCGGATCACCGGTGTTCTTCAACCGGAGGTACCGCCGCCCGAGGCGTCACCGAGATCGCGATCCGCGGCGCCCTCGACCTCACCGCGCAGGCTAGAACTGCGCGATGTCGATCGACGTGGCGAAACGATGAGCACAGGCGCTGCGGCGGGGGTTGCCGATAGGGTCCCCGAGCATGGACATGCTGACGAGCAAAGACGTCGCCGAAGCCCAGCTGACCGAGTGGCGCAAGCTGGCCCAAGGACTGCATGCCCGCTACCTCATCGCTGACTTCGGCACGGGTGCGCGGTTCATCGCCGCGGTGGGCGAGGAGGGCGATGCGATCGGTCACTACCCCCGGGTGTCGCTGGGCCATGGGTACGTCGACCTGAAGCTGGTCAGCGCCGATGCCATTTATCGCGACGACGAGGGCACCGAGCACGTCGTGGAATGGGTAACCCAGCAGGACGTCGACCTCGCACGCCGAATCAGCGATATCGCCGCCGATCACAATCTCAAGGCCGACCCGGCCTCGGTGAGCGTCGTCGAACTCGGCCTCGACACCACCCAATCCGCGACGATCGCACCGGTGTGGGCGGCGTTGCTGACCGGGAACGCCGACTCCCAGGGTCACGGGTCCCCCAGCGACGAGATTCGGGACGCCACAGGACGTGTGCCGAACCTGTGGTTCGGGGACGCCGACCAAGGTGGGGCTCCGGGCCAGCGGTTCCACGTCGAGGTCTATGTGGCGCCCGAGGTCGCCGAGCAACGAATCGCCGCAGCCGTCTCCGCTGGTGGGACAGTCGTCGATGACAGCGACGCGCCCTCGCTCACCGTCCTCGCGGACCAGGACGGCAACAAGGGAGTCCTGTGCGTCGCCCATCCCCCCGCGAATACGGCCTGAACACCCTCCGCAGGACGCCAGGACGGAGTCCGGTGCGATTCCAGCGCATCCCGCGAGCCCGACCTCGAATGGCGGCGGACCGGGAACACCGACAGCACATCGGACGCCGCATCGCCCTCACCGAACAAGGATCCGCCTGTGGCACGCTCCGGTTGCCGAGCCCCAGGTGCCTTCCTTGTGGAGCCTCATGCTCATCAGGGCCAGCCTGCGTAGGCGACGTGGGGATGTGGATCCCATCATGAGCGTGGTGACTCCAGTGGTGGACGAGCTGACATGAGCGCGCGGCGGGTCCGCCGCGCATAGGCGGCGGACCGGCCGTGGTCGCAGGTGTGTGCCCGGGTCCTCAGCGTCGGCGCAGTGCGACTCCGAGCCAGGTGAACCAGACGATGAGTCCGATCCCGAAGATGGACGCCGCGACCTCGGACGCGATCGGGATGACGGTGGCCATGCCGGCGGCGGCGAGACCGAGTGCGAGCCCGCCCAACCCGGCCGAGAGGGCGCGGGTCCGCAGCGCGGCGAGTCCGACCACGGCCACCCAGAGGGCGCCGGCGACCTCGATGCCGCCGCCGAGTGCGTCCTGGACCACGCTGGTCGAGACCCAGGTGTTCAGGGCGAGGTCCTGGTCCTGGGCCTGGAGGGTCACCGCAGCGTGCTGCCCGACGAGGCCGATGCTCCCGCTGGCGACGAGCAGTCCCGACCAGATCAGCCCGAGTGCGGTGGAGACCCGGCCAAGCGCGGGAGCCGCGGCCAGTCGCTGGCCGACTCCGAGCGAGACCAAGGCCATCGCGACTCCACCGAGGAGGTAGAGAACCAGGTACCAGCCGGCCAGCACGGCATGGTGGTCCAGGAGGAAGCCGAGCGAGCCCGCGGGGTCCTCCACGGGCCCGGTGAATCCGCGAGGGACGAGGTAGGCGGCCATGACGAGGAAGCCCACGACGTAGGTGCCGGCAACGACCTGAGCGGCGGTGCCGCCGGCGCGGATCAGAGCGGGCGACGTTCGGGGCGAGGAGGGGGGCGGAGGGACCGGAGCCTGTCCGTCCGTGGTGGCGGTGTCGAGTGCGGTGGTAGCGGTGTGTCGTCTCATGCATCGATCCTCTGGGACCTGGCGCGTCGCCACATCGGAGCCAGGGCCGAAGCCTTCTCGTCCCTGGGGCCGGACCGAGCCGACCGAAAGTCCCATCCGGTCAGCGGCGTCGGCGGCCTAGGATGAGGCGATGGGCGGAGGTGCGCTGCGCGCGCTCTGGGACGAACCGCGGGTGATCGCTCCCGCGGGGTCAGCATGGTGGGACCGTGCCCTGGTCGCCGGGTTGGTGCCGGTCACGGCACTCGAGGCCGGGCTTCGCGAGGACATGGTGTGGCCGCTCTGGCACGCGGGGTGGGCACTGGTGTGTGTCGCCACACTGCTGTGGCGACCTCACCATCCGCTCGCGATGCTCATCGTGGTCTACGCCGCCCAGACCGTCGCCGGAGTCGTCCCCGCGCTCGCCGGGGAGCCGAACAGCGTGCCCGATGTCACCGCCGTCGTCCTGCTGGTGGCCTACTCGTTGGGCCGCTGGGCAAGCGGGCGCGCGGTGGTCGCAGGCAGCTGCTACCTGCTCGTGCTCCACCTGGCGCGTGAGCCCCTCTACGACTCCAGTGGTTCCTCGATGGCGCTCGGTGCGGCGGCGCTGATGCTGCCGGTGGCCATCGGCGCTTTGGCGCGGTTCTGGGCTCGGTCCCAGGTGCGCGCCCGCGAGGAGATCAGGGCACGCGAGCGTGAACGGCTGGCCCGCGACCTTCACGACACCGTCGCCCACCATGTCTCCGGCATCCTGATGCACGCCCGGGCTGCCAAGGTCCGAGCCCGCACCGACCCCGGCGCCGCCGCCGAGGCGATCGACGGGGTGGAGGACGCCGCCGCGCGGACCCTGGACGACATGCGGGCGATGGTGGCACTGCTGCGCCAGGACGAGCGGGCCGGCGACGACCGGAGTCCGACCTATGGCATCGCGGACATCCCCCGGCTCGCACGTGAGCGCGGCCCTGGCCCTCGGGTCGTGGTCCGGACCTCCGGCGACCTTGACCGACTGCCGGCGCCCGTGGGGTCGGCCCTGTTCCGAGCGGCGCAGGAAGCGGTGACGAACGCCGGCCGTCACGCCCAGGACCCGTCGGTGGTCTCCGTCGACCTACGCGGCAACGAGAGCACGGTGAGGCTGCGGGTCCATGACGACGGGAGACCGGCGACCTTGGGGCGCGGGCGACGCGCGAGCCCGTCGTACGGTCTGGTCGGCATGCGGGAACGTCTGTCGTTGCTGGGCGGCACCGTCAGCGCGGGCCCCGATCGCGAGGGCGGCTGGACTGTCGAGGTGACGGTCCCGGTCGCCATGGTCGACTCCGAGGCCGGCTCATGACGGCCCCGGTGCGGGTGCTGATCGCAGACGACCAGGACATGGTGCGCGTGGGCCTGGCCACGATCCTCGATGCCGAACCCTCGATCGACGTCGTCGGGCAGGCTCGCGACGGGCTCGAGGCCGTCCAGCAGGTCCGGTCGCTGCGTCCTGATGTCTGCCTCTTCGACGTCCGGATGCCCAACCTCGACGGGATCGAGGCCACCCGACAGGTCGCCGGGCCCCACGTCGAGGACCCGGTTCCCGTCATCGTGATCACGACCTTCGACCAGGACGAGTACGTGTACGACGCGCTGCGGGCCGGCGCCCGCGGCTTCCTCCTCAAGGACGCCGACCCCGACCTCCTGGCCCGCGCCGTTCGATCCGCCGCGACGGGCGAGGCCCTGATCGCGCCAGCCGTCACGGCTCGGCTCCTGGCGACCTTCGCCTCGTCCCGCGGCGAGGCAGTGACGGAGCCTGTCGAGCCGTTGACCGCTCGGGAGGAGGCTGTCCTCGATCTGGTCGCCGCCGGCCGGACGAACACCGAGATCGCCGAGGAGCTCTACCTCTCGCTCAGCACCGTCAAGACCCACATCAGCGCACTCATGACCAAGCTCTCGGCACGCAACCGCGTCGAGATCGTGATCTGGGCCTACGAGAGCGGCCGGGTCGACGCGCGAGGGCACCCCTGAGCCACCCCAACCAGTAGAGCATCAGGGTGCCGCGCGGCCATGACGTGGACGACCGTCGCGCGCGACCACCCCCCTGCCGCTTCCCGGGTGACCAACCTCGCTGTGGCTGTCAGCCGGCCGGGCAACAGACCTCAGTCGGTGCTGTCGAGAATCAGTCGGGTCGCTTCGTGCGGTGCGTCCCACTGTGGGAAGTGCCCGCACCGCTCGAACCAGTGCAGCACCGCGTCGGGGAACAGCTCCGTGGCCCGTGCGGCCTGTCTCGGCACGGTGACCAGGTCACGACGCCCCCAGCCGATCGTGACCCGGCCGGGCACCGTGCCGGCCGGGGCCCCCTGTTGCTTGGGACCCTTGGTCAGCGCATCCACGGCAGCGCCGGTCGCCGGGGAGTCGGCCAACCCACGCACGTCCGGCAGCACGGTCTCACGCGAGAGTGCCCAGGGCCGCGCCGAGAGCTGCGCCAGCAGCAGCGTCCGTCCGACAGAGCTGCCGAGCAGTGCTGGCAGCCTGTTTCGCAGCACTCGGACCAGAGCGATCGACGGCCGTAGCGTGGCGCCGAAGACGACGAGCTCGCGGTCGCTCCAGAAGCCGCCGGGGTCCAACGCCACGGTGTCGCCACCGACGCCCCGCCGCGCGAGCTCCAGGACCATCCGGCCGCCCATCGACTGGCCGACGGTCGAGACCCCGTCCAGGCCCTGTTCGCGGATGAAGTCCGCGACGGAATCGGTCAGGGTGGCGATCGAGACCTCGCCCGTCAACGGCGGTGTCTCGCCGAAGCCCGGTAGGTCGACGGCGATCACCTCGCGGCTCTCGGCCAGCTCGTCGAGGATCGGGGACCAGGATCGCCACCCCGCGCCCAGACCGTGCACCAGCAACAGCGGGCTGCCGCTCCCTCGCCTTACGTGATTCAACGTCACTTCGGGAATGCTAGCTCGGCTACGTGCACGGCACCGCGACCGGCAAGCCGTCGGTGGACTACCGGGACGACCGGGGGGCGTGGCTCGTCGGCCACGCTGGCGGCGGACCGCCCGTCCGACGCTGTGTTGCAGAGATACCCTGAAGTTAGGTAAGACTTACCTTAGTAAGGTCACCCTAACTCACAAGGATTCTCATGCGTCGTACTGCCCTGGCTGCTCTCACCGTCCCGCTCGCCCTTGCCGGCCTCGCCGCCTGTGGCGCCGAGGCCGATGCCGGGGAGAACGCGGAGGAACCCACCGTGCCCGCCGGTGTCCAGGAGCAGTACAGGGTGCTCGCCGGGGAGCTCGCGGAGAAGGGCGAGACCGTCGAGTCCGGCGAGTGGACCGTCAACCTGATCACCGAGGCCGCCGAGCCGTGGTTCGAAGTGCACGGCGACGAGGCCCACTTCCGGGCGCCGAAGGAGGGCGAGACCCACCACATCGAGATCATCCCGACCGAGACCGCCACTGGCAGGATCGTCCCCGACGTCCCGATCACGCTCGAGGTGGTCGACGCCGATGGCCAGGTCGCGCAGAGGAAGAAGCTGAGCTTCTACCACTCCACCTTCTTCCACTACGCCAACAACTTCACCGTCCCCGAGGGCGGCACCTACACGCTGCGCGCCCACCTCGGCGTCCCGGCGTTCAACCGGCACGGCGAGGAGGCCGAGACGCCGGCCCTTACCGAGGGTGCGACGGTCGACTTCACCGGTATCGAGCTGACCACCGAGTGACCAACGTGCCCCATGCGAGGCCGGTGGAGGCTCCGCGGCTCCCCTCGTGGGCGCCGTACGTCGCCACCGGCCTCGTCCTCACGAGCCTGGGCGCGGGAGCGCTGTGGACGGCCTGTCACATCGCGCCCGACGCGGTGCTGCACAACGCGGCGCTCTTCGCCCACCTCACCTGCCTCGTGGTCGGGTTCGGGGCCGTGCTCACCGTGGACTGGGTCGCGCTGCTGTGGCTGGCGCGCCGTTGCGAGCTGCGCGACGTACTCCGCCAGGCCGGTCACGTGCACGTCCCGATCTGGACCGGGTACGCCGGGCTGGTGGTCAGCGGCGTCATGCTCGAGCCCGACCTGAGCAGCCCGATCACCCGGGTCAAGCTCGCGATGGTCCTGCTCATCGGCTGGAACGGCCTGCTCGCGATGTGGCTGCACGCCCGCCTGACCGAGGACCCCTACCGTTTCCACCTCGGCGTCTCGACGCTGACTGCCTCGCTGTCGCAGATCGGCTGGTGGGGGGGCGATGCTGATCGGGTTCGTCAGTTCCCGCTGATGCACTTTGTCCAACTCGCCGCCGGCCAGGCCGTCGCCACGTGCCGATGCCCCGCCAGGCTCCTTGATATGCAAGTGATCGCTTGCCTATGGTGCTGTCATGGTCACTGTCTTTCGGGCTCTGGATGATCAGACACGGCGTGTGATCCTCGACGAGCTCGCGGCAAGTGACGGCAAGACCCTCTTCGAGATCTGCTCGATACTCACGACCCGGCACGGTCTCGGCCTGACCCGTCAGGCGATTTCGCAGCACCTCGGCCTGCTCGAGTCCGCTGGGCTGGTCGTGACCGAGCGACGCGGTCGCTCCAAGTTCCACTACTTCAACCCTGTGCCACTGTCCGAGATCACCCGGCGGTGGCCCATCACCGAGAGGAACGACTGATGAGGATCAACCTGACGAGCGTGTACGTCGACGACCAGCGAGCAGCTCTCGCCTTCTACGTCGACGTCCTTGGCTTCACCAAGCACCGAGACGTGCCCATCGGCGAGGACTCGTGGCTGACCGTCGTCTCACCGGAGGCGCCCGACGGCCCGGAGCTGTTGCTCGAGCCGTCAGGTCACCCGGCCGTCAAGCCGTACCGGGATGCGCTCGTCGAGGACGGCATCCCGCTCGCACAGTTCGCCGTCAACGACGTGGAAGCCGAGTACGAGCGGCTGACCGGAATGGGGGTGGAGTTCACCCAGCCACCCACGGACATAGGGGTCTCTGTGATCGCCGTCTTCGACGACACCTGCGGGAACCTGATCCAGCTCATCGCAGAGAAGCCGGCGTGACACCCCCCTCCTGACCAAGCCGTTCCACGTGAGGTCGAGAGCGATGGCCTGCTGCGACTCGGCAACGTGTTGGGCCCACGCCAGGACCGCGAGCCGCGGGAGTCGCAAAGCCTCACGAGCGGGCTCACGTTGCTCGATCGACCGGGTGCACACGCGGCGGCGGGCGACACCTCATCCCACGAGATGAGGTGTCGCCCGCCGCCGGTTGCGTTCCCCGGGAGTGTCGGAGGTGCTACTTCACCTCGGAGCGCCGCAGGAACAGGAGTCCGACGACCAGCGGCAGCGCGATCCAGATGGCGGTGGTCGAGCCGAGCATGGCCCATTCGCGAGCAGTGTCGGTGCCACCCTCGAACAGCTCGACCTGCGTGTAGTTCCAGTCGATCCACGGCTGCAGGTCGGCGAACCAGGAGCGCACCCCGGCGAGCAGGGCCAGGATGCCGGGCAGGACCAGCGATACGACGAAGTAGCCGACGATGGCCGCCGCGGAGTTGCGCAGCACGACCCCGAGGGTGAAGCCGATCGCCATACCGACCAGGTTGCCGAGCACGATCTGTGGCGCGGTCGCGAGCGAGATGTCCCAGACCGTGTCGACGCCGGCGAGCGCGGAGCCCGCCAGGTTGCCGAGGGCGCCCACTGCGAAGGCGACGCCCATCGAGACGACGCCGACCAGGAAGGTCGCGATCGCCTTCGCCCCGATCACGCGGCCGCGGCTCGGCACCAGGGTGAACGTCGTCAGCCCACTGCGCTGGCTCCACTCGCTGGTGACGCCGAGGATCGCGATCATCGGCAGGATCACCGACATCGGGAAGCCGATCGCGGTCGCGAAGCTGTCATAGGTGACAACCTCGTCAGGGGCGAAGATGATGACGGCGCCGGTGGCCACCACGGACAGGACGCCGATGCTGACCAGCATCCAGAAGCCCGATCGGGTGTCGAACATCTTGCGGAGCTCGACCTTGATCAGACGGGCGGTCGAGATGGAGCGGTCGGGTCGGCGAACCGGGACTGACGCCGTGATGTCGGTGCTGCTCGTGGGTGTGACGGTCGTGGCGGTCATGCCGCAACTCCTTCGCGTTGGGTGTCGGCAGTGAGCGACAGGAACATGTCTTCGAGGCCCGCGCCTTCGGCGGAGCGAAGCTCGGTCAGCGGGATGCCGGCGGCCAGGGCCACCGCCCCCACCCGAGCGGGATCGGCGTCGGTGCGCACCGATCCGTCACCTGCGAGTGTGCTGGGGATCCCTGCCTGCTCGAGGGCGTGCGCGAGGTCGCGCGGGGACGTGGAGCGGGCGAGGGTGCCGGCCGCGGCAAGCAGCTCCTCCTTGGTGCCCGAGGCGACGATCCTGCCGTTGCCGATCACGACCAGGTCGTCGGCGATGACCTCGATCTCGTGCAGCAGGTGCGAGGACAGCAGCACGGTGCCGCCCTGGTTGGCGTAGCCGCGCAACAGGTCGCGCATCCAGCGGATGCCGGCCGGGTCGAGACCGTTGGCCGGCTCGTCGAGGATCAGCACCCTCGGGTCGCCCAGCAACGCCGTGGCGATGCCGAGGCGCTGGCGCATGCCGAGCGAGTAGTTGCGCACCCGGCGCTTGGCCTCGGTCTGAGTCAGGCTGACCAGCTCGAGCATCTCGTCCACTCGCGTGCGTGGCAGGCCCATCGTGTCGGCGGCGACGCCGAGGATCTCGCGGCCGGTGCGACCGGCGTGCTGGGCGGAGGCGTCGAGGAGTACGCCGACCTCGAGGCCGGGGTTGGGGAGATCGGCGAACCTGGCCCCGTTGATGGTGGCCGTGCCGGAGGAGGGGACGGTGAGACCGACCATGACGCGCATCGTGGTGGACTTGCCGGCACCGTTGGGACCGAGGAATCCGGTCACACGGCCGGGCTGGGCGGTGAAGGAGACGTTGTCGACGGCGGTGAAGCCGGCGTACCTCCGGGTCAGTGAGTCAACTGTGATCATGGCCCCAACCCTCGCGGGAGCACGCCTCCGGCACATCGGGTCCGACCCCCTACGCCGCCCCCACCCGGCCCCGACCCGACCCTGAGTCGGCATCGGGCCACCCCCTGATGGGCACCGAGCCCTGCTCAGCGCTTCCGCCGTGACTTTGCTCGCCCGCCGACCTACCACGGGACGGCGTGACCAGCGCGGAGTCGTCACGCACGAGAACGAGGTCACCGGTGATGCGGGGCAGGGTGTCCGATCCCGCGGTTGCGTAGCCGGTAGCTGGCGCCCTTCAGAGTGCGCACGTCGGCGTGGTATCCAGACCGAGTGTCCACTGTGCTGCTTGCGGCGGCAGGACGAGGAGCCTTCGGTCGAGCGGCCGGGCCGTTCACACCTGACCGTGGGCCGCTCAGCCGTCGCCGAGGGTGACCAGTATGAGCGGCTCCGCGTCGGGAAGTTCGACCACACCTCCCAGGATGCCGACGAGAACGCCGATCACGAGCACCCTTCCGATGGAGATGCGACTGCGAGCCGACGGGTAGGCGCGAATCCAGGCGTACCAGTCGGTCGTGCGGAACCTCGCCAGTCCAGCCAGCGCCACCGCCGTGGACGCCAGTGACAGCCCTGCGAGGGTGCCCTCGCGCAGGGTGTCAACCGTGACCAGGATGACGGCCTCGGCAACCAGAGTCAGCACCAGAACGACGCAGGCGAGGACGAGCCGCCCCGTGCGAGCCCGGACGACACCCGCGGAGACGAAACCAACAATGACCCCTCCGAGCGCGGCGGACACGAGGAGCGAGACCTCGTTCACTTCCCGGATGCCGTTGCCGACCAACAGCACGAGCTGGCCCGCCAGCGATGCCCACGCGATCACCCAGATCGACCTCGGCAGTGGTGGCGTGACCACCCGATGCCCGATCTCCCCCTCGACGCTCACCGCGCCATCCTCGCATCCCGCGCGGCGGCATGCCTGCCAAGACCTTCAACGTGGCCGCCTCGGCGCCGCTGAACACCGGAGCTGCTCATGAGGCGGCACCGTGACCATCAGTGCGGGGCGCGTGAGCAGTCCATGGGTGTCATCGCCCGAGGACGTCCCGCTCGCCGGGGTTGCGGGCCGGGTCGTGCTCGGGCAGCGCATCGGTTGCCCACTCGGAGCGCTTCCACTCCGGAACCGGTGTCAGGCAGTCGTTGCGAGGCACGAACCGCGACCGGCGTACGAGCTCGTAGTGGTGGATGTAGCGCGGGCAGTTCGGGAAGACCGCTCGCGCGCGAACCCGGACGACGAACTGGGCCTCCGGGTACTTTCCCCGCAGGGGGTCATCGAGGTCGATGCTCGCCACGCCCTCGAGCCGCAGACGGCGACCTTGCTCGAAATCGATGAACAGGATGCCGACGTCCCCGTTGACCAGGACGTTGCCGGCCGAGAGGTACATGCCGTTCCCGTCATAGTTGGGAAAGGCCAACGTGTGTGGATCCAGCACCCGTACGAAGCCAGGCTCGCCGCCCTTGTAGGAACATGTCGGCCGCCCCTCGGCGTCAGCCGTCGCGAGGAAGAACATGTCGCGATCCTCGATGAAGGCTCGGTCGGCCTCGCTGATCGTGTCGCTGACCAGGAGCCCGTCGATACGGTCGGCCAGGGCTCGCGTGTCGAAGCGGTCCTGCAAGGATCGGCTACCGCCGTGGAAACCGGAAGTCATACGTCCTCCTGTCGACGTGACCTCTCAGCACCGGCACTGATGTGCCGGACCCGATCCTCAGTCTGGACCCGTCGCGGAGACCCGTCGAGACGACGGGTGAGCGAATCCAGGCGATGGCGTACCGACTCCGGGATGCCGCCGTGGGGGCATAAGGGTCTCGTTCAGACTCCCCGCAGGGTCGACCCTGACCTCTACGCACAGGGCTCGTCCGACTGGCGGCGGCGCGAGGTGGCTCTCCATCCCTACCTCGAACCGCCACCCTGCCGAAGCAGGTTCTGCTGGTAGTCCTCCAGGACCCGACGACCCAGGTTCAGCCCGAAGGAGCTCAGCAGAGTGAACGCGGCGTCCAGCGCAAGGTCCTGAGGCAGGGGCGCAATTCGGTCCTGTAGAGCTCATCGAGGCAACGCTGATCGTCATGGCCGACACATCTGGCAGCCCTTCGGCAAGCCGAACCGCGAGCGCGTAGATCTCGGTGGCATGGAAGCTGATGTCCCAGTTGCCAATGGGTAGTCGGAACGTCACTACGTCCTGGCGTTGCCGCCGAGGTCGACGCAGATTTCGCCGGACACCGTCTCGGTGAAGCCGCCTGCGGAATCGAGCAGGTTCTGCACTCCCGCAAGGGTGAGCGTGCCGGTCGCGCCGTCGAGCTTGCCGGTGGCGCCGCTCACGTCCCCTGACGCGGTGAACTCGCCGGTCGCCAAGTCGAGCGTGCCCTCCAGGTCGACCGTGAGCGTCGCGCGGTTCGGGCTGAACGTGATGTCGCCGGCGAACGCGATCCCGGTCGGCGTGACGCCGGTGACCTGGAAGGCAGCCTCGGTCGTGCCTTGCAACAGACCTCCGCCGCGGATCTGGGCGACGGTCCGGATCAACCCCGGAGGGTCATTGGCCTGCGGGGGAGCCCCCCGGCCCACGCCTGTGGCGTTGATCTGGTGACAGGACACCCCGGCAGTGGCCGGTCCGGCCTGAACCAGCATCAAGAGAGGCAGCAGCAGGGCCAGCACAGCAACCCGTCGCATGAGCGTTCTCCCTCTTCGGCGCTGGCGAGGCTGTCATCGCCACCTCCTCATTCGAGGCTAGCGAGATGGCGGGGTGTGTCAATGCGCGCCAAGCGCGGACGGCGGGCGACACGGCCTCTCACCTCGCGCGCACACGCGGTCTCGGGCCAGAGATGCGCCGCCCAAGACCGCAGATCCGAGACCAATCGGTCCAGGACGAGCGACCGTGTGCGGCCACCCCTGTTCGTCCGGAGTGCTGAGCATTCACATCCGATAAGGGATCCCGCCGTGGTACACCCGCGCAACCGACCCTCGGTCGGTTCGTCTGTGGTCTGAGCCAGAATCGCTGGCCATGAGCATCGTTGTGGCAAGGATCGCCCACAAGATCCCCGATCGAGCTCCGCTTCGGCTGGCCGTCGGTGAGCATGTGAAGGTCGGCGAGAGGGACACAGAATGGCCGGAGTTCGTGTTCGTCACCACGCACCATGGCTCGGGCTGGGTGCCGGCGCGGCGGCTGTCCACAGCGTCGGGCTCGGCCGTCGTACGGGCGGCGTACGACACCACGGAGCTGCCGACTGAAGCCGGCGAGCGGCTCGAGGTCGTCGCCGAGGACCGCGAGAGCGGCTGGCTGTGGTGCCGATCGAGCAGGGGACGTGAGGGTTGGGTGCCCGTCAAGACGCTGAATGTCTCATAGTGAAGCGCCCCGGGTTCAGTGAGGTTGACCATCTGTCCCCAGCGCCCACTAGGGCACACCGCGTACGGCATAATCCGCGCCAAGGTTCGGCAATCACGGTCGCGAACTACATGGGAGTTGTACCTATGGTTCTGCCGTTGAGAACGCCTATCCCCCGCCCCCGTAGCTCAGCTGGATAGAGCAGCGGCCTTCTAATCCGCCGGTCCCAGGTTCGAATCCTGGCGGGGGCACGCCCTCTGGGTACCGTGGCAGCACAGCCGTCCGCGGACCCTTGGAGGCAGCCGATGCGGGCACCAGCCCGGACCACCCCGGTCACCCCCGCCCTCGCCCTGGTCGTCGCGCTGCTGCTCACCGCCTGCAGCGCCGCGGATCCCGCCGACGAGTCGGCTGCCGAGCCGACGGAGACGAGCAGCCCTACCGGCTCGTCTGGCGACGACACCCCCACCGAGCCCGAGACGGAGCCCGAGCCCGCGACAGAGCCGGAGGAGGCCGAGAAGCCCGAGCCGGCCCGGCCGGTCTCCGTGCTCGGCCTGGCCGAGCAGCGGCACCGCGGGGACCGGCTGCGGCTCGGCGCCGTGCGGGAGCGGACGGCCGGGTACACGTCGTACGACATCACCTACCGCAGCCGGAGCAGCACCCGGCAGGGCGTGGAGGCGTACACGATCTCCGGAGTGCTGAACGTCCCGACCGGCGCGGGCCCCTTCCCGGCCGTGGTGCTGGCCCACGGCTACATCGACCCCGACGTCTACGTGCGCGGCCAGGGCATGACCCGCGAGCGCGGGTACCTCGCCGCCCGTGGGTACGTCGCGCTGCACGTCGACTACCGCAACCACGCCGAGTCCGACGACGACCCGCAGTTCCGGACCCGGATGCGCCTGGGCTACAGCGCGGACGTGATCAACGCCGTCAAGGCACTCCGCCGGAGCGACCGGGTGCCGGTCGACGACGACCGGGTCGCGCTCTTCGGCCGGTCGATGGGCGGCGGTGTCATCCTCAAGGCACTGGTCGCCGAGCCGGGCCTGGTGCAGGCGGCGGCGCCGTGGGCGTCGGTGTCGTCGTTGGAGGCCGACAACTACCGGCAGTTCATGCAGGACCCCGAGGACACCGCCATCCGCAACGAGCTGGCCACCCGCTACGGCACCCCGGCGGACAACCCGCGCTTCTGGCGGCAGAACTCCTCGCGGCCCTACTTCGACCGGATCACCGAGCCGGTGCTGATGGTGCACGGACGCTTCGACGACACCTGCCCACCACCCTGGGCCACCGCGACCCAACGGGCACTGAAGCGTGCCGGCGTCGACTCGCAGCTGGAGTGGTACGACGACGGGCACGCCTTCGGCCCGGCGTTCAACGCGGCGATGGACCGGACGGTGCGGTTCTTCGACGCACGGCTCGGCTGAGGGCGATCTGCCACGAGGCTCCGGCGATCCGTCCTACGGTGGTCATCCGTCTCGGGGGCGACTCCTCCGATGACGACGACCGTCGGCCGGCCTCGGGCACGGCCGGAGAGGGGACAGACACATGGCCGAGAACGGCAAGCGCTTCGGGATCCTGCCCGAGTGGCGCAACGTCTACTACCTGGTGCTGGGGTTCAACCTGGTCATGGTCTGGCTGGTGGTGGCCGGCGGTGCGGCCACGGCGTTGATCGCCGTCTGGGTGGTCGGCGACCTGGCCCTGGCCGGCTGGCTCTACGCCTCGCGGGACCGCGACCGCGACTGTCCTGCCTGCGGCCACCTCGTGCCGAGGGGTCGGCGCGCCTGCGACGCCTGCGGTCACTCCCTGCGCACCGGCCGCGGCGGGTCCACCCTCCCGCCGAGCGAGGCGCGCGGCTCCCAGGCCCCGCCGCAGTTCGGGAACCAGGGGCAGGGCGGCTGAGCCGGGCCCCCGGCGGTGGTCAGCGCCGCTCGGCCACGTAGGCCAGTCTCCGCAGTGTCTCGACGTTCCGCCACGCCAGGGGAAGGTGGCGCAGCGGGGGCGGCACCAGCCGTCCGGGGCCGCTCACCGCGTCCTCCTCAATCCGCACCTCGGTCTCGGCGCCGACGGCGGTCATGTGGATCGTCACGCCGGCCTCGCCCGACGGCCAGGCCCGGGCCCGGAGCCCCAGGCGCACCCCCGGCACGCACTCGGTCACCTCGGTGCTGTCGTCGACCAGCAGCGGCCATGCCCCGACCGAGTGGCTCAGGTGCGCTCCGACCTCCGGCCAGTGGGCGTCCACCTCGCGCATCCGGCTGGCGCCGACCACCCACAGCGGGTAGAGCCAGCCGTCGGCCAGCACCGCCCAGACCTGCTCCGGGGTCGCGCTCACCAGTCGTGTGTTCGTCGCCATGGTCCGGCGATACCCACCGGGCCCGAACACATGTGCCGGCGGCGGCGGGGTACCGCCCGCCCACGCGACGATCCGGAGGAGCACCGTGGCACTGACGTCCCTGTGGGAGGACCGCCGTCCCCGCAACCATGCCTCGGCCCGCCCGTTGTCCGTCTCCGGGCGAGCCTGGGACGTGGTGGTGGTCGGGGCGGGGCTGACCGGTCTGACCACCGCCCTGCTCCTTGCCCGGGCCGGGCTGGAGGTGCTGGTCCTCGAGTCGTACGGCGTGGGGTCGGGCACCACCGGCCGGAGCACCGCGAAGCTCAGCCTGCTCCAGGGGACGCACCTGTCGAAGCTGGCAGGTCGGCACACCGAGGACGTCGTCGAGCAGTACGTCACCGGCAACCGGGAGGCCCTCGCCTGGCTGCTGCGCTACTGCGCCGAGCACGAGGTGGCCGTACAGCGCCGGACCTCCTACACCTATGCGACCACCGAGCGGGGCGAGCACGCCGCCCGCGCCGAGCACCGGGCCGCCCGGGACGCCGGCCTCGAGGTGCGCTGGGAGTCGTCGACCGACCTCCCCTTCCGCACCCGCGGCGCGGTCGCCCTCGAGGACCAGGCCCAGCTCGACCCGCTGGAGCTGGTCGACGCGCTCGCCGCCGACGTACGCCGGCACGGGGGCACCATCGCCGAGGGCACGCCGGTGCGCTCGGTCTCGGGCCGCGGACCCGTCCGGGTGCGGATCGACGACGCCGAGGTGGAGGCGGACCGGGTGGTGCTGGCCACCAACATGCCGATCCTGGACCGTGGGGGGTTCTTCGGGCGGGCGGTCCCGGCCCGCTCGTATGGTCTCGCGTTCGCGACGCCGGAGCGGGCGGTGGACGGCATGTACCTCTCCGCCGACTCCCCCGGCCGCTCGCTGCGCGACGCCCCCGCCGCCGACGGTGGCGACCTCCTCCTCGTCGGCGGCAACGGGCACACCACCGGGCGCACCCGGTCGCCGCGCAGCAGGGTCGCCGACCTCCAGTCGTGGACCGCCACCCACTTCCCCGACGCGGAGGTGACCCACACCTGGTCCGCCCAGGACTACGTCACCGCCAGCGGGCTGCCGTACGTCGGTCGGCTCAGCCCGCGCCGCGACGACCTGCTGGTGGCCGGGGGCTACTCCAAGTGGGGGATGACGAACGGCGTGGCCGCCGCGCTCGCCCTCAGCAGCCGCATCCTGCGTGGCCACACCCCCTGGGCCGACGTCCTCGACCCGTGGTCCCGGCACGCGGCCCGGGGCCTGCCGGACGCGACGCTGGCCAATGCGGAGGTCGGCCTGGAGCTGACCCGGGGCTGGATCCGGCCGGTCACGGGCCTGACCCACCGCACCGACCCGGTCGAGGGGCAGGGTCGTGTGAAGATCTACCGCGTCGGGCTGCCGACCGCGGTCTCCCGGGTGCACGGGCAGGTCCACCGGGTCTCGGCCGTCTGCCCGCACCTGGGCGGCATCCTCCGCTGGAACGACGCCGAGCTCAGCTGGGACTGCCCCCTGCACGGCTCCCGCTTCGGGCCGGCCGGCGAGCTGCTCGAGGGCCCCGCGACCTGCGGCCTCGGCAGCCACGAGGAGTGAGGCTCACCGCCCGTCGGTGAGGTCCGCGCGGCGGTTCCGGGAAGTTCCTCCCTCAGGCTCTACGTTCTGCAGGTTCTGGGCGCCGGAAACCTGCAGAACGTAGAGCCTGAGCGGCGAGGGGGCGCCGCTACAGCCCCGCGCCCTCGGCGTACGACGTGATCTCGGCCGCCAGCTCGTCGCGGACCGCGGCCGGCGCGAAGGAGGCGGTGACCGCGGCCCGGGCCAGGTCGACGACCCCCGAGGCATCGAGGTCGAGCAGGTCCGCGGCGATCTCGTACTCCCGGTTCAGCGTGGTGCCGAACATCGGCGGGTCGTCGGAGTTGATCGTGACCAGCACGCCCGCGTCCCGGAAGGCCCGCAGCGGGTGATCGGCGAGGGTCGCGACGGCGCGGGTGGCGACGTTCGAGGACGGGCAGACCTCCAGCGGGACCTGCTCGGCGGCCAGGTGCGCCAGCAGCTCCGGGTCCTGCACGGCGGTGGTGCCGTGCCCGATCCGCTCCGCGCCCAGCAGCCGCAGCGCGTGCCACACGGTCTCGGGGCCGGTGGTCTCTCCCGCGTGCGGGACGCTGCGCAGGCCCGCGGCCCGGGCGGCGTCGAAGTGCGGCTGGAACTGCGGCCGCGGCACGCCGATCTCCGGGCCGCCGAGACCGAAGCCGACCAGCCCGTCGCCGGCGTGGTGGAGGGCGTAGTCGAGGGTCGCGTCGGCCGCCGGCAGCCCGCTCTCGCCCGGGATGTCGTAGATCCAGCGCAGCACCAGCCCGAAGTCCCGCTCGGCGTCGCGGCGGGCCTGCTCGATCGCCTCCGTGTAGGCCTCGATCGGCACCCCGGCCGCCACGGACGTGAACGGCGTGCAGGTGAGCTCGGCGTAGCGGACCTGCTGGCCGGTGGCCATCTCGCGGGCCACCTCGTAGGTCAGCAGGTTGACGTCCTCGGGGGTGCGGACCAGGTCGACCACCGCCAGGTAGACCTCGATGAAGTGCGCGAAGTCGCGGAACTCGAAGAACTCCCGCAGCGCCTCCGGATCACTGGGTACGACGCCCGGGTGCCGCTCGGCCAGCTCCGCGACGATGCGCGGGGAGGCGGAGCCGACGTGGTGGACGTGCAGCTCGGCCTTGGGCAGGCCGGCGATGAACGAGGACAGGGAGCCGGTGGCGTCGTGGGTCTCAGTCACGAGGAGGCAGTCTGCCAGCGTGTCCTGCCGGGAACGAAAGCCTCGAGGCCGCATCGTGGTCAGTGGCCCCGCGATGTATGAGATTGCGGGGCCTTTCAGCGCCTCAGCGCAGGTAGAGCCACCACCAGCCGACCAGCGCCGGCAGCAGTCCGACCAGCAGCCACGGCGACACCGGCCGCGACAGGTGGATCAACCGGGCGCCGACCATCGTGAGCAGCCCGACGGCGGCCGCGATGACCAGGAGGCCGGGCCGGGCGCCCGGCTGGGCGCCGTCGGTCGCGCCGGCGAGGAAGCACAACCCGCCGGCGAAGATCAGCCCGGTGACCATGACCAGCGCCGACATGACCCAGCGCTGGACCTGCTCGACCTGCACGCCTACTCCCCCGCCGCGACCGCGAGCGTCGCGTCGACGATCGCCTGGAGCGACTCGCCCTCGACCTGCTCGCCGTCCACGAACACGGTGGGCGTCCCGCGGACCCCGGCCTGCGACATCGCGTCGGTCGCGTTCCTCGTCCACTGCTCGAAGGCCCGGTCCTCGATCCCGGGCCGCACCGCGTCCTCCTCGGCGCCCGCCTCGACGGCCAGCTCGACCAGCCGGTCGTCGGAGAGGCCGGCGCCGCCCTCGGCGGGCTGCTCGGCGAAGAGCGCGTCGTGGAACTCCCGGAACACCTCCGGCCCGGCCGCGTCGAGGACCACGGCGGCGGCGTTGGCGGCCCGGGTGGAGTAGTCGTCGCTGGACTGACCGTCGAGGAAGGCGACCATCCGGTAGTCGACCCGGATCCGGCCGGCGTCGACGGCCTCGGCCAGCTGCTCGGCGGTCGCCTCCTCGAAGACGCCGCAGACCGGGCAGAGGAAGTCCTCGTAGACCTGCACCGTCGTGGGTGCCGAGGCCTCGCCGACCACGACGCCGTACCCGTCGGTGACCCCGGCAGGTGGGGTGGCCTCCTCGCCCGAGGTGTCGCCGAGCGACTGGAGGAGGTAGCCGCCCAGCACGATGATCGCGAGCAGCGCGGCGACCCCGCCGACGACGTACATCCGGCGGCGCCGCTCCTGCTGCTCCTGCTGCGCGCGCAGGGCCGCGGCCTTGGCGGCCGCGGACTGGCGACCGCCCTTCGGCGTGCCGGACCTCGGCTGGGACGGCTTCTGCCGGGCGGACTTCTTGCTCATGACTCCATCGTCTCCTTCTCGTCGGCCACCGCGGCGCGGGGGGCCGGGAACAGCCAGGCGTCGACGGCCCAGCGGCTGCGCGGGCGCCACACGAGGTACGCCGAGGCGAGCAGCAGCGCGACGTCACGGGCGATCTCGAACGGGTACTCCTCGGCGGCGCCGGCCTCGAAGCCGCCTCCGCCGAAGCAGCCGCAGTCGATCTGGAGGCCGCGCGCCCAGGCGGACGCGATGCCGACGACGAAGGCCGCGAACAGCAGCACCGACACCACGGCGTTCGCCCGGACCAGCACCCCGGCGACAAGGCAGGCGCCCACCACCACCTCGACCACGGGCAGCAGGTGGCCCACTGCGGGGACCACGGCCTCGGGGAGCAGCTCGTAGGCGCGCACGGCCCGCACGCTGGCCGCCGGGTCCGGCAGCTTGAGCGCGCCGGCGACGATCCAGACCCCGCCGACGACGAGGCGCAGCACGATCCCCACCCAGGGGAGCAGTCGACCCAGCACGGACGGGAGCCTAGACAGGCACCCTGAGACTTGTCTGAACGACGAAGTAGGGTCGCGGGTGTGAACGACCGACTGGTGTGGATCGACTGCGAGATGACCGGCCTCGACCTGGTGAACGACGCGCTGATCGAGGTGGCGGCGCTGGTCACCGACTTCGACCTCAACGTGCTCGGCGAGGGCATCGACCTCATCGTCAAGCCCCCGGCCGAGGCGATCGAGCAGATGAACGACTTCGTCCGCGAGATGCACGTGACCTCGGGCCTGCTCGACGAGCTGGCCGACGGCCTCACGATGGCCGACGCGGAGGAGCAGGTGCTGGCCTACGTCAAGCAGCACTGCCCGGACGGCTCCCGGCCGCCGCTGGCGGGCAACACGGTCGCCACCGACCGGGCCTTCCTGGCCCGCGACATGCCCGACCTCGAGTCCTTCCTGCACTACCGGATCGTCGACGTCTCCTCGATCAAGGAGCTGTCCCGGCGGTGGTTCCCCAAGGCCTACTACTCCGCCCCGTCCAAGCGCGGCAACCACCGGGCGCTGGCCGACATCCAGGAGAGCATCGAGGAGCTGCGGTACTACCGCGAGGCGGTCTTCGTGCCCTCCCCCGGCCCGGACGGCCTGACCGCCCGCGGGATCGCCGAGCGGCACGGCGGCGCCCTCACCGGCCTCGGCGACCCGGATCGGCCCACCCCGGCCCCCGATTCGCAAGAGACCCCCTGACTACGGCTACAATCTTCTCCGGTCCGGCGTTTCCGACGCCGGATTCGTGGTGGGTATAGCTCAGCTGGTAGAGCGCCGCCTTGTGGTGGCGGATGTCGCGGGTTCAAGTCCCGTTACTCACCCCATGGTCATCGGGCCCCTGATCTGCGCGACGCAGGCAGGGGCCCGATGCGTTTGTCCGGGTGTCCTCACGGGTACCGCTCCGGGCAGGTCAGCACCCCAGCGAGAGGAGCAGCCGTGCCGGAGCGCAAGCCGGGCCCCAGCGTCAAGGACGACGAGCTGTACGAGAAGCTCCGCGACGAGGGCAACAGCAAGGAGAAGTCAGCGCGGATCGCCAACGCCGCGGCCAACGAGGGCCGCAGCGAGGTCGGCAGCCGCGGAGGCTCCTCGCCGGCCTACGAGGAGTGGACCGTCGACCAGTTGCACGAGCGGGCCGCCGAGCTCGACATCGAGGGCCGCTCCTCGATGGACAAGTCCGAGCTCATCGAGGCGCTGCGCGAGCACTGACCGCCTCGCGCGACCGGTGCCGCGCTCAGCCGGCCGGGATGTGCCCGAACCGGCCCTTCTGGAAGTCCTCGTACGCCGCCAGCACCTCGGCCTTGGTGTTCATCACGAACGGACCGGCCCACGCCAGCGGCTCCCGGATCGGGCGTCCGCCGACGACGACCACGTCCAGGGCCGGAGTCCGGCTGTCCTGGCGCTCGCCCCCGGCCACGGTGAGGTAGTCCCCCGCCCCGAGCACGGCCGCCTGGCCGGTCTCGACCGGGCGGCCGTCCGTGCCGACGGTCCCCCGCCCGGACAGCACGTAGACGAGCGCGTTGAACTCGACCGGCCACGGCAGCTCGAGCCGGGCGCCCGGCTCGACGGTCGCGTGCACCAGCGACATCGGTGTGTACGTCGCCCCGGGGCCGCCGTGCCCGTCCACCTCGCCGGCGATGACGCGCACCAGCGCGCCGGCGTCCTGGGAGGTGGCGAGGGTGACCTCGCGGGCCCGGATGTCCTGGTAGCGGGGCGCGGACAGCTTGGCGTCGCTCGGCAGGTTCACCCAGAGCTGGATCCCGTGGAAGAGGCCGCCCTTCTGCACCAGCCACTCCGGCGGCGCCTCGATGTGCAGGATGCCGCTGCCTGCGGTCATCCACTGGGTGTCGCCGTTGGTGATCGTGCCGCCGCCGCCGTGGCTGTCCTGGTGGTCGAACTGGCCGTCCATGATGTAGGTGACCGTCTCGAACCCGCGGTGCGGGTGCCAGGAGGTGCCCTTGGGCTCGCCCGGCGCGTAGTCCACCTCGCCCATCTGGTCCATCATGATGAACGGGTCGAGGTGGGCCAGGTCGACGCCGGCGAACGCGCGGCGGACCGGGAAGCCCTCGCCCTCGTAGCCGGTGGGCGCGGTGCTCACCTGCCACACCGGCCGCGGCACGTCGCCGAGGCCGGGGGCGGTGAGCCGGGGCAGGACGGTGAGGTCGTCGACGGTGATCGCGGGCATGGGAGAAGAACACCACGTCCGGGGTGGCCATTCCCGGGTTTCGAGACGGTCGCAGAGCGACCTCCTCAACCACCGGGCGACGGTCGCAGAGCGACCTCCTCAACCACCGGGCGACGGTCGCAGAGCGACCTCCCCAACCACCGGACGACCGTCGCAGAGCGACCTCCCCAACCACCGGACGACCGTCTCGGGCGACGGCTCCCCGACGACCGATAGCGTGCTGCCATGACCTCAGCAACCGCGCCCGACCGGTCGAGCTACGACGTGGTGATCGTCGGCGGCGGGCACAACGGCCTGACCGCCGCGGCGTACCTCGCTCGTGCCGGCCTCTCCACGCTGCTGCTCGAGCGGCTGCCCACGACCGGCGGCGCGGCCGTGTCGACGGTGGCCTTCCCCGGTCACCCGGCCCGGCTGTCGCGCTACTCCTACCTGGTCTCGCTGATGCCCGAGGCGCTCATGGCCGAGCTAGGGCTCGCGGTGGAGCTGCGCACCCGCTCCACCGCGTCGTTCACGCCCTGGACCCGCGACGGCCGCTCCGGCGGGCTGCTCGTCGAGCGCCCCGAGGGCGAGGCCACCCGGGCGTCGTTCCGCGAGCTCACCGGCGGCGACGAGGAGTACGCCGCGTGGCAGCGCTTCTACCGCGACGTCGAGGGACTGGCCGGCGTGGTCGCCCCCACCCTGCTCGAGCCGCTGCCCATGGAGCGGGAGCTCGCCGAGCGGGTCGACCCCGACGTCTGGCGCGAGCTGGTCCGGGAGCCGCTGGGCGCCGCCGTCGAGCGCCGCTTCTCCGACGACACGGTCCGCGGGGTGGTCGCCACCGACGGGCTGATCGGCACCTTCGCCGACCTCGACGACCCGTCGCTGATCCAGAACCGGTGTTTCCTCTACCACCTGATCGGCAACGGCACCGGCGAGTGGCGGGTCCCGGTCGGCGGCATGGGCGCGATGACCGACGCCCTGCTCCGGGCCGCGACCGACGCCGGCGCCGAGGTGCGCACCGGCGCCGGGGTGAGCCGGATCGACGCGGGCGACGACGGCGCCGAGGTCACCTGGCACGACGGCACCCGCTCGCACAGCGTCTCCACGAAGCGCGTGCTCTCCGGCGTGGCCCCCTGGGTGCTGCGGATCCTGCTCGGCGAGGAGCCGGAGCCGGACACCAAGCCCGAGGGCGCGCAGCTGAAGATCAACCTGCTGCTCGACCGGCTGCCGGCCCTGAGGTCCGGGGTCGACCCCGAGGTCGCCTTCGCCGGGACGCTGCACCTCGGCGAGGACTACGGCCAGCTCGCGACGGCGTACGCCGAGGCGGCGGCCGGGCGGGTGCCCTCGGTGATGCCCGGCGAGATCTACTGCCACTCGCTGACCGACCCCTCGATCCTGGGCGGGCACCCCGGTCACACGTTCACCTACTTCGGCCTGCACACGCCGGCGTCGCTGTTCGACGACCCGGCCAACAAGGAGCTGGCGGTCTCCCGGGCCCTCGCCTCGCTCAACGAGCACCTCGCCGAGCCGATCGAGGACTGCCTCAGCCGGGACGCCGACGGGAACCCGTGCCTGGAGGCGAAGGTCCCGCAGGACGTGGAGGCGGACCTCGCCATGCCCGGCGGGCACATCTTCCACGGCGACCTCGAGTGGCCGTGGTCGCCGAACCGGGCCCGGCTCGACACCCCGGCCCAGCAGTGGGGCGTGGCCACCGACCTGGACTCGGTCCTGCTCTGCGGCTCCGGCGCCCGGCGCGGCGGGGCGGTGTCGGGTCTCGGCGGCCACAACGCCGCCCAAGCCGTGCTCGCCTCCGCCTGACGCGGACCCGTCCGGGCCGGGCGGCACCCGTCCGGTCCCGGCAGCGGCACCCGTCCGGGCTAGGCGGTGACCAGCCCGGACGCCTCGGCGGCGAGCCGCTCGATCCGGCCCCACTCCCCCGCCGCCACGAGGTCGCGGGGGGTGAGCCAGGAGCCGCCGACGCAGCCGACGTTGGGCAGCGCCAGGTAGTCGGCGGCGTTCGCCGGCGTGATCCCCCCGGTCGGGCAGAACCGCGCCTGCGGCACCGGACCCGCCAGCGACGACAGGAAGCCGGTCCCGCCCGACGCCTCCGCGGGGAAGAACTTCATCTCCCGCACGCCGGTCTCGAGCACGGCGAGCACCTCCGACACCGTCGAGGTCCCGGGCAGGTACGGCAGCCCGGTATCGGCCATCCCGGCCAGCAGCGAGGGGGTGGCACCCGGCGAGACCAGGAACTGCGCCCCGGCGTCCCGGGCCTCGTGGGCCTGGCCGGCGGTGAGCACGGTGCCGGCACCGACCAGGATCTCCGGCACCTCGGCGGCGATCGCCCGCACCGCCTCGAGCGCGACCGGCGTCCGCAGCGTCAGCTCGACGACCGGCAGCCCGCCGGCGACCAGCGCCCGGGCCACCGGGACGGCGTCCGCGAGGTCGTGCACGACCACGACCGGCACCACCGGCACCCGGTCGAGCAGCGAGGGCTCAGACGGGCTGGACAACGGGCACCTCCTGCGGTGCGGCGCCGTAGGAGGGGAAGACGCTGGCGCCGGTGTCGGAGGCACCCACCGTGGCCCGGAAGGCGGCGAACAGCTCGCGCCCGGTCCCGGCCCACTCCTCACCGCGCGGGGCCCGACCCTGCGGCTCACGGTCGTGGAGGTCGACACCGTGCAGGTCGAGCCGGCCGGCGGCCGCGTCGACCGTGACCAGGTCACCGTCCCGCAGCCGCGACAGCGGCCCGCCGAGCGCGGCCTCGGGGGTCACGTGGATGGCGGCCGGGATCTTGCCCGAGGCGCCGGACATCCGGCCGTCAGTGACCAGCGCGACCCGCTGCCCCCGGTCCTGGAGCACGCCGAGCGCCGGGGTCAGCTTGTGCAGCTCGGGCATCCCGTTCGCGGCCGGCCCCTGGTAGCGGATCACCGCCACCAGGTCGCCGCCGTCGAGCGAGCCGGCCTCGAAGGCGGCGAGGAAGTCGGCCTGGTCGTCGAAGACCCGGGCCGGCGCGGTGACCGTGCGGTGCTCGGCGGCGACGGCGGAGACCTTGATGACGCCGGTGCCCAGCGGGCCGGTCAGCACCTTCAGCCCACCGTCCACCGAGAACGGCGCGTCGGCCGGGCGGAGCACGTCGAGGTCCAGGCTCCGCTTCGGGCCCTCCTCCCAGGCCAGCTCGCCCCCGACCAGCCGGGGCTCGGTCGTGTAGCGCCACAGGCCGTGCCCGGCGACGGTCCGGACGTCCTCGTGCAGCAGCCCGGCCCGCAGCAGGGTGTGCACCAGGAAGGCGATGCCACCGGCGGCGTGGAAGTGGTTCACGTCGGCCGGGCCGTTGGGGTAGATCCGGGTCAGCGACGGGACGACCGCCGACAGGTCCGCGAGGTCGGCCCAGGTGAGGGTGATCCCGGCGGCCCGGGCGATCGCGACCAGGTGCAGCGTGTGGTTGCTGGAGCCGCCGCTGGCGAGGAGCGCGACGCAGGCGTTGACGATCGCGCGCTCGTCGACCACCTCGCCGATGGGGGTGTACTCGCCGCCCTGGGCGGTCAGCCCCGCGACCCGCTCCCCGGCGGCCCGGGTCAGCGCCTCGCGCAGCGGGGTGCCGGGGTTGACGAAGGAGGAGCCGGGCAGGTGCAGGCCGAGCACCTCCATCAGCAGCTGGTTGGAGTTCGCGGTCCCGTAGAACGTGCAGGTGCCGGCCGAGTGGTACGACGCCGCCTCGGCCTCGAGCAGCTCCTCGCGCCCGACCTTGCCCTCGGCGTACCGCTGCCGGACCTGGGCCTTCTCGCCGTTCGGCAGGCCCGAGGGCATCGGGCCGGCGGGGACGAACACGGTCGGGAGGTGGCCGAACGACAGGGCGCCGATGAGGAGGCCGGGCACGATCTTGTCGCACACACCGAGCATCAGGGCGCCGTCGAACATGTCGTGGGAGAGCGCGATCGCGGTCGACATCGCGATCACGTCGCGGCTGAACAGCGAGAGCTGCATGCCGTCGCGGCCCTGGGTGATGCCGTCGCACATGGCCGGCACCCCGCCCGCGAACTGAGCGATGCCGCCGGCCCGCATCACCGACCGCTTGAGCACCGGCGGGTAGGACTCGAACGGCTGGTGCGCCGAGAGCATGTCGTTGTAGGCGGAGACGATCGCGACGTTCGGCTTGGTCTTCCCGCGCAGGGCGCGCTTGCCCGGCTCGGGGGCGGCGGCGAAGCCGTGCGCGAGGTTGGCGCAGGCCAGCCGGCCGCGGGCCGGGCCACGGTCACCGGCCTCGCGGATCCGGGCCAGGTACGCCGCCCGGGCGGGCCGGCTGCGCTCAGCGATGCGGTCGGTCACCTCGGTGACGACGGGGTGCACGCGTGTGGTCATTGGTCGGGCTCCTGCCAGGTTCGGCCGTCGCGCTCGAGCAGCATGGCGGCGGCGATGGGACCGGACGTGCCGGCCGGGTAGGACTTGGGCCGCGCGGGCGAGGCCGCCCAGGCGGTGAGGATCGGCTCGACCCAGGACCAGGCCGCCTCGACCTCGTCACGGCGCATGAACAGGGTCGGGTTGCCGCGGATGACGTCCATCAGCAGCCGCTCGTAGGCGTCCGGGGAGGCCTGGTCGAAGGCGGTGGCGTAGCTGAGGTCCAGCGAGACCGGCCGCAGCCGGATGCCGCCGGGGCCGGGCTCCTTGGCGGTCAGGTGCAGGCGCATGCCCTCGTCGGGCTGGACCTGGATGTGCAGCCGGTTCGCGGTGGTGCCGCCCTCGCTGTGCGGGAACATCGCGTGCGGCGGCTCCTTGAAGACCACCACGATCTCGGAGGTCCGGCGGTCCATGCGCTTCCCGGTCCGCAGGTAGAACGGCACGCCGGCCCAGCGCCAGTTCTGCACCTCGGCGCGGAGGGCGACGAAGGTCTCGGCCCGGCCGTCCGCGTGCCCCAGGTCGTCGGCGTACGACGCCGCGGGGACGCCGTCGACCAGCCCGGCGCCGTAGCGACCGCGCACGGTGTCTCGCTCCACGTCGGCCGGCGTCAGGGGCCGCAGGGCCTGGAGCACCTTGAGCTTCTCGTCGCGGACGGTCTCCCGTCCGACGTAGGTCGGCGGCTCCATGGCCACCAGGCAGAGCAGCTGGAGCAGGTGGTTCTGCACCATGTCGCGCAGCGCTCCGGACTGGTCGTAGTAGCCGCCGCGGTCACCCACCCCGAGGGACTCGGCCACGGTGATCTGGACGTGGTCGACCCAGCGCGAGTTCCACAGCGGCTCGAGGAAGGTGTTGGCGAACCTGGTCACGAGCAGGTTCTGCACGCTCTCCTTGCCCAGGTAGTGGTCGATGCGGAAGATCTGCGACTCCTCGAACACCCGGCCGACCGCGTCGTTGATCGAGCGCGCCGAGGCGAGGTCGTGGCCGACGGGCTTCTCCATGACCACCCGGGACCCGGCGTCGGTGACGCCGATCTCCTCGAGCCTGCGGCAGATCGGGTCGAAGAGGGAGGGGCCGACGGCGAGGTAGAAGACGCGGACGGCGTCGTCGTAGGCGTCGCGGTCCTTGAGCAGCCCGTGCAGCCGGTGCCAGTCCTCGGGTGCGGTGGCGTCGAGCCGGACGTGGTGCACCCGTCGCAGCAGCCGGTCGAGCACGTCCGGGTCGAGCCGGTCCGCGTCCACGTGCTCGGCCAGCGCGGCCCGGACGTCGTCGCGGTACTCCGCGTCGTCGAGCTCGCTGCGGGAGACGCCGATGATCCGGGTGTCGTCGGGCAGGTGCCCGTCCCGGTCGCGCAGGTACAGCGCCGGGAGCAGCTTGCGCAGGGCCAGGTCGCCCGTACCGCCGAAGACCGTGAAGTCGCAGGCGGCGGGGAGGGCCGACGGGGTGGAGGACTGCATGCGCCCACGGTAGGCAGACCTTCAGCCTCGTGGCAAGCATATCTAGGTCTTTTTGTGATCAAAGTGATGAGCCTTATGCTGCAGGGCATGCCCGCCCCGTCGCCCCCTCAGCAGCCCGGACCCCCGGTCCGGAGCACGGCCGGCGGCCTGCTCGCCCTGGTCCGCGCCGGGCGGGCCGACACCAGGGCCGACCTCCGCCGGCTCACCGGCCTGTCCCGGACGGCGGTCACCGCCCGGGTCTCGAGCCTGGTCGCCGCGGGCCTGCTCCAGGCCGGGGAGGAGCTCGCCTCGACCGGCGGCCGACCCCCGGAGGGCCTGCGCCTCAACGGCGCGGCCGGCGTGGTGCTGGCGGTCGCCGTCGGTCGGTCCCGCAGCCAGGTGGGGCTCTTCGACCTGGTCGGCGACCAGGTGGCCGCCGACTCCCACGACCACCCGGAGGGCGCCCACCCCGACGAGCTGATGCCCCGGATCGTCTCTCGGGGAGCCGAGATGCTGGCCGGCACCGAGGCCCCCCTGCTCGCGATCGGGCTCAGCCTCCCGGGGACGGTCGACGACGTGCACGGCACCACCCTGGAGTCACCGGTGATCCCGGCCTGGGACGGCGTGCCGCTGGCGCCGTACTTCTCGTCGCTGCCGGAGGCCCCGCTGGTCCTGGGCAACGACGCCGACGTCCTCGCCCGGGCCGAGATGCTGGGGCCCGGGCCCCTGGTCCGGGACGCCCTGGTCGTCAAGGCCTCGACCGGCCTGGGCCTGGGGATCGTCGTCGACGGCCGACTGGTCCGCGGCCGCCTCGGCGCGGCCGGGGAGATCGGCCACACGAAGCTGGAGGCGGCGCGCGCGCTCCCCTGCCGGTGCGGGGCGACCGGATGCCTGGAGGCGGTGGCGGCCGGCTGGGCACTCGCCGCCCGGCTGGACCGCCCGGACCGGCCGGTCCAGCACGTGCGGGACGTGGTCGCGGCGGCGCTCGACGGCGACCCGGAGGCACGCGGCCTGCTCCGGGAGAGCGGTCGGCACGTCGGTGAGGTGCTGGCCACGGCCGTGAACCTGCTGAACCCGAGCGTCGTCGTGGTCGGCGGCGACATGTCCGGCGCGTTCGACCTGTTCGCCTCCGGACTCCGCGAGTCGCTGTACGCCAACGGCACCGCCCTGGCCACCCGGGACCTCCGGCTGCACCCCGCCGCACACGGCGAGCGGGCCGGACTCGTGGGCTGCGCCGCCCTGGCCCTCGAGGCGGTGCTGAACCCGGACGCGGTCGACGCTCGACTGGTCGCGCGCCAGCCCGCGGACAGCAGCTAGCGCACCCCGCGCGGCAGCGCGCCCGGCGCGCGGGGTCGCGGCGGCCGGCTGCCGTACACGGGCCGGATCAGGTCGACCAGCTCCGGGGAGGGTGCGATCCGCAGCTCACGGGCCAGGCGCATCCGGTACTGGTGGAAGGCGCGGACCGCCTCCGACCGGTTGCCCCCGAGCAGATGCGAGCGGATCGAGACCGAGAGCGCACTCTCGAGCAGGGGCTCGGCGACGAGGGCCTGGTGCGAGGCGTCGAGCGCGACGCCCAGGTCCCCGTGGTCCAGCGCGGCGCGGGCGATCTTCTCCAGTGCCCGGATCCTCAGCAGGTGCAGGCGCTCCCGCTCGTAGAGCACCCAGTCGTCGTACCACCCAGGGAGCAGCTCCTCGCCGGCGAGGATCACCGAGACCGCGTGCGGGTCCGGCACAGGAAGGCGGTCGATGCACTCGATGCACTCCGTGACGTCGTGCACGTCCACCCGGACCCCCGGCCCCAGCCCGACGGTCCGCCGCCCCGCCTCGATGAGCCCGGGGGCCAGCCGGTTCACCCGCAGGACCGAGGCCCGCAGGCTGGACAGCGCCCGCTGCTCGGTGGTCTCCGGCCAGAGCGTGCCGGCCAGGTGGGCGCGCGGGCGGGTGCCCTGGAGGGCCACGAGCGCGGTCAGCCGCTGCTCGCGCCCCGCGAGTTCGACGGCACTCCCCCCGAGTGTCAGTCGCCACCAGCCCAAGAGCTTCAAGTCCAGAGAACCTCGGGTCGGCATGCTCGTCTCTCGCAGCATCATTGCCCCAATTCAACCGCTGCATGAGTTCGGCAAACCAAACTCTCCAACCCACGATGGCGGGGTGGTGGTGCGGTGTCAATCGGGTTGCGTGAGCGGGCGAACAATCCGCCCAGAGGACTCTGGTGTCAATAGTCAGCGGGGGTGGATTCGGACCCTGGGGTGGCCCGGATCCGCCACTCCAGTCACCTGCACCCTTCCACTCACTCCTGCAGGGCCGCCAGCCACCGGTCCACGGTCGCGTGCAGCTCGTCGGCACCCGTGATCGCGAGCATGGTCGGCGCCTCGTCGGCCGCCGTCCCCATGGTGATCCGGAACAGGAGCCGACCGTCCACCTGCTCGATGGCGCGGATCACCAGCACACCGTCGTGAGCGGCGGCCGGCTCGGGGTCCACGTCCACGTCCTTCGTCATCGGAGTCCAGGTCCTTCGGAGTTGTAACACACAACGTCCTGCGCGCAGGCCCGATCAGCAAGCACCTGCGCCCCTCCCCGCAACGATCCTGTCACGCACCGGTCACGCTCCCGGTCCTTCAATGAACCCGTCCAGACCATCTGCGCAGCCAGGGGAGGTGACCAACATGCGCAAGGAACTGACATTCACCGAGCTCGAGGCCGAGCACGTGGAGCTGCTGCCGGCACGGGAGACGCTCTGGTTCGGCAACAACAACTGGGCGGCCGTCTACGCGTCCAACTCGTCGGTGGCGCTCAACGCCGCCTCGTTCAACGCGATCGCGCACAGCGCGGCGCTGCAGTCGATCAACGTGCACCAGCACTGATCACCGGCGGCGTGACCCCTCCTGCCGGAGGGGTCACGCCCACGGCCGCCGTACTGCTTCCTGCAAGGGGGTGAAATGCCAATGTCCAAGCTTCCCGAGATCCGCCGGTCCGAGCTCGAGGCGGAGTGCGCCCAGCTGCTGCCGGCGCGCGAGACCCTCAGCTGCCAGATCGGTTGCGTCAACGTCACCAACATCGTGGGCGTCAACATCGCGCTCGCCGTGAACGCCGCAAGCATCAACTCGAGCGCCAACGCGCTGGCCATGCAGTACCTCAGCTCGGTGCAGTACTAGGCCGAGGACGGGCCACCGGACAAGGCGGCAAGTGTGTTGCTCTGGCGCACTTGCCGTCTCCCTCCAGAGCAACAGAGCACGAGACGTCATGACCGATCTCCTCACTCCCGCGGGCGCGGGCAGCGCCCTCACTCCTCCACCACGCTGGCGGCTCACGCCCGGCATCGAGGTCCTCGGGCCGGTCCAGGGGTCGGGCCTGCGCGACCCGGCGTACCTGGTACGCCGCGGCGACGGGCAGATGCTCCAGCTCTCCGAGCTCCTCCACCTCGTGCTGTCGTGCATCGACCCCTCGCGCGACGCCGACGCCGTGGCCGCCGCGGTCACCGCCGCCTACGGGCGCACGCTGACCGTCGAGGGACTCGAGCACCTGGTCTCCCAGAAGCTCCAGCCCCTGGGGCTGGTGACCGACGCGCCCGAGGGCGACGACGACGGGCAGCTCACCCCCAAGGCCAATCCCCTGCTGGCACTGACCATCAAGGGCACCCTGCTGCCCCCGTCGGTGACCCGGCCGTTGGCCCGCGGCCTGCAGGTCCTCTACTGGCCGCCCGCGGTGCTCCTCTCGGTCGTGGCGATGATCGGGCTCAACGTCCTGGTCGTCCAGGCGGCCGACTTCTGGCTCGCCGTCACCCAGCTCTTCACCACACCCACGCTGGCGCTGGCGATGTACGGGCTGCTCACGCTCAGCGCCGTCATCCACGAGCTGGGTCACGCGGCCGCGTGCCGGTACGGCGGGGCCCAACCTGGCGCGATCGGGGTGGGCCTCTACATCATCTTCCCGGCGTTCTACACCGACGTCACCGACTCCTACCGGCTCGGCCGCGGTGGGCGGATCCGCACCGACCTCGGCGGGCTCTACTTCAACGTCTTCTGCGTGCTGGCCCTGGGCCTGGCCTACCTCGGGACCGGGCACGGCGTGTTCCTGCTGACCTGGGTGATCCTCCAGGTCCAGATGCTGCAGCAGCTGATCCCGGTCGTCCGGTTCGACGGCTACTACGTGCTCTCCGACCTGGCGGGGGTCCCGGACCTCTTCGCCCGGGTCGGGCCGGTGCTGCGCACCCTGCGGCCCGGCGTCCCCGCCGACCCGCGGGTCACCGAGCTCCGGCCCGGTGCCCGCCGGATGGTGGTGACCTGGGTCGTGCTGGTCGTGCCGACGCTGATGCTCGGCCTGGTCTGGCTGATCTGGAGGCTGCCGGAGTTCGTGTCCCGCGGCGGCGACGGGATCCGGCTGCACCGGCAGATCTTCGACGCGGCCTGGGCCCAGCGGGACGTCGCGATGATGGGGCTCTCCACCCTGTCGATGCTGCTGATCCTGCTCCCCCTGCTCGGTGTCGCCGTCCTGCTGTGGCGGGCCCTGGCCGCCCTGGGCCGATGGGTGCAGCACCGGTCGACGCGCCCGGGGGTCGAGTCGTGGGAGGCACCCGCCGGCGGGGCCCGGCACCTCACCCCGCCCGAGATCGCCGTGCCGTCGGCCGCCGACTTCACCGACGCGCTCATGCTCCCGGCCAGGCGACCGGCACCGGGGCACGGCTGGCGTCGGGCCGTCTACACGGGCACCGGGCACGTCCTCAACCCCGGCCGCAGCCAGGCCGAGCTGCACCGCGAGGCCCTGGAGCGGCGACTCCGCACCCCCATCGAGGGGTCCCGCCGGGTGGTGGTGATGAGCCGCAAGGGCGGCGTCGGCAAGACCACGATCTCGCTCGCGCTGGGCAGCACCTTCGCCATGCTCCGCGGCGACCGGGTGGTCGCCGTCGACGCCAACCCGGACGCCGGGAACCTGGCCCACCGGGCGGCGCTCCCGATGGGCCGGACGATCACGGACGTCCTGCGCGACCTCGACCGGATCACGACGTACGCCGAGCTGCGCTCCTACACCTCGCAGGCCGAGGAGTCACGGCTCGAGGTGCTCGCCTCCGACGACGACCCGCGCATCGGGATGGCGCTCGACCGGACCGACTACCACCGGCTGATCGACCTGCTCGACCACTACTACAACCTGATCCTCCTGGACACCGGCACCGGCATCCTCGACAGCGCCAACCAGGGGCTGCTCTCCGAGGCCGACCAGGTGGTGCTGGTGCTGCGTCAGGGCATCGACGGGGGTCGGGCCGCCGCGCTCACCCTCGACTGGATGGACGAGCACGGCTTCGCCCACCTGGTCGCCAACGCCGTGGTCGTGATCAACGGCCTGCGCGACGACGTGGGCGCCCCGGCCGACCCGATGCGCCGGCACTTCGAGAAGCGGTGCGACCGGGTGATCACGGTCCCCTGGGACCCCGCCCTCGAGACCGGCGGCCGCACCGACATGTCGAGCCTGCGCCGACAGACCCGCGACAGCATGATCCAGGTGGCCGCCGCGGTGGCCGACAACTTCCGGGAGATGGGAACGACACGATGATCCACACCAGAGCACCCCAGGCACGAGCACGTCAGGCACATCCCAGTCGGAGGCGCCTCGGCGTCCTCCTCGCGCTGACCGCGTTGCTGCTCGGCAGCCTCGCGGTCTCCTCGCAGGCCCACCCCAGGCACCGCGTGAAGAACCTCGACCTCACCGCCGCGGCGCACCCGACCGAGGCCAACCCCACGGTGCTCGACAAGGCGTCCCGGACCAAGTGGATCGGCTGGCGACCACTCGCGGTTGACACCTCCGCGACGTCCTCCGCCACCTGCGACGGGTGCCGCGGCGACGCCGTGACGCTCCAGCTGGTCTACGCGCACCGGCCGGGCGACGTCGCCCTCGACAACGCCGCCGTGGCCTGGAGCCAGTGCACGGACTGCCGGGCCACCGCCCTGTCCGTGCAGGTGGTCATGGTCCGCGGCGGGCACGAGGTGACCGCCAACAACCGGGCACTGGCACTCAACGCGGCCTGTGAGGGCTGCCTGAGCAACAGCCTGGCGGTGCAGCTCGTGGTCCTCGACGCGGACGGCGACGAGCTGTCCCACGAGGCGGAGGACGCGCTGCGGGCCTGGGTGGACGAGCAGGCCGCGGCGCTGCGGGTCGATCCGCCGGCCGCCCAGCGCCGCGCCGGGCCCGGACCGCTCGACTCGCTCGAGGCGCTCGTCAACGACGACCTCGGCAGCGAGACGCTGGTCTCGGATCTCGATCGGGGGTGAGGGCCGACCCCGAGGCCGCGGCTCAGCCCCGAGTCACCGCCGCGGCCTCGGCTCGGTCCATCACCGTGAGCGCCCGGAGCATGCCGATGAGCGCGACCGCCGCGGCGGCCGCGATCAGCAGCGCCCCGGCGGCGAACGCCGTGGCCGAGCCGACACTGCTCTCGCGCACCGGCTCGACGGCGACGACGGCCCCGGCCAGGGTGATCCCGAGGATGAAGGTCCCGGCGGCGGTCGCGCCGAGCCAGCGCAGCACGGCCCCCGCGGCGCTCCCGGGCTCCGGGTCGGGGATGTCCGCGGACACGCCGGCGAGGACCACGGCCGCCGCGGCGAGCGTGGTCCACAGGCCGACCAGGAGGAACGCCGCGATCGAGTCGCCCGCACGGTGCCACCCGGCCGACATCGTGGCCAGCGCGGTGAGCGCCGCGTAGCCGCCGCCGACGGTGGCGGTGACCAGGCGCAGCTGGCGGGGCACGACGAAGATCAGGGCGGCGACGGCGGAGAAGGCGGCCGTGGTGTGCCCGCTCGGCAGGCTGTTGAGGGTGGCGGGGGCGATCTCGTCCACGCCCAGGTCGGGGCGCACCAGCAGGACGTTCTTGAGCAACCATGTGGAGCCGTTCGCCCCGACCAGGATCCCGATCGCGGCCACCCCCTGGAGCCGCGCCAGCCGAAGCAGCGCGATCACCGCCACCACCGCCATGGCGCCGAGCAGCGACGCCACCGAAACCACGTTCAGGGCGGCGTCGACCGAGCCCCGCAGCGAGGAGCTCGTGAGCAGGGCTCCGCGCAGCGACGTGTCGCTGAACACCCGGCCCGGCACCGTGCGGACGGTGAGGTAGTAGACGAGGACGAGGCCGATGCCGAACGCGCCCGCCAGCAGACCGAGCCGGACACGGGCCCCCCAGACGGCGCCGGCCCGATCGATGCTCACGCAGACATAGTGCACCCTGCCCGGTGAGTGCGACTACGAGACCCTGCGGGCACCCGCCGAGGGCCGCGCGGGGACCGGCACCGGCGCGGTGAATCCCGCGCCGGCGTAGGCGGCCCGCACGGCCTGCGCCACGTCGTCGATCGCCTCGGCCTCGACGAGGGCCAGCACGCAGCCACCGAAGCCGCCACCGGTCATGCGGGCACCGTGCGCGCCGGCCGCGAGCGCGGCGTGGACCGCCAGGTCGACCTGGGGGACGGTGATCTCGAAGTCGTCGCGCATGGAGGCGTGCGAGGCGGTCAGGAGCGTGCCGATCGACCGCAGGTCGGCACCTGCGCGGAGCCGCTCCACCGTCGACAGCACCCGGGCGTCCTCGGTGACCACGTGCCGGACCCGGCGCCGGACCACCGGGTCACCGATCCTCCCCTCCAGCGTCGCCAGATCGTCGGCCGCGACGTCCCGCAGTGCCGCCACCCCCAGGGCGGCCGCACCGGCGGCGCAGGCGGCCCGCCGGTCGGCGTACTCGCCGTCGACCAGCGCGTGCTCGGTCCGGGTGTCCAGGACCAGCAGGGCCAGGCCGTTGGCCCCCGGGTCGAACGGCACCGGCTCGACGGCGAGCGAGCGGGTGTCGATGAACAGCGCGTGGTCGGCCACGCCGTGCAGCGACGCCATCTGGTCCATGATCCCCGTCGGCGCGCCGACGAAGTCGTTCTCCGCCGTGCGGACCAGCCGCGCGAGGGCGGTCCGGTCGAGTGTGGTCGGGTCCGGCTCGGACAACCCGAGCAGCGCCACGGCCACCGCGCACTCCAGGGCGTGCGACGACGACAGCCCGGCGCCGGGCGGGACGTCGGAGTCCAGCACCAGATCGGCGCCCGTCACCGGGTGGCCGGCCTCCCGCAGCGCCCAGGCCACGCCGGCCGGGTAGGCCCCCCACCCCGAGACGGCGCCGGGGGCCAGGTCGGCCACGGCGCACTCGACGGTGCCCTCGGCGCCCTCGAGCTGTCGGGAGGTCACCCGCAGCACGCCGTCCGCGCGGCGCCGCGCCGCCACGCCGACCCCCTGGGCCAGGGCGAGCGGCAGCACGAAGCCCTCATTGTAGTCGGTGTGCTCGCCGATCAGGTTCACCCGGCCGGGCGCGAACCACACGCCGTCGGGGTCACCGCCGTGCCGCTCGACGAACGTGGCCGAGGCACGGCGCGCCGGCTCCGGGGTCGTCACAGTGCCGGTCCTCCCGCGTGTCCGAGACCCTTGTGGACCTCACCCGTGGACAGGATACTGAGCCGTTCTGTCGGATGGCCGTCGAGCACGTGGCCTGGACGATCCACCTGCCCCCGAGAAGGACACCGTGTACCTGCGCGCGAACGGCGTCAGCCTGCTCCTCGATCCCCGGTCCCCCGGTCTGCCCGAGGTCGTGCACTGGGGTGCCGACCTGGGCGACCTGTCCGAGGAGACCGCGGCGGCGGTGGCGGCCGCGGCGCCGTACGGCGTGGCGCACGGCGCGCTGGACGCGCGTCCGCCGCTGGAGCTGCTGCCGCACCCCGCACGCGGGCACCTCGGACGCGGCGGGCTGGTCGGGAGCCGGGCCGGCCGGGCCTGGTCGCCGCTCTTCGCCACCACCGCGGTCTCGCGGGCGGAGGAGGGGCAGGCCGGTGCGATCACGGTCGAGGCGGTCGACGAGCAGGCCGCGCTGTCGCTGCGCTCCGAGCTCCGGCTCACCGGTCAGGGTGTGCTGGTGATGCGGCACACCCTGGTCAACGACGGCGACGACCCCTATGACCTGGTGTCGCTGCCGGTGCAGCTCCCGGTCCCGGCCCGCGCCTCCGAGCTGCTCGACCTCACGGGTCGGTGGGGCAACGAGCGGGTGCCGCAGCGGACCACACTGAACCACGGCGCCTGGGTCCGCGAGGGGCGGCACGGACGCACCGGCCACGACGCGCCGCTGCTGCTCGTCGCCGGCACCGCCGGATTCGGCTTCCGGGACGGCGAGGCCTGGGCGGTGCACGTCGCCTGGAGCGGTGACAGCACGCTGTGGGCGGAGCGGCTGCCCGAGGGGCCGACCGCGCTCGGCGGCGGGGAGCTGCTGCAGGCCGGCGAGGTCCGGCTGGGTCCGGGAGAGGCGTACTCGACCCCCTGGGTGTACGCCGCCCACTCCGCGCGCGGACTGGACGGGATCAGCCACGCGCTGCACGACCTGGTGCGGGACCGCCCCCAGCATCCCCGCGCCCCGCGCCCGGTGGTGCTGAACACCTGGGAGGCTGTCTACTTCGACCTCGACCCGGACCGTCTGCTCGACATGGCCGAGCAGGCGGCACAGATCGGTGTCGAGCGCTTCGTGCTCGACGACGGGTGGTTCACCGGACGCACCTCGGACCGCGCTGGGCTCGGTGACTGGTCCGTCTCGGAGGCCGTGCTGCCGTCGGGGCTCGGGCCGCTCATCGACCGGGTCGTGGACCTGGGCATGGACTTCGGCCTGTGGGTCGAGCCGGAGATGGTCAACCTGGACTCCGACCTCGCGCGCGCACACCCGGACTGGCTGCTCGCCGTACCCGGTCGGCTGCCACCCGAGTGGCGGCACCAGCAGGTCCTCGACCTGGCTCACCCGGACGCCTGGGAGCACATCCTCGATCGGCTCGACGAGCTGCTCACCGAGCACCGGATCAGCTACCTCAAGTGGGACCACAACCGGGACCTGATCGACGCCGGGCACGGCGAGGGGCCGGGCGTCCGGGCCCAGACCCTGGCGTTCTACCGGATGCTCGACACGCTGCGGAGCCGCCACCCGTCGGTGGAGATCGAGTCGTGCGCGTCGGGCGGCGGCAGGGTGGACCTGGAGGTCCTCGCCCGGACCGACCGGATCTGGGCCAGCGACTGCACCGACGCCCTCGAGCGCCAGTCGATCCAGCGCTGGACCGGCCTGCTGGTGCCGCCGGAGCTGGTCGGCGCGCACGTCAGCGCCCCGAGGAACCACCAGACCGGCAGGACCCTGGACCTGTCGTTCCGTGCCGGGACGGCCCTGTTCGGGCACTTCGGCATCGAGTGGGACGTCACCGACGCCACCGAGGCCGAGCGCGCCGAGCTGGCGGCCTGGGTGGCGGCGTACCGGGAGCTGCGGCCGCTGCTGCACTCCGGGGACGTGGTGCGCGCCGACCACCTGGTCGACGGCACCGAGCTGCACGGGGTGGTCGCACGGGACCGCGCCGACGCCCTCTTCGCCGCCGTGCAGACCCGCACGGCGACGGCCTCGGTGCCCGCCCGAGTGGTGCTGCCCGGTCTCGACCCGAGCCGGACCTACCGGGTCCGTCCGCAGCCCCCCGGTGACTCGCCGCGCACGATGGAGCGGGCCACCCCGCCGTGGCTCGCCGCCGGCGAGGCGATCCTGCCCGGGTCGGCGTTGGCCCGGGTGGGGCTCCCGCTGCCGATCCTGGCGCCCGAGCAGCTGTTGCTGCTGAGGGTCACGGCGGTGGTCGGCGACTGAGGGGGCCGAACCGCCAGGCGATCCGGGATCGATAGGTCTCGCCGGGCCGGAGCGTCGCGGAGGGGAAGTCCGGCCGGTTCGGGGTGTCCGGGAACAGCTGCGGCTCCAGGGCGATGCCGGCCCGAGGCCGCAGGGGGGCTGCGAGCTGGTCGCCCGTGTAGACCTGCAGGCCGGGCTGATCGGTGGACAGCTCGACCTGCAGGCCGGTGGCGGGTGCGGACAGCGTCGCCACGTGGCGCAGCCCGCTCCCCCGGAGGACGAGGTTGTGGTCGAGCACGGTGCCGCCGATCCGAGTCGGCTCGCGGACGTCGAAGCGGGTGCCGGCCACCGGCTCGTGCCCGGCTCGCGGGATGCCGGTGTCGCCGACCGGGGTGTAGTCGTCGGCCGCCACCTGCAGCCGCAGGTGGTCGACCACTCCGGCACCGAGGTCGAGGTAGGCGTGGCTGGTCAGGTTGACCACGGTCGGGGCATCGGTCTCCGCCTCCAGCGTGAGCCGCACCTCCCGCTCGTCGACCTCGAACCGCGCCCGCGCGGTCAGGTTGCCGGGGAAGCCCTGGTCCCCGTCCGGGCTGTGCAGCACGAGCTGGCACCGGTCGGCTGCCACCTCGGCCACCTCCCACAGCCTCCGGTCGAACCCGTCCGGGCCGCCGTGCAGGTGGTTGCCCCGGTCGTGGGCGCCGACCCGGACCTGCGTGCCGGCGAGCGGGAAGCAGCCGCCGGCGATCCGGTTGGCGTACCGCCCGATCGTGCCGCCGACGTAGCCCGAGCCGGCGAGGTACGCCTCCGGCGTCGGCAGGCCGAGCACCACGTTGCGGCGTACGCCGTCCGGGCCGGTCACCTCGAGTCGGTGCACGGTCGCCCCCAGGTCGAGCACGTGCAGCACCGGGCCGGGCGGCTCCCCCACGACCACGCGGTGGACGGGCCGGCCGTCCGGGAGGGAGCCGAACCCGTGGATGCTCATGCGGGCAGGCTAGCCATGCCCGGATCAGTGGACGATCAGCCACCTCCATGCGCTATCATCGCTGCATGACGATGACAGAGGCGAGCCCGACTCCCGGTGACCACACCGGCGACGACCTCGTGGCGGCGGCCTGCCTGTTCCACGGGTTCTCCGACCCCACCCGACTCGCCCTCCTGCGCCACCTCGCCCTGGGCGAGCACCGGGTGGTCGACCTGACCGCGCACGTGGGTCTGGCCCAGTCGACGGTGAGCAAGCACCTCGCCTGTCTGCGGGACTGCGGACTGGTGGTCTCCCGGCCGGAGGGCCGGGCCTCGCTGTTCTCGCTGGCCCACCCGGAGACCACCCGGGAGCTGTTCGCCGCCGCCGACCGCCTCCTCGCGGACACCGGCGAGGCCGTGGTCCTGTGCGCGAACTACGGGCCGGCGACGCTGCACACCGACCACAGCGGCCACACCGACCTGGCCGGGGACGAGCGCCGATGAGCGCGCACACCCACGCCCCGCTGGCGCCCGGTGACGCTGCGCGCCTGGGACGACGCGCCCGGCTCCTCGCCGGCGCCTCGGTGACCTACAACGCCGTCGAGGCGGTCATCGCCATCGCGGCCGGCGTCGCGTCCGGCTCGGTGGCGCTGGTCGGCTTCGGCCTGGACTCGGTGGTCGAGGTCTCCTCCGGGCTGATCGTGCTCTGGCAGTTCCGGCACCGGATGCCCGAGACCCGGGAGCGGCAGGCACAGCGGTTGATGGCGCTCTCGTTCTACGCGCTCGCTGCCTACGTCACCGTCGAGTCGCTCCGGGCCCTGCTCTCCGGACACGAGCCGGACGCCTCCCGGGTCGGCATCGCCCTGGCCGTCGCGTCGCTGCTGGTGATGCCGTTCCTGTCCTGGGCGCAACGACGCACCGGCCGGGCGCTGGGCTCCGCCGCCGTGGTGGCCGACTCGACCCAGACCCTGCTCTGCACCTACCTGTCCGCCGTGCTGCTGGCCGGACTGCTGCTGAACGCAACGCTCGGCTGGTCGTGGGCGGACCCGGTGGCCGGCCTGGTCATCGCCGCGGTCGCCGCGAAGGAGGGCCGCGACGCCTGGCGGGGCGAGGGCTGCTGCTGACGACAGAACCCCCGGCCGACCGGCCGGGGGCTCTGTGCGTGGTACGCCATCAGGGACTCGAACCCCGAACCCGCTGATTAAGAGTCAGCTGCTCTGCCAATTGAGCTAATGGCGCGCGAAGCAGGAGCAACTCTAACAGCGCAGCGGCGGCTACCTGAAATCGAGACCCCCACCCCGTCAGAGGTAGAGCCCGGTGCTCTCGTCGCCGAGGCGCTCGGCCGCGACGGCGTGGATGTCCCGCTCGCGCATGACGACGTAGGACTCGCCGTTCACCTCGACCTCGGCCTTCTCCTCGGGGTCGAAGAGCACCCGGTCGCCGGCCTCGACGGCGCGGGCGTGCGGGCCCACGGCGACCACCCGCGACCACGCCAGCCGACGGCCGCCCATCGCGGCCGTCGCGGGGATCACGATGCCGCCGGAGGAGCGACGCTCCCCCGAGTCCTGGTCGAGCTCCACGAGCACCCGGTCGTGGAGCATCTTGATCGGGGTCTTGTCGGTCACCGGCTCAGCGGGTGATCCTGCGGACCACGACGAAGAACGCGACCACGCCGGAGACTCCCCCGACCACCTTGAGGATGTTGTCGGTCCGCGGGGCCCCGGTCCGCTCGTCACGGAAGTACGCCTTCACCGCGGCGACCTCGCGGCCGATGATCGTCTTGGGGTGCGACCGGTAGAGCAGCTGGTCGATGGTGTCGGCGAGACGCTCGCGGGTCTCCTCGATCTCGCTCTCGAGCGAGCTCAGCTCCTTGGCCACGGACTACTCCTGGGTCGGCGGGGGTGTTCAGTCCGACAGGCTACCAATGGCCGCGTCCCGGGCCGCGGCTGCGGCGGCGGGGTCGAATCCGAAGGGCAGCTCGAGCCGGTTCGCCCGCATCAGCTCCGCGTCGGTCAGCATCTCCAGGGTGGCCCCGTCCGCCGCCACCACCCCGTCGTGCAGGACGACCGAGCGCGGGCAGAGCTCGAGGGCGTAGGGCAGGTCGTGGGTGACCATGAGCACGGTGACGTCGAGGGAGCGCATGATGTCGGCCAGCTCGCGCCGGGAGGCCGGGTCGAGGTTCGAGGAGGGCTCGTCGAGCACCAGGATCTCCGGCTCCATCGCCAGCACGGTGGCCACCGCCACCCGACGACGCTGCCCGAAGGAGAGGTGGTGCGGAGGCCGGTCGACGAAGTCGGCCATCCCGACCCGGTCGAGGGCGTCGAGCACCCGGCGGTCCAGCTCCGCCCCGCGGACGCCGTGGTTGGCAGGGCCGAAGGCGACGTCCTGCCGCACGGTCGGCATGAACAGCTGGTCGTCGGGGTCCTGGAAGACCACCCCGACCCGGCGCCGGATCTCCTGGAGGTGGGACTTCTGGACGGGTAGGCCGCTGACCGACACGCTCCCGGCGCCCGCGGTGAGGATCCCGTTGAGGTGCAGCACCAGGGTGGTCTTGCCGGCGCCGTTCGGACCCAGCAGGGCGACCCGCTCGCCTTCGTGGACGTGCAGGTCCACCCCGAAGAGGGCCTGGTGCCCGTCGGGGTAGGCGTAGGCGAGGCCACGGACGTCGAGGACGGGGGTGCTCACAGCCGGAACGTCCCGTCGTAGCCGCGCGAGAGCATCGCGAGGTGGACCCGCTCCCCGCGCTCGTAGGAGCGGATGAACAGCGCGCCGACCGACCGCGCCAGCAGCGGCCAGTGCCGCGGCGACCGGGGATCGCACCCGCGGGACCGCATGCCGGTCAGCATCCGGCCCATCTCCGCGGTGACCACGTCGAGGTAGCGCACCATGAACGCCATGATCTGCACGATCAGGTCCGGCACCCGGAGCCGCTGCAGCCCGCGCAGCAGGTCGAGCGGCTCGGTGGTCGCGGCCAGCGTGAGCGAGGCGGCGACGCCGATCGTGGCCTTCGCCAGCAGGCCCCAGGCCGCCAACAGGCCGGGCTCAGAGAGCGAGAGCCCGAGCACCTCGGTGCGCGGTCCGGTCGCGACGAACGGCATCAGCACCGCGAACAGCACGAACGGCACCTCGACGACCATCCGCTTGCCGATGTAGCCGAACGGCACGCCCGTGCTCGCGATCACCGCCACCAACAGCAGCGCGTAGCCGCCGAAGACCGGGTAGAGCTCGCGCGGGGTGGCGACGACGACCAGCATGAAGCCCACCAGCGCCACCAGCTTGAGGTGCGCCGGAGCGCGGTGCAGGCGGCTGTGGCCGTGGTAGTGCAGGCGGTGGCCGTGCCCGGCACCCATCAGTCCGCGCCCATCAGTCCGCGCCCATCAGTCGGCACCCATCAGTCGCCGCCGTGGTCGGCGCCGCTGTCCGCGGAGGCGCCGCTGTCCGCGGAGGCGCCCGAGGCGGTACGCCGGCGCAGGGCCCAGGTCAGCCCGCCGGCGAGGACCAGCACGGTCGCGGCGCCGACGATCCCGGCCAGCCCGCCCGAGAGCCGGTCGTCGTCGACGCCCGTGACGGAGTAGTCCGCGAACGGGCCGTCGGCGGTCGTGGAGTCCTCGGCGGTGTCGGCGAAGCCGACCTGCTCGGCGACCCGCTCCAGCCCGTCGGGGTGGGCGCTGGCGTAGTAGCTCACGATGCCGGCCAGCAGGAAGCTGACCGCCAGGCCGACGACCAGGAAGCGCTTCACGACGTCGCTCCGGCCGGGTCCTGGGGCGTGCGGATCTCCAGCTCCCGGGTCGCGAGGACCCGGCGGGCGCCGTACACGAGGTCGGGCCGCACCGCGACCACGCCGCCGACGACGAACCCGGTGATCACGGTCTCGCCGATGCCGATCAGGGTGTGCCAGCCGAGCATCGCGGTGAGCAGCGTGTCCAGGGGGATGGGAGCGGTGCCGCCCAGGGCGTACAGCCCGGTGAACGCCACGGCCGCGGCCGGCACGCTGACCAGCGCACCGAACGCGGCGGCCGGCGGGACCGAGGCGAGTCGTTTGGGCAGCACGGTCTGGGCGGCGCGGAAACCGAGCCACCCGACCACCACCGCGACCAGCGCGAGCAGCGTGACGTTGGTGCCGAGCGCGGTGATCCCGCCGTCGGCCATGAGCAGCGCCTGGACCAGGAGCACCACGCTCAGGCAGAGCACGGCCGTGAACGGCCCGGCCAGCACGGCCGCGAGCGCACCGCCGAGCAGGTGCCCGCTGGTGCCGCCGGCGACCGGGAAGTTGACCATCTGGCCGGCGAAGACGAACGTGGCGACCAGGCCGGCGATCGGGGCGGTACGGTCGTCGAGCTCCCGACGGGCCCCGCGCAGCGCGATCGCGACCCCGGCCACGGCCACGGCACCGGTCGCCAGCGAGGTGGGGGCGTCGAGGAAGCCGTCGGGAACGTGCATGATGATCACCCTACGCTGTTGCAAAAGGTTTGCAACAAGCCACGACCTAAAATCGAAGGAGGCCTCTCCCGTGAGCGAGACGCCCGCACCCCAGCCGCCCGCCCGCCTCTCCCCCGGCCAGCTGGCCCCCGACTTCACGCTGCCCACCGACACCGGTCAGCACGTGAGCCTCTCGGACCTGCGTGGCCGCAAGGTCATCGTCTACTTCTACCCGGCGGCGATGACCCCGGGCTGCACCACGCAGGCGTGCGACTTCACCGAGTCGCTGGAGTCCCTGCGCGGCGCCGGCTACGAGGTGCTCGGCATCTCGCCCGACGCCCCCGCGAAGCTGGCGAAGTTCCGCGAGCGCGACGGCCTCGGGATCACGCTGCTCTCCGACGAGGACCGGACCGTGATGACGGCCTACGGCGCCTACGGCGAGAAGAAGCTCTACGGCAAGGTCGTCACCGGGGTGATCCGCTCCACGATCGTCGTCGACGAGGAGGGCGCCGTGCACCTGGCCCACTACAACGTGAAGGCGACCGGGCACGTGGCGAAGCTGCGCCGCGACCTCGGCTTGGAGTGAGCCCGGCCTAGACTTCTCGACCGGGCCGGAGTGGTGGAACTGGCAGACACGCAGGTTTTAGGTACCTGTGCCTTCGGGCGTGGGGGTTCGAGTCCCCCCTCCGGCACGGAGCGGGCGTAGAGTCCCAGGGCATGGTCGAGGCCTCGCCTGCCAGGCTGTTCTCGCCGGCGTTCGTGGCGCTGACGCTCGCGGACCTGGCCTACTTCACCGCCGCCGGGATCCTCCTGGCCCTGACCCCGCTGTTCGTGACCGGACCGCTCTCGTCGGGGAAGGCGGCGGTCGGCGTCGCCATGGGCGCGTTCAGCGTGACCACCGTGCTGCTCCGGCCGTGGACCGGGCGGTGGGCCGACGAGCGGGGCCGACGCTCCCTGCTGGTGGGCGGCGCGCTCATGTTCACCGTCGTCGTGGCCGGCCACCTCGCCGTCACCGGGCTGGTCTGGCTGGTGGTGCTCCGGATGCTCCTGGGGGCCGCCGAGGCACTGTTCTTCGTGGCCGCCTTCGCCACCCTGGCCGACCTCGCACCGCCCGGCCGGACCGGTGCCGCGCTGAGCTTCAACTCGCTCGCCCTGTACGCCGGCGTGGCCCTCGGGCCGGTCGTCGCTCAGGTGCTGCTGCGGGTCGGGGGCTTCACGGCCGGCTGGCTGGGCGCGGTCGGCTTCGCGGCGGCGGCGACCGCGCTCGCGACCAGGGTCCCGGAGACGCTCGACCGGAGGTCGGAGGACGGCGCGCGGCACAGCCTGGTGCACCGTCCGGCGCTGCTGCCGGGGCTGGCCCTGTTCACCGGGGTGGCGGCCATGTCCGGCTTCTTCGCGTTCGCGGTGCTGCGCGCCCAGCAGGTCGGGATCGAGCGGTGGAGCGTGGTGCTGCTGCTGTTCGGGACCGTCATCGTGCTCTGCCGGATCGTCTTCGCCGACCTGCCCGACCGGGTCCCGCCGGTCGGCCTGGCAGCCTCCGCCCTGGCGGTCCTGGCGGGCGGGGCGGCGCTGCTCGCCCTGGTCCCCACCGCGTCCGGTCTGCTGGTCGGCAGTGCCGTGGCGGCGGTCGGCGTCGCCTTCCTCACCCCGGCGATCTTCGCGGCCGTGTTCGCCAGCACCGGATCGTCGGAGCGCGGCGCCGCATCCGGCACGCTCAGCGTGTTCATCGACCTCGGGCTGGGCGGAGGCCCGGTGCTGGTCGGGTTCGTGGCCGCCGGCTACGGGATCGGCGGCGGTCTGGTGGCCGCGGCCGCGCTCGCCGGCCTCGGCGCGGTGCTGCTGGCGGTCCGGGCGCTGGCTCCGGGCGCGACCCCGCGCGAGCGGTCGGCCTGACGGTCAGCCGGCGTCCAGGGCCGCGACGACCACCGGGGCCACCTCCTGCAGCGCCTTCCCCCGGTGCGAGATCGCGTCCTTCTCGCCGGCGGGCAGCTCGGCCGTCGTGACGTCGTACCCGTCGGCCACGAACAGCACGTCGTAGCCGAAGCCACCGGCGCCGCGGGGGCTGCGGACCAGGTGCCCGTCCATCCGCCCGAGCACGACGTGCTCGCCGGCCGCTCCGGCGCCGGGAAGGCAGAAGGCGACGGCACAGACGAAGTGGGCCCCGCGCCGCTCGTCCGGCACGTCCTCGAGCTGGGCGAGCAGCAGGGCGTTGTTCCGGTCGTCGGAGCGCGGTGGTCCGGCCCACCGGGCCGAGAGCACGCCGGGCATCCCGTTCAGCGCGTCGACGCACAGGCCGGAGTCGTCGGCCACCGACGGCAGCCCGGTCGCGGCGACCGCGGCCCGCGCCTTCAGCAGCGCGTTGCCCTCGAACGTCGGCTGGTCCTCGACCGGCTCGGCGTACTCCACGACGTCCTCCAGGCCGAGCACCCGCACGCCCGGTGCCATCGGCGCCAGGATCCGCTGCATCTCCGCCACCTTCTTGGCGTTGCGGGACGCCAGCAGCACCGTGTGCCGCGGGGCCTCAGGCACCGGCCCGCGCCTCCTGCTGGAGCCGGGTCAGGTCGGCGCAGCCCTTCTCGGCGAGGACCAGGAGGGCATCGAGCTCGCTGCGCGAGAACGCCGCCCCCTCGGCGGTGCCCTGGACCTCGACGAACGAGCCCTCGCCGGTCATCACGACGTTCATGTCCGTCTCGGCCCGCACGTCCTCCTCGTAGGGGAGGTCCAGCCGGGGCGTGCCGTCGATGATGCCCACCGAGACCGCGGCGACGGAGCCGGTGAGCGCGGCGGGGACCTGCAGGTGCGCGACCGCGTCGGCGAGGGCCACATAGGCGCCGGTGATCGCGGCGGTGCGGGTGCCGCCGTCGGCCTGGAGCACATCGCAGTCGATGACGATGGTGTTCTCGCCCAGGGCCCGGTAGTCGATGACCGCCCGGAGCGACCGGCCGACCAGCCGGGAGATCTCGTGGGTGCGGCCGCCGACCCGGCCCTTGACCGACTCGCGGTCGGACCGGGTGTTGGTCGAGGCCGGGAGCATCGCGTACTCCGCGGTGACCCAGCCCAGGCCGGAGCCCTTGCGCCAGCGCGGGACGCCCTCGGAGGCGGAGGCGGCGCACAGCACCCGGGTGCGCCCGAACTCCACGAGGACCGACCCGGCGGGGTGGTCGAGCCAGTTGCGGGTGATCGTGATGGGGCGGAGCTCGTCGTCGGCCCGGCCGTCTGCGCGCGTCATGGCGCCGACCCTAGCCTCAGGCCGCGCCGTCCTCCCAGTCGCCCGTGAGCAGCCCGGCCGAGCGCAGCCGGTCGTCGGTGACGGGCGGCGACGGGTGCTGCGCGCGCTGCGCGAGCAGGTGGGCGACGAGGTCGGTCTCGTCCAGGCGGTACGGGTCGTGACGGTCCAGGTCGGTGCGACGCACGGCGTCTCCTCTCGGGCAGAAGCCACCAGTAGACGCGTCGCGGGCCGCCTCCGCCAAGCCGATCCGGCCGATTGTGAGCAAGCCCACGGCGTCACTTCACCTCGGCCCGCAGCACCCGCCACAGGCCCACCGCGAACGGCAGCACGATCCAGATCAGCGTGACCACGAGCACCTGCGCCCACTGCTCCCCGGTCAGGTCGACCCCGGCGGCGAGCGGGCCCTGCGCCGTGCCGATGTCGACCCAGGGGGCCGCGTCCCGCATCGCGGTCCAGAGGTTGGCGACGATCGAGAACGCGATCGGGAGCACGAAGTAGGCCACGATCGCGCCCGCCGAGTTCAGCAGCACCATGCCGAAAGCCAGCCCCTGCACCAGGCCGCTGACCTGGAGGATCGCTAAGTTGCCGAAGTCGTCGGCGCCGATGTTCTCCCAGGCCCCGTCCTGACCGCCGATCACAGTCGCCAGCGCGGCGAGCGCGACCGCCACGACGATCGCGGCCAGGCCGATCAGGAGCGCCGCGGCCACCTTGGCCCAGAGCACGCGGGGCCGGGACGGCTCCAGGGCGAACGTCGTGAGCGCGGTCCGCTGACCCCACTCGCTGGTCACGAGCAGGATGCCGAGCACCGGCAGCAGCAGCCCCTGCGGGGTCGCGGTGATCCCGATGAAGTTGATGAAGACCCGGTCGGACTCGTCGGCGGCGAGGAAGAAGATCGTGATGATCGCCGCGGTGATCAGCACGATCGAGACCAGCAGCCAGAAGCCGGCCCGGGTGTCGGCCATCTTGCGCAGCTCCACGCGCACCAGCCGGGTGAACGGGATCCTCCTGGAGTCCGAGAGGTCCAGGGAGCCGAGGGGCGCCGCGCCGGGTGCGGCGCCGGGAGTGGGGGTCGCGGTCATCGGACCGCTCCTTCCGTGAGGTCGTCGCGCTGCGCGTCGGCGGTGAGCTCGAGGAAGAGGTCCTCGAGACCACCGTCGGTCGGGCGGAGCTCGACGAGGGTGAGCTGGTGGTCCCGGGCGGCCCGGCCGACGGCGACCGCCTCCGAGTCGGCCAGGAGGCCCTTGCCCTGGGGGGCGAAGGCGATGCCGGAGTCGGTGAGCGCCGTCCCCAGCCGGTCGTTGTCGGTGGCCCGGACGAAGGTCCCGACGTCCTGCAGCAGCGACTCCGGCGTGCCCTGGGCGACGATCCGGCCGCGCCCGATCATCACGATGTCGTCGGCGATCAGCTGCACCTCGTTGAGCAGGTGGCTGGAGAGCAGGACGGTCCCGCCGCGCTCGGCGTACCCCTTGAGCAGGCCCCGCATCCACCGGATGCCGGCGGGGTCCAGGCCGTTGGCCGGCTCGTCGAGGATCAGCACCTGTGGGTCCCCGAGCAGGGCGTGGGCGATGCCGAGCCGCTGCCGCATGCCGAGGGAGTAGTTCCGCACCCGACGACCGGCCTCCTCGTCGCTGAGCGAGACCAGGCCGAGCATCTCGTCCACCCGCGACGACGGAAGGCCCATCGTGCGGGCGCCGACCGTCAGGACCTCGCGGCCGGTGCGGCCCGCGTGCTGGGCCGAGGCGTCCAGCAGGACCCCGACGTGCCGGCCCGGGTTGGGGATCGCCGCGTAGTCGTGGCCGCCGACCCGCACCCGGCCGCGGGTGGCCCGCGTGAGTCCGACCATGACCCGCATCGTGGTGGTCTTCCCGGCGCCGTTCGGGCCGAGGAAGCCGGTCACCCGGCCCGGCTCGGCGGTGAACGTGATGTCGTCGACGGCGGTGAACGCGCCGTACTTCCGGGTCAGTCCCTCCACGGTGATCATGGCTGCCAGTCAAGCGCAGGTCCCGCCCCGGATGCCAGCGGGTTCGGAGCTGACACGGGGCTGACACGGGGCCGGTTCAGCGGGCGGTTCAGGGGTCGGCTCAGACCTCGTGCACGTCGCCGGTCCGGGCCAGGGCCAGGGGGCCGTCCCACACGGCGCGGGCCTCGTCGTAGGCGACCTCCGGGTCGTGCCACGGCGGCACGTGGGTGAGCACCAGCCGGTCGGCCCCGGCCTTGACCGCCAGCTCGCCGACGTCGCGGCCGGTCAGGTGCAGGTCCTCCGGGTTGTCCTCGCCCTCGCAGAACGCCGCCTCGGCGAGCAGCAGGTCGGCACCCTGGGCCGCCCGCTCCAGACCGTCGCAGGGTCCGCAGTCGCCGGTGTAGACGAGCAGTCGCCCGGCCGCCTCGACCCGCAGGGAGTACGCCGGGACGGGGTGCACCACGGGGACCGCCTCGACCCGGAACGGGCCGAACTCGACCATGGCGCCCGGCCCGGCGGGGTAGGTGCGGAAGTCGAACTCCTCGGTCATGCCCGGGGACGGCGGCAGGTCGTAGGAGCGCGCCATCCGCTCCGCCGTGCCGTCCGGGCCCCAGACCGGGATCCGCGGCTGGTGCCCCGTGGGGTGGTACTTGCGGAGCACGTAGTAGCCGCACAGGTCCAGGCAGTGGTCCGCGTGAAGGTGCGAGAGGAACACCCCGTCGATCGCCAGCGGGTCGGCGAACCGGTGCAGGGTGCCGATGGCGCCGCTGCCCAGGTCGAGCAGGATCCGCCAGGTCCGCGGCTCCCCCGCCTCGTCGACGCCCTCTGCCTCGACGAGGTAGCAGCTGGCCGGGGAGTGCGGCCCGGGGTAGGAGCCCGAGCAGCCGACGATCGTGACCCTCACGCCAGGCCTCCCGCGAACTGGCCGGCGACGTGCAGCTCCGGCCCGAGGAACCGGCGGCCGATCTGCTCGAAGTCGTCGGGACGGCCGGTGGTGAGGAAGGCGTGGTCCGGCTCGCCCTCGGTGCGGACCAGGTCGTGCCGCACGAGCAGCTTGTAGAGGTCCTTCGCACACTCCTCGGCGCTGCTGACCAGCGTCACCGCGTCGCCCATCACGTAGGAGATCACGCCGGTGAGCAGCGGGTAGTGGGTGCAGCCGAGGACCAGCGTGTCGATGCCCTCGTCGAGCAGCGGGTCGAGGTACTCGTGGGCGGCGGCCAGCAGCTCCTCGCCCGAGGTCACCCCGCGCTCGACGAACTCCACGAACCGCGGGCAGGCGCGCGTGTGCAGGGTGACGTGCGGGGCCGCGGCGAAGGCGTCGTCGTAGGCCATCGACTGGGCGGTGGCGCGAGTGCAGATGACCCCGATCCGGCCGTTCCGGCTGGCCGCCACGGCTCGCCTCGTCGCCGGGTAGATCACCTCGACCACCGGGACGTCGTACCGCTCCCGGGCGTCGCGGAGCATGGCCGCGCTGGCGCTGTTGCAGGCGATGACGAGCGCCTTCACGCCGTGGTCGACGAGGTGGTCGAGGCACTCGAGGGCGTACTCGCGGACCTCCGAGATCGGCTTCGGCCCGTAGGGCTGCCGGGCGGTGTCCCCGAGGTAGCGGATCGACTCGTGGGGCAGCTGGTCGATCACCGAGCGGGCCACGGTGAGTCCACCGAAGCCCGAGTCGAAGATCCCGATAGGTCGTTCCGCCATGATCGGACCAATGTAGACCGGGTCCTCCCGCGCTGGCCCGCGATAGCGACCGAGATCACCCCGTGTGTCGGCCGGCCACGGCGTGACCGTGGTGTCTTCGGGCCGTCAGTTGGCCCGCAGCGACCACGATGTCGACTCCAGGGCGCATGCCGGCCCGCATCGCCGCGGCGCTCCGGCCCATCCGCCGCGTCGCAGGAGCACGACGAGATGAGCAGCGGTCCGGCACGGACGGTCGAACACCTGACCCCAGGAGAGCCGGACCCCCTGCCGCCCGTCGACGACGGACTCGAGGTCACGGTCGAAGTCGGAGTCGCGTTGACCGGCCGAGTCGTGGAACAGCCGTCCGTCCAGCTCCACGACCAGCCCGAACCGTTCGTATTCGACATCCCTGGCGATCGGCCCCCGCCCGCCTCGCCCGGGCGACTGGCGGCGTGGACGCGGCAATCCATGAGCCCGCTCCACTCTCGTGGCGAAGCCGTGCTCGAGCACGGAGCAGGTGCCCTCGGCGATGTCGGCCAGCACGCCGGTGAGCCAGACCCGGTTCCGCAACCGCGGACGCGTCCGCGACCGGGACAGGATCCGGTCGGCCGTGGTGCGTCGGGACTGGCACACGTCGGCGAGCAGCGCCACAGCCGTGAACTCGTCCGGAGCCTGCTCGACAACGTCGAGCACGGCGTCCTCGAGCCTGACCCTGGGCGGGCCGGCGTTGCCCAGGACCCGCCCAGCCAGCCCTCGGGTGCGGTGCACCTGGTAGCCGGAAGGGGCGATCCGCTTGCGGCCCGTGGCCACGGCGATGTGGATGGGGCCGGAGTCGCGGTGCCGGCGCCACCCCGGCCCTACCGCGGCACGCACCGCGGACTCGTGGCTCAGCGCCGCCGGCGCGAAGAACAGCACGCCGGCCCAGGCACGCTGCGACCAGGTCGGCTCGCCCGTGTGGTCGACGTAGACACCGGGTAGCTGCCGCACGAGCAGACGTCGTCGGACCAGTCGGTCGATGTCGGACTTGGTGGCGCCGATCCGCTCGAGCTGGCTGCGGGACACGACGCCGCTCTGGTCGGCGCACAGCAGCCGGAGGGTCTCTGGATCCACCCCTCCAGCCTCGCCCCGACCGCGTCTCCTGGCGAGCGCACCGGCGCCGCCCTGTGGAGCACACCCCGCTCAGGTCGGGCCCCGGTCGGACTCAAGGGTCGGGCTCAGGCCCAGAGCTGACCCTCGAGCCGGTCCTCGGCGTCGTCGATCGTGCCCTCGTAGGCGCCGGTCGAGAGGTACTTCCACCCGCCGTCGCAGACCACGAAGGCGATGTCGGCACGCTCCCCCGCCTTGACCGCCTTCGCGGCCTGGCCGAGCGCGGCGTGCAGGATCGCGCCGGTGGAGATGCCGGCGAAGATGCCCTCGAGCTCGAGCAGCTCCCGGGTCCGGCGTACGGCGTCGCGGGGGCCCACCGAGAAGCGGGAGTCGATCAGCTCGGCGTCGTAGAGCTCCGGCACGAACCCCTCGTCGAGGTTGCGCAGCCCGTAGACCAGCTCGCCGTACCGCGGCTCGGCGGCGACGATCCGCACGTCGGGGCGCTGCGCGCGGAAGAACCGGGAGACGCCCATGAGCGTCCCGGTGGTGCCCAGGCCGGCCACGAAGTGGGTGATCTCCGGCAGGTCGGCGAGCAGCTCGGGACCGGTGCCCTCCTCGTGGGCGAGGGCGTTGGCGGCGTTGCCGTACTGGTAGAGCATCACCCAGTCCGGGTGCTCCTCGGCCACCTGCTTGGCCACCCGCACCGCCTCGTTTGAGCCGCCGGCCGCCGGGGAGGACACGATCTCCGCCCCCCACATGCGCAGCAGCTGGCGGCGCTCCTCGGAGGTGTTCTCCGGCATCACGCACACCAGCCGGTAGCCCTTGAGCGTGGCCGCCATCGCCAGCGAGATACCGGTGTTGCCCGACGTCGGCTCCAGGATCGTGCAGCCCGGGCGCAGCGTGCCGTCCTTCTCGGCCTGCTCGATCATCTTCAGGGCCGGCCGGTCCTTGATCGAGCCCGTGGGGTTGCGGTCCTCCAGCTTCGCCCAGAGCCGCACGTCGGGGGTCGGCGACAGCCGCGGCAGCCCCACCAGCGGAGTGCCGCCGACGGAGTCGAGCAGGTTGTCGTGGCGCATCGTGGTCAGCCGTTCAGTGGAGGAAGTGCTCGGGGTCGAAGTCGCTGAGGTCGATGATCCGGACCCGCGGCAACGGCACGTTGAACGCGGCGACGTCGTCCTCGAGGTCGAAGACCGGCATGTCGAGGGCCGTCAGGAGCCCCGAGGAGTACTCGCGCAGCGCCGCCAGCGCGACCCGGCGACCGGAGGCGATGAGCGGCTCGAGGTACGGCGCGAAGTCACCGTCGTGGCTGCACAGCACCACGTCGGCGTCCTCGTGGCCGGCGCTCAGCGCCTCGAGCGTGCGCTGGATGCCGACGTCCACGACCTTCTCGTCGTCGCCGCCCGACAACGGCACCGGGCGGTAGTCCATCGCCAGCAGCGCCGAGACGAAGCTGCTCGGCAGGTGGCCGCTGGAGGCGTTGAGGAAGAACAGTCCGGTGACCGGCTGGCCCCACGTGCTCTCGACGTAGGCCGTGAGCCGCTCCCAGCGGGGCCGCTCCTCGGGCAGGGGGCGGCGTCCGAGCAGGGAGTTGCCGAGGGTGGTGTCGATGTTCTCGCCGTCGACGAGGACGAAGGTACGGCGGCTGGTCACGGGCGAGCCGTCCGCGGCGTCAGCCACCGGCGACGGCAGGCAGCACCACGACCTGGTCGCCGTCGTCGAGCGTGGCCTCCAGGCCACCGATGAAGCGCACGTCCTCGTCGTTGATGTAGACGTTGACGAACCGGCGCAGGTCGCCGCCCTCGGAGTCGTCGACCAGCCGCTCGCGGATGCCGGGGTGGTTGGACTCCAGGTCCGCGATGAGCGCCGAGAGGGTGGCCCCCTCACCGCTCACGGCCTTCTCGCCGTCGGTGTAGGTGCGCAGGATGGTGGGGATCCGGACCTCGATGGCCATCAGTGACTGCTCCTCAGCTGGGACTCCGTGCGGGCAACTTCTCGACGAGGTCGACCTCTTCCTCGGTCACCTCGCCGTCGATGATTCTGTATGACCTGAACTCCACAGGGCCCTCGTTATTCCCGTGCTCGCGGGTGCTGACCAGCACGTAGTGGGCGCCGGGCTCGCTCGCCAGACCGATGTCGGTGCGGCTCGGGTAGGCCTCGGTGGCGGTGTGGGAGTGGTAGACCACGACCGGCTCCTCGTCGTTGGCCCACATCTCCTTGTACAGCGCGAGCAGCTCGGTGGAGTCGAACTCGTAGAAGGTCGGGCTGCCGGCCGCGTTGATCATCTCGACCAGCCGCTCCGGCCGGTCGGTGCCCTCGGGGCCGGCGACGATCCCGCAGGCCTCGTCGGGGTGGTCCCGACGGGCATGGGCGAGGATCGCCTCGTAGGTCGCTCGGTCGATGGTCAGCACGGGGCCCAGCCTAGGCGACGCGCGGGGCGCGGCTCAGCGGCCGACCAGCGCCTGGACGACGGTCTCCTGCAGGTAGCCGACCCACTCGTAGATGTCGTGCGCCTGGGCCCGCGGGTCGTCGTCGGGGAGCATCGCCCAGTACTCCTCGTCGTCCTCCTCGACGCCCAGCCGGGTGGCCAGCGCCAGCCGCAGGTCGGTGAACGAGCGCATCCAGACCTCCGCCGTCGGCTCGTCCAGCTCGACGTCGATCATCAGGCCGTCCTCGGTGAGCTCGGGCGGCAGCCCGGCCTCCTCGAGGCCGTCGATGATCGCCACCGCCGCCTGCGCCTTGCCGTCGCGCAGGGAGCCTTCGGTGAACCGCCGGAACTCCGCGGCCGCCTCCTCGTCCTCGAGGTACGCCGTGGGGAACAGCCGGGCCAGCACCGGGTCGTCGGGCTCGTTGGTGGGACCGGTGAAGTCCATCATCGCCTCGAACGGGTCCCGGGCGTCGTTGGGCACCGCGGCCTCGTTGCGCAGCAGCTCGACCAGCTGGCCGGCCAGGGAGCGCAGCAGCTCGGCCTCGAACCCGGTGAACGTGGCGATCACCCGCCCGCTGCGCCGGTGCCGGGTGAAGCCGTTCACGTCGCCTTCTCCATCGTCGCCCACAGGCCGTACTCGTGCATGGCCTGCACGTCGCGCTCCATCTCCTCGCGGGTCCCGTGCGAGACGGCCGACCGGCCGTCGTGGTGCACCTCGAGCATGAGCTTGTCCGCCTTGGCCTCGTCGTAGCCGAAGTACTTCTGGAAGACGAAGCTGACGTAGGACATGAGGTTCACCGGGTCGTTCCAGACGATCGTCACCCAGGGCCGGGCCACGGAGGTGACCTCGTCGGGTGTCAGGTCCGGATCGACCTCGACGGGGCTCGCTGCTGACACGCCCCCATCGTGGCACAGTACGCCGCGTGAGCCCGCCATCCGCCGCGTCCACCGCGCTGTCGACCGACCACTACGAGCTCACGATGCTGCAGGCCGCGATCGGCTCCGGCACCGCCGGGCGCCGGTCGGTCTTCGAGCTGTTCCCGCGTCGGCTGCCCGAGGGGCGTCGCTACGGCGTGGTGGCGGGCGTCGGCCGGGCCCTGGACGCGATCGAGGCGTTCCGCTTCGACGACGACGTGCTCGACTTCCTGCGCGAGCAGGAGGTCGTCGACGCGGCCACGCTGGAGAGGTTGGCCGGCTTCTCGTTCACCGGCGACATCTGGGGCTACCCCGAGGGCGAGGTCTACTTCCCCTACTCCCCGCTGCTGGTGGTCGAGGCGACGTTCGCCGAGGCGGTGCTGCTCGAGACCGTGCTGCTCTCGGTCTACAACCACGACTCGGCGATCGCGTCGGCGGCCTCGCGGATGACGATGGCGGCCGCCGGCCGGCCGTGCATCGAGATGGGCTCCCGGCGCACCCACGAGGAGGCGGCCACGGCCGCGGCCCGGGCGGCGTACGTCGCCGGGTTCGACGCCACCTCGAACCTGGCCGCCCGGCAGCGCTACGGCGTGCCCACCACCGGCACCTCCGCCCACTCGTTCACCCTGCTGCACGACACCGAGCGGGACGCCTTCACCGCGCAGGTGACCTCGCTCGGCGTGGGCACGACGCTCCTGGTCGACACCTACGACGTGGCCGAGGCGGTCCGGCTGGGCGTGGAGGTCGCCGGCCCGTCGCTGGGCGCGGTCCGCCTGGACTCCGGCGACCTCGGCGTGCTGGCGCACCAGGTCCGCCGCCAGCTCGACGACCTGGGTGCCACCGGGACCCGGATCGTGGTGACCAGCGACCTCGACGAGCACGCGATCGCGGCGCTGGCCTCGGCGCCGGTCGACGGGTACGGCGTGGGCACCCAGCTGGTCACCGGCAGCGGGCATCCGACCTGTGGCTTCGTCTACAAGCTGGTGGCCCGCGAGGGCGAGGCCGGCGCGATGGTCCCGGTGGCGAAGGCGAGCACCGACAAGGTGTCGTTCGGGGGCCGCAAGCACGCGCTGCGCCGCCTCGGTGCGGACGGGGTCGCCGAGGCCGAGGTGATCGGCGTCGACGTCCCGCCGCCCGACGACGGGAACGACCGTCCGCTGCTGGTCCCCCTGGTCGCCTCCGGGCGGGTCGTGGGCCGGGAGCCGCTCGAGGCGGCGCGGGACCGGCACGAGCGCTCCCGTGCCGAGCTGCCGCTGGCGGCGCAGATGCTGAGCCGCGGCGATCCGGTGCTGGAGACCGTGCGCCTCTGACTCGACCGGTCACGGCGGGGCCACTAGCCTCGGGCGCATGACCCGGGCACTGATCGTCGTGGACGTGCAGAACGACTTCTGCGAGGGCGGCTCGCTGGCCGTCGACGGCGGCGCGCAGGTCGCCCACGACATCGCGGAGCTCCTGCACCGCTGGACCGCGCGGGGTCCCGCCGCGCCGGACTACCGCCACGTGGTGGCCACCAAGGACCACCACATCGACCCCGGGGACCACTGGTCCGCCGACCCCGACTTCGTCCACTCCTGGCCGGTGCACTGCAAGGTCGGCACCGACGGGGAGGCGTTCCACCCCAACCTCGACCCCCAGCCGTTCGACGCGATCTTCCTCAAGGGCGAGCACGTGGCCGCCTACTCCGGCTTCGAGGGGCGGGAGGCGTCCGGGGCCTCGCTCGCGGACTGGCTGCGGGAGCGGGGGGTCACCGAGGTCGACGTGTGCGGCTTGGCCACCGACTACTGCGTGCGGGCCACCGCGCTGGACGCCGTCGCGGCGGGGTTCGCGACCCGCCTGCTCCCGCACCTGTGCGCCGGGGTCGCGGAGGGGTCCACGCGCGGCGCCCTGGCCGAGATGTCGGAGGCGGGCATCCGCACCTGAGCGGTCACTCGCCGCGGAAGGCCGGCTTCCGCTTCTCCGAGAACGCGCGCATGCCCTCGGCGACGTCGGCGGTGCGCAGCAGCATCGTCTGCGTGACCCGCTCCAGCTCGAGGGCATCCTCCAGGCGGTCCAGCGAGGCGGCGTTGACCGCCCGCTTGGTGGCCGCCTGGGCCAACGGCGCACCGCGGCCGAGCCGGCGGACCACCCCGGCCAGCAGGTCGTCGTACTCCTCGTCGGGGACGACGTGCGAGACCAGTCCCGCCTCGTAGGCCTCCCGCGCCGGGAGGGGCTCGGCGAGCAGCGCCATCCGCATCGCCCGCGGCCGACCGACCGCCGCGGCGACGGTGGCGGTCGCGCCGCCGTCCGGCATCAGCCCGACCCGGGTGAAGGCGAGCAGGAACGACGACGACTCGGCGCAGACGGCCAGGTCGCAGGCCAGTGCCGTGGACAGGCCGACCCCGGCTGCGATGCCGTTCACCCCGGCCACCACCGGCTTGTCGCACGCGACGACGGCCCGCACCAGCGCGTTGGCGGCATCGAGGGCCCGCACGTCGAAGCGCTCGTGGGCGTCCTCGCCGGCGATGTCGGCGCCGGTGCTGAACGCCGGCCCGGTCCCGGTCAGCACGACCACCCGGACCTCGTCGCGCACCCGGGCCTCCTCGAGCAGCCGGGTGGCGCCGAGCGTCATCTCGTCGGTGAGCGCGTTGTACGCCGCGGGCCGGTCGAACCGGACGGTCAGGACGCCATCGGTCTCGGACACGGCCAGGCCGGGAACTGTCATGGCGCCACGGTAGCGATCAGCCGCACCACCGGTCGACGATCGCGGAGAGCACCGTCAGGTTGCGGTTCGTGCCGACGCCGAGGGCCCGCTCCACGCGGGCGTTGTCGAGCCTCGCGGTCCGGTAGTCCTCTCCGAGCATCAGGTGCACCACCCGACCCCGGACCACCGCCCGCTCGTCGTCGGTCGACAGCGCCTCGAGCTCGGCCGCGGCGCCGGGGTCCGGCTCGGACTTCAGCAGCGTGACGTAGTGCCGGCCGGCCCCGCCTCGCTCCGCGTGCAGCTCGCTCCCCTCGGCCACCGCCCGGCGCAGCTCCTCCGCGGTGAAGGTGACGGTCGGCACCTCGAAGCCCCGGTCGGCGAGGAACGCCCGCTCCAGGGCCGCCTCGATCCGGGTCCTCGACCGCAGGCTCGTGTCGAACCGGACGTTGCCGGTGTTGATGTACGTCGCCACGTCGGTGCCTCCGGCCGACTCGACCGCGGCCCGGATCGCCTCCTTCGGGAACTGTCGGGTCGCGCCCAGGTTGATCGCCCGCAGGAAGGCCAGTCGCATCGCCATGCGGTCATCGTGCCGCACCGGGACCGTTGCCACCGCTTGCCACCCGCCCGTAGTTTGATCATCACCTACCGAGGAGTCACTTTCATGGGCGAGAGCACCGCGCAGGACCGGTTCGACTACATCGTGGTGGGCTCCGGCAGCGCCGGTGGCGTCGTCGCGGCCCGGCTCACGGAGGATCCCTCCGTCCGGGTCCTGCTGCTGGAGGCAGGTGGCGCGGACGACGACGACAACATCAAGATCCCGGCCGCCTTCTCGGCCCTCTTCAAGACCAGGTTCGACTGGAACTACCAGACCACCCTGCAGAAGCAGCTCGAGGACCGGAGCGCGTTCTGGCCGCGGATGAAGGCCCTCGGTGGCTGCACCTCGATGAACGCGATGATCTACATCCGCGGCAACCGGGCCGACTACGACGAGTGGCGCGACGGCCACGGCGCGAGCGGGTGGGGCTACGACGACGTGCTGCCCTACTTCATCCGCGCCGAGGGCAACACCCGGCTCGGCGATCCGTTCCACGGTCAGGACGGCCCGCTGCGGGTGGAGGACCGGGTCTACACCCACGAGCTGACCCACGCCTGGGTGGAGTCGGCGGTCGCCTCCGGCATCAAGCACACCGACGACTTCAACGGTGCCGAGCAGGAGGGCGCGGGCCTCTACCAGGTGACCTGCCGCCAGGGGCGGCGCTGGTCGGTGGCCGACGCCTACCTCCGCCCCGCCCTGGACCGCCCCAACCTCACCGTGCGGACCGGCGCCCTGGCCAGCCGGGTGCTCTTCGAGGGGACCCGCGCGACGGGGGTGGCCTACCTGTCGCAGGGCCGCGAGCACGCGGCGTACGCCGAGGGCGAGGTGGTGCTCTCGGGCGGCGCGATCAACAGCGCGCAGCTGCTGCTGCTGTCCGGGATCGGGCCGGCCGGCCACCTGCGCGAGCACGGCGTGGAGGTGCTCGTGGACAGTCCCGGGGTGGGGCAGAACCTGCACGACCACCCCGCCGTACCGGTCCTCTGGCACACCAAGGACACCACCGACCTCGCCGAGTTCTTCGGGCTGCCGAACCTGGTCCGGTGGAAGGCCCGCGGTACCGGCCCCCTGGCGTCGAACATCGGCGAGGGCGGGGCGTTCTTCCGCTCGCGCGAGGGCCTGGCCGCTCCGGACCTGCAGGTGCACGTGGCGCCGTCCGGGTTCTACGACAACGGGCTGCACGAGCCGACGTCCCGGGCGGTCACCGCCGCGGCGACCCTGGTGAGCGTGAAGAGCCGGGGCGCGATCCGGCTGCGGTCGGCCGACCCGACCTGGCACCCGGAGATCGACCCGGCCTACTACGACGACCAGGGCGACCTGGACGCCATGGTGGCCGGGGTGCACCGGATCCTCGAGATCGCCGAGCAGCCGCCGTTCGCGCAGCTGCTGGCCCGGCACTGGATGCCGGCCGACGACTCCGACGCCGCCGTCGAGGCGCACGTCCGACAGCAGACCCAGACCCTCTACCACCCGGTGGGGACCTGCGCGATGGGCACCGGCGAGGCGGCCGTGGTCGACCCCGAGCTGCGGGTCCGCGGGGTCGAGGGGCTGCGGGTCGCGGACGCGTCGGTGATGCCGATGGTGCCCCGGGGGAACACGAACGCGCCGACCATCATGGTCGGCGAGAAGGCCGCCGACCTGATCCGCGGCACCGACGCGAGGAGCACCCGATGACCGAGACGTTCGACTCCCTCAACCCCGCGAACGGCGACGTGGTCGGCACCTACCCGGTGCACGGCGCGGACGAGGTGGACGCCGCCGTCGACCGGGCGCACGAGGCGGCCACCTGGTGGTCGGGGCTCACCTTCGCCGAGCGCAAGGAGGTGCTGACGACGTGGAAGGGCGTGATGACCCGCCGGATCGCCCAGCTCTCCCACCTGGTGCACGAGGAGACCGGCAAGCCGCACGGTGACGCCCAGCTCGAGATCGTGCTCATGCTCGACCACCTGAGCTGGGCCGCCGGGCACGCCAGGAAGGTGCTCGGGCGGCGGTCCGTCAGCCCCGGGATGCTCATGGCCAACCAGGCCGCCACCGTGGAGTACAAGCCGCTCGGCGTGATCGGGGTCATCGGCCCCTGGAACTACCCGGTGTTCACGCCCATGGGGTCGATCGCCTACGCACTGGCCGCCGGCAACGCCGTGGTCTTCAAGCCCAGCGAGTACACCCCCGGCGTCGGCACCTGGCTGGCCGACACGTTCGCCGAGGTGGTGCCCGACCACCCGGTGCTGCAGGTGGTGACCGGGGGCGGCGAGACCGGGGCCGCGCTGGCCCGCGCCCGGGTCGGCAAGGTCGCCTTCACCGGGTCCACCGCGACCGGCAAGAAGGTGATGGCGGCCGCGGCCGAGCGGCTCACCCCCGTGATCGTCGAGGCCGGCGGGAAGGACGCGCTGATCGTCGACGAGGACGCCGACCTCGTCGCAGCCGCGGACGCCGCCGTGTGGGGCGGCATGGCCAACGCCGGGCAGACCTGTGCCGGGGTGGAGCGCGTCTACGTGCACGAGAAGGTGTACGACGACTTCGTGTCCGAGGTCCTGGAGCAGGCCGGCAGGGTGCGGGCCGGCTCCGACAGCCAGGCGCAGATCGGGCCGATCACGATGCCGTCCCAGGTGGGCGTGATCGCCTCGCACGTCGACGACGCGCTGGCCCGGGGCGGTCGGGCACTGCTCGGTGGCCGCGACGCCGTCGGGGAGCGCTTCGTGCAGCCGACCGTCCTGGTCGACGTACCCGAGGACTCGCTGGCGGTGACCGACGAGACCTTCGGCCCGACCCTCACGATCGCGAAGGTCGCCGACATGGATGAGGCGGTGGCCCGGGCCAACGCGTCGCGCTACGCGCTCGGGTCGACGGTGTTCTCGTCCGCACGGGGCGCGGAGATCGCCGCCCGGCTGCGCACCGGGATGACGGCCGTGAACTCGGTGATCTCGTTCGCCGCGATCCCGTCGCTCCCGTTCGGCGGCGTCGGCGACTCCGGCTTCGGGCGGATCCACGGGCCGGACGGCCTCAAGGAGTTCACCTTCGCGAAGGCGACCGCCCGGCAGCGGGTCAAGCCGCCGATGCTGCTGACCTCGTTCAGCCGGACCGCCAAGGAGGACGGCCAGCTCACCCAGCTGGCCACTCTCCTGCACGGCGGCTCCAAGACCCTGCCGAAGGCCCCCCGCAAGGGGCTTCGCAGGTCCCGGTAGCCGCTCGAGACGACAGTCGTGTGCCCCTCGACGCGCCGTAGCGCGTCGAGGGGCACACGACCTGGCTCAGACGGTCCGGGTCAGGAGGCCGACCGGGTGTTCACGGTGATCTTGGCGATGCCCACCAGCAGACCGGGCTTCACGGCGTCGGTCTTGAAGGTGTCGTTGAGCAGCGGGGCTGCCACGTCGGAGATCTGCACCTTGGTGCCCTCGAGGATCGCGGTCGACCCCTTCGTCTCCAGCGGCTTCAGCGTGCGACCGTCGAGCTTGAACAGGTAGGCGCTGGAGACGGCGGTCTTGCCGTTGACCGCGACGTCGCCGTACACCCTCGAGACGCCCGGGTCCACGTTGAAGTTGCTGAGCCGCACGGTGGTGCCTCCGGCGCTCAGCGTCAGGCCCGAGTTCTCGTGCTGGATCTGCCCGATGACGTACGGCGAGACCTCACCCGGCTCGAACACGGTGACGTTGCCACCGCTGATCGGGAAGATCAGCGAACCCTTCTTGAGCTTGGCCTTGCCGACCACGCCCGGCGTGAGGCCGAGCTGGCCGAGGGCGTCGGTGAAGCCCTTGTCGAGCGCGATCGCGGTGTTCTTGCCCTGGACGTTCTCGACCACCGCCACCGCCTCGGGGGCCGAGCCGCCGAGCACGCCGCAGGCGCTGAGGGGGCCGCCGAGCAGGGCTGCGGCGGCCAGGCCGGCAAGGGCCCGTCGGGTGGTGGGGAACGGGCGCATGGGAGCTCCTGTGCTGGGGCGTGGGTGGTGCCGTCAGGAGGTCATTCGGTGCCCGACGCCGTCCAGATTGCCCGTGACCCCGGACCGTCGTGTGCCCCCCGACGCGCTACAGCGCGTCGAGGGGCACACGACCTTGGGTCAGACGGTCCGGGTCAGGAGGCCGACTGGGTGTTGACGGTGATCTTGGCGATCCCCACCAGCAGACCGGGCTTCACGGCGTCGGTCTTGAAGGTGTCGTTGAGCAGCGGGGCTGCCACGTCGGAGATCTCCACCTTGGTGCCCTCGAGGATCGCGTCGGACCCCTGGGTCTCCAGCGGCTTCAGCGTCCGACCGTCGAGCTTGAACAGGTACGCGTTGGTCACGGCGGTCTTGCCGTTGACCGCGACGTCGCCGTACACGCGGGAGACGCCCGGATCCACGTTGAAGTTCGTCAGCTCGACGGTGGTGTCGCCGGCCGTGAGGGACAGGCCGGAGTTCTCGTGCTGGACCTGGCCGATGACGTACGGCGAGACCTCGCCGGGCTCGAACACGGTGACGTTGCCGCCCGTGATCGGGAAGATCAGCGAGCCGTCCTGCAGCTTCGCGTCGGCGACCACGCCGGGCGTGAGCTTGAGCTGGGTCAGGGCGTCGGTGAAGCCCTTGTCCAGCGCGATCGCGGTGGTGTCGCCCTGCAGGGCCTCGATCTCCGCGACCGGCTCGGGCGCCTTCTGCGACGAGCTGCTCTGGTCGGTGCTGGTGCCCGTGGACTCGTCCTGGCTGCACGCGGCCAGGGGCACGGCCAGCAGGGCCAGGCTCGAGACTGCGGCGATCTTGCGGCGGGTATTGGTGAGACGGCGCATCGCTGCGTCCTCCGTAACGTTGAGGGGATTCTTCCTCTTGCACGGAGTCGTTCGGTCCCCCGGTCGGCACCGGATGGGGCTCGAGCGATCATCTCAGCCCCAAATCAGGCTGCTCTCAGACTCGCCGCCTCACAGGTTGCCGCGAGCCTCCTGCTCCCGCTCGATCGCCTCGAACAGCGCCTTGAAGTTGCCCTTGCCGAAGCCCAGGGACCCGTGACGCTCGATGAACTCGTAGAACACCGTCGGCCGGTCGCCCACGGGCTTGGTGAAGATCTGGAGCAGGTAGCCGTCCTCGTCGCGGTCGACCAGGATCTTGCGCTTCTTCAGCTCCTCGATCGGCACCCTGACCTCGCCGATCCGAGCCCGCAGCTCGGGGTCCTCGTAGTAGGAGTCCGGGGTCTCGAGGAACTGGATCCCGTTGTCGCGCAGGATGTCGACCGTGCGCAGGATGTCGTTGGTGGCGAGCGCGATGTGCTGGCAGCCGGCGCCGTCGTAGAACTCGAGGTACTCGTCGATCTGCGACTTCTTCTTCGCCACCGCCGGCTCGTTGAGCGGGAACTTCACCCGGTGGTTGCCGCTGGCGACCACCTTCGACATCAGCGCCGAGTAGTCGGTGGCGATGTCGTCACCGATGAACTCGGCCATGTTCGTGAAGCCGAGCACCTTGTTGTAGAAGGTGACCCACTCGTCCATCCGACCGATCTCCACGTTGCCGACGCAGTGGTCGATCGCCTGGAACAGCCGCTTGGGGTGACCCTCCCGGCGGGCGACGGTGGTCGAGCGGGCCACGAAGCCGGGGAGGTACGGCCCGTCGTACCGCGAGCGGTCCACCAGGCTGTGCCGGGTCTCGCCGTAGGTCGCGATCGCCGCCATCCGGACGGTGCCGTGCTCGTCGGAGATGTCGTAGGGCTCGTCCAGGACGGTGGCCCCCACCGAGCGGGCGTGCTCGATGCACTTGTCGACGTCGGGCACCTCCAGGGCCAGGTCGACCACGCCGTCACCGTGCTTGCGGTGGTGCTCCAGGAGGGGAGAGTCGGGGGTGACGCCGCCGGCGACGACGAAGCGGGCGGAACCCGAGCGGAGGACGAAGACCTTCGCCTCGCGCAGCCCGTTCTCGGGGCCGCGGTAGGCCTCGAGCTCCATCCCAAAGGCCAGCTGGTAGAACGTCGCGGTCTGGGTGGCGTTGCCCACCACGAAGCAGATCGCGTCCATCGCCGTGACCGGGAACGGGTCGTTCTCGGCGTCGTACTCCACCAGGCCGACCAGCTGCTTGAGCTGGTCGAGGGTGAGGTCCGCCTTGAGCTCGTCCGCGGTCAGTGCGCCGCCCGTCGATGCCGTCTGAGTCATGCCCTCAGCCTGTCGAGAGGCGACAGAGTGTGCAACAGTGGGGTGCAACACTGTGCATGTTGACCAGTCAGCGGGGGTTCGATGGACGACCTGGACGTCACCTTGATCGGTCTCTTCGCCGCCGAGCCCCGGATCGGGGTGCTGGAGGCCTCCCGGCGGTTGGGAGTGGCCCGCGGGACCGTGCAGGCCAGGCTGGACAAGCTGGTCGCGCGCGGCGTGATCACCGGTTGGGGGCCGGACCTGGACCCCGAGGCACTGGGCTACCCGGTCACCGCGTTCCTGACCCTCGAGATCCGGCAGGGCTCCGGACACGACTCGGTCGCCGCGCACCTGGCCCGGATCGCCGAGGTGCTGGAGGCCTTCACGATCACCGGGGCCGGCGACATGTGGTGCCGGGTGGTGGCCCGCTCCAACACCGACCTGCAGCGGGTGATCGACCTGGTGCTGGGCGACGAGGGCATCGTCCGCTCGACCACCGTCATCGCCCTGGCCCGGCAGGTCCCCTATCGGGTGCTGCCGCTGGCCCGGGCCTGAGGCGGTCCGGTCCGGCCCGACAACCGGGCGCCGACGGTGGCCGCGGCCGCGACGACCTGCGGGGCGACCGCGGCGACGTCCAGGTCGCCCAGCGTCACGATCCCGACCGACGCCTCCAGCCCGCTCACGCCCGGCACCGGGGCGGCCAGGCCCCGCGCCCCGGCCTGCAGCTCTCCCGAGGTGACCGAGTACGCCGGGGAGTCGGGTCGGCGCCCGAGCAGGATCGCCTTGCCGGCCGCCCCCTGGCCCAGCGGGTGCCGGGACCCGACCCGGTAGCCGACGTGGAAGTCGGTCCAGGACGGCTCGACGACCGCCAGCGCCAGCGCCTCGTCGCCGTCGGCCACCGTGAGGTGTGCCGTGCAGCCCACCGCCTCGGCCAGCCCCCGCAGCACCGGCACGGCCGTGTCCCTCAGCACGGGCTGCACCGCGGAGGCGAGGTGCAGGACGCCGAGACCGACGTGCAGCCGGCTGCCGGCGTCGCGACGGACCAGGGCGTGCTGCTCGAGGGTGGCGACCAGCCGGTGCACCACGGTGCGGTTCACGCCCAGCCGCGTCGCGAGCTCGGTGACCGTGAGCCCGGTCGGGACCTCGGCCAGCACCCGCAGCACGTGCAGCCCGCGGTCGAGGGTCTGCGAGGTCTCGGCGGCCATGCGTGGAGTCTAGGGCCGCCCCCGGGCGCCCGGGTCAGGACGACTTGCGCACCGCCCACTCCCGCAGCCGGTCGATCCGGGCGTGCAGCTGCTCGGCCGTGGCCACCGCGGCGGCCGGTCCGCCGCAGTCCTTGCGGAGGGCGGCGTGCGTGACGCCGTGCGGCTGGCCGGTGCGGTGGTGCCAGGCGGCGACCAGACCGTTCAGCTCGCGACGCAGGACGGCGAGCTGCTCGTGGGTGCTGACCTCGGCGACGGTGTCGGCGGGCCGGGCCGTGGTGGACCTCTGCTTCTTCGCCCGCTCCGACTGCCGGGTGTGCAGCAGCTCGCGCACCTGGTCCGGCTCGAGCAGGCCGGGGATGCCGAGGAAGTCCATCTCCTCGTCGGACCCGACCGTCACCTCGCCGGAGTGGCCGAACTCGCCGCCGTCGTAGAGCACCCGGTCGAAGGTGGCCTGGGAGCCCAGTGCCTCGAAGGACAGGTCGAGCTCGTCGGAGGCGGACTCAGAGGCGTTCGCCTGGTCCAGCAGGTCCTGCTCGGCGGCGAAGATGTCGTCCTCGTCGCGCACCGTGCGGCCCAGGACGTGGTCGCGCTCCACCTCCATCTCGGAGGCGAAGCCCAGCAGCCGTGGGACCGAGGGCACGAAGATCGACGCGGTCTCGCCGCGCTTGCGGGCGCGCACGAAGCGACCGACCGCCTGGGCGAAGAACAGCGGCGTGGAGGTGGTGGTGGCCCACACGCCGACCGCGAGCCGGGGCACGTCGACGCCCTCGCTGACCATCCGCACCGCCACCATCCAGCGGGTCTCGGAGTCGGTGAACGCCGCGATCTTCTTCGAGGCCGCCTTCTCGTCGGAGAGCACGACGGTGGGCGCCTCGCCGCTGATCGCCTTCAGCAGCTTGGCGTAGGCCCGGGCGGAGTCCTGGTCGGTGGCGATCACGAGGCCGCCGGCGTCCGGCACGTGCCGCCTGACCTCGGAGAGCCGACGGTCGGCGGCGGCGAGGACCGAGGGCATCCACGAGCCGGCCGGGTCCAGGGCGGTGCGCAGCGCGTGCGCGGTGACGTCGTTGGTCATCGGCTCCCCCAGCCGGACCGACAACTCGTCGCCGGCGCGGGTGCGCCACTGCATCTCCCCGGAGTAGGCGAGGAACAGCACCGGCCGGACCACGTGGTCGGCCAGGGCCTGCGCGTAGCCGTAGGTGAAGTCGGCGACCGAACGGCGTACGCCGGGCCCGGCGTCGGGGTCCGGCGCGTAGGTGACGAACGGGATCGGGTTCACGTCGGAGCGGAACGGCGTGCCGGTCAGGGCCAGCCGGCGGGTGGCCGGGTCGAAGGCCTCGCGCACCCCCTCGCCCCACGAGAGCGCGTCGCCGGCGTGGTGCACCTCGTCGAGGATCACCAGCGTCTTGAACCGCTCAGTGCGGATCCGGTGCGCCAGCGGGTTCACCGCCACCCCGGCGTAGGTGATCGCGACACCCACGTAGTCCTGCGAGGTGCGGCCCTGCCCGGCGGCGTACGTCGGGTCGATGGGGATGCCGGCCCGCGCGGCCGCCTCGGCCCACTGCACCTTGAGGTGCTCGGTCGGGGCGACGACGGTGATCCGGTCGACGATCCGGCGGCCGAGGAGTTCGGCGGCCACCGTCAGCGCGAACGTCGTCTTGCCGGCGCCGGGCGTGGCGACGGCGAGGAAGTCACGCGGACCGGACTCGAAGTACCGCGAGAGTGCTGCCGTCTGCCAGGCACGCAGGGACTGGGCGGTCCCCCACGCGGCGCGATCCGGCCACGCCGGCGTCAGGGCCGGCGTCACGGCCGGAGTGACCGGCGGGTCGGCTGCGGGTGGGACGGCGTCGTGCCGTCCCGTCACTCGTCGTCCCCACCCTTGGGGAGCGAGTCCCAGATCTCCTTGCACTCCGGGCACACGGGGAACTTCTCCGGCGCGCGGCTGGGCACCCAGACCTTGCCGCACAGCGCCGTCACCGGGGTGCCGGTGACCATGGCCTCGAGGACCTTGTCCTTGGGCGCGTAGTGCGAGAAGCGCTCGTGGTCCCCCGCGTCGGTCGGGACCGTGCGCCGGTCTTCGAGGACGTCGGACGAGGTGAATCCGGTGGGAGTGCTCACGGTCATCGAGTGTAGGCGAGTGGCCGACCGATCGAGGTACCGACTCAGTTCATCTCCGGGTCCGCAGGGCGGGTGGAGACCCACGCGAGCTCCCCCGGCTGACGGCGGAGCACGTCGCGGCGCAGGTCGGTGACGTCGGCCGCGAAGACGTCGCCGGCCTCCGCGGCCACGACGTACCAGCTGCCCTCGGCGATCTCGCCGGCCAGCTGGTCGGCGCCCCAGCCGGCGTACCCGGCGAAGATCCGCAGCCCGACCAGGCCGTCGCCGACCAGCTCCACCGGGGAGTCCAGGTCGACCAGCCCGACGTCGGCGTAGGTGCGTCGGAACCCCACCGGCTCCCGGGCCGGATCCGCGACCCGGGCCACGCCGAGCGCCCCGTCGGTGCCGACCGGACCGCCACGGAAGAGCACGCCCGGATCGGTCACGACGTCCCGCCACGACTCGAGCACGTCGGCGACCGGGACGTCGGTGGGCCGGTTGAGGACCACGCCGAGCGCGCCGGAGTCGTCCACGTCGAGCAGCAGCACGACGGACTCGGCGAAGTTGGGGTCGACCAGCTCGGCGCTGGCGACCAGCAGGGTCCCGGGGGTCGGCTCCACGGGCCCATCCTGTCGTGCCCGGGCCGGAGAGCGACAGGCCCCCGGGCCGACGCGGGGAGGGAGGGTGCGGACGCGGGGTCCGCGTGCGTCGGCGCCGGGGGCGTGCCGGTCGGGGGTCAGGCGGCCAGGGCCGCCTTGAGCCGGTCGACGAACGAGGGGTTGCCGCGCGGGGCGATCGTCCTCGTCGCGGGGCCGGTCGAGCCCGTCGGGCCGGTCGAGCCGGTCGCCGGGATCCGGCCGTTCCGGGCGCGCTCCTCCACGCGGGCCCCCAGGCGGGCCCCGTGCTGGTCGGCCTGCACGGAGGAGACCAGGCCGGACATGAGCGCCAGCAGCTGGTGCTCCTTGGCCGTCGCGACGGTCATGGCGCGAGCCATGTCGTCGTCCAGGGGCCGGGCCCGGTGCCGGTCGAGGATCTCGCGGACCCCGGCGAGGTCGTCGGCGGTGCTGCGCCAGGCGGCGACGACCGCCGCCTCGAGGTCGGTGGGCTGGTCGGCCAGCTCCCGCTCGATCCGGCCGGAGAGCCGGGTGTGCCAGCGCAGCTGCAGGGAGGCGAGCAGGTCCAGCTCGTCGCGGAAGGTCTCGCGCACGCCGGGCAGGTCCATCGGGAGGGTTCCGTCCCGACGGGCGCCGGCCTCGGCGATCACGGTGCGGAGGATGTCTCCGCGGTGGTGGAAGGCTTCCCAGGTCATGGGTCGCAGCTCCTCTCGGTCACTCACACATACCGTTGGTACGTACTCAGAGTACGGAACAGACCGCGGGTACACCAAGCCGCGCGCCGGTGACCTCGACCACAGGGCCGGACCTAGACTGCGGCCCATGAGCAAATCCGCGGCGAAGCGCCTGATGCCGAAGGTCCCGGACCTCCCGGGCGCGACCCGCCGGCAGCAGTACTCGGCCTCGACCCGGCGGGCGCTGCTCGAGGCGGCCCGCGAGCAGTTCACGCAGAACGGCTACGTCGGCACTTCGCTCGACGCCGTCGTCTCCGCGGCGGCGGTCACCAAGGGCGCGCTCTACCACCACTACAACGGCAAGGTCGCCCTGTTCGAGGCGGTCTTCGAGCAGGTCGAGGACGAGGCGGCGCGCTCGATCACCCGGGCCGCCAACGGAGTGCGCGACCCCTGGGAGAAGTCGCTGGCGGGCCTGCGCGCCTTCCTCGACGTCGTCCAGGACCCGACCTACCGCCGGGTGGTCATCCAGGAGGGCCCGAGCGTCCTCGGCTACGAGCGCTACCGGGAGCGGGAGCAGGGCTCCTCGTTCGCGATCGTCCTCGACATCGTCGGCACCGTGCTCGGCGCCGGCCAGTGGGACCTCCCGGAGCCGATGGTCGAGACGTTCAGCAGGATCTTCTTCGGTGCCCTCTCCAGCGCCGGCGAGAGCGTCGCCGGCGCCGAGGACCCGGAGGCCGCCAGCGCCCGGGTCGAGGCGGCGGTCGGGTTCATGCTGCTGGGCCTGCGCCAGCTGGTGGAGTCCGGCGTGGAGTTCCAGGACCCGGTCCAGGCCCGGGACGAGGTCGCGGCCCGGCTGCTCGAGGACACCCCGGGCACCTGAGCCGCCCGCGCCGGGCTACTTGCCGAAGGTGACCTTGCCCTCCTTCGCCGGCACCAGCTCGATCCAGGTGTTGCCGGCCGGGACGGTCAGCTTGCCGGCCTTGGTGCGCAGCTTGAGCGGGCTGGCCAGGTCGGCCTTGCTCCACTGCCCGCGGACCAGCCGGCCGCCGTGGAACACCATCGCCTGACCGTCGCCCTCGAACTTCGTCTCGGGCACCGGGTTGCCGGCCGGGTCGCGGTAGCCGGCGTCGCCGACCTGGACGCGCAGCACCAGCACGGTGTCGGCGGTGAACTCGTCGCCGTCGGCGGCGTAGGTGTTGTCGTTGCGGTACTGCCCGCCCTGGAAGCTCCAGTTCGTGGTCCGCCCCGCGGAGAAGGTGGCGGCCAGCGACGTGGCCTTCTGCCCCTTCGGCAGGTCCTTGCTCGTGCCGAACGGCAGGTAGTCGTCGGGACGCGCGGGCTTCTCGGCGATCGACCCCGCGAGCTCCTTGAGCCGCACCATGAGGTTGTACGGCGCGCTCCGGCCGGAGTCGCGGTAGGAGCCCGGGCTGCCCTCGCCGAAGAACTCGATGCCGGCGCCCTTGACCCGGTTGATCGTCACCGGCGCGGCCCCGCTGGTGACCATGACCCCGTCCGCCGGCTTGACGATGCCGATGTCCGAGGCCCGCATCGACCGGACCGGTCCGGCGCTGGGCGGGAGCTGGGAGTAGTAGAAGACCGCCAGCCGCGTCGACCCGCCCTCGACCAGCTCCTCGACGACCAGGTCGGCGCTGCCGAGGCCGACCTGGGGCGCGGCGCTGGCGGTGTTGTCGATCTTGACCACCATCACCGGGTGCTTCTTCTCCGCGGAGGCGTCACCGGTCACGTCGAGGCCGGTCAGCGGCCAGGTGCTGGCCAGCACCTGGGCGTCGCCGGTGCCCTTGGGCTCGGCGGCCTCCTCGTCGCCCTCGGGGTCGTCTCCGCCGCACGAGGCGAGCACGAGGCTCGCCGCCAGCGCGGCGGCAAGGGACAGGCGGAAGCGGCGCACGGGGATCTCCGATCGATCAGGGCAGGGTGGTGCGGGTACCAGTGTGCGAGTCGCGCACGTCCCGGGACGGGAGGCGCGCTGCGCACGGCGGTCAGCCGAGCTTGGCGCCGCCGTCGACGTACAGCGTCTGGCCGGTGACGTAGGACGCCTCGTCGCTGCAGAGGAAGGCTGCGGCCGCGGCGATGTCCTCGGGGTAGCCGACCCGACGGACCGGGTTCGCCTCGGCCGCGGCGGCACGGAACTCCTCGACCGGCATCCCGACCCGGGCCGCGGTGGCGTCGGTCATCTCGGTGGCGATGAAGCCCGGCGCGACCGCGTTGGCGTTGACGCCGAACGGGCCGAGCTCGATGCCGAGGGTGCGGGTGAAGCCCTGGATGCCCATCTTGGCGGCCGAGTAGTTCGCCTGACCGCGGTTGCCGAGGGCGGAGACGCTGGAGAGGTTGAGGATCTTGCCGTACTTCTGCTGCACGAAGTGCTTCTGCGCGGCCTTGGTCATGTTGAACGCGCCCTTGAGGTGCACGCCGATGACCGAGTCCCAGTCCTCCTCGGTCATCTTGAACAGCAGGTTGTCGCGGGTGATGCCGGCGTTGTTCACGAGGATGTGGATCCCGCCGAGCTCGGCGACGACCCGCTCGACGGCCGCCTCGGCGGAGGCGGTGTCGGCGACGTCGCACCCGATGCCGACGGCCTTCGTCCCGGTCGCGTCGGCGACCCGGGAGGCGGCGTCGGCGGCGGCCGACTCGTCGAGGTCGAGGACGGCGATCGTGGCGCCCTCCTCCGCGAAACGCCTGGCAGTTGCGAACCCGATGCCGCGTGCGGCTCCGGTGACGACGGCGACGCGTGCGTCAAAGCGACCCATGCTGGTTCCTCACTTCGTTGCTCTGGCGGTGGACTCGGGACCACACCCTAGGCCAAGGCCGCGCGCAGCCTCGCGGCGTACTCCTCGGCCTCCCCGTCGGCGTACCGGGTGCGCGGCCAGAAGAAGCCGCGCAGGCCGTCGCCCTTGGTGCGGGGTACGACGTGCAGGTGCAGGTGCGGCACCGACTGGGAGACGGTGTTGTTCATCGCGACGAACGACCCCTGCGCGCCGAGCCCGTCCACGACGGCGGTGGCGAGCCGCTGCCCGGCGGCCAGGAACGGGTCGCGGAGCCGGCCGGGCAGGTCCGGCAGGGTGCCCACGTGCTCGCGCGGGCAGAGCAGGACATGCCCCTTGAACACCGGCCGGACGTCCAGGAAGGCCACCAGGTCGTCGGTCGCGAGCACCATCGCCGCGGGCGTCTCACCCGCGGCGATGGCACAGAACGCGCAGTCGCCCACCTGGGCAGGCTAGCGGCCGCCCAGGCGGCCCGGACCGCCCAAAACCGCCCGGACCGCCCGCTCAGTCCTTGTCGCGCCGGCAGGCGGCTCCCGCCCGGAACGTCTCACCCCGGTCCACGACGACCTCACGGGTGTTGACGACGTTGCCGCGCTTGTCGCTGCAGGTCAGCAGCCACGCCTCCTTGATCCCGGTGTACGACGGCGGGTCGGGGCTCTGGAAGGTGACCTCACCGCTCCAGTCGTCCTCGGCGGAGCCGCCCTCGTAGTTCTCGGCGATCACCGTGTAGGTGCCGGCCACCGGGTCAGGGATCCGGATCACCTCCGGGTTGGCCAGGGTCGCGCCGGAGCCGACCGCCTCGCCGTCCGGGCCGAGGACGAAGAAGTCCCAGTCGGCGCCGTTCGGCCAGGGGAAGGTCAGCGTGGCGAACCCGTTGTCGACCTCGGGCAGTCCACCGATCTCGAACGTCGTGGTCTCCTGCTCCCTGGTGCCGGGGACCCCGGCGGGGTTGGTGAGCGTGATCGGCGCCTGCGGGTCGGCCTGCGCCTCCCGGCCGTAGCGACCGGCGACCAGGGGCCGGGTGGAGGGGTTGACGTCCATCGTGAACCGGCCGCCGTCCGAGGCGTAGCTCGTCGTGAGCGTGTCCTCGTAGAGGATCGGGTCGCCGACCGTGCCGTCGGGCTGGATCACCGGTGAGGTCGGCGAGGTGTGCGTCTTGCTCACCGTGATCGTGTGCTTGGCCGGTGCGGTGCCCGTGATCCGGGAGTGCAGAGCGGGGTCGATGGCCGCCTCCGCGGCCCGGTAGTAGGCCTCGCGGTTGCCGCCGTTGCCGGCGCCGTCCGCGGGCTCGATCCCGAGGTACTCCGCGACCACCGCGTTCTCGTAGGTCGGGTGGAAGCCGTCCGGTCCGATCTCGAAGGTGTAGCCGAAGCCGCCGGTGATCCAGTAGCTCCAGTCCTCGGTCGAGCCGGAGGTGTCGTAGAGCTGGTAGGAGGCCTGGCTGTCGTAGTCGTTGGCGGCCGCCATGTCGTCGGCCACCGCCTTGAGCTGCGGCTCGTCCGGCGCCTTGCCCGTGGCCGCGATCGCCGGCGGACGGAGCAGCAGGTTGCCGTAGGTGTGGTTGCTGATCATCATCGTGACCGCGCGCTCGGAGATGAACTCGCGCACCGCGTCGCTCTCGGGCTCGCTGCCGGGGCTGTCACCGCGGAAGACGTCGCTCGACCAGTTGGTGCTGGCGCCGCCGCCGCCCCAGAAGCCGGGGTAGTTGCGGTTCAGGTCGGTGCCGCGCAGGCGACCGGCGGGGTTGTCATCGCAGGTGCCGGTGGTGAAGCGTGCCGGCGTGCTCTCGGAGATCCGGCAGTTCTTCCGCTTCATCTCGTAGTCGAACAGCGAGAAGTCCCCGAGCGGGGTGGCCTCACGAGAGACCTCGAAGCCGTCCACGTTGACGACCGGCACGATCACCAGGCGGGCCGAGGAGAGGATCCGGCGGGCACGGGCGTCGCCGTCGGCGTACGACTGGAGCAGGTCGAAGCCGAACTCGATCGTGTGCTCGGAGCTGGGCCATTCCCGGGCGTGGTGGGCGCCCATGAGCAGGAACACCGGCTTGCCGTCCTTGACGTTGTCGGCGCCGGCGCTGACCTCCAGGCCGCGGATCTCCTCGCCGAGCACGGTCTCGTTCTCGAGGGTGAGCGGCTTGGTCAGCGTGGGGTACTGCGCGGCGAGGGCGTCGAGGTCGCTGAGGTAGTCGGCGTAGTCGCGGTAGGCGGTCCGGCCGCTCGGCAGCCCGGACTCCTCGACGGCGGCGGCGTACTGCCGGTCGGCCCTGCGGTTGGCGCGCACCTCCTTCTCGAGGTCGGCGACCTTCACCCGCCAGCTGAAGCCGGCCCGGCGCAGGGTCTCGGCGTCCTCGGCGTCGTGGAGCACCACCTCGATCCCGCGCCGGGTGGCGCGCTCGGTGAGGTCCAGGCCGAGGTCGACGACGCGGTTGCGCTCGCGGACCGTCGGTGCGTCGACCATGACGATCCGGGTGGGCTCGTCCGCCTCGCTCCGGTCCGGCTCGCCGGACGCGGGGCCGACGAGGGCGGGGGTGACGGTGGCGGCCACCAGGCCGGCGAGGGTGCCGCCGAGCACGCCCAGGCCGGCGCGGCGGAGAGTTCTGCGAGATCGTCGCATGGGGTCCTCCCGAGTGATGCGACCACGATTGGCCGCGGGTGTGACCCAGATAACACCCGTCGGTCCGCCGTTGTCGAGAGTCCCCAGGTGGCTATCTGGCGTCGAAGTGGTGTGCGTCCCGGGTGCCGTAGGTCCACCGCAGGTCGTGCCGGGCCATCAGCCGGACCACGGTGTGGTTGCGCGACCGCCACGCCACCCGGGGGTGGCTGCGGCCGACCCACCAGCTGTTGGGGTGCCACCGGCCGCTCGCCCGGTAGGGGTTCTCCCACGGGTTCAGGTCCAGGGCACGCCCGTAGCTGTGCGGGGAGCGGACGCCGGGGCGGCCGACCACGTTGCGGCAGTTGAACGCCGAGGTGTTGCCGGCGGCCATCGACTTGTAGTCGTCGGCGCCCCGGAGCCGGGACGACCAGCCGAAGCGGTCGACCCGGTACATCGCCCGGATCGGCAGCTTGCGGGAGTACATCTCCTTGAGCGCAGCGGACATCTGGCCGACGGCGCCGACCCGGGCGACCAGCTCGCCGCGGCGCCGGTAGCCCTGGTAGTCCCAGTAGTTGATCCGCAGCAGGCGCAGTCCGGCCCGGCCGACGGGGCAGCCCCGGTGCCAGCTGCGGCCGGTCATCTGGTTCCACACGCCGTCCGGGATCCGGGTGATGACGGCCGCCGGGCCGGCCTTGGTGGCCCGCGGCTGCTTCGGCAGCGAGATCCGGGGGCGTGGGGCCCCGCTGGGCAGGCGGACCGGGTTGCCCGGCGGCAGGTTGTCGATGGCGTGGCCACGGCTGCGGTCCCCCTCGACCCACGGCTGGCGGCGGCCGACGACGCGCCAGCGGGAGTCGGTGCGCGGCCGCAGGGTGAAGCTCGCCCTCCCCTTGACACCCGTGCGCACGGTGCGGGTGATCTTCCAGCGGCCGCCCTGACGGCGCTGGACCGCGACCTCGCCGGGCACCGGCAGCCCGCTGCCGGTGCGCCACGACACGTCGAGGGTGACCTGCTGCTCGTCGACGACCGAGTCCGGTCCGCCGAGCGTGATCCGGCTGCCGTAGCGGACCAGCCCGATCCGCACCCTCCCCGACCCCGAGGCCGCGTAGTCGCCGTCGCCGGCGAACCTCGCCCGGAAGACGTTGTCGGTCCGCACCCGGCGCAGCTCCGCCTCGACGGTCGCGTGCCCCTGCGGGCCGGTGGTCGGCTCGGCGATCCGGCTCCACTCGCCGCCGACCCGGCGCTCCACCAGGACCGGTACGCCGGGCACGGGGGCGCCGTCCCGCGTGGTGATCGCGATGTCGAGCGGCGAGGTCCGCCCGGCCTTGCGGGCCGGTCCGGCCAGCGTGGTGGTCGTCGGCTGGGGTTCGGCCGCCTCGGCGGCACCGGCGGGTCCCGCCGCGGCGGGGAGCAGCACCAGCAGCGGCGCGAGCAGGGCGACGGCGACGAGGGCCGGCAGGCGGAGGATGGCCACGGAGATCTCCCGGGAGTGGCAGTGAGCGATGCGACATCGTGGCACGGATCACGCCGCGCTCCCAGACCCGACCCGCTGACGAGACGCAGCGACCGCCCACGGCGGCTCTGCGCGCCTAGGCTGGCGCCGTGCCGGTCACCAGGAGTCGCGCGGCGAGGTACGCCCGTCGCCGCAAGCGTCGGATGGACCGGGTCGAGCACGACCTCAGCGAGGCCCAGTGGGCCGCGCTGCAGGCGGCGTGGGGCGGGTGCGCCTACTGCGGGGCGACCGGGGCGGCCCTGCAGCGTGACTGCGTGCTGCCGATCTCGCGCGGCGGGCGGTACACCCTGGACAACGTCGCTCCCGCGTGCGGTCCGTGCAACGCCAGCAAGTGCAACCACGAGGTCACCGGCTGGCTGCGCCGCAAGAAATACGACGAGCGCGCGTTCCTCGAGCGGCACGTGCGGATCTCGACCCGGCTGGCCGCGGAGAGCCCCTGACCTCCCTCTGGCCCCCTCCGTTCTCAGGGTGCCCGGTCGCCGCCGTGCCGGGCCACGAAGTCGAGCACGGCCGGGTGGGCCGGGTGGATGATGTGGCCCCCGGGCACCAGCGCGGCCTCCGCGTCCGGGAGGCCCTCGGCCAGGCGCTCGTCGACGAGCCGGCACGCCTGCGGACCGTCCTCCGAGGAGACCACGAGCGTCGGAGGCGTGAGCGCCGCCAGGTCCTCCTCCTCGAGGGTGAGTGGTGAGCCACTGAGGTCGAAGCCGCTTCCCCGGACCTCCGCCAGGACGGCCGGCCCGGTCCCGACCAGCAGGTCGCGCAGCGGCTCGGGGAAGGAGAGCCACGTCTCGTCGCCGAGGGCCTCGCGGATCATGGCCTCGGCCACCGGCGTCACGCCCAGCGCGACGTGCTCGAGGAGTCGCTCCCGCACCCCCGCCGCCCAGGTCGCAGCCCGCGGGTCGAGGGAGAAGATCGCCGGCTCCAGCAGCACGAGCGCGACCACGAGGTCGGGGTGCCGGCGGGCCAGCTCCAGGGCGATCAGGCCGCCGGTGCTCCGGCCGATCACCACCGCCGGCGTCGCGGACAGCGCGGTCAGCAGGCCGACGGCGTCCCGCACGTGGTCGGCCAGGTCGACGCTCTCGAACGGCACCGGGGCCGGGCTGCGGTGGACGCCGCGCCGGTCGTAGATGAGGCACCGGCCGTACGTCGCCAGCTCGGCGGCCGCGCTCTCCCAGAGCACCGCCGAGCTCGGGGTGCCGTGGATGCCGAGGATCGGGACCCCGGCCCCGCGCTCCTCGTAGTAGAGGTCGACTCCGTCGCCGACCGCCACGGTGGGCATGGGAGCAGAATATCCCGACGCGAGCAGGTGGTGGGGCCGCGTGCGGTCGACACCACCGGGACGCACGAGAGCCGCCCCGGGTCGGGGCGGCTCTCGTTCAAGAGGGCGGTGCGGACGGTGGGGTGATCGCACAATGGAGACGGCCGCGAATCGGTGCGCGATCGCCCGAGTTCACGCTCACGTCGAGTCGCAGGGCACCGTCCAACGCGCATTCCGCGAAGAACTGTCCGGCCGCGCACCCATCGCTGCCGAAATCAGCACCCGTCCAGGACGAGCCGTCGGTCAGGGCGACGGCCGGGAGCCAACGGTCAAGGTCCAAACCACGAAACGGACGGCTAGCGCGAGCGTTCCACACGCCAGCATTTCCGACCCGAACCGAAGCCCCTGTTCGGTCAGAGCTCCCACTCATGATCGGGGTCGTCGAGGGCGGCACGGATTTGACTCAAGTCGCCAATGTTCGCGAGCGGCGACGACTGTGCGACATCGACGATTCCGCGGAGCACCGAGTGCACCATCTCGGGCTGGTCTGTCTCCATCGCCTGGTCAAGACGGGCGAACATCTCCTCGTACACAGCCCGACGTTCAGTGAAGACCTGGTCGAAGTAGTGCTTGAGGACGGACTCCGCCGCCTTGATCTTCGCGACCTCGGTCTGCTCGTACGTGCGGAGCCTGGCTCGCTTGGTGCTCTCTTGCTCGTGGATCACCCAGCACTCGTGGGCTGCGCTCACTATCTGTCGCAGGGCCGCCAGGCCGTCGACGGCGGAGATCGCACCCTTCGCTGCCGGGGGAATAACGCGGCCCTCGTGGACCCTTTTCTCACTCATCCCCATCTGCCTCCTTCGTCATCGGACGGTACTTCACCTGGAGGCCGTCGGTCTTGTCGTTGAGTTCTCCCGCGCCGTCAACAACCGGTGTCGCAGCCACGTCCCGAACTGCCATCACCAGGTTGAGGGTGCGTTGGAACCGGGCAGCATGCTTCTCGGGGTCGAAGGTCTCGGACTCGAGCAAGTCCAGCGACTCGACGGCCCGAGCCGCGAGTTGGCTGAGAAGGTCGGCCAGTTCCTCCGTTCGCGAATCCACCGCCGTGAGTCGGGTCCTCGTGTCCGAGAGCTCGGCGGCCGCAACGTTGACCTTGACCTCGTATTCACGTGCTTCTGTGCGCGCCTTATCGCCCTGTCCCTTGATCACGAAGCCGCCGACGAGCAAGCCCGGACCGATCGCGAAGAAGTTGAGGGCGGTAGCCCCTAGCGCCATACCGCCACCGCCGCTGGCCAAGCTTCCGCCCCCAAGGAGCGCCAGCGTGGCGCTTTCGGCGGCGGCCCCTGAGAGCCCTGAGATCGCGACACCCGTGCTCGCAACCCCGTAAGTTCCTACCGCAGCAGTCACACCCATGGCGGCTCCAGCCCCGGTGGCCGCGGAGCCCATCGCGCCGCGTACCCAGGCCACGGCGTCAGCGTCGAGCTTCGCCGCTCCCGCCACAGAGCCAACCGTGACGTCGATGCCGTCAACGAGCAAGCGCTCGCTCTCACGCACCTGCTTGGCGTGCCGTCGCAGGAAGACGCCCATACGGACCACGACGGCCTCGAGGGATGCCTGCTGCTGACCGCCATAGTCGGCCAGGAGTCGGTTCGTCTCGTCGACCGCACGTTCGGTACGGGCGCGCTCCTCGAGGTAGCGCTTCTCGCACATCCGGAGCTCATCGCGCGCCTTCTTCAAGTCGAACGCACCCTTGCCGCCGAGTGCGACACCGCCGGCTCCACTTGCTGAGCCGATTGCGATGAGTACCAGTGGAACCAGCGGTAGAACCATGGCGCCAAGGCCTCCTCTCGTGACGAACCCACATCGTGCCACCGAGGGCCGACATTGGCACGGCACGCGGTGCCGGGGCGACCTGGACCCGGCCAGGAGATCGGACAGCGTGTCCGGAGACCTGACTCCGACTCCAGCGAGGGCACGCCCTCAACCTGGATGCCGTGACCCGACAGTTCCGCGCTCGCGCCCAATGGCCTGACGGTGCCGCAAGGTCATAGGTGGTTCGAGTCGTCAGCCAGTGCCAAGCAGCGAAACCCACGCTCGAGTGCGCACCGACCGCATCGACTCCGGCGGCAAGGTCACCCTGCGCCACGCAGGCCAGCTCTACTCCATCGGCATCGGCCGAACCCACGCCCGAACCCGCGTCCTGCTCCTCATCGACGACCTCGAGATCCGCATCATCGACGCCGCCACCGGCGAACTGCTGCGCGACCTCGTCCTCGACATCTCCAAGCGCTACCAAGGAACAGGAAGACCACCCGGACCACCACCCCAAAAGCACTAAGCCCGAACCCACAAACGTGGGTCCGGGCTATGCCGATGTCCTGAGACATCACACGGTGGAGCTGGCGGGAATCGAACCCGCGTCCTCGAGCGTCGAACCAGGTCTTCTCCGGGTGCAGTTCGTGATGGCGGTTTCTCGGCCCCGGCACTCCCACGAACAGGTCGCCGACGGGCTCAGTCACGAAAAAGTCCCGATCGACCCTCGTGACAGGGATCGATCAGCAAGTCTCCTTGATGAGGCCAGGGTCCGGGACGGAGACGGATGCCCGGTCTGACCCTTCGATCACTGCTCAGGCAGCGAGAGCGAAGTCAGTGCGCTTAGCGTTGGCACTTATTGGTTTCCAGCGGTCGTTTACGAGATGACGCTGGCTCCTCGACCCGCTTCTCCTGGAACTAACGTCCCAAGTCGAAACCGATCAGCCCCTCTTGAGTTGTCTCCTTCATGCTACCCGCTCCAACCGACGGTGGGCACGCCCTATTCCTGCAGCGCAGGGGCGTGCCCACCGTCGGAGCGTTCAGCTCAGGCCGAAGCCGGCCAGCCAGTCGCGGGCCGCGTCGATCTCGACCCGCTGGTAGCCGCCCAGGTAGCGGCAGTTCGAGGTGTAGCCGTAGCTGGTGACCGCCACGACCTGACCGTCGAGGAAGACCGGGCCGCCGGAGTCGCCGAAGCAGGTGCCGCCGGTCCCGAACGGGTCCTTCTCGTTGCCGTTGGTCTGCAGCACCTGCGGGGTCAGCTTCTGCCCCGGCATGTCGACGTAGCGGCGGACCAGGGGGAAGCTCTGCGGGGTCGGGTTCTGGGGACCGGAGTCGGCCTTGCGGACCTCGGTGCCGTAGCCCACGGCCCGGAAGAGCGTCTTGCGCAGCTCGTTCTTCGGGATCGTGTCCAGGGTGCCGAGGGGCGCCAGTTCGGCGGGCTCGATGTCGGTGACGGGCTCGTCGAGGACGACCACGCCGACGTCGTTCCAGGTGTCGAGGTCGGTGAAGTCCGAGTAGTCCGGGTGGGTCGAGGCGACGCCCGACAGGTAGCCGGCGTCGGTGATCTCGGCGGCCGTGTAGCCCTCCGAGGGCACCGCGGCGCGGGGCAGGGTCACGTCGGCGGGCTCCTCGGCGATGACCGGGTCGAAGGTGACCAGGGTCTTGCCGTCGGTGCCGTCCGTGCAGTGCGCCGCGGTGAGCACGACGGTCGGGCTGACCAGCGTCGCCGAGCAGCGGTACCGGCTGCCGTCGTCGTAGAACATGATGAAGCCGACGTTGTCGTACTCGTTGTCGCTGTCGACGGTGCCCCCGGTGCTGGCCGCCGACGGGGCGGCGGACAGGCCGATGGTCATCACACCGGCGGCGAAGGCCGCGAGCATGCGTGGGCGCATGGCAGTTCCTCTCGAGAAGGGGTGGGAGGCCAGCCCACCACACCCGCGCCGGGCACGCGGGTCATTCGCCGAAAAGCGCCGCCGCGTTGTCCCAGCAGACGCCTCGCAGCCACTCGTCGCCCAGCCCGAGCCGCTCCAGCACCTCGATCTGGTGGCCGTAGGCGTAGGGGATGTTCGGGAAGTCCGAGCCGAGCAGCACCTTGGGTCCGAGCTCGGCGAGGCGTGGCAGCAGCTCGCGGGGGAACTCACCGCCCAGTGCCGAGAAGAAGTCGGTGAACGCCATCGTGGTGTCGAGGTGCACCCGCTCGTAGGTCTCCGCGAGCGCCAGGAAGTCGGCGTACTCCGGCGCCCCGAGGTGGGCGATGACCAGCGTCAGCCGCGGGTGCCGGCGCAGCAGCTCGGCCACCGGCTCCGGCCCCGTGTACGCCGTCCCGACCGGCCCGGAGCCCGCGTGCAGCACGACCGGGGTCCCGGCCTCCTCGAGCACGCCCCACACCTCGTCCAGGAGCGGGTCGGTCACGAGGAAGCCGCCGACCTGCACGTGCAGCTTGAACACCCGGGCGCCGTCGGCGATGCGCCGGGCGACGTACTCCCCCGCACCCGGCTCGGGGAAGAAGGTCGCGCTGGGCAGCGCCTCGGGCACCCGCGCGGAGAAGCCGGACGCCCAGTCGTTGAGGAACTCCGCCATGCCCGGCCGGTGCGCGTAGGACAGCGCCGTGAACCGGCGCACGCCGAGGCCGCGCAGCGTGGCCACCAGGACCTCGTCGGTGTCGCGGTAGTGCAGCGGCCACGGCCTGCCGATCAGCGGGCCGCCCCGGTCGAACTGCTCGCGGACCTTCGTCGCCACCCGCGGTGGCAGGAAGTGGGTGTGCACGTCGAACAGGCCGGGCAGCCCGAGGCGGTCGACGAGCGGGGGTGGTTTCGAGACGCTCGCTGGCGCTCGCTCCTCAACCACCGGTCACGCTCGCACCGGTCCCTGAGGAGGCGCGCCAGCGCCGTCTCGAAGGGCAACCACCGGTCACGCTCGCACCGGTCCCTGAGGAGGCGCGCCAGCGCCGTCTCGAAGGGCAACCACCGGTCACGCTCGCTCCGGTCCCTGAGGAGGCGCGCCAGCGCCGTCTCGAAGGGCGACCACCGGTCACGCTCGCTCCGGTCCCTGAGGAGGCGCGCCAGCGCCGTCTCGAAGGGCAACCACCGGTCACGCTCGCACCGGTCACGCCATGCCCTTGAGCCGGCGGCCGAGCGCCTGCTCCTTCTCCCGGTTCGCGGTGCGCTCGGCGATCGTGTGCCGCTTGTCCCAGTGCTTCTTGCCCTTGGCGAGGGCGATCTCGACCTTGGCCCGGCCGTCCTTGAAGTAGATCGACAGCGGGATCAGCGTGTAGCCCTTGTCGCCGATCTTGCGCTCGATCTTGTCGATCTCGGACCGGTTCAGCAGCAGCTTGCGCTTGCGGCGGGCGGCGTGGTTGGTCCACGTGCCCTGCGTGTACTCGGGGATGTGCACGGCGTGCAGCCAGGCCTCGCCGTTGTCGATCTCGGCGAACCCGTCGACCAGGGAGGCCCGTCCGGCGCGCAGCGACTTCACCTCGGTGCCGACCAGGACCAGGCCGGCCTCCCAGGTGTCCTCGATGTGGTAGTCGTGGCGCGCCTTCTTGTTCTGCGCGACGAGCTTGCGCCCCTGCTCCTTGGCCATCGGACCATTCTCGCAAAGGCCCGCAACCGGGTTGCGCCCGACGTCAGAACCAGTTGGCCGGGTTGACCGGTCGCCCGTTCGCCATCACCGTGAAGTGCAGGTGGCACCCGGTCGACCAGCCGGTGTTGCCCATGTAGCCGACCACCTGGCCGCGGCTGACCGACTGCCCGGGGCTGACGACGTACCGCGCGGCGTGGTTGTAGATCGTCGCCAGGCCGACGCCGCGGCGCAGCCCGTGGTCGATGACCAGCCGGTTGCCGTACGCCGACTGGTAGTAGCGCGACATGACCCGGCCGGAGGTGGCCGCCAGCAGCGGCGTACCGCAGCCCGCCGAGGCGCCGAAGTCGGTGCCGTCGTGCAGGGAGAAGTACTTGTAGATCGGGTGCGTCCGGTAGCCGAAGGGCGAGGTGACGTAGCCGTCCACCGGGTGCCGCAGCACGCCTCCGGAGTCGCGGCTGCCCACCGAGCCCTGCGCGGCCTTCGCCGCCTTCGCCGCCAGTGCCGCGGCCCGGCGCCGCAGGGCCGCCGAGATCCGGGCGTCCTGGGCCTTGAGCCGGGACAGCACCGCCTCGTCCTTCGCCCGGGCACGGCGGGCGCTGGCGAACGCGTCGGCGCGCCTGCCGACGAGGACCTTCACCGCGGCCGCCGCCTCCTGGGCGCGCGCCTCGAGCCTCTTGCGCAGGGCCAGGTTCTCCGCGGCCGCCTGGCGGCGCACCTCGACGACGTCCTTCTGCCGCTCCACCTTCTCCTCGGCGACGGTCAGCAGCACCTCGGCGGCCGTGAGCTCGTCGAGGGTGGCGTTCTCCTCGTCGACGACCGCGTCGGTCGCGGCGAGCGATCGGGTCATGTCGCCGGGGTCGGCGGCGTCCAGCAGGGAGGCGACGGACTGGATCCGCGGGTCGCCTAGCTCGTAGATGTCCGCGACCATGTCGCCGACGGCGGCACGCTGGGTCTCGACGTCGGCGCGGCCGGCGGCGAGCTCGCCGCGGGCGGCGTTCAGGTCCGCGACCGCCTCGTCGAGCTTGGCCTGCATCTCCCGGTCCCGGACCCGGGCCGCGGCCAGCTGGCCGCGCGTCCTGGCGAGCCGGCTCTGGGCCCGGCCGAGCTCCGCCTTGGCCTGGTCCAGCCGGGCGGCGGCCGCACGCATCGCGGCGCTGGACTCGTGCAGCTCGGAGCTGGCCGAGCCGATCTGCTTCTTGACCTGACGCTGCCTGTCCTTCAGGTCGTCGTTGGCCGAGGCGAGCGGGACCGCCAACGCGAGCGCTGCCACGAGGCAGGCCACGATGGCCATCAGTGCACGACGTCGGTTGTCGCCGGGGAAGGAGCGAACCACCACAAAGCCTTCGTTCGGGGAAGTGAACGAAACGACGCTAAACCACGAGGTTCAGACTTTGAGGTATTTCCGCGTCAACACGAGGGTGGGAAATATCGTGAGCAGGGGGCCCAGAAGGGCTACTGCTCCTAGTGCGGCCAGGTATTCGGGGAGCCCGATCCAGGGCATGAAGTTGATCTGGCCCTGCATCCCCTCCGCGACGCCGAAGTACATGAACGCCGCCAGCGCGCCACCCGCCAGCACCACGCCGACCAGCGCGGTGACCAACGCCTCGAGCAGGAACGGCAGCGAGATGTAGAGGCTCGAGGCGCCCACCAGCCGCATGATCCCGATCTCCCGGCGGCGGGCGAACGCGGCCAGCCGGATGGTGTTGGCGACCAGGAGCAGCGCCGCGAAGATGAGGAAGGCCGCGATCCCGATCGCCCCGAACTTGAGGGCGTCGATGGCGGCGTAGATCGGCTTCAGCACCGCGCGCTGGTCGCGGACGTTCGACACGCCGTCCAGGCCCTCCACGGCGCTGCGGATGCCCTGGTAGCGCTCGGCGTTCTCCAGCTCGATCCAGACCGACTCCTTCATCGACGACGGCGAGGTGGGCAGCCTGGCGAAGTACTCCTCGCTGAAGAGCTCCTTGGTCTTCTCGAAGGCCTCCTTCTTCGACTCCGTGTGGAAGTCGGCGACCTCGGGGTTCTCCTGCACCACGTTGATGATCGCGTCCTTCTGCGCGGGCGTGACCTCGCCCGTGCAGTTGGGGCTGGTGGCGGTCTCGTTGCACAGGAAGACGGTGATCTGCAGCTGGGACCCCCAGTGCTCCTCGGCCCGCTGGGCCTGGGAGTTCAGCAGAAGGCCGAGACCGACGAGGGTCAGCGACACGAACAGCGTCAGGATCACCGCGAGGTGCATCGACAGGTTGCGACGAAGCCCCTGTCGGAGCTCGGAGAGGACATAGCGCAGCTGCATGGAGGAGGAGGTTCCTTAGTTCTGGTAGCCGTAGATGCCGCGGGCCTGGTCGCGGACGACGTGGCCGTCCTCGAGCTCGATGACCCGCTTGCGCATCTGGTCGACGATGCCGGCGTCGTGGGTGGCCATGAGCACCGTGGTGCCGGTGCGGTTGATCCGGTCGAGCAGCTTCATGATGCCGACCGAGGTGTTGGGGTCGAGGTTGCCGGTGGGCTCGTCGGCGATGAGGATCATCGGCCGGTTCACGAACGCCCGGGCGATCGCGACCCGCTGCTGCTCACCGCCGGAGAGCTCGTCGGGCAGCCGGTCGCCCTTGCCCTCGAGGCCGACCATCTCCAGCGTCTCGGGCACGAGGCTCTCGACCTGGGCCTTCGGCTTCCCGATCACCTGGAGGGCGAAGGCGACGTTCTCGGTGACGGTCTTGTTCTGGAGCAGCCGGAAGTCCTGGAACACGGTGCCGATCTGGCGGCGCAGTCGCGGGACCTTCCAGCCGGCGAGCCGGTTGATCTCCTTGCCGGCGACGTAGACCCGTCCCGAGGACGGCCGGTACTCACGCAGGATCAGGCGCAGGAACGTCGACTTGCCCGAGCCGGAGGCGCCGACGAGGAAGACGAACTCGCCCTTCTCGACGTCGACGGACACCTGCTCGAGGGCGGACCGGGCCTGGCCCGGGTAGGCCTTGGTCACCTTCTCGAAGCGAATCACTGGACGGAGTCTAGGCGACCCCGGCAACCGCACCGCCTAGGCTGGCGCGCATGTCCGCTCCCGCCCGGGTACGCCGTTCCGCCGCGGCCGCCGCGCTCACCGCGCTGGCGCTGGTCGGCTCGGCGTGCAGCAGCGGGACCGCCGAGCCCGACGCGGCCCCCTCGACCACCCCGGAGACGGCCGCGACCGGTGCCGGGCCCACCCCGATCTCGGCACTGGACCCGGGTGGGCTCACCGTGGCCCGGGCCGACTTCTGCGCGTCCGTCTCCCCCGACGCGGTGGCGGCTGCCGTCGGCGAGGTGCGGCGCACCGACCACTACGTCAACGGGGAGCCGGCCCGGCTCACCCCGGACCTGCGCGACGTCGCGCACGAGTTCGGCTGCGTGTTCCGGGGCCGGGGCGGCACCGTGGCCCGGGCCTGGGTGTTCGCGCCGCGGATCACCCGGGCCCGCGCCCGCGCCCTGGTGGGGCAGGCCCGGTCGGGGAAGGGCTGCGAGGCCCGACCGGCGGACACGTTCGGCTCCCCCGCCACCGGCCTGGTCTGCCGGGCCGAGGGGGCCACCTCGGCCGGCTTCCGCGGGCTGTTCGTGGACAGCTGGTTCTCCTGCTCGCTGAGCCGGGAGGGCCCGACCGACGTCGAGCGGCTCGCCGAGCGGGCCGAGTCGTGGTGCGTGGCAGCGGTGCGGGCTGCCGCCGCCGGCTGACGTCACCGATCCGTAAGCAGCAGGGCTGCGGGGTTCCGCGTACGGTTGACAGTGTGCTGAAGACCCTCCTGGCCCTCGCGACCGCCGTCCTGCTCGCCCTGCTCGCCGCAGGTTGCGGCACCACGACCTCGACGGCCGGCGCCGACGACGCCGCGGCCGCGGCGGGTGATTCCTCGGCCGAGTCCCCCGAGTCCTCCGAGGGGGACGAGGCCGCCGACGAGGCGGCGGGCGGCAGCACGGGCGACAAGAAGGAGACCGGCCCCGTGCCGGCCGTCTACTCCTTCGACGGCACGACGCTGGCGGGCGCGGACTTCCGCGGTGCCAGCCTCCGCGGGGAGCCGTCGGTGCTGTGGTTCTGGGCGCCGTGGTGCCCGACCTGTGTCGCCCAGCAGAGCGTGATGACCGAGCTGGCCGAGGAGTACGCCGCCGAGGTCGGCTTCGTGGGCGTCGCCGGGCTGGACGACGACGAGCAGGCGATGGCCGAGTTCGCCGGCCGGACCTCCGGTGAGATCACCCACCTGCAGGACTCCGTCGGCGACGTGTGGCGACACTTCGGGGTCCGGGCCCAGAGCAGCTACGTGGTCCTGGACGGCCGCGGGAAGGTCGCCGCCGAGGGCTCCCTCTCCGACGACGAGCTGCGCTCGGTCGTCTCGTCCCTGGCCGGCTGACCCGTGTCCGACGGCCTGCTCGCCCTGGCTCTCGGCTCGGGCATGCTCGCCGCGGTGAACCCGTGCGGCTTCGCCCTGCTGCCGGCGTACCTCTCGCTGCTGGTGCTCGGCGACGAGGAGTCCACCCGGCGCCGGGCGCTCTCCCGGGCGCTCCTGCTGACGGCGGCGATGACGCTCGGCTTCGTGGCGGTGTTCGCGACGTTCGGGCTGGCGCTGGCGCCGGTGGCCTCCCAGCTGCAGCAGAACCTGCCGAGGTTCACCGTCGTCGCCGGCCTGGTGCTGGCCGCCACCGGGCTGTGGGTGCTGGCCGGTCGCACGATCACGCTCCCGCGACGCAAGGGGCGCCGCGGTGCCGCGAAGCCCCTGACCGGGTCGTTCTGGTCGATGGCCGGCTTCGGCGCCGGCTACGCCGCCGCCTCGCTGACCTGCACGATCGCGCCGTTCCTCGCCGTCGTGGTGGCCTCGTTCCGGGCCGACGACCCGGTCGAGGGCAGCATCCTCTTCGTCGCCTACGCGGTCGGCATGGGCTCGGTCGTCGGGGCAGTCGCCGTCGCGGTCGCGCTGGCCAAGCAGTCGGTCATCGGCCGGATGCGCGGCGCCGGCCGGTGGGTGCCGCGGGTCAGCGGCGCGCTGCTCCTGGCCGCCGGCGCCTACGTCGCCTACTACGGCTGGTGGGAGCTGCGGGTGCTGGCCGGGCGGGCCACCGGCTCGGACCCGGTCATCTCCGCCGCGGCCGAGGTCCAGCGGCTCCTCGCCGACGCGGTCACCGCCGTCGGCCCGGGCGGCTGGGCGCTGGTGCTCGTCGCCCTCGTGGCGCTGGCGCTGCTCGGCGGACGGCTCCGCTCCCGCGGCGACGAGCCGGCCGAGGACCCCGAGCAGCAGCCCGACCGGACCCGGTGAGCGCTCAGGCCTCGACGGCGTCCGCGCCGCGCCGCCAGCGGATCCCGGCCTCGAGGAAGCCGTCGATCTCGCCGTCGAAGACGGCCTGCGGGTTGCCGACCTCGTAACCGGTCCGCAGGTCCTTGACGATCTGGTAGGGGTTCAGCACGTAGTTGCGCATCTGGTCGCCCCAGCTGGCGGCGACGTCGCCCTTCAGGTCCTTGAGGTGGGCGGCCTCCTCGGCCTTCTTCAGCGCGAGCAGCTTGGCCTTCAGCACCACCATCGCGCTGGCCTTGTTCTGCAGCTGGCTCTTCTCGTTCTGGCAGCTGACCACGACCCCGGTCGGGATGTGGGTGAGCCGGACCGCGGAGTCGGTGGTGTTCACCGACTGGCCGCCCGGGCCCCCCGAGCGGTAGACGTCGACGCGGACGTCCTCGTCGGGCACCTCGATCTCGTCGGTCTGCTCGAGCACCGGCACCACCTCGACGGCGGCGAAGCTGGTCTGCCGTCGGCCCTGGTTGTCGAACGGGCTGATCCGCACCAGCCGGTGGGTGCCGGCCTCGACGCTCAGGGTGCCGTAGGCGTACGGCGCGTGCACCGCGAAAGTGGCCGACTTGATGCCGGCCTCCTCGGCGTAGGAGGTGTCGAAGACCTCGACCCGGTACTTGTTGCGCTCGGCCCAGCGGGTGTACATCCGCATCAGGGACAGGGCGAAGTCGGCCGCGTCGACGCCGCCGGCGCCGGAGCGGATCGTGACCAGTGCCTCGCGGACGTCGTACTCCCCGGAGAGCAGCGTGCGGACCTCGAGCAGCTGGACCGCCTTGCGGATCTTCACCAGCTCGCTCTCGGCCTCCGCCATCGAGTCGGGGTCGTCCTCCTCCTGGCCGAGCTCGACCAGCACACCGAGGTCCTCGACCCGCTCGGCGAGGTTGGTGAACCGGTCCAGCTCGCCCTGGAGCGTGGAGAGCCGGCCGGTGACCCGGGTCGCGTTGTCCTGGTCGTCCCAGAGGTCCGGGGCCGCGACCTGCTGTCCGAGGTCGTCGATCTCTCGGCGCATCGCGTCCACGTCGAGCACCTGCTCGATCGTGCGCATGGTCGCCTGGAGCTGCTTGATCTCGCTGTCGAAGTCTGTGCCTGCCACAAGGAGCAACGGTACGGCACGGCGCCGGCCCGGCGGCGGCCCGGCCGGAGCGCCCCGGCGCCCGCTACTGGTAGTCGGCCAGCCAGAGGTCCGGGCCGAAGACCTCGTACTGGATGTCGCGGGGTGGTACGCCGCGCTCGACGAGGTCGGCGCGCACCAGCTTGAGGAACGCCAGGGGCCCGCAGAGGTAGTACTCCGCGTCGGCGGGGAGGTCCACCTCCCCCACGTCGAGGTAGCCGGTGTGGGTCTCGCCCGCACCCTCACCCGAGCCCCCCACCGGGGGGTCGAGGTACCACGTGGTCAGGGTGGCGTCGGGCAGCTCGGCGAGGTCCGCGATCACCTGCTCCCGGAGCGGGAAGGTGGCGACCGAGTCGTCGGCGTGCCAGAAGCGCACCTTCCGGCGGGCCCGCCCCTGCGCCAGGTGCGAGAGCATGCCGGCCATCGGGGCGACGCCGATGCCGGCGGTCGCGAAGACCACCGGACGGTCGGTGTACTCCAGCACGACGTCGCCGAACGGCGCGGACAGCTCGAGCTCGTCGCCGACCGCGACCCGGTCGTGCAGCAGGTTCGACATCTCGCCGTCGGGGCGGCCCTCGGCGTCGTGGCCGTGCAGCCGCTTGACGCAGAACCGGCGCTGCCGACCGTCGTCCGCCCGGGTCAGGCTGTACTGCCGCGGCTGGCGTACGCCGTCGGGCATCGAGGCCCGCACCGTGACGTACTGACCGGGCAGGGAGGCCATGAACTTCTCGTCGCCCACCGGCTCGACGACCAGGGTCACCACGTCGTCGGTCTCCGGGATCCGCTCGCACACCCGCCAGGTGCTCCAGATCGTGTCCGGGGCCAGGTCGACCGCCTCGTAGAGGCCGCGCTCCTTGTTGATCAGCATGTTGGCCATCAGCCAGTACACCTCGCTCCACGCGGCGGCCACCTCGTGGGTGACGGCCTCCCCGAGCACGTCGCCGACGGCCCACATCAGGTGGTCGTGGACGACGAGGTACTGGTCGGGGGTCACGCCGAGCGAGGCGTGCTTGTGCGCCACCCGGGACAGCAGGTGGTCGGGCAGCCGGTCGGGGCGGTTGACCAGGGCGTCGGCGAAGGCGGCGACCGACCCGGCCAGGGCCTGCTGCTGGCTGCCGTCGGCCTGGTTGCCGCGGTTGAAGACGCCGTCGAGCAGCTGGGGGTGCTCGGCGAACAGGTGGGCGTAGAAGCGCTGCGCGATCTCGGCGACGTTCTCACCGACGACGGGCAGGGTCGCCTCCACGATCTCGTGCGAGGTCTGGGACAGCATGCCGAGTCTTCCTTTCGGTCGTCCCCCCGGACAGTCAGCGTGGGCGGGGGACGTTGCCGCCCGAAGCGGTGGAGTGCGAGGCCAGGATGGCGTCACCGGTCGGTGTGCCCTCCTGCTCCGCGTCCAGGGCCGGCAGCTCGCCGAGCCGGTCGACCTGCTCACCGAGCGCGTCGAGCACGGCCCGCAGCTGCATCTGCGCGATCTGGGTGTAGGTGCGGACGTACTCCACCTCGGGCACCGGCCGGTCGTAGCCGGTGTGCCGGGTCCCGCCGAGGGGGTCCTCGCGTCCGCCGGCGCTGCCGGTGACCTCCTCGGCGGCCTGCCGGGCCTCGGCCAGGATCTCACGCTGCTGGCCGCGGGCGCTCATCATCAGGTCCCGGGCGCTCTGCACGGCCTCGGCGATCAGGCTGTCGGCGACCTGCTGGGCCTGGCTGAAGAGCACCACGGCGCGATCGCTGACGCCGGCGTCCGGGTCCGCGCTGCGCTCCCGGAGCTGCTGGAGCTCGCGCTCGGTGCGGCCGACCTGGTCGGCGAGCCGGTCGAGGTAGGCGTAGACCTCCTCCGCGTCCAGGCCGCGGAGCCGGGTCGGGAACGAGCGGTGCCGGATCTGCTGTGCGCTCTGCGCGGCGGGCTGGGACGGGGTGGCACTCACGGGGCATCTCCTGAATCGGACGAGGCGGCAGAGGAGTCGAGCGCGGTGAACTGCTCGCAGTGGATGTCGCCACGGTCCACGCCGGCGGACAGGAGCTCGCTCACGCTGTGTCGGACCATCTCGGGCGACCCGCAGACCAGGGCGACCCGGCCGGGACCGGCCGCGGCGGCCGGGGTGCCGACCATGCCCCGCGGTCCGGGGTAGGACGGGTCGTCGGAGACCACACCGGTGTACTCGAACCACGGGCGGGTGGCCGCCAGCTCCCGCAGGCGGCCGTGCTCGTAGAGGTTCCAGGGCATCCGGGCCCCGTGGAAGAGGTGCACGTCCGGGGCCGGGCCGGTCCCGGAGCGGGCCTCGTCGAGCTGTTCGAAGACGGCCAGCAGCGGCGCCAGTCCGGTGCCCCCGGCGACCATGAGCAGCGGCGGGGCCGTGGCCGGGTCGACGGTCAGCTGGTGGCCGACCGGCGCGCCGAGGCGGACCGTCTCCCCCGCGGCGAGCGTGCGGACCACCGCCGAGCTGACCAGCCCGCCGTCGACCGGCTGCACGTGGAGCTCCAGCGTCCCGTCCTGCCGGGGGGCGTTCGCCGGGCTGAAGTAGCGCCACAGGCGTGGCCGCTGCGGGATCTCCATCGCCATCGACTGCCCGGGCGCGAAGTCGAGCCGCTCGTGCGGGCGCAGCGTCAGCACGGTGACGTCGAGCGTCCGGCGCTCCACCTTGAGCACCTCGGCGTCCCACCAGGCCGGCGTGGTGGCCTCGGACTCCTCGGCCGCCTGGACCATCACCTTGGCGACCAGCCCGTAGGCCTCCGCCCAGTCGGCCGCGAGCTCCTCGGTCCACGCCGAGCCCAGGAAGTAGCGCAGCGTGGTCAGCAGCGAGGCGCCGACGACCGAGTAGTGCTCGGCGACCACCGCGAAGCGCCGGTGGTCCCGGCCGAGCTGCTCGATGTAGCCGACCACCTCGTCGATCGCGTCGACGTTGGAGACGATCCGGCCGAGCGCGACCACGAACCGGTCCCGCTGGCCGTCCATCGCGATCGGGAACATCGACCGCAGCTGTGGCTGGGCCAGGAACAGGTGCGAGTAGAAGAACAGCGGCACCTCGTCGCCGGAGCGGGCGACCTCCGCCCAGCTGGCCTTCAGTGCCTCAGGGTCCATCGGAACCAGATCCGTCGGCCGACCCGGGCCGAAGCGACATATCCACCGAGATCCGCATTGCCCACACCCTCCCGAAATGGGGGATTGCGCTACGAGCGCGGACCTCTGTCTACCAACAGCGCCGAAGGGGTGTCAACGGTCCGGGGAGGGTCCCGGGGTCAGCGATTGCGGCCGAAGACCTGGGCGACGTACCAGAGGCCGTTGTCGCCGCGGCGAGCGGCGAGCCCGACCCTGCGGTAGCCCTTCTTGAGGATGTTCTTGCGGTGGTCGGTGGAGCCCATCCAGGCGTTGACGACCGCCCGGCCGCTGGAGTAGCCGTAGGCGACGTTCTCCCCGGCCATCCGGAGCCCGCAGCGCTTGACGACCCGGTCGAGGTTCTGGTGGAACATCCGCTCCTGGTCGGCCATCCGGACGGCCTGGCGCTTCGCGAAGCGCTGGAGGCAGGCGCCCTCGCGCACCCGGCGCAGGTCCCGGTCCTTGCGCTCGACGTTGGTGCTCGCCCGGGCGTCGTCGGCGTAGCGGGCCACCTTGCCGGCGGTCGCCGGCTGGCCGAGCCCGGCGACCAGCACGAGGAGCGTGCTGGCGACGGTGACGAGGAGTCGTACCGGGAGTCGCATGGTGCTGTTCCTTCCCCCCACGGGAATCGTGATCGACCTCGACGGTAGGTCGGGCCGCGCGGGGGCACCGGCGCTTTCCGGGATCCGGGGGCACCGGTGCAGACCACCTCCGCCTCGCCGATCGGGGCCCGGGTTCCTCTCTACGTTCTGCAGGCTTCCAGGGCTCGGAACCTGCAGAACGTAGAGCCTGACCGTTCACCGGCGGTCAGGGGCCGGCCTCGATCCGCACCACCGCGGATCCCCGGGCCGCGACCCGGGCGTCGGTGAGCCCGGCCACGCTGATCGGCAGGTCCAGCGGCGCCACCAGGCGCACCAGCACCGCCTCGTCGGCGACGGTGACCTCCAGGGCGAGGCCGGGGAACTCGTCGTACGCGCCGAGCTCGCGCAGGTGGCCGACCACGGCGTCGTGGATCGCGTCGGCGTCCAGCGGCGCCCGGCCGTCCCCCAGCCCGGCCCGGTAGACCGCCGCGCCCTCCACGTTGTCGGCGCCGGCGAGTGCGGCGCCGTCGGCGAGGGTGGCCAGGCCCTGGCGCTGGAGGTACGCCGCGGACGCGTCGACGGTGACGCCGACCGCCATCAGCAGCAGCACCGCGAAGCCGACGACCAGGAGCGTTACCTGGCCGGCCTCACCGGGCCGCCGTCCCCGCAGGCCCCCTCTCACCGGGACTCCACGTAGCGACCCACGGGCACCCGGTGCACGGACTCGAGCCGGAAGCTCGGCGCGCCGCCGCCCAGCGCGGCCGGCACCAGCGGCAGGTCGACCCGGCTGCGGACGACCACGGTCACGACCGAGCCCGGGCTCAGGCAGTCCCCCGGCACCGGGCGGCACCCGATGTCGAGGGTGAACCGGTCCGCGGGGATGCCCTGGTCCGCGAGCGCGGTCGCCGCCGCGGCGTGTGCCTGCCGGCGCCCCTCGGCGTCGGAGTCCGCCAGCGTGTAGGCCCGCCCGGCCGCCCGGGAGGCCGCGCTGACGCCGAACGCGCCGCGCTGCACGTCGAAGACCGAGATCAGCACGTAGACCAGCGGGACCAGCAGCAGGATCGCCAGCCAGGTGACCTCGATCAGCGCGCTGCCCCGCTCCGCGCGCCTCACGGCCGCTCCTCGGTGGCGTGACCGGTCACCGACAGCGCCACCGCCGGGCCCCACAGACCGAGCGGCGGCACCTCCGCGCGCACGGTCACCACCACCGCCGCCGCCCCGTCGATCACCGTCGGCGCCGCGGTCACTCGCTGCGCGAACCGCTCGGACAGAGCGCCGGCGATCAGCTCCCGGGTCCGGGCCGCCCCGTCACCCGGCGCGCGGTCGGCGGTGGCCGCGTGCCGGGCCCCGTCGGAGGCGGCCGCGGTCAGCGTGTTGCGGACGTGCAGGACCAGCGCCAGGTGCAGGATCCCGAGCAGCAGCGGCAGCAGGACCACCAGCACCAGCACGAAGTCGACGACCGCCGATCCCCGCTCACCGGGTCTGCGGCTACCCGCTGACCTGGCGCAGGGCATCGGCCAGCAACGACTTCAGCTCCGGCCCGGCGAACTGCCAGAGGGCACCGACCAGCCCCGCGGTCATCACGGTGATCAGCACCCAGCCGGGCACGTCTCCCCGTTCTTCACGCCGCGGCGCCGCCAGGGCGACGTACGCCCGCAACAACAGTGTGCAGCTCATGTCCGACAACACTTCCCTTCCCTATGGGGTGACCAGGTTGAGCCCGATGACGCCCGGCCAGAACGCGAAGACGATGGTCACCGGGAGCACCAGGAACACCACCGGCACCATCATCAGGACCTCCTTGCGGGCCCCGGCCTCGATCACCTCGCGACGGCCGGCCTCGCGGACGTCGGCGGCCTGGGCGTGCAGGACGTCGGCCAGCGGGGTGCCGCGCTCCACGGCGACGGCGATCCCCTCGGCGAACCGGGCGACGAGGGGTACGCCGGTGCGCGCGGCGAGCCCGTCGAAGGCCCGGCCCACCGGCCGGCCGGTGCGGATCTCGGCCAGGACCCGGGCGAGGTCCACCGAGAGGGCACCCCGGCTGCGGCGTACGACGCGGTCCAGGGCCGCGACCGGGCTCTCCCCGGCCGCCACCGCCAGCGCCAGCAGCTCGGCGACGACCGGGAACTCGGCCAGCACCTGCCGCTCCCGGGACCGGACGGCCGCGCCGAGCCGGTGGTCGCGCAGCATCACCCCGGCCACGAACGCGGCGGCGCAGAACACCAGCAGCGACACCGCCCCACGAGGGTCCCCCAGGCTCTCCAGGATGGAGACCGCCGCCGCCACCGCGAACCCGACCAGGCCCCAGATCACCTGCTCGACGCGGAACTCGGTCACGGTCCGGTCCAGGCCGGCCCGCTCGAGGCGACGCCGCACCGTCGCGGCACCGCCGAGCACCCGCTCGACCCCGTCGGCGGCGGACCGGAGGACCGGGCCGAAGACCCCACGCACGGCGCCGCCGGGCTGCTGATCGGTCCCCCTCCCCGACACCGGCAGGTCGCGCAGGTAGGGCAGCACCCGGATCGCCAGGTCCGGGCGTCGGATCGCCCGCACCCGGACCACGACCAGCAGGCAGCCGGACGCCGCCAGTCCCCCGAGCAGGCCGCCCCACATCGCCGGGCTCACGCGAGGATCCGCCGTTCCGTCGGCAGACGCCCGATCCGGACCATCACCCGGTAGGCCAGCAGGCAGCTCGCCGCGCCACCGGCGAGCACCACCACGCCGGCGGTCGAGGAGTACCGCTCGATGACCTCCGGCTGGAAGGACAGCAGGAACAGCACGACCCACGGCGCGGCCACCGCGAGCCGGGCGCCGTTCACGGTCCAGGCCTGGCGCGACTCCAGCTCCGAGCGGGTCCGGGCGTCGTCGCGCAGGTAGCCGGACAGGTTCCTCAGGAGGCGCCCCAGCTCACCTCCACCGACCTCGCGGGCCACCCTGAGCCCCTCCACGACCCGGTCCCCGACGGGGTCGGACAGGGTCTGCTTGAGCCGGTCGAGCGAGTCGCCGAACCGTCCGGTGACCTGGTAGTCGAGCGCGAAGGAGGCGAAGGCCGGCCGCAGCGGCTCGGGCCCACGGGTCGCGAGCCCGGCCAGCGCCTCCGGCAGGGACATCCCCGCCCGGACCCCGGAGGCGAGGTTGTCGACGGCCTCCGGCCAGACGTCGGCGAACTCCCGTTGCCGGCGACGCGCCCGCCCGGAGACCACGGCCACCGGGAGGTACCCCGCCATCAGCGCGAAGGTGACGGCCACCGGCGGGGTCCCGGAGACGACCTGCATCACGAGGAACGCGCCGAGCGCGACCGCCACGCAGAGCGCGCCGAAGCTGACCGGGCTGACACCCGCGATCCCGGCCCGCGCGAGCAGCCCGGCGAGCCGGGGCGGCCCCGCACGCTCGGCCCGCGGAGTGCGCGGCAGGTGGAACGCCGACCAGATGAGCAGCAGCCCGAGGCCGATCCCGAGCCCGACCAGGGCGCCCACGTCAGGCCTGCCCCAGGATCTCGTGGACGTCCAGGCCGAGCCGCTCGTAGAGCTCCACGCGCGGCGGCATCCCGCCCTGCCGGCGCAGCTCGCCGTCCTGCCGCACGAACAGCGACTCCGCCTCGATGACGTCGGTCTCCACCCGCCCGGGGACCGCGACCACCTCGTTGACCCGGCGTGCGCCCTGGTGGTCGATGCCGAGGTGGACGACCAGGTCGACGCTCGACGCGACCGTGGGCACGACGAACCGGGCGCCGATGTTCTCCCCCGCCAGCAGCGGCAGCGTGCACATCTTCACCAGGGCCTCGCGGGCACTGTTGGCGTGCAGCGTGCACATCCCGGGCAGCCCGGCGTTGAGGGCCAGCAGCAGGTCGAGGCACTCCTCGGCCCGCACCTCGCCCACGATCACCCGGCTCGGCCGCATCCGCAGGCTCTCCTTGACAAGGTCGCGCAGCCGCACCTCGCCGGTGCCCTCGAGCCCGGAGTGCCGGGTCTGCAGCGGCACCCAGTCGGGGTGGTGGAAGCGCAGCTCGTAGACCTCCTCGGCGGAGACCACCCGCTCGGTGCCGGGGATCGAGGAGGCCAAGCAGTTCAGTAGCGTCGTCTTGCCTGCCTGAGTCCCGCCGGCGACCAGGATGTTCAGCCCGGCCCGGACGCTGGCGTCGAGGAACCGTGCGACCTGCGCGGTCAGGGTGCCGAGCTCGACCAGGTCCGGGAGCCGGCTGGCGCGGAGGGTGAACTTGCGGATGTTCACGGCCGTGAAGCCGCGCGAGATCCCCTCGAGGACGACGTGCAGGCGGTGCCCCTCGGGCAGCATCGCGTCGACGAACGGCCGGGACAGGTCGATCCGGCGACCGCTGGACTTGAGCATCCGCTCGACCAGCTCGTCGACCTGGGCCGCGGTGAGCACGGTCGGGGTCAGTTCGTGCCGCCCGTCCCGGGCCACGAAGACCCGGCTGGGGTCGTTGATCCACACCTCCTCGACGCTCGCGTCGTCGAGGTAGGGCTGCAGCGGCCCGAAGCCGGACACCCTGGCCACCAACTCGCCGACCACCGCGGGCGGGTCCGGCACCCGGGCGACCTGGCCGGTCAGGCTGCGCTCGTCGTGGCTGCGGACCACATCCTCGGCGATCCGGCGGACCACCCCGGCCTCGCGCTGCGGATCCACCCCGTCCCGGCGCACCGCCTCCCGCACCAGCGCGTCGAGGCTCTCCAGCAGCGATGCGTGGGCATCGGCGTACGTCGACGACATCGGGTCCCCGTCCGAGTGAGGTTCCTGGCTCGGTTCTACCGCAGCCGGAGCCGGGTCCGGAAGGCCTCGGATCCGAACCTGTGGACGGGCCGTGACCGGTGTGGGAGCAGTCGTCCAGAGTGCCCTCTGGGAGATCGGTCGGGCCCCTCGTCGCGCGCCCTCCGCGGGCAGGCTCTACGTTCTGCAGGATTCCGGGGCTCGGAACCTGCAGAACGTAGAGCCTCGCTCACGAACGGCGGGCGCGCACCAGCACCACGGCCCCGCCCACAACGAACAGCGCGAGGGCCACCAGCGCCCAGGGCAGCAGCCCGGTGGAGTCCGACGCGGGAGCCGCGTCACCGGACTCCCCCGACTCCCCCGACTCCCCCGTCTCCGGCGTCGCGGAGGCGGACTCGGACGGCGCCGACCCCGCGTCGTACGCCGGGGCGCCGGTCGGCTCGCCCAGCACGTCGACGGTGACCGTCAGGGGGATCTCGCCACCACCGGTGTCCGGCCGGGCGCCGAGGTAGGTCGCGCAGTAGTAGGTGCCCGGGATCGACGCGGTCCGGTAGGCGGGCTCGTCGGCGTCCCGGTTGGCGTGCCGCACCGGCACGCTCGTCGCGCGCTCCGAGACCGCTCGGTCACCCCGGTAGCGCACGTTCGCCGTCGGGTCGCCGCGGATCTCGCCGCGGGTCGGGCTGTACAGCTTCAGCCACACCGGCGGCTCGGAGAAGTCCAGCGCCTCGTCCACCGCAGGGCTGCGGCCGTAGGTCACCTCGCACGCCAGCTGCTGACCCCAGTCCAGCTCGGCGGCGTAGATCAGGGTCTCGCCGGTCAGGATGGTGTCCCGGTAGACGCCCGGCTCGAGCACCGGGGCCGCGGAGTACGACGGGGCGCCGACGACCTGCTCCGCGCCACCGGCAGCGGACGGCCGCCCGCGTGCGTCCCGCTCGGTCGCCGGCGGCGGGAGGGAGCCGGCGTCGGTGACCGCAGGCTCGACGACAACGACCACCTCGAGCGGCTTCACGCCCTTCCCGCTGCCGCGCTCCACAGTGATCACGTACGGCCCCGGGCCGCACGCCTCGAGGTCCTCGGGCTCCACCAGGACCGTCGCCGACACCGGTGAGAGCACCTCGAACGCCCCCTGCGAGGTGCCCCGCTCCCGGGCGCAGGCGGCGGTCGACCCCGGCCCGGTGACCAGCAGCTCCAGCGACTCGGTGTCGGTGAGACCTGGCGTCGTCGGGCGGATGGTGGCGGCCGCGTGCAGCGTCGCGCCCTCGGGTACGTCGATCGCGTAGGTCTCGACCTCGTCGCCGTCGCCGATCGTGTCGAGGTACTGGCCCTGCTCGATGCTGGGCGCGCCCTCGGCCGTCGGAGCGCCCTCGATGGGCGTGCCCGCGGCCCGGTAGTCGCGGGCGGTCCGGGCCGAGAGCCGCTCCAGCTGGTTGGTCAGCGCGGCCGCGTCCGGCGCGTCGTAGTAGGTGCCGCGGCCGGCCTGGGCGATGCAGGTGAGCTGGTCCCGGGCGGCGCCGTCGACCTGGAAGCCGACCACGTCGACCCGGACGTCGAGCCCCTGCTGGGAGAGGTCGCGGGCGACCGCGCACGGATCGCCGCCGCAGGACTCCTCACCGTCGGAGACCAGCACGATCGTGCGCTGACCCTCCTCGGGCAGATCCCCGACGGACTGCTCCAGCGAGTACGCCAACGGGGTGTTGCCCGTGGGCTCGGCCCGGTCGACCGCCGCCCGCAGCGACCGCCCGTCGACCGGCCCGACCGGGACGACCAGCTCGGAGTCCCGGCACGAGCCAGGGCCGTCGGCGATCGTCGCTCCGTAGACCCGCAGCCCGACGGCCAGGTCACCCGGGAGCTCGCCGATCACGGAGTCCAGCGCGCGCGTCGCGGCTGCGAACCGGGTCCGCCCGCCGCCGGCCGGCTCCTTCATCGAGCCGGAGGAGTCGAGGACGAGCAGCAGCGACTGCTCTGCCGCGCCCTCCTCCGCCGCGCGGGCGGTCGGAGCCGCCGGGACGGTCCCGATCAGGACGGCCTGCGCGACCATCAGGAGCGCGAGGGCCCATCGGGTCGGCCAGCAGGTCGGACTGTGGGATGGGCCTGGTGTCGCGCCGGTCATCAACGAACCCCCGAGTCGGTGCCAACCGGCGCGCCACCCTCGGCCGCTGCCGGACGAATCGCCGCGAGTATAGGACGACCGGCTCAGTGCCGGCCGAACACCTGCGCGGCGTACCAGACGCCGTTGTCGCCCTTGCGGGCCGCGAGCCCGATCACCCGGAACCGCGGCTCGAGGATGTTCGCCCGGTGCCCGTCCGAGCGCATCCAGCCGCGCACGACGGCCTTACCGCCCGGGTAGCCGGCGGCCACGTTCTCACCGGCCCGGCGCAGTCCGCAGCGGCGCATGATCGGGCCGAGGTCCTGGTGGAACATCCGCTCCTGCCGTGCCATGCGGCGGGCCTGGCGGCGGGCGAAGCGCTGCAGGCACTCGCCGCCGCGGAGCCTGGTCAGGTTGCGGTCGGTGCGTTCGACGTTGGTCTTGTGGATCGCGGTCTTGGCGTAGCGCTGGGCGGGGCCGGCGAGTGCGGGCTGCCCGAGTCCGGAGACCACGACCAGCAGGGCGCTGGCGGCGGCGACGGCAAGACGGATGGTGGTGCGCATGGAATCTCCCTCACCCCCCACGGGTTCGGTCGGACGAGGGTAGACCTGTGGGACTGGTGGGATGAAATCCTCATGGGAAGCGGTGCGTCACACTCTCCGAGGGCAGTCCGGGAAGGTCCCCAGGCGCGCCACGTCGTACCCCGCCGGGTAGGACCGGACCCACGGCAGGTCGGCGACGGCGCTGGCCCGTCGCCGGGCCGGGAACGCCCGCAGCACCCGGCCCCGGGCCCGCAGCGCGGCCCGCGAGAGCCGGACCACCGCGGGCGGCGGCGCGCGGTAGCCGAACGCCTCCCGCAGCGGCTCGTCCATCAGCGCCCGGCTGAAGACCTCGACCAGCCGCGCCGCCGGCCGCGGGTGGAAGGTGAGCATGAGGGCGAGGGTGGCGTCCGCGACCCGCCGGGCGCCGGCGTCGAACCCGAAGTGCTCGGCCTCGTAGTCGTCCATCAGCGTGGCGAAGTCGTCGAAGGACTCCGGGAGGTCGGGGATGCCGAGGTGCCGGCCGAGCGTGCGGTAGTAGGCCACTGACGCGACCACCTCGCCCTCGTCGAGCGGGCGCTTGCCGTAGTCGTCGAGCCAGCGCTTCGGCACCACCACGAACGTGCTCAGCACGTAGCGCAGCTCGTGGTCGGGGATGTCGTAGGCCCGGTGCATCCGGTTGATCCGCCGGATCGCGGTGCGCGCCTCGGGGTCCTCGAAGCCCTTCGCGAACGGCACCTCCAGCAGCAGCGCGGTGTCGTCGTACCGCTTCTGGGTGCGCTCGGTGAACTCCCCCGTCTCGGCCAGCAGGCGACCGATCCCCGGCACGGCGTAGGTGCGGAAGAGCGCGAAGCTCAGCGCCTGGTTGAGGTCCCACGGGAACTCGTACGACGAGAGGTTGCGGTAGATCTCGACGAAGTCCACCCGCGGGTCGAGGGCGGCGTTCCGGGCCCGCCAGTGGTCGCGGCGCATCCTCGGCCGGCCGGGTGCCGGCAGCGACAGCCTCATGGGGACACGGTAGGGCAGAGGGATGAAAACGGACTTGTGGGGTACGAGGCATCAGCCCGGACGCCCGTCCGGGCGGATCCGTACTCTCGTCCGGGAGGTCAGATGTCCAGATCAACCCAAGCCGTCGACGTCGAGACGGGGCTGACCGACGCCTGGAGCTCCATCGCCAGCTTCGTGCCGAAGCTGCTGGTGTTCCTGCTCGTCCTGCTCGTCGCCTGGCTGATCGCCAAGGCGGTCTCCAAGGCCGTGGGGCTGCTGCTCGAGAAGATCGGTTTCATGCGGCTGCTCGACCGGGCCGGGGTGGACGACACCCTCCGCAACGCGCAGATCCAGCCGGTCTCGCTGATCACCAAGCTGGTCTACTACTTCATCCTGCTGATCGGGCTGCAGCTGGCCCTGACCGCGTTCGGCCCGACGAACCCGGTCAGCGCGATCATCAACGACATCGTGGCCTGGCTGCCGAAGGCGTTCGTCGCCATCGTCATCCTGATCGTCGCCGCCGCCGTCGCCGGCGCGGTGAAGGACATCATGGGGGCCAGCCTCGGCGGGCTCTCCTACGGACCGCTGCTGACGAAGATCGTCGGCGGGTTCATCATCGCGCTCGGCGTCATCGCCGCGCTGAACCAGGTCGGGATCGGCCTGTCGGTCACGCTGCCGGTGCTGATCGCGGTGCTCGCCACCATCGGCGGGATCCTGGTCGTCGGCGTGGGCGGTGGCCTGATCGGCCCGATGCGCCAACGCTGGGAGGGCTGGCTCGGCCAGCTCGAGCAGGACACCCGGGAGCACCGGGCGTCCGGCGGCACCTCGGCCGGAGCCACCTCGGCCGGCACCGGCTCGGCCGGCACCGGCTCGGCCACCACGCAGATGCCCCCGGTCAACTGACGGGAGCGACCCACGAGGGAGCCGGACGGCGGCGCGGCGGACCATCTGGTCCCCGCGCCGTCGCCGTGCTCAGCCCCGGTCGACGTCGGGGTCCGGCTCGTGCTCGGCCTGTGCCCGGCGGGCGGCGTCCCGGATCTCGAACAGCTCGGTCGCCAGCCCGCCGAGCGTGCGGGCGACGTCGCGCACCGCGCCCGTGAGCACGCCGCCCACCTGGCCCACCGCGCCGACGGTGGCCTCGACGGAGTCCTGGATGGCGTCCTTGCGGATCTCGCCGCGGCTGATGTGATCGCGTTCGGGAGTCATGGTGGGGCCCATCCTCGGGCAGCCGAGGGCCCCGCGACAACCTAGACTGCGCGGCGTGACGACCCAGTCGGCCGCCCCGGGGTCCCGCCAGGCGCGCAAGGAGCGCACCCGGCGGGCGATCCTCGACGCCGCACTGGACCTGCTGGTGGACGAGGGCTTCGCCTCGCTGAGCCTGCGCCGACTCACCAAGGAGGTCGGCATCGTCCCGACCGCCTTCTACCGGCACTTCTCCACCCTCGACGAGCTCGGGCTGGCGCTCGTGGACGAGTCCTTCGCGACGCTGCGGGCGATGATCCGCGAGGTCCGCCGCGACGCCCCGCCGCCGGACGAGCTCATCGACGCCTCGGTCGACGTGCTGTGCGCGCAGCTCGACGCGCACCCCACGCACTTCCGCTTCATCGCCCGCGAGCGGTACGGCGGGGTGCCGGTGGTCCGGGACGCCATCGCGCGCGAGCTGGACGGCATCGAGCGGGAGCTGGCCACCGACCTGGCCGGCATGCCCGGGCTGGAGCGGTGGGGGCCCACCGACCTGGCCGTCCTCGCCGGCCTGTTCGTCGACCTCATGGTCGCGGCCGCCGCCGAGCTGGTCAGCACCGAGGCCGGCCACCCGGACGTGCGCGCCGCCATCGAGCTGACCCTGCGCCGCCAGGCCCGGATGGTCGTCGTCGGAGCCGCCGGCTGGGAGCCGTTGGCGCCGTAGCCGCGAAGGTCCGCCCCCCGCGCGCGACGGGCAGGTCAGTGGCGGGGCAGCAGGACCATCAGCCCGGCCCCGTCGACCCCCAGGGCACCGGTGACCCGGCCGCCCAGCGCCTCGGCCAGCACCCGGGCCCGCTGGAGCGCCTCCTGCACCGCCTCGTCGAGCGGCTCGGTCTCGGGCGCCGCGCTGGTCACCCCGACCCGGACGTAGCGGTCCTGGCCGGCGAAGCGGAGCCCGACCGACTCCGACCGGCTCACCCGCACCGCGCCGAGCAGCGCGTCCAGCACCTGCTCCAGCGGGCCGGGCATGAGCCGCTCGGCGGCGCCGTTGTCGACGTGCACCCGCAGCTCCACCGACTCCCCCAGGTCGCTGCGCCACCGCTCGCCCACGGCCTCCGCGACCTCCCGCACGCTGACCTCGGACCAGGCCATCGGATTGCGGTCCAGCGTCCCGGAGAGCAGCTCGCCGAGCATGGCGTCCAGCCGCACCAGCTCGGCGACGCAGCGCTCGAGCACCTCGCGGGCGTCGACCGGCTCGCCGCCCGGCTGGAGCGCGTCCTCCAGCTCGAGCCGCAGTGCGGTGACCGGGGTGCGCAGCATGTGCGAGGCGTGCCGCAGCAGCGCGCGGTCCCGGACCATCCACTGCTCGACCTGTCCGGCGCCGAGCCGCAGCGCCTTCTCGATCGAGGCGACCTCCGGCAGGGAGGAGCGCGGGAGATCGAGGTCGAAGCGCCCGCGGGACAGGCCGCGGGAGGCCTCGGCCAACGAGCGGAACGGCGCCGAGATCCAGCGCGCCGCCGCGAACCCCACCAGGGCGGCGACCAGCACCAGCGCCAGGAGCAGGACCAGCAGCGAGGTGCGGTTGCCGGCCAGGGCCGCCGCGAGGTCGGCGGAGGCTCCGCGCACCACCACGCGCACCTCGCCCACCTCGGCCGCGCCCTCCTCGTGCTCGGCGGCGGCGTCGTAGTCGGCGCCGGAGGCCCGCAGCACCCGGTCCCCGCGCCGGTACTCCAGCATGGAGTCGGGTGCCACGAGGTCGGCCAGCGTCGCCTCGTCCACCGGCTGACCGGCGGCGTCCCGCTCGACCAGGACGACCGCGGCCATCCGGGCCTCGCGACCCAGCGCGTCCGCCGCCTGCGCGCGCACCAGGTCCTCGCTGGCGACCAGCCGGGCGATGCCGACGACGGTCAGCACCAGCACCGCGATCAGGACGAAGGCGGCGGTGAGCCGTTCACGCACCGGGCGGGTCCTCGAGTCGGAACCCGACCCCCCGGACCGCCACGACGCGCTCCTCGGCCCCGGCGTCCTCGAGCTTCTGCCGCAGCCGGCCGATCGTCACGTCGAGGGTCTTCGTGGAGCCGAACCAGTTCTCGTCCCAGACCTCGGCCATCAGCTGCGAGCGGGAGACCACCTTGTTGCGCTGCTCATCCAGCAGCGCGGCCACGTCGAACTCCTTGGTGGTCAGCGCGACCTCGTCCTCGCGCACGAACGCCCGGCGCGCCTCGACGTCCAGGCGCAGCCCCCCGGCACGCGGGGTCGGCGCGGCGTCCGGCACGGCGGTGGCCTGGCTCCGGCGGAGCAGGGCCCGCACCCGGGCCTGCAGCTCGGCGAGCCCGAACGGCTTGGCGAGGTAGTCGTCGGCCCCGAAGTCGAGCCCGACCACCCGGTCCATCTCGTCGCCCCGGGCGGTCACGATCATGATCCCGCCGGGATACCCCTCGCCGCGGGCCGAGCGGCACACGTCCAGGCCGTCCATGTCCGGGAGGCCGAGGTCGAGGATCATCAGGTCCGGCGAGGTGTTGCCGAGGTGGACCAGGGCCTCCTTGCCGGTCTGCACCCAGGCGACCTCGTACCCCTCGCGCTCGAGGGTGCGGACCAGGGGGTAGGCGATGTCCTGCTCGTCCTCGACGACGAGTACACGGTGTTCCACGGCATGGAGCATACGGCGGAACCGGCCTCCCCGAGGCGAACCCGCACCAACCGGGGCCGATCGGTTGAATCTTCCAGCACCGGCCGGTCGGGGCCACCGACGGTCACTCCGGGTGACTCGAGCGCGACCGCCGGTGGAGACTGAACTGGTGGCTCCGGACCCGTTCAGATCCGGTCGTCCACGCCCACGCGCGGCAGCGGCACCTGAGGCGGCGTCCCGTCCGGGCGCACCAGCACCCGCTCCGCCGCCGGTGGCTCGACCGGAGGCTCGACGGACCTCCGAGTCGGATCCGGCGCCGGCCTCGGTGCCGACTCCACGCGTGGCGCCGAACCGGGGGCGGCGCACCGCTCCGCCCCGGTCCCGGCCCTCTCCGCGCCCCTGCCGGGTGCTCGTGCCCCCCGCACGAGCACCACGACGCTCCCGAGCATCACCACCAGCGCCGGCACCCCCGTGACCAGCAGCTTGACGGCTGGATCCTCGACCAGTGCGAGGACCAGCAGGAGCAACATCAGGAGCCCGGTGACCGCCACCCCCAGCGGCGTGCCGGAGATCCGGCGAAGTCGGCTGGGCCGACTCAGCGTGATCTCCATGCGGGCTCCTCGATGTGGGCGTGCCCCCACGCTAGGAGGGTGCGACCCACATGCCGGTGACACCGGCTACACAAAGCCCCCACACCTGTCCCACGATCCCGGGCGGGCCCCACGATCCCGTGGCGGGACGCTCAGGCCAGCAGGCTGTCGATCAGCTCGTCCAGCGCCAGGTGGTCGCTCTCCCAGCCGGTCGGGACCAGGTCGAACGTGCGGCGCAGGAACGTCGAGACCTCGACCGCGTCGATGGAGACCTCCAGCGACCCGTCCGGGGAGGTGAGCTCGACGTGCACCACCCGGAGTCCGTCGGCGTCGGTGTCCGGGGTCACCCGCACGTCGCCGTCGCCGGCCGGCTCGGTCAGGCCGTGCCAGAGCACGTCCCTCGCCACCATCCAGACCACGCTGCCGGCGCCGGAGCTGAAGTCCAGCGCGACCGCGAACGGGTCCGTGGCGCGGTAGCCCATCCGGACGTCGAGGACGTGCCCGGGCGAGCTGAGGCACGGGGCGCGCAGGTCGAGGGAGAGCGGCTTGATGCCCTCGGACATCTCGGTCACGGCATGGCTCCTGGATCGTCGATCGCGGAGCGTGCGTCACCCGTGACCTCGTGCTTTACCCCCCGGTAGCAACAGCGTAGGTCGCGTCGGATCGGAAAGTGCAACTTTACAGAGGAAATTGACGGAATCCACAGACTGATGTGACTCAGTCGACGAACACGTCCCCCAGCTCGGCGATCCGCTCGAGCACGGCCTCGAAGCGGCACTGCTCGAGGGCGAGCGGGTCCTCCGCGCCGGCCTCGACCTCGGTCCAGGTCCGGGGGGTGGCGACGGTGGGCCGCTCCCGGCCGCGCAGCGAGTACGGCGCGATGGTGGTCTTCGAGCCGGCGTTCTGGGACCAGTCGAGGAAGACCTTGCCGGGTCGTCGGGCCCGGGTCATCGTCGCGGTGACCCGCTTCGGGTGCTCGGCCTGCAGCTCCTCGGCCACCTCCCGGGCGAGGGCCGTCGTGCCGTCGCTGTCCAGCTCGCCCGGCACCGCGGCGTACAGGTGCAGGCCCTTGCTGCCGCTGGTCACCGGCCGCGCCTCGAGCCCGCGCTCGGCGAGCTTCGCGCGGACCAGCAGTGCCACCTCGCTGCACTCGGGCAGCCCGGCCGGCTCACCGGGATCGAGGTCGATGACCAGGCGGTCCGGGTGCCGGGGCCGGCCGCGGGGGGTGACGGTCCACTGGTGGACGTGCAGCTCCAGGCTGGCCAGGTTGACCAGGTACGTCAGCGACGCCAGGCCGTCGACCACCGGGAAGCGCAGGGTGTCCCCGTGCCGGGACGACCCGCGGCTGCCCGTGGTCGGGACCTCCACGGTGCGCAGCCACCCGGGCGCACCGGCAGGCGCGTTCTTCTCGAAGAAGCTGTCTCCGTGCACGCCGTGCGGCCAGCGGATCCGGGTGACCGCCCGGTCCGCCAGCTGCGGGAGCAGCACCGGCGCCACCTGGGCGTAGTAGTTCAGGACCTCCCCCTTGGTGGTCCCGGTCGCGGGGTAGAGCACCTTGTCGAGGTTGCTGATCCGCAGCGTGCGCCCCTCGACCTCGGCCCGGATCTCGCTCATGGCTCCGCCACCACGTCTCTCATGGCTCCGCCACCAGGTCCTCGGGGCCGAGGTCGGCCCGCACCCCCCGGTACGACGGCTGGCGGAGCCGGCCCTGGGCGCCCAGCCCGAGCGACTCCACGTCGACCACCAGCACCGGCTCGACCCAGGTGGTGCCGCGCGCGTCCTCCCGGGGCACCTCGTCGAGGAACGGGCTCGTGGCGCGGGTCAGCGGGTCCAGGAGACCCCGCAGCACCGGCCCCACCTTCCCGGCGATCCCGCTGCCGACCCGGCCGCGGTAGCGCACGCCCCCGGGCGTCGGCTCGCCCACCAGCAGCGCACCGACCCGGTTCGTCGAGCCGGTCTCGGGCCGCCAGCCGCCGACCACCCACGACGTGCGCTGCCGGTGCGGGAACTTGAGCCAGTGCCGGCTGCGGGCGCCGTACTCGTACCGCGAGGACAGCCGCTTGCTCACGATCCCCTCCAGGCCCTGCTGCCGGGTCGCCTCGAGCAGCATCGTGCCGTCGTCGTACGTCGCGGGCACCTGCCAGCACACGTCGTCCAGCCCCAGCCCGTCGAGCAGCTCGCGCCGCGCGGCCAGCGGCTCACCGGCCAGCTCCCGCCCGTCGAGGCGCAGCAGGTCGAAGACCAGGTAGGTCACCGGGGCCCGCTCGGCCAGGACGGCGGCGCGGGTCGCGCTGCGCACGTGCATGCGCTCGGCGAGCGCGGCGAAGCTCGGCCTCCCGTCCGCGAGCGCCACCACCTCGCCGTCGAGCAGGAGGTCGCGGCCCGGGATCCCCCGCAGCTCCGGGTAGGAGACCGACACGTCGTTCTCGTTCCGGCTGGTCAGGCGGACGCCGGCCCCCGGGCCGCGGCGGACGTCGGCCAGGATCCGCATCCCGTCCCACTTCACCTCGTGCCGCCACCCGGCGCCCTCCGGGACCCGGGTGCCTCGGGTGGCGAGCATCGGACGCATGGAGGCATCCTGTCGCATCCGACCCGGCGATGGTCGATACTGCAGTGAACGCAAGTCACCTGGAGAGGCAACCCGCATGCGTGCGATCTGGAAGGGCGCGGTGTCGTTCGGGCTGGTCTCGGTGCCGGTCAAGCTGTACGCCGCCACCGAGAGCCACGACGTCTCGTTCCGGCAGGTGCACGCCAAGGACGGCGGCCGGATCAAGTACCAGCGCGTCTGCTCGCTCGACGGCGAGGAGGTGGCCTACGCCGACATCGCCAAGGGCTACGAGACCGAGGACGGCGAGATGGTGATCCTCGACGAGGACGACCTCGCCGGGCTGCCCTCGACCTCGAGCCGTGAGATCGCGGTGGAGAAGTTCGTGCCGCGCGAGCAGATCGACCCGATGCTGTTCGAGAAGTCCTACTACCTCGAGCCGGAGAAGACCGGGGCGAAGCCGTACGCCCTGCTGCGGCAGGCACTCGAGGCCGCCGACCGGATGGCGGTGGTCACGATCGCCCTGCGCCAGCGCACCAGCATCGCGGTGCTCCGGGTCCGCGACGACGTGATCGTCCTGCAGACGATGATGTGGCCCGACGAGGTGCGCACGCCGGACTTCTCCGTGGACGTGGGCGAGGTCAAGGACGCCGAGGTGCAGATGGCGACCATGCTCGTCGACACCCTGGCCGGCGACTTCGACCCGGCCGAGTTCGAGGACGACTACGCCGGCGCCGTCGAGGCGCTGGTGAAGGCCAAGATCGACGGCGGCGAGGTCAAGCGCACGCCCACGACGACCAAGTCCTCCGGCGAGGTGGTCGACCTGCTCGCCGCGCTGCAGAAGTCGGTCGCCGCAGCCAAGGAGGCCCGCGGCGAGGACGACGGTGACGCCAGCGACAGCGACAGCGACAGCGACAGCGACAGTGGCAAGGGCAAGGGCAAGGGCAAGGGCGCGGCGAAGAAGTCGGCCAAGAAGAGCGCCAAGAAGAAGGCGAGCTAGAGCCGGGCCGCACCGCCAGCTCAGGCACTCTCCCAGCGGAACAGCCTGGCCGCCGCCAGCGTCATCACCAGCGCGAACCCGGCCAGGACCGCCATCGGCGCCAGCGCCGCCGCCGCCGACTGGCCGCGCACCATCACGTCCAGCATCCCCTGGTTGAGGTGCCACAGCGGGAGCACCCGGCTGATCGCCTGCAGCCACCCGGGGGTGCCGTCGAGCGGGAAGAACGAGCCGCTGAGGAAGGCCATCGGCAGGACCAGGAAGTTCGCCATGTTCACCGCCCCCTCGGTGGTCCGCGCCACGGCGCCGGCCAGCAGGCCCAGGGACATGAAGCACAGCGTCCCCACCACCAGCAGCGGCACCGCCATCGGCCAGGCGCCGGCGAGCTGGAGCCCGAACGCCGCGGCCCCCAGGCCCACGAAGATCGCCATCTGCGCCAGCGCCACCGCCACGGTCACCGCCACCCGGGCCCCCACCACCGTGCGGGTCGAGACCGGTGCCAGCTGCAGCCGGCGCAGCAGCTTGCTCTGCCGCCACCCCTGGAGCGTTGCGGCCGCCCCGAAGCTGGCGCTCATCGCCACCGCCCAGCCGAGCAGGCCGGGGGTGATGAACTGGATCGCCTCGAGCGAGTCGTCCTCGACCCGCTGCATCTCCAGGTCGAACGCCGGCGGACGCCCGGACGCGGCCAGATTCGCCCCGTCGACGAACGCCTGGAGGGTCCCCCGCGTCATGGCGGAGGCGACCTGGTCGGTCCCGGTGTAGGTCGCGACCAGCCGGCTGCCGTCCATCTCGACGGCCACGTCGGCCTCGCCGCTGCGGACCAGCTCGATCGCCTCCGCCCGGTCGTCGGTGCGGGTGACCTCGAAGGTGTCCTCGAACGCCTCCCGGGCCCCGGCCGGCAGCTCGTCGAAGAGCCGCACCTGCCCCACCTCGACCAGTTCCACCTCGGACGCCCCCTGGTTGCCGAGGATCCCGCCGAAGAGCACGAGGAACATCAGCGGGAACACGATCGCGAAGAAGACCGCGGCCCGGTCCCTCAGGAAGCCGCGCAGGATCGCGCGGGAGAGGCTGGCGAAGCCCCGCCACCTCACGCGCGGTACTCCCGCCCGGTGAGGTCGAGGAACACGTCCTCGAGCGTGCCGGTCTGGACCCGGACCCCGTCCAGCTGCTCGGCCTCCGCGAGCCGGGCCAGCACCGCGGCCGGCGACCGGGTGGTCAGGACGGTGCCGTCGACCCGGACGGCCACGTCGTCGACCGCCGGCAGCGCCCCCGCCCGCACCGGGTCCAGCAAGCCCGGCCCGACCGTGATCCGGGTCGGCGCGTCCAGGCCCCGCACGAGGGCGGCCGGGGTGTCCAGCCGGAGCAGGCGGCCGTGGTCCACGATCGCCACCCGGTCGCAGAGCACCTCCGCCTCGTCCATGTAGTGGGTGGTCAGCACCACGGTGCGGCCGGAGTCGTTGAGGCCCGAGAGCAGGTCCCACAGGTTCCGGCGGGCCTGGGGGTCGAGCGCCGCCGTGGGCTCGTCGAGGAACACGACCTCCGGCTCGTGGACCAGCGCGCAGGCGATCGAGAGCCGCTGGGCCTGCCCGCCGGAGAGGTCCTCGACCCGGTCCCCGGCCTTGTCCGCCATGCCCACGCGCTCCAGCCAGCCGTCCGCCTGCGCCCCCGGCACGCCGTACAGGTCGGCGAAGGTGTGGATCTGCTCGCGGGCCGTGAGCCGCTCGAAGAACGACGACGCCTGGAGCTGGACGCCGATCCGCGGCAGGAGGTCGGCGTTGCGCGGCCAGGGTGGGAGGCCCAGCACCCGCACCGTGCCGTCGTCCGGGCGCCGCAGGCCCTCCATCATCTCCAGCGCGGTGGTCTTGCCGGCGCCATTCGGACCGAGGATGCCGAAGAACTCGCCCTCCTCGACGGTGAGGCTGACGCCGTCGACGGCGCGCAGCTCCCCGTAGACCTTGACGAGGTCGGTGACCTCGATCGCCGGACCGGTCATCGGTGACTCCTCGGAGCCGGGCTCAGGAGCTGGCGAGCAGGCTGCGCACCACCCGCAGGCCCACCGACATCCGGGCCAGGTCGGCCTCCTCGTCGGAGCAGATGTCCTCGAGGGTCTGGGCGGCCACGCTGACGACGTCGGCGTCGGCCTCCTCCCACCCGGCGACCCGGGCCGGGGCGGAGTCCTCGTCCGGGGTCGCGGCCAGCACCTGGGCGGTCAGCTGCGCGTGCACGGCGTGCAGGTCGTCGCGGAGCGCCGCCCGCGCCATCGTCTGCCACCGGTCGTCGCGGGGCAGCGCCAGGATCCGGGCCACCAGCAGGGGCAGGCCCAGCCGCTCGGCCAGCGCGAAGTGCACCCGGGCCACGTCCAGCGGGTCGATGCCCTCGCGAGCGGCCGTCTCGACGACGCCGAGGAGCATGTACGACGGGGGCAGCACGGCCACCCGCTCGGCCAGCGACTCGGGGACGTCCTTCGCGACCAGCGCGTCCCGGCGCTGCTCGAAGGCGGTCAGCTCCCGACCGGTCAGCAGCGAGGGCAGCTCGGCCATGACCTTCGCGATCGTCTCCTCGAAGAAGTCGACCGTCGCCTGGCTGTCCAGCGGGGCCCGGCGGTTGCTCACCAGCCACCGCGACGCCCGCTCGACCAGCGTCCGCATCTCGAGCCGCATCCGGGTCTGGACCTGGGCGGGCAGCCGGTTGTCGTAGGACGCCAGCTCCCGGCGCATCTCCAGGGAGCCGTAGATCTCCCGGGCCACGAAGTTGGCGCGGGTCAGCTCGGCCGCGGAGGCGCCGGTCTCCCCCGCCAGCCGAGGCCAGTAGGTCATGCCGGCGCCGTTGACGAGGTCGTTGACGACCTGGGTGACCACGATCTCCCGGCGCAGCGGGTGCCGCTCCATCTGGGCCTCGTAGTCGGGTGTCATCTGGCTGGGGAAGTAGCTGTGCAGGTCCTGGCGCAGGAACGGGTCGTCGGGCAGGTCCGAGGCCAGCAGCTCGTCGGCCAGCACGATCTTGGTCCAGGCCATCAGCACCGACAGCTCGGGGGTGTACAGGCCCTCCCGGCGGTCCAGCCGGCGGCGGACCTCCCGCGAGCTGGGCAGGTCCTCGAGCTCCCGGTTGAGGACGCCGCGGCGGGTCAGCTCCTTCATCCAGTGCTCGTGGACGTGCAGCAGGGGCGCCGCGTTGGCGGCGGCGTTGGCCAGGGCCAGGTTCTGCTCGTAGTTGTCGCGCAGCACCAGCTCGGCGACCTCGTCGGTCATCGCCGCGAGCAGCTCGTTGCGCTGCTTGCCGGTGAGGTCGCCGTCGTCGACGACCCGGTCGAGCAGGATCTTGATGTTGACCTCGTGGTCGGAGGTGTCGACCCCCGCGGAGTTGTCGATGAAGTCGGTGTTGATCCGGCCTCCGGCCGCGGCGTACTCGATCCGGCCCCGCTGGGTGAGCCCCAGGTTGCCGCCCTCGCCGACGCAGCGCACCCGCAGGTCCCGGCCGTCGACCCGGATCGGGTCGTTGGCCTTGTCGCCGGCGTCCGCGTCGGTCTCGGTCGACGCCTTCACGTAGGTCCCGATGCCGCCGTTCCACAGCAGGTCGACCGGGGCCAGCAGGATCGCCCGCATCAGCTCGGCGGGCGTCATCGAGGTGGTCTCCGCGTCGATGTCCAGCACCTCGCACACCTGGGGGGTGAGCGGGATCGACTTCAGCGACCGGGGGTAGACGCCGCCGCCCTCCGAGATCAGCTCGGAGTCGTAGTCCTGCCACGACGACCGCGGCAGCTCGAAGAGCCGGCGCCGCTCGGCGTACGACGCGGCCGGGTCCGGGGTCGGGTCGAGGAAGATGTGCCGGTGGTCGAACGCGGCCACCAGCCGGGCGGTCTCGGAGCAGAGCAGGCCGTTGCCGAACACGTCGCCGGACATGTCCCCGATCCCGGCGACGGTGAACTCCTCGGTCTGGCAGTCGACCCCCATCTCACGGAAGTGTCGCTGGACCGAGACCCAGGCCCCGCGGGCGGTGATGCCCATCGCCTTGTGGTCGTAGCCCACCGACCCGCCCGAGGCGAACGCGTCCCCGAGCCAGAACCCGTAGTCCTTGGCGACCCCGTTCGCGATGTCGGAGAACGTCGCGGTGCCCTTGTCCGCGGCCACCACCAGGTAGGCGTCGTCGCCGTCGTGCCGGACCACGTCGTCCGGCGGCACCGTCGCACCGTCGACCAGGTTGTCGGTGATGTCGAGCAGCCCGGAGATGAAGGTCTTGTAGCAGGCGACCCCCTCGGCGAGCCACCCGTCCCGGTCGCCGGGGTCGGGGAGGTTCTTCGCGAAGAAGCCGCCCTTCGAGCCGACCGGCACGATGACGGTGTTCTTGACCATCTGCGCCTTGACCAGCCCCAGCACCTCGGTGCGGAAGTCGTCGCGCCGGTCCGACCAGCGCAGGCCGCCGCGGGCCACCGGCCCGAAGCGCAGGTGCACGCCCTCGACCCGCGGCGAGTAGACGAAGATCTCGTAGCTCGGTCGCGGCTCGGGCAGGTCCGGGATCGCCGACGGCTCGAGCTTGAAGGAGATGTAGGTCTTGACCCCGTCCGCCTCGCCGGGCTGGAAGTAGTTGGTCCGGAGCGTGGCCCGGATGATGGTCAGGTAGGACCTCAGGATCCGGTCGTGGTCGAGGCTGACCACGTCGTCCAGGGCCCGGCCGAGCCGCTCCTCCAGTCCGGCGACCAGCGCCACCCGGGACTCGGCGTCCGCCGCCAGGCCGTCCTTGCCGGGTGCGAACCGGGCCTCGAACAGCTGCACCAGCAGCCGGGTGATGTCGACGTTCCCGCGCAGCGCGCCCTCGATGTAGTCCTGCGCGAACGGCGTACCCCCCTGGCGCATGTACTTCGCGTAGGCGCGCAGCACCGTCGCCTGCCGCCAGGTCAGCCCGGCGGCCAGCACGAGCGCGTTGAACCCGTCGATCTCGTTGTGGCCGTCCCAGACGGCACGGATCGCGTCCTGGAACAGGGCCCGCGACCCGGCCGGGAGGGCGTCGCCGTAGCGCAGCCCGAACTCGTAGATGTACGACGGCCGGGGCAGGCCCTCGATCTCGTAGGGACGCTCGTCGACCACCTCGACGCCCATCGAGCTCAGCATCGGCAGGATCTGGCTGAGCGACAGCGGCGCGCCGATCCGGTAGACCTTGAGCCGGGCCTCGCCACGGCCCGCGTCGACCTGCTCGTACATCGACAGGTCGATCCCGGTGTCGCCCTCGATGCCCTCCAGCCGGCCCAGGTCCACCGCCGCGGTGCGGGCCGGGAAGTCCTCCTTGTAGGCCTCCGGGAAGGACTCGACGTAGAGGCGGCCCAACCGGGAGCCGGTCTCCTCGCCGAACTGGCTGGTCACCGCGGTGTGGAAGTCGTCGGTCCACGAGCGGGCGGCCTCGACCAGGCGCCGCTCGAGGTCCGGCACGTCCACGTCGCCGATGACCTCGCCCTTGGGGGGTCGGACCACGAAGTGGACCCGGGCCATGTTGGACTCGCTGACCCGCGCCGTGAACTCCACCGACTCCCCGCCGAGGCGGTCCTCGAGGATCGCGGCGATCTTCTGCCGGACGGTCGTGTTGTACCGGTCGCGCGGCAGGTAGACCAGGCAGGAGAGGAACCGGCCGTAGGTGTCCCGGCGGACGAACAGCCGCAGCTGCCGACGCTCGCGGGTGTACATCACGGCCTCGGCGATCTGGGCCAGCTCCTCGACCGGGGTCTGGAAGAGCTCGTCGCGCGGGTAGTTCTCCAGGGTGTCCATCAGCGCCTTGCCGGCGTGGCTGTGCGGCTCGAAGCCGACCCGGTTCATGACCTCGGCGGCCTTCTCCCGCAGCATCGGGATCCGGGTCAGGGACTCGGTGTAGGCGGCGCTGGAGAACAGCCCGAGGAACCGGCGCTCCCCGACGACCTCGCCCTGCTCGTCGAAGGTCTTCACCCCCACGTAGTCGAGGTAGGCGGGCCGGTGCACGGTGGCGCGGGAGTTGGCCTTGGCCAGCACCAGCAGCGTCTTCTCGCGGGCCTTGGCCTTCACCAGGTCCGGGAGCTTGCCGAACGACGCGGACAGGTCCTGGTCGGCCCTCAGGATGCCGTGGCCGGTGCCGGGCAGGGCGCGCAGCATCATGTCCTCGGGGTCGTCCTCGTCGACCTCGAGCCGGTACTCCCGGGAGCCGAGGAAGGTGAAGTGGTCGTCGGCCAGCCACTGCAGCAGTGCCCGGCCCTGCTGGATCTCGGGCTCCGGCAGCGGCGGCGGGTCGGCCTCGAGCTCGTCGACGATGGCGAGCACCTGGGCCTTCATGCGGTCCCAGTCCTCGACCGCCTCGCGGACGTCGCGCAGCACGTCCTGCAGCGAGGCCTCGATCGCCGCGACGTCCTCGGAGTCGGCGATCCGGTCGATCTCGACGTGCATCCAGGACTCGCGGATGGTCTCCGGGCCGGAGTCCACGACCCCGTCCTCGGCGGCGCTGATCCCCTGCAGCTCGCCGGTGATGTCGCGGGACACCTCGAACTGCGGGTGCACGATCACGTGCAGGTTGCGCTGCTGGTTGGACAGCTCCATCGTGATCGAGTCGACCAGGAACGGCATGTCGTCGGTGACCACCTCGACGACCGAGTGCGCGTTGGCCGACCAGCCGTGCTCCTGCACGGTCGGCGTGAACACCCGGACCTGGGCGGTGCCCTGGGGCCGGTTGCCGGCGAGCCGGAAGTGGCTGGCCAGCGCCCCGTAGACGTCGACGTCGGTGCGGTCGACCAGGTCCTCGGGGGCCACGTGCCGGTAGTAGGTCCGCATGAGGGAGCCCACGAGGTCGACCGGCGGCCCGCCGGCGCCCTTGCGGTGACCGGCCAGGTCGACGGCCTTGGCGATCAGCTCGGACTTGTTGTCATCGAGGGTGTTCGACACACCTCGACACTAGGGCCGCAGGTGTGACCCCCACAACTCGCCGCGTCCGGGGGGCCGGCCCCCGATGCGATGGTCGCTAGAGGGCGGAGCGGAGCTCCCACAGCAACGGGTAGTAGCGCAGCCCCAGCCGGCTGCTCAGGTAGGCCGCCCCGGTGGAGCCCCCGGTGCCGGTCTTCGTGCCGATCATCCGCTCGACCATGACCACGTGCCGGGCCCGCCAGGCCGCCGCCAGCTCGTCGTGCTGCACCAGCCCCTCGGCGAGCACCCACACCTCCGGGTACGTCGACCGGTCGTGCGCCGCGGTGACCAGCGAGTCGCGCACCTCGTCCTCGGACCCGGTCGCCAGCCCCTGCTGGCGGAGCGCGTCGCAGAACCCGTCCCACAGCGTCGGCTCCTCCAGCCGGGCCGCCAGCCGGTGCTCCTCGTCCGCGGTCAGCCCCCGGAACCGGTCGACGTACGAGCGGTCCTTGGCGCCGGAGAGGAACTCCAGCTCGCGGAACTGCACCGACTGGAAGCCGCTGGCCGGGGCCAGTCGCTGCCGGAACTCGAGGAAGTCCTGCGGGGTCATCGTCTCGAGCACGTCGATCTGCTGGACCAGCACCCGCTCGATCACGTGCATGCGGTTCAGCAGGTGGCTGGCCCACCACAGGCGCCCGTCGTACATCGCCTGCCGGGCCGCGGTGGCCTCGTGCAGCAGCTGCTTGAACCACAGCTCGTAGACCTGGTGGATCGTGATGAACAGCAGCTCGTCGTGGGCCGGCGGGTCGGACTCGAGGTGCTGGCTGTCGAGCAGCTGCGGCAGCCGCAGGTAGCTCCCGTAGGTCAGCTGGGCGCCGTCCTCCCCGAAGGAGGTGAAGGTCTCGGTCATGGGCCGCACCGTAGCCACTCCCGGGCCGGGAGGACATGATGACCCCATGAAGCTCCAGCACTCAGTCAGGTACGACGCCCCGCCGGGTGAGGTCTACGCCATGCTCACGGACCCCGCCTTCCGGGAGAAGGCCTCGTGGGCGCAGGGCGCGGAGTCGGTGGACGTCACGATCTCGGGGACCACCGTGGCGATCGAGATGGTCCAGCCGACCCGCGACATCCCGGCCTTCGCCCGCACCTTCGCCGGCGACACGGTCCGGGCGGTCCAGGCCGAGGAGTGGGACGACGACCGGGCGGCCGCGTTCTCGGTCAGCAGCCCCGGCAAGCCGGCCGGGGTCCACGGCACCCGTCGGCTGGTGGCCGACGGGGCGGGCACGCTGGACACCTTCGAGGGCGAGGCCAGGGCGAGGATCCCCCTGATCGGCGGCCGGATCGAGGGCCTGCTCGGCACCCGGCTCAAGGACGGCTGGGACATCGAGCACGGGGTCGGCGTGGCCTGGCTGGAGGGTGAGCGGTGAAGCGGCTGGACACCGAGGTCGTCTACCCGGACGCCACCGTCGACCGGGTCGCGGCCATGCTGGCCGACCCGGGGTTCCGGGAGTCGGTCCTCGACCGGCAGGGCGTGCTGAGGCGCTCGGTCACCGTCGAGCCGGACGGGGCGGGGCGGACGGTGGTCCTCGACTACGCGCACGGCGTGGACCGGGTGCCGTCGTTCGCGAAGCGGTTCGTGGGCGAGGAGATCCCGATCCGGCAGGTGGAGTCCTGGGCCACGGAGTCCGGCGCCGACATCCACACGACGATCCCCGGCAAGCCCGGCGACATCACCGGCACCGCCACCCTCGAGCAGCGCGGGTCGGACGTCGTCCAGCAGGTCCGCCTCGAGATCACGGTCAAGCTGCCGCTGGTCGGCGGGAAGGTCGAGGACCTCGTCGCCGGCCTGCTCGACAAGGCGCTGCGCACCGAGAACTCCGTCGGCCGCACCTGGCTCGCCGCCCGCTGACGCGGACCCGGGCGAGGGTCAGCGGTCGAGGTCGCGGCGGCGCAGCACGCCGACGACGATCCCGAGCACCACGAACGGGCCGAACGCGATCACCAGCACCAGCGCCTGCTCGTAGGCGTGCAGCTGGCCCAGGTGCCAGGCGGCGACCGGGAGGCTCACGCCCGCCTCACTCGGCGGACATGTACGGGTAGCGGTAGTCCTTCGGCGGGACGAACGTCTCCTTGATGGAGCGCGGCGAGGTCCAGCGGAGCAGGTTCACCGGGGCGCCGGCCTTGTCGTTGGTGCCCGAGGCCCGGGCGCCGCCGAACGGCTGCTGGCCGACCACGGCGCCGGTCGGCTTGTCGTTGACGTAGAAGTTGCCGGCCGCGAAGCGCAGCGCCTCCCGCGCCCACGAGATGACCCCGCGGTCCTGGGCGATGATCGCCCCGGTCAGGGCGTACGGGGCGAACGACTCCATCTGCGCGACGACCTTCTCGAAGTCGCGGTCCTCGTAGACGTGGACGGCCAGGATCGGTCCGAAGTACTCGGTCGAGAACATCTGGTCGGTCGGGTCGGTAGAGGTCACGACCGTGGGCCGCACGAAGTAGCCGACCGAGTCGTCGACCTGGCCGCCGGCGACCACGTCGAGGGCCTTGTTGCGCTTGGCCCGGGTGATCGCCGACTTGTGCTTGGCGAACGCGCGGTCGTCGATGACGGCGCCCATGAAGTTGGAGAAGTCCGTGGGGTCGCCCATCGTGATCCCCTCGACCTCGGCCACGAACGAGTCGCGCATCTTCTTCCAGACCGACTTCGGCACGTAGGCGCGCGAGGCCGCGGAGCACTTCTGCCCCTGGAACTCGAACGCCCCGCGGATCATGGCGACCCGCAGCACGTCCGGGTCGGCGCTCGGGTGCGCCACGATGAAGTCCTTGCCCCCGGTCTCGCCGACGATCCGGGGGTAGGACCGGTAGCCGGCGATGTTCTCCCCCACCGTGCGCCACAGGTGCTGGAAGGTGGGCGTGGAGCCGGTGAAGTGGATGCCGGCCAGGTCCGGGTGGGCCAGCACCACCTTCGAGACGTCCAGGCCGTCGCCGGGCAGCATGTTGATGACGCCCGGGGGCATCCCGGCCTCCTCGAGCAGCTCCATCGTCAGGTGCGCGGCGAGCTGCTGGGTGGGCGAGGGCTTCCAGATCACCGTGTTGCCCATCAGCGCCGGCGCGGTGGGCAGGTTGCCGGCGATCGCGGTGAAGTTGAACGGCGTGATCGCGTAGACGAACCCCTCGAGCGGGCGGTGGTCGGTCCGGTTCCAGATGCCGGGGCTGTTGCGGATCGGCTGCTCGGTGAGGATCTGCTTGGCGTAGTGGACGTTGAACCGCCAGAAGTCGATCAGCTCGCAGGCGGAGTCGATCTCGGCCTGGAACGCGGTCTTGGACTGGCCCAGCACGGTGGCGGCGTTGATCCGCTGGCGCCACGGTCCGGCCAGGAGGTCGGCGGCCTTGAGGATGATCGCGCACCGCTCGTCGACCGGCATCGCCCGCCACGCCGGGGCGGCGTCGGCGGCGGCCTCGACCGCCGCCTTGGCGTCGGTCTGGGTGGCGTTGCGCAGCACACCCAGGACGTGCTGGTGGTCGTGCGGCTGGACGACCTTCGTCTCCGCGCCCCCGCCCATGCGCTTCTCCCCGCCGATGGTGGCGGTCAGGTCGTGCTGGCGTCCCTCGAGACGGTCCAGCTCGGCCCGGAGTGCCGCCCGCTCCGGGGTGCCCGGTGCGTAGGTGAGGTTCGGCTCGTTGGCCGGAGCAGGGGGGAAGGTGATCGCGTCCATGCCGCGATCGTCTCAGAGAAGTGAGGTGGCTCTCAAACGGCCCCGGAGAGCAGGCCCGGGATCTCCTGGGTCGCGTACCACCCGAGGTCGTCCTCGGGGTGCGCCGCGGGGTCGGCCAGCGTCTCGGCGTCGGCGTGCACGGCCACCACCCGCCGGAGCGGGATCGCCGCGTCGGCCTCCGCCTCCCCGGCCACGTCGGCCACCACGACCACCCGGCGGCCGGGTCCGGCGAGCAGCGCCGCCGACGCCTCGGCCGCCGCCATCAGCGCGTCGTACTCGGCCTCGACGTCGGCCGGGACGAACCGCTCCGCCCCCGGCGGCACGGCGCCGGCGGCGACGTGCCCGGCGAGATCGGCCAGCGTGGTGGCGACGTAGACCCGCATGTCAGTCCGGCTGCCCGGAGGGCTTCTTGGCGGCGGGCCGGCGCCGGCCGCGGGGTGCCCGGGGCCGGGCGTCGCTCGCGCTGTCGACCAGCTCGTCGAGGGCCTCGGTGAGGCACTGCCCGAGGATCGTGACGTCCGGGAGGGCGTCCCTGTCGGCGGTGATCCCGTAGTAGACGCCGCCGTCGTAGGAGGTGACGCCGATCGCGAGCGCCTGGTCGGGCAGCAGGGGCTGCACCGGGTAGGTCTCGACCATGCGGGCGCCGGCGGCGTACAGCGGGAACTGCGGGCCGGGCACGTTGGTCACCGCGAGGTGGAAGCCCTTGCGCAGCTGCTGGGCCGCCACCCGCGAGCCGAGCGCGTGGAAGGTCGTGGGCGCGAAGCCGGCGATGCCGGCCAGCCGGTTCGCCGCGACCGCGCGGCCGGTCTCCCCGTGCGCCTGGAAGGCGTAGGAGACCTGGTGCAGCCGCACCACGGGGCTACCCTCGCCGACCGGCAGGGCGACCAGGTGGCCGGCGATCTGGCTGCCGAGCGAGGTCGCCTCGAGCTCGTCGTCGATCACCGACATCGGCACCATCGCCCGCAGCTGCCGCATGGCCCCGGCCGGGGTGCCGCGTGCCGTGAGCCAGGCCCGCAGCGCGCCGGTGACCGTGGCCAGGACCACGTCGTTGACCGACCCGCCGTGCACCTGGCGGATCCGCCGGTAGTCCTCGAGGTCGGTCCGCACGGTGACGAACCGGCGCTGCTCGGACAGGGCGGCGTTGATCGGCGAGTCGAACGTCGGGCGGCGGTTCGCGAGCGCATTGGCCACGTCGCCCATCCGGTCCCGGACGGTCTCGACTCCCCGCAGCGCGGCCTCGGCGGTGCTCCGGCCGGTGGCCAGCAGGGTGCCCGGGTCCCGCACGTTGTCGCGCAGCGCCGCGGCGGCGAGGCGGACCGGCGATGGGGCGCGGCGCGGGGCCCAGTCGTCCCGCCCCAGGGTCTTGGGCTCCGGGCCGGTGTCGAGCAGCACCTGCCCCAGGTCCACGGTCTCCACGCCGTCCACCAGGACCTGGTGGGACTTCGACAGCACGGCCACCCGGCCGTCCTGCGGTCCCTCGATGAAGTAGACCTCCCACAGGGGCCGGTGCGGGTCGAGCGGCCGCGACATGATCCGGCCCACCAGCTCGAGGAGCTGCTCCATCGTCCCGGGCCGCGGCAGGCCGGAGCGACGGACGTGGAAGCCGAGGTCGAAGCGCTCGTCGTCGACCCACACCGGGTTGGCCAGGCCGCCGGGCACCCGCTGGAGCCGCTGCCGGTAGCGGGGCACGAACGCGATCCGGTCGGCGATCAGGACGACCAGCGCGTCGTACTCCAGGCCGGCCTCGAAGATCTCGAGGGTCGCGTTGTGCATGGGCGTGGCCGGCGACTCAGCGGACAGGAAGGCCAGGTCGCTCGGCCTCAGTCGCTCGCTCACTCGGCTCACCCCTCTCGTGGGCGGCAACCGCCCGCGTGGGATTCTGGCAGAACGACGAACCACGGCCCGGCATCGGGTCCAGCCTCGGAGGAGACGACGTGCCGCTGCGCAGCACGACCAGCACCACCAGCACCACGAGCGCCACCAGCATCATGGCCGCGACCGCCCTGCTCGCCCTGACCGTCCTGGGCGGGTGCGCCGCGCAGGACGACGAGGCGAGCCCGACCGAGACCGCCTCGGCGCCGGCCGGCTCGTCGGGCCCCGACGGGACCGAGGAGAGTCCCACCCCCGAGCAGACGCCGGAGGAGCCGGAGGCGCTCACGCTGGAGATCACGATCTCCGGGGGCGAGGTCACTCCCAACGGCAAGCGGGTCGAGGTCGGCGTCGGCGAGCCGGTGCGCCTGCGGATCGACTCCGACGTCGCCGGTGAGCTGCACGCCCATGCCACGCCCGAGCAGGAGGTCTCGTTCGGGGCCGGCACCTCCCAGCGGACGCTGCGCTTCGGGCAGCCCGGGGTGGTGGACCTGGAGCTGCACGAGCCGGCCCGGGTCGTGGCCCAGTTCGAGGTCCGCTGAGCGTGCGTCTCGACGCCCACGGGATCGGTGGCGCCAAGGACCTCCCGATCCCCGCCGAGTACGCCATCGCGGGCGCCGCCGCCGCCCTGGCGATCTCGTTCACGGTCCTGGCCCTGGCCTGGCGGGAGCCTCGCTTCAACGTCGGCGCCGCGCCGCGACCGGTCCCACCGGTCCTCGCGCGGATCGTCGACCACCCCGCCTTCGGGGCGGTCCTGCGCACGCTCGGTCTCGGGTTCTTCCTGTACGTCGCCGCGGCGGCGGTCTTCGGCCCGGACCGGGCCACCAACCCGTTCTTCGGGGTGTTCTACGTCCTGCTCTGGGTCGGCATCGTGCCGCTGTCCCTGCTCTTCGGGCCCTTCTACCGCGCGATCAGCCCGGTCCGCACGGTCAACCTCCTGCTGGCCCGCGTCTCCGGCTCCGACCCGGACGTCGGGCTGCGCGACTACCCGGCGCGACTGGGCTACTGGCCGGCCGCGGCCGCCCTCTTCGGCTTCGTCTGGTTCGAGCTGGTCTACCCCTTCAACGGGGAGCTCGGTCCGGCGCGGCTGTGGTGCGCGGCGTACGTCGGCGTGATGCTGGTCGGCGGCGCCGTGTTCGGCAACCGCTTCTACGAGTACGCCGACCCGTTCGAGGCCTACTCGACCCTGGTCGGCCGGCTGTCGGTCTGGGGCCGGCACGAGGGCGCCCTGGTCGTGCGCAGCCCGCTGGCGAACCTCGACCTGACCCCGGCCCGGCCGGGGCTGCTGGCGGCCGCCGCGGTCCTGCTCGGCAGCACGGCGTTCGACTCGTTCACGAACTCGAGCTTCTGGGTCCGCACCGCCCAGGACTCCGCCATCGACGGGACCGTCCTCAACACGCTGGCGCTCAGCGGCTTCGTGCTGGCCGTCGGCGCGCTGTTCGCGGGGGGCGTCATGGCCACCGGCATCCACGACGAGCACCGGCGCCGGGAGCTGCCGGCCCTGTTCGCGCACTCCCTGGTCCCGATCATCGTCGGCTACATCGCGGCCCACTACCTGAGCTACCTGGTCGAGCTCGGCCAGCAGACGGTGATCCAGCTCAGCGACCCCTTCGGCACGGGGGCGGACTACCTGGGCACCGGCGACCGGGCCGTGAACTACTGGCTCACGCTGCACCCGACCTTCCTGGCCACCACCAAGGTGGCCGCGGTGGTCCTGGGCCACGTGGTCGCCGTGGTGGCGGCCCACGACCGGGCGATCCGACTGCTGCCGCGGCGGCACCAGCTCACCGGCCAGCTGACGCTCCTCGCGGTGATGGTCGGCTTCACGGTCGGCGGGCTCTACCTGCTGTTCGGCGGCTGAGCAGCCCGCTCGGGCGGCCGTTCGCCCGGGCGCCGGCGGGGCCGGGCACGACCACGTCGACGATCCCGGCGAGCGCCCGGGACAGGCCGGAGTCCCCGGTCTCGGTGAGCGTGCGCCCGGCCAGCAGCGCCCGGTCCGTGGCCGACCGGTCCTCCGGCAGCAGGTGCAGGGACTCGACCCTGGCGAAGCCGGTGACCATCGAGCGCACCTCGTCCTCCGACCAGCCGAGCGAGCCCCGCATCCGGTTGACCACGACGTGCACCCCGCGCCCGTCGAGGAGCTCACGGAGCTCGACCAGGCCGCGTGCCAGCCGGGTCAGCCCGACCGGGTCGGCGGTGCCCACGGCGAGGACCGCGTCGGCGGCTCGCAGCGCCTCGGTCGTCAGGGCGTTGCGGCCGGGCCGGCCGGCGACGTCGGCGCCCGGGTCCTCCTCGAGGCAGAAGCCGGTGTCGAGCAGCACCGGGCCCTGCCCGCGGCCCAGCTCCACCAGGTGGGTCACGGTGCCCGGGCGGACCTCGACCCACCGGTCGGGGCGGGGCAGCCCGGTGAGCACCCGGATCCCGGCGACCCGACGCTGGAGACCGAGGAACCGGTCGGCGAGCTCGGCCCGCGGGGTGGACCGGGCGCAGGCGAGCAGGCCCGACACCTCGTCGAGCACACCGAGGTGCTGGGCGACCGCCCCGCCCCACGGGTCGACGTCCAGGAGCAGCGGGTCGGCCCCTCGCCGGGCCAGCTCCCCCGCCAGCCCGAGTGCGACCGTGGTCCGCCCGGGTGCGCCCGCCGGTCCCCACACCGCGACCGTGCGCCCGGTGGCCGGGGTGCTCGCGGGCGCGTCGCTCCGGGCACCGGCGGGCGGGCCGGGTGCCGCGGCCCCCGACGCGCCTCCGCCCGCGGCGGACAGCACCGCCTCCGGCAGGTCGGCCAGCGCGTCGGCGCCGACGACACCGGCGACTCCGAGCCGGGCCAGGTGGTCCCGCATCCGTTCGGCCCCGGGGTCGGGGGCGACCGCCACCACCCTGACGCCGGATCGGCCGAGGTGGTCGACCGCCGCCCCGTCCAGGCCCGGTGCGTCCACCGACACCACGGCGACCTGGGCCTGCCCGGAGGTCGCACTCGCGAGCAGGTCGGTGACGTCCATGCACCGCTTGAGCACCACCACCCCCGGCCGCTCGCCCAGCCCGGCGAGGGCCCGGGACTCCCACGGCGCCCCGGCGGCGACCACCAGCACGCAGACCCGGGCCTCGGCCGGCACCGGGATCATCCCTGCCGGGTGATCGCGATGCGGTCGTCGCGGGCCGCCGCGAGGGCCTGCCCGATCAGGTCGGCATCCCCCTCGTCCACCCCGACCAGCACCTGCCGGGCACCGCCCGGGCCGAAGGAGGACGTCGGCCGGGGGGCCGCGATCACGACCACGTCGTCGAGCACCAGCCGGGCCCGGCCCGAGCGCCCGCCGCCGGGCTCCCCGGTGACCCAGACGTCTACCACCGAGCCGGTGACGACGCTGCCGGCCACGGCCTCGGCGCGAGCCCAGATCGGCACCTCGGTCAGCCCGGTCGGGCCGGCGCCGAGCGCCGCGCGCGGCACCAGCTCTCCCGCCCCCACCGGTCTGCGCACGGTCTCCTCGCCGGGCGGGCCGTCGGCCACCCGCAGGTAGCGGTCCAGGTCCCCGTCGTCACCGAACCGCACGCGCCGGGCGACCAGGGCGTCCGACGACAGGGCCCGGCCCGGAGCCAGGTCCGCGGCGGCCGCCCACACCTCGACCGTGTCGTCGGCCGCGCCCAGGACCCGGGCCCCGGCCACCACCGAGCCGGCGACGAGCGCGACGCCGATCCACAGCCGCGGGTCCCGCCACCCGGGTGGCGCGGCGCGGACGGCGGCCGGCGGATCGGTGCTCCTCGGGGCCTCCGCGGCCCGCATGGCACCCCTGCTCCGAACTCCGAGATTGCTGGTCACGGGCTCATCATGGGCACATCGCGGCCACCTCGTCACGCGTTCCCTCCACAGGCCCGACCCCGGGGTTCCGGCCCGGTGGCCTCCGGGATGGCAGAGTGGGGCCATGGCCGACTCGCCCCGGTTCCTGACGCTGACCGACGTCGCGGAGATCCTCAACACCTCGAGCGCGCAGGCCTATGCGCTGGTCCGGCGCGGGGACCTGCCCGCGATCAAGATCGGTGGGCGGGGCCAGTGGCGGGTCGAGGCGGCGCAGCTGGAGGCCTACATCGAGCGGATGTACACCGAGGCCCGGACCTACGTCGCCGAGCACCCGTTCGTCGAGAACGAGCGCTGAGCGACCCTCACGGCCACTGCGGGGTGACCTGCGGGACCAGCTGCTCCAGGACCAGCGACCGCAGCGGCAGGACCGAGCCTCCGCCTCCGGTCACCGTGCGCACCGCGCCCGCGTGCGGCACCTCGGTGTCGACCAGCACCGCCCGGGCCTCCCGGGGCAGCGGCACGGAGGTGGTGACGCCCGGCCGGAGCCGCAGCCGCTTCGTCCCCACCTCCCCGGCACCGCCGGCACCCAGGAACGAGACGTCGGCCCGGCCGGCGGCCGGCGCTCCGCTGAGCACGAGGGTCCTGCTCCCGGTCGGCGGCACCAGTGCCGCCGAGGACCCCGCGGCGAGCGGCACGGCGGGCAGGTGCAGCAGGTCCCCGGCGACCACGGACCGCAGCCCGGCGGCCACCGGAACCGTGCCGTCGACCCGCAGCGCGGCGTCCTCGCCGCCCAGCGCCTGCGCCAGCGGCCGGCTGAGGTCCGTGACCACCACCCGGCCCGCCGGCACCCGGATCTCCTCGGTGCCGGCCGGGGCGAACGTGCTCTCGCGGCCGACGACCTGCAGGCTCACCCGGCCCTCGGTGGTGCCGGGGTTCAGCAGCGTCAGCGTGTGCTCCTCGGCCTGACGGGGCAGCCCGGGCAGCAGCAGCGACTCGGCCGGCTCGGCGGTGGCGGCCAACCAGTCGGCGGAGGCCTCGCCCCCGTCCGCGGCGTACTCGTCGTCGACGGTGGCCGCGAGCCGGCCGCGCACGACCTGGACCCGCATCGCGAGCTCGTTGCGCTGCGGGGAGATCTCCTCCAGGTCGATCACCGTGCTGTCGCGGCCGGGGACGGTCAGACCTCGCGAGGCCACCCGGGTCAGCTCGCCCTCGGTCGACCAGAGGGTGACGTCGGCGACCGCCGGGCCGGCGTCCGGATTGACCAGCCGAAGCCGGGAGGTGTGTCGTCCACCGGCACCCGCCCCGGCGAACCAGCGCTCGGACTCGGGGACCACGCACTCGCCGGCGGCGGTCCGCGACGGGCCGCCGAAACGGGCGCCGAACAGTCCCGGCGCCAGTCCGTCGACCCCGGTGGCGACCACGGCACCGGGCACCTCCGGTCCCGGCACCAGCCGCAGCTCCCGGGGGACGAGGTCGACCTCCAGGGGGTCGTCGTCCGCGCCGCCGTCGGCCGGGCGCAGGGAGAGCCCGCCTCCCTCGTCGCCGACCTCGGAGGAGTCGGCCCCGCTGCCGAGGGTGATCGGGGCGGTGCTGCCCTCGGCGGCCGCGGGGCAGGCCAGGCTCAGGCTGTCCAGCGGCTCGCTGCCGGGCGCCCGGACCGGCTCCTCGACCGGCGGTGCCGCCGGTGCCTGCACGGCCAGGGCGAGCGCCGCGATCAGGACCGCGGCCAGGCCCACGACCAGCGCCGGGCTGAACCGGCGCGCGGGGCCGGCCGCCACCCGGCGGCCCGGTCCCTCGGGTCGACCGGTGTCGGTCATCGGCCCTCCCTCCTGGTCGGGCCGCAGAGCACGGCGGTCACGATCAGCGCCGCGACCTGGATCGCGAGCAGCCACGGATGCCACCAGGGCCCGGTGCCGGCCACGGCGGCGGGCGCGGCGTCCTGCTCGAACTGCCAGGCCCGGGTGCTGCGGTCGCCCGCGCTGGCCTGGACCATGCCGGAGGCGGCGTCGAGCGTCGCCGCGACCCGGCCGTCCGCCGGCGCCGGCATGACCACGTAGTCCAGCCCGTGCCCCGACATGCGCTCCACGACGTCGAGGGTCGGCCGGGAGACGAGGGCGCCGACGTCGGCGTCCAGCGCCGGGTCGGGATCGGTCAGGGCCAGGATCTCGTCCTCACCGATCGTCACACCGTCGTCCCGGCGGACCGTCCAGGTCAGGCCGGTCTCCACGTCGCCGCGCAGGATCAGGACACCGTGCTCCGGCCCGAGCTCGGCCGCCTGCGTCATGTACGCCGGCACCGCGGAGGCGGTGGGGGGGCCGAGCTCGTCGGCGTCGCCGGCCAGCCACCAGCCCAGGCCGACGACCGGCACCAGCAGGCCGGCGGCCGCCAGCAGCCCGGCCACCGGCTGCCGCCACCCGAAGTCGGCGTGCGCGAACCGGGCCCACAGCCCCTGGCCGGCGACCAGCGCGGCCACGACGAGGGCGCCCTGGCTGAGCACGAGGAGGAAGCCCAGACCCGGTTGCACGGTCCCGGCCGGCACCGGGACCGAGACCCGGCTGAGCACGGCGGCGAGGACCGCGGCCACCGCCACCACCAGCCAGCAGGCGGCCGCCGCCACGCGGGCCCGCCGGCGCAGCAGGGCCCCCAGCGCCGGCGCCAGCAGCAGCAGGCCGGCCCAGGCGGGGGCGGAGGGGCTGCCGAAGCGGCCCGCGACCAGGTCCGTCGGCCCGGGGGTGTCCACCAGCCGACCGGCCTCGAGGAAGAGCGCACCCAGGCCGTGCCCGAGGACCCCGACCGTGCCGGGGAGCAGCAGCAGCGGCGGCACCGCCACCACGACCAGGAGCGGCCCCCACACGGACCGGGACCCGAACGCGGATCGGGCCCGGACCAGCCCGGTCCCGAGCACGCCGGCCACGACGACCGCGGCGAACGGCCAGGCCGCGGGGGTGAAGGCGGTGACCAGTGCCAGCAGGAGGCTGCACCGCCACCCGGCCCGCCAGCGCCGGTCGGCGGACGGCTCGAGCAGGCCCAGCGCGGCGTGCGCGAGCCAGGGCAGGACGGCCGCGGACGCGACCACCCCGAACCGACCCTGCCCCCAGGCGCCGCTGGCCACGGGGACCGCGGCGTAGGTCAGCGCGGCCCAGCCGACCAGGACCCGGGACGCGGGCAGGCCCGAGCCGAGCTCGGCCACCACCAGCCCGAACCGCCAGGCCCCCCAGGCGGCGAGCGGCACGGCGGCCACGAACAGCACCGAGACGACCGCCGAGGCCGATCCGAGCAGCAACGTGCCGAGCAGCGCGAACGGGAGCAGGTAGCCGGGCTCGGGGGCGTCGGTGCCCTGTCCGAGCGGGTGCCAGCCCTCGGTCACCAGTCGCCACCAGTCCGCCGCGCCGGCCGGTGCCGGGGACAGGGCTCCCCCGCTGACCTCTCCGAGCGCGGCCCGCGCACCCCAGAGGGCCAGCAGGACGAAGACGGCCGAGAGCACCGCGACCGGGCTGGTGACGAAGCGCACGAGCAGCCCGCTGTCCGCGGCCAGTGTGTCGGCGTCGTCGGCGACCGGGCCGCTGTCCAGGGCCCGGGCGGAGCGCCGCCGCTCGGCCGCGTCCCGACCTTGGTTGCCGGCCGCGGTGGCGACGTCGGTCACGAAGTCCAGCCCGTGCCGGTAGGGCACCCACCACGGCGCCAGCAGCCGGCGTACGTCGCGGTGGTCGGCGGCCTGCGTGCCGTCCAGGGCGCGGCGGGCACGGCGGGCCGAGATCAGGCGGCGCGGCCGGCCGAGCAGCCCGAGCAGCGCGGCGAGCTCGTCGCCGGCGTGCCCGGGTGAGCGGGCCAGGAGGTAGCCCAGCACCCGCAGCAGCGTGCCCAGCACCAGCCGCACCGCGACGAAGGGGAGGGCTCGACCCCGGACGTTCGCGAGCAGGGTGTAGAGCGCCGCCTCACGCTCGGCGCGGTGGGTGCGGGTGCGCCGACCGGTGAGCCGGGTCCGGCGCAGCCCCCGGTGCGCGGCCTCGGCGTGGAAGACCACGGCCTGGGGCACGACGACGGTGCGGTAGCCGGCCCGGGCCGCCCGCCACCCGAAGTCCAGGTCGGTGCCGAAGACCGGCAGGGCCGCGTCGAACCCGCCCAGGTGCTCGAGCACCTCGCGCCGGACCAGCATCCCGGCGGTGTTCACCGCCAGCACCTGGCGGATCTCGTCGTGCTGGCCCTGGTCGTACTCCCCGCGCTCGAGGCCGGTCTCCCGGCGGCCGGTGCCGGAGATGGTGACCCCGAGCTCGAGCAGCCGGCGCAGCGAGGGCCACTCCCTCAGCTTGGGGCCGAGGACGTCGGCGCCGCCGGACTCGGCGACGGCGAGGAGCTCGGCCAGGGCGGCCGGGTCCGGGTTGGCGTCGTCGTGGAGCAGCCAGACCCAGTCGGTCTCGATCGTGGGCAGCGCGTGGGCGACGGCCTCGGGGAAGGTGCCGGGCCGGGTGAGCACGGCGTCGGCGCCGAGCGCCTCGACGAGCAGCCGCCCAGTGCTGCCGGAGTCGCCGGTCTCATCGGGGCCGGTGGTGCCAGTGGTGTCAAGGGCGAGGATGCGGTCCGGGCGGCGCTGCTGGTCCCGCAGGCCGGCGAGCACCGCCGGCAGCCACCGCGCGCCGTCATGGCAGATCAGGAGGGCGGTGACGGTCACGCCGGCCAACCCTAGCCGCCCGGGTGCTCAGCTCAGACGGCGCGCTTCTTCAGCTTGCGCCGCTCCCGCTCGGACAGACCGCCCCAGATGCCGAACCGCTCGTCGTTCATGAGCGCGTACTCCAGGCAGTCGTCGCGGACCTCACAGGTCAGGCAGACCTTCTTCGCCTCCCTGGTGGAGCCGCCCTTCTCGGGGAAGAACGCCTCCGGATCCGTCTGGGCGCACAGCGCGCGCTCCTGCCAACCCAGCTCTTCACCGTCTCCGTCGAGGAGAAACAGCTCCCGCACGGCAGTCCCCTTTCGACCCTCGTGTCCTCGTGTGAAAGACACTACGGGAATTACATGCCTGTCGTCCCGGGAAGTCAAGCCCGGATCTGATATATGCCCCCTCTGGACCAGACACCCACCCGATCGGGCAGGCTGTGCCCATGCGATCACTCACCGTGCTCTCGGGTGGTATCGGGGGGGCCCGGTTCCTGCAGGGCCTGCTGCACGCCCTGCGCGCCGGCCGGCTGGCCCACCTCGGTGCGACGCCGGACGTCCGCGTGGACGTGGTGGTCAACACCGCCGACGACCTGTGGGTCCACGGCCTCAAGGTGTGCCCCGACCTGGACACCGTGATGTACACCCTAGGCGACGGGATCGACCCCGAACGCGGCTGGGGGCGCCGCGAGGAGAGCTGGCACGCCCGCGAGGAGCTGGCGGCGTACGGCGTCGAGCCGACGTGGTTCGGGCTCGGCGACCGGGACCTGGCCACGCACCTGGTGCGCACCCAGATGCTCGAGGCCGGCTACCCGCTCTCGGCCGTGACCGAGGCCCTGTGCCGGCGCTGGCAGCCGGGGGTCCGGCTGCTGCCGATGACCGACGACCGGGTGGAGACCCACGTGGCGGTCCCGGACCCGGAGTCGGCCTCGGGGACCCGGGTGGTGCACTTCCAGGAGTACTGGGTGCGCCTGCGGGCCGAGGTGCCGGTCGAGGCCGTCGTCGTCGTCGGCCAGGACACCGCCACCCCCGGCCCCGGCGTGCTGGACGCGATCGGCGACGCCGACCTGGTCATCCTCCCGCCGTCGAACCCGGTGGTCTCGGTCGGCACCATCCTCGGGGTCCCCGGCGTCCGCGACGCCCTGCGCGGCACCCCGGCACCGGTGGTCGGCATCTCGCCGATCATCGGCGGCCGGCACGTGCGCGGCATGGCCGAGCAGCTGCTCGCCGGCATCGGGGTCGAGGTCAGCGCGGCAGGGGTGGCCGCGCACTACGGCGCCCGGTCCCGAGGCGGCCTGCTGGACGGGTGGCTGGTGGACAGCGCCGACGCCGGCGAGGTCGAGCGGGTCGAGGCGGAGGGCCTGGCCTGCCGGGCGGTGCCGCTGCTGATGACCGACGACGAGGCGACGGCATCGATGGCCGTGGCCGCCGCCGGGCTGGTCTCGTGACCGTCCGGGTCACGCTGAGCGCACCCGACGGCATCGGCGAGGTCGGGGCGGGCGACGACCTGGCCGCGCTGGTGCTCGCCCACTGCGACCTGGCCGACGGCGACGTGGTGATCGTGACCGGCAAGGTCGTGAGCAAGGCGGAGGGACGACTGCGGGCCGGGGACCGGACCGCCTCGCTCCCGGGCGAGACGGTGCGCGTGGTGGCCCGCCGGGGACCCACCGTGATCGTCCGCAACCACCTCGGCCTGACGATGGCCGCGGCCGGGATCGACGCCTCCAACGTGGCCGTCGGTCACCACCTGCTGCTGCCCGAGGACCCGGACCGCTCGGCGCGCAGGATCCGCGAGCAGGTCGCGCTCCGGGCCGGCCACAACGTCGCGGTCCTGGTCACCGACACCGCGGGCCGGGCCTGGCGCACCGGGCAGACCGACATCTGCATCGGCGCCGCGGGCCTGCGGGTCACCGAGGACCTCGCCGGCCTGACCGACCCGCACGGGAATCCGCTGGTGGTCACCGCGCCGGCCGTGGCCGACGAGATCGCCGGAGCCGCGGAGCTGGCCACCGGCAAGCTCGGCGGACGGCCGCTCTCGGTCCTGCGCGGCCGTCCCGACCTCGTCCTCCCGGCCGGCGAGGCCGGACCCGGCGCCGCGGCGCTGGTCCGCGGCGAGGGCGAGGACCTGTTCGGCCTCGGCGCCCGGGAGGCCGTGGTGCAGGCGCTGGCCGGCGGCGCGGGGCACGTGTTCGGCGCCCCCGCCGCGGCCGAGGACCTCGCCGCAGCGCTGGACCGGGTGCTGCCCGGTGCGCTGCTGCCGTCCGACGGCTCGGACCTGCGCCTGCAGGTCACCGGTCCCGAGGCCGAGTCGCGCACCGCACTGAGGATGCTCGCCCACGCGTTCGGCTGGCTGGTGAGCGAGGACCCACGGTCGGCCGACGGCGCGGCCACCCTCCGGCTCCGACCGAGCACTCCGTAGACTCGGTCCTCGTCCGCCTGATTCGCAACGAGAGAAGCTCCCCGTCGTGGCCAAGACCGGCAAGCAGAACCGACGAGACGTCGTCGACCAGATCCGCATGCAGCAGAAGCGTGCCGACCAGCGCCAGGGTCGGATCATCATCGGCGCCTGCGTCGCGGTGGCGCTGGTCATCGTGGGCCTGGCGGCGTACGGCCCGGTCAAGGAGTGGTGGGACCTGCGCCAGTACGAGGACGTCGCCCTGAGCGACGTCGGCGCCGCGGCCTCGGTCTGCCAGGACGTGGAGACCGAGCCGGCCAACGGGAGCGCCGAGCACGTCGACCCGGGGACTCCGGTCGAGTACGACCAGGCGCCGCCGGCGTTCGGCCAGCACGAGGTCTACCCGGACGAGATGGGGCGCAAGCTCTACACCGCCTCGGACCGGCCCAACGTCGAGAAGCTGGTGCACAACCTGGAGCACGGCTACACGATCCTCTGGTACGACGAGACCATCGCCGCCGACGACCAGGAGATGGAGCAGATCCGCGCGATCGCGGACAAGCTGCAGGGCACCGACAACATGCGGCTGAAGTTCAAGGCCGTGCCGTGGACCTCCGAGGACGGCGAGGCCTTCCCCGACGACCAGCACGTCGCCTTCACGCACTGGTCCAAGGGCGGCAAGGACGCTTCGGCCGAGGACGCCAGCGCTCAGGTCGGGGTCTGGCAGTACTGCTCCGAGGTCTCGGGCGAGGCCTTGGACACGTTCATGATCGACTACCCCTACCTCGACTCCCCGGAGCCCGGCGCCGCCTGATCCCGGGGCCCGTCGATCCGGGCGTGGCAGTCGACCCGCGCCCCCGGGGCCAGCGTGACGCCGTCGCCGATCCGGGCGTCGTCACCGACGGCGGCGCCGGTCAGGACGGCGTGGGCGCCGACCCGGGCGCCCGGTCCGACCACCGAGTCGGTGACCCGGGCGCCGGGGCCGATCACGGCGTCGCCCATGACCACGCTCCCCCGGACCTGCGCGCCGTCCCCGACCCGGGCACCCGCCATGAGCACCGACCCGCCGCCGACCTCCGCCGCGCCCACCACCGCCGACGCCGCCACCCGGGCGCCCGACGGCACCGGGTCGACGGCCGGCGTCGGCGCCACACCGAGCACGACGTCGCGCGAGGCGGCGACCAGGGCCTCCGGCGTGCCGACGTCACGCCAGTAGCCGGACTCGACGAAGCCGGTCACCAGTCGGCCCTCCGCGACCAGCCCCGGGAAGGTCTCCCGCTCGACCGAGACCACCCGCCCCGGAGGGATCGTCCCGACGACGTCGCGCCGGAAGACGTAGCACCCGGCGTTGACCTGGTCGGTGACCGGGTCGTTCGACTTCTCGACGAAGTCGAGCACCCGGCCGGACCCGTCGGTCGGCACGCAGCCGAACGCCCGGGCGTCGGCGACCCGCACCAGGTGCAGGGAGACGTCCACCCTCCGGCCGTCCCGCGGCCGGTCGAAGTCGGCGAGCTGGCCGGCGAGGTCGTGCCCCGACAGCACGTCGCCGTTGAGGATCACCACGGCCCCGTCGGGATCGTCGCGCAGGGCCCCGACGACGTTGCGGATCGCCCCGCCCGTGCCCAGCGGCTCCTCCTCGCGCACGTAGTCCAGGCGCAGCCCCCACCGACTGCCGTCGCCGAGGGTCGGGGCGAACAGGTCGGCGTGGTAGGACGTGGCCAGCACCACGTGCTCGACCCCGACACCGGCCAGCCGGGCCAGCTGGTGCTCCAGGAACGGCACCCCGCCGACGTCGAGCAGGTGCTTGGGCCGGCGTGCGGTGAGCGGCAGGAGCCGGGTGCCGAAGCCGCCCGCGACGATCACGGCCTCGGGTGCGGGGGTGCGGGACATGGCCGCATCCTAGGAGTCGACCGCACCGGTCCGGGCCCGCCGTCCCGGCACGTAGGTTGGGGCCCATGGCCGAGACCTTCCCCGCGCTCCTCACCGAGCTGCTCCGCAGCGACCCGGGGCGACCCCTGGTCACGTTCTACGACGACGCCACCGGCGAGCGGGTCGAGCTCTCGGTGACGACCTACGCGAACTGGGTGGCCAAGACCGCCTCGCTGCTCGTCGAGGAGACCGACCTCGAGCGCGGGATGCGACTGCTGGTCGACCTGCCCACCCACTGGCTCGGCCCGGTGTTCCTGGGGGCTGCCTGGTCGGTGGGACTCACCGTCGTCTGGGAGGGCCCCGCCGACGCCGTGGTCTGCGGCCCCGAGGGGCTCGAGGCCAGGGTCGCCGACTCCGAGGGACACCAGACCGGTGCGCCGGTCGTCGCCTGCGCGCTGCGCCCGCTCGGCGTCCGCTTCGCGGACCCGGTGCCGCCGGGCGTGCTCGACTTCGGGATCGAGGTGTGGTCCCAACCGGACTCGTTCGTGGCCTGGGACCCGCCGACCGGCGACGACGAGGCGGTGCCGGGCATCGGCCAGCGCACGGCGCTGGCGTCCACCGGGGGCGAGGTCGCCGACCTGCTCACCCCCGGCGGGCGCCTGCTGACGGCGGCCAACCCCGCTTCCCCGACGGGGTTGGCCACCTTCCTGGCCCCGCTCACCCGGAGCGGCGGCACCGTCTGGGTCGCGAACCCGGACCCGACGCGCTGGGAGCAGCGGTACGCCGAGGAGCGCGCCACCGCCCAGTGGTGCGGACCGGAGTCTCAGCCCACCAGGTCGTAGCCGCGGTAGCCGCCGGCCAGGAACCGGGGCTGCTTGAACCCCTTGCGGCTGCCCGGCAGCAGCCACAGCTGGCTGCCCTTGCGGGCCACCAGGTCCTGCCGGCCGTTCCCGTCGACGTCGCCCACGCTGACCAGCCAGTCGTACGGCGCCAGGTCGGGACTGACCAACGACGAGGAGCCACCGGTCAGTCCGCCCGGGCCGTTGCCCCGGTACCACACCAGACGGTCACCGACCCGGAACGCGTTGTCGGGAGAGCCGTCGTCGTCCCAGAGGCCGATGCCCAGCTGACGGGAGGCTCCGATCGAGCTGCGGGCGACGTAGCTCTTGAAGAAGCCCTTGGTGCCGCGGCCGGGGTAGATCCGCATCGCCTTGCCCGAGGGCTGGCCCATGAGGTCGGGTCGGCCGTCTCCCGTCACGTCGCCGACCGCCTCGAGCAGCCGCACCCCGGCCCACCCGCCTCCGATCGCCGCGGGTGCGGCGAAGTCGCCGCCCCCGAGTCCGCGGTGCAGGCGCATCTGGCCGTCCCGGCGGCTCAGCAGGTCCCCCCGGCCGTCCCGGTCCCAGTCGCCCACGTTGAGGACCTGGTCGGCCCCCGCCAGGGCGTTCCCGAGCGAGACCCGGGCCAGGGTGTGCTTGGTGCCGGCGTGCCGCACGACCACCAGTCGGTCGTCCTTGACCCCGACCAGGTCGGGCTGCTTGCTGCCCAGGACCTGGCCGCCGGACAGCTGTCCCAGCTTCTGGACCCGGCCGAAGGGACCCAGCCAGTGCTTGCGGAACCGGCCGTTCCCACGGCCGCCGTACACGTAGGAGTCCTTGGTGGCGCGGGAGCGCACGAACAGGTCGGCCTTGCCGTCGCCGTCGTAGTCGCCGAAGCCGGTGATCGTGTCCCAGTCGGCCCAGTGCCGGCCGTTGACCGCGACCGCCGGCTTCAGCCGCACCGAGTCGGTGCCGGCGTGCAGCCAGAGCCGGTCGCCGCTGCGCGTGAGCAGGTCGTCCCTGCCGTCGCCGTCGAGGTCGCCGGTGGCGATCGTGAGGTCGTAGGCGTTCCAGCCGGTCGCGAGCTCGGCCCGACGGAAGGCGCCGTTGCCGCGGCCGCGGAACAGGTGGAGCGTGCCGGTCCGGGGGTCGCGGGCGACGAGGTCGTTGTGTCCGTTGCCGTTGAGGTCGCCGACCGCGGTGATCTGGTCCAGCCCGCGGAACGCGTCGGTCGCCCGGATCGCGGTCGCGTAGCCCCGGCCGCTGGTGCCCGGCCGGGTGCCGGCCGTGCCGTTCTCGTTGCGCACGAACAGGTCCGCCTCACCGTCCCCGGTGAGGTCGGGGCTGACCACGACGGTGTCGTACTTGTCGTAGCCCCGGCCGGCTCCGCGGCCGGACGTGAACCGCAGGAAGCCGCCGGTGGGAAGCACGAAGGCTGCCTGGTCGGACTTGCGACGGACCACCAGGTCGGGGTGGCCGGAGGCGACCAGGTCGGTCTCGCGGGACCGCCCGCTCCAGCCTGCCTGGTACCCGTCCGCCAGGTTCCGGATCTGCCCGAGCCGGGCGTAGAGGTACCGGCCGGGGCAGGCCGTCGAGCCGGCGTCGCGGTGCCCGTTGATCGCCGGGAAGGTGCGCGACCCGACCCGCTGCGAGGAGTCCGAGGCGTCGATGCCGTGCAGGGAGAGCTTCCAGGCCATCAGCTTGCCGTAGGCGTCGAGCATCGCGGCCGACGGCTGGACCAGCTCGAAGTTGCCGATGGCGGACATGGCGAACGCGTAGTCGTTGTAGCCGGCCGTGTGGGCGCCGACGACCGGACGACCCACGCCTCCGGCGCGGCCCTCCCAGATCCGGCCGAACCGGTCGACGAGGAAGTTGTAGCCGACGTCGCTCCAGCCGCGGGTCTGCGTGTGGTAGGCGTAGATGCTGCGCAGGATCCCCGGGACGTCGGACCTGCTGTAGTTGTTCGCGTTGACCGTGTGGTGGACGAAGCCGGCGTGCACCTCGTAGTAGCTCGGCGACCCGCTGCGCATCCGCTCGTTGGCGCCCCACTGGGCCCGGGAGTAGATCTTGGGCTTCGAGGTGACCGTCCCGGCCTGGAGTGCGAGGTCGCCCTCGCTGCTGGGGACGCTGGTCTCGGGCAGCTCGTCGGCCGGGAGGGTGGCGGTGTCGATCGCCGGCGCCTCGACCTCGGTCCCCCGGCTCTCGCCGGGCTCGATCACGGCCATGCTCAGGTCCGCGGGGACCGACACGCCCTCGGCGGTCACCGCCTCGGCCTGCACCTCGTCGACCTCGCCGACCAGGAGCAGCTCCGTGCCGGGGCGCGAGCCCTCCGCCTCCGGCGTGCCCGGGTCGGGCGCGTGCTCGTCGTGGTACTCCAGCTCGCTCCAGTCGCTCCACCCGGCGCCGTCGCGGGTCCGGACCCGGACCGCGATGTCGCTCTCCTCGAGGTCGCTCTCGGCGCTCCAGGTCACCCCGACCGCGCCGTATCCCTCGACCGGCTCCGGGGCGCTCTGCACCGCGCTGTCCCCCGACCCGTCCTCGATCCCGTCCGCTCCCTCGTCGGCGGGCTCGACCGGCTCGACCGGCTCATCCAGGGGGGCCTCGGTGACCACCGGCTCGACCGGCGCGGTCTCCACCCGGGCGGTCGGAGCCGGCTCGGCCGTCGGGACCGACTCGCGGGCCTCGAGGGTGGGCCGTCCGGGCGCGACGGCGGTGCCGGGAGCGGCCTCACCGGGAGCGGTGACCACGTCGAGCGAGAGCACCTCGACGGCGGGTGCGAGCACGGCGAGGACGGCACCGAGGGCCAGGAGCTGCTGGCAGGCGGTGACGAATCGGGACTTGCTGGGGCGCATGGTGCCTACTCCGGTGCGGGGGAAGAATCACACTGAGCGACAAGTTTCACACCAGTCACAGGCCATGCGACAGCGGAACTGAGTAACTACACACGTGTAATTTCCAGTCGACACGCCGTACTGGTGACGAAACTACCCCAAACCCCTCAGACGTCGTTGCCCATCTCGTCATCCTGGGCGTCCTCGTCGGTCCCGGCCGGCTCGTCGTACTTGAGGTAGCGGATCCCCTCGGCGACGTCGCCGTCGAACGCGAGCCGGCCCTTGTCGAGGACCAGGACCCGGTCGCACATCTTCTTCACCGACCCCGGGGCGTGGCTGACGTAGAAGAGCGTCCGCCCGCTGTCCCGGACCTCCTGCATCCGCTCGAGGCACTTCTTCTTGAACGGCTTGTCCCCCACCGCCAGCACCTCGTCGGCGAGGAAGATGTCGGAGTCCACGTGGATCGCGACCGCGAAGCCGAGCCGGGCGAACATCCCCGAGCTGTAGTGGCCCACGGGACTGTCGAGGTGCTTCCCGACGTCGGCGAACTCGACGATGTCGTCGAACTTGCGGCGAGTCTCCGCCTCGCTCATGCCGAGGACGGCGGCGTTGAGGAAGATGTTCTCGCGGCCGGAGAGCTGAGGGTGGAAGCCGGCGCCGGTGGCGATCAGACCGGCGGTGCGCCCACGCGTCAGCAGGCTGCCCGAGTCGGGCCGCATGATCCCGTTGATCAGCTTGAGCAGGGTGCTCTTGCCGGAGCCGTTGAGACCCATGAGCCCGATCGACTCGCCCTGGCGCACCGTGAACGAGACCCGGTCGAGCGCGTTGAAGGTGTTGCTGAGCTCCTGGCCGCGGACCGCGGCCACCGACATCTGCTTGATCGTGCGGTGGTAGCGGATCGTGAACTGCTTGGAGACGTCGTCGACGACGATCGACTCGGGGGCGCCGGAGGAGACGGCGGTGGACATCAGAGGCGCTCCGGGATCTTGTTCTCGAGACGGGTGAACACGTACTGCCCGACCGCCAGCACCACCAGCGCGACGCCCAGGTGGATGAACCCGAGCTGGAAGAGGTTGTCGGGCATGTGCTCGGCGGCGGTGGCCGCCGGGTCGTCCGTGGTGCCGGTCCAGAACGCCCGCTGGAGGAGCAGCACGGCCTCGGCCAGCGGGTTCACCAGGTAGTACTGGGCGAAGTCGCCGAACCGCTCCTGGATCAACGTGTAGGGGTAGATCATCGGCACGCTGAACGTGGAGAACTGGGTCAGCGTCTGCACGACGTTGCTGAAGTCCCGGAAGAACACGTTGGCCGCGCTGAACAGCAGCGCGAGGGCCGTGCCGAGGACCGCGACCAGCGCGAACCCGAGCAGGCCGGCCGCCATGCCGACCAGGTCCGGGGTCCAACCCAGCGCCAGGCAGAAGCCGGTGAGCAGCACCATGCCGGGCACCACGTGGTAGGCCGAGACCAGCATCGAGGCCACCGGGAACATCTCCCGGGGCACCGCCATCTTCTGCACCAGGGCCTTGTTCCGCACGATCGAGCGGGTGCCGGCGCCGAAGGACTCGGTGAAGAAGTGGACGATCACCAACCCGGTGAACAGGTGGATCGCGAAGTTCTCGATCCCCCGGTCCAGCACCACCGCGATGACGAAGTAGTACATCGCCAGCCGGAAGGCCGGCTGCAGGTAGGACCAGAACAGGCCCAGGAACGAGCCCTGGTAGCGCGCCGAGATCTCCCGGCGCACCAGCAGTCGCAGCAGGTAGCGGCGCCGGAACACCTCCAGCAGACCGCTCGTCGCGGAGGGCGCGACCAGCGGAGGCAGCTCCTCGTCGGCCGGCCCGGTCGGCCCGCCCCGCCGCCGGCCACCCAGAATCGTCACGTGCTCAGTCCCCACCCGTCGATTCCGGGCCGATGCCGAAGGTGGCCTCCCAGGCCTCGGGGGCGGTGATCTCCGACAGCGAGTCGCGGTACTCCGCGGCCAGCCGCGGCCACTCGCGGTGCAGGCGCTGGTGGATCTCCACGGTCCGCTTCAGCAGGTCGCGGTAGCGCTCGGGGTCGCGTCGGTAGAGCGCGGCCGAGGTGCCGTCGGGCATGGAGACCACCGCGGAGTCGTAGCGGGCCAGCCGGTACCACTTCGCGTCCATCGCCACGACCTCGGCCTCGGGGTACTCCTTGGCCAGGTCCCGGGTCGGCTTCAGCTGCCGCAGCGGCGCCAGGCCGGCGGTGACCAGCTGGGAGAGCCGACCGGGGATCTCGGTGCCGTCCCGGCCCTTGCGCGGCGGCTTCTTGCGGCGCACCGGCGGGAACGCGTCCGGGTCGGCCTCGAGCCGGGCGTCGGTGAACTCCTTCGCGAAGGCCCGGATCTCGGGGAGCTTGCCGGCGAGGTCGCCGTGCAGCGCACCCGGTCCGCGCAGCACGTCCTCGAGCGCCTTGTGCCGCAGCTCGACGGTGGAGTACTGCATCGACACGAGGTGCTTGATCTGGTGGTTCAGGCTCTCGCGGACCATCCGCCCGCCCCGCTCGTACGGCGAGTGCAGCAGCGCCGCCACGAACCGGTTGCGCTGGTGGAAGTAGGACTGCCAGTCCAGCGCGTCGTTCTTGTCGGTCCACGGGACGTGCCACACGGCCGCCCCCGGGAAGGTCACCGTCGGGTAGCCCGCCTCCTTGGCCCGGACCCCGAACTCGGAGTCGTCCCACTTGATGAACAGCGGCAGGGACAGGCCGACGTCGCGCAGCACCTGGGTCGGGATGAGGCACATGAACCAGCCGTTGAAGTCCACGTCGATCCGTCGGTGCAGCCACCGCGCCGAGCGCAGGTTGCGGGCCCCGAAGTCCCAGTCGGTCTGCACGGTCGGCGGCGACTCCCACCAGAACCGCCACGGCTGGATGATCTCGCCGAAGCTGTGCAGCCGGGAGCGTGAGAACAGGCTGAACATGTGCCCGCCCACGATCGTGGGGCGGCGGGCCAGGTCGCCGAAGGTCACCGCGCGGATGATCCCCTCCGGCTCGCAGACCACGTCGTCGTCCATGCACATGAAGTACGTCGCCGTGCCCCGGCGCACCGTCTCCAGCTGACCGCGGGCGTAGCCCCCCGAGCCGCCGAGGTTGCCCTGCTCGACCACCCGGAGCCGGTCGCCGAGGGCCTTGCGGGCGTGGTCGAAGATCGGCGAGTCGGCCACCTTGTCGGTGCCCTGCTCGGCGACGAAGACCTCGTCGAGGAACGGGCGCAGGTCCTCGTCCTCACCGATCTGCACGAGCAGCTTGGCGCAGAAGTCGGGCCGGTTCATCGTGGTGATGCCGACGGTGGTGGTGCCGTTGGCGACCCGGTCCTCGGGCACCTCGGCGGTCCAGTCCGCGCCCTCGACGACCGCGTCCTCCTCGCCGGCGGTCACGTCGAACCAGTACCAGCCGCCGTCGACGAACGGCTTCAGCGGCAGGTCGAAGGTGAAGGTGGTGCTTGCGCCGTTCTCGGTGACCCCGGAGTCGACCCGCTGCGACCGACCGTTGGCCATCGACCGGTAGACGGTGAGGCTGGAGCCGCGGCCGGAGAGGGTGACGCTCAGCGTGACGTCGGTGACGATCGTCCAGCGCCGCCAGTAGCCGGCCGGGAAGGCGTTGAAGTAGGTGCCGAAGGAGAGCCGCTCCCCGGCCTCGACCCGGAGGCTGCGCCGCCCCAGGATCTGGTCGGGGTGCAGGCCGGCGCCGCTGCCGACGGACTGCCGCAGCGAGGCGTTGTTCATGGCCTGCGCGTTCTTGTTGGTGCCGATCTCGTACTTGTCGGCGTCCAGCTGCGCCGGCTCCGGGTCGACGTACAGCGGGAAGACGTCGGTGTCCCGGTCGGTCGGCAGCACCAGGCGCTGCAGGCTGCGGGTGGCGGTGCTCATTCGTCGACCCCTCCGCTCGTCAGCTCGGCGCCCTCGGCGAAGTGCGGGCGGAGCTTGTTCTCGAACATGGTCAGCGCCGAGCCGATCGCCATGTGCATGTCGAGGTACTTGTAGGTACCGAGCCGGCCCCCGAAGAGCACCATCGGCTCCTTCTTGGCCAGCTCGCGGTACTTCAGCAGCTTGGCGCGGTCCTCGGCGGTGTTGATCGGGTAGTAGGGCTCGTCCCCCTCCTCGGCGAACCGGGAGTACTCGTGCACGATCACGGTCTTGCCGGGCAGGTAGGTGCGCTCGGGGTGGAAGTGCTTGAACTCGTGGATCCGGGTGTAGGGGACTTCCTGGTCGTTGTAGTTCATGACCGACGTGCCCTGGAAGTCGTCCACCTCGAGGACCTCCGGCTCGAGGTCCACGGTGCGCCAGGACAGGCGCCCCTCGGAGTTGCCGAAGTACTCGTCGACCGGGCCGGTGTAGACGATCGGGACTGTGCCCTTGAACTCCTCGGCCACGTCGAAGAAGTCGGTGTTGAGCCGGACCTCGATGTTCGGGTGGTCGGCCATCCGCTCCAGCCAGGCGGTGTAGCCGTCGACCGGGAGGCCCTCGTACTTGTCGTTGAAGTAGCGGTTGTCGAAGTTGTAGCGCACCGGGAGCCGGCTGATGATGTCGGCCGAGAGGTCCTTCGGGTCGGTCTGCCACTGCTTCGCGGTGTAGCCCTTGACGAACGCCTCGTAGAGCGGCCGGCCGATGAGGCTGATCCCCTTCTCCTCGAGGTTCGCCGCGTCCGCGGTGTCGATCTCGCTGGCCTGCTCGGCGATGAGCGCCCGGGCCTCGTCCGGCGTGTGGCTCTTGCCGAAGAACTGGTTGATCAGCCCCAGGTTCATCGGGAAGGAGTAGACCTGCCCCTGGTACTTCGCGAAGACCCGGTGCTGGTAGCTGGTGAACTCGGTGAACCGGGTGACGTACTCCCAGACCTTCTCGTTGGAGGTGTGGAAAAGGTGGGCGCCGTAGACGTGCACCTCGATCCCGGTCTCGGGCTCGGGCTCGCTGTAGGCGTTGCCGCCCAGGTGGTGCCGGCGGTCGAGCACGAGGACCTTCAGCCCCAGCTCGGAGGCGCAGCGTTCCGCGATGGTCAGTCCGAAGAAGCCGGAGCCGACGACGACGAGGTCAGGGGCAGACAAGGGCGATATCTCCTAGGGGATCGGCGCGGTGGGACAGTCTACGGTTCACGGCGGGCGGGAGCATGATCCGGTGCGACCGGCCAGGTCGGCGGGTGCCTCAGCCCCCGGGCTGAGCGGAGCGCCCGGACCACGTTGCCGGCCTCGCCGCGACCGCCCCGCAGGGGGCTCAGCAGCACCACCGCGAGGGTGATCAGCCACGGCTTCAGGCGGACCGCGAGGTTCTCGCCGTACCGGAAGTGTACGGCGAACAGGTTCCGGTACATGTAGAAGCCCTTCCACGTGTCCAGCGCGTGCTGCTGGTCGAAGTCGAGCTGCCGGACCAGCACCGCGTCCCGGACGGCGGCGATCGGGAAGCCGGCCCGGCGGGCCCGGATCGCGAGGTCGACGTCGTCGTAGAAGATGAAGTACGCCGGGTCCGGCAGGCCGACCGCGTCGATGACCCGGCGGTGGATCAGGAAGCCCTCGAACGCGACCACGTCCAGCGGGACCAGGTCCGGCATCGCCGACCGGTCGGCGTAGGTCGTCTCCACGCTGGCGGTCTTGGGTCGGATCGCGAGCGGGTTGCGCAGGTCGAAGCGGGTGGCCGACTTCTCGACCAGCCGGCCGGAGAGGTCCTCCCGGACCGCCATCAGGCAGGGGCAGTCGTGGCGCAGCAGCACCTCGAGGCAGTCCGGTGCCGGCACGACGTCGTCGTCCATGAGCCAGATCCGGTCGAAGCCGGCCTCCCATGCCTGCGAGAGGCCGAGGTGGAAGCCGCCGGCGCCGCCGAGGTTCTCCTCGGTCGTGGTGACCCGCAGGGGGAGGTCGGTGCAGGCGTCGAGCACGGCCCGGGTGTGGTCGGAGCTGGCGTTGTCGATGACGAAGACCGCGTCGGGGGTGCGGGTCAGCCCGGCCAGGCCGGCCAGCATCCCGCCGAGCAGGTGGGCGCGGTTGTAGGTCACCACGACCACCGCCACCGACTCGCCCGCCGTCGTCATCCCAGGAACCTCCGGTGCCCGGTGAAGTCCCCGCGCAGGCCGGCCCGGACCGCGGACGCGCTCAGCCGGAGCCGGGCGGCCGAGGGCCGGGTGAGGGTGTAGAACCACAGGGTCTTGAGCAGGAACGCCGCCACGTGCGGCCAGCCGCGGTGGTCACGCAGGTTGACGGTGTTGTTGCGCGCCATGCAGTAGTGCTTGAGGTCCGACGGGGAGTGGTTGTAGGTCGTCCGCCCGAACATCAGCGGCGTGCCGAGGTCGTCGGTCGCCGGGTGCAGGAACCGGCTGCCGACGACGGTGCCGACGCGCGCGCCGTCGCGCTGGGCCCGCCAGAGGTACTCCACGTCGTCGCCCCAGATGAAGAACTCCTCACGGGGCAGGCCGATCCGCTCGGCCAGCGCCCGGGTGACCAGCACGCCGTTGAACGGGATGACGATGTCGGGGACCACTCCCCCGACGGCGGCCGCCTCGACGTCCGCCATCCGGTGCACGACCGAGGAGCCCCCCGGGATCCGGATCGGGAAGCAGAGCCGGGAGGGGTCCTGCTCGGCCAGCACCGCCGGGCCCCAGAAGTCGAACTCGTCCCCGTGCTCGAGCAGCGCGGCCAGGCAGCCGTCCTCGGGCACCCCGTCGTCGTCCATCAGCCAGGCCAGGTCGGCGCCGCGCTCGAGGGCGAGGGCCAGACCGGCGTGGAACCCGCCGGCGCCGCCCCGGTTCTCCGGCAGGGTCACCGCGTGCACCGGGACGCCGGTGCCGTCGGCCGAGGCCAGCAGCTCGCCGGTGCCGTCGGTCGAGGCGTTGTCGACGACCACGACCTCGGCCAGCCCGGGCGTACGCCGGAGCACGGCGAGGAGCCGCTCCAGCAGCGCCCGGCGGTTGAAGGTGACGACCACCGCGACGATCCGCGGGGACGAGCCGTCGGGCCGCTCGGGGCGCTCGGGGGGCTGGGGGTCGGGGGCTGGCACGGCGACCACCCTAGAGGTGCTCAGCAGGCGGCCGCGAGGTCGTCGGAGTCGTTGGCGGCGTACCCGCCGTCCCGGGTGCCGAGCGAGCCTCCGGTCTGGGTGCCGGCCGGCCGCTTCGGCTTGCGCTTGGGTGTCGCCGCGGTCCCCGTCCCCTCGGCCCGGTCGATCGCCTCCTGGACCTTCTCCCGGATCAGGTCGAGGTCCGGGTCGGCGGTGTTGATCGCCGGGGGGACCAGGGAGACCGAGGAGATCCTCTGGCCCTTCGCCTTCAGGGCCAGGTCGAGGAACCGGCCGACCTCCTTGCGGGGCAGGTTGGTGCTGAGCGTCGAGCCGGCCGCGTCGGCCAGGCCGCGGAAGTTGGTCAGCACGGTCTGCGGGCTGACCTGCTCCACGAACGCGTTCATCACGCACTTCTGTCGGGCCATCCGCGAGTAGTCGTCGGAGCCCTCCCGGGCCCGGGCGAACCACAGCGTGTCGTGACCGTTCAGCACCCGGGTGCCGGGCTGGATGTAGTGGAAGTAGTCCTCGTGCGGCAGCCCGACCGGGATCCGGTCCCGGACGGTCAGCTCCAGGCCGCCGACCGCGTCGACCAGGTTCTTGAACCCGGCGAGGTTGACCATCGCCCAGTAGCTCACGTCCAGCCCGGTCACCCCCTCCACGGCCTCGATGGTCGCGTCCACCCCCGGGTTGCGGGACCTGCCGAACAGCTCGCGGTTGTCGATCGCCCAGGTGCTGACCCCGTTGAGGTAGCACCCGTCGCAGTCGAAGCCGTCGGGGAACTGCTCGTCCATCACCGACCCCTCCGCGAACCGGAAGCCCTGCAGGTTGCGCGGGAGCCCGACCAGCACGGTGCGGCCGGTCTCGGCGTCGATGCTGGCCACCGTCATCGAGTCCGGCCGCAGGCCCCACCGGCCGGCGCCGGAGTCGCCCCCGAGCAGCAACACGTTGAACCGGCCGTCGCTGGCGCCGGCGACGACGGTGTCCCCGAAGACCGCCGCGAGCGCCCCGCGCCCGGTGCCGACCAGGTGGGAGGCGAAGAGCAGCGTCCCGGCCACGGTGAAGCAGAGCAGCCCGTTGATCCCGACCACCACCAGCCGGCGCCGGCGGACCAGGGTGAGCGGCTCACCGAGCCGCCAGGCGTCGACGAAGAGGTAGGCCCAGCCCAGGGCCAGCGCCACCAGTGCCCACTGCAGCAGTCCGAGCAGGAGCGGCGCGGACATCACCGCGAAGACGAAGCCGCTCCACACCCAGGCCACCAGCAGCGAGGCCAGGCCGACGGCGAGCAGCCCCGCCCAGATCCGCAGGGCCAGCCGACCGGTCTCGCGGCGCCCCGCGACGAGCTGCGCGGACCCCGGCAGGACGAGCGTCATGACCATGAGGGTGACGGCTCGTCGGAAGCGGATCTTGGCCGCGCGGTCGTGAGCGGGAGGCATCGACGAACCTCTCTGGTGGGGAAGCCAGGTTGTCCGGCCCAGTATCACCAGTCACACGGGCCACAGGCGGAACGGCGCGCCGGGCGCTCTCAGCGCTCGCCGCGCCCGGAGGCGATCTCCTGCTTGCCGGCCAGCCGGTGCGCCCGCCGGATCTCGGCCTCGCGCTCGCGGCGTACCTCGTCGGGCGACTCCGGGCGCAGGCCGGGGATCCGGCGCGGGCGGCCCTCGCCGTCGATGGCCACGAAGACGAAGTACGCCGACGCGACGTGGACCGGCTCGCTGGAGGCGTCGGTCCACGGCTCGGCCTCGACCCGGACCCCGATCTCCATCGAGGACCGGCCGGCCCAGTTCACCTGCGCGGAGGTCCGGACGATGTCACCCACGTGCACCGGTGCCAGGAACGCCATCTCGTCGAGGGCCGCGGTGACCGCGGGACCACCGCTGTGCCGCTGGGCCACGGCACCGGCCGTGGAGTCGGCCAGCTTCATGATCTCGCCGCCGTGGACGTTGCCGAGCAGGTTGGCCTCACGCGCGTGCATGATCATCGAGAGCGCGACCCGCCCGTGGCTCGGTGGCAGTACGGAGCGGTCCTCTGTCATGTCCGGCACGGTAGCGTTCGCGCCATGGCAGACCGCGGACAGGGACCCGAGCCGGGCACTCCGGAGTACGACTGGCTCTACGGGAAGCGTGGTCCGGCTGCCGACGACGCCACCCAGATGATCCGCCCCGACGCCGGTCAGGGCTCGGGGCAGGGCTCCGGCTCCCCCGACTCGACCCGGGTGATGCCGGCGACCCGACCAGCCCCGCACCAGCCGCCGCACCAGCCCCCTCCGGCGACCCGCACCAGCGGCTCGGGGGGTGGCTCGCGGCCGCCGCGCCGCTTCGGCCGACGCCCGCGGTTCCGTCCGTTCCGCTGGCTCGGGCTGCTCCTGCTGCTGTGGCTGATCTTCCTGGTCGCGGTGCCGATCTTCGCGTTCAGCCAGATCTCCACCGTGGAGGCCTTCCCCGACGCCGAACGCCCCGACGAGCAGGACGGGACGACCTACCTCGTGGTCGGCTCGGACTCCCGCGAGGACCTCTCCGAGGAGCAGCGCAAGGAGCTCGGGACCGGCGGGGCGTCCGGGCAGCGCACCGACACGATCATGCTGCTGCACGTGGGCTCCGGGCCGAACCTGCTGATGTCGATCCCCCGGGACTCGATCGTCGACATCCCCGGCAACGGCACGCAGAAGGTCAACGCCGCCTACGCGTTCGGCGGCCCGAAGCTGCTGGTCCGCACGATCGAGCAGAACACCGGCATCCGGGTCGACCACTACGTGGAGATCGGCTTCGGCGGCTTCGTCGACGTGGTCGACGCCGTCGGTGGGATCGAGATCTGCCCCGAGAAGAAGATGGTCGACAAGCAGGCCAACCTCGACGTGGCCAAGGGCTGCCAGGAGGCGGACGGCGTCACCGCGCTCGGCTACGCCCGGTCCCGCAAGACCGACGCCCAGTACGGCGACATCACCCGGGCCCGGCACCAGCGCGAGGTGGTCTCCGAGATCGGCCGCAAGGCGGTCTCGCCGTGGACGGTGATCAACCCGTTCCGCTACTGGTCGGTGAACATGGCCGGCGCCCGCACCGTGGACGTCAGCGAGGGCACCGGCCCGATCGCGCTGGGCCGCTTCGCGTGGGCGATGACCCGGGCCAACGGCGAGAACGGCCTGACCTGCGGCGTCCCGATCCGCGACCTCGCGGTGAACTGGGACGAGGAGCGCTCGCAGCAGATGTTCGAGCGGATCATCGACGACGACACCGACGGCATCGGCAAGGACCTCTGCACGCCGACCGGGCTGTCCAAGTCGGTCACCGGCTGACGCCTCGACGCGGGGTGGCCGGCCACCCGCCGGTCAGTAGAGCGAGCCGCGCAGCTCCTTGCTGCGGCCGGTGAACTCGGCGACCACCACCTCGCCGCAGCGGACGACCACCTCGTAGAGGCCGTCGCGACCCTCCCGGCTGCGCTCGGTCGCCGTGGCGACCAGCACGTCCCCGACCCGGGTCGGGGCGAGGAACCTGACCTCGGCGCCCGCCGCCACGGTGACCCGGTTGTAGGAGTTGCAGGCGAACGCGAACGCCGAGTCGGCGAGCGTGAAGGTCAGCCCCCCGTGGCCGATATCGTGGCCGTTGGCCATGTCCTCGCGGACGGTCATCCGCAGCGTGGCGGTCCCGGGTCCCACGTCGTCGATGCTCATGCCAAGGGCCTGGCTGGCCTGGTCGCCGGCCCACATGGCCGCGGCGGACGCCTGGGCGATCTCCTGGGCGGTCTGGGTCATGGCGGCAGGCTAGCGTCCACCGGCGGTGCGCGAGGATCGGCGCATGACCGCGCGAGCGCACCGGACCCCGGAGGAGGCGGCCGTGTGGTCGCCGTGGCGGGCGGTGACCGCCTTCGGTCTGGTCAGCCTGTCCGCGGACATGGTCTACGAGGGCATGCGCTCGGTGGCCGGGCCGTTCCTCGGCACCCTCGGCGCCTCCGCCCTGACCGTCGGGCTGGTCACCGGGGCCGGCGAGGCGACCGCGCTGGTCCTCCGGCTGGTGTCCGGGCCGATGGCCGACCGCACCGGCCGGCACTGGGCGCTGACCTACCTCGGCTACGCGATGACGGCCGTCTGCGTGCCGCTGCTGGCGGTGGCCCCCTTCGTCGGGGCGGCCGGCCTCGCGCTGGCCTCGGCCCTGATCGTGGTCGAGCGGGCCGGCAAGGCGATCCGCAGCCCCTCCAAGTCGGCCCTGCTCGCGGTGGTCGCCCGGAGCGTCGGACGGGGTCGCGGCTTCGCCGTGCACAAGGCCCTCGACCAGGTCGGGGCGTTCGCCGGTCCCCTGCTGGTGGCGGGGGTCGTGGCCCTCACCGGAGTGGTGTGGCCCGCCTTCGCCCTGCTGGCCGTCCCCGGGGTGCTCGCACTCGCGCTGCTGGCCCGGCTCCGGCGCCGGTTCCCGGGGCCGGCGCCTGGGACGGCGACTGGGACGGCGACTGGGACGGCGACCGGGGCCGAGCCGACGTCCGGCGCCGATCCGACCACGGCGTTCCGGCTTCCCGGCCGCTTCTACGCCTTCGCCCTGTCGTGCGCGCTCGGCACGCTCGGGCTGATGACCTTCGGCGTGATCTCGTTCCACCTGGTCGACGCCGGGCTGGTGGCGCTGGCGGTCGTGCCGCTCGTGTACGCCGCGGCCATGGCCGCCGAGGCGGTCGCGGCCCTGGCGACCGGCTTCGCCTACGACCGGTGGAGCGCCCGGGTGCTCTACGCCCTGCCCCTGCTGATCGCGACCGTCCCGGCGCTCTCGCTCTCCGGCAGCCTGGCCGTGGCGGTTGCCGGGGTGCTGGTCTGGGGTGCCGCGACCGGGGTGCAGGACTCGACGGTCAAGGCGCTGGTGGCCGACCTGGTGCCGCAGGGCCGGCTGGCGACGGCGTACGGCGTGTTCGCGGCGTTCCAGGGCGTCGCGGCCCTGCTCGGCGGCGGCGTCGCGGGGGCGCTGTACGACGACCACCGGACCGCGCTGGTCGTGGGGGTCGCGGTGCTGCAGCTGCCGTCACTGCTGATGCTGCGCGGCGCGCTGCGGACGACCCGCGCCTGACCTCACCGGGGGCGAGCCGCTCAGAGCTCGGACTGCACCCCGGCCAGCAGCTGGCGGGCCATCACGATCCGCTGCACCTGGTTGGTGCCCTCGTAGATCTGGGTGATCTTGGCGTCGCGCATCATCCGCTCGACCGGGTAGTCGTGGGTGTAGCCGTAGCCGCCGAGCACCTGCACCGCGTTCGTCGTGACCTCCATCGCGACGTCGGAGGCGAAGCACTTGGCCGCCGCGCCGAAGAAGGTCAGGTCCGGGTCCTGCCGCTCCGAGCGCCCGGCCGCGGCGTAGGTGAGCTGCCGGGCGGCCTCGACCTTCATGCCCATGTCGGCGAGCAGGAACTGCAGACCCTGGAAGTCGGCGATCGGCGTGCCGAACTGCTGGCGCTCCTTCGCGTAGCCGAGGGCGTAGTCCAGCGCCCCCTGTGCGACGCCGACGGCCTGGGCGGCGATCGTGACCCGGGTGTGGTCGAGGGTCCGCATCGCGGTCTCGAAGCCGGTGCCCTCCTCGCCGATCATCCGGTCCGCGGGGATCCGCACGTTGTCGAAGTAGACCTCGCGGGTCGGCGAGCCCTTGATCCCGAGCTTCTTCTCGGGGGCGCCGAACGAGACCCCCTCGTCGGACTTCTCGACGACGAAGGCCGAGATCCCCTTCGCCCGCGCGTCGGGGTCGGTCACGGCCATGACCGTGTAGAACTCCGAGACGCCGGCGTTGGTGATCCAGCGCTTCACCCCGTTCAGCACCCAGTGGTCGCCCTCGCGCACCGCCTTGGTCTTCATCGAGACGGCGTCGGAGCCGGCCTCGGGCTCGGAGAGGCAGTAGGAGAACCCGCCCTCACCGGCGGCCAGCCTGCCGAGGTAGGTCTTCTTCAGCTCCTCCGACCCGGCGATCTGGACCGGCAGCGAGCCGAGCTTGTTCACGGCCGGGATCAGCGAGGACGACACGCAGGCGCGGGCCACCTCCTCGATCACCAGCACGGTGGCCAGTGCGTCCGCCCCCGCGCCGCCGTACTCCTCGGGCACGTGCGGGGCGTGGAAGTCCGCCGCCTGGAGCGCCGCGGCCGCCTCCTCGGGGTAGCGCGCCTGCTCGTCGACGTCCCCGGCGTGGGGGGCGACCTTCGCGTCGCAGACGGCCCGGACGGCCTCGCGGATCGCCTGGTGCTCCTCGGACAGGGCAAACATCTGGGCATACATCGGGTGCTCGTCAGCCATGCCCCCATCCTACCGTCGGGTAATCGATCGCTAACCGGGGTCTCACGCCTCCCGGGCTACCGTCGTGGGGATGAGCCAGCCGAACAGCCAGTGGCAGGACCGGGAGCACGTCGACCACATGCTCGACGAGGCGAAGACCTGGGCGGTGGTCGGCCTGTCCGGCCGGCCGGACCGCACGGCGTACCGGATCGCGAGCCTGCTCCAGGACCGCGGCAAGCGGATCGTCCCGGTGCACCCCGACGCGCCGGTCGTGCTCGGCGAGCAGGGCTACGCCCGGCTGGCCGACATCCCGTTCCCGGTCGACGTGGTCGACGTCTTCCGCCGCTCGGACCTGGCGGGGGAGTTCGCCGACGCGGCCGTCGAGATCGGTGCCGGAGGCGTGTGGTTCCAGCTCGGCGTGGTCGACCAGGAGGCGTTCAAGCGGACCACCGCGGCCGGGGTGCCGATGGTGATGGACACCTGCCCGGCCATCGAGTGGGGCAAGCGCGGGGGCTGACCGCGGTCAGCGGCGCGGCGACAGCCCCGACACCGCCGCCCCGGCCAGTCCGCCGACCACCCGCTCCAGCGGGCCCCGCTGGCGCCAGGCGGCGAACCAGGCGCCGATCCCGAGCAGCACCACCGCGTGCAGCCAGAACGCGCCCGGCTGCTCGCGGGGCCAGACCTCCGGGGTCCGCATCAGCACGTGCAGGGAGTACAGCGACAGGGTCATCGTGCCCGCCCCGAACAGCACGGCGACGGCCCGCTCGGCGACCGCCGGCAGGGACCCGACCACCAGCAGGCACAGGCCGACCACGAGCAGCGCGCTGCCGATGGTCTGGGCGATGTCGAACGGCGTGCCGCTGTGCGGCGCGACCACGAGCAGCCACTGCCAGGCACCCCCCGTGGGCGTGGTGCCGGCCAGGCCGGTCGAGATCCGGTCGAGCAGCTCGGGCCCGGTTCCGGCCGACGGCGGCTCGGCGAGGAGCGCCTGGGTCACGTCGGCTCGCCGGGTCAGCGCGTGCGAGACCACCGTCGCCGCGACTGCCACGGCGCCGCCGCCGACCGCCAGGGCCGCCTGCAGCCGACGGCGGGACAGGTCCATCCGCCCCAGTGCCATGCCCGCGAGCAGGTAGGCCAGCCACGGCACCACCGGGTAGTAGCCGGTGAACGCGAGCTCGCTGACGAGCCGGCCGGGCTCGGCGAGCTGCTCGAGCTGCGGGCTCGAGAAGCCGCGCTCCGGGAGCTCGGGACGCACCAGGTGCGAGAGGACCGGGGTGACGACCGTCCACACCGCCGCCAGTCCCAGCAGTGCCCGGGCGCCCAGCCCGACGAACGGCAGCCCCAGAAGGAAGAGCAGCCCGTAGTAGGTGAGGATCACCGCCAGCCCGGACTCCGCCTCGGCCAGCAGCAGGCCGACGGCCGCGATCAGCAGGGCCCGGACCACGAGGCCGGCCGACGCCGCCACCCGCTCCCGCCCGCGGGGCGGCGTCCGGCGCCCGGTCGCCAGGGCCAGCGTGACCCCGGCGAGCACGGCGAACAGGGCCGAGGCCCGGCCGCCGGCGAGGGCCTGACCGAGGGCGAGCTCCCCGGTCAGCGGGTCCCGCTGGTCCAGCAGGTGGGTGCCGACCATGCCGAGCAGGGCCACGCAGCGCGCGACGTCCAGTCCGACGAGGCGCGGGCCGTGCGACCGGCCGCTCAGAACCCCAGCCTGCGCGGTCCGGCGGCGGCGTCGCGCACCACCCGGCCCTTGTCCTGGGCCGTGTCGCGGAGGGTGGCCTGGAAGTCCACCATCCGCCGCTGCAGGTCGGGGTCGGCGGCCGCCAGGATCCGGACCGCCAGCAGACCGGCGTTGCGGGCGTTGCCGATGGCGACGGTGGCGACCGGGACCCCGGCCGGCATCTGCACGATCGAGAGCAGGGAGTCGAGCCCGTCCAGCCGGGCCAGCGGCACCGGCACCCCGATCACCGGCAGCGGGGTGACCGCGGCGAGCATGCCCGGGAGGTGGGCGGCGCCCCCGGCGCCGGCGATCAGCACCCGCAGCCCGCGACCGGCGGCCTCGCGGCCGTAGGCCAGCATCTCGTCGGGCATCCGGTGCGCGGAGACCACGTCGGCCTCCCACCCGACGCCGAACTCCTCCAGCGCCTCGCCGGCGGCCTGCATCACCGGCCAGTCCGAGTCCGACCCCATGACCACACCGACCCGCGCGGCACCGGTCTCGAGTTCCGTCATTCCTCACTCACTTTCGTCGCCGAGGTCGCCACGGAACCACGCCGCCGCGTGACGGGCCCGCTCCAGGCAGTCGTCTAGGTCCTCACCGTAGGCGTTCACGTGCCCCACCTTGCGTCCCGGGCGCAACGCCTTGCCGTACAGGTGCACCCGCAGGTGCGGGTCCCGGGCGAGAGCGTGCGGGTAGCCGTCGTAGAGCCGGCCGGTGTCCTCGGGCCCCCCGAGGATGTTCACCATCACCGTCCACGGCGCGCGCGGGGCCGGGGAGCCGAGCGGCAGGTCGAGCACGGCCCGGAGGTGGTTCTCGAACTGGCTGGTCACCGCCCCGTCCTGCGTCCAGTGGCCGGTGTTGTGCGGGCGCATCGCGAGCTCGTTGACCAGCACCCGGCCGTCGGTGGTCTCGAAGAGCTCCACGGCGAGGATCCCGGTCACGTCGAGCTCGCCGGCGATCGTCAGGGCGACGTGCTGCGCGGTCGCCGCGAGCGCGGGGTCGAGGTCGGGCGCGGGGGCGACGACCTCACGGCAGACGCCGTCGACCTGGGTGGAGGCGACGACCGGGTACGCCGCGGCCTGGCCGCTGGGGGAACGGGCCACCAGCGCGGAGAGCTCGCGGCGGAAGTCCACGAGCTCCTCGGCGAGGATCGCCACGCCGGTCCGCTCGGCGGCCGAGAACGCGTCGGCGCAGTCCGCGGCCGCCCGGACCACCCAGACGCCCTTGCCGTCGTAGCCGCCCCGGGTGGTCTTGAGCACCGCGGGGAAGCCGAACGCCTCGACGTCGGCGATCGAGGCGACCACCGCGTGCCGGGGGCAGGGCATCCCGAGCGCCGACAGCCGCTCCCGCATGACGGCCTTGTCCTGGGCGTGCACCAGGGCCTCGGGCCCGGGCCGGACGGCGAGCCCGTCGGACTCGAGCGCGTGCAGGTGGCCGGTCGGGACGTGCTCGTGGTCGAAGGTCACCACGCCGCAGCCGCGGACCACGTCCCGCAGGACGTCGAGGTCGCGGTAGTCGCCGACCACGTGGTCGCCGATCACCTGGGCGGCGGAGACCCCCTCGGCCTCGGCGAGCAGTCGCAGCGGCACGCCGAGGGCGACGGCCGGCTGCGCCATCATCCTGGCCAGCTGGCCGCCGCCGATCACGGCGACGGTCGGGGCCGCGGGGCTGGTCTGGGCGGGCACGGTCGGTGAGCCTACTGCCCGGGTCACCGGCGGCGTACGGCGATGGGCTCGACCAGGCCGAAGCCGCGGACCGGGCGGGCCGGCAGCCGACGGGTCTCGAACTCCTCCTCCGGCAGGAGCGCCGCGGTCGTCTCGTCGATGATCACCCGGTTGCGGCGGGCGACCGCCGTGAGCCGCGAGGCCAGGTTGACCGGCGGGCCGAAGACGTCACCGAGCCGCAGCACCACTCCCCCGCTGGCCAGACCGAGCCGGATGTCCGGCATCCGCGGGTCCCGCCCGATCACGGTGATGATGCCCTCGGCGATCACCAGGGCCCTCGCCGCGTCGTCGACGACGAACAGGACCGAGTCGCCGAGGCTCTTGATGATCCGGCCGCCCTGGGCGGCGACGACGTCGGAGCAGCGGGACTCGAAGAGCTCGACCAGGTCGCCGACCCGCTCCTCCCCGATGTCGTTGGACAGCGCCGTGAACTGCACGATGTCGGCGAAGCCGACCGTGACCTCGTGGGTCTTGAGCTCCTCGTCGTCGGAGCCGAGGGCCTCGACCCGGGCGACCGACGCGGCCAGGTGCCGGCGCCACGCGTAGACCAGCAGCGCCTCGAAGGGACCGTTGACGGACTCGACCATCCTCAGCGCGGCGCCGAGCCGGCTGCCGCCGCTCCCGGGCCGGGTCGCCATCTCCTCCAGCATCGGGACCAGCGTCGCGACCTCCCAGTCCGCGAGTCGGGCCATGGTCTGCCCGACCGCGCGGGTCAGGTTCAGCGCGGTGTCGAAGTCCAGCACCCCGCCGTCGATGGCCGTACGCAGCGTGGCCAGGGCCCCGGCGTCGCCCTGGGTGAAGGCCACCTCGTCGCCGGGGTGCTCGGGGAAGCCCAGGGCGCGCCACAGCCGCCGCGACTGCTCGAGCATCTCGCCCTGCCCCGCGACCTCGGAGGCGGTGTAGACCGGCTCCTCGTGCAGGATCGCCCGCTCGAGGTCGGCGCGGGTGAGCGGGCGCCGCTCGCCCGGGTCCTCAGGTGCCATCGTCGGACTGCGTGCCCTCGGAGATCCGGTGCAGCTCCTCGGCCACCAGCAGCTGGACGTGCTCGACCCGCGGGATGTCGTGCAGCTCGACCCGGCCGAGCTCGCTGGCGTCGGAGACGACCAGGGTGCCGCAGCCGAAGATCCGGTCGATCACGCCGATCTCGAAGTCGACACCACTGATCCTGTTCAACGGGATGGTCCGCCCGGTCTTGGCGATCAGGCCGGCCCGCTTCATGAACCGCCGGTTGGTGAACGTGTAGGTCGTCGTCACCCACAGCACGAACGGGCGGAGCGCCCACCACACGATCAGCACCGCGGCGACCGCCCAGGCGCCGACGTGCAGCACGGTGCCGGCGGGGCCGTCGCCGCCCATGCCCTGGAGGAAGGTCGCCGCGGCCAGCGACAGGAGCAGCACCATGAGCGGGACGAACATCACCTTCGGGTGGGTGCGCGTCGAGACCACGACGTGCTCGCCGTCGTTCAGGAGGTTGCGGGAGATGGCCACCCCCCGATCATGTCAAAGATCCGCGGCGCGCACGTGGACGACGTCGCCGGCCCGCACCGCCTCCCGGCCGGTCGGGCCCTCCACCACGAGGCCCCCGTCGGCGTCGACGTCGACGGCCCGCCCGGTCAGCGTCCCCCCGCCGGGCAGCTCGACCCGGACCGCGCTCCCGACGGTCCGGCAGACGTCCGCGTAGGCCCGGCGCAGGTCCGCGGGCCGGGTCAGCAGGGGTCGGTGCTCGGTGAGGGACCCCACCAGCGCCGCGAGCAGCTCCGTCCGGTCCGGTGCGCCCCCGGCCCCGCCCAGCTCGAGGGCGAGCGAGGTGGCCTCCGGCACGGGCAGCTCGTCCCGGGTCTGGGCGACGTTGAGCCCGACGCCGACCACGGCGGCCGGACCGGTCGGCGTCTCGACCCGCTCGAGCAGGATGCCGGCCAGCTTCCGGCTCTCGACGAGCACGTCGTTGGGCCACTTCAGGCCGAGTCCGGGGAGCCGGGGGGCCAGCACCGTGTGGACGGCGTACCCGGTCCAGAGGGGGATCCACGGCCATCGGGCCGCGGGCAGGTCGGGGCGCAGCAGCATCGAGAACGTCAGCGCCGTGCCGGCCGGGGCCTGCCAGGTCCGGTCCAGCCGGCCCCTGCCCGCCGTCTGGTGCTCGGCCACCACGACCAGGCCGTCCGGCCCGCCGGCACGGGCCCGCTCGGCCACCACGGCGTTGGTCGAGGCGACCTCCCCCTCCACCTCCACGGAGGCGGGCAGGCGGGAGCCGTCGAGGGGTGGGCGCGGGTCGGGGCCGGTGCTCATGGGCACTACATTGGCCGACAGCACACCGAGGAGGCCAGATCACGTGACCCCAGCAGATCCTGACACCGCGGCCGCGCCGGGCGAGGGCACCGACGTCCCCCCGGCCGACGCGGGCATCGACATCCACTCGACCGCCGGCAAGCTGGCCGACCTGGACCGGCGCCTCGACGAGGCGGTGCACGCCGGCTCCGCGAAGGCGGTCGAGAAGCAGCACGCCAAGGGGCGCCGGACGGCCCGGGAGCGGATCGAGATGCTCTTCGACGAGGGCTCGTTCGTCGAGCTCGACGAGCTGGCCCGGCACCGGTCGGTGGCGTTCGGCCTGGAGAAGCGGCGTCCGTACGGCGACGGCGTGGTCACCGGCTACGGCACCATCGACGGCCGGCAGGTCTGCGTGTTCTCCCAGGACTTCACGGTCTTCGGCGGGTCCCTCGGCGAGGTCTACGGCGAGAAGATCACCAAGGTGATGGACCTGGCGATCAAGACCGGCTGCCCGATCATCGGCATCAACGAGGGCGCCGGTGCCCGGATCCAGGAGGGCGTGGTCTCGCTCGGCCTGTACGGCGAGATCTTCCGTCGCAACGTCCACGCCAGCGGCGTGATCCCGCAGATCAGCCTGATCATGGGCTCCTGCGCCGGCGGCCACGTCTACTCCCCCGCGGTCACCGACTTCACGATCATGGTCGACGGCACGTCGAACATGTTCATCACCGGGCCCGACGTCATCAAGACCGTCACCGGCGAGGACGTCACGATGGAGGAGCTCGGCGGCGCCCGGACCCACAACACCAGGTCCGGCAACGCGCACTACATGGGGTCCGACGAGGAGGACGCCATCGAGTACGTCAAGTCGCTGCTGTCCTACCTGCCGCAGAACAACCTCGACGAGCCGCCGGCGTACGACGAGCCCGCGGACACCGCGTTCTCCGACCTGGACCGGTCGCTGGACACGCTGATCCCGGACTCGCCGAACCAGCCCTACGACATGCACACGGTGATCGAGGCGGTGCTCGACGACGAGGAGTTCCTCGAGGTCCAGCCGCTGTTCGCGCCGAACATCCTGATCGGCTACGGCCGGGTCGAGGGCAGGCCGGTGGGCGTGGTCGCCAACCAGCCGATGCAGTTCGCCGGCACGCTCGACATCGACGCCTCGGAGAAGGCGGCCCGCTTCGTGCGGACCTGCGACGCCTTCAACATCCCGGTCCTCACCTTCGTCGACGTCCCCGGCTTCCTGCCAGGCACCGACCAGGAGTTCAACGGGATCATCCGGCGCGGCGCGAAGCTCATCTACGCCTACGCGGAGGCGACCGTGCCGCTGGTCACGATCATCACCCGCAAGGCCTACGGCGGCGCCTACGACGTCATGGGCTCCAAGCACCTCGGCGCCGACATCAACGTCGCCTGGCCGACCGCCCAGATCGCGGTGATGGGCGCCCAGGGCGCGGTGAACATCCTCTACCGCAAGGAGATCGCGGAGGCCGAGGAGGCCGGCAACGTCGACGAGCGGCGGGCCGAGCTGATCACGGAGTACGAGGACACGCTGGCCAACCCCTACGTCGCCGCCGAGCGTGGCTACATCGACGCGGTGATCAGCCCGCACGAGACGCGGGTGGAGATCGTCCGGTCGCTGCGGCTGCTGCGCTCGAAGCGGGAGGCGCTGCCGCCCAAGAAGCACGGGAACATCCCGCTGTGAGGCGGGCCCGGAGGGTCCCCGAGCAGCGGGATGCGGAGTCGACCCGTCGCCCGTGTCCGGAGGAGCGAAGCGGAGGAGGAGACAGGCGACGTGTCGACGACAGGTGAGACCGACCCGCAGGGGTCGCAGAAGGCCGGCGAAGACGAACCGGTGCTGAGGATCATCACCGAGCACACCACCCCCGAGGAGGTCGCCGCCCTGGTCGCGGTGCTGGCCGCGATGGGTGGCCCGGAGCAGGCGGCACCCCCGCGCCGTACGCCCGAGTGGCAGGCGCCCCACCGCGCGGTGCGACGCGCGCTGCCGCAGGGTCCGGGAGGCTGGCGCTCCAGCGGCCTCCCGCGCTGACCCCCGGTGAGGCATGCTGTCCCGGTGACCGAACTGGTGCTGGGGCCGCTGCTCCGCCACGTCGACCAGACGACCGCCACGATCTGGGTCGAGACCGCCGACACCGGCCGGGTCCGGGTGCGGGCCGGGGACCGGACGGCCGAGGCGGACACCTTCGCCGTCCACGGCCACCACTACGCCCTGGTCGACGTCGAGGGGCTGGAGCCGGGGTCGAAGTCGGAGTACACCGTCGAGGTCGACGGTCGGCAGGTGTGGCCCGAGGCCGACTCCGACCTCCCACCGTCGATGATCTCGACGCTCGACCCGCAGAAGCGGCTGCGGATGGCGTTCGGCTCCTGCCGGACCGCGGTGTCGCACGACGCCGACGGCAACGACCTGCACGGCGTGGACGCGCTGCGGGCCTACGCGCTGCGGATGGCCGGCGTCACCGACTCCGAGATGCCCGACGACCCCGAGCACGGGCCGGCCCGCTGGCCGGACCTGGTGCTGTTCCTGGGCGACCAGGTCTACGCCGACGAGACGACCGCACCGATGCGGGAGTTCATCGAGTCCCGACGGGACATCGAGCAGGCGCCCTGGACCGAGCTGAAGGACTACGAGGAGTACGCCCACCTCTACCGGCTGGCCTGGTCGGACCCGGCGAACCGGTGGCTGCTCTCGACGCTGCCGAGCGCGATGATCTTCGACGACCACGACGTCCGGGACGACTGGAACACCTCGCGGTCCTGGAAGGACGAGATGGAGGCCACCAGCTGGTGGCACGACCGGATCGTCGGCGGGCTGGCGTCGTACTGGGTCTACCAGCACCTGGGCAACCTCAGCCCGGCCGAGCGCGCGGAGGACCCGCTGTGGCGACGCGTCCAGGAGTACGACGGCGCGGGCGAGCTCGACCTCAGCGAGGAGCTGGACGCCTTCGCGGACCGGGCCGACCAGGACCCGCAGTGCTACCGGTGGAGCTACGCCCGGGACTTCGGGAGCCAGGCCCGGCTGGTGGTGGTGGACTCGCGGGCCGCCCGGGTGCTCGAGCCCGGGCACCGGTCGATCCTCGACGACTCCGAGATGGCCTGGCTGGACGAGCAGATGCAGGGCGGGACCGAGCACCTGCTGGTGGGCACGTCGCTGCCGTTCCTGCTGGCGCCGGGACTGCACTACGTCGAGGCCTTCTCCGAGGCGCTCGCGGCCGGCTCGTGGGGCCGGCGCGGCGCGCGGGTGGGCGAGCGCATCCGGCAGGGCGTCGACCTCGAGCACTGGGCGGCGTTCCAGGACGGCTTCCAGCGGGTGGCGGCGATGACCCTGGAGGTCGCCCGCGGCCAGCGCGGCCCGGCGCCGCGGACGGTGACCTTCCTGTCCGGGGACGTCCACCACAGCTACGTCTCGGAGGCCCGGACCACGCGCCGCGAGGCGCGCGGCGCGCCGCCGTTGCAGAGCCGGATCCTGCAGGCCGTCTGCTCCCCCATCCGCAACCCGCTGTCGCGGCGCTGGCGGTTCGCCACGGCGTTCGCCTCCTACGGGGTGGCCGGTCCGGTCGGGCACGTGGTGGCTCGGTCCGCGAAGGTGCCGAAGGCCCCGCTGCGCTGGTCGCTGGTGAAGGGGCCATGGTTCGACAACAACCTCGCGACGCTCGAGGTGATCCCCGACGGCCTGCACATGTGGTGGGCCAGCGGGCAGGTGGAGGACGGTGACCACGACTGCCCGCGCCTGACCCGGGTCGCCAACGTGGAGATCACCGGGTGAACGCGATCACCGACGTGCCCGGCATCCGGGTGGGTCAGGCCGAGCGGACCACGGACGGGTGGCTGAGCGGCAGCACGGTGGTCCTGCCCCCGCCGCAGGGCGCGGTGGCCGGCGTCGACGTCCGCGGCGGCGGCCCGGGCACCCGGGAGACCGACCTGCTGGACCCGCGCAACCTCGTCGACCGGGTGCACGCGGTCGTGCTCACCGGCGGCTCGGCGCTGGGCCTGGCCGCCGTGGACGGGGTGGTGCAGCGGCTGTTCGCCGCCGGCACCGGCCTGCCCGTGGGCGGTCCGGGCGAGGTGGTGCCGATCGTGCCGGCCGCGGTGCTCTACGACCTCGGCCGGGGCGGGGCGTTCGGGAGCCACCCGGACGCCGACCTGGGCGCGGCGGCGTACGACGCGGCACTCGAGGGGGCAGGCCTCGAGGTCCGGGAGGGCAACCACGGCGCCGGGACCGGCGCCCGGGTCGGGGGGCTCAAGGGCGGCGTCGGGTCGGCGTCGGTGCGGCTGGGCGACGGGAGCACGGTGGGGGCGCTGGTCGCGGTGAACGCGGTCGGCTCCGCGGTGCACCTGGGCACCGGCGAGCTGCTCGGCGCCCGGCACTGCCTGCCCGGCGACCTGCCGCCACTGCGCCGGCCGGACCCGGCCGAGCTGGAGGCGGCGCTGGCCGCGGCGGCGCGGCTGGACGGGCCGCTGCGGCCGCCGCTGGCGACCACGATCGGTGTGATCGCGACGGACGCCGCGCTGACGAAGGCGCAGTGCGCCAAGCTGGCCGGGATCGGTCACGACGGGCTGGCCCGGGCGATCGACCCCGTGCACACGATGTTCGACGGGGACACGCTGTTCGCGCTGGCGACCGGGTCCTCGCCGGCGCCGGACGTCTTCGGGTTCCAGGCGCTGCTGGCCGCGGCCGGGACGTGCGTCACCCGGGCGATCACCCGCGGCGTGCTGGCGGCGACCTCGACGCACGGGATGCGCTGCTACCGGGACGCGTTCGGCTCGGCGCTGGCCTGATCGGTAGCCTCACCGGGTGCCCCGACTGGTCCTCGCCTCCGCGTCCCCCGCCCGCCTCGCCACCCTGCGCTCGGCCGGCGTGGAGCCGGAGGTGGTCGTCTCCGGCGTGGACGAGTCGACGGTCGACGGGCTGCCGCCGGCCGAGCTGGCGCTGCAGCTCGCCGAGCTGAAGGCGGCGGCGGTCGCGGACCGGCTCCGGGCCGGGGATCGCGAGGACGTGGGCGACGCGCTGGTGCTGGGCTGCGACTCGGTGCTGGAGCTCGACGGCGAGGCCCACGGCAAGCCGGCCTCGCCCGAGGAGGCCGTCCGCCGCTGGCAGGCGATGCGCGGCCGGTCCGGGGTGCTGCACTCCGGGCACGCGCTGCACGACCTGGCCTCGGGGCGGGTGGTCGCCGCGACCGCGTCGACCACGGTGCACTTCGCCGACGTCGACGACGCGGAGATCGCGGCCTACGTGGCGACCGGCGAGCCGCTGCACGTGGCCGGGGCGTTCACCGTCGACGGCCTGGGGGGCGCGTTCGTCACCGGGATCGAGGGCGACTTCCACACCGTGGTGGGGGTGAGCCTGCCGCTGCTGCGGGACCTGGTCGGCGAGCTGGGGCACGCGTGGACGGAGCTGTGGGCCCCGTCCGTTCCTCCCGCCCCGGCCTCCTAGCCGGAGCTGCCTAGACCGCGGCGCCGGCGCGGGAGCGGCGCGGGCGGCGCCGGAAGACGTAGCGACGACTGGCCCAGAACCGGAACACCGTGCCCAGCCCGAGCCCGACGACGTTGGCGGCGACGTTGTCGGCCAGCGCGCCGTCGAGGCCGAGCGCGTACCGGCTGATCGTGAGGCAGGTCAGCGGGATCACCAGCGAGACCAGGTTGACCACGAGGAACCCGACCCGGCCGCCGGTGGGACCGACCTCGGTGCGGTGGCGGAACGCCCAGGAGCGACTGCCGCGGTAGCTGACGACCATCCCGACCAGGTTGGCCAGGATGAAGGCCGGCAGCGGCCAGCTGTTCATGGCGCCCACGCCCATGCCGGCCCCGTGCACGAGCACGTTGAAGAGCACCAGGGAGACCAGGGTCGCCAGCGCTCCGACCACGAGGAAGCGGGCGCCCTCACCACTGATCCGCTGGAGCCGGCGGCTGGCCACGGCCCTACCGCCGACGGGCGCGCGACGGACGGGTCATGGACCCAGCGTAGCGATCCGCGAGGTCACTCCACCGGCAGGCCGAGGCCCCGGGCGATCAGCATGCGCTGGACCTCGGAGGTGCCCTCGCCGATCTCGAGGATCTTGGCGTCCCGGTAGAACCGGGCGACCGGGTACTCCTCCATGAAGCCGTAGCCGCCGAAGACCTGGGTGGCGATCCGGGTCGCGGTGACCGCGGACTCCGAGGTGTAGAGCTTGGCGACGGCAGCGGCCTGCTTGAAGTCCTTGGTGCTCGGACCGGTCGGCGTACCCATCGCGTCCTTCATGGCGGCGGCCCGGTAGGTCAGGGCACGCGAGGCGTGCAGCATGACCTCGAGGTCGGCGATCTGGAAGGCGACGCCCTGCTTGCGGCCGATGGGGACGCCGAAGGTCTGGCGCTCGCCGGCGTAGTCGACGCAGGCGTCGAGGCAGGCCTGGATGCAGCCGACGGCGAGCGCCGCGATCGCGACCCGGCCGTCGTCGAGGGTGGCGAGGAACTGCGCGTAGCCACGTCCCCGCTCGCCGAGCAGGTTGCCCTCGGGGACGTGCGCGTCCTCGAAGGTGAGCGGGTGGGTGTCGGAGATGTGCCAGCCGAGCTTGTGGTACGGCGGCTCGGCGGTGAAGCCGGGGGTGTCCGAGGGCATGATGATCGTGGACAGCTCGGGCCGGCCGCCCTCGCGCTCGCCGGTGCGGGCGGTGACGGTGACCAGCGAGGTGATCTCGGAGCCGGAGTTGGTGATGAACTGCTTGCTGCCGTTGACCACCCACTCGCCGTTGACGAGCTCGGCCCTGGTCCGGGTGGCGCTGGCGTCGGAGCCGGCACCGGCCTCGGTGAGCCCGAAGCCGGCCAGGGTGTTGCCGGCAACGAGGTCGGGAAGCCACTGCTGCTTCTGCTCGTCGTCGCCGAAGGTGAGGATCGGGTTGATGCCCAGGCCGACCGCGGCCTCGAGGGTGATCCCCATCGACTGGTCGACGCGGCCGATCTCCTCGATGGCGACGCACAGCGAGGTGAAGTCGCCGTCCTCGCCCATGCCGCCGAACTCCTCGGGCGCGGTGAGGCCGAACAGCCCGAGCTGGCCCATCTTGTGCACGACGTCGACCGGGAAGTGGTGGTCGATGTCCCACTGCGCCACGTGCGGCGCGATCTCCTTCTCGGCGAAGTCGCGGACGCTCTTGCGGAACTCCTCGTGCTCGCGGGACAGCTCGTAGGACAGGGACATGCGAGGCTCCTCGTAGGGTGACGTGTACGTAAGCCACGGTAGGTGGCTTACGTAGCGTCAGCGCAAGCCCCCGGTGGTCGAGGAGGTTTCATGGAGCCCACCTGGACGATCCGGCAGCTCGCCGAGGAGTACGGCGTCACGCTGCGCACGATCCGGCACTACGAGGAGCTGGGGCTGATCACCCCCGAGCGGCGCGGCCCGACGCGGGTGTTCCACCAGCGGGACCGGATCCGGCTGGAGCTGGTGCTGCGGGGGCGTCGGCTGGGGTTCGCCCTGGACCAGATCGCCCGGATCGTCGACATGTACGACGATCAGCCGGGCGAGGCGGGGCAGCTGGAGTACCTGCTCGACCAGATCGAGGTCAGGCGGGCCGACCTGGCCCGGCTGCGGGCCGACATCGAGCAGACCGAGGCGGACCTCGACGCGGTGGAGCGTCGCTGCCGTGAGGAGCTGGCCCGGCTCAGGTGAGCAGGATCGTCCCGAGCCGGACCTCCATGGGGTGGCCGCTGTGAATCGCCTCGCCGATGCGTCGCGGCACCGGCCGGGTGCCGGTGCGGTCGGTGACCCGGTAGCGATGGTGCGGGGTGGCCCAGACGAACGTCCCGGGCGTGGGTTGTCGGACCCGGATCGCGCCCGCGGTCTTGATCCGGTGGTGGTGCCGCGTCAGCGGTCCGGCGTTGCCGAGCCGGGTCTGGCCGGGCGGACCGGTCTCGTCGTAGGGGATGGTGTGGTCGACATCGGAGCGCCGGGCCTCGCCGACGGCGTAGGGGTAGCAGTCCCGCGGGACGGTGAGCAGCACCGCCTCCCGCAGGTCGCCGACGTACTCGTAGGAGTCGCGGGGCCTCTCGTCGGCCGGCAGGTGGACCGGCCGGACGGTGACCCGCCGGTGTCGGAGCAGGTCGACGAGGTGGCGGCGGGTGATCGGCCCGACGCCCTCCCAGCGGGCGACGCCGCGGTCGAGGCCGAAAAGAGCGCGGTCGGTGACGTGCAGGTGGAGCACCGCGGCGGACGGTGACCCGGTGTCGTCGGCGCTCGCCGCCTCCGTCGCCTCGCCGGCGAGGAGCCGCAGCGCCCGGGCCGGCTCGGCGAGGGCGACCAGGGCCTTCGCGCGGCGTACGTCGACAGGGTCGGTGTCGCCCGCGGCGCGGAGGGCGGCCGCGAGCCGGTCGAGGGTGTGGTCGATCTCCTGGCCCCCGGCGTCGTCGACGCAGCCGTAGACGCCGGTGGTGCCCGGCCGGGCGCGGTGCGAGGACACCGAGACGAACCGGTCGGCCAGGGCCGCCTCGCGCTCAGCGTCCCGCTCCGCATCTCTGTGGGCGAGCACCATCGCCTCGACGAGGGTGAAGAGCCGGGACGGCGGCAGCGTCGCGGCGTCGGGGGTCTCCCCTGCGATGCGGGCGTCGAGGTGGGCGACGACGTCCTCGGGCAGGTCGCGGCTGAGCCTGGCCACCCTGCGGGCCACCCAGTCGGGCACCCGGAGCTCGTCGACCGTGAGCGACCACAGGTGCGGCAGCCGGTGCCGGAGGTCGAGGACGTCGGCCATCAGGGAACGCGCGGCCAGCGGATGCACCTCGAGGCTGATCGCCAGCTCCGCCGACGCGAACTCGAGCACCTCCGGCGTGCCCTCGCCGCCGAGCCGGACCGGCACGCCGATCCGGTCGCGCTCGTCGTACGCCGGCCGGACGGCGCCGTGCAGGTCCGCCCAGTGCCCGGCCAGCCGGAGCAGCTCGGCCTCCGCCTCGCGCTTGATCCGCAGCGCACCCTCGATCGCGGTGAGGGTCTCACCGGCCGAGTCGGGCATCTCCTGCTCCATGGTCCGACTCTGCCACCAGCCACCGACAGTCAGGATCGTCGCTCGGGGTTCGTCCACAGCGCGGGTCGAACGAGGCTGCGGACAGGCAGGAGACAGCGAGAGTCGGGTTTCCCTGACAGGACCGAGCATGCGACATACGGTCGCGGCAGAGCTCGTCCGAGCCGTCAGCTACTGATTCAGAAGGACATTGACGCGATGAACGCCACTCCCCCTCCCGGCTGGTATCCCGACAACGCGGGTGACGGCCAGCGGTACTGGGATGGTGGGCAGTGGACCGAGCACACCGCACCGTCCGGTATCGAGCCGCCCGCTGGTGGTCCTTCGCTCGCAAGTGGCACGCCTGGAGACCCGGGAGCGGGAACCTCGCAACAGAACTGGTTCCTCCGCCACAAGGTGCTCAGCGGTGTGTCGACCTTCGTGCTCCTCCTGGTCATCCTGGGAGCCCTCGGCGGCGAGGCCGACGATCCCGCTCCCGCGGCCGCGGACACGTCGGCCCAGGCGGCCGGGGAGTCTGACTCGGACACCGCCGCCGGGACCGCCACCGAGACGGAGGACGAGGTCGAGGCCGAGCCGGTCGACAGCGACGGGGACGGCGTCATCGACGAGGAGGACTTCGCGCCGAAGGACCGGAAGGTCCAGACGAAGGAAGATGTCGACACCGACAAGGACGGCGTCGCCGACTTCGAGGACGCCTTTCCCAAGAACGCCAAGTACGCCAAGGATGCGGACGAGGACTCCGTGCCCGATGAGCTCGACGACTTCCCGAAGGACGCTCGGTACAGCCAGGACACCGACGGTGACGGCGTCGCGGACTCGAAGGACGCCTTCCCGAAGGACCCCAGCCGCTCGAAGGTCACCTTCGCGATGGAGAACGCGCTCGCGGCCGCCCAGGACTACCTGGACTTCTCCGCGTTCAGCCGTCAGGGACTCATCGACCAGCTGTCCTCGGAGTACGGCTCGGACTTCCGCCTCGAGGACGCGACCTGGGCGGTCGGCCAGCTGAAGACGGACTGGAAGCAGCAGGCCGTGCGTGCAGCCAAGGACTACCTCGACTTCTCACCGTTCTCGCGCCAGGGCCTCATCGACCAGCTGTCGAGCCCTCACGGCTCGCAGTTCACCGTGGGCGAGGCCACCTTCGCGGTCAACAAGATCGGCCTGTGAGGGCGCCTACCGCTCCAGGTCGACTGCGAAGACGAGTGCCGGGCCACCGTTCTTGTGAACCTCCCGCTCGAGCACCATGCCGATCCTCCTGGCCACCCCCTGAGAGGCGAGGTTGTCGGGCCGGATGATCGCAATCAGGTGCTCCACACCCATGACCCGAGCTGTTTCGCGCACCGCGGCGGCCGCCTCGGCGGCGTACCCCTGACGACGCAGGGGCGCTCGCACGTGCCAGCCCGCCTCGACCAGCCACTCCCCCTCCACCTCCTGCATCGTCAGGCCGCAGTCGCCGACGAAGCCACCCTCGTGGGTCTCCACCACCCACAGGCCGAATCCGTGCTCGAGGTAGTTGTCACGGTTCCATGCGACCCAGCCCTCAGCGGTCCGCGATGAGGAGATGTCCAGCGTGGCGATGTCCGGCAGGTCCGCCTCGGTCATCTCCCTGAAGCGGAGCCTCGCTGTGGGCGGCGGCAGCACCACCCCACGATAGGGCGCCGGACGCCACGGGCCACTACTCCACCGGCGACCGCAGCACCTTCTCCATCGCCTTGCCCTTGGCGAGCTCGTCGACGAGTTTGTCCAGGTAGCGGATCCGCTGCATGAGCGGGTCCTCCACGTCCTCGACCCGCACGCCGCAGACCACCCCCGTGATCTGTCCTGCGCTCGGGTTGAGAGACGCGTCGGCGAAGAACTCCTCGAAGCTGGTGCCGGCGTCGAGGTGCCGCTGCAACGCCCGATCGTCGAAGCCGGTCAGCCACTCGATGACCTGGTCCAGCTCGGCCTTGGAGCGTCCCTTCCTCTCTACCTTCGTCACGTAGTGCGGGTAGACGGACGCGACGCTGGTGGTGAAGATCCTGCTCATGCCTCATCTCACCACCCGGCGAGGAGGGAGGCCACCCCGCCCCGGGACGTGTCGGGACCGACACCCCGCGACGCTCGGGGAGCGCGGTCAGTCCCCCGACAGCTCCCCCAGCCAGGCCCGGACGTCGTCCGGGCGCCGGAGCAGCACCGTCCGCGGCGCCCCGTCCCGCTCCCACGCCCGCAGGCGACCGCGCTTGCGGGAGAAGCTCCGGCAGTGCCAGAGCAGGATCGAGTCCCGCCCGAGCAGCCGGCCCAGCGTCTCCGTGTTGCCGTTGCAGACCCGCTCCCCGGTCGCCACCCGCCGCACCGAGCGGCGGACCAGCCGGGCGAAGGTCCGCGGCCGCGACAGGTCCAGCCCCACCACCAGGTCGGCCCGGGCCAGGGCCAGGTCGAGCCACGACCCGTACGCCGTGTCGAGCACCCACCGGTCACCGTCGAGGATCGGACCGAAGCGGGCCCGCTGCTCGGCGGCCGGGAGCAGCCGCCACCCCGGGCCCCAGCTGAGCTCGTCCACGCGGATCAGCGGCAGCCCGGTCCGGGCCGCGATCTCGGCCGCGACCGTGGTCTTGCCGGCACCCGTGACGCCGTAGACGACGACCCGTCTCAGCGGGCGCGCCGGGGCCGGCACCACGGCTATCCCCCGAAGAGGCTGGCCGTGCGGCGCAGGGTCTCGAAGACGCCGTACGCCAGCGGGATGCCGACCACGGCCCACGCGGTCACGATCCGGGCGGTCATGCGCTCACCTCCTCGAGCGGCTCGTCGCGCGGTTCGTGGTGCTTCTCGTCGACCGGGTGCACCAGCAGGTTCGCCACGAAGCCCACCGCGAGCAGCCCGACCATCGTCAGCAGGGCCGGCCGGTAGTCCGCCGCGGTCAGCTCGCCGGGCGTGCCCTGGGCGTCGAGGAACGCGTTCACGATCAGCGGCCCGACCACCCCGGCAGCCGCCCACGCGGTCAGCAGCCGTCCGTGGATCGCCCCCACCTGGAAGGTCCCGAACAGGTCCCGCAGGTACGCCGGCACGGTGGCGAAGCCGCCCCCGTAGAAGGAGATGATCACCGCGGCGAACAGCACGAACAGCGCCGTCGCGCCGGAGCCCGCGAGCGCGAGCAGCAGGTAGAGACCCATCCCGACGCCCAGGTAGACCATGTAGATCGGCTTGCGCCCGATCGCGTCCGAGGTCGAGGACCACACGAACCGCCCGGCCATGTTCGCGATCGACAGCAGGCCCACGAAGCCGCCGGCGGCCGCGGCCGACACCGACGACGAGCCGCCCTCGCGGAAGAAGTCCTGGATCATGGGCGCCGCCTGCTCGAGGATCCCGATGCCCGCGGTGACGTTGCAGAACAGCACCACCCACAGCAGCCAGAACTGCGGCGTCCGGATGGCGCTGTCGGCCGAGACGCTGGCGGTGGTCACCATCCGCTTCTCCTCGACCTGGTGCGGGTCCCAGCCCTCCGGCGACCAGCCCTCGGCCGGCACCCGAACCGTGAACGCGCCGAACATCATGAACGCGAGGTAGACCAGCCCCAGCGTCACGAACAACATCATCACGGCGTCGCCACCGGCCACCGAGGACGGGTCCGAGGAGTCGTAGGCCGAGTCGTAGAGGCCGAGCAGCTTGCCACTCACCGGGCTCGCCACCAGGGCACCGCCTCCGAAGCCCATGATCGCCATGCCGGTCGCCAGCCCGGGCCGGTCGGGGAACCACTTGATCAGCGTCGACACCGGCGAGATGTAGCCGATGCCGAGTCCGATGCCGCCGATGCCGCCGTACCCGAGGTAGACCAGCCACAGCTGACCGGTGCCGATGCCCAGCGCCGCCACCAGGAAGCCGGCCGACCAGAACAGCGCCGCCACGAACATCGCCGCCCGGGGGCCGTTGGTGTCCACCCAGGTGCCGAACAGCGCCGCGGAGAGGCCGAGCATCACGATCGCGATCGAGAAGATCACGCCGACCGCGGTCAGGCTGGAGTCGAAGTGCTGCACGAGGGCGGTCTTGTAGACGCTGGTCGCGTAGACCTGGCCGATGCAGAGGTGGACGGCGAGCGCCGCGGGCGGGATCAGCCAACGGCTGTATCCCTCCGGGGCGACCGTCCTCTCCCGGGCGAGGAACGAGGGGAGCACTGGGGACCTCCGAAACATGTGGATGCTGGACCGGGTGTGAGGGTGCCCACATGCGCCCCGGATCATGCGCCCGGCGCTCGCTCCGCAACCACCGGGAGGCGTCGGGCGCGACAGCCCCTAGACTCCCGACCAGCCCCCATCGACCGGAGCGAGGAGAGTCACGGTGCCGGAAGTCAAGCCCCTGCAGAAGGTCCTGGTCGCCAACCGCGGCGAGATCGCGGTGCGGGTGATCCGCGCCTGCAAGGACGCCGGCATCGGCAGTGTGGCCGTCTACGCCGAGCCGGACCGGGACGCGGTCTTCGTGCGGATCGCCGACGAGGCGCACTCGCTCGAGGGGGCCACGCCGGCCGACTCCTACCTCGACATCGAGAAGATCCTCGCGGTCGCTGAGAGGTCCGGCGCCGACTCGGTCCACCCCGGCTACGGCTTCCTCGCCGAGAACGCCGACTTCGCCCGCGCCGTCATCGACGCCGGGCTGGTCTGGATCGGCCCGCCGCCCAGCGCCATCGAGAGCCTCGGCGACAAGGTCAAGGCCCGGCACATCGCCGAGAAGGTCGGGGCGCCCCTGGTCTCCGGCACCAAGGACCCGGTGAAGGACGCCGACGAGGTGGTCGCCTTCGCCAAGGAGAACGGCCTCCCGATCGCGATCAAGGCGGCTTTCGGCGGCGGTGGCCGCGGGCTCAAGGTGGCCCGCAAGGAGGAGGAGGTCGCCGAGATGTTCGAGTCGGCGACCCGCGAGGCCATCGGTGCCTTCGGCCGCGGCGAGTGCTTCGTCGAGCGCTACCTCGACCAGCCCCGGCACGTCGAGACCCAGTGCCTGGCCGACCAGCACGGCAACGTGGTCGTGGTCTCCACCCGCGACTGCTCCCTGCAGCGCCGGCACCAGAAGCTGGTCGAGGAGGCCCCCGCGCCGTTCCTCACCGACGACCAGGTCCAGCGGCTCTACGACTCCTCCAAGGCGATCCTCAAGGAGGCCGGCTACGTCGGCGCCGGGACCTGCGAGTTCCTCGTCGGCCAGGACGGCACGATCTCGTTCCTCGAGGTCAACACCCGGCTCCAGGTCGAGCACCCGGTCACCGAGGAGGTCACCGGCATCGACCTGGTCCGCGAGATGTTCCGGGTCGCCGCGGGCGAGGAGCTCGGCTACGACGACCCCGCCATCCGGGGCCACTCGATCGAGTTCCGGATCAACGCCGAGGACGGCGGCCGCAACTTCATGCCCGCCCCCGGCACGCTGTCCGCCTGGAGCCCCCCGTCGGGCCCGGGCGTCCGGGTCGACGGCGGCTACGAGAACGGCCAGACGATCCCCGGGGCGTTCGACTCGCTCATCGCCAAGCTCATCGTCACCGGCCGGGACCGCACCCAGGCGCTGGAGCGCTCCCGCCGGGCGCTGGCCGAGTTCGTCGTCGACGGCATGCCGACCGTGATCCCGTTCCATGCCGCGGTCGTCGAGGACCCGGCGTACGTCGGGGACGGCGAGACGTTCTCGGTCTACACCTCCTGGATCGAGACCGAGTTCGACAACCGGATCGAGCCCTACGCCGGCGACGCCGAGGACGCCGAGGGCGGCGAGCGCGAGCGGGTCACCGTCGAGGTCGGCGGCAAGCGGATCGAGGTGGTCCTCCCGGCCGGGCTCGGTGGCCTCGGGGGCGGCGGTGCCGCCGCGGGCGGCGCGAAGAAGCCCAAGCGGGCCCGCGGCAAGAAGGGCGGCGGCGCCGTCTCCGGCGACGCCGTGGCCAGCCCGATGCAGGGCACGATCGTCAAGGTGGCCGTCGAGGAGGGCTCGACCGTCGCCGAGGGGGACGTGATCGTGGTCCTGGAGGCCATGAAGATGGAGCAGCCCCTCAAGGCACACAAGGCAGGCACCGTCAGCAGCCTGGACGCCGAGGTCGGCGCCACGGTCACCAACGGTGCCGTGATCTGCGAGCTCAAGGACTGATCCGATGTTCTCCAAGGTCCTGGTGGCCAACCGCGGTGAGATCGCGATCCGCGCCCTGCGCGCGGCGTACGAGATCGGCGCGCAGACGGTCGCGGTCTTCGCGCACGAGGACCGGGGGTCCGAGCACCGGCTGAAGGCCGACGAGGCCTACGAGATCGGCGAGCGCGGGCACCCGGTGCGGGCCTACCTCGACCCGGACGGGATCGTCGCGGTCGCCGTCCGGGCCGGCGCCGACGCGATCTACCCCGGCTACGGGTTCCTCTCCGAGAACCCGGCCCTCGCCGAGGCCTGCGCGAACGCCGGCATCACCTTCATCGGCCCGACCGCCGACGTGCTCACGCTCACCGGCAACAAGGCCCGCGCGATCGCCGCCGCGAAGGCCGCCGGGGTGCCGACGCTGGCCTCCGTCGAGCCCTCCACCGACGTCGAGGCGCTGGTCTCCTCGGCGAGCGAGATGCCGTTCCCGCTGTTCGTCAAGGCCGTCGCCGGGGGCGGCGGGCGGGGGATGCGGCGCGTCGACGACCCCGACTCCCTGCGCGAGGCCGTCGAGACCTGCATGCGCGAGGCCGAGGGCGCCTTCGGCGACCCGACCGTGTTCATCGAGCAAGCCGTCGTCGAGCCGCGGCACATCGAGGTGCAGATCCTCAGCGACGGGACCGGGGCCGAGGACGGGGTGATCCACCTCTTCGAGCGCGACTGCTCGGTCCAGCGCCGGCACCAGAAGGTCGTCGAGATCGCCCCGGCGCCGAACCTCGACCCGGACCTGCGGGACCGGATGTGCGCCGACGCGGTCCGCTTCGCCCGGGAGATCGGCTACCGCAACGCCGGGACGGTCGAGTTCCTGCTCTCCCCCGACGGCTCCTACGTGTTCATCGAGATGAACCCGCGGATCCAGGTCGAGCACACGGTGACCGAGGAGGTCACCGACGTCGACCTGGTCCAGTCGCAGATGCGGATCGCGGCCGGAGCCACGCTCGCCGACCTCGGCCTGGCCCAGGACGGCATCTCCGTCCGCGGCGCCGCCCTGCAGTGCCGGATCACCACCGAGGACCCCGCCAACGGGTTCCGCCCGGACACCGGCAAGATCACCACCTACCGCTCCCCCGGCGGCCCCGGCGTCCGCCTCGACGGCGGCACGACCTACACCGGCGCCGAGGTCTCGGCCCACTTCGACTCGATGCTGGCCAAGCTGACCTGCCGGGGCCGGACGTTCGAGCTGGCCGTCGACAAGGCCCGCCGCGCGGTCGCCGAGTTCCGGATCCGCGGCGTGTCCACGAACATCGCCTTCCTCGAGGCCGTCCTCACCGACCCCGACTTCCAGGCCGGCCGGGTCACCACCTCGTTCATCGAGGACCACCCGCAGCTGCTCACCGCCCGCGCCAGCGGGGACCGCGGCACCAAGCTGCTCACCTACCTCGCCGACGTCACCGTCAACCAGCCGCACGGCCCGGCGCCGACCCGGCTGGACCCGGCCCTGAAGCTGCCGACGTTGGACCTCGACGTGCCCGCCCCGGACGGCTCCCGCCAGGAGCTGGTCCGGCTCGGCCCGGACGGCTTCGCCGCCGCCCTGCGCGAGCGTCCGGGCGTGGCGGTCACCGACACCACGTTCCGCGACGCCCACCAGAGCCTGCTCGCCACCCGGGTCCGGACCCGCGACCTGCTCGGCGTAGCCGGCCACGTCGCCCGGCTGACCCCCGAGCTCTGGTCCCTGGAGGCGTGGGGCGGGGCGACGTACGACGTGTCGCTGCGGTTCCTCGCCGAGGACCCGTGGGAGCGGCTCGCCTCGCTGCGCCAGGCGGTTCCGAACATCTGCCTGCAGATGCTGCTCCGCGGGCGGAACACGGTCGGCTACACGCCGTACCCCACCGAGGTCACCGACGCCTTCGTCGAGGAGGCCGCGGCCACCGGGATCGACGTGTTCCGGATCTTCGACGCGCTCAACGACACCGAGCAGATGCGCCCGGCGATCGAGGCGGTGCGCGGCACCGGCACCGCGGTCGCGGAGGTGGCGCTCTGCTACACCGGCGACCTCTCCGACCCCGGCGAGCGGCTGTACACGCTCGACTACTACCTGAAGCTGGCCGAGCGGATCGTCGACGCCGGCGCGCACGTGCTCGCCATCAAGGACATGGCCGGCCTGCTGCGGGCGCCGGCCGCGCGGACGCTGGTCACGGCGCTGCGGCGCGAGTTCGACCTGCCCGTGCACCTGCACACGCACGACACCCCCGGGGGGCAGCTCGGCACGCTGCTGACCGCGATCGACGCCGGGGTGGACGCGGTCGACGCCGCCACCGCCTCGATGGCCGGCACCACCTCGCAGCCGCCGCTCTCGGCCCTGGTCAGCGCCACCGACCACTCCGACCGGGAGACCGGCCTGTCGCTGGAGGCGGTCTGCTCGCTCGAGCCCTACTGGGAGGCCACCCGCCGGGTCTACGCGCCGTTCGAGTCCGGCCTGCCCTCCCCGACCGGCCGGGTCTACACCCACGAGATCCCCGGCGGCCAGCTCTCGAACCTGCGCCAGCAGGCGATCGCGCTCGGGCTCGGCGAGAAGTTCGAGCAGATCGAGGACATGTACGCCGCCGCCAACGACATCCTCGGCAACATCGTGAAGGTGACGCCGTCCTCCAAGGTGGTCGGCGACCTGGCCCTGCACCTGGTCGCGGCCGGGGCCGACCCGCAGGAGTTCGCCGAGGACCCGGGCAGCTACGACATCCCCGACTCGGTGATCGGCTTCCTCTCCGGCGAGCTCGGCGACCCGCCCGGCGGCTGGCCCGAGCCGTTCCGGACCAAGGCGCTCGAGGGCCGCACCGTCCGGCACGCCCAGGAGGAGCTCAGCGACGCGCAGCGCCAGGGCCTGGCGGAGCACCGGCAGTCCACGCTGAACGAGCTGCTGTTCCCCGGGCCCACCCGGGAGTTCGCGGAGTCCCGGGAGCGGTACGGCGACACCTCGGTGCTCCCGACCATCGACTACCTCTACGGTCTCGACGCCGGCGAGGAGCACGAGGTCGACCTCGCCCGAGGCAAGCGGCTGCTGGTCGGCCTGCAGGCGATCGGCGAGCCGGACGAGCGCGGCTACCGCAGCGTGATGTGCACGCTGAACGGGCAGCTCCGCCCGATCAGCATCCGGGACCGGAACGTCGCCGCCGAGGTGCCGGCGACCGAGAAGGCCGACCCGTCGGACCACGGCCAGGTGGCCGCGCCGTTCCAGGGCGTGGTGACGGTCTCGGTCGCCGAGGGCGACCAGGTCGAGGCCGGAGCCGTGCTCGCCACGATCGAGGCCATGAAGATGGAGGCGGCCATCACCGCGCCGGTCTCCGGCACGGTCTCCCGGGTGGCGCTGTCGGGCACCCGGTCCGTCGAGGGCGGCGACCTGATCCTGGTGCTCCAGGCCTAGGGGAACGAGAACCAGGTCGACCGTAGGCCCAGCCGGAGCCGGAAGGTGTCACCGGAGACCCGGATGTCGGCCTTGCCGCCGTCGAGCACCAGGGTCCGGACCCGGCCGCCCCACTGGCCGTTGCCGTCGCGCTCGGTCACCCGGATCTCACGCAGGTTGCCGAGCGCCGGGAACGCCTTCTCGATCCGGGAGACGTCCATCCTCACCCTCCAGTCGTGCACGGGGTTGCCGGACCAGCCGTCGTAGGGGTCCTGCTGCGCCGGCAGGTAGGAGAACCGGTTGGCCGACGTCCAGCCGCCGTTGCTGGAGCCGAACTGGGTGAACGCAGGCTCGCCCGAGGAGTCGACCAGGATCCTCTTCCGGGTGGCCCGGACGGCGTCGTTGGAGCGCGGGTCCTCGGCGCCGTAGCCGCCGTACACCTGGCAGGAGGAGGTGTCGCACAGCTGGTAGTGCCCGGCCCGCGGGTGGCCGCGCTCGTACGCCGCGTAGGTGCGCGCCGCGACCGCCTGGGCTCGCACCGCCGCCGGCTGCCACGACACCGGGATCTCGTGCGGCACGACGCCCTTGACGTAGGCGTTCAGCCGGAGTGCGTTGACCGTGTCCCGGTCGGTCGATCCCGCGCTCGGACGGGCCGAGAACAGCCGCCCGCGGTAGAGCTTGGAGGTGGTGCCCAGGTGCAGCCGGATCGGCTTGCCCTTCGCGGCGAAGAAGCCGTCCCCCTCGAGCAGGGCGAACCGCCGCCAGGTGCCGCCCTTGCGGTAGGCCAGCGCGGTCCGACCGGAGCCGGCCACGTCGAACCGCCAGCGGTCCGCCCCGTTCTCCGGCAGCTGCCAGGTCTCGCCGCTGCCGGTGTCCCTGGCCCGCAGGCCGCTGCGGGGGCTGACCACGACGTCGCGGGACGTGTCGGCGCTGATCAGCACCCGGACCCGCGGGTTCCTGGTCCGGACCGTGGTGCCGGGGTAGTAGAAGCGCACGATCTGCGGCCAGCCCAGCCCCTGCCGGGCGGCACCCTCGGCGCCGTACTGCGACATGCCGTGGCCGTGGCCGTAGCCGTGGCCGGCGATCGTGACGGTCCCGGTGCGCGGCATCGGGTAGGTCTGGGTGCCGGCCGCGGACGCCGGGGTCACGAGGGCCAGAAACAGGGTCAGCGCGAGGCCGAGCAGGGGGACGGCGGTGCCGCGCGACATGGTGGTCTCTCTCGTGGGACTGTTGTGACGGGTGTGGCGAATCGATGGGACCACGGGCGTTTCCGGCCTGTCCATGGAACCCGGTGAATTACAGATCCGTGATTCCGCGCGGGTTGCTACCGTCGAGGACATGCTCTGGTTCATGCTCGCGCTGGCGGTGCTGGCCGTGGCGGCCCTGGCGGTGTCCCAGGGGCGGCAGAACCGGACCCGCGCGCTCGAGCAGGAGCGCGAGCTGGCCGCGGTCTCGGCGGTCGCCGAGGAGGACGTGACCCGGTTCGGCGAGGAGCTCCAGGAGCTGCACATCGACACCCTCACCACCACCCTCGACCAGCCGATGCGCCAGGACTACCAGCGGGCCCTCGACTCCTACGAGCACGCCAAGGCCCTGCTCGCCGACGCCCGCCGGGCCGAGGACGTCTCCGGGGTCACCACCGCCCTCGAGGACGGCCGCTACGCCCACGCCTGCGTGCTGGCCCGGCAGTCCGGCGAGGACCTGCCCCAGCGCCGCCCACCGTGCTTCTTCAACCCCGCGCACGGTCCGGCGCAGACCGACGTCGACTGGGCCCCGACCGGCGGCGTACCGCGCCCGGTGCCGGTGTGCCTGGCCGACGCCGACCGGCTGCGGGTCGGCGCCGAGCCCGACACCCGGCGGGTGCGTGAGGGCAACCGGATGGTGCCCTGGTACGACGGCGGCCCGACGTACGGCGCCTACGCCAACGGCTACTACGGCTCCTACGCGATGAACGGGCTCTTCCCGGGCTTCCTGCTCGGCTCGATGATGGGCGGCTGGTGGGGCCCCGCCGCGGTGGCCGGCGGCGAGGACTGGTCCGGGACCGACGTCGGCGGTGGTGACGGCGGCGACTTCGGGGGCGGCGGCGACTTCGGCGGCGGGGGCGGCGGCGGCGACTTCGGGGGCGACTTCGGCGGCGGCTTCGACTTCGGCGGCTTCTGACCCGACCTACACCCGGTGCAGCCGCCTGGCCGCCTCGGCGATGGACCCGCTCATCGACGGGTAGACGGTGAACGCCTGCGCCAGCTGGTCCGCGGTCAGCGACTCGGCCACCGCGATCGAGAGCGGGTGGATCAGCTCCGAGGCCCGGGGGCCCACGACCACGCCGCCCACGACGATCCCGGTGCCCGGGCGGCAGAACAGCTTGACGAAGCCGTCGTGGACGCCCTGCATCTTCGCCCGCGCGTTGCCGGCCAGCGGCAGCCGGATCACCTCGGCCCGGATCTGGCCCTCGTCGACGGCCTGCTGGGACCAGCCGACGGTGGCGATCTCCGGGGCGGTGAACACGTTGGAGGAGACCTTGCGCAGGTCCAGCGGCATCACGGCGTCGCCGAGGAAGTGCCACATCGCGATCCGGCCCTGCATGGCCGCCACCGACGCCAGCATCAGCACCCCGGTGCAGTCGCCGGCGGCGTACACCCCCCGGGCGGTGGTCCGGGAGACCCGGTCGACGGTCACGAAGCCGGCCTCGTCGACCGCCACCCCGGCCTCCTCGAGGCCGAGGTCGTCGGTCTTCGGGACCGAGCCGAGCGCCAGCACGCAGTGCGAGCCCTCGACGGTGCGCCCGTCGGTCAGGGTGACCGTGACGACGTCGCCGGAGCGGGTGACCGACTCCATCCGGGACTTCGACAGCACGTGCATGCCGCGCCGGGTGAGGACGTCCTCGAGCACCTCGGCGGCGTCGGCGTCCTCACCGGGCAGCACCCGGTCGCGGGAGGAGACCAGCGTGACGTCGATGCCGAGCGCGAGGTAGGCACTGGCGAACTCGGCGCCGGTGACGCCGGAGCCGACCACGATCAGGCGGCTGGGCATCTCGGTGATGCCGTAGACCTGCTCCCAGGTGAGGATCCGCTCACCGTCGGGCTGGGCGGTGGGCAGCGTGCGCGGGGCCGCGCCGGTGGCCAGCAGGATCGCGTCGGCGTCGATCGTCTGCTCCCCGCCGTCCGGGAGGTCCACGACCACCCGCTGCGGCCCGGCCAGGCGGCCGCGACCGCGCACCACCGCGACCCCCTCGCGCTCCAGGCGGCGGGCGATGTCGGCGGACTGGTCCTCGGCCAGCTTCAGCACCCGGGCGTTCACCCGGGCCAGGTCGACGCTGACCCCCGAGGCGACGTCGCCCTCGCGGTTCTCGAAGACGACCCCGAGCTCGGACGACTCGGCCACCTCGGTCATCACCTCGGCGGTGGCGATCAGCGTCTTGCTCGGCACGCAGTCGGTGAGCACCGCGCTGCCGCCGAGCCCGTCGGAGTCGACGACGGTGACCTCGGCGCCGAGCTGGGCGGCCACCAGGGCCGACTCGTAGCCGCCGGGTCCCCCGCCGACGATGACGACGTGTTCAGTCATGGAGCCTCGCGATCAGAGGTTGATCATGTGGCCGGCGATGCCCTCGACGGCTTCCTTCATCGCCTCGGACAGGGTCGGGTGGGCGAACACGTTGCGCGCCACCTCGTCGGCGGTGAGGTCCCACTTCTGGGCCAGGGTCAGCGCCGGCAGCAGCTCGGTGACCTCCGGGCCGATCATGTGCGCGCCGACGATCTCGTTGTGCTCGGCGTCGGCGACGACCTTGACGAAGCCCACCCCCTCTGCCATGCCCCGGGCCTTGCCGTTGGCGGAGAACGGGAAGGTGGCGACCTTGACGTCGTACCCCTTCTCCTTCGCCTGCTCCTCGGAGTAGCCGAACGAGGCGATCTGCGGCTGGCAGAAGGTGGCCCGCGGGATGAAGTCGAACTCGACCGGCATCGTCTCGGCGCCGGCGATCACCTCGGCGGCGACCACGCCCATCGCCTCGGCGGTGTGGGCCAGCATGAGCTTGCCGGTGACGTCGCCGATGGCGTAGACGCCGTCGACGTTCGTCCGGCCGTAGTCGTCGATGTCGATCGCGCCGCGGTCGGTGGTCTCGACGCCCGTGCTCTCGAGGCCGAAGCCCTCGATCCGGGGGGCGAAGCCGATCGCCTGGAGCACCTTGTCGGTCTCGATGACCTGCTCCTCGCCATCCTTGCTGACGGTGACCTTGACCTTGTCGCCGGAGTCGTCGATGGACTCGACCTTGGTGGAGAGCAGGACGTTCACGCCGAGCTTCTTGTAGGCCTTGAGCAGCTCCTTGGAGACGTCGGGGTCCTCGGTGGGCACCATCCGGTCCAGGAACTCCACGATCGTCACGTCGACGCCGAAGTTGACCATGACGTAGGCGAACTCGACGCCGATGGCGCCCGAGCCGGCGATCACGATCGAGCCGGGCAGCTCCTCGGTGAGGATCTGCTCCTCGTAGGTCACCACCCGCTCGGACAGGGACGTGCCCGGCACCAGCCGGGTCTGGGCGCCGGTGGCGACGATCAGGTTGTCGCAGGAGTACGACGTCGTGTTCCCGTCGGCGTCCTTGACGTCGATGCCGTGCTTGCCGTCGTTGCTGCCGGTCAGCGTGCCGAACCCGTCGATCTCGGTGATCTTGTTCTTCTTCATCAGGTAGTGCACGCCCTTGGCGCTGGCCTCGGCCACCTTGCGGCTGCGCTGGTGGGTCGGCGCGTACGCCATCGTGGCGTCGCCCTCGATCCCGAAGGTCTTCTTCTCGTGCGTGATGATGTGCGAGATCTCCGCGTTGCGGAGCAGGGCCTTGGACGGGATGCAGCCGACGTTGAGGCAGACCCCTCCCCAGTACTTCTCCTCGACCACCGCGGCGCGGAGGCCGAGCTGGGCGGCACGGATCGCCGCGACGTAGCCGCCGGGGCCGGCGCCGAGGACCAGGACATCGAAGTGGTTCGCGTTCTCGCTCACGGGGTGCAGCCTATGAGGTGGACCGTCCTCGACGCGAGGCAGGCACTACCCTTCGGCAGGTGACCCTGTACGCCGCCTACGGGACGAACCTCGACCCGGCCCGGATGGGCGAGCGCTGTCCGCACTCCCCGATGCGCACCACGGGGTGGCTCCAGGGGTGGCGGCTGACCTTCGGCGGCGAGGAGCACGGCTGGGACGGAGCGCTCGCCACGATCGTCCAGGACTCCTTCGAGCAGGTCTTCGTCGCGGTCTACGACGTGACCGAGGAGGACGCCGCGGCCCTGGACGGTTGGGAGTCGGCCGACACGGGGCTCTACCGCCGGACCAAGGTGCGGGTCTCCACGCTCACCGGGGAGCTGGTCACGTGGGCCTACGTCCTCGACGCCTTCGAGGGCGGTCTGCCCAGTGCGTCCTACCTGGGCGTGCTGGCCGACGCCGCGGAGGCGGCCGACGCCCCGGCCGACTACGTGGCCGCCCTGCGCGGGCGCGACTGCCGCTCGACCGGGCTGTGACCCCGACTCCGGTCCGAGTGCCTGCTCCGGGGCACTAGGCTGCGCCCCGTGGACGACAACCCGACGACACCCCAGCAGCTGGCCCGCGAGGCCGCCGACGCCCTCGCCGAGCGCACCGGCGTCGCCCAGCACGACATCGCCCTGGTGCTCGGCTCCGGCTGGCTGCCGGCCGTCGACGCCCTCGGCGAGGCGACCGCGGAGATCGAGACCACCGACCTGCCGGGCTTCTCGGCCGCGGCCGTCGCCGGGCACTCCGGGCGGATCCGCTCGATCCGCTCCGGCGACCGGAACCTGCTGGTCTTCCTGAGCCGCACCCACTTCTACGAGGGCCGCGGGGTCGCCGCCGTGGTGCACGGCGTGCGCACCGCGGCCGCCGCCGGCTGCCGCGCGATCGTGCTCACCAACGGCTGCGGAGGGCTGCGGGAGACCTGGACGCCGGGCACCCCGGTCCTGATCAGCGACCACATCAACCTGACGGCGACCAGCCCCATCGCCGGGGCCACGTTCGTGGACCTCACCGACCTCTACTCGCCCCGGCTGCGCGAGCTCTGCCGCTCGGTCGACCCGAGCCTCGACGAGGCGGTGTACGTGCAGTTCCCCGGGCCGCACTACGAGACCCCGGCCGAGATCGGGATGGTCCGCGCGATCGGCGGCGAGCTGGTCGGCATGAGCACCACGCTGGAGGCGATCGCGGCCCGCGAGGCCGGCCTGGAGGTGCTGGGCATCAGCCTGGTCACCAACCTCGCCGCGGGCATCTCGGGCGAGCCGCTGGACCACTCCGAGGTGCTCGAGGCCGGTCGGGCCGCGGCGGCGCGGATGGGTGACCTGCTCGGCACGATCGTCCCCCGGATCTGAGGCGCGACCCGTGCTCAGGATGCTCCCCTCCCTGCTCGGCGGCGCGCTGCTCCTCACCGGGACGGGCTGCACGGGCAGCCCGGACGCCGGCGCCGTGCCCCAGCAGAAGACCACCACCAGCCGCACCCTCAGTGCCGACCCCGGGAAGGACCCGCTGCGCTTCGACGGACCCGGGAGGGCCTGCCTGGAGAACGCCGGCACCTACCTCACGTGGGACGAGGTCGAGGTGGACCGGCCGATCCGGCTGACCGGCGTCGACCTGGTGGCGGCGAAGAACGTCACGGTGACCCGGTCGCTGGTGACCAGGCGGCCGGAGGAGGCGGTGTCGTCGACCGGCTTCACGCTCGGCGCCCGGCCGCCCCGCAGCATCCGGGACCGGCTGGACTGGGACGGGCGACGCACGCTGGCCGGTGCCGAGCTGCGACCGGGGCGGACCTACTACTGGTTCCTGCGGATGCAGGTCGAGAAGCCCGGGGCCTGGGACTCCATCGACGTGACCTGGACCGACGACCGCGGAGCCAGCGGCACCGGCCACGTCGCCGAGCGGCTGCGGACCCGGAAGCGGTGCCGATGAGGGTCCTGGTGACCGGCGCCGCCGGGAGCATCGGCCGGGTCCTGCTGCCCGGCCTCGTCGACCGCGGGCACGAGGTGGTGGGCTTCGACCGGCTGCCGGCCGCCGACGGCTTCGACGGCTCCTGGCACACCGGGGACTGCGCGGACCCCGACGCGGTGCTCGACGTGTTCGCGGCCGAGCCGCTGGACGCGGTCGTCCACCTGGCCGGGCACCCGGGCGAGGCGGCCCTCCCCGACGCGCTGACCAGCCACGTGGTGACCACCGCGGCGCTGCTCGACGCGATGCTGGCCCACCAGGTCGACCGGATCGTCTACGCCTCGTCCAACCACGCCGTCGGCCGGACCCCCCGCACCGACCTCCTCGGCGAGACGCGCCCCCGCCCGGACACGTTCTACGGCGTGGGCAAGGTCGCCGCCGAGGCGCTGCTGAGCCTGTACGCCGATCGCTACGGCATCGACGCCGTGGCCTGCCGGATCGGCTCGTTCCTCCCGGTGCCGGAGACCCGGCGCCACCTGGCCACGTGGCTCTCCCACGACGACTGCGTGCGGATGGTCGACGCCGCGCTGGGCGCGACCGCGCCCGGCTTCGCCGTGCTCTACGGGATCTCGGCGAACACCCGCGCCTGGTGGGACCTGGGCCCGGGGCACGACCTGGGCTACCACCCGAGCGACGACGCCGAGGAGTTCGCCGACCGGCTGCCGGTCGGTCCCGACGACGAGGCCGAGGCGGCGCACGTCGGCGGTCCGTTCACCGGCGAGCCGTTCTACCGCCCGGCGCTGGGCAGCTGACGGCGCAGTCCCTCGATGGCGGAGGCCATCATCCGGTCGTGGTTCCAGACCAGCGCCGGCCGCGCGACGTACGACGCCAGCGCGAGCAGCCGGCCGCGGACCACCACCTCCTGCTCGAAGAGCAGCCGGGAGCCGGTGCCGTCGGCCTCGATGAGCCACCGCACCGACCCCTCGAGGTCGCCCGAGACCGTGGTCTCCAGCCGGCGCGGCTCCCGGTGCACGGCGTGCAGGTGCAGCTCCAGCTCGTAGGGCAGAGCCGAGCGGCACACCACCAGGGCGTCGTCGGGGCCGAGGCTGGCCACCGCCCGCACCTGCGGCCACCAGGAGGGGTAGTGCTCGAGGTCCTCGAGCACCGCGTGCACGGGGTCGGGCGGGGCGTCGAGCCGCCAGTCGCCGCGGAAGGAGTAGGTCCGGCTCATGTCCTCAGTCTCCCCGCACCGTCGGGGCCGACTAGCCTTGGGCCATGACCCACCTCGTCACCTGCACCGTGTCCGACGGCATCGCGCACGTCCGGCTGGACCGGCCCGAGAAGCTCAACGCGCTCACCCTCCAGACCCTCGAGGAGCTGATCGAGGTCGCGCGGGGCCTCCGGGAGGACCGCACGCTCCGAGCCGTGGTGCTCGCCGGCGAGGGGTCGTCGTTCTGCGCCGGGCTCGACTTCGCGACGGTGATGAAGGACCGGCGGGGCCTGGTGACCGCGTTCCTGCCCCGTCCGTGGCGCGGGACCAACACCTTCCAGGAGGCCTGCTGGGCGTGGCGCCGGCTGCCGGTGCCGGTCATCGCCGCGGTCGAGGGCCACTGCTACGGCGGCGGGATCCAGATCGCCCTGGCCGCCGACTTCCGGATCGCCGCCCCGGACTCGCAGTGGTCGGTGCTCGAGGGGCGCTGGGGGATCATCCCCGACATGACCGGCGTGCGCAGCCTGGCCGAGCTGGTCGGCATCGACACCGCCAAGCGGTTGGCGATGACCGCGCAGGTGCTCTCCGGCAAGGAGGCCCACGACCTCGGCCTGGTGACCGAGGTCGCGGCCGACCCGGTCGCCGCCGCCGTCGAGCTGGCCGACCAGCTCGCGCAGCGCTCCCCCGACGCCCTCGCGGCCACCAAGCGGATCTTCAACCAGACCTGGACCGCCAGCCCGCGCCGGACCTTCGCCCGGGAGAGGATCGAGCAGGCCTTCCTGCTGTTCGCCGACAACACCAAGGCCGCGCAGAAGGCGGCGTTCGCGAAGGTGGCCCCGACGTACGGCCCCCGCGGCCGCCGCTGATCTCCCGACGCCGGGTACTACGTTGAGCGCATGAGCGAACTGCTGGCCGCCGCCCGCGCCTGGGCCGCCGAGGACCCCGACGCCGTCACCCGATCCGAGCTGGAGCGGACGATCGCCTCCGTGGAGGCCGGCGGCGACGACGCCGAGCTGGCCGACCGGTTCGCCGGGACCCTCGAGTTCGGCACCGCCGGACTCCGCGGCGCCCTGGGTGCCGGGCCGAACCGGATGAACCGGGTCGTGGTGACCCGGGCCGCGGCCGGCCTCGCGGCGTACCTGCGCGACCAGGGAGCGGCGGACGGCGCGGCGGTGGTGATCGGCTACGACGCCCGACACAACTCCGACGTCTTCGCGCGGGACACCGCCGAGGTCATGACCGGCGCGGGGCTGCGCGCGCTGGTGCTGCCGCGACCGCTGCCGACGCCGGTGCTGGCCTTCGCCATCCGCGAGCTCGACTGCGTGGCCGGTGTGATGGTGACGGCCAGCCACAACCCGCCCCAGGACAACGGCTACAAGGTCTACCTCGGGGACGGCAGCCAGATCGTGCCCCCCGCGGACGAGGAGATCGCCGCCCGGATCGCCGCCGTCGGCGCGCTGGCCGACGTCCCCCGCGGTGCCGGCGGGACGGTGCTCGGCGAGGAGGTGGTCGAGGCCTACCTCGCCGCGGCCGGCCGGGTCGCCGAGCCCGGCCCACGCGACCTGGGGATCGTCTACACGCCCCTGCACGGCGTCGGCAGCACCTCCGTGCTGCGCGCGCTCGAGGCGGCCGGCTTCGCGACCCCGCACGTGGTGCCCCAGCAGGCCGATCCCGACCCGGAGTTCCCGACGGTGGCGTTCCCCAACCCGGAGGAGCCCGGCGCGATGGACCTGGCGATGGCGCTCGCCTCCGAGGTGGACGCGGACCTGGTGGTGGCCAACGACCCGGACGCCGACCGGTGCGCGGCCGCGATCCCCGGGCCGCACGGCTGGCGGATGCTGCGCGGCGACGAGGTGGGCGCGCTGCTCGGGGACCACCTCCTGCGCTCCGGCAAGGAGGGCGTCTACGCCACCTCGATCGTCTCCTCCTCCCTGCTGGGACGGCTCGCCGCCGCCGCGGGGCAGGAGTACGCCGAGACGCTCACGGGCTTCAAGTGGATCGGCCGGGTGGACGAGCTCGCGTTCGGCTACGAGGAGGCCCTCGGCTACTGCGTCGACCCCGGGCACGTCCGGGACAAGGACGGGGTCTCCGCGCTCCTGCTGCTCTGCGACATCGCCGCCCGGGCCAAGGCCGAGGGCCGTGGCCTGAGCGACCTGCTCGACGACATCGCCGCCCGGCACGGCCTGCACGCCACCGACCAGCTCTCGGTCCGGGTCGACGACGTCTCCGTGATCGCCGAGGCGATGGCCCGGCTGCGCGGCACGCCGCCCACACGGCTCGGCGGGCTTGCGGTGGAGCAGGTCGACGACCTGACCGCCGGCAGCGCCGACCTGCCGCCCACCGACGGGCTGCGCTACCGGCTGGCCGAGGGCGCCCGGGTGATCGTCCGCCCGAGCGGGACCGAGCCGAAGATCAAGTGCTACCTCGAGGTGGTCGTGCCGGTCGACCCGCAGGACGGCGTCGACGCCGCCCGGATCGCGGCGGTCGGACGCCTGGACGCCCTCCGCCACGATGTCAAGGCGGCCGCCGGGCTCTGAGTCGGGCTCTGAGCGGCCGGGGTCCTCAGGCGAAGAGCAGTGTCAGCGCCGCGGTGTCCACGAGCAGGGCGACCGCCACCGCCACCAGCGGCCAGGACCACTCGCGGCGCACGGCGGGAGTCGGGTCGACGGCGGCGCCCTCGGCACCTCGGCGCTGACGCTCGTCCGCGGCCAGCCGCCGGATCCTCGACTCCACCAGGTCCGGGAACGACGGGTGCACCGGCCCCGGCTCGTGGCCGGTGCGGCCGGTGCGGGCTGCCGCCCTGGTCCGCCGCACCCGCTTGCGGTTGATCGCCGTCGAGTGCAGGGTCCGGCCCTCGGCCAGCACGGTCAGCACGTGCTTGACCTGGACCTCCTCGACGGCGGCCAGCGCCACCCGGGTGGTGGAGAACATGTTGCGCAGCACCAGGTCGGACCCGTCGATCAGCACGACCGGGCGCAGCACCACGGCCCAGATCAGCAGCGCCGCCAGCGCCAGTCCGGCCAGGATCGCGGCGTCGCCGGCCTGCCAGCCGTCCACCAGGGAGCCCAGCGCCAGCAGCACGACGAGAGCGATCCCGAAGATCCCCGAGTAGCGGCCGTTCGTGGGTCCCAACCGGTCCGGTTGCTGCTGCTCCATCGCTCGCTCCTCGGATTGTCCTGGGGTGCGGCGCACAGCCTATGCTGGGCCGGTGACCCCCACCTCCACCACTGCCTCAGCGTCGAGCGCAGCCGCTGGCGGATTCGACGACGTCACCGCGTCCGAGTCCTCGCTGCGCCGGTTCCTCCACGGTCTCCCCGGTGTCGACCAGGTCGGCGCGGAGGCCCGCGCGGCCTCCCTCGGCACCCGCTCGATCAAGACCACGGCCAAGGCCTACGCCATCGACCTGGCGATCCGCATGGTCGACCTGACCACGCTGGAGGGCCAGGACACCCCGGGCAAGGTGCGGGCGCTGGCCAGCAAGGCGATGCGCCCGGACCCCGCCGACCCGAGCTGCCCGCCCGCCGCGGCCGTCTGCGTCTACCCCGACATGGTCGGCGTGGCGAAGGAGACCCTCGGCAGCAGCGGCGTGAACGTCGCCGCGGTCGCCACCGCCTTCCCCAGCGGTCGGGCCGCACTCGACATCAAGCTGGCCGACACCCGCGACGCGGTTGAGGCAGGGGCCGACGAGATCGACATGGTCATCGACCGTGGCGCGTTCCTGTCCGGCCGCTACCTCCAGGTCTTCGAGGAGATCGTGGCCGTCCGGGAGGCCTGCGGTCCCGCCCACCTCAAGGTGATCTTCGAGACCGGTGAGCTGCAGACCTACGACAACGTCCGCCGCGCCTCGTGGCTGGCGATGATGGCCGGGGGGCACTTCATCAAGACCTCGACCGGCAAGGTCCAGCCCGCCGCCACCCTCCCGGTGACGATGATCATGCTCGAGGCGGTCCGGGACTTCCGGGCGGCGACCGGGCAGATGGTCGGCGTCAAGCCGGCCGGCGGGATCCGCTCGAGCAAGGACGCGATCAAGTACCTCGTCACGGTCAACGAGGTCGCCGGGCCCGACTGGCTGGACCCGGACTGGTTCCGCTTCGGGGCCTCGACGCTGCTCAACGACCTGCTCATGCAGCGCACCAAGATGACCACCGGCCGCTACTCCGGCCCCGACTACTTCACGCTGGACTGATCGCGATGACATTCGACTACGCACCCGCGCCCGAGTCCCGGGCGATCGTGGACATCAAGGGCTCCTACGGGCTGTTCGTCAACGGCGAGTTCGTCGACGGGTCCGGGACGGCGTTCAAGACCGTCAACCCCGCCACCGAGGAGGTCCTGGCCGAGGTCGCCGAGGCCAGTGAGGCCGATGTCGACGCGGCCGTCCGTGCCGCGCGGCGCGCCCACAGCCGGGTCTGGTCGAAGATGACCGGCGCCGAGCGGGCGAAGTACCTCTACCGGATCGCCCGGATCATCCAGGAGCGCGGCCGCGAGATCGCGGTGCTGGAGTCGATCGACAACGGCAAGCCGATCAAGGAGTCCCGCGACGTCGACGTCCCGACCGCGGCGGCGCACTTCTTCTACTACGCGGGCTGGGCCGACAAGCTGGAGTACTCCGGCTACGGCACCACGTCGCTCGGCGTGGCCGGTCAGGTCATCCCCTGGAACTTCCCGCTGCTGATGCTGGCCTGGAAGATCGCCCCGGCCCTGGCCGCGGGGAACACGGTCGTGCTCAAGCCGGCCGAGACCACCCCGCTCACCGCCCTCCTGTTCGCCGAGATCTGCCAGCAGGCCGACCTGCCGCCGGGCGTGGTCAACATCGTGACCGGGGCCGGTGCCACCGGCCAGGCGATCGTGGCCCACCCCGACGTCGACAAGGTCGCGTTCACCGGCTCGACCGGGGTCGGCCGGGCGATCGCGAAGACCGTCGCGGGAACCGACAAGAGGGTGACCCTCGAGCTGGGCGGCAAGGCCGCCAACATCGTCTTCGACGACGCCCCGATCGACCAGGCGGTGGAGGGGATCGTCAACGGGATCTTCTTCAACCAGGGCCACGTGTGCTGCGCCGGCAGCCGCCTGCTGGTCCAGGAGAGCGTCGCCGACGAGGTCCTCGAGCGGCTCAAGCGCCGCATGGGCACGCTGCGGGTCGGCGACCCGCTCGACAAGAACACCGACGTGGGTGCGATCAACTCACCCATGCAGCTGGCCCGGATCAAGGAGCTGGTCGAGGTCGGCGAGGCCGAGGGGGCCGGTCGCTGGTCGGCCGCCTGCGACCTGCCCGGCCAGGGCTTCTGGTTCCCGCCGACGCTGTTCACCGGCGTCTCCCAGGCGCACCGGATCGCCCGCGAGGAGATCTTCGGCCCGGTGCTCTCCGTGCTGACCTTCCGCACCCCGACCGAGGCGGTCGAGAAGGCCAACAACACGCCGTACGGCCTGTCCGCGGGGATCTGGACCGACAAGGGCTCGCGGATCCTCTGGATGGCCGACCAGCTGCGCGCCGGCGTCGTGTGGGCCAACACGTTCAACAAGTTCGACCCGACCAGCCCCTTCGGCGGGTACAAGGAGTCCGGCTACGGCCGGGAAGGCGGCCGGCACGGCCTCGAGGCCTACCTCACGGCAGGAGAGCGCTGATGGCGACGAAGACCACGACCCCGACCGGCTCCGCACGCCTGGACGTGCGGAAGACCTACAAGCTCTACATCGGCGGCGCCTTCCCGCGCTCGGAGTCCGGCCACTCCTACGTCGTCAACGACGCCAAGGGGAAGTTCCTGGCCAACGCCGCGCTGGCCTCGCGCAAGGACGCCCGGGACGCGGTGCAGGCCGCTCGCAAGGCGTTCCCGGGCTGGTCCGGCCGGACGGCGTACAACCGCGCGCAGATCGTCTACCGGATCGCCGAGGTCATGGAGGACCGGCGCCCGCAGTTCGTCGACGCGGTGCGCGTCTCGGAGGGTCTCAACGCCGCCCGGGCCGGGCGGGTCGTGGACGAGGCGATCGACCGGCTGGTCTGGTACGCCGGCTGGGCGGACAAGGTCACCCAGGTCGTCGGCGGCGCCAACCCGGTCGCGGGTCCGTTCTTCAACCTCTCCACGCCCGAGCCGACCGGCGTGGTCGCCGTGCTCGCGCCGCAGGAGTCCAGCCTCCTCGGACTGGTCAGCGTCGTGGCCCCGGTCATCGTCACCGGCAACACGGCCGTGGTCTGCTCGTCGGCCGACCGGCCGCTGCCGGCGGTGACCTTCGCCGAGGTGCTGGCCACCTCCGACGTCCCCGGCGGGGTCGTCAACATCCTCACCGGCACCGTCGGCAACACCGCCCCGTGGCTGGCCTCGCACATGGACGTCAACGCGATCGACCTCACCGGCGCCGCGGGTGACCCCGAGCACGCCGCCCGGCTCGAGGAGGCGGCCGCGGAGAACCTCAAGCGGGTCCGGCGGGCCCCGGCCGCCGAGCCGGACTGGTCGCTCGACCCGGGCACCGGGCGGTTGACGAACTTCCTCGAGGTCAAGACCGTCTGGCACCCGGTCGGTCTCTGAGAGGCCGGCGGGTCAGCGGGCCAGCAGGGCCTGCCCGACGACCTCGAGGACGTCGCGCGGGTCCCGGGCGAGGTACGCCGACCCGTTGGTCGTCTCGGCGATCGCGGTCAGGGACGCCATGTCGGTGTCCTCGCCGATGCCGATCGCGATGATCCGCACCGGCCGGTTCGGGTCCATCTCGGCCCGGAGCGCCTCGAGCAGCTGCTCGTGGCCGAGCGGGTCGGGGTCGTCGGCACCGTCGGTGATGACGACGACCGCGTTGAAGTAGGCGGGGTCGTACTTCTCGGTGGCCTCGCGGAAGGCCGCAAGCGTCGTGTCGTGCAGCCCGGTCCCCGCGCCCCGGGCCAGGCCGACCGCCCGCTGGACGGCGGTGGCGAGCACCTCGCGCTGGGTCCTCCCCGCCGACCGGGCGGCGAGCCGCTTCAGCGGGGCCAGCTCGCGGTGGTCGGCCTGCGGACCGCCCAGGCTGCCGGAGAACAGCCACAGGCCGACCCGGGCGTTGCCTGGGAAGCGCTCCAGGGCGGACCCGGCCGCGGCCGCGGCCAGCTCGATGCGGCTCCGGCCACCGGCGTCGAGACCCATGGACCGGGACGCGTCGAGGACGGCCAGGATGCTCGAGGGGACGGTGAGCACCTCCCACGTGCGCAGGTCCGCCTGGGCCTCGGCGGCCGAGGGCAGCGCGAGCCGGTCGACCCGGCCCAGTCCGATCCCGCCGGCGAGGGGGGCGCCGTCGGCGCCCCGGAAGTGGTGCTCGGCGAGCAGCTCGCGCCCGGCCGACTTCTCGAGGTGGCCGGCCAGCGCCCGACCGGCCTCCAGCGCCTCCGGTGAGGCCGACGACGCGGCGACCAGCGGGTAGGCGGCCATCGGCGCGCCGGTCCGCGGCAGCACCGCGGTGAGCGCGCGGTTGGTGCGCCGACCGTTCAGGAACTCCTGCTCGGTGACCGGCACCAGCATCTGGGAGGTGGCGGTCATGTCGGCCATCGGGTCGGCGTCGGGCGCGGCGGCCCGGTGCTCGCCGTACTTCTGCGCGACCGGCACCAGGCGTGCCTGGACCTGCTCGGGGGTGACCCCGGACTCGGCGCTCTCGGCGCGGGGCGCGACGAGCGCGAGGGCGGCCGAGCCGTGCGCCAGCGGGTCCCGCATCGAGACCCGGCCCGAGGCGAGGGCGGCGAACCAGGAGTCGGGGGCGTCGGCGGACGGGCCACCGGCGAGCAGCACCGGGCTCGTCGCGAGGCTCGCGGCGAGCCGCTTCGCACTGCCGCCGGACGCGGTGAGCTGGTCGACCCACATCGTCGAGTCCGGCACCCACAGCTCCGGGGCGCCCTCGCCGCCGGCGAGGAGGTCGGCCAGGGCGTCCGCGGGGCCGGTCGCGGTGACCACGACCCGGGTGCAGCCGTGCGTCTCACGAGCGGCCGCGGCCTCGAGCACCGGGGCGATCGCCGGCGCGGCGGCCAGCTCGATGCGGGTGCCGTCGGCGCACTCGTCCTGCGAGGCGACCGGCGACGACAGCCAGCCGACACCGGCGCCCGCGGACACCGACATCAGCACGAGTCCGGCCAGTGCCTTCGACGTATGAGCGCGCTTGCGCGCGTGACTTCCTGTCCCCATGACTGCTCCCCCAGCTATCCGCCCCCGCGGATCCCCCGTGCCTCACGGGATGTCCTGACGATAGTGCACCCGCGGCTCCCGCGTCCGCGGAATCGTCGGGCACAATGTCGCGGTGCCCTCCCGCGTGATCGTCCTGGCCGGCCCCTCGGGCGCCGGCAAGTCGCGGCTCGCCGAGCGGCTCGGGCTGCCGGTGCTCCGGCTCGACGACTTCTACAAGGACGGCTCGGACCCCACGCTGCCCCGGATCCTCGAGGGCGCGAACCTCGGCCTGGTCGACTGGGACCACCCCGACTCCTGGCTGCAGGACGACGCCGTCGCCTGTCTGGAGCGACTGTGCCGCACCGGCCGGGTCCAGGTCCCGGTCTACGACATCGCCCACGACGGTCGCCGGGGCTGGCAGCTCCTCGACCTGGCCGGGGCGGAGCACGTCGTGGCCGAGGGGATCTTCGCCCAGGACGTGGTCGGCCCGTGCGCCGAGCGCGGCCTGCTCGCGGCGGCGTACTGCGTGCGCCAGCACCCGGTCGTCACCTTCTGGCGACGGCTCACCCGGGACCTCCGCGAGCACCGGAAGCCACCGCTGGTGCTGGTCCGCCGTGGGTTGGCGCTCCTGCGCGACCAGCGCCGGGTGGTCGCCGACGCCGAGGCGAAGGGCTGCCGGCCGGCCACCCCCGAGCAGGCCCGGCGCGAGCTGGCCTCCATGCTGGCGCCGGTCCCGTGAGCCTGTTCGAGCCTCCCCTTGTGCAGCCGGACCGGCGCAGCTGCGGGGCCGCGGTCGCCGAGGTCGCGCGCATGGTCGACGACCCGGCGTACGCCGAGCGGGTCAGCGGCGCGGGGATGTTCGCCGCGGCGGTGCTGGCCCGGCACCGGGCGCTGACCGGGCCGACCGACCCGCTCGGCCGCGCCCAGCTGCCGTGGCCGCCGGCCCTGGGCACGCCACCGTGGGCGATCGCGCGGGACCGGTCCGCGGGCGGCACCCGGCACGTCGCCCGCCCGGTCAACCCGTTCGCGCGGGCCGCGATGCTCGCGCGGATCCGCCGCGCCGCCGCGCTCGGACCGGTCCCGGTGTACGTCGGCAGCCGGCTCCTGCCGCGGCACGTCGTGCTGGTCCTCGACCCCGACCTGTCCACCTACGACCCGGCCGTCGGCCGCCCGGTCGAGGTGGCCGACGCCGACTTCGTGGCGGCCACGATGGGCCTGGCCGGCTGGAGCACGCCGTGGTTCGCCGTCCTGCCCCTCGGGACCTGAGCCGGCCCGCTTGACCTGGTCGCCGGCACCGCCAAGGCTGTGCCCATGACGGTCTGGGTGGGGGCTGAGGTCCCCGGCTACCTGGCGCCCACCACGGCCCTGGTGCTGGCCGCCGCGGTGGTGGGCTACCTCAGCGTCCGGTCCAGGGTGGTGCCGATCGTCGGCTTCCTGGTGGCCGGCGTGATCATCGGACCGGCCCAGCTCGGCCTGGTCTCCTCGACGGAGGCGGTCGACGCCGCCGCCGAGGTCGGGGTCCTGCTGCTGCTGTTCACCATCGGCATCGAGTTCTCCCTCCAACGGCTGGCCCGGGTCTGGCGCTGGATCGCGTTCGGCGGCGGCGCGCAGGTCGCCCTCGCCACGGCGGCCGGGGTCGGGCTGACCGTGGTCGCCGGCGGCGACCTGCGCACGGGGGTCTTCACGGGGTTCCTGGTGGCGCTGTCGTCCACGGCCATCGTCCTCAAGCTGCTCGGCGACGCCGGAGGCATGAACACCGACCGCGGTCGGCTGGCGCTGGCGGTGCTGATCTTCCAGGACCTGGCGGTGGTCGCGATGGTGCTGGTCGTGCCGGTGCTCGGCACCGGGTCGACCGGCGGCCTGCTGGCGCTGGCCCGGGCCCTCGGCGTCGCGGTGCTCGTCGTCGCGGGGGTGCTGCTGGTGGCCCGGCGGGCGATGCCGCCCCTGCTGGAGCGGATCGCGGCGCTCTGCTCGCCCGAGGTGTTCCTGCTGGCGGTGGTGGCGCTGTGCCTGGGCACCGCCTACCTCACCGCCCTGGCCGGCGTCAGCGTGTCCCTCGGGGCGTTCCTCGCCGGGCTCATGGTGAGCGAGAGCCGGCACAGCACCCACGCCTTCTCCGAGGTGCTGCCCCTGCAGATCATCTTCTCGGCCGTCTTCTTCGTCTCCGTCGGCATGCTGCTCGACCTCGGCTTCCTGGTGACCAACCTCCCCCTCGTGCTGGGTGCGGCGCTGGTGGTGCTGGTCGTGAAGACCCTCACCACCACCGTGGCGCTGCTGCCCCTCAAGGTGGGCTGGCGGTCCGCGCTCTCGGCGGGCCTGCTGCTGGGCCAGGTGGGCGAGTTCTCGTTCGTGCTGGTGACCGCCGGCGCCGCGGTCGGGCTCAGCCCGGCCGGGCTGGGCGAGGACGGCGCGCAGGCCTTCGTGGCCACCACGGTGCTGCTCATGGTCGCCACCCCCGCCCTGGCGGCGCTCGGCACCCGGCTGGCGGCGACCGGCCGGACCCGGCGCTCCGAGGCCGTGGACGCCCCGGAGGACCTGCCCGGCGGGGACCACGTCCTGGTCCTGGGCTGGGGCGCCGACTCGGTCGACCTGGCCCGCGAGCTCCAGGGCCTCGGCGTGACCGTGGTGATGACCACGCTCAACCCCGGTGGCGCCCGCGAGGCGGACGCGGCCGGCATCCCGGTGGTGCGCGGCGACGCGATGCGGGCGCACGTGCTCACCGAGGCCGGGATCGAGCGGGCCCGGGCGGTCGTGATCGCGGAGGACGACCACGAGCAGGCGGCCCGGCTCGCCGTCCTGGTGCGCCGGCTGACCGCCGCCCCGGTGCTGGTGCGCCCCCAGGGAACGGCCGACCTCGCGGACCTCGCCGGGGCCGGCGTCGACCACGTCATCGATGCCGCCCAGGCCAGCCGGTGGCGGCTGTTCCAGGCGGTGCTGGACCGGCTGGAGATCCCCCGGCCGGCGATCCCGGCACCCGGCACCGGCGACCGCAGCTGGGTCGACACCACCCGGCTGGTCTCCTACGCGTGGCCCGGCGACGCCTGTCCGCACGGTGCCGGGTCGGCACCCGTGCTGCCCCGGTCAGGTGGCTGCCTGGAGTGCCTCCGGGAGGGCGACACCTGGGTGCACCTGCGGATCTGCCTCGGCTGCGGCAACGTCGGCTGCTGCGACTCCTCGCCGGGCCGGCACGCCCGCGCCCACCACGAGGCCACGGAGCACCCGCTGATGACGTCCGGGGAGCCGGGCGAGACCTGGGCGCACTGCTTCCTCGACGACGTCACGGTGCCCGGCCCGGTCGCGTGAGCCCGGCCCCTGGCCAGGCTCAGGATCGGCGCAGCGCGGCGTACCCGGGCTTGATCACCTCGTCGATGAGCGCCAGCCGCTCGTCGAAGGGCAGGAACGCCGACTTCATCGCGTTGATCGTGAACCACTGCAGGTCGTCGTACCCGTAGCCGAACGCCTCGACCAGCGCGTGCATCTCGCCGGTCATCGACGTGCCGCTCATCAGCCGGTTGTCGGTGTTGACGGTGACCCGGAACCGGAGCCGGGTCAGCAGCCCGATCGGGTGCTCGGCCACCGACTCGGCGGCGCCGGTCTGCACGTTGGAGGCCGGGCACATCTCGAGCGGGATCCGCTGGTCCCGGACGTACGCGGCCAGCCGCCCCAGCTCGACCGAGCCGTCGTCGTGGACGGTGATGTCGTCCACGATCCGCACCCCGTGGCCGAGCCGGTCGGCGCCGCACCACTGGATCGCCTGCCAGATCGACGGCAGGCCGAACGCCTCCCCGGCGTGGATGGTGAAGTGCGAGTTCTCCCGCTGGAGGTACTCGAAGGCGTCCAGGTGCCGGGTCGGCGGGTGGCCGGCCTCGGCGCCGGCGATGTCGAAGCCGGCCACGCCACGGTCCCGCCAGGCCACGGCCAGCTCGGCGATCTCCATCGAGCGGGCCTGGTGCCGCATCGCCGTGAGCAGCTGGCGGACCACGATCCGCCCGCCGGCCGCGGCCATCCCGGCCTCGAAGCCGTCCTGGACGGCGGCGACCACCTCATCGAGGGTCATCCCGCCCTCGACGTGCTGCTCCGGGGCATACCGGATCTCCGCGTAGACCACCCCGTCCGCGGCCAGGTCCTCGACGCACTCCCGGGCCACCCTGGCCAGGGCCGGGCCGTTCTGCATCACCGCCACGGTGTGGTCGAAGGTCTCCAGGTAGCGCACCAGCGAGCCGGAGTCGGCGGCCTCGGCGAACCAGCGGCCCAGCTCCTCGGGGTCCGTGGCGGGCAGCTCGTGGCCGACCTCCGCCGCCAGCTCGGCGACGGTGGCGGGCCGCAGGCCGCCGTCGAGGTGGTCGTGCAGCAGGACCTTGGGCGCACGGCGTACGTCGTCTCTCGTGATCACCCGGCCATCCTCGCACCGTGCCCGCCTAGTAGGTTCACGAGGAGCTCGACAACCCAGACGAGAGGATCCGGACATGCGCGTGTTCACCACCCTGGAAGAGGTCGCCGAGGCCGCCGGCGCCGAGCTCGGCACCTCCGAGTGGCTCACGATCGACCAGGAGCGCGTCGACACCTTCGCCGACGCGACCGGGGACCACCAGTGGATCCACGTGGACGCCGAGCGCGCCGCGGAGGGCCCGTTCGGCGGCACCATCGCGCACGGCTACCTCACGCTCTCGCTGGTGCCGCTGCTCGGCAGCCAGGTGGTCACGTTCGAGACCCCGGGGGCCAAGCTGAACTACGGCGTGAACAAGGTCCGCTTCCCGCACCCGGTGCGGGTCGGCCGGCGGGTCCGCGCCCACGTCGCGGTCGGCGAGGTCACCGAGCTCCCGGCGGGCAAGCAGCTGACGATGCGCTACACGATCGAGATCGAGGACGAGGCGAAGCCGGCCTGCGTCGCGGAGACCGTCGTCCTGCTGCTGCCGTAGGGCTCAGCCGATCCGGTCGAGCACCAGCGGCCCGGGGGCGTACGACGAGCCCTCGGGCCCGATGTCGAAGCCCCCGTCGAGGGAGGCCAGCGCGCGCTCGAAGCGGGCCGGCTCGTCGGTGTGCAGGGTGAACAGCGGCTGACCCTCGGTGACCGGCTCCCCGGGTCGCGCGTGCCAGACCACCCCGGCCCCGTCCTGCACGGGGTCCTCCTTGCGGGCCCGGCCGGCGCCGAGCCGCCACGACGCCATCCCGACCGCCATCGCGTCCAGACGGGTGAGCACCCCGGTGCTGGGGGCGGTCACGACGTGCGACTCCCGCGAGGTCGGCAGCGCCGCCTCCGGGTCTCCGCCCTGGGCCCGGATCATGGCCTTCCAGGCGTCCATGGCGGAGCCGTCGGCCAGGCGGTCTGCGGGGTCGACGTCGCCCATGCCGGCACCGGCGAGCATCTCGCGGGCCAGGGCCACGGTCAGCTCGACCACGTCCGCGGGCCCGCCGCCGGCCAGCACCTCCACCGACTCGGCGACCTCGACGGCGTTGCCCGCCGTGCGCCCCAGCGGGGTGGACATGTCGGTGAGCAGCGCCACGGTGTGCACGCCGGCGCCGGTGCCGAGCTCGACCATCGTGGAGGCCAGCTCACGGGCCCGGTCGAGGTCCTTCATGAAGGCGCCGGTGCCGACCTTGACGTCCAGCACCAGCGAGCCGGTCCCCTCGGCGATCTTCTTGCTCATGATCGACGACGCGATCAGCGGGATCGCCTCGACGGTGCCGGTGACGTCGCGCAGGGAGTAGAGCTTCTTGTCGGCGGGGGCGAGCCCGTCCCCTGCCGCGCAGATGACCGCGCCGACCGACTCCAGCTGGTCGAGCATCTCGGCGTTGGACAGCGCGGCCCGCCAGCCGGGGATCGACTCCAGCTTGTCCAGCGTGCCGCCGGTGTGGCCGAGACCGCGGCCGGAGAGCTGCGGCACCGCCACGCCGCACGCCGCGACCAGTGGCGCCAGCGGCAGCGTGATCTTGTCGCCGACGCCGCCGGTGGAGTGCTTGTCGGCCGTGGGCCGCGACAGCGAGGAGAAGTCCATCCGCTCCCCCGACGCGATCATCGCGGCGGTCCAGCGGGCGATCTCGTCCCGGGTCATCCCGTTGAGGAGGATCGCCATCGCCAGCGCCGACATCTGCTCGTCGGCGACCTCGCCACGGGTGTAGGCGTCGATCACCCACTCGATCTGCGAGCCGGACAGCTCGCCGTGGTCCCGCTTGGTGGTGATGACCTCGACCGCATCGTGGTCCGACATCTGGTCTCCTTCTCGCGCGCTCGGGGTGGGTGGCCGGCTCAGGCCAGGTCGTCCGGCCCGAACGCGTCGGGCAGGACCTCGTCCATCCGGCGGACGCCGGAGACCGTCATCAGCAGCAGGTCCGCGCCCCCGTGCTCGTGCAGGAGCTGGCGGCAGCGGCCGCACGGCATGATCACGGTGCCGTCGCCGTTCACGCACAGGAAGTGGGTCAGCCGGCCGCCGCCGGTGGCGTGCAGCTGCGAGACCAGGCCGCACTCGGCGCACAGCGTCACGCCGTACGCCGCGTTCTCGACGTTGCAGCCGACCACCAGCCGGCCGTCGTCCACCAGCGCGGCCGCGCCCACGTGGAAGCGCGAGTACGGCGCGTACGCGTGCGCCGCCGCCTCGGTGGCGGCCGTCCGCAGGCGCGACCAGTCGAAGCCCCGCTCGTCGTGCTCGGCCACGTCAGCTCTTCACGTACGGTTCGCCGTCGGCCGCGGGCGGGCGGACCCTCCCGACGAAGCCGGCCACGGCGATGATCGTGGCGAGGTACGGCGCCGCGCCGAGCAGCTCGCCCGGCAGCTTGTCGACGAAGCTGAGCTGGTTCTGCAGGTTCCACATGAACCCGAAGAACACGGCCGCGAAGGTGGCCCCGATCGGGTGCCAGCGGCCCATGATCACCGCGGCCAGCGCGATGAACCCGGTGCCGGCCGAGACCTCCCGGTCGAAGGCCCCGGTCGAGCCGACCGTGTAGTAGGCCCCGCCGAGCCCGGCGAACACACCGCCGAGCAGCACCGCCTGCCAGCGGACCCGGTTCACCTTGATGCCGACGGTGTCCGCGGCCTTCGGGTGCTCGCCCACGGAGCGGACCCGCAGGCCCCACCGGGTCTCGAACAGCAGGAAGGTCACGAACGCGACCGAGGCGAACATCAGGTAGACCAGGATCGTCTGCTCGAACAGGGCCTGGCCGAGGAGCGGGATGTCGGCGAGCACCGGGATCCGGATCTCGTCCAGGATCATCGGGTTGTTGAAGGTGGCCTTGCGGTCCCCCGGGATCTGGCCCAGCAGGAAGCTGGTCAGGCCGGAGGCGAACGCGACCAGCACCACGCCCAGCACCACCTGGTTGACCTGGTAGCGCAGCGCGAACAGGCCGAGCATGGCCGCCACGCCGACGCCGGCGAGGACGCCGCCGAGCAGACCGAACGGCGCCACCAGCGCGAGCGGGATGAAGGCCAGCGACGTGAACGCGATCGAGCTGAACACCGAGGCGAAGAACGCGCCGGCGAGGAACTGGCCCTCGATGGCGATGTTGATCACGCCGGCCCGCTCGCACAGGCAGCCGGCCAGGGCACCGAGCACCAGCGGGGTCGCGATCCGCATCGTGCCCGGGATCGGGTTCGCGATCGCCGCCTGGAAGGCCCCCGCCTGGTCGGTGTAGGCCCACATCAGGAACCCGAGGTAGAACATCACGCCGACCAGCAGCGCGAGGGCGAGCCCGGCCCCCCGGCGCGGGTAGCGGTCGAGCGCCGCCAGCACCAGCGCGACCAGCGAGGTCGCGATCGCCAGCCAGGACACCCACGTCGTGGTCAGGTCCTTGGGCCGGAACTCCTGGGTGACCCGCTCGCCGAGGATGTAGGTCACCTGCGGGTCCTCGATGGCGAGCGCGAAGTAGACCAGGATCGCGGTGCTCAGCCCGAACGTGACCACCAGGCGCACCTGACGGGCGACGTCGGCGCGGTCGCGCACCGTGGCCTCCTGCGGAGTCGTCGCCTCCGGAGCCTCGATCACACTCATCCTCCCCATCCCTTCGCCTCGACGCCGACCGCCTGGCCGTCACCGCGCAGCCGGAACAGGCCACGGACGAGGGCGGGGGCGGCCACGAACAGCACGATCAGTGCCTGCAGGACCTGTGCCAGCTCGGGCGGCACGCCGGCGGCGGCCTGCATCGTCAGGCCACCGGCGGACAGGGCGCCGAACAGCAGCCCGGCGAGCACCGTGCCGAGCGGCGTGGCGCGGCCCAGCAGGGCCACCGTGATCGCGTCGAAGCCGACGCTGCCGGCGATCTGGTCGGTGAGCGGGTCCTGGCGGCCGAGCACCATCATCGACACCGCGAGGCCGGACAGCATCCCGGCCACGACCATGGCCGTGATGTACACCCTCGAGACGCTCATGCCGGCGGTGCGGGCCGCCTGGGGGTTGGCACCGACGGCCCGGATCTCGAAGCCCCAGGTGCTGCGCTCGAGCAGCCACCAGATGCCGAGGGCGGCGACGATCGCCAGCAGCACACCGAGGTGCAGCCCGAACACGGCCGGGAAGGTGGCGGAGTCGTTCACCGGGGGCGAGAGCAGGTTGTCGGAGTTGGGCCGCTGGAAGGTCTCCTTGCCCAGGAAGAACAGGATGACGAAGCGTCCCACGTAGTTGAGCATGATCGTGGTGATCACCTCGTGGGCCCCGGTCCGCGCCTTGAGGAAGCCGGCGATCCCGCCCCAGAGCCCGCCGAGCACGATCGCCCCGGCCAGGGCGAGCAGCAGGTGCAGGCCGACCGGCAGGTCGTAGTGGAAGCCGATGTAGCCGGCGGCGACGGCACCGAGGATCATCTGCCCCTGCGCCCCGATGTTGAACATTCCGGCGCGGAAGGCCAGCGTCACGCCGAGGCCCGCGCAGATCAGCGGCGCGGCCCGCTCGATCGTGCGCACCAGCGAGGACCCGGACCCCACCGAGCCGCGGACCAGCGCCGAGTAGCCGTCGAAGACCGCGATCCCGGAGAACTTGAAGAAGTCCCACGGGTAGGAGAAGAAGTACGACAGGGACTCGATCACCCGTGGCGTCGAGAACATGATCAGCACCGCGCCGACCAGCAGCGCGAGCACGATCGCGGCGACCGAGTCCTTCACCGTCGGCAGCCAGGACTGCATGGAGGAGGCCGCGCGGGAGCGGGCCGGGCGCTCGGGCTCGGGCGCGACCGGCTTCTCGGTGGTCGTGGGGTCGCTCATGCGGCTCCTCCCTCGGCGGGCTCGTGGGCTCCGGCCATCATCAGGCCGATGTCCTCGCGGGCGATGTCGGGCGTGACGGTGCCGACGATGCGGCCGTCGTACATCACCGCGATCCGGTCGGAGAGACCGAAGATCTCGTCCAGCTCGGTCGAGACGATGATCACCGCGGTCCCGCGGTCGCGCTCCTCGATGATCCGCTTGTGGATGAACTCGATGGAGCCGACGTCGACGCCGCGGGTCGGCTGCGAGGCGATCAGCACCTTCAGCGGCCGCGAGAACTCGCGGGCGACGACGACCTTCTGCTGGTTGCCCCCCGAGAGGGAGCTCACCGGGGAGTCGGCCGTCTCGGTGCGGATGTCGAACTCCTCGATCCGGCTGCGCGCGTTGGCGGCGATCGCCTCGCGGTTCAGCGCCGGTCCCCGGGAGAAGTCGTCACTGCGGTACAGGTCGAGCACGAGGTTCTCCCGGACGCTGAACGAGCCGACGTACCCGTCGTGGGCGCGGTCCTCCGGGATGTAGCCGATGCCGTCCTCCAGGGACTCCCGCGGGCCGTGCGTGCTGATGTTGCGCCCGTCCAGCCAGATCTCGCCGGCGGCCGGCCTGACCAGGCCCAGCAGCGACTTGATGAGCTCGGTCTGGCCGTTGCCCTGGACGCCGGCGATGCCCAGCACCTCCCCGGCGCGGGCCTCGAACGAGACGTCCTTGACGACCTGGTGCCCGCGGGGGTCGACCACGGTCACGCCGCGCGCGTCGAGGACGACCTCGCCGGTCGTCGCGGCGTCCTTGTCGACGGTGAGCTTGACCGACCGGCCGACCATCATCTCGGCGAGCTCGGCCTCCGAGGTGTCCGGCGAGGCGGTCCCGACGACCTTGCCGCGCCGGATCACGCTGATCCGGTCGCCGACCGCCTTGACCTCCCTGAGCTTGTGGGTGATGAAGATGATCGAGGTGCCCTTGGCCTTGAGCTCGCGCATGATCTGCATGAGCTCGTCGATCTCCTGCGGCGTGAGCACCGCGGTCGGCTCGTCGAGGATCAGCACCTGGGCGTCGTTGGCGAGGGCCTTGATGATCTCGACCCGCTGCTGGACGCCCACCGGGAGGTCCTCGACGAGCCGGTCCGGGTCGACCCTCAGGCCGTACCGCTCGGAGAGCTCGCGCACCCGGGCCGCGGCCTCGGCGCGGTTGAGCACCCCCAGGCCCCGGGTCTGCTCGCGACCGAGCATGACGTTCTCCGCCACGGTGAACACCGGGACGAGCATGAAGTGCTGGTGGACCATGCCGATGCCGGCGGCGATCGAGTCGGCCGGCGTGACGAACGTGACCGGCCGGTCGTCGACCAGGATCTCGCCCTCCGAGGGGTCCAGCAGGCCGTAGAGCATGTTCATCAAGGTCGACTTGCCGGCGCCGTTCTCGCCGAGCAGGCAGTGGATCTCGCCCGGCTCGATGGTCAGGTCGATCGCGTCGTTCGCCGTGAACGAGCCGAATCGCTTGGTCAGCCCCCGGATCTCGAGCTTCATCGCACTCCTTTGTGCACGGGTCGCCGCGCACCCCTTCGGGTGGGCGTCAGGCTAGAGACTAGAACGCGCAAGTCGGGGCGGGATAGCCCCGCCCCGACCTGGTGTCGCGTGTCCTGCGTGCCGGCTGTCAGCCGACGGTGATCTCGCCGTCGATGATCTGCTGACGCAGGTCCTGGATGGTGGCGTCCAGCTCGTCGTCGATGTCGGCGTTCGGGCCGTACGGCGCCAGCGCGACGCCGCCGTTGTCGAGCGTGCCGACGTAGACCTCGTTGTCGAACTCGTCGTTGGCCCCGGCGCGGATGGCCTCCTCGACCGCCACGTCCATGCCCTTCATGACCGAGGTCAGCAGCACGTCGCAGTACTCCTCGGCCGAGACGCAGCCGTCGGTGTCGACCCAGATGCCCCAGACGTCGTTGTCCTGGGCGGCCTGCAGGCCGCCGAGGCCGGCCGGACCGGCGACCGGGAAGATGATGTCCGCACCCTGCGTGATCATCTCCTCAGCGCTGCTCTGGCCCTTGGTCTTGGACTCGAAGTCGTTCGTGAACGAGCCCTTCTGCGACTCGGGGTCCCAGCCGATGACCTTCACGTCGGCGCCCTCGTCCTCGTTGAACTTCTCCACACCCTGCACGAAGCCGGTCATGAAGATCGTCACGGTCGGGATGTTGAGGCCACCGAAGGTGCCCACGACGCCGGTCTCGGACTTCGCCGCCGCCAGGTAGCCGGCGAGGAACGCGGGCTCGGCGGTGTTGAAGGTCAGGCCCTTGAGGTTCGCGGGGGCCTTGTCGTAGGCGAAGTCGACGATCGAGAAGTTGACCTTCTTGTTCTTCTTCGCCGCCGCCAGCGTGGCGTCGCCGAGCAGGAAGCCGACGGTCGTGATGCTGTTGCAGTTCTGCTTGACCAGCGCGTTGATGTTGTCCGCGAACTCGGTCGGCGCGTTGGACTCGACCTCGGCGGTCTTCACACCGAGGTTCTCCTCGGCGTTCTGCAGGCCGGCGTAGGACGTCTGGTTGAAGGACTTGTCGTCGAAGCCGCCGGAGTCGGAGACCATGCACGCCTTGTAGTCGGGGTGGTCCTCCTTCGGCGCCTCGCTGGTGGACTCGCTCGCCGTCGGCGTCTCGCTGCCGCTCGCGTTGCTGTCGTCCGATCGCTCACCGCAACCGGCCAAGATGAGTGCAGAACTGCACACCAGCGCTGCCACACGTGCCGTCGTCTTCACGGCGCCTCCTGATCTGGGGTCAACCCGCCCGCCATGGGCGCGTACTCGCGCACACCCTAGACCGGGTTCCGCCGTTCCCGTCGCCTGACACGGAACTGTTATCAGTCGGTGACCCGGCCCCCGGGGACCGCCTGGTCAGAGGGGTGCCCCAGGGTCTCGACGGCCACCTGGGCGAGCACCCTGGCACCGATGGCGGTGGCCCGCTCGTCGACCAGCAGGTCCCCCTGGTGCAGGTCGTAGGTCGGCCCGCCCGGGGTGCGGGTGCCCAGCCGGCCCATGGCCCCCGGGACCCGGTCGAGGTACCAGCCGAAGTCCTCGCCGCCAAGGCTCTGCTGGGTGGGCACGTGGCCCTCCTCCCCGAGCACCGCCTCGATCGAGCGGCCGAGCAGGGCGGTGGCCAGGTGCTCGTTGACCACCGGCGGCACCCCCTGCTGGTAGGTGATCTCCGCGGCGACGCCGTACGGGCCGACGATCTGGTCGACCAGCTCCCGGATGATCCGCTCGGCGTCCGCCCAGGCCACGGCGTCGAGCATCCGCACGGTCCCGGCCACCCGTCCGGTCGCCGGGATGACGTTGTGGGTGGCCCCGGCCCGGACCATGCCCCAGACCACGCTCACCCCGGCGCGGGGGTCCAGCCTGCGCGAGAGGATCGCGGGGAGCTCGGTCACCAGCTTGCCGAGGGCGAACGTCAGGTCCTCGGTGAGGTGCGGGCGCGAGGTGTGGCCGCCCTTGCCCTTGAGGTCGACCTGGAGGGCGTCCGCGGCGCCGGTGAGCGGGCCCTCCCGAAGGCCGACCTCGCCCACGTCGATGGTCGGGTCGCAGTGCAGCCCGAAGACCCGGCTGACGCCGTCCAGCGCACCCTGTGCCATGAGGTCCAGCGCGCCGCCGGGCATGACCTCCTCGGCGGGCTGGAAGAGCAGCCGCACCCGGCCCGGCAGCAGCCCGGCCCGGTGCACCTCCGCCAGGGCCAGCCCGGCCCCGGTGAGGGCCGAGGCGTGCACGTCGTGACCGCACGCGTGGGCCACGCCGGACACGGTGCTCGCCCAGGGCTCCGTGGTCCGGTCCTCGACCGGCAGGGCGTCCAGGTCGGCCCGCAGCGCGACCAGGGGGCCGCTGTCACCGACCTCGGCGAGCAGGCCGCTGCGCGGGAGACGTCGCACCCGCAGGCCCACCGCCTCCAGCCGGACCGCGATCCGCTCGGTCGTGCGGACCTCGTTCCAGGACAGCTCGGGGTGCGCGTGCAGGTCGCGGCGCATCTCGATCAGCTCGGGCTCGCAGGCGTCGACGGTGGCCGCGACCACGCGGCGGGCGTCGGACCGGAGATCGGAGTGCTCGTCGGAGGGGGCTTCGGGGGAGACAGACATGTTCCGACGAGGATACCGACGTCGCGGGTCCGGCGCCCGGGGGACGCCTCAGTCGTCGTAGGCCGCGAGCAGCCGGTCGGCGGCCGCGGGGGCGGCCAGCTCGCCCGCGAGCACCGCCGCGCGCACCTCGTCCCGGACCCGGGCCACCCCAGCGGACCGGCGCAGTCGCTGCTCGAGCTCGTCGCGCACGAGCGCCCAGGTGAAGTCCAGCTGCTGCGCGGCGCGCTTCGCGGCCAGCCCCTCGGCGCCGAGGTGGTCGCGGTGCGCGAGCACCCGGGCCCAGACCTCGTCGACGCCCACGTCGGTGAGACCGGAGCAGGTCACCACGGGTGGGGCCCACTCCCCCCGCCCGTGCACCAACCGGAGCGCACCGGCGAGGTCCCGGGCGGCCACCCTGGCCTCGGCCCGGTGGTCCCCCGGGCCGCCGTCGTCGTCGGCCTTGTTGACCGCGATCACGTCCGCGATCTCGAGGATTCCCTTCTTGATGCCCTGGAGCTGGTCACCGGTGCGGGCCAGGGTCAGGAACAGGAAGGTGTCGACCATCCCGGCGACGGTCACCTCGGACTGCCCGACGCCGACCGTCTCGACCAGCACCACGTCGTACCCCGCCGCCTCGAGCACCAGCATCGCCTGAGAGGTGGCCCGGGCTACCCCGCCCAGGGTGCCGGCCGCCGGCGACGGGCGGATGTAGGCGGCCGGGTTGACCGACAGCCGCGCCATCCTGGTCTTGTCACCGAGGACCGAGCCGCCGGTGCGCACCGAGGACGGGTCCACGGCGAGCACACCCACGCGGTGGCCGGCCTCGGTCAGGTCCTCACCGAGGGTCTCGATGAACGTCGACTTGCCCACGCCGGGGACGCCGGAGATGCCGACCCGGACCGACGGCCGTGCCGCCGGGTCCGGGGCCAGCTCGGCCAGCAGCTCGCGCGCCGCGGCCCGGTGGTCGGTGCGAGACGACTCCACGAGCGTGATCGCCCGGGACACCGCCCCGCGCCGGCCGGCACGGACCCCGGCGACCAGCTCGGCGACGTCGACCGGGCGTCGCGCCGGCCCACCCGCGGCCGCCATCAGCCGTCGGCCGACAGCTTCGCGAGCAGGTCCAGCGCCGAGTCCGCGATGACGGTGCCCGGCAGGAAGACCGCGGCCGCCCCCATCTCGAGGAGCGTCGGCACGTCGTCGGGCGGGATCACGCCGCCGATGACGACCATGATGTCGGGACGGTCGAGCTCGGCCAGCGCCGAGCGCAGCGCCGGCAGCAGCGCGAGGTGGCCGGCGGCGAGCGAGGAGACCCCGATGATGTGGACGTCGGCGTCGACGGCCTGCTGGGCGACCTCCTCCGGCGTGGAGAACAACGGCCCCACGTCGACGTCGAAGCCCATGTCAGCGAAGGCGGTCACCACCACCTTCTGGCCGCGGTCGTGCCCGTCCTGGCCCATCTTGGCGACGAGGATCCGCGGGCGCCGACCCTCCTCCTCCTCGAACCGCTCGGTGGCATCGAGGACCGCCTGCAGCTTGCCGTCGGCCGCCTGGGCCGACTCGTCGCGGTACACACCGGAGATCGTACGGATCACCGCCTGGTGCCGCCCGTAGACCTTCTCCAGGGCCTCGGAGATCTCGCCGACGGTGGCCTTGGCCCGGGCCGCGTCGACGGCCAGCTTCAGCAGGTTGCCGTCCAGCGAGCCGCCCTCGCGGTGCCCCTCCCCGGCCGAGGCGGTCAGGGCCTCGAGCGTGCGGCGTACGTCGTCGTCGTCGCGCTCGGCGCGCAGCCGCTCCAGCTTGGCCAGCTGGCGCTTGAGGACGTCGTCGTTGTCGACCCGGAGCACGTCGAGGGGGTCCTCGTCGGCGAGCCGGTAGGTGTTGACCCCGATCACCGCCTGCGAGCCGCCGTCGATCCGGGCCTGGGTGCGGGCCGCGGCCTCCTCGATGCGCATCTTCGGGATGCCCTGCTCGATGGCCTTCGCCATCCCGCCGGCCCGCTCGGCCTCCTGGATGTGCGCCCACGCCCGCTCGGCGAGGTCGTGGGTGAGCCGCTCGACGTAGTAGGAGCCGGCCCACGGGTCGATGACGCCGGTGGTGCCGGACTCCTGCTGCAGCATCAGCTGGGTGTTCCGGGCGATCCGCGCCGAGAAGTCCGTCGGCAGCGCGATCGCCTCGTCGAGGGCGTTGGTGTGCAGGGACTGGGTGTGGCCCTGGGTCGCGGCCATCGCCTCGATGCAGGTGCGCTGGACGTTGTTGAAGACGTCCTGGGCGGTCAGCGACCAGCCGCTGGTCTGGCTGTGGGTGCGCAGGGACAGCGACTTCGGGTTCCGGGGGTCGAAGTCGCGGACCAGCCGCGCCCACAGCGCCCGGGCCGCGCGCATCTTCGCGACCTCCATGAAGAAGTTCATGCCGACCGCCCAGAAGAAGCTCAGGCGCGGCGCGAACCGGTCGATGTCGAGCCCGGCGCCGAGGCCGGCCCGGAGGTACTCCACCCCGTCCGCGAGGGTGTAGGCCAGCTCCAGGTCGGCGGTCGCCCCCGCCTCCTGGATGTGGTAGCCGGAGATCGAGATCGAGTTGAACCGCGGCATCCGCTCGGCGGTGTAGGCGAAGATGTCGGAGATGATCCGCATGCTCGGCGCCGGCGGGTAGATGTAGGTGTTGCGGACCATGAACTCCTTGAGGATGTCGTTCTGGATGGTCCCCGCGAGCTGCTCCGGCGCCACCCCCTGCTCCTCGGCCGCGACGATGTAGAGCGCCATCACCGGCAGCACGGCGCCGTTCATCGTCATCGAGACCGACATCTCGTCGAGCGGGATCCCGTCGAAGAGCGTGCGCGCGTCGTAGATCGAGTCGATCGCCACCCCGGCCATGCCGACGTCGCCGCGCACCCGGGGGTGGTCGGAGTCGTAGCCGCGGTGGGTGGCGAGGTCGAAGGCCACGCTGAGGCCCTTCTGCCCGGCCGCCAGGTTGCGGCGGTAGAACGCGTTGGACTCCTCGGCGGTCGAGAATCCGGCGTACTGCCGGATCGTCCACGGCTGGGTGGTGTACATCGTCGGGTAGGGCCCGCGCAGGAACGGGCTCAGCCCGGGGAGGGTGTCGAGCGCGTCGAGCCCCTCGAGGTGCTCGGGACCGTAGACCGGGAGGATCCCGATCCCCTCCGGGCTCTGCCACGGCTCGCCGCCGGTGGAGGGGCGGGCGTCGGCGGGCGTGTCGGACCCACCGTCGAGCGGCAGCCCCGCGAAGCTCTCCGGGATGCTCATGCCAGCTTCTCCCTCGTCGTGTGCAGGAACCTGAGCGCGTCCACACCCACCGCGCACGAGTCGTCGACCTCCAGGTCGCGCGGTCGGCCGGCCAGGACCACGTGCCGCGCCCCGGCGGCCCGCAGCGCGGCGACCAGCTCGGCCCCCCACTCGGCGTACGTCGCGTCGGTGCCGGCCAGGCAGACCACCGGCTGGCCGTCGTACGCCGCCAGCACGGCGTCGGCGCCGTCGGTCGGCCCGGCCGCCTCGACCGCAACCCCGCCGGCGGCGAGGAGGTTCGTGGCGTACGTCGCGCGGGCCGTGTGCGCCGCGACCGGGCCCATGGTCGCGAGGAAGACGGCCCGGTCCGCGGGATCGTCGCGCAGCGCCTCGAACGACGCGCCGTAGCGGCGGACCCGGTCCTCGACCGGCCACGGGGCACGCTCGGGCAGCGTCTCGCCGAGGTGGGGGAACTCCGAGATCCCGGTCAGCGGCCGAGTCCGGTGGGCGATCTCCGACTCCCGCCGGGCCGAGACCTCCTCGACCCGGGTCCGCACGGACCCGTCGGCCAGGGCCGCGCGGATCCCACCGGCGGCCTCGATCCGGTCCAGCTCCTCCCAGCTAGCGCGGGCCAGGTCGTCGGTGAGCCTCTCGACGGCGAACGAGCCGCCGGCCGGGTCGGCCACCCGGGCGACGTGGGACTCCGAGACCAGCAGCGAGGAGGTGTTGCGGGCGATCCGGCGGGCGAAGGCGTCCGGCGCGCCGAGGGCGGTGTCGAACGGCAGCACGGTCACCGCGTCCGCGCCGCCGACACCGGCGGCGAAGGCCGCCACCGTGGTCCGCAGCATGTTCACCCAGGCGTCGTACTTGGCCATCATCGGCCGCGAGGTGACCGCGTGCTGGCGCTGCGCACGGTGCTCCGGGGCGGCGCCGCCGAGCTCGGCGACCCGCGCCCAGGCACGGCGGGCGGCCCGCAGCTTGGCGATCGTGGGGAACTGCTCGGCGGTCGCGGCGTAGCGGAACTCGATGAGCCCGAGCGCCTCCTCCATCCCGAGCCCGGCGGCGGTCAGCGTCCGCAGGTACGCCGCGCCGACGGCCAGGGTGTAGCCGAGCTCCTGGGCGTCGGAGGCGCCGAGGTCGTGCAGTGCCGTGCCGTCGACGACGACACCGAGGGTGCCCGCGTCCCGGGCCAGGCGGGCCACCTCGACCAGCGCCTCGTCCGCCTCGGTGGTCGACGCCCGGGTGCCGGCGAGCGACTCGAGACCGCCCCGCACCTGCGCCCCGATCGGGTCGGCGCCCAGGTTCGTGCCCTCCGCCGGCTCGACCCCGCGCTCCTCGAGCACCGCCAGCAGCGCCCGGGCGGCACCTGCCGGGTCCGCGGGCGCGGTGAGGACCACCGGCGCCAGGTCCACGAAGACGCTCTCCAGCACCGCGCCCAGCTGCTCCGGGGGCAGCCCCTGACCCAGGTCCAGCCAGACCGAGGTCGCGCCGTTCTCGAGGTCGACGAGGACCGCCTCGGCGGTGCCGCGGGGGTCCGGGCCCGAGAAGACCGGGCGGATGTCCCAGCCGGTCTCGGGTCGCTCCGGCAGCCGACCGCGGGTGTACGGCGCCGCGCCGGGCGCACCGGTCGCGGCCAGGCCCTCGACCGACTCGGGGGTGCCGAGCGGCGCGACCTCGATGTCGTCGAGGGTGCGCAGGGTCAGCTCCCGCCAGACGTCGCTGTCGGGGTCGTCCTCGGACATCCGGCGGGCCTTGCGCAGCACCGCCGCCGCCGCCCGCTCCCAGTCCGGCCGGGTCCACCGGTCGTGCTCGGTGGCCAGGGCCAGCGAGCCCTGCTCGGGCTCCAGCTCGGTGGGCTCGTCCAGGCCGCCCTCGACGGCGTCGTCAGCACTCCCCGGGGACGTCATGGTGCGAACGATAGGAGCCCGCGCGGGGCGGGGCCACCCTGTGTGACTTTTCCGACGCCGGGCGCCGCGGGCTCAGACCTCGGTGCGGCCCTCGTCGTCCTTGCTGCGGATCCCGATCCGGTTGCCCAGCCAGACGAGCGGGTCGAACTTGCGGTCGACCACCCGCTCCTTCATCGGGATGATCGCGTTGTCGGTGATCCGGATCCCCTCGGGGCACACCTCGGTGCAGCACTTGGTGATGTTGCACATGCCGAGCCCGGCCGCCCCCTGGGCGAGCTCGCGCCGGTCGTGGGTGTCGAGCGGGTGCATGTCGAGCTCGGCGTACCGCAGGAAGAACCGCGGCCCGGCGAAGGCCGGCTTGTTCTCCTCGTGGTCGCGGACGACGTGGCAGGTGTTCTGGCACAGGAAGCACTCGATGCACTTGCGGAACTCCTGGCCGCGCTCCACGTCGACCTGCATCATCCGGCGCTTGCCGTCGTCGTCGCGGGGGCCGGGCGCGAACGACGGGAGCTCGCGCGCCTTCTCGTAGTTGAAGGAGACGTCGGTGACCAGGTCGCGGATCACCGGGAACGAGCGCATCGGGGTGACCGTGATCGTCTCCGAGGGGTCGAAGTCGGAGAGCCGGGTCATGCAGAGCAGGCGGGGCCGGCCGTTGATCTCGGCGCTGCACGATCCGCACTTGCCGGCCTTGCAGTTCCACCGCACCGCGAGGTCGCCTGCCTGGGTCGCCTGGAGCCGGTGGATCGCGTCGAGCACCACCTCGCCGTCGGAGACCTCCACGGTGTAGTCGCCGAGCTCGCCGCCGTCGGCGTCACCGCGCCAGACCCGCAGCGTCAGGTCGTAGGACATGTCAGCTCCCCTCGAAGTAGGTCTTGAGGTCGTCGGGCATCGCCGGCAGCGGCTGGTGCGCCAGCTCCACGCCCTCGCCTCCCGCGTCGAGACGGAGCACGAGGTTCCGGCTCCCCCACTCGGGGTCCGGCCCCGGGAAGTCGTCGCGGGTGTGCCCGCCGCGGGACTCCTGCCGCTCGAGGGCGGCCTTGGCGATGCACTCCGAGACCAGCAGCATGCTGCGCAGGTCGAGCGCGAGGTGCCAGCCGGGGTTGTACTGCCGGTGCCCCTCCACGAGCAGGTGCCGGGCCCGCTCCTTGAGCCGGTCGATCTCGGCGAGCGAGGCCTCCAGCTCGGGACCGGTGCGGATGATCCCGACCAGGTCGTTCATCGTCTGCTGCAGGTCCTGCTGGATCGTGTACGGGTTCTCGGTGCCGCTCGCGGAGCCCTCGAACGGCGCCAGCGCGCTGGTCGCGGCCGCCGTCACGTCGGCGTCCGCCACCTGCGGGCGGGCGCCCAGCCCGGCGGCGTACGACGCGGCGCTCTCGCCGGCCCGACGCCCGAAGACCAGCAGGTCGGAGAGGGAGTTGCCGCCGAGCCGGTTCGACCCGTGCATGCCGCCCGAGCACTCACCGACCGCGTAGAGCCCCTCGACCCCGCTGAGCTCGGTGTCGGCGTCGACCTCGACGCCGCCCATCACGTAGTGGCAGGTGGGCCCGATCTCCATCGGCTCCGCGGTGATGTCGACGTCGGCCAGCTCCTTGAACTGGTGGTACATCGACGGCAGCCGCTTGCGGATGAACTCCGGGGTCCGGCGCGAGGCGATGTCGAGGAAGATGCCGCCGTGCGGTGAGCCGCGGCCGGCCTTGATCTCGGAGTTGATCGCCCGGGCCACCTCGTCGCGCGGCAGCAGCTCCGGCGGACGGCGGTTGTTGGCCTTGTCGTCGTACCAGCGGTCCGCCTCCTCCTCGGTGTCGGCGGTCTCGGCCCGGAAGAACTCCGGGATGTAGTCGAACATGAACCGCTTGCCCTCGGAGTTCCGGAGGATGCCGCCGTCGCCGCGCACGGACTCGGTGACCAGGAGCCCCTTGACCGAGGGCGGCCAGACCATCCCGGTCGGGTGGAACTGGACGAACTCCATGTTGATCAGGCTGGCGCCGGCGCGCAGTGCCAGCGCGTGGCCGTCGCCGGTGTACTCCCACGAGTTGCTGGTGACCTTGAAGGACTTGCCGATCCCGCCCGTCGCGAGGATGACGCTGGGTGCCTCGAAGACCACGAACCGGCCGGTCTCGCGCCAGTAGCCGAACGCCCCCGAGATCCGCGACCCGTCGCTCGTGTCGAGCATCAGGTCGGTGACGGTGCACTCCATGAACACGTCGATCCCGAGCGCGACCGCGCGCTGCTGCAGGGTGCGGATCATCTCCAGCCCGGTACGGTCGCCGACGTGGGCCAGCCGGGCGTACCGGTGCCCCCCGAAGTCCCGCTGCGAGATGAGGCCGTCGTCGGTGCGGTCGAACAGCGCCCCCCAGTCCTCGAGCTCCTGCACCCGCTCGGGCGCCTCCTGGGCGTGCAGCTGGGCCATCCGCCAGTTGTTCAGCATCTTCCCGCCACGCATGGTGTCGCGGAAGTGCACCTCCCAGTTGTCCTCCGGCCACCTGTTGCCCATGGCGGCCGCGATGCCGCCCTCGGCCATCACGGTGTGCGCCTTGCCCAGCAGCGACTTGCACACGATCGCCGTCCGGGAGCCGGCCTCGTGGGCGGCGATCGCGGCCCGCAGCCCGGCCCCGCCGGCACCGACCACGACCACGTCGTAGGTGTGCCGCTCCATGCCACCGGTCTCGCTCCCCGACATCTCGTTGCCGGTCATCGGGTGCCGCCCCGCGGCGGGTCCGGTCGAAGCCACTAGAAGAACCTCACGTCGTCGATGGCACCGATCGCGAGCAGGTAGATGTAGAGGTCCACCAGCGCGACCGAGAACAGGGAGTACCAGGCGTACCGGCCGTGGTGGACGTTGAGCCGGGAGACCCAGGTCCACAGCCGGTACCGGACCGGGTGCTTCGAGAAGTGCCGCAGCCGGCCGCCGACCGCGTGCCGGCACGAGTGGCAGGACAGCGTGTAGAGCCAGATCAGGATCACGTTGACCAGCATCAGGAGCGTGCCGAGGCCCATGTGGCCCCACTCCTTGTCCTCGTTGCGGAAGGCGAGCACCACGTCGAAGGACAGGATCAGGCCGACCACGACCGCGGCGTACCAGAACCAGCGGTGCGCGTTCTGGAGGATCAGGGGGAACCGGGTCTCACCGGAGTACGCCGAGTGCGGCTCGGCGACGCCGCACGCCGGCGGGGACAGCCAGAACGCCCGGTAGTAGGCCTTGCGGTAGTAGTAGCAGGTCATCCGGAAGCCGAGCGGGAAGACCAGGATGATCAGCGCCGCCGAGAGCGGGAACGCCTGGAACGGCTGGCCGAAGTCACTCGCGCCCTCGACGCAGTCGCCGAGGCAGGGGGAGTAGAACGGCGAGAGGTACGGCGAGGCGTAGTAGTCGCGGCCCATGAACGCGCGCACCGTCGCGTAGACGACGAAGGCCGTGAAGACCACGAACGTCGCCAGCGGCGAGAGCCACCAGCGGTCCTGGCGCAGGGTCCGTTCCTCGATCCGGGCCCGGGTCGGTCCGGTCACTCCCGCGTCGGTCGACGCCATCGCCACCTCCGTGGGGCACGTGTGATGGGGAACACTCTTGTCACAGATCGCGGCGGCCGACAAGAGGCGCGCCCGAGAACGCCCGCGCAGAACCGCCCACCCGAGTGACATCCGCGCAGCACGATCCGGGCCGCCGTCAAGGCGGCACATGTCACATCCCCCGAGGCCCTCGGGCTTCCGGTCGGGCGATACGGTGGCCTGTGTGGCAACCCCGACCCTCATCAAAGGAAGCCGGTCCACGCGATCCACGATCGCGCTGAAGCTCCTGATGGCCGTCACCGGCCTCGTCTTCATCGGCTACGTCCTGCTGCACATGTACGGCAACCTCAAGGTCTTCGCGGGCCAGGAGGCGTTCGACGAGTACGCCCACCACCTGCGCACCTTCGGTGAGCCGATGCTGCCGTACGGCGGCCTGCTCTGGACCGTGCGCGTGGTGCTGCTGCTCTCGATCGTGGGCCACGCCTACGCGGCGTTCGCGCTGTGGGCGCGCGCCGGCCGGGCCCGGACCCAGAAGTACGTCGTCCGCAAGGCCGTGGCCAGCACGCTCTCGTCGAAGATGATGCGCTGGGGCGGGGTCGCCCTGCTGCTCTTCGTGATCTTCCACCTGCTGCACTTCACCACCCAGACGGTGCACCCGGGCGGCGTCACGGAGTCGCCGTACGAGCGGGTGGTGAACTCGTTCGCGCCGGAGTACTGGTACCTCACGGTGATCTACCTGCTGGCGATGGTCGCCCTCGCGATGCACCTGCGGCACGGCGTGTGGAGCGCGTCGCAGACCCTGGGCCTGACGAACTCGGCCGCCAGCCGCACCCGGGCCAACCTCGCGGGCGTGTTCCTCGCCGTCGTCATCGCCGGCGGCTTCGCGCTCGTCCCGCTGTCCATCCTCCTCGGCCTGGTCGACTAAGGACTGATCGCCATGACTGAATTCACCTCGGACGTCGACTCCCACCCCGACTCCCCCGGCCAGGACTCCGACGACGCCGTCGGCTACTACGTCCCCGGCGAGCCGATCGCCGACACCAAGGCGCCCGGCGGCCCGATCTCCGAGCGGTGGAACACCCGCAAGTTCGAGGCCCGGCTGGTCAACCCGGCCAACCGCCGCAAGCTCTCGGTGATCATGGTCGGCACCGGACTGGCCGGGGCCTCCGCCGCCGCGACCCTCGGCGAGGCCGGGTACGTCGTGAAGTCGTTCTGCTACCAGGACTCCCCGCGCCGGGCGCACTCGATCGCCGCGCAGGGCGGCATCAACGCCGCCAAGAACTACAAGGAGGACGGGGACTCGGTCCACCGGCTCTTCTACGACACGGTCAAGGGCGGCGACTACCGCTCGCGGGAGTCCAACGTCTACCGCCTGGCCGAGGTCAGCACGAACATCATCGACCAGTGCGTCGCGCAGGGCGTCCCGTTCGCGCGCGAGTACGGCGGCCTGCTCGACAACCGCTCGTTCGGCGGCGTCCAGGTCTCCCGCACCTTCTACGCTCGCGGCCAGACCGGCCAGCAGCTGCTGATCGGCGCCTACCAGGCCCTGGAGCGCCAGGTGAACGCCGGCACCGTCACCACCTACACCCGGCACGAGATGCTCGAGCTGATCGTGGTCGACGGGAAGGCCCGCGGGATCATCGCCCGCGACATGGTCACCGGGGAGATCGAGACCCACCTCGCCGACGTCGTGGTGCTGGCCAGCGGCGGCTACGGCAACGTCTTCTACCTCTCGACGAACGCCATGGGCTGCAACGTCACCGCCACCTGGCGGGCGCACCGCAAGGGCGCCTACATGGCCAACCCCTGCTACACCCAGATCCACCCGACCTGCATCCCGGTCTCCGGCACCCACCAGTCCAAGCTCACCCTGATGAGCGAGTCGCTGCGCAACGACGGCCGGATCTGGGTGCCGAAGAACAAGGCCGACTGCACCAAGGACCCGCGGGACATCCCGGAGGAGGACCGCGACTACTACCTGGAGCGGATCTACCCCTCCTTCGGCAACCTGGTCCCCCGCGACATCGCCTCCCGGCAGGCGAAGAACATGTGCGACGAGGGCCGCGGCGTCGGCCCCGAGGTGGAGGGCGTGCGCCGCGGCGTCTACCTCGACTTCGCCGACGCCATCGGCCGGCTCGGCCGCGACGCCGTCGAGGACAAGTACGGCAACCTCTTCGACATGTACGCCCGGATCACCGGCGAGGACCCCTACCAGGTCCCGATGCGCATCTACCCGGCCGTGCACTACGTGATGGGCGGGCTGTGGGTGGACTACGACCTGCAGTCGACGATCCCGGGACTGTTCGTGACCGGCGAGGCGAACTTCTCCGACCACGGCGCGAACCGGCTCGGCGCCTCGGCGCTCATGCAGGGGCTCGCGGACGGCTACTTCGTGCTGCCGCACACGATCCGCGACTACCTCGCCGACGGTCCGTTCGAGGCCGTCGACCCCTCGCACCCCGCGGTCGTCGAGGCGCGCAGGTCCGTGGAGGACCGGATCGAGCACTTCATGACGGTGCAGGGCACCCGCAGCGTCGACTCCTACCACCGGGAGCTCGGCAACATCATGTGGGAGTACTGTGGCATGGAGCGCACCGAGGACGGTCTGAAGAAGGCCATCGACCTGATCCGCGGCCTCCGGGACGACTTCTGGCGCAACGTCAAGGTGCTCGGCTCGGCCGCGACGCTCAACCAGTCTCTGGAGAAGGCCGGCCGGGTGGCCGACTTCTTCGAGCTGGGCGAGCTCATGTGCATCGACGCGCTCAACCGCCGCGAGTCCTGCGGCGGACACTTCCGCGGCGAGTCGCAGACCGAGGACGGCGAGGCGCTGCGCCACGACGACCAGTTCGCCTACGTGGCGGCCTGGGAGTTCGCGATGGACGAGGGCCTCGGTGCCCAGAAGCCCGTCCTGCACAAGGAAGACCTGACCTACACGGCCATCGAGATGAAGCAGCGGAGCTACAAGTGACGGCAACTGCAGGCACCGAGTCCGACACCACCTCGGACGGGATGAAGCTGACCCTGAAGATCTGGCGTCAGGCGAACCCGGAGACCCCCGGCGCGATGCACACCTTCCACCTCGAGGGCGTCTCCCCCGACATGTCCTTCCTGGAGATGCTCGACGTCCTCAACGAGCAGCTGAACGCCGAGGGTGAGGAGCCCATCGCGTTCGACTCCGACTGCCGCGAGGGCATCTGCGGGATGTGCGGGCTGATGATCAACGGTCAGGCGCACGGCCCCGAGGTCACCACGACCTGCCAGCTGCACATGCGGACCTTCTCCGACGGCGACGAGATCACGATCGAGCCGTGGCGCGCCGACGCCTTCCCGGTCCTCAAGGACCTGTGCGTCGACCGGAGCTCGTTCGACCGGATCATCCAGCAGGGCGGGTACGTGTCGGTCAACACCGGCTCGGCGCCCGAGGCGCACTCGATCCAGGTGCCGAAGGACGCGGCGGACCGGGCGTTCGACGTCGCCACGTGCATCGGCTGCGGTGCCTGCGTGGCGGCCTGCCCGAACGGCTCGGCGTCCCTGTTCATGGGGGCGAAGATCACCCACCTCGGCGAGCTCCCCCAGGGGCAGGCCGAGCGGGACGCCCGGGTGGTGAACATGGTCGGCCAGCACGACCACGAGGGCTTCGGCGGGTGCACGAACATCGGCGAGTGCACCGCCGCCTGCCCCAAGGAGATCCCCCTCGACGTCATCTCCCAGCTCAACAAGGACCTCCGCACGGCCATGCGTCACGGCCACTGATCGCCGACCCGTCGCTTGTGTCGGCCCCGGGCACGCCGACCCGTCGCTTGTGTCAGGCGGACACGGGCGACGGGTGGCGGAGGATGCGCCAGGCCAGACGGGCCAGGACGATCGCGATCAGCGTGTTGACCACGATCAGCACGGTGTGCGCCACCCAGTAGCCGACCGCCCGGTCCTCGCCGCCCTGCCAGGCGGAGACCAGGTTCGAGGCGAAGTTGGCGTAGGTGACGACGTTCCAGAGCGCGATCGCGAGGAACAGCCAGGCGTGCCGGCGCTCGAAGCGCAGCGGATCCGGTCCGGCCGGCGTCATCGGCGACCGTCGCGGCGGCGACGGGCATAGGCGACCGCGGCCAGCGCGGCGGCACTCCCCGCCGCGAACGGCACGCCGCCGCTCCGGGCCCGGGCCAGGACGGGTTGCTGCTCGGACGCCTCGGCGCCGTTGACCACGGCCGGGCCGGTGGCGGGGCCCTCCGGCACCGAGGCGCTGTGCGCCCGCTCCCACTCGGCCCGCTCGCGCGCCGCACGGGACGCCGGGTCGGTGAAGGCCCACGCGGCGGCGAACATCACCACCCGCGAGAAGTAGTTGATCCACACCACGAGGATCAGGGCGATCCCGAAGGCCTGGAAGGCGGGCCGCTCGGCCGTGCCGGCCAGCAGGAACCGCGAGAGCTGCTTGAGCGCCTCGAAGCCGACGGCGCCGAGCAGGGCGCCGGCCCAGAGCGCCCGGGTCGGCTCGTCGGGGTCGGCCAGCAGCCGGAACAGGGCGAAGAACAGCACCGAGCTGGCCGCCAGGCCGAGCGCCATCGCCAGCGCCCACAGCAGCGGCTCCGCGCCGATGCCGAGGCCGAGGAACTCCAGGATCGGCTCGGCGAGGGTGGTGACCACGCTGGACACGGCGACGCTCAGCATCAGCACCAGGCCCAGGGTGACCATCGTGAGCAGGTCACGGCCCTTGCCGACGAAGAAGTTCGGCTGCTCGGTGAGCGGCTCCTCGAACACCACCCGGAGCGCGTCCCGCATGGCCGACAGCCAGCCGAGACCGGCGTAGAGCACGGTGAGCAGACCGACGCTGAAGATGCCCGGCGCGGCGTCCTCGATCGCGGTCAGCGAGATCTGCCCGTCGCCCTCGCCCACCATGTCCGGCAACAGGGCCTCGATGGCCTTGAGCAGGTCCTCCTGGGCGTCGGGGTACACCCGCGACACGTAGCCGACGGTGGCGAAGGCGAGCGCCAGGATCGGGAAGAACGAGAGGAACGCGAAGTAGGTCACCGCCCCCGCCTGGAGGTTGCCCTTGACCTCGCCGTAGTGCTGCACCATCCGGATCACGTGGTCCAGGGCCGGCCGGCGCTGTCGCAGCTCCTCGAGCTTGGCGGAGAGTCGTTCCTTGAGCGAGGCCATGTCAGGACACCGTGGAGGGCTGGAGGGCGAAGGTGGCGTCCGGTTTCCAGCCGGCCACCTCGTCGTGGACGTAGAGCGCGAACTCGTCGACCTCGAAGGTGCACTCGAAGTCGGCCAGCTCCTCGAACGCGCGGTCCAGCTGCGCGTCGGGCAGGTGGTGGGCGATCGTGACGTGCGGGTGGTACGGGAACGCGAGCTCGACGTCGAGCGGCCCCCGGCGTACGTCGAGGGCCAGCTGCTCGCACCGGGAGATCCCGACGACCACGCTCACGAAGACCACCGGCGAGACCGGCCGGAAGGTCGCGGTGCCGCGCAGGTGGATGGGGAAGGCGTGGTGCCGGGAGGCGACCGCGGCCAGGTGCTCCTCGACCTCCCCGCGCTCCGTGAGCTCGGTCGGGGGGACCAGCGTGATGTGGGTGGGGATCTGGCTGGCGGTCTGGTCGCCGATCGACGTCCGGTAGTCCTGCAGCGCGGTGGCCCAGGGCTCGGGGATGGCGATCGCTACTCCAATCGTCGGCACGGACCCGAGCCTACCGACCGACGCGCGGCACGAAACCGACTCGGTCGTACACGTCGGCCAAGGTCCGCTCGGCCACCGCCGAGGCCCGCTCGGCGCCGTCGGCGAGGATCCCGGCCAGGGCGGTCTCGTCCTCGAGCAGCTCGAGCGTGCGGTCCCGGAACGGCGTCACGAAGTCGACCACGACCTCGGCCAGGTCGCCCTTGTAGTCGCCGTAGCCGCGGCCGGCGTACTCCGCCACGAGGTCCTCGACGCTCCGGCCGGTCAGCGCCGAGTGGATCGTGAGCAGGTTGGAGATGCCCGGCTTGCCCTCGGGGTCGTGCCGGATCTCCGAGCCGGAGTCCGTGACCGCGCTGCGGACCTTCTTGGCGCTCTTCGCCGGCGGGTCGAGCAGCTCGATGATCCCGCCCGGAGAGGATGCCGACTTCGACATCTTGGACGTCGGGTCCTGCAGGTCGAGGATCTTCGCGGTGGCCTTGAGGATGTAGGGGTCGGGCAGCCGGAAGGTCTTCTTGTAGCGGTGGTTGAACCGCTGGGCGAGGTCCCGGGTGAGCTCCAGGTGCTGGCGCTGGTCCTCCCCGACGGGGACGAAGTGCGGCCGGTAGAGCAGGATGTCGGCCGCCTGCAGCACCGGGTAGGTGAACAGGCCGACGCTGGCGGCACCCTCCCCACCGTTGGCGGACTTGTCCTTGAACTGGGTCATCCGCCGCGCCTCGCCGAAGCCGGTCAGGCACTGCAGCACCCAGGCGAGCTGGGAGTGGGCCGGCACCTGGCTCTGCACGAAGATCGTCGAGCGCCGCGGGTCCACCCCCATCGCGACCAGCTGGGCGGCGGCCACCAGCACTCGGCTCCGGAGCAGCTTCGGGTCGTGCTCGACCGTGATCGCGTGCTGGTCGGCGATGAAGAAGTACGGCTCGTAGCTCTCCTGCAGGTCCACCCACTGACGCAGGGCCCCGAGGTAGTTGCCGAAGTGGAAGGAGTCCGCGGTCGGCTGGATGCCGGAGAGCACGCGTGGCCGCGACCCGCCGCCGCTGGCGGTCACCGCGGCGACGTCGGGGGCGGTGGCCTCGGCGCCAAGAGTGGTGGGCATGGGCGGCATTCTGTCAGGCCGCGCCGGACCCGCCGGAGGGTGTCTGGCGGGCGGCTCAGGCGGCAGCGCCCTCGGCGGGCTCCGCCGGCGGACGGACCATGCGCCACACAGCGGCGCCGGCGAGGACGCCGCCACCGAACACGAGGACCAGCCCGGGCCCGGGCAGCCAGCCGGCCGTCCCGACCAGGTTGAGCACGTGGAGCGCCTGCCAGGTGGGGAGGGCGACCGCGACCACGGCCAGCACGGAGCCCTGCAGGATGGCGGCCCGACGCAGCGGCACGAGGGCACCAGCCAGGCCGAGCATCGCCGCGTAGAACGTCCAGAGCCCGGGACCCCGAGCCCCGGAGATGGCGCCCAGCCCGGTGTCGATCCACGGCAGGAACGAACCGATCACCACCATGAGGACCGAGCCCAGCAGCATCCGCCGCCCCGGATCGGCGCCGCGTCGGGGGCGGGCCCCCCGGGCGGGGGCTCCGGAGGCTCCGGCGGTGGGACGGGGGGTGACTGCGTCGGCCATGGGTCGACTGTACGGATCCCGGGCCGGGTGCGGGAGCCCCTCGGGCCGCTTCGCCACCACTCGTCAGCGGTTCAACGGTCCCCGGGTACGACGAGCGGCGGGCCGGGTGCGACGAGCGGTCCACCACGTCCCTCCCGCGCGGCGGAGCTGCCGTTGACCGAGCGATCCGTGCCGCCCGGCGAACAGCGTGACCGCTGTCACAGCCGGACCTCGTAGGCGACGCCGGCGTGACTGGCGGCGCCCAGGGCCCGCAACTCGGCTCGAGCCGCTGGGAGCTCGGACAGCGGGCCTGTGAACAGCAGGTAGATGGGGCGCGGATCGACCGAGGCCGACTCGCGGATCCGGTCGAGCACGACCTGCAGGACGGCATCGTCGAACGGGTTGAAGAAGTAGAGGACGAGCGGCGCGCTCGGGAGCTCGAACTCGGTGGCGTCCATGGTCAGCAGACGGATGCGTCCGTTCCGCCTCAGCTCGGGCGGCAGCCGCGCCACGTTGCGGCGGGCGACCGCGTCGAGGTCGGGCGAGAACTCCACACCGATCACCCTCGCGAAGCTCTCGCGGGCTGCCAGGACCACGACCCGCCCCTTGCCCGAGCCGACGTCGACGAAGACGAAGTCACGCGGATCGACGTCCAACCCGTCCACGAGCGCGTGGAAGTGGTTCGGGTCCGTGGCCTGGTAGCGCACACCGTGGTCACGGTTGGCGCTCTCGATGTCGAGCGAGGTGAGTCGCACGATCCCCGCCGTGTCGATCCCCCACTCGGAGTCGAACCTGCGCTCCCAGCGCGCCGTCCGTCGACGGGACCGGGTCGAGGCCACCATCCGGCCGGCCTCGCGCAGGGTGCCGACGATGCCCCGTTGCCGACGCGCACGGGCGAGGCGCCGTCCGACCGCTGCCAGGTGGGCGACCGGCCTGCTCAGCGTCATGGCACTCCTCCAGCGCTCGTCGGGCTCGCCCGAGAACGACAGTGGGTGACAGCCACACACCCTGCCACATCGAGCCGATCGACCACTCGTCAGCGGCCCAGCGGGGCCTCGGGTACGACGAGCGGCGGGCCGGGCGCGACGAGCGGTCCACCCCGCCCTTCGTGGACGGCCAAAGTGCCGTTGACCGAGCAATCCGTGCCGCCCGGCGAACAGGGTGACTGGAATCACAGATCGGTATTGACCCCCCTGTTCCGGAATTGCTTGTCTCGTGCCCACGTGCAGTTCCGGACCAGGAGGACATCCATGGACGCAACCCAACGCCAGGCGTACTGGCGTCGCAATCTCAGGCTCATGGCGGTGCTGCTCAGCATCTGGGCCCTGGTCTCCTTCGGGGCCGGGATCCTGTTCGTCGAGCCGCTCAACGACATCGTGGTGGGCGGCTTCCCGCTCGGCTTCTGGTTCTCCCAGCAGGGCTCGATCCTCGTCTTCGTGGCGCTGATCGCGATCTACGTGTGGCGCATGGACAAGCTCGACGCCGAGTTCGGCATCGACGAGTACGAGCAGGAGGTGCACCACTCGTGAGCGACATCCAGCTCTGGACCCTGATCTTCGCGATCATCACCTTCAGCGTCTACATCTACATCGCCTACGCGAGCCGGGTGAGCAGCACCTCCGGCTTCTACGTCGCCGGCGGCGGCATCCCGGCCCCGGCCAACGGCGCCGCGATCGCCGCGGACTGGATGAGCGCCGCGTCGTTCATCTCGCTCGCCGGGATCGTCGCGTTCGCCGGGAACGGGTACGGCGGCTCGGTCTACCTCATGGGGTGGACCGGCGGCTACGTCCTCCTCGCGCTGCTGCTGGCGCCGTACCTGCGCAAGTTCGGCAAGTACACGATCCCGGACTTCGTGGGTGACCGGTACTCGGAGACCGCTCGTCTGGTCGCCGTGGTGGCCGCGATCGTGGTCTCGTTCGTCTACGTGGCCGGCCAGATGGCCGGTGTCGGACTGGTCTTCACCCGGTTCCTCGGCGTGAACACCACGACCGGCGTCGTGATCGGCATGGCGATCGTGTTCTTCTACGCCGTGCTCGGCGGCATGAAGGGCATCACCTGGACCCAGGTGGCGCAGTACAGCGTGCTGATCGTGGCCTACCTGATCCCGGCCTTCGCGGTGTCGACCAAGGTGACCGGCGTGCCGGTCCCCCAGATCGGCTTCGGGCAGATCCTCACCGAGCTCAACGAGCTGCAGGCCGAGCTCGGGCTGGCCGAGTACACCGAGGCGTTCGCCAGCACGAACATGCTGAACATGTTCCTCATCACCGCGGCGCTGATGTTTGGCACCGCGGGACTCCCGCACGTGATCGTCCGGTTCTACACCGCGAAGAGCGTGCGGGCGGCCCGGTTCTCGGCACTGTGGGCGCTGTTCTTCATCGCCCTGCTCTACACCACGGCCCCCTCGGTCGCGGCGTTCAGCAAGCTGCAGATCATCGAGGACCTGCAGGGGCAGGCCATCGCCGACACCCCGGGCTGGTTCAACACCTGGTCGGAGGTCGGCCTGGTCAGCGTCGCCGACGGCAACGGGAACGGGACGATCGACTTCGTCGACGAGGTCGTGATCAACAACGACATCATCGTGCTCGCCTCGCCCGAGATCGGCGGCCTCCCGGCGCCGATCGTCGGCCTCGTGGCGGCCGGCGCCCTGGCCGCGGCCCTCTCCACGGCCTCCGGCCTGCTGCTGGTGATCTCCTCGTCGGTGGCCAACGACGTCTACTACAAGAAGATCAACCCCCGGGCGACCGAGGCGCGCCAGCTGCTGGTGGGCCGGATCGCGATGGCCGGGGCGATCCTCGTGGCCGGCTACCTCGGCATCAACCCGCCAGGGTTCGTGGCCCAGGTGGTGGCGCTCGCGTTCGGCCTGGCCGCCGCCAGCTTCTTCCCAGTGCTGGTGCTCGGCATCTTCTGGAAGAACTGCACGGCCGCCGGGGCGACGGCGGGCATGCTGGCCGGACTGGGCACGACGATGGCCTACATGCTGTGGACGATCGACATCTACGGCAACGGTGACGGGATCTTCGGGATCCTCGAGACCGGGTTCGGCACGATCGGCATGCTCATCAACTTCACGGTGACGATCATCGTCTCGCAATTCACCACGAAGCCCTCGCCGATCATGCAGGAGCTGGTCGAGGAGGTCCGCTACCCGGGTCGGACCACGCTGGTCGCCAAGCACGCGGAGGGAGAGCTGCCGCCGCAGTGACCTGAGGACCGATCACCCGACGAGCCCTGGGGCCCCGACCGTCCGGTCGGGGCCCCAGGCCGTCCGAGGCTCAGGCCCTCCGGGCGCGCCGGTCCAGCACCGCGGAGACCGACAGGACCGCGAGCCCCAGCAGGGAGAGGGCGGCACCGACCAGCGCCGGCGACCGGTAGCCCCAGCCGGCGGCGATGACCAGGCCGCCGAGCCAGGCGCCGAGGGCGTTGGCGACGTTGAGCGAGGCGTGGTTCATGGCGGCGCCGAGAGTCTGGGCGTCGCCCGCGACCTCCATCAGCCGCAGCTGCAGGTTCACCACCAGCACCGAGCCGAGCACGGTGATCAGGGTGACCACGGGGAGCGCGATCCAGCCCAGTGGCGCCACGGCGGCGAACAGCAGCAGCACCACCGCCATGCCCAGGGCCGAGCCGAGCAGCGAGCCGAACACCGACCGGTCGGCGAGCTCACCGGCCACCCAGGTCCCGAGCACCATGCCCACGCCCAGTGCGAACAGGAAGACGGGCACCGCGCTCTCCGGCAGACCCCCCACCTCGGTGACCGTCGGCGCGATGTAGGTGTAGACCGCGAACATGCCGCCGAAGCCCACGGCCCCGGCGCCGAGGGTGAGCCAGACCTGCGGCACGGCCAGCGCCCCGAGCTCGCGCCGACCGCGGGCCTCCGGGTCGCCGGGCACCGCCGGCACGTAGCGGGCCACCAGCGCCATGGTCAGGGCGCCGAGCACGGTGACCGCCCAGTACGCCGACCGCCAGCCCAGGTGCTGGCCCAGCCAGGTCGCGGCCGGCACGCCCACGACGTTGGCCACCGAGAGGCCCAGCATCACCAGCGCCACCGCGCGGCCCTTCCGTCCGGGCGCGGCCAGCCCGGCGGCCACCAGCGACGCGACGCCGAAGTAGGCGCCGTGCGGCAGCCCGGCCAGGAATCGGGCCAGCACCAGCTCGCCGTACCCGCCGGCGAGCGCGCTGGCCGCGTTGCCCAGCGCGAACGCGGACATGAGGGCGAGCAGCAGCGCCCGCCGGGGCAGCCGGGCGCCCAGGAACGCCAGCACCGGCGCCCCGACGACGACCCCCAGGGCGTACGCCGAGATCACGTGCCCGGCCGAGGAGATCGAGACCCCGACGCCGTCCGCGAGCTGCGGCAGCAGGCCCATGCTCACGAACTCCGTCGTGCCGATGGCGAAGCCACCCGTGGCGAGCGCGAGCACGGCAGGACCCATGCGGGTCGCGCGCTGCTCCTCCGCGCCGTGGCTGGGCGCGGGCGTGGTGAGGCTCATGCGGGCTGCTCTCTGGGTGGGCGATCAGCGGCCGGCGGACCAGCGCTCACCTGCCGCAACCGGCGCCCGCGCCGGGCTATTCCGCTCTCACACGCTGAGGGCGGCGAGCGCCTCGTTGAACGTCGCCGACGGCCGCATGACCTGCTCGGCCTTCTCCGGGTCCGGGCGGTAGTAGCCGCCGATGTCGACCGGGGAGCCCTGCACCTCGAGCAGCTCGGCGCTGATCTGCTCCTCCTTGCCCTCCAGCGTCTGGGCCAGCTCGGCGAAGGCGGCCGCCAGCTCGGCGTCCTCGGACTGCCGGGCCAGCTCCTGGGCCCAGTAGAGCCCGAGGTAGAAGTGGCTCCCGCGGTTGTCGATCTCGCCGACCTTGCGGCGCGGGGACTTGTTCTCCTCCAGGAAGGTGCCGGTGGCGCGGTCGAGGGTGTCGGCGAGGATCCGGGCCCGGGCGTTGCCGGCGCTCTCGGCGAGGTGCTCGAAGCTGGCCGCGAGCGCGAAGAACTCGCCGAGGCTGTCCCAGCGCAGGTGGTTCTCCTTGACCAGCTGCTGCACGTGCTTCGGCGCGGAGCCGCCGGCACCGGTCTCGAAGAGCCCGCCGCCGTTCATCAGCGGCACCACGGAGAGCATCTTGGCGCTGGTGCCGAGCTCGAGGATCGGGAACAGGTCCGTGTTGTAGTCGCGGAGCACGTTGCCGGTCACGGAGATCGTGTCCTCGCCGCGGCGGATCCGCTCCAGCGAGTACGCCGTGGCCGCGGCGGGGTCCATGATCTCGATGGTCAGCCCGTCGGTGTCGTGCTCGGGGAGGTACTCCTCCACCTTGGCGATCAGGTGGGCGTCGTGGGCGCGCTCCGCGTCCAGCCAGAACACCGCCGGGACCCCGGTCGCGCGGGCCCGGGTGACGGCCAGCTTCACCCAGTCGCGGATCGGCTCGTCCTTGGTCTGGCAGGCGCGCCAGATGTCGCCCGGCTCGACCTCGTGCTCCATGAGCGTGGTGCCGGCCGAGTCCACGACCCGGATGGTGCCCGCCGCGGGCGCCTCGAAGGTCTTGTCGTGGGAGCCGTACTCCTCGGCGGCGCGGGCCATCAGCCCCACGTTCGGCACCGACCCCATCGTCGACGGGTCGAAGGCGCCGTGCGCCCGGCAGTCGTCGATCACGGTCTGGTAGACGCCGGCGTAGGAGGAGTCCGGGATCACCGCGAGGCAGTCGTGCTCCTCGCCGTCCGGGCCCCACATGTGGCCCGAGGTGCGGATCATGGCCGGCATCGAGGCGTCGATGATCACGTCGGAGGGCACGTGCAGGTTGGTGATGCCCTTCGTGTCGTCGACCATCGCCATCCGGGGCCCGTCGGCCAGGCCCTGCTGCACGGCCGCCTCGATGGCGGCCCCGTCGGGCAGGTCCGAGACCGAGCTCAGCAGTGCGCCGAGACCGTCGTTGGGCGAGATGCCCGCGGCGGCCAGCTGCTCGCCGTACTGCTCGAAGAGCGTGGGGAAGAACGCCTGCACCGCGTGGCCGAAGATGATCGGGTCGGAGACCTTCATCATCGTGGCCTTGAGGTGCACCGAGAAGAGCACGTCGTCGGCCTTGGCGCGGGCGATCTGCTCGGTGAGGAAGCGGCGCAGCGCGGCGACGTTCATGAAGGTGCCGTCGACGACCTCGCCGGCCAGCACCGGCACCGACTCCTTGAGCACTGTGACGGTGCCGTCGGCGCCGACGTGCTCGATGCGCAGGGTGTCCTCGGCGTCGACGACCACCGACTTCTCGTTGTGGCGGAAGTCGTCGGCGCCCATCGTGGCCACGTTGGTGCGCGACTCGGGGCTCCAGGTGCCCATCGAGTGCGGGTTCCGTCGGGCGTACTGCTTGACCGAGGCCGGGGCGCGTCGGTCCGAGTTGCCCTCGCGCAGGACCGGGTTGACGGCGCTGCCCTTGACCTTGTCGTAGCGGGCCCGGGCCTCCTTCTCCTCCTCGGTCGTGGGGCTCTCCGGGTAGTCGGGCAGGTCGTAGCCCTGCTCCTGCAGCTCCTTCACCGCGGCCTTGAGCTGCGGGGTGGAGGCGGAGATGTTGGGCAGTTTGATGATGTTCGCCTCGGGCGTCTTGGCCAGGTCGCCGAGCTCGGCCAGCGCGTCGTCGATGCGCTGCTCGTCCGTGAGCCGGTCGGGGAACTGGGCGATGATCCGGCCGGCCAGCGAGATGTCCCGGGTCTCGACGTCCACCCCGGCGGTCGAGGCGTAGGCCGCGATGACCGGCAGGAACGAGTGGGTCGCCAGCATCGGCGCCTCGTCGGTGATGGTGTAGATGATCTTGGACATGGGTGCGGCGACTCCTGGCTCGGTGGGCGTCGGTCGACAAAGTTGCTTGACGTCAAGATACCTGACGCGGCGTTGCGCTCACCCTCGCACCCGGTCGCCGCCCGGCGCTAGAGTGCCCGGCGAGCCCGGTCAGCGGGAGGACGACGCCCACGAGGGAGCCCCGACATGCAGCACTACCGGCAGGCGCTCGGCCAGCAGGTGGCCGCTGAGGCGTTCGGCACGTTCGTGATCGTGCTGGTGGGGGCCGCGACCGTCGTCGTCGCCGACGACCCCGTGGCCACCGGGCTGGCCTTCGGCCTGTCGCTGCTGGTCATGACCTACGCCGTCGGCCACCTCTCCGGAGGTCACTTCAACCCCGCCGTGTCGGTCGGCTTCGCCGTCAGCGGCCGCATGACCTGGCCGCAGGTCGGCGTCTACGCCGCCGCGCAGGTCGGCGGAGCCGTGGTCGCCGGACTCACGCTGTTCGTGGTGCTGCACGGGTACGACGGCTACGAGAGCCGCGGCAACATGGGGCAGAACTTCTTCGGCTCCGAGGCGCCGGGCGGGTTCGCGGTCTGGGCGGCTCTCCTGGTCGAGGTCGTCGCCGCCGCGATCTTCGTGCTGGTGATGCTCTCGGTGACCGACCGCCGCAACCCCGCAGCCGCCGTGGCCCCGGTGGTGCTCGGCCTGGGCCTGGCGGCGATCTACCTGGCGACCTCCGGCATGACCGGCGGCTCGGTGAACCCGGCCCGCTCGATCGGCCCCGGCCTGTTCGCGGGCACCGACGCCGTCCTGCAGCTGTGGCTGTTCATCCTGGCGCCGCTCGCCGGTGCCGCGCTCGCCGGGCTGGGGCACCCGCTGGTCTTCGGCCGCGACGAGGCACCGGTCCCCGGGTCGGGGCTGCGGCTCCCGCAGCGGCCCCGGCACGCCGCCGCGCCGGAGGCCGCCTCGCCGGAGGACAGGCGGACTGACGGGCCGGCTGATGGGCCGACTCAGGGGTCCGCGGAGCGACTCTCGGCCGGGCCCGGGGACCGGCCGGCGGACGATCACCCCGACCGGGAGTCCCCGGGCCGGTCCTGAGCGACCAGCGTCCACGTGCCGCCCGACCCGTCCCGCTCGACGAGCCCGGCCCCCGGCGCGTAGGCGGCACGGGTCACGGTGGGCTGGTCGGGACTGCTCTCCTCGAGCACGACCACGCCGTCGTAGTCGGCGTACGGCGTGCTGCGGGTGTCGTCGACCTCCAGGACCGTGACGTACTCGTCGCCGGCGCCGGGGACGACCGCCCGGGCCCAGCCGTCGCCCACCCGCGGCTCCGCCGGCATCGCCAGACCGGCCTCCGCGCCGGCCACGCCGGCCTGCCAGGAGCCCTCCGCCGGGTCCGTGACGGCGAAGAGCCAGACGTTCCCGTCCCGGTCCTGGGCGTAGCTGCGCTCGCTGGTCCGCCGCGCGGCTCCCCGGCCCTCGACGGAGCGGACCACCGTGGTCGCGACCCCGGCGACCTCACGGACCTCGGTCAGGACCTTGACCCGCAGCACCCGGTCCCCGGCGTCGTCCCGGTAGCGGCGGGTCTCCCCCGGCGGCAGCGGCAGCAGCGGGTTGTCGACCTCCGCCACGAAGTCGGCCGCGGCGGGGTCCGGGGTGGGGATCACCAGCTCGTCGATGCCGGTCGGGTCGATCTCCGGCGGGGCGGATCCGCACCCGGTGGCTGCCAGTCCCAGGATCCCCGCGAGCAGCACGGCGGGGACCCTGGAGCGCATGGGCACAGCATCCCATCGGCCTTGCGGCGCCCGAACCCGACCTCGCTGGGACCTCCGCGGCGCTGCTAGCGTGATCGGGAATCCACACGCTTCCTCGAAGGAGACCCCGTGAGCCCTGCCTCGCCCCTGAAGGTGGCCGTCACCGGCGCCGCCGGCCAGATCGGCTACAGCCTGCTGTTCCGCCTCGCCAGTGGCGCGCTCGGTGACCGCCCGGTCGAGCTCCGGCTGCTGGAGATCACCCCGGCCCTCAAGGCCCTCGAGGGTGTCGTGATGGAGCTCGACGACTGCGCCTTCCCGACGCTGGCCGGTGTCGAGATCGGCGACGACGCGAATGCGATCTTCGACGGCGCGAACCTCGCCCTGCTGGTCGGCGCCCGCCCCCGCGGCCCGGGCATGGAGCGCGGCGACCTGCTCGAGGCGAACGGAGCGATCTTCACCGCCCAGGGCAAGGCGCTCAACGAGGTCGCCGCGGACGACGTTCGGATCGGGGTCACCGGCAACCCCGCGAACACCAACGCGCTGATCGCGATGACCAACGCGCCGGACATCCCGCAGGAGCGGTTCTCGGCGCTGACCCGCCTCGACCACAACCGGGCGATCTCGCAGCTCGCGGCCAAGACCGGCGCCCCGGTCACCGACATCAAGAAGATGACGATCTGGGGCAACCACTCCGCGACGCAGTACCCCGACCTTTTCCACGCCGAGGTCGGCGGCCGCAACGCCGCCGAGGTCGTCGACGACCAGGCGTGGCTGGAGAACGAGTTCATCCCGACGGTGGCCAAGCGCGGCGCAGCGATCATCGAGGCGCGCGGCTCCTCCTCGGCCGCCTCCGCCGCCTCGGCCACCATCGACGCCGCCCGGGACTGGCTGCACGGCTCGGCCGCCGACGACTGGGTCTCGATGGCCGTCCCGTCCGACGGCTCGTACGGCGTCCCCGAGGGCCTGATCTCGTCGTTCCCGGTCACCACGGCGAACGGCGACTGGTCGATCGTCCAGGGGCTCGAGATCGACGACTTCTCCCGCGGCCGGATCGACGCCTCGACCGCCGAGCTCGCCGAGGAGCGGCAGGCCGTCAGCGACCTCGGCCTGATCTGAGGTCCGCCCCGGTCTCCGGGCCAGCCCGCGAAAAAGTGTCATACGACCGCAATTGCGGCCGTGTGACACTTTTTTCGCGCCAGAACATGTCAAAGGGCCGCAATTGCGGCCAATGGGCGGCCGGTTCGTCTTGCGGCCACCGGTCAGCCGGTCGATCGATCCGCGCTCAGCCGGGCTGGTTCGGGATCGTCGCGACGAGCGACAGCAGCGCGATCCCGGTGCCGACCAGGATCACCACGTCGAGGAGCTTGCTGCGGACCCGGAGCATCCCGGCATCCGGGTCGGGCAGCACCAGGCGCGCGGCCGCGGCGGCGATGAGGGCGATCGCCAGCCAGCTCACGCCGTTGCGCCAGGCGCCCGTGGCGGCCACGCCGATCCCGGCCAGCGCCCCACCGAGCACACCGAGGTAGACCATCCCGCCGATCGTCGACGGCTTGCGGACCTCGGTGACCCCCCGCACCCCACCCGGCTCCGCGGCCAGCGCGTCGGCACGGGCCGCCTCGGGGTCGTCGACCTCGGGGAAGCCGGACTCGCCGGAGCCCTCGGCGGAGCCGGCACCCGGCGGGTCCGAGGCAGGCGGCTCCCCACCGGCCTCCCGGTCCAGGGGATCCTGCGCGGCGTCGCCGCTCACGCGGACCCGAGCCCGTCCTCGGCGATCGAGACCACGTTGGCCAGCAGCATCGCCCGAGTCATCGGACCGACGCCGCCGGGGTTGGGCGAGACCCAGCCGGCGACCTCCCACACCTCCGGCGCGACGTCCCCCGCGAGCTTGCCGTCCACCCGCGAGACGCCGACGTCGAGCACGGCGGCGCCGGGCTTGACCATGTCGGCCGTGATGATGCCGGGCACCCCGGCCGCGGCCACCACGATGTCGGCGCCGCGCACGTGGCCGGCCAGGTCGGTGGTGCCGGTGTGGCACAGCGTCACGGTCGCGTTCTCCGAGCGCCGGGTCAGCAACAGCCCGAGCGGCCGACCGACGGTGACGCCGCGACCGACCACCACGACGTCGGCCCCGGCGATCGGCACATCGTGGCGACGCAGCAGCTCGACGATCCCGTACGGCGTGCACGGCAGCGGGGCCTCGTTGCCCAGCACCAGCCACCCGAGGTTGGTCGGGTGCAGCCCGTCGGCGTCCTTGGCCGGGTCGATCAGGCCGAGCACCCGGTTCTCGTCGCGCCCCCGCGGCAGGGGCAGCTGGACGATGTAGCCGGTGCAGGCGGGGTCCTCGTTGAGGGTCCGCACCGCCTCCTCGATCTCCTGCTGGGTCGCGACCTCGGGCAGGTCGACCCGGATCGACTCGATTCCGACGTCGGCACAGTCCTTGTGCTTGCCGTTCACGTACCACCGCGACCCCGGGTCGTCGCCGACCAGCACTGTGCCCAGCCCGGGGACGACGCCGCGCGAGCGCAGCGCCTCGACCCGGATGATCAGCTCGTCCTTGATGGCCTTGGCGGTCGCGGTGCCGTCCAGCTTGCGTGCAGTCACCTGCTCATCCTTCCATCCGCGTGGCGGGCGAGCACTCAGTGGGCGAAGTGCCGGGTCCCGGTGAAGTACGTCGTGACGCCGGCCGCCTGCGCCGCCTCGATGACCTCGTCGTCGCGGATCGAGCCACCGGGGGCGACGATCGCGGTGACGCCGGCCTCGATCAGGATCTCGGGGCCGTCGGCGAACGGGAAGAACGCGTCGGAGGCCGCGACCGACCCGGCGGCTCGCTCCCCCGCCCGGCTCACGGCCAGGTGGCAGGAGTCGACCCGGTTGACCTGGCCCATGCCGACGCCGACCGAGGCGCCGTCGGCGGCGAGCAGGATCGCGTTGGACTTCACCGCCCGGATCGCCCGCCAGGCGAACCGGAGGTCGGCCAGGGTGTCGGCGTCGGCCGGGTCCCCGGCGACCAGCCGCCACCGGGCCGTGTCGTCGCCGGTGGGGTTGCCCTCGGCGTCGCTGCCCTCCGCGTCGATCAGGTCGCGCTGCTGCATCAGCAGCCCCCCGGAGATCGGCCGGGTCTCGACGCCGCCGCCGGCCGGCGGGGCGACCTCGAGCAGCCGCAGGTTCTTCTTGCGCGCCAGGACGAGCAGCGCCTCGTCGTCGAACGCCGGTGCCACCACGACCTCTGTGAAGATGTCGCGGACGGTCTCGGCCATCTCCGCGGTCACGGTGCGGTTGGTCGCGATGATCCCGCCGTACGCCGACACGGGGTCGCAGGCGTGCGCCTTGCGGTGCGCGTCGGCGACGTCCTCCCCGACGGCGATCCCGCACGGGTTGGCGTGCTTGATGATCGCGACGGTGGGCTGGTCGCCGTGGTCGTAGGCCGCGCGGTAGGCCGCGTCCGCGTCGACGTAGTTGTTGTAGGACATCTCCTTGCCCTGCAGCTGCCGCCCCTGGGCGAGACCCGGCTGGGGCTGGAAGCCGTTGGTGTACAGCGCCGCCGCCTGGTGCGGGTTCTCCCCGTAGCGCAGGACCGCGGACCGGTCCCAGGTCGCCCCGAGCCAGACCGGGAACGGCGAGTCCGAGGCGCCCCCGGCACCCTCGGCGGGAGCCAGCACGCTCCCCATCCAGCTGGCCACGTGGACGTCGTACGTCGCGGTGTGGACGAACGCCTCCGCGGCCAGGGCACGTCGCTCGTCGAGGGTGAAGCCACCCTCCCGGGCGGCGCGCAGCACGTCGTCGTACCGGTCGGGTGAGGTGACGATGGCGACCGAGGGGTGGTTCTTGGCCGCGGCCCGCACCATCGAGGGCCCGCCGATGTCGATCTGCTCGACGCACTCGTCCGGCGAGGCGCCCGAGACCACGGTCTCGGTGAACGGGTACAGGTTGGAGACGACCAGGTCGAACGGCTCCACGCCGAGCTCGGCCAGCTGGGAGACGTGGTCGTCGAGGCGGCGGTCGGCCAGGATCCCGGCGTGCACCCGCGGGTGCAGGGTCTTCACCCGGCCGTCGAGGCACTCGGGGAAGCCGGTGAGCTCCTCCACCCGGGTGACCGGCAGGCCGAGGCCCTCGATCAGCGCGGCGGAGCCGCCGGTCGAGACCAGGGCCACCCCGGCGTCGTGCAGGCCACGGACCAGGTCCTCCAGCCCGGACTTGTCGTAGACGGAGACCAGTGCCCGCTTCAGCGGGACGCGTGCTTGCGACATCAGCCGAACCGCACCTTCCTGTCGGTGATCGTGAATCCTTCTCGGGCCATGCGGCCCACGGTCTCGACGAGCATCTGCCGCTCGGCGACCTTGATCCGCTCGTGCAGGGTGGCCGGGTCGTCCTCGTCGAGCACCGGCACCGGCACCTGCGCCACGATCGGCCCGGTGTCCACGCCGTCGTCGACGACGAACAGGGTGGCGCCGGTGACCTTGACGCCGTAGGCCAGGGCGTCGCCGGGCCCGTCGGTCCCCGGGAACGCCGGACAGAGCGCGGGGTGGGTGTTGACGACCCGGCCGCCGTGCGCGGCCAGGAAGTCCCGGCCGACCAGCTTCATGAACCCCGCCAGCACGATCAGGTCCGGCTCGAACGCGGCCACCGTCCCGGCCAGGGCGGCGTCCCAGTCCGCCCGGGTGGCGAACTGGTCCAGGCGGTGCACGAAGGTCGGCACCCCGGCCCGCTCGGCGCGTGCCAGGCCCCCGGTGCCGTCCCGGTCCGCCCCCGCGGCCGCCACCCGGGCGCCGTAGGAGTCCTCGGCGCAGGCGTCGAGGAGGGCCTGCAGGTTCGTCCCGGCGCCCGAGACCAGCACGACGAGGCGGGCGGGGTTCGGGGTGGGCGGCACGCGCCGGAGTCTAACGACCCGACGCCGGGCGGGCGCCGTCCGGGCGGGTCGCCCGGGCCGGGCGGATGCCGCTCAGGCGGCGACCGCGCGTCGCGCCCACCAGACCCCGGCCAGCCCCCCGAGCAGGCCGCCGATGCCGAGCGCCACGATGGCGTGCACGAGCACCTGGCCGGCGAGTGGCCCGACCTCGGCCATCCGCCCGGGACCGACCGCCCCGCCGGCAACGGCGGTCAGGGCGGCGATCAGCACACCGGCCACGACGCCGGCCACCAGCCCGCGCAGCGCCCCCTCGTCCCAGGCGGTCGTGGGGCGCCGCCCGGCGGCCCGGAAGCTGCCGAGCGCCGCGCAGAGGACCGGGACGACGACCAGGTACGGCAGCCAGGTCGGGACCGGACCGTTGTCGGGCAGCGCCGCCAGCAACGGGAACATCGGCACCGGTCCGATCGCGACCACCGAGGGCGAGACGAGGGTCCCGGTCCCGACGGCGAAGCCGGGCCCCAGCAGGTACGCCGCCGCGAACAGCACCGCGTTCGGCACGAGGGTGAGCACCAGCAGCACGAACAGCAGCGTGTCGCCGGTGTCGGTGTGCAGGCGCGACACCACGTTGACCGCGGCACCGAGGTCCAGCAGCAGCGCACCGGTGAACACCGCCGCCGAGACCCCCAGCAGGGTGAGCAGGATCGAGGCCACCGCCGCTCCGCCGGCCCGCACAGCCGCGGGCACCAGCGAGAGCCAGATGGCCGCGCGACCGGAGCCGATGGCGATGCCGATGCCGCCGAGCACGGCCGCGAGCAGCGTCGCCCACAACAGCACCGGGCCGGTGCCGGCGGGGCCGGGAGCGCCGCCGGCCGAGAGCACGACCGCGGCGACGGTCACCAGCAGGTACGGAGCCGTGAACAGCAGGGTCGAGGCGGCCACGGTCCAGTCCCGGTCCCCGTCGGAGAGTGCGGCCGCATCGGGACCGTGGCCCGCGACGGACTCGCCCAGCCGGACCGCCGAGCGCCACACCTGCCACACGACCAGCAGGGTGACCCCGAGGGGTACGACGGTCACGGCGGTGCCGCGCACGTCGACCCCGGCGCCGTGCGCCATGAGCCAGGCGGTGCCCCCGGTGCGCAGGGCGTCCCGCGGGGTGCCGTGCATCCCGGCGTCGGCGAGGAACCAGCCGGCGAGGGCGACCCCGAGGCACACCGCCAGCGGCACCACCGCCGAGGAGAGCCCGGCCGCGGTCGCCAAGAGCGTGAGCGGTCGGCGCGGCGCGTCGGCGGCGGTGGCACGGGGAGGGCTGAGCGTCGCGGTCATGGCCCGGCCATCCTCTCCCGCACGTCGGGGACCGGTCCGCTGCACACGCCGCGGTGCCGCGTTTCGCCTCCTCCCGGAGGCTCACGTAACGTGGTGGGGCCATGCGAGGTTCCGAGGAGTTCGACGCGTTCTACCAGTCTGCGCGGAGCAGGGTGCTCCTGCAGACCTACGCCCTGACCGGCGACCTCCCCGCCTCGCGCAGCGCGGTCCGCGACGCGTTCGTGGCGGCCTGGCACCACTGGCCGAAGGTCTGCCGGCTCGACGACCCGGAGGGCTGGGTCCGCCCGCACGCCTGGCAGCACGCCCAGCGCCGGCACACCGCCCGGATCTGGCACCGGGACCGCTCGCTGGACGACTCCTCGCGCGCCACCCTGGAGGCCCTGGGCAAGCTCGGTGTCACCCAGCGCAAGGCACTGCTGCTGACCCAGCTCGGCTCGAGCACCCTGCCGGAGATGGCACGGGAGGTCGCGCTCACCGACGACGCGGCGAGCAGCGCCCTGCAGAGCGCGACGTCGCAGTTCGCCGTGCACCGCGGGGTGCCCTCCTCCTCGATCAGAACGCACCTCGAGGCGCTCGGCCCACGGGTCGCCGACGCCCGGTTCCCCCGTCCGAGCATCATCCGGCGGGCCGGCGCCGCCCGGCGGCGTGCCCACACCACGGCCGGCGTGCTGGCGGCGGTGGTCGCCCTGTTCCTCTCGGGGATGGTCGTCCACGAGAACGGCGGGGCCGAGGCCGACATCGGCGCCGCGGTGCAGAACGCGCCGGCTCCGCCACCGGACGAGCCCGAGGCCGGGCTGCGGACCAGCGACCTGCTGGATCGCGACGAGATCAACCGGCTCTCCCCCGGCCGCGCCAAGGTCAAGGCCTCGACCAGCGACAACACCGAGGGCGACGGCATCAACGTGCTGTGCCAGCGGGAGCGCTTCGCCGACCCGGACGGGGTCGCGGCCCTGGTCCGGACCTTCGACCTGTCGGGCCGGCCCGAGCTCGGGGCGGTCCAGAGCCTGGAGCTCTCCCGGTCGCCCAAGGACGCCCGGCAGGCCTACCGCCGGGCGCTGTCGTGGTTCGGCGACTGCTCCGAGCCGCGCGTCCAGCTGCTCGCCAGCCACCGACTCGACGGCGTCGGGGACGAGGGCATGGTGCTCGTGCTGCGGTCCTGGCGCGAGCCCGTGACGACGTACACGCTGGGCATCGCCCGCACCGGCAGCCTGGTCAGCTCCACGCTGCGCAGGACGGCCGACGGCCGGCCGCCCCGGCTCCAGCCGATGGTCCGGCTCACCGGCGCCTCGGTGGCCCGCCTGTGCGGCCAGCCGGAGGCCGGCGACTGCACGACCCGACCCACGACGCGGCCGGCGCCGCCGCCGCCGCCGGCCGAGGCCGCCGGCATGCTGCAGGTGGTGGACCTCCCGCCCATCGACGGCATCGTCCGGCCCTGGATCGCCACCGACCCGTCGAAGCCGAAGGTGAACACGGCGGCCACCCGGTGCGACAACGCCGACTTCCGTGGAGACGCGGTACGCCGCGCCGCCACCCGGAGCTTCCTGGCTCCCGAGGCCAAGGTGGCCCGGACGTTCGGGATCACCCAGACCGTCGGCCGGTTCGGCTCGCCGGAGGGCGCCCGCGCCTTCGTCGGCAGGCTCCGCGACCGCCTGGCCGGCTGCGAGGACCGCGACCTGACCGCCACCGTGCGTCAGGTCTACGACCGACGCCAGGGCGCGGTCGAGGCGGCCGTCTGGCGGGTCACGACCGAGGTGTCGGACCAGCGCGCGGTCAGCTTCGACATGGCCCTGGTGCGCGACGGCGCGCTGGTCTCCCAGATCGGCTTCGTCCCGGCACCCGGCCGGACGATGGAGGCGGACCGCTTCCGGGCCCTCGCCGAGCGCGCCCTGGAGCGGCTGCAGCAGATGCCGGGGCGCTGAGCCGGCCCGATCCCGGTCGCGATGTCGGTCGCGGGTCGCTCCGGAGGCAACCCGAGCCGCCTCTGAGGCGTATACCCCCTCGAGGACCGGATCGGACAGGACGGGGTGAGGCGCGTGGACGAGTCGGAGTTCGATGAGTTCTACACCTCCTCGCGAGCCCGGATCATCGGGCAGCTGTACGCGATGATCGGGGACCACGACGAGGCCCAGGAGTGCGTCCAGGAGGCGTTCGTCCGGGCCTGGGCACACCGGGGCAGCCTGTCCCGGGCGCAGCACCCCGAGGCGTGGGTGCGAACCACCGCGTACCGGCTCGCCGTGAGTCGCTGGCGGCGGACCCGGCTGGCCCGTCGGCCGGCGGACCGGGCGGTGTCGGCTCCGGTCACCGCCGGGCCGCCCGACGACGCCCGGGTGGCCCACGTCGCCCTCATCGAGGCGTTGCGCCAGCTCCCCGAGAAGCAGGTGCGCGCCCTGGTCCTGCACCACCTCTGCGACCTCCCCGTCGCCGAGGTCGCCCGGGAGACCGGCGTGCCGGAGGGCACGGTCAAGGCACGGCTCGCCCGGGGCCGGACCGCGCTGGCCGCCCTGCTCGACGACGGTCTCGGACAGCCCGGATCACCCGAAGGAGCCCACCATGGCTGACCCGATCGACGAGCTGGAGCGCCTCCGGGGGCACACCGTCGGACTCCACGACACGATGCCCCCCGCCGCGGAGATCCGACGCCTCGGCGACCGCCGTCGGCGCCGCGAGCAGGGCCTGGTGGCCGGAGCGGCCGCGGCCGCCGTCGCCGTGGTCGCCGTCACCGGCGCTCTCGCCGGCGGCGCCCTGGACCGCGACGCCGCCCCGCAGCCGGCGGCACCGAGCGAGCCGCCGCCCAGCCGGAGCCCGTCCGTCACAGACGTGCCCACGGACATCCCGCGGGACTTCCCGCTCGACCTGGGGGCGCTCGACCTCACCGGCGACGGCGGAGAGCTGCGGGGTCCGGCGCCCGGCGCGACCGGGCTCGAGGAGCTCGAGGTCTGCGGGCAGCCGGTCTGGGACACCGAGCCGGCCTCGAGGCTGGGGTTCACCTCGACCGGTCCGGAGACGGCCGACCGCCGCGAGCTGCGCGTCTACCCCTCGGCCGAGGAGGCGGTGGCCGCCATGTCCCGCCTGCAGGAGCTCCCGGCCTGCGGCGAGGAGCCCACGGCGGACCCGGGGCGCTCCTGGGTCTGGCGCCCCTACGACGCCACCACGGGCTACGCCACCGTGAGCTTCGGTGCGTCCTTCAGCCAGGCGCCCGACGACGCCCCGCCCCTCGGCGGTGAGGCCTACGTCGTGACCCGGGTGGGGAGCGCGGTGCTGGCCCTGTGGTCGAGCGGCGAGACGTCACCGGACACCCAGGCCCAGTCCGTGACCGGCATGACGGAGACCGCACGCGGGCTCACCCCGAGGCTGTGTCGCTACACGGTGGCCGGCTGCGACTGACCCCGGCGTACGTCGGCCCCGACAGCGTGCGCTGCCGGGGCCGACGTCGAGGTCGCAGGACGACTCAGGAGCGCTCGAGGATCTCGCGCATCAGTGTGGCGGTCTCGGACGGCGTCTTGCCGACCTTCACGCCGACGGCCTCGAGGGCCTCCTTCTTCGCCTGGGCGGTGCCCGAGCTGCCGGACACGATGGCGCCCGCGTGACCCATCGTCTTGCCCTCAGGAGCCGTGAACCCGGCCACGTAGCCGACGACCGGCTTCGTGACGTGGTCCTTGATGTACGCCGCCGCACGCTCCTCGGCGTCGCCGCCGATCTCGCCGATCATCACGATCGCGTCGGTCTCCGGGTCCTCCTCGAAGGCCTTCAGCGCGTCGATGTGCGTGGTGCCGATGATCGGGTCGCCGCCGATGCCGATGCAGGAGGAGAAGCCGAAGTCCCGCAGCTCGAACATCATCTGGTAGGTCAGCGTGCCCGACTTCGAGACCAGGCCGACCCGGCCGGCCTTGGTGATGTCGGCGGGGATGATGCCGGCGTTGGACTTGCCCGGGCTGATCAGCCCGGGGCAGTTCGGGCCGATGACCCGGGTGCCCTTCGCCTCGGCGTACGCCCGGAACTCCGCGGTGTCGTGCACCGGGACGCCCTCGGTGATGACGATCGCCAGCGGGATCCCCGCGTCGGCGGCCTCGATGACGGCCGCCTTGGTGAACGCCGGCGGGACGAAGAGGACCGAGACGTCGGCGCCGGTCTCCTCCATCGCGTCCGCGACCGACCCGAACACCGGGATGTCGTTGCCGTCGATCGACACCGTCTCGCCGGCCTTGCGGGGGTTCACGCCGCCGACGATGGTCGTGCCGGAGGCGAGCATGCGCGTGGTGTGCTTCATGCCCTCGGAGCCGGTCATGCCCTGGACGATGACCTTGCTGTTCTCGGTGAGGAAGATTGCCATGTCGTTGTCCCTCTCAGGCTCGGTTGGCGGCGGCGAGCTCGGCGGCCTTGTCGGCCGCGCCGTCCATCGTGTCGACCAGCGTCACCAGCGGGTGGTTCGCCTCGTTGAGGATCCGCCGGCCCTCCTCGACGTTGTTCCCGTCGAGCCGGACGACCAGCGGCTTGGTGGCCTCGTCGCCCAGCTTCTGCAGCGCGCCCACGATGCCGTTGGCCACCGCGTCGCAGGAGGTGATGCCGCCGAAGACGTTGACGAAGACCGACCTCACCTGCTCGTCGCCGATGATGATGTGCAGGCCGTTGGCCATCACCTCGGCCGAGGCGCCACCACCGATGTCGAGGAAGTTGGCCGGCTTCACGCCGCCGTGCTCCTCGCCCGCGTAGGCCACCACGTCGAGGGTGGACATGACCAGGCCGGCGCCGTTGCCGATGATGCCGACGGAGCCGTCGAGCTTGACGTAGTTCAGGCCCTTCTCGGCCGCCGCCAGCTCCAGCGGGTCGGCGTCCTCCACCAGCTCGAACGCCGCGTGGTCCTCGTGCCGGAAGTCGGCGTTGGTGTCGAGGGAGACCTTGCCGTCGAGCGCCTCGAGCGAGCCGTCGCCGAGCCGGACCAGCGGGTTGACCTCGACCAGAGAGGCGTCCTCCTTGATGAAGACGTCCCAGAGGCTCTTGATGACCGACTTCGCCTCGTCGGCGATCTCGGCCGGGAAGCCCGTGGCCGCGACGATCTCGTCGGCCTTCGCGTCGTCCACGCCGACCTGCGGGTCGACGGCGACCTTGGCGACCGCGTCGGGGTTCTCCACCGCGGTGACCTCGATCTCCACCCCACCCTCGATCGAGGCGATGCACAGGTAGTTGCGGTTCGCGCGGTCGACCAGGAACGAGAAGTAGTACTCCTCGGCGATGTCGGCGGCGGGGGCGATCAGCGCGCGGTGCACGGTGTGGCCCTTGATGTCCATGCCGAGGATCTCCTCGGCCTTGGCCACCGCCTCCTGCGGGTCCTGGGCGAGCTTCACGCCACCGGCCTTGCCGCGGCCACCGACCTTCACCTGGGCCTTGACGACGACCTTGCCGCCGTTGGCCTCGGCGGCCGCTGCCGCGTCCGCGGGATCGGTCACCACGGTGCCGACCGTCACCGGCACGCCATGCTTCGCGAAGAGCTCCTTCGCCTGGTACTCCATCAGGTCCACGATGCACCCAGTCCTTGTCCAGTTCGCCGAGAGTGTTCCGGGCCGCCGGAGGAGCAGGTCAGGCGGCGTGCGAGACGGCCCTCCGTGGCATTTCCTCTCGGCACCCTAGACCTGTTGCGTGGCCCACGACCATGCCGGGTGCCCGGCGACGGGGCCTCCGCCGGGAGCCGGGTGCGCCTGCTGCGGGTCGGGCGGCGCTCCCCGTGATCGGCGGTGTGGGATCGGGCACACCTCTCGCGGAACGGTCGCGAAGGAGCGCGATTGCGTCCACAATGGTCCGCGGGGACGATTTCGACGCGCCGTCGGGGTCGGCTACAGTCAGGGCTTCCCCGAACACTTACGTGAGGACGCATCTCTATGGGCAACCACCGGGCTCCCCGGCGCGCCAACCGCGCGACCCCGGGTCCGTCGGTCGCCGGCATCACGCCGGCCGAGTCGCCCTCCGAGACCTCACCCGCCCGCTCCTCCGGGAAGCGGCGCGCGGTCCGACACGCCGGTCGGCGCGGCCAGCTGGTCCGCCGGCTCCCCTCGGTGCCGGTGCTGCTGGGCGTGGCCGCCCTCGCGGTCTCCGCCGCCGGCGCCGTCACCGTCAGCAGCACCTCGCCGGTGGCCGACGCCAACTTCGTGCTCACGGCCCAGGCCAACGCGATGTCGGGAGAGACTGTCGCGGCCTCGACGAGCGCCGAGGACCAGCGGAAGGCCGCGGTCTCCCGCGACTCCCGCCGTGACGCCCTCCAGAGCGCCAGCAGCGCGAAGCTGCAGGCGGCGGTGGAGGCGCAGGCGAAGCAGCGCAACGCCGAGCTGGCCAAGCTGGCCCAGAGCGCCGAGAAGCAGGCGGCGCGGATCGCGCTGAACCTCTGGCAGCTCCCCCTCGAGTCCTACCGGCTCAGCGCCACCTTCGGTCAGTCCAGCGGGCTGTGGGCCAACACCCACACCGGGCTCGACTTCGCCGCCGACTACGGCAGCCCGGTCGCCTCGGTCACCAACGGCACCGTGACCTCGGTCGGCTACGAGGGCTCCTACGGCAACAAGGTCACCGTGACCACCGACGACGGCGAGGAGCTGTGGTACGCCCACCTCTCCGGTTTCGCGGTCTCGGTCGGCGAGGAGGTCCGCAGCGGCGAGGTGCTCGGCTACGTCGGCAGCACCGGCAACAGCACCGGCAACCACCTGCACCTCGAGGTGCGGCCCGGCGCCGGGGACCCGGTCGACCCCTTCTCCGCCCTGGTCGCGCACGGCGTCACCCCGTAGCCGGCCGCGGCGCGTCGTACGCCGCAGCCGGCCCCCGCGTGCGCGCGGGTCCCAGGTGTCACTCCACGCACTGGACGTCGACGAAGTACGTCCGGTCACCCGCCTTGTGGTTCTTCACGAAGACCGGCACCACCACCGTGCCGTCGACCGGCAGGTAGTCCTCACCGTCCGGTCCCCGGACCGACTCGATGGTGCAGCCGACCTGGTCGTGGATGGTGATCTGGTGCCTGCCCTGCTCCGCCGCCTCGACGTGCGCCTCGTGGAAGGCGAGGATCGCCGGGTTCCACTCGGAGTACTTCACGTTGCTGGCGCCGAGCGTGTCGGTCCACACCGCCGCCATCCCGTCGATGGGCGTGCTCGAGCCGTGCACGTAGAAGCGGGCGTCGATCTCGACGATGTTCTGCGCACGGACCTTGAAGTTGTCGGTCTTGCTCTCGCTCGGCAGGAAGCAGTGCTTGGCCGCTCGGGAGTCGCACGCCAGGTCGTTCGTCAGCGTGATCCAGACCTTGTAGACGCCGCCGTTGTTCGGGGTGTCGTCGTACGGGAACAGCTGCACCGTGGTGCCCCCGTCCTCGCCGTCCGTGCCCGTGCTGTGCGCGCACGCACCGCTCGGGGCGACCGAGCCGAAGACGCCGTCCGCCCCGACCTCGACCTGACGGCAGGAGATGTCGTCACTCGACAGCAGGGTCTTGCCGGACGGGTCGGTCACCATGAACGTGTAGATGCCGGCCGGCAGTCCGGCGGCGGAGTCCGGTGCATTGATGCCGGGTCCACCGTTGAGGTAGACGTCCCGCTTGTCCGCGTAGTGGTTCAGGTTCACCGGGACGCCCGTGACGTCCGTGGTGAAGAGCGCGCCCGACAGCTGCGTGTCCGGTGGCGCGGCGGAGACTGCCCCTCCCAGGGTCAGAGCTGCGGCCCCCGCGACCGCAGCGACCAGTGTTGCCGTTCTCCTCATGACCTGCTCCCTCGAATCGACGGCGGGCGTCGCGAGCGATCCGGCGCCCGGATCCTTTCGACGCTACGCCCGCCCGAAGTCGACGGGCAGGGGCGATCGAGTCATCCCGCCCCCAGCCGGGGACCCCGGGGGCGGCCTCCGCCGGCCACCGGATCGGGCCCCTCACACCTGCGCGGCGGACGCGTTGGCAAGGCCTGCCATATCGACCGCGCGCGGCGGCGCCTAGCGTGCTGGCATGAGCGAAGGCCCCCTCTCCGACCTGTTGGTGCTCGACCTGACCCGCGCCCTGGCCGGCCCGCACGCCGCCATGATGCTCGGAGACCTCGGCGCCCGCGTGATCAAGATCGAGTCCCCCACAGGCGACGACACCCGGACCTGGGGGCCGCCGTTCGTCGGCGAGGGCGAGGACCGCGAGTCGACGTACTTCCTCTGCGCCAACCGCAACAAGGAGTCCCTGACGCTCGACCTCAAGTCGGAGGAGGACCGCGACGTGCTGGCCCGGCTGGTCGAGCGGGCCGACGTGCTCATGGAGAACTTCCGCCCCGGCGTGCTGGACCGGCTCGGCTTCCCGACCTCCCGGCTGCACGAGATCAACCCCGGCCTGGTCGTGCTCTCGATCACCGGCTTCGGTCACGACGGCCCCGAGGCCACACGGGCCGGGTACGACCAGATCGCGCAGGGCGAGGGCGGCCTGATGTCGCTGACCGGCGTCGACCAGCCCACCAAGGTCGGTGTGCCGATCGCCGACCTGCTGGCCGGCATGAACGGGGCGTACGGCGTCCTCGCCGCCCTGCACGAGCGGTCCCGGACCGGCCTGGGCCGGGTGGTCCGGACCTCGCTCCTCGCGGGCGTCGTGGGCGTCCACGCCTTCCAGGGCACCCGGTGGACCGTCGCCGGGGAGGTGCCCGGTGTGTCCGGGGCGCACCACCCGTCGATCGCGCCGTACGGACTGTTCTCGACCGGCACCGCACCGATCCAGATCGCCTGCGGCTCGGAGGGCCTCTGGCGGGCCTTCGTGGCCGCGTTCGGGCTGGACCCCGACGACCCCCGCTTCGCGACCAACCCCGACCGGGTGGCGCACCGGACGGAGCTGGTCGCCGAGCTCGAGGCGATCTTCGCCGGGAACTCCGCCGAGCACTGGCTCGAGCTCCTCGCCGCCGCGGGCATCCCCTCGGGCAAGGTGCGCAGCCTCGACGACGTCTACACCTGGGACCAGACCCGCTCGCAGGGCCTGCTGCTCGAGGTGGAGCATGCCAGCCAGGGCACGCTGACCCTGCCCGGCTCCCCCCTCCGCTTCGACGACAACCTGCACTCCGGGGGCCGGGTCCGGCACGAGGCGCCTCCGACGCTCGGCCAGCACAACGACGCCATCCGCGCCTGGCTCGACACCTGAGGCAGGTCGTCGGTCGCAGGGTCGTCCCCGGGTGGTTGAGGAGGTCGCGCCCGGTGGTTGAGGAGGTCGCCCTCGGTGGTTGAGGAGGTCGCGCAGCGACCGTCTCGAAACCACGCCCCGCCCACCCCCTCGCCGGTTGAGGAGGTCGCCCAGCGACCGTCTCGAAACCACGCCCCGGCCCCTCGCCGGTTGAGCCGGCCGGTCGTCCCCGGTGGTTGAGGAGGTCGCGCAGCGACCGTCTCGAAACCCACCCCGCCGGTTGAGCCGCGAGCCCTGGCGAGCGTGTCGAAACCCGCCGCCGCCGGCCCCCGTCGGTTGAGCCGCGAGCCTTGGCGAGCGTGTCGAAACCCGTTGTGCACAGCCGATTCTCGACCCGGTCCGACTGTCAGTGGGCACGGCTAGCGTGGTTGCCATGAGGACGAAGCCCACCGAGACGACCGACACCGCGGACGCGGTGCTGGGTCGGGCCAAGGGTCTTCGTCGAACCGCGGACCAGGCCGAGGCCGACCTGCTGGTGGAGGCATGCCGCTGGGCGGACCTGCACCCCCCGGAGGGCATCCACCCTGCGGCGACGGTGTCCACGGCACTGTTCGGTGACACCGGCCTGCCGTTGGCTGGGCAGGGTGCACCTCAGGTGGCGGAGTTCTGTGTGGCCGAGTTTGCCGCCAGCATCGGGTTGGGCACCGAGTCCGGGAAGGCGCTGATCGGGGAGGCCCTCGAGCTGCGGCACCGGCTGCCGAACCTGTGGACCCGGGTGATGGTCGGTGACCTGGCCGCCTGGAAGGCGCGTCGGGTCGCGGCCGCCACCATCGTCCTGTCCCCGGCCGCGGCCGAGTTCGTGGACGTGGCGGTCACGCCGGTGGCACACAAGGTCACCCCCGGCCAGGTCGACCGACTCGTCGCCGAGGCGATCGGCCGGTGCGACCCGCAGCTGGCCCAAGAGCGGGCCGACCGGGCGGTCGCGGGCCGGCACGTGACGATCACCCACGGCCAGGTGTCCTTCGACGGCACCAGTCAGGTGCACGGGATCCTCGACCTGGCCGACGCGCTGGACCTCGACACCGCAGTGGCCAACGGTGCCGCACAGCTCAAGGCCCTCGGGTCCACCGAGGACCTCGACGCCCGCCGGGCCACCGCGCTCGGTGGCCTGGCCCGCCGCCAGCTGGCCCTGGACCTCAACCCCAACACCGATGGCGCCGCCGCAAGCGGCCCCAACCCCGACACCGACAGCATCGAGGCCGACCGAGGCCCGGTCGAGTCGCCCCGCAGCGACGGGAGCCGGCAGGCAGCCGCCGGCACCGGCGAGGCGGCCGGCGAGCAGGCCGCCGACGCCGCCGCGGGCGCGAACGAGTCCGACGGCCGAGCCGGGAGTGGGCGGGTGAAGCCGCGGCAGGCGGTGCTCTACCTGCACCTGGCCGCGGACGCGATCACCGGCACCCGCAGCGGAACTCGTGCCACCGGCGGTGGCGCGGCCAGCACCACCGGCACCACCGACGGCGGCGCCGACTCCGGTGCGGGTCGTGGTGGGGTGGTAGGGCGGTGTGAGCTGTCCCGGTCCCCGGTCACCGCCGACCAGATCCGCACCTGGCTGGCCCACCCCGACGCCCAGGTCGTGGTCAAGCCGGTGCTCGACCATCAGGGGCTGGTCCCGGTCGATGCCTACGAGGTGCCGGACCGGATGGGCGAGGCCATCCGGCTCCGTGATGGGACGTGCGTGTTCCCGTGGTGCACCCGCCCGGCCCGGTCCTGCGATGCCGACCACTTGGTCGCCTACGACCCCGACGGCCCACCGGGCCAGACCGCGACCGACAAGCTCGGCGCGCTGTGTCGGCGGCATCACCGGCTCAAGACCCACGGCGCCTGGGCCTGTCACACCCCGAGGCCGGGGGTGTTCGAGTGGACCTCCCCGCACGGGCTGAGGTTCCGACGCGACCGCACCGGCACCCTGGACATCACCGACCCGACCCGCCCGGCCGGTTCCCCGCCCGAGCACTGAGGACCACGCCCCACACCCCACCCCAGGCAGCATCGGGTGGGGGCACAGGCATGTCCACCGGTGGTTCAGGAGTGGGTTCGAGACGCTCGCTGGCGCTCGCTCCGGGTCCTGAGGAGGCGCGCCAGCGCCGTCTCGAAGGGCAACCACCGGAGACCACGCCCGCTTGTCGGTGGTTGAGGAGGGCCGCCAAGGCCCGTCTCGAAACCAGCACGCCAGCCGAGGGTGGTTTCGAGACGCTCGCTGGCGCTCGCTCCTCAACCACCGGGGACCGCGCTCGCTCCGGTTCCTGAGGAGGCGCGCCAGCGCCGTCTCGAAGGGCAACCACCGTCGCCCGGTTGGCCAGGTCGCGCCGCGAGCGTGTCGAAAACCGGTGGCCGGGCAGGACTACGTGCAGCACCCCGCCTCGGAGTGCCGTACGGCGCTGAAGGGCAGTGGCTGCACGTCGTTCTGCACGCGCAGCACCGTCGAGGAGTGGTTTCGAGACGCTCGCTGCGCTCGCTCCTCAACCAGCGAGGACGGCTGGCGCTCGCTCCTCAACCACCGGGGACCGGGCTCGCTCCGGTTCCTGAGGAGGCGCGCCAGCGCCGTCTCGAAGGGCAACCACCGGGGACCGCTGGCGCTCACTCGCAACCGGCCCCGGGGCGGCCCGCCCGCAGGAGCGGGCCGCGCCGGAACGGATCAGCCGAGGTCGACGATGGCGGCGACGGGGCCGCCACCCTCCGGGCCCTGGTGGGCAGCGGAGACCGAGACGAAGACGGCGGGGTCGCCGGTCACGGCGGCGGTGACGCCGCCGACGCAGGACTTGATCTGACGGTGCCAGTGCACGTCGGAGTCGTCGAGCATCGCGTTGCGGCGGCCGCGCACGGTGCCGTCCTGCGACGCCTCGCACTTGAGGAACAGGTTGACGAGCTTGCCGTCGAGGTCGCTCTGGTGCGGGCGCTCGGGCAGCTCCAGCCCGGCGTCGCGGATCGCCTCCCAGAGACCGTCCTGGTCCAGCGCGTCCTTCATCACCGAGTGCCCGATCCGGTACCGACCGCCGACACCCGGCGCGTTGCCGACCACGACGATCTGGGCCTGGTCGAGCTCGACGCCCGACGAGCAGGAGGCGACCGAGCTGAACAGGTCGCGTCGGTGCATGACATCCGCGTCGGTGGGCATCTCGATCTCGCCGAGGGCCACGGCGATGCCCAGCGCGGTGACGCCGTTGGAGAGGTCCATCGACTCGTGGGTGTGCTCGGTCCAGACGGTCTTGCCGCGGCTCTTGGCGTCACGGATCGTGTTGATCGTCAGCAGCGGGGTCTTCGTCTGGACGTAGTGCACGTCCTTCGGGTCCGTGATCCCGGCGCGCTCCATGGCCACCTTCACCGCGTCCGCGACCTTGGAGATCATCGGGGTGCGGCCGATCTCCTCGGGCAGCAGCTGCTCGCTCATCGCGAACCCGACGGTGAGCCGGGGCTCGTCGGTCTCGACCTTCTCCTCGTCGGGGACCGTCGCGAAGATCGTGGCGTGCGGGCTGATGACGCCGTCGGTGCCACCGGACCACACGATCGGGACCTGCTTGACCTGGTCGGCCGGAGCGCCCTTCTCGATGAGCACCTCGCGGAAGGCCCGGTCGGCGATGATCCGCGTGTAGTCGTTCACCCCGCCGTTGCCCTCGGTCTTGCCGATGATCGCGATCACGCGGTCCGCGTGCATGACACCGTCGTCGATGAGCTTGGCCAGCTCACTGGCGTCGGCGACGGAGTGGATCGGCACCTTGCGTACTTCGATGGCGGAGGGCATGGGGTTCCTTTCGGTGGAGGGTCAGTCGGGTACGACGACGGTGCCGGAGGTCCCGGCGACGGCGTCGAGGATGTGCTCGAGGTTGGTGATGACGGAGCGCTGGCCACCCTGCTCGACGAAGCGGCAGGCCGCGTCGACCTTGGGGCCCATCGACCCACTGGCGAAGTGGCCGTCGGCGGCCAGCTCCCGCATCCGGGAGACGGTGACCTCGCCCAGGGGCTCGGCCTCGGGGGTCCCGTAGCGCAGGATCGCGTGGGGTACGTCGGTCGCGACGACGAGGACGTCCGCCTCGACCGTGAGCGCGAGCAGCGCCGCCCCCAGGTCCTTGTCGATGACGGCCTCGACACCGCGCAGCACCTGCCGGCCCCGGTCGTCGGTGTCCCGGACCACGGGGATCCCGCCGCCGCCGTTCGCCACGACGACGTACCCCGCGTCCACCAGGGTCCGCACGGCTGCGGCGTCGAGGATCTCGCGAGGCTCCGGGGAGCCGACCACGCGCCGCCAGCCCTTCTCGCCGCGGTCCTCCCAGATCTCGCCGTGGGCGATCAGCGGCTCGGCCTCGGCGGCGCTCAGGAACCGGCCGACGGGCTTGGTGGGCGTGCTCAGCCCCGGGTCGTCGGCGTCGACCCGGGTCCGGGTCACCACCGCCGCGCAGCGACGGTCCGAGTCGCGTCGCGCCAGGGCGTCGTCGAGCGCGTCCATCAGCACGAACCCGAGCGTCCCCTGCGTCTGCGCACCGCACCAGTCCAGCGGCACGGGCGGCACCACGCCGGCGGCCAGCTCGTTCTTGACGAGCAGGTTCCCCACCTGGGGACCGTTGCCGTGGGTGAGCACCACGTCGACGGGGTCGACGGGGTCGACGGGGTCGGCACCGGCCGCGGGTGGGCTGGTCAGCAGGTCCGCGACCGCGCCCATGGCGACCCGAGCGGCCGCGATCTGGTCCTCGGGCCGGGCCCGCCCGTCGGCGGAGGTCATCGCGTTGCCGCCGAGTGCGAGGAGGACTCTCATGCGTCGAACCTAACAACCGGCAACGGCGCCGACACTGGCAACTCGAGCCAACCAGGAGCCCGACCGCGGGCAGGTGTTGCCATACGCACTCACCGGTCCGATACGCGGGCGGGAGCCGTCGGAGTCCGCCCCAGCAGCGTCGTCATCGGCACGGTGCCGACCGGCAGGCCGTGCGCCTCGTAGTAGGCGAACATCGCCAGCAGCCAGGACCGCTGCCGCTCGTCGAGGCCGGCGCCGTCCGTCCGTGCCCACTCCTCCGGGTCGAGGACCTCGGTGGCCGCGCCGACGGCAGCGGCCACCCCGGAGACGTCACCGCGCCACGACGCCAGCTCGTAGGTGGCGCCGGCGTGCGCCTCGTCGAGCAGCACCGTGGCGGCCACCTCGGCCAGGTCGTCGAGGTGGGCGAACCCGAACGGTGCGTCGAGCCGGTAGGGGACGACGATCGTCGAGCCGTCCAGCGGCAGGTTCTGCAGGTAGGCGCCCGGCTGCAGGATCGTCCAGGCGAGGCCGGATCGCCGCACCAGGTCCTCGGCCCGGGCCTTGCCGAGGTGGTGCGGCAGGTCGGGTGCGTACGGCGCGGCCACCGAGTGGTGGACCACCCTCCCCACGCCGGCGGCCCGCGCCGCCGCGAGGATCGCGGAGACGTGGGCGGGCTCGTCGGGGTGCAGGTTCGGGGCGATCAGGTACGCCGCGGCGCAGCCCCGCAGGGCGCCCGACAGGTCGGGCCACTGGGCACGACCGAGGGGGACCGGGACCGCCCCACGGGCGGCCAGGGCCCGCGCCACGGCGCGTCCGGTCTTGCCGGTCCCGCCAAGGATCCCGACCCGGGTCATCAGGACACGTCGACCGCCGCGTGCGCGGCCCCACCGGCCAGCGTCGCGTACCCGGGGCCGCGGTCGAAGAACGCCTCCGCGGGCCCGTGGCGCGAGCTCCGCTTGGCGGCCGTCGCCTCGGCGTCGAAGCCGAGCGTGTCGTCGTCGCGGGAGCCGGTCAGGACGACGCCGTAGTCGGCGAGCGCCGCCTCCGGGGAGACCTTGCGCCACTGGACGTCGCGGACCACGGAGCCGGGCTCCCGGTCGAGCGGGTTCCCCCAGCCGCCGCCGCCGGTGGTGCGGATCCGGATCACCTCGCCGGCAGCGACAGGCTCGGCGTCGGCCAGGGCGTCGACGATCCGTTCGTTGGGTCCGCCGGCGTCGATGGTCACCTCGAACGGCTTGCCGGCCAGGCCGCCCTTGACACCCCAGCAGGCCAGGATCGACCGGTCCGCGATCGACATGAAGTGGCCGTCCTTGAGCATCCGGATGTGCTTCTCGTAGCCGAGGCCCCCACGGAACTGGCCGGCACCGCCGGAGTCCATCGCCAGCGAGAGCGCCTCGACCCGGAACGGGAACCGCGCCTCGGTGAACTCGCTCGGCAGGTTGCGGGAGTCCGGCACCACGTGGATGGTGTCCTCGCCGTCGGCGTAGTAGCGCCCGCCCGACCCGCCCCCCAGCACCTCGCGCATCAGGTACGGCCGGCCGGCGAGGTCGTCGCCGTACACGCCGGTGTAGCGGATCGTCTCCTGGTCGGCCGGCATCCGCCCGTCCACGGCCTTGGCCAGCACGCCCGCGAGCACGCCGAGCAGCCGCAGGATCACGAACGTCCGGGCGTTCGTCGGCGCGGGGAACACCGGGGTCAGCAGGGTGCCCGGCGGCGGGAACCGCATCTCGATCAACGGGATGATTCCCTCGTTGACGTCGAGCTCGGCCATCCGCTCCGGGCTCTCGGCCAGGTTGCGGAGGATCGGCGCGAGCCACTTCTTGAGGAACACCCCGTCGCTGTAGTCGCCGCAGTGGTTGATCGGGCCCTTGGCCTGCGGGGACGTGCCGTCGAAGTCGAGGATCAGGCGCTCCCCGTCGGGGTCGTCGGCCGCGGTCCGGGTGAGCGTGATCCGCTGCGTGTGCAGCATCGGCTCGTCGACGCCGTCGTGCTCGGCGTAGTCCTCCCACACCCACTCCCCCACCGGGATCTGGCTGAGGATCTCGCGGCGGTAGGTCTCCGTGGTGCGGTCGATGATCGCGTCGAAGCTGGCCTCGACGGTCTCCCGTCCGTAGCGGTCGAAGAGCTCCCCGAGCCGGCGGGCGCCCATCAGGCAGGCCGAGCACTCGGCGTCGAGGTCCGCGGCCAACGACTCCGGCATCCGCGAGTTCCGGGTCATGATCGCCAGCGCCGCCCGGTTCGGCTCGCCGGCGTCCCACAGCTTGATCGGAGGGACCATCAGCCCCTCCTCGAACACGCTCTCCGCGTTCGAGGGCATCGAGCCGGGCACCGCGCCGCCGATGTCGTCGTGGTGGCCGAAGGCCTGGATGAAGGCGACCACCTCGGGCCCGGACCCGCTGTCGTGGAACACCGGGACCGTGACGCACAGGTCGGGCAGGTGCCCGATGCCGCCCTCGGAGCGGTAGACGTCGTTGTGGAAGAACACGTCGCCGGGCTTCATCTCCGCGAGCGGGAAGTCCCGGGCGATCGGGTGCACCAGCGCGCTGTAGGAGCGTCCGGTCAGCTTGCGCAGGAGCCGGTCGTGGATCCCGGCCCGGAAGTCGTGGGCGTCGCGGATCATCGGACTCCGGCTGGTGCGCGCGATCGCGGTCTCGACCTCCATCTCCACGCTCGCGAGCGAGCCCTGCACGATCTCGACGACGACCGGATCGGCGCTGCGACCGGCGTCGGCGGTCAGCGTCCCGAACGGGAAGTCCGTGGGTGCCCTGCGGCTGCTCATGCCTCGCTCCTCGTGACGATGATGTTGAGGTACTCGTCGATCCGGGCCGTGAAGCCCGGGTGCAACGGCACGGTGGAACCGAACTCCTCGATGATCGCCGGGCCCACGACGGTGGTCCCGGGCGCCAGGTCCGGTCGCCACAGGACGGGGGTCTCGAGGTACCCGTCGGCGGCGTCGAAGCAGACCTGCCGCGTGCCCCGCGGCTCGACCGAGGCGCCCTCGGCTTCCCCGGTCACGGGGTGCCGGGTGATCTCGGGTCGCTGGATCGGGCCGACACCGGAGACCCGGAGGTTCACCCACTCCACCTGCTGGCTGGGGTCGTGGGCGAAGTCGTAGCCGTACAGCGCCCGGTGCTCGTCGTGGAAGCGCTGGGCCACCTCGTCGAGGGCGGCCTGGTCGAGGACGCCGTCGGCGACGGTGACCCGGACCTCGAAGGCCTGGCCGAAGTAGCGCACGTCGGCGGTCCGCAGGAACACCTGGTCGGCGTCGGCGAAGCCCTCCGTGGCGAGCGCCGTGCGCGCCTGCCCGGCCAGCGTGTCGTACGCCGCCTGCACGGTGCCGAGGTCGAGCTCGTCGTGGAGGGACACGGCCGTCTGCACGTAGTCGTTCTTCACGTCGACGGTCAGCAGGCCGAACGCCGAGACGTTGCCCGGGTTCGGGGGCACCAGCACCGTCGGCAGGCCGAGCACGTCGACCAGCCGGCACAGCAGCAGGGACCCCGAGCCGCCGAACGTGGTCAGCGTGAAGTCGCGGACGTCGAGGCCGCGCTTGACGGTCACCTGGCGCAGGGCGTTGGCCTGGTTCCACGCGGAGATCTCCAGGATGCCGGTGGCGCAGGCCTCGGGGGTGAGGCCGAGCTCGGCGGCGAGCGTCTCGACGCCGTTCCGGGCAGCCTCCACGTCGAGCGGGATCTCCCCGCCCAGCAGGTGGGGAGGGATCCGACCGAGGAAGACGTGGGCGTCGGTGATCGTGACGTCCTTGCCGCCCTTGCCGTAGCACAGCGGCCCCGGGTCGGCGCCGGCCGAGTGCGGGCCGACCTTGAGCGTCCCCTCGGGGGAGAGCCAGGCGATGGAGCCACCCCCGGCGCCGACGGTGACCACGTCGATCATCGGGATCTTCGAGGGGTAGGCGCCGACGGTGCCCTCGGTGGTGAGGGTGGGCTCGCCGTCGATGACCACCGAGACGTCGGTCGACGTGCCGCCCCCGTCGCTGGTCAGCACCCGGTCGAATCCGGCCACCTTCGCGATCAGCGCGGCGCCCAGGGCGCCGGCCGCCGGACCGGAGAGGACGGTCGTGATCGGCTGGTGGACCACCTCGTCGGCCGAGAGCACGCCGCCGTTGGACTTCATGACGTAGAACGGGACCGAGTCGGAGCCGGTGGCCGCCGCGGCGGTCGCGTCGACGGCGTACGCGTGCAGGCGGTCCTTGATGTTGTTGACGTAGCGCGAGAGCCGGGGCTTGACGGCGGCGTCGACCAGCGTGGTCATCGCCCGCTCGTACTCGCGGTACTCGCGGAGCACCTCGCTGCTGATGGAGACCACCGCGTCCGGGTGCTCCTCGCGGAGCACCTCGCGCATGCGCAGCTCGTGGTCGGGGTTGGCGTAGGCGTGCAGGAAGCAGATGCCGATCGTGTCGATCCCGCGGTCCCGGAACCAGCGCGCCACGGTGCGGGCGCCGTCCTCGTCGAACGGCCGGACCTCGGCGCCGGTGAAGTCGAGCCGGCCGCCGACGGCCTTGACCAGGTGCCGGGCCACGATCCGGTCCGGCTTCACCCAGAAGTAGGAGTTGCCGTACCCGTCCGGCACCGACTGGCGGGCGATCTCGAGCATCGCCTCGTAGCCCTCGGTGGTGATGAACCCGAGCTCGTCGACCTTGCCCTCGAGGAGCTGGTTCGTGGCCACGGTCGTCCCGTGGCTGACCGCGCTCAGGGCGCTGCCGTCGCCGGCCGGCAGGCCGAGGAGGCCCAGGACCTTCTCGATGCCGGCCATGAAGCCGTCGGCGGGGTTGCCCGGTGTGGAGGCGGTCTTGGTGGTGATCAGCTCCCCGGAGGTCTCGTCGAAGGCGACCACGTCGGTGAAGGTGCCGCCGGTGTCGATGCCGACCCGGATGCGGCGGGATGAGGTTTCGGCCATGCCCCGATTCAAGCGGTGCCCCGGCCCCCGGGCGACGGCAGAATCCGACAACAGAAGCGGTGTTCGTTGTCACCAGTCGCCAACGGGGTCAGGCGTCGGGGGGCCGCTCGTTGTAGCAGCCCGCCAGCTCCTGACCGGTGAGCGCCTGGATCGCGGTCATGATCTCGTCGGTCACCTCGCGCCGGGCCCGCCCGGCCGGGACGCCGTCGTAGCGCCCGGCCACCTCGATCGGCTCGCCGAAGGTGACGCTGACCTTGGCGAGGTGCAGCCGGTTGCTGCCGACCGGCTGGATGTCCTGGGTGCCGGCCAGCCCGACCGGCACCACCGGGACACCCGCGGTCAGCGCCAGGTGCGCGACGCCGGTCCGGCCCCGGTAGAGGCGGCCGTCGCGGGACCGGGTGCCCTCGGGATAGATGCCGAACGCCTCACCGCGGGCGAGCACCTCGAGGGCGGTGTCGAGGCTGTTCAGCGCCGCCTTGGTGTCGTCCCGGTCCACCGGAAGCATCCCGGTGCTCTCGAACCACAGCCGGGTCGCGTGGCCCTTGAGCCCGGTGCCGGTGAAGTAGTCGGACTTGGCGAGGAAGGCGACCTTGCGCGGGACCACGATCGGGATCACCACGCTGTCGACGAAGCTGAGGTGGTTGCTGGCCAGGATCAGGCCGCCGTGGGCCGGGATGTTCTCGAGCCCGACCACCGTGGGCCGCCACACGGCCCGGGCCAGCGGCTGGACGACGCGGTGTGCGACCCCGTAGATCATGGCCACATTGTGCCCGCTCCGGCCGGGGTCAGGGTCGAGCGTCCGCGCCGACCTCCCGCTCGAACGCCTCGGCCACCTGGAGGAGTCGGCGCTCGGCGCCGTGCGGCGCCACGATCTGGACTCCGACGGGCAGCCCGTCCCGGGTCCGGCCGGCCGGCACCGAGATGGCCGGGCACCCGGTGACGGTGATCAGGTACGCCGAGCGCATCCAGTCGAGGTACGTCGTCATCGGCCGGCCGTTGATGGCGGTCGGGAACTCCGCGTCGCTGGCGAACGGCGGCACCTGGGAGACCGGCAGCACCAGCACGTCGTGGTCGACGAAGAACAGCCGCATCCGCTCCGCCAGCGTGGTGCGCTGGATGTAGGCCCGGGCGACGTCGGCCCCGGTCAGGTGCTCACCGGCCCGGATGTTGTCCGCGAGGGCCTGCTTGAACTGGTCCGGGTGCTCGGCCAGCAGCGCCCCGAACGTGGCCTGGAAGTGCCAGGCGCGCAGGGTCCGGAAGGTGTCGTCGGCCTCGCCCAGGTCGGGGTGGGCCGCCGTCACCCGGGCGCCCGCGCCGCTCAGCACGGCCGCCGCGGACTCGGTGACCGCCGCGACCTCGGAGTCGACCTCGAAGGCGCCCCCCAGGTCGAGGGAGAAGCCGACCCGGAGACCGGCCAGCGAGCCGCCCAGCGAACCGTCGGCGGGCGGCGCGAAGGTCGCGCCGGGCTCACCGAGCGCGAGCGGCACCCGGGGGTCGGGCCCCGCGAGCACCGAGAGCAGCAGCGCCACGTCGGCGACGTTGCGGGCCATGGGACCGCCCACGGACAGCGACTCCCACTGGTTGGCGGCCGGCCAGCCGGGCACCCGGCCCAGCGACGGGCGCAGCCCGACCACGCCGCAGAAGGACGCCGGGTTGCGCAGCGAGCCGCCCATGTCCGAGCCGTCGGCCAGCGGCGTCATCCCCGCGGCCAGGGAGCACGCCGCACCGCCGCTCGAGCCACCGGCGGAGCGGGTCGGGTCGTGCGGGTTGAGGGTGGTGCCGAACACGGTGTTGAACGTGTGCGACCCGGCCGCGAACTCGGGGACGTTGGTCTTGCCGACCAGCACCGCCCCGGCGCCGCGGATCCGCTCGACGAGCAGGTCGTCGTGGTCGGGCACGTTGTCGGCGAGCAGCGGGGAGCCGAAGGTGGTCCGCCAGCCCTTGACGTTGTGGGTGTCCTTCACCGCGAACGGCAGGCCGTGCAGCGGGCCCGGCTCCCGGCCGGCGGCCAGTGCCTCGTCCGCCTGCGCCGCCGAGGCCCGGGCCCGCTCCTCGTCCAGCGAGACGATCGCGTTCAGCTCGGGGTTGCGCTCGGCGATCCGGTCCAGGTGCAACTCGAGCAGCTCGCGCGCGGAGATCTCCCGGGCGCGCAGCGCCGCGGCCATCTCGCGGGCGGTGGAGTGGGCGTCGAGCCCCCGGGAGGCGGTCACCGGCGGCCGATCCGACCGGCCAGGACACCGAGCAGCACCAGTCCGGCGCCGACGGCGATCCCCTTGAGGAACTCCTCGGGGCCGCCCCCGCCGGCGGCCGCGGGGCGCGTGAAGACCTGGCCCGCGGCGGGCGCGGCACCCGCCGCGGAGTCGGGAGCCGCGCCAGGGGTGCCCGACGCCCCCGATGTCATGGCCGGAACGGCGGGCGCGGCGCCGCTGAGCACGCCCTCGACGTTGCCGAAGAACTCGGCGGCCATCCGCCGCGAGACCGAGGTCAGCATCCGCTGGCCGACACCGCCGATCATGCCGCCGACGACCGCGTCGGCGGTGTAGGTCAGCCGGGTGGTGCCGTCACCGTTGTCGGCGAAGCTCACCGCCACGTCGGCGCCGATCGTGCCCGGGGCGCCGGCGCCCTGGACCGCCATCGTCAGCGACTCGTGCTCGACCAGGTCGGAGAGCACGCAGGTGCCGTCGTAGGTGCCCTTGATCGCGGCGACGCCGGCCGAGACGGTCATCGCATAGCTGTTCTCAGCGGTGGCCTCCAACCGCGTGCACCCGGGGATCGTGCCGACCAGGACCTGCGGGTCGAGCAGGGCGCCCCACACCCGCTCGACGGGTGCGTTGAGGGTGTGCTCTCCGGCGATGATCATGACTGCTCCTCGGGGGCTGGGCCCTGGCTGGCGGGTTGGCTGGCGTGCTGGCGGCGGAGCTCGAACAGCTCCGACGGTGAGATCGGCATGGCGGTGACCGGGAAGCCCTCGGCGTCCTCGATCGCGGCCGCGAAGACGGCCGAGCTCGGGATCACCCCGGCCTCGCCGGCACCCTTGAGGCCCAGCGGGTTCAGCGGCGACGGGGTCTCGAGGTGGTCGATGTCGATGCCGTCGGGCACCTCGGTGACGTAGGGCATGAGGAAGTCCATGAAGGAGGCGTTGAGCAGCTGGCCGGAGGCGTCGTAGACCATCCGCTCGTAGAGCGCACCGCCGATGCCCTGCGCGACGCCCCCGTGGATCTGCCCCTCGACGATCATCGGGTTGATGATGTGGCCGCAGTCGTGGACGACGGCGTACTGGAGGATCCGCACCTCGGCGGTCACCGGGTCGGTCTCCACGATCGCCGCGTGCATCCCCGACGCGAACGTCGACCGCTCGGGCGAGTAGAAGTCCTTGCCCTCCAGCCCCGGCTCGTCGTCCTCGGCGACCGGCGGGCGGCCGGGGTCGCCGACGCTGAACTGGGTGGCCGACTTCGACGCCTCGTCGAAGGCGTAGCGCAGCGGGTTGGACAGCACCGCGACGGTGCCGAGGCTCATCGACGACCCGGGCGCGCCCTTGACCCGCACCTCGCCGTCGACGAGCTCGAGGTCGTCCTCGTCGGCCTCCAGCGCGTCCGCGGCGATCCGCAGCACCTTCTCCTTTGCGCGGGTGGCCGCGAGGTGGATGGCCGAGCCGCTCATGACCGCGGCCCGCGAGGCGAAGGTCCCCACGGCGTACGGCATCCGGCGGGTGTCCCCGGTGACCACGTCCACGTCCTCGAACGGCACGCCCAGGACGTCGGCGACGAGCTGCGCGAAGACCGTCTGGTGACCCTGGCCCTGGGAGGTCAGGCCGGTGGCGACCTTGACCCTGCCGCTGGTCTCGATGTGCACGTGGGCGCCCTCGTAGGGGCCGACCCCGGTGCCCTCGACGTAGCAGGCCAGGCCGATGCCGAGTCGACGCCCCTCGGCGGCGGCCTCGGCCCGGACGGTCTCGAAGTCGTCCCACCCGACCAGCGCCTTGATCTTCTCGAGCATCGTCGGGTAGTCCCCGGAGTCGTAGATCAGTGGCCGGCCGTCCTGGAAGACCATCTGGTGGTCGTAGGGGAACTCGTCGGGCTGGATGAAGTTGGCCGCGCGGACCTCGGCGCGGTCCTTCCCGAGGTGGGCGGCGATCGCGTCCATCGTCCGCTCCATCACGTAGCACCCCTGCGGCCGCCCGGCGCCGCGGTAGGGGGTGACGATGACGGTGTTGGTGTAGAGGCTCTCGAACCGCACCCGGTAGTTGTCGGGCTTGTAGGGGCCTAGCAGCTGGGTCGAGGTGATGATCGGGACGATCAGGCCGTACGGCGAGTAGGCGCCGTGGTCGTGCCAGAACTCGACGTCCAGCCCGAGCAGGCGACCGTCGTCGTCGAAGCCGACCTCGACGTGGTGCACCTGTCCCCGCTCGTGGGCGGAGGAGATGAAGTGCTCGCGGCGGTCCTCGGTGAACTTGACCGGCCGGCCCAGGGCCTTCGCCGCGAGCGGCACCAGCAGCTCCTCCGGCCAGGGGTGGTTGATCTTGACGCCGAAGCCGCCGCCGACGTCGGGCGTGATGACGTCGACCTGCCCGAGGTCGAGCCCGAGCTTGGCCGCCACCGCGGCCCGGACGCCGGTCGAGGTCTGGGTGGAGGTCCACACCTGCAGTCGGGAGGTGTCGGGGTCCCACCGGGCGACCGTGCCCCGACCCTCGAGCGGCGTGCAGGCGCTGCGCTCGATGGTGAGGTCCAGCTCGAGGCGGTGCGGGGCCGCGGCCACGGCCGCGGGCGCGTCGCCCACGTGCTGGTCGAGCCGGGCGCCTACGTTGCCGGGGACGTCGTCGTGGACGAGGTGGGTGGCGGCCCGGGCGGCCTCGATGCCGACCACGGCCGGGAGGAAGTCGTAGGTGACGCGGATCCGCTCGACGGCGTCCTCGGCGAGGTAGCGGTCGTCGGCGACCACGAAGGCGATCGCCTCGCCGACGTAGTTGACCTCGTCCCTCGCCAGGGCGTACTGGGTGCGGCCGTGGGTGAGCGCGTCGTGCGGGATCAGCAGCGGCAGCGGCTCGGCCATGGCGTCGGCGAGGTCCTCGTGCGTCCAGACCGCGTGCACGCCCTCGACGTCGAGGACGTCCGCGACGTCGATGTCGACGATCCGGGCGTGCGCGTGCGGGCTGCGCAGGACCGCGGCGTGCAGCATCCCCGGGAAGGCGCCGACGCCGACGTCGTCGACGTACCGGCCCTGGCCGCGAAGCAGGCGCTGGTCCTCGACCCGCTGGACCTTGGTGCCGAACATCTTCGTGGTCATGCCCGCTCCCCCTCGCCGACGACGTCGCCCTCGGCGATCAGCTCCGAGGCGCGCTCGACGGCCCGGACGATGTTCTGGTAGCCGGTGCAGCGGCAGAGGTTGCCGGCGATCATGTCGCGGGCCTCGTCGTGCGTGGGGCACGGGTTCTCGCGCAGGCCGGCGGTGATCGTGGTGAGGAAGCCGGGCGTGCAGAAGCCGCACTGCAGCCCGTGGCACTCCGAGAACGCCTGCTGCACCGGGCCGAGGCCGCCGTCCGGCTCGCCGAGCCCCTCCACGGTGGTGACCTCGGTGCCGTCGGCGGACACGGCCAGCATCAGGCACGAGCGCACCGGCCGGCCGTCGACCAGCACGGTGCACGCGCCGCACACACCGTGCTCGCAGCCGACGTGGGTGCCGGTGAGGGCCAGGTCGTGGCGCAGGGCGTCGCTGAGCAGCCGGCGGCCCGGCACCTGCACCTCGCGGGTGATGCCGTTGACCCGCAACGACACGTCGTGGAGCTCCTCAGGCATGGTCCGGCTCCCCTCTCTCGTCGGTGGCGTGCGCGTGCGCGGCCCGCAGGACGCGCCCGGTCAGGTGCCGCACGAGCATCGCGCGGTAGTCGGCCGCGGCGTGGATGTCCTCCTGAGGGTCCAGGTCGGCCAGCGCCGCCTCGCCGGCAGCGGCCAGGGAGGCGTCCGTGACCCCGTCGGCCAGGCTGTCGGTCAGGTCGACGACGGTGGGTACGTCGCTCACGGACAGGTAGCCGGCACGGGCCTCGACGACTCGCCCCCCGGCCACCCGGACCAGGCCGGCCACTCCGCACATGGCGTAGTCGCCGTGCCTGCGGGCCACCTCCTCGAAGCCGACGCCCGCGCCGGGAGCCAGGGCCGGGAAGAACGCCTCGAGGGCGATCTCGTCGGGGCGCAGGCTGGACTCCAGCGGTCCGAGGAAGAGGTCGTCGGCGGCGATCGTGCGACGCCCGGAGGCCGAGGCCACGTCGACGCTGCCGCCCAGCAGCCGGAGCACGACCGGCATCTCGGCCGCCGCGTCGGCGTGCACGAGCGAGCCCACCGTCGTGCCGCGGTTGCGGATCGTCGCGTGGGCGACGTTCCCCAGCGCGAGGGCGACGAGCGGCTGGCAGGCCCGGGCCTCGGCGGAGGCGAGGACGTCGGCGTGCCGGGCCAGCGCCCCGACCCGGACCCCGTCCGCGGTGGCGGTGACGTGGTCCAGGTCGGGCAGCCGGTTGATGTCGACCAGCAGGGCCGGGGCCGCCAGCCTCATCGAGAGCAGCGGCACCAGGCTCTGGCCCCCCGCCAGCACCTTGGCGTCCGGGCTCTCGGCGAGGACCGCGAGGGCCTCCTCGAGGGTGGTCGGGCGCCGGTAGGCGAAGGGTGCCGGCTTCACAGGACCTTGGTCACCTCTCCCGCTCCGAGCTCCTCTCGTCGGCCCTTCACCAGGTGGTAGTACACGATCACGAGGATCGTGCCGAGCGCGATGCCGCTGAGGGTGAAGTCGTCGGTGATCTGGAGGCTGACGTCGCCGACGCCGACGATGATGCCCGCGGCCAGGCCGACCAGGTTGACCGGGTTGCCGAAGTCGACCCGGTTCTCCACCCAGATCTTGGCGCCCACCAGGCCGATCATGCCGTAGAGCACGACCGTGATCCCGCCGAGGACACCGCCGGGGATCGCGTTGACGACCGCGCCGAACTTCGGGCACAGGCCCAGGATGATCGCGACGATCGCGGCCACGTAGTAGGCGGCCGTGGAGTAGACCCGGGTGGCGGACATGACGCCGATGTTCTCGGCGTACGTCGTGGTCGGCGAGCCGCCGAACGCCGAGGCGAACGCGGTGGCCAGGCCGTCGGCACCGATCGCGCGGCCCATGTAGGGGTCGAGGTCGTCGCCGGTCATCTCGGCGACCGCCTTGACGTGGCCGGTGTTCTCGGCGACGAGCGCGATCACGCCGGGGATCACGAGCAGGATGAACGTCAGCGAGAAGCTCGGGCCGTGGACGACCGAGACGCCGTCGGCGAGGGTGCCGCTCGGCAGCCCGATCCAGTCCGCGGTCTGCACGGCGGCCCAGCTGACCCGGTCGTGCTCGACGGCGACGCCGTCGCTGGTCGGCAGCACCGAGGTGATCGGGCCGAAGACGGTGTCGGCGAAGAACGAGAGGAGGTAGCCGAAGATCAGCGACAGGAACACCGCGATCCGCGACCAGAAGCCCGGCAGCAGCACGGCGCCCATGATCATGAACGTCGCCGTCGCGAGCGCGATCCACTGGTCCTGGGGCCAGTAGATGTTGGCGACCACGGGGGCCAGGTTGAAGCCGATCAGCATGACCACGGCCCCGGTGACCGCGGGCGGCAGGATCTTGTGCACGATGCCGGCGCCGCCGATGTGCACCAGGAGGCCGAGCAGGGCCAGCAGCAGGCCGGCGACCAGGATCGCGCCGGTGACGTCGGAGGAGTCACCTCCGGCGGCCCGGATCGCGACGACGCCGCCCACGAACGAGGCGCTGGTGCCGAGGTAGCTGGGGACCCGGTTCTTGACGATCAGCAGGAACAGGATCGTGCAGAGGCCCGAGAACATGATCGCCAGGTTGGCGTCCAGGCCCATGACGATCGGGAACACGAACGTCGCCCCGAACATCGCGACCACGTGCTGGGCCCCGAGGCCGATCGTGCGGCCCCAGCTGAGCCGCTGCATCGGGCCCACGGACTCGCCGGGCGGCGGTGTCTTCCCGCCGTGGACGAGCTCCCACTGGAACATGCTCATGCTGCCTCCTCGTCTCCGGGCGCCCGATCGGAACTCGCTGCCCGCCGCCCTCGAATAGCCCGACGGTAGTGTCCGACCTCACAGGGACTCACCGGCGACTTGTGCCCAACGAACCCGCAGATCGGTGGCAAGAGTTGTCGCCGGTCACCCGCCCGGGGCGATCTCGAGCACCCGGAGTGCCACCGCGACGTCGAGACGCAGGTGCGGGTCGGAGGCCACCGGCCCGAGGATCCGCTCGAGCTTGCCGACCCGGTAGCGCATCGTGTTGTAGTGGAAGAACTGGAGCCGGGCCGCGGCGGCCACGTTGAAGTTCGTGTCCAGCAGCACCTGCAGCGTCTCCCGGAGGTCGGCCGCCTCGGAGGTGTCCTCGGCCAGCTCGCGGAGCACGTCGCGGGCGAACCGGCGCAGCTCCCCGCTGTCGGGGACCAGCGCGATCAGGCGGTGCACGCCGAGCTGGTCGAACCACGTGGTCGACCGGCCTCCGTTGACCCGGCGGCCGACCTCGACGGCGCGCCGCGCCTGGCCGTAGGCGTCAGGGAGCTCGGCCAGGCTGGAGACCACGCGGCTGACCCCCACCGAGAAGGGCCGCCGTCCGCCGCCCCGGTCGCCGGCGACGGCCTCGACCATCTGCCGCACCAGCGCACCGCCCTCGTCCGCGGCACCCTCGGGCACCGGCACCAGCGTCACCACCTCCGAGGAGAAGTCGACGCTGGGCACCCCGGAGTCGTGGCTGCGGCTGACCATCCGCCAGGCGGCGGAGAACCGCTCCTGCCACCGCCGGCGCACCTCGCTGGACGGCGGCTCCTCGTCCTGCCCGCTCGCGGCCGCCGGGTCCAGCTCGGCGGCCACGACCACCATCGGCCGGTCCAGGTCCCAGCCGAAGGCCTGGGCGTGCTCGAGGACGTACTGCTCGTCGCCGGCCCGCCGCAGGAACACGTCGCGCAGGAAGTCGCCGCGGTACTTGCTCTCCACGGCCGTGACCGCCTCCTCGCGGGTGATCAGGAGGGCGGCGACAGCGGCCGCTCGCTCCAGCGCGTGGACGTCGTCGGAGGAGATCGTGCCGCGCTGGCGGAAGCAGACCAGTCGGGCCAGGTCGGCACCGCCGGCCGCGATCCGCAGCGATCGCACCTCGCCGGCACCGGCGCGGACGCCGTCGGGACCGGCCCGCTCGACCCGGAACCGACCGGTCGGGTCGAAGAGCCCGGCCTCCGCCAGGAGGGTGCGCTGGTCCTCGGCCAGGGTGCCGGCGCGCTCGCGGCCGTCGGTGGAGGTGACCAGCACCCACACGTCGAGCACCCGGGCCACCTCGTCGGCGATCCGGCCCAGGTCGCCGCCCTCGAGCACCAGGTGGGTGAGCGCGGTGTGGAGCGCGTCGATCCGGGCCAGCGCCTCGGTCGCCTCGGTGGCCTGAGCGGGGGTTATCAAGACTTGCGCCTTTCGCGAGGATCGGTTGGCACAACCTGCCGTCGGCACACCGTACCGCCTCGGACTAGCGTCGGTGGGGTGAGCAACCCCCGACCCGGGCCCGCGCCCCTGCCCGCCGCGGCACCGCCCCGGGTCCGTGCCGCGCTGGCCGCGGCGGACGGCCGTCGGCTCACCGTGCTGCACCGCGGCCGGGACGCGGCGTACCTCACGCTGGACGGCCCAACAGACGGCCCGGTGGACGGCCCAGTGAACGGCTCGGTCGTCGGCATCGTGACCGCCGGTGCGGCCCGGGTGCCGTGCGCCCTGCGGCTGGCCGCCCCCGAGCTCCCCTGGCTGGCGACGCTGGGCGGCGCCCGCGTCGAGGACGGCGTGCTCCACCTCGACGACGTGCCGGTGCCGATCGGGCGGACGCTGGACGTCACCGTCCCGCGACTGCGGCACCGGTCCCGCGTCGAGCGTGACTCCCGCGTGGACTCGGCCGCGCGGTCCCTGCCCGGGGCGGCCCTCGCCGCGCTCGCCGGCCTCGACACCGAGGCCCGGCCCGCGGCGCTGGTCGCGGCCCTCCTCGGCCGTGGCGACGGCCTCACCCCGCTCGGCGACGACGTCCTCTGCGGCTGGCTGGCCCTGCACCGGGCGGCCGGTCAGGCGCCCGACCTGCTCCTGACCGAGGTCCGGGCCGAGGTAGCCGCCCAGGTCGGCGCCGACGGCGGACGCACCGGCCGCCTGTCGGCCGCCCTGCTGGACTGCGCGCTGCACGGCGAGGTGCTCCCGGAGTTCGGCGACTGGGTGGCCGCCGTCGATCCCGCCGCCCGGGCCGTGGCGCAGACCCGGCTGCTCGCGATCGGCCACACCTCAGGAGCCGGGCTGCTGCTCGGCGCCGACCTCGCCCTGTCCCACCTGTCCCGGAGGGCCGGCCAGTCCGGCACCCCCGATCGGAACCGTCACCGGCACGAACGGAGCGCATGCGCATGAGCCACACCCACGTCGAGGTCCGGGGCGGCGCCTACGCCGACTCGGTGACGCTGCTGCAGGTCAGCCGGACCGTGCAGGCCACCGAGGGCGTGGAGGCGGCCCAGGTGGCCATGGCCACCGCCCTCAACATCGAGGTGCTGGAGCAGATGGGCTTCACGGTCCCCTCCGAGGCGACCCCCAACGACATGCTGGTCGCGCTGCGGCTGGCCTCCGAGGAGGCCCTCGACCCGGCCCTCGGAGCCGTCCGGGACGCCCTGGCCGAGGCCGGCCGGGCGCGCGACCAGGGCGAGACCGGGCTCGAGCCGCCGCGGACCACGGGCGCCGCGTTCCGGCGTACCGGCGAGGGGCTCGCGCTGGTGTCGGTCCCCGGCGGCAACGCGCTGGTCGAGGCGATGGACGCCCTGGACGCCGGCCGCGACGTCATGATCTTCAGCGACAACGTCCCCCTGGCCGAGGAGCTCGCCCTCAAGCAGGCGGCCACCGCCCGCGGGCTGCTGGTGATGGGCCCCGACTGCGGCACCGCGGTCGTCGGCGGCCTCGGCCTCGGGTTCGCCAACAGCACCTCGCCCGGACCGGTCGGGATGGTGGCCGCGTCGGGCACCGGGTGCCAGCAGCTGCTCGCGCTGCTCGACCACGCCGGGGTCGGGGTCGGCTCCGCGCTGGGCGTCGGCGGCCGGGACCTCTCGGCCGACGTCGGCGGGCTCTCCACCCGGGAGGCGCTGCGCCGACTGGACGCGGACGACGAGGTGGAGCTGATCGTCGTGGTCTCCAAGCCGCCGGACCCCGAGGTCGCCACCGCGATCCGCGAGTACGCCGGCACCCTGGCCACGCCCGTGGAGTTCGCCCTGCTCGGCCCCGGGCAGCCGGACCTGACCGCGGCCGCCGAGGCGGTGCTGACCCGGCTGGGCCGGGAGCTGCCCACGTGGCCGGCCCGTGGGGCCGCCGCGGCCGCCGGTGACGGCACGCTGCTGCGCGGGCTGTTCGTCGGTGGCACGCTCTGCGACGAGGCGATGCTGATCGCCAGCGCGGAGCTGGGGCCGGTGCGCAGCAACATCCCGCTCTCCCCCGAGCTGGCGCTCGGCAGCGACCTCGACGCCGACGACCACCTGATGGTCGACTTCGGCGACGACTCGCTGACCGCGGGCCGGGCCCACCCGATGATCGACCCCACCCTGCGCCTGGAGCACCTCTCCCGGGTGGCGGCCGACCCGCGCACCGGCGTCCTGCTCCTCGACGTGGTGCTCGGGCACGGTGCCGACCCGGACCCGGCCGCCACCCTGGCCCCCGCCCTGGCCGACGTCCGGCAGCCGGTCGTCGTCGCCCTGGTCGGCACCGCCCTGGACCCGCAGGGCCTGGACCGGCAGGCGCGGGCCCTCACCGAGGCCGGCGCCGAGGTCCACCTGTCCAACGCCCGCGCCACCCGGCGCGCGCTCGAGCTCCTCGGAGGTCACCGATGACGCACACCCCCACGCAGGTCGTCAGCGCCGGCGTCGACCTGTTCGCCGATGCCGTGGCCGCCCAGGCGGTCCCCGTCAGCCGGGTCGCCTGGCAGCCCCCGATGACCGGGACCGAGCAGGACCTGGCCACCGTCGCCGCCGACCCGCTGCGGCACGAGGCCAACGAGCGGGCGCTGGCCGCGATGCTCGGGGTCCAGGCGGTGCTGGTCGACGTCGCGCCCGCCTCGGAGGTCCTCGGACTGGAGCGCGGCGAGTTCCTGCACGCCGGCCCGCCGATCGCCTGGGAGCAGGCCAGCGGTCCCCTGCGCGGGGCCCTCATGGGTGCCGCCGCGCTCGAGGGCCTGGTCGAGGACCCGGAGGACGCGGTCGCCCTGTTCGCCTCCGGTGAGGGGATCCGGCTCGAGCCCTGCCACCACCGCGGCACGGTCGGTCCGATGGCCGGCCTGGTGACCCCGTCCATGTGGATGTTCGTGCTCGAGGACCCGACGACCGGTCGGCGTACCCACTGCTCCCTCAACGAGGGGCTCGGCAAGGTGCTGCGGTACGGCGCCTACGGGCCCGAGGTGCTCGAGCGGCTGCGCTGGATGTCCGCCGTGCTCGGACCGGTGCTCGCCGCCGCCGTGCGCGGGCACGGCCCGGTCGACGTGACCGGGATCCTCACCCAGATGCTGCAGATGGGCGACGAGGCGCACAACCGGAACCGGGCCGGCACGCTCATGCTGATGCGCGACCTGGCCCCCGCGATCGTCGAGTCCGGTCACGACACCGGCGACATCGGCGACGTGCTGCGCTTCGTCGGCGGCAACGACCACTTCTTCCTCAACCTGGCCATGCCGGCCTGCAAGCTGGCGCTGGACGCGGCCCGCGACATCGACGGCTCCACGATGGTGGTCGCCATGGCCCGCAACGGCACCGAGTTCGGCATCCAGGTCTCCGGCACCGGGGACACCTGGTTCACCGGCCCGGCCAACCTCGCCGACGGCCTGTTCCTGGGCGACTTCGGCCCCGAGGACGCCAACCCCGACATCGGCGACTCGGCCATCACCGAGACCGCCGGCATCGGCGGCTTCGCGATGGCCACCGCGCCCGCCATCGTGCGCCTGGTCGGCGGCACCGTGCCCGACGCCCTGGCCACCTCGCGCCGGATGCACGAGATCACGCTCGGGGAGAACCCGCGCTGGTCGATCCCGGTGCTGGAGTTCCAGGGCGTGCCCACGGGCATCGACGTCACCCGGGTCTGCCGCACCGGCATCCTGCCCCAGATCAACACCGGCATGGCCGGCCGCGAGGCCGGCGTCGGCCAGGTCGGGGCCGGCCTGGTCACCCCGCCGGCGGAGATCTTCCCGAAGGCGCTGGCCGCACTGGCCGAGCGCACCCGGGAGCGGGGTCAGAGCTTCTCGACGGGGGCGTAGCGCAGCAGCAGGCGCTTGACGCCCTCGGAGCCGAAGTCCACCGACGCGACCGACTTGTCGCCACTGCCCTCGAGGGCGACCACGGTGCCCATTCCGAACGAGTCGTGGACGACCCGGTCGCCCGGGTCGAGCGAGGGGATCGCGCGGGCCGGCTTGGCCTTGGCGGCCGCGTCGAGGCGGACCGCCGCGCTGCCGAAGTTGCGGCGGCCGGCCGCGGTCGGCGTACCGAACGAGCCGGCCCGGCCACCGGAGAGGTCCGGCCGGTCCCAGGAGGTCTGGGCGCCCGCGGTGCGCCGCCAGTCCACGAGCGTGGCCGGCAGCTCGTCGAGGAAGCGGGAGGCCGGGTTGTGGGCGGGTGCTCCCCAGGCCGAGCGGACCACGGCCCGGGACAGGTAGAGGCGCTCGCGGGCGCGGGTGAGGCCGACGTAGGCGAGCCGCCGCTCCTCCTCGAGCTCGGGCTGGTCGCCCAGCGACCGCATGTGCGGGAACACGCCGTCCTCCAGGCCGGTGAGGAACACCACCGGGAACTCCAGGCCCTTCGCGGTGTGCAGGGTCATCAGCGTGACCACGCCGGCGTCGTCCTCGTCGGGCTCGTCGGGGATCTGGTCGGCGTCCGCCACGAGCGCCACCCGCTCCAGGAAGTCCGACAGGCCGGGCGTCGCGGTGCCGGCCACGGTGTCGTCGGGGTCGGCCGGGTCCGCGGAGGGGCCGGCCACCGGGTCGTCGGAGAACTCCCGGGCCACCGCCACCAGCTCGGCGAGGTTCTCCACCCGGGTCTCGTCCTGAGGGTCGTCGGAGGCCTCGAGCTCGGCGAGGTAGCCGGAGCGCTCGAGCACCGACTCCAGGATCACGTCCGGGCGCTCCCCCGCGTCGACCATCGACTGCAGCTCCTCGACCAGGTCGACGAAGCCGCGGATCGCCTTCAGCGACCGGGTGGCCACGCCGGGCGCCTCCTCGGCCCGGCGCAGGGCCTCCCAGAAGATCAGCCCCTCCCGGTCGGCGAACGCCGCGACGCACGCCTCCGCGCGGTCGCCGATCCCACGCTTGGGCGTGTTCAGCACCCGGCGCAGCGAGATCTCGTCGGCGGGGTTGGCGAGCAGGCGCAGGTAGCCGAGCGCGTCGCGCACCTCGCGCCGCTCGTAGAAGCGCACCCCGCCGACCACCTTGTAGGGCTGGCCGGTGCGGATGAACACCTCCTCGAACACCCGGGACTGGGCGTTGGTGCGGTAGAACACCGCCACGTCGCCGGCCCGGGCCGCCCCCTCGTCGGATAGCCGGTCGATCTCCTCGGAGACGAAGCGGGCCTCGTCCCGCTCGTCGTCCCCGACGTAGCCGACGATCTTCGCGCCGTCGCCGGCCTGGGACCACAGGCGCTTGGGGGTGCGGCCGGTGTTGTTGCCGATGACCGCGTTGGCGGCGTTGAGGATGGTCTGCGTGGAGCGGTAGTTCTGCTCCAGCAGGACCGTCGAGGCGTTGGGGAAGTCCTGCTCGAAGTCGAGGATGTTGCGGATGTTGGCACCGCGGAAGGCGTAGATCGACTGGTCGGCGTCACCGACCACCATCAGCTCGGCCGGCTCGACGCGCTCGCCGCCGGAGCCGGTCTCCTCCATCTGGTCGGCGCACAGCTGGTGGATCAGCGCGTACTGCGCGTGGTTGGTGTCCTGGTACTCGTCGACCAGGACGTGCCGGAACCGGCGCCGGTAGACCTCGCGGACCTCCGGGTGCGCCTGGAACAGGTGCACGGTGGTCATGATCAGGTCGTCGAAGTCGAGGGCGTTGGCCTCCCGGAGCCGCCGCTGGTAGCCCTCGTACGCCGCGGCGTAGGCCTCCTCGAAGGAGTTGCGGGTGTCCTTGCGGGCCTCGTCGGGGTCCTTGAGCTCGTTCTTGGCCGCCGAGACCCAGTTGAGGACCGCCCGCGGCTGGTAGCGCTTGGGGTCCAGCTCCAGGTCCTGGCAGACCAGCGTCATGAGCCGCTTGGAGTCCGCGGCGTCGTAGATCGAGAAGCTGGACTTGAACCCGAGCCGGTCGATCTCCTTGCGCAGGATCCGGACGCAGGCTGAGTGGAAGGTGCTGACCCACATGATCCGGGCCCGCCGGCCGACCAGGTGCTCGACCCGCTCCTTCATCTCCGCGGCGGCCTTGTTGGTGAAGGTGATGGCCAGGATCGACCCGGGGTGGGCCTGCCGCTGGGAGATCAGCCAGGCGATCCGCCGGGTCAGCACCCGGGTCTTGCCGGAGCCGGCCCCGGCGACCACGAGCAGCGGCGCCCCGGCGTGCACGACGGCGGCCCGCTGCGGGTCGTTGAGACCGTCGAGCAGAGCGTCGGACGGCGGGGTCCCGCCCTGCCGGTCACGGGGGGTGACGGACTCGAGGCCGGGGATCGGGAAGGGCGTGCTCATCTCGGGTCCCACCCTACGTTCGCCCGCGGTCGGGTGCTCGGGTGGTTGCTCGGGCGACCACCTGCGCACCCGACCCGGGGCTAGGGTCGGGCCATGGCGCTGACCAGCCGAGCATCACGACAGGGCGACGACGACCGATCCCGGTTCGAGCGGTTCGTCGAGGCGACCTACCTGCGCGTGAGCGGGCCGGGGATGTTCTTCCTCTGCTGCGCGATCGTGGTGGCCTGGTTCGTCAGCGTACCGCTCTGGGTCGACCTGAAGGCGTGGCAGGTCGCGATCCACACCGTGGGCAGCGTGCTCACGCTGCTGCTGCTCGTGCTGCTCGAGAACGCCAGCCGGCGGGCCGAGGAGGCGGCCCAGGAGAAGCTGAACGTCATCGCCGAGGCGCTCGCCGCGCTCATGGACTCGCGGGCCCGCGACGACGAGGAGCTGCGGGAGGCCGCCGGGCGGCTCCGCGAGTCGGTCGGCCTCGAGGAACGGCACTGACCCACCTCGGCACTCGACCCGGGCGGGGGCGGGGCGGATACTGGGCGGCATGGGTGACGAGGTGTCGGTGCTGGTCGTGGGTGACGGACCCGTGTCGGGGGCGCTGCGGCCCATGGTCGAGGCGCTCGGCTGGGTCGCCCACGTCGCCACGGACGCCGAGGGCGTGACCGAGGCCCTGCCGACGGCGGACGCCGTGGTGGTGCTCAGCCACCACGAGGGCATCGACGCGCCGGCGATCAAGGAGGCCCTTGCGGCGGGCACGCCGTACGTCGGCGCGATGGGGTCGCGCAGGACGCAGACCCGGCGCCGGGAGTGGCTGCTCGGGAACGGTCTCAGCGAGGACGACCTGGGCGCCCTGCGGGCACCGGTCGGGCTGGACATCGGGGCCGACACCCCCGGCGAGATCGCGATCTCGATCCTCGCGGAGGTGGTCGCCGTCCGTCGTGGCTCGGACGTCGCGGTCGGCTCGATCAGCGAGCGGGACGGGGCGATCCATCCGGACGCCGCGCCCGGGACGGCGACCTGCCCGGGCGGCTGAGCGGGCATCCCACTCGCCCGGGCCCACCGAGAGTCTTCTTGGCTCCAGACCAATCCGATCGGTCGGCGCCTCCGGACCACCCTGACAGCAACCGGTCAGGAGGCACGGTGCAGGAGAGCATCAGGGCGGCGATCTCGCCGCTGCGCGTGGCACTCTGGTTGCTCTGTGCCGTCGCAGGAGCCGCGGCAGCCGTGCTGCTGAGTTCCGCACCGTCCCAGGCCGCGACACCCGATCCGGCTCGTCCGGGCCCGCTGGGCTCGGCGACCTCGACGCTCTCCGACGTCGACCCGTCCCCGAAGCCCGAGGAGTCGACGCGGTCCTCTTCGCCCTCGCAGCGGCCTGCCGCTGTCGAGCCCCAGCACCGTGGCAGCAAGACGGAGCAGGTCGCGAACCAGGTCACCGAGCAGGTCACGGAGCCCGTCGTCGAACCGGTCACCGAGCGCGTCGTCGAACCCGTCAAGCGGGTCACCGCCCCGGTGACCGAGCGGGTAGTCCGGCCCCTCACGAAGCCGATCGTCGAACCCGTCAAGCGGGTCACCGCCCCGGTGACCGAGCGGGTAGTCCGGCCCCTCACGAACCCGATCGTCGAACCCGCCGAGGAGAGCCTCCCGGCACCGCCCGACGACGGCGTCGCTGAGGTTCGCGTCGCCGGCACGGCGCTCAACGCCGGCGCCGGGCCGGCTTCGGGCTCCGCAGACCCTATGGCGACCGAGCCGCGGGCCGACATCGGGTCCGACATCGACACCGCTCCCCTTCCCACAGCCGACGCCACGGCGTCGGCCTCCCCGCTTCCCGCCGGCCCTCTGGGCCTGTGGACGGGCGCGACGCCCTCCGACAGCACCGCAACTGCGTCCGGCGGCTCCGCGAGCGCGGGCACGACCAACGCCGTGCTGCCGTTCAGCGTCCGGCCCGATGTCTCCGGACCGGCCGGCTCCGTGCGACCGACCGACGCCTGGGCCGGCTCAGCGACCGGCCCCCTGCCGGGATTCTCCCCCGACTGAACCTCCCGTGAATGCACGACCGGACCCGGTACGCCGGGTCGTCGGGCCGGGCCCCGCGCCCGGCGCGCATCCATTCACGACGAAAGGTTCACCATGAACATCTGGATCAAGCGATCCCTGAGCACCGTCGCCGTTGCCGGTGGCCTCGTGCTCGCCGGGGCGGCCACCGCCCAGGCAGACGACAACGACACCACGAGCCAGCAGGACTCCTCCTTCTCGGCTCCCATCGAGGTCGGCGGCGTCTCCGCCGGCGTCGACAGGTCCGAGTCGTCCTCCGACCAGGACCGCTCCGAGCGCTCCGACGAGGACGGCACCCGGAGCTCGAGCTCCGGCCGGTCCGAGTCCGACTCGAGCAGCTCGGGCATCGAGACCCGCGAAAGTCGCCTCGAACCCGCTGGGGCGTTCTCCCGGGACGAGGACGGCTCACGGCGCGACGAGGGCCAGGCCGAGGACGAGACCTCACGAAGCGAGACCCAGGGCGAGGGCGACTCGCCCGTCCACATCGGTGGCGTCGCCGTCCACGACGAGCGCGAGAACAGCTCGCGCGAGTCGCAGCGGTCCGGGCGCACCGACGAGGACGGCACCCGCACCTCGCGGGAGCGGTCCTCCGAGCGGTCCTCGTCAGAGGCCAGGTTCGGCTCCGGCGACCTCGACCTCCACCCGCAGGGTGCCTTCCGCGACGCGGAGAGCTCCGAGCGGGAGGAGTTCGGTGACGATGAGTCGGGCGAGGAGTCAGCGCGTCGCTTCGGCGAGGCGTCGGCTCCGTTCACCTACGAGGGCGGCTTCTTCGCCTTCGAGCGGGACGAGGCCTCCCGGGAGAGCCGCTCCTCGACGGTCCGCGACGAGGAGGGCACCCGGTCCTCCTCCGAGTCCAGCTCGGACTCGAGCCACCGTGGCGGCGGCTTCGCCGTCGGCGAGATCACCGGCGATCCTGCCGGCGACCTCTCCCGGCGCAGCTCGAGCAGCGACGACGAGTTCGGCGACGATCAGCGTTCGGAGAGCACCGAGCACAACGAGGGCGAGCTCTCCGGCCCGTTCTCGTTCGAGGGGTTCGGCGGTTTCCTGACCGACGAGTCCGCGTCGCGGAGCACCGAGCGTGACCGCGTCCGCGACGAGGACGGCAGCCGGTCGTCCACGTCCAGGGACGAGGCCGAGCAGTCGCAGACCGTCTTCGGTGAGTCCGGCGCGTTCGCCGGCGACCCGGTCCTGAGGTTCTCCGATGCCCGCTCGAACGAGAGCGACGAGTTCGGTGACGACTCCGAGAGCACCTCGGAGAACCACAGCCGCGCCCGCTACGCGTTCCCCAACGCCTACGACGGTTTCGTCACCGGCGTGGAGCGCTCGGAGCGCGACGAGATCTCGTCGACGGGCACCGTCCGTGACGAGGACGGCACCGACCAGCGCTCGGACAGCTCCGGGGACTCGTCCTCGCAGCGCCCGACCTTCGGCTTCGACGGGCTCGCTGGTGACCCGGCCGGGTCCATCGACTCCAAGGAGCTGACGGAGAACGACGAGCGCTGAGCCAGCACCACGTGATCAGCGCATGAGCGCGGGCGGGTACGCCGACAGCCAGTCGGCGTACCCGCCCGTCGTGCTCACTGCCGGCTCACACGTGCGCGGTGGACCAGAAGACCGCGACCGCGACGTTGAGCACCGACAGCGCGAGCAGTCCGTAGAACAGCCCGTCAGGGATCCGCGGCTTGCGCAGGTTGGCCATCACCAGGCCCAGCACGACCAGGCCGACGACCAGCTTGACGCCCACCTTCGCGTGGTCGACCTCGGCGTCGCCGGCCTCGAGCACGCCGACCAGCGCCAGGCCGGCCAGGAACGCGGTGCCGGCGCCGTCCCGCATGGCCGGGTTCACGGCCTTCTCGGCCGCGCCGACCTGGACCAGCAGGCCGCCGATCAGGGCCGCGAAGCCGAGGATGTGCACGAACAGCAGCACCAGGCGCAGGGTCTCCATGGCTGCAGGCTAGTGCCCCGCGGTCAGCCCGGACCGCGGGGCACGCCCTTCCGCTCGGAAGCCGCTCAGACGCTCGAGCCGTCGTGGAGGCGCAGGAACTCCAGGTGTCGCTCGTACTGGTCGAGCACGTCGTCGATCAGCTGGGTGTGCGTGTAGCCCATGACGTCGTACCCCTGGCCGCCGTCGCGCAGGTGCACCTCGAGCCGCGAGTAGACGTCGTCGCCACGCGGCGCCCACCCGCCGTACGACGGGATCGGCACCTGCCGGTGCTGCACCTTGTAGCAGAACGCCAGCTCGGCCCCGACGTCCGCGGTCAGCTGGACACCGGGATCCCCGAACTCGTCCAGCACACTGGCGACCTCGGCGGCCACGCCCTGGCCGTCGAGCTCGCGGGCGACCTCCTCGAGGGCGGGGGCCACCACGGTGGAGACGAAGTCGTCGGCCTTCTCCCGGCTCGGGAACGTCATCACCCGGCGCATCCGGGCCTGCCACGGGACGTGCGGCCGGCTGTCGGGGGTGACGCTGCGCCCGGACAGGGCGCCCTGGAGTGCGCTGCCCCGACTGTCGGCCATGTGCGCCTCGATCGACAGCGCCTTGTAGAGCCCCCACATCACCGCGATCATCACGAACGCGAACGGCAGGCCCACGATCACCGTCGCGTACTGCAGCGCGAAGATGTTGCCGGCGGCCAGGATGGCCAGGGTCAGCGAGCCGGTCGCGACCGCCCAGAAGATCCTGAGTCCGGGCGCGGCATCGTCGTTGGCGGTGCGCAGCCGCGAGGAGAGGTTCGCCATCACCAGCGCGCCGGAGTCGGCCGAGGTGACGTAGAACAGCAGGCCGACCAGGATCGCCAGGGAGGCGACGACCGGGAAGGCCGGGTACTCCTGCAGCAGGGCCCACAGGCCGTCGGAGGGGTCGACCGCCTCGGAGGCGATCGCGGTGAAGTCGGCGTTCCCGGCGCGGATCTCGCCGATCGCGGCGTTCCCGAAGATCGCGATCCACATCACGATGTAGCTGAACGGGATGATCATCGTCCCGGCCACGAACTGCTTGATCGTGCGGCCGCGCGAGATCCGGGCGAGGAAGAGGCCGACGAAGGCCGCCCAGGCGATCCACCAGGCCCAGAAGAACAGCGTCCAGAAGCTCATCCAGTCGCCGGTGTCCTCGAAGGCGAAGGTCTGCATCGTCATGTCCGGGAAGAGCCGGGCGTAGTCGCCGATGTTGAGCACCGACGCGTTGAGCAGGTACGCCGTCCGGCCGGTCACCAGCACGAACGCCGCCAGCAGGATGGCGAGCAGGACGTTGAGCTGCGAGAGCCGCTTGATGCCCTTGTCGATGCCGCTCACGGCGGAGACCGTGGCGATGGCCACCGCGAGCAGGATCAGGGCGATCTGGACGGGGAGGCCGACGCTGATCCCGAAGACGACCTCGAGGCCGACGTTGAGGCTGACCACGCCGATGCCGAGCGAGGTGGCGACGCCGAAGATCGTCCCGAGCACGGCGGCGGTGTCGGCGGTGTGCCCGATCGGGCCGTCGATCCGCTTGCCGAAGATCGGGAAGAGCGCCGAGCGGACGGCGAGCGGGAGGTTCATGCGGTAGGCGAAGTAGGCCAGCGCCATCCCCATCAGGGCGTACATGCCCCACCCGGAGATGCCGTAGTGGAACAGCGTCCACACCGTGGCCTCCCGGGCCGCCTCGACGGTCTCCGGCTCCGTGGACGGCGGGGCGAGGTACTGCGTCACCGGCTCGTAGACCGCGTAGAACATGAGGTCGGTCCCGATGCCGGCCGCGAACAGCATCGCCGCCCAGGCCCCGGTCGAGAACTCGGGCTTGCTGTGCTCAGGGCCCAGCTTCACCGACCCGAAGCGGGAGAGCCCGAGGAAGATCACAAAGATCAGCACGGCCGTGGTGAGGGCGATGTAGTACCACCCGAACCAGGTCGACACCCAGCCGACGACGCTCTCCAGGGTGCTGAAGGCGTTGTCCGGCCAGATGACGCACCACAGCGTGACGGCGATCGTGACCGCTGCCGAGGGCACGAACACCGGCCAGTTGATCACCGCCCCGGGACCGTCCGGGGCGGGCGGCGGCACAGGTCGTCTCGGCGTTGCTGTCTGACTCATCTCTGTTCTCCTGTCCGGTCGATCACGGTCTCGACACCGTCCCGGGCACGGCGTTGTTGCGCGGGTCGCCCTCGGGGTAGAGCGGCATGCCCGTCCCGTGGCGGTAGTAGGGAACCTCGAGCGGCGCCAGCGGCTCGTTGCCGGCGATCAAGTCGGCCGCCTTCTCGGCCAGCATCATCACCGGCGCGTAGATGTTGCCGTTGGTGACGTAGGGCATCACGGACGCGTCGACCACCCGCAGCCCCTCGACGCCGTGGACCCGCATCGTCGTCGGGTCGACCACGCTCATCTCGTCGGTGCCCATCTTCGCGGTGCAGGACGGGTGCAGCGCGGTCTCGGCGTCCTGGGCGACCCAGTCGAGGATCTCCTGGTCGGTCTGCACCTGGGGGCCCGGCGAGATCTCCCCCGCCGAGAACGGCGCGAACGCCGGCTGGCCGAGGATCTCGCGGGCCGAGCGCACCATCTCGATCCACTCCCGCCGGTCGTTCTCCGTCGACAGGTAGTTGAACTGCAGGGCCGGGTGCTCGTACGGGTCGGTGCTGCGGATCCGGCAGGTGCCGCGCACGTCGGAGTACATCGGCCCGATGTGCACCTGGTAGCCGTGCTCCGCGGCCGGCTGCGACCCGTCGTAGCGGATCGCGATCGGCAGGAAGTGGAACATCAGGTTGGGGTAGGCGACCTCGTCGTTGCTGCGCGTGAAGCCGCCGGCCTCGAAGTGGTTCGAGGCGCCGACGCCGCGACGCAGGAACATCCACTCGGCGCCGATGCGCGGCTTGTGCCGGTGCTTGAGCCAGGGGGCGATCGACACCGGCAGCTTCGAGGCGTGCTGGATGTAGACCTCGAGGTGGTCCTGGAGGTTGGCGCCCACCCCGGGGAGGTCGGCGACGACGTCGATGCCCAGGGCGCCCAGGTGCTCGGGGTCGCCGATGCCGGCGAGCTGCAGGAGCTGCGGGGAGTTGATGGCGCCGCCGCACAGGATCACCTCGCCGGCCTCGACGCTGCGCCGCAGCCGCCCGCCCCGGACGTAGTCGACCCCGACGACGCGCTTGCCCTGCGTGCGCAGCCCTGTGACGTGGGACAACGTGTGGACGTCGAGGTTCCTCCGGGACCGCACCGGGTGCAGGTAGGCCTGGCTGGCCGAGAGTCGCCGCCCGCGGTGCACGTTGCGGTCGAACTTCGCGAACCCCTCCTGGCGGTAGCCGTTCACGTCGTCGGTCAGCGGGTGCCCGGCCTGCTGGACGGCCTCGAAGAGGGCCCCGAACAGGGGGCTGTCGGCCGGACCGCGCTCGAGCACCAGCGGCCCCGAGCCGCCACGCCACGCGTCGGCGCCCGCCGTACAGGTCTCCATGCGCTTGAAGTACGGCAGGCAGTGGGCGTAGTCCCACGACTCCATGCCGGGGTCGGCCGCCCAACGCTCGTAGTCGAGCGGGTTGCCGCGCTGGAAGATCATCCCGTTGATGCTGGAGGACCCGCCGAGGATCTTGCCGCGGGCGTGGAAGACCCGCCGGCCACCCATGTGCGGCTCCGGCTCGGACTCGTACTTCCAGTCGTAGAGCCGGTTCCCGATCGGGATCGGCAGCGCGGCGGGCATGTGGATGAACGGGTCGATCTTGTAGTCGCTGCGCCCCGCCTCGAGCACCAGCACGCTGGTGCCCGGATCCGCGGAGAGCCGGTTGGCGAGCGCGGAGCCGGCCGAGCCGCCACCGACGATGACGTAGTCGTAGCGACCGGCCGAACGGACCGACCCGGCACCCATCAGCGCTCACCTCCCCGGAACCAGTGCTGCGGGGCCGGCCGGGTGTTGTGCCAGACATGCTTGGTCTCGCGGTACTCCGCCAGGCCGGCCAGCCCCAGCTCCCGCCCGACCCCGCTCTGCTTGTAGCCGCCCCACTCGGCCTGCGGCACGTAGGGGTGGTAGTCGTTGATCCAGATCGTGCCGTGCCGCAGCCGGGCGGCGACCCGCTCGGCCCGGCCGCCGTCGCGGGTCCACACCGCGCCCGCCAGCCCGTAGACGGTGTCGTTGGCCAGGGACACCGCCGCCTCCTCGCGACCCTCGGCGTCGGCGCCGGTGAACGTCTCGACGGTCAGCACCGGTCCGAACGACTCGTCCTGCACGCACGACATGTCGGCCGCGCAGCCGTCGAGGACGGTCGGCGGGTAGTAGAAGCCCTGCGGGTCGAGGTGCGGGTACGCCGCCCCGTCGGGCCGGGTGCCACCGACCCGGAGGACCGCTCCCTCGGCGACCCCGGCCGCGACGTAGGCCTCCACCTTGTCGCGGTGCGCGGCACTGATGAGCGGCCCGGTCTCGGCCTCCTCGTCGAAGGGGCCGCCGAGCCGGATCCGACCCGCCCGGCGCACCAGCTCGTCGACGAAGTCGTCGTGGACGGTGTCCTCGACGATCAGCCGGGCGCCCGCGGAGCAGACCTGCCCGGAGTCGAGGAAGACGGCGGTCAGGGCCATGTCGAGCGCGGCCTCGAGGTCGGCGTCGGCGAAGACGATGTTGGGGTTCTTGCCGCCGAGCTCCAGGGCGACCTTCTTCACGGTCGGGGCCGCCGCGGCCATGATCCGGCGCCCGGTGACCAGGCCGCCGGTGAACGAGACGAGGTCGACCTCGGGGGCCTCGGTGAGGACCGGGCCGACCCGGTCCCCCGCCCCGAGCACCAGGTTCGCGACGCCGTCCGGCAGCCCGGCGTCGGTGAGCGCCCGCATCAGCCAGACCGCGGTCGAGGGCGTCAGCTCGCTCGGCTTGAGCACGAGGGTGTTGCCGGCGGCCAGCGCCGGCGCCACCTTCCAGGAGGTCTGCAGGAGCGGGAAGTTCCACGGTGTGATCAGCGTGCAGACGCCGACCGGCTCGTGGACGACCCGACTGACGACGTCCGGCATCCCGGTGTCGACGACCCGGCCGGCGTCGGCCTGGGCGAGCCCGGCGTAGTGGCGGAATACGCCAGTGACGTCGTCGACGTCGATCCGGGACTCGACCAGCCGCTTGCCGGTGTCGAGGGACTCGAGCCGCGCCACCTCCTCCTTGTCGGCCTGGAGCCGGTCGGCCACCCGGTGCAGGAGCGCCGCCCGCTCCGGTGCGGGGGTGCTCGGCCACGGACCGTTGTCGAAGGCGCTGCGGGCCGCGACCACGGCCGCGACCGCGTCCTCGGCGCCGCCCTCGGACACGGTGGCCACCAGGCTGCCGTCGGCCGGGCAGCGGATCTCGCGGGTCGCTCCGTCAGCGGCGTCACGCCACCGGCCGTCGACGAACAGGTCGGGCACAGGTCACCTCGGATGAGAGCAGGGGAGTTGCTCTCTCGACGGAACCGGAAAAGGCCGCCGTCGTCAACTGGACACCCCCCTGCCAGCCGGGCCATCGGCGACTCTGGGGTCTGGCCCCGCCCGCGCCGGCCGGCCCTAGAGCAGCCGCCGGTCCGAGGCCCACCGGGTCAGCTCGTGCCGGGAGGAGAGCTGCAGCTTGCGGAGCACGCTGGACATGTGGGTCTCGACGGTCTTGATCGAGATGAACAGCTCCCGGGCCACCTCCTTGTAGGCGTAGCCGCGGGCGATCAGCCGCATCACCTCGCGCTCCCGCTCGGTGAGCCGGTCGAGGTCCTCGTCGACGGCCGCGATCTCGATCGAGCCGGCGAAGGCGTCGAGCACGAACCCCGCAAGCCGGGGCGAGAAGACCGCGTCGCCGTCGGCGACCCGGGTGATCGCCGCCACCAGCTCCGGCCCGGTGATCGTCTTGGTGACGTACCCCCTGGCCCCGCCCCGGATCGTGCCGATGACGTCCTCGGCCGCGTCGCTGACGCTGAGGGCCAGGAAGCGGGTCCCGGTGGCCCCGACCTGGCGCATCACCTCCACCCCACCACCGCCGGGGAGGTGCACGTCGAGGAGGACGACGTCGGGCTGGTGCTCGCGCACGGCGGCCACGGCGGTCGGCACGTCCTCGGCCTCGGCCACGACCTCCACGGCGCCGGCGAGCTCGGCCCGGACCCCCGCTCGGAACATGGCGTGGTCATCGACGATCACGACTCGGGTCACGGTGTCTCCTCCTGGTCGAGGGGCATGCGGAGCACGATCTCGGTGCCCGCCCCCGGGGTGCTGCGGATCTCGGCGGTGCCGCCGTGCCGTGCCATCCGGCCGACGACACTGCCGCGCAGGCCGTGCCGGTCGGCGCCCACGGCGGCGGGGTCGAAGCCGACCCCGCGGTCCTTGACGAAGATCTCCACCAGCGTCGCCGTGGTCTCGGCGTAGACGTCGACCTTGCCGGTGCCGGCGTGCTTGGCGGAGTTGGTCACCGCCTCACGCGCGGCGTGGACGACCGGCTCCACGAGCTCGGTGAGCGGGGTGTCCCCGACCGTGACCACGTCGACCGCCACCACGTGGTCCTGCTCGGCCTGGGCGGCGATCGCCCGCAGGGCCGCCCCCAGGGACTCCCCGCCGGCGCTCTCCCCCGTGAACAGCCAGCTGCGCAGGTCCCGCTCCTGTGCCCGGGCGAGCCGGGACACCGTGGCCGGATCGTCGGCGTTCTTCTGGATCAGCGCCAGCGTCTGCAGCACCGAGTCGTGCAGGTGTGCGGCCACGTCGGCCCGCTCCTGGCTGCGCACCCGCTCGGCCCGCTCGTCGGTGAGGTCGGTCGCCATCCGCCAGACCCAGGGCCCGAGGGCGATCGCCAGGCCGAGGACCCCGAGGACCCCGGCGACCAGCACCTCACGGGCCGGCCCGAGGTCGCCGGACCGCAGGGCGTAGAACACCAGGCCGGACAGGATCAGCGCTCCGCCCGCGAACAGCCGCAGGTAGGCCGCCCCCGACCCGTGGCCCAGGAGGGAGCCGAGCGGGTCGATCCGCCCCGTGGTGTCGAGCCAGCGGTCCCGCTGGGCCTCGTCCAGCTGACGCCAGATCAGCGCCACCCCGACCAGGCCGAGGGCGATCGGCCAGAACAGGGCCCCCCGCCCGAACACCGTCTCCGCGGCGAGGATCAGGCCGGCACCGAGCGCGAACAGTGCGATCAGTGGGCCGACGTCGGCCATCCGGCGGACCCGTCCCGGTCGCCTCCCGGTGCGGGTGGCGGAGGCGAGACCGGGCGGCTCGTCGGTGAACCGTGCCTCCGAGGGCAGCATCACCCAGAGGCCGGCGTACAACCCGACCCCGAGGCCGCCGAGGACGGTCGAGAGCAGGAAGAACAGCCGCACCCAGAGCACGGGCAGGCCGAGGTGCCGGGCCAGCCCGGCCGCCACCCCGCCGAGGTACTGGTCGGTGGTGTCCCGGGTGGCCCGACGCGGCTGCAGGGGGGCGGTGGTGCTCATCGTGCCGTCATCGTCACACAGCCCACGCGTGCGTCACCATGAGTGAGGACCCCGAGACACCCCTGAGCCGGGACCGCCGGCACTGGTGGTGCACCAGGGTCGTCCCCGATGGTGGGGAGCACCGGCGGACCGCAGGCTGGAGGACATGGAAACGAACCCGCCACAGACACCGGACGCGCCCCCACCGGGGCCGCAGTCCGGTCCCAGCCACGACCCGTCGGACGACGGGCCCACCGGCACCGGTCCCCGGGTCAGCCGGGACCACATGCGCGACCTGACCCTGCTGCGCCGCAGCCGCACCGACCGCCGCGTCGCCGGCGTCGCCGGCGGCCTGGGCCGACACCTCGACATCGACCCGATCATCCTGCGGGTCGGCTTCGTGGTGCTGGCGTTCTTCGGTGGCGCCGGACTCCTGCTGTACGCCGCGGGCTGGCTGCTGCTGCCCGAGGACGGGGACGAGCACGGCCGGTTGGACCTGGACCCGCGCACCCGGAGCGTCGCGCTCGTGGGCGTCGGGGTCCTCGGCGGCCTGCTCGTCATCGGCGACGCCTGGGCCGGACCGGGCTGGTTCCCCTGGCCCCTGCTGCTGATCGGGCTGATCGCCTGGCTGGTGCTGAGCAACCGGGACCGCCGCCGCGAGCGCCGGGCCGCGGCGTACCCGGGGACACCCGGGGCCACCGCATCCGACCCCGTGGCGTCCGGCCCCGCGGCGTCCGACCCGGTCGGGAACGCCGCCGCGGGCGGGAGCGCCGCCGCGGGCGGACCGCCGTCCGGCTACCTGCCGCCGCCGGCCCCGCCGCGGTGGACGCGCGACCCGCGCAAGCGCGGACCCAAGCTGTTCTGGTTCACGATGGCACTGGCCGCCCTGGCGGTCGGGACGCTGGGCATCGTCGACACCGCCGGCGCGAGCGTCGCCGACTCGGCGTACCCGGCCCTGGTGCTGGCGGTCGTGGCCGTGATGCTCGTGGTCGGTGCGTTCTACGGCCGGGCCGGCGGGCTGATCCTGGTGGGCCTGATCGCCCTCCTCGTCACCGTCATCGCCACACTCGACCGGTACGACGGGCGGGAGGTCGACGAGCGACCCACCTCGGCGGCCGAGGTCGAGGCGGAGTACTGGAACTCCGCGGGTGAGATGCGGATCGACCTGCGGTCGGTCGCGGACCTCGACGCCCTGGACGGGCGGACCATCGACGTCGGCGGCACCATCGGCAAGGTCGAGGTGATCGTGCCGGACGGCCTCGACGTGGAGGTGTCCGCGGAGGTCGGGGGCCCGGGCAGCATCAGGCTCTTCGGGGACGAGCGCGAAGGGATCGACGTGCGCGACAGCGCGCGCATCGACGGCGGCGTCGGCGTACCTGAGGTGACGATCGAAGCCCACATCAGTGTCGGGGAGATCGAGGTGACCCAGCGATGAGCGAGCACGAGCACGAGACGCAGGCCGAGCGCCCGGCGGGCCCGGAGCCCGCCGGGGACGCCGGGAGCCCCCAGCCCCTCGGCCGGGACCTGGCGCGGGACCTGGAAAGGGGGCGGCACCCGGTCAACATCGGTCAGCTGGTGATGGGGCTGGCCTTCGCCAGCTTCGTGGTGATCTGGGCGCTCCTCGTGGGCGAGGCCATCGAGACCGACGACCTGCGCTGGCTGCTGCCGGTGCCGTGGGTCCTCGGCGGAGCGGTCGGACTGGCCGCGGTGGCGCTCGGCGGGCGCGGGCGGCGTACCGGGTAGGGCCCGGCACCACCCGCACGGACCATCTTCGGTGGCCGACCGGTCGGAGCTGCTCCGATCGTCGGCCACCGGTGCCGTGCGGCACCCAGACTCGTGCCCCGGCGGTGCACGTGCGCCGCCGTGGATCACACGACAGGAAGCGACTCGATGCCCTCAAGGACCCCTGCCCGCCTCGCCCTCGGCACCCTGCTGGCCGCGCTCACGCTGGCCGGCACCGGTGGTGCCCACGCCGGGACCACGCCCGGCTGGGAGACCCCCTACGACAACACCTTCCGCGACCCGGTGGCCGACAACCGGTCCCCGGTGCTCCCGAAGAGCCACCGGATCGCCACCGAGATCGACATCAAGAAGGTGCGCGCCTACACCGCCGAGGACGGCACGTTCAGGTTCGACGTCAAGCTCGCTGACGTCACCGAGGAGTTCCCGGACTTCCCGGAGTTCCCGTTCCGGGCCGACGGCAAGTTCGTCGGCGCCGACCGTGCCGAACCGCTGATCGGGCCCGGGACCGGCATCCGCCCGTTCTGGGTGAAGCTGACCCTGTGGCAGGGCGGCGAGCGCACCTTCCGGTACTCCTTCGGCTCCTTCGGCTGGCGAGTGATGGAGGCGCGGCAGCCGGACGGCAGCTGGGCGCCGGTCGAGGGCCCGGGCACGTACTCGGGCATGGTGACCGACCCCGAGCGGAACATCTTCACGATCACGTTGTCGCGTGAGGTGCCGAGCGCGAGGAACTTCGACTTCCGACTCAAGTCCTGGGGGGCCGTCGACGAGCTGGACAACCCCTACTACGACCGCACGAAGCGCTTCGGCCGGGTCAAGGCCCGCTGAGCGAGCACCTCGAGCACGACGTCGGGCTGGTCGGTGATCACACCGTCGCAGCCGGCGTCGAGGACGGCCCCGGCCTCCGCGGCGAGACCGCGCGATCGGCCGGGGCCGTCCGGCGCTCCGGCACTCCTGAACCGGGTGGGCAGGAACCGGTCCTCCGCCCGCAGGGTCCACACGTGGACCGTCAGCCACTGACGGTGCGCGTCCCGGACCAGGCTCGAGGGTCCTCGCGCTTCCCCGGTCGACGAGCGCGGCAGCACCAACGACGTGTGCGCGGCGACCCCGTCGGCGTACTCGTCGATCTCGGCCAGACCGGCCGGGGTGCACAGGTCCGCGTAGGTGCGGTGATCGCCGTCGGCGACCAGGTCGGCCGGGCGCCGGTCGGCCTCGTCGAGCAGCTGGACGACCTGGACCGTGGTGCGTCGGGCCAGCCGACGCAGGACCCCCGGCTCGAACGACATCACCGTGACCCGCGACCGCGCGTGGTCCAGGCCGTGCCGGCCGAGATCCCTCAGGAGCGGCTCCTCCAGCGGTAGCCCGGACGCCGCGAAGTGGGCGGCGTGCTTGAGCTCGAGCATGACCCCCAGCGTCCGCCCGGACCGGGTCGACTCGGCGTGCACCATCGCCAGCACCTCGTTGAGGGTGGGGATCCCGAACCGGCCGTCGTACGCCGCACTGCCCGGCCGCAGGTCCGGGAACCGCTCCCGGGCGGTGAGCGTCTTGATCTCGGCGAGCGTGAAGTCCTCGGCGAACCAGCCCTCGAGGGTGACGCCGTCGACCCGGCGGGCGGTGCGCCGATCGGCGTACTCCGGGTGGTCGGCCACGTCCGTGGTCGCGCTGAGCTCGCTCCCGTGCCGGGCGACCAGCACGCCGTCGCGGGTCGGGACCAGGTCGAGCTCGATGTCGTCGGCGCCGAGGCGGGCCGCGAGGCGGTACCCCTCGAGCGTGTGCTCGGGCCGGTACCCGCTCGCGCCGCGGTGCGCGACGACGGCCGGGGTGACGACGAGGCTGGGGTGCGGCCGGTGCGGGGCGTCGAGCTCGGTCATGCCCCATCGTGGTCAGGTGGAGGTGTCCACCCGGTGACGTCCGGGTGGCCGGGCGTCGAGGGCTCGGCGTCGGGTTCGCGGGGATCGGTCCGGCGGCGCGCACCGACTGGCCGAAGAGCCGCAATTGCGGCCGTTCGACATGTTCTTGCGCCGAAAACATGTCAGACGGCCGCAATTGCGGCCCTTTGACACCATGGCCGGCATGACCCAGCTCGTCTTCTCCCCCGCCCTGGACCGCCCCGACCTGCTGGCCGCGCCGGTGGCCGAGCTGCTCGGCACCTGGCCGCATGCCGGCGAGGTGCAGGTCGCCGAGATCGACCCGGGTCACGCGGACACCGCGGCGATGACCGAGGCGTACGGCCTGCCCCTGACCGACAGCGCGAACTGCGTGGTCGTCAGCGGCAGGCGGGCCGGCGAGGAGCGGCTCGCGGCGTGCCTGGTCCGCGCCGACACCCGCGCGGACGTCAACAACCTGGTCAAGCGGACCCTCGACGTCCGCAAGGCGTCCTTCCACCCGATGGAGCGTGCGGTCGAGGAGACCGGCATGGAGTACGGCGGCATCACGCCGCTCGGCCTCCCCGAGGGATGGCGGCTGCTCGTCGACGAGCGGGTGCTCGGGATCGCGCGCGCGATCGTCGGCAGCGGCGTACGTCGGTCCAAGCTGTTCCTGCCCGGCGCCCGGCTCGCCGATCTCCCGGGCGCCGAGGTCGTCCCGGGTCTCGCCCACCCGTCGTGACTGTCGGCTCCTGACCCCTCGACCGTCGCTCGTGTCGAGAGAGCAGGGCGCCGAGGCCGACACAAGCGACGGGTCGGCGATAAGGGTTGGCGGATACACGTGTCTGCTCCGTAGCGTGGGGCGGTGCGCACCCTTCCCCTCACCGATCCCGGGACGGCCGACCACCGCTCACCCGGCCGGTTCCTGTGGTGGATGGCGCGCGGCCAGTGGCACACGCTGCTGGCGGGGATGGGCTTCGGCATCGTCTGGATGGGCTCCCAGGCCGTGCTTCCCGCGGTCATCGGGCGGGCGATCGACCGTGGCGTCGCGGCCCAGGACACCGGCGAGCTGGTCCGCTGGTCGGGCATCCTGCTCGCGATCGGGCTGGTCCAAGCCGCGAGCGGGATCATGCGGCACCGGTTCGCGGTCACGAACTGGCTGACCGCGGCCTACCGCACCGTGCAGCTGATCGGCCGGCAGGTCGTGCGCCTGGGCGGCACCCTGCCCCGCAAGGTCTCCACCGGCGAGGTGGTCGCGATCGGCACCACCGACCTGGCCAGCATCGGCCAGGTGATGGACGTCAGCGCCCGCTTCGCCGGGGCCGTCTTCTCGTTCGTGCTGGTCGCGGTGATCCTGCTGCAGACCAGCGTCCCGCTGGGCCTGGTCGTCCTGCTCGGCGTCCCGCTGCTGATGCTGCTCATCGGCCCGCTGCTGGCGCCGCTGCAACGACGCAGCGCCGCCCAGCGCGCCCTCATGGGCGGGCTGGCGAACACCGCCAGCGACATCGTCGCGGGGCTGCGGGTGCTGCGCGGCGTCGGCGGCGAGGCGGTCTTCCTCGACCGCTACCGCCGCGAGTCCCAGGAGACCCGCCGGGCCGGGGTCGCCGTCGCCCGGCTGCAGTCGGTGCTCGACGCGCTGCAGGTCTTCCTGCCGGGCGTCTTCGTGGTGATCGTGGTCTGGATCGGCGCCCGGTACGCCGTCTCCGGCCGGATCAGCCCCGGCGAGCTGGTCGCGTTCTACGGCTACGCGGCGTTCCTCATGATGCCGCTGCGGACGGCCACCGAGTACGCCAACAAGCTGATCCGCGGCCGGGTCGCGGCGCGCCGGGTCTGCGCGGTGCTGGCCCTCGAGCCCGAGCTGCGCGACGTACCCGACCCGGCCCCGTCGCCACCCCGGGGCTCCGAGCTGTACGACGTGCGGTCCGGGCTCCGGGTCCGCCCCGGCGTGATGACCGCCGTCGTCGCCGACGACCCCGACCAGGTCGCCCACCTCGCGGACCGGCTGGGCCTGTTCGCGGCCGAGCCCGACGACGACGTCCGCCTCGGCGGGGTGCCGCTGACCCGGCTGGACCCGACCGAGGTACGTCGTCGGATCGTGGTCTCCGACACCGGGTCCACCCTGTTCTCCGGTCGCCTCCGGGACCGGCTCGACGTCGCGGGCGCCTCCGACGAGCGGGTGCTCGCGGCGCTGCGCACCGCCAGCGCCGAGGACGTGCTCGACGCGCTCGACGGAGGGCTGGACGGCGAGGTCGCCGAGCGGGGCCGCTCGTTCTCCGGTGGGCAGCGACAGCGGCTGGTCCTGGCCCGGGTGCTGGCCGCCGACCCCGAGATCCTGGTGCTGGTCGACCCGACCAGTGCCGTGGACGCGCACACCGAGGCCCGGATCGCGGGGTCGCTGCGGGGCCACCGGGTCGGCCGGACCACGCTGGTCGCCACGACGAGCCCCCTGGTCCTCGACGCGGTCGACGAGGTGGCGTTCATGCAGGCGGGTCGGGTGGTGGCGACCGGGAGCCACCACGAGCTGCTCGCGGGCGACCCCGGCTACCGCCGCGTGGTCGTGCGCGAGGCCGAGCCCGAGGGGCCCCTCCCGGCCGGGCGCGGCGAGACGGAAGCCGCCCGATGAGGCAGGTGCTGCCGGTCGCCGGGACCCGCGCGGTCCGCGCCTACGCCGTCTCGATCGCCCGCAACCACCCACGGATGCTGTGGACGGCGCTGTCGCTGCACGCCCTCGCCGCGCTGGCCGCGCTCGCCGCGCCCCGGCTCATCGGCGAGCTGGTGGAGGCCGTGGAGACCGGCACCACGGTCGGTCACGTCGACGACGTGATGCTGCTCCTGGCCGGGTTCCTGCTCGTGCAGACCGTGCTGACCCGGCAGGCGCGCTACGTCTCGCAGTCGCTGGGCGAGGAGGTGCTCGCCGAGCTGCGGGAGGACTTCGTCGACAGCACGCTGGCGCTGCCGGTCGGCGTGGTCGAGTCCGCGGGCTCCGGAGACCTGCTGACCAGGACCTCGCGCGACGTCGACCAGCTCGGCTGGTCGGTGCGCTGGGCCCTGCCGGAGTGGACGATCGCCGTGGTGACGGCCGTGCTCACCTTCGCCGGTGCCCTCTCGGTGGGCTGGTGGGTGGCACTGCCCTGCCTGCTCGGCGTCCCGCCCCTGGTCCTCGGCCTGCGCTGGTACCTCGCCCGCGCCAAGGACGGCTACCTGCGCGAGAACGCGTCGTACTCGCAGATCAGCGCCACTCTCACCGAGACCACCGAGGGTGCGCGCACGGTGGAGTCGCTGGGCCTGGCCGGCGAGCGGGTCGCCGCTCTGGACCGGGACTGCGCGGACTCCTACGTCGCGGAGCGCTACACGCTGCGCCTGCGCACGGTGTTCTTCCCGAGCGTCGAGATCGGCTACCTGCTGCCGACGGTGGCCACCCTGCTGTTCGGCGGCTGGCTCTACACCCGCGGGCAGGTCAGCCTCGGCGAGGTCACCGCCGCCACGCTCTACGTCCAGATGCTCATCGACCCGGTCGACCGGATCGTCTCGATCCTCGACGAGCTCCAGGTCGGCGCGGCGTCCCTGGCCCGCCTGCTCGGCGTCGGCCAGGTGCCCGACGACCGGGTCGCGACCGGGGCGGTCCCTCAGGGCGAGAAGCTCGACGCGCGCGACGTCGTCTTCTCCTACGTCGAGGGGCGGCCGGTGCTGCACGGGATCGACCTCTCGGTCGGCGTCGGGGAGCGGATCGCCATGGTCGGCCCGTCCGGTGCCGGCAAGTCGACGCTGGGACGCCTCCTGGCGGGGATCCACCCGCCGGACGGGGGGTCGGTCACCGTGGGCGGTGTCGGCCTGACCGAGCTGCCGCTGGACGACCTGCGCGGGCACGTCGCGCTGGTCACCCAGGAGCACCACGTGTTCGTCGGGACCCTGCGGGAGAACCTCGCCCTGGCGGCGCCCCCGGGCGCCGGCGACGACGCCATCTGGTCCGCCCTGGCCGCGGTCGACGCCGACGCCTGGGCCCGGGCCCTGCCACGACGTCTCGACGAGGTGGTCGGGTCGGGCGGTCGGGCCCTGACGGCGGCCCAGGCGCAGCAGGTGGCGCTCGCCCGGCTGGTCCTCGCCGACCCGCACACCCTGGTGCTCGACGAGGCGACGTCGCTCATCGACCCGCGAGCGGCCCGGCACCTGGAGCGGTCCCTGGCGGCGGTGCTGGAGGGGCGCACCGTGGTCGCGATCGCGCACCGGCTGTTCTCGGCCCACGACGCGGACCGGGTCGCGGTGGTGGAGGACGGCCTGGTGACCGAGTTCGGGACCCACGACGAGCTGGTCGCCGCCGGCGGCTCCTACGCCGCCCTCTGGCACTCCTGGAACGGCGACCCGTCGCCACTGTCCACCTGAGAGCCCTCGACCCGTCGCTTGTGTCGGGCCAGCCTCCGACACAAGCGACGGGTCGGCGGTCAGAGGCCGGAGATGCGGATGCCGGAGCGGACCTTGTAGGCCTTGTTGATCGAGATCAGGACCGCGGTGAGGGGCTCCAGCTGGCGGGCCATGCGCAGCGCGCCGGCGTCGACCCCGATCCGCGAGGTGACCGCGCGGGCCAGCTCCTGGGCGACCGCCTTGCCCTCGGCGGAGTCGCCGCACACCAGCACGTCCTCGTGGTCGAGGTACTCCACCTCCGACCAGAGCGAGACCGCCGAGACGTGGTGGAAGGCGCCGATCACGGTCGCCCCGGGCACCAGCGTGGCGGCCGACTCGGCCGCCGAGCCGTCGATGTCGAGCCCGTAGGGGCCGGTCTTGTCGAAGCCCAGCGGATTGACGCAGGAGATCACCACCTTGCCGACCAGCCGCTCGGCCAGCGAGGCGACCAGCTGGTCGTGGCCGGCGTACGGCACCGCCAGCACCACGACCTCGGCGCCGTCGGCGGCCTCGTCGTTCGTGGCCCCGGTCACCGCGGGCGAGCCGCCCTCGTCGGCGACTCGCTGCGCGATCTGCTCGGCGACGTCGACCGCCTTCTCGCTGGCCCGGGAACCGACCACGACCTCGTGGCCGTGCCGGGCCCAGCGGTAGGCCAGTCCCTTGCCCTGCGGGCCGGTCCCGCCGATCACTGCGATGCGGTACGTCGTCACGGTGGAGCCCTTCTTCCGGTGGCCGGACCCATGCTTGCGATGGTGACAGCGATCCTGTCACAGTTGCCGGGTCGCGAGCCGTCCGGCCGCCGGATGCCGAGATCGTGAGGATCCACTCCATGAAGCTCTCCATGTCGCTGATGTACAACGGCAACCCGCGCGAGGCCGCCGACCAGGTCGGGCAGCTCGAGCGCGCCGGGCTGGACACGATCTGGGTCGCCGAGGCCTACGGCTTCGACTCCCCCACGCTCATGGGCTACCTGGCGGCCAAGACCGAGACCATCGAGATCGGCTCGGCGATCCTCAACGTCTACTCCCGCACCCCCGGTGCGCTGCTGCAGACGGCGGCGGGGCTCGACAACGTCTCCGGCGGCCGGGCGATCCTGGGGCTCGGCGCCTCCGGCCCCCAGGTGATCGAGGGCTTCCACGGCGTGCCGTACTCCAAGCCGCTCGCCCGCACCCGCGAGGTCGTCGACCTGATCCGGCGCGGCCTCCAGCGCGAGCCGCTCACCAGCGACGGGATCTTCAAGCTCCCGCTCAGCAAGGAGGACGGCGCCGTGACCGGCCTCGGCAAGCCGCTGAAGATCCTCACCCACCCGGAGCGCTCCTCCATCCCCGTCTACATCGCCGCGCTCGGCGAGAAGAGCGTCCAGCAGACGGCCGAGTACGCCGACGGCTGGATCCCGCACCTGTTCCACCCCGAGCGGGCGGACCGCGTCTGGGGCTCGGCGCTCACCGCCGGCAACGCCGACCGCCAGGAGGGCCTGGCCCCGCTCGAGATCGTCGCCGGCGGCATGCTCGCCATCGGCGAGGGCCCGGAGACCAAGGCGCTGCTCGACCACGCCCGGCCCCTGTTCGCGCTGTACGTCGGCGGCATGGGCGCCAAGGGCAAGAACTTCTACAACGACGTCGCGGTGGCCTACGGCTACGAGGCCGCGGCCGAGGAGATCCAGGACCTCTACCTGTCGGGGAAGAAGAAGGAGGCCGAGGCCCTGATCCCGACCGAGTGGCTCGAGGCGGCGAACCTGGTCGGCCCCGCGTCGTACGTCGCGGAGCGGATCGAGGCGTTCCGCGCGGCCGGCGTGACGAACCTGCAGGTCATGCCCGCCGACAACGACCCGGCCGGGCAGGTCGCGCAGATCGCACAGGTCAAGGAGCTCCTCGGCTGAGCCGGCACCGGACCGCCGCACCGGACGGTCCCGCACCCGCCTAGCCTTGACGACGATGACCGAGCCGATCACCCCCCACCAGGTACGACGCTCGCTGGCCCGCGCCGAACGGGGTGCGGCGGTGGACGTGTCCGAGGCGACCGCGCTGCTGGCGGCTCGCGGCGAGCAGCTCGACGCCTTGTGTGCGGTGGCGGCGCGGGTGCGCGACGCGGGGCTGGTGGCGGCCGGTCGGCCGGGGGTGGTGACGTACTCGCCGAAGGTGTTCGTGCCGGTGACCCGGCTGTGCCGGGACCGGTGCCACTACTGCACGTTCGTGGAGACCCCCGGGCAGGCGGAGCGTGAGGGGCGGGCGCCGTTCCTGTCCCCCGACGAGATCCTGGCGATCGCCGCCGACGGTGCCGCGCTGGGCTGCCTGGAGGCGCTGTTCACCCTGGGCGACCGGCCCGAGGACCGCTGGCCGGAGGCGCGGGAGTGGCTGGAGTCGCGAGGCTACGACTCGACGCTGGCCTACGTCCGGGCGATGGCGGTGCGGGTGCTGGAGGAGACCGGCCTGCTGCCGCACCTGAACCCCGGCGTGATGTCGTGGGAGGAGATGACCCGGCTCAAGCCGGTCGCCCCGTCGCTGGGGATGATGCTCGAGACCACCTCGGCCCGGCTGTTCGAGACCCGTGGCGAGGCGCACTTCGGCTCCCCCGACAAGGACCCGGCGGTGCGGCTGCGGGTGCTCGAGGACGCCGGGCGGCTCTCGGTGCCGTTCACCTCCGGGCTGCTGGTGGGGATCGGCGAGACGCTGACCGAGCGGGCCGAGACGATCTTCGCGCTCCGCGGGAACGCCCGCCGCTACGGCGCGCTGCAGGAGGTCATCGTCCAGAACTTCCGGGCCAAGCCGGAGACCGCGATGCGGCACGCCCACGACCTGGGGCTGGAGGAGTACCGGGCCGCGATCGCGGTGACCCGGATCGTCCTCGGCCCGCGGATGCGGGTCCAGGCGCCGCCCAACCTGGTCGACTCCTCCGAGGGCTCGACCGAGTGCGCGGCCCTGCTGGGGGCCGGGGTCGACGACTGGGGTGGGGTCTCCCCGCTGACGCCGGACCACGTGAACCCGGAGCGTCCCTGGCCGTCCCTGGAGCGGCTCCGCGCGCTCACCGAGGCCCGTGGGCTCGAGCTGCGTCCGAGGCTGACCGTGCATCCCGAGTACGTGCTCCGCGGGGAGCCGTGGCTGGACCCGCGGATCCGTGCCCATGTCGACGCGCTGGCCGGACCCGACGGCCTCGCGCGCCCCGGCGTACGCCCGGTGGGGCGGGTGTGGCAGGAGCCGGACGGCGGCGTCGCCGCGGTCGGCCGCACCGACCTGCACACCAGCATCGACACCGCCGGGCGGAGCGCCGACCGGCGCGAGGACTTCGAGACCGTGTACGGCGACTGGGACGAGGTGCGGGCCGCGGCCGAGACGGATGTCGAGGCGGGCGTCGATTCGGATGTCGAGGACAAGGGTCCCGGGACGCTCGCCGGCGCCGGCGCCTCGACCACCGGGGAGGGCCGGGCCGCGCTGGCCGCGGCCGAGGCCGACCCCGGGAGCCTCGCCGACGAGCACGCGCTGACGCTGATGACCGCCGAGGGCGACCTGCTGGACGAGGTGGTCGCGCTGGCCGACGCCCTGCGCCGGCAGAGCGTCGGCGACGAGGTCACCTACGTGGTCAACCGGAACATCAACTTCACCAACGTCTGCTACGTGGGCTGCCGGTTCTGCGCGTTCGCCCAGCGGCGCAGCGACGCCGATGCCTTCTCGCTGTCGCTGGCGCAGGTCGCCGACCGGGCCGCGGAGGCATGGCAGCTCGGTGCCACCGAGGTGTGCATGCAGGGCGGGATCGACCCCGAGCTGCCGGGGACGGCGTACTTCGACCTGGTCTCCGCGGTCAGGGCGCGGGTCCCGCAGATGCACGTCCACGCCTTCTCGCCGATGGAGATCGTCAACGGCGCCTCCCGCACGGGTCTGTCGTTCGAGGACTTCCTGATCAAGGCCCGTGAGTCCGGGCTGGGCACGATCCCCGGCACCGCCGCGGAGATCCTCGACGACGACGTCCGCTGGATCCTCACCAAGGGCAAGCTGCCCACCGCGACCTGGCTCGAGGTGGTCGGCACCGCGCACCGGGTCGGGCTGCGCTCGAGCGCGACGATGATGTACGGCCACGTCGACAACCCGCGCCACTGGGTGCAGCACCTGCGGGTGATCGCCCGCCAGCAGGACGAGACCGGCGGCTTCACCGAGTTCGTGCCGCTCCCGTTCGTGCACACCTCCTCGCCGATCTACCTCGCCGGCCTCGCCCGGCCCGGCCCGACCCTGCGCGACAACCTCGCGGTCCACGCGATGGCCCGGATCATGCTGCACGGCCGCATCGACCACATCCAGACCTCGTGGGTCAAGCTCGGCGTCGAGGGCACCCGGGCCATGCTGGCCGCCGGCGCCGACGACCTCGGCGGCACCCTGATGGAGGAGACGATCTCGCGGATGGCCGGCTCCGAGCACGGCTCAGCCAAGACCGTGGAGGAACTGGTGGCGATCGGCGCCGGGATCAACCGCCCCGTGCGGCAGCGGACCACGACGTACGACGTGCCGGCGCCGCGGGTGCCCTGACGGCGGCGTTCCTATGGTGCCCTGACGGGCGGGGCCCACAGTGCCCTGACGGGCGGGGCCTACCGCCGCGCGTGGACGGACCCGCGCGCGGCCGGAGCCGAGCCGGGCTCGGCCGGTGCCGCCGCGAGGGTGGCCACCGGGAGCAGGAACCAGTGCCGTCGCAGGCACTGGATCCGGGCGTGCTCGACCGGTCCGTCGGTGCTCTCCAGCACCGCCCGCCACTGGACCTCCGCCGGGTCGTGGCACTCGGGGCACACGGTCATGTCCACGGCTCCTCCTGCCGTCCGGGCCCCGGCCGGTCCGGGGCGTACGGGTGAGGAGGGCACGGCGGCCGCGCCAGATACCCGCCGTTCTCGTGGCTCCCGGGGCGGTCATCGGGGGCACAATGGGAGCACGGCACTACCGGGTCGGTGACCGTGGCGGGTCTCCGACGGTGCAGGAGACACCGTGGACGACACCAGGACGTTCCTCGACCTGAGTCGGAGGCTGAGCACCAGGCCGGACCGACCCGACTTCCTGGCCGCCGCCGGGCGGGAGCTGACGGCCCTGTTCGGGGCGGACGCCGTGCTGTGGACCGAGATCGACTTCGGCGCCGGGCGGGTCGAGGCCAGCCGGGACGGCCTGGTGGACCCGTTGCTGGCGGTCGGCCTGGCCAGGCACGGCCGGGCGCACCCGAGCATCCTCAGCTACCTGGCTGAGCCGAGCGACCTGCGCCCACGCCGGGTCAGCGACCTCGTGCCGGACCGGGTCTGGCGCAGCACGGCGGTGTACGACGAGGTGTTCCGGGCCGTGGGCGGCCGGTTCCAGCTGAGCCTGGTGGTCGACCTGGTGGCACCGGTGCGCGGGAACGGATGGACGCTGCTGCGCGACACCGGAGAGTTCAGCGACCGCGAGCTGGAGCTGGCGCGTCGGCTGCTGCCGGTGCTGACCACCCTCGAGCTGATGTACCGCCGGCTGCCACGGCGGCCCGTCGGCGGCGACGGAGCCCTGACCCGCCGCGAGGTCGAGGTGCTCCGGCTGGTCTCGACCGGGCTGAAGGCCGACGTGGTCGGTCGCCTGCTCGGCATCGCCCCGAGCACGGTGCGCAAGCACCTGGAGCACGCCTACGAGAAGCTGCAGGCCCACGACCGGGTCTCGGCGCTCAACCGGGCCCGGGCCTACGGCCTGGTGCCCGGGTGACGACCCGGCGTACGTGGTTCTGCGTATGGCGGCGCCGGCGGCCGGCTGGTGGGCTGGGGACGGCCCTCGCGCCGTCCGTCGTCACCCGGAGAGGGGCGCCCCATGCCGCAGCCCAGTGTCCCGCAGCCCAGTGTCCCGTCGCCCCGCCGTCCCGGCCGGCCCACCGGCGCGCGTCGACCCCGCCCGCTCGTGCTGCTCGCCGCCGCCGCACTCCTCCTGGGGCTGAGCGGGACCGCGGCGGCCGCGCCGCAGACGGCGTCGGGGCCGACGTCGACTGGGGTGACGCCGGCCCCCACCCTGGAGTGGGGGCCGTGCCCCCCGGACGAGGAGACCCCCGACCCCGACGCGTTCGACTGCGCCACGATGACGCTTCCCCTGAGCCATGCGGCTCCCGCCGCCGGGACGGTCGAGGTCGCCCTCAAACGGCACCGGGCCCGTGACCCGGGTCGCCGTGCCAGGACGATCTTCATCAACCCCGGCGGGCCGGGCGGCTCGGGGGTGGACGTGGTGCCGTTCGTCCCGTTCTTCCTCTCGCCCCGGGTGCTGGACCGCTTCCACGTGGTCGGCTTCGACCCGCGCGGGGTCGCCCGCAGCGATCCGCTGCTCTGCTTCGACAGCGCCGAGCAGGCGCGGGACCTGCTCGACCCGGTGGGCACGTTCCCCGTGACGCACGCCGACGAGCGCCGGTACTTCAGCACGCACGCCCGGATCGCACGGCTGTGCGCACGCAACGGCGGCCCCGTCATGCGGCACATGTCGACCGCGAACGTGGCGCGGGACCTCGACGCGATGCGGTCCGCGGTCGGGGACCGGCGGCTGACCTACTTCGCGGGCTCCTACGGCTCCCAGCTGGGCGTCACCTATGCCACGCTCTTCCCCGACCGGGTCCGCGCGCTGGTCCTGGACGCGATGCCGGACCCGGCACTGTGGACGACCGGTCGGACCCCGGTCGAGGGCCGGCGGATCCCGTTCTCCACGCGCTTGGGCAGCCACGTCAGCACGCTCGCGACCCTGCAGGAGTTCTTCCGGCTCTGCCACGAGGCCGGGCCCGGCTCCTGCGCCTTCGCGGGCGCCGACCCGGACGGCAGGTACCGCCGACTGGCCGCTCGACTCCGGACGGAGCCGACCACGATCCCGACGCCGGACGGCCCGACCTCCTTCGGGTACGCCGAGTTGGTCTGGCTGACCCGGAACTCGATGTACGACCCGTTCTCGTGGCCGTCCCTGGCGGAGGTCCTGTCCGAGTTGTCGGCGGAGACGCCCTCCGAAGCGGCGCTCCGGGGGGCCTACGCGAGACTCCGGGCGCGACTCGCCGGCCCCGAGCCGGGCCAGTCGCAGACGATCGAGGGCTTCGCCGGGGTCGCCTGCACCGACGGGGTCAACCCCCGCTCGCTGGCGGCGTGGTCGTCCGCCGGGCGTCGGGCGGACCGGCAGGCGGAGTACTTCGGCCGGGCGTGGACGTGGTTCGGCATCTCCTGTGCCAGCTGGCCGGCCCGGGACCCGGACGCCCACCTCGGCCCGTGGGGATCCACCACGGCGGCTCCGATCCTGCTCGTGGGCAACACCTTCGACCCGGCGACGCCGTACTCCGGGGCGGAGCGGGTCGCCGACCTCTTCCCCCGGTCGCGGCTCCTCACGCTGGCCGGGCACGGACACACCGCCCTCGGGCTGAGCTCGTGCGTGGACGGCCACACCGACCGCTACCTGCGCACCCGCCGGCTGCCCGCACCGGGGACTGTCTGCCGGCCGGACTTCGGCCCCTTCGACGAGCTGCCCGAGCTCGCGGCGCGGGCCGAGGTCCAGCAGCAGGGGCGGATGGTCGCCCGGCGTGCGGTGCTGGGCGCGGTCGACTGACTAGCGGCCCTCGTCCGCGTCGGCCAGCCACTCGGCGTACGTCTGGATCCCCCGCGTCGCCGGACCGGACGGCAGCAGGGCACCCGATGCCATCGCCCGTCCGGCCCGGCCGGGCACCGGGACGCCGACCACCCGTCTGGGCCGACCACGGCGCGCAGCCAGCTGTCGGGCCAGGTCGACGAGCTCGTGCACCTCCGGCCCGGCCAGCTCGGGCGCCGCCCCGAGGGGTGGCCCGGTGGCGATCCGGGCCAGATCCTCCCCGACCTCGCGGGCCGCCACCGGCTGGATCCGCATGCGCGGCAGCAGCGCCACGCTCGACGGGCCGCGGTCCAGCAGCTGACCTGGGAACTCGTGGAACTGGGTGGCGCGCAGGATCGACCACGGGACGTCACCGGTGCGGACCAGCTCCTCCTGCTTGCGCTTGCCCGCGTAGTAGCCGGTGTCGACCCGGTCGACGCCCACGATCGAGAGCACGACGTGGTGCCGGACCGCGTGCCGGGTCTCGGCGGCGAGCAGCCGGCTGGTCACCTCGGTGAAGAAGTCCACGGCGGCCCGGCGGTTCAGCGTCGGGACGTTGCTGGTGTCGACGACGACCTCCACCCGCGCCAGGGCGGCGTCGAGGCCCTGCCCGTCGGCGAGGTCGACGCCGTGGGAGCGGGCGAGCACCACCACGTCGTGCCCGGCGTCGGCGAGCGCCCGCACCGTGTGCCGGCCGGCGACTCCGGTGCCTCCGGCGACGGCGATGCGCATGGCTACCTCCTCCTGCCCGAGCCGACACTGACGACGGGTCGGGCGTCCTCAGGCCGACACAAGCGACGGGTCAGCGGACGTCGACCCAGACCTGTCGGTGGTCGGAGGTCGGGACGAACGGGAAGGTGCCGGTGAGCCGGAACAGCTCGTCGTCGCGGGTCGGCCAGAAGATCCCGCTGCCGACGATCCGCAGCGACCTCGACGGCAGCACGTAGTCGGCGCGCAGGTTGCCCGGTCCGATGCCGACCCGGTCGTCGAAGTCGGCGGTGTCGAAGGCCGGGTCGGAGACGTGGGTCTCGTTGGAGCCGCCCTGCAGCTCGGCGGCCTCGGGGCCGCCCTCCGAGGTCGGCGTGCTCCGGTCGTTGACGCGCGGATTGTCCAGCAGCTGCTGGATCGAGCCGGGGACGGAGTCGCCGTCGAAGGGGTCGGAGTTCTGGTCCCCCGCGATCACGAACCGGGCTCCCGGTCGCAGCCCACCGTGCCGGCCCTCGTCGTCATAGATGTACGCCGACCGGCGGCCGGGTCGCACGTAGTCGGCCCAGAACCGGATCTCGTCGTGGTTGCGGGTGCCGTTGCGGTCCTCGGGGCCGTCGAAGACCGGCGGCGTCGGGTGCGAGACCAGGAAGTGGACGGTGCGGCGGCCGATCCGGATCGGGACGTCCCAGTGCGACTTCGAGGACAGCCGGACGTCCTCGAGCTCCGCCGCGGAGTACCAGTCGGCCGGCTCCGGGGTGGCCGGGTCGTCGGGCAGCATCGCCCCGGGCATGTCGGCCCACCGGAACAGCCGGAAGGTCCGCACCCGGTCGGTGTCGATCGGGAACTTCGAGTAGACGACCATCCCGAACTGGCCCTCGAAGAAGCCGAAGCCGAACGCGTCGTTGCCGCCGCCGATCGTCCCGTCGTTGTCCAGGTCGTGCCCGCTCGGCACGCCGGTGTTGGAGGGGGCGACGTAGGCGTAGGGGTAACGGACCGGGTCGGCGCCGTTCTGCGAGACCTCGAGGTAGTTGTCCCGGAACAGGTCCACGGCCTCGGGGTCGTAGTCGAACTCGTTGACCAGCAGCACGTCCGGATCGACCCGCTGGATCGTCTCGGCGACGTTGCGGGCCTGCTGGTTCTCCCCGGTGGAGAGGTCGCGCGCGAGGTCGCCGGCGTTGCTGCGGTTCAGCGAGGCGTTGAAGGTCGAGAACCGGACGGTGCCGGGTTTCCCGTGGCCGTGGTGACCCTCCGCGGTGCCCGGATGCCGGCCGGAATCGTGACGGCCGGAATCGTGATGGCCGGTGCCGGCGTCGGCGGGGGCCAGCCCGACCAGCGGGGCGAGGAGCAGGGACGAGACGATCGCGAGCAGCGGCGTACGGCGCACGGGGACCTCCGAGGTGGGACGACCTCCGTCACGCTACCCCCGCGCCCGCGTCCCGGCACCCCCAGATTCGCCCACCCGTCGCCAGTGTCGACCCCAGTGCCGCCGACCCGTCGCTCGTGTCCGCGCCCGCGTCGACACGAGCGACGGGTCGCTCAGGCGGGGGCGGTGCCGGCGACGTACTGGGCGACCCCGCGCAGCTCCCGGGTGACCTCGGTGAAGCCGGCCGCGCGCAGCCGGTCGGTGAACTCGTCGGGACCGAACATCCGCAGGCCGGACAGACCCAGGGCCCGGGCCTGCACGGGCCGGACCAGGGCGTGCGGCGAGCTGCGGCTGGCCATCAGCGCCAGCCGGCCGCCGGGCCGCAGCACCCGCACCAGCTCGGCGAAGGCGGCCCACGGGTCGGGGATCAGGTAGAGCGCGGCGTAGCAGCCGACCGCGTCGAACGAGCCGTCCGGGAACGGCAGGTCGGTCGCGTCACCCCGCAGGTACGCCGCCCGGGGGTGCGCGTTGTCACGACGGGCCCGGTCCAGCATCGGCGCGGACAGGTCCACCCCGACCGCCAGCCCGGCGGGCGCGACCGCCTCGGCGAAGGTGGCCGTGAAGTTCCCGGGGCCGCAGGCGAGGTCGAGCACGACCTGCCCGGGCGCCAGCCGCAGCGCCGCGCTGGCCAGCTCCTTCTCGTGACGCAGGTGGTCGAGGTCGAAGCCGAGCAGTGCCCAGCCGAGCGCCGGCCGCCAGGCCCGCTCGTAGACCCCCGCCAGCACCGGGTGCCGCATGAGCCGTTGCACCAGCAGGTCGTCACGGGGGAGCACGCTCCGAGCCTAGGGCGGCAGCGGCCGGCGCTGGGGCGGCATGGGAGGATTCCCCGCGGAGGGGAGTATTCCTTCGCGGTGGCGCCGTCATCACGGCCGGGTCGAGGCCCGCCCGGTGTCCCCGGTCCGCGAGCAGGTGGCGGGCGGAAGAGACCTCCGGACTGTCCGGTCGGACGCACGAGCGTGCCGACACCTCGCGTCACTCCGGAGGAGCAAGCAGAGCGTGAATGCGATCATGGGCGACTCGGTCGCCTCCCCCACCATCTGGGTGATCACCGTCGTCGTGACGGTCGGCGTCCTGCTGGTCGACCTCCTGATCATCGGCCGCCGCCCGCACGAGCCGTCGATGAAGGAGGTCAGCACCCACCTGGCGTTCTTCGTCGGCCTGGCGGTGCTGTTCGGCCTGGCCCTGCTCCTGTTCGCCCAGCCGCACGAGCTCTCCCCCTCGCCCGGGCCGGAGTTCTTCGCGGGCTGGCTGACCGAGTACTCGCTCTCGATCGACAACCTGTTCATCTTCATCATCATCATGGCCAAGTTCGGGGTCCCCCGGCAGTACCAGCAGACCGCCCTGATGATCGGCATCGTGCTGGCCCTCATCATGCGGGCGATCTTCATCGTGATCGGCGCCGCGGCGATCAACCAGTACAGCTGGGTCTTCTACATCTTCGGCCTGTTCCTGCTCTACACGGCGGTCAAGCTCGCGAAGGAGGGCAGCGAGGACGACGAGGAGTACGAGGAGAACCGGCTGGTGAAGTTCGTCGAGACCCACCTCCCGGCGACCAGCGAGTGGCACGGCACGAAGATCTTCACGCGGGAGAACGGCAAGCGCGTCATCACCCCGATGTTCCTGGTGATCCTCACCCTCGGCACGACCGACCTGCTCTTCGCGCTGGACTCGATCCCCGCGATCTACGGCCTCACCAAGGACCCGTACCTCGTCTTCACGGCGAACATCTTCGCGCTCATGGGCCTGCGCCAGCTCTACTTCCTCATCGGCGGGCTGCTCCAGCGCCTGATCTACCTCTCCTACGGCCTCTCGTTCCTGCTCGGCTTCATCGGCGTGAAGCTGATCCTGCACGCCATGCACGAGAACGAGCTGCCGTTCATCAACGGCGGCGAGCACATCACGTGGGCCCCGGAGATCCCGATCTGGCTCTCGCTGGTGGTGATCATCGGCACGCTCGCGGTGACCGCGGTGGCCAGCCTGGCCGTGTCGCGGCGGCTGACCCGGGCCGAGGTCGAGGAGCGCTCCGGGCCGCGGCGCGACTTCGGCCAGGACTGAGACTCACCCGTCGGAGGGCCGCTCGACCACCCACCACGCGGCGTACGCCGGGATCCGGACCACGCCGTCGGCCCCGGTGGTCACGGGGTGTCCGCCGAGGGCGTCGTACGGCGCGTGCAGGCCGGCCTCGTGCAGGCGTGACACCGGGAACGGTCGCGACTCCGAGGTGACGTTGTAGAGCCCGACCATGGTGCCGCCGGGATGCCGGCGGACGGTGGCCAGCACGCCCGGGTCGGTCTCCTCGAGCACCTGGCTGGGGACCGAGGCGTGCAGCTGCGGGAGCCCGGCCCGCACCGAGGCGAGGTGGGCCAACGCCGCGAACATCCGGCCCGGGACCGTGCGCAGGTCGTGACGGGCCGACGCGCGGTCCTCGTCCAGCGGGGGCCGGTGCGCCCACCGGTTGTCGGCCTCGTGGCCCGGCTCCTCCGCCCAGGCGGGGTCGTTGGGCTGCGCCAGCTCGTCTCCGCTCCACACGACCGGGATCCCGCCCCAGCCGGCGACGAGGGCGTGCACCAGGAACAGGCGGGCCAGGCCGACGTCGGTCCCCGGCGCCTCGCCGTCCGGGAGCCCGCACAGGGCGGCCGCGGTGCCGCTGGTCCGTCGGTCGCCGGTCTCCGGGTTGTCCTGGAAGACCAGCCCCCGGGCCCAGGACCCCGGGAACTCGCCGGCGTACCAGTCCGCGAGGAAGCGACGGTGGCCGAAGCCGGTGAGCCCGACGGCCTCGGCGTCCCGGTCGTCGATCGCCCAGCCGATGTCGTCGTGGCAGCGGACGTAGGTGATCCAGGTCCCCGCCGCCGGCGTCGGCGGGAGGGAGGCCAGGGCGTGCCGGGCCAGCCCGGTCTCCCCCGTCGCGAGCATCGACCACGCCTGCACCATCAGCGTGTTGTGGTAGGCCAGGTCACTGACCCGACCTGCGTGCCGTCCGGCACCGAGGTACTGCACCAGGTCGCGGGGGCCGACGATCGCCTCGGCCTTGAAGGCCAGGGCCGGGCAGGCGATCCGGGCCAGGGCCCGCAGCGCCTGGATGATCGCGTGCACCTCGGGCTGGTTCTGGGAGCTGGTGCCCATCCGCTTCCACAGGAAGGCGATGGCGTCGAGGCGGAGCACCTCGACCCCGAGGTTCGCCAGGAACAGCACGATGTCGGCGAACTCCTCGAGCACCGCCGGGTTGCTCCAGTCGAGGTCCCACTGCCAGGAGTTGAAGGTCGTCCAGACCCAGCCGGCCGCCTCCTCGTCCCAGGTGAAGCTGCCCGGCGCGAAGTCGGGGAACACCTCGGGCAGGTGCTCCTCGTAGGCGTCCGGCAGCTCGCGGTCGGGGTGGATGTGGAAGTAGTCGCGGTAGCGCGGCTCACCGGCCCGGGCCCGGACCGCCCAGTCGTGCTCGCGGGCGACGTGGTTGAGCACCAGGTCGAGGACCAGGCTGATCCCCCTCCCCCGCAGCGTCCCCGCCAGCGCGCGCAGGTCGTCGACGGTGCCGAGGTCGGGGCGCACGGAGCGGTAGTCCTGGACGGCGTACCCGCCGTCGTTGTCTCCCGCCCGCGGCTGCAGCAGCGGCATCAGGTGCAGGTAGGTGACGCCGAGGTCGGTGAGGTGGTCCAGGCGTCGGGCGACGCCGGGCAGGTCACCGGCGAACCGGTCGGCGTAGCAGGCGTAGCCGAACATCCGGGGGTGCTGGAGCCAGTCCGGCTCGAGCAGCCGGCGCTCGTCGAGCTCGTGCAGCTCCTCCGGCCGGTCCCGGTAGCCGCCGGCGGCCGCCGCGGCCAGCCGGCCGGCGAGGGCCTCCGGGTCGGGGTAGACCGCCGCCAGCCCGCCCAGCAGGTCGTCGTACCAGCGGTCGAGCCGCAGCCGGAACGAGGTACGCCGTTGGGGGGTGAGCTCAGCCAGGATCGCCGAGGTCGCCTCGTGCACGTCGGTCGGGGCAGCCACCCGGCCATTCAACCCCACGTGCCGGCTCCGGGCCGGGCTCATCCGGCCCGGAACGCCCGCAGCGCGGCCGAGGTGGCGGCCAGCGCGTCCGCGAGCTCCGGGAGCAGCCCTCGCGCGACCTCCAGCCGGCCCGCCCGGCCGGCCGACTCGAGGGCGTCACCCAGCTGGGCGGCCCGGGTCGCCCCCAGGTTCAGGGCACTGCCCTTGAAGCCGTGGGCGGCGGCGGCGAGCCGCTCCGGGTCGCCGGCGTCCACGGCGCCCCGGAGGTCGTGCAGCCACGTGTCGACGCCGGCGACGAAGTTGTCGACGGCCCGACCGACCAGGACCTCGGCGCCCTCGCCCATGTCCTGCAGGTCCTCCAGCCGGCTGGTGTCCAGCACGTCGGGCCGGTCGTCGGGCCGGTCGTCGGGCCGGTCGTCGGGCCGGTCGTCGGTCCGTGTCGGCCCCGAGGCAGGGTCGGAGCGGGCCCCGGCGCCGGGTGCGGTCCCCAGGCGGTCACGGAGCACCGTGTCCAACCTCCGGAAGTCGACGGGCTTGGTGAGGAAGTCGTCCATGCCGGCCGCCAGGCAGCGCTCCCGCTCCCCCTCGACCGCCGACGCGGTCATCGCCACGACGGGCACCCGCCCGGTCGCAGGGTCGGCGTCGGCCTCCGCGGCTCGGATCCGGCGGGTGGCCGCGAACCCGTCCAGCACCGGCATCCGCAGGTCCATCAGGACCACGTCGTAGTCGCCGCTCCGCGCGAGACGCACGGCCTGCTCGCCGTCGACGGCGATGTCCACGGCGTAGCCGAGCGCCTCCAGCATGCCGCGGGCCACGAGCTGGTTGATGTCGTTGTCCTCGGCCACCAGGATCCGGCCGGCGCTCCCGGGCGCACCGCGCTCCTCGGGATGGACGAGTGCCGCCTCCTGGGCCGCCGCCGTGGCGGGAAGGAAGGCGGCGGTGAAGAAGAACGTGCTGCCCTCCCCCGGCGCGCTGCACAGCCGCAGCTCTCCACCCAGCGCCTGGACCAGCTCGGCCGAGATGGCCAGCCCGAGGCCGGTGCCCCCGAAGACCCGGGTGGTCGAGGTGTCCGCCTGCTGGAACCGGTCGAAGATCCGAGCGTGCTGCTCGGGCGGGATGCCGATCCCGGTGTCGACGACCTCGACCCGGAGGCCGATCCGGTCCCCGGACTCCCCGGCACCGACCTCGGGTGCGCTCGAGACCCGGACCGTCACGCTGCCCGTCGGGGTGAACTTGACCGCGTTCGAGACCAGGTTGGCCACGACCTGGGCCAACCGGCCCGGGTCCCCGGACAGCCGGTCCGGCACGTCGTCGTCCACGTGGAGGTCGAGGGTGATCCGCTTGTCCCGGGCGGCGTGGCTGCTGAGCGCGCAGGCCTGCTCGAAGACCGCGGCGACGTCGAAGTCGACCTGGTCCAGCTCGAGCTGCCCGGCCTCGATCTTGGAGAAGTCGAGGAGGTCGTTGAGCATGCCGAGCAGTGAGCGGCCCGCCGAGCGGACGCCCTCGGCCAGCCGACGCTGCCGCTCGTCGAGGTCGGTGCGCAGCAACAGCTCGTTGAGACCGATGACCCCGTTCATCGGGGTCCGGATCTCGTGGCTCATCGTGGCCAGGAAGTCGGACTTGAGCCGCGACGCCTGCATCGCGGCGTCGCGGGCGGCGGCGACCTCTCGCGCCACCCGCTCCCGGTCGGCGACCCGCGCCAGCTGGTCCCCGGCCTGGCCGACCAGCGACCGGAGCATCTGCTGCCGCTCGAAGGGGCTGCGCGCGGTGATGACCACCGCCGCCACCGGTCCCTCCTCGGCTGGGACCAGGAAGCCGATCGACGGTGCGTCGGGCGCCTCGTGCTCCTCCATCACCACGTCGCCGGCCTCGACGGCCCGCCGCGCGAGCCGCAGCTCGGAGTCGGTGACACCGGCCTCGGCCCCGTCCCCGGCCACGGCGCTCGGCTCCAGGACCGGGTCGCCGGTGTCCGCACCGCTCACGGAGAAGGCCACGGCCCGCTGCCAGTCCTCGTGGGCGAGCAGCAGGTCGGCGGTGCGGGCGAATGCCTCCTCCAGGGTGGCCGCCTCGTTGGCGGCGGCCGCGATCACCTGCATCAGCGAGTTGAGGACGACGCTGTCGAGCAGCGCCAGCTCCGCCTCCTTCAGCTCGGTGATGTCCTGGACCGTGCCGGTCATCCGGACGGCCGTGCCGTCGGATGCCCGCTCGGGGACCGAGCCCCGTCCGCGCAGCCACCCCTCCGAGCCGTCCACCCGACGGAACCGGGCGTCGAACTCGATCGTGCCCGTCGCCTGCCCGACCCGGAGGGCCTCGGCCACGGCCGGTCGGTCCTGCGGCAGCACCCTCTCCAGGAGGGTCTCGAAGGGCGGCGAGACCGTCGAGGGGTCCACGCCCAGCAGTGCGTACATCCCCGCCGACCAGGTCGTCTCGCCCGTGACCAGGTTGCGCTCGGAGCTGCCCAGCCGGGCCACCGTCTGCGCCTCGTCCAGGCGCTCCCGGCTGCGGGCCAGGTCCTCGACCAGGGCCAGCCGCTCCTCGTCCCGGGTGAGCCGGTGGACGTAGCCGGTGACCTCGCCGCCGTCGGCACGCAGCACCCCCTCCGAGATGATCGCGCGCACCGGAGAACCGTCCTTGCGGCGGTAGACGCAGGCGACCTCGGCCTCGTTGGGGCCGGTGATGGGCAGCGCCTCGAGGTGGGCGGTGAACTGGGCGCGACCGGGGGTGTCCAGCACGTCGTGCACGGTGAGCTCCCGCATCTCGGCCATGCTCCGGCCGAGCAGGTCGGCCAGGCTCCGGTTGGCGTAGAGCGTGCGGCCCTTCTCGTCGAAGACCCAGATCCCGTCCCGCAGGTCGTCGAGGACCTGCTGCTGGTAGGACCATCCGGCGTCGCTGTCGGGTGGGCCGGTGTTCGGCCCCCCGACAGCGCCATGCTCCATGGCTACACCGTATATGCCGGTCCGACCCGTGGGCCGCGACTCAGCCGCGACCGCTGGAGGTTCTCGCCTTCCTCGACACCGAGTCGATCATGACGGCCAGCAGCAGGACGGCTCCGGTGGTCATGAACCGGACCGAGGAGTCGACGTTGATCTGGTTCAGACCCGAGTCGATGGACTGCAGGACGATGATCCCCAGCATCGCGGCGTACGCCGTGCCGCGGCCGCCGAACAGGCTGGCCCCGCCGATCACGGCCGCCGCGATCGCGGTCAGCTCGAGCCCGGTCGTGCCGCTGTTCTGCGAGACGCTGCCGAGCACCCCGGCCGCCATGAGGCCGCCCAGGGCGGCCAGCGACGAGCACAGCACGAACACCGTGACGTAGGTCCGGTCCACCTTGATGCCGGAGCGGCGGGCCGCCTCCTCGTTGCCGCCGACGGCGAACACGTGCCGGCCCCAGCGGGTCTTCCTCAGGACCAGGTCCGTCACGACGACCAGCACCGTGAACAGGGCCCAGACGTTGGGCCAGCCGCGGTCCACGTTGAGGTAGTAGGTGAGGAACACCAGCCCGCCGGCGAGGAGGCCGGCCTTCACCAGCGGCAGGGGCAGCCAGCTGTTCGCGAGCCCGGCCTTGGCACGGCGGGACCGGTTGAGCAGCTCCGCCCCCAGGTAGGCCGCCGCGATAAGCAGCACCAGCAGGTAGGAGAGCCCGGCGGGGACGTAGCCGAACTTCGCGAACTGCACGAGCGAGGAGCTGGCCGGGATCGTGATCGTCCCCTTGTCGCCGAGCACGTAGAAGAGCGCCCCTTGGAACGCCAGCAGCCCGGCGAGGGAGAACACGAAGCTCGGTACGCCGATCCGCGTGCGCAGGAGCCCGAAGAAGAGTCCGATCGTCGCACCGACGGCGATGCCGGCCGCCATACCGACGAGGACCGGCTGGCCGTTGTCGACCACCACGACGGCCATCACCGCGGAGGCGAAGCCGGACAGGGAGCCGACCGACAGGTCGATCTCCCCGAGCAGCAGGACCAGCACGATGCCGAGGGAGATGATCCCGGTCGGCGCCGCGAACCGGGCGATGCTCACCAGGTTGAACGACGACAGGAAGCGCGGCTCGATGGCGTAGAAGACGGTGCAGATGATGATCAGGCCGATGATCACCGGCAGGCTGCCCAGCTCGCCGCCCCTGAGCCGGTGGACGAACTGGCTGGCCACCGCGGAGAAGCTCTGCTGGTTGATCAGCCGCTCGTCCTGGAGGTCGGCCAGCGCCGGGCCGGACTGCTCGGCCGGCGCCTCGGTCGTGGGCGTCTCAGACATTGCCGTCACCGTCCTTGCGGCTCATGCGGGCCGACACCACGTTGTCCGAGGCGCCGGTGATGGCGGCGACCAGCTGCTCGGTGGTGGCGTCCTCGACCCGGAACTCCGCCGCGTTGCGGCCCAGCCGGAGGACGCAGATCCGGTCGGCGACCGCCTGCACGTCGGCCATGTTGTGGCTGACCAGGATCACGCCGAGGCCCTGCTCGCGCAGCCGCTCGACCAGGTTGAGCACCTCGGCGGTCTGGGCGACGCCCAGGGCCGCGGTCGGCTCGTCGAGGAGCACGACCTTGGGCTTGCCCACCAGTGAGCGGGCGATGGCCACCGTCTGCCGCTGCCCGCCGGAGAGGCCGGCGATCGGGATCCGCACCGACGGGATCTTGGCCGAGAGGCTGCGCAGCAGCCGCCAGGCCTCGGTCTCCATCTGGATCTCGTTCAGCAGGTAGGAGCGGTGGTGCTCCTGCCCGAGGAACAGGTTGGCGACCACGTCGAGGTTGTCGCACAGGGCCAGGTCCTGGAAGACGGTGGCGATGCCCAGGTGCTGGGCCTGCCGCGGACCCCCGACGCTGACCTGAGCCCCGTCCAGGGAGATCTGCCCCTGGTCCGGCTGGTAGACGCCGCAGATGATCTTCACGAGCGTGGACTTGCCGGCGCCGTTGTCACCCACGAGGGCGACCACCTCACCCGGGGCCACGTCGAGATGGACGTCGGTGAGCGCCTGGACGGCGCCGAACCTCTTCGTGACCCCGGTCAGGGACAGCACGCTGTCCCTGACCGGCGTCTCGTGCGCGAGCGCTGAACTCATTCCGGCGACCTCACTCGACGCCGGCGGAGGCGCAGGCGTCGGCGTACTCCTTGGTGCAGATGTCCTCCACGGAGTAGAAACCGTCGGCGACGACGGTGTCCATCACGTTGTCCTGCGTGACCACGATCGGGTCGAAGATGAACGACGCGACGCCCTCGAAGTCCTCGGTGCCGGTCACCTCCTCGCCGCGGGCGATCTTCACGGCGACCTCGGCGGCCGTCTCGGCCTCGATCTTGATCGGCTTGTAGATCGTCATGGACTGCTCCCCGGCGACGATCCGCTGGATCGCGGCGAGCTCGGCGTCCTGCCCGGTGACCGGCGGCAGGCTGTCGCGCGCCACGCCGGCACCGGTGAGCGCCGAGATGACGCCGCCGGCCTGGCCGTCGTTGGCCGCGTAGACCCCGTTGATCCGGGACGTGGGGTACTTCGCGAGCTGGTCGGTGGTCCACTGCTGGGCGTTGTCGGGGCTCCAGTCCGGGTTGTCGTACTCGGCCAGGATCGTCAGCCCCGAGGAGTCGAGCACGCTGTGCGCGCCCTCCTTGAACTGGGCCGCGTTCGGGTCGCTGGGTGCGCCGTTGAGCATGAGGACGTCACCCTTGTCGCCGGTCTGCTCGACCAGGGCCTCGGCCTGCATCTTGCCGACGGTGAAGTTGTCGAAGGACATGTAGTAGTCGGCGCCCTCGATGAACCGGTCGTAGGCGATCACGGTCGCGTCGGACTCCTGGGCCGACTGCACCATGCCGCCGGCGCCGTCGCCGTTCACCGGGTCGAGCACGACGACGTCGGCTCCCTTGCCGATGGCCGAGTCGACCTGGCCGTCCTGCTTGGCCTCGTCCTGGTCGGCGTTGAAGTACTCGATGCTGCACTCCTCGCACAGCTCGGCGACCTTCGCCTCGAAGAGGGGGCGGTCGAAGGCCTCGTAGCGCGTGGTCGCCGACTCGGGCAGCAGGAGCGCGATCACGGGGCCGTCGCCGTCGCCCCCGCTCTGCGCCTCGTTGGCGCCGCAGGCGGCGAGGCTACCGACGCTGAACAGGACCGCGGCGCTGCCGAGCGCCACTCGTCGAAAGGCTGTGGACACGGATTCCTCCTGGGGGTCTGGACCGATGCGTGGCGGTCCGGGGTGACAGGACGAGTGTGGTGAGTCACAGGCTTTGCCGTCAAGAGTTGAACGCAAGAAAGTTCGGAACTGGGGTTCGGGCAAGTTAGTCCACATCACTTGACGGCTACGGGCTTCATGGTCGACAGTTCCTCCATGCCCGTCCGACCAGCCGCCACCTCCGCCCCGGGCTCCACGGCGTCGCTGCGCACCGCCAACCAGGCCCGGGTCGTGAACGTGCTGCGAGGCCGCGCCGCCGAGCTCCCCGCGGACGGCACCCCGGTGACCCAGGCCGAGCTGGCCCGCCTGACCGGGCTGGCGCCGGCCACGGTCTCGAACATCGTGCGTCACCTCGCCTCGGCCGGCCTGGTCGACACCGAGCCCGGCAGCGGCCGGCGCGGCACCACGGTGCGCCTGGCCCGGTCGGCCGGACTCGTGGCCGGGATCGACTTCGGGCACCGGCACGTGGCGGTCGCGCTGGGCGACCTCTCGGGCGCCCTGGTGGCCGAGGACCGGCGCCGACTGCATGCCGAGCACGCGTACGACGAGGGGCTGGAGATCGCCGACGGCATGCTCACCGCTCTCCTCGCCGAGCATGGCCACGGAGTGCCGGTGCGCAACATCGGCCTCGGACTGCCGGCGCCGATCAGCGACGACCTGGTCCGGTCCTCGGCGATCCTGCCCGGCTGGGTCGGGGTGAACGCCCGCGAGGTCACCTCCGGCTGGTTCGACCGGCCGGTGCACACCGAGAACGACGCCAACCTGGGAGCGCTCGCCGAGCACCGGCACGGCGTGGCCCGCGGGCACGCCACCTCGGTCTTCCTGAAGATCTCCTCGGGCGTCGGCGCCGGGCTGATCGTGGACAACCGGCTCTTCCGGGGGGCCGACGGCACCGCCGGTGAGATCGGACACCTCACGCTCGACGAGCAGGGTCCGGTCTGCCGGTGCGGCAGCCGCGGCTGCCTGGAGGCCTACGCCTCCATCGGCACCGTCGAGGCCATGCTGGCCAACCAGCTCCCCGATGCCGGCATCGACCGGATCCTGGCCGCGGCCCGGGACGGCAACGTCTCGGCGGTGCGGACCCTGGAGGACGCCGGGCTGCACGTGGGCTGGGGCCTGGCGGCGGTGGTGAACCTGCTCAACCCCGACCTGATCGTGGTGGGCGGCGAGATGGCCCGGGCCGGCGACCTCCTGCTGCACTCGGTGCGGATCGGGATGCGGCGGCACGCCGTCGACGCGGCGGCCTCCACCCCGGTGGTGGCCAGTGAGCTGGGCGAGCGGGCCTCGCTCATCGGGGCCGTGCTGCTGGCCGCGGACCGCACCGAGATCGCCGTCGGCCCCTAGCCGCACCCGGCAGGGACGGGCCTCACTCCCACTCGATGGTGCCCGGCGGCTTGGACGTCACGTCCAGCGTGACCCGGTTGACCTCGGCCACCTCGTTGGTGATCCGGGTCGAGATCCGCTCCAGCACGTCGTAGGGCAGCCGTGCCCAGTCGGCGGTCATCGCGTCCTCGGAGGTGACCGGGCGGATCACCACCGGGTGACCGTAGGTGCGGCCGTCGCCCTGGACGCCGACCGAGCGGACGTCGGCCAGCAGCACCACCGGCATCTGCCAGATGTCGCGGTCCAGGCCGGCGCGGGTGAGCTCCTCGCGGGCGATCGCGTCCGCCTCGCGGAGGATCTCCAGCCGGTCGTGGGTCACCTCGCCGATGATCCGGATGCCGAGCCCGGGGCCGGGGAACGGTTGGCGCCAGACGATGTCGGCCGGCAGCCCGAGCTGCTCCCCCACCAGCCGGACCTCGTCCTTGAAGAGCGTGCGCAGCGGCTCGACCAGCTCGAACTCGAGGTCCTCGGGCAGCCCGCCCACGTTGTGGTGGGACTTGATGTTGGAGGTGCCGGCACCGCCGCCCGACTCGACCACGTCGGGGTAGAGCGTCCCCTGGACCAGGAAGGCGACCTTCACGCCCTCGGCGGCCGCGGCGCCGAGCACCTCGGCCTCGGCGGCCTCGAAGACCCGGATGAACTCGCGGCCGATCACCTTGCGCTTCTCCTCCGGGTCGCTGACCCCGGCCAGAGCGTCGAGGAACCGCTTCTGGGCGTCGACGACGTGCAGGTCCACCCCGGTGGCGGCGACGAAGTCGCGCTCGACCTGCTCGGCCTCGCCCTTGCGGAGCAGGCCGTGGTCGACGAACACGCAGGTGAGCCGGTCCCCGATGGCGCGCTGGACGATCGCGGCGGCCACGGCGGAGTCGACGCCGCCGGACAGGCCGCAGATCGCCCGGCCGTCGTCGCCGATCTGGGCCACGATGCCGGCGATCTGCTCCTCCACGATGTTGACCATCGTCCAGGTCTGCCGGCAGCCGGCGATCTGGTGCAGGAAGTGCTCGAGCACCCGCTGGCCGTGCTCGGTGTGCATCACCTCGGGGTGCCACTGCACCCCGGCCATCCGGGTGTCGAGTCGCTCGAAGGCGGCCACCGGCGTGGTCGCGGTCGCGGCGAGCACCGAGAACCCCTCCGGCGCCCGGGTCACCGAGTCGCCGTGCGACATCCAGACCGTGTGGGCGGCGGGGACGTCGGCCAGCAGCGTCCCGGGATCGGAGACGGTGACCGGGGTCCGGCCGTACTCGCGGGCACCGGTGTGGGCGACCTCGCCGCCCAGTCCGCTGGCCATCAGCTGGAAGCCGTAGCACATGCCGAACACCGGGACGCCCGCGTGGAAGATCGCGGGGTCGATGCCGGGGGCACCGTCGGCGTACACCGAGGACGGACCGCCGGAGAGGATGATCGCCTTCGGCCGCCGGGCGACCAGGTCGGCCACGGGCGTGGTGTGCGGCACGATCTCGGAGTAGACCCTCGCCTCGCGCACCCGTCGGGCGATCAGCTGGGCGTACTGCGCGCCGAAGTCGACGACGAGGACGAGATCGTGCTCCGGGGCGGCTGGCGGCACGGGCGGCGCGGGAGGCATCCGGGGCCTTTCGGGGGCGGGGTACGGCGTTGGCGCAGTCTATCGACGCCCGTCCGCGCGGCCGACCCAGGCCGAGCCCGTCCGGAAATGCATCAGGGCCCGGCCGGGGAGGGAGGGTGGCCGGGCCCTGATCGTCCATGCATCTGCAGGACAGTGCTTGGACACGGGGCCCGGCATGGGAGGGAGCATGATTCGCCGGACCCGACGGCTCAACGACCCCCGGGAGCCCGGGTTACGGCCAGTCACACGAATCCCGGAAGTTTTCTCCGGCCCCTCAACGCACCTCGACGATCGGGAGCCTCAGGGCACCGGGCGCGGACTCGGGCACCACGGGACGCACCGGACGGACCGGCTCGACGCGTCGGTAGTCGGACCCGAGGTCGGGGCGCGGATCCGGCTCGCCCTTGTTGGGCCAGAACGCCATCGCCCGCTCCGCCTGGGCGGTGATCGTCAGTGAGGGGTTGACCCCCAGGTTGGCCGAGATCGCCGACCCGTCGACCACGTGCAGGCCGGGGTGGCCGTACATCCGCTGGTAGGGGTCGACCACGCCGGTCTCCGGCGAGTCCCCGATCGTGCAGCCGCCGATGAAGTGCGCGGTCAGCGGCATGTCGAACGGCTCCCCGATCGAGCCGCCGGGGGTGCCGCCCATGGTGTCGGCCATGCGCCGGACCGCCTCGTTGGCGACCGGGATCCAGGTCGGGTTCGGCGTGCCGTGCCCCTGCTCGGAGGTCATCCGGAACCGGCCGAGGCGCCTCTGCGGGCGGGTCGTGATCGAGTTGTCGAGGGTCTGCATGACCAGGGCGATGACCGTGCGCTCCGACCAGTGCCGGAGGTCGTAGAGGTTCCGCACCTGCGACTTCTGCCGCCACAGCTCGCGGAGCCAGGTCCGCCACCGGGGCCGGTCTCCCCCGCCGTCGGTGAGCACGGTCTGGATCAGCGACATCGCGTTGCTGCCCCGGCCGTAGCGGACCGGCTCGATGTGGGTGTGCTCGTCGGGGTGCCACGACGAGGTGATCGCGATCCCCTCGCTGTAGTCGGTGGAGGTGTCCGGGGCGATCGCGCCGAGGATGGCCTCGGAGTTGGTGCGGGTCAGCACACCGAGCCGGTCGCTGACCCGGGGCAGGTCGCCCTCCAGCTTCAGCCGGTGCAACAGCTTCTGCGTGCCCAGCGCCGCGGCCGAGAAGATGACGTGGTCGGCGGTGAACGTGCGCACCGCCGTACGCCGCGAGAGCTTGGCCTTCGTCCACCGGGCGGTGACCTCGTAGCCTCCTCCCTCGCGCGGGCGGACCCGGGTGACCGTGGTCAGCGGGTGGACGACGGCGCCCGCCTGCTCGGCCAGGTGGAGGTAGTTCTTCACCAGGGTGTTCTTCGCGTTGTGCCGGCACCCGGTCATGCACTCGCCACACGCCCGGCAGGGGTTGCGGTCCGGGCCGGCGCCGCCGAAGTACGGGTCGGCGACCGGCTCCCCGGGCCGGGCGTCGGGGCCGCCGAAGAAGACGCCGACAGGCGTCGGGTGGAAGCTGTCGCCGGCGCCCATGTCGACCGCGACCTTCTCCATGACGTCGTCCGCCGGGGTCCGGAGCGGGTTCTCGACGACGCCGAGCATCCGCTTCGCCTGGTCGTAGTACGGCGCCAGCTCGGCCTTCCAGTCGGTGATGTGCGACCAGGACCGGTCCCGGTAGAAGGCGTCGAGCGGCTCGTAGAGGGTGTTGGCGTAGACCAGCGACCCGCCGCCGACGCCGGCGCCGGCCAGGATCAGGCAGTCGCGGACCATGCCGATGCGCTGGATGCCGTAGAGCCCGGCGTCGGGCAGGTAGAGGAACCGCTTGAGGTCGAACGAGGTGGCCGCGAAGTCGTCGTCCTCGAACCGGGCCCCGGCCTCGAGGACGCCGACCCGGTAGCCCTTCTCGGTGAGCCGGAGCGCGGAGACCGAGCCGCCGAAGCCGGAGCCGATGACGAGGACGTCGTAGTGGGTGCTCACGCCCGGCCCAGCCTGTTCATCAGTCGGGCCGACAGCGACAGCGTCCGGGCGAACCGCTCGTTGGACATCCCTGGCAGCGGGTGGAACCCGTGCCCCCGCTGGGTGCCGACCGACTGGGTCTCGGTGAAGCGGTGGATGCCCTCCTCGCCCTGCCGACGCCCCAGGCCGGACTGCCGCATCCCGCCCATGGGGGCGTCGATGCTGGCGAACGTGGCGCCGTACGCCTCGTTGATGTTGACCGTGCCGCACCTGATCTCGCGGGCGATCGCGCGGGCCCGCCGGCCGTCCTGGCTGTAGATCGCCGCGTTCAGCCCGTAGCTGCCCTCGTTGGCCTTCGCGATCGCCCGGGTCTCGCTGCGGAAGCGCTGGACGGAGATGACCGGGCCGAAGGTCTCCTGCCCGTGGCAGAGCATGTCCTCGGTCACGCCCTCGAGGATCGTCGGCTCGTAGACGTAGCGGCCCAGGTCCGGGCGGGCGCGGCCGCCGGTGAGCACGGTCGCGCCCTTGGCGACGGCGTCCTCGACGTGCGCGGTCACGGTGTCGAGCTGGTCCTGGGAGATCAGCGAGCCCATGTCGATGGCCCAGTCGTGACCGGCCCCGAGCGTCATCGCCTCGGTGCGCGCCACGAACCGCTCGACGAAGCGGTCGTAGATCTCGTCGGCGACCAGCATCCGCTCGGTGGAGACGCAGAGCTGTCCGGCGTTGGAGTACGTCGCCCGGACGGCGCCCTCGGCGGCCCTCTCGATGTCGGCGTCGCGCAGGACGAGGATCGGGTTCTTGCCGCCGAGCTCGAGCGAGCAGCCGATGAGCCGGTCGGCGCAGCCCCGGGCGACCGAGCGACCGGTGGCCGTGGAACCCGTGAAGCAGACGTAATCGGCCTTCTCGACGATCGAGGGGCCGACCCGGGAGCCGGGGCCGGCGACGACCTGCCAGAGGCCTTCCGGGAGGCCGGCCTGCTCGAGGAGTCGGGCGCCGAGCAGGGCGGTGAGCATCGTCTGGGCGTCCGGCTTGATGACCACCGCATTGCCGGCGAGCAGCGCCGGCAGGCCGTCGCACAGCGCCATCGTGAACGGGTAGTTCCACGGGGAGATGATGCCGACGACCCCCTTGGGGACCCGGTTGACGTCGATCCGGGTGGCGCCCGGCAGGACGCCGGACCGGCGCCGGGTGTCGAGGTGCCGGTGCGCGGTCCGTGCGTAGTACCGGGCGGTGAGCGCGACGTGGTACGCCTCGAGGTAGGCGTCCTTGCGGGCCTTGCCGGACTCCCAGACCGCGACGTCGGTGATCTCCTGCTCGTGGTCGAGCACCAGGTCGTGGAGCCGGAGCAGCACCTCGGCCCGCTCGTCGAGGGAGGTGCGGGCCCAGGCCGCCTGCGCCGTCCGGGCGCGGTCGAAGGCCGCGACGACGTCGTCCTCACCCGACTGCGGGACGTCTGCCAGCGGCTCCCCGTTCAGTGGCGAGGTCGAGGCCGTCGTCTGGCCGGAGGTGGCGACCACCCGACCGGTCAGCGAGGCGACGTAGCCGGGCTCCAGCGCGGAGGAGGCGGTCGGGTCGTGCTCGGGGTCGGAGGGGCCGTCGAGGAGGCGACCGGGCGCACCCGAGCGGGTGGTCTGCTGGCTCATGTACCGAGGGTATGTGGCGCAGGTCTCGGAGAACTACCGTTCGGTAACGAATGAGACGCTTTACACACTTCCTCTCGATGTCAAGGGAGGTCCAACGCAGTCACCCTTGTGCTGTCACTCACGCGTGAGTTACTTTGGTCACATCCACAAGGAGGTCGGGGCGTGCCTGACGAGGACACGGTGCGGATCGATGACCAGCTCTGCTTCGCGCTGTACGCCGCCTCCAACGCCGTGGTCCGCGCCTATCGCCCGCTGCTGCACGAGATCGGGCTGACCTATCCGCAGTACCTGACGCTGATGGTGCTGTGGCAGCAGGACGGCCTGGCGGTCAACCAGATCGCCGACCGCCTGCAGCTGCCCGGGAACGCCCTGACGCCGCTGGTCGCCCGTCTCGAGCGCCTCGGCTTCGTCTCGCGGTCGCGGGACGACCTCGACCGACGCATGGTGCATGTCCACCTGACCCGGCAGGGCGCCGACCTCGAGCGGCGGGCCGCGGCAGTCCAGCGGCAGGTGGTGTGCCGGACCGGCCTCGACGAGGTGTCCCTCGTCGCCCTGCGCACACAGCTGCACGACCTCGTCGACGACATGCGCGCGCCCGCCGCATGGCACGGTCCGGACGAAGGAGAGGGAGAAGCATCGTGACGACGACCGACACCCCCGGGGCCACCTCGACCCCCGAGCAGGCCCACATCCCCGACACGCGTCGCCTCGCTGCCGAGGCGGACCCGGCAACAGCCCCCGAGGTGCAGCCGGAGGACGCGACGCTCTACGAGCGCCTCGGCGGCTGCTACGGCATCGCCGGCGCGGTCGACATCCTCGTCGATCGGCTGTTCCAGAACGTGAAGGTGAACGCCAACGACATGGTCCACAAGCATCACGGCAACCCGGCCAATGCCGCCGGCTACAAGTGGCTCGTGACCTCCTGGTCGATCGAGGCCGCCGGCGGTCCGCGGTGCTACATCGGTCACGACATGGACACCGCCCATGAGCACCTGGCCATCGACACAGCGGGATTCGACGCGGTCTCGAAGGAGATCGAGGCCACCCTGGACTTCGTCGGTGTCCCGGACCAGGAACTGCGCGAGTTCATGGAGATCATCGAGAGCTACCGCTCGAAGGTCGTCCAAGCCTGACCCACCCTGCGGAGACCGGGGGTCCGGCACAAGGGTGGTGGGGTCGGACACACCTACCTCATCTCCCGGTCGCTCCTGGCCGCGGCGGCCTTGAGCTTGCGCCAGCCGCCGGCACGATTGTTGGCGATGATCTGGCGCAGCATGGCGGTGAGCGGGGCGACCGGGACCCGGTCACCTTCACGAAAGGCGATCGTGCGCGCCGAGCTGTTCCCATGGCCACCGGTGATGATGCCGTGCGGGTCAGGAACGATCGCCCCGTCGTAGGTGAACAGGTTCACGTGGTCCTTGGCCGCGAGGATCGCGCACACGTTCCCCTCCAGCACGAAATACGGCTGGCCCTTGCGTTTGACGGTCTCCTGCACCTCGGGGTCGGCCGAGTGGATGACGTCCCTCAGGCGGCCGCAGAGGTCGGCTTGCCAGCCCGGAAGGTTCTCCACGTACGCGTCGACTCGCGGATCTGTGCTGTGGCTCATGTCAGGACAGACCGCACCAGTGCGCAGTTCTCATCGACGTTCCGGTCTCAGACCTCTGCGCGCATGACCCAGCGCCACTTGGCGATCCGACGGTCCCGCACGAACCCGAACTGCTCGTACAGCTCCTCCGGGCCGGTGTGCAGGTAGGCGCCGCGTTGCGGCGTGCGGTCGACGGTCTGCTCCGGATAGGCCTCCACCACTCCGCCGCCGGCAGCCCGGATCGCGTCCAGAGCGCCAGCGACGGCCGCACGGGCGACACCACGGCCGCGGTGCCGCCCGCCGGTGAAGATGCACCCGATGCGCCACGTGGGTGGGTCTGGCGCGCCGGCGGCGTACCTGGCTGCGTTCTTGATGTTGGGCAGCTCCGTCGGACTTCCGTACTGGCACCAACCCACGCAGCTGCCGTCCGTGTCGTAGACGAGGATCTGGTGCACGGTGCCTCGATCCACGTGGGCGCGCTTCGCAGCACGATTGCGCTCGGGGGTGGGGTCCGTGCCGAATCCCTCGACATGGAAGCCCATGCACCAGCAGCCACCCCACACCCCGTTGTTGGCCTCCACCAGCGCGGAGAAGTCGTCCCATGTCTCCGGCGACAGCGGCCGGGTCCGATATCCGTCTGACATCGTGCGCTCTCCTCCTTCACGCGCCTGCCGACGTCGGGCCACTGGTCACGGGCGGTCGCCCAGCCGTCGCCGCACGACCCGCCGCCGCAGGGTGGGCGAGGCCACCACCTCGTAGCCGGCCTCGAGGAAGACCTGCAGCAGCCCGACCGACGCCTCGTCCCAGATCACCGACCTGCCCGGTGCCGGCTCGATCGGGTACCCCTCCAGCACGCGGGCGCCGACCTGCTCGCCGTACTCGACGGTGGCGCCGGCGAGCTCGTAGGTCAGCCCCGACCGGCGACTGCCCTTGCGCACCACGAAGCAGGTGACCGACCAGACGCCCTCGAGCTCGGGGTCCATCCGCGTCCACGCCTGCTTCCGGCTCCATAGCCTGGGGTAGTTCTCCCGTGGCTCGACCGCGACCCACCCGGCCGCCTCGCCGTCGACGTACCCGATCAGCCCGGACGTCGGTCCGGTGCTGCCACAGGCGGTCTGCTCCAGCAGCGCGACGTCCCGCTGCTCCTGGGTGGTGTCGCGCCAGATCCAGCCCGGCACCTTCATCGCCTGGCAGCGGCACGTGCGGGCACCGCCCGAGGCGAAGACCGCCTCGACGTCCTCGGTCGATGCCTGGTTGGCCGGGAGCCACGTGAAGTGCGGCATGTCACGACTGTAGTGGCCAGCCGGACGCCAGGACGGCGAACGGGCCCGGGGCACGGAGGCCGCCGGCCGGTCAGGGGCGGGGCGTGGCGATGCGCAGCCGATTGCCGTCCGGGTCGACGAGCTCGCACTCCCGCCCGGCCAGCCCCTCCTCGTCGACGGGGACATCGAACTCACCGGACACCGCGTCGATGTCCCGGACGTAGAGGTGGATCAAGGTGTTCGGCCGGGCATCGCCCTGGTGCTCCGAGAGGTAGAGCCGCACGTCTCCACGCGCCACCGAGACGAACCGCGGAAAGCCGGGCCCGAACTGGTGCTCCCACTCCTGGACGAACGCGAGCCGCCGGTACCAGGCGACCGCCCTCGCCGCGTCCGTGGCACGGAGGACCGGCACCACCTGCTCGTCCATCCGACGACTCTAGCCGGCCCGCGGCCGGCGCACCGTCCCGGCGCGGTCACTCCACCGCGGGGAGGGTCGGGTGCTCGGTGGGATAGATGCCGACCGCGAAGCCGTAGACGTCATGGCCGGACCTCGGCATCCGGTCGAACTCCGCGACCAGCTCGGCCATCCGGTGCCAGAACTCGGAGGCCTGGTCCTCGGAGATGCGCGCGTGCCGGATGAAGCCCCAGAGCCTCCCCTGCTCGAAGGCCTGCCCGGACTCGCGGGCGGCGACCTCGAAGTCGTTGAAGTCGACCGGCATCTCCTCACCGGCGGCCGCCGGCTCCGCCGCCACGTGGAACATGCGCGCGGTGCGCCCGTAGAACCGCTCCTCGATGGCCCGCACCCTCCTCGTCCGCACCACTCGGAGCAGGCCGTTGCGGGCGAGCACGTCCACGTGGTGCGCGACCGTGCTCTTCGGGCGCCCGATCGCGCTCGCCAGCTCGGTGACCGTCGCCGCCCGCTCGTGGAGGAGCTGGAGGATCGTGGTGCGGAGCGGGTGGCCGATGGCCTTGACCTGGGCAGGCCGGGTCAGGGCCATCCGCTCGGCCAGCTCATAGTCCGGGGGGTTGTCCGCCACGACGGATCAGACTAGCATCATGGAATGTTCCATAAGTTTCGATCAATACTCGGGGAAGGTCGCTGACATGGCCGAGGTGCTGCTCTACCACCACATCCAGGGCCTGACCGACGGTGTGCGAGCCTTCGCCGACGACCTGCGGCAGGCCGGGCACACCGTGCACACGCCCGACCTGTTCGACGGCCACACCTTCGACAGCATCGAGGCCGGCTTCGGCTTCGCGCGCGAGAGCGGCCTCGACGCGATCCGCGAGCGCGGCATCGCCGCGGCCGACGACCTCTCCCCCGACCTCGTCTACGTCGGCTTCTCCTTCGGCGTGACGATCGCCCAGGACCTCGCGCAGACACGGCCCGGCGCCCGAGGGGCGCTGCTGATGTACTCCTGCCTCCCGGTCACGGAGTTCGGCGACGCCTGGCCGACGGGGGTGCCGGTGCAGATCCACGGCAAGGACGGGGACGAGTTCTTCGACGAGGACCTGCCCGCCGCACGCGAGCTCGCCGAGTCCACCGCGGCCGCCGAGCTGTTCGTCTACCCCGGCGACCAGCACCTCTTCGCCGACTCCTCGCTCCCGGCCTACGACCCCCAGGCGGCCGCGCTGCTCAGGGACCGGGTGCGGGCCTTCCTCGCCTCCGTCTGAGTGACCCGGCGCCGCGGTGGGGCCGGGTCGGCGCAGGCTGGGAGCCAGCCGTACGCCGACCCGGGACAGGTCGCCGCCTCAGCCGAGGTTCCCCTTCGGCCGGAGCACGAACAGGCCGCGCTCCGACGTGCTCACCGCGACCGAGCGTGAGTCGTAGTAGGGGTAGTTGCTCCACGTGCCACCGTCGAACGACGTGCTGTCGTTCTCCGGGTACGTGTCGAAGTAGCCGAGCTCGGGGAGAGCGCCGGCGCCCACCTTGGTGGAGTCGAAGATCCGCAGGCCGCTGGTGTAGTTCGACGCGTAGACCCGCTTCCCCTCGGTGTACTGGTTGTGGCCGATGGACGGGTTGCCGTTGTCCGTCGTCGCCGACACCGAGATGTCGTCCAGGTCGCGCACGTCGAAGATCCGCGTCGTCGTGCTGACGCCGTGGAACAGCTCGTCGAGCTCGTCGTTGTGCAGGAAGTACTTCTGGTCCGGCGTCAGCCAACCCTGGTGGCTGTAGCCGTCCGTGTCGTACTCGAAGCTGCTGAGACTGACCGGATCCGACTTGTCGGTCACGTCCGTGACCGTCACCGTGTTGATGATCCCCTCGGGAGTGAAGTCGTTGAACGTCGCCGCCGAGTTGACGCAGATCTCCTTGCCCCGGTGGGCGACATCCGGACCGTCGTACACCACGCACTGGGTGTCGTGGATGTAGCCGTCGCCGGCCCAGCAGCCGGCGAAGACCGGAGCGGCCGGGTCGCTCAGATCGACCATGTGCAGCCCGCCCTCACAGGCGGCGTCGCCGCGCTCGTCGGGGTGCGCGCCGACGACGTAGGCGAAGCCGGTGTCCTCGTTGATGTTCAGGTTGTGGCTGCCGCCGATGCCCTGGTAGTCGAAGTCCTCGGTGAACGTGACCGGGTCGCCGGTGACGCCGCGCAGCCGGGTGAGGTCGAAGACCTGCATCCCGTGCCCGGGGTCCTCGGAGACGACGTAGGCGTGGTTCGCGTAGACCTTGATGTCGCGCCAGATGAAGGCGCCGGTGGTGTGCGTCGGCAGGATGCCGACCACGTCGGGGCGCTTGGCGTCGGTGATGTCGACGAACACCGTGCCCTCGGCGCCTCCCATGAGGGCGTACTCCTTGCCCGTGGCGGGGTCGACCCAACCCCACAGGTCGTTGCCGAAGGTGAGTCCGAGGTCGGCGAGCGACAGGTGACTCATCATGTCGACCTTCTTGCAGGGATACGTCTCGGCCGCCATCCCGTTGACGCACGGGGCGAAGCCCTTCGGGGCGTTGCTGTCCGGTTGGGCGTTCGACGCCTTGACGCCCAGGAACTCCCGGTGCTGCATCTCCAAGGAGGGCGGGGCGACGAAACCCTTGCCGTCGTCGTGGGCGAAGGCCGCACCACTCGCCAGGACCAGCGAGAGGGAGGCGACAAGCGCCACGAGGAATCGTGGTTTCATGTCTGACCTTTCGTCGGGGCGAGCCGCACGTGCGGTCCCGCTCGAGAAAGGTGCCGTCGGCGGTGACCAGCGCTCGCCATCGGTTCCCTTCAACCTAGGCCGCCCGGCCGGCGGTGTGAACCCCGTCACATCGACTTCTCCACGTGGCGTGCGCGGCGTCCGGACCGGCAGCCAGGTCGACTTATCAGGCGTTCACCTCCGTCCGCGGCCGGATCACTCGCCGACGGACGGGGGCCAGCGATGGGCACGCCAGTCGTCCCATGTGGCGAATCCCTCCGGCGGGTCGTCGATCGGCTCGCTGCCGTCGAGCTCCCCGGGCGTCGGGACGGTGATGGTCCCGGCCCACGTGGCGAGCTCCTCGTCGGACATCTGCCACGTCGTGTGCGGTGCCTCCGCCTGGCGCCGCTCCAGCCGTCTGCGTTGCTCGGCCGGCGTGAGCTCGAAGTAGCGCAGCTCCACCGCCGCTCCGAGGTCGGCCGCGGCCCGCCGCAGAGCGGTGCGCTCGTCGCGGCCCCAGAGCCCGAAGTCGATGACGACGTCCACCCCGAGCCCGAGAGCTCGCAGACCAATCTCGATGAGCCTGCCCTCGATGACATCGGAGGCCGACGGCGGGTTCTCGGCCCCGTAGAGGGCCTTCATCCACTCATCCTTCGTCAGGCGGAGCGCGCCGTGCTCGGCCTCGATGCTCCGGGCACCCGTGGTCTTGCCGGTTCCCGGGAGTCCCACGGTCAGGAACAGCGTCGGTCGCCTCATCGGCACGCCCCACCGAGCGATCGGCACGTCATCGACGGGCGCCCCGTGGCGCGTAGAAGTGCTGGTAGTCCGGCTCGGCCCAGCGCCCACCCCACTGCCAGCCGACGGCAGCGAATGCCCGGGTCACCGGGTCACCCGCGTGGATCACACCCCACCCAGGGTCCGCGGTCTCGGATCGCCCGGCCCCGGCGAACCGGCGACCGGCCGGCGGGGCGACCGGCGCGCCGTCGCGCAGGTACGGGTTCTGGACGGGGTTGATGTCGATCGCGAGGCCGTAGGCGTGGTCGGACCAGCGCCGCGTCCCGGCGACGCGACGACAGTTGTAGGCGGAGGTGTTGTTGGCGGCCATCGACCGGGCGTCCCTGCCGCCGTACTCGCTCACGAGCCGCATCCGGCGGATCGGGTAGCCGGCTCGGAACAGCGTCCGGAACACGTCGACGACGGCCTTCGCCTGCCTCGCCGCCACCACCAGCTCGCCGGTCTGGACCCGGCCGTCGAACCCGACGTGGCTCACCCGGAGGTGGCGCAGGTCCTCGTGGTCGAGGGGGCACCGAGCACCGTGGGAGGAGCGCATCCGCTGCCTCAGAGCCGGGCCGATCCGGCGGATCGACGACTCGAAGCGGGCCGCCTCCTGTCCGGGCGCGGCGGCGACCTCGGCGCAGGTGCGGCTCGCTCGGTGCTGGGCCCGGGCGCGGCGGGCGGCGGCCCCGGTGAGGCGCTCGGGCGTCCCGTCCGGCCGGATCAGCGCCGGGACCCACCGGTCCTGGACGACCCGGCCGTCCACGACCCGGAGCCTCAGCACCCCCGTCCGGGGGGCGCGGTCGTGGTACCAGACGAAGTTGCCCAGCCCGTAGTTGACGTAGCTGCCGCCCGGCAGCCACCCGGAGCCCAGCAGCCGGTGCGCGTGACTGCCGACGATCACGTCGGCCCCCGCCCGGGTCAGCGCCCTCGCCATCGTCCGCTGCAGAGGCGTCGGGCAGGCGTCGTACTCGCGGCCCCAGTGGAGGTGGACGACCACCACGTCGGCGGTCCGTGCGAGCCGCCGCACCTGGTTCAGCAGCACCCGCGGGCGCGGTCTGCGGGCGGCGGCGGTCCCGGGCTCGTGGTCGGTGGCCCCCCACAGCGTGCTGGCACCCTCACGGGTGGACGCGTCGGCCGCGACGACGGCGATCTCGGTGCCGCGGACGGTGGTCCGGTACGGCGCGAAGGCCTCCCGCCGGTTCCGGCCGATCCCGATCACGGCGACCGGGCTGCCGGACTCGGCGCGCAGGGTGTCCCGGACCCCGCGGAGCCCGTAGTCGGCGCCGTGGTTGTTGGCCATCGAGACGGCGTCCACTCCGGCGGCCGCCAGCAGGTCCAGCGCGGCGGGTGAGGTGCGGAAGTGGTAGCGCTCCTTCGGCACCTCGAGCCCCTTGCGCGCAGGGCTGCCGCGGGTGGTCACCGCCGACTCCAGGTTCACCACCGTGACGTCGGCTCCGGCCAGCACCCGGTCGATCGGACCGAGACCTGCCCCGGGGTCGGCCAGGAGCCGGGCCAGGTGAAGCTCGAAGTGCACGTCGCCGGCGAAGGCCAGGGTGACGGCTCCACCGGCGGGCGGCGGCTGGTCCGAGGCTCCGGTCAGCACCGCGGGCGCCCCTGCCACTCCGGCGCCGGGCGGGCCGGAGGAGCCGGCGCAGGCGGCCCCCGCCAGCGCGGCACACAGCGCCACGCCTGCCGTCGCCCTCCTGGTCTGCAGCACAGCCGGCCTCCCCGATCGCCCGCCCCCTCAAGGCTAGTCCCTGACCCCGCCCGAGGGCGTGGTGAGCGGCGGGCGTCCCCTCGCGGGGCTGAGCCGCCGCGGCCCGGACCAGACCGGGCCTGACCGGGCCTGACCGGGCTCAGACGATGTCGGCCGCCCGCACCCGAGCCTCGTCGGCCTCCTGGTCGGTGAGCTTCTCCTGGCTCTGCCGCTCGGCCTCGACCCGACGCAGGTAGTGGTCGACCTCCTCGGCCGTGCGTCGCTCGTCCCAGCCGAGGACCCCCGCCATCAGCGCTGCGGCCGGGCCGGCCGCGGCGCAGCCCCGGTCGAAGGTCTCGATCGAGATCCGGGTCCGCCGGGTGAGCACGTCGTCGAGGTGCCGCGCCCCCTCGTGGCTGACGGCGTAGACGACCTCGGCCGCCAGGTAGTCCTCACAGCCGGTCAGCGGCTGACCGAGCTCGGGACGGTCCGCGATCAGCGCCAGCACCTCGTCGACCAGGTCGCCGTACCGGCCCAAGAGGTGGTCGATGCGGGCCACGTGCAGGCCACTGCGCCGCGCCAGCGCCACCCGCTGGTTGCCCCGGGCCTCGAAGCCCTCGGCGCCCACCAGCGGCACCCGGTCGGTGATGCACTCGCGCACCGCGCCCCCCGTGGTGGACAGCGAGTGCGCGGCGGCGTCGATCGCGTCCTTCGCCATCACCCGGTACGTCGTGAGCTTGCCGCCGGCGATCAGGACCAGGCCGGGCACCGGCGTGACCACGGTGTGCTCGCGGCTGATCCGGCTGGTGGGCTCGGACTCCCCGGTCAGCAGGGGGCGGAGCCCGGCGTACACGCCCTCCACGTCGTCGTGGTCGAGCGGCTCCCGGAGGATCGCGTTGACGTTGTCGAGGACGTACTCGATGTCGCGGCGGCTGGCCGCGGGGTGGGCCTTGTCGAGGTCCCAGGGGGTGTCGGTGGTGCCGATGATCCAGTGCCGACCCCACGGGATGACGAAGAGCACCGAGGTGGCGGTCCGGGTGATGAAGCCGGCCTCGGAGCGGATCCGGTCGCGCGGGACGACCAGGTGGATGCCCTTGCTGGCTTGGACGTTGAGTGCACCGCGGCCGCCGACGAGCTCCTGGATCTCGTCGGTCCACACCCCGGCGGCGTTGATCACCACCCGGGCACGGACCTCGATCTCCCGACCGTCCTCGAGGTCGCGGACCCGGGCGCCCACGACGCGCTCGCCCTCACGCAGGAAGCCGACCACCTTCGTGCGGGTCGTGACGTGGGCCCCGTGACTGCGCGCGGTCCGGGCGATCGTGGCCACCAGTCGGGCGTCGTCGACCGAGCAGTCGTAGTAGCGGATCGCACCGGTGAGCTCGTCGGTGCGCAGGTCCGGCGCCATCCTGGCCACCTGCCGGCGGAACAGGTGCCGGTGCTTCGGCACCCCCATGTCGTAGGTCCCGGCCATGGCCATGGCGTCGTACAGCGCCAGCCCGGCACCGACGTAGGGGCGCTCCCAGGTGTGGTGCAGCGGGTAGAGGAACGGCACCGGGCGGACGAGGTGCGGGGCGAGCCGGGTGAACAGCAGCCCCCGCTCCTGGAGGGCCTCCCGGACCAGGCCGAAGTCGAGCATCTCGAGGTAGCGCAGGCCACCGTGGACGAGCTTGCTGCTGCGGCTGCTGGTGCCACTGGCCAGGTCACGCTGCTCCACCAGGGCCGTGCTCAGGCCCCGCGTGACCGCGTCCAGTGCGGTGCCGGCGCCCACGATGCCGCCGCCGACGACCAGCACGTCGAGGTCCGCGTCACCGCCCGAGGTGGCGGCCAGGGCCGCGAGGGCGTCGGTGCGGGCATCCGGGCCGAGTGCGCTGGACGGGCTCATGGCTCCAGTGTGTCAGCGCCGCTGCGGACGGTCAGCCCGTGGCTGCTTGATGGCCGGTCAGCAGCGCAGGACCCGACCCAGGTCGGCAGTGCGGTCGGCGAGCATCGGGTGCGCGGCCCGGGTGGCCTCGACGACGGCGGGGTCGATGTCGGCGACGACGACGCCCTCCTCGTCCCCGAGCCTGCCGAGCGGCCGTCCCTCCGGGTCGTGGACCGCGGACCCGCCGCTGAAGTCGCCCGATCCGCAGCGGCCGGTGAGCCCGGCGAGGACGGCGTACATGCCGTTGTCGAGGGCCCGGGCGGCGGTGTAGAGGTCGCGCCGGTGCTCCGCGCCCCGGAAGAAGGCCGCCGGGTTGAGGTAGGCGTGGGCACCTGCGTCCGCGGCGGCCCGCGCGTGCTCGGGGAACGAGCCGTCGTAGCAGATGCTCAGCCCGAGGACGACGCCGTCGACGCTCAGCGTGGCCCCGTGGTCGCCGCGGTCGAAGAAGTCGGTCTCGTCCGGGCCGGAGAGGTGCTGCTTGTCGTACGGCGCGGTCACGGTGCCGTCGGGCGTCACCAGCAGCAGCGACAAAGTCCGCACCGGCCCCCGAGCCAGCGGCGTACCGACCAGCAGCCAGGCCCGACGGGTCAGCGCCACCTCGCGCAGCGGGTCGAGCCAGGCGCCCTCGAGGTCGTCGGCCGCCGGCAGCGGGCCACCGAACGCGGCCCGGTCGTAGCCGGTGAGGAACGCCTCGGGCAGCAGCACCACCCGGGCGCCCCGGTCGGTCGCCCGGCCGGCCATCCGCGCGGCGGTGGCGACGTTCGCGACCAGGTCGCCACTGACGGAGACGGCCTGGGCCGCCGCCACCCGGAGCACCCCGGGCGAGGTCACTCGACGACGACCTCGACCCGCTGGAACTCCTTCAGGTCGGTGTAGCCGGTGGTCGCCAGCGACCGGCGCAGGGCACCGATCAGGTTCATCGTGCCGTCGGCGACCCGCGAGGGACCGAAGAGGATCTCCTCCAGCGTGCCGACCGAGCCGAACTCGACGCGCTCGCCACGGGGCAGGTCGGCGTGGTGCGCCTCGGCGCCCCAGTGGAAACCGTGACCGGGCGCGTCGCTGGCGCGCGCGAACGGCGAGCCGACCATGACCGCGTCCGCGCCGCACGCGACGGCCTTGGCGATGTCGCCGGACCGGCCGATGGAGCCGTCCGCGATCACGTGCACGTAGCGGCCGCCCGACTCGTCGAGGTAGTCGCGCCTGGCCGCGGCCACGTCCGCGACGGCGGAGGCCATCGGCACCGCCACCCCGAGCACCGTGCGGGTGGTGTGCGCCGCTCCCCCGCCGAAGCCGACCAGCACACCCGCGGCGCCGGTGCGCATCAGGTGCAGGGCGGCCTGGTACGTCGCGCAGCCGCCGACGACGACCGGCACGTCGAGCTCGTAGATGAACTCCTTGAGGTTCAGCGGCTCGGCCTGGGAGGAGACGTGCTCCGCGGAGACCGTGGTCCCCCGGATCACGAACATGTCGACGCCGGCGTCGACGACGACCTTGGCGAACTCCTTCGTGCGCTGCGGGGAGAGGGAGCCGGCGACGGTGACCCCGGCGGCGCGGACCTCCTCGAGCCGCGCCGAGATGAGCTCGGCCTGCACCGGGGCCTCGTAGATCTCCTGCATCCGGCGGGTCGCCTGGACCCCGCGCAGCTCCGAGACCTCCTCCAGCAGCGGAAGCGGGTCCTGGTAGCGGGTCCACAAGCCCTCGAGGTTGAGCACGCCCAGGCCGCCGAGCCTGCCGAACGCGATGGCCGTCGACGGCGACATCACCGAGTCCATCGGCGCCGCCAGCACCGGCAGCTCGAAGCGGTAGGCGTCGATCTGCCAGGCGACGCTCACCTCCTCCGGGTCGCGCGTGCGCCGGGAGGGCACGATCGCGACATCGTCGAAGGAGTAGGCGCGGCGGGCGCGCTTGGCACGGCCGATCTCGATCTCGGTCATCTCATCGCCCTGCGTAGTTGGGGGCCTCGACGGTCATCTGGATGTCGTGCGGGTGGCTCTCCTTGAGCGAGGCGGAGGTGATCCGGACGAACCGACCCCTCTCCTGCAGCTCCGGGACGGTGCGGGCGCCGATGTAGAACATCGACTGGGTGAGGCCACCGACCAGCTGGTGCGCGACCGCGGCGAGGGGACCGCGGTAGGCGACCTGGCCCTCGATCCCCTCAGGGACGATCTTGTCGTCGCTGGACACCTCGGCCTGGAAGTAGCGGTCCTTGGAGTAGGACTTCTTGCCGCGGCTCGACATCGCGCCGAGCGAGCCCATGCCGCGGTAGGCCTTGTACTGCTTGCCGTTGACGAAGACCAGCTCCCCGGGGGACTCCTCGCACCCGGCGAGCAGCGAGCCGACCATGACCGACTCCGCGCCGGCCACGATCGCCTTGGCGATGTCACCGGAGTGCTGCAGCCCGCCGTCGGCGATCACCGGGACGCCCGCCGGCCGGCACGCCAGGGAGGCCTCGTGGACGGCCGTGATCTGGGGTACGCCGCAGCCGGTGACCACGCGCGTCGTACAGATCGAGCCGGGGCCGAAGCCGACCTTGACCGCGTCGGCACCGGCGTCGACGAACGCCTGGGCGCCCTCGCGGGTGGCGACGTTGCCGCCGATGACCTGCACGTGCCGGGTGGCGGGATCGGTCTTCAGCCGGTGCACCATCTCCAGCAGCAGCCGGACGTGGCCGTGCGCGGTGTCCGCCACGATCACGTCGACGCCGGCCTCGACCAGCGTGGTGGCCCGCTCCCAGGCGTCGCCGAAGTAGCCGACGGCGGCGCCGACCATCAGCCGCCCGTCCGCGTCCTGGGAGGTGTGCGGGTACTGCTCGTTCTTGACGAAGTCCTTGACCGTGATCAGCCCCGCGAGCCGACCCCGGTCGTCGACCAGCGGGAGCCGCTCGCGCTTGTGCTTGCGCAGCAGCAGCGTGGCCTCATCGCGGGAGATGCCCACGTGCCCGGTGACCAGGGGCATCGGCGTCATCATCTCGTCGACCTTGGTGGTCGCCCACTCCGCGACCGGGGTGAACCGCAGGTCGCGGTTGGTGATGATGCCCAGCAGCCGGGACTCGCCGTCGACGACCGGGAGACCGGAGACGCGGTACTGGCCGCAGATCTGGTCGAGCTCCTCCAGGGTCGCGTCCGGCCCGATCGTCACCGGGTTGGAGATGATGCCGGTCTGGGTCCGCTTGACCAGGTCGACCTGGTAGGCCTGGTCGGTGAGCGAGAGGTTGCGGTGCAGGACGCCGAGGCCGCCCTCCCGGGCCATGGCGATCGCCATGCGGGACTCGGTGACGGTGTCCATCGCGGCACTGACCAGCGGGACCTTCAGCGAGATCTCCCGCGTCAGGCGCGAGGTCGGGTCGATCTCCGACGGTGCCAGGTCCGACTCGCCCGGCAGCAGCAGCACGTCGTCGTAGGTCAGGCCGAGGGCGGCGAACTTGTCTGGTAGCTCCACCCTCCCATCCTATCGACGGCCGTCCCCCGCGGCGGCGCCCCTCCGGGTCACACCCGCAACGGCTTGAGCTCGTGGACCGGGATCCGCACCACCAGCCGGTCGGCGGCCATCCGGATCCGGCTGCGCAGGCCCGCCGCCAGGACCATCGGGAGCACTGCCTGGTTGCCGGCATCGGTGGTCAGCACGATCTCCGCGCCGCCGAGGCCGCTGGCCAGCCGGGCGACGTCGGTGAGCAGCCGGGTGCCGATGCCGCGGCGCTGCCAGACCGGGTCGACACGCAGCGTGACCTCGTGCACGCCGGGCTCCGCGGTGCCGGCTCGGAGCTCGGCCCGGCCCACGACCCTGCCCCCGGCGACCGCGGACACCGACGACCCCTCGACGACGTAGTCCGGCACGGCCCCGGCACCCGCCCGGCCTGCCGCCGGCTCCCGGAGTACGCCGTCGCGAGCCCGCGCCAGCACGTCCGTCACCAGCTCGGCCAGGGCCGCACCCCGTGCGTGCTCGGTCGCCGTGAAGGGCGCGGCCCGGCGCAGCTGCACGAGGACGTCGTCCACGCGCAGCTCCATCGAGTCCTGCCCGTCGTCGGACGCCACGGCGCGGTCCGGCTCTCCGTCGAGGAGCCGCGCGACGACCTCGGGGAACCCCGCCGGTTCCGCGAGGATCCTGCGGGCCGCCTGGACGTAGCGGGTGGGCTGGTCGGCCAGCGCCCCCTCGGTGCACGGCACCGCACGCACACCTCGCCCCCCGGAGCCCTCCACCAGCAGCACCAGCTCACGCTCACCCCACCCCGTCGGCACCTGCAGCACCAGCTCGTCGGTCACCGCCTCCACGCCCGGGAAGACCTGCAGGCCGAGGATGTTGACCCCGGCCGCGCCGCAGTGGCCGGCCAGCACCGCCAGCGCCCCCGGCCGGTCCGGCAACGTCGTCCGCACCCTCCACAACATCCGACTCCCCCTCGCCAGGGCCCGCACCGGGCCCGCTCGTCGCGTCCTGAAGGATCCTGACTGGTGCACGTTGCACGCCGGCTGCGCGGATGTTTCCGGCCGGCAAATTCCCGGTCGTGGACGGGGATCGGTGGTGGACAATGACCGCCGTGACCCTCCCACTGCGCGACCCCACCACACGGGTCGTCGCGGCGGCGGCGGTGGCGGCGTTCCTGCTCCGCTTCCCGGGGTCGCTCTGGCCGGTCCGACCCGACGAGGCCGGCTTCACCCTGGTCGCCCGGGCCTGGTCGCCGCAGCCGGACAGTCTCTACGGGCCCTACTTCGTCGACCGGCCACCCCTGCTGATCGGCCTGGTCCGGCTCTGCGACGACCTCGGCGGCCCGCTGCTGCTGCGGTTCGTGGCCGCGCTCGGCTGCCTGGTGGCCGTGATCAGCGCCGCGGGGGTCGCCCGGCTGGTGGCCGGCCCCCGCACCGCCGGCTGGACGGCCGTCGCCACCGCCGCCGTCGTCGCGAACACCATGATCGACTCGGTCGCGGCCAAGGGCGAGGTGCTGGGCATCCCGGTCATCCTCACGAGCATCTGGTTCTCGCTACTGGCACTGGAGAGACGCTCACCCGGCTGGGCGGCGGCCGCCGGCCTGCTGGCCGCGACCGTGCTCGGCCTGAAGCAGAACCTGGTCGGCGGGCTGGTGTTCGGCGGCGTCCTGCTGGTGGCGGCGCTGCTGACCCGCGCCCTCAGCGGCCGGGAGTTCGCCAGGCTGGGAGCCGCGGCGGCCGCCGGAGCCGCCGTACCCGTGCTCGGGACGGTGCTGTGGACCGTCCTCGCCGGGGTCGACCTGGATGTCCTCTGGTACGCCGTCCTCGGCTTCCGCAGCGACGCCACCGGCGTCCTGGTCACCGGCGAGACGGGCGCCCCCGCCCACCGCGCAGCCGCGTTGGCCGGGGTCGTCCTGATCTGCGGGATCGCCCTGATCATCGGCGGCTTCCTCGCGCACCTCCCGGGCGAGTGGTCCGCGAACCCCCCGGTGGCCGCGGCCACCCTCGCCCTGATCCTGACCGACGGGATCGGGCTGGTGCTCAGCGGCAGCTTCTGGCGCCCCTACGCCTTCGCGCTGGTCCCGGCCACCGCCCTGTGCGCCGCCCTGCTGCTGCGCCGCAGGTCGAAACGGGGGCTGGCGATGCGCTCGGTGATCGTGGTCGCGGCGGTGTCCTCGCTGCTGTCCGTGGTGGGCTGGACGGCGCTGACCCTGACCGGCTCCCAGCCGCCGGGAGCGGTCTACACCGGCGAGGCGGTCGCCGACGCGGCCGAGCCGGGCGACACCCTCGTGGTCTTCGGCGGCCGGGCCGACCTGCAGTTCGCCTCCGGGCTCGACTCGCCCTACGAGTACGTCTGGAGCCTGCCGATGCGCACCCTCGACCCGGAGTACGCCGAGCTGCGGGCGTTGGTCTCAGGGGACCGGGCCCCGACCTGGTTGGTCGAGTGGGTCGACTTCACCACCTGGGACGAGCCGGCCGGCTCCGCGCTCGCCGACGTGGTGCAGCAGCACTACCGGGTCGGCGGCTTCGCGTGCGACGGCCGGCCGATCTGGGTGCAGGTCGACGCGGTGCGGCCGTTCGTCACCGTGGACTGCGACCGGCCGCCGGTCGGGCCGGGCCTCTGACCGTCGGCGCCTCGGCCCGCCCTCGTCCCGGGTCGACGACCTGCCGGGTGAAAGACGTCGAGCCGCCGCGACTCGGGAGTCGCGGCGGCTCGAGGCGTCGTACCAGGTGGATCAGTGGCCGTGCCCGTGGCCGTGACCGGCCGCCGGGGCGTCGTCCTCCTCCTCGGGCTTGTCCACCACGAGGGTCTCGGTCGTCAGCAGCATGCCGGCGATCGAGGTCGCGTTCACGAGAGCGGAGCGGGTCACCTTGACCGGGTCCAGGACGCCCTGGGCCACGAGGTCGCCGTACTCGCCGGTCGCGGCGTTGAAGCCGTTGCCGACGCCGAGCTCGCGCACCTTGGTGGTGACCACGTAGCCGTTGTCGCCGCCGTTCTCGGCGATCCAGCGCAGCGGCTCGTCCGCGGCCTTGCGGACCACGCGGACGCCGGTCGCCTCGTCGCCGGTGAGGCCGAGGTCGCCGTCGAGGGAGGCGACCGCGTGGATGAGGGCGGAGCCGCCACCGGCGACGATGCCCTCCTCGATCGCGGCCCGGGTCGCCGAGACGGCGTCCTCGATCCGGTGCTTCTTCTCCTTGAGCTCCACCTCGGTGGCGGCCCCGACCTTGATCACGCACACCCCGCCGGCCAGCTTCGCGAGCCGCTCCTGGAGCTTCTCGCGGTCCCAGTCGGAGTCGGTGTTCTCGATCTCGGCCTTGATCTGGTTCACCCGGCCGTCGACCTCGGCCTTGTCGCCGGCGCCGTCGACGATCGTGGTGTTGTCCTTGGTCACCACGACCCGACGGGCCTGACCGAGCACGTCGAGCCCGACCTGGTCCAGCTTGAGGCCGACCTCGGGGGCGATCACCTGGCCGCCGGTGAGGGTGGCGATGTCCTGCATCATGGCCTTGCGCCGGTCACCGAACGCCGGCGACTTGACGGCCACCACGTTGAAGGTGCCTCGGATCTTGTTGACCACCAGCGTGGACAGCGCCTCGCCCTCGACGTCCTCGGCGAGGATGAAGAGCGGCTTGCCCGCCGCGATGACCTTCTCCAGCAGCGGGAGCATCTCGTTGATCGCCGAGATCTTGCCCTGGTGCAGCAGGATGTACGGCTCGTCGATCACCGACTCCATGCGCTCGGGGTCGGTCACGAAGTACTGCGAGATGTAGCCCTTGTCGAACTGCATCCCCTCGGTGAACTCCAGCTCGGTGCCCATGGTGTTGGACTCCTCGACGGTGATCACGCCGTCCTTGCCGACCTTGTCGAAGGCCTCGGCGAGCAGGTCGCCGATGTGGCTGTCACGGCTGGAGATCGTGGCGACCGAGGCCATGTCCTCGCGGGTCTCGATGTCCCGGGCGGCGTCGCGCAGCGCCGTACCGACGGCGTCGGCGGCGGCGTCCATGCCGCGCTTGAGCCCCATCGGGTTGGCGCCCGCGGCGACCGCGCGCAGGCCCTCGTGGACCATGGCCTGGGCCAGGACCGTGGCGGTGGTGGTGCCGTCACCGGCGACGTCGTTCGTCTTGGTGGCGACCTCCTTGGTCAGCTGGGCACCCAGGTTCTCGAACGGGTCGTCCAGCTCGATCTCCCGGGCGACGGTCACGCCGTCGTTGGTGATCGTGGGTGCGCCCCACTTCTTGTCCAGGACCACGTAGCGGCCCTTGGGGCCGAGCGTCACCTTGACGGCGTTCGCGAGCGCGTCGACACCGCGCTCGAGCGCCCGCCGGGCATGCTCGTCGAACTCAAGAATCTTCGGCATTGGTTCTCCTCCAAAGGGAGATAGTCCACGAAGTTCGAGCCGTCAATCCGCGCACGGAGCGGCTCGAACTTCGTGGACTATCGGGGAATTCAGGAAACGACGGCGAGAACGTCGCGGGCGGAGAGGATGAGGTACTCCTCGCCGGCGTACTTGACCTCGGTGCCGCCGTACTTCGAGTAGATCACCTTGTCGCCGATGCTGACGTCGAGCGGGACCCGGTTGCCGTTGTCGTCGATGCGGCCCGGGCCGATCGCCAGGACCTCGCCCTCCTGGGGCTTCTCCTTGGCGGTGTCCGGGATGACCAGGCCGGAAGCCGTGGTCTGCTCCGCGTCGAGGGGCTTCACGACGATGCGGTCCTCGAGGGGCTTGATGTTGACCGACACGATGTCGACCTCCACTTTCTCCATGTGACTGACGGGTCCGGAGGGGTGGCCCTCCGGGGAAGTTCGAGCCTGCGGTGAGGTACGCCGTCGCGGGGGTCGCACCTCGTGCAAGCGCTGGCACCCTCAGGGTGAGAGTGCCAGAACAGACGCTAGCACTCCGGCCGGATGAGTGCCAGAGGCGGGCCTGGGGGTGCCGTGGCTCGCCTGGGGTCCGGGCCGGGCCTCGGCACCGAGCCGGTCGGGGCTCGACGGGGCTCGACGGACCGCCACGGCGTCCCCTGCGAGGATGCGGCCATGGACCTCGAGGCGTTCCGCTGGCTGCTCGGCGACGACGGGCAGCGCCTGCTGGCCCGTGCCGAGGAGGAGTACGCCGCGGCCGAGGGGGACCCGGTGCGGGCCGTGGCCGCCGTGCGCAGGCTGGAGCCGGACGGCGACCGGACCGCGGCGGCGCTGACCCAGGCCGGCCTGCGCGCGCGGGCGGTCGAGAAGTTCGGCGACGACGCCTGGGTCATGTACTTCACCCCGGACGCGCTCGAGCAGGCCACCCGCTCCCGGGTCGCCACGCACCGCGCCGCCCGGCTGGCCGCCGCCGCCCCGGCCAGCGTCGTCGACCTCGGCTGCGGCCTGGGCGGCGACCTGATCGCCTTCGCCCGGGCCGGGCTGACCGCGGCCGGCGTCGACCTGGACCCGGTCCGGGTCGCGGTCGCGGAGGCGAACCTCGCGGCGCTCGGGCTCGCGGGGGCGGTGCAGGTGGCCGACGCCACCCAGCTCGACGTCTCCGGCTTCGGGGCGGTCTTCGCCGACCCGGCTCGCCGCGGCGGCCGGGGTCGGGTCTTCGACGCCGAGGGCTGGACGCCGCCGTGGTCGTTCGTGCGCTCGCTGCTCACCCGGGCCGCGGTGGTCAAGGTCGCGCCGGGCATCCCCCACGACCTGGTGCCGGACGGGGTCGAGGCCGAGTGGGTCTCGGAGGGCGGCGAGGTGAAGGAGGCGGCCCTGTGGTCGTCGTACCTCGCCACCTGTGCCCGCCGCGCCACCGTGATCGGCCGGGGCGGGCTGGCGACGCTGACCGAGGAGGACGACCCGTACGTCGGCGAGCCGCGGCCGGTGCGCCCGCTCGGCCGGTTCCTCTTCGAGCCGGACGGGGCGGTGATCCGGGCCGGGCTGGTCACGGCCGTGGCCGCGGGGGTGCACGGCGGGCTGGTCGACGAGCACATCGCCTACGTCACCGGCGACGAGGCGTTCCGCAGCCCGTTCGCCCGCGGCTACGAGGTGCTCGAGACGCTGCCCTACCGGGAGCGGCCGCTGCGGGCAGCGCTGCACGCCCGGGGCGTGGGCCGGCTCACGATCAAGAAGCGGGGCGTGGACGTGGTGCCCGAGCAGCTGCGCAAGCGGCTCGACCTGCGCGGTGAGAACGAGGCGACGCTGGTGCTGACCCGGATCGCCGGCGACGGCGCCGCGCTCCTGGTCAGGCCGCTCTGAGCCAGGCCGCTCTGAGTCAGGCCGCTCTGAGTCAGGCCGATCCGAGGACGCCCGGACGGGCGGGACGACGGGCCCGGGTCAGCAGCCGGCCCTGACCCCCGGCACCTCGACCGGCAGCCGACCGGGCGCGCGGGCCCGTCCGAGCAGCACCTGCACCAGTGCGGACATGGCACCCGGGGTGCTGCCGAACGTGGCGATCCGCACCGGCGCCCGGCTCCGCCCCAGGACGTACGGCGTCGCGAGGGCGACCGCGACCCCGCGGCGCACCGGGTCGGCACCGCGCCCGAGCAGGGTGACGTTCGTGCCCGCGCCGAGGGGAAGACCGGCGGCCCGGGCGGCAGCCCGGAACGTCGCCACCTGGGCCGGGTCGGAGCCTCGGACCCGGACCCCGTCGCCGACCAGTCGGCCCGAGCAGGGGCCGGCCACGACCGTGACCGCCGCCGCGGAGAGCCGGCGGGAGGCGGCCGCGCCGCTGCCCGGCGCCGTGGGCCTCGGGCGGACCCGGTCGGCGTGGCCGAGCGTCGCCAGCATCCGGGTCGCCGCCTCCTCCAGGCGCTCGCGCGGGAGCCGCCCGGACCGCACGGCGCCGACGATGCCGGCTCGGGCGGCGGCCGGCGACCTCGGCATCAGCACCACGTCGGCGCCGGCCCGCAGTGCCCGGGTGCCGACGGCCCGGCTGCGGACCCGGTCCCGGACGGCTGCCATGTCGAGGGCGTCGGTGACCACCAGTCCGTCGAAGCCCAGCCGGCCCCGGAGCAGGCCGGTCAGCACCGGCCCGGACAGCGACGACGGCACCCCCGGGTCCACCGCGGCGACGTCGAGGTGGCCCACCATCACCGCCGGCAGCCCGGCGTCGACGGCCGCGGCGAAGGGTCGCAGGTCCACCTGCCGCAGGCGGGCCAGGCTGCGCCGCTGGACCGGCAGCACCCGGTGGCTGTCCGCGGGCACCGAGCCGTGGCCGGGGAAGTGCTTGACGACCGGGACCACCCCCGCCGCGGCCAGTCCGCGCGCGGCGGCCAGGGCGTGCCGCGAGACCAGGTCGGGGTCCGACCCGGGCGAGCGGGAGCCGATCGTCGGGTCGCCCGGACCGCTGGTGACGTCGGCCACCGGCGCGAAGACGACGTCGAACCCCAGCCCGGCCAGTTCGCCGCCGCTGGCGCGGGCCGCGGCGCGGGTGAGGCCGGGGTCGTCGGCGGCGCCCGCGGCCATGAAGGCGGGGAAGCGGGTCGCCCCGCCCCGCACCCGCTCGACAAGTCCGCCCTCCTGGTCGACGCCGATCAGCAGGGGCCGCCCGACCGCACGGCGCAGCGTCCGGTTGGCGGCGGCCGCCGCGGACGGAGCCGAGACATTGTCGCTGAAGGCGATCACCCCGCCCAGGTGCAGCCGCCTGACGAGGTCGACAGGCGCCCCACGGCCGGCGTACCGGGCGACGATCACCTGACCCGCCAGCTGGGGCAGGGTCATGGCCTGCACCCGGGCCCTGGCCCGGTCCGCGTCCTCGGGGGTCGGCGACAGGGCCGGCGTGGGCGGCGCGACGGGGCGGCGTACGAGCACCGGGCGCGGCGCCCGACGCTGCGGGGTGGCGGCCGCCGGCGGCTCCGCGGAGGTTGCGGACCGCTCGTCCGACGGCGCCGCGGTCGGATCCGTCCCGGCCGGTGCCGAGCACGCTGCCAGGAGCAGCGCGAGCGCAGCAGCGGCTGCGACCAGCGGGCGGGAGGGCATCCCTCCATGAAAGCAGGCGGGCGGAAGCCTCCTGCCGCTAGCCGTCGGAGTCGAGCCCCGCCTGCTCCTCGCCGATCGTGGTGCTCGGCCCGTGGCCGGTGTGGACCACCGTCTCCGGCGGCAGCCGGAACAGCGCGGACCGGATGGAGGCGCGGATGACGTCGGCGTCGCTGAACGACCGGCCGGTCGCACCCGGGCCGCCCGAGAACAGCGTGTCGCCGGTGAAGACGCAGTCGAGGTCGTGCACGTAGACGCACACCGCACCCGGCGCGTGACCCGGGGTGTGCAGGACCTTCAGGGACGCCCCGGCCACCTTGATGCTCTGGCCGTCCTCCAGGTCGACGTCCCACAGCTCGTCGGTGTGGGTCAGCTCCCAGAGGGGCCTGTCGTCGGGGTGCAGCAGGATCGGGGCGCGTACGGCGTCCCGCAGGGCCGGAGCGACCCGGCAGTGGTCGTCGTGGGCGTGGGTGAGCAGGATCGCCTTGACCGTCCGGCCACCCACCGCCTCCAGGATCGCGTCGACGTCGTGCGGGGCGTCGATGACCACGCACTCGTCGTCGTCGCCCACGACCCAGAGGTTGTTGTCGACCTCGTGGGTCTCGCCGTCGAGGGAGAAGGTGCCGGAGACCACGGCGTGGTCGATGCGCAGCGCCATCAGAGCACCACCACCGAGCGCAGGACGTCGCCGTGGTGCATCCGCTCGAAGGCCGCCTCCACGGCGTCCAGGTCGATCTCCTCGGTGACGAACGCGTCGAGGTCGAGGCGGCCCTGCTGGTAGAGGTCCACCAGCATCGGGAAGTCGCGGCTGGGCAGGCAGTCGCCGTACCAGCTGGACTTGAGCGACCCGCCACGGCCGAAGACGTCGATGAGCGGCAGGTCGGGCACCTTCATGTCCGGGGTCGGGACGCCGACCAGGACCACGGTGCCGGCCAGGTCGCGGGCGTAGAACGCCTGCTTCCACGTCTCGGGGCGGCCGACCGCGTCGATGACGACGTCCGCGCCGTGGCCGCCGGTGAGCTCCTGGATCGCGGCCACCGGGTCGGTGGAGCTGCTGTTGACGGTGTGGGTGGCGCCGAGGTTCGAGGCCCACTCGAGCTTCCGGTCGTCGAGGTCGACGGCGATGATCCTGCTGGCACCGGCCAGCGCGGCGCCCGCGACCGCAGCCGCCCCGACCCCGCCGCAGCCGATGACCGCGACCGACTGGCCGCGGGTGACGCCGCCGGTGTTGATCGCCGCGCCGAGCCCCGCCATCACGCCGCAGCCGAGCAGCCCGACCGCGGCCGGCCGCGCCGAGGGGTCGACCTTCGTGCACTGGCCGGAGTGGACGAGGGTCTTCTCCGCGAAGGCGCCGATGCCCAGGGCGGGGCTCAGCTCGGTGCCGTCCTCCAGGGTCATCCTCTGCTCGGCGTTGAAGGTCGCGAAGCAGTACCACGGCTCCCCGCGCTCGCACGCCCGGCAGGTGCCGCAGACGGCCCGCCAGTTCAGCACCACGAAGTCGCCCGGCTCGACCGTGGCGCCCTGCCCCACGGCCTCGACGACCCCGGCCGCCTCGTGGCCGAGCAGGAACGGGAACTCGTCGTTGATCCCGCCCTCGCGGTAGTGCAGGTCGGTGTGGCAGACCCCGCACGCCTGGATCCGCACGACGGCCTCGCCGGGACCCGGGTCGGGGACGTTGATCGTCTCCACCGAGACCGGCTCCCCCTTGGCCCTGGCCACCACGGCGCGTACCTGCTGCATGCGGTCCTCCTTGCTCGGCGTACGACGTTCCTCATCCAAGCAGACGGCCCCGAACCCCCAGGCCGGCCGGGGACCGGGCATGCAACCTCGTCGGCGCGGATCGCGTCTTGGGTACGGAAGGATGGTGGGCCGATGCACACGGCAACTCACTCTGGGGCGCTCATGGCGGAGACGACGTCGACGAAGGACGCCGAGTTCGGCGCCTGGATGACCGCGCGGCAGCCGGCCCTCCTGCGCACGGCGTACCTGCTCACCGGCGACCACCACAGCGCCGAGGACCTGGTCCAGACGACGCTCGCCAAGGTGTACCTCTCCTGGGACAAGGTCCAGAAGCGCGAGGTCATCGACGGCTACGCCCGGCGGGTGCTGGTCAACGAGAACAACTCGGTGTGGCGACGGGCCTGGAAGCGGCGCGAGCTGGTCAGCGACCAGCTGCCCGAGCGGACCGGCAGGCACGACTCCTACGACGAGGGAGGCAGCGCCGACCTCTGGGCACACGTGGCCACCCTGCCGCGCAAGCAGCGGGCCGTGATCGTGCTCCGGTACTACGAGGAGCTCAGCGAGGCCGAGACCGCGGAGGTCCTCGGCATCTCCGTCGGCACCGTGAAGTCCCAGGCCAGCCGGGCGCTGGCCACCCTGAGAGCCACCGCCCACGACCGTCTCGGCCTCGGGGAGGAGGAGCGATGAACCACGATCACGACGACCTGGCTGCACAGCTCGGACGACAGATGCGCCACGAGGTGGAGGGGCTCGACCGGGCCCCGCTGAGCCTCGCCGACGTCAAGGGCCGGGCGACCCGGATCCGCCGCCGTCGTGCCGCCCTCACCGGGGCCGGCACCGCGGCCGTGCTCGCGATCGTGGTGCCGATGGCGATGCTCGCCGGGCAGTTCACGAACGCCGGCGACGACGTCGGGCCGGCCACGGACCCCCCGTCGGTCAGCCCCGGCCCCACGGAGCCGCCCGACCAGGGGCCGGTGGTGGGGGTCGGCGAGTCGCTCGACACCGCGGACCTGCCCATCGGCGACGTGCCGGCCGTGACCTGGCTGGAGAACGGCAGCGTGCTGCACACCGCCGACGGCGAGAACATCCGGCTGGAGGGGACCTACGAGGACGTCGTCCGCTACGACGACGGATGGCTCGGCATCGGTGGGGGGCTGGCGGTCCTTCTCGACGCCGACGGTGCCGAGACCGGCGAGTCCTGGGTGACGGCGCGGAACCTCGCGACCGGGCAGGGCGGCGACGTGGTCCTCTTCGTCGCCGACGGGGAGCTGCGGCTGCACGACAACGTCGACGGGGAGACCACCGTGCTGCGCGACGGGATGCCGGACACCGCCGAGATGATCGGCGTCGACGACGAGGACACCGCGGCGTACAACCTGGTCGGCCCGCAGGGTGAGCCGTTCGCGGCGCTCAACCGCGACGGCGAGGAGACGATCCCGGACCCGGGCACCGATGCCTACGTGCTCAATGACGTGACCGAGGCCGGCTGGGTCAGCGCGATCACCCAGCTCATGGACGACGGCACCTGCTCGCGGACGGTGGCACCGAACGGTGACGTCGCCGGCGAGACCTGCGAGCTGATGTTCGACCGGTTCTCCCCGGACCAGCGGCACGTGATCGCGGGTCCGGCGTACGCCGACGGGTACGGCGCCGGGCAGCTCGCGGTCCTGCCGGTCGACTTCACCGACGGCGACGACCCGGTGCTGGAGCTCCTGCAGAGCGGGGCCCGGGACGCGACCCTCATGTCGTGGGGCTGGGAGGACGACGACCACATCCTGGTCGTCACCGCCACCCCGGTCGATGGCAGCACCGACATGACCTGGCAGCTGGTCCGGATCGGGCTGGACGGCACGGTGGAGAACGCTGCCACCCCCGTCCGCGGCGACGAGTTCGCGTTCCCCTTCGCCCTCACCTCCTGACCCTCCGCACCCCTACCGGACAGGTGGTGTGGGGTCGGTCAGGCGACGACGGTGGTGATCGGCTGGGAGGAGTCGGCGGGGAGGTCCAGGGAGGAGGCGTCCCGGCCGCGGGCGACCAGCTCGGCCCCGAGGGCGGCCACCATGGCGCCGTTGTCGGTGCACAGCCCCGGACGCGGCACCCGGACCCGGATCCCGGCGGCCGCGGCGCGCTCCGTGGCCATCGCCCGCAGCCGGGTGTTCGCGGCGACGCCGCCGCCGATCAGGATGTCGTCGATGCCCTGGTCGGACGCGGCATCCACCGCCTTGCGCACCAGCACGTCGCAGACCGCCTCCTGGAAGCTGGCTGCCACGTCGGCCACCGGCACCGGCTCACCGGCCCGCTCCCGGGCCTCGACCCAGCGGGCGACCGAGGTCTTGAGCCCGGAGAAGGAGAAGTCGAACCGGTGCCGCTCGAGGTCGCGCCGCGAGGTCAGGCCGCGCGGGAAGTCGACGTACACGCTCGAGCCGGACTGCGCCGCCCGGTCGATGTGCGGGCCGCCCGGGAACGGCAGCCCCAGCAGCCGGGCCACCTTGTCGAACGCCTCCCCCGCCGCGTCGTCGATGGTCGCGCCCAGCGGCTCCACGCCGAGGGTGACGTCCTCGACCCGCAGCAGCGAGGAGTGCCCGCCGCTGACCAGCATCGCCAGGCAGGGCTCGGGCAGCGGTCCGTGCTCGAGCTGGTCGACCGCCACGTGCGCGGCGAGGTGGTTCACCCCGTACAGCGGCTTGCCCAGGCCGAGGGCCAGCGCCTTGGCGGAGGCCACCCCGACCAGCAGGGCGCCGGCCAGCCCGGGGCCGCTGGTGACCGCGATCGCGTCCACGTCCTGGAGCCGGATGCCGGCGGTCCCGCAGGCGCGCTCGATCGTGGGCACCATCGCCTCGAGGTGCGCCCGTGAGGCGACCTCCGGCACCACCCCGCCGAAGCGGGCGTGCTCCTCGACGCTGCTGGCGACCGCGTCGGCGAGCAGCGTGTTCCCGCGGACGATGCCGACGCCGGTCTCGTCGCAGGAGGTCTCGATGCCCAGCACGAGTGGTTCGGTCATGGCCTCTCCCCGGGGCAGTCCGCCAGCAGCGGGCGGTGGTGGATGATCGCGTCCGAGCCGTCACGGTAGTACCGCCCCCGCACGTCGACCCGGGCGAACCCGGCGGCGGCGTAGAACGCCAGCGCCGCGTCGTTCCCCGAGGAGACCTCGAGCAGCACCCGCTCAGCACCGCCGGCCCGGCACCGCGCGAGCAGGTCCTCGACGAGCGCGGCCGCGATGCCCCGCCGCTGCCGGTGCGGGTGCACGCCCAGACGCAGCAGGTCGGCCACGTCGCCGGCCAGCATCCCGATCGCGTAGCCCGCGACGGCGCCCTCCTCCTCGGCGACGAGCACGGTCCGGCCGGGCCCGGTGAGCTCCTCGGCCAGCGACGTCGCCGGCCAGGCGTCGGCCCCGAAGAGCGACGCCTCGAGTACGGCGACCTCGGCGAGGTCGGCGTCGACGGCGGGCCGGATCACGAGACCGACTTCGGCTTCCCGGGGGCGACCGCGTCCGGGCGGCGCAGGTACATCGGCTCGGGCTCCAGCAGGGTGGCCCGCTCCTCGGCGACCAGCCGGGCCAGCCAGCCGGCGGAGGGCCGCTCCGGCGCCAGCCCCAGCGGGAACGTCGCCGGGTAGAGCGAGGCCCCCTCCCCGACGACCGGGCCGGCCCAGTCGACGTCCAGCGGCCGGTCGACCGCGGGATCGGTGAGCCGCTCCGCCCGGGGTCCGTACCTCGCCCAGTAGACCTCGCGGCGCCGCGCGTCGGTCGCCACGACGAAGTCCTCCGCCACGTCCCCGGTGAGCACCGCCTCGGCGGCGAGCACGTCGAGCGAGCACACGCCGTAGACCGGGATGCCGAGCACGTGCCCGAGGGTCCGGGCGGTGACCAACCCGACCCGCAGTCCGGTGAACGGTCCCGGGCCGACGCCGGCCGCGATCGCGGTGAGCTCGCCGCGGTCCGTCCCGGTGCGCTCGAGCAGCGCGGCGACCATCGGCGCGAGCTGCTCGCCGTGCTTCATCGTCTGCTCCGAGGCGGCCTCGTCGAGGACGTCGGCGTCACGGGCCAGCGCGACGCTGACCTGGGGCGAGGAGGTGTCGAGGGCGAGCAGCACGGTCCGAGGCTAGCCGGTGAGGCTCTCGAGTCCGGAGTCGAGCCAGCGCAGCCCGACCGGCTGGAGCACCAGGTCGCGGGGGTCGTGGTCGTCGAGGGACTGCTCGCCACCGGGTGCTCGGACGATCCGGATCTCCAGGCGCTCGTCGGCCAGGCTTTCGGCGACGTCCTCGCCCCACTCCACGACCGTGACCGCCTCGGTGAGCGAGGTGTCGAGGTCGAGGTCGTCCAGCTCGTCGATGCCGCCCAGCCGGTAGGCGTCGACGTGCACCAGCGGCGGGCCGGAGTCCAGGCCGGGATGGACCCGCGAGATGACGAAGGTCGGCGAGGTGATCTGCCCGCGCACCCCCAGCCCGGCGCCGATCCCCTGGGTGAGGGTGGTCTTGCCGGCACCCAGGTCGCCGCTCAGCAGCAGCAGGTCCCCGGCCCGGAGCAGCCCGGCGAGCCGCTCCCCGAAGTCGCGGACGTCGTCGGCGGTCGCGAGGGTGTAGCGCCGCGGGAAGACCTTGGCCAGCCGGAGCGTCACCCCGACCCGGCCCGAGCGGGTGTAGCCGTGGTACTCCCAGAACGCGATCGACTCCGGCAGCTCGACCCGCGACTTGACCCGCAGTCCGTGGTAGCCGTTGGCCAGGGCGTGCTCCTCCGCGACCCGCACCAGACCGCTGGCCACACCGTGCCCCTGCGCGGTCGGGGCGACGCCGAACCGGCGCAGCATCAGGCCCGGCCCGGAGTGGTCGAAGAGCATCGACCCGACCGGCTCCCCGCGCAGCGTCGCCAGCACGCCGCCGTACGCCGCCAGCTCCTCGGCCACCGTCTCGACCGTCTCCGACAGCGCGTCGGCGGGCGGGTCGATCGGCGGACGGGCGCGGAACGCCTCCTGGATCACCTGGTGGACGGCCGCGGCCGCCTCGACCCCGACGACCGAGACCTCGAGGTCGCTCACTCGGGCTCCGAGGGGACGTACGCCGCGGCCGCGGCGAGCAACTGGTCCAGGGCGGCGTTGACCTGTTCGTGCCGCTCGAGGATCACCATGTGCCCGGCGCCGGGGCACTCGACCAGGGTGGAGCCGGCGACCAGGCGGTGCAGCTTCCGGCTGTGCTCGACCGGTGTCATCCGGTCGGAGGTGCCGCACACGATCACGGTGGGCACCCGCTCGAGGGCGTTGAGGGTGGCGAACTTGTCGAGCGCGGCGAAGTTGGGGAAGAACTCCGCGAGCACCTCGTACGGCGTCCCCGACAGCATGCGGTCGACGAACTCGACGTAGCTGGGGGGTACGTCGTCGCCGAAGGCGAACATGTCCGTGGCGACCATGGCGATGTCCTTGCCGAGGCGGCGCAGGCCGTCGACGGCGCGTCCGCCGTGCGCGAGCGCGGCGACCAGCCGGTGCGCCAGGTCGCCGCCCAGGCCGCTCAGGCCCTCCGGCAGCATCGGGAGCACCATCCGGTGCGGGGCCAGCCCACCCGCGGTGGTCGAGATCAGGGCGACGCCGGTGATCCGGTGACCGAACAGCTCGGGGTGCTGCTCGGCCAGCGAGATCACCGACATGCCACCCATCGAGTGGCCGACCAGCACCACCCGACCCTCGGGCACCACCTCGTCGAGCACCCGTCGCAGGTCCTGGCCGAGGTGGTCGATGGTGGCGTGACCGTCCGGGGCCCGGCCCGAGCGGCCGTGCGAGCGCTGGTCGTAGTAGACCGCGCGCACCAGACCCCGGTAGCCGGCCCGCTGGAAGTGCCAGCAGTCGAGGCTGAGGGCGTAGCCGTGCACGAAGACCACCGTGAACGGCTCCACCGTCCGGCGGCGACGACCCCGCGCGGCCTCGGCCGGCAGCTCGTCGACCTCCACGTGCAACGGCACCCCGTCGTCGGCGACCACGGTAACCGGGGCCGAGCGCAGCGAGCCGAAGCGGGCCTCTCCGCGGTCGCGCCGCGCGATGACGTGCCGCTGCCGGGCGATGCCGATCGCGGTCCCGGTGAGGGCCACGCCGACCGCGCCGGCCGCCAGCCCCCAGATCCGACGTCGCCCGGTCATGGCTGCGTCCCCTCGCTGTCGACGATCGTGCGGGTGAAGCGGCCACCGATCCGGGTGACGATCTCGTAGTTGATGGTCTCGCAGGCCTGCGCCCACTCGGTCGCGGTGGGTCCCCCGCCGGCGCCGGTGCCGAACAGCACGACCTCGTCGCCGGGTCGCGCCTCCGCGTCGCCGAGCTCGACCACCACCTGGTCCATGCAGACCCGCCCGCGGAGCGGTCGGCGCGCGCCGGCCGCCCACGCCGAGACCCGGTCGGAGGCGATCCGCGGCACCCCGTCGCCGTACCCGGCCGGCACCAGGCCCACCGTGGTGTCGTACGGCGCGGTCCACCGGTGCCCGTAGGAGACGGAGTCCCCGGCGCGCAGGCGCTTCACCATCGACAGGCGGGCGCGGACGGTCATCGCCGGCACCAGCCCGAGGTCGGGGGCGGTCTCGCCGGGGGCCGGGTCCAGCCCGTAGCTGGCGATCCCGCACCGGACCAGGTCGTAGTGCGACCCCGGTCGCAGGACGGTGGCGGCGCTGTTGGCGAGGTGCCGCACCTCGGGGGTCAGGCCGGCGGCGGCCGTGATCTCCAGGGCCTCCTCGAACACCCGCTGCTGGTCGTCGTTGGCCGGGTGTCGCGGCTCGTCGCTGCACGCGAAGTGGGACCAGACGCCGGTGACCCGGACCAGCCCGACCGACTCTGCCTTCGCGGCCGCGGCGACCAGGTCCGGCCAGTCCTCGAGTCGGGCGCCGCCGCGGGCGAGACCCGTGTCGACCTTGAGCTGCAGGCGGGCGGTCACGCCCGTGGCCCGCGCCGCGTCCTCGATCTCAGCCAGCTCCGCCTGGGAGTACGCCGTCACGTCGATGTCGCCCGCCAGCGCGGCGGAGTAGTCCTCACCCGGGACCCCGAGCCAGCACAGGAGTCGCCCGGTGTCTCCGGCCTCACGCAGCGCCAGGGCCTCCTCGACGGTGGCGACCCCGAGCCAGGTGGCGCCGGCGGTGCGGGCTGCCGCGGCGACCGCCGACATGCCGTGGCCGTACCCGTCGGCCTTGACCACGGTCATCATCGCCACGTCGGGACCGGTCAGGCCGCGCAGGAGGCGGACGTTGTGCCGGACCGCCGCCAGGTCGACGACGATCTCGGCACGTGCCGGATCCGGAGCCATGGGGAGGATTGTCTCAGGTCCGGGCCGGAGGGTGGGGCGGGTGGGTCGCTGGTCGGACGGGACCGGGTGGCGGCTCACGGCAGGCGGCGCACCGCCTCGGGGATCGCCGAGGCCACCTCGGGGGCGGTGATCGGCCCCCCGGCCGAGGCGAGGGTGGCCGCCGCTCCGTGCAGCCAGGAGCCGACCGCGGCGGCGTCGAAGGCGTCCAGGCCGGTCGCGAGCAGGGCGCCGACGAGCCCGGCCAGCACGTCCCCGGCACCGGCCGTGGCCAGCCACGGCACCCCCGTGCTGGTGACCGCGGCCCGACCGTCGGGGGCGACGACCAGCGACCGGCGCCCCTTGAGCAGGCACACCGCCCCCCACCGGTCGGCGGCCCGGCGGGCGTGCTCGAGCTGGGCGCCCTCGACGGCGGCCCGGTCGACGCCGAGCATCCGGGCCAGCTCACCGGCGTGCGGTGTCAGCACGGTGCCCGCGGGGAGCTCCTCCGGCAGGTGCCGCAGGCCGTCGGCGTCCACGACGACCGGCACCTCGTCGGCCAGCGCCGTCGCCAGGTCCTCACCCGCGGCGTCCCCGCCGCCCGAGCCGACCACCCAGGCCTGCACCCGTCCGGCGCCGACCACGACGTCGGGCCGGGCGGCCCGGACCAGGTCGGCGACCTCGTCGGGGCCGGCGTACCTGACCATCCCGGCCAGCCCGGACGCCGCCCCCGCCAGGCTGAGCAGCCCGGCACCGGAGTACGCCGTGCCGGTGCGCAGGCCGACCACGCCGCGGGTGTACTTGTGATCGGTGTCGCCGGGGGTGCGCAGCAGGGAGGAGACGTCGGCCGCCTGCAGCGCCACCACGTCGACCGGCGGCAGCCGCAGCCCGAGGTCGACCAGCTCGACCGCTCCGCAGGCCGCGGCGGCGGGGTCGACCAGGTGGCAGACCTTGTGGGTGCCGAAGGTGACGGTCAGGTCCGCGGTCACGTGGGGGCCGACCAGCCGGCCGTCGTCCACGGAGACCCCGGAGGGCACGTCCACCGACACCACCGGCACCCCGCGGTGCCGCTCCAGCTCGGCGACCGCCTCGGGGCGCAGCCCGGGCCGACCTCCGATGCCGACGATGCCGTCGACGACGACGTCCGGGCGGGAGCGCGGGCCGCTCTCGCCGCTCGAGCCGCCGGGGACCACCCGACCGCCGGCGGCCCGCAGCGCCGCCAGGCCGGCCTCGTGGACCGAGGAGCCGAGCAGCACGGCCTCGACGGCACAGCCGCGGCGGGCCAGCCGAGCCCCGGCGAAGGCGGCGTCACCGCCGTTGTCCCCGGATCCCAGCAGCAGGAGCACCCGCCGGCCGTAGGCGCCGCCGAGCAGGTCGACGACGGCCGCGGCCAGCCCTGCCGCGGCCCGGTCCATCAGCGTCCCGGCGGGCAGCTCGGCCAGGAGGGCGCCCTCTGCGGCGCGGACCTGCTCGACCGTGTGGGCGCTGCGCATCCCCCCAACCTAGCCGGGCGGGTCCGGGTCGTGTGCCCCTCGACGCGCCAGCGCGCGTCCTCGGGCACACGACCGCGGAGGGCTGTGGAGGAGCCGTCCCGGACCGCGGTCTCCCGGGTGAGGCTGGACGGCGTGGAGGACTGGAAGGCACTCGCCGCGCGGCAGCAGGGGATGCTCGCGCGCCGCCAGCTCAACCGGCTCGGCTTCGACTCCGACCGGGTGCGCAACCAGCTCGCGGCCGGGCGCTGGAGCGAGCGCACCCCGACGGTGGTCAGCGTCACCACCGGCCCTCTCTCCTGGGAGCAGCGGCTCTGGCTGGCTGTCCTGCATGCCGGTCCCGGCGCCCTGGTCGGCGGGCTGAGCGCGGCCGCCGTGCACGGTCTGCGGCACTGGGAGCGGCCCACGATCACCGTGCTGGTCGACGACGAGCGTGCCTTCGACCCGGTCGCGGGGGTCGACTTCTTCCGGACCCGACGGGACCGGGTCGCCCTGCGCCAGCCTGCCCTGGCCATGCCGGTGTGCCGGCTCGAGCCCGCGGTGCTGCTGTTCGCCGGCTACGAACGACACCGCCGCACCGCCCACGGCGTGCTCGCCGCGGTCGTCCAGCAGCGACTCACCACCCCGGAGCGGCTCGGGGAGTGGCTGGCGACGATGCGGCCGCTGCGCCGGGCGAGGGAGTTCCGGGCCACCCTCCTCGACCTCGCCGGAGGCGCCCAGTCGGTCGCCGAGATCGACGTCCGGCGGCTCTGCGACCGGTTCGGGCTGGTCCGGCCCTCACGCCAGGTGCCCCGAGTGGACCGGTCCGGCCGACCTCGCTGGACCGACTGCGAGTGGCGGCTGAGGACCGGACGGACGCTGGTGCTCGAGGTGGACGGCGCGTTCCACCTCGACGTCACCCACCAGAGCCGGGACGTACGCCGGGCGCGGCGGCTCACGACTCTCGATCGGGTCGTGCTCCGGTGCACCTCGTTCGAGCTGCGACACGAGCCGCACGAGGTGGCCGCGGACCTCATCGCCCTCGGCGTACCCCGTCGTGTGCCCCTCGACGCGTCATAGCGCGTCGTCGGGCACACGACCCTCGAGGACGACGAAGGCGGAGGCGATCCCGCCGTCGTGGGAGAGCGAGAGGTGCACAGTCCCGGCGCCGAGCGCGGCGGCCGCCGAGCGCACCGTCCCGCGCAGCTCGAAGTGCGGCCGGCCGGACGGGGCCGAGACCACCTCGGCGTCGTGCCAGGCCAGGCCGGCCGGTGCGCCGAGCGCCTTCGCGATCGCCTCCTTGGCCGCGAACCGGGCCGCGAGCGACTGCGGCTGCAGCCGCGCCTCGGCCGGTGTGAAGAGCCGGGTGCGCAGCGACGGGGTGCGCTCCAGGGACTCCGCGAACCGCACGATCTCGACGACGTCGATGCCGACCCCGACGATCACTCGACCGTGACCGACTTCGCGAGGTTGCGGGGCTGGTCGACGTCGTGGCCGAGCTGGGTGGCGAGCTCGCAGGCGAAGAGCTGCAGCGGCACCACCGCCACCAGCGGCTGCAGCAGCGTCGGCACCTTCGGCAGCCGGATCAGCACGTCGGCGTACGGCTCGATCGCGGTGTCGCCCTCCTCGGCCAGGCAGATCGTGCGAGCCCCCCGGGCCCGCACCTCCTGGATGCCGCTGACCATCTTCTCGTGCAGCTGGTCGCGACCGCGGGGCGGGACGACGCACAGCACGGGCAGCTGGTCCTCGATGAGCGCGATCGGCCCGTGCTTGAGCTCGCCGGCCGCGAAGCCCTCGGCGTGCAGGTAGGCCAGCTCCTTGAGCTTCAGCGCGCCCTCGAGCGCCACCGGGTAGCCGGCGTGCCGACCCAGGAACAGCACCGACCGCGCCCCGACGTACTCCCGGGCCAGCGCGTACACCTGATCCGCGTCGGCCAGCACCGACTCGATGTGGCCCGGCATCGCCTCGAGCTGGTCGACGACCTGGTTGATCTCGTCGCCGTAGCGGGTGCCCTTGACCTGCGCGAGGTAGAGCGCCAGCAGGTAGCAGGCCACCAGCTGGGTCAGGAAGCCCTTGGTCGAGGCGACCCCGATCTCGGGCCCGGCGCGGGTGTAGATGACCGCGTCGGACTCCCGCGGGATCGTCGAGCCGTTGGTGTTGCAGATCGCGAGCACCTTGGAGCGCTGGGTGCGGGCGTGCCGGATCGCCTGGAGGGTGTCGGCGGTCTCGCCGGACTGGGAGATCGCCACGACGAGGGTGTCGTGGGTCAGGATCGGGTCGCGGTAGCGGAACTCCGAGGACAGCTCGACCTCGACCGGGATCCGGGTCCAGTGCTCGATGGCGTACTTCGCCACCATGCCCGCGTAGAACGAGGTCCCCGCCGCGATGATGATGATCTTGTCGATGTCGCGCAGGTCCTCGTCGGAGAGCCGCACCTCGTCGAGCTGCAGCAGCCCCTCCGGCGTACGCCGGCTCAGCAGCGAGTCGGCGACGGCCCGGGGCTGCTCGTGGATCTCCTTGCGCATGAACCAGTCGTGACCGTCCTTCTCGGCGGCCGAGAGGTCCCAGTCGACGTGGTAGCGACGACCCTCCGAGGGCGACCCGTCGAAGCCGGTGACCTCGACGCCCTCGCGGGTGATCGTCACGACCTGGTCCTGGCCCAGCTCCATCGCCTCGCGGGTGTGCCCGATGAAGGCGGACACGTCCGAGCCGACGAAGTTCTCGCCCTCGCCGAGGCCGACCACCAGGGGGCTGCTCCGCCGGGCGGCGACCACGCGGGAGGAGTCCTCGCAGTCGACCGCGACCAGCGTGAACGCGCCCTCGAGCCGGCGGCAGGCGCTCTGCATCGCGGTGGTGAGGTCGGCTCCGGCGACCAGCTCGCGCTCGATCAGGTGCGCGGCCACCTCGGTGTCGGTCTCGGACAGCAGGTCGTGCCCGTCCGCCTCGAGCTCGGCGCGGATCTCGGCGAAGTTCTCGATGATGCCGTTGTGCACCAGTGCCAGCCGGGACCGCCGGCCGTGGTGGGGGTGGGCGTTGCGGTCGTTGGGGGCGCCGTGGGTGGCCCAGCGGGTGTGTCCGATGCCGGTCGTGGACGGCGGCAGCGGCGTCTCGGCGAGCGCCTTGTCCAGGTTCGCCAGCTTGCCGGCCCGCTTGTCGCTGGCGATGGCATCGCCCGCGACCAGGGCGATCCCGGCGGAGTCGTAGCCGCGGTACTCGAGCCGGCGCAGACCCTCCATCACGACGGTCTGTGCCTGCTTCTCCCCGACATAACCCACGATTCCGCACATGCGCCGGAGTCTATCGGCCCACCCGGGACCTGCCCGCCGCACCGTGCCGGACTGCAACAATGCACCGCATGTCCTCCCCCGGCGGCCCGTCCTGTCGCGAGCCCCATCGAGAACAGGGCCGCGATCAGGCCCGCGAACCGGCCCGGGAGCAGGGCCGGGAGCAGGGCCGGGAGACCTCGCCGTACGTCGAGCTGGACCGGGCCGCCTGGGCGGCCCTCACCGAGCCCGGCGAGCAGCAGCCGCTCACGACCGGGGAGATCGAGCGGGTCCGCGGGCTCGGCGAGGAGCTGGACCTGGCCGAGGTCGAGCAGGTCTACCTCCCCCTGTCCCGCCTGCTGAGCATGTACGTCGAGGCGGCCGGCAACCTGCACCGCCGGCAGGAGGAGTTCCTCGACCGGCCGATCCCGCCGCGCACGCCGTTCGTCATCGGGCTGGCCGGCTCGGTCGCGGTCGGCAAGTCGACGACGGCGCGGGTGCTGCAGCAGATGCTGGCGCACTGGCCCGAGCACCCGTCGGTCGCGCTGGTGACCACGGACGGCTTCCTGCTCCCCAACGCGGAGCTGGAGCGCCGCGGGCTGCTGCTGCGCAAGGGCTTCCCCGAGTCCTACGACCGCCGGGCCCTGCTGCGGTTCGTGGTCGACATCAAGTCCGGCAAGGACGAGATCGAGGCGCCGATGTACTCGCACCTCACCTACGACGTGCTCCCCGAGGAGCGGGTGGTCATCAAGCGCCCCGACATCGTGATCATCGAGGGCCTCAACGTGCTGCAGCCGGCGAGGGTCCTCGAGGACGGCCGCACCGGGCCGGCGGTCAGCGACTTCTTCGACTTCAGCGTGTACGTCGACGCGGCGACCAGCGACATCCGCCGCTGGTACATCGACCGTTTCCTGCGGCTGCGCGAGACCGCGTTCCGGGACCCGGACTCCTACTTCAGCCGCTACGCCAGCCTGACCGAGGCGGAGGCGGTGGCGGAGGCGGAGCGGATCTGGGACTCGATCAACGGTCCGAACCTGATCCAGAACGTGCAGCCGACCCGCTCCCGGGCGACGCTCGTGCTGCGCAAGGACGCCGACCACTCGGTGCGCTACGTCCGGGTCCGCAAGCTCTGACCGGGCAGGCGCCGGTCAGATCGCCGGCCGGGAGGCCTTCGACCCGGCTCACAGGGACTTCTGGAACTCCAGCCGTCGCTCCACGGGTCGGAAGCCGAGCTCGGTGTTGACCGCGTTCATGTGCGCGTTGACCGCGGCGTTGCCGGTCAGCAGCGTCGCGCACCCGGGGAACGCCGCCCGAAGCTGCCGCTGGTTGGCCAGCTTCATCGCGGCGCCGAGGCGGTGCCCCGCTCCTCGGGCAGCACCAGGGTGCCGCCGATCCACGCCAGGTGGGTCTGGCCGTCGGTGACGTAGAGGTCGGTGAACCCCACGACGCGACCGTCGGCGGCGACCGCGACGACCACGAACCGGTGCTGGCCGGCCCGGGCATCGCGCTCCTCGTCCTCCCGGAGCCGGGCCTCGTCCCAGTCGCTGCCGGCCAGGTCCAGCTCCCCCAGCGGGATCTCGTCCATGAACCGGGCGTAGAGGGCGCAGGTGCCCTCGACCAGCTCGGAGGGCGTCGAGCCGCGCCAGGCGACCAGCCGGTGGCCGGGGTGGTGGCCGGCCAGGGCGGCGGCGTGCCCGGCCCAGCCGCCCTCGGAGGAGGCCAGGTCGAGGGCCTTCACCTCCTCGGCGCTGGCCAGGGTGAACCCCTGGGCGGCGGCGAAGCCGGCACCGGCCGGGTCCCCCCGCATCGGAGCGAGCACGTCGCCCAGCAGGCTGCGCCGGCCGGCGGCCCTGGCCTCGCCCTCGAGGGTCGCGAGCAGTCGGCTGCCGTGGCCGCGCCGGCGGTGCTCCTCGAGCACCTGGACCTGCGCGTAGGCGGCGTGGGTGTTCTCCTCCAGCGGGAGGTCGACCCGACCCGCCGCCACGATCTGGCCGTCGTCGAGCACCGCAAAGGGCCGACGGTCCGCGTCCGCCCTCGGATCGTTGAGCAGGATCCGGCAGGCCTCGAACGGCCAGTGGTCGTCGATCGGCCGGACCGCCTCGACCTGACGGCCCACGTCCCACCACGCCCGCAGCCCGTCGATGTCGGCCGGATCCACCCGGCGCACCTCGACCCGGCGCACCTCGACCCGGGGTGCGCGGACCCGCGGCTGGTCGGTCTCGGTCACGCTCGGAGCCTAGGCGCGCGGCTCCCGCCGGAGCGAGGGGTTTTCGTGCCGGACGGCTCAGAGGGCCAGGCGGTCGCGCACCACGGTCGCCAGGCGGTCCGCCACGGCGCCGGCCTGGTCGGCGGTGGGGGCCTCCACCATCACCCGCACCAGCGGCTCGGTGCCCGAGGGCCGCAGCAGCACCCGGCCGTCGTCGCCGAGCTCGGCCTCCGCCTCGGCGACGGCAGCGGCGAGGACGGCGTCGTCGTCGGTGCGCGACTTGTCGACGTCCGCGACGTTGACCAGGACCTGGGGCAGCCGGGTCATCACGGCTGCCAGCTCGGCGAGCGGAGCCCGGGTGGCCGCCATCCGCGCGAGCACGTGCAGGGCGGTGAGCACGCCGTCCCCGGTGGTGGCGTGGCCGGTCATGATCACGTGGCCGGACTGCTCGCCGCCGAGGCTGTAGCGGCCGGCCTTCATGGCCTCGAGCACGTACCGGTCGCCCACCTTGGTCTGGCGTACGCCGACCCCGGCGGACCGCATCGCCTGGACGAAGCCGAGGTTGCTCATCACCGTGGCGACCACGGTGTCACTGGCCAGCTCGCCGGCGTCGCGCATCGCCAGCGCGAGCACGGCCAGGATCTGGTCGCCGTCGACGACCTCGCCGGTCGCATCCACGGCCAGCACCCGGTCGGCGTCGCCGTCGACCGCGAAGCCGGCGTCGGCGCCGTGCTCGGCGACCGCCTTCTGCAGGTCCTCCAGGTGGGTGGAGCCGCAGTCGTCGTTGATGTTCAGCCCGTCCGGCTGGTCATGGATCGCGACCACCTCCGCCCCCGCGGCGCGCAGCGCCTGCGGCCCGAGCCGGTGGGCGGCGCCCTCGGCACAGTCGAGGACCACCTTCAGGCCGGTCAGGGGGGCGCGGATCGTCGCCGCGAGGTGCGCGGCGTACTCGTCGACCGCGGTCTCGTGGGCCGAGACCCGTCCGACGCCGGACCCCGTGGGCCGCTCCCACGGCTCACGCAGCCGCTTCTCGATGGCGACCTCGACGGCGTCGTCGAGCTTGTGGCCGCCGCGGGCGAGGAACTTGATGCCGTTGTCGGGCATCGGGTTGTGCGAGGCGCTGATCATCACGCCCAGGTCGGCCTCCAGCGCGGAGGTGAGGTGGGCGACCCCGGGCGTCGGGAGCACACCGAGGAGCAGGACGTCGACACCGGCCGAGGCCAGCCCGGCGACCACGGCGGCCTCCAGGAACTGCCCGGAGATGCGGGGGTCCCGGCCGACGACGGCACGCGGCCGGTGCCCGGCGAACTCGCCGCGGTCGGCGAGGACGTGGGCCGCGGCGACCGACAGGTCCAGGGCCAGCTCCGCGGTCAGCTGACCGTTGGCCAGCCCCCGGACCCCGTCGGTGCCGAACAGCTTCTGCGACATGCGGCGCAGACCAGCCCGCGACTCAGCGCTTGCTGAACTGCGAGGCCTTGCGGGCCTTCTTGAGACCGGCCTTCTTGCGCTCGATGACGCGGGCGTCACGCGTGAGCAGCCCGGCCTTCTTGAGCGAGGGACGGTTGGCCTCGAGGTCGATCGCGTTCAGGGCACGGGCCACACCGAGGCGCAGCGCGCCGGCCTGACCGGTGATGCCGCCGCCGTGGATCCGGGCGATGACGTCGAAGCGGTTCTCCAGGTCGGTGGTCACGAAGGGCTCGTTGACGACCTGCTGGTGCAGCTTGTTCGGGAAGTAGGCGTCCAGCGGTCGGCCGTTGACGGTCCACTCGCCGGTGCCGGGCACCAGGCGGACGCGGGCGACGGCCTCCTTACGACGGCCGGTCGCGCCGGCCGGCGCGATGGTCGCGGGACGCAGCGGGGCGTCGGCGGAGGGGGCGCTCTCCGAGCTGTAGGCGACGCCCTGCTCGTCGACCTCGAAGGTCTCCTCGGCGGGGGTCTCGTTGGTGGTGTCAGCCACGGGTGTTCCTTACCTCGTCCTCGTTGCGAAAAGTCACTGGGAGACCTGGGTGATCTCGAAGGGGGTGGCCTTCTGGGCCGCGTGCGGGTGCTCGGGGCCGGAGTAGACCTTGAGCTTCTTCAGCATCTGGCGGCCCAGGCGGTTCTTGGGGAGCATGCCCCAGACCGCGGCCTCGATGGCCTTGCGGGCGTCCTTCTCGAGGACCTCGCCGATCGGGGTGGCCGAGAGGCCACCGGGGTAGCCGGAGTGCCGGTAGGCCATCTTCTTGGTCATCTTGCTGCCGGTCAGGGCTACCTTCTCGGCGTTGACGACGATGACGAAGTCACCGGTGTCGACGTGGGGCGCGAACATCGGCTTGTGCTTGCCGCGCAGGAGGTTGGCGGTCTGGACGGCGAGCCGGCCGAGGACCACGTCGGTGGCGTCGATCACGTGCCATTCGCGCTGGATGTCAGCGGGCTTCGGGCTGTACGTACGCACGGTTTGAGCCTTACTCGTTCGTTGGGCCCGACCAGACGACCCGGCCGGGAGGGAAAGCTGCGGCTTCTGACGAACACGGCCCGGCTTCGCCACTGCGAGGTGGTTGTCCGGATCTGCACCGTGACGTGCGGTCACGGCGCGGCAGGAGTCGCGACGCATGAGTTTAGGACGCGGGCGGTCCGGGCGTCAAAACGCCCTGCGTTCGCATGATCGTGCCCGACGGAATAGGTTGGCCCTCTGCACAAGTCGAGAGTCGACACCCACTCGCCTCACACTCGAACAGCACTCGCACCCTCCCAGACAGGAGCCGACGTGACCGACGTACAGGCCGCCAGCGACGCCGCCGATTCCTCGGGGAAGACCTCCCTGACCGTCCGCGACAACCGCACCGGCAACGAGTACGACCTGCCCATCGTCGACGGCACGGTCAGGGCCGCCGACCTGGGCCAGATCCGTGTCGACGAGGAGCAGCCCGGCCTGGCGGTCTACGACCCCGGCTTCGTCAACACCGCCTCCTGTCGCAGCGCCGTCACCTACATCGACGGCGACAAGGGCATCCTGGAGTACCGCGGCTACCCGATCGAGCAGCTCGCGGAGCACTCGAACTTCCTCGAGGTCGCCTACCTGCTGATCAACGGCACCCTGCCCTCCAAGCAGGAGTACGGCGCGTGGGAGCACGAGATCACCTTCCACACCTTCGTGCACGAGAACGTGAAGCGGTTCATGCACGGCTTCCGCTACGACGCGCACCCGATGGGCATGCTGATGGCCTCGGTCGGGGCGCTGTCGACGTTCTACCCCGACGCCCGCAACATCGGCGACGCCGACAACCGGCACATGCAGATCGTCCGCATGATCGCCAAGATGCCGACGCTGGGCGCGTGGTCCTACCGGCACGCGCAGGGCAAGCCGTTCGTCTACCCCGACAACGAGCTCAGCTACACCGAGAACTTCCTCTCGATGCTGTTCAAGATGAGCGAGAAGAAGTTCGAGGCCGACCCGCGGCTGGTCAAGGCCCTCGACGTCCTGTTCATCCTGCACGCCGACCATGAGCAGAACTGCTCGACCAACGCGGTGCGCTCGGTCGGGTCCTCGCAGGTCGACCCCTACTCGGCGGTCTCCGCCGGCGTGGCGGCGCTCTTCGGCCCGCTGCACGGCGGCGCCAACGAGGCGGTGCTGCGGATGCTGCGCCGGATCGGCAAGAAGGAGAACATCCCCTCCTTCATCGAGGGCGTGAAGAACGGCAACGAGAAGCTCATGGGCTTCGGCCACCGGGTCTACAAGAACTACGACCCGCGCGCGCAGATCATCAAGAAGGCCTGCGACGACGTCTTCGAGGTGACCGGGGTGAACCCGCTGCTCGAGATCGCCCAGGAGCTGGAGAAGATCGCGCTGGAGGACGAGTACTTCGTCAAGCGCAAGCTCTACCCCAACGTCGACTTCTACTCGGGCCTGATCTACGAGGCCTTCCAGTTCCCGCCGGAGATGTTCACGGTGCTGTTCGCCATCGGCCGCACCCCCGGCTGGCTGGCGCAGTGGCTGGAGCTGGTGCAGGACAAGGAGCAGAAGATCGCCCGCCCGAAGCAGATCTACACCGGCGACCGCACGCTCGACTTCGTGCCGGCCGCGCAGCGCTGGGCCTGACCCACGCCGTACGTCGACGAGTGCCGCTCCCGGTCACCCGGGGGCGGCACTCGTCGTTCGGGGACCCTGCGGTCGTATCTCCGCGGCGCCGCTCCCCTCCTCGCTGTCATGATCGCACCGCACCCGCTCGCCAGCTGGGTCCAGCTCCGGCAGTCCCCGAGACCCGGCGTCCGAGGCCGACGCCGCGGCGACCAGGGCCCGGACTCCGAGGACCGGACCACCCCGCGCACCCGCTTCGGCCGGCGCCGGGGAGGCTCGGACACCCCCGACACCTGACCGGCCGCTCACACGACGGCCGTGTCGTGGCCCTCCCAGTAGGGGCGGCGGAGGTCCCGCTTGAGGATCTTGCCCGTGGGGTTGCGCGGCAGAGCCTCGATCAGGTCCACCGACCTGGGGCACTTGAAGCCCGCGAGCGACTCGCGGCACCAGGCCAGGAGGTCGGCCTCGGTGGCCTCGGCGCCCGGGTGCAGGGCGACGACGGCCTTGACCGCCTCGCCCCAGGTGTCGTCCGGGATCCCGATGATCGCGACCTCCATGACGGCGGGGTGCTCGGCCAGCACCCGCTCCACCTCGGGTGAGTAGACGTTCTCCCCGCCGCTGATGATCATGTCCTTGATCCGGTCCTCGACGAAGACGTATCCCTCGTCGTCGACCCGGCCGATGTCGCCGGTGCGGAACCAGCCGTCGTCGGTGATCACCTCGGCGGTCTCCTCGGGGCGGTGGAGGAAGCCCTTCATCAGCTGCGGCGTCCGCAGCCAGATCTCCCCGTGCTCCCCGACCGGGACCTCCTCGAGGCTGCCGGGGTCGACCACCCGCAGCTCGCACTCGGGCACCGGCCGGCCCGCGGACACCAGCCGCTCCGGATGGTCGGGGTCCCGGTGCTCGTCCGGCATGAGGTGGGTGGCGACGCCCGCCACCTCGGTGAGTCCGTAGACGTGGATGAAGTCGGTGTCCGGCCACGCCGTCATGGCGGCGCGGAGCAGCGGGGCCGGCATCGGCGCGGCGCCGTAGGTGTAGGTCTTGAGCGCACCGAACAGCCGGATCGCGTCGTCCCCCGACTGCAGCACCTGGGCGAGCACCGCCGGCACCAGGAACGTCCGGTTGGCTCCCGCCATGATCGCGCCGGCGAGGGAGGCGCCGTCGGGGTCGCGGGTCATGACGCTGGGGATGCCGTCGTGGATGCCGAACATGACCCAGGAGGACCCGCCGACGTGGAACAGCGGCATCGAGACCATCGCCTTGTCGCCGGGCTCGAAGCTCCATCCGTCATGGGCGTTCCGGGTGTGGCTGAGCATGTTGCGGTGGCTGAGCATGATGCCCTTGGGCCGACCCGTGGTGCCTGAGGAGTACATCACCAGGCACACGTCGTCCGGGTCGAGGTCCTCGGCCCGGCCGGTCGGGACGGCGGCCGCGAGCCACGCCTCATACTCGTCCGCGTCGGCTCCGTCGGGGGTCACCTCGATCACCCGCTCCACGGCGTCCAGCCGGTCGCGCACCTTCTCGACGGTGGGCACCAGCTCGGAGCCGACGAACAGCACCCGGGCACCGGAGTCGTTGACGGCGTAGTGCACCTCGTCTGGCGCCGAGCGCCAGTTGACGATCGCGGTGGCCGCGCCCAGGGAGGCGGCGGCGTTCGTGACCTCGACGCAGGCGGGGTGGTTCTTGTCGAGGAACGCGACCACGTCCCCCCGACCGATGCCCAGCTCCCGCAGACCACCCGCCGCCCGGCGGACCCGGTCGTCCCACTTCGCCCAGGTCCACGACCGGGACAGGTAGGACATCGCCTGTGCGTCGGGGGTCTGCTCCGCCCACCAGGAGATGCGCTCGTCGATCGAGGTCGGCTCGGGTGCGTCCATCCGGCGATTGTGTCCTACCTCACACGGCGGGACAACGGGCCCCTGGGTGCGCCGCGGTGCCATGATGCCCCCATGGCGCACCGGACCACTGCCGAGCTGGAGCCGGCACTGCCCTCCCTCAGGGCCGCGCCACGACGCGAGGGCAGCCTGGACCTGCTGGTCCGCCGACCCGGTGCCGCCGAGCGCGAGGTGCTCGAGGAGGGCGTGCTCGACGAGGCGCTCGGGCTGATCGGCGACGACTGGCTCGACCGGGCCACCTCACGGGCGGTGTCCGAGGGACGCCATCTCAAGGCGCAGCTGAACGTGATGAGCGCCCGCATGGTCAGGCTCCTGGCCGACAGCCCGGAGGAGCAGGCCCTCGCCGGGGACCAGCTCTACGTCGACCTCGACCTCTCCCACGACAACCTGCCGACCGGGGCGCGGCTCGCCATCGGGCCGGACGCCGTCATCGAGGTGACCGACAAGCCCCACAACGGGTGCGCCAAGTTCGAGCGCCGCTTCGGTGCCGACGCCCTGTCCTTCGTGAACTCCCCCGCCGGCAAGGAGCTGCGACTGCGCGGGCTCAACGCCCGGGTCGTCTCCGGGGGGCTCGTGCACCCCGGAGACGACGTACGGCGCCTGTGACCGGCAGCGCCGGACCGGCTCAGGCGCGGAACGCCAGCCAGGCGTCGCTCATCCGGTCCACCTGGCCGCGGGTGAACATGTTCATGCAGGAGTCCTGGGTGTAGTCCATGAAGTTGTGGATCGGGTCGTCGCCGGGCGCCGCGCAGGTGTCCCTGCCCTCGGGGCAGTCGAACGCCGGCGAGGCCTCCTTCGGGGTGTCGGCGACGAAGTCGTTCGACGCCGAGCACCCGCCGTTGAACGTGTGGTGCAGCGCCAGCCAGTGCCCGACCTCGTGGGTGAGCGTGTCGCCCTCGGCGTACTTGCCGGCCGTGCCGCCCGGCATCGACTCGTCGAGCATCACCACACCGTCGCGGTAGTCGTTGCCGTTGTTGTAGCCCTGCGGGAAGTAGGCCCAGCCCAGCAGGCCGGCGCCGATGTCGGCGGCGTAGACGTTCAGGGTCCTCGCGTCGCCGCGGTGCAGCTCGCGCTTCATGTCCCGCTCGGTCTTGCCCGGCACGACGTGGTACCACTCCGGCCGGTTGTGGATCACGAGGTCGACCAGGTCGAAGCGGAACGGCGAGTTCGCCGCGAGCGGCGCGGTGCTGCCGGAGAAGGAGTCGTTGAGCACCTCCATCTGGTCGTCCACCAGACGCTGCCACCGGGCCAGCTCGCCCGCGCCCAGCTCGTGGTCGGAGATCAGGTTGAAGACCGTGCGGACGGTGACACTGCCGTCGGCCATGGTCGGCTGGTCCTTGATCTGCCCGTACGCCTTGGCCTGGCTGTCCTTGAACAGCTTCGGCTCGGCCGCCTTGCGATTCTTCACCCGCGCCGCGGCCGAGCCGTCCACGCACTCCTCCCCGGACGCCTCGGCGGCGGAGTGCTGGGGCGGCACCGCCCCGCCGGTGCAGAGGACGACGGTCGCGGCGACGGCGAGAGCGGCACGCCACGGCAGGCGGTGGGACATGGGGAACCCTTCTCCGAACGATTGTCGGCGCGCGGGCGCGCGCACGCGAGGAATCTAGCCCGGGAGGCTCCTGACCGGAAGACCTCCGGCCCACCCGCCGCTCGCCCGCGGCCCACCCGCGGCCCACCCGAGCACCGGACCACGAGCCGCGTGGCCGGCCTCGGCGCGCCGGCGCACAGATCATGATTACCTCAAGATGGGGGCCGGTTGCCCCGCCGGATGCCGGGTCACGGAAGGATGGGGCACTCCGCCGCTGGGGCGGTGACCTGGCAGCTGGGAGACACGGTGGGTGAGCGCGACCGCCGCCGCATCACCGGCGGCCCGGACGGCTACCTGTCCGACCGCACCTGGGCGCTGCTGGTCGTGCCTGCCCTGCTCGCCGTGCTGGCTCTCGGCCAGGTCTCGGTGGCCCTGGCACCGCCCGGCAGCAGCGTCGCCGCCTGGTGGCCGGCCGCCGGGGTCTCGGTCGCCCTCGCCCTGTGGACCCGGCCCGGGCTCCTCTGGATCGCCGTCGGGGGCATCTTCGTCTTCAGTGGGGCCGCCAACTGGCTCGGCGGGCGACCCCTCGACGTGTCGGCGGGCTTCGCACTGACCAATGCCGCCGAGGCCGTGGTGGTCGTGTGGTGGCTCAAGAAGGGGCGGCCCGGCCCGCCCCGGCTGGTCGAGCTGGGTGACCTGTGGCGCCTGATCGGGGCGGCGCTGCTCGGCGCGACGACCGCCGGCGTCCTCGGCGGTCTCACGGTCGGCCTGCTCACCCCCGGCGACCTGGTCGTGACCGGGCGAGCCGTGATGGCCTCCCACGCGGCGGCGGTCCTGATCCTCTGCCCACTGGTGATGCTGCCGGCCCCCCGGCCCAGCCGCATCAGCCGCGTCGAGATGGTCCTGCAGCCGATCGTGCTGGTCGCGACCGTGGTCCCGATCTTCGTCATGCAGAACGGGCTGCCGCTGGCGTTCCTGCCGATGCCGATCCTCGCCTGGGGGGCGGCCCGCTTCGGGGTGCAGGTCGCCGCAGTGCAGCTGCTGCTGGCCGGCGTCGTGTCCTCCCTGCTGACCACGCGGGGGCGCGGTCCGTTCGCGGCGGCGGTCGACCGGCTCGACCTGATGCCGGAGGTCACCGGCACGCTGCTGCAGGCGAACCTCGTCGCCTACGCGCTGGTGTCGCTGCCGATCGCGCTCGTCACCGCGCAGAGTGCCGCCGCGCTGGAGCGGGCCCGGTCGTCGACGGCCCTGCTAGAGGGGGTCATGGACGCGGCGAACCGGACCGCGATCATCGGCACCGACCTCGACAGCACGATCACCTTCTTCAACGCCGGCGCCGAGAACCTGCTCGGCTACTCAGCCGAGGAGCTGGTCGGCCTCCGCACTCCCGAGGTCTTCCACGACCACACCGAGCTGGCCGAGCGCGCCGCCGAGCTGTCTCTGCCGCCCGGACTGGGCCCGGTCGGCGCGACCCTCGACAGCGGGGCGACCTCGGAGCAGCGGGACTGGACCTGGTGGGCGAGGGACGGTCGCCGGATGACGGTCTCACTGCGGGTCAGCCGACGCTACGACGCCCAGGACCGCTTCATCGGCTACCTGGGGGTCGCCGACGACGTCACCGAGACCCGGCGCACCGAGGAGGTCCTGCGGGCCGCCCTCGACCGCGAACGCGAGGCCGTGCAGCGGCTGGCCCTGCTGGACCAGACCAAGAACGACTTCGTCGCGTCCGTGAGCCACGAGCTGCGGACCCCGATCACCAGCGTGATGGGCAACCTCGAGCTCGTCCTCGACGGGGGTGGCGGCGAGCTGACGCCCGCCCAGGCCACGATGCTCGAGCGAGTGGACCGCAACGCCCGGCGGCTGCTGGGCCTGATCGAGGACCTGCTGACGCTCTCGCGGGTCGAGGCGGGCACCTTCCGGGTGAAGGCGCAGCCGACCGACCTGAGCGAGGTGGTGTCCCGGTCGCTGGAGGCCCTCGGGCCCCAGGGGTGCACGGGTGACCGGCTCGACGTGCGTACGCCGGCCGAGCCGGTCACGGTGGCCGGCGACCCCGACCAGCTGGAGCGGGTGATCACGAACCTGGTCTCGAACGCCCTGAAGTTCAGCGACGAGCAGAGCACCGTCGTGCTGGACCTCGCGGCCGCTCCGACCGGCGCCCTCCTCACCGTCACCGACACGGGGGTCGGCATCTCCCCCGAAGACCTTCCGCAGGTCTTCGACCGCTTCTTCCGCTCGGCGGCCGCCACCCGCCAGGCGGTGCCCGGGACCGGGCTCGGTCTCTCGATCGTGCAGGCGATCGTGGCCGGCCACGGCGGACGGGTCGAGGTGGAGTCGACCGAGGGGGTGGGCAGCAGGTTCACCGCCTTCCTGCCCGAGGCCGGGCCCTCGGCGGCACCCTGCACCGGCCGGGCCGAGGGGTCTCAGCGCGTCCTGTCCACCCTGCCCTCGTCCCACACGGGGCCGTCCGCCTCGTAGACCGACCCGTCGGCCCCGTAGACGAGGAACCGGTCGAACCCGCGCGCGAACCACCGGTCGTGGGTCACCGCGAGCACCGTCCCCTCGAACGCCCGCAGCCCCTCTTCCAGCGCCTCCGCGGACTGCACGTCGAGGTTGTCGGTCGGCTCGTCGAGCAGCAGCAGCGTGGCCCCGGACAGCTCGAGGAGCAGGATCTGGAACCGCGCCTGCTGGCCACCCGAGAGCGAGTCGAAGCGCTGCTCCGACGAGGCGCTCAGCTCGTAGCGGTCGAGGACCCGCGAGGCCTCCTCCCGCCCCATGCCGGAGCGTCCGCGCCCGTCCGGCTGGGCGTCCCCGCGGTGCAGGATCTCCAGCAGCGTGCGCCCGGCAAGCTCGGGGTGCTCGTGGGTCTGGACGAACCAGCCCGGCCGCACCCGAGCCCCCAGCCTGGCCCGGCCGCTGTGCGGCACGGGCTGCACCTCGACGTCACCGACGGGTCGGTGCTCGACCTCCGGACTGGTCCCGCCCGCGGCAAGCAGGCGGAGGAAGTGCGACTTGCCCGAGCCGTTCGAGCCGAGGACGGCGACCCGCTCGCCGTACCAGACCTCGAGGTCGAAGGGCCGCATCAGGCCGGTCAGCTCGAGCTCCTCGCACACGACCGCCCGCTTGCCGGTCCGGCCGCCACGCAGCCGCATCGCCACCTGCTGCTCCCGAGGCTGCTCGGTCGGCGGCCCGGCGTCCTCGAACCGTCGCAGCCGGGTCTGGGCGGCCTGGTAGCGCGAGGCCATGTCGGCGTTGTAGGCCGCCTTCTGCTTGTACATCAGCATCTGCGCCCGCAGCTTCGCGTGCTCCTCGTCCCACCGTCGGCGCAGCTCCTCGAAGCGCGCGAAGCGGTCGCGGCGCGCCTCGTGGTAGGAGGCGAACCCACCCGGATGGGTCCAGACCGCGTTGCCGGCGCCCCCGCGTCCGAGCTCGACGGTGACCACCCGGGAGGCGGTGTTGGCGAGCAGCTCCCGGTCGTGACTGATGAACAGCACCGTCTTGTCGGACTCCCCGAGCCGCGCCTCGAGCCACCGCTTGCCGGGGACGTCGAGGAAGTTGTCGGGCTCGTCCAGCAGCAGCACCTGCTCCGGGCCGCGGAGCAGGTACTCCAGCACGAGGCGCTTCTGCTCGCCACCGCTGAGCGTGCGCAGGTCGCGGTACTTGGCCCGGTCGTACGGCACGCCGAGGGCGGCGGTGGTGCAGACGTCCCACACCACCTCCAGGTCGTAGCCACCGGCGTCGCCGAACTCCGCGAGCGCGGTGGCGTAGCGCATCTGGACCCGCTCGTCGTCGGTCTCCATCAGCGCCAGCTCGCAGGCGTGCACCTCGGCGGCCGCCTGGCGGGTCCGCGGCGGAGCGACCGAGAGCAGCAGGTCCGCGACCGTGGCGTCCTCGGCCAGGCCGGCGGTGACCATCTGCGGCATGACACCCAGGCCGCCCGAGCGCGTGACGGCCCCCTGGTGCGGCGACAGCTCACCGGAGACGATGCGCAGCAAGGTGGTCTTGCCGGCGCCGTTGGCGCCCACCAGAGCCACCTTGGCCCCCTCGCCGACCCGGAACGAGACGTCGTCGAGCAGCACCCGCCCGTCCGGGAGCTCGAAGCGCACACCGGCGACATCCACGTGACCCACGTCGGAGCAGTCTGCCGCATGACGACCGGGACGGCACCGGGGTTTTCCGCGGGCGCCTCAGTGCCCGGCGACCAGGTTCAGCCCCACCACGCCGGCGATGATCATCGCCAGGAAGAACGCCTTCGCCGGGCCGACCGACTCGCCGAGCAGGGTGAGGCCGACGATCGCGACGAGTGCCGTGCCCGCCCCGGACCACACGGCGTAGGCCACCGAGACCGGCATCTCCCGCACGACGATCGCGAGCAGCCAGATGGAGACGGCGTAGCCGCCCAGCACGAACGCCGACCAGACCGGGTCGGTGAATCCCTGGGCGCGCGGCAACGCCGCCGTCGCCGCCACCTCGACCACGATCGCCGCACCGAGCAGCAGGTAGGCCAGCCCCATCTCGTCACCTCCATCGCCTGTAGCAGTTGCTACATAGCCTGGTGGCAAGCGTAGCACCTGCTACATTCACCGCCATGGGACGCAGAGAGCAGCTGCTGGAGGGGGCGACCGACCACGTCCTCGAGAGCGGCCTGATCGGGCTCAGCCTGAGGCCGCTGGGGGAGGCACTGGGCACGAGCGACCGGATGCTCCTCTACCACTTCGGGAGCCGCGCGGAGCTCGTGACCGCGATCATCGACTCCGCCAACGACCGCGCGATCGCCACCCTGAGCACGGTGCCTCGGGGGCGCACGGTGCGAGCAGGTGTGCTGCGGCTGTGGGAGGCGTTCCGGGAGGAGCCACTGCGGTCGTGCGAGGACCTCTACGTGCAGGCCGCCGCGAGCGGGCTGCTCGGCGAGGAGCCCTACCGGTCCGGAGTCCGGCGCAGCAACGAGCGGTGGATGCAGGCGCTCGGCGGCTTCCTCGGCGACTGCGGCGCCCGCCCGGCCCGGGTCGCCCGGGTGACCCGCCTGGTCGACGTGGGCCTCCTGGGCCTGCACGTGGACCTCGCCGTCGACGCCCCCGAGGAGCTGGACCGAGCCGCGCGCGACCTGGCCGACGCCGCCCACGCGCTGGCCCGCTGACGGGCCGCTGCTGGGTCGCTGGCGGCACGCCCACGAGGCTCCGAGGAGCCTAGGATGAGTGGATGGGGAAGCGGGGCGCGGAGGGAGCACCCGCCGTCCGCGAGGTCGGCTCCCCGGTCGCGATCACCCGGACCGGGCCCCGGATCGCCGCCGTCAGCGGCTACCTCGTCCTGCTGGTCGCCTGGACCCTCGCCTGGGGCGTCCCCAGCGACACGGTCCAGATCTTCGGCTGGCTGTGGCTGGCCACGGTCTGCTGGCACGTCGAGGCCCCACCGGGCCACCACCTGGGCTTCCTCAGGGACTGGTGGCCTCCGGTGGCGGCCCTCGTCGTCTACTTCTACAGCCGCGGGCTGGCCGACGAGCTCGGCTTCACGCCCGAGGTGACGATGCCGATCGCGGTGGACACCTGGCTCGGCGGCGGCGAGCTGCCGTCGTACCGGCTGCAGACCGCCCTGTGCGGTCAACCGTGCGTCGGCTCCGGGGGCGCGCGGTGGTACGACGTGCTGTTCACGTCCGTCTACACGACCCACTTCGTGGCCGGGCTGGCCCTCGCCATGGTGCTGTGGCTGACCCGGCGCGTGGAGTGGCGGCGGTGGATGCGCCGCTACGTCGCGGCCAACCTGGCCGCCCTGGTGGTCTACGTCCTCTACCCGATGGCTCCCCCGTGGATGGCCTCCCGCGACGGGTACCTGACCCACGAGGTGCTGCGGATCACCGACCGGGGATGGGGCGACACGGACCTGGCACGGTTCCACCTGGTGCTCACCGGGGTGGGCAACCCGGTCGCGGCCATGCCCTCGCTGCACGCGGGGATCGCCTTCCTGCTCGCGCTCTACGGGATCCAGCGCCTGCGCGGCCCCTGGCGGTGGGCCCTCCTGGCCTACCCCCTGACGATGTCGCTCGGGCTCGTCTACAGCGGCGAGCACTACGTCGTCGACATCGTGGCCGGAGCCGTGCTCGCCGTGGGCGTGCTGGGCGCCTGCTCCTGGTGGGAGCGGATCCGCGGCGACTGAGCCACGCGGCCCTCAGCCGCGCCGGCACTCCAGCACCCTGAACCCCTTGGCGCTGGCCAGGCGCCCGGTCGGGAACCCCCGGTCGGTCAGCCACCGCTGCAACGAGTCGGCACCGAGGTTCTTGCCGACCACCAGCACGGCGCGACCGCCCGGCGCCAGGCGGGGCAGCCACTCCAGCAGCAGGGCGTGCAGGGCCTGCTTGCCGATCCGGATGGGCGGGTTCGACCAGATCTCGTCGTACGTCGCGTCGGCGGGCACCGCGTCCGGCAGGACGGCGGTGAACCGGTCCGCCAGGCCCAGGGCGGCGGCGTTCTCGGTGGCGAGCAGCAGCGCACGCTCGTTGACGTCGACCCCCGTGACCGTGGCGCCCGGGACGGCGGAGGCGATGGCCAGGCCGATCATCCCGTAGCCGCAGCCGAGATCGAGGATCCGCCCGGGCCGCGGCGGCTCGGTCTCGCGGAAGAGCACGGCCGTGCCGACGTCGAGTCGTCCTTGGGCGAAGACCCCGGACCCGCTCGTGAGCGAGAAGTCCCGATCCCAGACCCGGGCCACCACGGGCGCCCGCCGGAACGGCACCGACGGGTCGGCGGAGAAGTAGTGCTCATCCATCGTCGGTCCCCTCCGCAGGCTCGGGTCGGCCGCGGACGCGGCGGGTCGCGTCGGCCTGGTCCGCGAGGGCGTCGTCGGGCGGGTAGCGGACCTCCTCGAGCACAAGGCCGTGCGCCGCCAGGACCGGCACCGCGGGATCCCGTCGTCCCGCGCGGAGGATCTCGCGGACCCATGCGGGCTCACGCCGCCCCTCCCCCACCCTGACCAGGCAGCCCATCAGCGAGCGGACCATGTGGTGGCAGAAGGCGTCGGCCTGGACCGTCGCCACCACCAGCCCCTCGGGGAGCCGTCCGACGTGCAGTGCGAGCACCCGACGGACCGTGGTCGCCCCCTCGCGCCGCTTGCAGAACGCCGCGAAGTCGTGCTCGCCGAGCAACGGGGCCGCCGCCGTGTTCATCGCGTCCAGGTCCAGGGGCCGGGGCCAGGACAGGACGTGCCCGCGGGCGAGCGGGTCGGCGGTCCCCGAGTCGTCGATGCGGTAGGCGTAGCGCCGCCAGAGCGCCGAGAAGCGGGCGTCGAAGCCGGAGGCGGCCGGGACCACCCGGCGGATCCGGACGTCGTCGGGCAGCAGGCCGTTCAGCCGCCGCGCGAGCACCTCGGTGGCCTCCGCCCCGGCGTCGGCGGCGCGGCGGCCGGCGACCGCCCGCAGGACCTCCTCGGAGAGGTCGACGTGGGCGACCTGACCGCGGGCGTGCACCCCGGTGTCGGTGCGACCGGCACACGTCACGCTCGTCGACGACCGCCGCAGCACGGTGTCCAGCGCCGTCTCCAGCTCCGCCTGGACCGTGCGCAGGCCCGGCTGCCGGGCCCAGCCCTTGAAGTCGGTGCCGTCGTAGGCGAGGTCGATCCGGAGGCGCACGATCGGCCATCCTGCCACGCGGGTCCGGATCAGCCGAGGTCGCTCCGGCGCGGCGGATCGGCACCCGGTCGCGACACCGTGACCCGGGCCGCGGCGCCGGCGAACTCGAGCACCTCCCGCCAGCCCTCCGGGTCCAGCCCGACCAGGCCGTCACCGACGAGCAGGCCTCGCTCCCCCAGCGCCACCAGCAGCGCGGCACCGAAGGTGTCGCCGGCGCCGACGGTGTCGACGACCTCCACCGGCTCCGCGGCGACGTGCACCTCGCCCTGCGGCCCGTACCACGACGCGCCGGCACCACCCCGCGTCACCACGACCGCCGCCGGGCCGAGGCCCAGCAGCAGCCCGGCCGCGTCGGCGATCGGCAGGTCCGGGTGCAGGGCGGCCAGGTCCTCGTCGCTGGCCTTGACCACGTCGGCCAGGGCCACCATCCGGTCGACCCGTTCGGCGATCTCCGGCCCGGTGCCCGTGACGCCCGGCCGGAGGTTCAGGTCGTAGCTGACCACCGCGCCCTCGGACAGCCCGGCCACGAGGTCGGCCACCCGTTCGCACCCCGGGGCGAGGACCGCCGCCAGCGAGCAGGTGTGCACCAGGGTCGGCCGCAGCCCTCCGGGCAGCACCACCGGCGGGAGGTCCCACTCGATGTCGAACTCGTAGGTCGCGGCCCCGCCGGCGCCGATCGTGGCGACGGCGGACGAGGTGCGGGCCATGCCGGCGTACGGCCCCACCAATGTGACGCCGTTGCCCTCGAGGTGGGCCGCGATCCGCCGACCGTGGTCGTCCTCGCCGAGCCGGGTCACCAACGACGTGGCGACGTCGAGCCGGGCCAGGGCGAGCGCGGTGTTCGCCGCGCTCCCACCGGCATGCTCCTGCACGGCGCCCTCCGCGTGCACCACGTCCATCAGGGCCTCGCCGACCACCAGCGCAGAGAACGGAGTCATGCCCCCTCTCTACACGATCCGGCCGCGGACCGGGGCGCGTCTCGGATGCGGCAGGGCCCGCCACCGTGTCCGGTGACGGGCCCTGTGCGTGCGACGGTGCCGGGTCAGGCGTCCTTCGACTCGCCCTCGGCGGGCTCCTCGGCGGGTGCGTCGGACTCCTCGGCGGGTGCGTCGGCGACCTCGGCGGCCTCCGTGCTCTGCGCCTCGGCGGTCTCGACGTCGGCGGCCTGGGTCTCGACGACCTCGGTCTCACCGTCGGTGCCGGTGGCCTCGACCTCGGCCGGGGCGGCGTCGGTCTCGACCGGCGCGGCGGCCTGGGTCTTCTTGGTCGACGGCGCCTTGGGGCTGTAGGCCTCGGTCACCAGCTCGATGACCGCCATGGGGGCGTTGTCGCCCTTGCGGGGGCCGATCTTCGTGACCCGGGTGTAGCCCCCGGGGCGCTCGGCGAACGTCGGTGCGATCTCGGTGAAGAGGGTGTGCACGACCGACTTGTCGCGGACCGTCTTGAGGACCTCGCGACGGTTGTGCAGGTCGCCGCGCTTCGCCTTGGTGATCAGCTTCTCCGCGACCGGGCGCAGCACCCGCGCCTTGGCCTCGGTGGTGGTGATCCGTCCGTGCTCGAACAGCGCGGTGGCCAGGTTCGCGACCATGAGCCGCTGGTGGGCCGGGCTGCCGCCGAGGCGCGTGCCCTTCTTGGGGGTAGGCATCTCTGGTTCTCTCGATTCTCCCCGGCCGTGTCAGGTACCGGGATAGAGGGTTTGTCTCGCGGGCCGGGCCCGTCGAGGTCAGCAGACCTCGACGAGCCCGTCCGTCGAGGGGATCAGTACTGCTCGTCCTCGACGAACGCGTCGTCGTCGTCGTCGCCGTACGCCGCCAGGGCGGCCTGCGGGTCGAAGCCGGGCGCGCTGTCCTTGAGGGACAGGCCCATCTCGACCAGCTTGCCCTTGACCTCGTCGATCGACTTCGAGCCGAAGTTGCGGATGTCGAGCAGGTCCTGCTCCGAGCGGGAGATGAGCTCACCCACGGTGTGGATGCCCTCGCGCTTGAGGCAGTTGTAGGACCGCACGGTCAGCTGCAGGTCCTCGACCGGGAGGGCGAGGTCGGCAGCCAGCTGCTCGTCGACGGGCGAGGGGCCGATGTCGATGCCCTCGGCCTCGACGTTGAGCTCCCGGGCCAGGCCGAACAGCTCGACCAGGGTCTTGCCGGCCGAGGCGATCGCGTCACGGGGACGGATCGACGGCTTGGTCTCGACGTCGATGACGAGCTTGTCGAAGTCGGTCCGCTGCTCGACACGCGTGGCCTCGACCTTGTAGGTCACCTTGAGGACCGGCGAGTAGATCGAGTCGACCGGCATCCGGCCGATCTCGTTGTCGCCGCCCTTGTTCTGGACCGCGCTGACGTAGCCGCGGCCACGCTCGACGACCAGCTCCATCTCCAGCTTGCCGCTGTCGGAGAGGGTGGCGATGGTCAGGTCCGGGTTGTGCACCTCCACGCCGGCCGGCGGTGCGATGTCGGCCGCGGTGACCGCGCCCGCACCCTGCTTGCGCAGGTACATCGTGACCGGCTCGTCGTGCTCGGAGGAGACGACCAGGCCCTTCAGGTTGAGGATGACCTCGGTGACATCCTCCTTCACGCCCTCGATGGTCGAGAACTCGTGCAGGACGTTGTCGATCTTGATGCTGGTGACGGACGCGCCCGGGATCGAGCTGAGGAGCGTGCGACGCAGCGAGTTGCCGAGCGTGTACCCGAATCCGGGCTCCAGCGGCTCGATCACGAACCGTGAGCGGAACTCGTCAACGGACTCTTCCGACAGGGTCGGGCGCTGAGCGATAAGCACTGAGACTGTCCTTTCCGGGCCCACCCACCATTTGACGGGCCCGAACTTCGGTGATCGATGAGGGAGGGGGTTACTTCTTCGAGTAGTACTCGACGATCAGCTGCTCCTGGACCGGGATGTCGATCTGGGCCCGGACCGGGAGCTGGTGAACGAGGACGCGCATGCGGTTGGGCAGCGCCTCGAGCCATGCGGGGACGACACGCTCGCCGTGGGTCTCGCGAGCCACGATGAACGGGGTCATCTCCAGGGACTTCTCACGCACGTCGATCACGTCGTGCGCCGAGACCTGGAAGGACGGGATGTCGACCTTCTTGCCGTTCACGGTGAAGTGACCGTGGACGACGAGCTGACGGGCGTGGCGGCGGGTGCGGGCGAAGCCGGCACGGTAGACCACGTTGTCGAGACGGCACTCGAGCATCTGCAGCAGGTTGTCACCGGTCTTGCCGGCGCGCCGCGAGGCCTCCACGTAGTAGTTGTGGAACTGCTTCTCCAGCACGCCGTAGGAGATGCGGGCCTTCTGCTTCTCCCGCAGCTGGAGGAGGTACTCGCTCTCCTTGATGCGGCCGCGGCCGTGCTGGCCGGGCGGGTAGGGACGACGCTCGAATGCCGAGTCGCCGCCCACGAGGTCGACACCGAGACGGCGCGACTTCTTGGTCATGGGGCCGATGTAACGGGCCATAGCTCAATGACTCCTTGGTCTCTGCTGGTCTTGGTGGCGGGTCAGACGCGCCGGCGCTTGGGCGGGCGGCATCCGTTGTGGGGCGTGGGCGTGACGTCCTGGATGGTGCCGACCTCGAGGCCGATCGCACCCAGGGACCGGATCGCCGTCTCGCGGCCCGAGCCCGGGCCCTTGACGAAGACGTCGATCTTCTTCATGCCGTGCTCCATCGCCCGGCGACCAGCAGCCTCGGCTGCCATCTGTGCGGCGTACGGCGTGGACTTGCGCGAGCCCTTGAAGCCCACGGTGCCCGCCGAGGCCCACGAGATCACCGCGCCGGTCGGGTCGGTGATCGTGACGATCGTGTTGTTGAACGTGCTCTTGATGTGGGCTTCGCCCTGAGCGATGTTCTTCTTCTCCTTGCGGCGCACCTTCTTGGCGCCGGCCGCGGTGCGGCTCTTGGGAGGCATACGTTTCTCCTGAGGTTCTGGAAGCTGTGAGTTCGAGTGAAGTCAGCAGGTGCGGCGGTGTGCCGGGTCGCGGAGGACCCTCAGCGCACCGACGTCACTTGGTCTTCTTCTTGCCGGCGACAGTCCGCTTCGGACCCTTGCGGGTGCGGGCGTTGGTCTTGGTGCGCTGACCGCGGACCGGGAGGCCCATGCGGTGGCGGCGACCCTGGTAGCTGCCGATCTCGATCTTGCGACGGATGTCGGCCTGGACCTCGCGACGGAGGTCACCCTCGATCTTGAAGTTGGCTTCGATCTGGTCGCGGAGCTTGACCAGCTCCTCGTCGCCCAGCTCGTGGACGCGGAGCTCGGGGCTGACGCCCGAGAGCTCCAGCAGCTGCTGGGCGCGGGTACGGCCGATGCCGTAGATGTAGGTGAGTGCGATCTCGATGCGCTTGTCGCGCGGGAGGTCAACACCAACGAGGCGTGCCATGTGGTGGCGGTTTCCCTTCGGTTCTCACAGAGGTGTCTGGTCGTGTCGCGCCCCGGTCCTCGAACCGGGCTCCGGCCTCTGCTCCGGAGGTGATTCGGTCTCGCCGGTCGGGCCGGCGCAGACCTCAGCGATCACGTTGTGAGGTGTCTTCAGTTGTGGTGGCTCAGGTGCCGGACCGGGACGCTGCGCGCCCGGCCCAGGAACTCAGCCCTGCCGCTGCTTGTGCCGCGGGTTGGAGCAGATGACCATGACCCGGCCGTGGCGGCGTACCACCTGGCACTTGTCGCAGATCCTCTTGACGCTCGGGTTGACCTTCATGAGAGGCCTTTCACTGTCGGCTGACGTGTCACTTGTACCGGTAGACGATCCGACCCCGGGTGAGGTCGTACGGAGAGAGCTCCACCACCACCCGGTCCTCGGGGAGGATCCGGATGTAGTGCTGACGCATCTTGCCGCTGATGTGGGCGAGGACCTTGTGCCCGTTGCTCAGCTCTACCCGGAACATCGCGTTCGGGAGAGCCTCGATGACGGTGCCCTCGATCTCGATCACGCCTTCTTTCTTCGGCATGTCCTCCGCAATCTGATCGTGTGTGATCTACCGTGAAAACCTGGCCCGGGAACCTCTCCGCTCGCGCGAAGTGGACCTCGTGCAGCCGTTCCGAGGACCTCTTCCCGGGCGCGCTGCGACCTGCTCACCGAGCAGGACGGTTGGCGATCCGGGCAGCCGCGAGGCACCACGAAACAGACCCACGTTGGGCCGACCGCTCAGTCTAGTGCGATCGTGCACGGATTCCCTAATCGCGTCCGGACCTCGCCGGGGCCATCGCCTGCTGCAACAGCGCCAGGGTGCGCTCGCGGGCCGGCGCCGCGTCGGCGGGCTCGGAGGCCATCGCCCCCGCCACCGGATGCACCATCACCTCGTCGACGCCGTACGTCGTCGCCAGCCGCCGCACCTCCGCCGCCGCGCCGGCCGGCTCGTCGAGGACCCAGCGGCCGGCCATCGCCTCGAGCAGGCCCCGGTGCTGGTCCGGCACCGTGGTCGCCTCCGCCTCCTCCACGAGCATCTGCGGCCCCAGGGGAGCACCGGTGCGCAGGGCCAGCATCGCGTGCTGCTGCGGGAGCGCCCGCCGCCGGGCCTCCTCGGCGGTCTCGGCGACGCCCACGTTGACGGTGAGGAAGGTGCGCGGCTCGGGGCAGTCGCCGGAGGGGCGGAACCGGGTCCGGTACAGCTCCAGGGCCTCGGCGGTGCCCTTGCCCGCGAAGTGGTGGGCGAAGACGTAGGGCAGGCCCTGCTCGGCTGCGAGCCGGGCGGAGTAGTCGGAGGACCCCAGCAGCCACACCGGCGGCCGGCCGGCGGCCCGCGGGGTGGCGCGGAGCTCGTGGGTGCGGCCGGCCACCGCCATCGACACCCCCGACTCCTCCATCATCGACACCACGTTGCCGACGTACTCGGGGAAGCGCTCGACGGCGCTGTCGTCGACACCGCCGGCGCCGTAGCGCAGCGCGTAGCGGGTGACCGGGTCCGTGCCCGGGGCTCGGCCGATGCCGAGGTCGATCCGGCCGGGGAAGGCGGCCTCGAGCAGGGCGAACTGCTCGGCGACGACGAGCGGGGCGTGGTTGGGGAGCATCACGCCGCCCGAGCCGACCCTGATCCGCTCGGTGGCGGCGGCGAGCAGCCCGATCAGCACCGGCGGGTTGGTGGCGGCGACGGCGGGCATGTTGTGGTGCTCGGCCACCCAGTAGCGCCGGTAGCCGTGCCGCTCAGCGACCCGGACCAGCGACCTGGCTGCGGTCAGCGCCTCGGCGCTGGTCTGGTTGCTGCGCACCGGCACCAGGTCCAGCACCGACAGCGCCGGCCCGGTCCCGTCGGGCAGCGCCGGCCCGGTCCCGTCGGCCATGTCATGGGGGCTCATATGCGCTGGCAACACCGCCCCCTCCCTCCTTGTTCCCCGACCCGTCGCTTGTGTCGGCCCCCAGCGCCTCGACCCGTCGCTTGTGTCAGGCCGACACAAGCGACGGGTCGGCGGGTGTGAGACCGACACAAGCGACGGGTCGGGGTCAGCCGGCGAAGGGGACGCCGAGCTCGGCGAGCCGGGACTCGCCCCCGTCGAGGGCGGTGAGGATCCACAGCCCGTCGGGGGTGATCGTGAAGGTGTGTTCGAAGTGGGCGGCGAAGCTGCCGTCGGCGGTGACGATCGTCCAGTCGTCGTCGAGCACGTCGGTGTGCCTGGAGCCGAGGGTGACCATCGGCTCGACGGCCAGGGCCAGGCCGCGGACCAGCTTGGCGCCACGACCGGCGCGACCGACGTTGGGGACGTTGGGCGGCTGGTGCATCTCGGTGCCGATCCCGTGACCCGTGTACTCCTCGAGGATCCCGTAGTCGCCCTGGGACCGCACGTAGGACTCCACCGCCGCCGAGATGTCGCCGACCCGGCCGCCGAGCCGGGCGGCGGCGAAGCCGCGCCACATGGACTCCTCGGTGACCCGCATCAGCTCGGTCACCGCGTCCGGGATCGTGCCCACGGCCACCGTGATCGCCGCGTCCCCGTGCCAGCCGTCCACGATCGCACCGCAGTCGATCGAGATCACGTCGCCCTCGACCAGCTCCCGGTCACCGGGGATGCCGTGCACGACCTGCTCGTTCACCGACGCGCAGATCGAGGCCGGGAACGGCGGGTGGCTGTAGCCCTTGAACGACGGGACCCCGCCGCCGGCGCGGATGTTCTCCTCGGCGATGGCGTCGAGCTCACCGGTGGTCACGCCCGGCCGGACCGACCGCCGCAGCAGCTCCAGGGTCTCGCCGACCAGCAGGCCGGCGACCCGCATCTTCGCGATCTGCTCCGGGGTCTTGATCTGGATCCCGCGGTCCAGCAGGCCCATGCCGGGCTCAGCTCTCGGGGACCGTGGACAACGCCGCGAAGATGCGCTCGGTCACCTCGTCGACCTCGCCCATGCCGTCGACCTCGACCAGGATCCCCCGCTGGCGGTAGACGTCGATGAGCGGCGCGGTCTGCTCGCCGTACACCTCCTGGCGACGACGGATGACCTCTTCGGTGTCGTCCGCGCGACCCTCGACCTGGGCACGGGCCAGCAGCCGCTGCACCACCTCGTCCTCGTCGACGGTGAGCACCACCACCGCGTCCAGCTGGTGACCGGTGAACCGGATCATGCCGTCGAGCTCCTCGACCTGGGCGACGGTCCGGGGGTAGCCGTCGAGCAGGAACCCCGGCTCCGCGTCCGGCTGGTCGATCCGGTTGCGGACCATCCGGTTCGTGACGTCGTCGGGGACGTACTCCCCCGCGTCCATGTAGCGCTTGGCCTCGATGCCGAGCGGCGTGCCCTCGGAGACGTTCGCCCGGAAGATGTCGCCGGTCGAGACGGCCGGGACGCCGAAGCGCTCCGCGACGAACTTGGCCTGGGTTCCCTTACCGGCACCCGGCGGGCCCATGATGATGAGTCTCATCTCAGCGGAGGAATCCTTCGTAGTTGCGCTGCTGGAGCTGGCTCTCGATCTGCTTCACCGTATCCAGCGCGACACCCACCATGATCAGGATGGAGGTGCCGCCGAAGGGGAAGTTCTGGTTCGCGTTGATCACCGCGAAGGCGATCAGCGGGACCAGCGAGATCAGACCGAGGTAGAGCGCGCCCGGCAGCGTGATCCGGGACAGGACGTAGGACAGGTAGTCCTCGGTCGGCTTGCCCGCCCGGATCCCGGGGATGAAGCCGCCGTACTTCTTCATGTTGTCCGCGACCTCGTTCGGGTTGAACGTGATCGAGACGTAGAAGTAGGTGAAGAAGATGATCAGCCCGAAGTAGACGGCCATGTACAGCGGGTGGCTGCCGTCGACCAGGTACTTGTTCAGGAAGCTGACCCACACGGGCTGCGGGTTCGCGCCCGCGTTGAACTGCACGGCCATGGCCGGCAGGTAGAGCAGTGAGCTGGCGAAGATGACCGGGATGATGCCCGCCTGGTTCACCTTGAGCGGGATGTACGTCGAGCTGCCGCCGAACATCTTGCGGCCCACCATCCGGCGGGCGTACTGCACCGGGATCCGGCGCTGGGCCTGCTCGATGAAGATGACCGCCGCGACCAGCACGAGTCCGATCGCCATCACGATGCCGAAGGTCCACACGCCCTGGGAGACCTTGACCTGCCACAGCGACGAGGGGAACGTGGCGATGACCTGGGTGAAGATCAGGATCGACATGCCGTTGCCGACGCCGCGGTCGGTGATCAGCTCGCCGAGCCACATGATGACCGCGGTGCCGGCCGTCATCGTGAGCACCATGATCAGGAAGGTGGCGATGCCGTCGTCGTGCAGCAGCGGACGGTCACACCCGGTGAGCAGCTGCCCGGACCGGGCCAGCGCGACGATGCCGGTCGCCTGCAGTACGGCGAGGGCCAGGGTGAGGTAGCGCGTGTACTGGGTGATCTTGGTCTGGCCCGCCTGACCCTCCTTCTTCAGCGCCTCGAGCCGCGGGATGACCACGACGAGCAGCTGCAGGATGATGCTGGCGGTGATGTAGGGCATGATCCCCAGCGCGAAGATCGTCAGCTGGAGCAGCGCACCGCCCGAGAACAGGTTGATCAGCGTGTAGACGCTGCTGTCCTCGAGCTGGTTCAGGCAGGTCTGCACGTTGGCCGTGTCGACCCCGGGGGCCGGGACCTGTGAGCCGAGCCGGAAGATCACGATGATCCCCAGGACGAACAGCAACTTGCGTCGCAGGTCGGGAGTCCGGAAAGCGTTGGCGAACGCGCCTAGCACGTGATCTGCCTTTCTCATGCTGATGACTCTCGCCGGGCCAGTGGACCCCGGGCGAGAACTCGGGGAAGCCTAACAGGCCGACCCCGGAGGCCTTCGGGTGAGACAGGGCGAGGGGCGCCGGACGGATCCGGGCCCCTCGCATGGTCTGACTGGCGTCAGGAAAGCACCGTCACGGTGCCGCCTGCGGCCTCGATCTTCTCCTTGGCGGAAGCGGAGAACGCGTGCGCGCTCACCTGGACCGCCACCGAGATCTCGCCCTGACCGAGCACCTTCACGGGCTGTGAGTCGCGGACCGCGCCGCGCGCGACCAGCTCCTCGACCCCGACGGTTCCGCCCTCGGGGAACAGCGAGCCCAGGCGGTCCAGGTTCACGACCTGGAACTCGACCTTGAACGGGTTCCTGAACCCCTTGAGCTTCGGCAGCCGCATGTGCAGCGGCATCTGGCCACCCTCGAAGCGGGCCGGCACCTGGTAGCGGGCCTTGGTGCCCTTGGTGCCGCGACCGGCCGTCTTGCCCTTCGACGCCTCACCGCGACCCACACGGGTCTTCGCGGTCTTGGCGCCCTGGGCGGGACGCAGGTGATGCAGCTTGAGTGTCATTTCGCGTCGACCTCCCCGTCGATCACCGAGACCGTCACCAGGTGACGGACGGCGTGGACCATGCCCCGGATCTCCGGGCGGTCCTCCTTGACGACCACGTCGCCGATGCGCTTGAGACCGAGCGTGCGCAGGGTCTCCCGCTGGTTGGGCTTGCAGCCGATCGTGGATCGGTGCTGCTGGACCTGGAGCTGTGCCATCAGGAGGTCACCTCCGCCCGAGCCCTCAGCAGGGCCGCCGGGGCGACGTCCTCCACCGGCAGGCCGCGACGGGCCGCGACTGCCTCGGGCTCCTCCAGCATCCGCAGCGCCTCGACGGTCGCGTGGACGATGTTGATCTGGTTGGACGACCCGAGCGACTTGCTCAGGACGTCGTGGATGCCGGCGCACTCGAGCACCGCACGCACCGGACCACCGGCGATGACACCGGTACCGGGGGCCGCCGGGCGCAGCAGCACGACACCGGCCGCCTTCTCGCCCGTGACCGGGTGCGGGATCGTGCCCTGGATGCGAGGGACGCGGAAGAAGTGCTTCTTCGCCTCCTCGACACCCTTGGCGATCGCCGAGGGCACCTCCTTGGCCTTGCCGTAGCCGACACCGACCATGCCTTCGCCGTCGCCGACGATCACCAGGGCGGTGAAGCTGAAGCGTCGACCACCCTTGACGACCTTGGCGACTCGGTTGATCGCGACGACACGCTCGATGTAGGCGGTCTTGTCGGCAGCTCCTCCACGACGGTCGTCACGGCCTCCGCGACGGTCGCCGCCGGCGCGCTGTCCGCGCTGGGCTCCGCTCATCAGACTTTCCTCTTCTCTCTCTTGCTCGTCTTCGCGATCAGAACGTCAGTCCGCCCTCGCGGGCGGCGTCAGCCAGGGCCGCGACGCGGCCGTGATACCTGTTGCCGGCACGGTCGAAGGTGACCGTGTCCACGCCCTCCGCCTTCGCGCGCTCGGCGACCAGTTCGCCGACGCGCTTGGCCTTGGCGGTCTTGTCACCGTCGAGGGCGCGCAGGTCCTGCTCCATCGTGGAGGCGGCCGCGAGCGTCCGCCCGGTCAGGTCGTCGACGACCTGGACCCCGATGTGCTTGCTGGACCGGGTCACGACGAGGCGCGGACGCTCCGCGGTGCCGGTGATCCGCTTGCGGCCCCGGACCTGACGACGCAGACGCGACGCGGTGCGAGCAGCGGTGTGCTTGTTGTGCTTGAGCGAGATCGCCATGGTCACTTACCAGCCTTTCCGACCTTGCGGCGGATGTGCTCACCCGCGTAGCGAACGCCCTTGCCCTTGTAGGGCTCGGGCTTGCGCAGCTTGCGGATGTTGGCCGCGACCTCACCGACGAGCTGCTTGTCGATGCCCTGCACGCCCAGCTTCGTCGGGCCGTCCACGCTGAACGTGATGCCCTCGGGAGCGTTGAACGTGATGGAGTGGGAGTAGCCCAGCTGGAACTCGAGCTGGGTCGGGCCCTTCGAGAGGACCCGGTAGCCGACTCCGACGATCTCGAGCTTCTTCTCGTAGCCGTCGGTCACACCGACGACCATGTTGTTGATCAGGGTTCGGGTCAGGCCGTGGAGCGAGCGGCTCTCGCGCTCGTCGTCGGGCCGCTTGACCTCGAGGGCGTCCTCGTTGCGGTCGACCGTGATCGGGGCGGCCACCGTGTGGCTCAGCGTGCCCTTGGGGCCCTTGACCGTCACGAGGCGCTCGTCGATGGACACGTCGACACCCGACGGGACCACGATGGGGAGCTTGCCAATGCGCGACATGCTTTGCGTTCTCCTTCTGGTCTCGTCGTTACCAGACGTAGGCGAGGACTTCCCCACCCACGCCCTTCTGGTTTGCCTGGCGGTCGGTCAGCAGGCCTTGGCTGGTCGAGATGACCGCGATGCCGAGGCCGCCGAGCACCTTGGGCAGGCCCGTGTGCTTGGCGTAGACCCGCAGGCCGGGCTTGCTGATCCGGCGGACGCCCGCGATGGAGCGCTCCCGGTTGCGGCCGTACTTGAGCGTGATCGACAGGGTCTTGCCGACCTCGCCCTCGGACGGCTCCGCCACGTCGAACGACGTGATGTAGCCCTCCTGCTTGAGGATCTCGGCGACGCCAGCCTTGAGCTTGCTGTACGGCATCGCCACCGAGTCGTGGTACGCCTGGTTGGCGTTGCGCAGACGCGTGAGCATGTCTGCGATCGGGTCAGTCATCGTCATGGCCGAATGGCCCTTTCCCACCGTGGTTTCGACCCGCCGTGCGCGGGCCGACCTTCAGCGATCGTTGATGGAGTCGAGTTGCGAGGTCACCAGCTGGACTTGGTCACGCCGGGCAGCTCGCCACGGTGCGCCATTTCCCGCAGGCAGATGCGGCACAGGCCGAACTTGCGGTAGACGGCCTTGGGCCGTCCGCAGCGCTGGCAGCGGGTGTAGCCGCGGACAGCGAACTTCGGCTTGCGGGCGGCCTTGACCTTCAGTGAAGTCTTCGCCATGTCAGTTGCCTTCCTTGAACGGGAAGCCGAGCTGCTTGAGCAGCGCCCGACCCTCGTCGTCGTTCGTGGCCGTGGTCACGATGGTGATGTCCATGCCCCGGGACCGGTCGATCTTGTCCTGGTCGATCTCGTGGAACATGACCTGCTCGGTCAGACCGAAGGTGTAGTTCCCCCGGCCGTCGAACTGCTTGCCGTTGAGGCCGCGGAAGTCGCGGATGCGGGGCAGCGCGAGCGACAGCAGCCGGTCGAGGAACTCCCACATCCGGTCGCCGCGCAGTGTGACGTGCGCACCGATCGGCATGCCCTCACGCAGCTTGAACTGCGCGATGGACTTGCGGGCCTTCGTGACCTGGGGCTTCTGGCCGGTGATCGCGGTGAGGTCGCGGACGGCGCCCTCGATCAGCTTGGAGTCGCGAGCCGCCTCGCCGACGCCCATGTTGACCACGATCTTGGTCAGGCCGGGGACCTGCATCACGTTCGCGATCTCGAACTCGGACTGCAGCGCCGGGATGATCTCCTCCCGGTAGCGCTGCTTGAACCGGGGCATCGTGCGCTCGGTGCCCTTGTCGATGGTCTCGGTCATCTCAGATCTCCTTGCCCGAGGTGCGCGCCACGCGGACGCTGCGCTGGGCGGTGTACTCGGAGCCGTCGGTACGACGCTTGGTCACCTCGTCGCGGCGGAACCCGACCCGGGTCACGCCGTCACCGTCGACCAGCATCACGTTCGAGACGTGGATGGCGGCCTCCGTGGTCACGATGCCGCCGGTGTTGCCGGCGCGGCCGCCCTGGTTGACGGCCTTCTCGTGCTTCTTGACGCGGTTGACGCCCTCGACGATCACCCGGTCCTGCTCGCGCAGCACGGAGATCACCTTGCCCTCGGCGCCCTTGTCCTTGCCGGCGATCACCTTGACGGTGTCACCCTTCTTGATGTTCACGTTCTTCTTCGCCATGGCTCAGAGCACCTCCGGTGCGAGCGAGATGATCTTCATGAACTTCTTCTCGCGCAGCTCGCGGCCCACCGGGCCGAAGATGCGGGTGCCTCGCGGCTCGCCGTCGTTCTTGAGGATCACTGCGGCGTTCTCGTCGAAGCGGATGTAGGAGCCGTCGGGACGACGGCGCTCCTTCACGGTCCGCACGACGACGGCCTTGACGACGTCACCCTTCTTGACGTTGCCACCGGGGATCGCGTCCTTCACGGTGGCTACGACGACGTCGCCGATACCGGCGTAGCGCCGACCCGAACCGCCAAGAACACGGATGCAGAGGATCTCCTTCGCACCGGTGTTGTCGGCGACCTTGAGTCGCGACTCCTGCTGGATCATCGGTTATCTCCTGGTTGTCGAGCCGGTTCTCGCCGTGCCCCGCGGGGCGGCCGGCGAGCCTTGCCGAACTTGAATTGAACTAGAACGTGGGTGTGGCGGACGGGGCCGTCACTTGGCCTTCTCGACGACCGAGACCACGCGCCAGCGCTTGGTCGCGGACAGCGGTCGGGTCTCCATGATCTGGACCCGGTCGCCGATGCCGCACTCGTTGGCCTCGTCGTGCGCCTTGAGCTTGCTGTTGCGGCGCAGGACCTTGCCGTACAGCGCGTGCTTGACGCGGTCCTCGACGGACACGACCACGGTCTTGTCCATCTTGTCGCTGACGACCAGGCCCTCGCGGACCTTGCGCGCGGTGCGCTCGTTCGTCACATCGGTCGGCTCGCTCATGCGGCGCCACCCTTCTCCGTGGCCTCGTCGGCGTCGTCGGTGTCGGCGCCCGGAGTGGCCCGGATGCCGAGCTCGCGCTCGCGCACCACGGTGTAGATCCGGGCAATGTCCTTCTTGACCGTGCGGAGCCGGCCGTGGCTCTCCAGCTGGCCGGTGGCGGCCTGGAACCGGAGGTTGAACAGCTCCTCCTTGGCCTCACGCAGCTTGGCCTCGAGGTCCACCTCAGTGAGCTGGTCGAGCTCGTGCGCGGTGCTGGTCTTGGCGCTCATCAGAATTCACCTGCCTCGCGGGAGACGAAGCGGCACTTCATCGGAAGCTTGTGCATCGCGCGGCGCATGGCCTCGCGAGCAATGTCATCCGGAACGCCGGAGAGTTCGAACATGATGCGGCCGGGCTTCACGTTGGCAACCCACCACTCGGGGGAGCCCTTGCCGGAACCCATGCGGGTCTCGGCGGGCTTCTTGGTCAGCGGGCGGTCGGGGTAGATGTTGATCCACACCTTGCCGCCGCGCTTGATGTGCCGGGTCATGGCGATACGAGCCGACTCGATCTGCCGGTTCGTCACGTAGTGACCCTCGATGGCCTGGATCCCGTACTCGCCGAAGGCGAGGTGGGTGCCACCCTTGGCCGCACCGGTCCGCTTGGGGTGGTGCTGCTTGCGGTGCTTGACGCGTCGGGGCATCAACATGGTGCTCAGCCCTCCTGTCCGGTGCTCGGCGCCTCGGCGCCGGTGCTCGCGGGCGCCTCGGCGGTGGCCGGCTCGGGGGCGGTGCCCCGGTCGGCGCGCGACGGGCGGTCGCCGCGGGACCCGCGGCCGGGACGCTCGCCGCCGCGGGAGGGCCGGCCGCGACCGGGCGCGCCGGCCCGGGCAGCGGCCTGGGCCTCGCGCTCGGCGCGGGTGCCCGCGACCTCGCCCTTGTAGATCCAGACCTTCACGCCGATGCGGCCGAAGGTCGTGCGGGCCTCGTAGAACCCGTAGTCGATGTCCGCGCGGAGCGTGTGCAGCGGCACCCGGCCCTCGCGGTAGAACTCGGTGCGCGACATCTCGGCGCCGTTGAGCCGGCCGGAGCACTGGATCCGGATCCCCTTGGCGCCGGAGCGCATGGAGGTCTGGATCGCCTTGCGCATCGCCCGGCGGAACTGCACCCGGCCGGCGAGCTGCTCGGCCACGCCCTGGGCGACCAGCTGGGCCTCGACCTCGGGGCTCTTGACCTCGAGGATGTTCAGCTGGACCTGCTTGCCGGTGAGCTTCTCGAGCTCGCCACGGATCCGGTCCGCCTCGGCGCCACGGCGACCGATGACGATGCCCGGACGGGCGGTGTGGATGTCGACACGGACCCGGTCGCGGGTGCGCTCGATCTCGACCTTGGCGATGCCGGCGCGCTCCATGCCCTTGGACAGGAGCTTGCGGATCGCGACGTCCTCACCGACGTACGCCTTGTACAGCTTGTCGGCGTACCACCGGCTCTTGTGGTCGGTCGAGATACCCAGGCGGAACCCGTTCGGGTTGATCTTCTGCCCCATCAGGCAGTCCTTCCCTTCTTCGCGGGCGACACGTCAGCCGGCTGCACAGCGATCGTGATGTGGCTGGTGCGCTTGTTGATGCGGGTGGCCCGGCCCTGGGCCCGGGGGCGCCAGCGCTTCATCGTGGGGCCCTCGTCGACCCGCGCGACCGAGACGACCAGCGAGGACGCGTCCAGGCTCTCGGTGGTCTCGGCGTTCGCGACGGCGCTCTCGACGACCTTGTAGACGGTCTCGGCAGCGGCCTGCGGCGCGAACTGCAGCAGGGCGAGGGCGTCCTCGACGGGCAGGCCGCGGACCATGTCGACGACACGGCGGGCCTTCATCGGGGTGATCCGCACGAAACGCGCGCTCGCGAAGGCACCCGGCTGGTCACCGAGCAGCGACTCGCGACGGGCGCTGGTGCGCCTGCGCTCAGTAACACTCATCGACGTCGTCCCTTCCGGTCTTCCTTCACGTGCCCGCGGTAGGTGCGGGTGGGGGCGAATTCACCGAGCTTGTGGCCGACCATGGCGTCGGTCACGAACACGGGAACGTGCTTGCGACCGTCGTGCACCGCGATGGTGTGACCGATCATGTCGGGCACGATCATCGAGCGGCGCGACCAGGTCTTGATCACGTTGTGGCTGCCCTTCTCGTTCTCCGCGTCCACCTTCTTGCTCAGGTGGTCGTCGATGAAGGGGCCCTTCTTCAGGCTGCGAGGCATGTCGTTTACTTCCTACCCTTGCCGGTCTTGCGGCGACGGATGATCTGGGCATCGCTGGACTTGCGCTTGCGCGTGCGTCCCTCCGGCTGACCCCAGGGGGACACCGGGTGACGACCACCCGAGGTCTTGCCCTCGCCACCGCCGTGCGGGTGGTCGACCGGGTTCATGACCACACCGCGGACGGTCGGGCGCTTGCCCTTCCAGCGCATGCGGCCGGCCTTGCCCCAGTTGATGTTGGACTGCTCGGCGTTGCCGACCTCGCCGAGGGTGGCGCGGCATCGCACGTCGACGAACCGCATCTCGCCGGACGGCATGCGCAGCGTGGCGCGCGAGCCCTCCTTGGCGACGAGCTGGGCGGAGTTGCCGGCCGAGCGGGCGATCTTGGCGCCGCCACCCGGACGGAGCTCGACGCAGTGGATCGTCGAGCCGACCGGGATGTTGCGCAGCGGCAGGTTGTTGCCGGGCTTGATGTCGGCGCCGACACCGGACTCGACCGCGGTGCCCTGCACCAGGCCGCGCGGCGCGATGATGTAGCGCTTCTCGCCGTCGGCGTAGTGCAGCAGCGCGATCCGCGCGGTGCGGTTCGGGTCGTACTCGATGTGCGCGACCTTCGCCGGCACCCCGTCCTTGTCGTAGCGGCGGAAGTCGATGATGCGGTAGGCCCGCTTGTGACCGCCACCCTGGTGCCGGGTGGTGATCCGGCCCTGGTTGTTGCGGCCGCCCTTCTTGGGCAGCGGACGCGTCAGCGACTTCTCCGGCGTCGACCGGGTGACCTCGACGAAGTCAGCGACCGACGAGCCGCGACGGCCCGGCGTGGTCGGCTTGTACTTGCGGATAGCCATGAGAAGAGTTCCTCAGTCCTAGTCGTTCAGGCACCCGGTCAGGAGACCGGGCCTCCGAAGATGTCGATGCGGTGGCCCTCGGCGAGGCTGACGATCGCGCGCTTGGTGTCCGGGCGCTTGCCCATGCCGAAGCGCGTGCGACGCGTCTTGCCCTGACGGTTGATGGTGTTCACCGACGTCACCTTCACGTCGAACACCTTCTCGACCGCGATCTTGATCTCGGTCTTGTTGGCGTCCGGGCGCACGATGAAGGTGTACTTGTTCGCGTCGAGCAGGCCGTAGCTCTTCTCGGACACGACCGGCGCGATCAGGACGTCGCGGTGGTCCTTGTGCAGCGTGCTCACTTGGCAGCCTCCTCGGTGGCCGGCGTGCCCTTCGGGGCGGTGCCGACGAACTTCTCGTACGCCGCCCGGCTGAACACCACGTCGTCGGAGTGCAGCACGTCGTAGGTGTTGAGCTGGTCGACGGCGACGATGTGGACGTTCCCCGCGTTGCGCAGGGAGAGCCAGGTCAGGTTGTCGCCACGCTCGAGCACGACCAGGAACTGGCGCCGACGGCCGGTGTCCTGGCCGAGGCCGGACAGCGCCGAGAGCGCGCCCCGGGTCGAGGGCACGTCGCCCTCCACGAGGGACTCCACGACGTGGATCCGGCCGTTGCGGGCCCGGTCCGACAGCGCGCCCTTGAGGGCGGCGGCCTTCATCTTCTTGGGCGTGCGCTGGTCGTAGTCGCGCGGCTGCGGGCCGTGGACGGTGCCACCGCCGGCGAACTGCGGCGAGCGGGTCGAGCCCTGGCGGGCGCGGCCGGTGCCCTTCTGCTTGTAGGGCTTGCGGCCACCGCCGCGGACCTCGCCGCGGGTCTTGGTGGCGTGGGTGCCCTGCCGGGCGGCCGCCTGCTGGGCGACGACGACCTGGTGGATCAGCGGGACGTTGACGGCCACGTCGAAGATCTCGGCGGGGAAGTCAACCTTCACGGTCTTGGCGCTCACTGGGCGACCTCCTTCTTGACGGCCGTGCGCAGGACGACGAGCCCGCCCTTGGGGCCGGGGACGGCGCCCTTGAGCAGGATCAGACCCTTCTCGGCGTCGACGGCGTGCACGGTGACGTTCTGGGTGGTGACGGTGTCGCCACCCATCCGGCCGGCCATGCGCATGCCCTTGAAGACGCGGCCCGGGGTCGCGCAGGCGCCGATCGAGCCGGGCTTGCGGTGGTTGCGGTGCGCACCGTGCGAGGCGCTGACACCGTGGAACCCGTGCCGCTTCATGACGCCGGCGAAGCCCTTGCCCTTGCTGGTGCCGGTGACGTCGAGCGCCTCGCCGGCGGCGAACAGCTCGGGGCTGAGCTCTTGGCCGATCGAGTACGACGCGGCGTCGGCGGTGCGGATCTCCACGACGTGGCGACGCGGGGTCACGCCGGCGCGGGTGAAGTGACCCGCCCGCGGCTTGGTGACCTTGCGGCCCTCGATCTCGCCGAAGCCGACCTGGATGGCGTTGTAGCCGTCGGTCTCGGGCTGGCGGACCTGCGTGATGACGTTGGTGCCCGCGGCGACCACGGTGATGGGGACGATCCGGTTGTTCTCGTCCCAGGTCTGGGTCATGCCGAGCTTGGTGCCCAGCAGCCCCTTCACGTTGTGTTCAGTAGTCATGACCGACCTCAGAGCTTGATCTCGATGTCGACGCCGGCAGGCAGGTCGAGACGCATGAGCGAGTCGACGGTCTTCGGCGTGGGGTCAATGATGTCGATGAGGCGCTTGTGGGTGCGCATCTCGAAGTGCTCGCGGGAGTCCTTGTACTTGTGGGGCGAGCGGATGACGCAGTACACGTTCTTCTCGGTCGGCAGCGGCACGGGGCCGGCGACCTTCGCACCCGTACGGGTGACGGTGTCCACGATCTTGCGCGCCGAGGTGTCGATCACCTCGTGGTCATAGGCCTTGAGCCTGATGCGGATCTTCTGTCCCGCCATAGGTCTCTCTCGTCCTTATCTCTAGTACCGGGCCTGGCCCGGCACCGCGTGCCTTCATTTCCCGACGCGGCTCCGGGTGAAGCCGCCCCGCCCGTGCCCCACCACTGTCCGACCCCCGCGGTCGGGCGTGTCGGCCTGGGTGGGCGCAACACGACACCGGATCCTGCGTGTAGTTGGTGGCGCCCGACGGTTCGTCGGGCTGATCGGGTCTCCAGGTTCGGTGCAGCCGCACGACGACACAGAACGCAGATCGATGGAGACGCGATTCAGTAGTCAAGGTGTGCCACACCCCGGCAACCCGCCGGAGCAACCTGACCATCTTGGCAGATCCCCCCGCCGGACACCAAATCGCTTCCGCAGACGCCACCGCGCCGCCCGGGAGACCCGGGCGGCGCGGCGTGGGGAGGGTCCGTCAGGAGGCCAGCACCGAGACGTCGTCGATGAGGAACGAGGTCTGCAGGTAGTAGTCCTCGGTGCCGCTGAACTTCAGGTTCACCGTCTGGCCCTTGTACGCCGAGAGGTCGATCGTCCGGGTCACGTAGCCGGAGGTCTCGTCCACGTTGGACCAGGTCCCGACCACCGTCGAGCCGACGTAGACCCGCAGCCGGTCGTAGGCGGTCGAGCCGGACTCGGCGGAGTCGATCCGGAGCTTGAAGGTCAGCGTCGCCGGGCCGGTGCCGGACGGGATCGAGACCGACTGGTTGACCTGCTCGGTGGAGGTGTTGCCGTAGCCGTTGAGCCAGACCTTCCGGGTGCCCGACGCCGCGGCGTACCCCGAGGTGGTGATCGTGCCGGTGTCGCCGCTCCAGCCGGTCGCGCCGGACTCGAAGTCCCCGTTCGTGACCAGCTCACCGCCGGTGGGCGGAGGGGTGCCGCCGCCGGTGGGGTCGGTGAAGAGGAGCCGGTTCGGCGAGCCCTTGACGTCGCTGATCTTGCCGGTGCTGGCCTTGCCGGTCAGGGCGTTCGTGACGGTCGTCGGGCTGGCACCGGGGTTGCCCTGGAGGTACAGCGCCGCCGCGCCGGCGACGTGCGGGGAGGCCATCGACGTGCCCGAGATCGTGTTCGTGGCCGAGCCGGAGCCGATCCAGGCCGACGTGATGCTGCTGCCGGGCGCGAACAGGTCGACGCACGAGCCCCAGTTGGAGAAGCTCGAGCGGGCGTCGGTGCTCGTGGAGGACGCGACGGTGATGGCCGACGCGGCCCGGGCCGGCGAGACGTTGCAGGCGTTCTGGTTCTCGTTGCCGGCCGCCACCGCGACCGTGACCCCGGCGTTGACCATCCGGCTCACGGCGTCGTCCGTGGCGGTGCTGGCGCCGCCGCCGAGGCTCATGTTGGCCACCTTCGGCGCGGAGCCGGTGCGGGTCGCGACCCAGTCCATCCCGGCGATGACGCCGGAGTTGGAGCCGCTGCCCTGGCAGTCGAGGACCCGGACCGGGATCACGGTCGCCTTCTTCGCGACGCCGTACGTCGTCCCGGCGACGGTGCCGGCCACGTGCGTCCCGTGCCCGTGGCAGTCGCCGGTCCCGCGACCGTCGCTGATCGCGGTGTAGCCGGACGCCACCCGGCCGGAGAACTCCTGGTGGGAGGCGTTCAGCCCGGTGTCGATGACGTAGGCGTTCACGCCCTGCCCGGTCGCGGAGTAGGTGTAGGTCCCCGAGAGCGGGCGGTCCCGCTGGTCGATCCGGTCCAGGCCCCAGGTCGCGTTGCTCTGGGTGTCCACCGTCTCCATCAGCTGGTCCTGCTCGACGTAGGCCACCTTCGGGTCGCGGCGCACCTTCGCGAGCTGGTCGGCGTCGAGCCGAGCGGCGTAGCCGCCCAGCCCGCGGAACGTCCGCTCCACCCGGGCACCGTGGCCCCGGGCCCGGTCCGCGGCGGCGCGGGTGGCGGCGGCGCCGTTGCCGCGCTCGAGCATGACGATGTACTGCCCGGCGATCGCACGGTCCGCCGTGACCAGCGGCGCCGGCTGCTCGTCCGGAGCCCCCGTCGCCGATGTGACCGTGCCGGCGCTCATGCCGAACACCGCGGCGGCCAGGGCCACCAATCCCGCTACCGACTTCCTCAACACCTGTGCTCCTCCCTACGGGCCTGTGGGCCCGGCCTGACACCGCCCGAGAACCGGCGGCGGGGTGACCGATGGCCACCTGCGCCCGAGCGTGTCAGCGGCGATGCGGGTGGGGGTAGCGGGAAAACCCTCGTTCCGACGCCGGGGTCCGACCTCAGCGGGCAAGGAGCTGGGCGACGATGAAGCCGACGCCCAGGAGGACCAGCACCGTCGTCTCCCGCACCGGACGGTCAAGCGGCCGGAACACCCGGTCCCGGGCTGGGTCGTAGACCAGTGCCGTGGACTCGCCCGCCGTGAACCGGTGCTGGCCGAACCTCGTCGGCTCGAGCACGGCCTCCACCCCGGTGAGGGGGTGCCGGTACGCCACACGGGGCGCGTAGGTCCGGCTGTTCCTCCCGGTCTGGGTCGACCTGCGCGAGAGCTCCTCGAGGACGGTGCCCGTGAACTCGACGGCACCGGGAGGGGTCCGGTGCGAGCGCAGCCGCCAGGTCGCGAACGCCAGGATCCCGAGCCCGATCAGGTAGCCGGCCATCGGCCCCTCACCCCCCGTCGACCCGGCGGTAGCACAGGTCGGTGATCGCCCGTCCGGCCTCGACGCCCTTGCGCTCGAAGCGGGTCACCGGACGCTCGGACCAGCGCTCCACGACGCCGCCCTCAAGGCGCGGCTCGGCGTCCAGCACGGCGCGCATCTGCTCGGCGTAGTGGGCCCAGTCGGTGGCCAGACGCCACCGGCCGCCCACCCGGAGGCGGGAGGCGATCAGCCGGGCGTTGTCCTGGGTCACCAGCCGACGCTTGTGGTGCCTGGTCTTGGGCCAGGGGTCGGGGAAGAACGTCCACACCTCGTCCAGCTCGCCCTCGCCGACGAGGTGCTCGAGCGACCAGATCGCGTCCACGCCACACATGCGGACGTTCGTCAGGCCGGCCTCCCCCAGCCGACCGACGCAGTCGGCGATGCCGGGGCGCCAGACCTCCAGGCCGAGGATGTCGGCCCCGGGTCGGGTCGCGGCCAGGGCGACGGTGGCCTCGCCGATGCCGCAGCCGATCTCCACGATCAGCGGGCGCCGGCCGTCGGCGTACCCGGGGTGGTCCGGACCCCCGAACTGCTCGGCCAGCCGGAAGTCGGGGTCTTCGACGGCGTCGTCCGGGATGACCAGCCGGTGGGCGTGGGCGTCCCACCCCTCCTGCTGGCGCGGCGTGAACCGGCTGCCCCGGCGCGAGTAGCTCAGCACCTCGCGCATCCGCCGGCCGTCCTCGGTGAGCCGCTGGTGCGGCCGCGCCGGTCGTACCTCGTTCATGCCGCCATTCTCTTCCATCTCGCTGGGGATCTCCGGTCCGCGCCGAGGCGCGAAGAGGCCCCGCCTCCCGGGAGGGAGACGGGGCCTCTCTGCTGGTGGATCAGTCGATCACTTGGTGATCTTGGTGACCCGGCCGGCGCCGACGGTGCGGCCACCCTCGCGGATCGCGAACCGCAGGCCCTCGTCCATGGCGATCGGCTGGATCAGCTCGACGGCCATCTCCGTGTTGTCACCCGGCATGACCATCTCGGTGCCCTCGGGGAGGGTCACGACGCCGGTCACGTCCGTGGTGCGGAAGTAGAACTGCGGGCGGTAGTTGTTGAAGAACGGCGTGTGACGGCCGCCCTCCTCCTTCGAGAGGATGTAGACGCTCGCCTCGAAGTTGGTGTGCGGGGTCGTGGTGCCCGGCTTGATGACGACCATGCCGCGCTCGACGTCCTCGCGCTTGGTGCCACGCAGGAGCAGCCCGACGTTCTCGCCGGCCTGGCCCTCGTCGAGCAGCTTGCGGAACATCTCGACGCCGGTCACGGTCGACTTCTGGGCCTTCTCGCGGATGCCGACGATCTCGACCTCCTCGTTGACCTTGACGATGCCGCGCTCGATGCGACCGGTGATCACGGTGCCACGACCGGTGATCGTGAAGACGTCCTCGACGGGCATGAGGAACGGCTTGTCGGTGTCGCGCTCGGGCTGCGGGATCCACTCGTCGACGGCCGTCATGAGCTCGGCGATCGAGTCGCCCCACTTGGCGTCCCCGTTGAGGGCCGGGAACGCGGCCACCCGGACGACGGGGATGTCGTCGCCGGCGAACTCGTACTCGGAGAGGAGCTCGCGCACCTCCATCTCGACGAGCTCGATGAGCTCCTCGTCGTCGACCATGTCGCACTTGTTGAGCGCCACGACCAGGGCCGGCACGCCGACCTGGCGGGCGAGCAGCACGTGCTCGCGGGTCTGCGGCATGGGACCGTCGGTCGCGGCCACGACCAGGATCGCGCCGTCCATCTGCGCGGCACCGGTGATCATGTTCTTGATGTAGTCCGCGTGACCCGGGCAGTCGACGTGGGCGTAGTGACGGTTCTCCGTCTGGTACTCCACGTGCGCGATCGAGATCGTGATGCCGCGCTGACGCTCCTCGGGAGCCTTGTCGATCTCATCGAACGGCGTGAACGGGTTCAGGTCCGGGTGCTTGTCGTGCAGCACCTTGGTGATCGCCGCGGTCAGCGTCGTCTTGCCATGGTCGATGTGACCGATGGTGCCGATGTTGATGTGCGGCTTGGTCCGCTCGAACTTCGCCTTAGCCACTGGGGGCTCCTCCTGGGTTGTGTGTTTCTTTGACTCGTGCTGGTTGGGTTACTGCTGCGCCGAGGGCTCGCGCCTGGGTCGGATGACTACTCGCCGCGGACCTTCTTGATGATCTCGTCGGCGACGTTCTGGGGAACCTCGGCGTACGAGTCGAACTCCATCGAGTACGACGCCTGACCGGAGGTCTTGGACCTCAGGTCGCCAACGTACCCGAACATCTCGGAGAGCGGCACGAGGGCGTTGACCACCCGGTCGCCGTGACGCTCCTCCATGCTCTGCACCTGCCCGCGACGGCTGTTGATGTCGCCGATCACGTCGCCCAGGTAGTCGTCCGGGGTGGTGACCTCGACCGCGAACATGGGCTCGAGCAGGACCGGCTTCGCCATGCGGGCGGCCTCCTTGAAGGCCTGGTTGCCGGCGATCTTGAACGCGAGCTCGGAGGAGTCCACGTCGTGGTACGCGCCGTCCTGCAGCGTGAACTTCACGTCGACCATGGGGTACCCGGCGAGCACGCCGAACTCCATGCCGTCCTGGCCGCCCTGGTCCACCGAGGGGATGTACTCCTTCGGCACCCGGCCGCCGGTCACCTTGTTGACGAACTCGTAGCCGCCGCCGACACCGGTCTCCGGGTCGATGTTGGGTCCGAGGTCGACGACGACCTTGGCGAACTGGCCGGAGCCACCGGTCTGCTTCTTGTGCGTGTAGCTGTGACCGGTGATCTCCTTGCGGAGCGTCTCGCGGTAGGCGACCTGCGGCTTGCCGACGGTGGCCTCGACCCGGAACTCGCGACGCATGCGGTCCACGAGGATGTCGAGGTGCAGCTCGCCCATGCCGGCGATGATCGTCTGACCGGTCTCCTCGTCGGACTTGACGGTGAACGTCGGGTCCTCGTCGGAGAGCCGCTGGATGGCCATGGAGAGCTTCTCCTGGTCACCCTTGGTCTTCGGCTCGATGGCGACCTCGATCACCGGGGCCGGGAACGACATCGACTCGAGCACGACCGGCTTCGAGGAGTCGCACAGGGTGTGCCCGGTCTTGGTCTCCTTGAGGCCCATCACGGCCACGATCTGGCCGGCGCCGACCGACGCGATCTCCTCACGCTTGTTGGCGTGCATCTGGTAGACCTTGCCGATCCGCTCCTTGCGGCCGGTGACCGAGTTCAGCACGCTCGTGCCCGCCTCCAGCTTGCCGGAGTAGACGCGCACGTAGATCAGCTTGCCGAGGTGCGGGTCGGAGGCGATCTTGTAGGCCAGGCCCGCGAACGGCTCGCTGTCGGAGGGCTTGCGGAGGATCTCCTCCTCCTCGTCGTTGACCGCGTGGCCGACGATGGCGTCCACGTCGAGCGGCGAGGGGAGGTACTTCACGACCGCGTCGAGCAGGGGCTGGACGCCCTTGTTCTTGAACGCGGTGCCGCACAGGACCGGGTTCAGCTTGTCGGCCAGGGTGGCGCGACGGATCGCGGCCTCGAGCTCCTCGACGGAGAACTCGCCCTCCTCGAGGTACTTCTCCATCACGGCGTCGTCGGCCTCGGCCAGCGTCTCCAGGAGCTTCTCGCGGTACTCCGCGGCCTGCTCGGCGAGCTCGGCCGGGATCTCCTCGATGTCGTAGTCCTCACCGATCTTGGTCTCGCCGCGCCAGGTCAGGGCACGCATGCCGACCAGGTCGACGACGCCGAGGAAGTCGGCCTCGGCACCGATCGGGAGCTGCAGGACCAGCGGGGTGGAGTTGAGGCGCTCGACCATCATGTCGACGCAGCGGAAGAAGTCCGCCCCGGTGCGGTCGAGCTTGTTGACGAAGCACATCCGGGGGACGGAGTACTTGTTCGCCTGGCGCCACACCGTCATCGTCTGCGGCTCGACGCCGGCCACGCCGTCGAACACCGCGACCGCGCCGTCGAGGACGCGCAGCGAGCGCTCGACCTCGGCGGTGAAGTCGACGTGCCCGGGGGTGTCGATGATGTTGACCTGGTGGTCCTTCCACCAGCAGGTGGTCGCGGCGGAGGTGATCGTGATGCCGCGCTCCTGCTCCTGCTCCATCCAGTCCATCGTGGCAGCGCCGTCGTGGACCTCACCGATCTTGTACGAGATGCCGGTGTAGAACAGGATCCGCTCGGTGGTGGTGGTCTTGCCGGCGTCGATGTGCGCCATGATGCCGATGTTGCGGACCTTGTGCAGGTCCGTGGTGATGTCGACAGCCACTGTGAGTCGCGTTCCTTACAAAGTTGGTGGATTGCGGGTGGGGGTGGGACCGGGACACCGTCGGCGTCCCGGTCGCACCGGCCTCACCAGCGGTAGTGGGCGAAGGCCTTGTTGGACTCGGCCATCTTGTGCGTGTCCTCGCGCTTCTTCACAGCGGCACCCAGGCCGTTGCTGGCGTCGAGGACCTCGTTCATCAGCCGCTCGGACATCGTCTTCTCACGACGGTCCGCGGCGTAGCCGACCAGCCAGCGCAGCGCGAGCGTGGTGCCGCGGGTGCCCTTGACCTCGATCGGGACCTGGTAGGTCGCACCGCCGACGCGGCGGGACTTGACCTCCAGGGCGGGCTTGACGTTGTCGAGCGCACGCTTGAGCGTGACGACCGGGTCGGTGCCGGTCTTCTCGCGGCAGCCCTCGAGGGCGCCGTACACGATCCGCTGGGCGACCTGCTTCTTGCCGTCGACCAGGACCTTGCTGACCAGCTGGGAGACCAGCGGGGAGCCGTAGACCGGATCGACGTCGATCGGCCGCTTCGGAGCGGGACCCTTGCGCGGCATCAGCTCTTCTCCTTCTTCGCGCCGTAGCGGCTACGAGCCTGCTTGCGGTTCTTCACACCCTGGGTGTCGAGGGACCCGCGGATGATCTTGTAGCGAACACCGGGGAGGTCCTTCACACGCCCACCACGGACGAGCACGATCGAGTGCTCCTGGAGGTTGTGCCCCACACCCGGGATGTACGCCGTGACCTCGACGCCGCTGGACAGGCGCACGCGGGCGACCTTGCGCAGGGCGGAGTTCGGCTTCTTCGGGGTGGTGGTGTAGACGCGGGTGCACACACCGCGTCGCTGGGGCGAACCCTTGAGGGCAGGCGTCTTGTTCTTCGACACCTTGTCCTGGCGGCCCTTGCGGACCAACTGCTGAATGGTGGGCACCGGGTGGTTCCCCTTCTTGTTCTCTCTCAGGACCCGGCACTCTGCCGGGAACGATGATCTGCTGTGGTGTCTGGGTGGTGCTGGTGCAACCTCGTCGCGCAGCACCCCCGCGGTCGGGAGTGTCGCCCTGCGCCCATCGCCGGAGACGGTGACCGCCCGGCGAGGCGCCTATTTTCGAGCACGCGCAACGGCCTGGTTGTCCCAGACACGAGGAGTCAATCTACCCGGCCACCCGACGGGGGTCAAAACGCGCCCCTGGCCCCGTTCGTGCCTCCAGAACAACCCCGCCGCGAGCAGCGTCCCGAGGATCGTCAGGGCCCCTCCCCCGAGCAGGGTCCAGCGGGCACCGAAGGTCTCGCCGATCCAGCCCACGAAGGGGGCGCCGGCCGGCGTGCCGCCCATGAAGATCATCAGGTAGAGCGCCATCACCCGACCCCGCATCCCGGCGTCGGTGTGCAGCTGCACGAAGGCGTTGGCGGCGGTGATCATCGTCAGCGCGCTGAGGCCGACGAGCGGGATGACCAGGGCGAAGACGAGGTACGACGGCGCCAGGCCGGCGACGATCTCGGTCAGCCCGAACAGCACCGCGGCCCCGACGATCAGCCGGTGCCGGACCCGCTCCCGTCGGGCGGCGAGCAGCGAGCCGGTCAGCGAGCCGACCGCCATGAACGTGCCGAGCAGGCCGTACTCGGTGGCGCCCTTCTCGAACACCTCGGTGGCCATCAGCGCGGAGGTCATCTGGAAGTTCAGGCCGAACGTGCCCGCGCAGAAGACGACGGCGAGCACCATCATCAGGTCGGGCCGGTTCCGGACGTAGCGGACGCCCTCCCGGATCATCCCCGGGGTGCGGGCCACCACGACGGCCGGGTCGAGGGCCGAGCGGTCCAGCTTCTGGAGGGCCAGGATCGGGGCGGAGTAGCTGAGCGCGTTGGCCAGCACCACCCAGCCGGTGGCCTCGACGCCGCCGCCGAGACCGGCGATCAGCAGCCCGGCCGCCGCCGGGCCGACGATCCGGGCGGCGTTGAAGCTGGCCGAGTTCAGGCCGACCGCATTGGTCAGCTCCGCGGGGTCGACCAGCTCGGAGACGAACGACTGGCGGGCCGGGGCGTCGAAGGCGGCCCCGGTGCCGAGCAGCAGCGCGAGGACGTAGACGTGCCAGATCTGGGCGGTGCCGGTGACCGCGAGCAGGCCCAGCACGAGGGCCGGGACCGCCATCATCAGGTTGGTGACCTGCAGCAGCCGCTGTTTGGGGACCCGGTCGGCAACCAGGCCGGCCACGGGCGAGAGCACGAGGAAGGGCAGGAACTGCAGGCCGGTCGTGATCCCAATCGCGGTGCCGCTGTTCGCGGTCAGCTGCAGGACCATCCAGTCCTGGGCGACCCGCTGCATCCAGGTGCCGGTGTTGGAGACGACGCCGCCCGCGGCGTACAGGCGGTAGTTGCGGTTCGCGAGCGCCCGGAAGGTGGGACTCAAGCCGAGGACAGCCTCTCCAGCAGGGGCGCCGCGGTGCGCAGCACCTCCCGCTCCTCGGGGGTCAGCTCGCGGAGCCGGTGCACCAGCCAGGCGTCGCGACGACGACGCTCCCGGGCGATCGCGTCCCGGCCGGCCCCGGAGAGCGCGACCAGCACCTGCCGGCCGTCGGTCTCGTGGGGCCGGCGGACGACGAAGCCGTCCTCGACCAGGCAGTTCACGGTCCTCGTCATGGACGGGGGCTGGACCCGCTCGTGCGTCGCCAGCTGCCCGACCGTCAGCTCGCCCTCGCGGGCGAGGGCGCCGAGGACCGAGAAGGCGGCCACGCTGAGGTCGACGGCCGGGTCCTGCTCGGTGCGCAGCCGACGGCCCAGCCGGGCGACCGAGACCCGCAGGACCGACGCCAGGCCGGCGTCGGTGCGGGCGATCTTCTCGACGGTGGGAGTCATGATAGTTAGCATAAGTCATTACCTGTGCTAACTATTCCCCGGGGTGGGTGACGGCTAGCATGACCGCGTGGAACAGCTGCTGCCGCCGGGGCCGGGCTCCGAGGTGGCCCTCGTGCCGTACGACGAGGACTGGCCGGCCGCCTTCGCCCGCGAGCGGGACCGGATCCGGGCGGCACTCGTCGGCGCCGAGGTCCACCACGTGGGCTCGACGTCGGTCCCGGGGCTGGTCGCCAAGCCGGTGCTCGACCTGGTCCTGGTCGTCGACGACCCCGCCGACGAGGCGGCGTACGTCCCGGCGCTGGTCCGGGTCGGGCTCGCACTCTCGCACCGCGAGCCGGAGTGGTTCGAGCACCGGCTGCTCAAGCGCACGGCACCGCGGGTGAACCTGCACGTCTTCGGCACCGGCTGCCCGGAGGTGGCGCGGATGCTGGCCTTCCGGGACCGACTGCGGGACGACCCGGGCGACCGGGCGCTCTACGCGCGGGTCAAGCGCGGCCTCGCGGAGCGGACCTGGCCGACGGTCCAGGACTACGCCGACACCAAGACCGCGGTGGTGGCCGAGATCATGACCCGCGCCGAGCCGCCCCCGCCGTGAGGGTCAGGTGAGCCAGCGGGTGATCGGGTCGATGGCGAAGTAGGCCACGAACAGGGCCGCGACCACCCACATCAGGGGGTGCACCTCGCGGACCTTGCCGACCACCAGCTTGATCAGCACGAAGGCGAGGAAGCCGGCGCCGATGCCGACGGTGATCGAGTACGTGAACGGCATCAGCACGATCGTCAGGAACGCCGGGATCGCGATCTCGACGTCGTCCCAGGCGATGCCGGTGACCTGCTGCATCATCAGGAAGCCGACCAGCACGAGCGCGGGGACCGCCGCCTCGGACGGGATCACCGCCACCAGCGGGGCGAGGAAGATCGTGAGCAGGAACAGCACGCCGGTGACCACCGAGGCCAGACCGGTGCGGGCCCCCTCGCCGACGCCGGAGGCGGACTCGATGTAGGAGGTGTTCGACGACACCCCCGCCGCACCGCCGGCCGCCGCGGCCAGCGAGTCGACGACCAGGATCCGCTGGGAGTTGGGCGGGGTGCCCTCCTCGTCCAGCAGGCCGGCCTCGGCGCCGATCGCGGTCATCGTGCCCATCGTGTCGAAGAAGTCCGCGAGCAGCAGCGTGAACACCAGCAGCAGCGCGGCGACCACGCCGACCGACTCGAACGACCCGAGCAGTGAGAACTCGCCGAGCGTCCCGAAGTCCGGCAGGTCGAGCACGTCGTCGGGCAGCGCCGGCACGGTGAGCGCCCAGCCACCGGCGTTCTGGGTGATCGAGCCGAGCTCGAGCACGGCCTCGAGGACCACCGCGACCAGCGTCGAGGCGGTGATCGCGATCAGGATGGCGCCGCGGACCCGGCGCACCCACAGGACGACGACGAGCGCGAGGCCGACCGCGAAGACCAGGACCGGCCACCCGGACAGGGTGCCGGCCGAGCCGAGCTGGACCGGCACCGTGGTGCCCGCGGCGTCGGGGATCCGCTGGACGAAGCCGGCGTCGACGAAGCCGATCAGGGCGATGAACAGGCCGATCCCCACGGAGATCGCGATCTTGAGCTGCGCGGGGACGGCGTGGAACACGGCCTTGCGGAAGCCGGTGAGGACCAGCACGAGGATCACCAGGCCCTCGAGGACGACCAGCCCCATCGCATCGGCCCACGACATCTGGCTGGCGATCGCGAACGCGACGAAGGCGTTCAGTCCCAGGCCGGTGGCCAGGGCCAGCGGGTAGTTGGCGACCACGCCCATGAGGATGGTCAGGACGCCGGCCACGAGCGCGGTACCGGCGGCGATCGCGGCCAGGTTGGAGCCGTCACCGGGCCCGCCGCCGAGGTAGTTGCCGTCGGCGTCGGCGGCGAAGCCGAGGATCAGCGGGTTGAGCACCACGATGTAGGCCATCGTGAAGAAGGTGACCACGCCGCCGCGCACCTCGCGGGTGATCGTGGAGCCACGCTCGGTGATGGCGAAGAAGCCGTCCAGGCCGCTGCGCCGAGCGCTCCTCGCCTCGCCGGACCCGGACCGTGTGGTGTCACTCGTCTCGCTCACGGGCGCATGGTTGCAGACGCACGGGTCCCGCGCACCCCCGCCGGTCGGCCTCCCACCGTGCGGGACCGCCCCGACCCGGGCGCCGACTAGGCTTGCCCCCGTGGAGGACCAGCCGAAGACGCACGAGATCGGGAACCGCACCTACATCGTCGCGGACGTCGAGCCGCTCGACGTCGACGGGGTGCGCACGCTCGAGGTCGGGTCGGTGCTGTGGCTGGTCGCCTTCCTGGCGCTGCTGCCGTTCTACGGCCGGCTCGAGGCGGACGGTCGCGGCTGGTGGGTGTGGACCTGCCTGGCCGGCTTCGGCCTCGGCCTGTTCGGCCTGGAGTACTGCCGCCGGCGGCGCCGCATGCGGGCGGCCGCGCGGGAGCGCCGGGACGGCGGGGCCCCGCCGCGCCGGCGCGGCTGAGCGCCGGAAGGCCAGCCGGCTAGAACGACTCCAGCTCGTCGGTGGCGAGCGTGTCGAAGACCGGGTCCGGCAGCGGCACCGGCTGGTGCTTCTTCGCCAGCTGGACCTCGGAGTGGGCACCGCAGCCGTGGTCGAAGGAGACCACCCGGCCGTCGTCGTTGGCGTTGCCGTTCGCGCAGACGCCGAACATCTCCCCGAGCGGACCGGCGATCCGGACCAGGAAGCCGCAGGTCGTGCAGGACGCGGGGGCGGACTGCGCGATGGGGGCGGCCGGGCCGCCGTCGCCGTCGTACCAGCGCTCGGCGGCGTCGTCGCGGCCCTCGACGGAGAGCGTCCGGACCCGGCCCAGGCCCAGCTCGCGGGCGACGGCGCGGACCTGGGCGCGGTCCTCGTCGCTCAGCAGCGGGTCGTCGCCGTCGTCACCGAAGGTGTAGGTCGGCACCAGGCGCGGGTCGTCGTCCTCGACCGGGAGCAGGTCGCCCGGGGAGAGGTCCCCCGGCTGCAGGCGCTCCTTCCACGGCACCCACTCGGGGGCGACGATGGAGTCGGGGCCGGGGAGCAGCACGATCTCGTCCACCGTGACGTGCTTCTGGCGCGGCGCCCGGGCGACCGTGACCGCCCAGCGCCAGCCGCGGTAGCCGGCCCGGGCGCAGGTGAAGTAGTGGCTGACCGCCCGCTCGTCCTCGACGTCGTGCCCGAGGTGGTCGCCGACGTCCCCCGCGCCGACCTGGGCGGCGAGGGCGTCCCGGGCCTCGTCCACCGCTCGGACAAGGGTGGCGTCGGGCTTGGTGCGGGTGCTGGCCATCACGTGCGTGATTGTGTCCCATGCGGAGGGTTCCTGTCTCGCCCGGGGGGTCGCCTGCGCCCGGCGCCGGTCAGCGGGCAGGATGGCCACATGACCGGCAGCCCACCCCCGGACGGCGACCCGGGCGCCCCGGACGGGCTCGCCGGGCCTCCGCCGGACCCGGCCTCGGCGCGGCCCGGCGACGCTTCCGCGCGGACCGACGACGCCTCCGCACGGCCCGGCGAGGCTTCCGCGCGGTCCGGCGAGGCCGCCGCGCGGACCGGTGAGGCCGCCGCCAAGATGGCCAGGGCGAGCGCCAAGGCGAGTGCCACCGGCGCCAAGGCCATGGCCCGTGGCACGGCCCGCGCCAGCCGGGCGACGTACCGGGTGGCGCGGCGGGCCTCGCACGCGGAGGGCGCCGGGGCCTCCGGGATGTACCGCCTGATCGAGCTGCACGCCTTCAACGCCGCCGGCGACACCGCGGTGGCGATATCCCTGGCCGGCACCCTGTTCTTCCAGGTGCCCACCGGCGAGGCCCGGGGGCAGGTGGCCCTGTTCCTCGGCCTGACGATGCTCCCGTTCGCGATCGTGGCGCCGCTCATCGGCCCGTTCCTGGACCGCTTCAGCCACGGCCGCCGCTGGGCGATCGGCTCCACGATGGCGATCCGGGCCCTGCTCTGCCTCGCCCTGGCGGCGGCGGTCGCCACCGACTCGACGTGGCTGTTCCCGGCCGCGCTCGGCGTGCTGGTCTCCTCGAAGGCGTACGGCGTGACGAAGGCGGCCGCCGCCCCCCGGCTGGTGCCGCCCGGCATCACACTGGTCAAGGCGAACGCCCGGATCTCGCTCGCCGGCGTCGTCGGAGCCGCCGTGTCCGCCCCCATCGCCGGGCTGCTGGCGACCATCGGCCCGTCCTGGTCGCTGCGCTACGGGTTCCTGGTCTTCGCCGCCGCGACCGTGCTGGCCATCCTGCTGCCGGCCAAGGTCGACTCCGCCGCCGGCGAGGCCCGGCTCGAGCTCATGGGCGGCCCGAGCGCACGCGGCACGTCCCGGCCGGGGCTGCGGATCCCCAGCCCGGTCGCCTTCGCGCTCCGGGCCAACTGCGGCCCCCGGTTCCTGTCCGGCTTCCTCACGATGTTCATGGCGTTCCTGCTGCGGGAGAACCCGATCGACGGCTGGGAGGACCGGCCGGAGCTGCTGCTCGGGCTGGTCATCGGCGCGGCCGGGCTCGGCAACACCCTCGGCATCGCGCTCGCCTCGCTGCTGAAGTCGGTCAACCCGGCGATCACGGTGGTCCTGGTGCTGCTCGCCGACGCCACCATGGCGCTGCTGGCGGCGGTCTTCTACGGCCTGGTGCCGCTGGCCCTGCTCGGCCTCACCGCGGGGCTGGCCCAGTCACTGGCCAAGCTGTCCCTGGACTCCACGATCCAAAGGCACGTGCACGACCGGGTGCAGACCAGCGCCTTCGCGCGCTCGGACACGATGCTCCAGCTGGCGTGGGTGGTCGGGGGCTTCGTGGGCATCGCGCTGCCGCTGAACCCGCACCTCGGCCTGGGCGTGGCCTTTGTGGCGCTCGCCGCCTGGGCGGTGTTCGTGCTCTCCTACCGGCCCGGCCGGCCACCGCGGCCCCGCACCGCCCCCGGCGGCATGCCCTGGCACCACGCCTGAGCCGCCCGGACTCCGACCGCCCGGGCTCCGAGACCCCGGACTCTGATGAATCGGGCTCCTACAGCTCGAGCTCGTCCGCGAGCGCGCGCAGCAGCTTGGCGGTCGGCTTGGCGGTGCGGGACTCCGGGTGCCGCCCACGGCGGTAGGTCTCCCCCACGTCGTCGAGCAGCCGGATCAGGTCCTCGACGATGCCGGCCATGTCCTCGGGCTTCTTGCGCTGCGCCTTCGACTGGTTCCGCGAGACCGAGGCGGGGGCGTCGAGCAGCCGCACCTGGAGCGCCTGGTCGCCCTTGCGACCCTGTGCGATGCCGAACTCGACCCGGGTGCCGGCCTTGAGCGTGGGTACGCCGTCGGGCAGCGCCTCGGCGCGCACGTAGACATCGGGGCCGTCCTCTTGGGAGAGGAAACCGAACCCCTTGTCCGCGTCGTACCACTTCACCTTGCCAGTGGGCACCTGTCGACCTCGTTCTCGAATCCGTGTGCGGGTGTGCAGACCGGTCAGCCTATGTCGGCGGCGGTGGCGGCGGCCAACGGGTTGTCGGCCCGGTCCGGCGCCAGGTCGTCGTTGAGCGACCCGGACCGGAAGCCGCGCCGGTCGAGCCCGGCCTCGGCGAAGCCGGCGGCCCGCACCGCCGCGCAGACCTCCTCGACCACACCGGCACCCGACCGGCCGGCCAGATCCCCGGCGACCAGGTCGGCGTCCAGCTCCACCGAGGCGTGGTCGTCACGGTCCCGGACCCGCAGGTCGGCGCTCTCGAGGCCGTGCCGGGCGAGCACCCGGCGGACCTCGGCCTCGGCCCGCTCCACCCGCGCCAGGCGGGCCGGGCTGATCTCGAGGCCGTAGGCGATGCGTGAGGAGAGGCAGGCCGCGGCCGGCTTCGCCCACGTGGGCAGCCCCCACCGCCGGGAGGCCTCCCGGACCTGGGCCTTGGTCAGCCCGGCGTCGGCCAGTGGCGTGATCGCCCCCCGCTCGGCGGCCGCCCGGATGCCGGGCCGGAAGCCGGCGACCACGTCGTCGGCGTTGGTGCCGGTCGCGACCTGCCGGAGCCCGTGCTCCTCCGCGAGCGGGCCGAGCACGTCGAGCAGCTCGGCCTTGCAGAAGTAGCAGCGCTGCCCGGAGTTGGCGCGGTAGCCCTCGCGCTCCATCTCGCGGGTGGCCGGGGTGAGCACCGGGATCCCCAGCGAGGCGGCGAAGTCGGCGGCCGGGCCACGCTCGGAGGCCGGCAGCGAGTCGGAGTACGCCGTCGCGGCCGCGACCCGGTCCGGCCCGAGCGCCCGCACGGCGGCCGCGAGGACCAGCGCCGAGTCGGCGCCCCCGGAGAAGGCGACGAGGACCGACTCCCGCCCGGCCAGGTCGGCCTCGAGGGCGGCCAGCCGGGTGGTCAGCAGGTGCTCCTCGAGCCAGTCGGGGAAGGCCAGCAGGTCGTCGAGCACGACATGGGTCCCGGCCGCCTCGAGCTCGGCCCGGGTCGAGCCCCCGGTGAGCACCGAGACGCTGGTCGCGCCGGCGGCCAGGGCGCCCTCGACGTCGTGGACGTGGTCGCCGACGTAGACCGAGGCCCCCTCGGCGCGCAGCACGTCGGCCTTGCCCACCCCCCACACCCAGCCCTCGACGTGGTCGACGTCCAGCCCCAGGTGGTCGACGTGGAGGCCGGCGTTGCGTGGGAACTTGCCGGTGACCAGCAGCACCCGCCCCCGCTGCCGACGGACCGCGGCGATCGCCTCGTGGGCGCCCGCCAGCACCGGGGTGGGCGCGATCGCGTGGTCGCGGTAGAGCTCGCGGAACCGGTCACCGGCCCCGGCGACCGCCTCCGGTGCCAGGTGGTCGGCGAGCAGGTGGTCCAGGGGCGGGCCGAGCCGACGGGTCAGGTCCTCGGCCGGGAAGGCCACCCCCAGCTCGTCGCCGAGCGCGGCCAGCGTCGCGGAGAACCCGGGCACGGTGTCGATCAGCGTCATGTCCAGGTCGAAGCCGACCACGAGGGGGTCCATGCCGCCAGCCTAGGCACGAGGACCGGACCGATCGGGTGCCACCCTCCGGCGGCCGGTCACCGGCCGGTTGATTCGTGCCGATCCGGGTGCCACGCTGGGACATTTGGGCCAGACTGTCCCCTCGCCGCTGCGTGGCGCGGGCACCGGTGCGGTGCGGACAGGGCCGAGGAAAGGGGGTGGGCACATGTGGGAGCGGTTCCGCTGGCTGCCTGCCCTGGTGGCCGCCTCGACCGTGGTCGCGGGCGGCCTGCCCACCGCCGCCACCGCTGCCGCCGCCTCGGAGTCTCCGCTTGGGGAGCGCCTCTACCTCGTCACGCTGGACGGCCCAGGCACCTCCGGGGGCACGAGCGGCGTCGACGCGGCGCGACTGCGCGCCGAGCAGGACGCCGTCCTGGAGCGGGTCGAGACGGACCAGCCGGTCTACCGCTGGACCACCGCCCTCAACGGCTTCGCCGTCGAGCTGACCCGCTTCGAGGCCGCCCGTCTGGCCGTCGCGCCCGGGGTCGCCCGGGTCGAGCCGTCCCGGGTCCGTCCGGTCGCCGGCACCGACGTCGCCGCGGCGGCCGCTCCCGCGCTCCGGCCCGGCGACCCGGAGAGCCCCGGGGGCTCACAGGGCTCAGGCGGTGAGGGCGTCGTGATCGGCTTCGTCGACACCGGCATCCACCCCGACAGCCCGGTGTTCGCCGGGACCGGCCGGCTCGGCCGCCGCCCGGACGGGTTCACCGGCTCCTGCCCCGCCGTGGACGGCTGGACCGGCGGCGACTGCTCCGCCAAGGTCCTCGGCGCCCGGCACTACCTTGCCGGGTTCGGGGCCGACCGGCTCAGCGCCTCGGCCTCGCAGTCGCCGTACGACGACGACGGGCACGGCTCGGAGGTGGCCTCGGTGGCGGCCGGGAACGCCGACGTGTCGGCGCTGTCCGGCGGCGAGGACCTCGGTCGCTTCTCCGGTGTCGCCCCGCGGGCCCGGATCGCGGTCTACAAGGCCTGCTGGTCGGCCCCCGACCCGGACGACGACGGCTGCTCCACCGCCGACGTGGTCGCGGCGATCGACCAGGCCACGGCCGACGGGGTGGACGTGCTCTCGGTCGCGGTGACCGGGTCGAGCGACCTCGACACCGTCGACCTGGCGCTGCTCGGGGCCGCCGAGGCGGACGTCGCGGTGGTGGCGGCGGCCGGCAACGACCTCCCCCGGGCCGGCAACGCCCAGCCGTGGGTGACGACCGTGGGCGGCACGACCGGTCCCGCGCGGCCCGGCGAGCTGCGCCTGACCGACGGCACCGTGATGCCCGGTGTCACGACCGGCGGCCGCCCCGTGGGTCCGGCCCGGGTCGTGCGCGGGGAGCAGATCCCGGCGCCCGGCAGCAGCCGCGAGGACGCCCGCCTCTGTGTGCCCGGCTCGCTGGACGCCGCCCGGGCCGCCGACAGCATCGTGGTCTGCGAGCGCGGCCGGGTCGCCCGCGTCGACAAGTCCTCCGCGGTGGACCTCGCCGACGGCCTCGGCATGGTCCTCACGAACACCCAGCCGCAGGACCTGTCGGCCGACCTGCACGCTGTGCCGACCCTGCACGTCGCCGTCGGCACCGCCGAGACCCTGCGGGCGCGGCTGCGGGACGGCGTGGTGCGGGCCCGGCTGGTCCCGACCGACGCGTCGAGCACCCGGCCGCGCGTGCTCGGCAGCTCCGCCGGCGGCGACCCCGGCGGCGCCGCCCTCAAGCCCGACCTGGTCGCCGCCGGCGCGGGGCTGCTCGCGGCCAGCTCCCCCGAGACCGGCGCCCGCTGGGCGCTGACCTCGGGGACGTCGGCCGCCACCGCCCAGGTGGCCGGCCTCACCGCCCGGCTCCGCAGCGACCGTCCCCAGTGGTCGGCGGCGCGGGTCCGCTCCGCCCTGATGACCTCCGCCGGTCGGGTCCCCAGTGACGTGCCCACCCTGCGCCAGGGCGCCGGCGCGCCCAGGGCCGGTGCGACCGCACCAGGCCTGGTGCTCGACGTCCCGTCCGGCGCCTACCGTCGCGCGCTCGAGGCCGGGGAGCCCGGTCGGCTCAACCTGCCCTCGGTGCTCGCCGACATCGGCTCCCGGCCGGTCACGCTGACCCGCCGGGTGACCAGCACGGCCGACCGCCCGACGTACTTCTCCTCGGGTGCCTCCGGCTTCGACCGGCACCGGGTCACGGTCACCCCCGAGGCGGTCCGGATCGCCCCGGGTGAGACCCGGACGTTCCGGGTGCGGGTGACCCCGACCGGCCGGGCCGGGGACACCGACTCCGGGTGGGTCACCTGGCGCGGCGCCGACGGCACCCGGGTCCGGCTCCCGGTCGCCCTGCGCTGAGGAGTCGCTGGCCCACGCTGAGGAGTCGCTGGCCCGCGCTCAGGCGTCGCTGGCCCGCGCTCAGGCGTCGCGGCGCTCGAACAGCGCGAGCGCCAGCACCATGAGCACCGCCGCGAACAGGCCGAACACCACGAGGCCACCGACCGCGTTCAGGGGGTCGCCGAACACCGCGTCGGCCGACGGCTCGCGCTGCATGATCCGGCCGCCGGCGTTGAACGGCAGGAACCGGGTCAGCTCCCGGTGCTCGCTGAGGCCCGGGATCGTGAAGATGCCCTTGACCACGGTCTCGATGGCCATCGGCCACAGGTACATCACCACCAGCGCGAAGGTCTGGTTGCGGACCAGGACGGTCAGGCTCATCACCACCCACGTCAGCAGCACCGTGTAGCCCATCCGGCGGACGACCGCCGCGGCCAGCGCCGGCAGGTCGACGTCGAGCCCGAGACCGGCCAGCCACAGGGCCGCGACGGCGAAGGACAGCAGGCAGGTCACCAGGACGACGGTGGCGGTCCAGCCGGCCGCGACGGCGTACTTCGCGGTCCACACGGCGCGGCGCTGCGGCACCGCGGTCAGGGTGGCCCGGATCATGCCGTGCCGGTACTCGTGCCCCCAGCTGAAGATCCCGATGATCGCGACGATGTAGGCCACCAGGTAGAACATCGGGTCGAAGTTGGAGAACTGGGTGGTCAGCATCTCCAGCACGATCAGCGAGTCGTCCGCGGACATCGCCTCGGCCACCATCTCGGCGCCCGAGAGCCGCAGCGCCATGGCCACCAGGAAGGTCAGCCCGACCCCCAGGACGACGGCTCCGATGCTGAGCCACCAGGTCGAGCGCAGGGTGGTGATCCGCCGCCACTCGTAGGCGAACGCGTCGCTCATGCCCGTCCTCCCTCGTGGTGGCCCGCGCCGCGGGCCCGGAACTCCTCGTCCCCACCGGTCAGCTCGAGGAAGACGTCCTCGAGCGAGGCCTGCTGCGCAGTGAGCCCGTGCACCCGGATCCGGTGCTCGAACGCCAGGTCGCCCACCTCCTGGGCGCTCAGCCCGGTCACGGACACCTCGCCGTCGTCGGTGGCCTGCACCGACCCGGTGCCGGCGAGCCGCGCGCCCACCAAGGAGGCCAGCTCGCGGGCCTGCGGGGTGCGCACCAGCACCCGGTTGCCGGCGCTGCGGCCGGTGAGCTCGGCGACCGGGCCGTGGGTGATCAGACGGCCCCGGCCCAGCACGACCAGCTCGTCGGCCATCAGCGCCATCTCGCTGAGCAGGTGGCTGGAGACGAGGACCGAGCGCCCCTCGGAGGCCAGCCGCTTGAGCAGGTCGCGCATCCAGCGGATGCCCTGCGGGTCGAGGCCGTTGGCCGGCTCGTCGAGGATCAGCGTGTGCGGGTCCCCCAGCAGCGCCGCCGCCAGGCCGAGCCGCTGGCCCATGCCCATCGAGAACGTCGACGGCTTCTTGCGGGCGACCTCGGAGAGGCCGACCAGCCCGAGCACCTCGTCGACCCGGCGGTCCGGGATCCGGTGTCCGGCCGCCAGCACCCGCAGGTGGTTGCGCGCGGTGCGGGTCGGGTGGAACGGCTTGGCCTCGAGGAGCGCCCCGACCTCGCGCATCGGCTGCCGGATGGTGTCGAACGGCCGGCCGTCGAACGTCGTGCTCCCGGCTCCGCGGTCCAGCCCGAGCATCAGCCGCATCGTGGTGGACTTGCCGGCCCCGTTCGGGCCGAGGAAGCCGGTCACGGTGCCGGGGCGGACGTCGAAGGACAGGTCCGTCACCGCCGGCTTGCCGCCGTAGCTCTTGCCCAGGCCCCGGGCCTCGATCACCGCCATCAGCGGTCCCCCTCATTCGTCGTCGCTGCCGCGCCACAGCGTCTCGTGCCCGGCACCGGAAGGCAGGATCGACACGCCACACGCGAGGGCAGGCGCGGTCAGACCCGCCGGCACCGTTGGGCCGGAGCCGCCGGCGCGGCCGTCACCGGGACGGGATCGCAGGCGGCCACGGCGGCACCAGGGCCGGCTGGTCCACCCGGGAGACCCGCACCAGGCCGTCGTTCATCGCGAAGTGCGAGCTCTCCCACGAGTCCGCGACCAGCAGCATGGTGGCCACCACGTCCGTGAGCGACCGCTCGACCCAGGTGGAGGCGTCCCGGCCGTCGAGGACGACCGTCCCCCCGTCGCGCAGCGCCAGCTCCGCGCAGGCCGCCCCGCGGAGCAGGATCCTGGAGGGTCCCTCGTCCAGGCCCAGGAGGACGAACGCCGGCAGCTCCCGCAGGCCGTCGACGATCAGGGAGTCGAGCACCTCGTCGAAGCCGGCACCGTCGTGGGCCAGCTCCCACAGCCCGGCCACCCGGGCCTTCAGCTCCGGGGGGAGCAGCACCCCGACCCGCTCGCCGAACAGGGCGAACCAGTCCCCCGGGCGGTAGGACCGCGTGGCCCGGCTGCCCTCCGCGTGGGCGTGGGTCATGGCGCTGCCCCCTGATCCTCGTCGTGACCGGGGTCGCGCACGAGGGCGCCCCCTCCCCGGTCCCGGTCATCCCACCACATCGACGACGACGGCGCTGGCGTTGTCCTCACCACCGGCGGCGAGCGCGGCCTCGACCAGACCGGCTGCGGCGTCCCGGGCCCGGTCCGCGGCACCGACGATCCGCGCCATCTCGGCGTGGGAGAGCATGCCGCTGACCCCGTCCGAGCAGAGCACGAGGCGGCCGGGCCCCAGCGGGAGCTCGAAGAGGTCCGGCCCGGCCGAGAAGGCCTCGCCGCCCAGGGCCCGGGTCACCACGTGCCGAGCGGGGTGCCGGCGGGCCTCGCCCTCGTCGATCTCGCCGGCGGTCACCAGCTCCTGGACCAGCGAGTGGTCCACGGTGAGCTGCGCGAGCCGGTCGTCCTCGAGCCGGTAGGCACGCGAGTCGCCGAGGTTGGCGACCAGCCACCGCTCCTCACCGGGGCCGGCGTCGTCGCAGAGCAGCGCGGCCACCACCGTGGTGCCGGTGCGCCACTCGCGGGCGCCGGAGGCCCGCTGCTCGGCGGTGTAGGCCTGGATCCGCCGCTGGCACTCGGCCAGGGCGCCGCTCACGGCCGCCGCCCCACGGCGTACGTCGTAGCGCTCCTCGCCGAGCCGGGCGAACTCCTCCACGACGATGCTGCTGGCCACCTCGCCGCCCTGGTGGCCGCCCATGCCGTCGGCGACGACGAAGACCGGGTCGGCCGCCAGGCAGGCGTCCTCGTTCACCTCGCGCACGTGCCCGACGTCAGTCGCGGCACCGCTCTCCAGGTGGACCATGGGCCTGCCTTCCCTGCTGCCATCGGTGCGGCCGGTCCGGACAGGATGCCCGCGGCCCACCCGCAGGCTAGTAGCGTGGAGCGGATGGCCGGAACCTCCTCGACCGGGACCACCCAGGTCGCCCGCTCCCTGGCGGACCAGCTGCGCGGCTGGCCCGACGACCGGCTCGCGCAGCTGCTGGTGGCGCGCCCGGACCTGGCCACGCCCCCGCCGCACGACTCCGGCCAGCTCGCCTCGCGGGCGGCGACCCGGGCCTCGGTGCTGCGCGCCCTCGACCGGCTGACCCACGGGGAGTTGGCGATCTTGTCCGCCCTGGTGACGGCCGGCCAGACCCCCCGGGCCGAGGTCCCCGCGCTGGTGCCGGGGACCTCGACCGTGGAGCACGCCGTACGCCGCCTGGAGGACCTCGCCCTCGTGTGGGAGTCGTCGGTCGGGCTTCGACCCCTCAGCGTGGTCGCCGACCTGGTCTCGCGCAGCACCCTTCCCGAGGGGGCGCCGCTGGACGGGCCCCCGGACCTCGTGGTCACCGAGCACCCCGCCGAGCGGGTCGACCGGGCCGGTGCCGGGGCCGCGTTCGAGACCGTGCACCGGCTCGAGGTGCTGCTGGACGCCTGGGGCAACCAGCCTCCGGTCGCGCTGCGGTCCGGCGGCCTCGGCGTCCGCGACCAGCGGAGCACGGCCGCCCTGCTGCACGTGGAGGAGCGCACCGCCGCCTTCCTGGTGGAGCTGGCCGGTGCCGCCGGGCTGCTCGCGACCGGCTCGCCGGGCGAGCTGCCCGAGAGCTGGCTCCCGACCGACGCGTACGACGCGTGGTGCCGCCGGCCGGCCGCCGAGCGCTGGGTCGACCTGGTCCGGACCTGGGCGTCCTCGGCCCGGATCCCGGGCCGGGTCGGCGCCCGCGACGCCTCGGGCCGTGTCCTCAACGCCCTGGCGCCGGACCTGGTCGACCCGCACGCGGTCGACACCCGGCTGCTCGCGTTGGCACAGCTGACCGCCCTCGCCCCGGGCGCGGCACTGGCGACCGGCACCGGCGTGCCGTCCCTGGTGGCCCGGCTGCGCTGGCTGCGCCCGCGCCGGCCCGCCTCGCAGGACGCCCTGGCCGCCTGGGCGGTGGAGGAGGCCGCCGTGCTGGGCGTGACCGGCCTGGGTGCGATCAGCACCGCCGGGCGGGCCGCCCTCGCCGGGGACGGCGACCGCGCCGTCGAGCTGCTCACCCCGCTGCTGCCCGAGCCCCTCGACCACGTGCTGCTCCAGGGCGACCTGACCGCCGTGGCGCCGGGCCCCCTGCTGCCCGAGCTCGCCGGCCGGCTGCACCTGGTGGCCGACGTCGAGTCCCGGGGCGGCGCGAGCGTGCACCGGTTCTCCTCCGGGTCGCTGCGCCGGGCGCTCGACGCCGGCTGGTCCGGCCAGGAGATCCACGACTTCCTGGCGGAGATCTCCCGCACCCCGGTGCCGCAGGCGCTGTCCTACCTGGTCGACGACACCGTGCGCACGTTCGGGACCCTGCGGGTCGGCTACGCGGAGGCGTTCCTGCGGGCCGACGACCCGGCCGCCCTCGAGGAGCTGCTGCGGGACCGTCGCGCCGGCGCGCTGGGGCTGCGGCGGATCGCACCGACCGTGCTGATCTCCACGACCCCGATCGAGGTGCTGCTCCCGCGGCTGCGCGAGATCGGCGCCGCCCCCGTCGTCGAGGCCTCGGACGGCACGGTCCGGGTCGCCCGACCCGACGTGCACCGCGCCCGCACCCCCCGCACCCGCGGCGCCGGCCGGGCCGCCGCCCGCAACGCCGCCGGGATCACCGCCGCGGTGTCGGCGATCCGGGCCGGCGACCGGGCCGGCGACCTGCGCCCCCCAGACCCGACCGGCACCACCCCGGCGGCCGCGCTGGCGATGCTGCGCCAGGCCATCGAGGCGGAGTCGGCGGTGTGGATCGGGTACGTCGACGACCAGGGTGGCTCCACCGAGCGGGTCGTGGACCCGGTCCGGCTGGAGGGCGGCCGGCTCACGGCGTACGACCACCGCACCGACGGCGAGCGCAGCTTCGCCGTGCACCGGATCACCGCGGTCCGCCTGGTGGCGGACCGCCCCGACGGCGCCTGAGGAGTCCCTCGCGTCTCGAGGGCCACGGCCCCCTCCGTAGGCTGGGGCGGTGAACGACGGCCCCCTGATCGTCCAGAGCGACAAGACGCTGCTGCTGGAGATCGACCACCCCGGCGCTGCGGCCTGCCGCACCGCCATCGCGCCCTTCGCCGAGCTGGAGCGCTCCCCCGAGCACGTCCACACCTACCGGCTCACCCCGCTGGGGCTGTGGAACGCGCGCGCAGCCGGGCACGACGCCGAGCAGGTCGTCGACACCCTGCTCGAGCACTCCCGCTACGCCGTGCCGCACGCGCTGCTGGTCGACGTGGCCGAGACGATGGCCCGCTTCGGGCGGCTCCGCCTGGAGAAGCACCCCACGCACGGGCTGGTGATGTCCTCCACCGACCGTCCGGTCCTGGAGGAGGTGCTCCGGTCGAAGAAGGTCGCCGGCCTGGTCGGGGCCCGCCTCGACGACGACACCGTCGCGGTCCACCCCGCGGAGCGGGGCAACCTCAAGCAGGTCCTGCTCAAGCTGGGCTGGCCCGCCGAGGACTACGCGGGGTACGTCGACGGCGAGGCGCACGCGATCGCCCTCGACGAGAGCGAGTGGACGCTGCGGGCCTACCAGAAGGAGGCCGCGGAGTCGTTCTGGCACGGCGGCTCCGGGGTGGTGGTCCTGCCGTGCGGCGCCGGCAAGACCCTGGTCGGGGCGGCCGCCATGGGCCACGCCCAGGCGACCACGCTGATCCTGGTCACGAACACCGTCTCGGCCCGTCAGTGGAAGGACGAGCTGGTCCGGCGCACCTCGCTGACCCCCGACGAGATCGGTGAGTACTCCGGCTCGGTCAAGGAGGTCCGGCCGGTGACGATCGCGACGTACCAGGTGCTGACCACCCGCCGGAAGGGCGTCTACCCGCACCTCGAACTGCTCGACGCCCGCGACTGGGGACTGGTGGTCTACGACGAGGTGCACCTGCTGCCGGCGCCGATCTTCCGGATGACCGCGAACCTCCAGGCCCGTCGTCGGCTGGGCCTGACCGCGACCCTGGTCCGCGAGGACGGCCGCGAGGGGGACGTGTTCTCGCTGATCGGCCCGAAGCGCTACGACGCACCGTGGAAGGACATCGAGGCCCAGGGCTGGATCGCCCCCGCCGACTGCGTCGAGGTGCGGGTCACGCTGCCCCAGGGCGAGCGGCTGGCCTACGCCACCGCGGAGCCCGAGGAGCGCTACCGGCTGGCCTCCTGCACCCACCACAAGATCGACGTGACCCGGCGACTGGTCGCGCAGCACGCCGGGCAGCCGACGCTGGTGATCGGGCAGTACATCGACCAGCTCGACGAGCTGGCCGCCGCCCTCGACGCCCCGGTGATCAAGGGCGAGACCCCGGTCAAGGAGCGGCAGCGGCTCTTCGAGGCGTTCCGCTCCGGGGAGCTCGGGCTGCTCGTGGTCTCCAAGGTGGCGAACTTCTCCATCGACCTGCCCTCGGCGGAGGTGGCGATCCAGGTCTCCGGCTCGTTCGGCTCCCGGCAGGAGGAGGCCCAGCGCCTGGGCCGGCTCCTGCGTCCGAAGGAGGAGGGCAAGACCGCCCACTTCTACACGATCGTGTCGCGCGACACCGTGGACGCCGACTTCGCCCAGAACCGGCAGCGGTTCCTGGCGGAGCAGGGCTACGCCTACAGAATTGTCGATGCCGATGCGTGAGCGCGCGGAGCGCCAGCGGAGCGGGCGAGCTGCGAGGCATCACGAAGGCACAGATGCCGACGCGTGAGCGCGCGGAGCGCCAGCGGAGCTGACGGGGGCCCGGCGGGCGGCGGTGACACCGACGAGCACCAGGCCGAGGCCGAGGACGACGCCGTGCAGCATGCGCAGCTCCGGTGTGCCGTAGAACTGGGGCAGGAACGTGGCCAGGCCGAGCCCGGCCAGCAGGCCGCCGGTCCGGCCGAGGGTGCCGCTCGCCCAGAGCCCGTACCCGAGTCGGGCACCCACCAGCACCAGGAGCAGCAGTCCGGTACCGAAGGTGGTGATCTCGACCGACGCGTAGCGGAAGCCGTCGGCCACGGCCAGCACACTCGGGTCGCCGCTCTCGACGGCGTGCCGGCCGAGGGCACCCAGCCCGTAGGCCTCGGCGCCGTAGTAGGGCAGGAGCAGGGCGACGGCCAGCCACATCCGGGTCTCGGCCTCGCGCACCGGGCGCCCGCTCCAGCGCCAGGCCTCGGGGCGGGTGTGCGCCGCGGCACGGAGCCCGAACGCCAGGGCGACGAAGCCGACCACCGCGAGCAGGTGGGCGACCAGCCACGCCGGTGAGGCGAAGGTGTCGGCACCGGCGGCGCCCGACTCGGGGCCGTAGGGACGGACGACCGGATAGGCGGCCAGGGCCAGCCCGGAGAGCACGAAGGCGGCGAAGACGGCGGGGGCGGCCGGTGGGGACAAGCGGGACATGACGACTCCTGTGTGGTTTGAGAGAGCACTGCTCTCGATTGCGGTGAGCTCAGTCTGCACCCGACTTCTCCGAATTGCAAGAGCAGTGCTCTCTCAAGTGACTGCCGCTCTCGGTCGTGGCATGATGGCCGGGTGCCCACCGGACCCACCCCCCGCCAGCAAGCCCGCGCCGACAACATCGTCCGGATCAAGGAGCTGGCTCTCGCCCAGCTCGCCGAGTCCGGCGCGGCGGCACTGTCGCTGCGGGCGGTCGCCCGGGAGCTGAACCTGGTCTCGAGCGCGATCTACCGCTACTACGCCAGCCGCGACGACCTGCTCACCGACCTGATCGTCGACGCCTACGCCGACCTGGCGGAGGTCCTCGAGGCCGCAGGCGCACCCGACCGGCGCGGCGCCCGTCGTCGTTGGATCGACACCTGTCTCGCGCTGCGGGCCTGGGCCACCGCCGAGCCGCACCGGTTCACGCTGATCTACGGCTCGACGATCCCCGGCTACGCAGCACCGGAGGCCACGATCGCGCCGGCGGGACGCGTGGTGCGGGCACTCTGCCTCCCGGCGGCCGCCGGCCCCTCCGCCGGCCCTTCCGCCGCCCGGCGCGGACCTGGCGGGGAGCTCGGCGGCCAGCTCGGCGCCGCCGCGGAGGCACTGGGCCTCGAGGTCGACCGGACCCGGATGCTCGACCTGACGGCCGCGTTCGCCCGACTGGTGGGCCTGCTGACGCTGGAGCTCAACGGCCAGTTCACCGGCGGCTTCGAGCCGGCCGACGCGCTGTACGGCGTACTCGTGGAGCGGGAGGCGGACGTGCTCGGCCTGTGAGCCCACGGGCGGCCTTCTCGCATGCTCGACACGGTCCGGCCTCCACCGTGCCGGGCCCTAGGCTGGGCGCATGAAGGCGCTGCTGCTGGAGAACATCCACCCCACGGCCGTGGCGCGTCTGGAGGAGGCGGGCTACGACGTCGACCTGCGGTCGCGCTCGATGTCGGAGGAGGAGCTCGTGCACGCCCTCCCAGGGGTGCACCTGCTCGGCATCCGCTCCAACACCCACCTGACTGAGGCGGTCCTGGAGAAGTCGCCCGATTTGATGGCCGTCGGCGCGTTCTGCATCGGCACCAACCAGATCGACCTCCCGGCAGCGACGGCCGCCGACGTGGCGGTGTTCAACGCCCCGCACTCCAACACCCGCAGCGTGGTCGAGCTGGTGATCGGCGAGATCATCGTGCTCGCCCGCCGGCTGGCCGAGAAGACCACCCGGATGCACGACGGCATCTGGGACAAGTCCGCCGCCGGCAGCCACGAGGTCCGCGGCAGGACCCTCGGCATCGTCGGCTACGGGAACATCGGCTCCCAGCTCTCGGTGGTCGCGGAGGCGCTGGGGCTGCGGGTGGTCTTCTACGACATCGCCGACCGGCTGGCGCACGGCAACGCCCGGCGGATGGGCAGCCTCGAGGAGCTGCTCGCCGTCGCCGACGTGGTCTCGCTGCACGTCGACGGCCGACCCGGCAACGCCGGGCTCTTCGGCCCGCAGCTGTTCGACCAGATGAAGCCTCGGGCGCTGTTCATCAACGCCTCCCGTGGCATGACGGTGGACACCGAGGCGCTGCGCGAGCGGATCATCTCTGGTCACATCGCCGGCGCCGCCCTCGACGTCTTCCCGGTCGAGCCGAAGGCGCAGGGCGACCCGTTCGAGTCGCCGCTGCGCGGCCTCGACAACGTGATCCTCACCCCGCACGTGGGCGGCTCCACCCAGGAGGCGCAGGAGGAGATCGGCCAGTTCGTCGCCGGCAAGCTGGACTCCTACGTCAGGCACGGCAGCACCGCCCTGTCGGTGAACTTCCCCGAGGTCGGGCCGGCCCGGGAGCCGGGCAGCGCCCGGCTGACCGTCCTGCACGACAACGTCCCGGGCGTGCTGGCGCGGATCAACCTGATCCTCGCCGACAGCGCGGTCAACATCCTGGGTCAGTCGCTCTCGACCCGCGGCGAGCGCGGGTACGTCGTCACCGACGTCTCCGGCGAGCTCGAGGAGTCGGTGCTCTCCCAGCTGCGGGACATGGAGCACACGCTGCTGCTGCGCGCCCTTCCCGCGCACGGCTGAGCCCCGCACGGCCGAGCCCCGCACGGCCGAGCCCGCCCCCCGGCTGAGTGCCCTTGGGCTATGCCCTTCGCCCGAGCCCGTGGGCTGAGCCCGTGGCCTGAGAGCCCTGGCCTGCCCCCCGGGCCTGAGCCAGCGCCCGCCGGCGTGGGTTGGTGCCGCCGGGCACGATGGAGCCCATGAGCCTCGCCGAGCGGCCAGCGGGTCCGCGAGTCACCGAGCTGGTCAGCGGCGTCCGGGAGCGGCTCGGCGCGGCGATCTTCCATCGCGTGGCCGGCCCCCAGGGCCCGGCCCAGCGGGACCGGATCCACGGCACGCCCGGTCCACGCTGGTTCGCCCCCGACTCCCCCATCGGCCGGGTGCACGGTGATGCCTCGATGTTCGTCGGCGGGATGCGCGCGCTGATGCTGCAGAGCCTTCACCCCAAGGCGATGACCGCCGTCGCCGAGCACTCCGGCTACCGCGGCGACATGTGGGGCCGGCTGGCCCGCACCAGCACCTACCTCGCGGTGACCACGTTCGGGACCGCGGAGCACGCCGAGGCCTCGATCGCCACCATCCGCCGGATCCACGACCGGATCACGGGCACGATGCCCGACGGCACGCCGTACGCCGCCTCGGACCCGCACCTGCTCGCCTGGGTGCACGTGGCCGAGATCGACAGCTTCCTGCGTGCCCACCAGCTGTACGGCGCCGCGCCGCTCGACCAGGCCGGGCGCGACGAGTACGTCGCACAGACCGCCAAGGTCGCGCGGCGGCTCGGGGTGCTCGACCCGCCGCACACCGAGGCCGCGCTGGCCGCGACGCTGGAGTCCTACCGCCCCGAGCTGGCCGGCTCCGAGCACGCCCGCGACGCCATCGACTTCCTGCTTCGCGACCCGCCCCTGCCCCGGGCTGCCCGGCCGGCGTACGCCGCCCTGGCGCTGGCCGCGGTCGCGACCATGCCGCAGTGGACCCGTGAGCCGCTCGGGCTGCCCGACCGACCTGCCGTGGACCGCACCGCCGGTCGCGCCTCCGGGGCGGTCATGACCCGGGCGATCCGCTGGGCGATGACTCCCGGGCGTGCGTCCGCTCAGGAGAAGGCCGCGCTCCGCGACAGCGCCTGACAACTCCCGCCGCCAGGCTCGGGTGGAACCCTGAACCGACCCTGGTTCAGGCTCGGAACCCGTGACTTCGCTTGGGCGGCGAGGGACCGTGGGGGCATGAACTCCTCTCTCGTCCGTCCCCGCGACCGCATGATCGCCGGCGTGTGCGCCGGCCTCGGCCGACGCTTCGGGATGACCCCCAACACCGTCCGCATCCTCTTCGTGCTCAGCTGCCTGCTGCCCGGGCCGCAGTTCGTCGTCTACATCGCCCTGTGGGTGTTGATGCCAAACGAGGAGTGACCGGGACTGCGTTGGAGAGGCGTAGGCCTTTCCCACCTGGACCGAGTCTGGCCGGACACCGGTCCTACGGAAATCGTCTAGTAGCTGCCGAAACGGCTGACAGAGGTTAGGCGGGCGCCGAGCGGGCCAGGGTCCAGCCCAACCAGATCCACAGGACGGCGAGACCGACCAGTGGTACTTCCAGCAGCCGCTCGTCCCACTCCGACAGCACACCGCCGACGACCAGGGCGGGGGTCATGCTCAGGCCGATGATCCATCCGAGGCGATGGGCTCGGTCCCTTTCTCGTCGGCCCAGCGCAATCAGGCCAACGACCAGGCAGAGCGCCGCAATCAGGAGAGATGCCCCCAGGACGCCGCCCGCGAGCTCGGTCGCAACCCCGACAAGGCTTGCCAGGAGCGAGATCGAACCCAAGGCCACGACCGCGGATCGTCGGCGGCCGCGTCGCGAGAGCGTCAGCCCGAGCCCCATCAGCGCGGCAGCGTAGAAGACCGGAGCCACCTCGAGCAGCAGCGGTGGCTGTTCGTCGAAAGCGAGGATCGCGGTGCCCTTGACCAGCCAGGCCAGGCCGCCGAGGAGCGCGGCGATCCCTGCCGCGGTGTTGACCCACGAGGGCACCTGACCGACTTGCTCGGCGTTCGCGGCCACGGGATCCCGGCTCATACACGAAGAGTGGCAGCACCAACTGCCGCTTTGGGCTCCCCGGCCGGTCCGCCGGGATTCAGGGGGCCTGCCGGGAGGTCCTGGATACGAGTCCGGCCGTCGCCGTTGAGGGTGGAGGACGGAGTGAGTCATACCACCGCGATCGGGTCCTTCCCAGACCGCGGCCACGACGAAGGCGAGGCCCTTCTTCCAGGTGGCACGTATGTCGGCCGCGACCTGCCTCCAACCCTTGCCCGCTTCTGTCATCGGTTCTTCATGCCACTGACCCAGGTCCGCCAGTCGGTGCCGAACACCGCGAGAGCCACAGCACAACCGGGTGACGTCCCCGCAGTCCCCGAGGCGGGCCGGCGCGAGGACGGCCGGTCGTTCTCGCAGTGCCGACCCGCGATCGCCGGTAGCGTGCCCGCGTGACCCGGACCCGTCGAACGCGCGCCGCGCCCCCACGAGCCCTCGTCGCTACGGTCGTCGTTGCCCTCGTACTCGGCTCGGCGCTCGCATGGTTCGGCGGGGCCGATGAGCGACGCGTCAACGGCGCCTGCGACACCTGGCTCGTCGAGCGAGCTGCCCTGCGCACGGTCCTCAGCGAGGCCGAGGAGGCAGTCGGCCGCGCCGAGGCAGCAGGCGACAGGGACGTCAGCCGACACTTCAACGACCTTGACCGGGACCTCGCATCGCTCGAACGGTGGGAGGCAGTCGGACCCGGCACCCAGAGCAGCCTTTCCGGTGATGGCGGCGCCAGCCGCATCGAGAGGGGAGCCGAGTCGGCATTCGGCTACCTCAACTCTGCAGTCACCGGGCTGCACCAGCGCCTCGACGACGGGGACCCGACCGAGCTGGCGCAGTGGGTGCCCGAGGCCGGCGCTCGATTCCAGAACGTCGACGACACCTGCCTCGCGGCGGCAAGGTAACCGAGCGCTGAGCTGGACGCGCTGGTGCACGGGGCGACCCGAATCGTCTAGTGCTCGCCTGCGCCGAACGCGCCGCTCAGCGGCTGCGGTCGTCGGGGTCCGCGAGCACGTCGCGCCACGAGTGCTCGGGCGAGTAGTCGAGCAGCTCACGCGCCTTGTCGATCGCGTAGAACGTCTCTCGCTCCCCCATCTCCCGCCGCAGCTCCACCCCGTCGTAGAAGCGATCGCGGATCTCCTGGGTCGTCCCGGCGACGGACATGTCGGCGTTGGCGACGTTGAAGACCTCGTAGCCGAGCCCGTCGACCTCCAGGCAACGCTCCACCATCTGAGCCAGGTCGCGGGTGTCGATGTAGGCGAAGATGTTGCGGCGCCGCAGCGACGGGTCGGCCAGGAAGGCGGGGAACAGCTCGGCGTACTCGTGCGGCTCGATGACGTTGTTGATGCGCAGGCCGTACACGTCGGCGCCGGTGCGGGCCTGGAAGGAGCGCGCCGTCACCTCGCCGGCGACCTTCGACATCGCGTAGGAGTCCTCCGGCACCGTCGGGTGGTCCTCGTCGACGGGGAGGTAGTCGGGTCGCCGCTCCCCCTGGGCGAAGCAGACCCCGTACGTCGTCTCCGAGGAGGCGAACACGATCTTGCCGACACCGAGTCGGGTCGCGGCCTCGAGCACGTTGTAGGTGCTGAGCACGTTCGTGGCGTACGTCGTGGCGTCGGGGGCGAGCAGGATCCGCGGCACCGCGGCGAAGTGCACCACGGCGTCGTACGACGGCTTCCGCGGCAGGTCCAGCTCGTCCATGGTCGCCAGCCCAGCCATGGCGGAGTACGTCTGCCCCGCGTCGGTGAGGTCGACCCGCAGGTCGGCCACGTCCGGGTGCCCGAGGGGGACCAGATCGGCGTTGGTGACCTGGTGGCCCTGCTCGGCCAGGTGGGCCGCGACGTGCCGGCCGGCCTTGCCGCTGGCTCCGGTGAAGAAGATGCGCATGCCCCGCTCAACCACAGGAGCCGCCGCAGACTTCCCTCACGGCCGGTCATCGCCGGACGCCGCGTGCCAGGGCCGCGGGTCCGTCCGGAGCAGCGAGTACACCACCACGTCCTGGTTGTGGCCGCCGTTGTAGAACGCCCCTCGGGCGACTCCCTCCTCCACGAAGCCGCACTTGTCCGCGATGCGACGGGAGGCGGCGTTCTCCCCGACGATGACCAGCTGGATCCGGTGCTCCTTCTTCGTGTCGAACAGGTAGTCCACCAGCAGCCGGACCGCCTCGGTGGCGAGCCCACGCCCGGCGTACCGGTCGTCATAGAGCTGGTAGGACAGCTCGAACGCATCCCAGTAGGACACCGGGCGGAAGAACTCGATGTGGCCGGCGATCTCGCCCTCCGGGGACACCATGACCAGCATCCCCTCGGTCTGCTGCCAGTAGCCGTGCTCGGCGTACTGGCCCCGGAAGGCGGTCTCCGACATGACCCCGAGCGGGAAGAACGCGCCGCGGTTGCGGATGTCGGCATGGGCGTCGTAGAGCGAGTCCAGGTCGGCCTCGCGGACCTGGCGCAGCGTGACGGACCGTCCCACCAGCATGCTCGCAGCGTAGACCCTCGCCTCGGCCCGGGAACCTCGCTTCTCAGGGCCCGGCAACCGCGAGAGGCTGGCGCCATGACCAGTACGGCGGACCAGTGGGTGCTCGAGCTGAGCCGCATGCTGGACGGCACACGCGAGCGCACCTTCAGGGCGCTGACCGACCCGGTCGAGCTGGCGCAGTGGTGGGGGCCGGCCGGGTTCACGACGCCCGAGGTCCGGATCGACCTGTACGTCGGCGGGGGCTACCGCTTCGGCATGCAGCCGCCCGAGGGCTCGCTGTTCCACCTCGTCGGCGAGTTCCTCGAGGTCGAACCGCCGAGCCGCCTGGCCTACAGCTTCCGCTGGGAGGACCCCGACCCCGATGACCGGGAGACCGTCGTCAGCATCCACCTCGAGGACATGGGGAGCCGGACACAACTGTCGGTGCGGCAGGGGCCGTTCGCGACCGAGGCGCGGCTGGCGCTGCACACGAGCGGTTGGACGGAGTCGTTGCAGCGGCTGTCGGCGCACATCAGGTCGACCCCCTGACGGGAGAGCGCGGCGCCGCCGACGTGGTCCGGGGAGGCATCGGTGTCGGCGTTCGTCCAGGTGTGGCGCCCGTTCCGAAGGCGGCGGCACTCACCAGGCACAGGGAGGCGGCCACGATGAACAGGCCGGAGACCGCCTCCCACCATGGCTGTGCGTCGTAGGGGCCCACCGCGTAGGTGGGGGCGGCCACGAGGGGAGTCGACAGGATCAGCCAGACGGCTGCCACCCGGCCCCAGCCGCGGCCGGCGATCGCGAACCGAGCCAGCAGCGCCGGCGGCACCAGGTACCACACGGGAACCGTCAGCTCGGAGGCGATCGGGTCGACCGGGGTGCCGGTGAGCGCCGAGCGCACAGTGGCGACGCCCACGGCCGCCATGGCCAGCACGGCACAGCTCGATGCCACGGCGGAGACGATGCCCGGGCGTCGACCCGCGAGGGCCCACGGCAGCGCCACGAAGGCGACGGCGAGGAGCAGCAGGGACCACCCGGCCAGCAGCGCGGCATCGCCGACGGGCTCCCACGGTGCGGTCGGGGCCACGAAGTCGTAGCGGTGGTCCTGGAGGCCGTCGCACGGGGCGCCCTGACGCTCACCCCACGGGCAGGCGTCAGCCCAGCGCTGCCACGACGCAGCGCAGATCAGTGCTCCGGAGGCACCCAGCAGCACGGCCACACCGACCCGCAGGACGCGCAGCGCCATGGTCTTCCTCCTCGCGTCCAGTGTGCGACGGCGACCGCTGGCGAGGAAGGGGCGTGGCGGAGTCGGTGCCGCCGGCGGTCAGCGCTCCGGCAGCACGACCACGGTGCCGCACTCACCGCACCGGCGCGCCGGGGCGGTGTGGTTGAAGACCCCGCTGGTCAGCGGCGTGCCGGTGAGGTCCCCTGCGAGACCCTGGCTGGCCTTGAACTTGACCCCCGGCGAGCGGCCGACGATGACGCCGGCCGTCAGGTCGTCGTGGCCGCAACTCGGACAGGACATGGTCTCGGACACGACCCCATCCTCCCCGATCCGTGCCGTCCCCGGAGGTCGGATCAGGTGTCCTCGTGACACCGATGACTTCCGGAGTCCGCCGAGGTCTACCCCGGCACACACGATCACTCGGAAGGCAGACCACCATGACCCGCAGGACCACCGCCCACCTGTTCTCCTCCGTCAACGGCGTTGTCGAGTCGCCGGACCGCTTCCAGTTCGACGCCTTCGGCCCGGAGGAGGGCGAGATGATGGGCAAGTCGATCGGGAGCGTCACCGACGTCGTCATCGGCCGCAAGCTCTGGCAGGAGTGGTCGGACTACTGGCCCACCGCCGACGACCCGTTCGGCTCCTTCATCAACCCGGTGCGCAAGCACGTCGTGACCAGCACGCTGGGCGCCGACCCCGGCTGGAACAGCACCGTCGTCGACGGCGACCCGGTGGCGTACGTCAGGAGGCTCCAGCAGACCGGTGAGGGCGACATCGCGGTGGTGGGCGGGGTCGAGACCGTCCGGTCGCTGTTCGTGGCCGGGGTCGTCGACGCCCTGACCCTGACCGTGCACCCGGCGGTCACCAGTGAGGGACGACGACTCTTTGACGAGTCCGTGCCGCTCACCCGGCTCACGCTGCTGGAGGGCACCACGACCAGCGCCGGAAACGCCGTGCTCACCTACGGCCTCCGCCCCTGACGGGACCCCGGTCGGAAGCCAGCAGCAAGCCGGAGAATTTCGGCGGCCCCGACCCGATGACACCGGGTTCCGGCAGGGTCTAGCGTGGCGCCCGTGGATCCCGACGCGAAGGCGAGCGCCGGGACAGTCACGGCCTTCCTCGACCGTCTCGGCGCCCGCACGCCGACCCCCGCGGGTGGCTCGGTCGCCGCGCTGTGCACCGCGCAGGCCGCGGCGCTGGTGGCCATGGTGGCCCGCTACTGCCAGGCCCAGCCCCTCGTCGAGGAGGCCGAGCAGCTCGTCGACGCGGCCCAGCGGCTGGCCGACGACGACGAGGTCGCCTTCGGGGCCGTCGCCGCGGCGTGGGCGCTCCCCCGGGGCACCGCGGACGACGACCTGGCACGCCGTACGGCGATCGACGAGGCCCTGCTCGGAGCCGCCGTGCCGCAGGCGCTCGTGGTGGAGGTGGCGATCGAGGTGCTGGTGCTCGTCGACCGGCTCCGACCCGCAGCCCGCCCCGGACTGGCCGCCGACCTGGTCGCGGCCGCCGAGGTGGCGCAGGCCGGGTCCGCGATCGCCCGGCGCAACGTGGAGTCCAACCTGAGCACCCTCCCGGACTCCGACGAGCGGTCCGGGCTGCTCAGGCGCATCGGCGTGGCCAACGGGAGGGACTGAATGCTGTCGGACATCGAGATCGCGAACGCCGCCGAGCTGCACCCGATCACGGCGGTGGCGGAGCGGGAGCTGGGCATCGACGCCGAGCACCTGGTGCCGTACGGGCACCACAAGGCGAAGGTCGACCTCGGGTACGTGCAGTCGCTGGGCGACCGGCCGCCCGGCAGGCTGATCCTGATGACCGCCCTGTCCCCGACGCCGGCCGGTGAGGGCAAGACCACGACCACGGTCGGGCTCGCGGACGCTCTGCACGGGCTCGGACTGCGGTCGATGGCCTGCCTGCGCGAGCCGTCGATGGGGCCGGTCTTCGGCATGAAGGGCGGCGCGGCCGGCGGCGGCTACGCCCAGGTGGTGCCGATGACCGACATCAACCTGCACTTCACCGGAGACTTCGCGGCGATCGGGGCCGCCAACAACCTGCTCTCGGCCATGATCGACAACCACATCCACCACGGCAACGCGCTCGGCATCGACGTGCGCTCGGTCGACTGGAAGCGGGTTCTCGACCTCAATGACCGGGCCCTGCGCGACCTCGTGGTCGGACTCGGCGGCCTCGCCAACGGCTACCCGCGCGAGGACGGCTTCGACATCGTCGTCGCCTCCGAGCTGATGGCGATCTTCTGCCTGACCGAGTCCTGGGCCGACCTCAAGCGTCGGATCGGCGACATCGTGGTCGGCTACACCCGCGCCAAGACGCCGGTCACGGCCCGGGAGCTCGGGGCCGACGGCGCGGTCGCCGTGCTCCTCCGCGATGCGCTGGCACCCAACCTGGTGCAGACCCTGGAGCACACGCCCGCCTTCGTGCACGGCGGCCCGTTCGCCAACATCGCGCACGGCTGCAGCTCGGTGATCGCGACCCGGGCGGCGCTGCGGCTCTCCGACTACGTGGTCACCGAGGCCGGCTTCGGTGCCGACCTGGGCGCAGAGAAGTTCGTCGACATCAAGTGCCGCAAGTCCGGCCTCCGTCCCGACGCCGCGGTCGTGGTGGCCACCGTGCGGGCGCTGAAGTTCCACGGCGGCGTCGACGTGCCGGACCTCGGCCGGGAGGACCTCGACGCCGTGGAGAGCGGCATGGAGAACCTCGCGCGGCACCTGCGCAACGTGCGCGAGGTGTACGGCATCCCCTGCGTGGTCGCGCTGAACCGCTTCCCCGCCGACACCGACGCCGAGGTCGCCAAGGTCGTCGAGCTGGTCGACGCGCTCGGGGTGCGGGCCTACGCCGCCACCCACTTCGTCGACGGCGGCACCGGCGCGGAGGACCTCGCCAAGGGGGTGCTCGCCCTGCTCGAGGAGTCCGACCCGTCGACGTTCTCCTTCACCTACCCCGACGACGTGTCGCTGAAGGAGAAGGCGGAGACCTTGGCCCACCGCCTGTACGGCGCCTCCAGCGTCACCTGGGACGGGAAGGCCAAGCGCCGCCTCGAGCGCCTGGAGGCCGACGGGTACGGCGGGCTGCCGGTCTGCGTCGCGAAGACGCAGTACTCCTTCTCCACCGACGCCACCCTGCGCGGCGCGCCGACCGGGCACGACCTGCACGTGCGCGAGGTCCGGCTCTCCGCCGGAGCCGGCTTCGTGGTGCTGGTGTGCGGCGACGTGATGACGATGCCCGGCCTGCCGGCCGACCCCGCCGCGACCCGGATCGACCTGCTGGACGACGGGACGATCGTCGGGCTGTCCTGACCCCGCGGCGGCGACACCCCGCCGTTCCCTGATTTCTTGACTCGTTCAAGAAAGGGGAGCAGACTCGGCACCGTGTCCACGACCACCGAGTTCGAGCGCTCACTGCGCGAGGCCCAGCTGCGGGTCACGCGTCCGCGGGTGGCCGTGCTCGGTGCCGTCCGGGACCACCCGCACGCGGACACCGAGTCGATCATCCGAGCCGTCCGGTCGGACCTCGGCGAGGTCTCCCACCAGGCGGTCTACGACGTGCTCCGCGTGCTCACGGACGCAGGCCTGGTGCGACGCATCCAGCCGTCCGGCTCCGTGGCCCGCTACGAGTCGCAGCTCGCCGACAACCACCACCACCTCGTGTGCCGCTCCTGCAGCGTCATCGTCGACGTGGAGTGCGCCGTCGGCGCCGCACCCTGCCTGACCGCCGCCGACGACCGGGGCTTCACGATCGACGAGGCCGAGGTCGTCTACTGGGGCCTGTGCCCCGACTGCACCACCCAGAACACCTGATCCACCCTCCACCCTGGAAGGAACCGCCATGCATGAGCACCACGACGCCGTCGTCGGCGAGATGAACGAGGAGGCCGGCGAGCCCAGCGAGAGCAGGTGCCCGGTCGTCCACGGACGCGCCCCGCACCCGACCCAGGGCGGTGGGAACCGCGGCTGGTGGCCGGACCGGCTGAACCTGAAGATCCTCGCCAAGAACCCCGCCGTGGCGAACCCCTTCGGCGACGACTTCGACTACGCCGCGGCGTTCACGAGCCTCGACCTGGCGGCGGTGAAGCAGGACATCTCCGAGGTCCTCACCACCTCCCAGGACTGGTGGCCGGCCGACTTCGGTCACTACGGCCCGTTCATGATCCGGATGGCCTGGCACAGCGCCGGCACCTACCGGATCAACGACGGCCGTGGGGGCGCCGGTGCCGGCCAGCAGCGCTTCGCGCCGCTCAACAGCTGGCCCGACAACGGCAACCTCGACAAGGCCCGTCGCCTGCTGTGGCCGGTGAAGAAGAAGTACGGCAAGAGCCTCTCCTGGGCCGACCTGATGGTGCTGACCGGCAACGTGGCGCTGGAGTCCATGGGCTTCGAGACCTTCGGCTTCGCCGGAGGCCGTGAGGACGTCTGGGAGCCCGACGAGGACGTCTACTGGGGTCCGGAGACCGAGTGGCTCGGCGACGAGCGCTACAGCGGCGACCGCGACCTGGAGAACCCCCTCGCCGCCGTCCAGATGGGGCTGATCTACGTCAACCCCGAGGGCCCCAACGGCAACCCCGACCCGGTCGCCGCGGCCCGCGACATCCGCGAGACGTTCGCCCGGATGGCCATGAACGACGAGGAGACCGTCGCGCTGATCGCCGGCGGCCACACGTTCGGCAAGACCCACGGCGCGGCCGACCCCGAGGAGTACGTCGGCAACGAGCCGGAGGGTGCCCCCCTGGAGGAGATGGGCCTGGGCTGGAAGAACTCGTTCGGCACCGGCAAGGGCGAGGACGCGATCACCAGCGGCCTCGAGGTCACCTGGACCACCACGCCGACGCGGTGGAGCAACGACTTCTTCGACCACCTCTTCGGCTACGAGTGGGAGCTGACCAAGAGCCCCGCCGGCGCCCACCAGTGGCAGCCGAAGGACGGCGCCGGTGCGGGCACCGTCCCGGGCCCCGGCCCGGACTCCGCCGCGCGGGTGCCGACGATGCTCACCACCGACCTGTCGCTGCGGTTCGACCCGATCTACGGGCCGATCTCGAAGCGCTTCCATGAGAACCCGGCGGAGTTCGCGGACGCCTTCGCCCGCGCCTGGTTCAAGCTGACGCACCGCGACATGGGCCCGATCGAGCGCTACCTCGGTCCCGAGGTGCCGCAGGAGACGCTGCTCTGGCAGGACCCGATCCCCGCGGTCACCCACGAGCTGATCGGCGCGGAGGACGTCGCCGACCTCAAGCGCCAGGTGCTGGACTCCGGGCTGTCCGTCTCCCAGCTGGTCTCCACCGCCTGGGCGTCGGCCTCGACGTTCCGAGGCAGTGACAAGCGGGGCGGCGCCAACGGCGCCCGGATCCGCCTCGAGCCGCAGAGCACCTGGGAGGTCAACGACCCCGACCAGCTGGCGACGGTGCTGCGCACCCTCGAGGGCGTCCGGGAGTCGTTCAACTCCGGGCAGTCCGGTGACAAGCAGGTGTCGCTGGCCGACCTGATCGTGCTGGCCGGCTGCGCCGGGGTCGAGCAGGCCGCGCGCGCCGCCGGTCACGAGGTCGAGGTGCCGTTCACCCCGGGTCGGGCCGACGCCTCGCAGGAGCAGACCGACGTCGAGTCGTTCGCCGCCCTCGAGCCGACGGTGGACGGGTTCCGCAACCACCTCGGCAAGGGCCAGCGACTCCCCGCGGAGTACCTCCTCCTCGACCGGGCGAACCTGCTCACGCTGAGCGCCCCGGAGATGACCGTCCTGGTGGGTGGTCTGCGGGTCCTGGGTGCCAACACCAAGCAGTCCTCGATGGGCGTGCTCACCCACAACCCCGGGTCGCTGACGAACGACTTCTTCGTCAACCTGCTCGACCTGGGCACGACCTGGAAGCCGACCGACGACACGCAGGAGACGTTCGAGGCCCGCGACGCCTCGGGCGAGGTGACGTGGACCGGCAGCCGGGTGGACCTCGTGTTCGGCTCGAACTCCGAGCTGCGCGCCCTCGCCGAGGTCTACGCCAGCGACGACGCGCAGGAGAAGTTCGTGCACGACTTCGTCGCTGCCTGGGCCCGGGTCATGGACCTGGACCGGTTCGATCTGTCCTGATCAGCACGACAGAGGGGCCCGGTCGCGCATAGCGGCCGGGCCCTTCCGCGCTCAGGCCGCCTCGTGCCCGCTCCCTCGTCCCCGGGCGAGGCGGTAGAGGCCGTGCCCGGCGAGCGCCACCAGCGCCCAGGTCCAGGGCGCCCACAGCACGCCGCCGATGCCGTCCCAGGCCGAGGACGACGGCACGGTCGCCGGCTCCGCCTCCCGGGCGGCCGCGGCGGCGTTGACCGCGAGGGCGCCCAGCACCGCGGCCGTGACACCTGTCGGCACCAGCAGCCACCGGGGCCCGGCGTGCGTCACGATCGCCGGGACCGCCAGGGCCAGGACGACCGCGGCGGCGCCGTACCCGCCCGAGGAGACGAGGTAGTCGTCGGCGTCGGCGGTCTCCCCGAAGAGCTGGAACCAGACGACGCCGTAGCCCACCACGACGCCGTTCAGGGCGGTGGCGAGGACCGCGCCGACCCAGACGGCGACGACCCAGAGACGACGAGCCCTCGTGCTGACCATGTCCACTCCCCCGACGTCGGTTCCCTGGGACCAAGCATCAGGCCTCCGCGGCGGGGAGGGCATCCGCACGCGTACTCAGGCCGGCGACCCCCACGGGGCTACTCGCCGAGGCCCTCCTCGATCTCCGCCAGCGCCCGGGCGAGGTCCACGGTCGGCGCCCAGCCCCAGCCGCGGGCCCGATCGGCCAGCAGGGCACCGGTCCACGCCGGCTCGTCGTCCCAGACCGGGTCGACGCCGACGGCCGCGGTGACCGTGCCGAAGTAGTCGCCCAGCGTGGCCGGCCCCGCGGCGACGTTGACGGCGGTGCACGCGCCGGGCACCGGCCCGCTGGCCGGGTCCGGGGCCGCCGCCACCCGCCCGGACGCGACCTCCGCGGCCAGCGCGGCGAGGTCGTCGACGTGGATCCACGGGAAGCTCTGCTCCGGCACGGCGTGCCGGGCGGCCTCGTCGTCGCGGACGGCGGCCGGCCGCAGGGTGTTCCAGATCGAGCTCGCGCCCGGGCCGAGGATCGCCGGCGGTCGCAGCAGGATCCGGGTGAGCCCGTCGACCTCGGCCAGCGCCGCGTCGGTGTCCCGCTTGGTCACCGGGTAGTCGCCGGCGTCGTCCCCGACCAGCGACGACGACTCGTCGACGTCACCGACCCCGGGTGAGCGGTCGTAGACCGCCGCAGTCGAGATGTGCACGAGGCGGTCGACCCCCGCGTCGCGCGCCGCCCGGGCGATCACCGGTGTGCCCTCGACCCCGATCCGGCGCTGGGTCCCGAGGTCCGAGCCCATCGGGTGCACGGTGGTGACGACCCCGCTGGCGCCGTCCACGACGGCGGCCGCGAAGGCCGGGTCGTCGAACTCACCGACATGCTCCTCGACGCCGTCGAGAGCGGGCGCGGTGCCCGGACGGCGTACGACGGCCCGCACGGTCGCGCCCCGCTCGACCAGCGCGGCGCAGGTGCGGGAGCCGACCAGGCCGTTGGCGCCGGTGACCACGACGACAGGAGAGGCAGCAGTGGTTTCGCTCATGCGGCCACCCTGCCACGCCCGCCCACAGCGGGTCGGCGTCTGCTTGGCTGGGGGCATGATCGAGATGGACCTGCGGTTGGTCCCCGACCCGGATGACGTCGACGGCACCCGGGTCCTGGTCCCGGCGTGGGCCGACGGCCTCGAGGTCGAGCTGCTCCTCGACACCGGTGCGGCCAGCACCACGCTGCCGCACCTGGACGAGCTGGCCTCGCTGCCCACGCGCCAAGAGGCGGGTGGGTACGGGGCCTCCGGGCAGCGGATCGACCGGGCGCTCGTGGTCGTCGACCGTTTCCGGGCCGGTCCGTTCGAGCGGGAGCGGCTGGAGGTGGCGCTGCTCCCGGCCGACAGCCCGGCCCCGCCCGTGCTCGGCATGGACCTGCTCGGGTCGCGCTGCTGCGAGTTCCGGATCTCCGAGCAGCGGCTGGTCGTGGACCCCGAGCACCCAGCCGCCGACCCGCTGCCGCTCCGTCGTCAGGTCGGGGGCCAGCCGCTGGTCGAGGTGCGGGTGGGCGCCACCACCACCTCGGCCGTCTGGGACACCGGGGCCAGCCTCACGGTCGTGGACAAGTCCTGGGCCCGCGCGCACCCGCACGCCGTGACGGCAGTGTCCGAGGCGAGCGAGGGCCGCGACGCCACCGGCGCCTCCGTCGCCTCGGCCACGAGCCTCCTCGCCGACTGCCGGATCGGCGACACGACGTTCCCTGAGTCGCGGTGCGCCGTCGTGGACCTCGGGCCGCTGAACGCCCGGCTGGCGGAGCCGATCGAGGTGATCCTGGGCCTCTCCGTCATCGGGCAGGCGACCTGGTGGATGGACTTCCCCGAGAACCGGTGGAGCGTGTCCCGCCCATGACCGGCACGGGGCACGAGGCGCCCTGGCCGGCCGGCGCGGCGTACGTCGACGGGGCGTTCTGCCCGATCGAGGACGCCAGGATCTCGGTGCTCGACCTGGGCCTGACCCGCTCGGACGGCACCTACGACGTCGTCCACGTCCGGCGGGGCCGCTTCTACCGGCTCGGCGACCACCTCGACCGGTTCCTCGCCGGGATGAGCGCGCTCCGGCTCGACCCCGGCGTCTCCCGCACGGAGCTGGAGCGGATCCTGCACGAGTGCGTCGCCCGCACCGGCCTCGAGGACGCCTACGTGTCGATGACCTGCACCCGGGGGCGGCTGCCGGCCGGCAGCCGCGACCTGCGTACGGCCCGGCACACGTTCTACTGCTTCGCGGTGCCGTTCGTCTGGATCCACACCCCGGAGCAGCAGGAGCGCGGCGCGAGCCTGTGGATCAGCTCCACCCCTCGGATCCCTCCGGAGAGCATCGATCCGCGCGTGAAGAACTACCACTGGCTGGACCTCGACCGGGCGCAGCTGGACGCCTACGACCACGGGGCCGAGCTGGTGGTCCTGCGGGACGCCGCCGGGTCGATCACCGAGGGCCCCGGCTACAACGTCTTCGGCCACTGGGACGGCGCGTGGCACACCCCTGCCGAGGGCGTGCTGGCCGGCATCACCCGCCGCTCGGTCATCGAGCTGGCCGAGGAGGGCGGCGGGCGGGTCGAGCAGGGGCCGGTCAGCGCCGAAAGGCTGCGGGACGCCTCCGAGGTGCTGGTCACCTCCACCGCCGGTGGCGTCATGCCGGTGACCACCGTCGACGGACGCCCGGTCGGCTCCGGCGAGCCGGGACCGATGACGGTCGACCTGCGGCGCAGGTACTGGGCACGCCACGACGACCCCGCCTGGACGACGCCCGTGCGCCGCCCCGCGCCGTAACCGGCTGCGGCGGACCGATGCCCCACGGCGTGCCACAGCCACGTGGCGACGGTGTCGCGTGGAAGGATCGACGGCGATGGACGAGATGGCGTGCGACAACTGCGGGGCGACGATGCGCTGGGAGACCTCGCACTCCCGGTGCGACCGGTGCGGCCACATCCGCCCGTGCTGCGAGGGCGCGCCGGTGACGGCGAGCTGCGTCGTCCCGTCCGCCGAGTAGCGGCGGGCCCCCTGCGGGAAATCGGTTGAGGGTCCGACCCGCGGGCGGTTGGGTGGAGCCATGACAGACAACCCGGTCCGCGTCGGACGCGCGAGCGACCCGCAGCGCTACGTCGCCACCGACCAGACCGTGTGGTTCGCCGAGGTCCCGGACGCGAGCCCCGAGCAGCTGCTCGTGGGCCTGGCCGAGGAGCACCGGTACGCCGCGGAGGTCGACGGCGCCGACCCGGGCACCTACCCGGGCGTCTACGGCGTCTTCCCCCTGCGTCTGGCGGTCCCCGGCCCCGGAGCGGCGGCCCGGCAGGTGCCGTGCGCCGGTCTGACCTGGGTCGGGGTGCATCCCGACCACCGCCGGAAGGGGGTGCTCACTGCCATGCTGCGGCACCACCTCGAGCAGGTCCACGAGGAGGAGGGCACCCACGTGTCGGCGCTGCATGCCAGTGAACCGGCGATCTACGGGCGGTACGGCTACGGCCTCGCCTCCCTCGAGCTCGAGGTGACCCTGAGCCGCGGCGCCACGCTCACCGCACCTCACCTCGACGCCGCGGCCGGGGCCGTGACCACCCAGTTCGCGACGATCTCCGACGCCGACGTGCCGGAGCGGATGCACGCCTGCCACCTCGCCCAGGCGGAGCCCGGCGCGGTGGTCGGGGACGCCGGCTACTACGCCCGGATTTGCACGCAGCTCCCGGAGGAGCTGCGCGACAAGGAGTCGTGGCGGGTGCTGTTCGCCCGCCAGGACGGCGCGGACGTCGGGTTCGCGATGTTCCGCCGCGCGCACAAGTGGGAGCGCGGCCGCACCGCGGGAGAGCTCACCGTGTGGGCGGTGGTCGGCGACCCCGCGGCGCGGTTGGCGCTGCTGCGCCGGCTCGTCGACTTCGACCTCATGGGGACCGTCAAGATCGGCACGGTCGGTGTCGACGACCCGCTGCTGCACTGGGCGGGCGGGCCGCGCGCGACGGCCGACATCGCGACGTACGACAGCCTGTGGGTGCGACTGGTGGACCTGCCCGAGGCGCTCCAGGCGCGGGCGTGGAGCGCGCCGTGCGACGTCGTGGTCGAGGTGGCGGACACCGCCGCGCCCTGGAACGCCGGGACCTGGCGGATCCGGGCCGACGGCGCCGGTCAGGCCACCGTCGAGCGCACGACGGCCGAGGCCGAGGTGGCCCTGCCCGTGGAGGCGCTGGGTGCGGCGTACCTCGGTGGCAGCAGCCTGGTCGCGCTGCTCCGCGCCGGGCAGCTCACCGAGCGCCGGACGGGTGCGGTCGCCGAGCTCTGGCGGGGCCTGCGCACCGACGTCGCGCCGACGGCGGCGGTCGGCTTCTGAGCATCCGCTCCGGGGCGCGACTCAGGAACGGTGCGCGAGGACGTTGAGGACGTTGCCTGCGGCGTCACGGAGGAAGAAGCGGCGCACGCCCCACTCCTCGTCCTGCAGCTCGTGCACGATCTCGAAGCCCTCGGCGAGGGCGGCGTCGTAGGCCGCGTCGACGTCGTCCACCTCGATCGAGACCGCGGGATTGACCGGCGCGGTCCGGTCGGTGGTCATGAGGCTCACCTGCCGTTGCCCGCTCCCGTCGGCGAGCGTGACCACCCAGCCGAGGTCCATCACCTCGACCAGTCCCAGCACCTCGGCGTATCGCGTGCGCTCTGCGTCGATGTCCCCGACGGTGAGGATCGGGACGACGCGTCTCGTCTCGGTCATGGTTCCAGTGGAACCGACACCGCCGCTCGCATCAACCCCCGGTGGTTGAGCCCGCGAGTCCAGGGCCGTCGGCGGTTGAGCCGCGAGCGCTGCGCCCTCGGCGGTTGAGCCGCGAGCGCCAGCGAGCGAGTCGAAACCCCGCACCATGCAGAACTACGTGCAGCACCCCGGCTCCGAGCCCGGTCGCGGCCCTTCCGGCCGCCGGCTGTGCGTCGTTCTGGACAGCGCACAGGCGGGGGTGGCGGGGGTGGTTTCGAGACGCTCGCTGGCGCTCGCTCCTCAACCGGCGGGGAGCCGGCGGTGGTGGGCGGGGGTGGTTTCGAGACGCTCGCTGGCGCTCGCTCCTCAACCAACCGAGGGGAGGCGCGTCAGGAGTCGAGCAGCAGGCGCCAGGAGCGCACGTGGCCGGCGTCGACGTAGGCCTTGTCGGTGCCACCGGGTCGTACCTGCGAGCCGACGTGCACCTGTCGGACGCCGGCCCGGGCCAGCCACGGCACGTGCTCGGGCACCAGCCCGCCGCCGGGGAGCATCAGCGCAGCCGCGGCCGGGTCCGACTGCGCGAGCGCCAGCAGGTCGTCGTACCCGACGGCCAGCCCCCGCGGCGAGCCGGCGGTGAGCACCGCGTCCAGCCCGGGCAGCGTGCGCAAACGCCGCCACGCGCGGCTCGGCTCGAGACAGAGGTCGACGACGTCGTGGAAGGTCCACGGCACCTCTGGCAGTGCCTCGGCCAGGGCCGTGGAGGTCTCCACGTCGACCTCCAGGTCGGGGTCGAGGAAGCCGAAGGCGACCCCCTCCGCGCCGAGGGCGAGATACTCCTCGGCGAGCCCGACCAGGCGCCCGAACTCGCCGCCGGTCGTGGTCGGGCCGTCGTTGAGCCGGAGCATCACCCGCACCGGGGCGGCGCTCTCGCGCAGCACCGCCGAGGCCACCGCCAGGTCGGGTGAGAGGCCCGCCTGCGTGCTCAACAGCAGTCGGTCCGCCCCGCCCTCGACGGCTCCGGGGACGTCGCGCTGGTGCTGGACCCGCACCTCGAGCAGCACGCGCACCTCAGGCATCCCGTCCGGCCCTGGCCCGCAGCACGGCGTACGTCGTGGTCGCGACCGAGGCGGACAGCACCATCCCCCAGGCCAAGTCGATCGGGACCAGGGCCACCGGGAAGTCGCGGAGCACGGCCAGGCTGGTCAGGTCCCACGTCGCATACGTCACCAGGCCGAAGAAGGCGCCGCTCCCCGCCGCCCGGCGCCAGGAGGCCGCCGCCAGCGCGGGCTGCACCACGAAGAAGACCAGGCCGGCGACGAAGATGGCGTAGAAGACGACAGCGGCGGCCACGTTGGGGGACGGCGCGAGCAGGTCTCCGAGCTGGTCCTCGTAGAGCGCCTGGGCCACGAAGGCCAGCCAGACGAAGTCGATGAGGACGAAGGCCACGGCCGCCACGACGTACTGCACCAGCCAGGAGACCTTCATGGGGTCAGTAAACCGCCCGCGCGGCGCTGGGCCGGGAGCGACGTGCCCGTACGCCGACTACTCGCCGGCGAACTGCACCCAGAGCGTGAACCGGTCCGCGCGGAAGGTGGACCGGGAGACCTCCACGGCCTTCTCGTGGCAGAAGGCGCGCCGGGCCACCCGCAGCACCGAGCTCCCCGGGGCGATCTCGAGCAGCCCCGCCTCCTCGACGGTGGCGACGTCCGCCTGGATCGAGTCCTCGGCCCAGGTCGGGCGCAGGCCGCGCCGCTCCAGAGCGTCGTAGAGGCTGGTGGGCATCCCGCTCTGCAGGAAGCCGGGGATCAGCACCTCGGAGAGGTAGGCGTCCTCGACGCACATGGGTACGGCGTCCGCCCGACGCAGCCGCTTCCAGTGGATGACCGCGTCGCCCTCGGTCAGCTCGAGCGCCCGGGCCACCCCGGGGCCGGCCTTCTCGCGGCGCGCGATCAGGGTCTGGGACTCGGCGAGCAGGCCCCGGACGCTCATCTCCTCGGTGTAGCCGCGGAGCTGGCCGACGGCGCCGAGCCGCTCGCGCACGAACGTCCCCCGGCCCGGGATGCGCTCGAGCAGGCCCTCGGACACGAGCGCGTCCATCGCCTGGCGGACCGTCATCCGGGCCACGCCGAAGCGGGCCACCAGCTCCCGCTCGGAGGGTGCCGCGGTGCCGGCCGGCGAGTCCCCGACGAGCCCGCGCACGTACTCCCGCACCTGGACGTGCTTCAGCTGGGCACGTCGGGCGGCTGTCTCGGTGTCGGTCAGGCTCACGCCCGGAGTGTAGGCATGGTCTGGACCATCCTCGGGCGGCTCTGAGACCAAGATGGCCCGATCGGACTAGGGATCCGAACTACTCGGTGGCGATGGCGCGTAGCACGTCCAGACGCCCCGCCCGGCGCGCCGGGAAGACCGCGGCCAGCACGCCCACGAGCAGCGAGACGACCAGGAACGCGGCGAGCTGACCCCACGGCACCGCGATCACCTCGAGCCCCTCGGACTCGAGGTCCTTCATCAGCACCACGCCGAAGACCAGTCCCAGGCCGGTGCCCAGCAGCGCCCCGAGAACGGCGATCACGACCGACTCCAGGCGGATCATCGTCCGCAGCTGGCGGCGGGACAGGCCGATCGCCCGCAGCAGCCCGATCTCGCGGGTGCGCTCGATGACGCTCAGCGCCAGGGTGTTGACGATGCCCAGGACGGCGATCACCAGCGCGAGCGCGAGCAGCCCGTAGATCAGCGTGAGCAGCTGGTCGATCGGACCGCGCTGCTCCTCCGCGAGCCCCTCCTGGTCCTTGACCGAGACCAGGGTGTTGCCGGCGACGATGTCCTCCATCGCCGCCCGGGCCGCCTCGCGGTCGGAGCCCGCCGCCACGTCGACGAACAGGAAGTTGTCCGACGGCTGGAAGCCCGCGTCCGCGAACGCCTCCAGGGTGACCACCAGCGGGAACGACAGGACCGGGTTCTCGGCGAAGATGCCCGCGACGGTGAACGTGCTGTCGCCGCCGATCGCCTGCACCTCGAGCCGGTCGCCCACGCCGACGCCGCGGTCCTCGGCCACGTCCTCGGCGATCACGACCGAGCTCGCGTCGAGCTCCGCCAGCGAGCCCTCGACCATCTCGATCTGGGCGGTCTCGGCGAGGGAGGCCGGGTCGGTGCCGAGCAGCCCCTCGCGCTCGCCGTCCACCTCGACCGGCCCGAACCGCAGCCGGGTCACCGAGTCGACGCCGGCGACGTCCTCCTCGATCCGGTCGGCGACGGACGGGGAGAACGGGACGCCGAAGACGTTGGAGACGACGAAGTCCCCGACGAAGTTCTCCTCGACCGCGGCGTCGACGCTGGCCTTCGCCGAGGAGCCGACGATCGCCATCGTCACGCACAGCGTCAGGCCGATCATCAGCGCGGAGGCGGTGGCGGCGGTACGCCGGGGGTTGCGGCGCGAGTTCTGCCCGGCGAGGGTACCCACGGCGCCGAACCCGCGGGCGTAGCCGCTGCTGGTCCCGGCGAGGAACGGCCGGGCCAGCACCGGGCTGGCCGCGGCGACACCGAGCAGCACCGCCAGCGTGCCGCCGCCGAGCACGTAGCCGGCCCGGGGCACGCTCCCGAAGAGCGCCAGCCCGATCCCGACCGCGCCGGCCGCAACGAGGGCCAGGCCCACGAGGAACCGGCGGTGCAGGGTGTCCTCGGGCAGTGCCACGTCGTCGCGCAGGGCGGCGACCGGCGCGATCCGCGACGTACGCCTCGCCGGCACCCACGCGGCCAGCACGGTCACCACCACCCCGACGGCGTACGCCGCCAGCACGGTCCGCGGCTCGAACACCATCGCGGTGCCGGAGATGTCCAGCCCGAACTGGCCGAACGCCGCCCGGATGCCGAGGAACAGCAGCACGCCGAGGCCCAGGCCGAGGGTGGAGCCGACCAGGCCGACGACCGTCGCCTCGATCAGCACCATCCGCCTGACCTGGCGGCGGGAGGCCCCGAGCGCCCGCAGCAGCGCGAGCTCGCGGCTGCGCTGGGCGACCAGGATCGAGAACGTGTTGACGATCAGGAAGGAGCCGACCACCAAGGAGATCGCGGCGAAGATCAGCAGGAAGGTGGTGATGAACGAGATCGCGGTCAGCAGCTGGCTGGCGGACTCGTCGGCCGCCTCGTCGCCGGTGACCGCCTCCACTCCCTCGGGCAGCACCTCGGCGACCCGGTCCCGCAGGACCTCCTGGCTGACGCCGTCGGCGGCGGTCACCCAGTAGCTGTTGAAGGCGTCCTGGCCGCCGAGGAAGAGGTCCTGGGCGGCGCCGGTCTCGAAGATCGCGAGGGTGGCGCCGTTGAGCGAGCCGCCGTCCCCGAAGTCGGCGGTGCCGACCAGGGTGGGGCTGAGCTCGGCCTGTTGGAACGCGGTCACCAGCGACACGTCGTCGCCGAGGTCGTAGCCGGACTTCTCCGCGGTCTTCGCGTCCAGCACCACCTCGCCGGGGCCCTCGGGCTCGCGGCCCTCGGTGATCACGAGGCTGGTCAGGCCGTTGCCGGCCGGGGCGTCGGTCCAGTTGCCGGCCAGGGCCGGCGGGCCGGCACCGCCGATGGGCTTGCCGTCGGCGTCGATGACGAAGACTCCGAACGCCTCGACGTTCCCGTCCGCCCGGGCGGCGCCCTCCACGGCGGCCAGGTCCTGGGTCAGCGTGGCGGGGATGGTGACCGTCGAGGGCCCGCCCTCGCCGACCGGGCCGCCCTCGGGCCGGACGACGACGTCGCCGACCGAGCTGGCGAAGATCGCGGTGAAGCTGCGGCTGAGGGTGTCGCTGAAGATCAGGGTGCCGGCCACGAAGCCGACCCCGAGCACGATGGCGAAGGTGCTCATGAGCAGGCGGAGCTTGCGGCCCAGCAGGCTGCGCAGGGCGGCGCGGAACATCAGGCGACCTCGCCCGGCCGGGCCGAGGCGCGCGCCATGACCTCGAGCACCTGCTCACGGTCCGGGGAGCGGAGCTCGTCGACGACGCGGCCGTCGGCGAGGAAGACCACCCGGTCGGTCCAGGCGGCGGCCACCGGGTCGTGGGTGACCATGACGATCGTCTGGCCGTGCTCGTCGGCGCTGCGGCGCAGCAACGAGAGCACCTCGGCGCCCGAGTGCGAGTCGAGGTTGCCGGTCGGCTCGTCGGCGAAGACGATCCGCGGCCGGCTGACCAGCGCCCGGGCCACCGCCACCCGCTGCTGCTGCCCACCGGAGAGCTCGCTCGGCTTGTGGGTGAGCCGGTCGCCGAGCTCGACGGTGTCGATGACCGAGCGATACCACTCCGGGTCCGGCTTGCGGCCGGCGATCGCGAGCGGGAGGAGGATGTTCTCCTCGGCGGTCAGTGTCGGGACCAGGTTGAACGACTGGAAGACGAAGCCGATCTGGTCGCGGCGGAGCCGGGTCAGCTCCTTGTCCTTCATCCCGGTCAGGTCCTGGTCGCCGAGGAAGACGGCGCCACTGTCGTAGGTCTCCAGCGCGGCACAGCAGTGCATCAGCGTGGACTTGCCGGACCCGCTCGGGCCCATCACGGCCGTGAACTCGCCGTCGCCCAGCTCGAGGGTGATCCCGTCCAGGGCCCGGACCAGCGCCTCCCCCGCGCCGTACGTCTTGGTCAGCCCCTCCACGCGCGCCGCCGGCGCCCCGCTCCCGTTGCTCATGGGGTCCAACCTAGGCCGCGGCGCCCCGCGCAGGGCACCGGATTCCCCTCCGTGGACCCCTGAGCCGGCCCCGAGGATCCCCCGAGGCCGGCGACCCGGGGCCGATTCATGTGCGGAGGGTCCGGGAGCACCAGCGGTTGCGTCTGTGTGGAGCAGGCGCTGACCTCTGGCGCGTCTAGACGTCCAACCTGGTCACGGTCTTCGTGACGTGCTCGCCGTCCTTGGCGAGGAACACGATCTCGCCGAACTCGAGGTGCGACCAGCCGTCGTCGCCGTCCGTCAGGGGCTCGGAGGCGAAGATGGCAGCCGTCGCCTCGTCCTCGGTGCACACCTCGAAGTCGTAGGACGTCTCGTCGTGCTGGAAGTTGCGACCCATCAGCAGGTACATCGGCTCCAGGAGCATCGAGAGCGCGAAGTCGCTCGTGCCCGGACCGGACTCTCGAAGCTCCTTCCAGTCCCCGATCGGGTCGGTCTCGCCCTCGTGACCGAGACCGACGTTGACCCCGATGATGCGGTTCGGCGACACCAGGGCCAGCTTCAGCTTGGTCAGGGCAGCCAGGTCGAGATCCCTCATCGCCTGGGCGATGAGCCTCAACACCGTCTCGATCGCACGTTGGACGTCCTCGTCGCTGTCGCTCTCGATCAGGGAGAGCAGCAGCACGTAGAGGAACTCCGTGTCGGTCGTGCCCCGCATCTGCTTGAGGTACCGGTCCTCGCAGTGCTGCAACAGCTCCCTCTGCAGGAGTTGCCAGTTCGGCAGGTCACCGTTCTGCGCGATGATCCAAGGGGTCTCCTCGAAGGAGAACGGGTGGCAGTTCTCGTCGGCCAAGACGGTCTTCGAGTTGTAGGCGGCTGCTCGTACATGAGCGAGCATCGTGCTGGCCTGGAGGCTCGGAATGATGCGATCGGCGTTGTCGTCGTAGAAGGCAGCCATGGGCCGGCGGTAGACGAAGGGCTCCTCCGCTCTGAGCAGATGCTCGCCCCACGCCCCGAACCCCCACCCTGCCAGTTGGAGCTCCGGGTGACGCTCCGGGTCGAGCGACTGGTTGATGAGACTGTTCGCCGGCTTGAGCAGCAGGCTCTCCAGCGGTGTCTCCGGCCCGATGTAGGCGAGCACTCGGCACATACGTTTCCTTCGCTGACGGGTCGATGTGTAGCGATCAGTTCGACGTCGGTGCTGTGCCCTGGAGGAGGTTGGGTGACCTTGAGGAATCCGACCGGCACCACCACGAGCGTCTCCAGCCTATGGCCCGGGCCGCGCTGCGGTCGGCGTGGCGCGGTTCCAGCCCCCGAGTACGGCGTCAGTGGAGGCTTCGAGCACCCGCACGATCGCGCCGCTCGTGGACGCGCGGACCTCCGGTGCGAGGACGTGGGCGTACCACCAGCCTGCGGGTGCAGTTCGCGCACCGATGAGTTCCCGTGGCGGGCGCGGTCGACACATGGGAGACCGACACAGCTGGTGGAAGGCTGAGACCGTGCGCAGACTGATCTACTCCATGAACGTGACCCTGGACGGCTACATCGCCGCGCCCGGCGACGACATCGGCTGGGGCGTGCCCAGCGCCGAGCTGCACCAGTGGTTCAACGACCGAGCCCGCGGGATCGGTGTCTCGCTGTACGGCCGCAAGCTGTGGGAGGTGATGAGCGCGCACTGGCCGACCGCCGACCAGAAGCCGGGCACGGCGCCCGTCGAGGTCGAGTTCGCCCGCATCTGGCAGAGGACGCCGAAGGTGGTGTTCTCCACGACCCTCGACGAGGTCAGCGGGAACGCGCGTCTGGTCACCGACGACGCCGTCGCCGAGATCACCCGACTGAAGGCCGAGGACGGCGCACCGATGGAGATCGGCGGCGCCACACTCGCGGGCGCGGCGATGCGCGCCGGCCTGATCGACGAGTTCCAGGTGGTCACGCACCCGGTGCTGGTCGGCGGCGGCACGCCGTTCTTCAGCACGCTGGACTCCTGGGTGAACCTGAGCCTCGTGGAGACGAGAACGTTTCCCGACGACGTGACCCTCTCCCGCTACGAACCCCGACGCTGACCGCGCCGAGGACATCGGGTCGTGTGCCTGAGAGCGCGCCATAGCCCGGTGTCAGGCACACGACCCGAGCTGCGAGCCTGCTGACCGGCGACACACCACGGCACCGTCTAGGGTGACCGGATGCCGGCGACCCGAGGACGAGACGTCCTCGGAGCCACCAGGGCTCGGGCCACGCGCTGGGGAGCGCTGGCGCTGCTCGTGCGGCCGGCCTACATCGCCACCGAGTTCGTGGTTGCCGCGGCAACGGTCGGCGGCTACGACTTCGTCGTCGATTCGGTGAGTCGGCTCGGGGAGGTCGGGTGCTCGGCGGCGTACTGCTCGCCGCGCCACGAGCTCATGAACGGCTCCTTCATGGGCTTCGGCTTCCTGCTGGTCGGCGGGGCGGTGCTGCTGTCGCGGTCGCTGGGGCCGTGGGTGACGGGGCTGCTCGTGATCTCCGGGCTCAGCTCGATCGCCACGGGCCTGGCCCCGCTCGACCAGAACGCCACGCTGCATGCGATCGCCGCAGCCCCGCTGTTCGTGGCGCAGCCGGTCGCGCTGATCGTGCTCGGAGCACGGTTGCGGGAGGACCAACCGGCCCTGGCCAGGGCACTCCTCGCGACCGGAGCGGTCACCGCTGCGGCGGCCGTGTCGTTCGTGCTCTCCGGTGACGGATCCGCCTCGGGTGCCCTCGAGCGCCTGGCGCTGTGGCCGGTGCTGGTGGGGCTGGCCGCCTTCGCATGGACGCGACTCGCCGGCACGGCGCCCGGTCGACGTACCCACTAGCCGGCCCCGGCCCACCCCGGCCATGAAAACTCCTGGGGCGGTGACTGCTTGTCTCGCGAGGCCGATCGGGTGAACAGTGGGCTGACACTCTTCGGACCGTCGGGCTAGGGAGCAGGGGCCGTCACGATGAGCAGAGAGGTCGCCGGGGTCGACAGCCAGGCCGGGCCTCCGGTCGCTATCCGGCCGGAGGCGATCCGCAACGTGCTGGTCGTGGGTGCGGCGGGCGCGGGGAAGACCACCCTCGTCGAGCGGCTGCTGGTCGAGGCCGGCGTGCTGAACCGGGCCGGGACCACCGAGGACGGCACCACGGTCTGCGACTTCGACGAGATCGAGCACCGCCAGCAGCGCTCCGTGGCCCTGGCCCTCGCGCCGCTGGTGCACGACGGCGTGAAGGTCAACCTGCTGGACGCCCCCGGGTACGTCGACTACCTCGGCGAGGTGCGCGCGGGCCTGCGGGCTGCCGACTGCGCCCTGTTCGTCATCGCCGCCAACGAGGGGGTCGACGAGCCGACGCGGGCGCTCTGGCGCGAGTGCGCCGACGTGGCCATGCCCCGCGTGCTCGTCGTCACCAAGCTCGACCACGCCCGCGCCGACGTCGACGGCGTAGTGGCCCAGGCGCAGGGCGTCTTCGGCGACCGGGTGCTGCCGGTCCACCTGCACGACGACGGACGTGTCGTCGGCCTGATCACCGACGACCACGGCCACGAGGCGGAGCGGGCGGCGCTCATCGAGGGGATCATCGAGGAGTCCGAGGACGAGACCCTGATGGAGCGCTACCTGGCCGGCGAGCCCATCGACACCGATGTCCTGGTCCGAGACCTGGAGCTCGCCGTCGCCCGGGGGTCGTTCCATCCCGTCGTCCCGGTTGACTCGACCAGCGGCGCCGGGGCCACGGAGCTGCTCGACCTCATGGTGTCGGCCTTCCCCTCACCACTGGAGCATCGGCTGCCGACGGTCTACACCCCCGCGGGCCGTCCAGGCCCGGCGATCGCGTGCGACCCGGCCGGTCCGCTGGTCGCGGAGGTGGTCAAGACGACCACCGACCCCTACGTGGGGCGGGTCAGCCTGGTCCGCGTGTTCTCGGGGACCGTGCGGCCGGACGCCTCGGTGCACGTGTCCGGGCACCGCTCGGCGTGGGCCGGCACCGGCACCGACCCGGCCTCGAGCCACCCGGACCACGACGAGGTGGAGCGGATCGGGAGCCTCTCGGTGCCGCTGGGCAAGACCCAGCGCACTGCCCCGGCCGTCATCGCGGGCGACCTCTGCGCCATCGGACGGCTCCGACGGGCCGAGACCAGCGACACCCTCGCCTCCGTCGACCTGCCGCTGGTCCTGGAGCCCTGGCGGATGCCCGAACCCCAGCTGCCGGTGGCGATCCGGGTCACGGCGCGCAGCGACGAGGACAAGCTCGGCCTGGGACTCCAGCGGCTGGCCGCCGAGGACCCCACCCTGCGGGTCGAGCACAGCGACGAGACCCACCAGATCGTGCTGTGGACGATGGGCGAGGCCCACGCCGACGTGCTGCTCGACCGGCTCGCGACCCGCTACGGCGTGGGCGTCGAGGAGGTCGAGCTCCGCGTGCCCCTGCGGGAGACGTTCGTGCGGCCCGCCACCGGCCACGGCCGGCACGTCAAGCAGAGCGGCGGGCACGGGCAGTACGCCGTGTGCAGCATCGAGGTCGAACCACTTGCGCAAGGGGCCGGCTTCGAGTTCGTCGACCGGGTCGTCGGTGGTGCCGTGCCCCGACAGTTCATCCCCTCGGTCGAGAAGGGCGTCCGGGCGCAGATGGCTCAGGGCGTCGAGTCCGGCCACCCGATGGTCGACCTCCGGGTGACCCTGACCGACGGCAAGGCGCACAGCGTCGACTCCTCCGACATGGCGTTCCAGACCGCCGGCGGGCTGGCGCTGCGCGATGCTGCGACCCGAGGCGGGACGTGCCTCCTCGAGCCGGTCGACGAGGTGGAGGTGGTCGTCGCCGACGCCCTGGTCGGCACGGTCATGGGGGACCTGTCCGCGCGGCGGGGGAAGGTCCTGGGCAGCGAGCCCGCCGGCGAGCCGGGCCTGGTCGTGGTCAGGGCCCAGGTGCCCCAGCTGGAGCTGCGTCGCTACTCCGCCGACCTGCGCTCCATCACCCACGGCTCGGCCTCGTTCACGCGCGCGTTCGCCCGCTACGAGCGGGTCCCGGACCCGGTGGCCACGACGCTGGAGCCCGCTCCTGACTAAGCCGCCCGCGTGAACGTGACCGGAACGGGACGACGCACGCCGCGGTGGACGGCGTACCCCACGAGCCCGACGGCCAGCAGGGCGATGCCCCACAGCCCTTCGGAGAGCGGCATCAGCCCGGGCGCCAGCAGGAACGCCACCAGCCCCAGGTCCAGCACGGCGGCCACGCCGACGGCCACTGCCGCCTGCCACGACCGACCCGTACGCCGCCACGCCAGCGCGAGCGCCAGGACCAGGAGCCCGGCGGCCGCGATGTTGAACCCGTGGAAGTGGACCACCGCGGCAGCGGCCTCCCCGGCGGGGTCGGGCGCGGGGGTGGCCGCCCCGGGCGCCAGCGTGTCGAGGCCCTCGGTGCCGCCGGCGGCCAGGAGGGACGCCCCACCGACCAGGTGCAGGAGCCCCCACCCGGCCAGCCCCCAGACGAACACCTCGCGACCCACGCGCGAGCGCACGGGTGCGGCCTGCCCCGCGCTCACGACAGGCTCCGCTCGAGCTCGACCGCTCGCTCGGCCAGCGTGGCCAGGTGGTCGTGCCAGCCGCCCTGGTTGCTCTCCAGGTCGACGGGGTCCACGAACCCGCGGTGGGTCACCACCAGGCGGGTCCCCTCCCCCTGCGGCTCGAGCGTGAAGGTCACCGAGGTGACCAGCTCCTCGTCGAGCGAGCGCCAGGTGTGCACGAGCCTGGTCGGGGGCTCGATCACCTCGTAGAACCCCTCGATCCCGACCGTCAGGTCCGCGGCCGGGATCGCGATGGACAGGCCCAGCCGCCCGCCGAGCCGGACGTCCATCGACTCCACGGTCACGACCGACCCGGCAGGCCCGAACCAGCGGGCGTAGAGCTCCGGCTCCGTGAGCAGGCGGTAGACGGTCTCCGGCCTGGCGTCGACCAGCTGGTCGACCTCCAGGCTCAGGTGGGTGGTCTCAGTCACTGTCTTCTCCTTCTGCCTCGAGGTGGGCAGCCACGGCAGCCAGCCGCTCCAGGCTGTGCTCCCACAGACTGCGGTAGCGGTCGATCCAGTCCTCGGCGAGCAGGAGCCGCTCCGACTCCAGGCTCAGGACGTGCCGGCGACCGGCCAGGCGACGGGACACCAGGCCGGCCTCCTCCAGCACCTTCACGTGCTTGGTGATGCCCGCCGGCGACAGGTCGAGGCCCCGACTGGCCTCGCCCACGCTCAGCGCGCCGCGCTCGGCCAGCTGCACCAGGATGTGACGCCGGGAGGCGTCGCCGAGGGCGACGAACAGTCGGTCCATCGCCGCCGGGGACATGCCTGCAAAGTTCGCCATATGGCAAACATTACGCTGATTGGCGTACTAAATCAATAGTGCGACGTCAGTGCCGCTCGCTCCGGACCAGGCGCACGGCCAGCAGCAGGTCGATCAGCTCGTCCACGCGGCGTACGTCGCAGCCGGTGCGCTCGGCGATCCGCTCCAGGCGGTAGTAGACGGTGTTCGCGTGCACGTGCAGCTTCATCGCAGCAAGCTTGGCGTTGAGGTCGTGGGCGACGTACTGGCTGAGCGTCTCGACGAACATGCCGTCGCCGGCCAGGTCCTCCAGCACGAACGCCCGCACCTCGGGGCGCACCATGCGCTGCGCCTCGGTGCCGTGGGAGGCCACCAGGAAGTCCAGGGTCGACATCTCGGCCAGGCTGCGGACGCCCGGGGCGGACAGGGCCCGGCCCGCCATCCGGGCCTCGTCGTAGGCCTCGGGCACGTCGTGCAGGCCGGCACGCGCGGTGCTGACGCCGACCTCGGCGAAGACGCCCTGGCCGGACAGCGAGGTGACCGCGCTGCGCAGCCCCTCGAGCACCCGGCCCTCGGAGCCGGGGCTGACCGGCAGCACCGCGACCACCTCGTCCTGGCGGACGACGGCCAGGCCGCGACCGGGGCTGGCCAGCGCCGTCCGGAGCCGGAACAGGTCGCGGCGGCCAGCGGGCGCCTCGTCCGGGGCGGGCACCCGGCCCACCGCGACGAACAGGGGACGGTCCTCGGCCAGCCCGACCTCGGCCAGGGCCACCACCCGGGGTCGCACCGTGGGCGGCCGACCGGCCAGCAGGTCCTCGAGCAGGTCCCGGGCCAGCCGGGCGGAGTCGGCGATCTTGAACTGCTGCGCCTCGAGGTAGGCCTCCGCCGCGGCGGTGCTGCCGACCTCGATCGTGCGCATCACCTGGTTGACCAGGAGCAGCGCGGCGTCCTTGGCGCCGGGGTTCTCGCGGACGCCCTCGAGGATGTCGTCCCAGAGCGTGATCTGCCCGATCCGGAACGCCTTCATGAAGTCCGGGAGCGCGATGCCGAGGTCCACGCGGCGCATGGCGTGCCGGCTGGTCCAGGGGAAGTCGGCGCGGCCCGGGTTGCGACGCCCGTCCACGCTGGCCAGGAACGCGAGGAACACCTGCCGGCAGTGCGCGGCCACCTCCGGCTTGAGGGTCTGGTCGGCGCGGTCGCCGTAGGCGTCCACCTCCGCCCAGATCGCCTCGGTGGCGTCGTGGGCGACGGCGTCGGCGCGCCCCCGGACCCAGTCCGCGAGCACCTCGACCCCACGGGCGTCGTCGTGCAGCGACAGGACGTCCTGGACCATCACCACCTCCCCGGTAGTCACCCGCGATCCTCCCCCATGAGCCCCGGGCGCACCACCGTTCGTCCAGATCCGGTTGTGACCCGGGAACGAACCGGGGCCCGAGGATTTGGGCAGCCGCCCAAAGACACGCCGCACCGACAGCACGCACGATGAGTGCCACGTCACACGCCTCCCCAGCGGAAAACGGAGTCACATGCTGAGTGCACGCAACCTCGAGGTCGTCTACGACGACGTCGTGCTGGCCCTCCGGGGGGTGAGCCTGGAGGTCCCGGAAGGCAAGATCGTGGCACTGCTCGGCTCCAACGGAGCCGGCAAGACGACGCTGCTGAGGGCCCTCACCGGCCTGCTCGGCATCCACGAGGGCGCGGTCACCAAGGGCGGCGTCGACCTCGACGGCAAGCCCCTGCACCGCACCTCCCCGGAGAAGATCGTCAAGAACGGCGTGCGCCAGGTGCTCGAGGGCCGCCGGGTCTTCGTCGAGCTCAGCATCGAGGAGAACCTCAAGGTCGGGGCGCACACCGCCCGCCCGCAGATGGCCGACAACCTGGAGCGGGTCTACGGCCTGTTCCCGGTGCTGGCCGAGCGGCGCGGCAAGGTCGCGGGCTACCTGTCCGGCGGCGAGCAGCAGATGCTGGCGATCGGCCGGGCGATGATGTCCGACCCCCGCTACCTGCTGCTCGACGAGCCGACCCTGGGGTTGGCCCCGCTGATGGTCGAGGCGATCCGCGACGTGATCCTGGAGATCAACCGGACCGGCACCAGCGTGCTCCTCGTCGAGCAGAACGCGACGATGGCGCTGTCGGTGGCCGACCACGGCTACGTGATGGAGACCGGCCGGGTGGTCATGGACAAGCCGGCCGCCGCGCTGCTGCGCGACGACGACGTCCGCGAGTTCTACCTGGGCCTGCACCCCGGCGAGGACGGTCGCAAGTCGTTCCGCGACACCAAGCACTACCGGCGGAAGAAGAGGTGGTCGGCATGAGTGCACCCGTGGCCCGGCTCGACGACGTACACCTGTCCTTCGCCGGCGTGAAGGCCGTCAACGGGGTCAGCTTCGAGGTCAACCCCGGCGAGCTCTTCGCGATCATCGGCCCGAACGGCGCCGGCAAGACCTCGCTGTTCAACGTCCTGTCCGGCGTCTACCGCCCGCAGCAGGGCTCGGTGCGGTTCCTCGGCGAGGACATCCTCGGTCGCCGGCCGTTCCGGATCGCCGCCATGGGGATGGCCCGCACCTTCCAGAACATCGCGCTCTTCGAGCACCTCACCGTGCTCGACAACCTCATGCTCGGGCGGCACCAGCACATCGGGTACGGCGCGGCCGCGGCGTTCCTGTGGCGCGGCAAGGCCCGCAACCAGGAGCTCGAGCACCGCCGCTTCGTCGAGGAGATCGTGGACTTCCTCGAGCTGGAGGCCTGGCGCAGCCTGCCGGTGGGGCTCCTGCCCTACGGCGTGCAGAAGCGCGTCGAGCTCGGCCGGGCCCTCGCCATGGAGCCCAAGCTGCTGCTGCTCGACGAGCCGGTCGCCGGCATGAACCTCGAGGAGACCGAGGACACCGCCCGCTACATCCTCGACATCCGCGACGAGCTGGACGTCCCGATCATCATGGTGGAGCACGACATGGGGCTGGTGATGGACCTCGCCGACCGGATCATGGTCGTCGACTTCGGCACCCCGATCACCACCGGGACGCCGGCCGAGGTGCAGCAGCACCCCGACGTCATCCGCGCCTACCTCGGTGAGGAGATCGGCTCATGAGCACCTCCAGCCCGGTCACCCGGATCCGGGACCACGCCACGGTCCGCCCGCACGCCGTCGCCCTGCGCGACAAGCACCTCGGCGTCTGGCGCGAGTACACGTGGGAGGACTACTGGGAGCAGGTCCAGCTCGCCGGCCACGCCTACCTGGCGCTCGGGCTGGAGCCCGGCGACCGGGTCGCGATCCACGCCGAGAACCGACCCGAGTGGCTGATCGCCGACATGGGCGCCCTCGCCGCCCGGGCCGCCTCGGTCGGCGTCTACCCCACCAACCCCGCCGCCGAGGTCGGCTACCTGCTCGGGGACTCCGGCGCCAAGGTGATCCTCGCCGAGGACCAGGAGCAGGTCGACAAGACCTTCGAGGTCCTCGACCAGGCCCCGGACCTGCGCAAGGTGGTCTACCTCGAGCCGCGCGGCATCCGGAACCGCTACGACCACGAGCTGCTGATGCCGTGGGAGGACTTCCTCGAGCTGGGCCGTGAGCACCGGGACGCGCACCCCGACGCGATCGCCGCCACCATGGACGCCGCCGAGCCCGAGGACCTGGCCACGCTCATCTACACCTCCGGCACCACCGGGCCGCCCAAGGGCGCGATGCTCAGCATCGCCAACGTGGAGTTCGCCATCAGGATCCTCGCCGAGGAGGGCGCCTTCACCGACCCGCCGCCGGGACCCGACGACCTGCTGCTGTCCTACCTGCCGCTCTCGCACGTGGCCGAGCGGATCTTCACCACCTGGTTCAACGCCTCGGCCGGCACCCAGGTGAACTTCGCCGAGTCCGCCGAGACCGTGCCGGCGAACCTGCGCGAGGTGCAGCCCACCGTGCTCTTCGGCGTGCCCCGGATCTGGGAGAAGCTCCTGGCCGGCGTCGAGATCCGGCTCTCCGGCGCCTCCTGGTTCAAGCGCAAGGTCGCCGCCTACTGGCTGAAGGTGGCCGACCGGCTCGGGCACCAGCTCGTCGCCAACGGCGGCGCGCACACCGCCCGCACCCGGCTGGTCTACGGCATCGGCTACGTCGTGTTCTACCGCGCCCTCAAGGACCGGCTCGGCATGCGCAAGGTCCGGTACGCCGCCTCCGGCGCCGCCCCGATCGCCCCCGAGGTGCTCCGCTTCTTCATGGGGATCGGGGTGCCGATGCACGAGGTCTACGGGATGACCGAGAACACCGCCGTCGCCACCGCCAACCGGCCCGGCCGGATCCGGCTCGGCACCGTCGGCGAGGCGCACCCCGGTGTCGAGGTCAGGATCGACGAGGCCACCGGCGAGATCCTCACCCGGCACCCCGGGGTCTTCGTCGGCTACTGGCGCAAGCCCGAGGCGACCGCGGAGGTCCTCGGCGCGGACGGCTGGCTGCGCACCGGCGACGTCGGCGAGTGGGTGGAGGGCACGCACCTCAAGATCACCGACCGGATGAAGGACATCATCATCACCGCCGGCGGCAAGAACATCTCGCCCTCGATGATCGAGAACGAGCTCAAGGCGTCGCCGTACGTCCGCGAGGCGATCGTCGTCGGCGACGGCCGCAAGTACCTCACCGCGCTCATCGGCATCGAGCTCGACACCGTCGGCGAGTGGGCGCAGCGCAAGCAGCTCGGCTTCAGCACCTACAAGGACCTGACCGCCAAGCCGGAGGTCGTCGAGCTCATCAGCGGCGTGGTCAAGGACGTCAACACCCGGCTGGCGCAGGTCGAGCAGGTCAAGGAGTTCCGCCTGCTGCCCAAGGAGCTCGACCACGAGGACGGCGAGCTGACCGCCACCCAGAAGGTCAAGCGCTCCGCCATCGCCCAGATGTTCGACGACACCGTCTCCGAGATGTACGCCAGGAGCAGCTCATGACCGACTTCCTGGAGGTGCTGCTGCGCGGGCTCGGGGTGGGCTCGGTCTACGCGCTGCTCGCGCTCGGCTTCGTCATCATCTACAAGGCCACGGGCGTGATCAGCTTCGCCCAGCCGGCGCTCATGCTCACCGGCGCCGTCGTCACCAGCTACGTCGCGCCCGCGATCGGCTTCATGCTGTTCACCGGGCTGACCTTCTTCGTCTCGCTCGGGGCCGCGGCGCTGATCACCGCGGTCATCGCACTGATCGTGGAGCGGCTGGCGATCCGGCCGATGATCGGCCGACCGGCGTTCGTGGTCGCGATCATCACGATCGGCCTCGACATCGCGATCCGGGTGGTGGCGAGCGGCTTCATCGGGCTCGGCGCCCGGCCGATCCCGAACCCGTGGGGCCTGCAGCGCACCGAGCTGCTCGGCCTGCGCGTGCAGGAGCGGCACCTGGTGTCGATGCTGGCGCTGGCGGTGATCGTGGCCGCGCTCGTCTGGTTCTACCGCTACACCCGCTACGGCCTGGCCATGCGGGCCGCGGCGTTCGACCAGGAGGCGGCGCTCACCCAGGGGGTCAGCGTCGGCAGCGTGTTCGCGATGTCGTGGGCGATGGCCGGTGCTCTGGCCGCCATCGCCGGCACCCTGCTCGCCACCAGCGCCGGCGTGGACCGGCAGCTGTGGATCGTCGCCCTGGTGGCGCTGCCGGCGATCATCCTCGGCGGTCTCGACTCGTTGGAGGGCGCCGTGATCGGCGGGCTGGCGGTCGGCGTCGTCGAGTCGATGGTCGGCAGCTACCAGCGCGACCTCGCCCCCTGGCTGGGCAACAACTTCGCGGGCGTGTCCCCCTACGTCCTGATGCTGCTGGTGCTGCTCGCCAAGCCCTACGGCATCTTCGGCACACCGGAGGTGAGGCGGGTATGAGCACCACGACATCGACCCCGGGCGCCGGGAGCAGTCGCCCCGCCGCCCGTCGGGGCCACCGGTCACGGCGGCCCGGAGGCCGGCCGCACTTCTACCGGTCCTACGGGCAGGAGCTGGCGCTGTTCAACACGCGCCCCAAGCTCTCTGGCGTGGGCGCGATCATCCTGGTCGCGCTGGTGCTCCCGTTCATGCTGGCCGACAACCTGCTGCAGACGCTGGCGCTGGCGTTCGCCTTCGCGATCGGCGCCCTCGGCCTCAACATCGTCACCGGCCTGGCCGGGCAGGTCTCGCTCGGGCACGCGTTCTTCCTCGGCGTCGGCGCCTACACCGCGGCCGCGATCTCCGGGGACCCCGACGGCCGGACCATCGGCTTCGGGATCACGAACATGCTGGTCTGGCTGCCGGCCGCCGGCATCGTCGCCGCCCTGGCCGGAGTGCTGATCGCCCCGATCGCGACCCGGCTGCGCGGGCTCTACCTGGCGATCGTCACGCTCGGCCTGGTCTTCATCGGGGAGCACATCTTCCGGGAGTGGCGCGACCTCACCGGCGGCGCGGGGGTCGGCCGCGAGGCCGCGACGCCGGAGCTGTTCGGCTTCTCGTTCGCACGGTCCAACGCGCTCTTCACCACCGACCAGAACCTCTACCTGCTGATGCTGGTGCTGATGCTGGTCTTCGCGCTCGGGGCCCGGAACCTCGCACGGTCCCGCGTCGGCCGAGCCTTCGCCGCGGTCCGCGACCGGGACATGGCCGCGGAGATGATGGCGATCGACCTGCCGCGCACCAAGCTGGTCGCCTTCGGCATCTCCTCGTTCTACGCCGGGTGCTCGGGTGCGCTGATCTACAGCGTCATCGGGTTCTTCGAGCCGAGCAGCTTCAACCTGCTGCTGTCGGTGCAGTTCATCGCGATGGTGCTGATCGGCGGGGCGGGCACCGTGGCCGGCACGATCATGGGCGCCCTGTTCATCTCGCTGCTCCCGACGCTGACGCGCGAGCTGCCGGCGTACATCCCGATCATCTCGGGGTCGGTGACCGAGACCCCCAACGTCTTCCAGCTGGAGTCGATCCTCTACGGACTGCTGATCGTGGTGTTCCTGCTCTTCGAGCCCCGGGGGCTGTTCGGCATCTGGATCCGGATCCGCACCTACTGGAAGGGCTGGCCGTTCAGCTACTGAGTGGCCCTGACAACCGAGTAACCAACGAAGGAGAAGTGCTGTGAAAGTGCACAAGTACGGAGTGCTGCTGGCGGCACTCGCCATGGTGGCCACCGGGTGCCGTGCCGGCGACGACGGCGGCGGCAGCGAGGCCGTTGACGCCCCCGGCGTGACCGACGACGCGTGCCCGGATGCGGTCAACGAGGACAACGGCTGCATCTACCTCGGCACGATCTCCGACCTCACCCAGGGCCCCTTCGCGCCGCTCGGCGTGCCGATCACCGAGGCCCAGAAGGCCTTCTGGAACAGGGTGAACGAGGACGGCGGCATCGGTGGCTACGACATCGACACCGACAAGTTCGTCAAGGACAACCTCTACAACCCGCAGACCCACAAGCAGGTCTACTCCGAGATCAAGGACGACGTCCTCGCACTCGCCCAATCGCTCGGCTCGCCGACCACGCTGGCGATCGTCGGGGACCTCGAGCGGGACGAGATGATCGCCGCGCCGGCCTCGTGGACGTCGCTGTGGCCGTTCGAGGACACGATCCTGGAGTCCGGCGCGCCGTACTGCGCCGAGGCGATGAACATCGTCGACTACATGGTCGAGAACAAGTCCATCAAGTCGGTCATGTCGGTCGGTTTCCCCGGTGACTTCGGTGGCGACGGCGCGGCCGGTGCCAAGATCGCGGCGGACTCGAACTCGCTGAAGTACACCAACGTCGAGACCGCGCCCGGCCAGGAGGCACAGGCGGGCGCGATCAGCGCGGTCGTCAAGAACAAGCCGGACCTGGTCATCCTGGGCACCGGCCCGACCGAGACGGCCGTGATCGTCGGCCAGGCCGCCGCGCAGGGCTACCAGGGTCAGTTCGTGGGCCTCGGCCCGGCGTGGAACCCGGCACTGCTGGGCACGCCGTCCGCCAAGGCGCTCGAGGCGCTCTACCTGGCCTCCGGCTACTGGGGCAGCTTCGGCACCGACACCCCCGGCCACGAGGCCATGCGTGAGGCCGTGGGCGAGGTGGAGCAGGAGAACGACGGCTACACCGCCGGCTGGGCCTGGTCCTACCCGCTGAAGGCCGCGCTCGAGGAGTGGCTGGACGGGGACTACGACAAGACCCGTGCCGGCCTGCTCGAGGCCGTGGGCTCGTTGGAGACCGTCGACTACGAGGGCATGCTCCCCGAGGAGGCCGGCAACCGCGCCGGTGACCCCAACGAGACGATCTTCCGGCAGACCGTGCTGAGCAAGGTCGACCCGAAGGAGCCGGCCGGCCTGGCCCTGGAGGAGGACTTCTTCTCCGGTCCGACCGCCGAGGGCTACGAGTTCGACGGGCCCTGCTTCGAGGGCTGATCCAACCCGCTCGAGATCGGGGAACGCCGCGTCCGCTGCCAGCGGGCGCGGCGTTCGCCGTCGGCGGGTCGAGCGGGTCGGCCGAGCAGCCCGGACCTGTCATTCGGCCGCAATTGCGGCCGTATGACACATTTTCGAGCCGATCCCATGTCATTCGGCCGCAATTGCGGTCGAATTGCACATCCGAAGACCCGGTCGCGTCGGTCGAACACGTGTTCGATTCTCCGCTACACTCGACCCGTGGAGTTCCAGGCGAATCTCTTCGACGTGGCCGAGGCGACCTCGCTGGCCGACCTCGGCGAGACCCGACGTACGCCGCTCGCGCGGGGCGCCTGGGTCGACGTCAGGCCGAACTTCGTCGCCGGGGCCGACGCGGTGCTCGACGCGCTCGTCGCCGGGGTGCCGTGGCGCGCCGAGCGACGGCAGATGTGGGACCGGGTGGTGGACGTCCCCCGGCTGGTGCACACCTACGGGGCCGGCGAGGCGCTGCCGCACCCGACACTCACCGAGGCCCGGTCGGCGCTGAGCGAGCACTACGCGCCCGAGCTCGGCGAGCCGTTCGTGACCGCCGGGTGCTGCTTCTACCGCGACGGGCGGGACTCCGTGGCCTGGCACGGGGACACGATCGGGCGTGGCAGCAGCGAGGACACCATGGTCGCGATCCTCAGCTTCGGCGACCCGAGGCGGTTGATGCTGCGCCCGCGCCGAGACCGGCCGGGGGCGGGCGGCGCCTCGCTGGCGTTCACGCTCTCGCACGGGGATCTGCTGGTCATGGGCGGCTCCTGCCAGCGCACCTGGGAGCACGCGGTCCCGAAGACCGCCACCGCGGGCCCCCGGATCTCCGTGCAGTTCCGCCCCCGCAACGTCCTCTGACGCCGACCCGTCGCTTGTGTCGGCCCACAGACCGTCGACCCGTCGCTTGTGTCCCGCAGGGGATGGGACACAAGCGACGGGTCGGGGATCAGAAGAGGCGCTTGACCACCCAGACCAGCACCAGCAGGCCGGCCAGACCGGCGGCGAACTGCTTGCCGTAGGACTTGATCAGCACCGGGATCACCGTGGCGCCGAGGTCGAGCGCGTCGTCGGCGCCCGCGGACCCCGAGGAGCTCGACGACCCAGCAGCCGCGGAGCGCCCAGCAGCCGACGACCCAGCAGCCCCCGGCCCGGCGGCCGAGCCGCCGGTCGACGCCGCCGCCACGCCGGCTCCCGAGCCGGGCGCCCCGGCTCCCGAAGACATCGCGCCGCCATCGGGCGTGCCGTCCCCGGGGGCGCCGAGGTCGGCCTGGACGTCGTCGCCGGCACGGGCGTCCGCGGAGGCCCCGGGGCCGGCCTCGGCCTCGGATCCCCCGCCGACCTTGCCGGCGAGGCAGTCGACGAACTGCGCGAGCAGCTTGTCGCTGACGTCCTGCATGACACCGCGGCCGAACTGGGCCGGCTTGCCGGTGATCGCGAGGTCGGTGACCACCGTGACCGTCGTACCGCCCTCGACCTCGCTCATGCTCGCGGTGACGTTGGCGCCGGCGGTGCCGTTGCCGCGCTTGTCCTTGCCCTTGGCCTCGATCCGCATGGTGCGCGCGGCTTCGTCCTTCTCGACGAAGGTGCCGGTGCCGTTGTAGACGAGGGCGATCGGCCCCAGCTTCACCTTGCACGAGCCCTTGAACGTGTCGCCCTCCACGGAGGTCACGACCGCCCCGGGGAAGCACCCGCCGACGGACTCGATGTCGTTGAACGCCTCCCAGGTCTCCTCGATCGACGCCGGCACCGTGAACTCGTGGGTCAGGTCCACGCGCTCACCCCCCGGCCGCGGCGAGCACGGCACGCCGGGTGAGCACGGTCGCTAGGTGCCGGCGGTAGTCGGCGTCGCCGTTGAGGTCCGAGGGCGGGTTCGTGCCCTCGGCCGCGGCGCCGGCCGCCTCCCGTACGGCGTCCTCGGTGGCCGGCTGCCCCACGAGGGCCTGCTCGACGGCTCGGGCCCGCAACGGGGTGGAGCCCATGTTGGTCAGGCCCACCCGGGCCTCGGCGATCGTCCCCCCGTCCGCCTTCACGGTCGCGGCCACGGCCACGATCGGCCACTGGTGCGCGACCCGCACGAACTTCTCGTAGTGGGCGCCCCAGCCGGTGTGCTTGGGGATCCGGACCTCGGTGAGGATCTCGTCCTCACCGATCGCGGTGGTGAACAGGTCCTCGAAGAAGTCGTCCGCGGCGACGGTCCGGGTGCCCCCGGATCCGGCGATGACGAACTCCGCCCCCAGGGCCAGCGCCGGCGCCCCGAGGTCACCCGCCGGGTCGGCGTGCGCCAGCGCACCGCCGAAGGTGCCGCGGTGCCGGATCTGCGAGTCGGCCAGGTGCTCCACCGCCTTGCTGATCAGGGCGGCGTGCTCGGCGACCGCGGAGTCGGAGGCGACCGTGGCGTGCGTGGTCATCGCCCCGATGACGAGGTGGTCCCCGTCGTCGCGGATCCCGCGCAGCGACTCGATCTTGCCGAGGTCGATGACCATCTCGGGCGCGTTCAGCCGCATCCGGAGCACCGGGAGCAGGCTCTGTCCGCCGGCGATGATCTTGGCGTCGTCGCCGTGCTCGGCGAGCGCGGCCAGGGCCTCGTCGAGGCTGGTCGGTGCCAGGTAGTCGAACTGGGCGGGGATCACTGGGCTGCTCCGTCCGTGCGGTCGGCCACGTCGGCCGGGTCGAAGTGGGGTGCGGCGTCACCGGTGGTCGGGTCCGCCCCGCCACCGTCCTTGGCGTGGATCGCCTTCCAGACCCGTTCGGGCGTGCACGGCATCTGGATGTCGTTCACCCCGAAGGACCGGACCGCGTCCACCACGGCGTTCACCACGGCCGGGGTGGAGGCGATCGTCCCGGCCTCGCCCACGCCCTTGGTGCCGAGGGTGTTGGTCAGCGACGGCGTCGAGCGGTGCCCGATGTCGAAGTTGATCGTGTCCGCCGCCGTGGGCACCAGGTAGTCGACGAACGAGGCCGAGACCAGGGTGCCGGCGTCGTCGTGGACCGCCTCCTCCCACAGGGCCTGGGCGATGCCCTGGGCGAGCCCGCCGTGCACCTGACCGGCGACGATGAGCGGGTTGATGACGTTGCCGATGTCGTCGACGCAGGTGTACTTGCGCATCTTGACCTGGCCGGTCTCGGTGTCGACCTCCATCGCACACAGGTGGGTGCCGTGCGGGTAGTTGAAGTTCACCGGGTCGTAGGTCGCGTCGGAGTCGAGCGAGGGCTCGACGCCCTCGGGGTAGTTGTGCGCCGCGAACGTCGCCAGCGCCACCTCCCCGATGCCCAGCCCCTGGTCGGTGCCGCGCACCGAGAACCGGCCGGAGCTGAACTCCAGGTCGTCGACGGAGGCCTCGAGCAGGTGGGCCGCGATCGGCTTGGCCTTCTCGATCACCTTGTCCGCGGCCTTGACCAGCGCCTCGCCACCGACCACCAGCGACCGCGACCCATAGGTGTCCAGGCCCTTGTGCGCGATCTGGGTGTCCCCGTGCAGCACCTCGACGTCCTCGAACGGGACCCCGAGCCGGTCGGCGATGATCTGGCTGAACGCCGTCTCGTGGCCCTGCCCGTGCGCCGAGGCCCCGGTGAGCACCTCGACCTTGCCGGTCGGCAGCATCCGCACGCTCGCGTGCTCCCAGCCGCCCGCGCCGTAGTCGAGCGAGCCGAGCACCCGGGAGGGAGCCAGGCCGCACATCTCGGTGAAGGTCGAGACCCCGATCCCCAGCTGGATCGGGTCACCGGACTCCCTGCGCCGCTGCTGCTCGGCCCGGAGCTCGTCGTATCCGAACTTCTCCTTGGCCTTCTCAGTGGCCGCCTCGTAGTTGCCGGAGTCGTACTCCAGTCCGGCGACCGTGGTGAACGGGAACTCCTCGTGGGTGATCCAGTTCTTCTCCCGGATCTCGAGGGGGTCGACGCCGACCTCGACGGCGAGCTCGTCCATGATCCGCTCGATCGCGAACGTCGCCTCGGGCCGGCCGGCGCCGCGGTAGGCGTCGGTCCAGGTCTTGTTGGTGAGCACCGTCTGGCAGTTGAACTGGTACGCCGGGAACTTATAGATCGAGTTGTACATGAACGCCCCGAGCACCGGGACGCCGCCGCCGATGAGAGAGACGTAGGACCCGAGGTCGGCGAGCAGCTCGACCTTGAGGCCGGTCACGCTGCCGTCCTTCTCGGCCGACAGGGTGATCTTCTGCCACTGGTCGCGGCCGTGGTGGCCGGCCATCAGCGACTCCGAGCGGGTCTCGGTGTACTTCACCGGCCGGCCCAGGCGTCGTGCCAGGACCATCGCGATGAACTCCTCCGGCGTGGTCTGCAGCTTGCCGCCGAAGCCCCCGCCGACGTCCGGGGCGATGACCCGGATCTTGGACTCGGAGACGCCCAGCACCGCGGCGAGCAGGAACCGCAGGATGTGCGGGATCTGGGTCGCCGACCACATCGTGATCTGCTCGCCGGTCGGGTCGACCACCACGGAGCGGGGCTCCATGAACGCTGGGATCAGCCGCTGCTGGCGGAACTCGCGCTCGACGACGATGCCGTCGCCACGGGCCTTCTCGATGGCCTCGTCCACGTCGCCACCGGTGCCGGCCTGCGCGGAGTCGAAGACCCACAGCGCCGACTTGTTGGTGCCGAGGTCGGGGTGGGCCAGGACGGTGTCCGCGGCGGCCTCCTTGAGGTCGAGGGCCGCGGGAAGCTCCTCGTAGTCGACGTCCACGAGCTCGGCGGCGTCGCGGGCCTCGGCCTGGGTGCGCGCCACGACGACCGCGACGATCTCCCCGGCGAACGTCACCCGGTCCACCGCGACCGGCGGGTGCGGCGGGGTGACCTGGTCGGGGGTGATCGGCCAGGCGTTGGGCAGCGAGCCCTGCTCCTCGGCGACGTCGGCGCCGGTGATGACCGTGACGACGTTCGTGGCGGCCTTGGCGTCCGCGGTGTCGATGTTGGTGATCTTCGCGTGCGCGAACGGGCTGCGGACCATGGCCATGTGCAGCATGCCCGGGAGGGCGAGGTTGTCGGTCCAGCGGGTGCGCCCGGTGATCAGGCGCTGGTCCTCCTTGCGGCGCCGGTCCCGGCCGATCTCCGTGGCGGTCGTGGGCTCCTCGGTGACGGTCATGCCGCCCCACCTCCCGAACCGGCCGCCGTGCGCACGGCCTTGACGATGTTGTGGTAGCCGGTGCAGCGGCAGAGGTTGCCCTCGATGCCGAGCCGGACCTCCTCCTCGGAGGGGTCGGGGTTCTCCTTGAGCAGGTCGACGGCCTGCATGATCATCCCGGGGGTGCAGAAGCCGCACTGCAGGGCGTGACACTCGTGGAAGGCGGCCTGCATCGGGTGCAGCTCGCCGTCCTGGGCCAGGCCCTCGATCGTGGTCACCTCGCCGCCGTCCGCCTGGACGGCCAGGACGTTGCAGGACTTCACGCTCTGCCCGTCAAGGTGGACGGTGCACGCACCGCAGTTGCTGGTGTCGCAGCCGATCACGGTGCCGGTCTTGCCGACCTTCTCGCGGAGGTACTGCACCAGCAGCATGCGGGGCTCGACGTCGTCGGAGACCTTCGCCCCGTCGACGGTGAGTTCGATCCTGGCCATGTGGCGACTCCCTGACTCTCTGTGGGCGAGTGACTCTCGTCACGGTAGGCGCCCGAGGTTGGAGAAAGGTTGGCGGCCTTGGCGGCGGCGACCGATCTCGATGGTCCCGGAGCGGGGAGCGGGATGGTGAGGGGGGGAGATCAGCGGCCGGCGGCGGCGAGCCGGCCCTTGAGCAGGGCCTTGGCGGGGTGCGCCGTGTCGCCCAGCCGGGCCAGGCAGACCTCGACGACCTCGGTGTCGTACGGCGCGATCTCGACGTAGCGCATCACCGCGTCCGGCTGCGGATCGGCCAGGAGCGCCTCCCGGACGGCGACCGCGACGTAGTCGGCCAGCTCGGTCAGCGCCGGGGAGTCGGTGCCGGGCATCAGGTCGCCGCCGTACGCCGCCACCGCGTCCGCCACGCGGCCCCGACGGAGCAGCTGGATCACGTTGTCGACGTCGATCCGCACCGGCATGGTCAGCCGGTACGGGCGGGACGCGAGCTGGCCGCCCAGCGCGTGCCGCAGGTGGGAGACCTCGGACTTCAGCGTGGAGAGGGTCACCGCGGAGTCGCCGTACAGCAGCGCGTGCAGGTGCTCCGAGGAGAGCCCCTCGGGGTGCAGCGCCAGGAGGGCGAGGATCTCGGTCTGGCGGCGGTTGAGCAGGAGCCGGTGACCGTCCACACGGGCCTGCGCGGTGCCGAGCAGCGTGAGGTCGAGCCCGGGCTCGACGCTCATCGCCTCGACGGCGGCGCGGTTGCCGTAGCGCCCGGTCTCGGGCATCGCGGTCTCGATCAGCCGGGCCATCACCCGGGCGGTGGCCAGCCCGATCGGGTGGCTGCGGTCCCAGGTGGTCGAGAGGTCGATGACCCCGAGCTGCTCGCCGCTGACCGGGTCGTGCACGGGCGCGGCCCAGCAGACCCAGTTGTGCACGATCGAGGCGTAGTGCTCGGCGCTGAACACCATCGACGGCGCGTCCACCCGCGCCGCCAGGTCGAGGGCGTTGGTGCCCACGCTGGTCTCGTCCCACCGGCCGCCGGCGACGAAGTTCACCGTCTCCGCCTTGCGGCGCATCACCCGGCCGCCGTAGGTCCACAGGATCCGGGTGTCGGCGTCGGTGACGGCGACCACCAGGTCGCCGTCCTCGGCGGTACGCCGCAGCTCGGCCTCGACCCGCGCGACCGCGGTCTGCAGCGGGGAGTCCTGCCAGAAGGAGCGGGTGTCGGACTCGTCGGCCATCGGGGCCTCGGCGACCTCGGGAGAGATCGCGGCCCCGGAGCGCTGCCAGGAGTCGAGGATCTCCGGGCGGACCCGGGCCTGCGCGCCGTCGCCCTGCTCGACGAACATGCTCCAGGCCTGGACGGCCTCGAGCCGCCGGTCGTGCAGCTCCCTGTGCGCCTCGCTCACGGCGACTCCTGCGTGGTCCTGTGTTTCCTGTCACCGTATCCGAGGGCCCCACACGGCGGAACGCTTCCGCGACGAAGGCTCAGTCGGTCCCGACGTGGGCCTCGTCGTGGTGGATCCGCCCGGTCGTCCCGGCCAGTCGCTCGCCGGTGCCGCCCCACTGGCCGGCGATGATCTCCGCGGCGATGCTGACCGCGGTCTCCTCGGGGGTCCGGGCACCGAGGTCCAGGCCGATGGGGCTGCTGAGCCGGCTCAGCTCGTGCTCGTCGAGGCCGGTCTCGCGGAGCCGGGCCATCCGGTCGTCGTGGGTGCGTCGCGACCCCATCGCCCCGACGTACGCGACTTCGGGCAGGCGGAGCGCGACCTCGAGCAGCGGGACGTCGAACTTGGGGTCGTGGGTGAGCACGCAGATGACGGTCCGCCCGTCGATCCGGCCGGCCTCGACCTCGGCCTCGAGGTAGCGGTGCGGCCAGTCGACGACCACGTCGTCGGCCTCGGGGAAGCGGCTGGCGGTGGCGAAGACCGGGCGGGCGTCGCAGACCGTGACCTGGTAGCCGAGGAAGCTGCCGACCCGGGCCACGGCGGCGGCGAAGTCGATCGCGCCGAAGACCAGCATCCGCGGCTTGGGGGCGAACGCCCAGACGAACACCCGCATCCCCTCGCCGCGCCGCTCGCCGTCCGGGCCGTACTCCAGCACCTCGCTGCGACCCACCCCGAGCAGCCCCAGGGCATCGTCGTGGATCGCCGCGTCCGCCCTCGCACTCCCCGTCGTCCCCGATAGTCCACGAACTTCGAGTCGCGATTCCGCCTCATCGACGACTCGATCTTCGTGGACTATCCCCTCAGGACGGACGAGGAGGCGGCGGCCGAGGAGGGCGGGGTCGGGGTGGGAGACGACGGTGGCGACGGCCACGGGGCGGCCGGCGTCGAGGTCGGCGGCGATCTCCTCCAGCTCCGGGAAGGTCTCCCGGGACACCTTCTCGACGTAGACGTCGAGGATCCCGCCGCAGGTCAGGCCCACGGCGAAGGCGTCGTCGTCGGAGACGCCGTACCGCTCCAGCGCGGGCGTGCCGGAGCCCACGACCTCCTGCGCCAGCTCGTAGACCGCGCCCTCGACGCAGCCGCCGGACACCGATCCGACAGCCGACCCGTCCGGGCCGACCAGCATCGACGCGCCCGCCGGCCGGGGCGCGGACCGGAAGGTCGCCACCACCGTGCCCATGCCGACCGTCTCCCCGGCCCGCCACCAGGCGAGCAGCTCGGACATCACCTCACGCACGCGCCACGACCTCCACGAGCTCGGCGTACGTCGCGAGCGAGTGCCCGGCGACGAAGTCGTCGACGTGCGGCAGCACCGCCAGCACGCCCTGCTGGACCGGCTCGTAGCCGGCCTTGCCCCGGTGCGGGTTCACCCACACGGTCCGGTGCGCCACCCGGCGGAGCCGGGCCATCTGCTCGGCGAGGTGCGAGGCGTCGCCGCGCTCCCAGCCGTCGCTGAACACCACGACCATCGCGCCCCGGGCCAGCCCGCGGGCGCCCCACCGGTCGAGGAACACCTGCAGCGTCTCCCCCAGCCGGGTGCCGCCGGACCAGTCCGGGACGGTCTCGCCGGCGGCCACCAGCGCCCGCTCCGCGTCGCGCAGCCGCATCGCCCGGGTGATCCGGGTCAGCCGGGTGCCGATCGTGAACACCTCGACCGGTCGCGACCCGGCGCCGGGCGCCGTGGCGAACCGGTGCGCCAGCCGCAGCAACGGGTCGGCGTACCCGCTCATCGAGCCGCTGACGTCGATGAGCAGCACCACCCGCCGAGACTTCACGCCGCGCCGCCGCCAGGCGATGTCGCCGGGCTCGCCCATGCGGCGCAGGGTGTTGCGCAGGGTCCGGTTGGCGTCGAGGTCGCCGCGGTGCCAGCGCTGGTGCCGGGCGGTACGCCGCAGCGGGGAGCGCGGCCGCAGGTCGTCGAACATGCCCTCCAGCCGACGCTTCTCGGACGCCGAGAGCGCGGCCACGTCCCGGTGCCGCAGCACCTCCTCGGCGCTGGCGGCGGCGCGCACCGCCTCGTCGGCCTCGCCGGTCTCGCCGTCCCCCTCAGGGACGTCGAGCAGGACGGTGGACGACGACTCCTGCGCGGGCACGCTGCGCGGCAGCCCGTCCCTGGCGTTGAACCAGGCCTCGAAGACCTGGTCGTAGCGGTCGAGGTCGTCCGGGCCGGCGCAGAGCGTGGCCCGCCCCGCCCAGTACGTCGCCTGCCGGTCGTCGAGCCCGACCATGCTCACCGCGCGGAGGAAGCCGTGCCCGCGGTCCTGGGTGACCGGGACCCCGGCCGCGCGCAGCGCCCGGGTGAAGCCGAGCAGGATCTCGTCCGCGGCGTGCATGGTCAGCCCGCCAGCATCCGGTCCAGCGCCTGGCGCACCCGGTCGCCGTCCTCGCGGTACTTCACCAGCGCGCCGAGCGTGGTCGAGGCGGCCTCGAGGTCGATCTCCTCGGCGCCGAGCATGGTCAGCGCCCGCGCCCAGTCGAGGGTCTCGGCGACGCCCGGCGGCTTGAGCAGGTCGGTGCGCTCGCGCAGGCTCTGGACGACGGTGACGACCTGCCGGGCCAGCACCTCGGAGATCTCCGGCGCCCGGGAGCGCAGGATCTCCACCTCGCGGTCCAGGCCGGGGTGGTCGATCCAGTGGTAGAGGCATCGCCGCTTCAGGGCGTCGTGCAGCTCGCGGGTGCGGTTCGAGGTGAGCACCACGATCGGGGGCGTCGCAGCCTTGACGGTGCCGATCTCCGGGATCGTCACCTGGTAGGTCGAGAGCACCTCGAGCAGGAACGCCTCGAACTCGTCGTCGGCCCGGTCCACCTCGTCGACGAGAAGCACGGCGGGGCTCTCGCGCAGCGCCGCCAGCACCGGCCGGGCCAGGAGGAATCGCTCGTCGAAGAGGCTCTTCTCGGCCTCCTCGACGTCCGTGCCGCCGGCCGCCTCCAGGGCTCGCAGGTGCAGGATCTGGCGTGGGAAGTCCCAGTCGTAGAGCGCCTGGGTGGCGTCGATGCCCTCGTAGCACTGCAGCCGCACCAGCGGCAGGCCGAGCGCCTCCGCGACGGCCTCGGCGAGCGAGGTCTTCCCGGTCCCGGGCTCGCCCTCGAGCAGCAGGGGCCGCTGCATGCCCAGCGAGAGGTAGACGACCGTGGCCAGGGCGTCGTCGCAGACGTAGCCGGTCCCGGTCAGCCGGCGCGCCACGTCGCCGGGGCTGGTGAGCTCCATGACCCGAGGCTACGTGGGTCACGTTGGCCCAAGGTTGGCCGCCTCCAGCCCCAACGTGCGGCGGGGCGCCGGGTCAGCTCGGCCGGTCGACGTCGCGGCCGGTCGCGAGGTCCCCGCACTCGACGACCTCCACCTCCCGGGCGGCCAGGTAGTCGCGGGCCCCGCGGTCGCCGGTGGCCGACTCCGCCACGCCGGCCCAGTGGTCCCGGCCCAGCAGCACCGGGTGCCCGGGGATCCCGTCGTACGCCGCCCGCCGCAGCGTCGTCGCCCCGACCGGAGCGGCCAGCAGCCGAGCGATCACGTCGGCCCCGACGTCGGGCAGGTCCACCAGCGTGACCAGGACCGCGTCGAGCGGCGACAGGGCAGCCAGCCCGGCCCGCAGGGACGCGCCCATCCCCTCCGCCCAGTCGGTCGCGACCACCACCATGGCCAGGTCGTCACCGAGCCGGGCGACCGCCTCGTCCGACGCCGCCCCGAGGACCACGGTCACCGGGTCGCACCCTCCCACCCGCAGCGCCCGGACGCCCCGGGAGAGCCAGTCGTCGACCAGCGCCTTGGGGCGTCCCATGCGCCGACCGGCGCCAGCGGCGAGGAGGAGTCCGTGGACCTGCACGCCCCCACTGTGCCAGCCGGGGCCACCCGGGCCGGCCGACCGGCCGCGTCCGCGGGATGCGCGCTCACCGTCGCCGACGCACAATGGAGAGGTGAGCGACCACCTGCTGTCCGCACGCGCGCGCGTCATGCGCGACCTGGAAGCGACCGGCATCGCCACCGCCGATGTGGTCTCCGCGTTGGAGGACGCCGTCGCCGAGCGACGATGGTGGGCCGACCAGTGGCCCGAGGGCTGCCCGTACGTCGAGGGGCTGGTCGCCCAGGACGTGCAGGACGGGCTGCTGGAGACGCTGGGGCGGTGGCCGTTGTGCACCGGCTGCGGCCCGGACGCCACCCACGCGCTCTACATCCACCCCGAGCTGGGTGGACCCGACCCGATGTGGGTGTGCGAGGTGTCCGGCTCCGTGGTCGCGCCGCTCGGGGCGCTGCCCCGCCGCTGAGCAGGCAGCCGTCACCGAACTCGCCGTGGAACGAGCCGAGGGGCCCCGGCTCGAAAGCCGGGGCCCCTCGGTTCTGCTACAGCGGACGGTCACGGTCACCCTCCGGCGACCGGACCGACCCCCGCTTCGATCAGAAGTCCATGCCACCCATGCCGCCCATGCCACCGGACGGGTCGCCCATCGGGGCGGCCTTCTCCGGCTTGTCGGCGACGACGGCCTCGGTGGTCAGGAACAGCGCCGCGATGGAGGCGGCGTTCTGCAGTGCCGAGCGGGTCACCTTGGCGGGGTCGATGATGCCCTCGGCGATCATGTCGACGTACTCGCCGGTGGCCGCGTTCAGGCCGTGACCCGGGGTCAGGTTGCGCACCTTCTCCGCCACGACGCCGCCCTCGAGGCCGGCGTTGATCGCGATCTGCTTGAGCGGAGCCTCGGTGGCGAACCGCACGATCGCGGCACCGGTGGACTCGTCGCCCACCAGCTCGAGCTTCTCGAACGCCGCGTCGGCCGCCTGCACCAGGGCGACGCCGCCGCCGGCGACGATGCCCTCCTCGACGGCCGCCTTGGCGTTGCGCACGGCGTCCTCGATGCGGTGCTTGCGCTCCTTCAGCTCGACCTCGGTGGCCGCGCCGACCTTGATCACCGCGACACCGCCGGCCAGCTTGGCCAGGCGCTCCTGCAGCTTCTCGCGGTCGTAGTCGGAGTCCGACTTCTCGATCTCGGCGCGGATCTGGTTGACCCGTCCGTTGATCTGGTCCGCGTCGCCGGCACCCTCGACGATGGTGGTCTCGTCCTTGGTGATGACGACCTTGCGGGCCTGGCCGAGCATCTCGATGCCGGTCGACTCCAGCTTCAGGCCGACCTCCTCGGAGATGACCTGGCCGCCGGTCAGGATCGCGATGTCCTGCAGCATGGCCTTGCGGCGGTCACCGAAGCCAGGAGCCTTGACGGCCACGGACTTGAAGGTGCCACGGATCTTGTTGACGACCAGCGTGGACAGGGCCTCGCCGTCGACGTCCTCGGAGAGGATCAGCAGCGGCTTGCCGGACTGCATGACCTTCTCGAGCAGCGGCAGAAGGTCCTTGACGTTCGAGATCTTCTGGTTCGCGATCAGGATGTAGGGGTCCTCGAGGACCGTCTCCATCCGCTCGGGGTCGGTGACGAAGTACGCCGAGATGTAGCCCTTGTCGAAGCGCATGCCCTCGGTGAGCTCGAGGTCGAGCCCGAAGGTGTTCGACTCCTCGACGGTGATGACACCTTCCTTGCCGACCTTGTCCATCGCCTCGGCGATGATCTCGCCGACGGTCGGGTCGGCGGCGGAGATGCTCGCGGTGGACGCGATCTGCTCCTTGGTCTCGACGTCCTTGGCCATGCCGAGCAGCTGCTCGGACACGGCGTCGACGGCCGCCTCGATGCCGCGCTTGAGACCCATCGGGTTGGCGCCGGCCGCGACGTTGCGCAGGCCCTCACGCACCATCGCCTGGGCGAGCACGGTCGCCGTCGTCGTGCCGTCACCGGCGACGTCGTCGGTCTTCTTGGCGACCTCCTTGACGAGCTCGGCCCCGATCTTCTCGTACGGGTCCTCCAGCTCGATCTCCTTGGCGATCGAGACACCATCGTTGGTGATGGTGGGAGCGCCCCACTTCTTCTCGAGGACGACGTTGCGGCCCTTGGGGCCGAGAGTGACCTTGACGGCGTCGGCTAGCGTGTTCATGCCACGCTCGAGACCGCGCCGGGCCTCCTCATTGAAAGCAATCAGCTTTGGCATAACTCCTGCGATTCCTTCACGCTAGAGAGTCGTGGACGGACCGGCTCGTTGCCCGCGACGGACGATCTGGCCGAACCGGCGGACCCTTCCCGCCGACGCTGCAGACCTCAACTCCCCGGTCCGGTTCGTTCTGTCACTCTCATGCTGAGAGTGCCAGCATCATGTTTAGCACTCGGCACCCCCGAGTGCAAGAACGGCCCCCCGCCGGTCGGGCGGTCGGGTCAGCCCCCGACGGGTACGCCGAGGGCCCGGGCGACCAGGTCGGCGAACGGGTCGGCGTTGCCCGGCACCACGTCCAGGTAGAGGCCGGGCTCGATCAGCTCCAGCTCGCTGACCGCGAGGGTGCCGTCGGCCAGCCGCATCATGTCCACCCGGGCGTAGTCGAGGTCGCCCGGCACCAGCGCGCGGGCGGCCGCGACGGCCCCGGTCGCGAGCGTCGCCGCCTCGTCGCGGAGCGGGACGCCCCGGGTCGAGCCGCCGTAGTGCTCGTGCACCCGGATCTCGCCGCCCGCCGGCAGCTTGTCGGCCTGCGAGACCGCGACCCCGTCGAGCACGAACACCGAGGTCTCGCCCTCGGTCCGGACGGCGTCGACGAGCGGCTGGACCACCCACGGGCCGCCGGCCGGCGGCAGGTCGGGATGACTGCGCACGACCGTCCCGAGTCGCGGGTCGGCCGGGTCGTCGACGACCAGCACCCCCACGCCGCCCGCTCCGACCCGCGGCTTGACGACCGCGGTGCCCCAGCGGCGTACCGCCTCGGCCAGCTCGGCGCGCGAGTCGGCGGTGACCGTCGGCACCACCGGCACCTCGGGCAGGTCGCACAGGTAGGCCTTGTCGAGGTTCCACGCGAACACCCCGGCGCCGTTGAGGAGCCGGCCGCCGCGCTCCACGCCGCGGGCCCAGTCGAGGAAGGCCTCGGGCCGGCCGACGTAGTCCCACGTGGCTCGCACCGCCACCAGGCCCGCAGCGGCCCAGTCGACCGCCGGGTCGTCCCACGACGCCCAGCGCCCCGCGATCCCCCGTGCGGCGAGGGCCCGGTCGAGGTGCTCGGCGCCGGGCTCGCCCTGGGGCAGGTCGGCACAGGTCGCGAGGAGTACGTCGGTCACGGCGGCGAGGCTAGGCCCGGGAGACGGGCGGACGCCACCCGGGCGCTCAGCGGCGCCGACGCCAGACGACGAGACCGACGACCAGCACGACGACGCCGACGGCCCCGGCCACGAGCTCCGGACGCGGGCTCCCGCCGTCGGTGGTGGCCCGGTGCCTGACCTCGGCGGCCTTGTCCCGGGCCCGGCCCTTGACGTCCAGGCGGTCGTGCAGGGCGTCCACCGTCTCGGCCAGCTGCTCGCGCTGGCGCTCGATGTCCGCCTCGATCTCGGCCGGGGTGCGGGGCTCGGTGCCGTTCCCACTCATGCGCGTCCTCCCTTGACGACGGCGACGTCCTCCCGGACGCCCTCCATGGCCCGCTCGGGGGCGGCCGGCGTGGCCGCCTGCACCCGGCTGCGCCCGAAGATCCCGGCGGCCCCCGCCGCGGCGAGGACGACGGCGGCGACGATCAGGGCCGCCACCCACGCCGGAAGCACCAGCGCCAGGGCGAGCACGGCGGTGGTCAGCAGCAGCGCCAGCCCGAAGAAGGCCAGCAGCCCGGCGGCGCTGAAGGCACCGAGGCCGATGCCGGCCGCCTTGCCCTTCTCGGCCAGCTCGGCCTGGGCCAGGCGCATCTCGCTGCGGATCAGCTCGGGCACCTGCTGCGTGAGCTGGTGGACGAGCGCCCCGATGGGCTCGTCGCCGGACACCCCGGACACCCCGGGCGGGCGCGGGTCGGTCGTGTGGTTCTCGGTCATGGGTGGCCGGTTCCCACATCCGGGCTCCTCAATCACGCCCCGGCCCACTCCCGGTGGGTCTCGACGTGAGCCGTCGGACCCACCCGATCTGAGCACGGGTACCCATGTGCCCGGGGCCGCCAGGTCGCACGCTGGGGGCATGACCACTGACATCGCACCCGGGCCGGCCCACATGCCGGCCTCCGGGCCGAGTCGGCACCAGCGGGCCGCCACACCGGCCCAGCTGGCCTGGCTCGGCACCGAGACCGCAGACTGGACGGCGCAGGGCCTGCTGCGTCCCGACCAGGCCGAGGCGATCCTCGGCCACTACCGCGCCACCCGAAGGTTCTCCCTGGGGCGCCTGCTGCTCACGCTCGGGGGCGTCTTCGTGGGGGTCGGCCTGATCTGGCTGGTGGCCGCCAACCTCGAGACGCTCCCGCCATCGGCCCGGTTCGCCGTCGTCACCGCCATCTGGCTGGCGCTGGTCGCGGCCGCGCACCTGGGCGCCGAGCGGCGCCGTACCCGCGGCCGGCACGGACCCTCGCCGCTGGTCGGCACCGGCCGACTCCTGGCCGCGCTGGCCTTCGGGGCGGTCGTCTTCCAGGCGGCCCAGAGCCTGCAGGTGCCGGCGTACGAGCCGCTGCTGATCGGCGTCTGGTCCGCGGGGGCACTCGTCTACGCGTACGCCGTCCGCGCGGTGACGCCGCTGCTGGTGGGCCTCGTGACCGGCGTGGCCTGGGTGCTCTGGCAGACCGTCGAGGCGGCGCCCTCGGAGCTCGCGGTCGTGGTGACGCTGCTCGCCGTGGCCGCCGGGGCCTCGGCGGTCTCGGTGCTGCACACGAGGTTCGGTCCCGCCGGGTTCACGGCGGCCTGGCGTGAGGCCGGCGCCCTGCTGCTGCTGGTCGGGCTGTTCGCGGCGGCGGTGCCGAGCCTGACCGCCGACGGCTTCGTGGTGACTCCCCCGCTGGTGCTGCTGGGCCTGGTCGCGGTCGCCCTGGCCGCTGCCGCGACCTACCTCGGGCGGGACACCACCCGACTGGAGCCGCCGGTGGTGCTGGCGGTCGCCGCGGTCGCCGTCGGCCTCGTGGCCTGGGAGCCGTCCCAGGCCGCCGTCTCCGGCACCGGGTCGCTCCCCGTGGGCGACTGGGCCCAGGCGGCGCTCAGCGTGGCGGCCTACGTCGCGGTGGCGACCTGGGTGGCGGTGCTCGGCATCTGGCGCGACAGCGGACGCCTGACCTTCCTGGCGCTCGCCGCGCTCGTGGTGTTCACGGTGTTCCAGAGCTTCGCGGTCTTCGCGCGGATCTTCGACGGAGCCTGGCTGTTCCTGGCGCTGGGCATGGTCCTCTTCGGCGCCGGCTTCCTGTTCGACCGCGGTCGGCGCCAGCTCGAGGCGAGCCTGGCCGGAGCGGACCGATGAGCCGCCGGCTGGTGGCCGTGACGCTGGCCGTGGTGGTCCAGCTCGGCCTGGTGGCGGTCGGCGTGGGCCCGCAGCTCTCGGCGCGGGCGCTGGGCGAGGAGTACCGCCTGCGGGTGGCGCCCGTCGACCCGATCGACCCGTTCCGGGGGGCCTACGTCGCGCTCGACTACCCGGACCTGCCCCGGCCCGACGAGGCCCGGCTCGACCAGCGCGAGGTCTACGTGCCGCTCGTGGAGAAGGACGGCGTCTGGGTCGGCCGGCGGCCCTCCGCCGAGCGCCCCGAGTCCGGGCCCTACCTGGCCTGCACGGCCGGGTGGTGGGACGGCGGCGGGTGCGGCATCGAGAGCTGGTTCCTGCCCCAGGACGAGGCGCTGGAGATGGAGCGGGCGGTCACCGGGGGCGACGCCGTCGCCACCGTGCGGATCGACCGCTGGGGCAACGCCGCACTGGTCTCGGTCGACGCCTCGTGAGCCGGCCCGAGCCTCGGTCCGCGGGGCCGAGGCTCGGGTCCGCCGGGCCGGCTCAGCCGCCGGCGACCGCCGGGATGACCGAGATCTGGGTGCCGGCCGGGGTGGGCGTCTCCAGCCCGTCGAGGAAGCGCACGTCGTCGTTGCCGACGTAGACGTTCACGAACCGGCGCAGCTCCCCCTTCTCGTCGAGCACCCGGCCCTTGATCCCGGAGTAGTTCCGGTCGAGGTCGTCGAGGACACCCGCCAGGGTGTCCCCCTCGGCGGCCACCTCGGAGTCGCCACCGGTGTAGGTGCGCAGGATGGTCGGGATGCGGACGCTGACGCTCATGGTTCTCCTCGGTGCCGTCGGGGGTCGACCTGCAGGCTCTCAGACGATCTCGGTGCGGGTGAAGGCCGCGTACGACGGGTCGATGGTGGCCGCCGGGCCGACCGAGCCGGCCACGGCGTCGAGGGTCTTGAGGCCGTGGCCGGTGTTGATGACGACGGTCTCCAGGGTCGGGTCCAGGGCGCCGGACTCGACCAGCTTCTTCAGCACGCCGACGGTGGTGCCGCCGGCGGTCTCGGTGAAGATGCCCTCGGTGCGGGCCAGCAGCACGATTGCGGCGCGCACCTCCTCGTCGGTGATGTCCTCGACCGAGCCGCCGGTCTCGCGGCAGATGTCGAGCACGTAGACGCCGTCCGCGGGGTTCCCGATCGCGAGGCTCTTGGCGATGGTGGCGGGCTTGACCGGCCGGATCGCGTCGACCCCGGCCTTGTAGGCCACCGAGACCGGGGAGCAGCCGGTGGCCTGGGCGCCGTACACCTTGTAGGGCTTGTCCTCGACCAGGCCGAGCGAGATCAGCTCCTGGAACGCCTTGTGCACCTTGGTCAGCTGCGACCCGGAGGCCACCGGGATCACGATCTGGTCGGGCAGCCGCCAGCCGAGCTGCTCGGCGATCTCGTAGCCCAGCGTCTTCGAGCCCTCGGCGTAGTAGGGGCGGACGTTGACGTTGACGAAGGCCCAGCCCTCCTCCTCGCCGGCGATCTCGGAGGCGAGCCGGTTGACGTCGTCGTAGTTGCCGTTCACGGCCACCAGGCTGTCGGTGTAGACGGCCGAGTTGACCTGCTTGGGCTGCTCGAGGTCGGACGGGATGAACACCACGGTCTTGATCCCGGCCCGCGCGCCGGCGGCGGCCACCGCGTTGGCGAGGTTCCCCGTGGACGGACACGCGAACACCGTGCTGCCGAACTCGCGGGCCGCGCTCAGCGCACAGGCGACGACCCGGTCCTTGAAGCTGTTGGTGGGGTTGGTCGAGTCGTCCTTGACCCACAGGTTGTCGATGCCGAGGGTGGCGCCGAGGTTGTGCGCCTTGAGCAGCCGGGTGAACCCGGGCTCCATGTTCGGGCTCTCCTCGATGTCGGAGGGCACCGGCAGCAGTGCCTTGTAGCGCCAGATGTTGCGCGGCCCGGCCTCGATCTCGGCGCGGGTGACCGCGGGGAAGTCGTAGGCGATCTCCAGGGGACCGAAGCACTCCGGACAGGCGTAGTGCGGTCCGAGCGCGACCTGGTGGCCGCACTCGCGGCAGGCCAGGGCGGTCGCGTTGCCGAAGGCACCGTGGCGCAGGCCGGTGGTGCCGTCGGTCGGGCCATCGGTGGTGTTGTCGGTGGGGGCCGTGCGGCCCTCCGGTGTGGTGGGTGTCGTCGCCAGCACGCTCATGAGTACCTCCCTCTCATCTGTCCCGTGGCGGACCTCGCCACGGGGCGGAATTAGCACCGTTTCCGCGACGACACCCGGTGGTCCGGGGGTCGGAGGCTCGCGGCGGTTGCCGGGACTTCACAGGGCCGTTCCCTCAGTCCCTCTCGATGAGCTGTCCCCAATGTACGAGCGGCGTCTCACCATGCGCACATCGGTCCCACATGCTGGTCGTCGCGCGCGCTACTTCCGGGCGGCGTCGGCCGTCAGCGTGCGCAGGAAGTCCAGGACCCCGTCCGGGCCGGCGACGACCACGTCGGCCAGGTCGCGCAGCGCGCTGCCCTCGTCCTCGTCGTGGTCCGCGCAGACCAGGAGGGTGTCGGCGCCGCCGGCACGCAGCTCGGCCACGGCCTCGAAGGCCTCCCGGTCGCCGAGGTCGTCCCCCACGAAGACGAACCCGCGGACCTCCGGGTCGGCGGCGAGCCGCTGCACCACCGCGCCCTTGTGCATGCCCGGGGCGCGCACCTCGACGACGTTGCGACCGGGCTCGACGGCCAGGTCGTGGGCGTCGGCGGCCGCGCTCAGGAGCGGCAGCAGCCGCTCGAAGGCTCCCGCGGGGTCCGGAAGCCGACGGGTGTGCACGGCCACCGCCAGCCCCTTGTCCTCGACGTACGCCTCGGCGGCCTCACCGCGGCGCAGGAGCCCCGGCAGCTCGCTGAGGAACGACGACAGGCCGGCCGGTGGACGGGGCGAGACCACGCGACGGTCGAAGGAGGTCCACCGCTCGTTGCCGTACTGCCCGAAGACCAACAGCTCGTGTCCGGCCTCGCCCATCGCGTCGCCGACCTCGTCCAGTCCGCCGAGCGCGAGCACCTGCCGGGCCGGCCGGCCGGTGACCACGGCCACGGCGTGGACCTGCTCGGCGAGGGCGACCAGGACGCCGGGGGCGGCGGGATGGATGCCGGCGGCCTCGGGGTCGTCGACGATCGGGGAGAGCGTCCCGTCGAAGTCCAGGCCGACGACCGTCGCCCCGGCGGACCGCACCAGGGCGGCGTAGCGTCGTTCACCGTCGGGAGAGCTGAACTCCATGGGTCAACTCAACCACGACCCCGGGCCGACGGCTCACGGCCCGGTGAGGATCACCGTCAGGCGGTCCAGGCGCATGGGCGCCACCGCCGGGTTGAGCCGGGCGATGCCGAGGTCCTTCGCGAGCAGCTTGGCGGCCGGCTCGAGCCGCTCGGGGTAGTAGACGGTCGAGGCGGGGATCGTGCCGAACCAGTTGTCCGAGCCGACGACCTTCCAGCCCGCGTCGGCGGCCTCCGTGGCGGTGCGGCCGGCCAGCCCGGCGATGCCGGAGTTGTTGTAGACCTCGACGTAGACCTCGGCCCGCTTGATCGCGACCGGCTGCCTGGTCTTCTTGGGCTTCTTCGGCTCCGTCGGCCGGACCACCGGCTCCGGAGCGGTGGCGGTGGGCGCCGGCTCGGGCCGCGAGACAGTCTGCAGCTCCTGCTCGCCGCCGGGGCGGTCGGTGGCGACGAAGGCGATCCCGGCCATGGCGACGGCCACGATGCTCAGCATCACCACGGGCGAGGGGAAGGCGACGCCACGCTCGTCGCGGGTGGGCACGATCAGACCTCGAAGCCGAGCCGGCGTGCCGAACGCTGCCGCTGCCGGGCGGCCCGGAGGCGGCGCAGCCGGCGCACCAGCAGCGGGTCCGCGGCGAGGGCCTCGGGCTTGTCGATCAGGGCGTTGAGGACCTGGTAGTACCGGGTCGCGGACATGTCGAACTTCTCGCGGACCGCCTGCTCCTTGGCGCCGGCGTACTTCCACCACTGGCGCTCGAACTCCAGGATCTCCGCGTCCCGCTCGGACAGGGCCGGTCCGTCGACCGGCTCACCGTGGTTGACCGCTGCGGCGTCCATGCACCTCGACCCTTCGCCTGACTGTCACTTGCCCGAGCGCGCGTGCGCTCGGGCTCATCCTACGCACGAAGATGACACCGTTGTCATTCGATCCCCGGCGAGTCCTCCTCCGGCTGCGCTCGCACCCGTCGGCCGCCGGCACGTGAGTCCGGCCACACCGGGCCGTCGGGGCGCCCGAATGACTGGACACCGGGAGGGACCGCCGCGAAGATCGAGCCCGGGAGGGCCTGCTGAGAGGAATTGCTGTGACCGACACGTCTCGCTTGTCCGAGCTGGACCGCTTCTCGTCGCTCTCCGACGCCGAGGTGAGGCTGATCGCCAGCCGCGGCACCGCCGTGCACATCCCGGCCAACTGGTCGCTGATCTGGGAGAAGACCCCCGCCGACAAGGCCTACATCATCCTGGACGGGCGGGTCTCGGTCCGCCGCGGCGCGGAGGAGGTGGCCCAGCTGGGCCCGGGCGACACCGTCGGGGAGAGCGCGATCGTCGCCCACCGACTGCGCAGCGCCAACGTCGTCTCGATCACCGAGCTCGACGTCCTGCACTTCACCAGCCAGGCCGTGCAGGAGCTCATCGACGAGGTGCCGACGTTCCGCGCGGCCCTGGAGCAGACCACCAGGGAACGGCTGGGCCAGGGCTGAGCGGCCGGACGGAGGACCCCAGCGGGCTCGACCCGGAGCTCTTCGCCGCGATCGAGCGGGCGGTGCTCGGACAGCGGCCCCACCTCTCCCGGGCCGAGGTGCTCGAGCGGTCGGGCGTGAGCCGGGAGCGGGCCCAGTCCCTGTGGCTCTCGTTGGGCTTCAGCCCCCCGCTGGACGACGACGAGGTGATGTTCACCGAGGCCGACGTCGAGGCGCTGGGGGCGCTCACGGCCCTCATCGACTCCGGGATCGTGGACCCGCGCACCGAGTTCGCGCTCACCCGGAGCATGGGGCGCAGCTTCGCCCGGCTCGCCGAGTGGGAGGTCGGCGAGCTGGCCGGCAACGCGCTCTCCGGGGCGGCCGAGGTCGACCCGGACACGCTCGAGGAGTTCGTCAGCCAGACCCTTCCCGAGGTCGAGCGGCTGCAGAGCTACATCTGGCGTCGGCACCTCGCCGGCGCGGCCGGGCGGCTGCTGCTGGCGGCGACCGGGGACGACGACGCGGTCACGATGACGGTGGGCTTCGCCGACATCGTGGGCTTCACCCGCCGCAGCCGCCACCTCAGCGTCGAGGAGCTCGGCTCGATGGTGGAGACCTTCGAGAGCACGGTCACCCGGGTGATCGCCGACCAGGGCGGCCAGGTCATCAAGACGATCGGCGACGAGGTGCTCTTCGCCGCCGACGACCCGCTGGCCGGCGCCCGGATCGCGCTGCTGCTCGCCGCCGGCCACAAGGCCGATGACGACTTCCCCGAGGTCCGGGTCGGGCTCGCCCACGGCCCGGTGCTGCGGCGTCTCGGGGACGTGTTCGGCGAGGTGGTCAACATCGCCTCCAGGCTGACCGGGCTGGCCCGTCCGGGCCGGATCCTCACCAACCGCGAGCTGGCCGACCGGCTGGCGGACCACCCCGACGACTTCCGGGTGCGCCGGGCCCGGACGGCACCGGTCAAGGGCTACCACCGGCTCGAGGCCTGGGCACTCAAGCCGCCGCGCCCTCCGCGAGAGCCCCGGGATCGACCGACCGACCCGCGTGAGGCCCTGGGGGCGGTCGCGGAGCGGCTCCCGCTTCCGCGCACCCACTAGGGTGCGTGGTGTGACGACTTCGGGCTCCGCAGACCTGGTGATCCTGGCCAACCGGCTCCCGGTCGACCGGGTCCGGTCGGCCGACGGCACCCTCGGCTGGCGACGCTCTCCGGGCGGTCTGGTCAGCGCGCTGGAGCCCATCATGCGCAACAACGACGGCGCCTGGATCGGCTGGCCGGGCGTGCCCGACGAGGACGTCGAGCCCTTCGTGGACGAGGGCCTGTCCCTCGTCCCGGTGCCGATGAGCGCCCAGGAGGTCGAGGAGTTCTACGAGGGCTTCTCCAACGGCACCCTGTGGCCGCTCTACCACGACGTCGTCGCCAAGCCGGAGTTCCACCGTGAGTGGTGGGACTCCTACGTCGCGGTCAACGAGCGGTTCGCGGAGAAGGCGGCCGAGATCGCCGCCGAGGGCGCGACGGTATGGGTGCAGGACTACCAGATGCAGCTGGTGCCGCGGATGCTGCGCGAGCGGCGCCCGGACCTGCGGATCGGCTTCTACCTGCACATCCCGTTCCCGCCCACCGAGCTCTTCCAGCAGCTGCCCTGGCGGCGCCAGATCCTCGAGGGCCTCCTCGGCGCGGACATCGTCGGCTTCCAGCTCAACGGCGCGGCGCAGAACTTCGTCCGGCTGGTCCGGCAACGGGTAGGGCACAAGACGCACCGCGACACCGTGTACCTCCCGGACGGGCGCACCGTGCAGGCCCGCGCCTTCCCGATCTCGATCGACACCCGGGGCTTCGAGGAGCTCGCCCGGTCGGAGTCGGTGACCCAGCGCGCAGCCCAGATCCGCGAGGCGCTCGGCAACCCGAAGACGGTCCTGCTCGGCATCGACCGCCTCGACTACACCAAGGGCATCTACCCGCGGCTGCGCGCCTACTCCGAGCTCGTGGCCGAGGGACGCTTCTCGGTCGACGACGCGGTCTTCGTGCAGGTGGCGACCCCCTCCCGGGAGCGGGTCGAGCAGTACCGCGTCCTGCGCGACGACATCGACCGGCTGGTCGGCCGGATCAACGGCGACCTCGGGCGCATCGGTCAGCCGGCGATCTCCTACATGCACTCCTCGTTCCCCCGGCACGAGATGGCGGCGCTCTACCGGGCCGCGGACATCATGGTGGTGACGCCGTACCGCGACGGCATGAACCTCGTCGCCAAGGAGTACGTCGCCTGCCGCTACGACAACGACGGTGCGCTGGTGCTGAGCGAGTTCGCTGGCGCGGCCGAGGAGCTGCGCCAGGCGTGGCGGGTGAACCCCTACGACATCAACGGCATGAAGGCGGCGATCCTCGAGGCGGCCCACGCCGACGACCGCGAGGTCACGCGGCGCATGAAGGCGATGCGCAAGACGATCATGGAGCACGACGTGGCCGGCTGGGCGGCGGCCTTCCTCGGAGCGCTGTCCGAGGTCCAAGGCACGCACAGCAAGACGCTGCGCCCGTCGCGGCGCTCCTGAGCGGCGGAGGCGGCATCGTGGGCGCACGGTTCGAGGAGCTCGACTGGTGCGACTCCCCCATCGGCGTGATCAGCCTGCGCCGCCGCCACGAGCCGGTGACCGGTCGTGAGGTGTACGAGGTGAAGATCGACGACGAGTTCCTGATGTCGAGCCTGTTCACGGTGGTGGAGATCGAGCTGGCCCGGCTCGGGCTGGCGCGCGTCGACGGCGCCGACCTCTCGGTGCTGGTCGGCGGGCTCGGCCTCGGGTACACCGCCCGCGCGGTGCTCGAGGACCCGCGGGTGCGCTCGCTCGAGGTGGTCGAGGCGGTCGCCCCGGTGATCGACTGGCACCGGCGGGACCTGCTGCCGGACACCGTCGGGCTGGCCGCGGACCCCCGGTGCGAGCTCGTCGAGGACGACTTCTTCGCCATGGTCGCCGAGCGCCGTGCGGGCCGGCGCCACGACGCGGTCCTGCTCGACGTCGACCACTCGCCGCGCAACGTGCTGCACCCCTCGCACGAGGCGTTCTACACCCCCGACGGCCTCGGCCGGCTGGCCGACCTGCTGGTGCCCGACGGCGTGTTCGGCCTGTGGTCCGACGACCCGCCGGACGCGGCGTTCGAGGCCGACCTGGCCGCGACCTTCCGCGACACCGAGACCCATGTCGTCTCGTTCCCCAACCCGCTCACCCGGGCCGAGTCGGCCAGCACCGTGTACGTCGCCCGGTCGCCCCTCGCGCCCTGAGGCCGGGCAGGCCCGGGCCACCCGGTCACCGGAGCCGGCCGACCACCTCGAGCAGGCTCCGCACGCCCGGGGGCGCGACGGCGTCGCGCCTCCACACCGCGGTCAGCGGCCGCCTCAGGTCCAGGTCCGGCACCGGCACCGCCACCAGGCGACCGGCGGCGAGGTCGTCGGCCAGCGCCGAGGCGGAGAGCACCACCGGCCCGGCCCCGGCGATCGCCGCCGACCGGAGCGCGGCGTTCGAGGCCATCTCGAAGCCGGGCGTCAGGGTCAGCGACATCCGGGCGAGGGCATGCTCGAGGGTCTCCCGGGTGCCGGAGCCGGGCTCGCGCACCAGCAGGGCGGCCTCGGCCAGCAGCCGCGCGGCCAGCGGCTCGTCGCGGTCGGCCCACGGGTGGCCGGGTGGGACGGCGACGACCAGGTCGTCCCAGGCGAACCGGCGCCGCCGCAGCGAGGAGCGGACCGTCGGCGACTCGAGGAAGCCGATGTCGGCCCCGCCCTGCTCGACCCGGTCGGCGACCTCCGTGGAGTTGGTGACCGACATCGACACCCGCAGACGAGGGGTGACCTCGGCCAGGGAGGCCAGCCAGGCAGGGGCGTGGTGCTCGGCGATCGTCATGCTGACCGCCACCCGCAGCGACGCGTCCCGCTCGTCCCGGAGGGTGGCCACGCTGCGGGAGAAGCCGTCGGCGGCGTCGAGGAGCGAGGTGGCCCAGTCGACCACCACCCGGCCGGCCGGGGTCAGCACACTCCCCTGACGGCTGCGGTGCAGCAGCACCACGCCGAGCGACCGCTCGAGGGCCGCGACCCGCCGGCTCACGGCGGGCTGGGAGAGCCCGAGCTCGGCGGCGGCCTGCCCGATGCTGCCGCACCGGGCCACCAGACCGAGCAGGTCGAGGTCGTCGAGGTCCGGCCTGCTGGTCATGCACACAGCGTATGACGTGATGCCGGGTTGCCGGCTACCGGCGACGGTCGGCACCGCGGAGCATGGGTGCATGACCCCATCGACGTCGGCGGCTCCTCCGCGGCTCCAGCAGGGTGCGGCGACCGCGGCCCCGGGTGTGACCGCGGGTCTCTGGCTCGCCTCGGCCGGCGTCCTGGCGGCCGTCGTCGCGCACCGGTTGCTGCCACAGGTGGGGGTGCTCACCTTCGCCGTGCTGTTCGGTGCCGCGCTCACCAACCTGGGACTGCTGCCCGCCTCGGCGGCACCCGGGCTCCGGCTCGCGACCCGGACCCTCCTGCGGGCCGGCGTGGTCCTGCTGGGGTTCTCGCTGCCCCTCGGCGCGATCGTGGCGCTCGGAGCACCGGTCGTCGGCCTGGTCGTGGTCACCCTGCTCACGACGCTCGCGGGCACGTTCTGGCTGGGGACGAGGCTCGGTCTCGGCCGGCCGCGCAGCCTCCTGATCGCCACCGGCTTCTCGATCTGCGGCGCCTCCGCGATCGCCGGCATGCAGCGGACCGCGGAGGCCGACGAGGACGACGTGGCCCTCGCCGTCGCCATGGTCACCGTCTGGGGCACGGCCGCGATGGTCGCCGTACCGCTGCTCCAGGGACCGCTCGGCCTCGACGACGCCCAGCTGGGGGTCTGGGCCGGTGCCGGCGTGCACGAGGTCGGCCAGGTGGTGGCGGCGGCCGGCCCGGCCGGGGCGGCCGCCGTGGCGATAGCGACCGTGGTCAAGCTGACTCGGGTCCTGATGCTGGCACCGGTCGTCGCCGGGGTCGCCGTCCTCCGCCGACGCGAGCTGGCCCGCGGCTCCGACCGGCGCGCCGGGTCCGGCGCCTCCGCTCCGCTCACGGGCGAGCTGCCGCCGCTGGTCCCGGCGTTCGTGGTCGGGTTCCTGGCCTGCTCGCTGCTGCGGACGGCCGGACTGGTCCCCGACGTGCTGTTCGCCCCGGTCGAGACGCTCCAGACGCTGACCCTCGGAGCGGCCCTGTTCGGGCTCGGGACCGCGGTGCGGCTCGCAGGACTGGTCCGTGCGAGCGGCCCGGCCCTCGTGCTGTCCGGGGCCTCGACCCTGATCGTGGCCGGCGTCTCCCTGGCCGGCGTCCTGCTCGTGGTGTGAGCACGGCCCGGCGGGCGGACGCCCGAAGGCCCCCCGCGACGGGTCGCGGGGGGCCTTCGGGTCCTGCTCGATCCTCAGCTGGGCACGAGGCCCTCTCGTCGGCTGCCCGAGATCAGTTGCTGAAGTCGTTGTCGCCCGGCGGGATCGGCGTGCCGTCGACCGTGAACGTGCCACCCGGGGGCTGGTTGAACACGTTCGGCCCGACCGGTGCGGTGTTCCCACGGATCGTGACCCCGGTGGTCCGGATCGTGCCCACGGCGCTGTTCCAGAGCCCACCACCCTCGTTCGCGGCGGCGTTGTTGGTCACCGTCCCGCCGTCGTAGTCGACCCGACCGTTCCCGGAGACGTGCAGACCGCCACCGTTGCCCGGGTTGTCACCCGCGGTGTTGCCGAACATGTCGACCCCCTCGAGGGTGACCTCCCCGGCGTTGGTCTCGATGCCACCGCCGGCGCGCTCGGCGTCGTTCTGCCGGAGCACGGTGTCGCCCATCCACAGCAGGCCGCCCTCGTTGAAGACGCCGCCGCCCGAGCCGGACGCGCCGGTCGCGGAGTTGCGCTTGATCTTCGAGTCGAGCACGTTGAGGAAGCCGCCGTCGTTGAACAGACCGCCGCCGCCGTTGGTCGCGTCGTCGCCCTCGGCGACGTTGCCACGGACCACGAGGTCCTCCAGACGCATCTCCCCGGTCACGCTGTTCCAGAGCCCGCCACCTTCGCTGCCGGCCCGGTTCCCGACCACGGCGCCGTGGATGTAGGTGACCTTCGAGCGACCGGTCACGTGCAGGCCGCCACCGTTGCCGGGGGCCGTGCCCGCCTCGTTGCGGACCAGGTCCGTGCGTCGCAGGCTGACCGGTCCGGAGTTGGTCTCGATGCCGCCCCCGGCCCGCTGGGCGTCGTTCGCGCGGAGGGTGGTCCGACCGAGGCGCAGGAAGCCGCCGTTGTTCAGGACGCCACCGCCGGAGCCGGCCGCACCGCTGGCGGAGTTCCCGGAGATCGAGGAGTGCCGGGACTTGAGGAAGCCGCCGTCGTTGTAGAGCCCGCCGCCACCGTTGTCCGAGTCGTCGCCGTCGGCAACGTTCTCCTCCACGTCGACGTAGTCGAGCAGCATCCGGCCCCCGGCGCTGTTCCACAGGCCGCCGCCCTCGAGCGAGGCGTAGTTGCCGAACACGGTGCCGCGGACGTAGTCGACGACACCGGCACCGCTCACGTGCAGACCGCCGCCGTTGCCCGGGTTGGCGCCGACCTCGTTCCGGATCAGGTCGGTGCGCCGCAGGTCCACGGTGCCCGCGTTGGTCTCGATGCCGCCACCGGCCCGCTCCGCCTCGTTGTCCCGCACCGTGCTGCGGCCGAGCCGCAGCCGGCCGGCGTCGTTGAGGACACCGCCGCCGGAGCCGGAGGCCCCGGTCGCCGAGTTCCCCTGGACCAGGGACCGGCGCACGTTCAGGAAGCCGCCGTCGTTGAACAGCCCGCCGCCACCGTTGGTGGCCTCGGCGCCCTCCGCGACGTTGCCCCGGACCTCGGAGCGGAGCACCACGAAGGTGCCCGCCGCGGAGTTCCACAGGCCGCCGCCCTCGGCGGTCGCGGTGTTGCGCAGCACGTCGGAGTCGGTGACCTCGACCCGGCCCTCGCCGGTCAGGTGCAGGCCGCCGCCGTTCCCGGGGGTCGGGCCCGCGCTGTTGTTCACCAGCCGCGAGCCGAGCACCCGGGTGGTGCCGGCGTTCGCCTCGATCGCGCCCCCGGCGCGCACCGCGGCGTTCCGCTTGAGGATGCTGCCCTCCACGAGGAGGGTGCCGCCGTCGTTGAACAGCGCCCCACCCGAGGCGCCCGCCCCCTCGACCGCGTTGCCCACGGCCACCGAGTCGCGTACGACCAGGCTGCCCGTGCTGCGGACGGCGCCACCGCTCTCGCCCAGCGCCGGGGCGCCGCCGCGGAGCACCAGGCCCTGCAGCGTGAGCGCGACGTCCCCGGTGACGTCGAAGACCCGGTCCACCCCGTTGGCGTCGATCGTCTTGCCGGAGCCGAGCACGGTGAGCTCGTCGGTGACGTCGAGGTCACCCGTCTGCGGACCGTCCGGCCCCGGGATCGCCTCCTCGGGCGAGGAGCCGAACGTGATCGAGGCCCGGAGCACGATCCGGTCGGCCCCCGGGTTCTCGTTGGCGTCGACCACCGCGGCGCGCAGCTGGGCCTCGGTCCGCACCTCGTAGGTGGTCGCGGCCGCCTGGGCCGGAGACATGACGGCCGCGGCGCTCAGTGCCAGCACGCCGGCCGCACCTCCGGCCACGGTCCTGAAGCTTCGTTTTCTCACGAGATTCCCCTTCACGAGCGGATCCGACGACCGGAGGCGAAACACATGTGGCTCTCACATGGCTGACCCGCGCTGGCGATCCCTACGGATGCCGGGGGCGCCCCGTTCACCGCATCGCCGGCGGATGCCGCGTGTCGAGCGGCCCCGGGAGCCCGGCGTCCGGCACGGTGAACGCGGAGCCGACCGCCGCCGTAGACAACCCGACCGGTCGAGACGAGGGGTACGAGGCGTGGACGAGGTCGTGGTCGCGGGGCTGGGCAGCGAGGACGAGGTGTATGCCGCGTACCTGCTGCACGGGCCGGAGCTCTACCGCTTCGTGCTCCGCGGCCTCGGCGACGCCGGCGCCGCCCAGGACGTGACCCAGGAGACCTTCCTGCGCGCGTGGCGGGCCGCCGACCGGTTCGACCCGGCGCTGGCCTCGCTGCGGGTGTGGCTGTTCGCGATCGCCCGGAACGCCATGATCGACCACGCCCGCGCCGCCAGGGTCCGACCCTGGCAGCGCAACCTGATGGACCCGCCCACGGCCGAGGCCGTCGGGCGGAGCGCCGAGGACCCCACCGAGCAGCTGCTCCTGTCCTGGGTCGTCGAAGAGGCTCTGCAGCGGATCTCCGAGGAGCACCGGACCGCGATCGTGCACACGCACCTCAGGGAGCGCCCGTACGCCGAGGTGGCCGCCGAGCTGGGCGTTCCCGTGGGTACCCTCCGGAGCCGCGTGTTCTACGGCCTCAAGGCGCTCCGGGTGGCCATGGACGAGATGGGAGTGTCACCGTGATCGACGACGAGTCGCACCGCCGGCTGCGCGAGCAGCTGGGCTCCTACGCCCTCGGCCACCTGTCCGGCCAGGAGTCCGCCGCCGTCCGCGCCCACCTCGACGGGTGCCCGGCCTGCCGTGCCGAGCTGGCCGAGATCGAGCCGGTGCGCCGGGGCCTGGACTTGGTCGACCCTGGGCTCCTCGCCGACCCGCCGACGCCGCCGGCCTGGCTGGGCGAGCGGATCCGGGAGCGGGTGGCCGCCGAGCGGGCCGCCCGGCCGGTGCCGCCCCCGGTCTCCGCCTCCCGGACCTCGGTGCGGTCCTTCCGTCGGCCGGCGGCGGGCCGCGTCGTACGACTCTCGGCCGCCGCGGCGGTCCTGCTGGTGGCCGCCGGCGGCGGCGCCGTCCTCGGCCGGGCCACCGCCCCCGAGCCGGCGGCGGTCCCGATGGAGCAGATCGCCCTGCGTCCGGCCGGGGACTCCGGCCTGGCCGTGGAGAGCGCGATCCTGGTCCCGCACACGTGGGGCGTCGAGGTGCGGTTCACCGGCACCGGCTTCGCCGAGGGCGTGGTCTACCGCGCCGCGGTGCGGTCGGCGGACGGCACGACGACCCCGGCCGGCGAGTTCGTGGGCGCCGGGACCGGGGTCAGCGTGACCTGCAACATGCAGTCGGCCCTGCTGCGCGACGAGACCGTGCGCTTCGTGGTCAGGGACGAGGCGGGCGAGCGGGTTCTCACCGCGGACCTGCCCGCCCCGTCCTGAACCTCGGGCCTCAGACCTTGGCGTCCTCGACCACCCGGTCGTGCCGCAGCGAGCTGCCGCTGGTCTCCTTCGCGAAGAGCACGGCGGCCACCGTGATGACGCTCGCGACCGCGACGTAGACCCCGACCGCGGTGGTGTTGCCGTCGTTCACGTCACCGAGCAGCTTGAGCGCGATGATGGGGGCCAGCGCGCCCGCGAAGATCGACGCCAGCTGGTAGCCGACCGAGGCGCCGGTGTAGCGGACGGTGGTGCCGAACAGCTCGGAGAAGAACGCCGCCTGCGGGGCGTACATGAACGAGTGCAGCACCAGACCCACGACGACCGCGAGCAGGATCAGGTTCGGCGACCCGGTGTCGACCAGGTCGAAGAACACGAACGTCCAGACGCCCACGCCCACGGCGCCGATCAGGTAGAGCGGCCGGCGGCCCACCCGGTCCGAGAGCGCGCCGATGGCGGGCACCACGAAGAACTGGATGGCGGCACCGATCAGCAGCGCCTTGAGGATGATCGACTTGTCGAGGTCGGCGAAGTCGGCTGCGTAGGTGAGCACGACGACGGTGAAGATGTAGTAGGAGATGTTCTCGGCCATCCGCATCCCCATGGCGATGAGCACCTCGCGGGGGTAGCTGCGGATCACCTGCAGCAGCGGCATCTGACCGGGCGAGCCCGCGTCCGCCGCCTTGGCCTCCAGCTCCGCCTTGGCCTCGGTGAACACCGGGGACTCCTCGATGGAGAGCCGGACCCAGAGCCCGAGGATCACCAGCACCGCGCTGAGCAGGAACGGCACCCGCCAGCCCCACTCGAGGAAGGCCTCGTCGCTCTGCACGGCGGCGAGCACCCAGAGCACGCCGGTGGCGAGCAGGTTGCCGAGCGCCACGCCGGCCTGCGGCCAGGAGGACCAGAAGCCTCGCTGGTCGTCGCGACCGTGCTCGGCGGCCATCAGCACCGCGCCGCCCCACTCGCCGCCGACCGCGAAGCCCTGGATCAGCCGGCAGACCACCAGCAGGATCGGGGCGAAGATGCCGATCGCGGCGTACGTCGGCAGCAGGCCGATCGCGAACGTCCCGAGCCCCATCATCAGCAGCGAGACGACCAGCATGGTCTTGCGGCCGACCTTGTCCCCGAAGTGGCCGAAGACGATCCCGCCGAGCGGGCGGGCGACGAACCCGAGCGCGTAGGTCATGAACGCGTACAGGGTGCCGTTGGTGCCGCCGATCTCACCGAAGAACACCTCGCCGAAGACGAGGGCGGCGGCCGAGCCGAAGAGGAAGAAGTCGTACCACTCGACGGCGGTGCCGACGAGGCTGGCGCCGACGATCCGGACGATCGAGCGCCGGCCCGGGTCGGTGCCCGGGTCGTCGGCGGTCTGGGCGTGGGTGGTCATGTCGTGTCCTTTCATGCGGCGGTCCAGCCGCCGTCCATCAGGTGGGAGGTGCCGGTGATCGAGTCGGTGCCGGGGCCGCAGAGGAAGCCGACCATCCCGGCCACCTCGTCGGGCTCCACGAGGCGCTTGACCGCGGTGCGGGCCAGCAGCACGTCGTGCAGCACGTCGGACTCGGCGATGCCGTGGCTGGTCGCCTGGTCGGCGATCTGGTCCTCGACGAGCGGCGTGCGCACGTAGCCGGGGCAGACGGTGTTGCTGGTGACGCCGCGCCCCGCGCCTTCGAGCGCGAGCACCTTGGAGAGCCCCTCGAGGCCGTGCTTGGCGCTCACGTAGGCCGACTTGTACGCCGAGGCGCGGTGCCCGTGCGCCGACGAGACGTGCACGAGCCGACCCCACCCGGCGGCGTACATGCCGGGCAGGAGCGCGCGGGCGAGCAGGAACGGGGCCTGCAGCATGACCCGGTGGATCGCGGCGAAGGCGACCGGCTCGAAGTCCTCGACCGGCGCGACGTGCTGGAAGCCGGCGTTGTTGACCAGGATGTCGGCGCGGATCTCGGTGCCCAGGCCGAGGGCGTCGATCTCGCGCGGGTCGCCGAGGTCGGCGACCAGGTGCTCGCCGCCGACCTCCGCGGCGACCTCCTTGGCCTCCCGCTCCTCGCGGTCCAGCACGAACACGTGGGCGCCGTCGGCGGACAGGCGGGCGGCGACCGCGCGGCCGATGCCGCTGGCGGCACCGGTGACGAGGGCGGTGCGGCCGGTCAGGGGCGCAACGGATTCAGGCATGCCGGGGACGCTACTGACCCGCGATCACCCTCGACCATGTGTGGAGAGCACACATCCAGCGCCGTCATGTGTGCCGAGGGTCAGGCCCTCAGGCAGTGCAGGCGCAGCGCGAGCTGCACGTCGAGGGCCCGGTCCGGCTCCCGCCAGCCGGCCCCCAGCAGCGAGCCGACCCGCTCGAGTCGCTGGGAGACGGTGTTGGGGTGCACGTGGAGCGCGGCCGCCGCCGAGCGCAGGGAGCCCCCGGCCGAGAACCACGCGGCCAGGGTGTCGGCCAGCTCCGCGCCCCGCCCGGCGTCGTAGGCCAGCACCGGACCGAGGACCGCGTCCACGAAGTCGTCGAGCTCCTCGCGGCCGCTGCTGCCCAGCAGCAGGCGGGCCAGTCCGAGGTGCGGCGGGTCGCTGACCTCCCCGTCCCGGCCGAGCGCGAGCAGGGTGTCGACGCAGCGGCGCGCCTCGGCATGACCGGCCGGGACACCGTCGCTGCCGGGCACGGCGACCACGCCGACGGTGACCCGGTCCGGCTCCGCGCCCACCCGGGCCCGGAGCGCCTCGCCCACCTCGAGCGCCTCGTCCCCCGGCACCAGCAGCACGACGTGGCCCTCGTGGGCGGCGGCCAGGCCGTGCCGCTCCCGGGCCAGCCGGCCTGCCATCCGGGCCGCCCGGTGCAGGTCCGCCCCGGCCACGCGGGCGACCGCCAGGACGCCGGGCTTCTCGACCTCCGCGCCCTGCCTGCGGGCCCGCTCCCGCAGCCGCTCCCTGTCGAGCTCCCGACCGGCGAGCAGGTCGACGAGCAGCTCCCCGCGCACCCGCTCCTCGGCCTCCGCCTCGGTGCGGGCGAACAGCAGCACCAGGGCGGTGACGATGGCGCCCCGCTCCAGGGTCCGGCGCTCACCCTGCTCCAGGGGGCCGGTGCGCACCAGCAGGGTCCCGAGGTGTCCCTCGCCGGCGGCGGCCACGGCCACGTAGGTGCCCGGCGCGAGCTCCACCGACCTGCCCGAGCGCAGCGCCTGCTCCACCGCCGCGTCCAGCCCGGGGACGTCCTCCGGCTCTCCCGCGAGCAGGCGCTGCGCCTCGTCGTACACGGTGACCTGACCCCCGAGCACCCCGGCGAGCACCTCGGCGATCTCGGCGACCCCGCCGCCGTGCAGCAGCACGTCGGTGAGCCGGTCGTGGGCGCGGGCCGCCCCCTCCACCTGCTCCGATCGGCTGCGCAGCAGCGCGTTGGCCTCGTCGGCGGCGTCCACCGCCGCCCGTGCCTGCTCGAACAGCCGGGCGTTCTCGAGGGCCACCGCGGCGTGCGCCGCGAACGACGTGAGCAGGGTGACCTCCCCGGGCGGGAACGGGCGCACGGTCCGGTGCACCGCGAGCAGGGCCCCGATCACGTGGCCGTCGACGACCAGCGGCACCCCCAGGATCGCCCGGATCCGCTCGCCGGCCACGGCGCTGTCGATGTACTCGCGGTGCACGAAGCGCTCGTCGACCTGGTAGTCCTCGGTGAAGTACGGCGCCCCGGCCTGGGCGACCAGCCCGAGCAGGCCGGTGCCGAGCGGCAGCCGCAGCTCCCGGAACTCGGGCGTCAGGGCGCCGTCGGTGACCTTCATGTAGGAGGCGCCCTCGGCCTCGTCGTTCAGGGAGAGGTAGGTCATGTCGGCGTGCAGCAGCTGCCGCGCCCGACGCACGATCGCGCCCAGGATCGTGTCCAGGTCACGGATCGCGGTCAGGTCTCCGGCGGTGTCGTAGAGCGCCGACAGCTCCGCCTCCCGGCCACGGTGCCGGGCCACCCGCTCCCGGACCTGCAGGGCGAGGGCGTGCTGCTCGGCGGCGGCGTCCCCGAGCCGTTCGCGCAGCCGGTCGCACAGCTCGTCGTACGCCGCGGGCGGGGCGTCCTCGTAGAGCAGCTCGAGGAAGGTCTCCGCCATCAGTCCCGCACCGGGGCGTTCCACGTCATGGACTCAGGTGTAGCCGCACTCCCCGGCGATGTCGAGCGTCGGGTACTTTTCGCCCATGGATCTGATCCCGAAGCCCGATCAGGTCGTCTCCGCCGCCAGCAACGTCGCGCACAAGGTGCTCTACGGCGGTCTCGCCGATCTCCGGAAGATGCCGCGCACGCTCATCGACGAGGGGATGCTGCGCCAGCTCTACCACTACCGCCCGGCGGGTCGGGTCAAGGAGGACGGCGACCCGGTGCTGCTGGTGACGCCGTTGGCCGCGCCCTCGTCCTGCTTCGACCTGCGGCGCGGCTGCTCACTGGTCGAGCACCTGGTCACCGAAGGGCACCCGACCTACCTCGTGGAGTACGGCGAGGTGTCGTTCCGCGACCGCAACCTCGGGATGGAGCACTGGATCGACGAGGTGGTGCCGGAGGCGATCCGGCACACCTCGGAGCACGCCGGCGGCCGGCCGGTGCACGTGGTCGGCTGGAGTCTCGGCGGGATCTTCGCCACCCTCGCCGCCGCCGACCAGCCCGACCTGCCGATCGCGTCGATGACCGTCGTCGGCTCGCCCTTCGACGTCTCGAAGGTGCCGATGATCGCGCCGCTGCGGCCCCTGCTGAACCTCACCGACCGGTCGCTGTTCGGCCTCACCGACGGCCGCGGCCCGGTGACCCGGCTCTACCAGACCCTCGGCGGGGCGCCCAAGCCCCTGGTCCGCTGGGTCTTCCAGCTGACCGCCGCCCAGAAGCTGGTGACCAAGCCGCTGGTGCAGCTGCAGAACCTCGACGACACCGACTTCCTGGCCCAGATCGAGGCGGTCGACGCGTTCACCGCGAACATGATCGCCTACCCCGGCCGCACCTTCGGGCAGCTCTACCACCGGTTCGTCAAGACCAACGACCTCCAGCACGGCGCCATGGACCTGGGCGACCGGAGGATCGAGATCAAGGACCTCGACAAGCCGGTCCTCGTCTTCGGCGGCTCCACCGACGGCATCGCGCCGATCCCGTCGGTGCAGGCGGTCGTCCCGCTGCTGACGGGGGCACCCGAGGTGCGCTTCGAGGTGGTGCCCGGCGGCCACCTGGGGATGCTCACCGGCCGCGGGGCGCGGCGTACCACCTGGCGGGTGATCGACGAGTGGATCGAGCGCTGGTCCAGCGACGCGGGCTCCTCGGTGGCCGAGGCTGCGGCGGGGTCGAAGCCGGCGGGGTCGAAGCCGTCCGGGGCGAAGCCGGCGGGTTCCAAGCCGGCGCGGTCCAAGCCGGCCGGGTCGACGCGCAGCCGGAAGCCGGCCCCGCGCGCTCCGAGGCCCGGCGGGAGCGGCGCCTCGCCCGACTCGATCGGTGCGAACCCGAGCCGTCGCTACGGTTCCGGCGGCTCCCGCTCGCTCGCCCCCTGACCCCGGATCCTTCGGAGTGGCGGCGAGGCCGGGGGCGCTCCTCGATCGGCCCTCGCCTTCGACCCGTCGGTCCTAGGTTGTCGGCTCCAGCGCCCAGTCGACGGGACCGCCGCCCTGCTCCTCCAGCATCCGGTTGACGCGGCTGAACGGGCGGGAGCCGAAGAACCCGCGCCGCGCGCTCAGGGGTGACGGGTGCGCCGACTCCACCCACGGCACCGGGCCGAGCATCGGCTTGAGCGACTGGGCGTCGCGGCCCCAGAGGATCGCGGCCAGCGGTCCGCCGCGGCGTACCAGGGCCGAGATCGCGCACTCGGTGACCTCCTCCCAGCCGCGACCCCGGTGCGAGGCCGGCTCCCCCGGTCGGACGGTCAGCACCCGGTTGAGCAGCATCACCCCGGAGTCGGCCCAGGCGGTGAGGTCGCCGTGCCCGACCGGGGCCAGGCCGAGGTCGTCGTGGAGCTCGGCGTAGATGTTGGCCAGGCTGCGGGGGATCGGGCGCACGTCCCGGGCCACGGCGAAGCTCAGCCCGATCGGGTGGCCGGGGGTCGGGTAGGGGTCCTGACCGACGACGAGCACCCGTACGTCGGCCAGTGGGCGGGCGAACGCCCGCAGGACGTGCTCGCCGTCCGGGAGGTACGGCCTGCCTGCGGCGAGCTCCGCACGCAGGAAGCCGCCCATCGCGGCGATCCGATCCTCGACCGGCGCCAGCGCCTCGGCCCAGTCCGCCGCGACCAGCCCCCGGGTCACCAGCCCGTCCAGCGTCCCCCGCGTCTCGTCCACGCTCCCGCACCCTACTCGCCGCGGCGATCCCCAAGAGATTGAATGATGAACTACTCTGGTCTCGTGAACGCGCGAATGCCGGCCCTGTACATCGGACACGGGGCTCCCCCTCTGCTCGACGACCCGGTGTGGTCGGGACAGCTGGCGGCGTGGGCCGAGGACCTGCCGCGACCGACGGCCATCCTCATCGTCAGCGCGCACTGGGAGTCGGCTCCGGTGAGCCTGACCGCCTCCGGCGCACCGCTCGTCTACGACTTCGGCGGGTTCGCGCCGAAGTACTACGAGATGACCTACCGCACGCCCGACGCGTCGGCGCTGGCCGCTCGGGTGGCGGCGATGATGCCGGACGGCGAACCGGTCCACCAGCACACCAGCCGGGGTCTCGACCACGGCGCCTGGGTGCCCCTGAAGATCATGTACCCCGCCGGGGACGTGCCGGTGCTGCAGATGTCCCTGCCGACGCAGGACCCCTACCGCCTCCTCGCCCTCGGCGAGCGGCTGCGCCCCTTGCGCGACGAGGGGGTGCTGATCATCGGCTCCGGCTTCCTCACCCACGGCCTGCCGTTCCTGCGCGACTTCAGCCTGGACGCGACGCCGCCGGGCTGGTCACGCGAGTTCGACGCCTGGGCGGCCGACGCCCTGGCCCGGGGCGACGTGGACGAGCTGGCGGCGTACCGCACCCGCGCGCCCGGGATGCCCTACGCCCACCCGACGGTCGAGCACTACACGCCGCTGTTCATCACGCTGGGCGCGGCCAGCCGTGCCGACGAGCCCGGGGAGCAGCTGGTCGACGGGTTCTGGCTGGGGCTGTCCAAGCGGTCTCTGCAGGTGGCCTGACCCCGACACTGGCGACGGGTCGACGTGCTTGGGGCCGACACTGGCGACGGGTCGGCGTGCCTGAGGCCGACACTGACGACGGGTCGGTTTGCCGGGAGGGGGACGGGGCCCAAGGATGGGACCATGCGCGTGCTCTCGATCCAGTCCTCGGTCGCCTACGGCCACGTCGGCAACTCCGCGGCCGTGTTCCCCCTCCAGCGGCTCGGGCACGAGGTGTGGCCGGTGTTCACCGTCCACTTCTCCAACCACACCGGGTACGGCGCGTGGCGCGGTCCGCTGCTCGCCGCCGACGACGTGCGCGAGGTCATCACCGGGATCGAGGAGCGCGGGGTGCTGGGCAGCGTCGACGCGGTGCTCTCCGGGTACCAGGGGGGCGAGGACATCGGCGAGGTGATCCTCGACGCCGTCGCCCGGGTCAAGGCGGCCAACCCGGAGGCGACGTACACCTGCGATCCGGTGATGGGCAACGCCAGGAGCGGCTGTTTCGTGCAGCCGGGCATCCCGGTCCTGCTGCGTGAGCGCGTGGTGCCGGCGGCGGACGTGATCACCCCGAACCAGTTCGAGCTCGGCTTCCTGACCGGCACCGAGCCGCTCTCCCTGGAGAGCACCCTGGACGCCGTCGACCGGGCCCGGGCGATGGGGCCGCACACCGTGTTGGTGACCAGCGTCGAGCGCCCGGACCGACCGGAGGGGACCATCGAGATGCTGGCCGTCGACGACTCCGGGGCCTGGATCGTCCGGACGCCGCTGCTCCCCATCAAGGCCAACGGCTCCGGGGACGTGACCGCCGCGCTGTTCACCGCGCACCGGCACGAGACCGGGTCGATCGCCGAGGCGCTGGCCCGCACCGCCTCCAGCGTCTTCGGACTGCTGCAGGCCACCCACGACTCCGGCGAGCGCGAGCTGCAGCTGGTCGCGGCCCAGGAGCACTTCGCCTCGCCGGCCGGGCAGTTCGAGGCCCGGCAGGTGCGTTGAGCGCCCCCGCACCCAGGGATCGGAGCCGGTGACAGGAGTCGAACCCGCGACATCCTCATTACAAGTGAGGCGCTCTACCAACTGAGCTACACCGGCGCGCGCCCGGCACGGGCGGCGGCCACATCGTAGTCACCGCGCCGCGTCGCGCTCCGCCCGGAGGGCTCGCGGGTCCGGTCGTCGCCCACGTCACGAGATCGCCCGCAGGCTGCCGGCGGCCAGGAACCCGGCGATCGAGGCCCGCAGCCCGGCGGCATCCAGACCGTGGGCGGCGACGTGCTCCTCGGGTCGGCCGTAGCGGCGCAGCTCGTGCCGACGGTCCACGCCGAGCGCCAGCAGCCGGTGCGGGACCTCGCGCAGCGCCTCGGCCACCGCGTGCGCCGAGGTCCCGGCGGTCCACGGCTCGACGAGCACCACCTCGGGTACGTCGACCACGGCTCGCAGGCCGGCGGGGTCGAACGGTCGGATCGTGTTCGCGTAGAGCACCGTGGCCGGCCGGTCGGCGGTCGCGGCGAGCACGGCGTCCAGCGCGGGGCCGACGGCGAGCACGACCGGGGCGCCCGGGACCCGGCGTACGACGTGGAACCGGCCCGGTCGGTGGGGGTAGGAGACCTCGTTGGTCTGGGCGACCACACGCAGGTAGTCGAGTCCGTCGGAGGCGATCGCGGCCCGCAGCGCGGCGTCGACCTCGGCCGACGTCGAGGGCGCGTGGAGGGAGATGCCGGGCAGGGTGTCGAGCAGGGCCATGTCGCCCGGCGCCTGGTGCGTCCGGCCGCCGGCGGCGACGTCGAACGAGCCGCCGACGCCGACCAGCACGCCCCCGACGCCCTGGTGGCCGAACCCGAGCTTGACCTGCTCGAACGCGCGCTCCACCAGGAACGAGGAGAACGTGTGCACGATGGGCCGCAGACCGGCCAGCGCCATCCCGGCGCCCACGTTCACGAGCAGCTGCTCCCGGATGCCGACGTTGACCACCCGGTCGGGATGGTCCCGCTCCACCTCGCCGAGGAACTGCCCGGAGATCTCCGCGTACACCAGCGCGACGGAGGGGTCCTCGCGGACCAGGGCTGAGGCGGTGGCGGCGAACTGCTGACGGGGGTTCATCGGGCGTCCTCGGGGTGGGTCGACGGGGCGGGGGCGACGGGGCGGACCGGTCCGGAGACGTCGGCGACCACCACGTTGGGCCGTCCGGGGCGGGCCGAGAGGGCCGAGGCGAGCGCGTCGTGGTCGTGGCCGTCCACGACCGCGTAGGCCCAGCCCTCGGCCACGAACCGGGCGACGATCCGCCCGGGGGTGGTGAACGACGCGGACCGGTTGTCGACGACCACGACCGTGAGCGCGTCCAGTCCCCTGGCCGCCGCGAGCGCCAGCGCCTCGGCGTTGCTGCCCTCGTCGAGCTCGGCGTCGCCGACCAGGACGACGACCCGGCTGTCGACGCCCCGGGCCCGCAGGCCGAGCGCGGTGCCGACCGCGAGCGGGAGCCCGTGGCCAAGCGATCCGCTGGAGATCTCCACCCCGGGCACGAGGTTCCGGTCCGGATGGAGGCCCAGTGGCGACTCGAAGCTCCCCCAGTCGGTCAGCCACTCCTCGGGCACCAGGCCCCTGGCCGCCAGCACCGCGTAGTACGCCATCGGGCCGTGCCCCTTGGACAGTAGGAAGCGATCGCGGTCCTCCCCCGGGCCCAGGGAGAGCACCCGGTCGTGCAGCACCCAGATCACGTCGAGGGTGGACGTGGCGGCGGCCGAGTGCTTCTCGTCACCGGTCATCAGCGACATCAGCCGCGGCAGTTCCTCGTAGGTCGAAGTCATGACACCATGATGAAAGTTGAATCCAACTTGAAGTCAAGGGACGAGATCATGAACCAGCTCACCATCGGCCAGCTCTCCGAGCGCTCCGGTGTCGCCACGTCCGCGATCCGCTTCTACGAGTCGCGCGGCCTGGTCCACTCCGAGCGGACGAGCGGCAACCAGCGCCGCTACCACCAGGCGACGCTGCGGAGGGTCGGGTTCATCCGCGCCGCGCAACGGGTCGGCCTGAGCCTCGAGGAGATCACCGAGGCGCTCGCGACCCTTCCCGAGCACCGCACCCCGACGAAGGCCGACTGGACCCGGCTCAGCCGGAGCTGGCGATCCCGGCTCGACGAGCAGATCGTCCGCCTGGAGCGGTTGCGAGACCGGCTGGACGGCTGCATCGGCTGCGGCTGCCTCTCCCTGCGGCGCTGCGCGCTGAGCAACCCCGGCGACGAGGTCGCCGGCCGCGGCCCGGGCGCCGTCCTCCTCGAGCCCTGAGCACCCTCCGGCGCGCGTCGACCGGGTGCGCCGCGTAGCGTCTCCTCCCATGAACCCGTCCCCCACCGGGCCCCTCTCCTCCGCCGCGCACCACGACGGGTCCCCGGCGTACGTCGCCGAGGAGGCGCCCGCCCTCGGGAGCACGGTGACCGTCCGGGTCCGGACCTCGCCGGAGGCACCGGTCGACGAGATGTGGCTGCGCACCACGATGGACGCCGAGCCGACCTTCCACCCCTGCACCCGTGCCCCCGCCGCGGACGCGACCGCCGACGCGACCGCGGACGCCCAGGCCGTCTGGTGGGAGGCCCAGCTGCCGGTGCGCAACCCGGTCGCCCACTACCGCTTCCTGCTCGTCGCCGACGGCACCCAGACCTGGCTCACCGGTGCCGGCACCTTCGACCACGACGTACCGGACGCGTTCGACTTCCGGCTGCCCACCCACGCCCCGGCGCCGGACTGGGGCCGGGACGCGGTGGTCTACCAGGTCTTCCCGGACCGGTTCGCCCGCTCCGCGGCGGCACCGGAGCGTCCGGTCCCGGACTGGGCCGTGCCCGCGGCGTGGGACGACGAGGTGGTCTTCGAGGGCAGCGACCCGCGCACGCCGCTGCAGTTCTTCGGCGGCGACCTGGACGGGATCACCGAGCACCTGGACCACGTCGCCGAGGTGGGGGCGGACGTGCTCTACACGACCCCGGTCTTCCCCGGCGAGTCCAACCACCGCTACAACGCCTCGACGTTCGCCCACGTGGACGAGCTCCTCGGTGGGGACGCGGCCTACCAGCGGCTCTCCGAGGCCGTCCACGCCCGCGGCTGGCGGATCCTCGGCGACCTGACCACCAACCACACCGGCGACACCCACGAGTGGTTCCGGCGGGCGCTCGCCGATCCGGACGCACCGGAGCGCGGCTACTACAGCTTCCGAGACGACGGGTCCTACGAGACCTGGATGGGGCACGCCACGCTGCCCAAGATCGACCACACGAACCCGGCGCTGCGGGCCGCCTTCGTCGAGGGCCCGGAGTCGATCGTGGGCCGCTGGCTGGTCCCGCCGTACGACGTCGACGGCTGGCGCATCGACGTGGCCAACATGACCGGCCGGCTCGGTGCGGTCGACGTGAACGCAGAGGTGGCCCGGGCGGTCCGCCGCACCGCGGTCGCCCTGCGCCCGGACGCCCTGGTGATCGGCGAGCACAACCACGACGCCTCCACCGACGTCGACGGCGACGGCTGGCACGGGACCATGAACTACTCCGGCTTCTCGTGGCCGGTGTGGGAGTGGCTGCGCGCCGACGACACGCCGGCCCGCTCGTTCGGGACGCCGGTGCCGGTGCCCTCGCGCACCGGCGGACAGGTGGTCGCGGCCATGCGGATGTGGATGGGGCGGCTCGGCTGGCGGGCGACGGCGGCGTCGTGGAACATCCTCGGCTCCCACGACAGCGCCCGGATCCGCACGCTCGTCGGCTCCGGCGCCCGGCACCGGGTGGCGGCCGGGCTGCAGTTCGCGCTGCCCGGCGTGCCGATGATCTTCGCCGGCGACGAGATCGGCCTGGAGGGCGTGCTCGGCGAGGACTCCCGCCGACCGATGCCCTGGGCGGAGCCGGACCGGTGGGACCACGAGACGCTCGCGACGTACGGCGCCCTGGCCGGCCTCCGCCGGGCGCACCCGTCACTGCGCCGGGGCGGCCTGCGCTGGCTGCACGTCGACGACGACGTCCTCGTCCTGCTCCGCGAGCACCCGTCCGGCTCGGTCCTGGTGACCGCCCGCCGGTCCGCGAGCCCCGAGGTGGTGCTGCCCCTGGCGTGCCTCGGCGGCACCCCGGTCGAGGAGCTGCTCCGCACCGGCCCGGCCGCCGGCGCGGTCGTCCGCGGCGACGACGTCGTGCTGCCCGCCTCGGAGGGGCCCGAGCTCGGCCTGCACCTCCTGGGCTGAGCTCGGGACGTCGACCCCCCGACTCCTCCGGTGGGGGAGGATGTCCCCATGGACCTGCGCGTGGTGGCGACCCGGCCTGACCCGGCCCTGCTGGCCCTGCCGTGGGCGCAGCGGCTCGAGGACTGGGCCGACGAGCACCTGGTGGCTCTGCCGCAGGGGCTCTCCCGCCACGTCGTCCGGATCATCCGCACCGGCCCCGGCGGCGCCGTCTACGTGGCGAAGGAGACCGAGGAGCGGATCGCGCTCGGTGAGTACCAGCTGCTCCGCGAGCTCGGCCGGGAGCGGCTCCCGTGCGTCGAGCCGCAGTGCGTGATCACCGGGCGACGCGACGAGCACGGCGAGCCACTGCCCGCGGTCCTGGTCACCCGGCACCTGCGCTTCTCGCTGCCGTACCGGTGGCTGTTCTCGCACGGCACCGACGCCGGCCAGATCCCGCGGCTGGTCGACGCGCTCGTCGTCCTGCTGGTCCGGCTGCACCTGGCGGGCTTCTTCTGGGGCGACGTCTCCCTGTCCAACGTGCTGTTCCGACGCAACGCGGGGGCGTTCGCGGCCTACCTCGTCGACGCCGAGACCGGCGAGCTCCGCTCCGCCCTGGGCGACGGGATGCGTCAGCACGACGTCACCGTCGGCCGGGAGAACGTCTTCGCCGAGCTGCTCGACCTGCAGGCGAGCGGCATGCTCGAGGGGGATGTCGACGGCCTGGAGATGATCGACCTGATCCAGGAGCGGTACGACGCCCTGTGGGCCGAGCTGACCGCGGTCGAGGAGTTCGGCCCGGACGAGATGTGGCGGGTCGAGCAGCGCATCGAGCGGCTCAACGACCTCGGCTTCGACGTCGAGGAGATCGAGATGGTCGCCGACCCGGACCGGAACCGGTTCCGGCTGCAGCCCAAGGTCATCGAGCTCGGGCACCACAGCCGCGAGCTGCAGCGGCTCACGGGCCTCGACGTCGAGGAGAACCAGGCCCGTCGCCTGCTCAACGACCTGGCCGCGTTCACGCTCAGCATGGGCCTGGGCTCGCACCCGCCGGAGCAGGTCGCCACCCGCTGGCTCACCGAGATCTACGAGCCGGTCCGCGACCTGGTGCCGCCGTCCACGCTGCCGCGGCTGGAGCCGGCGGAGGTGTTCCACGAGATCCTCGAGCACCGCTGGTACCTCTCCGAGCGGGCCGGCGCCGAGGTGGACCTCTTCGAGGCCGCGCGCGACTACATCGAGACCGTGCTGCCGCACCGGCCGGCGCTGCCGACGCCGGGCTGAGGGCTCACCCCTCCCCCGGCGACGAGCCCTCGCCGCCAGGTCCGGCGTCCGTCCCGGTCTCCGGATCCACGTCCGCGTCCGGGTCCGGGTCCGGGCCGTCCAGCCCGGGGCCGGTGTCCGCGTCGGTCCCGGAGTCCGGGTCCTCGGCAGTGACGTCGCCGTAGTCGAGCTCCACGTAGTCGCCGACATCGAAGACGCCGTTGGTCTGGAGCAGCACGCTCTGGATGCCCACGGGTCGCCCGTCCCGGTAGGTGACCAGCGAGACCTCGGCCGGTCGCCGCAGCTTGCTGCCCACCGCGATGGCGTACGCCGCCCCGCCGCTGGTGCCGTTGGTGTAGCTGAACCCGGTCACCCCGTTCTCGCCGACCACCGGGTCCGGGCCCTCCTGGACGTGCAGGTGCCCGCCGACGACCAGGTCCACGCAGCCGCGCTCCAGGGCCGGCTCCCCGAGGTTCGCGTCGTGCACGAGCAGGGTGTTGACCCGATCCGGTGCCGCGCAGGCCTCGTCGGCGAGCCGCTCGCTGGCGTCGCCGAAGCTGAGCTCGGGCTCGTCGCGCCACGTCCCGAGGCCACTGGAGCGCGGGTCGTTGATGGCCAGCAGGACCGAGCCACCGGGGCCCTCCACGGGCTCGCCCGTGGCCGTGCGCCAGCCGCGGTCCCTGAGGTAGGCGTCGACGAACGTCCCGTTGTCGTGGTTCCCGGCCACGGAGTAGCGCTGGTCGCCGTAGTCGGCGTAGGCGTCGTCGAGGGAGTCGAGGCTGAACGCCTCCCAGGCGGCACCGGTCGAGGTGTCGTCGCCGGCGTCCAGCACCGCGGTGGCCCCGGCTCGGTCCGCGATCGCCCGCGAGACCGGATCCATGCCGATGTTGTCGTGCCGGTCGGCCACCAGCAGCGCCACCGTCTCGCCCTCCTCGGGCTGGCGCAGCTCGAGCTCGGCGGCGCGCTCACGCGCACCGCTGTAGAACGTACGGCTGCGCTGGTAGGTGTCGACCGCGCTGAGGATCAGCCGCTTCGTGCCCCGGGTGGTCGCGGACGCGGCGACCTCGATGTCCTGCGCCTCGGCAGGGACGTCGACCTCGGGGAGGTACTCCCCGAGCGGGAACCAGGCGGAGTCGTCGGCCAGCATCTCCCGGTCGCTCTCCCAGGAGGCGGCCACCAGCAGGCCGCCGGCCACGACCAGCGCCGTACCCGCGGCCACCACGGTCATGCCGCGGCGGGTCCGGACGCCCGCGGCCAGCTCCCGTCGGCGCCGGTCGCCGATCGCGGCCCACACGCCCAGCGGCAGCACCGCGACCAGCCCGGCCCGCAGCGCCGCCCGGTAGGCGAGGCTCGTGAGCGACCCCTCCACCTGGGCCACCTGCCCGTCGGGCTGGCTGGCGATGAACGCGTAGCGCTGGACCAGCTGCTCCGCCGACCCGGCCTCGGTCTTGCCGAGCGAGATGTCGACCCCGAGCCGCCGCTCCGAGGCCATCCGGACATCCGGCAGGAACGGGCCGGTGCGCAGCGTGACGTAGCCGTCGATCGTGGGCCGGACGACCGCGTCGTGGCTTGCGACCGTGGTGCTCGTCTGCGAGGTCAGGAACACCACCGCCGCGAGGGGGACGGTCAGCACCAGCCAGGCGAGCACGTACGCGCTCGCCGTCGTCATGCCGCGCACCGTCCGCGGCCCCGGTCGTCGCAACCCCACGGCCCCAACGTACCGAGCCGGTGGAGTCGCCCGGTCAGGTGGTGCGACGGGCCTGGGCGACGGCGTACAGCGTCACCGAGGCGGCGACGCCGGCGTTCAGGGACTCCAGGTCACCGGACATCGGGATCGAGACCAGCTGGTCGCAGGTCTCGGACACCAGGCGGGACAGGCCCTTGCCCTCGGAGCCCACGACGACCACCAGCGGGCCGTCGGCCAGCGCCAGGTCGGGCAGCGAGACGTCGCCGTCGGCGGCCAGACCGACCACCATGCAGCCGGCCTGCTGGTAGGCCTTCAGCTGGCGGACCAGGTTGACGGCCTGGGCGACCGGCACCCGGGCCGCGGCGCCGGCCGAGGTCTTCCAGGCCGAGGCGGTCATCCCGGCGGCCCGGCGTTCGGGGATCAGCACCCCGTGCGCGCCGAAGCCCGCCGCCGACCGGACGACCGCCCCCAGGTTGCGGGGATCGGTCACCGAGTCCAGGGCCACGACGAGCGGCGGCTGGCCCAGCGCGGCGGCGGCCTCGAGCAGGTCGTCGGGGTGGGCGTACTCGTACGGCGGCACCCGGGCGGCCAGCCCCTGGTGCACGGCCCCGGCGGTCATCTTGTCCAGCTCGGCCCGCGGCACCTCGAGCAGGGCCAGCCCGCGGTCGGCGGCGAGCGCGAACGCCTCCCGCAGCCGGCCGTCCCGCTCGGTGCCCTCCGCGACGTAGAGACCGGTCACCGGCATCTCGGCGCGCAGCGCCTCCACGACCGCGTTCCGGCCGGCCACCCACTCCGAGTCGCCGCCGCGCCCGCCCTGCCGCTTCGGTCGGGCCGCCGCGGCCCGCTCGGCCTTGGTGCGCTGCTTGTAGACCTTGTGGTTGGGCCGGTCCTTGGCCTTCGGGGTCGGGCCCCGGCCCTCGAGACCGCGCTTGACCCGGCCACCCGACCCGGCGGTCGGGTTGCCCTTGCTGGTCTTGCGGATCGCGCCCTTGCGCTGGGAGTTGCCGGCCATCAGATGCTCCACCTCGGTCCGCTGGGGGTGTCCTCGATCTCGATCCCGGCCGCCTTGATACGGTCCCGGATCGCGTCCGCGGCGGCGTAGTCCCGCGCCGCCCGGGCCCGGTCCCGCTCGCCGAGCAGTCCGGCCACCAGGGTGTCGACGGCCGTCTCCAGCCGCCCCTGTGCCGAGGACGTGCCCGCGGCGTACGCCGGGTCGGCGGGGTCGAGCCCCAGCACGTCGAGCATCGCCCGCACGGCGCCGGCCTGCTCGGCGGCCCGGTCCCGGTCCCCCGCCGCGAGCAGCCGGTTCCCCTCCCGGACCGCGTCGTGGACGGCCGCGACCGCCGCCGGCGTGCCGAGGTCGTCGTCCATCGCGGCCACGAACGCCGCAGGCAGCTGGTCCAACAGCCGCAATTGCGCCCGTTCGACATGTTCTGCGCCGATTTCCATGTCAATCGGCCGCAATTGCGGCTCTTTGACAGTCCCAGTCCCAGTCCCGGTCCCGGTCCCGGACCCGGACCCGGAGCCAGAGGCAGGCAGATCCCCCGCCCGCTCGAGGAAGCTCTCGATCCGGCGGTAGCCGGCGGCGGCCTCGTCGAGCGCCTCGAAGGAGAACTCGACGTGCGAGCGGTAGTGCGCCGAGACGAGGTAGAACCGCAGCTCCACACCGCGCACCCGCTCGAGCACGTTCGGCACCAGCAGCGAGTTGCCGAGCGACTTGCTCATCTTCTCGCCCGAGGTGGTGATCCAGGCGTTGTGCAGCCAGTACGACGCGAACCGCTGCCCGGCGGCCCGGGACTGCGCCTGCTCGTTCTCGTGGTGGGGGAAGCGCAGGTCGATGCCGCCGCCGTGGATGTCGAAGGCCGCGCCGAGGTACTTCCCGGCCATCGCCGAGCACTCGATGTGCCAGCCCGGCCGGCCGCGCCCCCACGGCGACGGCCACGAGGCCGTCTCCGGCTCGGTCTCGGACTTCCAGCCCTTCCACAGCGCGAAGTCACGCGGGTCCCGCTTGCCCCGCGGGTCGGCGTCGGCCGCGGCCTCCATGTCCTCGACCCGCTGCCCGGAGAGCTCGCCGTACGCGGGCCAGGACCCCACGTCGAAGTAGACGTCGCCCGAGTCGTCGGCCGCCGGGTAGGCGTGGCCGCGCTCGACCAGCCGGCCGATCAGCTCGACCATCTCCGGGACGTGCCCGGTCGCGGCCGGCTCGTACGTCGGCCGCTGGACGTTCAGCGAGGCGTAGGCGGCGGAGAGCTCGTGGGCCATGTCGTAGGCGAGGTTGTACCAGGGCCGTCCCTGCTCGGCCGCCTTCACCAGGATCTTGTCGTCGATGTCGGTGACGTTGCGGATGAACGTCACCGCGTAGCCCGAGTGCCGCAGCCACCGCTGCAGGACGTCGAAGTTCACCGCGGAGCGGACGTGCCCGACGTGCGGCTCGGACTGGACGGTCAGGCCGCACACGTAGATGCCGACGCGCCCCTCCTCGAGGGGCACGAAGTCGCGTGCGTCGCGGGTCGCTGAGTCGTAGAGCCGGAGTGCCACCGTCCAATCCTAGGGTCGAGCCGCCCGAGACTCCCCATCCCCACCGCCTCGGGCACCGCCGTGGCCGACGGCACCGGGTCAGGACGCGCTGAACGAGATCCCGTGCCAGCCGGTCGCACCGTCGGGCAGGACGTCGCGCTCGACCCCGGTCTGGGTCTCGCCGTCCTTGCCGATCGCGCGGACCCGCAGCTCGTGGTCGCCCTCGTCGAGGTCGAGCGTGGCCGCCCACTGGACCCAGGTGTCGTCGTTGGGGGCGCCGGCGATCTCGGCGGCGCGCCAGCCGCCGCCGTCGAGCGCCACCTCGACCCCGGCGATGCCGGTGTGCTGCGCCCAGGCGACCCCACCGACGCGGGCCGCGCCGGTGGGCAGGTCGCCACCGTTGCGGGGGACCTCGATCCGGGACCCGATCTTCACCGGGCCGCGCTCACCCCAGCCCTTGCCGGTCCAGTAGGCCTCGAAGTCGGCGAACCGGGTCACCTCGAGGTCGACCAGCCACTTGGTGGCCGAGACGTAGCCGTAGAGACCCGGCACGATCATCCGCACCGGGAAGCCGTGCGTGATCGGCAGCGGGCGCCCGTTCATGCCGATCGCGAGCATCGCGTTGCGCTCCGGGTCGGTCAGGGCACCGAGCGGCGTGCCGCAGGTCCACCCGTCCTGCGAGGTCTGCTTGACCGCGTCCGCCCCCGGGGCCGGGCCGGCCTCGGCGAGCAGCGTGTCGATGCGTACGCCGCTCCACCAGGCGTTGCCGATGAGCGGGCCGCCCACCTGGTTCGAGACGCAGTTGAGCGTGATCCAGTCCTCGGCGAGCTCCCGGTCGAGCAGGTCCTGGTAGGTCAGCGTGATCTCCCGCTCGACCATGCCGTGGATCCGCAGGCGCCAGTCCTGGGGCGCGATCGTGGGCACCACGATCGCGGTGTGGATCTGGTAGAACGCCGCGTTCGGGGTCTGCCACGGCCCGACGCCGTCGACGTCGACCCGCACGTCGTCCGGGGGTCGAGGACGGGTGAGCGGCAGGTTCAGCAGCGCCCGGGTCTGCTCGACCCGGCGGCGCTGCCGCCCGAACTGCTCGCCGAAGACGCCGAGCCCGATCGCGATCGCGCCGACCACCCCGCCCCGGAGCAGGAAGCCGCGGCGGGTGTGCCCGGACTCGGGGATGCCGGACGCGGCCTCGACCCGGAGCGGGTCGGTCAGGAACGACAGCGCCACCATCCACGTGACGACGCCGGCGATCACCGGCAGCACGTCGACCGGCCGGGCGTCGTACCGGGTGAGCATGGCCACGGTGCCGATGCCGCCGAGGACGGCGTAGACCACCAGCGGCTTCCACCACGCCCGGGCGGCCAGTCGCCCGGCGTAGACGAGCAGCCCACCCACGACCAGCAGCACCCCGACGACCAGCACCGGCTTGTCGGCCCGGCCGAGGACGTCGATGGCGGTCTCGGCGACCACCCCGGGGACGTACTGCACGAACAGCTCGGCCACGGCGACGGGAGGGGTGGCGCGGGAGGTGAGCACCAGCGTCGCGGCGTGGCTGACCGCGAGTCCGGCCAGCCCGGCGAGCAGGCCGGCGATCTCCCAGGCGCCCCGCGGGGCACCGCGGGGAGCCGTGTCCATCTCGCCTCGGGGGGTGCTCACGTCCTCCATGGTCCCTCAGGCATGATCATGGCGTGACGAACACCCCTCGGATCGGTATCGGCTCCGACGTGCACCGCTTCGCCGAGGGGCGGCCGATGATGCTGGCCGGACTCGCCTGGCCGGACGAGGCGGCCGGGCTCGAGGGCCACTCCGACGCCGACGTCGCCGCCCACGCGGCGTGCGACGCGCTGCTCTCGGCGGCGGGGCTCGGCGACCTGGGCAGCAACTTCGGCACCGGCGAGCCGCAGTGGGCCGGCGCCTCGGGGGTGGCGCTGCTGACCGAGACCGCGCGCCGGGTGCGCGCGGCCGGCTTCGAGGTCGGCAACGTGGCGGTCCAGGTGATCGGCAACCGCCCGCGGATGGGTGCCCGACGGGCCGAGGCCGAGCAGGTGCTCGGCGCGGCGGTCGGGGCGCCGGTGTCGGTGTCGGCCACCACCACCGACGGACTGGGCCTGACCGGGCGCGGCGAGGGCGTCGCCGCCATCGCCACCGCCCTGCTCGTCTGATCCGCCGTCGCTCGGCGCGCCCGCGGTCCGAGCAGCGCGAAGCCCCCCGGACCGGGTCCGGGGGGCTTCGCCGTGCTGTTGCGGGCGGCCGCTCGCGGCGGCCTCAGGTCAGGACGCGAGCACCTCGTCGAGGATGGCCTCGGCCTTGTCCTCGTTGGTGTGCTCGGCCAGCGCCAACTCGGAGACGAGGATCTGGCGAGCCTTCGCCAGCATCCGCTTCTCCCCGGCCGACAGACCGCGGTCGCGCTCCCGGCGCCAGAGGTCGCGGACGACCTCGGCCACCTTCATCACATCGCCCGAGTGGAGCTTCTCGAGGTTCGCCTTGTAGCGCCGCGACCAGTTGGTCGGCTCCTCGACGTGCGCGGCACGGAGGACGTCGAACACACGGTCGAGCCCCTCCTTGTCGACGACGTCGCGGACCCCGACCAGATCGAGGTTGCAGGCCGGGACCCGAACCACCAGATCCTGCTGGGCGACGATGCGGAGAACCAGGTACTGCCTGTCCTCTCCCTTGATGGTGCGGGTCTCGATGTCCTCGATGACCGCTGCTCCGTGATTTGGGTAAACAACCGTTTCGCCGACGGTGAATGTCATGTGCCAAGTACCCCTTCCTAGGTGACCAGTCTAACACGGGTCCAGACCGGTCAGATCCGCGTTTGTGCAGGTCAGGGCGGCAATCGGGGCTTGACAGAACCGCGCTCCGTGTGGTGCGCCCGACCGCCGCGGCCGTTCCGGGGCCGCGCCGGACGCACCCGGGACCGGACAAAGCCCCCGTTCGCGGGCCGTCTTGGTCGATACTGCGTCCTATGTCTGTGCGGACCGATCAGTCACCTCGCGGAGAGCAGGGGGACCGGCGCCCGGCCCGCCCCTGGCGGCAGCGCCTGTCCGCCTCGCTGCCCGTGGCGCTGGCGCGGTGCGCGCACCCGCGGCAGGCCCTGGCGATCACCCTCGCGCTGGGCGTCGCGGCCGCCGTGGCCGGCCGCAGCACCCGGGAGGTCGGCCTGGTGCTGGCCACCGTGCTGGTTGGCCAGGTCCTGCTGGGCTGGCACAACGACATCGTCGACACCGAGCGGGACCGCCGGCACAGCCGTCCCGACAAGCCGATCGCGCTCGGCCAGGTCGAGCGCGGGACGGTCTCCTACGCGCTCGCGTGCGGGGTCCTGGTCGTGGTCCCGCTCTCGATCGCGAACGGCGTCGTCGCCGGCCTCACGCACGTCGGCGTACTCCTCGTGGCCATGGCCGGCAACGCCGGGCTGCTTCGCCGCAGCCGGTTCTCCTACCTGCCGTGGATGGCGACCTTCGGGCTGCTGCCCGCCTTCCTCTCCTACGGGGGGTTCGCCGGCGAGGGTAGCGGCGGACCGCCCACCATCGCGATGACCGCGCTCGCCGCCCTCCTCGGCATCGGCGTGCACGTGACCCGGGCCCTTCCCGGCCTGGTGGACGACGACCGGGACGGGATCCGCAGCTTCCCGCTCCGGGTGGCGCTCAGGACGGGCGCACCGCGGCTGCTGGTGATCGCGACCGCCTACAACCTCGCGGTGGGGGCCGGGATCCTGGTCGCGGCCCGCGCGGTCGGCCTGGTGCAGTGAAACGCTAGGCTGTCCCCGCACACCCGCCGCCGCGTTCCCCGCCGCCAGGCACCGGACGCCGACGAGACCCGAAGGCCACAGATGCTGCTTCGCAACCGGATCGCCCGCGTGAGCGCCGCCGGCACCCTCCTCCTCGCCACCCCCCTGCTGGCCGCGTGCGGCTCGTTCGCCACCGACCAGGTGTACACACCGGGCGTGGGCACCAACGACCGGGACAGCAGCGTGGACGTCCTCGGCGCGGTGATCGTGGCCACGGAGGACGGCGAGGGCACGTTCGTGACCACGCTCGTGAACAACGAGACCGCCGAGTTCGTGGACGGCGAGTTCACCGACGCCGGCGACCGGCTGCTGAGCGTGTCCGCGCCCGGGGGCGGGCTGACCCTCGAGCTCGAGCGGCCGGTGCCGATCGACAGCGCCGGGCTGGCCAAACTCGCCGACGGCGACGGGATCCCGGTCGAGGGCGAGGCCGTCGTGCTCGGCTCGTTCGTCGAGCTGGAGCTGACGTTCGCCAACGCCGACCCGGTCCGCATCGAGGTGCCGGTGGTGCCCAACAACGGCGCCTTCGCCGGCCAGGACGGCACCGAGCTGACCCCCACCACAGCCGAGGAAGTCGAGGCCTCCGGTCACTCCGGCGGCGAGGAGGCCGAGGAATGAGCGAGCACACCCTGGTCCTGCTGCGGCACGGCGAGAGCGACTGGAACGCCAAGAACCTCTTCACCGGCTGGGTCGACGTCGACCTGACCGACAAGGGCCGCGCCGAGGCGACGCGGGGCGGCGAGCTGCTGACCGAGGCGGGCGTGCTGCCCGACGTGGTCCACACCTCCCTGCAGCGCCGGGCGATCTCCACCGCCTGCCTCGCCCTGGACGCGGCCGACCGGCACTGGATCCCGGTCCGGCGCTCCTGGCGGCTCAACGAGCGGCACTACGGCGCCCTGCAGGGCAAGGACAAGAAGCAGACGCTCGAGGAGTTCGGCGAGGAGCAGTTCATGCTCTGGCGGCGCAGCTTCGACGTGCCCCCGCCGCCGCTCGACGACGACAGCGAGTACTCCCAGGCCGGCGACCCGCAGTACGCCGACCTCGGCGAGGAGCTGCCCCGCAGCGAGTGCCTCAAGGACGTCATCACCCGGCTGCTGCCGTACTGGCGGTCCGAGGTGACCACGGACCTGCGGGCCGGCCACACGGTGCTCGTCGCGGCCCACGGGAACAGCCTGCGGGCCATCGTCAAGCACCTCGACGGGATCAGCGACGAGGACATCGCCGGGCTGAACATCCCCACCGGCATGCCCCTGGTCTACCGGCTCGACGACGAGCTGCGACCCACCGTCCCGGGCGGGGAGTACCTCGACCCGGAGGCGGCCGCGCAGGCGGCCGCCGCAGTGGCCAACCAGGGTCGCTGAGACCGCTCAGGCGTCGGAGCTGACCACCGGCTCGCCGGTGACCACGTAGACGACCCGGTTCGCGACCGAGACCGCGTGGTCGGCGATGCGCTCGTAGTAGCGGCCGAGCAGGGCCAGGTCGACGGCCGGCTCGACGCCGTGCGGCCAGTCGGCCCCGAGCAGCTCCCGGAAGGAGTTGCGGCGCAGCTCGTCCATCTCCTCGTCGGCGCTGGCCAGCTCGGCGGCGCCGGCGACGTCGCGCTCGGCGATGATCCGCGCCACCTTGCCGACCATCAGCTCGGCCACCATCGCCATCCGGCGGATCGTGGGCTCGGCGTCCTCGGGCACCGCGGTGTCCGGCACCCGCAGCCGGGCGATCTTCGCGACGTGCACGGACAGGTCGCCCATCCGCTCCAGCTCGGCCACCATCCGCAGCCCCGCCACGAGGGTCCGCAGGTCCCGGGCCACGGGCTGCTGGAGGGAGAGCAGGCTGAAGGAGTGCTCCTCCACCCGCTCGCGGGCGGCGTCGATGTCGGCATCGCCGGAGATCACCGCCTCGGCGACCTCGGCGTCGGCGTTGAGCAGCGCCTCGGTCGCCCGGGCCACCGAGGTCTGCACCTGGTCGGCGATGGCGGCGAGATCGTTGAAGACGGAGTCGAGCTGGTCATGGAAAGCCTCACGCATGTCCCCGATCCTAGGCCCGTCAGGTGACGACGCCAGATGCGGTGGGTGACCAGACGGGGTCGACGCGTGAACGAGGCGTGAACAAGTGGCCCGCAGCGCCCCTGGGAGGCGGTCCCCGGGTCGGCCCGTGCGTACGATCGGGGCGTGACGACGACCCAGGCGGTGCTCCTCGTGCTGCTCGGAGCGGCGCTCGTGGGCGGGGTGGTCTATGCCTGGCACGTCAGCGAGCAGCAGCAGAGGCAGATTCCCCGGATCGACGAGCCGGTCGTGCCGGCGGGAGTGGCGACCGTCCTGTCGGTGCTGCGCTCCAGCGCGGTGGTCGTCAACGACGAGGACGTGGTGCTCAAGGCCTCCGCGCCGGCGTACGCGCTGGGGCTGGTCCGTGGCAACGAGATCGTCGACGCCGACCTGGCCGAGGTGGTGCGGCAGGTCCGCCGCGACGGCCAGATCCGGGAGACCGAGCTGGTCATCGCCCGCAGCCCCGGTGGGCAGGCCCGCCACGTCACCGCCCGGGTGGCGCCGCTGGGCACCCGTCAGGTGCTGGTGCTGGTCGAGGACCGCACCCGGGAGCGCCGGGTGGAGGCGATCCGCAGGGACTTCGTGGCCAACGTCTCGCACGAGCTGAAGACGCCGGTCGGCGCGATCCGGCTGCTCGCCGAGGCCGTGCAGGACGCCTCGGAGGATCCTGAGGCGGTCGAGCGGTTCGCCGGGCGCATGATCACCGAGAGCGACCGGCTGAGTCGGCTGGTGCAGCAGATCATCGAGCTCTCCCGCCTGCAGGGCGACAACCCGCTCGACGAGCCGAGCCCGGTGCCGCTCGACTCCGTCGTCGCGACCGCCGTCGACGCCACCGCGATCGACGCCCAGCACCGAGGCATCTCCGTGGTGACCTCGGGCGATCCCGGGCTCGAGGTGCTCGGCAACCAGGAGCAGGTCACGGTCGCGATCGGGAACCTGGTCGCGAACGCCGTCGCCTACTCCCCCGACCGGTCGTCGGTGCTCGTGGCCACCCGCGCCCACGAGCAGTCCGTCGAGATCTCCGTGACCGACCAGGGGATCGGCATCCCGGCCGGGGAGATCGACCGGATCTTCGAGCGCTTCTACCGGATCGACCCGGCCCGGCACCGCTCCACGGGTGGGACCGGGCTCGGGCTCTCCATCGTCAAGCACGTGGCGGCCACGCACGGCGGGGACATCCGCGTGTGGTCCGTCGAGGGGCAGGGCTCGACCTTCACGCTCACCCTGCCCCGCAACCACGCCGTCAGGACCAACCAGGAGGCACGCACGTGACCCGGGTACTCGTCGTCGAGGATGAGGAGAGCTACTCCGACGCCCTCGCCTACATGCTGCGCAAGGAGGGCTTCGAGGTCTCCATCGCCAACGACGGGAACGAGGCGCTCGCCGAGTTCGACCGGGCCGGGGCCGACATCGTGCTCCTCGACCTCATGCTGCCGGGGATCCCCGGGACCGAGGTGTGCCGGCAGATCCGGCAGACCTCCTCGGTCCCGGTGATCATGGTGACCGCGAAGGACGACGAGGTCGACAAGGTCGTCGGGCTCGAGCTCGGCGCCGACGACTACGTGACCAAGCCCTACTCGCCGCGGGAGCTGGTGGCCCGGATCCGGGCGGTGCTGCGGCGCGGCCAGGAGCCGGAGCTGGCCCCCGCCACCCTCGAGGCCGGACCGGTCCGGATGGACGTCGAGCGGCACGTCGTGACCGTCGACGGCGAGGAGCAGCGGCTGCCGCTCAAGGAGTTCGAGCTGCTGGAGATGTTCCTGCGCAACCCGGGCCGGGTGCTGACCCGGGGCCAGCTCATCGACCGGGTCTGGGGCTCGGACTACGTCGGCGACACCAAGACCCTCGACGTCCACGTCAAGCGGCTGCGCGCCAAGCTGGAGCCGGACCCGGGCCTGCCGCAGTACCTCGTGACCGTGCGCGGGCTCGGCTACAAGCTCGACCTCTGAGCGCCGTCCCCTTCCCCGTCCCCGTCTCCGTCCCCGCCTCCGGCGCCGTCTCCCGCGTCGCGGCCGCGATGGGGCGGGATCTCGGGCCAGGATGGCCGAAACCCGCGCGACCCGGGACCGTTCGGCTCCCTACGCTGGAGCGGTGACGACGACGGCGACTCCCCCCGCAGCGACCGCGGCCCGTGTGGGGCTGCCGGCGGCCGCCGCGGCGACCACCCTGGTGCTCTGGGGGTCGGCGTTCGTGGCGATCCGGCACCTCGGCCAGGAGGTCGAGCCGGGCGCGCTGACGATCAGCCGGCTCGCGATCGCCTCGCTCGTGCTGGGCCTCATGCTGATGCGCCGCCCCCGGGTGTGGCCGCGTGGGCGTGAGTGGCCGCTGGTGCTGGCCTGCGGGGTGATGTGGTTCGGCGTCTACAACCTCGCGCTCAACGAGGCCGAGCAACGGATCGATGCCGGCACCGCGGCGATGCTGATCCAGATCGGCCCCCTCGTCGTCGCGCTGCTCGCGGCGGTGTTCCTCGACGAGCGGCTCACCCCCTGGCTGCTGGTCGGGCTGGTGGTGGCGTTCGCGGGTGTCGTCGTGATCGGCCGGGCCACCGACGGGGCCGGCGACCGGGACCTCTGGGGGGTCGCACTCACGGTCCTCGCGGCGGTGTCCTACGCGATCGGGGTGGTCACCCAGAAGCCGCTGACCCGGCGGATCCCGCCGTTCGAGCTGACCTTCCTCGCCTGCGTCATCGGCCTGGTCACGGCGCTGCCGTTCTCCGGCCAGGCGGTCACCCTCGTCCGGACCGCCGACGCCGGCACCTGGTGGTGGATCGTCTACCTGGGTGTGGGGCCGACCGCGCTGGCCTTCAGCACCTGGGCCTACGCGCTCACGCGGATGGGCGCCGGTCGGCTCGCGATCACGACCTTCCTGGTCCCGCCGATCACGATCGCGCTGGCGTGGCTGCTGCTCGGCGAGGTGCCGCCGACCGCGGCGTACGTCGGCGGGCTGCTGTGCGTGGCCGGGGTGCTGGTCTCACGCCGCGGTCGCCCCCGCCCGGCGGCGCCCGTCCCGTCGCCCGTCGTCTCGCCCGACCCGTCGCCGGCCCCGCGTCCGGCCGGGCAGGAGCCGTCCGACGGGGTGCCGAGCCGAGGCTAGGCGTCCGGCCGGTCCTCCTCGGAGCTTCCGGCCTCGAGCCAGCCGCGGAAGGCCTCGAGGTTGCGCGTCGACTCGCCCCGCGCGATGCGCCACTCCCACTCCTTGCGGATGGAGCTGGCGAAGCCGAGCTCGAGGATCGTGTTGAACGAGTCGTCCGCGGTGGCCAGCACCGTGCCGAGGATCCGGTCGAGGTCCTCCGGGGTGGCCGAGGAGAGCGGCAGCCGGGCATCGAGGTAGATGTCCCCGTGGTGGTCGATCGCGAACGCCACGCCGTACAGCTTGAGGTTCTTCTCGAGCAGCCAGCGGTGCACCCGGGCGTGGTTCTCGTCGGGGTTGCGGCAGACGAAGGCGTGCACGCCGAGCGCGTGCGGGCCGACGTCGACCCGGACCGGCGTGGACAGCTTGCGCTCCCCGGGCAGCCCGAAGGAGAACATCCCGGGGGCGGTCTCGTCGTACTCGACCTCGTTGTCCGCCAGCCACTCCCGGACCACGGTCGCCGGCTCAGCCAACGAAGAGCTCCTCGCGCATCAGGCCGACCGCCTGCCGGTAGACCTCGAGGGTGCGGTCGGCGGTGCGCTCCCACGAGAACTGACGCGCCTGCTCCAGCGCGCCCGCGGACAGCCTCGCACGCAGGTCGTCGTCGGCGAGCACCCGACGCAGCGCCCGGGCCCAGTCGGCCGGGTCGTGGGAGTCGACGAGCAGCCCGGAGTGGCCGTCGCGGACGACGGTCGGCAGCCCCCCGACGGCGGCGGCGACGACCGGGGTCCCGGTGGCCTGGGCCTCGACTGCGACCAGGCCGAACGACTCGTTGTAGGACGGTACGGCGACCAGCGTCGCCGCCGCGCACCACCGGGCCAGCACGTCCTGGGTGACCGGGGGCACGAACCGGACCACGTCGTCCAGGCCCAGGCTGGCGGCCAGGTCCGCGAGCGCCTCCGGGTGCTCGAGCCCGCTGCCGGACGGACCGCCCACCACGGGCACCACCAGCCGGCCGCGGAGCGACGGGTCGGCGGCCAGGAGCTCCGCGACCGCGCGGAGCAGCACGTCGGGGGCCTTCAACGGCTGCAGCCGTCCCGCGAACATCAGCACGTGGGCGTCGGGCGGCAGGCCGAGCCGTCTCCGCGCCTCGCGCTGGTCGGCGGGCCGGAAGACGTCCAGGTCGACCCCGGGATGCACCACCTCGACCCGCGCCGGCTCGGCGTCGTACAGGTCGATCAGCTGCCGGGCCTCGATGTCGGTGTTCGCGATGAGCATGTCCGCGGCCTCGACCACCTGCTCCTCGCCGATGACCCGGGAGGTCGGCTCCGGGCTGTCACCGTCGGCGAGCGCCGCGTTCTTGACCTTGGCCATCGTGTGCATGGAGTGGACCAGGGGGACCCCCCACCGGTCGCGGGCGAGGGCCCCGACCTGGCCGGAGAGCCAGTAGTGGGAGTGCACCGCGTCGTAGTGACCGGCCTGGTGCCCGGCCTCGGTGCGCATGACCTCGCGGGCGAACACGCACAGCTGCCCGGGGAGCTCGGTCTTGGTGAGCCCCTCGAAGGGGCCGGCGTGGATGTGCCGCACCAGGACCCGGTCCGCGACCTCGACGACGGGGGCCTGCCGGGAGGAGGTCGCGCGGGTGAAGATGTCGACGTCGACGCCCCGCTCGGCCAGTCGGCGGGCCAGCTCGATGACGTAGACGTTCATGCCGCCGGCGTCCCCGGTGCCGGGCTGGTCCAGCGGGGAGGTGTGCAGGCTCACCATCGCGATCCGACCCATGGCCTCGTCCCACCTGCCCGTCGCTGTCGTCCTGCCCTGGTGTCCCAGGAGCCCGGTTGGTCGTCGGTCCAGGTGCCCCGGACCTCCCGCCTTCAACCTCCGGCATCCCCCCGATATTCCGCCCCTCCTCGGATGGTCAGGGACGTGTGGCCCCCGAAACCGGCCGGGAAGGGGCGCAGACGTCCGGGACTATCGCGAGAGGAGAAGCAGGCGGCGGGAGAGGGACCAGGCGAGGACGCCGGCCGCGAGCGAGAGCAGGGTGGCGGCGAGGGGGACGGTGTCCTCCAGCCACGGGTAGACCTGCCAGTGCACGAGATAGGTCCACAGCGAGGCCGCCGCCAATAGGCCGGTGAGCCGGGCCAGCAGGTCCGGCAGGCGCACGACGGGCACCCACACCAGCAGGAGCAGGCCGGCCATGACCAGCAGCTCGCGCTGCGGGTCTCCGAAGAAGCCGACCAGGCTCAGGACGGTCAACGCCGAGAGCAGCAGTCGGTGCCCGTGTCGGGTGGCGGCCGAGGCGGCCCACCCCAGGGCGAAGAGCCACAGCAGCACGTGCGCCCGGTGCACCTCGTCGCCGCCGCGCAGCTCGACCAGCCCGTAGCGCGTGGTCAGGGCGAGGACCGCCACACCCAGCGGGAACCAGAACGGCGCCCGTCGCGCCAGCCGACCGAGCGGCGGCACCGCGAGCAGGGCGGCGCCCGCGACCAGCAGCGCCAGGGCGGCCTCGACGAACCAGTAGTGCCACGCCGGCTCGGTCCAGGTGGGCGACCCGAGCAGCCCGTTGAGCAGCAGCGCGCTGCGCCACCCCAGGCCCGGAGTCACCAGCGCGACGGCGCCGATCACCAGCACGGAGGGTACGGCGATCCGGGCGGCGCTGCGTCCGACCGCCCGCAGCCGCTCCGAGCCCGCCAGGGGTGCGTGGAACCGACCGAAGTTGAAGCCGAGCACGCCGAGCAGGACGTGCGCCCCGCCGACGAGCACGAAGAGGTTGGCGTGGCTGCCCACGATCGCGACGATCGCCAGTGCCCGCAGCAGGACGCTGGTCTCGACCCGTCGTCCGCGCCGAGCCGACGGACCGCCCGGCAGGCCGCCCGGCAGACCGCCCGGCACGCGCCCGCCGGAGACACCGCCCGGCCGGCGACCCGGCTCGCGGCCGCTCATGCCGAGCGGGCCGTCGGCCCCGGGCCCGGCGGGCAGGTCGGCGAGCGAGCCCAGCGGTCGGTGCGGCCAGTCGGCCGGCAGGTCCCCCAGCAGACCCTCGAGGCGCAGGGAGACCTCGACGTAGGACAGCGAGTCCCCACCGAGCTGGACGAAGCTGTGGTCCGGGGTGGCGTCGGGCCGGCCGAGCAGCTCGCCGACCAGCGCGGTGACCTCCTCGCCCGGGTCCGCGGTCGACGCGGCCTCCTCCGCCGCGGCCTCCGCACCGTCCCGGGTCGCGAGCGCCACCAGCGCCCGGTGGTCGGTCTTGCCGTTGGGCAGTCGGGGCAGCTCGGGGAGCAGGACCAGCCGGACCGCCGCCGGGGGGAGGCCGAGCTCGGAGCGCACCAGGTCGAGCAGCGCCGCCGGGTCCACCGCGCCGGCGCCGGTGCCGACCCCGAGCACGAGGACGTCGCCGCCGTCGGTCGCGGCCGCGACCACGCCCCGGCGTGCCAGCACCCGCTCGACGTGGTCCAGGTCCACCCGCAGCCCGAACACCTTCACGAACCGGCTGCGCCGGCCGACGATCTCGAAGAGCCCGTCCTCGCGCTGGCGACCCACGTCGCCGGTCCGCAGCTCGGTCACGGTCCGGCCCAGCGCCAGGTCGGCCGGCCCCTCGGCGTAGCCGAGCATCACGCTGTCCCCGTGGAAGACCAGCTCGCCGACCTCGGGCTCGTCGGAGCCGGGCAGGGGCCGCTCCGGCAGCGGCTCGACGGTGAACCGGCCGCCGGGGATGGGGATCCCGATCGTCTCGGGAGCCGTCTCGGCGAGCAGCGGCGGCAGCCAGGCCATCCGGGCGGTGGCCTCGGTCTGCCCGTACATCACCACCAGGTCCCAGCCCCGCTCGCGGCCGAGCGCGGCGTACCGGCGCACGTCGTCGGGCGCCAGCCGCCCGCCGGCCTGGGTGAGGTAGCGCAGCGAGGGCAGGTCGAGGTCGGGGAAGCCGACCCGGTCGAGCAGCTCGAAGGTGTACGGCACCCCCGCCAGGGAGGTGCCGCCGTGCCGCCGGAACTCCTCCCAGAACCCTGGGTCGACGACCGAGCCGTCGGTCAGCAGCACGGTGGCGCCGGCGAGCAGGTGGCTGTGCAGCACCGAGAGGCCGTAGCAGTAGTGGATCGGCAGCGCCGTGGGGGCGACGTCGGCCTCGGTGATGCCCAGGTAGTCCACGATCGCGGCGGCGTTGGCGATCAGGTTGCGGTGGGAGAGCCGGACCAGCTTCGGCGACCCGGTCGTGCCCGAGGTGGACAGCAGCAGCGCCAGGTCGGGGTGCAGCTCGGCGGCCGGCTCGGCGCGCCTCTCGATGAGGCCGTGCTCGGGCGTCCACCGCACGTCCGGGTCGTACGTCGCCGCGACCCGGCCGGCTCCGGGACCGGTGAGCAGCACCGGCGATCCGGCGGCCAGGGCCCCGAGATGGGTCACGATCGCGTCGACGTGGTGGGCGCCCTCCACGTGGACGAGCCGGCGGCGGGTGCCGAGCCGGTCGGCGACGTCCGCCACCCGGTCGGCCAGGTCGGCGTAGCTGAGGCCGCCGTCCGGGGCGCCGTTGCCCACGAGCGCGGGGCGGGCGCCGAAGCCGGCCAGGAACTCCACCAGCGAGAGGTCGGCGAGCGTTCCCGGGGCTCGGCCGAGGTGGGGGAGCGTGGTCACCCGCCCACAGTAATTAGGTAAGCCTTACCTTGGCAAGACGGACCGTGCCGACTCAGGCGCTGTGCGCGCCGCGGGTGCCGCGCGACCTCGGCCCGGTCCGCCCGTGCCGGGACTCATCCCGCGCCTCCCCCGCCTCGGACCGCCAGCGCACCGCCAGGAACCCGAACAGGAGGATCACGGCCGCACCGGCCACGACGTCCACGGTCGCCGCGTCGAGCTCGGCCCGCACGGTGGCCAGCACCGAGCCGGACAGGCCCACTGACCCGATCCCGACGATGGCCTGGAGCCAGGTCGGCGCGCGGGGGGTGAGCTGCAGGCCCAGCACGAAGACGGCGAGGGCGAGCAGGGCGGCGCCGGCCCAGTACACCGCCGCCCCTCCGAGGATCGCCGATGCGATCCAGCCGGCACCACCGAGAAGGGCAGCGACGCAGGCGAGCGCACGCATCAGGGACCTCCAAGTCGACAGGGTTGTCGACAGTGTGCCGCGAGTCCGGGCGGTCCGCATCCCCAGCTGGGGCCTGCGGCACAATCAGGAGCATGAGCAGCAGCCCGACGCCCGAGACCACCGGCCCCCAGGCAGCCCGGCCGACGGCCGTCGTCACCGGCGCCTCCAGCGGGATCGGGGCGGCCACCGCCGAGGCCCTCGCCGGCGAGGGGTACCGGGTGGTCTGCGCGGCCCGTCGGGCCGACCGCGTGCAGGCGCTGGCCGACCGCATCGACGGCGTGCCGGCGGCCTGCGACGTCACCGACCCCGCCTCGGTCGCGGCCCTCGCGGAGGTCGCGGGCAGCCCCGTCCACGTGCTCGTGAACAACGCCGGGGGCGCGTTCGGGGCGGACCCGATCGAGTCGGCCGACCCCGAGCAGTGGCGGGCGATGTACGAGGTGAACGTGCTCGGCACGCTCCACGTCACCCAGGCCCTGCTCCCCGCCCTGCGGGCCAGCGGCGACGGGCTGGTCGTGAACGTCGGCTCCACGGCCGGCCGGATCGCCTACGAGGGCGGGGCCGGCTACACCGCCGCGAAGCACGGGACGCAGGTGCTGACCGAGACGCTGCGCCTCGAGCTGTGCGGCGAGCCGATCCGGGTCTCGGAGGTCGCGCCCGGGATGGTCCGCACAGACGAGTTCGGCCTGGTGCGCTTCGGCGGCGACGCCGACCGGGCCGCGGAGGTGTACGCCGGGGTGCCCGACCCGCTGGTCGCGGACGACGTCGCCCAGGCGATCGCCTGGATCGCCACCCGCCCCTCGCACGTGAACATCGACGAGCTGGTGATCCGGCCGCGCGCCCAGGCCGCCCAGCACAAGGTGCACCGCCTCAGCTGATGGACCCGGGGTGGCAGCCGAGGGGTCCGGCAGGACAGACTGCGCGGGTGCAGACCATCGGACTCGTCGGCGGCATGAGCTGGGAGAGCAGCGCCGAGTACTACAAGGACCTCAACCTCGGCGTCGAGCGCCGGCTCGGCGGCCTCTCCTCCGCGCGGACCGTGCTGGCCTCGGTCGACTTCGCGGAGGTGACGGCGCTCCAGCAGGCGGAGGACTGGGACGGCGTGGCCGCGATCCTCGTGGACGCCGCCCGGTCGGTGGAGCGGGCCGGCGCCGACTTCCTGGTCCTCTGCACGACGACCTTCCACCTGGTCGCCGAGCAGGTCCAGGCGGCGGTCGAGGTGCCCCTGCTCCACCTGGCCGACGTGGTCGCCGAGGCGTGCCGCGAGCACCGCCTCGAGGAGGTGGCGCTGATCGGCACCGAGTTCGCGATGTCCCGCTCGTTCTTCATCGACCGAATCGCCTCGCACGGGCTGCGGGTGCACGTGCCGGCCGCCGAGCACCACGCCGAGATCAACCGGATCATCTACGACGAGCTCGTGCACGGGAAGGTGCTCGACTCCTCCCGCCGGACCATCGTCGGCCTGGTCGACGAGCTGTGGGACGCCGGCGCGGGCGGCGTGATCCTGGGCTGCACCGAGCTCGAGCTGCTCGTGAAGCAGGCCGACTCCGAGCTGCCGGTCTTCCCGTGCACCTCTCTGCACGTCGAGGCCGCCCTGGACCGCGCCCTGGGCTGACCGCCCGACCTCAGACCCGGTCGTCGAGCAGCAGGTCGACCAGGCGCCGCAGGTCGCCGGTGAGGTCCGACTCCACGAGCTGGACGGTCCACCGCTGCGTGGAGACCACGTAGACGTAGCCGTCCGGGTGCGGGCTGCCGGTCGGCACGGACTCCGGGTCCACCCGGTCGATCAGCTCCCGGACCTCGCCCGCCCGGGGGTCCGATCCGCCGAGGTCGACGTGCCCGGTGACGGTCCGGCCGAGGAGCCCGCCGCTGCGGCGTACCTCCACCTGCGCCGGCTCCGGCTGCGACCGGTCGGGGTCGGCCTCCGGGACGTCGGGCCCGGGCCCCGGGTGGACGCCCACCTCGCGCCACGCCTCCTCGACCGTGCCGGCGTGCTCCCCGGCCGCGGCGACGGTGGCGGCCGCGAAGGTCGCGAAGTCGGCGCTCGGCCGCACCGTCCCGAGTGCCTGCCACCAGATCGCCCCGGCCCCGTGCGCCGACGTCCCTCCGATGCCGGTGGCGGCCAGGTGGAAGGCGCGGTTCGGGATCCCGGAGTTGAGGTGCACCCCACCGTTGTCGTCGTCGGTGACGACGTAGCCGGACATGTGGTCGGGCTGCGGATCGCGCCCCAGCAGGGGGTCGTCGTACGCCGTCCCGGGCGCGCTCATCGACCGCAGCCCCCGGGCCCGGATCCGCGGCAGGAAGAGCTCGGCGCCGATCAGCCAGTCGCCGTCGACGGCGTCCTGCCCGAGCAGCCGCTGCTTGAGACAGCTGGCGAAGACGTCCGAGACGGACTCGTTGAGGGCGCCCGACTGACCCCGGTAGACCAGCCCGGCGGTGTGCTCGGTCACGGCGTGGGTGAGCTCGTGGCCGAGGACGTCGACGGGGCGCGTGAACCGTCCGAAGACCTGGCCGTCGCCGTCGCCGAAGACCAGGTTCGCCCCGTCCCAGAAGGCGTTGGCGTAGTCGCGCTCGTAGTGGACGGTGGCGCTCACCGACGCCCCGAGCCCGTCGTAGGAGCGGTGTCCGTACACCTCGGCGAAGAGCGCCAGCGAGGCCCGCACCCCCTCCCACGCCTCGTCGGCGGCCGGGTCGCCGAGGGCCGGCTGGTCCTGGTCCCGGATCGGCCGACCGGGCAGTGCCGAGCCGCCGTCGGCGGTGTGCACGCGCCAGCGGAGCGGGGCCTCCGGGTCCGCCCCGCGCGCGGACGCCTGCGTCCGCGGGGCGGTCAGGTGCGCCTCACGGTTCACCCGGAAGGCCGCGTCGAGGGCGAGCGTGCGGTGGCACCTGCTCGCCGCCGCGACCTCCCGGGACGCCGCGATCCGGCTCAGCAGGTACGGCGGGACGAACGAGCATCTCTCCACCCCCGATGTCTACCAAGCCCGGACCGGGAACGCCACGGGCGCCGGGCCGTCTGAACGGCCCGGCGCCCGGATCCCCCTGCACCCCCGTGCTCCCCTCGGCGACCCGCGGCTCCCCCGGGATCCGCACGGTCGTCGGCTCAGGAGCGGGCTCGGCCGTGCCAGATACATCCACCGCACGCCGCCTCGGAGCCGGGCGCCGCCCCGGGTGCTGGCATAGGCTTCAGGCAGAGGTGAGGCCATGACCCCGGGCAAGCACACCGCCGTCCCCGACCAGCGACCCGACGCACCCGGCGTCGACGACGCCCGGCTCCGCAACCTGCGGCGATGGAACCTGGGGCTCACCGTGCTCCACGCCGCCCAGGCGGTCGTGGTGCTGGTGCTCGCCACCGACTTCGCGATCACCGTCACGACGTCGTTCCCCGCGGGTCCGCCGGGCACCGTCCCACCGGCGCCCGAGGCGCTCTTCGACGTCCGGATCGGGGTGGCGATCGCCGCCTTCCTGCTGCTGGCGGCCGTCGACCACCTGCTCACCGCGACCCTCTTCCGGGCCAGGTACGAGACCGAGCTGCGGGCCGGCTTCAACCGGTTCCGGTGGCTGGAGTACTCCGTCAGCGCCACGATCATGATCGTGCTGATCGCCTTCTACAACGGCATCACCGGCACCTCGGCGCTGATCGCGATCATCGGGGCCAACGTCGCGATGATCCTGTTCGGCTGGCTGCAGGAGATCATGAACCCGCCCGGACGCACCACGACGACGATGGTGCCGTTCTGGTTCGGCACCGTCGCCGGCGCCGCCCCCTGGGTCGCGATCCTGGTCAACACCCTCGGCGCGGACACCGTGCCCGGGTGCGTCTACGGGATCATCGGATCCCTGTTCGTGTTCTTCATGAGCTTCGCGGTCAACCAGTGGCTGCAGTACCGCGAGGTCGGCCCCTGGGCCAGCTACGCGTTCGGCGAGAAGGCCTACCTGGTGCTCAGCCTGGGCGCGAAGTCGGCGCTCGCGTGGCAGATCTTCGGCGGCTCGCTGGCCGGCTGAGAGCCGGCCGCCGCGGGGGCCGCCCTCCGGCGCCGATGCGGGCTCCGGGCGCCCGCCCGACTAGACTCGATGCGGCCCGTCGGGCCGCTCGCCCCTCACGCCATCGAAAGTGACTGCGTACGCCCATGTCTGGAAGCACCACCCGCGTCGACCTCCGCAACGTCGCCATCGTCGCCCACGTCGACCACGGCAAGACCACCCTGGTCGACGCGATGCTGCGCCAGGGCGGCGCCTTCACCGAGCACCAGGCGGAGGGGGTCGCGGACCGGGTGATGGACTCCGGGGACCTCGAGCGCGAGAAGGGCATCACGATCCTCGCGAAGAACACCGCGATCCACTACGCAGGCCCGGCCGCCGACGGCAAGCCGATGACGATCAACATCATCGACACCCCCGGCCACGCCGACTTCGGCGGCGAGGTGGAGCGCGGCCTGTCGATGGTCGACGGCATCGTGCTGCTCGTCGACGCCTCCGAGGGCCCGCTCCCGCAGACCCGCTTCGTGCTCCGCAAGGCCCTCAACGCCGACATGCCCGTCGTGCTCGTGGTCAACAAGGTCGACCGCGGCGACGCCCGGATCTCCGAGGTCGTCGACGAGACCTACGAGCTGTTCATGGACCTGCTCGACGAGCACCACAGCCAGGACGCGCTCGACTTCCCGGTCGTCTACGCCTCCGCGAAGGCCGGCAAGGCCTCGCTGGAGATGCCGGAGAACGGCGGGCTGCCCGACTCCCCCGACCTCGAGCCGCTCTTCCGCACGATCCTCGAGTCGATCCCGGCCCCGACGTACGACGAGGGCGCGCCGCTGCAGGCCCACGTCACCAACCTGGACGCCTCGCCGTTCCTCGGCAGGCTGGCGCTGGTCCGGGTGCACCAGGGCACCCTGCGGAAGGGCCAGAGCGTCGCCTGGATGAAGCGCGACGGCACGACGAAGAACGTCCGGATCACCGAGCTGCTGGTCACCGAGGGCCTCGAGCGCAAGCCCGGCGAGTCGGCCGGCCCCGGCGACATCGTGGCGGTCGCCGGCATCCCCGACATCACCATCGGCGAGACCCTGGCCGACCCGGAGACGCCGGTCGCCCTCCCCCTGATCCACGTGGACGAGCCGGCGATCTCGATGACGATCGGCACCAACACCAGCCCGCTCGTCGGCCGGGTCAAGGGCGGCAAGGTCACCGCCCGCCTGGTCAAGGACCGGCTCGACAGCGAGCTCATCGGCAACGTCTCCCTCAAGGTGCTCCCGACCGAGCGCCCGGACGCCTGGGAGGTGCAGGGCCGCGGCGAGCTGGCGCTGGCGATCCTGGTCGAGCAGATGCGACGTGAGGGCTTCGAGCTGACCGTCGGCAAGCCGCAGGTGGTCACCAAGGAGGTCGACGGCAAGGTCCACGAGCCCGTGGAGCGGCTGACGATCGACGCCCCGGAGGAGTACCTCGGCACGATCACCGAGCTGCTCGCCTCCCGCAAGGGCCGCATGGAGCAGATGACCAACCACGGCACCGGCTGGGTCCGCATGGAGTTCCTGGTGCCGGCGCGCGGCCTCATCGGCTTCCGCACCGAGTTCCTCACCGACACCCGAGGCACCGGCATCGCCCACCACATCTCCGAGGGCTACGAGCCCTGGGCCGGCGAGATCCGCTCCCGCAACAACGGGTCGCTGGTCGCGGACCGCAAGGGCGCCGCGACGGCGTACGCGATGACGAACCTGCAGGAGCGCGGCACGATGTTCGTCGAGCCGACCACCGAGGTCTACGAGGGGATGATCGTCGGCGAGAACTCCCGCGCCGACGACATGGACGTCAACATCACCAAGGAGAAGGCGCAGACCAACATCCGGTCCGCGACCTCCGACAACTTCGAGAAGCTGGTGCCGCCGCGCAAGCTCTCGCTGGAGCAGTGCCTGGAGTTCTGCCGCGAGGACGAGTGCGTCGAGGTCACGCCGGAGATGGTGCGGATCCGCAAGGTGGTGCTGGACGCGAACGAGCGGGCCAAGACCGCCTCCCGCGCCCGCAAGGCCAAGTAGCCCCGGCTGCACCGGCAGGACTACTGGCAGCCGGCCGGCCCTCACGGCGTACGTCGGCCGCGGCCGGGCCGGGCTGCACGTAGTCCTGCACGCTGCCGTGCCATCGCGGCCAGCGTGGCCCGCACGTAGTCCCCGTCGCGCATCGCGTGCTCCCACGCGAAGCGCACGACGACCAGCCCGAGACGGGCGCAGGCGTTGTAGCGCTCGCAGTCGCGCTGCAGCGCGTACCGGCTGGCATGGAACCCGAACGAGTCGCACTCGACGACCAGCCCGAGCGCCTCGTCGAGCAGGTCGGGGTAGCCGACGCCCGGCAGGTACTGCTGGGGCACCAGGCTGAGGCCGGGGACGTCGAGGCCGTGGGCGCGCACCGCAGACTCGAAGGGGTTCTCCGCCCGGGCGTCGGCGGCCAGGCCGATCCGGCGCACGCGGCCGCGGAACTGCACGGGCAGCTCCTCGGCGGCGGCGAGGATCTCCGCACGGGTCACCAGCCCCGAGCGCAGGGCGGAGTCGCCCACGGCGAGAGCGGCGTCGGGCTCGAGCGTGCGCAGGCAGTCGATGACGCTGCGCAGCGGCGACGTCACCTCCCGGCGCCGGAGCTCGTCGGGCCGCAGCGTCCCCCAGCGCACGTCGACGCCCTCCCGGCGGGCGGGGGTGAGCTTCCGGCCGCGCGGGACGGTGACCACCGGCTCGAGCGGCTGGTGCTTGACCGGCCACTCCCAGTACAGCGCGGCCGAGAGGTGGGAGATCACGCCGTTGACCCGGAAGGCGGCGGCGCGCGCCAGGTCGACGCTCGGCAGCGCGTAGCGACCGTGCGTGAGCCGCACGATCTGACCGCTCTCGAGCGCCGCGCGGACCTGCCCACGCGACGTGGCCTCGACCAGCCGGGCGTGGGTCGCGACCGTCCCCAGGCGGGCGAGCGCCCGCGTCACCTCCACTCGCTCACCCTGCCCGATCACGCCGGTCGAGGCCGGCGGCCCTCCACAGGCAGAACTACGTGCAGCTCCCCCGCGCACGGCGTACGTCGGCCGCGGCCGGGCCGGGCTGCACGTAGTCCTGCACGCGTCAGGCGGCGGGGACCGGCCGGCGCAGGGTCGGGGCGAGGGCCAGCAGGCCGAGCGCCGGCAGCACCGCCAGCAGCGCCAGGGCACCGCCGATGCCGATGAGCCCCCCGAGCCCGCCGACCACGGCGGAGCCGATGCTGCCTCCGACGAGGAACAGCAGGGTCGCCACCCCGAGGGCGACGCCGCGGACGTCGACCTCGACCGCCCCACCGACCGCGGCCGACAGGGCCGGCTGGCCGAGCCCGAAGCCGACCGTCACCAGCACCACCGACAGCGCCAGGACCAGCGCGGAGACCGCGGCTGCGCCGGCCGCGGCCACGAGCAGCGCGACCGAGGCGATCACGCCGGCGACGGCCAGGGCGGCGGCCGGCCCGATCCGCTCCATGAGCGGCCCGGCGTAGCGCGGGGTCAGCAGTCCCACGGCACCGCTCGGGACCAGGATCAGCCCGACCTGCCAGGGCTCCCAGCCGGCGCCGACGAGGACGGCGGGCACCGCGATCAGCATCGCGAACCAGGCCGCCGGGATCGCCGAGGCGGCCAGGGCGCTGCGCACCACGACCGCGTTCCGGATCACCTCCAACGGCAGGAACCCGTGTGGCCGGCGTCGCACCCGCAGCGCGACGAGCGGGGTCCCGAGCACCAGCAGCAGGATGCCGAGGAGCGCCACGGGTACGCCGGTGGAGGGCGACTGCACGAGCAGCACGGCGCCGGCGGCGGTGCCGGCGACGAGGACCGCACCGAGGATGTCGAGGCGGGCGCCGGTGCCGCCGGCGTCCAGGGCGCGCCACAGGAACGGGATCACCAGCACCCCGAGGATGGGCAGGGCCATGACCGCCCGCCAGCCGAGCTGGCTCTCGACGAGGCCGCCGATCAGCGGGCCGAGCGCGCTGACGGCCGCGGTGACGCCGGCCAGGCGGCCGAGGGCGAGACCGCGGACCGAGCCCTCGTAGCGCGCGCTGAGCACCGCGACCCCGATGGTGGGCACGGCGGCGGCGCCGGCGCCCTGGAAGAGCCGGGCGACCAGGAGCACCGAGAACGTCGGGGCGAAGGCCGCGACGACGGCGCCGGTGGTCATGAGCCCGATGCCGATGAGCAGCGGGAGTCGCACGCCGACCAGGTCGGAGACCCGGCCGTAGACGGCGGTGGTGACCGCCAGCATCAGGGCGTAGAGGCTGATCGTCCAGGCGCTGACACCCACCGTGACGCCCAGGTCCTCGGCGAGCCGGGGCAGCGCGATCGCAGCCGAGGACGACCCCATCCCGGCCAGTCCGAAGAGCACGCCGAGCAGGACGGAGACGCGTCCTGCGTCGTGGGGTGGCATGTGCGTCCCAACCGCGGAGCCGCCCGATCCATTCCGTCCGGCCGGCAGGCGGTCAGGAGGTCAGGGGGTCAGGGGGTCAGGGCGTGGACCAGCAGCGAGGCGAGCTCGGCGTACGCCTCGGCGTCGCTGATCTCCAGTCGGGCGAACATCTCGCCGCGCTGGATGCCGAACATCGTGGACGCCGCCATCTCGGCGGCGAACGCCGCGTTGACCTCGCGGAACGCACCGGCCTCGATGCCCTCCGCGATCAGCTCCCGGATCCGCTGGGTCGCGGCCGCCGTGTTGACCCGGTACACCTCGGCGGCGGGAGCGAACCCCGACAGGTCGTCCATGAACGCCCGCGACAGCGGCCGCAGGTAGTCGGCCACCGCCTCGAGGTAGGCCACCACCCGGTCGGCCGGGTCCCGCGCGCCGGCGACGCGGGCCTCCACCTGCGGCACCGAGGCGCGGAAGAACTGCTTGACCACTTCGACGACCAGCTCCTGCTTGGAGTCGGCCAGGGCGTAGAGCGTGGTCTTCGAGCACCGCATCCGCGCGGCGAGGTCGTCGAGGGTGAAGCCGGCGAAGCCCTCGGCCGCCACCAGGTCGACCAGCCGGTCGAGCAGCTCGACCTGGCGGGCGGTGCGCTGGCGGGCCATGCGGACGACCTTCCCGTGGTGACAGATGATACCGAGAACGATACTGTAGCCCTTTCCTGAGTATCACTGCGAGGAGTTCCGCATGCCCGCCAGCCGTGTCCTGCCCACCGACGAGGCCACCGACCTGCTGCGCCTGGTGCGCGAGCTGGCCGCCACCGAGCTGGCACCGCTGGCCGCGCAGGCCGAGTCCACCGAGACGTTCCCCCGCGAGACGTTCCGACTCCTCGGGCGGATCGGCGTCCTCGGCCTCCCGTACGCCGAGGAGTACGGCGGCGGGGGTCAGCCCTACGAGGTGTACCTCCAGGTGCTCGAGGAGATCGCCGCGGTCTGGTCCAGCGTCGGCGTCGGCGTCTCGGTGCACGCCCTGTCCTGCTTCGGCCTGGTCACCCGCGGGACCGAGGAGCAGAAGCAGCGCTGGCTGCCGGACATGCTCGGCGGCGACCTGCTCGGCGCCTACTGCCTCTCCGAGGCGCACGCCGGCTCCGACCCGGCCGCCATGCGGACCACCGCCCGGCGCGACGGCGACGACTACGTCCTCGACGGCGCCAAGGCGTGGACCACGCACGGCGGGGAGGCCGACTTCTACAAGGTGATGGCCCGCACCTCCGACGACCGCAACGGCATCTCCTGCTTCCTGGTGCCGGCCGACACCCCCGGCCTGAGCGCCGACTCCCCCGAGCGCAAGATGGGGCTGACCGGCTCGACGACCGCCACCATGCTGCTCGACGGCGTCCGGATCCCCGCGGAGCGCCGACTCGGCGAGGAGGGCGACGGCCTGCGGATCGCCCTGGCCGGGCTCGACTCCGGCCGGCTCGGCATCGCCGCCGTGGCGACCGGGCTGGCCCAGGGCGCCCTCGACCAGGCGGTGGCCTACGCCAAGGAGCGCGAGACCTTCGGCAGGCGGATCATCGACCACCAGGGCCTCGGCTTCGTCCTGGCCGACATGGAGGCCGCGGTGCAGAGCGCCCGCGCGACCACGCTGCACGCCGCCCGGCTCAAGGACCGGGGGCTGCCGTTCAGCCGGGAGGCGAGCATCGCCAAGATGGTGGCCACCGACAACGCCATGAAGGTCACCACGGACGCCGTGCAGGTGCTCGGCGGCTACGGCTACACCCGTGACTTCCCGGTCGAGCGCTACATGCGCGAGGCCAAGGTCATGCAGATCTTCGAGGGCACCAACCAGATCCAGCGCATGGTCATCAGCCGCGGCCTGGCGCAGGACAGCACCGCCACGATCACCCACCACGAGGAGCAGAGCTGATGCAGGTCAAGGACACCGCCGCCGTCGTCACCGGAGGGGCCAGTGGCCTCGGAGCGGCCACCGCGGCCGCCCTGGCCGAGCGCGGCGCCCGCGTGTTCGCCTTCGACCTGCCCGCCTCGATCGAGCAGGCCGCGCCGGTGCCCGGCGTGCAGTACGTCGCCGTCGACGTCACCGACCCCGAGCAGGTCGCCGACGGCATCGGCGTCGCGGCCGCCGGCGACGCGCCGCTGCGGACGGCGGTCAACTGTGCCGGCATCGGCCCGTCGATGCGGATCCTCGGCCGCAAGGGCCCGCACGACCTGGCCGTCTACGCGAAGGTCGTGCAGGTCAACCTCGTCGGCACGTTCAACGTCATGACGCTCGCCGCCGAGCAGATCGCGGCCACCGACCCGCTCGCCGACGGGGCCCGCGGCGCCGTGGTCAACACCGCCTCGATCGCGGCGTACGACGGCCAGGTCGGCCAGGCGGCGTACGCCTCCTCCAAGGGGGGCGTCGTGGGGCTGACCCTGCCGGCCGCCCGCGACCTCGCCCAGCACGGCATCCGGGTGAACACGATCGCGCCCGGCATCGTCGAGACCCCGATGCTGGCCACCGTCTCGGAGGAGTTCCGGGCCGGGCTGGCGGCCGGGGTGCCGTTCCCGCAGCGACTGGGCCGGCCCGAGGAGTTCGCCTCCCTGGTGCTGACACTGGTCGAGCACGACTACCTCAACGGCGAGACGATCCGCATGGACGGCGCCCTCCGGATGGCCCCGCGCTGACCCAGGCGGGCCGGCGTCGTACGGTCGTCCCCGTGACTACCCTGCCGACCTACGACCAGGTCTCCGAGCTCCCCGCCCACTGCGAGCAGGCCGTCCCGGCCGCGTTCGAGGACGTCAACGGGCACCTGAACATCCGCCACTACCTCGGCCTGACCAGCGAGGGCCTCGACGAGTCGCTGACCGGCGTCGGGATCCCCCAGAACTGGCCGACGGTGGCCGGACGGGCGGTGTTCTCCGCCGAGCACCACCTCACCTACCTGTCCGAGCTGACCACCGGCGACCGGATCTCGGTCCGGGTCCGGCTGGTGGGCCGCTCGGAGCGGGCGATGCACGCGGTGGCGTTCCTGCTCGACGAGACCGGGCGCCGGATCAGCTACGTCATGGAGGAGATCTTCCTCTGCATCGACATGGGGACCCGCCGCACGACCGCCTGGCCCGACGACGTCGCCGCCAGCCTGGACGCCCGGATCGCCGAGCAGCAGGCCCTGCCGTGGCCGGCGCCGCTGTCCGGCTCGATGGCTCTCCGCTAGGGCTGACGGACCAGCCAGCGGCCCAGCAGGGTCCCGTCCTCCTCGAGCAGTAGGCCCAGCTCGAGGTCCACGTCGACGGGCGGGCCGGAGGTGATCCGGCGGTGGTCACCGGCGAGCAGCCGCGGCACCGTGGTCGCGCAGAGCTCGTCGACGGCGCCCGCCGCCAGCAGGTCCCGCAGCAGGTGCGGACCGCCCTCGCAGAGCACCCGGCCCAGGCCCCGGTCGGCGAGCACCCGCCGCAGGCCGGGCAGGTCGACCCGGTGCGACCCGAGCTCCAGCACGCAGTCCTCGCCCAGCGCGGCCCGGGCCGCGGCCAGCTCCGGCGCCGCCGAACAGGTCGCCACGAGCACCGACCCCGCCGGACCGCCGAGCAGCGACGTCGGCACCCGACCGCGCCGACTGACCACCACGATCGGGCAGTCCGCCGGCCGGTACCCCTCCGCGGCGGCGGTGCCGGCACCCACCAGCACCGCGTCCGCGGTGCGCCGCAGCAGGTCGAAGACCCGCTTGTCCACGGCGTTGTTGACCGACCCGCTGCGTCCGTCCGCGCCGGTGGCGGCGCCGTCGACGGCGCTGACCATGTTCACCCGGAGCCACGGCGACCGCGGCGGGGCGTAGAACTCCTCGAGGCGGGCGTCGGTGACGTCCTCCTCGGGGCCGTTCGGACCGGTCAGAGCACGCATTGCCACCTCACCACCCAGTACTGCACGCCGAACGGGTCGCCGGCGTAGTCGAGGTCGACCTGCTCCACCGGCAGGTCGAGGGCGCCGAGGGCCTGCAGCGCCGGCACGCCCCGGGCCAGGAGCTCGGCGCCGAGCCGGACGTCGAGGGACTCCAGGGCCGCGCTGTCGGCGAGCATCAGAGCCTCCTCCACGGCCGCGTCGAAGGCGAACGAGCGCTCGTCGAGGTGCCCCGGCGCCTTCTCCCCCCGTCGGGCACTCCCGTCGGCGACCACCAGGACGGTCTCCACCTGCTCTCCGGGCCTCGCCCCGGCCACGACCTCCCCGGCGAAGCCGGCACGACGCAAGAGATGCTCGGCCACCCGAGGGCCCAGGTCCGGGGCGCCGTTGGCGCGCTCCTCGCCGGTGGGCGGGGAGGTCAGGACGTGCACCAGCGGCGGTCGCCGCTGCACCAGCCACTCGACCGCGCCCGTGCAGGCCGCCGTCAGCGCCGGCGCCGGGTCGCCGGCGGCGGCGTACTCCGCGAGCAGGAGCGGCGCGGACGGGACCACGACCGCCTTGACCACCGTCCCCGAGCCGCTCACGCCAGCCCCCGGACCGCGCGGGCCGGCGGCCGGCGCCCGGCGATCGTGTTGACCATGTCGACGACCTGGCGGGTCTCGACCACCTCGTGCACCCGGTAGACGCGGGCCCCGTGCAGGGCCGCGACCGCCGTCGCCGCCAGCGTGCCGGTGAGCCGCTCCCCGACCGGAAGGTCGAGGGTCTCGCCGACGAAGTCCTTGTTGGACAGCGAGACCAGCACCGGCCAGCCGGTCGCCACCATCTCGCCCAGCCGCCGGGTGACCTCGAGCGAGTGGTGGGTGTTCTTCCCGAAGTCGTGGGCCGGGTCGATCAGCACCGAGCGCCGGTCGACCCCCGCGGCGACCGCGCGATCGGCGTAGGCCACCGTGTCGGCGAGCACCGAGGCCATGAGGTCGGCGTACTCGATGCGGTGCGGTCGGGTGCGTGGGACGACGCCACCGGTGTGCGTGCAGACCAGTGCGGCGCCGGCCTGGGCCGCGACCTCGGGCAGACCGGGGTCGGCCCCGCCCCAGGCGTCGTTGAGGACGTCGGCGCCCTCGGCGCAGACCACGCGCGCCACCTCGGCCCGCCAGGTGTCGACCGAGATCACCAGGGACGGGTACGCCGACCGGACCCGGGCCACGAAGGAGGCGACCCGGCGGATCTCCTCGGCGGCGTCGACCTCGACCCCCGGAGCCGCCTTGATGCCCCCGATGTCGACGATCTCCGCCCCCTGCTCGACCACCAGCCCGACCCGGTCGAAGGCCTGGTCCTCGGCCCAGGTGGCGCCCCGGTCGTAGAAGGAGTCCGGGGTCCGGTTCACGATCGCCATCATCAGCGTGGCGTCGTCGGGGAACTCGTGCCGGCCCAGCAGCAGGGTCATGCGACAGCCTCCGGCAGCCCGGCGACCGGCGGCCTCTCGGCCACGTCGACGAGCCGAGTCCTCGGGGTCGGGGCGCCGTCCTGCAAGAGGTACTGCCGCAGCGCGAGGGATTCGACGACGGGCTCGACGGGCGTTTCCGCGGTCCGGCGCTGGGCGGCGGCGAGGATCTGGGTCGCCATCGCCCCCAGGTCCCGCAGGGCCTGGTGCCGGTGGGCCCGGCGCCCCAGGTCCACCTGGGCGATCGCGTCCATCCCCTTCGCGCGCACGGTGTCGACCAGCGCGGCCAGCTCGACGGCGTACCCGGTCGGGACGGAGAGCCCGGCGAACAGCGAGCGGCGCACGGCCCACTCCCCGGCGAGCGGCTGGAGCAGCCCGGCCAGCTCGGGGAAGTGCAGCGCGATCAGCGGCCGGGCGAGCAGCTCGGTCACCCGGCCGCCCTCGAGGCCGCCGGGATCCCCGCCGCCATCGCCGCTGCCGGGATCCACGGTGCCCTCCCCGGCCGGGAGGAGCGGTCGCTCGTAGAAGCCCTTGACCAGCTCGACCGCGGGGTCGGTGAGCAGCGGGCCCAGCAGGCCGGGCACGAAGTGGGTGTCCCAGTCCACGAGGTCGGCATCCATGAAGACCAGGAGGTCGCCATGGGTGACGAAGAGCGACTTCCACATCGCCTCGCCCTTGCCGGGGGTCGAGCCCAGGTCGGGGCGGATGTCCGCGGCCCGGTGCACCACCGCGCCGGCGTCGGCGGCGACCGCGAACGTGTCGTCGGTCGAGTCGGAGTCGATGACCACGATCTCGTCCAGCAGCGCGACGGTGTCGACCAGCGCCTCCCGGACCCGCGAGACCACGTCGCCGACCGTGGCCGCCTCGTTGCGAGCGGGGACCACCAGGCTGACCCGCGTCCCGGACTTGGCGGCGACCAGGTCCGGCAGCGACCAGTCCTGCCACCGGTGCGTGTGCCGCCCGAACCAGTCCTCGGTCTTGGCGTCGGTCACCGTGCCACCCTAGCCGCGCCCGGCGGTCGGGTCCGGGCCGAACCAGCGGTCGAGCTCGGCGGCCACGCCGTCCTCGTCCACCGGGAGCGTCGTGGCGTCGGCCGCGGCCCGCACCTCGGCGTCCGCCTGGCCCATGGCGACACCGCGCCCGGCCCAGGTCAGCATCTCGATGTCGTTCGCCCCGTCGCCGATGGCCAGCACCTCGGCCCGCGCCACGCCCAGCTCCTCGGCGACCGTGGCCAGCCCGGAGGCCTTCGTCACCCCCGCCGGGGAGAGGTCCAGCCAGTCGGTAAGCCCCACGACGTAGCCGGTCCCGGCCACCCCTGCCCGGCCGAGCTCGGCCGCCAGCGCGTCCAGCCCGCCCGGGTCGTGGCGCTCCGGCCGGCGGACGATCACCCGGGTCGCCTCGTGGGCGCCGAGCTCCTCCGGGCGCACCCGGGCGACCCGCCCGGAGAGCTCGCCGCGCGGGAAGTCGGCCGTGACCCGGTAGCCGCTCCGGGCGTCCTCGACGGCGAGCCGGGCGTCCGGAAGCCGGCGCAGGACGGCGGCCACGGCGTCGGAGGCGTCGAAGGTGGTGGCCCGGACCACCTCCAGGGGCGGGTGTCGGCAGAGCACCGCCCCGTTCGAGGCCACGAACCACAGACGCCCGGTCCCCGCAGACGGCAGGCCCAGGAGACCGGCGACGTCCGCGAGCCCCAGCCCGGACCGACCGCTGGCCAGCACGACCGGCACGCCGGCCGCGACCACCCGGCGTACGGCCTGGCGCACCGCGGGCCTGACCCGCTCCTCGGCCTTGACCGTGCCGGGCGTCCACTGGAGCAGGCAGCCGTCGACGTCGAGGGCGACCAGTCGGGGGCGTCGGGTCACGGGTCGACCGGGTCTCAGCGGTGCAGCAGGGCCCGGAACCGGGCGTGCACGTCGGACACCGCCGTCGCCGCGGCCGGGCTGAACGCGCCCATGTCCAGGAACCCGTGGATCAGGCCGTCGTACCGGACCAGGTCGACCTCGCCGCCGGCCTCGCGCAGGGCGGCGGCGTAGGCCTCGCCCTCGTCGCGCAGCGGGTCGAACTCGGCGGTCGCGACCACGGCCGGCGGGAGCCCGGCGAGGTCACCGTGCACGGGCGAGAGCCGCCCGTCGCGCTCGGCGAGCTCGACGTCGGTGAGGTAGTGGCCGAGGAACCAGGCCATCGTCGGCAGGTCGAGGAAGTAGCGGGCGCCGTTCTCGGAGCGGGAGCCGTGCTCGCCGAACGCGTCGGTCGCCGGGTAGACCAGCAGCTGGGCGGTCAGGCCGGGGACCCGCTGGCTGACGACGGCGGCGAGGTTGCCGCCCGCGCTGTCCCCCGCCACGCCCAGCCGGTCGGTGCCGCCGAGCTCGGCGAGGTGCTGCTGCAGGTGCCGGGCCGCCGCGACCGAGTCCTCGACCGCGGCCGGGAACGGGTGCTCGGGCGCCAGCCGGTAGTCCACCGCCACGACGACCGTGTCCACGTCGCGGCACAGCCGGCGGCAGGAGCTGTCGTGGGTGTCGAGTCCCCCGACGACGAAGCCGCCGCCGTGCAGGAAGAGCACCGTCGGGCGCGGCTCCGGGCCCACGGGCCGGTAGACCCGAGCCGGTCTCCCCGCCACCTCCCGGTCCTCGACGGACCCGACCTCGACCGGCCCCTCCTCGGCCACCGCGATCCGGGAGAGCGCCCGGAACGCGTCCCTGGCCTGGTCGGGGGTGCCCTCGTGCATCGCCGGGCGGGAGGGGTCCTCGAGGACGGTGAGAAGGCCGGCGAGTCCGGGGTCCAGGGGCATGCCCGGAGACTACCGACCCAGGTGCCGCACCAGGCCGTCGAGCAGTGCCGAGGCGTACGCCGTCCGCCCGGCCGGCGAGGTCATCCTCCGCGCGTCCCGCGGGGAGCGCATGTTCCCCAGCTCGACCAGCGCCACCGGCACCCGGGCCAGGTTGAGCGTGGCCAGGTCGTCGCGCCGGTCGAGCCCGTCGCCACCGGCGACGTAGTCGGCCACCGGGAGGCCGCCGGCCCGCAGGGCGGTGCGCAGCGTCCGCGCCAGCGCCAGCGACTCGCGGACCGCGGGGTCGGTCGGCCGCAGCCCCGGGGCGATCACGTGGAAGCCGCGGGCGCTCGAGGCGGTCGAGCCGTCCGCGTGGATGCTGAGCGCGACGTCGGCGCCGGCCCGCTGGCCAGCCCGCCCGCGCTCGTCGACGCACGGCCCCCACAGGTCGGCCCGGTCGCGGGTGCGGGTCATCACCACCCGGGCCCCGTGCTCCCGCAGCCCGACCCGCAGCAGTCGGGCGACGGCCATCGTGAACGTCGCCTCCGGGTAGCCACCGGCCGTCGCGGCCCCGTCGGTGTTGCACGCCTTCTCGAAGCCGCCGGCCGGCACCGGCCGCGAGGTCTCCGCGGGGAAGCGTGCGTTGCCGAGCTGGTGACCGGGGTCGAGCAGCACCGTCCGGCCGGCCAGCACCCCGCCCGGGTCGCCGGGCTCGACACCCTGCCGGGTCGGCGGCGAGGACGGCCGCGGCTCGCCGACCGGCACCGCCGGCAGCACCGCCGCGACGAGGGCCGCGCCCGCGGCCAGCGACAGGCCGAGACCGCGCAGCACCATGGCGTCCGAGTGTATGCCGGGGCGGCACCGCCCCGGGGGCGGGCGGCCCTAGGGTGGGGTTCCGCGGATCGACGACACGAGGAGCGCACATGACCTGGATGGTGACCGGCGGGGCGGGCTACATCGGCGCGCACGTGGTCAGGGCCCTGCGGGACGCCGGCCTCACGACGGTGGTCCTCGACGACCTCTCCACGGGGTTCGACCGGTTCGTCCCCGAGGGGGTACCGCTGGTGCGCGGCTCCATCACCGACGGCGCCACCGTCACGGACGCCATCCGCGAGCACCGGGTGACCGGCGTGATCCACGTCGCCGGCTTCAAGTACGCCGGGGTCTCGGTGCAGCGCCCCTTCCACACCTACGAGCAGAACGTCGAGGGCACGGTCACGCTGCTCCGGGCGATGCGGGACGCCGACGTCGACCGGTGCGTGTTCTCCTCCAGCGCCGCGACGTACGGCACCCCGGACACCGACCTGGTGACCGAGGGCACCGCGGTCGCGCCGGAGTCGCCGTACGGCGAGAGCAAGCTGATCGGCGAGTGGCTGCTCCGCGACGCCGAGGTGGCCTACGGGCTGCGGCACACCTCGCTGCGGTACTTCAACGTCGTCGGGTCGGGGTCGGAGGACCTCTTCGACGCCAGCCCGCACAACCTCTTCCCGCTGGTGTTCGACATGCTCTACCGCGACGCCACCCCGCGGATCAACGGCACCGACTACGACACCCCGGACGGCACCTGCGTGCGGGACTACATCCACGTGGCCGACCTGGCGCTCGCGCACGTCGAGGCCGCGCGCCGGCTCGACGCCGGGTCCCCGACCGAGCCGGTCTACAACCTCGGCAGCGGTCGGGGCAGCTCGGTGCGCGAGATCATGGACACGATCCGCGAGGTCACCGGCCACGACTTCGAGCCCGAGCTGGCGGCGAGGCGTCCGGGCGACCCGGCCCGGATCGTGGCGAGCGGGGAGCTCGCGGCCCGCGACCTGGGCTGGGAGATGCGGCACGACCTGCGGGACATGGTGGCCAGCGCGTGGCGGGCCCGGGTGGCCGCCGGTGACGGCTACCCGACCCGCTGAGGCGGGCGCAGGACACAGGAGCTCAGGGCAGCTCGGGCAGCAGCGCGTCGAGCGTGGCGTAGCCCTCGTTGACCCCGACCTCCATGCCGCTGGCCAGGAAGGCGTCGCGGCCGGCCATGGAGTCGACCAGCGACTGGGCGTGCAGCCGGGTGCGCCCCTGGCCGAGCTCCTCGAACCACAGCGTCTCCAGCGCGACGGAGTCCGGCGCCCCGTCGTAGGCAAAGGTCTGCACGATCCGGTCCGGGCGCACCTCGTGGAAGGCGCCGAAGAAGCCCGCGATGTCCTCGCCGTCCCGGGTGGCGGTGTAGCGCCAGCTGCCGCCGGTGCGGGCGTCCCAGTGCTCGATCCGGGTGCCGATGCTGTCCGGGCCGACCCACCGGGCGAAGAGCTCGGGGTCGGTGTGCGCCCGGAGCAGCTGGTCCGGGGTGGCGTCGAAGTCGCGGGTGATCCGCACGATCGGCAGCTCGGGATCGGCCTCGATGGCGGTCTGGTGGCGGGTGCTGGTGCTCATGATGCTGCTCCTTCTTCTCCGAGGGGTTCTGGCTGGTCGAGCTCGGCGAGCACGCCGTCGAGGCGGGAGAACCGCTCCTCGGCCTGCTGCCGGTAGCGCTCGATCCACTTCGTCATGAGGTCGAGGACCTCGGGCTCGAGGTGGCACGGCCTGCGCTGGGCGTCCCGGGACCGGCTGACGAGTCCGGCCTCCTCCAGCACCCGGACGTGCTTGGAGACGGCCTGGAGCGAGACGTCGTACGGCGCGGCGAGCTCGCCGACGCCGGCGTCACCGACCGCGAGCCGACGGACGATGTCGCGACGGGTGGGGTCGGCGAGGGCGGCGAACACCCGGGACAGCCGGTCGTCGCTCATGCCCGCGCCTTGGTCAACCACATGGTTGAACACTAGGGCGCGGGGCCGGGCTTGGTCAACCCTTCGGTTGAGGACGACGTGCGACCTCCGCGAGCAGGACCCCTCAGGACTCGAGCAGGCCGAGCAGGTAGCCGCCGTAGCCGCTCTTGGTCAGCCCCTCGCCGAGCCGGCGCAGCCCGTCGTCGTCGATGTACCCCATCCGCCACGCCACCTCCTCCGGCGAGCCGATCTTCATCCCCTGCCGACCCTCGATCGTGCGCACGTAGTTGCTGGCGTCGTTGAGCGAGTCGAAGGTGCCCGTGTCCAGCCAGGCGGTGCCGCGCGGCAGGATCTCGACCTGGAGCCGACCGGCCTCGAGGTAGCGGCGGTTCAGGTCGGTGATCTCGAGCTCGCCGCGGGCCGAGGGCACCAGGTCGCGCGCCAGCTCGACCACGTCGTTGTCGTAGAAGTAGAGCCCCGGCACCGCATAGCTGCTCCGCGGGTGGGTCGGCTTCTCCTCGAGCGAGAGCGCCCGGCCCGCGGCGTCGAACTCCACCACGCCGTACGCCGTCGGGTCGGCCACGTGGTAGCCGAAGATCGCGGCACCCTCGATGTCCTGGAACCGGCGCAGCTGGTGCCCCAACCGGGGGCCGTAGAAGATGTTGTCGCCGAGCACCAGCGCGCACGTGTCCGCCCCGATGTGCTCGGCGCCGATCCGGAAGGCCTGGGCCAGTCCCTCGGGCCGGGGCTGGGTGGCGTAGGTGATGGAGAGCCCCAGGTCCGAGCCGTCACCGAGCAGCCGGGCGAACGGCTCGGCGTCCTGTGGGGTGGTGATGACGAGGATCTCGTGGATGCCGGCCAGCATCAGCGTCGACAGCGGGTAGTAGATCATCGGCTTGTCGTAGACCGGCAGCAGCTGCTTGCTGACCGGCTGGGTCACCGGGTGCAGGCGGGACCCCGTCCCCCCGGCCAGGATGATTCCTCGCATGCCGAGTCATCCTAGGCCGACGCCCGATCGCGGTGTCCTCGATTTCCGGCGGTCCGGGGCCGGGCGCGGCGATAAACTCGCCTCGAGATGAGCCGATCCCCGGACGCCCGGTCGGGGCCGGAGGGTCGAGCCCCGGCCCACCGGCCCGGCTTCGTGCGGCGCCACCTGGCGCTGTCGATCCTCGCCGCCACGGCCCTCACCCTCACCCTGGCCGTCGGCGGCTGGGTCGCCTACCTGCAGTCCCAGCTCGTCGACGTGCCGCGGTTCGAGGTCGACCTCGAGCGGCCGGGCCGCCCGGCGGCGGTGCCCGGGGACGCGGTCACGCTGCTGCTCGCCGGGGTCGACGTCAACCAGGGCCGGGGCGGGACCGACCTGGCGACCATGCTCGAGTCCGGCGCCTGGGAGCCGGGCTCCTATCGCAGCGACGCGATCATGGTCCTGCACATCGAGGCGGGCGCCCGCGCCGCGCAGCTCGTCTCCATCCCCCGCGACTCCTACGTGCCGGTCGCGGGACGCGGCAGCACCAAGATCAACGCGGCCCTGTCCGCGGGGGGACCCGCGCTCCTGGCCCGCACGGTCGAGGACCTGATCGGGATCCGGCTCGACCACGTCGTCCTGGTCGACTACGCCGGCTTCACGGGCATCACCCGGCTACTCGGCGGCGTCGAGGTCACGGTCGCGGAAACCGTGCACGACCCCAAGAACGACAAGACGTGGCAGGCCGGGAGGCACGTGCTGGAGGGCGAGGAGGCGCTGCTCTACGTGCGCCAGCGCTACGGCCTGGGTCGGGGGGACTTCGACCGGGTGCAGCGGCAGCAGAACTTCCTGCGGGCGCTGCTGGGCAAGGCCACCGGCAGCGGGGTGCTGGCCAACCCGGTGACGCTGACCCGGTTCGTGCGGGACCTCTCCGACCTGGTCGCGGTCGACAGCTCGCTGACTCCCGGGCGGCTGCGCTCGCTCGCCCTCGACAACCGCCGGCTCCGGGGCCGCGACCTCCGGTTCCTCACCGTCCCGCACCTCGGCACTGCGACCATCGGGGGCGCGAGCGTGGTGCTGCTGGACCGGGTCGCGACCCGCGAGATGTTCGCCGCGGTCGCCGTGGACGACTTCGCCGGCTGGGCCCGGGACCGCGACGTCGAGGAGCTGCCACCCGAGGATCGGGTGCGTTGAGCCACACGGGCGCACGTGTGCTCCTAGCATCGACCCATGGACCGACTCCTCGTCACCGGCGGCGCCGGCTTCATCGGCTCCAACTTCGTCCGCCACGTCGTGGACCGCACCCGGATGGACGTCACGGTGCTCGACAAGCTCACCTACGCCGCGTCCCGCGAGGCGCTGGCCGGGCTGCCCGCGGACCGGGTCCGGCTGGTCGTGGGGGACATCCTCGACGCCGAGGCGGTGGACCCGCTGGTCCGCGACCACGACGCCGTCGTGCACTTCGCCGCGGAGTCGCACAACGACAACTCTCTGGCCGACCCGGGGTCCTTCGTTCGCACCAACGTGCTCGGCACCTACACGCTGCTCGAGGCGGTCCGCCGGCACGGCACCCGCTTCCACCACGTCTCGACCGACGAGGTGTACGGCGACCTCGCGCTCGACGACCCGACCCGGTTCACCGAGGCCACCCCCTACAACCCGAGCAGTCCCTACTCGGCGACCAAGGCCGGCTCGGACCACCTGGTCCGCGCCTGGGTCCGCAGCTTCGGGGTGCCGGCCACGATCTCCAACTGCTCCAACAACTACGGCCCCTGGCAGCACGTGGAGAAGTTCATCCCGCGCCAGGTGACCAACGTCCTCGACGGCTCCCGCCCCAAGCTCTACGGCAGCGGCGAGAACGTCCGCGACTGGATCCACACCGACGACCACAGCTCGGCGGTGCTGCGGATCCTCGAGGACGGCGCGATCGGTGAGACCTACCTCGTCGGCGCGGACGGCGAGCACAGCAACCTCGAGGTGGTCCGGCTGATCCTCGAGCTGCTGGGCCGGGACCCCGACGACTTCGAGCACGTCACCGACCGGGCCGGGCACGACCTGCGCTACGCGATCGACTCCACGCGCCTGCGCAGCGAGCTCGGCTGGGAGCCGCGGTACGCCGACTTCCCGAGCGGCCTGGCGGCCACCGTGGAGTGGTACCGCGAGCATGCCGACTGGTGGCGGCCGCACAAGCAGCGCACCGAGGCGGCGTACGCCGCGCGCGGCCAGTGAGGCGGGGATGAGCGGGGAGCCCACGATCGAGCGGACCGCGATCCCGGGGCTGCTCGTGCTGCGGCTCCCGGTGCACGCCGACGAGCGCGGCTGGTTCAAGGAGAACTGGCAGCGCCAGAAGATGCTCGCCCTCGGCCTGCCGGACTTCGGCCCGGTGCAGAACAACGTCTCCTTCAACGCCCGCCGCGGCGCGACCCGCGGCTTCCACGCCGAACCCTGGGACAAGCTGGTCTCGGTCGCCTCGGGCCGGGTGCTGGCCGCGTGGGTCGACCTGCGGGCCGGGGACTCGTTCGGGAGCACCGTCACCGTCGAGATCGACCCCGGTGTCGCGGTCTTCGTGCCGCGGGGCGTCGGCAACGCCTACCAGGCGCTGGAGGACGCGACCGCCTACACCTACCTGGTCAACGGCCACTGGCGCGCGGACATGACCTACCCGGCCCTCGACCTCGCCGACCCGGATCTCGGCGTCGCGTGGCCGGTGCCCCTCGACGTGGCCGAGGTGTCCGCGAAGGACCGGGCGAACCCCCGGCTGGCGGAGATCGAGCCGGTGCCCGCTCGCCGGGCGCTGGTGCTCGGCGCCGGCGGCCAGCTCGGGCGGGCGCTGATGGCCGCCTTCCCGGGGGCGCGGGGCGTGACCCGGGCCGAGCTGGACCTCGCCGACCCGGCCGCCGTCGCCGACTGGGCGTGGCACGAGCACGACACGGTCCTGAACGCCGCCGCCCACACCGGCGTCGACGCCGCGGAGCAGGACCGGGCCGTGGCCTGGGCGCTCAACGCCTCGGCACCGGCGCAGCTGGCCGGCCTGGCCGCCAGACACGGGTTCACGCTGGTCCACTACTCGACCGACTACGTCTTCGACGGCACCCGGGCCGAGCACCCGGAGGACGAGCCGCTCTCCCCGCTCGGCGTCTACGGGCAGAGCAAGGCGGCCGGCGAGGTCGCCGTCGGCACCGCGCCCCGGCACTACGTCCTGCGCACGTCGTGGCTCGTCGGGGAGGGGCCGAACTTCGTGCGAACCATGTGCCGGCTCGCGCGCGAGGGGGTCAGCCCCTCGGTCGTCGACGACCAGGTCGGCCGGCTGACGTTCGCCGACGAGCTGGCCCGCGCCACCCGACACCTGCTGGAGGTCGCCGCGGCGTACGGCACCTACCACGTCACCAACGCCGGCCCGCCGACCAGCTGGGCCGACGTGGCCCGTCAGGTCTTCGAGCTCTGCGGCCGGGACCCGCGCGACGTCACCCCGGTGTCGACGCAGGAGTACGCCGCCGGGCGGGCGCTGGCGCCGCGGCCGCCGTGGAGCACGCTCTCGTCGAGCCGGCTCGAGGCGACCGGATTCGTTCCAGGGGACGCCGGCGAGGCGCTTCGGCGCTACCTCTCGGACGACCCGGTCAGCGCCGGGTGAGGTCCGCGACGGCCGGGCGCACGTCGACCAGGAACACGATCGCCGCGATCGAGGCGATCAGGTGGATGGGGTTGAGCGGCGAGGAGCCGATCAGGAGCAGCTGGGCGGCCAGGCCCAGGCCCAGGATCGCCAGCCAGGCCGGCTTGGTGAGCTTGCCCGCAGCGGGGTAGGCCTCGGCCGGCCAGATGAGGGCGTTGACGAAGGCGAAGGCCTTGACCGCCAGCGAGACGACGATGATCGCGAGGATCACGTACCCCTCGAGCACGAAGATGTTGACCACCCCCAGAGCCTACGAGACGACCCCCGGGAAGGGCACGACCCCCGGACACCTGGGTCCGGGGGTCGTGCTCACGCTCACGTCGGCGTTGGCGGATCAGAACAGCACGAGCTGCCCGTCACCGTGGTCGCCGGCGTCCCTTCAGCTGTTCGACGCGCCGGTCGACGTCCCGGTCGACGTCCCGTTCGACGCCGCAGCCTTCGTGGCCGGAGCCTTCGTGGCGGCGCTCTTCGTGGCGGCGCTCTTCGTGGCCGGGGCCTTCGTGGCGGGCGCCTTCTTCGCCGGGGCCTTCTTCGCGGCCGGGGCCTTCGTGGCGGACGCCTTCTTCGCCGGCGCCTTCTTGGCCGGCGTGCTCGTGGCGGGAGCCTTGCCGGCCGGGGTCTTGTCGACACCGGTGGAGGTCTTCGCCTCGGCGGTCACCGTGGTCTTGGTCGCCTTGGGGTCGACGTCGAGCTTGACCTCGACCCGACGCAGCTTGGCCACGGCCTGCTCGCCGCGCTTGACCAGGTCGGTGTAGGTGTCGGTGACGTCGTTGACGTAGTCGGTCACGAAGGCCTGGGCGCGTGCCGGGAAGGTCTTGGCGTCGGACTGGAACTCCGCGAGCCGGGCCTCGAACCGCGACTGCGCGTCCTTGAGCTCGGCCTGGAGCTCGACGAGCCGCGCCTCCAGCTTCGCCTGGGCGTCCTTGGCCTCCTTCTTGGCCTCCTTGGTCACCGTGTCGACGCGGGTCGAGACCGCCGAGGTGGCCCGGGCGTTGAGGTTCTTGGGCTCGAACTCGTAGGCGGACACCCTCTTCTGCACGTCCGCCACGCGGGTCTGCACGTCCGCGACGTACTGGCGGGCGACCTCGACCGCGAGGCCGGTCGCGCCGACGGTGGCGTAGAACGGGCGGGTCGCTTCGGTCCTGATGTCGAACTTGGCCTCGGCCATGCTCTTCTCCTCTGTTCGTCGTGGTCCCGGGGCGGCGAGCGCCGCCCCGAGGGTGTTCAGCTGTCGGTCCCGCTGTCGGGGCCGTCAGTGGGTTCGTGGGAGTCGCCCTCGGCCGCGTTCAGCTCGAGGAACGACGCGTAGACCTTCAGCAGGGACTGCTTCTGGCGCTCGGTCAGGCCGGCGTCGGCCAGGACCGCCAGCTCCACCGATCCACCGGCGCCGTCCTCGAGGCTGAGGATCCCGGCCCGGACGTAGAGCTGTTCGGCGGAGATCCGCAGCGCCTTGGCGATCTGCTGGAGGACGTCGGCGGACGGCTTGCGCAGCCCCCGCTCGATCTGGCTGAGGTAGGGGTTGGACACACCGGCCTGCTCGGCGAGCTGCCGCAGGGAGAGCTGGGCGCTGACCCGCTGCTCCTTGAGGTAGTCACCGAGTGACTCGACGGTCTTGCCGACCATCCCCTTGGGACTCTTTGCCATGTCCCCCATGGTGCTAACTCTTGTTAGCAGAATCAAACCGTGGGTACGTGAGACGCCCCACAGGCGCCCCGGGCAGCCCCGGGCAGCCCCTAGAAGGTGGCGCGGATCTCGCCCACGGGCACCCCGCCGCCGAGCAGCTCGACCAGGCCGGTGCGCCGCACGGCCTCCCCGTCGACACCCTCCTCGTCGGTGACCCCGAGCCGACGCAGGGCCTCGGCCATGAGCACCGGCCGGACCCGGGGGGCGCCGTCGTCGCACTTCAGCGCCACGGCCCGGCCGTCCGGCAGCGCGACGGCGTAGCAGGACTCGGCCCCGGCCTTGCCGATCGCGCCCGGCACCGCCTCCAGCAGCGTGCGCTCGTCGCGGGTGCTGCCGGAGACCATCTCCGGGTGGCTGCGGATCGCCTCCGCGACCCCGTGCTCGGGCCCCTCCGTCGCCGTCGCCAGCCGGGCGAAGGCCCGGGCCAGGCCCGCCAGCGAGGTGGACAGCAGGGGCGCGCCGCAGCCGTCGACCGCGACCGGCTCGACCGACTCCCCGGTCAGCTCCGCGAAGGTCTCCGCGATCGCCCGCTGGAGGGGGTGCTGCGGGTCCAGGTACGTCGCGGTGTCCCACCCGTTCGCGACGCAGGTGGCCAGCATGGCGGCGTGCTTGCCCGAGCAGTTCATGAGGATCGGCGACCGCTCACCCCCCGCGGCGATCACCGCGGTCCGGGCGTCCTCGTCGAGGGGGAAGTCCGGTGGCGTCCGCAGCGCCGCCTCGTCGAGCCCGGCGGCGGCGAGCACGCGGCGTACGCCCTCGACGTGGAACGGCTCACCGGAGTGCGACGCACAGGCCAGGGCCAGCAGGTCCGGCGGCAGGTCGAGCCCGGCCCGCACCATGGCCAACGCCTGGATCGGCTTGTTGCAGGACCGCGGGAACACCGGGACGTCCGTGCCGCCGACCGACCAGAGCACCTCCCCGTCGCGCCCGGTGGCGACCACCGAGCCGTAGTGGTGGCCCTCCACGACGCCGGAGCGGATGATCTCGGCGACCACCACCGGCTCGACGACCGGGGAGACCAGCGAGGCGGCGACGGAGGCTGAGGAGACGGTGTGGGAGCCGGTGGCGGGGGACATGCCCGCGAGGCTACCCACCGCCGGATGGCAGGATGACGCCGTGCCCACCGACCCGCTCCCCCAGCACTGCCCGACGCCCCGCGAGCTCGACGACCTCGAGCTGCTCGTGAGCGGCGCGCTGGCCCCCCTCACCGGCTTCAACGAGCCCGGGTCGCCGGTCACCCTGTCCCTGCCGCCGGAGGTCGCCGGCCAGGACGTCGAGCTCGTCGACCCGGAGGGCCTGCCGCTGGCCAGGGTGACCGGGGACGGGAGCGTCGCCTCCCTGACCCACGCCCAGTTCGGCCCCTTCCGGCGGCTCTACCTGACGCCCGGCGAGGTCCGGGAGCGGCACGCCGGCTCGGTGTTCGTCCCGGTCAGCGGCCCGCTCACCCGCGGCCAGGTCGCCACCCTCCCCACGGACCCCCCGGTCGTGCTGCTGGTCCTGGTCGGCGCCGGCACCCCCGAGGGGCTGAGCCCGGTCGGGCTGATCCGGGCCACCCTGGCCGCCGCCGAGGCCCTGCCCCAGGCATCCGTGGTGGCGGTCCCGCTCGCCTCGCACGGCGACCCGACGGCCGACCACCTGCTCGGCCACCAGGTCGTCGGCAACTACGCCGCCGGGGACGAGGTGCGCGGGGTCACCGACGACGACGAGGGCGACCTGTCCGACGAGGTGGCCGCCGTCGTGGACTTCGACCGGCCACCAGCCGACGAGCGCGGCCTGGTGCTGTTCTTCACCGGGCTGTCGGGCAGCGGCAAGTCGACCCTCGCCCGCGCGCTCCAGGACCGGATCCTCGAGGGCGGCCGGCGCACCGTCACCTCGCTGGACGGTGACGTGGTCCGGCGCAACCTGTCCGCCGGCCTGAGCTTCTCCCGGGAGGACCGCGAGACCAACATCCGGCGCATCGGCTGGGTGGCGGCCGAGGTCTCCCGGCACGGCGGCGTGGCGATCTGCTCCCCGATCGCGCCGTTCGACGAGACCCGGCAGCAGGTCCGGGCGATGGTCGAGGACGCGGGCGGCGAGTTCTTCCTCATCCACGTGGCGACCCCGCTCGAGGAGTGCGAGCGCCGCGACCGCAAGGGCCTCTACGCGAAGGCCCGGGCCGGTGAGATCCCCGAGTTCACCGGCATCTCCTCCCCCTACGAGGAGCCCGACGACGCCGCCGTACGCGTCGACACCACCGGGCGCAGCATCGAGGACGCCCTGGCGGACGTCGAGCGGGCGCTCGCGGCGGCCGGCCTGCTCGACCTCGGGTGAGCGGCGCGACGCCGGTCCGGGCGACCTGGACCCGTATGCTCAGCCCCGGTCGGCCGAGACGACCCTCCCCGCAGGCTGCGGGACGTCCCAAGGAGAACTGATGGCGGAGCTCTTCACCACCGCGGCGCTGGCCGTGCTGGCGGTGTCCTTCGGTGTGGGCATCGTCGTGGGCCTCACCGGCATGGGCGGCGGGGCGCTGATGACTCCCGCGCTGATCTTCCTCGGCGTCCCGGCCACGACCGCGGTGGCCAACGACCTGGTGGCCGCCTCGGTCAACAAGTCCGTCGGTGCGGCCGTGCACTGGCGGCACGGCGCGCCCAACCTGCGCCTGGCCGGCCTGCTGGTCGGCGGCTCGGTGCCGTTCGCCTTCGCGGGCGCCTTCATCGTCGACCGGTTCGGAGGAGAGTCGGCCGAGGAGTTCGTCGTCAACGCGATCGGCGGCGCCCTCCTGTTCACCGCCGCGACCTACACGCTGCGGATGTACCTCCAGCTGCGCATGGTGACCAGCGGCAACGAGGCGCCCTCGGAGGAGATCACCGTCCGGCCGGTGCCCACGCTGCTGGTCGGCGCCATCGGCGGCCTGCTGGTCGGGATCACCTCGGTCGGGTCCGGCTCCCTGATCATGGTGGCCCTGCTGCTGCTCTACCCCACGCTGTCGGCCCTCAAGCTGGTCGGCACCGACCTCGTGCAGGCGGTCCCGCTGGTGCTCGCCGCGGCCATCGGGCACGTGATCGTCAACGGCGTCGACTGGGCCGTGCTCATCCCGCTGATCGTGGGCGGCACACCCGGCACGTTCCTCGGTGCCCGGATGGCCGCCTGGGTGTCCCAGTCGGTGATCCGTCGCGGCATCGTCATCGTCCTCACCCTCACCGGGCTCAAGCTGCTCGGGCTCTCCCCCGAGGCGGTCGGCATCATCGGCGCCGGGCTGCTGCTGCTCGGGCCGCTCGCGTGGGGTTTCGTGCGACAGACGCGCGGGCTGCCGCCGTTCGACAACAACGCCGGCGCCTGGCGCCTGATCAAGGACGAGCCCGGAATCGGGCCCCGAGGCGATTAGCCGATACGATGTCCGCTGCTGTCCCGACGAGAGGTCCCCAAGAATGGCAGAGCCGGTCATGGCCGCGACTCACGCCGACTACCAGCTGAGTCAGCTCGACCAGCTGGAGGCGGAGTCCATCCACATCTTCCGCGAGGTCGCGGCGGAGTTCGAGAAGCCCGTCCTGATGTTCTCCGGCGGCAAGGACTCCATCGTGATGCTCCGGCTGGCGGAGAAGGCCTTCTACCCCGCCAAGATCCCCTTCCCGATGCTGCAGGTCGACACCGGGTACGACTTCCCCGAGGTGCTCGAGTGCCGTGACTCCTGGGTCAACCGGCTCGGTGTCCGCCTCGTGGTCGCCTCGGTCGAGGAGGCGATCGCCAACGGCGTCGTCGTCGACGACGGCAAGACCAGCCGGAACCGGCTCCAGATCGGCACCCTGCTCAACGCCGTCGAGGAGGAGGGCTTCACCGCCGCCTTCGGTGGCGGTCGCCGCGACGAGGAGAAGGCCCGCGCCAAGGAGCGCGTCTACTCCCACCGCGACGAGTTCGGCCAGTGGGACCCCAAGATGCAGCGGCCCGAGCTGTGGAGCCTCTACAACGGGCGCCTGCACGAGGGCGAGCACATGCGGATCTTCCCGCTGTCGAACTGGACCGAGCTCGACATCTGGCACTACATCGACCGCGAGGGGATCGAGATCCCCTCGATCTACTTCTCCCACCAGCGCAGCGTGTTCGAGCGCGACGGCATGCTGCTCACCGAGAGCGACTTCAACCCGCTCCGCAAGGGCGAGACGGCCGAGACCCGCACCGTCCGGTTCCGCACCGTCGGCGACCTCACCCTGACCGGCTGCGTCGAGAGCAGTGCCAGCACCACCGCCGAGATCATCGAGGAGATCGCGATCGCGAAGGTCACCGAGCGCGGGGCGACCCGTGGCGACGACCGGTTCTCCGAGGCGGCCATGGAAGACCGGAAGAAGGAAGGCTACTTCTGATGACTGCCGACACCGTAGAGACCGGCCAGCAGGCCATCAGCGAGAACGCGGACCTGCTGCGCTTCGCCACGGCCGGGTCCGTCGACGACGGCAAGTCCACCCTCATCGGGCGGCTGCTGCTCGACTCCAAGGCGATCTTCGAGGACCAGCTCGAGTCGGTCGAGAGCACCAGCAAGTCGCGGGGCTACGACTACACCGACCTGGCGCTGCTGACCGACGGCCTGCGCTCCGAGCGCGAGCAGGGCATCACGATCGACGTGGCCTACCGCTACTTCGCGACGCCCGACCGCAAGTTCATCATCGCCGACACCCCGGGCCACGTGCAGTACACGCGGAACATGGTCACCGGCGCGTCCACCGCCGACCTCGGCCTGGTGCTGGTCGACGCCCGCCAGGGCCTCACCGAGCAGTCCCGGCGGCACGCGGTGATCCTGTCGCTGCTGCGGGTCCCGCACCTCGTGCTGGCCGTGAACAAGATGGACCTCGTGGACTTCTCCGAGGACGTCTTCAACGACATCCACCGCGAGTTCACCTCGTTCGCGACGAAGCTGTCGATCCCCGACCTCGAGATCATCCCGATCTCGGCGCTCCAGGGCGACAACGTCGTGACCCGCTCCGAGAAGATGGAGTGGTACAGCGGCCCGACCCTCATGCACCACCTCGAGCACGTCCACGTCGCGTCCGACCGCGACCTCGTCGACGTCCGGTTCCCGGTGCAGTACGTCGTCCGCCCCAAGTCCGACGAGCACCACGACTACCGCGGGTACGGCGGCCAGGTCGCCGGTGGCGTGCTCAAGCCGGGCGACGAGGTCGTGGTGCTGCCGAGCGGCATGACCTCGACCATCGAGGGCATCGACCTCTTCGACCGGGAGATCGAGGAGGCCTACCCTCCGATGTCGGTCACCGTGCGTCTGGCCGACGACGTCGACGTCTCGCGCGGAGACATGATCGCCCGGGTGCGCAACGCCCCCCAGCCGAGCCAGGACATCGACGCGATGGTCTGCTGGATGACCAACGAGCCGTTGCGGCCGCGCCAGAAGCTCGCGATCAAGCACACCACCCGCACCGGACGGGCTCTCATCAAGGACGTGCAGTACCGCCTGGACGTGAACAGCCTGCACCGCGACCAGGACACCAAGGAGCTCGGCCTCAACGAGATCGGCCGCGTCCAGCTGCGCACCACCGTGCCGCTGCTGTGCGACCCGTACTCGAAGAACCGGACCACGGGGTCGTTCATCCTGATCGACGAGGGCACCGGCAAGACCGTCGGCGCCGGGATGATCAACTCCGGCAGCTGACCACGCGTCCACGCGTCGACTCGACAGTCCCCGGCGACCGGGGTCCGCACCGCGGGCCCGGTCGCCGGGGACTGTCGCGTCGGGCAGATCTCGAGGCTGATCTCGGGACAGACCCCGGGGCAGACGGCTGGACAGGCGTCCGGGACCCTCAGTCCTCGCGGCCGTAGTCGTCCTCGAGGCGGCAGATGTCGTCCTCGCCGGTGTAGGCACCGTGCTGCACCTCGACGATCACCAGCTCCTCGGCGTGCTCGTTGATGATCCGGTGCGCGGCACCCGTGGCCACGTCGACCGACTCGCCGGGTCCGGCCACGATCGTCTCCCCGTCGATGACGCAGGTGGCGACGCCGAAGATCACGACCCAGTGCTCGGAGCGGTGCTCGTGGGTCTGGTAGGAGAGCCGCTGGCCCGGGTGCACGTGGATCCGCTTGACCTTGTAGCCCCGGCTCTCGTCGAGCACGTGCCAGGACCCCCAGGGGCGCTCCGCCGATTCCAATGCCATCTCCAGCCTTCCCCCGAGACCGCTTCCGGTCGCCACGTCGGCGCCAGTGTAGGTCGCAGCCGGAGCGGGCCGGCGGCCGAGTCGGGTCAGCCCCGCATGGTGGGCCGGACGTGCAGCCCGACCTCCGGGTCGACGACGACCTCCTGGGTCACCGGCATCCCGTCGACCTCGAGGGTCGCCTCGACCGGGACGTTGCGCTTGACCATGGCCAGCGCGATGGGGCCGAGCTCGTGGTGGCGGGCCGAGGTGCCGACGAAGCCCACGACCCGGTCCTCACGACGCAGCTCCGCGCCGACCGGCGGCAGCCGGTTCTCCGACCCGTCCAGGTGCAGCATCGTCAACCGACGGGGCGGGCGACCGAGCGTGTGCACGCGGGCCACGGTCTCCTGGCCCCGGTAGCAGCCCTTCTCGAGGTGGACGGCGCTGCCGATCCAGCCGGCCTCGTTGGGGATGGTGCGATGGTCGGTGTCCAGACCCAGCCGTGGCTCCCCGCGGGCGATCCGCAGCGCCTCGAACGCCCAGATCCCGGCCGCCGGGCCGGCCGCCGCGGCATAGGCCTCGAGCCGGTCGCGCGGGACCAGCTCGTAGCCGTCGTACGCCACACCCGTCCGGGCCGAGGGCCGCCAGGCGACTGCCAGCTCCCCGGTGAGGTCCGCGACCTCCACCCGGGTCATGAACTTCATGCGCTCGAGGAACTCCACCAGGGCCGGGCCCCGGCCGGGCTCGACATGGGCGGTGAAGGAGCCGTCCTCGCCGCCGCTGTCGACGGCGTACATCGCGTGCTCGACGTGGCCCTGGGGGCTGAGCACCAGCGCCGCCGTGGGCACCCCGGGCTGCAGGTCGACGAGGTGCTGGGAGGTCAGGTTGTGCAGCCAGCCGAGCCGCTCCGGCCCGGAGACCCGCACCACGTCCCGGTGGGACAGGTCGACGAAGCCCTCGCCGGCCTCGAGGGAGCGCTGCTCACCGTGGAAGGAGCCGTAGTGAGCGGCCACCGGGGCGTCGAGGCCGTCGGCGGCCACGGCACCGGGCAGGTCGAGCAGCGGGCTGGCAGACATGCCCCCAGCCTACGTCGTGGGCGGGGCGCCCCCGTCGGGCCGGTCCGAGCCCTCCGCGGCCCGGGCCGCGCAGCGGCGACAGGTGCCGAACAGCGTGAGGTGGCCGATGTCCGTGCCGAACCCGAACTTCTCCTGCAATAGCGTCCCGAGGGCGGCGAACTCCTCCGCGCCCACCGAGGTGACGTCACGGCAGGTGCGGCACACGAGGTGGAAGTGCTCGTGGCCGCCCACCGAGTGGTACGTCGGGGCGCGGTCACTCAGGTGCGCGTGCCGGACCAGCCCGAGCTCCTCGAGCACCTCGAGGTTGCGGTAGACCGTGGACACGTTCACGGCCGACGCGTGCCGACGCACCTCGGCCAGCACCTCGTCGGGGGTGGCGTGCCCGAGCGCCTCGACGGCGCGCAGGATCAGCTCGCGCTGCGGGGTCAGCCGCTTGCCGCTGCTGCGCAGCCGGTCGGCGAAGTCGTCGCTCACGCGTGCCGCCGTCGGCTCACCGGCGCTGGAGCCGGGCCCACAGGTGCGGCTGCAGGGGCTGGCCCATGGCGGCCATGTCGTAGGCGTAGAGCAGGTCCCCCTCGACGTACCCGTAGAGGCGCTTGCCGCCGGTGACCTCCTTCGCCGACTCGGTGCGGGCGATGGCGTCGGTGGCGATCTCCATGCGCGCGTCGCCGGCCGAGCCGTACCAGACCTCGGCGAAGCCGGACGAGTGCGACAGCAGCATCTCGACCCGGCCCTCGGGGCGGCAGCGCACGAAGCCGCTCTCCAGGGCGGCGTCACGGACCTTCGTGCCGTCGCCGTCGACGATCCAGGACCGCGCCAGGTAGTGCAGGAAGGGCCGCCCGTCGTGGGTGAAGATCAGCTCCTGGCCGAACTCGAACGCGTCGATCGTGGGGTAGTCGCCATGACCGTTGCCGGCCCAGGTGCCGAGCATCCAGGCGACGGGGGCGCAGTCGGGATGGAGGTTGTCGGGGAGCTCGAACGGCATGCGGGCAGTCTAGGTGCAGCGCGCGGCGCGCGGACCGGCGACTAGGCTCGGCGCATGCGAAGCCTGCTGGTCAAGGTCACGTGCGGCGCCGACGACCCGGAGCGCTGCAACCAGGCGTTCACGGTCGCCGCAGCGGCGGTCGCCTCCGGCGCCGAGGTCTCGCTCTGGCTGACCGGCGAGGCGGCCTGGTTCGCGGTGCCGGGTCGCGCCGAGGAGTTCTCGCTGCCGCTGGCCACGCCGCTCGCCGACCTGCTCGGCGCGGTGCTCGCCGGCGGCCGGGTGACCCTGTGCACCCAGTGCGCCGAGCGACGGGGGCTGAGCGCCGAGGGGATCCGGGACGGCATCACGATCGCCGGCGCCGCGGCGTTCACCGAGGCGGCGCTGGGTGACGGCGTCCAGGCGCTGGTGTACTGACCGGGTCAGGCGGCGCGCACCTGCAGCATCGCGCGGGCGTCCGCGGGCGAGGCCGGCTCGCGCTGCGCCAGCTCCCCCAGTCGTACGGCGCGCTCCACGAGCTGGGCGTTGCCGGTGACCGGGACCCCCTTGGCGAGGGTGAGGGTGTCCTCCATGCCGACCCGCAGGTGCCCGCCCTTGGCGAGCGCGGCCAGCATGACCGGCAGGCTGGTGCGCCCGACGCCGGTCGCCGACCAGCTGGTCACCGCGTCCGGGAAGGCGGCCACCGCGGCGACCAGCGCGTCGACGGTGCCGGGCATGCCACCCGGGACGCCCATGACCAGGTCCACGTGCACCCGGCCGCCGTACGGCAGCCCGTGCCGGTCGAGCAGGCGGTGCAGCGAGTGGACGTGCCCGAGGTCGAACAGCTCGAACTCCGGCACCACCTCGGCGTCCCTGGCCCGCTCGTGCAGCTCGACCACGAACGGCCAGGGGTTGCTGAAGACGTCGTCGCCGAAGTTGGTCGTGCCCATGGTCAGCGAGCAGGAGTCCGGCGCCGCCTCGAGCACCCTGAGCCGGTCCTCCAGCGGATCGTGCACCGACCCCCCGGTGCTCAGCTGCACGACCAGTCCGGTCTCCTGGCGCAGCGCGGCGACGGTCTCGGTGAGCCGGCCGAGGTCGAGGGTGGGCCGGTGCTCGGCGTCGCGGATGTGCACGTGCACCATGGCCGCCCCGGCGGCCTCGCACTCGCGGGCGCTGGCGACCAGCTCCTCCAGGGTGGTCGGCAGTGCCGGGCAGTCGGCCTTGTCGGTCTCGGCACCGGTCGGCGCCACGGTGATGAGCAGCGGGTCTCCCATGGCGGCATCGTGCCAGACTGCCGACAGGCCCAGCCAGTCAGGACAGGAGATTCTTTCGCATGCGCGCAGTGATCCAGCGGGTTCTCCGCGCCCAGGTCGTCGTCGCCGGTGAAGTTGTCGGCTCCTTCGACGAACCGGGGCTGGTCGTCTACCTGGGCGTCACCCACGACGACCGCCCCGCCGACGCGGCCTGGACGGCCCGCAAGATCTGGGAGCTGCGACTGCTGGACGGGGAGCGCTCGGCCTCCGAGGTGGGCGCGCCGGTGCTGGTCGTCAGCCAGTTCACGGTGTACGGCGAGGGGCGCAAGGGTCGGCGCCCGACCTGGCAGGCGGCCGCGCCCGGCCCGGTCTCCGAGCCGCTCTACGACGCCGTCTGCGCCGAGCTCGAGCGGCTCGGGGCGCGGGTCGAGCGGGGGGTCTTCGGCGCCGACATGGCCGTGGACCAGCTCAACGACGGGCCGGTCACGCTCGTGCTCGACTCGCCGTGACCGACACGAGCGACGGGTCGGCGGTCCGGGAGCCGACACAAGCGACGGGTCGGCGGGGACGGTCGCGGTCCCGGCCGCTGGGAGCGACCGGGACCGCGACCATGCGACTCAGAGGCTGATCGTCACCTCGGCCACGGAGCCGACCGTCGCCACGACGGAGCGGTCGACCGGGTCGGCCTTCGGGGCCAGCGTGCGCAGGGTCCACTCGCCCTCGCCGGCGAAGAACCGGAAGTGCCCCTCCGGGGAGGTGGGCACCTCGGCGGTGAACTCGCCGGTGCGGTCCAGCAGCCGCACGTAGGCGTTCGGCACCGGCTCACCGCCGCGCGTCACCTGCCCCTGCACGACCGCCTCCTTGGCGACGTTGACGCCCTCGAGCGAGAGTCCGCCCTCGACCGCGCCGCACATCAGGCCTCGCCCCGCTCGTCGCCGAGGGCCACGGGGACGCCGACCAGGGAGCCGTACTCGGTCCACGAGCCGTCGTAGTTCTTCACGTTGTCCTGGCCGAGGATCTCCTTGAGCACGAACCAGGTGTGGCTCGAGCGCTCCCCGATCCGGCAGTAGGCGATGGTGTCCTTGTCCCAGTCGACACCGGCCTCGGTGTAGATCTTCCTCAGCTCGTCGTCGGAGCGGAAGGTGCCGTCGTCGTTGGCCGCCTTGCTCCACGGGACGCTGGCCGCGGTCGGGATGTGCCCGGCGCGCTGCGCCTGCTCCTGCGGGAGGTGGGCCGGCGCGAGCAGCCGGCCGGCGTACTCGTCGGGGCTGCGCACGTCGACCAGGTTCTGCGTGCCGATCGCGGCCACGACCTCGTCGCGGAACGCGCGGATCGTGTGGTCCTGCTCCTGGGCGGTGTAGGAGGTCTGCTCGCGCTCGGTCGGCGCGTCGGTGAGCTCGCGGCTGTCGAGCTCCCACTTCTTGCGGCCGCCGTCGAGGAGCTTGACGTCCTGGTGCCCGTAGAGCTTGAAGTACCAGTAGGCGTAGGCGGCGAACCAGTTGTTGTTGCCGCCGTAGAGGACGACGGTGTGGTCGTTGCCGACGCCACGCTCGGAGAGCAGCGCCTCGAACTGCTGCTTGTTCACGAAGTCCCGGCGCACCTGGTCCTGCAGGTCCGTGGTCCAGTCGAGCTTGATCGCGCCACGGATGTGGCCCTTGTCGTACGACGTGGTGTCCTCGTCGACCTCGACCAGGACGATCTGGTCGTTGTCGAGGTTGTCCTCCACCCACTGGGCGGTGACGAGCGTGTTCTCGCGGCTCATGTCTGTCTCTCTTTCGGGAAGGGGATGTGCGGAAGGTGGGGATCCGGCCGAGTCGCTCAGCCCAGGACTCAGCCCAAGACTCGGCCCAGGACTCGGCCCAGGCTCAGCCGAGCACCGGTCGGGCCGGCTGGGTCAGCCGGCGCAGTGCCAGGTAGGCCTCGCAGCCCAGGCACAGGCCGAAGGCGGCGTTGAGCAGGGCGGCAGCGAGGGCGAGGCCCACCGCCACCGCTCCGACGACCGGGGCGCCGGCGAGGTAGCCGACCAGGCCGACCCCCGCGAAGGCGAGCCCGACGCCCTGGGCGAAGCGCGGCGGGCGCTCGTCCTCGAGCTCGGCCGGGGGCCCCAGTCGCGGCCGGATCAGGGAGGCGTAGACCCAGGCGTGCGGCGTGGACCGGACGCCGAGGCCGGCGCCGACCGCGAACAGCAGCACCTGCGCGGTCAGCAGCCCCAGCCCGAGCGGGCCGGGAGCGGTGAGGAGCACCGCGGCGAGGACGACCACGGTGATGGCGGCTGCGAACTGCTGGCCGCGGGGATCGATGGTGGGGTTCACGGGAAATGCTCAGTCCTGTCGGGTGGCCGGTGGGGGCAGGCGTCTCCGGCGCGTTGACCGGGACGCGGGACCTCGTCGGCACTCCCCGGGACGGGGGCGCGCGGAGCGGCTCAGCCGGCTCCGGGCATGCGGGGACGAGGGTCCGTCAGGACATTCGACAGAGCGCGGAGCGGACGCGGCAGTGGTCCACTGCGCGCCGCTTCGTCAGCATCGTCGAGGTCATGGACCCAGACTAGGCGGGCACCCGGGTGCGGCACGAACCGAATGTCCGAATCGTGGACGACTTGTCCATGATGTGGAATCAGTCCGCCAGCAGGCCGGCCAGCGCGCCCAGCACCTGCTGCTTCTCCGGCGCTCCCGTGGCCCGGGTCACCTCGCGACCGCGCTCGTCGAGCACCAGCGTCGTCGGCGTCCGGGTGATACCGAGCCGGCGGACGAGGTCGAGGTGGTGCTCGGCGTCGATCTCGACGTGCTCCACCCCGGGGACGACGCCGGCCACGTCGGCCAGGATCCGACGGGTGGCCCGGCACGGGGCGCAGAAGGCACTGGAGAACTGGAGCAGGGTGGCCCGCTCCCCCAGCTCGTGGTCGAGGTCGGCCCCGGCCAGGACGCTGGGCTCGTGCGTGTCGTCGGGCGGTCCGCCGCGGACCTCGTGCGTGCCGCGGAACCGGCCGTCGGCGTACGCGCGATAGAGGCCGAACAGCAGGGCGGCGACCACCGCCGCCACCAGGACCCACGCTCCGGTGCTCATCGGGGGATCAACCGCCGGCGAACGGCGGTAGGAACTCCACGGTCTGCCCGGGCACGACCACGACGTCGGCCGGGTCGCGACGACCGGCCGGGGCATCCCCCACCAGCGCCGAGCAGGTCGCCAGCACCGCGGCCAGCCGCTCGGAGCCGTCCCGGGCGGCCACGGCCAGGGTCCGCACGTCGGCCAGGGAGACCGGACCCGTGACCGGCAACCGGTCCTCCGCGACGCCGGCAGCGGCCCGGGCCCCGGCCCAGTAGCGCACCAGGACGTGCGTCTCGCCCTGTGCGATCGTCGGGGAGTCGGCGCTCATGCCCGATATCCTTGCTCATCCACGCAAGCGTGTCGCTCCCGGGAGGAGACTGCATGAGCACCCTGCTGCTGCTCACCAGTGCCCTCCAGTCCTCCGTCGAGGTGCTCCCCGGTCTGGCGCTGCTCAACCACACCGTGAAGATCCTCCCGGCCGAGGGCAGCGCGCTGCTCGAGGCGCCCGACAACGACCTGGTGCTCGTGGACGGCCGCCAGGAGCTGGCCCGGGCCCGTGACCTGTGCCGGCTGATCCGGACCACCGGCTCGGACGTGCCCGTGGTGCTGGTGGTCACCGAGGGCGGCCTCTCGGTCGTCTCCGTCGACTGGGGGATGGACGACGTGCTGCTCAGCACCAGCGGCCCGGCCGAGATCGACGCGCGGATCCGGCTCCTCCTCGGCCGGCTGGCCGCCCACCGGGACCAGCAGGATCCCGAGGCGCACGTCATCCGCAGCGGCGAGGTGACCGTGGACGAGGTCACCTACACGGCCCGGCTCGGCAAGCGCGCCCTCGACCTGACGTTCAAGGAGTTCGAGCTGCTCAAGTTCCTGGCCCAGCACCCGGGCCGGGTGTTCTCCCGCCAGCAGCTCCTCCAGGAGGTGTGGGGCTACGACTACTACGGGGGCACCCGCACGGTGGACGTCCACGTCCGCCGGCTGCGGGCCAAGCTCGGGCCCGAGCACGAGACGCTGATCGGCACCGTGCGCAACGTCGGCTACCGGTTCGTGCTGCCCCCGCAGCGCAAGGGCGAGCAGCCCTCCGAACGGACCGAGGACGCCTGACCACCGGCGCCCCGTCTCCTTCCCCACCCACGGAACCCCCTCCGCCACCACTCGGCCGCGAGGCTCTACGCAGCGCAGGTTCTCCGGCCCGCGAACCTGCCATCCGTAGAGCCTGGGACCCGACCGTGTTCCCGGGGCCCGACGGGGTGCGCGACCATGGCGCCATGGACGTCAGCGAGCTCGCCCCGACCGACTGGGACCCCGCGACGGCGGCCGCACTCGAGCGGATCCGCGCCGAGTCGCGCACCGCCGACGGCCACGACCCGCTCGACGAGGCCGCCGCCCTGAGACTGCGTCACCACGGCCTGGCCGGGGCCCGGCTCTGGCTCGCCGACGACGGGTTCGCCCTGCTGCACGACGGCTCGCTGGAGCTCGCGGTCGCACCGACGGCACGCGGCCGGGGTCTCGGCTCGGCGCTGGCCGCCGCTGCCGCCGGGGACGCGGTGCGGGCCTGGTCGCACGGCGACCACCCCGCGGCGTACGCGCTGGCCGGCCGGCACGGGCTGCGCCGGGCCCGCGAGCTATGGGTGATGCGGCGCCCGGCCTCCGAGCCGCTGCCGCAGACCCCGTCCGAGCCGACCGTCCGCGGCTTCCGCGCCGGCGACGAGCCGGAGCTGCTGCGGGTGAACGCGGCGGCGTTCGCCGACCACCCCGAGCAGGGCGCCCTCGACGAGGCGGGGCTGGCCGAGCGGATGGCCGAGCCGTGGTTCGACCCGGAGGGGCTGCTGCTCGCCGAGGACCCGACCGGCCGGCTGCTCGGCTTCCACTGGACCAAGCGGCACGACGAGCGGACCGGCGAGGTGTACGTCGTCGCGATCGCGCCCGACGCCCAGGGGCAGGGCCTGGGCCGGACCCTTACCCTGGCCGGGCTGCACCACCTGCACGGGCACCTGTCCGGGTCCGAGCACGACGACGCCGGAGGGGACCCGTCGGGCGAGGTGATCCTCTACGTGGAGTCGGACAACCGGCCGGCGCGGGCCGTCTACGAACGGCTCGGCTTCAGCCACGCCCCGGCCGACACCCACGTCCAGTACCTGCGCCCGTAGCGCCCGTAGCGGCCGGCCCCGGCCGGGCACCCGGGTCGGGTGGCGCGGGCCGGGCACCCGGGTCGGGTGGCGCGGGTCAGTGGAGGGCGGCGCCGAGCCGGTCGGCGATCCGGCCGACCGCGTCCCGGGCCTGGCCCGGCAGCCCGACCCAGTTGAGGAAGCCGTGGATCAGGCCCGGCTCCCGGCGGCTGTCGACCGCGACGCCCGCCTCCTCCAGCCGCGACGCGTAGGCCTCCCCCTCGTCGCGGAGCGGGTCGAAGCCGGCGGTGACGACGTGCGCGGGAGCCAGCCCGTCGGGGATCTCCGCGAAGAGCGGGGAGAGCCGCGGGTCGCGGAGCAGGTCGGCGCTCGGCACGTAGCTCTCGGTCGCCAGGTCCATGAACGCGGTGGTCAGGAAGAACCCCTCACCGAAGGTCCGCCGGCTCACCGACGAGGCGGTGCAGTCGGTCATCGGGTAGACCAGCAGTTGGAGTGCCAGCGGCAGTCCCTCGCGCGCCGCCGCCAGGGCCACGCCGGTCGCCAGGTTGCCGCCGGCGGAGTCCCCGCCGACCGCGAGCCGGTCGACGTCGACGCAGTGGCTCCGTGCGTCCGAGAGCAGCTCCCGGTACGCCGCCACCGAGTCGTCGTACGCCGCGGGGAACGGCGCCTCGGGCGCCAGCCGGTAGTCGACCGCGACCACCTGCACCCCGGCGCGCTCGGCGAGGAACCGGCACGGGGCGTCGTGGGTGGCGTGCCCTCCGCCGTAGATGAAGCCGCCGCCGTGCAGGAACAGCAGCGTCGGGCGGGACGCCGAGGCCAGGAGCGCCCGGGGCACGTAGACCCGGGTCGGCAGCCCGGCCAGGACGGTGTCGAGCACCGCGCCCACCGGGTGCCGGCCGCCCACCGTCAGGCTCTGCGCGGCCAGGATCTCGCGGCCCTCCGCCACCGGGTGCTGCTCCGCGGCCGGCTCGCGCAGGAGCCGCTGCAGCCGCAGCACCAGCTGGGTCCCGGGGTCGAGGGTCTGGCCGTCCACGACCACCGGCGGCCCGGCCAGCCGACGGAGGACCGGGTCCGGCAGGGAGAGCAGGCCGGCCAGGGTGCGGCCCTGGATCCGGGCCTGGACGGCGGCGAGTCGGGGGCGCATGCCTGGAACCTACCGGCCCTCCACCGCACGTCACCCGCCGTTCACCGATCGGTGCCACACTCGGACACATGAGTCACGACAGCCAGGAGAGCCTGCCCGCGCACGCCACGGGCTCCCTCGACGACGGCCCCGTGGACTCCTCGCTGCACGTCGTCGAGACCTTCGACGTCGAGCCGCCGTACGTCCCCGGCGAGGACGAGATCGCCGGCCTCGACGGCTTCCCGGACCGGTTCCTGGACCGCGAGCTCTCCTGGCTGCACTTCAACCAGCGGGTGCTGGAGCTGGCCGCCGACCCGGGCCTTCCCCTGCTCGAGCGGGTCCGGTTCCTGGCCATCTTCGCCAGCAACCTCGACGAGTTCTTCATGGTGCGCGTGGCCGGCCTGAAGCGACGGATCGCGGCGGGCGTGGCCGTGCGGGCCGCCTCCGGGCACCTGCCGCGCGAGGTCCTGGACTCGATCTGGGACGCCGCCGACCAGCAGATGTCGGCACACGCCGCCGTGTTCGTCGAGCAGGTGGTGCCCCAGCTCGACGCGCAGGGGATCCAGCTGGTCCGCTGGGACGACCTGGACAAGGACGAGCAGAAGCAGTGCAAGCGGCTCTTCAAGGACCGGGTCTTTCCGGTGCTCACCCCGCTCGCCGTCGACCCGGCCCACCCGTTCCCCTACATCTCCGGGCTCTCGCTCAACATCGCGGTGCTCGTGCGCAACCCCAAGACCGGCAAGGAGCGGTTCGCCCGGGTCAAGGTGCCGCCGATCTTCGACCGCTTCGTCTCGGTCGGCAACCAGCGCTTCGTCCCGTTGGAGGATGTCATCGGGGAGCACCTCAAGCGGCTCTTCCCCGGCATGGAGATCCTCCAGGTCCACACCTTCCGGGTGACCCGCAACGAGGACCTCGAGGTCGAGGAGGACGACGCCGAGAACCTGCTCGCGGCACTGGAGAAGGAGCTCCTGCGTCGCAAGTTCGGACCGCCCGTGCGGCTCGAGGTCGAGGAGTCGATCGACGACCGGGTCCTCGACCTGCTGGTCTCCGAGCTGGGGATCTCCCGGTCCGAGGTGTTCCGGCTCCCCGGCCCGCTCGACCTGCGCGGCCTGCACGACATCGCCGACCTGCCCCGCGAGGACCTGAAGTACCCCGCGTTCGTGCCCACCACGCACAGCCAGCTCGCCGAGGTGGAGAGCGCCAGCCCGGTCGACGTGTTCAAGGCCGCCCGGCGCCACGACGTACTCCTGCACCACCCCTACGACTCGTTCGCCACGTCGGTCCAGCGGTTCCTCGAGCAGGCCGCCGCCGACCCGCACGTGCTGGCCATCAAGCAGACCCTCTACCGCACCTCGGGCGACTCGCCGATCATCGACGCGCTGGTCGACGCCGCCGAGGCCGGCAAGCAGGTGCTGGTGATCGTCGAGATCAAGGCCCGCTTCGACGAGACCAACAACATCCGCTGGGCCCGCAAGCTCGAGCACGCGGGCTGCCACGTGGTCTACGGCCTGGTCGGCCTGAAGACGCACTGCAAGCTGGCGATGGTGGTCCGCGACGAGCCGGACGGGATCCACCGCTACACCCACATCGGGACCGGCAACTACAACCCCAAGACCGCACGCATGTACGAGGACTTCGGGCTGCTGACGGCGGACCCGGCCATCGGCGAGGACGTCGCGCACCTGTTCAACAACCTGTCCGGCTTCTCCCGGAACGCCTCGTACGACGAGCTGCTGGTCGCCCCGGACTCGGTGCGGGACGGGCTCGTCGAGCAGATCCACGCCGAGGTCGCCCACCACCGGGCCGGCCGGCCGGCCCGGATCCGGTTCAAGGCCAACTCGATCGTCGACGAGAAGATCATCGATGCGCTCTACCTCGCCTCGCAGGCGGGGGTGCCCGTGCAGCTGCTGGTCCGTGGCATCTGCGCCCTGCGGCCGGGGGTGCCGGGACTGTCCGAGACGATCGAGGTGCGCTCGGTGCTGGGTCGCTTCCTCGAGCACAGCCGGATCTTCTGGTTCGGCAACGGCGGCCAGCCGGTCGCCTGGATCGGCTCCGCGGACCTCATGCACCGCAACCTCGATCGCCGGGTGGAGGTGCTGGTGCGGCTGCCCGGCGACGACCTGGTGGCCTCGGTGGTCGAGGTGCTGGACCTGGCGTTCGCCGACGACGCGGCCGCGTGGGAGCTCGGCGCCGACGGCGAGTGGCGGCGTACCGACGGCAACGTGCACCTGCAGGACCAGCTCGTCGAGCGCCAGCGGCGGCGGCGCTGACCGCAGGTCTCACCGGGCTCGGCGGGCTCACCGCGCTCAGCGGGCTCACCGGTCTCAGCAGGTGGCGAGCAGCACCGGCCCCTCGGTGAGGTTCGACAGCGGGGCCAGGTCCGGCTCGGTCTCCCCGGTGAGCACCAGGGTGTGCCCGTCCCGCTCCAGCGAGGAGACCGTGAACAGCTCCCGGTAGGACAGGAACTGGGCCGGGTCCTCGACCTCGGCCAGCGCCCGCCGCGACGCCTCGTTCTGACGGGCGCGGTCCTCGTCCTCGAAGTCGAAGACCACCGAGATCCGCTCGCCGGCGCCGAGCGCCACGAGGTAGCCGGTCAGCGCGGTGACCCCGCCGGCCTCGGCGACCAGCTGGTCGCCCACGGCCTGCGCGTCCGCGTCCGCCGAGGCCATCGACAGCGCCTCGCAGGCGTAGTCCTCGAGGTAGCCGACGGCGTTGATCGGCTCCCCGACCTCCTCGGTCAGCACCCCGGCGTCCAGTCCGTCCTCGTCGCCGGCCGCCACCGGGACCGCGTCGGCGAGGTAGTCGGCCTCGTCCGAGGCCAGCAGCAGCCCCTCGTCGGCGAGGAAGGCCACGTGCTGCAGCTCGTAGGTCGCCAGCCCCGGCACGTTGGAGACGACGTCGGCCCCGCCCTCCCAGACGGCGCCCGCCATGGCGTCCTCCTCGGGCTCGGAGAAGCCGAGCTCCGCGAACCGCTCCCCCACCTCGGCCAGGTCGGTGCCGTCCCCGACCTTGAGCACCAGCACCATCCCGTCCCGACCCTGCCCGAGCAGCTCCCACTCGGTCGCGAGCGGGTTGAAGCCGAGGTTCTCCTCCAGCAGCACCGCGGAGGCAGCCAGAGAGGAGGAGGTCAGGTCCCGGTCCTCGGCCTGCTGCAGCACCTCCTCGGACCGCGCGCCGCTGACCGGGCCCGTGCCGAGCTCGGCGCGGACGCCGGACCAGTCGGTCCAGGCGATCCGCAGGGTCCCCTCCGGCAGCAGGCCGGTGGCCCGGTCGAACTCGCTGGAGCGGGGCCAGGCGACGTACCCGACCGCGACGATCGCGGCCGCGACCACCAGCGTCGACGCGGCGAGCAGGGCGGTACGTCGGCGGGGCCGGCGGGCGGGCATGGACAGGCCTCTCCACGGGGACGGTCGGGTGGTGTGAGACTAGCCGCATGCCGAGTCCTCCCGACCCCGCTGACGTCATCGCGGCCGGCGCCGTGGTCCTGCGCACGGGCGGCGAGGTCCTGCTCGTGCACCGCCCCAAGTACGACGACTGGTCGTTCCCCAAGGGCAAGCTGGACCGCGGCGAGCTGGCCCCGTCGGCGGCCGTGCGGGAGGTGGCCGAGGAGACCGGGCTCGACGTGCGGCTGGGCCGCCCCCTGGACGTGCAGCACTACCCGGTGGCGGCGGGCACGAAGACCGTCCACTACTGGATCGGCCGGGTCGTCGGCAGCGACGACGTCGGCAGCTACACCGCGAACGCCGAGATCGACCAGGTGGCCTGGGTGGGGCACGAGAAGGCGTCCCGCCTGCTCACCTACGAGCACGACCGGGCCACGCTGGCCGAGGCCAGGGCGTCCCGCCGCAAGACCCGGACGCTGGTGGTGCTGCGGCACGCGAAGGCCCGCTCCCGCTCGCGCTGGCGCAGTGACGACCGGTTCCGGCCCCTGCTCCGCGACGGCGAGCGCCAGGCCCAGCACCTGGTCCCGCTCCTGGCGGCGTACGACGTGCGCCGGCTGGTCTCCTCCAGCAGCACCCGCTGCGTCACCACGCTGGTGCCGTACGCCGAGGCGAGCGGCCGGCACGTCGAGACCGAGGACCGGCTGACCGAGGAGGCGGCCACCCCGGAGGCACTCTCGGCCCTCCTCGAGGAGCTCGACGACGACCCCGAGCGCACCGTGCTGTGCTCGCACCGCCCGGTGCTGCCCATGCTCCTGGAGATGCTGGGGGTGGCCGACCCGGGGCTCGACACCGGCGCCATGGTGGTCGTCCACCACCGCGACGGCGAGGTGGCCGCGATCGAGCTGCACGGGGTGCACTGAGGCGGCCTGGCTGCCGGAGGGTGGTCCCCGTCACGCCGCCACGCTGTCGTTCACGTGACGGCCGTCTCATTTCCGCGTCCCCGTGACCGACGCGCCGGGCATCGTTCACCGCTCGTTCACCGAGCGCGAGGAGTCCGGACACCTGGCCTGCCTACGTTTCCGAGGTGTCAGCACACTGCTACGACCTCAGGAGAACCGAAGTGAAGCGCACTTCCTACAGCCGGGCCCTCGTCCCGGCCGTGGCTGCCCTGGCCCTCGCCCTCACCGCGTGCGGCGGCGGCGCAGCCGGCGGCGGCGCCTCCGGCACCGTTGCCGTCGACGGCTCCTCGACGGTGTTCCCGATGAGCAACGCCGCCTACGAGCTGCTCAGCGAGGAGAGCCCGGGCGTGCAGGTCACCGTCGGCGCCTCCGGCACCGGCGGCGGCTTCGAGAAGTTCTGCTCCGGCGAGACCGACATCTCCGACGCCTCCCGGCCGATCAAGGACGAGGAGGCCGAGGTCTGCAAGAAGAACGACGTCGAGTTCACCGAGCTCCAGGTCGCCACCGACGCCCTGACGATCGTGGCCCACAAGGACCTCGCCGTCGACTGCCTCACCACCGACCAGCTGATCAAGCTGTGGGGCCCGAACTCCAAGGTCGACAACTGGAAGCAGCTCGACCCGAGCTTCCCCGACCAGGAGATCAAGCTCTTCGGCCCCGGCACCGACTCGGGCACCTACGACTACCTGGCCGCCGACGTCATCGCCGACGAGTCGGAGTCGACCCGCAAGGACTACGAGGCCTCCGAGGACGACAACGTGCTCGTCCAGGGCGTGTCCGGCACCCCCGGCGGCACCGGCTACTTCGGGTACACCTACTTCGAGGAGAACGCCGACTCGCTGAAGGCGCTCGCCATCGACGACGGCGACGGCTGCGTCGAGCCCTCCGCGGAGACCGCCCAGGCCGGGGAGTACACCCCGCTGGCCCGGCCGCTGTTCATCTACACGAACAACGCCAAGTACACCGGCAACGAGGCCGTGGCGACGTACACCGACTTCTACATCGAGAACCTCGAGGCGATCGCCGAGGCTGCGCAGTACATCCCGCTCAGCGAGGACCAGTACGCCGAGACGCAGTCCGCCCTCGAGGGCATCGGAAGCTGAACGGGGCACACTGCACCTCATGAGCGACGCACACACCGGCGCAGGCTCGTCCCTCGGGACGGGCCTGCCCGGCGTTCCCCCTGACCTGAGCGGCCGGAGCCGACCCGGCGAACGCGCCATCCAGGCGGTGCTCTTCACCTCGGCACTCGTCTCGGTGGCGATCACCGTCGGCATCGTCGTGGCGCTGGTCCGACCGGTCGTCGACTTCTTCGCCGACGTCCCCTTCGGCGACTTCTTCGCCCTCGAGGGCGACCTGGCGGTGGTGCCGCTGGTCGCCGCGACCTTCGTGGTCACCGCGATCGCCATGCTGGTGGCCGTCCCGCTCGGGCTGGGCGCGGCGATGTACCTCTCGGAGTACGCCTCGCCCCGGGTCCGCAAGGTCCTGAAGCCGACCGTCGAGCTGCTCGCCGGCGTGCCGTCGGTCGTCTACGGGTTCTTCGCGCTGGCCTTCGTCACCCCGACCCTGCTGCAGAAGATCCTGAACCTCGAGGTCGGCTTCACGAACGCGCTGGCCGCAGGCCTGGTCCTCGGGGTGATGATCATCCCGACGATCGCGTCGCTGGCCGAGGACGCCATGGCCGCCGTGCCGCAGGCGATGCGCCAGGGCTCGCTGGCCATGGGCGCCAACCGCATGCAGACGACGCTGCGGGTGGTCTTCCCCGCGGCGCTGTCCGGCATCGCCGCGGCCGTCGTGCTCGGGCTGTCCCGCGCCGTCGGCGAGACGATGATCGTCGCGCTCGCCGCCGGTGCCCGCAAGAACCTCTCGATCGACCCCCGCGAGGGCATGCAGACGATGACCGGCTTCATCGCGCAGACCGCCGGCGGCGAGAACCCGGTCGGGTCCACGTCGTACAACATGCTCTTCGCGGTCGGGCTGCTGCTGTTCGTGATCACGCTGATCATCAACATCATCAGCATCTCGATCGTCCGACGCTTCAGGCAGGTGTACTGATGAGCTCCGTGGCCGCCCGCACCGCCCGCGACCTGACCCGGATCACCACCGGGCGCAGCCGGGACCGCACCCCGGGCTCGCTGATCTTCCTCGGCGGGCTCTGGTTCTCGCTGTTCTTCGGCGTGATGGTGCTGATCGTGCTGATCGTGACCACCGCCATCGACGGCGCTCCCCGCTTCGACGGCGCCCTGTTCACGGCGTACGACTCCACGCTGGCGCCCGAGCGCACCGGCTTCCGCGCCGGCATCCTCGGCAGCATCTGGCTGATGTTCACCACCGCGGTGCTTGCGGTGCCGCTGGGCATCGCCGCGGCGCTGTACCTGGAGGAGTTCGCCGACAACGGCCGCTGGTACAACCGCTTCATCGAGGTCAACCTGCAGAACCTGGCCGCCGTGCCCTCGGTGGTCTACGGCCTGCTCGCGGTCGCGGTGATGGCCCTGATGGGCTTCGAGCGCAAGGGCATCGTGCTCGGCGGCGCCATCGCGCTGGCGATGCTGATCCTGCCGGTCATCATCATCACCACCCGCGAGGCGGTGCGCGCGGTGCCGACCGAGATCCGGCACGGTTCGCTCGCCCTCGGCGCGACCGTGCTGCAGACGACCTGGCGGCAGACGCTGCCGTCGGCGGTGCCCGGCATCGCTACGGGAACGATCCTCGGACTGTCCCGCGCGATCGGCGAGGCGGCACCGCTGCTGCTGATCGGCCTGGCCGGCGCGGTCCGGTTCGACCCGGCCGGCATCTTCAGCCCGGTCACCGCGCTGCCCATCCAGATCTACTCCATGACCTCGCAGTCGCAGGAGGCCTACCAGCAGGCGGCCTCGGCTGCGATCATCGTGCTGCTGGTCATGATCCTGAGTCTCAACGCCCTTGCGATCTTCATCCGCAACAAGTTCCAGCGATCCTGGTGAGGAACCACATGTCTACGTCCCCCGCGACCATCTCCGCCTCGGGCTCCACCACGGACCGAGTGGGCAGTCTCGCCGACGTCCACGAGGCCGCCGAGCGAGTGCTGCCCGACCTGCCCACGGACCCGGTGATGGAGGCGCTCGACCTCAACGTCTACTACGGCGACTTCCACGCCGTGCACAACGTGAACCTGGCGTTCGGGCGCAACGAGATCACCGCCCTCATCGGGCCCTCGGGCTGCGGCAAGTCCACCGTCCTGCGCTGCCTGAACCGGATGAACGACCTGGTCGCCGGCGCCCGCGTCGAGGGCGAGGTCAGCTACCACGGCCAGAACATCTACGCCCGGGGCGTGGACCCGATCGCGGTCCGCACCCAGGTCGGCATGGTCTTCCAGAAGCCGAACCCGTTCCCCAAGTCGATCTACGACAACGTCGCCTACGGCCCCCGGGTCACCGGCATGAAGGTCGAGAACATGGACGACCTGGTCGAGGAGGCCCTGCGCGGGGCAGCCCTGTGGGACGAGGTGAAGGACAAGCTCAAGCAGTCGGCGTACGGCCTCTCGGGTGGGCAGCAGCAGCGCCTGTGCATCGCCCGGACCATCGCGACCAAGCCGGACGTGATCCTCATGGACGAGCCGTGCTCGGCGCTCGACCCGATCGCGACCTCCCGCGTCGAGGACCTGATGATCTCGCTGCGTGAGGACTACACGATCATCGTCGTCACCCACAACATGCAGCAGGCCGCCCGGGTCTCGGACCGGACCGCGTTCTTCACCGCCCGTCCCGATGAGACCACCGGCAACCGCACCGGCCTCCTCGTCGAGTACAACCTCACCAGCAACATCTTCTCCAACCCCAACGACAAGCGCACCGAGGACTACATCTCCGGCCGCTTCGGCTGATCGCGAGGGGATAGTCCACGAAGTTCGAGTCGCCGAAGCGGCATTCGGGCGACTCGAAGTTCGTGGAGTATCGGCCGGGGCGGGCCTGTGGATGAGGACCTGAGCGCTCCGGAGATTCAGGGAACCATGGAGCCATGGACGTCCCCGACCTGGCGGACGGCCGGGTCGATGCGGGAGACCGTGGAGTGGTCTGGCCGGTGCGCGTGGATCCCTCAGGGCGCACCGGCCCGACCAAGAGCGTGGCCAGGCGATCGCACTGGCGCCGCACGAGCCAGGGCTTCTACGTGCCGTCGACGGTCGACCCGACGAGGCCCGAGCAGCGCATCGTCGAGGCGGCCGTGGTGCTGCCTGGCTATGGCGGGGTCACCGGCTGGGCAGCGCTTCGCTGGCTCGGAGGCGGCTGGTTCACGGGACTGAACGGCGCGGGCCAGCCGCGCGATGTCACGCTGGCGACCGGGTTCTCCTCGATCGTCGCGCAGCCCGGGATCGCCATCTCCCAGGAACGGCTCTCTCCGCATGAGCTCGACACCGAACGGGGACTGCGCCTCACCGTGCCGGTGCGCGCGGCGTGCTTCGAGATGCGCCGTGCCCACGACGTGTACGGCGCGGTCGTGGCGCTCGACATGGCCGCCTACAACGACCTCGTGTCGATCCGCGAGATGAGCGACTACGTCGAGCAGCACCCGGGGTGGACGGGCATCGCACAGTGCCGCGAAGCCATCACCCTGGCTGACGAGAACAGCTGGTCACCCCAGGAGTCGTTGATGCGCCTCATCTGGGTGCGGGAGGCCGGTCTTCCCACGCCGGTCAGCAACGTTCCACTGTTCGACGCGGACGGGCGGCACCTCGGCACCCCGGACCTCCTTGATCCCCACGCCGGGGTGGTCGCCGAGTACGACGGTGGGCTGCATCTCGAGGGCGCCCAGCGGGCACGGGACATCCGGCGGGACGAGCGGTACCGACGTCTCGGCCTTGAGGTGTTCACGATGGTGGCGGGCGACTCGCACGACCGGACGGAGACCGCGCACCGGATGCGGTCGGCGTACAGCCTCGCCCGATCCCTCCCTGACCGACGGCGGTCCTGGACCATCACTCCGCCGGCTTGGTGGAGGCCGACGACCACGGTGGCCGAGCGCCGAGCGCTGGGGGATGCCGATCGGCAGCGGTTCCTGCGGCTGCGACTTCGCCCCCGTTGAGCGGTGCGCCAGCCACACCTAGTCGATACTCCACGAAGTTCGAGTCGTCAGAACGCCCTGTCGACGACTCGAACTTCGTGGACTATCCGGCAGGGCGATCGGCTCAGGGGAGGACTTCGATGAAGAGGTGGGCGAGCCAGTAGCAGACGGCGGCGGCGGCACCGGCCATGGGGAAGGTGAGGACCCAGGCGGTGAGGATCGACTTCGCCACGCCCCACCGCACGGCCGAGAGACGCTTGGTGGCCCCCACGCCCATCACGGCGGAGGTGATCGTGTGCGTCGTCGAGATCGGCGCCTCATAGACGTACGCCGTGGTGTAGAGGACCGACGCCGCCACGGACTCGGCGGCGAATCCGCGCGGGGGGTCCAGGGCGATGATCCGGCGGCCCAGCGTCCGCATGATCCGCCAGCCACCCGACCAGGTGCCCAGCGAGATCGCCGTCGCGGCCGCGATGATCACCCACAGCGGCAGCGGGTCGTCGGAGGCGACGTACCCGCCGGAGAGCAGGGCCAGGAAGATCACGCCCATCGTCTTCTGGGCGTCCTGGAGGCCGTGCCCGAGCGCCATCGCGGCCGCGGAGACGGTCTGGGCGAGCTTGAAGCCGCGGTTCGCCCGCGCCGGCCGGGCCCGCCGGAACAGCCACATGATCGCCACCATCACGGCGAACGCGGCCGAGAAGGCGAACAGGGGCGAGAGGACCATCGGGATGACGACCTTGTCGAGCACGACCTGCCACTCGACGCCGGCACCGGCGGCGACGGCGGCGCCGACCAGCCCACCGATGAGCGCGTGCGAGGAGGACGACGGCAGACCGTAGTACCAGGTGATCATGTTCCAGGTGATCGCGCCGAGCAGGCCGGCCATCACGATCACCAGGGCATGGGTCCCCTGACCGGGGGAGATCGTGTCGGAGACGGTCTGGGCGACCTTCTGCCCGAGGAACGCGCCGACGAAGTTCATCACCGCCGCCATGGCGAGGGCGACGCGCGGCGTCAGGGCGCGGGTCGAGACCGACGTGGCGATGGCATTGGCAGCGTCGTGGAACCCGTTGGTGTAGTCGAACACCAGGGCGACGACGACCACCGCGACGATGATCGCGAGCTCCACGGTCAGGACTCCTTGACCGCGATCTGTTCCACGATGTTGGCGACCTTCTCGAAGGCGTCGATCGCGTCCTCGAGGGACTCCACGATGTCCTTCAGCTTCAGCACCTCGAGCGCCTCGTAGGAGCCGCTGAACAGCGAGGCGAGGATCCGCCGGTAGCTCTTGTCGCCGGTGTTCTCCAGCCGGTTGATCTCGATCCAGTACTCGTCGAGGTCCTTCATCGCCTGCAGCCGCGGCATCGCCGCCGCGGTGAGCTCGGCGCAGCGCTGGAGCACCTCGACCTGCGTCGAGAGCTCTGAGGGGAGCTGGCCGACCTCGTAGAGCAGGATCAGGTCGACGGCCTCGTCCATCTCGTCCATCACGTCGTCCAACCCGGAGGCGAGCGAGTAGATGTCCTCACGGTCGAAGGGGGTGACGAACGTGCTGTTCACCCGGCGCACGATGGCATGCGTGGTCTCGTCCGCGGCATGCTCGGCGTCCCGCATGCGCTGGGCCGTCGCCGACCGGTCGTTGTCGTCGGTCAGCATCTCGGTGAGCAGAGCCGCACCGGTGACCAGGTGCTGCGCCGACTCGGCGAACAGGTCGTAGAACGATGCGTCGACCGGACGGAAGCGGAAACCCACGGACAACTCCTGGTGAGGCGGGTCTGAACGCACCACATGCTAGGGGCATTCGCGGCGACGCGCGCAACCGGCGCTGTCAGTCGTCGAGCCGGAAGCGCCTCAGGCGCAGGCTGTTGGTGACCACGAACACCGACGAGAGGGCCATCGCCGCTCCGGCGAGCATCGGGTTCAGCAGTCCGGCCGCCGCCAGCGGCAGACCGGCCACGTTGTAGGCGAAGGCCCAGAACAGGTTGCCCTGGATCGTCCGGAGGGTACGTCGCGACAGTCGGATCGCGTCCGCCGCGAGACGCAGGTCGCCACGCACCAGGGTGAGGTCGCCGGCCTCGATGGCGACGTCGGAGCCGGTGCCCATGGCGATCCCGAGATCGGCCCCGGCGAGGGCGGCCGCGTCGTTGACGCCGTCCCCGACCATCGCCACCACGGCACCGGAGTCCTGGAGGCCTCGCACCACCGACACCTTGTCGGCGGGGAGCACCTCGGCGACCACGTCGTCGATGCCCACCTCCCGGGCCACGGCACGGGCGGATCGCTCGTTGTCGCCGGTGAGCAGCACCGGGTGCAGGCCGAGGCCGCGGAGTCGGCGTACCGCCTCGGCGGAGGTGTCCTTGATCGTGTCCGCCACGACGAGCACGCCGCGCGCCCGGCCGTCCCAGCCGACGGCCACCGCGGTGTGGCCCTGCGCCTCGGCCGTCTCGAGCGCCTCGACCAGCGCGGGCGGGAGGTGCTGGGACCACTCGGCGAGCAGGCGTGGTCGCCCGACGAGCACGGCTCGTCCGTCGACGGTGCCCTGGACGCCGAGCCCGGAGATGCTCCGGAAGTCCGCCACCTCGGGCAGGTCGGCCGGCGCCCCGGCGACGATCGCCTGCGCGACCGGGTGCTCGGAGGCGGCCTCCAGGGCCGCGGCCAGCCTCAGCACCTCGTCCTCGGTGACGTCGTCGGAGTCGTCGGCGTGCACGCCCACCAGCGACATCGCGCCGCGGGTGATCGTGCCGGTCTTGTCGAGCACCACCGTGTCGACCCGCCGGGTCGACTCCAGGACCTCGGGCCCGCGGATCAGGATCCCGAGCTGGGCCCCGCGCCCGGTGCCGACCATGAGCGCGGTCGGGGTGGCCAGCCCGAGCGCGCAGGGGCAGGCGATGATGAGCACGGCCACGGCCGCGGTGAACGCGAACGAGGTCTCCGCCCCCGCCACCAGCCAGAACCCGAGGGTGCCCAGGGAGAGTGCGATGACGATCGGCACGAAGATCCCCGAGATCCGGTCGGCCAGCCGCTGCACGGGCGCCTTGCCGTTCTGGGCATCCTCTACCAGCCGCGCCATCCTGGCCAGCTGCGTGTCACCGCCGACGAGGGTGGCCCGGACGACCAGTCGCCCTCCGGCGTTGACGGTGGCACCGGTGACCGGGCTGCCGGGGCCCACCTCGACCGGGAGGGACTCCCCCGTGAGCAGGGAGGCGTCGACGGCCGAGGTGCCGCTCTCGACGACGCCGTCGGTGGCGATCCGCTCGCCGGGTCGGACCACGAAGTGGTCGCCCACGGCCAGCTGCTCCACCGGGATCCGGGTCTCGACGCCGTCGCGGCGCACCGCGACGTCCTTGGCGCCGAGCTCGAGGAGCGCCCGCAGCGCGGACCCGGCGCGCCGCTTGGCACGGGCCTCGAACCACCGCCCGGCCAGCAGGAACGTGGTCACCCCCGCGGCCACCTCGAGGTAGATGTTGGCGGTCCCGTCGGTACGCCGCGGGGTCAGGTCGAACGCGTGCTGCATGCCGGCCATCCCCGCCTCTCCGAGGAACAGCGCGTAGAGCGACCACCCGAAGGCGGCGATCGTCCCGGCCGACACGAGCGTGTCCATGGTGGTGGCGCCGTGCCGCAGGTTGGTCCACGCGGCGCGGTGGAACGGGGCGCCGCCCCACACCACGACCGGTGCCGCCAGCGTCAGCGAGGCCCACTGCCAGTAGGTGAACTGCAGGGCCGGGACCATGGCGAGGACGATCACCGGGAGGCTCAGCGCGGCGCTGACCACGAGCCGCCACCGCGCCTCGTCAGGAGCGGCCGTGCCCTGCGGGGCGTCGGTCGCGGCATCGCCCGGGGAGTCGGTCCGCGGGTCGGCGGGGATCGGCGCCGGCGCCAGCACGCCGTACCCGGCGGCCTCGACGGTGGCCACCAGCAGCGCCTCGTCGGGCTCGCCGTCGACGCTCACGTACGCCTTCTCGGTGGCGTAGTTGACGGTGGCGCTCACGCCGTCGAGCTTGTTCAGCTTCCGCTCGATCCGGTTCGCGCAGGACGCGCAGGTCATCCCCGAGATCCGGAGCTCGGTGGCGGTGGCGGTGGGGTCGGTGGCCACGGCGTCAGGCCAGGGCGTAGCCGGCCTCGGTCACGGCGGCCTCGACGGCGTCCCGCGACAGGGGCTCGGCGCTGGTGACGGTGACCGCTCCGCTGTCGAGCTCGACGGCGACGGCCTGGACGCCGGGCAGCTCGTGCAGCTCCTCGGTGACCGAGGCGACGCAGTGCCCGCAGGTCATGCCGGTGACGGTCCAGGTGCTGGTGCTGGTCTCGCTCATGGCGTGCTCCTCAGGATCGGACGAGGCGGGCGATCGCCTCGGTGGCTTCCTTGACCTTCTCGGCCGCCTCGCGGTCGCCCGCGCGGGCGGCCTCGACGACACAGTGGCTCATGTGCTCCTCGAGCAGGCCCAGCGAGACGGACTGCAGTGCCTTGGTCATGGCCGAGACCTGGGTGAGGATGTCGATGCAGTACTTCTCGTCCTCCACCATCCGCTGCAGGCCTCGGGCCTGCCCCTCGATCCGCCGCAGGCGCTTGAGGTAGTCGTCCTTGCGCTGGATGTAGCCGTACTCGTGCTGAGCCATGCCACATACAATACCCCCCTAGGGTATATGCGCAAGCCCACCCCAGTACGGCGCTGCTCGGGCGCCCCGCGACCGCCGTACGGTCGCTAGTCCGCGGACCCGGGATCGAGGCCCAGGATGGCGTCGATCTGCGACTGGCTCAGCGGCCCGTCGGCCTCGCTGGCGGCGATGATCAGGTTCGTGGTCAGCTCCACCTCGGCGAGGAGGTCGTCGTCCTCGAGCGTGATGTCGAACTGGTCAGCCACGCGGAGCCTCCCTTCGCCGGCAGCCGGGCAGCGTCCGGCCCAGGGTGGAGCGGAGCTGCGACTCCAAGACTGCCCGTCAACGACGCCTCCAAACCTGGATCGGGCAAATATGGCCCGGAAATGACACGAAGGTCCTGACCCCCCTAGGGGCCAGGACCTCCGTCGAAGTCAGACCGGCAGGTCCTTCCTCGCGACTCTCAGTCGGTGTGATCCACGTCGATCAGAGCGGACGGACGTTCTCCGCCTGCGGGCCCTTGGGGCCCTGGGTGACGTCGAACTCGACCTTCTGGTTCTCGTCGAGCGACTTGTAGCCGTTCGTCTGGATGGCCGAGTAGTGAACGAAGACGTCGTCTCCGCCGTCCTCCTGGGCGATGAAGCCGAAACCCTTCTCGGCGTTGAACCACTTGACGGTGCCCTGAGCCATTGCTCGTTACTCCTTAGTCGGGGCGAGAGGCCGTCACTTCGACGACCCCACACTTGATGCGGTGACACGTCGCTCCGACTCGGTGAGGCAGGCCCACGAAGAAGAAACGCCGTTGGATCACAAACTCCGCGGGCGTCAGCCTTGCTGGAACTTGCACCTCGTGCGGTGTGAACTGTACCAACAAAGCGGCGTGATCAAACCGTCGGCGTTCACAATCTTCCGCGGGTCTCCGCGGGCCCCGCTCCGGGGCGGCCGGACGAGGCTCCCCGACGCTCCGGAGGCACCGGTCCGACAGCACGACGAGCGGCGCTCGGCCGGCTCAGACGCCCACCGGCATCGCCGTCTCCGGGGGCGTGCCGATCTCGCTGACGTCGTGGCCGGAGCAGGGGCGACGGGTGGCGGTCGCGGCCCGGATCCGGGACACGTCGAACCACCGGACGTCGTCGCGCAGCCGGCACCACGCCACGACCAGCCAGCGTCCGCCGGTGAGCGCGAAGATCATCGGCTCCACCTCGCGCCGGGTGCGCTGCCCGCGCGCGTCGACGTAGGTCAGGTTCACCGTGCGCTGGTCCACCAGGGCCTGCTCGAGCACCGAGGCCACTCGCCGCGGCGCCCCCTCCCGCACGTCCACCCACACCCGGTCGGCCAGCGCCCGGGCACGGCGGCGGGCGAGGGGGTCGAGCACGTCGAGCACCTTGCGGGAGGCAGCTCGGGCCGAGTCGGAGAACGGCGCGTGCCGGGTCGCGGCCACGGCGGCGCTCAGGGCCAGCGCCTGGGTCGGCGTGAGGTTCACTGGCGGCAGGGACGAGCTCTCCGCCAGCCCGTAGCCGCCGCCGGGGCCGGTCCGCCCCCAGACGGGCAGGCCGCCCGCCTCCAGGGCCGCCAGGTCCCGCTTGACGGTGCGGCTGGAGACCTCGAACTCCTCGGCGAGCTGGGCAGCCGTGCGTCCGCGCGCACCGGCCCGCCGCAGCGACTCCGCGACGGCATGCAGGCGCTCGGTGCGGTTCATCCGTCCATCGTCCCACAGATAGTGACGCGAATAGTGACACGCCGTCGTCCATCCCTCCGACGATCATGGGGGCATGGACACCACCACGACCCCCGCACCGCCGTCGATCGTCCTCATCCCCGGGCACTGGCTCGGCGCCTGGGCCTGGGACGCCGTCGCGGCCGACCTGCGCAGCCGCGGCCACCAGGTCACGGCGCTGACCCTCCCAGGGCTCGACCCCGACGACCCGCGTCGTGCCGAGGCGACGCTGAGCCGGCAGGCCGACGCCGTGCGCGCCGCCGTCGGTGCCGCGGGGCGCGACGGCGCGCCGGTCGTCCTCGTCGCCCACAGCGGCGCCGGCCACCCGACCTCGGTGGCGCTCGACCGGGACCCCGGGGCGGTCGCCCGGATCGTGTACGTCGACAGCGGGCCGGCCGCCGACGGATCGGCCTTCGACGCCTCGCTGCCCGACGACGTCGACGAGGTGGCCCTGCCGCCGTTCGACCGGCTCGGCGAGCAGGCCAGCCTGGACGGCCTCGCCGAGGAGGACCTGGAGCGGTTCCGCCGGCGGGCGGTGCCCGAGCCCGGACCCGTGCTGCGCGAGCCGACCCACCTGGTCGACGACCGCCGCCGCGACATCCCGGCGACGATCATCGCCTGCTCGATGCCCTCCGAGGTGATGTGGCAGATGGCCCGCGAAGGGCACCCGATGCTGGCCGAGGTGGGCACGCTGCGCGAGCTCGACGTCGTCGACCTCCGGACCGGGCACTGGCCGATGTGGAGCCGACCCGCCGACCTCGCCGCGGCCATCTCGGCCGCGGCCTGCCGCTGACGAGGCGGTCCCGGCCGCGCCCGGCGGGTTCGGGTGGCCGACTCCCCGCACCGCACCCGGATGCGCGATACTTGCTCGCCGGAGCATGGGTCGCAGCGACGGGGTGAGGCCCCCGAGGGTCATCCCCGTCGCAGGTGCCCGTGCCCCAGGGCCTCTAGCTCAATTGGCAGAGCTCCGGACTTTTAATCCGTTGGTTGTGGGTTCGAGTCCCACGGGGCCCACCGCACCGACACGGCCGACCGGGCGAGCTGTCCCGGCGTCCGACACGACCGGGCCCCTGTGATCCCGGTCCCGTCGGACGTCCCCCGCAACCGGCCCACCGCCCCCGTGACGGTGGTCCACCCCCCAGCCCACATGCTGCCGCACCTCGGTCCGCGCGACGATCGACCGACCGGACCAATTGCATGGCCCATCCGGGTGGGTCCCACGACCACAGGACCCCAGGGTGCGTATGGCCCGGCAACCCCCTGCGAGGGCGGCAGGAGTCGCGGGATCAGGGGCGATCCACGACCGAGAAGCCGTCCAGCACCGGCTGGTAGGACCGGCGCAGCTGCTTCGCGGTGACGTCTCGGTCTGCGAACATCACCGCCGACCAGGTCCGCCGGCCGCGGGCGGTCGTGGTGACCGAGAAGACCAGCTGCTGGCCGTCCGCGCGCCGCAGCGATCCCACGGATCGCAGGGCGTCACGGCCGCCCATGGTCGCCTCGGCACCGCGCTCGACCCGGACGGCGGGGTAGCCGGCCTCGACGTCCGACACCGCGGCGTCGTGAGCCGTCCGCAGGCCCCGCCGAGGACCGGGCGCGACGGTGATCACCATGGACCGGTCGGCGCGGGCGACCCGGATGCCCTTGCCGACCTTGGCTCCCGTCAGCCGCTCCGGCACCGCCAGGGCGAACCCGCCCCCGCGGGAGACGACCCGCACAAGGCCGTCGTCGACCGACGTGCCGGCCGCCGGCGCGGGGTCCGGGTCGCCGTCCCACGGGAGCCCCCACGTCAGCCAAGCCAGGAGGCCGGAGACCAGCGCGGCGACGACACCCGTGGCGACGGCGACCCGGACTCCCCGGACACCCTCACCGGGCAGCCGGTCAAGCAGACCCATCGGCCACACCGGCCACACCGGTCAGGGCGCTGCGTCGCGACCAGGCCACCAGCAGGGACCCGAGGCCGACCCCGCCCAGGGCGAGGGCGAGGAAGCCGGTCCAGACGCCGCCGGTGTTCGGCAGGACGCCGCCCGCGGCGACCTGCCCTGCCTGCGAGCCGTCGGAGACGCCGGACGGGGCGACACCGGAGTCGCCACCCGGGCCGTTCGGGCCGTCGGGGTCGGCCGGGAACTTCCGGGCCAGGCTCTCCGACCCGGACACCTCGGCCAGCACGGTGCCGTCCAGGGCCGTGGCCTCGAGCGCGGTCACCGCGTGGCCGGCGACGCCGTCACCGAGGTAGGTCTCCCCCTGCTCCAGGAACACGCACGCCAGCGCCGGGTCGTCCGAGCACTCCGGCGGCAGCCCGAACGCACCGGGGCCGTCGCTGAACGACACCGACTCGTCTCCGAGCTCGAGCCCGACCACCTCGGTGTCCTTGGAGGAGCTGCCACGTGAGCTCGACCGGCCCTCCGAGGAGAGCACCCTCGCGGCTGCGGAGCAGCCGGTCTCCGGGTCGGGCACCAGGCACACGGTTCCCGCCGAGGAGCTCGAGCCGGCCTCGGTGTGGCCGTCCCGACCCCGCTCGATCTCCGACTCGCTGGTGAGCGCGGACGCGCCCACGGGCCCGGAGCAGTCATCCGATCCGGCGCTCCCGCCGATGCACGCGTCGGCCAGGCCGGTCTCGCCGCGGCCACGCTGCCGGCCGTCCCGCTCACGGGAGGATGCGTTCGCGTACAGCAGCTCGGCGCACAGGGCTCCGTCGCTCTCCGCACACAGCGGCGCCAGCGGATCGCCCACGGAGTCGGACTCGTTGCCCTCGGCGTGGGCGCCGATCACCTCGTGACCACCCAACGAGAGCAGCGTGGCGTCGCCGCTGGCGGAGTCGTCGTCGCGCACGGTCGCGTCGGTGCTGCCGACGTCCGCGACCTGCTCGTCGGCCACCTCGACGCCGGCGTTGCCGGCCGAGGCATGGTCGGGAGGCCGCGGGTCGGCCTGCTCTCGGTCCGGGTCGTCGTTCTCCTTGACGGGCAGTCGGCCCTCCGTCCGCCGACTGTCCGTGCCGGATCGTTCCGTGCCGCCGCCGGACCCCGAGACTCCGGCGATGACGTCCTCGAGACCGCCGACGACGTCGTCGGCGGGATTGGCACCGACCGGCGCCGACCCGAGGACCAGGACTCCGCTGGCGGCGATCGCGACCAGGGTGGCGCGCTTCCCGATGAAGCGCGTGAGATGCGAGTTGCTCATGTGAGGCCTCCGTTCTCGTTGGTGGGTCAACGAGAAGCGGGGCCATCGGTTACTGCCGCTCTCCGATGCGACGCAGCCCTCGGCCGGTCGGGCCGCCTCAGCGGTCGGCGTGCACCCCGCGCCGGCCCTCGTCGCTGAGCCGGGCCTCCTCGGCCGCCTGCGCCTCGAGCTCGGCCCGCCTGGTGGTCTCCAGCAGCTCCCGGCTGGCGTCGTAGGCCCCCGGCCGCGAGACCAGGTCGGCCGCTCCGCCCTCGAGTCTCTGCAGTGCGGCGCGTCCGAAGATCTGCTGCTCGGTCGTGGTCCGCTCGGAGCGGCCCCGACCCAGGAAGGAGACCGCCCAGTGCAGCACCGCGGTCAGCCGGTTCTTGAAGCCGGTGATGTAGACGAGGTGGACGGCCAGCCACATCAGCCAGGCGATCACGCCCGTGAGCCGCAGCTTGCCCACCATGGCGACGGCCCGGAAGCGGCTGATGATCGCCATCGAGCCCTTGTCGAAGTAGTGGAAGGGCTCCTGCGGCGGCTTCCCGGCCTGCCGGCTGCGGATCTCCTTCGCGGCGTACTTCGCTCCCTGGATGGCGACCTGCGCCACCCCGGGCAGGTTGTCGAGGGTGATCATGTCCCCCACGACGAACACCTCCGGGTGGCCCGGGAGCGTCAGGTCCGGGTTCACCCCGATCCGGCCGGCCCGGTCCAGGGGAGCGCCGGTCTGCTCCGAGAGGGTCCGGCCCAAGGGGTTGGCCTGGACGCCGGCGGCCCAGATCTTGGTCATCGACTCGATCCGCCGGACGGTCCCGTCGCGGTCCTTGACCTCGAGACCGCGCTCGTCGACGTCGGTGACCATCGCGCCGAGCTGGACCTCCACGCCGAGACCCTCGAGCTCCTTCTGCGCCTTGGCGCCGAGGCGGGCACCGAACGGCGGCAGCACCTGCGAGGCGGCGTCGACCAGGATCACGCGGGCGCTGCGGCTGTTGATCGAGCGGAAGTCGCGCTTGAGGGTGCGGTGCGCGAGCTCGGCGATCTGACCGGCCATCTCCACGCCCGTGGGTCCGGCGCCCACGACCACGAAGGTCAGGTGGTGGTCGACGTCGTCGCCCTTGGCGGCGGCGAGCTCGGCCCACTCGAAGGCCCCGAAGATCCGGCCGCGCAGCTCGAGGGCGTCGTCGATGGTCTTCATCCCGGGCGCGAACTCGGCGAAGTGGTCGTTGCCGAAGTAGGACTGCCCCGCCCCGGCCGCGACGATCAGGCTGTCGTACGGCGTCACGGTCTGGCGCCCGAGCACGTTGTGGGAGACCGTCCGGGCCTCGAGGTCGATGTCGGTCACGTCGCCGAGGATCACCCGGGCGTTGCTCTGGCCGCTCAGGATCTCCCGCGTGGGGGGTGCGATCTCGCCCTGCGACAGGATGCCGGTCGCCACCTGGTAGAGCAGCGGCTGGAAGAGGTGGTGGGTGGTCCGAGCCACCATCGTGACGTCGACGTCGGCGCGCCTGAGGGCCTTCGCGCCGAACAGGCCGCCGAAGCCGGAGCCGATGATCACGACCCGGTGCCGGCCGGTGGTCGTGCTGGCGTCGTCGAGGGCTGACATCCCCATGTGCCTTTCGGTCTACGAATAGCTGCAGGATCGAGGTCCCATCATCCCACCGGGCCGGCCGATCGGGCGAAACGGACCCCCGATGACCACGTCGAAGGAGGTTTCGTGGCGCGGCAGGCTGGGTATTGGCCGCGCGTCTGACACATGATGGTCCTGACGACCCCGGCCCGAAGGTTCGCTGTTGCCGCTCAACCAGCCTGCGCTCGCCCTCGAGGCCGGCCCGCGATCCGTGCAGGACGCGCGCCGGTGGGCTACTGACGCGTGCCGGGCCCTGAAGCGGGACGAGCTGATCCCCAGCGCCGAGTCGGGCATCTCGGAGCTGGTGACCAACGCCCTGCTGCACGGGCAGCCGCCGATCTGCGTCCGCGTGCGCGGCACGCGCGAGCATCCCCGGATCGAGGTCATCGACTCCTCACCCAAGCCGCCGGCCCCGAACCCGCGCATGACCGACGAGGACGAGCTGCTCTCCACCATCGGCCGCGGGCTCGGCCTGGTCGCGATGTCCTCGCACGCCTGGGGGGCCGACCGGCAGGCGGACGGCAAGATCGTCTGGTTCGAGCCGCGTGCCGACGTCAATGAGGCCCCGGACTTCGCCGGGGACGTCTTCGGCTTCGGCACGCCGCCGGGCCTGGACCTCGCGAGCGGCGCCGAGGGGGGCCTGCTCGACGTCCACTTCGAGAACCTTCCCCTCGCCCTGTACGTCGACTTCCGCCGGCACTTCCGTGAGCTGAGCCGCGAGCTGCGGCTGCTGTCGCTGGCGCACGAGAGCGAGTACCCCGTCGCGAAGGACCTCTCCGACCTGTTCCTGCGGTTCGAGGAGGAGCAGCACGCGGCGATCGGGTCCGTGGAGCTCCAGCACGAGATCGACGCCGGCTCCCGGCAGGCGCAGATCAGGATGGTGGTGCCCCGGGACGCCCCGGCCACGATGGCCCAGATGATCAGCCTGCTCGAGCTCGCCGATGCCTTCTGCCGAGAGCAGCGCCTGCTCTCGCTGGCCACCACGCCACAGCAGCAGCACTTCCAGCGCTGGTACCTCGGTGAGTACGTCCGCCAGGCCAGGGGCGAGGACCCCCTCCCCTGGGCCGGCAGCGACCGCGCCGACGGCTACCCCAGCGACGCGTGACCCGCCCGACTCCCACGCCTGGCCTGGTGGCCGCGGTGGCGCTCGGTGGCGCCCTGGGCGCGCTGGGCCGCTGGGCCGTCGGCGAGCTGACGCCACCCAGCCCCGGCTTCCCGTGGGCCACCCTGGCGGTCAACGTGGCCGGCACGCTCCTGCTCGCGCTGCTTCCGGCCGTCCCGCTGGTACGCCGCCGGCCGGCGTTGCCGCTCTTCCTCGGCACCGGTGTCCTGGGCGGCTTCACCACGCTGTCGGCGTACGCCGAGGAGTCGCGGTCGATGCTCGCGGACGGCTCGACCGGACCGGCGCTGGCCTACCTGGTCGGGACGCTGCTCGCGTGCGTGGCCGCGGTGCACCTGGGCCACCACTTCACCGACCGCGCCGAGCGCGCGGCGTTCGCCGAGGCGGAGGGCGACGAGTGACGGCGCTGCTGGTCGCGCTCGGTGCCGCCGTCGGGGCCCCACTGCGCTACCTGGCCGGCCACCACCTCGACCGCGCGGTGCCGTGGGGCACGTTCGCGGTCAACGTGGCCGGCTCGTTCCTGCTGGGTGCCTTCACCGCGTCGGCGCTGTCGGGCGCGGCGCTGGCGCTGCTGGGCACCGGGTTCTGCGGCGCGCTGACCACCTACTCGGCGTTCGCGGTCCGGGCGGTCGAGCTCGGCGGCCTCCGCTCCCTGGGCTACGCGGGCGGCACCATCGTCCTCGCGCTGGCGGCCTGCGCGGCGGGGTTCGTGCTGGTCGCCGGTCAGCCGTAGCCGAGGCGCTCCAGCTGGTCGTCGTCGATGCCGAAGTGGTGCGCGATCTCGTGCACGACGGTGACCTCGACCTCGGCGACCAGGTCGTCCTCGGAGTCGCACAGGTCGAGCAGGGGGTTGCGGAACACGAAGATCCGGTCCGGCAGCTCCAGGGCGTGGTTGGCGGTCCGCTCGGTGAGCGCCACCCCGTCGTAGAGCCCCAGCAGGTCGGGTTCCTCGGCCGGCGGCTCGTCCTCCACCAGCACCACGAGGTTGTGCACCAGCGCGGCAAGCTCGGCCGGGATCGCATCGAGGGCGCGGTCGACCAGCTCCTCGAAGCGCTGACGACTCATCTCCACCGGCACACCTCCCACGCTACGACCCGCCGGGTCGACGGACACACATCCTTGGAGAAGCAGAAGAGGCCCAGGCGGATGCCTGGGCCTCTTCGCGTTGGCGACCCCGACGGGACTCGAACCCGCGGCCTCCGCCGTGACAGGGCGGCGCGCTAACCAACTGCGCTACGGGGCCAGGTGTTGCTCCATTTGCGGAAGCGGCTGAACTCTAACCCATCCCGCCCGGCGCATCCCAATCGGGAAACCGCGCCGTGCCGAGATGGCACCCCCAACGGGATTCGAACCCGTGCTACCGCCGTGAAAGGGCGACGTCCTAGGCCGCTAGACGATGGGGGCCCGCCCCGCGCGATGTCGACGGAGGACGCCGGCGCCACGGGGCCGACCCAGCATAGAGGGCCGGGCGGCGGTCGACCAAGATGACTCGTTTTCACGGCGCCCCGGGCTCTGGGGTAAGGTTTCCCGCGGCTTGGCCAGGTAGCTCAGTTGGTACGAGCGACCGACTGAAAATCGGTAGGTCGGCGGTTCGACCCCGCCCCTGGCCACCCCACCACGACCGCAGGTCCGCAGCCCGGGCCTGCGGTCGTGTCACGTCCGGCGCCCCGAGGGCCGCCACCCTCACTAGGGTGGCTGGGATGCTGCCCCGCTTCGAGCTCGTGCACCGCTCCCGGCCGGTCCGCCTGGTGGCCGACGAGCGCCGCAGCGGCTTCCTGGCGCCGTTCGCCGCCATCGAGGCCGAGCTCGCCGGGCGGGACCTGCCCGGTCGGCTCGGGCTCGGCTTCGCGACGCCGGACGGGCGGCACCGCACGGCCTGGTGGGACGGCGGGCGACGGCTGGCCGGGCTGGAGGTCGGCGACGCCAGAGGCGTCTCGCACCGGGCCCGGTCCCGTCGGCACGGTCGGGCGCCGACACCGCCCGAGGCCGTGGCCGCCACCCTCACCGGCCGGCAGCTCAGCGTGCTCACCCGCGACGCGGGACGCTGGACCGTGCGCGGCCGGACCGACGTCGGAGAGGTCGCGCCCGAGGGGCTCGAGGTCGAGGTCACCTGGCTGCCCCGCGACGGCGCCGGCGCGCCCCCGTGGCGCAGCGGCACCTTCGGCCAGCTCGGCGTGCGCGACGTCCGGCTGGTCACCCACGCCGAGGGCGAGCCGGTCGTGGAGGGCGGTCGGCTCCTGCTGACGATGGCGCACGCCGGCCCCGGCTTCTTCGACACCGCCCACACCGGGGTCTGGTCGTTCGACCCGGAGACATGCGCGATCGAGCACCGGGCGGACCTGTGGTTCCGCAGGGGCGGCCGGGTGCGCGGCGACCACGCCACCCACCTCGTGCGGCACGAGGGTCGCTGGCTGGTGGCGACGAGCACCTGGGGCGACTTCGACGGCACGCACGTCGGGGTCGTCCTGGCCACCTCCGAGGAGGACCTGCTGCACGGCGAGCACGTCCTGGACGCCGCACCGGTCGCGCTGCCCGGCACCGCGGTCGGCACCTGGGACCCGCACCTCACCCTGATCGACGGGCACTGGCACCTGGCCCACGTGGCTGCCCGGAGGTTCTTCGAGTTCCACCCCGTGCTGCTCCGCGCCGCAGATCCGGGGCGGCTCGACGGCTGGCAGGTGCTCGGGGCCGCCACCGACCGGCTCGCCACCGAGGGCCCGGCACTGGTCCGGCTGGACGGCGTCTGGCGGGTGGTCGCCAGCGACGGCCGCGACAACCCGGCCCCGGTGGCCGGCCGGTTCCCCGTGTTCGACCTGACGATGCGCGAGGTCGGCGCGCTCGACGCGCCGTACCCCTCCAACCTCCCCTGGCCCGCGCTGGCCCGGCACGCCGGCGGCTGGGTGCTGCCGACGTTCGACGGCACGCCGTACGGCGGGGAGGTGCCGGGGTACGGGACCCACGGCGACTTCCTCGTCCTCCGCACCGGCACCTGACAGGATCCGGCCATGGACGCCACCCCCGCCCACGAGCCGGTCCTGGTCGAGACCGACGGCACGGTCACCACCATCACGCTGAACCGGCCCGACGTCCGCAACGCCGTGGACGGCCCGACCGCGGCAGCCCTGGCCGAGGCGTTCCGCGCCTTCGACGCCTCGCCGGCCTCGGTCGCGGTGCTGACGGGCAGCGGCGGCACCTTCTGCGCCGGCGCCGACCTCTCGGGCCTCGACCCGGAGACCGGCAGCGGACGGGCGAACCGGGTCGCCCCGGACGGCGACGGGCCGATGGGGCCGACCCGGATGCGCCTCGGCAAGCCGGTGATCGCCGCGATCGAGGGGTACGCCGTGGCCGGCGGGCTCGAGCTGGCCGTCTGGGCGGACCTCCGGGTGGCCGCCAGCGACGCGGTGCTCGGGGTGTTCTGCCGTCGGTTCGGGGTGCCGCTGATCGACGGCGGCACCGTGCGCCTGCCCCGCCTCATCGGTCAGAGCCGGGCGATGGACCTGGTGCTCACCGGCCGCCCGGTCGGCGCGGACGAGGCGCTGGGCTTCGGCCTGGTCAACCGGGTCGTCGCACCCGGCACGGCACTGGCCGCCGCCCAGCGGCTCGCCGGCGAGCTGGCCGGGCACCCGCAGCAGTGCCTGCGCCACGACCGGCTCAGCCTGCTCGAGCAGTGGGGCCTCGACGAGGACGAGGCCATCGCCGCCGAGCTGCGGCACGGGATGGTTCCGCTCGCCTCGGAGAGCGGCGCGGGTGCGGCCTCGTTCGTGGCCGGCCGCGGACGGCACGGGGCCTTCGACGGGGCCGGCGGGCCCTTCGACAGGGCCACCGACAGGGACTGACGGGTCGGCCGACGGGGACCGGGAGGGTCAGGCCTGACGCTCGTCCAGCAGCTCCAGCACCTCGGCCCGGCGGAAGCGGCGGTGCCCGCCCAGCGTGCGGATCGAGCTGAGCTTGCCGGCCTTCGCCCACCGGGTGACGGTCTTCGGGTCGACGCGGAAGAGCGCGGCCACCTCTGACGGGGTCAGCAGGTTCTCGGCCTCGGTGTCGCGCGCGTTCATCGGTCCTCTTCCTCGGAGATGTGGGTGGCCTTTCGGACCGTTACGCTGGTCCCCGGGACCGGGAGCACACGCCACCCCTGTGCGCTCTCGCCAGACTGGACAAATTCTGCCACACCCATGGCCGATACACAGAAAGGTCGCCACAGTGACCGCTTTTCCCCCCGCGCTGCTCGAGACCGAGCACGAGCAGGTCGTCTTCTGCCACGACGAGCCCAGTGGGCTCAAGGCGGTCATCGCCATCCACTCCACGGCCCTGGGGCCGGCGCTCGGCGGGACCCGGTTCTACCCCTACGCCAGCACGGCCGACGCCGTGGACGACGTCCTCAACCTGTCCCGTGGGATGTCCTACAAGGCGGCCCTGGCCGGCCTCGACCTCGGCGGCGGCAAGGCCGTCATCATCGGCGACCCGAAGACCCTGAAGACCGAGACCCTGCTGCGCGCCTACGGCCGCTTCGTCCAGTCCCTGGCCGGGCGCTACTACACCGCGTGCGACGTCGGCACCTACAGCGCCGACATGGACCACATCGCACGCGAGTGCGACTTCGTCACCGGCCGGACCGTCGCCCACGGCGGCGCGGGCGACTCGTCGGTGCTCACGGCGTACGGCGTGTTCCAAGGCATGCGGGCCGCGGCCGAGGCGACCTGGGGCGAGCCCACCCTGGGCGGGCGCACCGTCGGCGTGGCCGGGGTCGGCAAGGTCGGGCACCACCTGGTGCGGCACCTGGTCGAGGACGGCGCCTCGGTCGTCGTGACCGACGTGTGGCAGCCGGCGCTGGACCGGGTCGTGGAGGAGTTCCCGCAGGTGCAGGTCGTCGGCTCCACCGAGGAACTGGTCACCGCCCAGATCGACGTCTACGCCCCGTGCGCGCTCGGTGGCGCGATCACCGACGCGGTCGTCGAGACCACCCCCGCGGTGATCGTGTGCGGCGCCGCCAACAACCAGCTCGAGCACCCGGGCATCGAGAAGGCGCTCGCCGAGCGCGGCATCCTCTACGCCCCCGACTACTGCGTGAACTCCGGCGGCCTGATCCAGGTCGCGGACGAGCTCGAGGGCTTCTCGTTCGAGCGGGCGCAGCAGCGCGCCTCGGGCATCTTCGAGACCACCCGGGCCGTCTTCGCCGCCGCCCGGGAGGACGGCGTACCCCCGGCGATCGCCGCCGACCGGCTGGCCGAGCGGCGCATGCGCGACGTCGGCCGCCTGCGCGGGATCCACCTGACCTGAGGCCGCGGCCGTGCGCCGGGCCACGGTCCCGCCGCACCGCCGGGGCATGACCCGAGTCCGGGCACCCGTGGCGCACACGATCGGGCACACAGCGGGCGCGCGAGAACCGTCCGGCCGCCGCGGCGGTCGGACGGTGCGCTGCTGGCGACGTGGCCGGGGCTCTCGGAGCCGCGAGCCCGTCAGCCCGACGTCAGATCGTCAGTCGCGCGAGGAGTCGGGGTGTCCCGACCACTCGTCGGCGTCGTCGGTGCCCGACGACCCCGACTCCGGGGAGTCGGTGCTGCCACTCTGCCCGTGCAGCTCGTTGGCCAGCGCCCCGAAGTCCGTCTCGTGCGTCCGGTACTTCAGGTCGCGGGCGACCTTCGTCTGCTTGGCTTTTGCTCGGCCGCGTCCCACAGGAACGACCCCCTCGCGCGCTTGGCCGGGGCACACGGTCTGACCCGCGGCTCCCGGACTACTTGGTCCATTTCTCGTGGGGGCAACGCTACCTGCTCCCTGGGTGTTCCCGCACACCGAGGGTCGGCAATTCCGCTGCCGGCGAAACCCCGGCGCCGCACGGAGCACCTCCGGGGGTCACCAGCCGGGGTGCTGGCCGACCAGGTGGACGCTGCCGTCCCCGGCCGCGACGCCACCCGCCACCCACGCCGAGACCCCGTGCCGGTCGAGCACCCGGATCGCGTCGTCGGCGTCGTCGGGCGCGACCAGCGCGACCATGCCCACCCCGCAGTTCAGGGTCTGCTCGAGGTCGGGCTGCGGCACCTGGCCGACCCGACGGACCAGGTCGAAGACCGGCTGCGGCGTCCACGTCGACCGGTCCAGCGTCGCGCTCAGCTCCTCGGGCATCACCCGCGCCAGGTTGGCCGCGAGACCACCACCGGTGATGTGCGACATGGCGTGCGTCGCGGTCTCCCCGGCCAGCGCCAGGCAGGCCTTGGCGTAGATGCGGGTCGGCTCCAGGAGCTCCTCCCCGAGTGTCCGGCCCAGCTCGTCGACGTGCCGGTCGAGCTGCCAGCCGGCCGACCCGAGCAGCACGTGGCGGACCAGCGAGTACCCGTTGGAGTGCAGGCCGCTGGCCCGCATCGCGACCACCACGTCCCCCGGCCGGACCCGGCCCGGGCCGAGCAGCCGCTCGGCCTCGACCACGCCCGTCGTCGACCCGGCGACGTCGTACTCGTCGGGCTCCAGCAGCCCCGGGTGCTCGGCCGTCTCGCCGCCGATGAGCGCGCAGCCGGCCTCCACGCAGGCCTCGGCGATCCCCTTGACGATCGCGGCAACCCGCTCGGGTACGACGCGGCCGGTGGCGATGTAGTCGGTGAGGAACCACGGCTCCGCGCCGCAGACGACCAGGTCGTCGACGAGCATGCCGACCAGGTCGAAGCCGATCGTGTCGTGCTTGTCCATGGCCTGGGCGATCGCGACCTTCGTGCCGACGCCGTCGGCGCTGCTGGCGAGCAGGGGCCGGGTGTAGGCCTTCAGCGCGCTGGCGTCGAACAGCCCGGCGAAGCCGCCGATGCCGCCGATCATCTCGGGCCGCCGCGCCGACTCGACGTACCCCTTCATCAGCTCGATCGCGCGGTCGCCCGCCTCGATCGAGACGCCGGAGGCGGCGTAGGTGTTCCCCGGGGAGGGCGGCTGTGTCACGGGTTCTCCTGGGGCGGGGGTCAGGGCCGGTCGAGGGCGTCGGTCGCCCCGCCGCCGGCGAAGGACGTGGCGAGCCCGTCGACGTCGAGGGGCAGCGGGGGCTCGAGGAGGTTCTTGCCGAGCAGCTCCGGCTCGGGGAGCGGCACCGGGTAGACCCCGTCGAAGCACGCCCGACAGAGGTCGTCCATGGGCACCTCGGTCGCCTCCACCAGCTCCTCCAGCGAGATGTAGGCGAGCGAGTCCGCGCCGATGGAGCGGCAGATCTCGTCCACCGCGAGCCCGTTGGCGACCAGCTCGGCGCGGGAGGCGAAGTCGATGCCGTAGAAGCAGGGCCACTTCACCGGCGGGGAGGAGATCCGCACGTGCACCTCGCGGGCTCCGGCCTCGCGCAGCATCCGTACCAGCGCGCGCTGGGTGTTGCCGCGGACGATCGAGTCGTCGACGACGACCAGCCGCTTGCCCTCGATGACGTCGCGCAGCGGGTTCAGCTTCAGGCGGATCCCGAGCTGACGGATGGTCTGGCTGGGCTGGATGAAGGTGCGGCCGACGTAGGAGTTCTTCACCAGCCCCATGCCGTAGGGGATGCCCGACTCCTCGGCGTACCCGATCGCGGCGGGGGTGCCGGACTCGGGCACCGGGATGACCAGGTCGGCCTCGGCGGGGAAGTCGCGGGCCAGCCGGCGCCCGATCTCGAGCCGGACGCTGTGCACGCGCTGGCCGGACATCCGGGTGTCGGGGCGGGCGAGGTAGACGAACTCGAAGAGGCAGTGCTTGGGGGCGGCCTCGGCGAAGCGCCGGCTGCGCAGCCCGTCGCCGTCGACCGCGACCATCTCGCCGGGCTCGATCTCGCGGATGAACGACGCGCCGACGATGTCCAGCGCCGCGGTCTCCGAGGCGATCACCCAGCCCCGCTCGAGCCGGCCGAGCACCAGCGGGCGGATGCCCTGCGGGTCCCGGGCGGCGTACAGCGTGTGCTCGTCCATCCACACGAACGAGAAGGCGCCGCGCACCTGCGGCAGCAGCTCCATCGCCTTCTCCTCGACGGTGCTGTCGGGGTGGTGGGCCAGGAGCGCGGTGACCACGCTGGTGTCGTTGGTGGCCAGCGCCGGCTTGCGGACCTGCAGGTCGAGCTCACCGGTCAGCACCGACAGGTCGTCCACCATGGTCGCCAGCTCGGCGGTGTTGGTGAGGTTGCCGTTGTGCGCGAGCGCGATCGAGCCGTGCCTCGTGGGGTGGAACGTCGGCTGGGCGTTATCCCAGGTGCTGGCCCCGGTGGTCGAGTAGCGGGCGTGACCGATGGCCAGGTGCCCCTGGAGCGCCGCCAGGGTGGACTCGTCGAAGACCTGCGAGACCAGTCCCATGTCCTTGTAGACCAGGATCTGCCGGCCGTTGCTGACCGCGATGCCCGCGGACTCCTGGCCACGGTGCTGCAGCGCGTAGAGGCCGTAGTAGGTGAGCTTGGCGACCTCCTCGCCGGGAGCCCAGACACCGAAGACGCCGCAGGCGTCCTGCGGCCCGGTGTCCTGGGGGTCGAGCGAGGCCGTCAGACGACCGTCGCCACCCTTGCGGCGATTGCTGGGCAGGGGCACGCGGCGAGTCTAGAGGCTCCCCGGTCGCACCCGGACCTCGGCACGGAAACGGGCCTCCCCCGGGAACCGCACCCACGGGGGGCGCCGTGGCCGTAGCCTGTCCCTCGGTAGCGGGAGGAAAGCACATCGCGGGCATGACGTTGGAGCCAGGACTCAGAGGCGCCACCTGGGGTCAGGTGGAGGGCCTGCTCGCGCGCGGATGGTCCTCGGGCGTCCTGCAGGACGCGCTGCAGATGCTCGCCGAGGGGGTGACCAGCCGGGTCGGGTTCGCGGTCGCCACGATCCAGGTGCTGCGCAGCACCGACGAGTTCGAGACGGTGGCCGTGGCCGGCAGCCCGGAGGCCTCCGCCCAGCTGCTCGGGACCTTCCGCCCCCGGTCGTCCTTCGAGCACGACCTCGCGCTGGCCGAGGACTGGGGGTCGCTGCGGTTCGTCTCCCACGACCGGCTCGCGCCGGAGGAGGACGACCTCGGGTGGGTCCCCGACCTGGTCCCGGTGGCCGGGCCGAACGCCTGGCACCCGCTCGACCTGCTGTTCGCTCCGCTGCACGGCGAGTCCGGCAAGGTCATCGGCAGCCTGTGCGTCGACCTGCCCACCGACGGCCTGCGACCCGGCCCGGAGCGACGGCGCGAGCTCGCGCGGTACGTCGTCCAGTGCGCCCGCGCCGTGGACGCGCTGCTGCAGCGGGATCGGCTCACCGAGCGGGTCCGGCTGGCCGACGCGGCGCGGGAGGTGGTCCGTGCCGCCAGCTCCCAGTTCACGCCGGCGCGGATCGTCGCCGAGTGCGAGGAGCAGCTCCGGCGCACCTTCGACGCGCGCGGGATGTGGATCCAGGCCCTGGACGACTTCGGCGACGGGCCGGCGGCCCTGCACACCCCGGTCGGGATGGAGGTCCACCTGGACGAGGACCTCTCCCGGATCGCCGTCGCCGCGGCCCGGCGAGGCTGGCAGGAGCAGCGGGTCGGCATCGTCTCCCCCAGCCGGGCACCGACGAGCCTGGTCACCGTGGAGCAGCACGCCCGGATCCAGGCCTTCCTGTCCGGGCTCGGGCTGAGCTCGGTCATGTTCGTGCCGCTCGGTGCTGGCCCGGAGTGCCTGGGCAACCTGGTGCTGGCCCGCCGCGACGGCGACCCGGCGTGGAGCGACGTCGAGTGCGCCGCGGCGCTGGAGATCGGGCACGACCTCGGGCGGGCCCTCCTCAACGCCCGGCTGTTCGAGCAGGAGCGACGGCTCAGCGAGGAGCTGAAGGCCCTCGACGGCTACAAGAGCCAGCTGCTGGCCACCGTCTCGCACGAGCTGAAGAACCCGCTGACCGGCATCGTGGGCCACCTCGAGCTGCTCGAGGGCGCCGACGTCGGCGAGGCCGGCCCGTCGATCGCCGCGGTGCACCGCAACACGCTCCGGATCCGGCGCCTGGTCGACGACCTGCTGCTGCTGGCCCGCAGCTCGGACCCCGGGCGACGCGCCCAGCGCGAGCCGGTGGACCTGCGCGAGGTGGTCGAGGATGCCGTGGAGCTGCTGTCGGTGCAGGCCACTGTCGGGGGCCTGGAGATCGTCGTCGTCGCCCCCGATACACCTGTGTGCACGAGTGGCGACCCCACCGACCTCGAGCGGATCTGCGCCAACCTGCTGGGCAACGCGGTGAAGTACTCCCCCGACGGGGGCACGATCACCCTGACCCTCGACCACGGACCGGAACCGGACACGGTGACCTTGGTCTGCGAGGACCAGGGCATCGGCATCGCGCCCGAGGAGCAGGAGCACCTGTGGACCGAGTTCTTCCGCTCCAGCGACCCGGCCGCAGAGAAGCAGGTCGGCACCGGCCTCGGACTCGCGATCGTCGCTCGGATCGTGGAGCGGCACGGCGGAAGCATCGACGTCTCCTCCGAGCTCGGCCGCGGCAGCCGCTTCCGGGTCACCCTCCCCGCCTGCTGACCTCACCCGCCCGCTGACCTCACCGGCCGGTGGGCGATAGTCCACGAAGTTCGAGTCGTGATCCGTGGCGTACGACGACTCGAACTTCGTGGACTATCGGGGGTGGGTCACATGGTGCGGGAGCCTTCGGCGATGGCCTCGCGGATCCGGGTGTAGGTGCCGCAGCGGCAGATGTTGCGGATCGTGTCGAGGTCGGAGGCGGAGAGGGCGCGGCCCTCGCGGCGTACCTTCCGGACCAGCGCGACCGCGGCCATGATCTGGCCGGGCTGGCAGTAGCCGCACTGGGCGACGTCCCGGTCCAGCCAGGCCTCCTGCATCGGGTGCAGGCCGTTCGGGCCGCGCTTCTTGGCGGGAAGGGTGTCCGGCAGGCCCTCGATCGTGGTGATCTCGTCACCGCGGCCGATCTCCCCGACCGGCACCGCGCACGGGTTGAACGCCTTGCCGTTGATGTGCGAGGTGCAGGCCTTGCACACGTTGATGCCGCAGCCGTACTTCGGCCCCTTCACGCCGAGCAGGTCGCGCAGCACCCACAGGAGCCGCACGTTGTCCGGCACGTCCACGGTGACGGTCTGGCCGTTGAGCTTGAATGTCTGACGAGGCATGGCTCGGTCTCCCGGGGCTCAGTAGGTGAAGCGCAGGCCGTTGACGGGCGACTGCGGGATGGGCGGGCTGAACGGCTTGGGAGTGAAGGCCAACGGGTCCTTGTGGTTGATCGGGAAGTACGTCGGGTTGGTGCGCGTCGCGCGGGCGAACGCACAGGCGACGGCCGCGTTCGCCGCAGCCACGCCGGCCTCCCCGGCGCCGCCGGGCTGCCCGGACTCCGACGGCATCACGATCACCTCGACCTCGGGTGGGGTGTTCCACTGCCGGGTGTAGAAGTAGTTGTCCCAGCTGCCCTCGAGGAAGTGCCCGTCCCGCAGGTGCAGGCTCGAGGTCAGCGCGAGGGCGATGCCGTCGTTGATGCCGCCCTGCATCTGCGCCTCCAGGCCGCGGGGGTTGATGGCCAGCCCCACGTCGATCGCGAAGACGACCTTGGTGACCCGGGGCCCGGTGACGGCGTCCCGGATGTCCCGGTCGACGGTCCCCGGCCGGGCGTCGAGCTCCACGAGGCAGGCGCTGGCGCCCTTGTACTCCTTGTGGATCGCGATCCCCTGGGCGGTGCCGGCCGGCATCGACCGGCCCCAGTTCCCCACCGTGGCCACCTTGTCGAGCACGGCCCTGACCCGCTCGTTGCGGATGAACTCCTGGCGGAACCGGTAGGGGTCCTTCCTCATCGCCGCGGCCAGCTGGTCGATGACCAGCTCGGCGGCCACCCGCACGTCCGGGGAGTAGATGTTGCGCATGCTCCCGGTGTTGAAGCGCTCGTCGGCCTCCACGAGGGTCTGCGTCACCACCCCGAAGTCGTAGGGGATCTCCTGGGTGAGCCCGAAGACGGTCTGGGCGAAGCCCTGGTTGCCCAGCCCCGCGGGCAGGTCCGCGGCCCGCGCGGTCAGCACCTCACCGAGGCCGTGCCGGTAGTCGGTCTCGACGCTCGTGTGCGACTGCTGGAACGAGAGCACCTGCCCGGCCAGGTACGTCGCCCGGATCCGGCTGGTGCACATGGGGTGGGTGCGCCCCGCCCGCGCGTCGTCGGCCCGGTGCCACATCAGCTTGACCGGCTCGCCCATGGCCTGGGAGACCTTGGCGGCCTCCAGCGCGCCGTCGAAGAAGAGCCGGCGGCCGAACGATCCGCCGCCCTGGACGACGTTCACGGTGACCTGCCCCTCGGCCATCCCCAGGGCCTCGGCGATCCGCTGCTGGGCGACGATCGGGGACTTCAGGCCGGCCCACACCGTGGCCCGGTCGGACCGGACGTCCGCGACCGCGGAGTTGGTGTCCATGGGTGAGTTGCTGCGGAAGTAGAACGCGAAGTCGGCCTCGATCGTCTTCGCCAGCGGGTTCAGGCCCAGGGACGGCAGCGGCACCTCGGCCTTCCGCAGGTTGGCGAGGATGTCCTCGTCGTCCATCCCGGCCACGGGTCCGTCGTTCCACTCGACGTCGAGGGCACGGACCGCGTCGATGCACTGGCCGAACGTGAGCGCGCGCACCGCGACGCCGGTGTCGACCAGGGCGACGTTGCGGACGCCCGGCATGCCCTCGACCTGCTGCTGGTTGAGCACCCTCTTCGGGGTCCCGTTGAGCGTCGGCGGCCGGCAGAGCATCGTGGGCAGGGCGCCGGGCACGTCGAGGTCGGTCGCGAACTCCTTGGCGCCGGTCACCGCCGCGAGCGCGTCCACCCGGTTGCGCGGGGTGCCGACCACGGTGAACTCGTCGGTGGACTTGAGCTCGACCTCGACCTCACGGTCGACCAGGCTGGCGGCCTTGGTCGCCAGCTCGCCGTAGGTCACCGACGAGCCGTCGGGGGCGGTGATGACGCCGTCCTTGGACTTCAGCAGCTCGACGGTGTCGCCGAGCTGGATGGCGGCCGCCTCGAGCAGCGCCATCTTCGCGATCGCCGCCGCCACCCGGATGGGCGTGTACGTCGAGATGGTGGTGTTGGAGGCACCGGTGAGCTGGTTGAGCAGCAGCTCGGGACGGGCCGGGGCGAGCGTCACCTCCACCTTCGACAGCGGCAGGTCGAGCTCCTCGGCGATGATCATCGCGGTCGAGGTGGTGACCCCCTGCCCGTTCTCGGAGCGGGGCAGCGCGAAGGAGGCGGTGCCGTCCTCGTTCACGGTCACCGTGATCAGGTTCGCCGTCGGCCGGCACGAGTCGGTCAGCGCGTCGTTGAGGTCGTACAGCTCGGCCGGCTGCGGCAGCGTTGGGACCGCGGCGGCGGCCGGCTCGGCGAGCATGCCCAGATCCGCGGCGGCCATCAGCGTCGCGCCGCCGAGGACGTAGCCGAGGAAGCGGCGCCGGCCCACCGAGTGGGGACCTCCGGTCGGGAGCGGTCCGACCGGGTCCGGCCGGTCGTGGCCGCCGAGGGTCTGGTCGGGCTGGTCCTGCTGGTCGTGCCGGGGGATCGCGGCCATGCGGGAAACTCCTCAAGGTGCCGTCGGCCCGGACCGGAGGGTCCGGGATGCTGCCTCCCCCGCGACTCACCGTGACACGCGTCACCTGCGCCCGCCATGCCCGCGGTGCCCACCATCCACCTCGCCGGAATGGGCAGAGTGCACAACGCCTCAGGAGGGCGGCGCCACCCTCAGGACCCGCAGCGCCAGCGCCAGCTCCAACGGCGGAGCCGCCTCGGAGAGGTCGCGGCCGGTGAGCTCCGCGACCCGTCGCAACCGGTTGATGACCGTGTTCCGGTGGCAGTGGGTCCGGCTCGCGGTGCGGGTGGTCGACCCGCCGGTCGCGACCCAGTGCTCGAGGGTCTCCAGGAGCGGCCGGCTCTCGGCGTCGGGGAGGGCCAGGACGCCGCCCAGCCAGATGTCGAGCAGCCGGCCGGCCACATCGGGCGACCCGAGCAGCAGCGCCTCCGGGAGCCGCTCGTCGAACGTCGCGACGCCGGCCCGGCCCCCGCAGGAGCGCAGCGCCAGCAGGGCCTGGCGGAACGCCGGCTCGACGCCGGCCAGCCCCGTCGCCTCGCCCGAGTGCCCGATCGGCAGCGAGGCGATCCTGCCCAGGGCGGCGGTGACCGCCTCCATCCGTGCGCGGCCCAGGGACACGAGGCCGACGGTGCCCGGCGTGCGGCGTACCCACCGGGTCACGGCGCCGGCCGCCGTGCGGTGCGACATCGCGGGGTCGCCGGGCAGGTGACCGGCCACCGCGACCACGAGGTAGCGCCCCGACACCGGGAGGTCGAGGATCCGGCCCGCCTCCTCGGCGAAGGCGGGGTCGGCGGCCCGCCCGCCGAGCAGGCCCTCCCAGAGCTCGGCGCGGCGCTGCTCGTCCTCCTGCACGTGCAGTCGCTCGGTCGCGTGGTAGGCGGCCGCGACCTGTGCCGAGGTCTCGTCGACCACCTGCCAGAGTCCGGTGCCCAGGACCCGCAGGTCGGCCGGGTCGAGGGAGTCCGCCGCCTCGTCGACCAGGTCCTCCCAGATGATCCGGCCGCCGAACCGGAACGAGCGCAGGACGGCGTCGAGCGGCATCCCCTGCTCGGCGCGACGCCGGCCGGTCTCCCGGGCGGCGTCGTAGAGGCCGTCGAGCGGGTCGCCGGGCGCCGCCACGAGGCCGGCGCCGGCGGCCGCGTCGCCCCCGGCCGCCTCGTCGCGGGCCACCTCCAGCCCCAGCAGCTCCAGGACCCGGACGATGTTGTCGTGGCAGGAGGCTCGCAGGTCCGCGGTCGGCACCCGGTCGAGGTCGAGGTAGTCCGGCGCGGTGGCCTGGATCCGGCCGACCAGCCCGTCGGTGAGGGCGTCGACGCGTTCGCGCCGGTGCCGCGCGAGGAAGCCCCCGAGGGGCGTCGATCCGACCGGTGCGTCCATGGCGGTCAGGGTCCGGTCAGAGATTCGTCAGGAGGAGGGTCTCGGCGACGCAGACCCGCTCGAACTCGGCGAGGTGCAGGCCCTCGTTCGCACCGTGGGCCCGGGTGTCGGGGTCCTCGACCCCGGTGACCAGCACGCTCGCCTCGGGGAACGCCTCGAGGAAGGCCGCGATGAACGGGATCGATCCCCCCACGCCCATGTCGACGGGTGCGGTGCCGTCCCACGCCTGGCGGAACGCCTCGCGCGCCACGTCGTACGCCGGGCCGGTGGCGTCGATCTGCGTGGCCTCGCCGGTGTCCACGACGGTCAGGGTGAGCTCGGCGCCCCAGGGGACGTGCTGCTCGAGGTGCGCGCGCAGGCAGGCGAGCGCGTTCTCGGTGGTGTCCCCGGGCGCGATTCGCATCGAGATCTTGGCCCGGGCGGACGGGACGAGGGTGTTGCTGGCGCCGTCGACCTTCGGGGCGTCGAGGCCGGTGATGCTGAGCGACGGCTTGGTCCAGAGCCGCTCGACCGCGCTCCCGGAGCCGATCCAGTGCAGTCCCTCGATCGCGCCGGACTCGGCCCGCAGCCGCTCCTCGGGGTAGTCGACGTCGGCGGCGGGGCCGGCGTGCAGACCCGCGACCGCGACGTTGCCGGCGTCGTCGTGCAGGCTGGCGACCACCCGCGACAACGCGATCAGCGCGTCCGGGACCAGGCCGCCCCACATGCCGGAGTGCACCGCGTGGGTGAGGGTGCGGACCTCGACGTCGGCCCGCACCAGGCCGCGCAGGCTGGTGGTCAGTGCCGGGACGCCGATGTCCCAGTTGCCGGAGTCGGCGATGACGATGACGTCGGCCTCCAGCCGCTCCTGGTAGGTCTCCAGGAACGCCGGCAGCGAGTCCGAGCCGACCTCCTCCTCGCCCTCGATGAACACCGTCACGCCGACCGGGAGCTCGTCGCCGAGGATCCGCACGGCGGCGAGGTGGGCGGCGATGCCGGCCTTGTCGTCGGCCGCGCCACGGGCGTAGAGCCGGTCCCCGCGCTCGGTCGGCTCGAACGGTGGGGAGTCCCACTCGGCAGGGTCGTTCTCGGGCTGGACGTCGTGGTGGGCGTAGAGCAGCACGGTCCGGGAGCCGGGCGGGCCCGGCTTCGTCGCGACCACCGCCGGGGCACCCCCGTCGGCGCTGAGGATCTCGGCGTCGAAGCCCTCGGCGGCGAACAGGTCGCGGACCGCCTCGGCGCTGCGCTGCACCTCCCCCGCCCGGGCCGGGTCGGCGCTCACGGACTCGATGCGGACCAGGTCCTCGAGGTCGCGGCGGACGGCGGGCATGAGCTCGGCCAGGCGGGCACGGATGGCGTCGATGTGCATGGCCGCATTGTGCCGGGTCGGGTGCTCGGGCGGTCGCCCGGGCAACCACCCGGGCACCCGACCCAGGTGAGGAACGGGGTCAGGGGGCGACGACGTTGCCGGGCGGCTCGCCGGCGGCGTACGCCGTCAGCTGGGCGCGTGCCAGCGCTGCCATCCGCGGCAGCATCGCGGTCGTGCCGCCCGCGATGTGCGGGGTGATCAGGACGTCGGGGGCGGTCCAGAGCGGGTGCCGGTCCGGGAGCGGCTCGGGGTCGGTCACGTCCAGGGCGAAGCGGAGCCGGCCGGCGTGGGCCAGCACCGCCGCGGTGTCCACGACCGGGCCGCGCCCGACGTTGACCACCAGGCAGCCGTCCGGCAGCCGGGCCAGCAGCCCGTCGTCGACGAGGTGGTGCGTGGCGTCGCCGTGCGGGAGCAGGACGACGACGACGTCGACCTCGGGCAGCAGCGCGGGCAGCTCGTCGATGCCGTGGACCGTGCCGACCAGGTCGTCGCCGCGTGGTCGGCTCGCGACCGCGACCACCCGGGCCCTCATCGCGAGCAGCCGCTCGGCCAGCGAGCGGCCGATCGAGCCGTAGCCGAGCACGAGGACCCGGCTGTCGGCCAGGGACCGGCGGCCGGGCATCGGCCGCCAGGTGCCGTGCTGGCGCACCGCCTGGTCGATCCCGCGCAGCCCGGCGAGGACGAGTCCGACGGCCAGCTCCGCGGTGGCGTCGTCGTGGACGCCTCGCGCGTTGGCCAGCGTGACGCCCTCGGGCAACAGCGCCGGCATCCCGTCGTACCCGGCCGTCTGGACCTGCACCAGCCTCAGTGCCGGCAGGGTGTCGATGCCGTCGAGCGCCGCGGTGCCGGTGACGTAGGGAGCCACCCAGACCTCGACCTCGTCGCGGCGGTCGTCCTGCTCCCCCATCACCAGCACCTCGACGCCGTCGAGGTCTCCGATCGCCTCCCGCAGCCGCTCGTCGGGCACGAGGGCGACCACGCCGGAGGCTGCGCCGCCCCGGGCGCCCGGGGGCCCGCCCGCCGGGCTCACGCGGGCTCCAGCGGCAGGTACGGCGCCAGGTCCGCGCGCTGCCCACTGGCACGCACCCGCCCCGACGCCTCGGCCTCGACCCAGGTCGTCTCGCCCAGGGCCAGGTCGAGCCAGGTGGGCGGGTCCATCTCCACCACCGCCGGCGGCGTGCCCCGGGTGTGCCGGACCCCGGGGATCACCTGGACCGCGGCGTACGGCGGGACCCGCACCTCGACGGAGTGGCCCGGCGCGGTCTCTTCCAGCCGGGCCAGCAGGGCCCGGGTCAGCAGCCGCAGCTCCGCCGGACCGGCGGTGCCGGCGAGGTAGGCCGCCCGGGCGGCCGCGACCGCGGCGGGGTCGGCGGGGCGACGACGGGACGGCACCGTCCCATTCGACCACGACCCGCGGTGGTTCGGTCCTGGGGCTCCTCGGGTCTGTCGGGCTCCTCGGGCTCCTCGGGCGCCTCGGGCTCGCCGGCCGCCGGGCCGGTCACAGCCGGTCGAGCAGCTCCAGCGTCCGGGCCCAGGCCTCCGAGCCGGCGTCGATGAGCACGAAGTGGTCCCCGTCGACCTCGGTCAGGCTGGCGTCCGCCCCGGCGGCGACCGCCGCCTCGACGTAGCGGCGGGACTGCTCGATCGGGACGATCGTGTCCGAGCGTCCGTGGACGCAGCGGACCGGGACCTCGAGCGGTGCCTGCCGCGCCGGGTCGACCTGGTCCGCCGACGACCCGAGCTCGCCGGCGAAGTCGCTCACCGCACCTGCGCCGAGACCGGCGTCGACCGCGGCGTCGAAGTCGAGCACCCCCGCCTGGGAGATCACCCCGGTCACCGGCACCCGCTCGGGCTGCCAGGCCGCGAACCGACCACGGGCCGCCGCCCAGGCCGCGAGGTGCCCTCCGGCGGAGTGCCCGATCGTCACCACCCGAGACAGGTCGAGGTCGGCCATGTCAGCCAGATCGGCCAGGGCGTCGATGCCCGCGGCCACGTCGTCGAGGGTCTGCGGCACCCCGCCGCCGTTGCCGACCCGGCGGTACTCCAGGTTCCACGCCGTCCAGCCCCGCTCGGCCAGGCTCGCGGCGAGCGGGCGGCCGAGGGAGAGGTCGTACTGGGCCCGCCAGAAGCCGCCGTGGATCACCACGGCGACCCCCTTCGACGCACCAGGGGGCCGGGTCAGCTCCCCGAACTGGGCCGGGTCGTCGCCGTAGGGGATCGTCTCCACGCCAGCCTGCTCCTCGTCGTCGGTGCCCGCGCCACCCGGCGTACCGCCGCCCGGCGAAGCGCAGGCGGCCACGGTGCCGAGGCCGACCATGCCAGCCAGACCGACCAGGCCGAGCAGCGTTCTGCGATCGGGACTCGGCTGCGGCACGGACCCATCCCAGCATGCGCGGCCAACCGGCACCCGTGTCCAGCGCTCTGACGAGCCCTCAGCGTCGATGTCAAAGCGCCGCAATTGCGGCCGAATTGCATGGTTCCGAGCCGATTCCATGTCAGACGGCCGCAATTGCGGCTCTTCGACCAGCCGCGGGAGAGGTCGGCTACTCGTCGTAGCGGCCCTGACGTCCGCGCTTGACCACACCCCGTTGACGCTTGCCCTCGAGCCGGCGGCGCTGGGACCCGCGGGTCGGTCGCGTCGGACGCCGGGGGCGGGGCGGCGGCCCGGTCGCCTCCCGCAGCAGGGCGGCCAGCCGCTCCCGGGCGGCCCGGCGGTTGGCGAGCTGGGTGCGGTGCTCGCTGGCGGCGACGGTGAGCACCCCGTCGACCAGCCGGCCGGCGAGCCGCTGCCGTAGCCGGGCCCGCACCGGGTCGGGGAGGGACGGCGAGCCGAGCACGTCGAAGGACAGCTCGACCCGGCTGTCGGTCGTGTTCACGCCCTGGCCGCCGGGGCCCGAGGAGCGGGAGAAGCGCTCGCTCAGCTCGGCCGCCGGGATCACCAGCGACCGGGTCACGGGCAGGTCGTCGGGCACCCGCCCATCATGCCCGCGCAGGTCGACGGCCGGGGGCGGGCGGTGGTCGCCCCCGAGGGCCGCCCGCACCCGCCGCGACGGGTCATGGGGTAGACAGGCGCCATGGATCCCCGCGCCGCCGGCCGCCTGGCCCGCTCCCTCGAGACGCTGCACGCCCTCGGCTACTTCGCCCCGGACGTGGAGGCCGAGCTGGTGGCCACCGGCCTCAAGCGCGGCCGGATGACGTACTTCGCCTCCCGCTCGGCGCCGATGGGCCGGGTCGGCGCCGGCCCGGTCGCGGCCGCGTTCTTCGTGTTCAGCCCGAGCCTCGTGGCCAGGTTCCTCCCGGAGGCATGGGAGTCCGCCGGCCCGGAGGAGGTCACGGCCGCGCGCTACCGCGGCGTCTCCGCCGCCTGGCACCGGCTCCTGGGTGCGGACCTGCTGGCCTCGGGCGAGGTGGCCGAGGCCGCGGACCTGGCGCGGGAGGCCGCCCAGGGGTGCACCGTGGCGGGCCGACCCCTGTACGCCGCGCACGCCGACCTCGCCTGGCCCTCCGAGCCGCACCTGGTGCTGTTCCACGCGCTGACACTGCTGCGCGAGCACCGCGGGGACGGTCACGTGGCCGCACTGCTCTCGCACGGCCTCACCGGCCTCGAGGCGCTGGTCACGCACACCGCGACCGGCCGCGGCTTCACCGTCCCGGCGGCGCAGGCCACACGGGGCTGGTCGCCGGAGGCGTGGGACGCGGCCGTCGCGGGCCTGACCGAGCGCGGGGTCATGACCTCCGACGGCGAGCTCACCGACGACGGCGTGGCGCTGCGCCGGAGCGTGGAGCGCGCCACCGACGAGATGGCCGCGGCCCCGTGGGCGGGGCTCGGCGAGCAGGGCGCGACCCGGCTCGGCGAGCTCGGCAAGCCGCTGGTGATGCGGGCGCTCGCGGCCGGGGCGTTCCCGGACGGCGTCTTCGCCTGAGCGGCGCTCAGCCCAGCGCGGCCGGCAGCGTCGCCGACCAGGCGGCCCGCAGCTCGGTCACGGGCACCTCGAACAGCCCGTCCACGACCACCGCGTCACCGCCGGTGCTGCCCAGGCGGGTCAGCGGTACGCCGTGGTGCCCGGCGAGGGCGGTCAGGGCGGCGGTGCCGGTCTCGGAGACGGTGACCACCGCCCGGGCCGCGGACTCCGAGAAGAGACCCACGAAGGGGTCGCCGGCCAGCGACACCCGGCACCCGATGCCCTCGCGCAGCGACGACTCGACGAGGGTCTGGGCGAGCCCGCCGTCGGAGACGTCGTGGGCGCTGGTGACCAGCAGCCCCTGGGACGCCTCGACGAGCAGCGCGGCCAGGGCCTGCTCGGCGGCGAGGTCGACCCGCGGGGGCCGGCCGCCGAGGTGCCCGTGGATGACGTGCGCCCACTCCGAGCCGCTGAGCTCCTCGCGCGTCGTCCCGAGGAGGTAGACCGCCTCGCCCTCGTGCACGAAGTGCGACGGGGTCCGCCGGGTGACGTCCTGGATGACGCCGAGCACCGCCACCACCGGCGTCGGCAGGATCGCGGTCTCCCCGGTCTGGTTGTAGAGGCTGACGTTGCCGCCGGTCACCGGGATCCCCAGCTCCAGGCAGGCGTCCTTGAGGCCGCGGCAGGCCTCCGCGAACTGCCACATCACGTCCGGGTCCTCCGGCGAGCCGAAGTTCAGGCAGTCCGAGACCGCCAGCGGCCGGGCACCGCCGGTCGCGACGTTCCGGTACGACTCGGCCAGCGCGAGCTGCGCGCCGGCGTACGGGTCGAGCCGGGCGAAGCGGCCGTTGCAGTCGGTGGAGACGGCGACGCCGAGGTTGGTCCGGTCGTCGATCCGGACCATGCCGGAGTCCTCGGGCTGGGCCAGGACGGTGTTGCCGCGGACGTACCGGTCGTACTGGTCGGTGATCCACGACTTGTCGCACAGGTTCGGGCTGGCCACGAGGCGCAGCAGCGCCCGGCGCAGCTCGTCGCCCGTGCCGGGCCGGGGCAGGGACTCCGCGGCGTCGGCCTGGAGCGCGTCCTGCCAGCGGGGTCGGGCGTAGGGGCGCTGGTACGTCGGCCCGTCGTGCGCCACGGACCGCGGCGGCACGTCGACGACCCGCTCGCCGTGCCAGTCGATGTGCAGCCGTCCGGTGTCGGTGACCTCGCCGACGACCACCGCCTCGACGTCCCACTTCGCGCAGATCGCGAGGAACGCCTCGACGTCGGCCGGCTCGACGACCGCCATCATCCGCTCCTGCGACTCGCTCATGAGGATCTCCTCGGGCGCCAGCGTGGAGTCGCGCAGCGGCACCGAGTCAAGGTGCACGTGCATGCCGCCGTCGCCGGCCGAGGCCAGCTCGGAGGTGGCGCAGGACAGCCCGGCGCCGCCGAGGTCCTGGATGCCGGCGACCAGGCCGGCGGCGAAGATCTCCAGGGTGCACTCGATGAGCAGCTTCTCCATGAACGGGTCGCCCACCTGGACGCTGGGCCGCTTGGCCGGCCCGTCCGCGGCGAAGGTCTCGCTGGCCAGGACGCTGACGCCGCCGATGCCGTCGCCGCCGGTCCGGGCGCCGTACAGGATGACCTGGTTGCCGACCCCGGTCGCCTTCGCGAGGTGCAGGTCCTCGTGCCGCAGGACCCCGACGCACAGGGCGTTGACGAGCGGGTTCCCGAGGTAGGTCTCGTCGAAGACCGCCTCGCCACCGATGTTGGGCAGGCCGAGGCAGTTGCCGTAGCCGCCTACTCCGGCCACGATCCCGGGCAGCACCCGGTGGGTGTCGTGGGCATCGAGCGGGCCGAACCGCAGGGGGTCCATCACCGCGACCGGCCGGGCGCCCATCGCCAGGATGTCGCGGACGATGCCGCCGATGCCGGTCGCGGCACCCTGGTAGGGCTCGACGTACGACGGGTGGTTGTGGCTCTCGACCTTGAACGTGACGGCGTACCCCTGACCGATGTCGATCACACCGGCGTTCTCGCCGATGCCCGCGAGCATCGCCCCGGCCGGGGTCTCCTGCGGGATCTCGCCGAACTGCTTGAGGTGCACCTTGGAGGACTTGTAGGAGCAGTGCTCGCTCCACATCACCGAGTACATCGCCAGCTCGCTGGAGGTGGGCCGGCGACCGAGGATCTCGCGGATCCGGTCGTACTCGTCGTGCTTGAGTCCGAGGTCGGCCCAGGGCTGCTGGCGAGCCGGGTCGGCCGCGGCGGCGGCCACGGTGTCCACCTGTCCCGTCGGGCCGTCACCGGGGCGGCCGGTCGGCTGGGTCGCGTCAGGGGGCAGCTGCTGCGTGTCGGGCACGCGGCTCATCCTAGGCGGGCCGCGGCCTCCCTCCGACGCCCGCCCGGGAGCCGGAAGGCCGACCCGTTCCCGGGTTCCGGCGCGCACGGGCGGCCCGGCGGCATCGTCGCTGGTCAGGCCGCGAAATCGGCCCTGTGAATTACAGGTTTGTAGTTGTCCGGAACCGCTGTTACGGGTGTGACTAGTGGGGTTATCTTCATCAGGTTCCGACCTGATGGAGACCCTCATGCGACCCCTTCCCCGACGTTCCTCGCCCTTCCGGGCGATGCTCGCCGTCGCCCTGACCGCCGGCGTGCTGGCCACGTCACCCACCGCCCCGGCCGCCGCCGAGAACCGAGTCACCCCGGGCAACTTCACCGGCTACGGCTTCGACCAGTGCGTGGCCCCCGAGTCCTGGAAGATGGACCGCTGGATGGCGCAGTCGCCGTTCTCGGCGGTCGGCATCTACATCTCCGGGGCCTCCCGCGGCTGCCGCACCCAGCCGAACCTCACCCCGTCGTGGATCTCGCACCAGCTGGAGAACGGGTGGCGGCTGCTGCCGATCACGTTGGGGCCGCAGGCCGCCTGCCACCCGTCGTTCCCGCGCTACGGCAACGACCCGACGATCAGCACCGACCGCACCCGCAACTACCGCAAGGCCCGCGTCCAGGCACGCGACGAGGCCGACACCGCGGTCGCGGCGGCCACGAAGCTCGGGATCAGCAAGGGCAGCACGCTCTGGTACGACCTCGAGGGCACCGACGGGCTGCTCAACAACACCGCCTGCCGTGAGTCGGCACTGCAGTTCCTGCACAAGTGGACCAAGCAGATCCACCGCCGCGGCTACGTCTCCGGGGTCTACTCCAGCGCCGGGTCCGGGATGCGGATCCTCGACGACGCGCGGGTGAACCGACCCAACGCCTTCACCATGCCCGACGCGATCTGGATCGCGCGCTGGGACGGGCGGGCCAACCTGGACGCCTGCCGCGACCAGCCGGTCTGCTACGTCCGGACCGACGGCTGGCAGCCGCACAAGCGGATCAAGCAGTACCGCGGCGGTCACCAGGAGACCTGGGGCGGCGTCACGATCAACATCGACAGCAACTACATGAGCCTCGGCTCGGGCTCGCTGCGGCTGCGCGGCCGCGGCCTGCGGTGCGGTGACGTCCCCGTCGACCGGCGGAAGTACCCCACCCTGAACGCCGACTACGCGCCGGCCAAGGGCGTGGCCGCGGCGAAGTGCCTGCTCACCAAGAAGGGGCTCTACGACGGCCCGCTCGACGGCAGCTTCTCGCAGGAGTTCCTGGCCGCCGCCAACGCGTGGCAGCGCCGGGTCGGCGACCCGGTCCAGCCGCGGTGGACCAAGCGGAACTGGACCCAGGCGCTCGCCCGCGGCCGGGAGGGCGTGGTCAAGGTCGGCACCTCGAAGGCCCGGGTCAAGCGCGTGCAGCGGGCCCTCATGGCGGCGACCAACGAGCGGCTCGCGATCGACGGGGTGTTCCTCGGCTCCAGCGAGCGGGTCATGAAGATCTGGCAGCGCCGGGTCGGGTTGCCCCAGACCGGCGTCGTCAACGACCGCGCCTGGGAGCTGCTGAAGGCCGGTCGCCGCAGCTGATCCCCCGGTCGAGTGCCGGTCGAGTGCCGGTCGAGTGCTGGTCGAGTGCCCGGATCGAGTGCCCGGGTCGGGCCCACGCGTCGAGTGCTCAGGTGGTCGCCCTGGCAGCCACCTGGGCACTCGACCCGTCTCAGACCGGGGGGCCGAGGGCCAGCGCGACCCCGGTGAGCACGCCCACGGCGAGCAGTCCGGTGAGGGCGCCGCGGGCCGGGTTCCGCAGCAGCCAGGCCACGGCCCGCTCGTGCGGCCCGCGCGGGGCGGTCGCGGCGGCCGGGGCGGTCTGGGCGGTCGGGGCCATCAAGCCTTGACCCTCCCCCGCGGGCGCCGGGTCTCCGGTCAGGCGCCAGCGCAGCGGCAGCAGGCCGCGCGCCGCGGCGTACCTCTCGAACCAGAGCGTGAGGAACGGGGGTACGGCGGCCGCCAGGCCGACGACCAGCCGGCCGAAGGACCACCGCTGGTCGACGGCCAGGAGCACGGTCACCAGGCAGTAGCCGATGAAGACCACGCCGTGCACCATGCCGAAGACCCGGACCCCGAGCTCGGTGGTGCCGGTGCCGTACTTGAGCACCATGCCGGTGAGCAGCAGCGCCCAGGTGACCGCCTCGGTGACGGCGACCCGGCGGAACAGGGTGGCGGGGCTCATCGCGCTCAGGCCAGGACGGTGGCGGCGAGCGAGGTGAAGAAGCCGAGCCCGTCGGTGCCCGGACCGCAGAGGTCCTCGACGGCGTGCTCGGGGTGCGGCATCAGCCCGACGACGTTGCCGGCCGCGTTGCTGATGCCGGCGATGTCACGCAGCGAGCCGTTCGGGTTGCCGTCGAGGTAGCGGGCCACCACCCGGCCCTCGCCCTCGAGACGGTCCAGGGTGGCCTCGTCGGCGACGTAGGAGCCCTCGCCGTTCTTGAGCACGACGGTGATCTCCTCACCCTGGGTGTAGGAGCGGGTCCACGGGGTGCCGGTGTTCTCGATCCGGAGCCGCTGGTCGCGGCAGACGAACCTGCGGTGGTCGTTGCGGATCAGGGCCCCGGGCAGCAGGTGGGACTCGCAGAGCACCTGGAAGCCGTTGCAGATGCCGAGCACCGGCAGCCCCCGACCGGCGGCGTCGATCACCTCGGCCATCACCGGCGAGAAGCGCGAGATCGCGCCGCAGCGCAGGTAGTCCCCGTAGGAGAAGCCGCCGGGCAGCACCACGGCGTCGACGCCGCGCAGGTCGTGGTCGCCGTGCCAGAGCGGCACCGCCTCGTGGCCGCCGAGCCGGGCGGCGCGCTGGGCGTCGACGTCGTCGAGCGAGCCGGGGAAGGTCACCACCCCGACCCTGAGACCGCCCGCCTCAGGCACGGTGCTTCCCGGAGGCGACGCCCTCGACGTGCACCTCGAAGTCCTCGATCACCGGGTTCGAGAGCAGGGTCTCGGCCATCCGGTGCACCTCGGCCAGCCGGGCCTCGGTCACCTCGCCCTCGACCTGGAGCTCGAACCGCTTGCCCTGCCGGACGTCGGCGATGCCCTCGAAGCCCAGCCGGGGCAGGGCACCGTGCACCGCCTTGCCCTGCGGGTCGAGGATCTCCGGCTTGAGCATGACGTCGACGACGACACGGGCCACGGCGTACTCCTGTGCTGCTGGGGTGGGGGGCCCGCCCAGTCTAGGGAGGCGGCGGGACGGGACCGCCACCCCGTCCCGGATCCGGACCGATCCCGGGGCCGACGCCCCCGTCAGGGCCGCTACCCGCGAGGGCCGCGCGTCCCCACCAGGACCAGGGCCACCCCGAAGCCGGCGACGATCGGCCCGACCACCGCCCAGAAGGAGGCGCCGGTCATCGGGCTGCCCTCGAGGTAGCCCAGCCCCTGCAGGGTCCACACGGCCCCGACGAGCACCATCAGCCCGCCGAGGCCGAGGGCCAGGGCCTTCTGCACCGTCAGGAGAGCTCGCGCTTGAGGATCTTGCCGGTGGCGGTCATCGGCAGGTCGTCGACGAACTCGACGACGCGGGGGTACTTGTAGCCGGCCATCTGCTCCTTGCCCCACGCGACCAGCTCGTCCTCGGTGACGCTGGCACCCTCGTTGCGGATCACGACGGCCTTGATCTCCTCGCCGTGGCTCTCGTGGGGTACGCCGATCACGGCGGCGAGCGAGACGTCCTCGTGGCTCATCAGGACCTCCTCGATCTCGCGCGGGTAGACGTTGAAGCCACCACGGATGATCATGTCCTTCGAGCGGTCGACGATGTAGTACCAGCCGTCCTCGTCCCGGCGGCCGAGGTCGCCGGAGCGGAACCAGCCGTCCCGGATCGACTCGTCGGTCGCGTCCGGGCGGTTGTAGTAGCCCTTCATGATGTTCGGGCCCTTGATCGCGATCTCGCCGACGGCGTCGGGGCCGTCCTCGACCTCGGACCAGTCGTCCTGGATCAGCTTCATCTCCACGCCCGGGATCGGCACGCCGATGGAGCCGACCCGCACGTCCTCGCCCCACTTGGAGAAGCTGGCCACCGGCGAGGTCTCGGAGAGCCCGTAGCCCTCGAGGATCGTCACCCCGAACCGCTCCTGGAAGGACTTGTGCACCTCGACCGGCAGGGCGGCGCCACCGGCGACCGCCACCCGCAGGGTCTTGGCGAGCAGCTTCACGTCGACGGTGTCGTCGAGCGCGCCCAGCAGGCCCCAGTACATCGTCGGCACCCCGGCGAAGAAGGTCACCTTCTCCGACATCATCAGCTTGAGCGCCGGCTCGGCCTCGAACCGCGGCAGCATCACGACGGTGCCGCCGTAGGCGAAGCCGCTGTTCTGGATCACGGTCTGTCCGAACGAGTGGAACAGCGGCAGGACGCAGAGGTAGGTGTCCGGGTTGTCGGCGTCGGCGCCGAAGAGGTCGGCGCCGGTCAGCGCGTTGGAGTGCATGTTGCGGTGCCGCAGCTCGGCGCCCTTGGGCTGCCCGGTGGTGCCCGAGGTGTAGAGGATCACCGCGGTGTCGTCCTCGTCGGTGGCGACGGTCTCGAACGTCGGGGGCTGGGCCGCCATCGCCGCGCCCAGCGTCTCGGTGCCCTCGATCGGGGACTCGGCGGACGGGTCGGCGGTGATCATGAGGAAGTGCTCACAGCCGTCGGTCTGCCCGAAGCCCTCGTGGCCGGCCTGGCCGATCGGCAGCTCGGCGGTGCCCTCGAAGCACAGGTAGGCCTTGGCCTCGGAGTCGGCCAGGTGGTAGGCGACCTCGCGACCCTTGAGCAGCACGTTGAGCGGCACCACCGTGCCGCCTGCCTTGAGGATCCCGTAGTAGACGATCGAGAAGTACGGCAGGTTCGGGCAGCTGAGCGCCACCTTGTCGCCGGGCTGGATCCCCCGCTCCACCAGCGCGTTCGCCACCTGGTTCGCGGCCCCGTCGACCTGGGCGTACGTCAACCGGGTGTCGCCGAAGACGATGGCGTCGCGGTCTGGGTAGGAGCGGGCGGAGTCTTCGAGGAACACGGACAGGTTGAGCACAGTGGTCTCCCTGGGGCTGGTCAGGCGCGGACGTCCTCGAACCTACTCGGTGCCCCGCAACCGGGACAGGCGCTCAGGGGATCAGTCTCACCGCGCGCCGCAGATCCGCCCGCACGGCGCCGGGAGCCAGCCGGTTCAGCACCGCCACCAACGGTGCCAGCGCTCGGTGGGGGGAGCTGATCTCGAAGGCGACGTGCAACCGGGTCCCGCCGTCGTGCGGGGTGAACCCGAGCCGGAGGGTGGCCTCGACGCCGCGCCAGGTCCCGGTCTCGGCCCAGGACTCGTCCTGCTCGTGGTGGGTGACCCGCATGTGCGGGCGGGCGCCGACGGCCGTCACGTCGCGCCAGGTGGTCCCCACCTCGCCCGAGCCCTGCAGGTCCGCGATCGCGCGCAGGCTGGACTGCCACTCGGGTCGGGTGCGGGGGTCGGAGAGGTAGCCGAACACGGCCGGCACCGGCTGGGGGAAGTCGACGACCATCGTCACCGGCAGCGCACCCCCGTCACCAGGTCTCACCGGTCAGGCGCTCGTAGGCCTCGACGTACCGGGATCTGGTCAGCTCCACGACGTGCTCGGGCAGCGGTGGCGGCGGCTCGCCGGAGCCCCTGTCCCACCCGGACTCGGGCGAGAGCAGCCAGTTGCGGACGATCTGCTTGTCGTACGACGGCTGGGTGCGGCCGGGCTGCCACTCGTCGGCCGGCCAGTAGCGGCTGGAGTCGGGGGTCAGCACCTCGTCGGCGAGGACGATGGTGCCGGCCTCCGGGCCGTGGGTCCGGACGCCGAACTCGAACTTGGTGTCGGCGAGCAGGATGCCGCGCTCCCGGGCGACCTTCTCCGCCCGCTCGTAGAGCGTCAGGGTCAGGTCGCGCAGGCGGGCAGCGACCTGCGGGCCCACCGTGGCCACGATCGCCTCGAAGGAGACGTTCTCGTCGTGCTCCCCGACGGCGGCCTTGGTGGCCGGGGTGAACACCGGCTCCGGCAGCCGGCTGCCGTCCTCCAGCCCGGCCGGCAGCCCGACGCCGCAGACCTCGCCGGTGGCCCGGTAGTCGACCAGGCCGGAGCCGGTGAGGTAGCCGCGGGCGACGCACTCGACCGGGAACATGTCCAGGCTCTCGCAGACCACCGCCCGGCCGCGCACCTGCTCCGGGACGTCGGTGGAGATGACGTGGTGCGGCACGTCCAGCCGGTCGAACCACCACAGCGACATCCGGGTCAGCACCTCGCCCTTGTCGGGGATGGTGCTGGCCAGGACGTGGTCGAACGCCGAGATCCGGTCGCTCGCCACCATCAGCAGGTCGCCACCGTCGAGCCGGTAGAGGTCGCGCACCTTGCCCGAGTGCAGATGTGTGGCGCCCTCGATCTCGGGGGCCGCCGGGATGCTCACCATGCCGCGAGCCTAGTCGCCCTCAGAGCAGCCCTTCGTCCTCCAGGAACGAGCGGGCCACGTCCTCCGGCTTCTCCCGGTCGACGGCGACCCGGCCGTTGAGCTCGGTGAGGTTCTCGGTGGTCAGCGCGTCCATGAGCGGGTTCAGCACGTCGGCGACGTCGGGGTTGTCGTCGAGGAAGGCGGTGCTCACCGCCGGCACGAGGTTCTGGGCCGGCTGGATCTGCTGGTCGTCCTCGAGCACCACCAGGCCCTGGGACTCCAGGGTGCCGTCGGTCGTGCTGGTCTCACCGAGCTCGGCCTCACCGTCGAGCACGGCCTGGTAGGTCTGGTTGCTGGCGTAGCCGAGCGGCAGCACCTTGGTGATGTCGATGCCGTACTCGTCGGACAGCCCGCCCTCGCAGTCCAGCCGGCCCTCGCAGTCGGGGGCGGCGGCCAGCTTCAGGGACTTGCCCTCCAGGTCGGAGAGCGTGGAGACGTCGTTCTCCTCGGCGTACTCCTCGGTCACGAAGAAGGCGTTGGTGTCGGTGGCCTCGGACAGGTCGAGCAGGCTGATCCCGGCCGACTCGAGCAGGTCGGCACCCTCGTCGGCCAGCTCCGAGCCGTCCCCGGCCGTGAGCGGCTCGGCGTCGGCGCCGTTCTCACGGGCGTTGAGGAAGTTGACGATGCCGCCGACGTACTCCGGCACCACGTCGATGCTGTCGGGGAACGTCGCCATGTAGGCGTCCCGGGCGTCGACCAGCTTCACGTCGGTGGTGTAGCCGGCGTCGGTGAGGAGCTGGTCGTACATCTCGGCGACCAGCGTCGCCTCGGGGAAGCTCTGGCCGGAGATCGTGACCGACCCCTTGTCGGCCGAGTCCCCGGAGTCGCCGCCGGAGTCGAGGTCGTCGCCGGCGCAGCCGGCCAGGAGCAGGGAGCCGAGGGCCACCGCGGCGGTGGCCAGGGTACGGCGGAACGGTGCGGGCTTCGAGGGCTGCATGGGGGATCCTTCTGTGTCCCGCGACGGTGCGTCGCGCGTGTCCGGACGCCACCGGTGGGCTCGTCATGCAGCCGCCGGTCGCGCTGTTGGCACCAGCCTAGTGTTCTGCCGCAGCCGGGTCGATCCGCTCGGATGCCGAGACGGAACCGTGATCCCCGCCGGTGGACCCGCCCCCGGACCCGCCCGGTGACCGGCCCGGCGACTGGCCCGCCGGCACCGGTCGGGCCAGTCGCTGCACCGCGGCGGCCAGCAGCTCGAGGGCCAGGGCGACCACGGCGACGACCACCGCCCCGGCCAGGCCCTTGCCGTAGTTGGTGCGGAAGAAGCCGTCGGTGATCACCCGCCCCAGGCCCGGGCCGGCGACCAGGGCGGCGATGGTGGCGGTGGCCCAGACCTGCACCAGGGCCAGCCGGACCCCGGACAGCACGAGCGGCAGCGCGAGCGGGAGCTCGACCCGCGCGAAGCGCTGCCGTCCGGACATGCCCATCCCGTCGGCGGCCTGGACCACGTCGTCGGGGACCTCGCGGACCGCGACGTAGGCGTTGGTGATGATCGGTGGCAGGGCGAACAACGTGAGCGCGAGCAGCGTGGCCAGCCCGGCCCGGCCGTAGGGCCCGAGGGTGTCGGTGCCCGGGAAGTCCGCGGTCACGAAGAGCGCGAGCAGCGCGAAGGTCGGGACCGCCCGGCCGACGTTGGAGATGTTGATCGCGAGGAACCCCCCGCGACCGAGGTGTCCCAGCCACAGGGCCACCGGCAGGCCCAGGCCGCAGGCCAGGGCGAGCGCGGTGAACGTGAGCAACAGCTGCTGCAGCAGCAGCTGGAGCATCCCCCCGGAGCCGGTCCAGTTGCCGGCGTCGGTCAGGTAGGCCCACATGTCGGTGAAGACGGTCATGCCCGCACCCCCCGGGTCCACGGAGTCAGCACCCGCTGCGCCAGCACGATCAGGACGTCGAGCAGCACGGCCAGCGCCACGCACAGGACCGCGGCCGTGAAGAGCTCGGCGCGGAAGTTCGTGCTGACACCGTCCCGGATCAGGTTCCCGAGGCCGCCGTAGGCGACCAGCGAGCCGACCGTCGTGAGCGCCACCGTGGAGACGGTGGCCACCCGCAGGCCGGCCATGATCACCGGGATCGCCAGCGGCAGCTCGACCCGGAAGAGCAGCCGGGTGGCGCCGTAGCCCAGCCCGCGCGCCGACTCGACGATGTCGTCGGGCACCGCGCGCAGCCCCTCCAGCATCGCCCGGACCAGGATCGTCAGGGCGTAGAGCGCCAGGCCGATCACCACCGTCGTGGGGGTCAGGCCGGTGAACGGCACCAGCAGCGGGAACAGCGCCAACGAGGGCACCGTGTAGATCCCGGTGCTGACGCCCAGGACGCTCGCCTCGAGCCGCGGGAAGCGACGCGCCGCCAGGGCCATCGGGAACGCGATGAGGATCCCGAGCGCGACGCTGGCCAGCGTGATCGCGACGTGCTGGACGGTCGCGTCGAGGATCTCCGACTGCCGGTCCCGCACGTAGTCGGCGCACACCCACTCGTTGACCGCACGGCTGTAGCAGCTCGGCTCCTCCGCGGCCGAGGCCCGCACCAGTAGGGTCACCGCATGGACACTACCGGCCGGGACGAGCCGTCCGCGGAGCCCACGGCGACCATGATCCGGCTGACCCGGGTCGGGAAGACCTACCCCGACGGCACCGTCGCGGTGCACGAGCTGGACCTCGAGGTGGGCCGCGGCGAGCTGGTCTGCCTGGTCGGCCCGTCGGGCTGCGGCAAGTCCACCACGCTGAAGATGATCAACCGGCTCATCGAGCCCTCGTCCGGGACGATCGAGATCGACGGGCGGGACGTGACCACCAGCGACCCCGTGACGCTGCGCCGGGGGATCGGCTACGTGATCCAGCAGGTCGGCCTGTTCCCGCACCAGAGGATCGTCACCAACGTGATGACCGTGCCGCTGCTGTACGGCGAGTCGAAGGCGGTCGCCCGTGAGCGGGCCGAGTCGCTGATGTCCCTGGTCGGCCTCGACCCCGCGACGTACGCCGACCGGTACCCGCACCAGCTCTCCGGCGGGCAGCGGCAGCGGGTCGGCGTTGCCCGGGCCCTCGCCGCGGACCCGCCGGTCCTGCTCATGGACGAGCCGTTCGGCGCGGTGGACCCGGTGGTCCGGGTCCGGCTGCAGGAGGAGTTCCTCCGGCTCCAGCAGGACCTCGACAAGACCGTCGTGCTGGTCACCCACGACATCGACGAGGCGGTGAAGATGGGCGACCGGGTGGCGGTCTTCGCCGACGGCGGACGGCTGGCGCAGTACGCCACCCCGGCCGAGCTGCTGGCCCGACCGGCCGACGACTTCGTGGCCGACTTCGTCGGCTCCACCCGCGGCCTGCGCCGGCTGGCGGTCACCCCGATCGACCCGGCACTGCTGGAGCCGATGGACGGTGTCACCGCCGGGGAGCTCGGGGCGGCGGTCGACGTCGACTCCACGCTGGAGCAGGCGCTGGCCGAGATGATGCGTCAGGACAAGGCGATGATCGGGGTCAAGGACGGGCACCGGTTCGTCGGCGTGCTCACCCCGGCCGGGGTGCACCACGCCCTGCGGGCGTCCCTGCGATGAGCGGACCGGCCGGCTGGGTGGTCCGGTCCCGACGTGGTCACCGGCGCCAGGGCGCCGGGCGACCGTGCAGCCACCACTCCATCCGTCGGGTGATCCAGGGCAGCGCCAGGTAGGTCATCACCGGGGTCATCAGCAGCACCGACACGAGCACCCGCGCGGGCAGGAACAACCCGGTCAGGAACGCCCCGGCCAGCCAGTTGACGATCAGGCTGAGCGGGAAGAACACGAGGAAGATCACGCACGCCTGCTTCCACCGCGGCGGCGCCGGGGGTGGCGGCCGCAGGTCCTGCACGTCGGTCTGGGTCGGCTCGTCGAACCACCCCTCGATGCCGGTCCGCCGCTCCAGCCGCGACTCGCCGACCAGCCCCTGGGCGGCACCCAGCCACCAGCGGCGCTGCGAGGACTCCTCCCAGCGGGCCAACGACTCCTCGTCGGCGAAGCGGTAGAGCATGTGCCACACCTCGGAGTCCGGGCCGGACCGCACCCACCCAGTGCCGAGAAACCCCTCGAAGCGCACCGCGAGCGCGCCTCCTGCCCGGATCCAGGCGAGCATCTCGTCGGAGTGCTCGGGCGCGACGTGGCGGGTGATCGAGACCGTGACGGGCATGGACATCCGGTCATCGTCGGGCCGGGAGCCGAGCCCCCGCAAATCGTCGCCGGCACTGGGGCATGCTGGGGGCATGCCCCAGCTCCGACCCCGGCGGTACTCCGGGGGCGCCCGCCTGTACGACGTGCTGTCGGGCGAGCGCCCGGTCTACCGCGTCGGTCGGACCCGGGCGATCGAGCTGCTGGCACTCCGCCCCGGTGACCGGGTGCTGGACATCGGCTGCGGGACCGGGCTGAACCTGCCCCTGCTGCGCGCGGCGGTGGGGCCTGGCGGCCAGGTGACCGGGCTGGACGCGAGCGCCGACATGCTGGCGGTCGCCCGGCGCCGGGCGTCGCGCGCCGGTTGGGACAACGTCCGCCTCGTCGAGGGTGACGCCGCCCGGTTGCGCGACCTGGCGGGGCCCGGGCCCTTCGACGCGGTCATCGCCACCTATGCCCTGTCGCTGATGCCGGCGTGGGAGTCGACCTGGGAGCAGGCGCTCGGGCTGCTCGCCCCCGGCGGCCGGGCCGCGGTGGTGGACCTCTCGCTGCCGTCAGGGGTCGGCCTGCCGCTCCGGCCGCTGGCCAGGCTGGCCTGCTGGTCCGGCGGCGCGGACCCGCACCGCGAGCCCTGGCGGCTCCTCGAGCGGGACCTCCCAGGCGCCACGACGGAGACCCACCGTGCCGGGCACGTGGTGCTCAGCGTCGGCCGCCGGCCGGGGGCATGAGCGTGCCGTCCTCGAGTGGGGGGCGACGGCCGGGGAAGGGCGGACGCCCGACACCGGGTTCACCTGACGTGAGCGTCGACCAGAGCACCCGGCACGCTGTCGGACCCGGGCCGGACCCGGCTGCCGGAGACCCGGACGCGAGCACCGGCCGGGCCGAGCTGTTCGGGACCTACGTGGAGCCGGAGATCGAGGCGATGCTGCGGGTGGCGCACCGCCTGACCGGCTCGTGGAACGACGCGGAGGACGTCGTGCAGGACTCCCTCGTGCGGGCCTACCGGGCGATCGACCGCTTCGACGGCCGCCACCCCCGCGCCTGGTTGTTCACGATCGTCCGGAACACCCATCTCAACTCCCTGCGGCGGACCCGGCCGGTCCCGGCGGAGGACGAGTGGCTGGAGCGCCGGACGCCGGCCTTCGGCGCGGACCGCGCCCCGTCCGCGGAGGAGGTGTACGCCGACCGGCACTTCGACGCCGACGTCGAGGCGGCCCTGGCAGCGCTGGACCCCCGTTTCCGCCGGGTCGTGCTGCTGGTCGACCTCGACCACCTGACGTACGCCGAGGCGGCCGAGGTGCTCGGTGTGCCGGTCGGCACCGTCATGTCCCGGCTCAGTCGGGCCCGGAGCCGACTCCGTGAGCAGCTGGCCCACCGCCGCCCCGGCCCCGACCCGACAACCGACCCGAAGGGGAAGCGCCGATGAGCGTCCCGATGCTCGACTGCTGGCTCTCGGCGCGCAGGCTCGACCGGTACCTGGACCGCGACGACTCGGCCCGGCTCACCGACGGGCAGGCGCGGCGGCTCGAGCACCACCTCAGCGTCTGCGCCCGGTGCGCCTCCTCGGCCGAGGACCGGATGCGGGTGCGGGCCGCGCTGCACCGGCTCGGCGCCCGGCACCGTCCCGACCCGGCAGCGGTGGCACGTCTCGAGGACGTCGCGGCCCGGCTGCGGACCGGTGAGGGCGCATGAGCGCGCCCGAGACGACCCGGTCCCCGCGGGTGACCGACGACGCGAGCTGGCCCTCCGACCCGGTGGCCGGCACCTGGGACCTTCTGGTCGTCGGCGGAGGGACGGCCGGACTGGTCGCCGCGCACACGGCCGGCGACCTGGGGGCCTCCGTGCTCCTCGTCGAGCGGTCCCGCACCGGTGGTGACTGCCTGTGGACCGGTTGCGTCCCCAGCAAGTCGCTGCTGGCGGCCGGCCATGCCGCCGCCGAGGCCCGCGCCGGCGGCTCCCTCGGCGTCCACGTGGGCTCGGTGGAGGTCGACTTCGCCGCGGTCATGGCCCACGTCCGCGGTGCGATCGCCGCCATCGCACCGGTCGACTCACCGGACGCGGTGCGGCGCTCGGGGGCCGCGGTCGCGCAGGGCACGGTGCGGTTCACCGGGCCGCGCACCGCCGAGGTCGACGGCACCGCGGTGTCGTTCCGTCAGGCGGTCCTGGCCACCGGCTCGGCGCCGATCGTCCCCGGCCTCCCCGGCCTGCGCGAGTCCGAGCCGCTCACCTCCGACACGGTCTGGGACCTGACCGAGCTCCCGGCACGGCTGCTGGTGCTCGGCGGCGGACCGATCGGCTGCGAGCTCGGCCAGGCCCTCGCCCGCCTGGGCTCGCAGGTCACGATCGTCGAGGCGGCGGACCGGGTTCTGGCCCGCGAGGAGCAGGACGCCTCGCGGATCGTCGACGCCGCCCTGCGGGCCGACGGCATCGACCTGCGCACCGGCGTCGCCCTCACCTCGGTCGGGACCGGGACCGGAGGGGATCCGACCGGCACACCGGACGACCAGGAGTACGTCGCACACCTGGACGACGGGAGCACGGTGACCTGCGACCGGATCCTGGTCGCGGTCGGGCGCCGGCCGGGCACCGCGGATCTCGGCCTGGACGCCGCCGGTGTGGAGCTGGACGAGCGGGGGTACGTCGTCGTCGACGACGCCCTGCGCACCAGCAACCCCCGGATCCGTGCTGCCGGCGACCTGACCGGCCACCCGCCGTTCACGCACGTCGCCGGCTCGCACGGAAGCCTCGCCGCGAGCAACGCCGTGCTCGGTCTGCGCCGCAAGGTCAAGCCGGACCTGGTCCCGCGGGTCACCTACACCTCGCCGGAGGTGGCGGCGTTCGGAGTGGCCCCGGACGGCGCGGGCGTGACCGTGAGACGGGTCGAGCACGACGAGGTGGACCGGGCGCGGGCCGAGGGCCGCACCGCCGGCTACTCCAGCCTGGTCCTCGACCGGCGCGGGCGCGTGGTCGGCGCCACCGTCGTGGGGCCCCGGGCCGGCGAGAGCCTGGCCGAGGCCGTCCTCGCCGCCCAGGCCGGACTACGGGCCCGCACCGTGGCGGGCACGATGCATGCCTACCCGACCTGGTCGGACGGGGTCTGGAAGGCCGGCCTCGCGCAGGGCCGCGCCGACCTGTCCGCCCCCACGACCCGCCGGGTCACCGGTGCCCTGCGACGTCTCCGTCGGGCCTGGGTGTCGCGCTGACGCCGGCGTCACCGACCGGCGCCGCCGTGGACCCGTCGTCGGATCGGGATCTCCTCGCGCGCACCGCACCGACCACGCTGAGCAGCACCAGCCCGGCCACGGCCAGCAGGAACGGCCACGACCCCGGCTCGGAGCCGAAGGCACCCACCGAGACGTAGACGACCGTACCCGGCACGATCCCCACCGCCGTCGCCGTGACGTAGGCACGGCCGGTCACCGAGGTCAGGCCGAAGGCGAAGTTGGCGGTGCTGAACGGGACCAGCGGCACCAGCCGGGCCACCAGCACGGTCGCGAACCCGTGCTCGCGGACCTTCTCGTCCAGCGCCTGCACCCGGGCGCCGCTGATCCGTCGTACCGCGTCCCGCCCCAGCAGCCTGCTGACGGAGAACGCCACCGTCGCACCGAGCACGGCGCCGGTCAGCACCGCGGGAAGACCGACGGCGAAGCCCAGCAGCGCGCCGCCGACGATCGTCACCACCGCGGTGGGGCCGGCCGGCAACAGACAGACCAGGACGTAGACCGCCACGAAGGCCGGCACCGCCCAGGCGCCCAGGCCGTCGAGCGTCGAGCGGACCTCGTCCTGGCTCGGCAGACCGACCAGCACCTGCACCAGCACGGCCGTCACGACCAGCGCCAGCAGCACGGTCACCCTGAGGGCCAGACCGCGCTTCACGGCGCCCCCGTCCCCGACGTCCGGGTCGGGTCGACCTCGGCCAGCACGGTGCAGCGCTCCGGCGGCAGCCACACCCCGACCCGCTCCCCCACGGCCGGCTCCGATCCCACCGGCACGTGCGCGCGGAGCCGCTGTCCGTCCGGCAGCGCCACGTCGACGACGACGTGGGTCCCGGCGAACCGCTGGTCCTTCACCCGGACCGACGGGCCGATCCCGCCCGCCCCGGCCCGGGCCGTGCCGGTGTCCTCCCCTGCCGGGCCCAGCCGCACCGCCTCGGGCCGGACGACGAGTGTGGCCGCCCCCGGTGCCAGGTCGCAGCGCGCGCTCACGGTCCCGTCCGCAGAGCGGAAGACGCCGCCGGCGACCTGCCCCCGGATCTCGTTCTCGAACCCGAAGAAGCGCGCGGTCCGCAGCGTCGGGGGCCGGGTGTAGATCTCCTGCGGCGTGCCGGAGCCGGCGATCCGGCCGTCCAGCATCAGCGCGATCCGGTCGGAGACCTCGACGGCCTCCTCCCGGTCGTGGGTCACGAACAGCGTGGTGACTCCGGCCTCGTCGTGCAGCTCGCGCACCAGCGTCCGCATCTCCGCCCGCAGGTCGGCGTCGAGCTGGGAGAACGGCTCGTCGAGGAGCAGCACCCGCGGCCGGCGGACCAGGGCCCGGGCCAGCGATACCCGTTGCTCCTGCCCGCCGGAGAGCTCCCCGATCCTGCGGTCCGCCAGGCCGTCGAGACGGACCCGCTCCAGCATCGCGGCCACCTCGGCCGCCGCCTCGCGGCGCGGGACCCGCCGCATCCGCAGCCCGAAGCCGACGTTCTGCGCGACCGTCAGGTGCGGGAACAGCAGCGGCTTCTGGAAGACCAGCGACAGCGGTCGGCGCTCTGGGGCGGTGTCACCCAGGGCGGTGCCGTCGAGCAGCACCTCGCCCTCGTCGGCCCGCTGCAGGCCGGCCAGCACGGCCAGCGTCGTGCTCTTCCCGCAGCCGGACGGCCCGAGGAGCGCGGTGAACGACCCGGGCTCCAGGGCCAGGTCGATGCCGTCGACGGCCGGCACCCCGGCGTAGCGGACGACGAGCCGGCGCACCTCGAGCCGGGCCGAGGCCGGGCCCGGGGACTCCGGACCGGGCAGGCGTTCACGCACGGGCCACCCCCAGGAAGGCGTCGTCGCGACTGCCCAGCAGCCGGGCGACCACCAGCACGAGCAGCACCGGCGGCAGCACGACCAGCAACCCCAGCGCGGCGGCCGCCGTCCGGTCCGAGGACTCGATGGCCGAGAACAGCAGCAGCGGCAGCGTGGTCACGCGGCCCCCTCCGATCAACAGGGTCAGGATGTACTCGCTCCACGAGATGAGGAACGTCAGCAGCCAGGTCGTCACCAGGGCCGGGCGCAGCAGCGGCACCGTCACCGCGGCCACGGTCCGCCACGGGCCGGCGCCGAGGACCCGCGCCTGGCGCTCGTGGTCGGCGTCGAGGTTGGCGTACGACGCCCCGAGCAGGGTGGCGGCGTAGGGCACCGTGGGCATCAGCTGCACCAGGACCACCCCGGTCACCGTGTCGGCGAGGCCGAGCCGGATGAAGAAGACCTGCAGTCCCAGGGTCACCGCCAGCGCGGGCACCAGGACCGGCGCCAGCAGCAGGAACTGCACCACCCGCCGGCCCCGGAAGGAGTGCATGCCGAGGGCCCGCCCGGCCGGGAACCCGACCGCGCAGGCCAGGCAGGCGACCGCGGTGGCGATCAGGGTCGAGGTGCCGAGGGCGCCCAGCACCGAGGACCCGGTCACCAGCCGCAGGCCCCGGCCGGTGAGGCCACCGGGCAGCAGGTCGGGGTAGCGCCAGGTGTCGGCGACCGCCCACAGCAGCACCGGCAGCAGTGGGAGCAGCACCAGCAGCACGACCACGGCCAGGGCGGCCCGGTGCCGCAGCCGGGTCCCGGCCGTCGGCCGCGGGCCGCTCACACCTGCCTCCTGGTCAGCCCGGCGACCAGCCGCAGGTAGGCCAGCACGACGACGATGCTCAGCACGGCCAGCACGGTGGCGATGGCCATGGCCTCGGGGCGGACGCCGAGATCGGTGTCGCGGAACCGCTGGAAGGCCTCGACCGGCAGCATCGCCGGGAACGGCCGCCCCAGGAGCCGCGGCACCTCGTAGGAGGCCATCGTGAACGCGAACACCAGGACCGAGGCGGCGGCCACGGGTGGCGCCAGGAGCGGGATGGTGACGCTGCGCAGGCGCTGCCCGGCGCCGGCGCCGAGGGTGCGGGCGACCCCCTCGAGCTCCCCCACGCCGCGGCTCAGCGCGGCCAGGGCGACGACCGCGATGAACGGCGTCTCCTTCCACACGTACTCCGCGATGATCCCCCAGCCGAACGCGTCCTGGGTGAGCACCGGGAAGGACTGTGCGTCGTCGACCAGCCCGAGGGCCTGGCCCACCCGCGAGAGCAGCCCGGACGGAGCCAGCAGCAGGCCGATGCTCAGCGCACCGACCAGGTGCGGGATCGCGAGCGTGCCGTGGAAGAGCGCGGTCATCCGGGCCCGGCCCCCGACCCGGCGCACCAGCAGCGCCAGCCCGACCCCGAGCACGGTCGCCACCCCGGTCGAGATCAGTGCCACCCGCATCGTCAGCAGCAGCGACGCCACGAACGCGGGATCGGTGAGCACGGCACGGTAGGCGTCCAGCGACCAGGTGCTCTCGCCGAGCAGCGGCTGGTGACCGAGGCTCTGCAGCACCGCCTGGGCGACGCCGCCGACGAAGAAGACGCCGACCACCGTCAGGGCCGGCGCCAGCAGCAGCGCCACCCGCAGCGGCTCCGGCCACCGCCTCATCGGCGACCCTGGAGCACCCGGTCCACCCAGTCGTCCTCGATCCGCTCGAGGTACTCGCTGGCGAGCTCGGGTCGGGCGTCACGGGTGAGCTCCTCCGGGCTGAGCACCGACGGCGACGTGGCCACTGCGGCGAACCGCTCCTGCACCTCCGGGTCGGTGCGGCGCACGTCGATGGCCGGGTAGATGCCGGCCGCCTCGTACAGCCCGAGCTGGACTTCCGGGTCCTGCAGCACGTTCGCCAGCACCAGCGCACCGGCCTGGTCGCCGGCGTTGGCGGGGACGGCGACGAAGCTGACGTTGCTGATGTTGCCGACCGAGAGCACCGCCTCCCGGGTCGACTCCGGGAACACGCCGTCCTCGACCAGGGAGCCGACGGCGCCGGGACCGTAGGTGAGGAAGGCGCTGATCTCGCCGTCCGCGAAGAGCTTCTCCACCTGCTCCTGCGACTGCGGGTAGGTCTCGCCGCGCCGCCACAGGGTCGGTGCGATCTCCCGGAGCCGGTCCCACAGGCGGGCGCTCGCCTCGTCGTACGCCGCCGGGTCGAAGTCGCCGGCCAGCTCCTCGGGGCCGCCGAGGGTGTCGTAGAGCACGGTCCGCACGGCCATCGACCCGGTGAAGTCGGGCGGTGCCGGGTAGGTGAACCGGCCCGGGTTCCGCTCCGCCCAGGCCAGCAGCGCGTCGAGCGAGGCGACGTCGTCCTCGTCGAGCGCCGCGGAGTCGTAGACCAGCGCCGAGTTGGCCTGCTGCCAGGCCGCCTCGCAGCCCTCGGTGGGGACCCCGAAGTCGGTCGCGACCGCGGGCGAGTCGAGGTCGACGAACTCGGCGTTCGGCAGGTCCTCGGCCCACCCGCACCGCCAGGCCTCGGCCTGCACCCCGGTGGCGAAGTTCTCGCCGTTGAGCCAGATCGCGTCCACACTGCCGCCGGAGCGGCGGCCGGCCTGCTGCTCGCCGAGCACCTTGTTGACGGCGTCGGCGGTGTCGGAGATCCGGACCTGCCTCAGGGTGACCCCGAGGTCGCCGAGCCGGTCGGCGACCTCCCCGTTCACGAAGCGGTTCAGCCGCTCGTCACCGCCGTACATGTACCAGTCGACGGTCTGCCCGTCGGCCTCGGCGAGCACCGCGTCCCAGTCGTCGGGGGCGGCGGTCTCGACCGCCTCGCTGCCACCGCCGCAGGCGGCGGCGAGCAGCGCGGCCGCCGACAGGGTCGCGGCGAGCCCCACCCGTCGGGGCGCGCGGGACGTCCCGTGGGCTGCACCGCGCGGGGCCCGGGAAGGGGGACGGGTCATGGGGATCGCTCCTGGTCGTGGTCGTGCGCGGGAGTGGTTCGTGGCCGACCCAGCACCCGGATGCCGAGCCCGACCCGCTGGGCCGCCGTCAGCCCGACGAGGCCGGCGAAGAGCCAGGCGATCGTCGCCGCGTGCTCGGGGAGGAGGCAGAAGGCGACATAGGCCAGGACGGTCTCGGTGCCCTCGGCCAGGCCGCCGACGAAGAGGACCGACCGGCCGTCGCCGGCGGCGCCGCGGCGCTCCAGCATCGGGGAGAGCAGCAGGAAGGCGGTGCCCGAGAGGTAGTAGGCCAGCAGCAGCGCCAGGCAGGCGATCCGGGCCTCGGGCACCGCGACGCCGACGGCGACCACGAACCCGGCGTAGATGCTGAAGTCCGCGACCAGGTCGAGGAAGCCGCCGAGCTCGGTGGCGCCAGTCCGGCGCGCGAGCGGGCCGTCCAGCCCGTCGAGCAGCCGGTTCCCCAGCCACAGGGCCAGTGCCCACCACCAGTGGCCGGTGCCGGCGGCGACGCAGGCGGCGACACCGACCAGCCAGCCGACCAGGGTCACGCCGAGGGGCCGGACGTGCGCCCGCTCGAGGAGCCCGGCCGCGGCGTCCAGCGGCGGCGCGAGCACCCGACGCGCGGGGGCATCGAGCATGGCGCCGCTCCTCCTCTACCGTCGCTGGCCGGCGGCCGGCGGTCGCCGGGCCGGCTGGGCCCGGTCGGGCCACCGGGCGTGGAACCCCCCGGACCGGGCAGATCCTTCCGGCTCAGCCGCGGATCCGGAAGCCGGTCTCACCGCGGTCGGGGACCTCGCGGACGCTGACCCGGTCCACCCGTGCGTACGACGGCCCGTGCCGGCACCACGCGGCGAGCGCCTCGACCTTCTCCTCCGGACCCTCCGCGTGGACCAGCACGCTCCCGTCCGGCTCGTTGCGCACCCAGCCGGACACCCCCAGCCGCTCGGCCTCCTCCTGGGTGTAGGCCCGGAACGCCACGCCCTGCACCCGACCCTCGACACCGACCTCGACCGCCACCCGACCATGATGGCCCAGGTTTCCGCCGTCGGGGATGCTGGGGCGGTGACCGACGACACCGCGGCCCGCTCCTCGGCGGGCCCCGACAGCACCGACGAGCACCGGCCCGACCCGCGTCGGTGGCGGATCCTCGGTGTCTCCCTGGTCATCGGCTTCATGTCGCTGCTCGACGTCACGATCGTCAACGTCGCGATTCCCTCGATCCGGGCCGGCCTGGACACCTCGGCGGGCACCGTGCAGTGGATCGTCTCGGGCTACGCGCTGGCGTTCGGCCTGACCCTGGTCACCGGCGGCCGGCTCGGGGACGCGTACGGCCGACGCCGGCTGATGGTGGTCGGCCTGGTCGGCTTCGTGGTCGCCAGCGCCGGGGTCGGGCTGGCACCCACCGCCGGGCTGGTGATCGCGGCTCGGCTGCTGCAGGGGGCCGCGGCGGGCCTCCTGACGCCGCAGAACTCCGGGCTGATCCAGGACCTGTTCCGGGGACCCGAGCGCGGACGGGCGTTCGGGCTGTTCGGGCTCACCGTGTCGGTGTCCTCGGCCGCCGGTCCGCTGATCGGCGGCGGGATCATCGCGCTGCTCGGGCCGGAGAACGGCTGGCGCTGGCTGTTCCTGGTCAACGTCCCGATCGGCCTGGTCGCCCTCGTCGCGGTGATCCGGCTGGTGCCCTCGAAGCCGGCCGGCGACGGAGACCGGCTGGCCGCGCGCGGGCTGGACCTGCCCGGGGCGGCGCTGCTGGGGCTCGGGGTGCTGGCGATCCTCTACCCCCTGGTCAGCCTGGAGGGCGGCGCCCGGCTGCCCCTCCTGCTGCTGGTGCTGGCGCCGCTGCTGCTGGTCGGCTTCGTCCGGTGGGAGCGACGGGTGGCCGCCCGGGGACGGGCGCCGCTGCTCGACGTGGGCCTCCTGCGTCGGGTGCCCGGCTACGCGAACGGGATCGCGGTCGGCACCCTCTACTTCACCGGCTTCACCGGGATCTTCCTGGTGCTGTCGGTCTTCGTGCAGGAGGAGCTCGGCTACTCCCCGCTGGCGGCCGGGTTCCTGACGATGCCCTTCGCGATCGGGTCGGCCCTGACCGCGCAGCTGGCCGGCCGGCTGGTCTCCCGCATCGGCCGACGGATCACGGTGATCGCGCTGCTGGTGATGATGAGCGGCGTGGCCGGCCTGGCACTGCTCACGCCGTACGCCGATCCGGACCGGCTGTGGGTGGTCGTGGTCCCGACCCTGCTGCTGGCCGGGCTCGGCGGCGGCGGCGTGATCTCCCCGAACTTCACCCTGAGCCTCGACCAGGTCCCCACCCGCATGGGCGGCGCCGCCGGTGCGGCCCTCCAGACGGGGCAGAGGATCGGCTCCGCCCTGGGCGCGGCCCTGCTGATGACGACCTACCAGCTGACCCTCGGACAGGTCGACGAGCCGGCCCGGGCGTTCCAGGCCACCCTGGTGGCGGCCCTGCTGGTGCTGCTGGTCGCGCTGGCGATGGCGCTCCGCTCGCGTCGTCAGGACGACCGGGTGGCGTCGCTCCGAGGGGCGTGAGCCGGGTTCAGGGCGGGCTCAGAGGATGGCGCCGGGGACGTAGCCGGCCGCCTCCGGGTGCCGGGCGGCCAGCTCGTCCACCCGGCGTACGACGGCCTGCACCTGGTCGGCGGCGGCACCGGTGAACGTGATCGGCTCGGCGACCAGCGTGGCGAGCTGCCGCTCGGTGAGCCCGAGCCGGTCGTCGGCGGCCAGCCGGGCGAAGACGTCGTTGTCGGTCTGGCCCTGGCGCATGTCCAGCGCCACCCCGACCGCGGCCTCCTTGATGGCCTCGTGCGCCGACTCGCGGCCCACGCCGTTGCGGACCGCGGCCATGAGCACCTTGGTGGTGGCCAGGAACGGCAGGTAGCGGTCCAGCTCGCGCTGGATGACGGCGGGGAACGCCCCGAACTCGTCCAGCACGGTGAGGAAGGTCTGGAACAGGCCGTCGGCGGCGAAGAAGGCGTCCGGCAGCGCCACCCGGCGGACCACCGAGCAGGACACGTCCCCCTCGTTCCACTGGTCGCCGGCCAGCTCGCCGACCATCGACAGGTGGCCGCGGAGCACGACCGCGAGGCCGTTGACGCGTTCGCAGGAGCGGGTGTTCATCTTGTGCGGCATCGCCGAGGAGCCGACCTGGCCCTCCTGGAAGCCCTCGGTGACGAGCTCGATGCCGGCCATCAGCCGGATCGTGGTGGCCAGGTTGGAGGGGGCCGCCGCGAGCTGGACCAGCGCCGAGACCACGTCGAAGTCGAGGGAGCGGGGATAGACCTGGCCGACCGAGGTCAGCACCCGCTCGAAGCCGAGGTGGGCGGCCACCCGCCGCTCGAGCCCGGCCAGCCGGTCGGCGTCGCCGTCGAGCAGGTCGAGCATGTCCTGGGAGGTGCCGACCGGGCCCTTGATGCCACGCAGCGGGTAGCGGGCCAGCAGCTCCTCGACGCGCTCGACCGCGACCAGCATCTCGTCCGCGACCGTGGCGAACCGCTTGCCCAGGGTGGTCGCCTGGGCGGCGACGTTGTGCGAGCGGCCGGCCATCACCGTGGTCTCGTGCTCGGCGGCGAGCCGGCCGAGCCGGGCGAGCGCGGCGACCGCCCGGTCCCGCAGCAGCTCGAGCGAGGCCCGCACCTGGAGCTGCTCGACATTCTCGGTCAGGTCGCGGGAGGTCATGCCCTTGTGGATGTGCTCGTGGCCGGCGAGCGCGCAGAACTCCTCGATCCGCGCCTTCACGTCGTGCCGGGTGACTCGCTCCCGGGCGGCGATGGAGTCCAGGTCGACCCGGTCGACCACGGCGCGGTAGTCCTCGACGACACCGTCCGGGACGGCCACGCCGAGGTCGCGCTGCGCCTCGAGGACCGCGATCCAGAGCTGCCGCTCCAGCACGATCTTGTGCTCCGGGGACCAGATGCCGGCGAGGTCCGCTCCGGCGTACCGGGTGGCGAGCACGTTGGGGACGGTGGCGGTCATCGTGGCAGCTCCTCGTGTGCCGCCCGGCGGGCGATGTCGGTGCGGTGGTGGGCGCCCGGGAAGCTGATCGCAGCGACCCCCTCGTAGGCCTTGGCCCGGGCGTCGGCGACGTCGGCGCCGACGGCGACCACGGCGAGGACCCGGCCGCCGGCGGTGACCAGGTGACCGTCCCCGTCGCGCCCGGTGCTGGCGTGCACGACGTGCACGACCGGGTCCGCGAGGAGGGTCTCGGTGCCGACGATCCGGTCACCGCTCGACGACGAGGCGGGGTAGCCGCGGCTGGACAGCACGACCGCGACCGCGGCGCCGTCCTTCCAGCGGGGCGGCTCGACGTCGCCGAGGCCGCCGGTGGCGGCGGCGTGGAGCAGCGGCCCCAACGGGCTGTCCAGCAGCGCCAGCAGCGGTTGCGTCTCGGGGTCGCCGAACCGGGCGTTGAACTCGATCACCCGGGTGCCGCGCGAGGTGAGGGCCAGGCCCGCGTAGAGCAGCCCTTGGAACGGCGTCCCCCGACGCGCGAGCTCGTCGACGGTCGGCTGGAGCACGGTGTCGAGGACCTCCTCGACCAGGCCGGGCGGCGCCCAGGGCAGGGGGGTGTAGGCGCCCATCCCTCCGGTGTTCGGTCCCCGGTCGCCGTCGTCGATGCGCTTGAAGTCCTGGGCCGGCAGCAGGGGACGGACCGTCGTGCCGTCGCTGAGTGCGAACAGCGAGACCTCCGGGCCGTCGAGGAACTCCTCGACGACGACCCGGTCGCACGCCGCGGCGTGGTCGAGCGCGGCCTGCCGGTCGTCGGTGACGACCACGCCCTTGCCGGCGGCGAGACCGTCGTCCTTGACGACGTACGGCGGGCCGAAGGCGTCCAGGGCGGTGGCGGCCTCCTCCGGCGTCCGGCACACGTGGGCCTGAGCGGTCGGCACCCCGGCGGCGGCCATGACCTCCTTGGCGAAGGCCTTGGAGCCCTCGAGCCGGGCGGCCTCCGCCGAGGGACCGAAGCAGGCGATCCCGGCCGCCCGGACCGCGTCGGCGACCCCGGCGACCAGGGGCGCCTCGGGGCCCACGACGACGAGGTCGGCGCCCAGCCGGGTGGCCAGCGCGGCGACCTCCTCCCCCGACATCGGGTCGACGTCGTGGAGGGTGGCGACGCCGGCGATGCCGGGGTTGCCGGGTGCGGCGTGCACCTCGGGACTGCCCGGGTCGCGTGCCAGTGCCCTGGCGAGCGCGTGCTCGCGTCCGCCGCTGCCGATCACGAGTGTCCTCACGGGAGCCCAGCCTAGGCGGGTCGAGTGCTCAGGTGCTCGCCCAGGCCACCACCCGGGCACTCGGTCCGAGGAGATCAGGGGACGATGGTCTGCTCCCGGCCGGGTCCGACGCCGATCCCCCAGAACGGCGCCCCGCTGATCTCCTCCAGCGCGGAGACGTAGGCCTGCGCGTTCTTCGGGAGGTCGGCGAAGGTCCGGCAGCCGGAGATGTCCGTGCCCCATCCGTCGAAGTGCTCGTAGATCGGGGTCGCCCGGTCGAACTCGGTCTGGGTCATCGGCATCTCGTCGTGCCGGACCCCGTCGATGTCGTAGGCCACGCACACGGGGATCCGCTCCCAGGTGTCGAGCACGTCGAGCTTGGTGAGGAAGAACTCGGTGAGACCGTTCACCCGCGCCGCGTAGCGGGCGATGACGGCGTCGTACCAGCCGCAGCGACGGGTGCGACCGGTCGAGACGCCGATCTCGCCGCCGATGCGCTGCAGGTCGGCGCCGTCCTGGTCGAACAGCTCGGTCGGGAACGGGCCGGAGCCGACCCGGGTCGTGTAGGCCTTGATGACGCCGATGACCCGGTCGATCCGGGTCGGCCCCACGCCGGCACCCACGCACACGCCGCCGGCGACCGGGTTGCTGCTGGTGACGAACGGGTAGGTGCCGTGGTCGACGTCGAGCATCGTCGCCTGGGCCCCCTCGAACAGCACCGTCCGGCCCTCGTCCAGTGCGGTGTTGAGCAGCAGCGAGGTGTCGGCGACCATCGGCCGCAACCGGTCGACGTAGGAGGTGAGCTCCTCGACGACGGCGTCCACCGCGATCGCGCGCCGGTTGTAGACCTTGGCCAGGAGGTGGTTGCGGACGTCGAGCGCGGCCTCGACCTTGGCGGTGAGGAGCTGCTCGTCGAAGAGGTCCGCGACCCGCACTCCGACCCGGTTGATCTTGTCCGCGTAGGCGGGGCCGATGCCGCGCCCGGTCGTGCCGATCTGGTTCTTGCCGAGGAACCGCTCGGTGACCTTGTCGATCACCGAGTGGTAGGACGCGATCACGTGGGCGTTGGCCGAGACCACCAGGTCGGCGACCTCGACCCCGCGCTCCAGCAGCCCGTCCAGCTCCCGGAACAGCGCCTCGGGCGAGACCACGACGCCGTTGGCGATGACGCTGGTGGCGCCCGGCGTGAGGATGCCGCTGGGCAGCAGGTGGGTGGCGTACTTCTCGCCGTTGACGACGATCGTGTGCCCGGCGTTGTGCCCGCCGCTGGTGCGCACGACGTAGTCGATCTGCGCACCGCCGGACTCGCGCTGGGTCGCCAGCAGGTCGGTTGCCTTGCCCTTGCCCTCGTCGCCCCACTGGGCGCCGAGGATCACGATTGCGGGCATGCGTCATCCCTTCACAAAGAAACAGCCCCGTCCGGGTGCGCAAGGCATGGGCGGGGCTCTTGCGGCCATACGCTACCAAATCCGCAGGTAGGGTTCCCTGCCGTGGACCCCCTCCTCGTGATCACCAACAGCGACGCCGGAACCGCCGACGCGCAGCGCCTCGAGGGCGCGCTCGACATCCTGCGCCGCAGCGCGAGCGTCGAGGTGTCCGCCACCTCGAACCCGGGCGAGCTGGACGGGGTCCTGCACCGGGCCGGATCCCGCCGGATCGTGGTCGCCGGAGGGGACGGCAGCATGCACGCCGTGGTGGCCGCGCTGCACCGCCGGCACGAGCTGGCCGACCGGGTGCTGGGGCTGCTGCCGGTCGGCACCGGCAACGACTTCGCCCGCGGCAACGGCATCCCGCTCGACGTGGTCGAGGCGGCCGAGCTGGTGCTCCACGGAGAGCCACGCCCGGTCGACCTGCTCATCGACGAGCTCGGCGACATCGTCGTCAACAACGTGCACGTCGGCGCCGGCGCCCAGGCCAGCCGCCGCGGCCACCGCTGGAAGCACCGGCTCGGCGCCGTGGGCGTCGGCAAGGTCAACCTCGGCAAGCTCGGCTACCCCATCGGCGCGCTGCTCGCCGCCACCCACCCCCCGGCGGTGCGGCTGCGGGTGAAGGTGGACGGCCGCGTGGTCAACGACCTCGACCGGCCGGTGCTGATGGTCGCGCTCGGCAACGGCGCCCGGGTCGGCGGCGGCACCGAGCTGAACCCGGACGCGGACACCGAGGACGGCCGGATCGACGTGATGATCTCGCGGTCGGTGGGGCCGTTCGCGAAGTTCGCCTACGTCGCCCACCTGAGCCGCGGCCGGCACCCCGAGCGGGACGACGTGGTCCAGCTCAAGGGCAGCACGGTGGCGATCACCGGCGAGGAGTTCTGGTGCAGTGCCGACGGCGAGGTGCACGGGCCGGAGCGGCGTCGCACCTGGCGGCTCGAGCCCGCGGCGTACTCGCTGATCCTCCCGCCGCAGGGCTGACGGGGCGGTTGTCCCCGGCCGAGGGCGCCCCTCTCTCTCGCGGCTAGATCCAGCCGCGGCGTACCGCCTCGACACCGGCCTGGAAGCGGGTGTCCGCACCGAGCTCGATGAGCACGTCGGCCACCCGGCGCCGCACCGTCCGCAGGCTGATGCCGAGGGTGCGGGAGATCTGCTCGTCGTTCGCGCCCTCCGCGAGCTGCTGGAGGAGGAACCGGCGCAGGTCCGGCCGGGCCTCGCCGCGGTCCAGCTCCGGCACCGGCGAGGCCCGGTTCCACAGCTCTTCGAACAGCAGCGTGAACCCCTCGACGATGGACCGCTGACGCACCAGGATCCGGGGCTCGTCGACGAAGCCGAGCGGCTCGGGGACGATCGCGTGGGTGTCGCCGATGACCAGGAGCCGGGTCGGGAGCGTCGGCAGGATCCGGATCTGCTCGCCGGCCTCGGCGCGGGCGCGGAGCATGTCGGGGGCCTCGGTCAGCGCGACCACGGGGTAGATGGCCCGCGAGGACCGCCCGGTGGCGACCGCCGCGGCGATCACCCGGGCCATCGCGGACTCGCGGGGCATCCGCCAGACGTCGGGACGCAGCCCGAGCAGGTCGCCCTTGCTCTGGGAGATCAGGGCGGTGAGCAGGCTGAGCGGGTCCCCGCCCGAGCTCAGCTCCCCGTCCAGGGGGCCGCGCTCGGTGACCTCGCCCGGGCCGGGGCCGACGCCCGCGGCGGTCAGGAACGGCACCGCCCGCGCCAGCCCCTCCAGCATCGTCTTCACCTGGCTGGTGGCGTGGGCCTGCTCGCGGAGCAGCTCGGCGATCGCCTCCGTGGGGTCGCGGACGATGATCCGGTCCCCCTCCAGCCGGACCACCCCGTGCCGGACGAACGTCTCGACCTCGCTCATGAGCTGGTCGGGGGTCCGCAGCAGCGACGAGGCGACCGTGGACACCTCACCGCCGCTGAGCGCGAGGAGCTGGCCGTACAGACGTTCGAGATCCGGCGGGATCCCGAGAGCCGACGCGACGGAGGTGGGGACACGGCGAGGCATGGTGGCATGTTAGTGCCAGCGGCAGCCAGGAGCCAGGTGGCAGGGAGAGGCCAGTGCCATGATCGTGTCCCGCCGGTCGCCGCCGAGGTCAGGGGTCTGACCCCGATCTCGGCTGCAGGCGTCGGGGGATCGACCGCAGGGCACCGGCTCTCGGGGCTCCGCGGAGGACCGGCGGACCGCAGGCTGGCGGGCCGGAATGGCAGCAGGGGACCATTCCGGCACGTCAGCCGCCCGCGTTCCTCGACGTCGTGCTCCGGTAGCGTGTGCCGCCCCCACCCCCTTCCGGCACGCAGGAGTGAGCCCATGGCCCGCAGCGGAGACCCCCGCGACCCCGTGGACTGGGTGACCCGCGCCGCCGACGACGCGATCCGGCATGCCGGCGGCGAGGAGACGCTCGCTGCCGGCGGCACGGTCACGGTCGCCTCCGGAGCCTCGCCGTCCGGCCCGATCCATCTCGGCAACCTGCGCGAGTTCCTGACCGTCCACTTCGTCGCCGAGGAGCTGCGGCGGCGCGGCCTCCGCACCCGTCACCTGCACTCGTGGGACGACTACGACCGGTTCCGCAAGGTGCCCGCCGGCGTCGACCCGGCCTGGTCCCAGCACATCGGCCGCCCGCTCTCGGCCGTGCCCGACCCGTGGGAGTGCCACGACTCCTGGGCCGAGCACTTCAAGGCTCCGCTGCGCGACTCCCTGGCCACCCTCGGGGTGGAGATGGAGGAGATCAGCCAGACCGAGATGTACCGCGCCGGCCGCTACCGCACCCAGATCCTCACCGCGGCCGAGCGCCGCGGTGACATCGAGCGGATCCTGGCCCGCTACCGCACCAAGGCAGCGCCGGCGCCCACCTCCGACGAGGAGGCCGCGGCGCTCGCCGACTCTGTCGCCGACGCCGACGACCAGCCCGGCATCGGTGCCGGCGACCTGGCCCGGTTCCCCTTCAAGCCCTACTGCCGCGAGTGCGGGCGCGACACGACCGACGCCACGGCGTACGACGACGCGACCCACGAGCTGGCCTACAGCTGCTCCTCCTGCGGGTACGCCGGCTCCACGAACCTGGCCACGCAGGACGAGGGCAAGCTGGTGTGGAAGGTCGACTGGCCGATGCGGTGGGCCTTCGAGGGCGTCGACTTCGAGCCCGGCGGGCTGGACCACGCGACCCCCGGGTCGTCGTACACCGTCGGCAAGGAGATCGTGAAGGAGATCTACGGCGGACGGGCCCCGTCGTTCGTGGCCTACGCGTTCGTCGGCGTGGCGGGCATGGCGAAGATGTCCTCCTCGCGGGGCGGGGTGCCGACCGCGGCCGACGCGCTGCGGATCCTCGAGGCGCCGATCCTGCGCTGGCTCTACGTCCGTCGGCAGCCGAAGCAGGCGTTCAACATCGAGTTCGGGCCCGAGGTGGTGCGGCTCTACGACGAGTGGGACGCGCTCGGCCGGAAGGCCGGCGACCCGGACCGCCGGGACCCGCAGGTGCTCGCCTACGAGCGGGCCGCGAGCACCGCCGCGGCCGGGCGGCTGCCGACCCCGCCGGTCGTCGTGCCGTTCCGGGTGCTGTCCTCGGTCGCCGACGTCACCGCAGGCTCGGCGGACCAGATCAGCCGGATCGTCTCCGACGTCGGCCACGCCCACGACTCCGTGGCCGACCTCGAGCCGCGGCTGTCGCGGGCGATGGCGTGGACCGCCGACTTCGTCGACCCCGAGGACCGGACCGTGGTCCGCGAGTCGCCCGACCTGGCACGGCTCGGCTCCCTCACCGACACCGAGGCCCGCTGGCTGGAGCTCCTGCTGGCGAACCTGCCGGCCGAGGCCGACCTGGAGGCGGTGACCGCGGTGGTCTACGGGGTCCCGAAGCTGGCACACGGGCTCGACGTCGATGCCGCCCCGACCGAGGCCGTCAAGGCCGACCAGAAGGCGTTCTTCCGGCTGCTCTACAACCTGCTCGTCGACAAGGACCGCGGCCCCCGGCTGCCGACGCTGGTGCTCGCCCTCGGCCCGGAGCGCGTGCGGACGCTGCTGTCCCGCTGACGGGCTCGGGCCGGCGCGGGGCTGTCCGTGCAGACCGGACCTGTCATTCGGCCGCATGACATGTTTTCTCGCCGATTCCCTGCTCAACGGCCGCAATTGCGGCCGTGCGTCAGCGCCGAGGACGCGGCCGGTCCCGACCCGTCGCCGTCAGTCCAGCAACGCGTCGTACGCCGCGGGGCTGGAGTCGCGGAGGAACTCCGAGCACCGTTCCCACTCGGGCTGTTCGCCGATCGCCTTGGCGGCGGTCGCGAGGACGGCCAGGCAGCGCAGGAAGCCACGGTTGGGCTCGTGCTCCCACGGGACCGGGCCGTGGCCCTTCCAGCCGTTGCGACGCAGCATGTCGAGGCTGCGGTGGTAGCCGACGCGCGCGTAGGCGTAGACGGTGACGTCGTCGGCGCCCCCGTCGCGGGCCTCCTCGGCCAGCGCCGCCCAGGCGAACGGCGAGGCCGGGTGCGCCCGGACGACGTCCACGGCGGCCGCCTCGGCCAGCTCGGCCTCGGCCGGGTCGACCGGCAGGTGGGTGGCGGGCGGGCCGGCCATCAGGTCGACGTGGCTCATCGGACCGCCTTGCCGGCCGAGCGCAGGTTCTCGCAGGCCTCGACGATGCGGGCCGCCATGCCGGCCTCACCGGCCTTGCCCCAGGCCCGCGGGTCGTAGGCCTTCTTGTTGCCGACCTCGCCGTCGACCTTCAGGACGCCGTCGAAGTTGCCGAACATGTGCGCCGCCACCGGCCGGGTGAAGGCGTACTGCGTGTCGGTGTCCACGTTCATCTTGATCACGCCGTAGTCGACCGCGGCGCCGATCTCCTCGGCACTCGATCCGGAGCCGCCGTGGAAGACCAGGTCGAAGGGCTTGGCGTCGGCGTCGAGGCCGAGCTCGGCGACGACGGCCTCCTGAGCCGCCTTGAGGATCTCGGGACGGAGCTTGACGTTGCCGGGCTTGTAGACGCCGTGCACGTTGCCGAACGTCAGCGCCGTGAGGTACCGGCCCTTCTCGCCGGTGCCGAGCGCCCGCACGGTGGCCAGCGCGTCGTCCGGGGTGGTGTAGAGCTTGTCGTCGATCGCGCCGACGACACCGTCCTCCTCGCCGCCGACCACGCCGACCTCGATCTCCAGGACGATGTGGGCGGCCGCGCACTGCGCGAGCAGCTCCTCGGCGATCTGCAGGTTCTCGTCCAACGGCACGGCCGAGCCGTCCCACATGTGCGACTGGAACAGCGGCGCCTCGCCCCGCTCGACGCGCTCCTTCGAGATCGCGACCAGCGGGCGGACGAAGGAGTCGAGCTTGTCCTTGGGGCAGTGGTCGGTGTGCAGCGCGATGTTCACCGGGTAGTTCTTGGCGACCTCAGCGGCGTAGGCGGCGAAGGCCGCCGAGCCGCTCACCATGTTCTTCACCGACGGGCCGGAGAGGTACTCCGCGCCGCCCGTGGAGACCTGGATGATGCCGTCCGACTCGGCGTCGGCGAAGCCCTTGAGGGCCGCGTTGAGGGTCTGCGACGACGACACGTTGATCGCCGGGTAGGCGAACGCGTTCGCCTTCGCCTTGTCGAGCATCTCGGCGTAGGCCTCGGGGGTGGCGATGGGCATGGGGTCTCCTCCGCATTCACTGCTGACGTCGCCGCCAGCCTAGCCGCAGGAAGCGGCTGCCGCCCGGTCGGTCCACGGCCGTCCCAGGTGCTGGGTCGCCCGGCTAGCGTCGGGAGCATGCGGCTCACGACCAGCACCCGATCGACGGCCGTGCCGATGCCCCCGGAGTCGGCGTACGCCGTGGTCGCGAGCGGTCGACCGGGTCCTCAGTGGTACGCCGACGCGGCGCCGCTGGTCCTCCGCGGCGCCCTGGACCGGGTCCTCGGCGGGCCCGGGCGACGGTGGCCGGCCCCGGACCGGCCGCTGCTGAGCCGGGGCGACCGGGTCGGTTTCTGGCGCGTGGTCGCGGCCGGTGACGGGGTGCTCGACCTGGAGGCCGAGGTGCGGGCCCCGGGGTCGGTGCGGCTGCGCACGGAGGTGCTCCCCGACGGACCGGGCAGCCGGGTCGACCAGCGGGTGTCGTTCGCCCCCGACGGGCTGCTCGGCGCGGCGTACCTGCTCGCCGACCTTCCGGCCCGGGAGACCCTGATCGCCCTGGTCCACCGCCGCCTGCTCCGCGATCTCACAGCCGCCCCACCCCGATAGTCCACGAAGTTCGAGTCGCCCGGACACCGATCCGACGACTCGATGTTCGTGGACTATCGAGCGATCAGGCGTCGGACTCGGCCAAGCGCTTGAGGGCGGCCAGGGTCTCGGGGATGCCGGCGCGGGCCTGGTCGGCGCGGAGTCGGATCCGGGCAGGGGCCTCGTCGCCGTACTTCTCCCGGAACATCGCCAGGCCGGCCGGCAGGAACTCCCAGCTCTCGGTGAGCTCGGTGCCGCCCGCCACCGGGGCGAGGCGGTAGCCCCACCGCACGAAGCCGGCGCCGACCTCCCAGGCGAACTTCCGGCCCGGCTCCGCGGCGACCACGGTCGAGCGGGTCTCCCAGGAACGGGTCTCGTCGGTGTTGTGGCCGACGAAGCGGGCGCCGACCGCGGGCCCGTCGCCCTCCTCCCACTCGCAGTGGGTGCAGATCGGGCTCCACTCACCGGTCCGACCGATGTCGGTGACCAGCGCGTAGACGCGGTCGGGGTCGGCCTCGACGACGACGGACTCCTCGTGCCTCAGGTCCTCGGCCACGGCTACTTCTTCTGCCGCCGGCTGCCGCCGTGCCAGTCCTCCTGGACGCCCACGTCACCCTCCTCGACGCCGAGGCCGCGCAGCTGGGGCAGCTCGCGCAGGCTCCGCTTGAGCTCGGCGAAGCCGGGGAACCGGGCCAGTCCGATCACGTGGTCCCAGAGCTCGACGGCCTCCTCCTCCGAGGGCAGCCGGCTGATCACCGGGCCGAAGAAGGCGACCCCCTCCGGAGGCTCGAAGTGGATGATCGGCGTCCCGACGTCCTTGCCGGTCAGCCCGAGCGCCTGGTCGGTCTCGGAGCGGATCACCGCGTCCCACGACTCGTCGTCCAGGGCGTCGGCCAGCCCCGCGGGCAGCCCGACCTCCTCGAGCACCGGCAGCAGGAACTCGCGCGTTCCCCGGTAGCCGGCGTCGTGACCGTCCGCATCCGACGGTGGGGCGGAGTCGAAGATGTGCGCGCCGTACGCGGCGTACAGCCGGCCGACGGCCTCGCCGCCGTGCTCCTCGCGGACCCGCGCGGCCACCCGCAGCAGCCGGAGCCCGGCGGTGTGGCCGGCCTCGTACTCCGGCGGGAAGTGGGCGTCGTAGTCGACCTGCGCGTTGACCAGGCGCAGCGAGATGAAGCGCCACTCCACGGTGTAGTCGCGCTGCGCCATCACCCGGCGCACCCACTTGCTGGTCATCCAGGCGAAGGGGCACACGGGGTCGAAGTAGAAGTCGATGTCGGCTCGGCTCATGCCTTCGAGGCTGCCACGCCCCTGGTGACGGCGACCCGTCAGCCCCGCCAGGTGCCGCCGTCGTCGAGGTCGGCGTGGGCGCGGATCCACGCGTGCATCGCGATCGCCGCCGCCGCGCTGGCGTTGATCGAGCGGGTCGAGCCGAACTGCGCGATCGAGAACGTGCCGTCACAGGCCGCCCGGGCTGGCTCGGAGAGCCCGGGCCCCTCCTGCCCGAACAGGAAGCAGACCCGCTCCGGCACCGTGGCCGTCTCCAGGTGCAGCGACCCGGGCAGGTTGTCGATGCCGAGCAGCCTGACCTCCCGCTCATGCAGGTACGCCGCGAGGTCCGCTGCGCTCTCGTGGTGCCGCAGGTGCTGGTAGCGGTCGGTCACCATCGCACCGCGCCGGTTCCAGCGCCGCCGCCCGACGATGTGCACCTCGGCGGCCAGGAAGGCGTTGGCGGTGCGCACGATCGTGCCGATGTTGAAGTCGTGCTGCCAGTTCTCGATGGCGACGTGGAAGCCGTGCCGCCGGGTGTCGAGGTCGGCCACGATGGCCTCGAGCCGCCAGTAGCGGTACCGGTCGACGACGTTGCGGCGGTCCCCCGCGGCGAGCAGCTCGGGGTCGTACTCCGGTCCGGTCGGCCAGGGCCCCGGCCACGGCCCGACCCCGACCTCCTCGGGCCCGTGCGGCATCGGGTCGTACGGCGCCCGGTGCAGGGGGGCGGCCCCCGGGTCGGGCTGGGCGTCGGGCCGGGCATCGGGCCGGTTGTCGGGCTGGTTGTCGGGCCGGGCCTCGGGTTGAGGGTCGGGCTGGCGGTCCACGGCGCGACTCAGGAGGTCGGGTCGGGGACCGGAGCCGCCTCGCGGGCCTCGCGCCGGGCCTCGACGAGGACCAGCGCGAGCACGACGAGGGCGCCGACCACGATCAGCAGCAACGGGCCCGCCCACGGGTCGTAGGGGCCGCGCAGGCCACCCGCCCCGTCGGTGTCGGACTCGGTCTGCCAGGGCCACAGGGCCCGCAGGGACCCCAGCATCAGCCCCGCCATCACCAGCAGGGTGGTCCGACGGTGGGCGTCGAGCAGCCAGCGCAGCACCTGCACGAACGAGCCGAGCCCCAGCACGGCGCCGACGGCGAAGACCGCGAGGTAGCCGAGGTCCCGCTCGTCGACCGCGGTCAGGGTCGGGGCGTAGAGGCCGACCGCGAGCAGGAAGAAGGAGCCGGAGACCCCGGGCAGCGCGAGCGCGCACACGGCGATGGCGGCGGCGACCAGCACGACCGGCAGGGCCGGGTCCTCGATCTCGCGGCCGGAGGCGAGGCCGACCAGCCCGAACGCGACGACCGCCGAGAGCAGCACGACGACGACGTCCCGCCACCGGGGGGCACCGCCCCGGTCCTCGGGCAGCATCCGCAGCGGCACCGCGATGCTGACCGCGACCATGCCGAGGAACAGTCCGCGGGCGTGCTCGGGGTGGTCGGTGACGAAGCCCTCCATCGCGCCGGCGACGGTGAGCACCGCCGCGCCCATCCCCGCCAGCACGGGCAGCACCAGCCACCAGTCGACGCGGCGCAGCTCAGCGGTCGCCTCCCGCGCCCGGTCCGGGCCGGTGACCAGCGAGCGCAGGGCGGAGACGCCGTGGTCGGCGGAGCGGATCAGGCGCTCGTACACGCCGGTCACCAGGGCGACCGTCCCGCCGGACACACCGGGCACCAGCTCGGCGAGGCCGATGAGGACGCCGCGCAGCACGTTCAGCGGCAGGGACAGGCGGGAGGTCACGCCGCGCAGCCTAGTCGGCGGCCTGGCCGCTCCCCGAGCCCGTGCGCGGCGTCCGGTCCGTCAGGACCCCGAAGGCGATCAGCCGGTTGTCGGTGTGGAACAGCTCCGCGCAGGTGGTGAGCGTCAACAGTCGCTGCCCGGGCTCCTGCGCCGGCTCGGGCTCGCCGGCGTCGGGGTTGTCGGGCAGCGGGTCCACGACCCAGGTCTCGGTGAACGGCACCTCGAGGTCGTCGCCGCCGGAGGTCAGCTCGTAGGTGTACGTCGCGGCGCGGGTCTCCACGATCACCTCGTCGCCGATCTCGAGGGACGGCATGTCGCGCAGCGGCTCCCCGTGCGTGACCCGGTGCGCGGCGACCGCGTAGTTCCCGACCTTGCCCGGCCGCGCCGAGTTGTCGAAGTGCCCGTAGCCCGCGGCGAGCACCTCGTCGCTGGTGCCGGCCAGCACCGGCACGACGTAGTCGGCACCGAAGCGTGGGACCCGGATCAGGGCGGTGACCTCGCCCTCCGGCACCTGGACCGACCCGGCGTCGCGGACCGTGCCGCTCCCGGTCCCCGGCGGCCGGTCCCAGTCCCCGAGCACGTCGTCCACGATCCGCTCCTGGGCGCGCTGGGAGACCCAGTTGGTGCCCCAGTACTGCCAGCCGACGTACCCGAGCAGGCCGAGCCCGGCCAGGACCATCCCGATCCCGACCCACCGCACCACCGACCGGCGTCCGCTGCGTGCACCCACGGCACGAGTGTCCCCCATTACCCTCGACGGCATGGCACGTCACGCAGACCGGCTCCGGGGCATCGCCCCCACGATCTTCTCCCAGATGTCCGCGCTCGCGGTCCGCACCGGTGCGGTGAACCTCGGCCAGGGGTTCCCCGACCGCAGCGGCCCGGACGCGGTGGTGGACGCGGCGGAGGCGGCGATGCGAGCCGGGCAGAACCAGTACGCCCCCGGCATCGGGGTGCCGGACCTGCGGCAGGCCATCGCCGCCCACCAGGCGAGGCACTACGGGATCGGGCTGGACCCGGACCGGGAGGTCGTGGTCACCACCGGCTGCACCGAGGCCGTCGCCGCCGCCCTGCTGGGACTGGTGAACCCCGGCGACGAGGTGCTCGTGCTCGAGCCGTACTACGACTCCTACCTCGCGATGATCGCCTTCGCCGGAGGGGTCCGCCTCCCGGTCACCCTGCGGGCGCCGGACTTCCGCCTCGACGTCGAGGAGCTGCGGCGGGCGGTGACGGACCGGACCCGGGTGCTGCTGCTGAACTCGCCGCACAACCCGACCGGCAGCGTCCTCACCCGGGCCGAGCTGCAGGCCGTGGCCGACGTGGCCACCGAGCACGACCTCGTCGTGATCACCGACGAGGTCTACGAGCACCTGGTCTTCGACGACCACGAGCACATCCCGCTCGCCACGCTCCCCGGCATGGCCGAGCGGACGCTGACGCTCTCCAGCGCCGGCAAGATGTTCTCGTTCACCGGGTGGAAGGTCGGCTGGGCGACCGGCCCCGAGGAGCTGGTGGGCGCGGTGCTGAGCGCCAAGCAGTGGCTCTCGTTCAGCAGCGGCACTCCCCTCCAGGCGGCGGTCGCGCACGCCCTGACCCACGAGGCGTCCTTCTACGAGGAGCTCCGGGTCTCCCTCCAGGGCAGGCGGGACCTGCTCTGCGCGGGCCTCGGCGAGCTGGACGTGGACGTCCGGGTGCCCGAGGGCACCTACTTCGCCACCACCGACGTCAGCCGGCTGGGCTGGGAGGACGGGATGGCCTTCTGCCGGGCCCTGCCCGAGCGCGCCGGCGTGGTCGCGATCCCCGCCCAGGCGTTCTACGACGACCTGGCGGAGGGCCGGCACCTGGTGCGCTGGGCGTTCTGCAAGGAGGCCGAGGTGATCGAGGACGGCCTGCTGAAGCTGCAGAAGGCCGACCTCACGGCCTGAGCGGCGTCGTGGGACCGGCGCCGCCCGTGCTCAGGCGCGCCTGAACCAGGCGCTGGCACCACCGGCGAAGAGCAGGACGATCGTCACGACGCAGGCGATGACCCACACGAACGGCACGATCGCCAGGCTCAGCGGCAGGCTGATCAGGGTCGCGATGACCGCCAGCACGATCAGGCCGGTCCGGGCCACGCGGCTGCGCCGGATGACGAAGACCGCCAGCACCATCGCCAGCAGCGAGAGCACCACCACCAGCAGCAGGAACACCAGCGCGCCCTGCTGGACGATGTCGGCCACCCGATCGGCGCTGATGTCGGTGTCGCGGAACGTGCCGTCCTGCTCGATCTGGCGGATCAGCTCGTCACGGTCGGCCCGGACCAGCCCGAACGTCGCCAGCGCCAGCAGGATCGCGAGCGGGGCGAAGATCCAGGTGAGCACACAGGCGGCCGTGACCGTCCCGGGTCGCTTGTCGCTCGGGGCGGGCGCCTGCCCGTACGGCGACTGACCGTAGGGCGACTGACCATACGGCGACTGGCCGTAGGGCGACTGACCGTAGGGGGAGGACGTCCCGGCGGAGGCCGGCGGGTTCTGGCCGTACGCCGGCGGGTTCTCGCCGTAGGAGGGGGGCGGGTTCTGGCCGTAGGGGGGCGGGTTCTGGCCGTGCTCGGGGGGCGGGTTCTGGTCGGTCATGGGTTCCTCTCCACGGGACGGTCGGTGAACCACGCGGTGCTGGCCGGCCGGACCAGCTGCACCACGGTCAGCGCGCAGGCGGCGGTGAGCATCAGGACCACCGGCAGCGCGATCGCCGCGACCAGGCTCAGCGCGCCGGCGACGGCGGCCGAGACGATAAGCGTGATCCGGGCCCACTCGTGCCGGCGGTAGGTGAGCACGCCCAGCACCAGGGCGACGATCGCCCACACCCCGAAGAGTCCGGCGAACACGGCCGCGGTGAGCCGGACGTCGTCGAGCGAGAGCCCGGCATCGGCCAGCACCGGGTCACTGGCGTAGGCCTCCTGCAGCACCGAGCTGTCGAGTGCCAGGGCCAGGCCGCTCACGAGCACCGTGCCGAGCACCATCGACGAGAACGCCCAGGTGAGGATGCACGCCTGCACGACCGGCCGCGGCCGGACGGCGTACGGGTGGTCCGGGACCGAGCCGGCCACCAGGGCGCCCTCCTGCGGCGGCAGCGTGCCGAAGCCGGAGAACGGCGGCGGGCCGAGCGCGGGGTCGCGGGGCGGTGGCGGGGAGGGCGGGGCCGCGGGTGCGATCCCGTTGAACCAGTCCCTGGCCGGCCGGCTCCAGAGCAGCACCACGGAGACCGCGACCATGGAGGACAGGAAGCCGCCGGTGACGATGCCGGCCACGAACAGCGGCACCACCAGGACGCTCAGCGCCACCCGGGCGAGGGTGTTGCGTCGCAGCACCTGCCAGCCGAGGATCGCGGCCGCCGTCGCGCACGCCGCGGCCACCACGGCCATCACGTGCATCAGGCTCAGCGCCCGCTCCACGCCGAGTCCGAGGCCGTCGAGGGGCGGGCTGCCGAGCGTCTCCTCGACACTGGTGCGGGTGTCGAGCGAGCGGAGGTTCGCCACGGTGTCGAAGACGGTCAGCACGAGGAACGCCGAGCCCACGATCGTGACCCAGGCGGCCATCGTCACCTGGGGTGGGCGCACCAGCTTGCCGTCGGACATGACTCCAGTGTCTCAGGCGGCACCCACGCCTCAGGTCCCGGGGACGAGCCGCAGCGCCCCGTCGACCAGGTCCACGGCGACCGTGCCGCCGTCGACCACGTCGCCGGCGATGAGCATCCGCGCCAGCGGGTCGCCGATCGCGGTCTGGATCAGGCGGCGCAACGGACGCGCGCCGTACGCCGGGTCGTAGCCGGTCTCGGCGAGCCAGGCGCGGGCCTCGTCGGTCACCGTGATCGAGATCCGGCGCACCGCCAGCCGCCGCTCGAGCAGCGCCAGCTGCAGGTCGACGATGTGGGTCAGCGCCTCCCTGCTCAGGGCGTCGAACAGCACGACCTCGTCGAGCCGGTTGAGGAACTCGGGCTTGAAGTGGCCGCGCACCACGCCCATCACCGACTCCCGCTTGGCCTCCGGGGACAGCGCCGGGTCCACGAGGTAGGTCGAGCCGAGGTTGCTGGTGAGGATCAGCAGCGTGTTGCGGAAGTCGACGGTGCGTCCCTGGCCGTCGGTCAGTCGCCCGTCGTCGAGCACCTGGAGCAGGATGTCGAAGACCTCGTGGTGGGCCTTCTCCACCTCGTCGAGGAGCACGACCGAGTACGGACGGCGGCGTACCGCCTCGGTGAGCTGGCCGCCCTCGTCGTAGCCGACGTACCCGGGCGGGGCGCCGACCAGCCGGGAGACCGAGTGCTTCTCGGAGTACTCGCTCATGTCGACCCGGACGATGGCCCGCTCGTCGTCGAAGAGGAAGTCCGCGAGCGCCTTCGCCAGCTCGGTCTTGCCGGTGCCGGTCGGGCCGAGGAACAGGAACGAGCCGGTGGGCCGGTTCGGGTCGGAGACCCCGGCCCGGGACCGGCGTACGGCGTCGCTCACGGCGTTGACGGCCGCCTCCTGGCCGACCAGCCGCTCACCGATCACGTCCTCCATCTCGAGCAGCCTGCTGGACTCGCCCTGGAGCATCTTGCCGGTCGGGATGCCGGTCCACGCCTCGACGACGTCGGCGATCTGCTCGGCGCCGACCTCCTCGCCGACCAGCGGCTCACCGGCCCCGGTGGAGCGCTCGGCCTCCTCGGCGGCGGCGATCTGCTTCTCCAGCTCCGGCACCCGGCCGTAGAGGATCTCGCTGGCCCCGCCCAGGTCGCCCTCCCGCTGCAGCCGCTCGGCCTCGATCCGGAGCGCGTCGAGCTGGCGGCGCAGCTCGCCCTCACCCTCGATCGTCGACTTCTCTCGCTCCCAGCGGGTCTCGAGGGCGCGCAGCTCCTCCTCCCGGTCGGCGAGGTCCGCGCGGAGCTTGTCGAGGCGCTCGACCGACGCCTCGTCGCTCTCCTTCGCGAGCGCGAACTCCTCCATCTTCAGCCGGTCGACGGCGCGGCGGAGGACGTCGATCTCCTCCGGCGAGGACTCCCGCTCCATCCGCAGCCGGCTGGAGGCCTCGTCGATCAGGTCGATCGCCTTGTCCGGGAGCTGGCGGCCGGTGATGTAGCGGTCGCTGAGGGTGGCCGCCGCGACCAGCGCCGCGTCGGTGATCCGGACGCCGTGGTGCGCCTCGTACTTCTCCTGGATGCCGCGCAGGATGCCGATCGTGTCCTCGACGCTGGGCTCGCCGACGAAGACCTGCTGGAAGCGCCGCTCCAGGGCCGGGTCCTTCTCGATCCGCTCGCGGTACTCGTCGAGCGTGGTGGCGCCGATCATGTGCAGCTCGCCGCGAGCCAGCATCGGCTTGAGCATGTTGCCGGCGTCCATGGCGGAGTCGCCGCCGGCACCGGCGCCGACGACGGTGTGCAGCTCGTCGATGAAGGTCACGACCTGCCCGCCGGCGTCCTTGATCTCCTCGAGCACGGCCTTGAGCCGCTCCTCGAACTCGCCGCGGTACTTCGCGCCGGCCACCATCGCGGCCAGGTCGAGCGAGAGCACCCGGCGGCCCTTGAGCGAGTCCGGCACGTCACCGGCGACCACGCGCTGCGCCAGCCCCTCGACGACCGCGGTCTTCCCGACGCCCGGCTCCCCGATCAGCACCGGGTTGTTCTTGGTGCGCCGACTGAGCACCTGGACCACCCGCCGGATCTCGGCGTCGCGGCCGATGACCGGATCCAGCCGTCCGTCCTCAGCGGCCGCGGTGAGGTCGACGGAGTACTTCTCCAGCGCCTCGTACGTCGATTCCGCCTCGGGGCTGGTCACCCGCCGGTTGCCGCGCACCGCGGTGAGCCCCTCGCGCAGCCCGGCCTCGGTCAGACCCGCCCGGGTGAGCAGCTTCTGGGCCGGGCTCTCGGTGCCGGCGAGCGCGATCAGCAGGTGCTCGGTCGCGACATAGTCGTCCTTCATGGACGAGGCCAGGTCGAGGGCTCCGGCGAGGACCCGGGTCAGGGCCCCCGACGCGCCCGGCTGCTGGACGGTGGCGCCGCTCGCCGTCGGCAGGGCAGCCATCTCCTGCTGGGCCTCGCGGGCCAGGGCCCCCGCGTCGACGCCGGCCTTGGTGACCAGGGTGCGTGCGGTGCCGTCCTCGGGCGCGAGCAGCGCCACCAGCAGGTGGATCGGCTCGGTATTGCTGTTCCCGGCGCTGGTCGCGGCCAGCTGCGCGGCCTCGATGGCCTCGCGGCTGCGCGTGGTGAACCTCTCGGCCCCGAACTGGCTCATGGCGGACCACCCTCTTCTCTCGCGATGGCTTCTGGATCCGACGCGGGCGGCCCGGCAGGCGCTCCGCGACTACTACTGCAACGGATGAAGAGTTGAGTCTGTTCCACTCAACTTTGACATTTCTCCGTCAGTTTCCCGGGTCGCGTGGCGCCCGGTGGCTCGGGCGGTCGCCGTCCTCCCCCTCGTGGACCAGGCAGGTCCGGCAGAACTCCTCCCCGAAGGGGGTGAGGTGGATGCTGCGCCGGACCACCTTGTGGAACCGCACCGAGTGCGCCGCCGCGAGCACGTCCGGCTGCGCCTCCAGCACCTGGTACTCCGTCGGGTCCTCCACCGGCTCCCGGGCGAGCCAGACCAGGCCCAGCCGGTCCAGGTTGTTCACGTACGACGGCACCCGGTCCAGGTAGCGCACCCCGGCCCGGGGGCCGAGCATGTTCAGTCCGGGGGCGACGAGCTGTGAGCTGACCATGCCGACCGGCCCCCCGGTCCGGACGTCGACGCTCGGCTGGGGCCCCGACCGGACCAGCAGGAGCAGGATCCGGGCCTCGTCGGGGGCCAGGTCGTCGAGGATCCGGGAGAACGCCGGGTGGATGTGCTCATCGGACCAGACGTCGCGCGAGCGCTGGAGGAGCCGGGCGCCGCGGTCGCGGAGGTCCTGCGGCCGCTGCTCGTACGCCGCGGCGGGGGCCGGGCTCCCCGAGCCGGTGGGTCCCGACTGGCCCGAAGTCTGGTGCGCCCTGCTGCCCGGGCCGGACGGGCGCGGGGTCGCCCCCTCCAGCAGGGCCCTGCCGATGGGCGTGCCGGATCCGATGCGGCGCGCGACGACCGAGATCGTGCGGGTCGCCTCGGCCACGTCCTGGGCCACCTCCTGCACCAGCTCGGCGCCGCTGGCCGGGTGGGTGACCGTGCGTGCCAGGAGCCGGCCGGAGCGGGCTGCGGCGCCCGCGGTGAACGTGGTCGAGCGCCACCAGGCCCCGGCCACGATCCGGGTCAGCCCGGGCAGCTGGTCGGAGGCCGAGTCCAGGAGGATCGGCAGGTTCTCGCGCAGCGAGTCCAGGGGCTGCCGGTCCTCGCCGTCACGGGTCGGGCGCTCGCTCATCCGCCCACCCCGAACACCGCGAGGTGCAGGACCCCGCCACCGAATCCCATGATCGCTCCGTGGGCGTAGAGCATCCACTCATCCTCCCTGATCGCGGCGCGCATCATCTCGACGAAGTCCGAGGGTGGCAGTTCCTTGCACCGGCGCGCCACCAGCTCGCGGATCCTGGTCGCCTGCCGGCGGGAGAACTCCGGGTCCCGGAACGGGACCAGGGTCCGGTCGACCGCGACCTGGGCGATGGACTCCCGGATGCTGTCGAAGCGCTCGGTCCCGACGGCCACCCGCACCGCCGCGCGGGCCGGGCCGGCCGCGCGGTCGATCGCCGGTCGCAGCGACTCGACCAGCATCTGGCGGGTCCGGTCGCCGCGCGGGCCCTCCAGCAGGAAGTCGCCGATGTTCTCCAGGGTGATCACGTCGCTGGCGATGATGTCGGCGTACACCTCGGCCGCCTCCGACTGGCGCCGCGGGAAGAGTCCGTGGACGGTGAAGGGTCCGAACCGGCGCGGCTCCGGAGGCTCGAAGATCAGCCACATGCCCAGGGCGTTGGTCACCCACCCGACGACGACACCGAGGACCGGGAGCAGCCACCACTGGTGGAAGACGTGGTCGAGGACCGCCACCGGGATGCCGAGGAGGAAGCCGAACACGAAGCCGAAGGCGACCATGAGGTTCAGCTCCCTCTGACCGAAGTCGCGGAAGATCCGGACCACCAGCGACGGCTCGCGACGGAACTGGTCGATGACCATGATCTTCGGGTCAAGCAGCTGGTCGATGTGCTCCCCGATCTGGTCGGTGACGTTCTTGACCACGGCCGGCAGCTGGGCCTGGACCCGCTCGACGAGGGCCCTGCGTCCCCAGGGCGGGAGATCCCGCCACAGACTCGGGTGCTCGGCGAGCATCACCTCCTCCACCACCTGGGGCATCTCGGGCTGGAAGACCGCGACGATGTGCTCGGCGATCTGGTCCGGCTCGAGCTGCTGGTAGAAGTCGCCGGGCGTGCCCAGCTTCGCGATCGCCTTGTCCACGGCGATGCTGCCCATCTTGGCCGCCCGCGCGGGGACGATGCCCTGCCAGCCGATGCCGCCCTGGAGGAGCCCGGGCACCTCCTGCAGCTTGCGGGGGAGCACCCTCGAGATGGCCTGGAGCCCGGGGACGGAGAGGCCGTGGAAGCGCACCGGGGAGAACAGCATCACCAGCCCGCTCCAGTTGATGAGCCAGCCGACCACCCCGGTGAAGATCGGGATGGTGACGAAGTGCACCCAGTTGACGTCGTCGACGAGCGCCGAGAGACCCTCCATGCTCGACACCGCCTCGCTCCGGTCCGGGGACACCGATCTCGCGCCCGGGTCCGCACTGGCCTATGGGCGCCGAGCGTAGCGACAACGAGCGAGGACGGCAGAGGTCACCGACCTGCGCGTGCCGAGCCGGAGGCTCAGGGCCGGCCGCGCCGCCAGACGACGACGGACTGGGCGGCCTCACGGGCCCGGAGCACCGGCAGCCGGTCGAGGGCGGCCGGGGCCTCGGGGCGGGCTGCCATCGCCACCCGCAGGGCCTCGCGGGTGGCCTCGAGCTCGGCGACGAGCTCCTCGTTGCGCGCCCCGAGCGCCGCGACCCGGTCCTCGAGCTGGAGGATCCGGCGGACCCCCTCCAGGCCGATGCCGTGCCCGGTGAGGTCGGCGATCACGCGCAGCGTCTCGATGTCGCGCACCGAGTAGCGCCGCCCGCCGCCGCCGGTGCGGCGGGGCGTGATCAGGCCCATCCGCTCGTACGTGCGCAGCGTCTGGGGGTGCAGCCCGGTCAGCTCGGCGGCCACGCTGATGACGTAGACCCCGACCTCCGGTCCGGGTGGCGGCACCTCCCCGGGCAGCCGGGACGGGGGTCGGCGGGCCGACTCGCGGGGCATCTCAGGCCTCCTCGAACAGCCTGCCGCGGAGGGGCTTGCCGGCGGTGGCCTCGCGGTAGGCCTGCACCGCCTCCCGGGCGGTCGCGTCGAGCACCGCGGGCACGTGCACCTCCACCGTGACGAGGAGGTCGCCGTTGGTGCCGTCCTTGCGGCGCACGCCCTTGCCGCGGACCCGGAAGGTCCGGCCGTTGGGGGTGCCGGCGGGGATCTTCAGGGTGACCGGGGCGCCACCGAGCGTCGGGACCTTGATCTCCGCGCCGAGCGCGGCCTCGTCGAAGGAGACCGGCACCTCGAGGGTGAGGTTGTCCGCCTTGCGGCCGAAGAGCCGGTGCGGGGTGACCTTCACGGTCACGAACAGGTCGCCCGCGGGGCCGCCGTTCTCTCCGGCCGCACCCTTGCCGCGCAGTCGGATCCGCTGGCCGTCGCTGACCCCGGCCGGGATCCGGGCCTGGATGGAGCGGGCAGACATGCCACGGCCGGTGCCGCGGCAGGTCGGGCACGGCTGGTCGTAGACCAGCTGGCGACCACCGCACGCCGGGCAGGTCTCGTTCATGCTGAACGCCCCACCGGTGGAGGCGACCACGAAGCCGGCGCCCTCGCACTCGGGGCACACGTGCGGCCGGGTGCCGGGCTTGCCGCCGGTCCCGGAGCAGTCCGGGCACGGGGCGTCGCTGGTCAGCCGCAGGCTGATCGTGACCCCCTCGACGGCATCGGTGAACCCGATGGTCGCGGTGGTCTCCACGTCCGCGCCGCGCTGCGGTCGCGGGGCGCGGGGCCGGCGTCCGCCGAAGATGTCGCCGAACATGTCGCCGAAGCCGGCACCGCCCGCCTGCTCGCGGAGCAGGTCGTTGATGTCGAACCCACCGCCGCCCGTCGGCGACCCGAAGCCGCCGCGCGGCATGCTGCGCAGCTCGTCGTACTTCGCGCGCTTCTCGGGGTCCCCGAGCACGTCGTACGCCTCGGCGACCGCCTTGAAGGTGTCGTGCTTGGCGGCGTCCCCCGGGTTGGAGTCGGGGTGGTTGGCCCGTGCCAGCCTGCGGTAGGCCTTCTTGATCTCCTCGGCCGAGGCGTCCTTGGGCACCGCCAGGACGGCGTAGAAGTCCTTCGTGGCCCAGTCAGCCTTCGCGGTCATCTGCCACCTCCCTTCGTCGCCTCACCTTGCGTCGGTCGATCGGGTCGAGCTCGTCGAGCGGGTCGAGCCGGTCGCGCGGCGACCGTGCCGAAACCCTATGCGTCCACGGGGTCGACCACGAGCACCTGCGCGGCCCGGACCACGCGGTCACCGATGCGGTAGCCGGCCTTGGCGATCACCTTGCACGTCGTCACCTCGACGTCGGGGTCCTCGCCGATGTGGCTCAGCGCCTCGTGCACGGTCGGGTCGAACGGGTCGCCGACCGCTCCGAACCGGGTCAGGCCCAGGCCGGCCACGACCCGCTCGAGCTGGTCGGCCACGGCCTTGAAGCCGTCCTCGAGAGGTCCGTGCTCGCGTGCCCGCTCGATCGTGTCGAGCACCTCGGTGATCGGCGCCAGCGCCTGGTAGGTCGCGTTCTCCCGGATGAGCTCCCGGTCCCGGTCGACCCGGCGCTTGTAGTTCAGGAACTCCGCCTGGAGCCGCTGCAGGTCCAGCGTGCGCTCCTCGAGCGCCGTCCGCACCAGGGCCAGCTCGTCGGCCGGCCCCCCCGGCTCGGCCGACTCGTCCGGCTCGCCGGGCTCCGGGCTCTCCGCGGACGCCGCGTCGGGGTCGAACGACTCGTCGGGGATCTCCCCGGCGGTCTCGCCGAAGGAGTGCTCCTCGACCCGTTCTCCGTCACCGGCCGCTCGGGCAGGGGGCGCCACGTCGTCGGCCGGGCCCGTCTCGGCACCGGCGCCGGCGCCCGCCGGGACCTCCTCGGTCCCGGCGGGCTCCTGACCGTGGCGATCGGTCACTTGCTCTCACCCTCGGCGGACTCCTCGCCCGACTCGGCCGAACCCTCGTCGACGATCTCGGCGTCGACGACGTCCTCGTCACCCTCGCCGGTGCTGCCGGTGCTGCCACCGGCGGCGGCCTCGTCGGCCTCGGCGGCGGCGTACATCGCGGCGCCCATCTTCTGGCTGGACTCACCGAGCTTGGTGACCCCGGCCTCGATCTCCTCGGCGCCGGCCTCGTCGTTCTCGAGGGTGGCCTTGAGCGCGTCGACGTCGGCACGGACCTCGGTCTTGACGTCGTCGGGCAGCTTCTCGTCGTTCTCGGTGAGGAACTTCTCGGTCGTGTACACGAGGCTGTCGGCCTGGTTGCGGGCGTCGACGGCGGCGCGCCGCTGCGCGTCCTCCTCGGCGTACTGCTCGGCCTCCTTGACCATCCGGTCGATCTCGTCCTTCGACAGCGCGGAGCCGCCGGAGATCGTCATCGACTGCTCGCGGCCGGACGCGTGGTCCTTCGCCGAGACGTGGACGATGCCGTTGGCGTCGATGTCGAAGGTCACCTCGATCTTCGGCACCCCACGCGGGGCCGGCGGCAGGCCGGTGAGCTCGAAGTTGCCGAGGGGCTGGTTCTGCGCCCACATCTGGCGCTCGCCCTGCGCGACCTTGATCTCCACCGACGGCTGGTTGTCGTCGGCGGTGGTGAAGATCTCCGAGCGCTTGGTCGGGATCGTGGTGTTGCGCTCGATCAGGGTGGTCATCACGCCGCCCTTGGTCTCGATGCCGAGGGAGAGCGGGGTGACGTCGAGCAGCAGGACGTCCTTGACCTCGCCCTTGAGCACGCCGGCCTGGAGCGCGGCGCCGACCGCGACGACCTCGTCGGGGTTGACGCCCTTGTTGGGCTCCTTGCCGCCGAGCAGCTCCTTGACGACCTCGGTGACGGCCGGCATCCGCGTGGATCCGCCGACGAGCACGACGTGGTCGATGTTCTTGACCGCGACGCCGCCGTCCTTGAGCACCGACTGGAAGGGCGCCTTGGTGCGGTCGAGCAGGTCGGAGGTGAGCTTCTGGAACTCGGAGCGGGTCAGCTTCTCCTCGAAGTGGAGCGGGCCGGACTCGCCGTGCGTGATGTAGGGCAGGTGGATCGTGGTCTCGCTCGAGCTGGACAGCTCGATCTTCGCCTTCTCCGCGGCCTCCTGGAGGCGCTGCTTGGCGATCTTGTCCGCGCCGAGGTCGACGTTGTTGTTGGCCTTGAACTGCTTGACCATCCACTCGACGACCCGGTTGTCCCAGTCGTCGCCGCCGAGGTGGTTGTCACCGCTGGTGGCCTTGACCTCCACGACGCCCTCGCCGATCTCGAGCAGCGACACGTCGAAGGTGCCGCCACCGAGGTCGAAGACCAGGATGGTCTGGTCGTCGCCCTTGTCCAGGCCGTAGGCCAGGGCGGCCGCGGTCGGCTCGTTGACGATGCGGCTCACGTTCAGCCCGGCGATCTCGCCGGCCTCCTTGGTGGCCTGACGCTGGGCGTCGGAGAAGTACGCCGGGACGGTGATCACGGCGTCGGTGACCGGCTCGCCCAGGTAGGACTCGGCGTCACGCTTGAGCTTCTGCAGCACGAAGGCGCTGATCTGCTGGGGCGTGAACGACTTGTCGTCGATCTGCTGGGACCAGTCGGTGCCCATGTGGCGCTTGACCGAGCGGATGGTCCGGTCGACGTTGGTGACGGCCTGCCGCTTGGCGACCTCACCGACGAGGACCTCGCCGGACTTGGTGAACGCGACCACCGAGGGGGTGGTGCGGGCACCCTCTGCGTTCGCGATGACGGTGGGTTCGCCACCTTCGAGGACCGAGACGACGGAGTTCGTCGTGCCGAGGTCGATGCCGACCGCGCGAGCCATGGTGTACCTCCGGGGTTGCGGATGCGTGGAACAGGGTGGTTGCCGTGCTGGGTGGCCGGGGCACGGACCCCGTCAGGGGCGTGCCGCGTCGGCAGACATCCTGCCGCGGCTACGACAAGTCTGACAAATAAGTTGAGTCCGTTCAACTCAACTTGTCTCAGGGTCCTCCCGGCCGTCCCGGCGCCGGCCGGTACGACGGCCGCGTGTCGACCGGGGCGTGGGTGCGGCGCGGCGCCCGGCGGGGCGCTCCCGGGCTGACCGTCCGGCCGAGCGACTGGTCGCCCGCCTCTTGGGGTCCGCACCCGCCCTGTCCGCTGCCGTCGGGGCCGCACTCGTCGGGGCCGCACTCCGCCGGCCCGTGGCGCCCCCCGCCGCGGCGTCCCCGGCCACCCGCCCCGGAGCGGGTCGGTCGGCAGCGGGCCGGTCGGGAGCTGGCCGACGGATCGCCGGCAGCAGCAGGGCGCCGGCCGCACCGATGCCGACCACGCTCAGGGGGACGAAGACCAGCACCCGGCGGAGGGTGACGGCGGAGGCGCAGTCGTCCTGCTGTGCCGGAGCGGTCTGGTTGGTGCCGCACACGGCCCTGCCGGTGTCCGCACCGCTGCGGACCGGCGCGAGGGTCAGCCAGGCGCACCCCGCGACGACCAGTCCGGCGACGAGCACCCCTGTCACGCGGGGCCAGACCCGGGCCTCCCGGTCGTCGGCGGTGACCAGCACCAGCCCCAGCAGCACGGTCGCGACCATACCTGCCACCAGTGCCCCCGCACCCCACCCGGCGCCCATGCACCCTCCATCACCCGTCGGTGGCTGCGATCCGGCCGACCACTGCGCTCTCGACCCGGACTCGACCGTCCGGGCTCTGCCCCGAGGCTAGCCCGCCCTCGGCAAGCGGCACACCGGGCGCCCCCGACAGCCTCGGCTACGGGAATAGAGGGCAGCGGATGGTTGTAGGGACCCCTATGACTGTCCCCGCACTGACCATGAACGACGGCCACTCCATCCCCCAGCTCGGCTTCGGCGTCTTCCAGGTGCCGCCCGAGGAGACCGAGGCGACGGTGACCAGCGCCCTCGAGGTCGGCTACCGGCACATCGACACGGCGCAGATGTACCAGAACGAGGCAGGCGTCGGCGCCGCCCTGGCCTCCTCCGGCCTGGCCCGGGACGACCTGTTCGTGACGACCAAGCTCAACAACGGCTTCCACCGACCCGACGACGCCCGGCGCGCCTTCGACACCTCCCTCGAGGCACTCGGCCTGGACCACGTGGACCTCTTCCTCATCCACTGGCCGCTGCCGACGCGCTACGTCGGCGACTACGTCTCGACCTGGCAGGTGCTGGCCGAGCTCGCCCAGGACGGCCGGGCCCGATCGATCGGGGTCTCGAACTTCGAGCCCGACCACCTCGACCGGATCATCGACGAGACCGGCGTCCTCCCGGCCGTCAACCAGATCGAGGTGCACCCGTTCTTCGGCAACGAGGCCGCCCGGGCCTCCGGGGCCGGCCACCGGGTGCTCACCGAGGCCTGGTCGCCGATCGCCCAGGGCAAGGTGCTCGGCAACGACGTCATCCGCGAGATCGGCGAGAAGCACGGCAGGACGGAGTCCCAGGTGACGCTGCGCTGGCACGTCGAGCGGGGCGACATCGTCTTCCCCAAGTCGATGAAGGTGGAGCGGATGCGCGAGAACTTCGAGATCTTCGACTTCTCCCTCACCCCCGACGAGGTCGAGGCGATCACCGCGCTCGACCAGGGCTCCGCCGGCCGGATCGGTCCGGACCCGAGCACGTTCGACTTCATCCCCGACTAGAGCCACCTCTCCCGGCCGCGCGCCGGGCAGGCTCAGACCCCGAGGGCCCGGCCCCACTCCTCCAGCAGGCGTGCGAGCTGGGCCCTCTGGCGTCCGTCCAGCCCGAGGAGCAGCCGACGCTCGTTGGCCAGGTGCCGCTCGAGCACCCGGTCCACGAGCGTCCGCCCCTCGGCAGTGAGCCGGACCCGGCGGGACCGCCCGTCGGAGGCCGAGGGGGCGCGCGCGACCAGCCCGGCGCGGGCCAGGCGGTCCACCCGTTTGGTGACCGCGCCGGAGGTGACCATCGTGCTGGCCGCGATCTCACCCGGCGTCAGCTCGAACGGGTCACCGGCGCGGCGCAGCGTCGCCAGCAGGTCGAACTCGCCGTCGGAGAGTCCCTCGGCCGCGAAGACGGTGCGGAGCTCGGCGTCGAGGGCGGCGGCCAGCCGGTGCAAGCGGCCGATCACCGCCATCGGACTCACGTCCAGGTCCGGGCGCTCCCGCTGCCACTGGGCCATGATCCGGCTGACGTGGTCGGGGGTCGGGTCCTGGTCTGCCATGGCCGGAATATATCTTCCCCGGAAGAGATTCTGTCTTCCATGGAAAGCATCTCATCGGCGCGGCCGTCGCTGACCACGGCCCTGATCACCGCGGTGGCTCCCGCCGCCTGGGGGACGACGTACCTCGTCACCGCCGAGTTCCTGCCCCCGGACCGGCCGCTGTTCGCGGCCGCCGTCCGGGCCCTGCCGGCCGGGCTGCTGCTGCTCGCCTGGCGCCGCCGGCTGCCGACCGGGAGCTGGTGGTGGCGCGCCACGCTCCTGGGCTGGCTGAACATCGGGCTCTTCTTCCCGCTGATCTTCCTCGCCGCCTACCACCTGCCCGGCGGGCTGGCGGCGACCCTGCAGGCCAGCTCGCCCCTGGCCGTGATGGCCCTGGCCTTCCTGCTGCTCCGTGAGCGGCCAGGCACGGTGCGGGTGCTGGCCGCGCTGGTCGGGCTGGGCGGCGTTGGGCTGCTGGTGCTGCGGGCACCGGGCGAGATGTCGACGGCGGGGCTGGTGGGGGCGTTCGGGTCGGTGCTGGTCTCGGCGCTGGGGTTCGTCATGGTGAAGCGGTGGCCGGCGCCGGTCGACCTGGTCACGCTGGTGTCGTGGCAGCTGGTCGCCGGCGGGCTGCTGCTGGTGCCGATCGCCCTGCTGGTCGAGGGCCCGCCCCCGGCCGTCGACGTACCCGCGGCGGCAGGGTTCGTGTGGCTGGGAGCGATCGGCACGGCACTGGCCTACGTCTGCTGGTTCCACGGGCTGACCCGGATGCCGGCGGGGGCCGTCTCCCTGGTCGGACTGCTCAACCCGGTCGTCGGCACGACGCTGGGCGCCGTGGTGGTCGGCGAGGTGTTCGGCACCGCACAGGCGGTGGGCATGGTGCTGGTCCTCGGCGGAGTCCTCGCCGGTCAGCCGGCGGTCTCCGGTCGGCTCGCGGCCGGCCTCTCAGCCGTGCTGGACCGTCACCGGGTTCGAGAACAGCTTCCGCGAGGCGTCGCGCATCCGCCACTGGATGCGGCCGGTGCGGAAGGTCTCGACGTAGGTGGTGAAGGTCTCGTTGGAGACGTTCACGTCGAGCGGGAACTCCTGCCAGGCGCCGCCGCCCTGGCGCGACTCGATGTCGAGGACCACGCCCTCGCCGCCCGGGTAGACGCCGGTGAGGTAGAGCTGCCCGCCCGCGGCGACCTGGTTCGACCCTGCGCTGAGTGAGATCTTCGGCTGCGGCTTCTTCTTGGGCTGCTTGGAGGGCTTCTTGCTCTTCTTCTGGGGCTGCTCCTCCACGCCGGGCGCGAACGAGAACAGTGGGCCCTCGGACTCCTCGGTGGGCACCGGCTTCGGCAGGTACAGCGACTCGCCCGCGGCCGCATCACCCGAGCCCCCAGCGCTGGCGCCGTCGAGGCCGAGCACCCGACTGCCCATCAGCGCGGCCACGCCGGCCAGCAGACCCACGACCACGGCGACAGCGACCAGGGCCACCAGCCCGCTGAGCACCGGCCGGTCCTGTGTGTCGGCCATCTGGGTCACCTCCCCCGCGACGTACGCTCGGTCACCGACATTGTTGCAGGCGCCCCGATGCGCGGCACCGCTCCCGCTCCCCCGAACTGGTCGAACGGCCGCAATTGCGGCCCTGCGACACATTTTCCGACCAGATCCATGTCATTCGGCCGCAATTGCGGCTGTTGGACAGGTGGGGGCGGCCCGGCCATGTCATTCGGCCGCAAATGCGGGCGAATTGCACGTTCTCGGGCCGGATCCATGTCATTCGGCGGCAATTGCGGACCTTGGGCGCGCGGGGGCGGACTGGGCGACCTCAGTGGCGGGCGACCCGGATCTGCGCGCCGCGGCGAGGCACCGAGGTGATGTTGCGGACCTTCGGCTCGTCCTCGCCGATCGCGGTGACGTCGACGGCGAGCAGCACCTCGCGCAGCACGGCGACGCCCTCCATCAGCGAGAAGCCGGCGCCGATGCAGCGGCGCACCCCACCGCCGAACGGCAGCCAGGTGTTCGGCGCCGGGCCCACCCGGTTGTCGTGGTGCTCGAGGAACCGCTCGGGACGGAACGTGGTCGGGTCCTGGTGGTTCTCCTCCCGCGCGTGGGCCAGCAGGATCGAGGGCCCGATCGTGGCCCCGGCGGGCAGGTCGACCCCGCCGATCGTCACGGGCCGCATCAGGGTCCGCACGACCATGGGGATCACCGGGTGCAGCCGCATCGACTCCTTCATCACCGCCTCGAGGTGGCCGTCGTCCTCCGCGAGCGCGGCGGCGCGGGCCCGCTCCAGCTGGACCGGGTCGCGCCCCAGCTCGTGCAGCGCCCAGGCCAACGCGGTCGCCGTGGTCTCGTGGCCGGCCAGCAGCAGGGTCACGAGCTGGTCGCGCAGCTCGGCGTCGCTGAGCGCGTCCCCGTCGTCGTCGGCTCGGATGAGGCGGGAGAGTACGTCGCTGCGCTCGGCCAGGTCCTCGGCCGCCCGCCGCTCGCCGATCTCGGCGTAGATCAGCCGGTCCAGCTCCCGCTGGTTCTCGACCTGCGCCTTCCAGGGGCCGAACCGCTGGAGCCGCGGCCACCCCCAGCCGAGCAGGATCGCCGGGCTGATGTTGACGGTCTCGTTGACCCGCGGCCGCAGGGTCGCCAGCCGCGCCTCGTCGGTCACCCCGAACACCACCCGGAGGATCACCTCGAGGGTCAGCGCGTTCATCCGGTCCAGCGAGCGGAAGGTCGAACCGTCCTGCCATCGGGACACCTCGTCCCGCGCCAGCTCGGTGACCAGCGACTCGTAGCCGCGCAGGGCGGCGCCGTTGAAGGCCGGCATCAGCAGCTTGCGGGCCCGCTTGTGCTCGGTGCTGTCCTGGAGCAGCAGGGAGTGCTCGCCCATGATCGGCCCCAGGACGGCGTTGCCCTTGCCGGCGTGGAAGACCTCCGGGTCCCCGGCGAAGATCTCCTTGGCGTGCTCGGGGCGGGCGAACAGCACCAGCGGCTGCCCGCCCGGGATGAGCCGGACCGTGAACACGTCGCCGTAGCGCCGGTGCATCCACGGCACGAACCTGTGCCGGAAGCGCAGCAGGCCCACGCTCTGCAGGAACGCCGGCCACGGCAGGCCCGGCGGGAGCTCGGCGGCCGGGATCCGCCGCCGTCCCGAGGTCGGTCGGGTGTGGGCGAAGCGTTCGTCGGTCAGGCGGTCGACCTGCTCGTCGGTGAGGGCCATGCCGGTGATGCTACGCGCGGGTAGCAGTGCCCGGCTGTGGCGCCGGTCACCCGGAGCCCGCAGGCCCGACGCAGGCACGACCCCGGGCCGGACGCAGGCCCGCAGCGGGCCGACGCGGGTCCCGACGACGCCGACCCGGGACGTCGGGGAGGCGTAGGGGCGGGCGTCGGTCAGGCGTCGATGAGCCCCCGCCTCCGGCCGATCGCCGCCGCCTCGGTCCGCCCCGCGGCGCCGAGCTTCCCGAGGATGTTGGACACGTGGACGCTGACCGTCTTGGTGCTGATGAAGAGCTGTCGTCCGATCTCGCCGTTGCTGCGCCCGGCCGCGACCAGCGTGAGGATCTCGGTCTCGCGGGGCGTCAGCCCGACCCCGCCCGCCGGCTCGGCGCGCTGCGGGGAGCTCCCGAGGAGCCGCAGGTCGCCGAGGACGGTGACCGCGCCGAGCTCGGTGGCCGCGGCCCGGGCCAGGTCCGCCACCTCCCGCGCCGCGGCCGTGTCGCCGGCGGCCCGGAGGACGGCGGCGAGCCGACTGCGGGTGACCGCGAGCTCGTGCACGTGCGCCAGCTCGACGAAGGCGGCCTCGGCCTTGCGCCAGCCCGCCACCAGGGCGTCGTACGACGGGGGGTCGGCGTCGAGCAGCCAGCGCAGCCGCAGGTGCTCGGCGTCGAGGCGGGCCACCCACGCCCTGCCCTCGGGCCCCCAGACCAGGCCGGACTCGGCGTGGAAGGCGAACGTCTGCCGACCCTCGGCGTAGAGCTGCGCGGCCCGCTGGGCGAGCGGTGCCCGGTCCTGCGTCGAGGTAGCCGGGAGCGCCGCGGACACTGCGGCCACCGCGGTGGCCGCCAGCCGGACCCGGGCCTGGAAGTGCGGGCCCCAGGTGGGTGCCAGGGTCCGGACGACCTCGTCGTGCACGGTGAGCACGCCGTCGACGTCGCCGGCCCGGCCCAGGGCCTCCATCTCGGCCGGCCCGGCGAGGATCGCGATCAGCCCCTCCCTGTCCCAGGAGCGGCGCATCCGGGCGAAGGCCGCCTCCTGCGGCTCGCCCCGGGCGACCAGGATCGCCGAGCGGAGGGCCGAGAGCATCGCCTCGGCCACCGGCGGCGGCGCCTGCCCGTCCACGTCGGTCAGCTCCAGCGCCCGGTCCCACGCCCCGGAGACGTAGTCGACCTGGGCGTGCATGAAGCGCCCGTCGAACGCGTACGGCGCCCACGGCACGCCCCCGGCCCGGCCCCGCTCGGCGGCGCGCTGGAAGGCCGCCCGGGCGGCCTCGTGGTCGCCCCGGTCCTGGTGGGTTCGGCCGAGGAGGTACAGCGCCCGCAGCTCGGCCTGGACGGCACCGGTCTCGGCGGCCCGGCGAGCGGCCTCGTCGAGCGCCGTGGCCAGCTCCTCCTGCGGGGCGGTGCGCTGGTCGAGCCCGACCAGCGTGGTGGTCGCGTCGGACGCGGTCCGGGGCAGGTGATGCTGCTCAGCGAGGGCCAACGCCTCGAGAGCGGCCTCCCTGGCCTGCGGTCGGCGGTGCATGGCCTGCACCCGGGCGTAGGCCGCGAGCATCCGGGCCCGGTCCGCCCCCGGCTCGGCCGGGCCCAGGGCCAGCGCGCGCTCGGCGTGGTCGGACCAGTCGATCTCGTTGTCGAAGAGCGAGGCGGTGTACGCCAGGTGCAGGTGCAGCTGGGCGCGCACGGCCGGTGCGGCGTCCTCCGGCACGGCGGCCAGGTGCCGTTCGACGAGGCTGGCGGCGCGGTGCACCAGGCCGGCCGCCACCAGCGCCTCGGCCGTGGCCGCCACCAGGGCGGAGACATCCACCTCGGCGGACGCCTGGCGGTCGGCGGCGAGCTCCAGGGCCCGCTCGTAGTGACGGGCCGCCTCGTCGGGGCCGCCGACGGCCATGGCCTCCTCGCCGGCCCGGACACTGGCCCGCAGGGCCGTGGGCAGGTCCATGGCGGCGCGGGCGTGCCGGGCCAGCTCCGCCGCGGTCCCCCGGCCGTCGTCGTCGCACAACGCCGCGGCGTACGCCGCGTGCAGCCGCACCCGCTCGCCGGGCAGCAGGTCGTCGTAGACCGCCTCGGCCAGCAGCGCGTGGCGGAAGGAGTAGCTGTCGTCCTTGGAGATCACCAGGACGTGGGACTCGACCGCCGAGCGCAGCGCCGCGTCGAGCGTCCCGGCCGGCAGGCCGCTGGCCGCGCTCAGCAGGGCGTGCGTCACCCGCCGCCCGGCCACCGACATCGCCCGCACGACCTGGGTCGCGGCCTCGTCCAACCGCTCCAGGCGAACCAGCAGCACGTCGGCCAGGTCCTCCGGGATGCCCCCACCCGCGGACTGCCGCAGCGCGCCGACCAGCTCCTCGACGAAGAACGCGTTGCCCTCCGCCCGGCCCACCACGTCGGCGACGTCGGCCTCCGCGAGCGGCTCCGGGTGCAGCTCGCGGACCAGGGCCCGCACGGCGCGCTCGGACAGGGGACCGAGCTGGAGCCGCTGCACCCCCCGCACCCGGGACCACTCCGCGACCGTGCCCCGCAGCGGGTGTCGTCGGTGCAGGTCCTCGGCCCGGTAGCTGACCACGATGCCCACCGGCGCGGCGAACGGCCGCGAGATCAGGAAGCTCACGAGGTCGCGCGTGGACCGGTCGGCCCAGTGGGCGTCCTCGACGACGAGCAGCAGCGGGGCCGCCCCGGCGGCGGCCTCGAGCAGCGCGTGGATCGCGGCGAACAGGTCGGCCCGGTCGAGGGAGGGGCCCTCGGTGGCCGTCGGGAGCGGTCGTCGCCGCGGCTGGAGTCGGGCCAGGGCCGGGTGGGCCCGCCCGACGGCCTCGACGACGTCGGGCAGGTCGGAGGCGAGGCGGGAGACCACCTCGGAGAACGGGAGATAGGGCAGGGCGGAGTCGCCGAAGTCCACGCAGTGACCGGCCACCACCTGCCACCCGGCGCCGAACGCCACGTCACGCAGCTCGGTCAGCAGCCGGGTCTTGCCGACCCCGGCGTCACCGGCGAGCAGCACGACGTTCGGCAGTGCCGACGGCCACGCGCGCGACGGCCGCACGCCGAGCAGCGAGCTCAGCTCGCCGAGCTCGGAGTCCCGGCCCACGAGGGCCTGATGCTGACCTGCGGGAGCCACGTCACCCATCATGCCCGGCGCCTCGGGGCGGGGCCGGCGCATCGTCGGCTCAGGTGTCTCCGAGGTCCGCGCGGCGTGGCTTGCGGGACCGGGTCTCCCGTGCCCGACGACGGGGCGCGGTGCGCCCCCGGTGCGACTGCTCGTTGCGGTAGTCCATCTCGGCCCGGACGGCCTCGATCGTGGTGAAGTACATCGCTCGGCTCCGCTGCTCTCGACTGATGACTCGAGAGTGCGCGCCTGAGGTAGCCGGGGACATCGGGCGAGCGGCGTACATCGACCTGCCGCGCGGGGCCCGACTACCTCAGACGACGGGCCGACACCTCAGGCCGCGACCTCACGCGGGTCGACCGGCGACCCAGGTCTCGGCCACCAGGGGCACCCCCGGTCGGTAGGCGAGGTGGGCATGTCCCGGCGCGTCCAGCACGGCGAGGTCCGCCCTCGCTCCGACGCCCAGGTGACCGACGTCCTCGCGCCCGAGCGCCGCCGCCCCCATCGCGGTGGCGGCGTGCAGCGCCTCGGTGGGCGTCATCCCCATCTCCCGGACCGCCAGCGCCAGGCAGAACGGCACCGAGCTGGTGAAGCACGATCCGGGGTTGCAGTCGCTCGCGATCGCGACCCGCACGCCGGCGTCCAGCAACGACCGGGCATCGGGGTAGGGCTGCCTGGTGGAGAACTCCACGCCGGGCAGCAGCGTCGCGATCGTGCCGCTGTCGCGCAGGGCGGACACGTCGGCATCGTCGAGGTAGGTGCAGTGGTCGACCGCGACCAGCCCCAGCTCGCAGGCGAGGCGGACACCGGGGCCGGGGCCCAGCTGGTTGGCGTGCAGCCGCCCGCGGAGGCCCGCGTCGGCGCCGGCGGCGAGCACCGCGCGAGCCTGGTCGGCGTCGAAGGCCCCCCGCTCGCAGAACGCGTCGACCCACCGGGCATGGGGGGCGGCGGCGGCCAGCATCGGGCCGGTGACCAGGGCGACGTACTCCTCCGGGGTGCTGCCCTCGGGCACCACGTGGGCGCCGAGGAACGTGGTCTCGTCGGTGAACTGCGCGGCCACGGCCAAGGAGCGGGCCTCGTCGGCCACGGTCAGCCCGTAGCCGCTCTTGATCTCCACCGTGGTCGTGCCCTGGCGGCGCATCTCCGCCACGAGCCGGGCCACGTGCGAGGTGAGCTGCTCGTCGGTGGCGGCGCGGGTGGCGCGCACCGTGGTCCGGATCCCGCCCGCCGCGTAGGCCTCCCCGGCCATGCGCGCGGTGAACTCCGCGGACCGCTCGCCCGCGAACACCAGGTGGCTGTGGCTGTCGACGAAGCCGGGGACGACCGCGCGCCCGCCCACGTCGTACGCCGTGTCCGCGGCCGGCACCTCGGCCCTCGGACCCACCCAGGCGACGTGGCCGGCCTCGACGACCAGCGCGGCGTCGGCCAGCACCGGGCGGTCCGGCGCCCAGGTGGTCAGCTCGCCGATGCCGGTGAGCACGGTGCTGGTTCCGGCGGGCATCAGGTGTCCTCCCACAGGCGGTCGACGGCCGCCGCGAGCTCACGGCCGATCTGCTCCCGGTCACCCTGCCGCACCACGACCCGACCGTCGACCACCACCCGGGTGACGTCCTCCGCGGCGGCCGCGAAGACCGCCGTGCCCTCGTCGCCCCCGGTGCCGGCGGTGCGCACCGAGGCGGTGTCCAGCGTGACCAGGTCGGCGCGGTTCCCCACCGCGATCCGACCGGCGTCGGGGAAGCCGAGGCTGTCCTGCCCGGTGCCGGTGGCGGCCTCGAGCAGCTCGGCCGCCGACCAGTGGCCGCGCCTCCGGGTCGCCAGCCGCTCATCGAGCTCGACCGCCCGCATCTCCTCGAACAGGTCGATCACCGCGTGGCTGTCCGAGCCCAGGGTGAGCGGGGAGCCGGCGTCCCGGAGCCGGCGACTGGGGCCGATGCCGTCCCCGAGGTCGCGCTCGGTGGTCGGGCAGAAGCAGGCCCGGGTCCGGGTCCCGCCGAGCCGGGCGATGTCGTCGTCGGTGAGGTGCGTGGCGTGGACGACGGTGGTCCGCTCGCCGAGCAGGCCGGCGTCGTGCAGCAGCCGGGTCGGGGTGACACCGTGCGCCGCCAGGCAGGCGTCGTTCTCGGCGACCTGCTCGGAGAGGTGGACGTGCAGCGGGTCGGCACGCTGCCCGACCTGCCCGACCTGCCCGACCTGCCCGACCTGCCCGATGTGGCCCGCGAGGTCGGCGATCTGGTCCGCGGAGGCCGCCCGCACCGAGTGCAGCGCCCGGCCGGCGACGACGTCGTCCCGGGTCGCGACCGACCGCGCCAGTCGCGTCGACCGCTCCACCCAGCCGGCGACGTCACCGTCGCTGTAGCGCCGCTGCACGCCCTCGACCGGGCTCCCGAATCCGCTGCTGAGGTAGGCGGTGTCGAGCAGGGCGATCCGCAGCCCCGCCTCGCGGGCGGCGGCGACCAGGGCCTGGCCCATGGCGTCGGGCTCGTCGTACGGCGTGCCGTCCGGCTGGTGGTGCAGGTAGTGGAACTCGCCCACGGTGCTGATCCCCGCGGCGACCATCTCCCGGTACGTCGCCCGGGCCAGCGCGAAGTACGAGTCCGGGTCCAGCCTGGCCGCGACGGCGTACATCTGCTCGCGCCAGGTCCAGAAGCTGCCGCGCTCGCGCTGGGTGCGGCCGCGCAGCGCCCGGTGGAAGGCGTGCGAGTGGCAGTTCGCCAGCCCCGGCAGCGTCAGGCCGGGGACCCGCTCGGCCGCCGGCGCCGCGCCGGCGGAGACCTGCACCCGCGAGAACCGGCCGTCGGCGACCTCGACCAGCACCTCGTCGCGGACCGCGCCGTCGACCCAGGCCCGCTCGAGCAGCCAGCCGACGCCCCCCTCGATCGCCGGGCTCACTTGGCTCGCCGGGCTCACCGGGCGAGCCCGGCGAGCACGTCCGCGAGCGCCTCGACACCGGCCAGGCAGTCCTCGACCCCCGCCGACTCGGCCGGCGAGTGCGAGACGCCGGTGGGGTTGCGGACGAACAGCATGGCGCTGGGGATGCCGGCCGCCGAGAGCACACCGGCATCGTGCCCGGCCTGGGTCGGGATCACCGGCCAGTCGCGTCCGGCGACGATCCGCTCCGCCAGGTCGGGGGCGAAGCCGACCGCCCCGGAGACGGACTCGGCGGTCACGGCCAGGCCGGTGCCGTCCCGGTCCGCCCGCTCCCGGGCGAGGCGGTCGATCCCGGCCACCAGGTCGGCCAGGGCGGCGTCGGTCTCGGCGCGGGCGTCCAGCCAGGCGGTCACCCGGGACGGCACCGCGTTGGTGCCGTTGGGGACCGCCTCGACCCGGCCGAAGGTGGCCCGTTGGCCGAGCACCCGGGCCTGCTCGTTGGCCGTCAGCACGGTCGTCGCATAGGTCAGCATCGGGTCGTGCCGGTCCTCCATGCGGGTGCTGCCCGCGTGGTTCGCCTCGCCGGTGAAGTCGAAGCGGTAGCGCCCGTGCGGCCAGATCTCGCTGGCCACCCCGACCGGCGCGTCCCGGTGGACCAGGTCCCGGCCCTGCTCGACGTGCAGCTCCACGAAGCAGTCGATGCCGTCGAGCAGCGAGGAGCGACCGAGGTCCGGCTCCACCCCGGCGCCGGCCATGGCGTCGAGCAGCGGCACGCCGTCACGGTCCCGCAGCTCGCGGGCCTGCTCGGGGGTGGTCGCACCGGTCAGCAGACGGGAGCCCAGGCACGCCAGGCCGAAGCGGGACCCCTCCTCCTCGGCGAAGGTCGCCACCCCGATCGGCCGGCCCGGTCGGATCCCGCGCTCGCGGAGCAGGTCCACCGCCGCCAGCGCGGAGACCACCCCCAACGGCCCGTCGTACGCCCCGCCGTCGAGCACCGAGTCCAGGTGCGACCCCGTCACCACCCCGCCCTCAACCGATAGTCCACGAAGATCGGACCCCTGATCAGCGCTTCCGGCGACTCGATCTTCGTGGACTATCGAAAAGGCGGCGGGGTGCGGGTGCCACCAGGCGACGGTGTTGCCGTTCCCGTCGGTGCGGACGTCGAGGTCGCGGGCGGCGCACTGCTCGAGGAACCAGGCCTGGCACTCGCGCTCGGCCGAGCCGAAGGGCTGGCGGAAGTAGCCGCCGCTCGCGGCCGAGCGGCCGACGGGGGCGAGGTCGCGCCACATCTGTTCGAAGCTCACCCGCTCATCCCACCGGCCCGCCGGCACCCGGTCAACGACGCTCCCGCCCGGCCCGTCTCGGATACGAGACGCGGTCCGCGGGATGGCAGGGTGTCCACATGGAGTTCCGAGAGGTCGTCCGACGACGCCGAATGATCCGCAGGTACGACGCCCGGCCGGTCGACGAGGCGATCGTCGACCGGATGCTCGAGCACGCGATCCGCGCCCCCAGTGCCGGGTTCAGCCAGGGCTGGGCGTTCCTGCGCCTGGACACCCCCGACGACGTCGACCGCTTCTGGCGCTCCTCCTCGCCCGACCCGGGCGCGGAGACGGACTGGCTCGAGGGGATGCGCACCGCGCCGGTCGTGCTGGTGCCACTGTCGAACAAGAGCGCCTACCTGGACCGGTACGCCGAGCCGGACAAGGGCTTCGCGGACCGCAGCGAGGACCGCTGGCCGGCGCCGTACTGGGACATCGACACCGGCATGGCCGCCCTGCTGATCCTCCAGACCGCGGTCGACGAGGGCCTGGGCGCCTGCTTCTTCGGGATCCCGCCGGAGCGCGTGGCCGCGCTCCGGGCGGAGTTCGAGGTCCCCGAGCAGTACTCCCCCATCGGCGCGATCACGGTGGGCCACCGGCTGCCGGACGCCGGCACCGCGGGGTCGGCCGCGCGCAGGTCGCGCCGGGGCACCGGGGAGGTCGTCCACCGCGGCTCCTGGTGACCCGCGGCGACCTACAGTGGGCCCATGGAGGAACGGGAGACTCCACGCCCGCCGACCGACCGCGACGCCCGCACCGGCCGCAGCGCCGCGGCGAACCGCATCCGGCACCAGGGCCAGTGGGTCGAGGAGCAGCTCAGGATCGCCCGGGAGCGCGGCGACTTCGACGACCTGCCCGGGCTCGGCAAGCCGATCGAGGGGCTGGGCGAGGCCCACGACCCGGACTGGTGGCTCAAGCGGTTGGTGGAGCGGGAGCACATCTCGGTGCTGCCGCCGGCGCTGGCGATCCGTCGGGAGGACGCCGCACTGGACGCCGTCCTCGACCGGATCTCCGTCGAGCGCGAGGTGCGCCGCGAGGTGGAGGAGTTCAACGCGCGGGTGCGATCGGCCCGGATCCAGCCGCTCGGCGGGCCGCCGATGGTGACCTCCGAGCGCGACGTCGAGGCCGAGGTGGCCCGGTGGGCCGAGCGCCGGCGGGTACGCCGCCGGGCCGGGTCCGCACCCGCGGCAGGGGCCGGCCGCGCAGGCCAGGGCGACCGGGCTCAGGGCGACCGACCCGACTCCGGCGACCCGGCCCCCCGGCGCCGCCGGGGGTGGCTCCGGCGCCGACACCACCCCGAGGGGTGAGCGCACGTGTCGCCGGATAGTGGTAGACCTGTCCCACCTACAAGGAGGGAGCAACACCCATGGTCGTGCTTGGACTCATCCTGCTCATCATCGGGCTCGTGGCGAGCATCTCGATCCTGACGACGATCGGAGCGATCCTGCTCGTCGTCGGCCTGATCCTGAACCTGGTCCCGATCGGCGGCAGCAAGCGCCGCGTCTATTGATCGACCCACTGACGTGCGACCTCGGCCCCCGGACCCCTGTGGTCCGGGGGCCGGCGTCGTTCCGGACGGATGTCGTCGTTCCGGACGGGTGTCGTCGCTCCCCGCCTGAATGACAACCGTGTAATATAACAAGTTTCCCATCAGCACCACGAATGGCCAGTCGTTGCGGCACATTGGGGCGGTCCCGACCACGAGATGTGCCGTGAGGAACCCGCCCATGACCCCGCTCGACCTCGTCATCCGTCGCCGCCGATCCGCACGCGCCGCCGCCGTGACCCTGGCCCTGCTCGGCCCCGTCGCCCTCGTGGCTGGCACGACCGGCAGCGCCTCGGCCGCCTACGACCCCGGACCGCCGTTCGTCTCCCGTCCGCTGCCCGCCACCGCCTCCGACGGGGTCGTGAGCGGACGGGTCACCAAGCCGAGCGCCGAGTTCCGGGCCTCCTGCGGCACGCCGGTCGTCGCCGCGCACCCCGGCGTGGCCAGGCTGACCAGCACACCGTGGGCCGGCGAGCACCACGTCAAGATCACCACGCAGGGCGGGGTGCGCACTGAGTACGGCTACCTCGCCTCCGCCTCGGTCGCCGACGGCCAGCTGATCCAGGCCGGCCAGGAGATCGGCCGGGTCGGCGCCGAGGGCAAGGCGACCCGGTGCGGCATGCGGATGCGCGTGGTGGCCCAGGGCCGGCGCGTCGACCCGGTCGACTGGCTGGACCGACGCGTCGGCAAGCCGGTCGACTCGTCGGGGCTGTTCAAGGACGACGGCTTCACGCTGGGGTCGTTCAACGTGCTCGGTGCCAGCCACACGGCCAAGGGCGGCAACAAGGCGAAGTGGCCCGACTACCACGTCCGCCTGCCCAAGGCCATCGACGCGTTGGAGTCCGCCGGCGCCGACGTCGTGGGGCTGCAGGAGTTCCAGCGCAAGCAGCGCGCGCTCTTCAAGGAGCTGACCGAGCGGCGCTGGGGCATCTTCCCGAAGGGCACGAAGGCCGACCCGGAGAACTCGATCGTCTGGCGCAAGTCGCAGTTCCGTCGGCTCGAGGGTGCGACCTTCCCGGTCCCCTACTTCGAGGGTCGGATCCGGCAGATGCCCTACGTCCTGCTCCAGGACAAGCAGACCGGCCGGACGGCGTACGTCATCAACGTGCACAACCCGGCCACCACGCCCTCCCACCCCGGGTCGGCCAAGTGGCGGGTCGAGGCGCTCAAGCGTGAGCGGCAGCTGGTCATCGACCTGCGGGCGAGCGGCCGACCGGTGTTCCTCACCGGCGACTTCAACGACCGGGAGAAGGCCTTCTGCCCGCTCACCGAGGGCAAGCTGATGATCTCGCCGAACAGCATCCCCTCGTTCGACTGCGCGATGCCGAAGTACTACTGGGTCGACTGGATCTTCGCCGCCGGGCAGGCCCGGTTCACCACGCTCAGCGTCGACACCAGCATGAAGCCGAAGCAGATCACCGACCACCCGCTGGTGCTGGCGCGGACGCACCTGGCCGACTGACCCGGACCCGGCCGGCCTGAGGGCCGGCTGGGACCCCGGGCGGGGGTCTCAGTCGGCCATCGGGATCCGTACGCCGCGCTCGGCGGCCACCTCGGCCGCCCGGTCGTAGCCGGCGTCGACGTGCCGGATCACACCCATGCCCGGGTCGTTGGTGAGCACCCGTTCGATCTTCTCCGCCGCCAGCGCGGTGCCGTCGGCGACGCACACCTGCCCGGCGTGGATGGAGCGGCCCATGCCGACCCCGCCGCCGTGGTGGATCGAGACCCAGGAGGCCCCGGAGGCGGTGTTGACCAACGCGTTCAGCAGGGCCCAGTCGGCGATCGCGTCGGAGCCGTCGAGCATGGCCTCGGTCTCGCGGTACGGCGAGGCGACCGAGCCGCAGTCGAGGTGGTCCCGGCCGATGACGACCGGGGCGGAGAGCTCGCCCGAGGCGACCATCTCGTTGAAGCGCAGACCGGCCCGATGCCGCTCGCCGTACCCCAGCCAGCAGATCCGGGCCGGCAGCCCCTGGAAGGCCACCCGCTCGCCGGCCATCGTGATCCACCGGTGCAGGCGCTCGTTCTGCGGCGACTCCTCGGCCGGGAACAGCTCGAGGATCGCCCGGTCGGTGGCCGCGATGTCGGCCGGGTCGCCCGAGAGCGCGGCCCACCGGAACGGCCCGCGGCCCTCGCAGAACAGCGGCCGGATGTAGGCGGGGACGAACCCGGGGAACTCGAACGCCCGGTCGTAGCCGCCGGTGCGGGCCTCGTCGCGGATCGAGTTGCCGTAGTCGAAGACCTCGGCGCCGCGGTCCTGGAACTCGACCATCGCCCTGACGTGGGCGGCCATCGAGGCCTGCGCCGCCTTGGTGAAGCCGGCCGGGTCCGCCTCGCGCTGGGCCTGCCACTCCTCGAACGGCACCCCGGCCGGCAGGTAGAACAGCGGGTCGTGGGCGGAGGTCTGGTCGGTCACGACGTCGATCGGCGCGCCCTGCTGGAGCAGGTCGGGGACCATCTCGGCGGCGTTGCCGAGGACGCCGATCGACAAGGGCCGACGGGCGTCCCGGGCCTCGACGGCGAGCGCGACCGCGTGCTCGAGCGAGTCCGCCCGGACGTCGAGGTAGCGGTGCTCGATGCGGCGGGCGATCCGTGCGTCGTCGCACTCGATGCAGATCACCACGCCGTCGTTCATCGTGACCGCGAGCGGCTGCGCCCCGCCCATGCCGCCGAGCCCGGCGGTGAGCGTGATGGTGCCGGCCAGCGTGCCGCCGAACCGCTTGTCGGCGACGGCCGCGAAGGTCTCGAAGGTGCCCTGCAGGATGCCCTGGGTGCCGATGTAGATCCACGAGCCGGCGGTCATCTGGCCGTACATCGTGAGCCCGAGGTCCTCCAGCCTCCGGAACTCCTCCCAGTTCGCCCAGTCGCCGACCAGGTTGGAGTTGGCGATCAGCACCCGCGGCGCCCAGGCATGGGTGCGCATGACGCCCACCGGCTTGCCCGACTGCACGAGCATCGTCTCGTCGTCCCCGAGGTCGCGGAGGGTCCGCACCAGCGCGTCGTACGCCTCCCAGGTGCGGGCGGCCTTCCCGGTGCCGCCGTAGACCACGAGGTCCTCGGGTCGCTCGGCGTTCTCCGGGTCGAGGTTGTTCATCAGCATCCGCAGCGGGGCCTCGGTCTGCCACGACCGCGCGGTCAGCCCGGTGCCCCGGGCCGCGCGGATCGGCAGCCGCTCGTTGCCCGCGCCGTCGGGGCCTGTCGAAACCATCATGCGAGTTCTCCGATCACGTCTTCGGCGGCCGCGAGCACGGCGCCGGAGGAGACGAGGTCCACCGCGACCTCGATCTCCGGGGACAGGTGCCGGTCCGGCCCGGGGCCCTCGATGCCGGCCTCCCGCAGCCGGCGTACGACGGCGCCGGTGGCCGGCGACGGCTCCAGCGGTGCCCTCAGGTCGAGGGCGCGGGTGGCGGTGAGCACCTCGACCGCGACGACGCGGGTCAGGCCGTCGATGCTGCGCCGCAGCTTGCGGGCCGCCGACCAGCCCATCGACACGTGGTCCTCCTGCATCGCCGAGGACGGGATCGAGTCGACCGAGGCCGGGACCGCGAGCCGCTTGAGCTCCGAGACGACCGCGGCCTGGGTGTACTGCGCGATCATGTGCCCCGAGTCGACGCCGGGGTCGTCGGCCAGGAACGGCGGGAGCCCGTGGTTGCGGGCCCGGTCGAGGAACCGGTCGGTGCGCCGCTCGCTCATCGAGGCGACGTCCGCGGCGACGATGGCCAGGAAGTCGAGCACGTAGCCGACCGGCGCTCCGTGGAAGTTGCCGTTGGACTCCACGCGCCCGCCGGCCGCGAGGTCCTCGTCGAGGAGCACCACCGGGTTGTCGACCGCGGCGGACAGCTCCCGGCCGGCGACCGTGGCGGCGTGCTCCACGGTGTCGCGGGCCGCGCCGTGCACCTGCGGCGAGCAGCGCAGCGAGTAGGCGTCCTGCACCCGGTTGCAGTCCGGCCCCCGGTGCGAGGCGACGACGCCGGAGTCGGCCAGCAGGCGGACCAGGTTCGCCGCCGACGACGCCTGGCCGGGGTGCGGCCGGATCGCCTGCAGCTCGGGGGCGAAGACCCGGTCGGTGCCGAGCTGGCCCTCGACCGACATGGCGGCGGCGACGTCGGCAGTGCGCAGCAGCCGGCGCAGGTCGAGGATCGCCAGCACCAGCATCCCGAGCATGCCGTCGGTGCCGTTGATCAGCGCCAGGCCCTCCTTCTCGGCGAGCCGCACCGGCGCCAGTCCGGCGCCCGACAGGGCGGCGGCCGCGGGCATCAGCTCACCGACCGCGTCGCGCACGGACCCCTCGCCCATGAGGGCCAGCGCGCAGTGCGAGAGCGGCGCCAGGTCGCCGGAGCAGCCGAGCGAGCCGTACTCGTGGACGACCGGGGTGATCCCGTGACTGAGCAGGTCCGCGAGCAGCTGCGCGGTCTCGAGCCGGATCCCGGTGCGCCCGGTGGCCAGCGTGGAGAGCCGCAGCAGCATCAGCCCCCGGGTCACCTCGCGCTCGACCTCGGGTCCGGAGCCGGCGGCGTGCGAGCGCACGAGCGACCGCTGGAGCTGGGCCCGCTGCTCGGTGGGGATGTGCCGGGTGGCGAGGGCACCGAACCCCGTCGAGATGCCGTACGCCGGGGTCTCGGCGCCGGCGAGCGCCTCGACCACGCGTCGTGAGGCGTCGATGGCGGCCCGGGCCTCGGGGGCGAGCGTCACGGGGGCGCCGTCCCGCGCCACCGCGAGCACGTCGTCGAAGGCGAGCGGGCCGGTGCCGACCACGACAGGGACTCGAGTCATGGCTCCATCCAAACTCCCGGGACCGCCCGCGCACCACGCCCGAGCGACCCACTATGTCTCGGATCCGAGACTTCCAGGTCAGCAGGGTGGCAGGTCCGTAGGCGCGGCCGGCCGCCGTGCCCGGGCGGCATGCATGCTCCGCGTCCGATCCGGGTAAGAGCAGGAGTGCGGACTTCGCCCGGGTACCCCCGGGCCCGCTGTGGAGGGAGATTCCATGAGCTCGACCTTGGTCTGGATCATCATCGCTGCGGTGATCCTGCTCGCCGTCGTCGCAGTGGCCGCGACGTTGATGAGCAAGCAGAACAAGTCTCGCCGTCGGGACCAGGCCACGGAGCTGCGGTCCGAGGCCCGCGCCCAGAGTGGGGGCCTGGCTCAGGAGGAGGCCCAGGCACGCGCCGCGAAGGCGGAGGCCGACAAGCTCCGCGCCGAGGCCGAGCAGGCCGACCACCGGGCCGCCGAGGCAGCCCGCGCCCGGGACATGCAGCACGCGGAGCAGGAGGACCAGGTCAGGGAGGCGGACCGGCTCGACCCGGACGTCGACCACAAGACCGACGACTACGCGCCACGGCTGGACCGCGACGTTCCCCAGGACGGGACCGCCGACGCGGGCACCGCTCCCGGCGAGCCGACCGACGGCCGGCCCACGGACGCTCCCGGGACCCCCGGCAGCCACCGCGAGGGCACGCCTCCCCGCTGAGAGCCCGCTGAGAGTCGCCGGGCCGTCGGGCGTGCGATCCTGTCGCCCGTGACCCAGGTCCCGGCAGCGACCCGCGCGCTGCGCGTGCTCCGCTTCCTCGCCAGCCAGCCCGATCCGGTCCCGCTGGACCGGATCATGCGGGCCTGCGACCTGCCGCGGAGCACGGCGTACCACCTGCTCAACGCCATGATCGACGAGGGATTCGTGATCCACCTCGGCGAGGAGCGGCGGTACGGGCTGGGGGTGGCCGCGTTCGAGGTGGGGAGCGGCTACTCCCGCCAGGAGCCGCTGCAGCGGATCGCCCGCCGACCGCTGGCCGACCTGGTCGACGGCACCCGGCAGAGCGCACACCTGGCGGTCCTGCACGGTCGCGACGTGCTCTACGTCGTGGAGGAGCGGGCCCCGGGGCGGCCACCCCTCGTCACCGACGTGGGGGTGCGCCTCCCGGCCCAGCTCACAGCGAGCGGCCGGGCGGTGCTGGCCGCGCTGCCGCTCCCCCAGGTGCGGGCGCTGTTCCCGGATCGGGCCGCCTTCGTGCAGCGGCACGGCACCGGGCCGACCAGCCTGAGCGCGCTGCGCACCCTGCTCCAGGAGACCCGGGGCCGTGGCTACGCCATGGAGGACGGCGAGGTCACCCCGGGGCTGGCGAGCGTCGCCGCCGCGGTGCTCGACCACAACGACTACCCGGTCGCCGGGGTGGCGGTGACCTTCCCGAGCGGGTCGGACGAGGTCGTCGACCTGGCCGGCGTCGTCGCTCAGGTGCGCCGGGCCGCGGGACGACTCACCGCCCGGCTCGGGGGCCGGCCCTCCCGCCCGGCGACGGCCGGGCCGCGACAGTCCCAGTGACGCCGGGGCCGGTCGGTCGTTGAGCCCGGCGTGCCCCCTGCAGACCACGCTGCCACCCGCCCCGCCTCCCACGACGCGGACCACCGGGCCGACCGTCCCGGAGACCACCTCGTGGACGGGTCCGCCGGCCGCCCGGCCCGACGGCGGCTCGCGGTCGCGGGCGTCCTCGCCCTGACCCTGGTGGGCGGCGCGCTGCTGGTCCCCGACCCCGGCGACGCGGGCGGCTCCGCTCCGGGCACCGGCTTCCGCGCCCGGATGGCCGCCGAGACCGGTGCCGCGCCGGCCGGGTCGGCACCGAGCGCACCCGTCGACGCACCGGACGGGCACGGGCACGACCACACCGACCCCACCACCAAGAACGCGATCTCGCGGGCCGGGCGGGCGGCCGGCAGTGCGGACCCGACCACGGCCGACGAGGCCCGTGCGAGCGTCGAGTACGTCGCCCGCAGCCGGAGGACGGCCGACCCGGAGCTGACCACGGTGCCGCCCCGCACCCCGCGCCACCGGACACCCCGGACCCGCTACGCGGTCGCGGGCGGCTGCTACACCCTCGAGGGCGACCCGGTCCGGTTCCGGGCCACCGACCTGGGGATCCACCTGCTCTACGACACCGCCCGTCGCTTCCTCACTGCCCGCCCGGACGGCACCGTGACCTGGGCCGCCGAGCCGTCGCCGGACGCGGAGTGGACGACCCGCCGCCGGGACGGGCGGTTCACGTTCCGCCTGCCCGACGGCCGGGCCCTGACCCGCACCGCGGACGGCCTGGGCACCGGCGGCGAGCCGAGTCGGTTCGCCCTCCGCCGGACCCGCGGGTGTCCGGCCTACCCCGAGCCGCGGGTGGGTGTGACCGGCGACCCGCACGCCGGCGTGACGCCGTTCCAGGAGGTCAGGGGCTACGTCGACGCGCACACCCACGGGATGGCGTACGAGTTCCTCGGCGGCGAGGTGCACTGCGGCAAGCCCTGGGACAAGTACGGCGTCGCGCACGCGCTGGTGGACTGCGAGGACCACACCCTCACCGACGGCAAGGGCGCGGTGCTGGAGTCGGCGCTGTCCGGGGAACCCTCGCACGACCCGGCCGGCTGGCCGACGCTCGTGGACTGGCCGGCGCCGAACTCGCTCACCCACGAGGGCACCTACCACTCCTGGCTGGAGCGGGCCTGGCGCGGCGGCCAGCGGGTGTTCGTGAACCTGCTGGTCGAGAACGGCCAGCTGTGCACCGTCTACCCGCTCAAGCGCAACTCGTGCGACGAGATGACCTCGGTGCGGCTGCAGGCCCGGAGGATGCGCGAGCTCGAGCGCTACGTCGACGCGCAGTACGGCGGCCCCGGTCGCGGCTGGTACCGGATCGTCACCACCCCGTGGGAGGCCCGGCGGGTCATCAACGAGGGCAAGCTGGCGGTGATCATGGGCATCGAGACCAGCGTGCCGTTCGGGTGCAGCGTCAAGCGGGTCGTCGGCGGGGACCGGGCCGAGTGCGACGAGGCGTCGGTGAACCGGCAGATCGACGAGATGTGGCGCCTGGGCGTCCGCCAGATGGAGCTGGTCAACAAGTTCGACAACGCCCTGTCGGGGGTGGCCGGCGACGCCGGCGAGACCGGCGTGGCGGTGAACTCCGCGAACTTCCTCGAGACCCTGTCGTTCTGGGACATGCGGCACTGCGAGCCGGCCGACGGCGAGTCCGCGGACCGCACCCAGCTGGCCGCCCCCGACATCAGCGCCGGCCAGCAGGACGCACTGTTCGGTGCGGTCGCCGAGCTGGGCGGCCTGCTCAACGCCCCGGCCGTGCCGGCGTACCCGACGCCCGCCCACTGCAACGCCCGCGGCCTGACCGGACTCGGCGAGCACGTGGTGGACCGGCTGGCCGACCGGCGGATGCTGATCGACCCCGACCACATGAGCGTCAAGGCACGCAACAGCCTGCTCGACCTCCTGGAGGCCCGGGACTACCCGGGCGTGCTCTCCAGCCACTCCTGGGCGACCCCGGACGCCTACCCCCGGATCTACGCGCTGGGCGGCTTCGTGGCGCCGTACGCCGGGGACTCGGAGGGCTTCGTCGCCAAGTGGCGGCGACACCTCGGTTGGGCCGACGAGCGCTACTACTTCGGCTTCGGGTTCGGCGCCGACATCAACGGCCTGGGCGCGCAGGGCGACCCCCGAGGCGCCGACGTCGCGAACCCGGTGCGCTACCCGTTCACGGGGCTGAACGGGGTGCGGGTCGACCGCCAGCGCAGCGGCGAGCGGGTCTACGACCTCAACGTCGACGGGGTGTCCCACTACGGCCTGTACCCGGACTGGATCGAGGACCTCCGCCAGGTCGGCGGCCCGGAGGACGGCGAGGCGATCGTGGAGGACATGAGCCGTGGCGCCGAGGCGTACCTGCAGACCTGGGAGCGCGGGTTCGGGATCGCCGCGGACTCGTGCCGGAACCCGGAGCTGCGCCGGCGGGTCTCGACCGTCCGGGACCTGGTCCGGCCCGGGATGACGCCAGTGGCGGTCATGCGCGCCGTCGGTCAGCCCTACACCCGGCTCGGCGACACCTACGGCCTGTGTGCGCGGAGCCGGTCGTCGGCCCGGGTGCCGATGGAGATGCTGTTCGGCGCGGAGGGTCGGGTGCGCGAGGTCCGACGGGGCTGACTTGTGCAGGTTCCTGCATTGCAGAAACGTGAGGGACCGCAGGTGTTGTGCCAGCCGCGTCTGCAGGGTGTGCTACCCCGGGCCCGGTGAACCGCACCGGCCCGTCAGCACCCACCCAGGAGCCTCCACCCATGATGCGCATCCTCACCACCGTCGCCAGCGCCGCCACCCTCGCGGTCCTCTCCGTCGGGCTCGCCGGCCCGGCCACCGCGGTCTCCCTCGAGAACGAGCCCGTCGCCCCGCGCACCCTCGAGAACGAGCCCGTCGCCCCGCGCACCCTCGAGAACGAGCCCGTCGCCCTGCGGGTCCTGGAGAACGAGCCGGTCTCCCCGCGGGTCTGATGCGCACGGTCTGACGCGGCCGCGAAGTTACCTCCAAGTAGGATCCTCCTCACAGGGCCGTGGCACTGACGCGGGCGCGTCGGTCGCCCTAGGCTCGCCCCACGCCTGACCAGGTGGCCCACCCGCCGGACGAGGAGCAGTTCCTTCATGCAGATCTTCGCGATCGTCGTTTCCCTGGCCATTGCCGTCGTCGGCGTGGCGCTGTTCGTCCGCGCGATCCGGAGCATGCTCGGCGTGGTCCGGGTCGGTCAGCCGGTGTCCCGCACCGACGACCCGGCGGCCCGCACGGTGACGCTGGTCAAGGAGACGCTCGGCCACACCCGGATGCTGCAGTGGACCGTGGTGGGGGCCGCCCACTGGTTCGTGTTCGTCGGCTTCGGGCTGCTCTTCTTCACCCTGGTCACGGCGTTCGGCCAGCTGTTCGACGCGCACTTCGCCCTGCCCCTGATCGGCCACTTCTTCCTGTGGGAGTGGGTGACCGAGTTCTTCACGGTCGTGATGATCGTCGCGATCGTCGGCTTCATCGGCTACCGCGCCAGCCGGCCCACCGAGCGCACCCGTGGAGCCAAGGGTCGGCTCTTCGGCTCGACGATGTGGCAGGGGTACTTCGTCGAGGCCGTGATCCTCGGCGTCGGCCTGTGCATCATGACGCTGCGCGGACTCGAGTACGCCCTACTGGCCAAGGGCGGCGAGCACTCGGAGGACGCGACCGCGTTCCACTTCCCGTTCTCGGCCTGGCTGGGCGAGGCGTTCTCGGGGATGTCGACCTCGGGCATCGAGAGCTGGATCTACGCGATCGCGATGCTGAAGATCGTCATCTCCTTCACCTGGATGATCGTCATCTCGCTCAACACCACCATGGGCGTGGCCTGGCACCGGTTCACCGCCTTCTTCAACATCTGGTTCAAGCGCGAGTCGTCCGGCGGCACGGCGCTGGGCGCCATGAAGCCGCTGACCTCTGAGGGGAAAGCGATCACCCTCGACGACATCGACGACCTCGACGAGGACTCGGTGCTCGGCGTCGGCAAGGTGGAGGACTTCTCCTGGAAGGGGATCCTCGACTTCACCTCCTGTACCGAGTGCGGCCGCTGCCAGTCGCAGTGCCCGGCCTGGAACACCGAGAAGCCGCTGTCGCCGAAGCTGCTCATCACGATGCTGCGCGACCACGCCTACGCGAAGGCGCCGTACCTGCAGGCGGACTCCGAGGAGGCCCGCGCCGAGCTGCCCGGCGACGTGCTGGTCGAGGCGGAGCGGCCGCTCGTCGGCGCCACCGAGGGCGAGTGGGCGTGGATGCCCGAGGGCGGCGCCGTGATCGACGACGACGTGCTCTGGTCCTGCACCTCGTGCGGCGCCTGCGTCCAGCAGTGCCCGGTGGACATCGAGCACGTCGACCACATCATGGACATGCGTCGCTACCAGGTGCTCGTCGAGGCGAACTTCCCGGCCGAGCTGAACCAGCTCTTCAAGGGGCTGGAGAACAAGGGCAACCCGTGGAACATGGCCGGCAGCGCCCGGCTGGACTGGGCCAAGGACCTGCCCTTCGACGTCAAGGTCGTCGGAGAGGACCTGGAGTCCCTCGACGAGGTCGACTGGCTGTTCTGGGTCGGCTGTGCGGGCGCCTACGAGGACCGTGCCAAGAAGACCACCCGCGCGGTCGCCGAGCTGCTCGACCTGGCCGGCGTCAGCTTCGGCGTGCTCGGCAAGGGCGAGACCTGCACCGGCGACCCGGCCCGCCGGGCCGGCAACGAGTTCGTCTTCCAGGGGCTCGCGCAGCAGAACGCCGAGTCGTTCAAGGAGTTCAAGGTCAAGAAGGTCGTCTCGACCTGCGCCCACTGCTTCAACACCCTCAAGAACGAGTACGCCGACTTCGGCGTCGAGCTCGAGGTGGTCCACCACACCCAACTGCTCAACCGGCTGGTCCGCGAGGGCAAGCTGACCCCGGTCACCGACGGGGCCGGCGCGGCCAAGCGCTCGATCACCTACCACGACCCGTGCTTCCTCGGACGGCACAACCAGGTCTACTCCCCGCCGCGCGAGCTCCTGCAGATCATGCCCGGGGCCGAGGTCGTGGAGATGGAGCGCAACTCCGAGAAGTCCTTCTGCTGCGGTGCCGGCGGCGCCCGGATGTGGATGGAGGAGAACATCGGGGAGCGGATCAACCTCAACCGCACCAAGGAGGCGGTGGGCACCGGGGCCGACCAGATCGCGGTCGGCTGCCCGTTCTGCCGGGTGATGCTCTCCGACGGCCTGACCTCGGAGCAGGCGAACGGCAACGCCCGCGAGGAGGTCGAGGTCCTCGACGTCGCACAGATGCTGCTCGCCTCGGTGAAGGGTGAGACCGCGACCCGGACCAAGCCGGCGGAGCGGGCCGGCCCGAAGGCGCAGCCGGCCGCCAAGGCCGGGGCCGTAGGGACCGGGGCGGCGGGGGCCGGGGCGGCCACCGACGTCGCGACCAAGGCCGAGCCGGACGCCGGCGACGTCACGCAGACCGAGGAGACGGTCACCGACACCGAGGACGTGGGCCCGGCCGCCAAGGCGAGCGGCGGGTCCTCGCTGTTCGACACCCCGGCCGAGCCCGGGCCCGCCGCCGAGGCAGGCGGGGGGTCCTCGCTCTTCGACACGCCCGCCGACACCGAGGCTCCGAAGCAGTCCGAGGAGCCTGCCGAGGAGCCGGCCGCCCAGGCCGGCGGGTCGCTGTTCGACCTCGGCGGCGACATGGACAAGGACGGGGTCAACGACGGGGCCGACGACGGGGCGGGGGCTCCCGCCGCCGAGGCGCCGGAGCCCGTGGCCGGCGACGAGCCGGCTGCGAGCGCGGAGCCGGCCGGCGCCGACGAGGCGGGGCCGGCGACGAGCGTCGACCAGGCCGACGAGGACGAGCCCCTGGGCAGCAGCGGGTCGCTGTTCGACCTCGGTGGCGAACCGGACCCGAGCGCGACGGCCGCGGCCGGCCAGCCCACCCCTGATACTCCGGCGGCGTCGGTCGCCGAGCCGGAGCCGGAGACCGATGCAGCGCAGGACCAGCCTGCGGCGGAGCCCGAGACCGCCGCCGAGCCCGCGCAGGCCGTCGGCGCCGAGCCGGCACCGGAGCCGTCCACCGAGATCCCCGACGGCGGGTCGCTGTTCGACATCGCCGCCCCGGAGCCCGCGGCCCCGGCGGCTTCTGCGACCTCCACGGCCTCCACGGCACCGGCCGTCGAGCCGGAGGCGGCGGAGTCCGCCGCGACCGAGGACGACCCGGAGCCCGAGCCGGCCGCGGTGCCGTCGGGGCCCGAGACCGTCGCGGACAGCGACACCTCCGCACCGGAGCCTCAGGTCGAGTCGGAGCCACAGGTCGAGGCCGCCTCGGAGCCGGCCCCGGAGATCCCCGAGGACGGCTCGCTGTTCGACATCGCCGCACCCGAGCCGGCCGCTCCGGCGGCCAAGCCGGTCGCCGAGCCCGAGCCGGAGACCGAGGCAGAGCCCGAGCCGGAGGCAGAGGCAGAGCCGGAGGCAGAGGCAGAGCCGGAGGCAGAGGACAAGGCCGAGCCGGAGACCGAGGCAGAGCCCGAGCCGGAGCCGGAGGCCGCAGCCAAGGACGAACCGGAAGGCAGGCCGAGCGGCGCCGAGCACACGCCGAAGGCCGCCGACATCGACGAGGCCGGTTCGCTCTTCGATCTCTGAGCCGTTCCACCGGAGCGGACGAGGTTCACCCCGACAGCGCGGTGGATCGCGGGCACCTGGTGCCTGGGATCCACCGCGCTGTCGTCTGTGACGTCACAAGGATCTTGTCATGACGTCAGAGTGATGTCATAGTGATGCGCATGGACATCACGCCGTACGTCGAGAGCCTCCGCCGCGACCTGGTCGCGGCCGCCGAAGCCGGCGGGGACGACATCCGGTCCGCGGCCGACCGGCTGGTCGCCGCCCTCGAGCCCGCCGCCCGGCTGGCGCTGATGGAGGCCGTCTCGCAGGCCGCGAGCGAGATCACCGCCGAGATGCCGGCCGGCTCAGTCGACGTGCGGCTCAACGGCCGGGAGCTGGGCTTCGTCCTCGACCTGCCGGCGCCGGCACCGCCCCCGCCACCGAATCCGGCCCCCGCCGCCGAGGAGACCGAGGAGGACGGCGCGATCGCCCGGATCACCCTGCGCCTGCCCGAGTCGGTCAAGAGCCGCGCCGAGGAGCTCGCCGCCCGGTCCGGCCACTCCCTCAACACCTGGCTGGTCAACGTGGTCCGCGGTGCGACCACGGCCGACCAGTCGATCAACGTCGACATCGACCTGTCCAGCATCCCGTTCCTCGGCGGCGACCCGTTCGGGCGGGGCGGCCGCCGCGGCAACCGCATGACCGGCTGGGTCTGACCGGCCCCGCACCACCACCCACCACCCACACCCTCCGCGGACCGGCTCCGGCCGGCCCGGCGGACCAGCACACCCTGGAGGAGCCATGGAACGCACCTACGAGACACCGGAGCCGGTCGAGCTGTACGTCGAGCTCGGCAAGGGCACCCTCACCGTGACCGCGACCGAGACCTCGCGGAGCACCGTCACCGTCACCGGCGACCAGTCCGACGACGTGGTGATCGAGCAGACCGGACGCCGGATCACGGTCCTGGCCCCGCGGCAGAGGCTCGGCTTCCTCGGAGGCCACGAGTCCGGCCTCCGGGTGGTGGTGAGCGTCCCGACCGGCTCCGACCTCGAGACCCGCACCGGCTCCGCCGACCAGGTCGCCGACGGCACGTTCGGCACGGTCCGGCTCAAGTCGGGGTCCGGCGACGTGCGGGTCGAGCGCAGCATCGGCGTCACGGTCATCGACACCGGCTCCGGGGACATCGACCTGGTCGACATCGGAGGCGACCTGCGGGTCAAGAGCGGGTCCGGTGACGTCGAGGTCGGCAGCATCGCCGGCACCAGCGGCGTCTCCACCGGCAGCGGCGACGTCACCATCGGCCGCACCCAGGACTCCTCGGTGCTGAAGTCCGGCTCCGGCAGCCTCACGATCGCGCACGCCGACGGCGACATCAGCCTGAGCGCGGCCAGCGGCGACCTGGAGGTCGGGACCCTGCACGCCGGGGGGCTCCAGGCCAAGAACGTCTCGGGCGACGTCGTCGTCGGCGTGCCCGCCGGCGTGCCGGTGTGGACCGACGTGTCCACGCTCACCGGCCACGTCGCCTCCGAACTGGCCGCTGTCGGCCGCCCCCAGGACGGCGAGCAGCACATCGAGATCCGCGCCCGCAGCGTCAGCGGCGACATTGTCCTCAAGCAGAGCTGAAGGAGCACCCCATGATCGACCACATCACCCACGAGGCCCAGGCCCGGCACCGCATCGACCAGCGCACGGTCCGGTCCGCCTCCCGGACGAACCGGCCGGGCGACGCCCCGGCGAGCGCCCCCCGCTCCCCGCGGCGGGCGCTGGCCCGCGGCGTACGCCGGCTCGCCGACGTGATCGACACCTGATCCGCCGGCGGCGGGTCGGGAAGCGGCCGGCGGCCGCCCTCAGATCGAGGTGCGGTGGAAGTTCTGGAACGACCGGGACGGCGTCGGACCGCGCTGACCCTGGTAGCGGGAGCCGTACTTCGCCGAGCCGTAGGGGTGCTCGGAGGACGAGGAGAGCCGGAAGAAGCAGAACTGCCCGATCTTCATCCCCGGGTAGAGCTTGATCGGCAGGGTCGCGACGTTCGCCAGTTCCAGGGTCACGTGCCCGGAGAAGCCGGGGTCGACGAAGCCGGCGGTGGCGTGGGTGAGCAGGCCCAGCCGGCCCAGCGACGACTTGCCCTCCACCCGCGCGGCGATGTCGTCGGGCAGCGAGACCACCTCGTAGGTGGACCCCAGCACGAACTCGCCCGGATGCAGGATGAACGCCTCGTCGCCGTCGGGCTCGACCATCCGGGTCAGGTCCGACTGGTCGGCCGCCGGGTCGATGTGCGGGTACTTGTGGTTCTCGAACACCCGGAAGTAGCGGTCCAGCCGGACGTCGATCGACGACGGCTGCACCATGCCCTCCTCGAAGGGATCGAGCCGGACCCGGCCGGCGTCGATCTCGGCCAGGATGTCGCGATCGGAGAGCAGCACGGGTGGCACCCTACCCAGCGGCCGCCGTCGGTGAGGAGGGCCCGCGCCACGCGTCTCGAAACCACTCGTAGGCTCCCGGCATGGGTTTCCACCGCTACGTCGCCCTCGGCGACTCCTTCACCGAGGGCGTGGGCGATCCGGACCCGCACCGCCCGAACGGCCTGCGCGGGTGGGCGGACCGGGTCGCCGAGGCCCTCGCCGTCCACCAGCCGGACCTCGGCTACGCCAACCTCGCCGTCCGGGGCCGCAAGCTGGGTCAGATCCTCGACCAGCAGCTCGAGCCGGCGCTGGCGATGCGCCCGGACCTGGTCACCGTCTATGCGGGCGCGAACGACATCATGCGGCCGCAGGTCGACCTCGACGCCCTCGTGGCGGCGTACGACGCGGGGCTGGGGCGGATCGCGGCCACCGGCGCCCGGCTGCTCGTGTGGACCGCGTTCGACCCGGGCGGCTCGGCGATCTACCGGGCACTGCGGGGGCGGTTCGCGCTCTACAACGAGCTGGTGCGCGAGAGCGCCGACCGGCACGGGGCCACGGTCGTCGACTTCTGGCGGATGCGCGACTACCGCGACTGGCGCTACTGGGACACCGACCGGATGCACATGAGCACGCTCGGCCACCAGCGGATGGCGGTCCACGTGCTCGACACCCTCGACGTGAGCCACGACCTGCCACTGCCCACGCTGCCCGAGCGGGAGACCCCGGGCCGGGCGCAGCGACTGGCGGCCGACCTCGCGTGGACCCGGTCGTTCGCGGTGCCGTGGGTGCACCGACGCCTGACCGGCCGCTCCAGCGGCGACACGGTGACCCCACGGCACCCGGACCTCGGCCCGTTCGCGTAACATCTCCTCCGACCGGTCCGCCGGTCCTGCGGATGTAGCTCAGCTGGTAGAGCGCGACCTTCCCAAGGTCGATGTCGCGAGTTCGAATCTCGTCATCCGCTCCACGTGCTAGGTGCGAAACCTAGCCACGGAGATGAGCCCCGCGGCCGTCCCCGCGGCGTTGCGCTTGCCGCCGCGCCACCTTCCGAGAGCGACGTCGGAACGCCGGACAGTCACCGACCATCCCACTAGCCGCGTGAGCAGGGTCGACCGCGGCGATTTGCGACCTGGCCAAGGGCGACAGCGAGCACAGGAGGATGATCCCGGCCCTCCGAACTCGCGAAAGAAACGTAGGGCTCATCGAAGGAACTAGAAGCCCCAGACGCAATTAATAACACAATAAAGTTCACTTTGATATCTTATATACCGGCATGATAGATTGTGTCGCATGGAATCTGACGTCGTTGCCGCAAGCGTGCACGTGGCCACGCTCAGCAAGATCTTCAAGCCATCGGCTCCAACAGACGACCGCCAACTGTTCCGAGGCCGGGCCCAGCAACTGAGCAGCCTCGTGTCGGCCATGCAGGAAGAAGGCCAGCACGCCATCGTGTTCGGCGAGCGTGGAGTGGGTAAGACTTCGCTCGCGTACATGGGCATGGCCATCTTTGGCATCCAGGCTCCAGACGGCATCCGCCTACGCCTCACCTGTGGAGCCGAGGACGACTTCAGCACTGTGTGGCAGAAGTTGGTGCCTCGTCTTCAGCAGTTCTTAGACACCACAGACGATGAGGTCCGCGCGAGCCTCGCCGGGACGATCGACCGCATCGAGGACATGTTCATGGATGCGCCCACGCCCGAGAGTGTTGGCCGCGCCCTTCACCTCCTCGCATCCCGCGCCCCGCTCCTCGTGGTGGTGGACGAGTTCGATCGCATCAACGGCTACGCACACGGCGACGCGTTCGCCGATCTCGTCAAGCAGATCTCAGACGACCTGGTCGAATGCACCGTCTGCCTCGTCGGGGTGGCAGACGATGTTTCCGGCCTCATCGCAGGCCACGCCTCGGTCGACCGGTCGTTACGTCAGATCGCGATGCCCCGCATGACACAGGATGAGTTGTCCGAGATCGTTACCCGCGGCTTCCAGGCGTTCGGGGAGAGGTCCGGGTACACCCTGGACATCGACGCAAGCGCCGTAAGCGCGATCGCGAACCTGTCTCAAGGCTTCCCCTATTACACGCACCTTCTGGCCAGTTCCGTCGGCAAGCGGTCGATCTACGCGAATGAACACGTCATCACCTTCGAGCAGGTGTTCGATGCCCTCATGCAGGCGAAGGACGACGCCGAGCCAAGTATCAAGGAGAATTACTACAAGGCCACGATTGCCGCGCGAAGCGACGCCACGTTCGACAAGACCATTCTCGCGTGCGCCATGGCGGTGCCCGATCACTTGGGCCACTTCACCGCGTCTGACGTGCGGCCGCCCCTGGAGGAGTTGCTCGGGGTGCCGCGACGGAACTCTGACTTCAACGCACACCTGAAGAGGTTCAGTAGCGAACCGCCGTACATCTTGGAGTCAACTTCGGTTACTCGAACACCTAGGTACAGGTTCCGCAATCCCCTCATGAAGCCTTTCGTGCTCATGCAAGGGTTTGCTTCCGGTCTGCTGAGCCAAGACCGACTGAGCCTGCGGGACTCTAACGAGCCCACCAACCAGGGCTAAGTCGTCACGGCTCGTGAGATGTTCCCAATTGGTCGCGGGGAAACCGGTCCCAACCGGGATCGCATCACTGCAGGTGAGCGAGGTTTCGCAACTACCCCTCCACGCGATCCAACCAGGGAAGCCCCCGGCCCCGGCCGGGGGCTTCGCGCGTTCCGTGCCCTCTCCGCGCTCGGCTACCGTTTCCCGGGTGAGCGACTTCGCCGGCTTCCCCCCAGCCGCCCTCGACTTCTACGACGACCTCGAGGTCGACAACACCAAGTCCTTCTGGGAGGCCCACAAGCACGTCTACCGGGAGTCGGTCCTGGCGCCGATGACCGCGCTGACCTCCGCGCTGGCCGACGAGTTCGGGCCGGCGAAGGTGTTCCGGCCCTACCGGGACGTGCGGTTCGCCAAGGACAAGACGCCGTACAAGACACACCAGGGCGCGTTCGTCGCCGCCGGCCCGTCGACCGGCTGGTACGTCGAGGTCTCGCCGCGCGGGGTCCGCACCGGCGCCGGCTTCTACGAGGCGACCGGCCCCCGGCTGGCGGCGGTCCGGGAGGCGATCGACGACGAGCGCACCGGGCGAGCGCTCGAGCGAGTGCTCGCCACGCTCCGCCGGGGCGGCTGGGAGGTGGGCGGGGACCGACTCAAGACCAGCCCCCGCGGCTACCCGGCCGACCACCCCCGGATCGAGCTGCTGCGGCACCGCTCCCTCACGGTGGGCCGCTCGCACGGCTTCGAGCCGGTGATCCACACCCCCGAGCTGCTCGACGTCGTCCGGGCGGACTGGCGCGAGCTCCGCCCGCTCGTGTCCTGGATCAGCGAGCGCACCGACCGCTGACCCGTCGCGTGCCCCGCCGACCCGTCGCTTGTGTCGGGCTCAGCACCGCCGACCCGTCGCTTGTGTCGGGCTCGGTCAGATGCGGGGCACCGGTCACCGACCCGAGCCGACCCGTTCGCCGGTGGTTCACCGGGCCGACGACTGCCGCTGAGACGCTCCCGGCATGGGACGTCGCATCGCACTGCTGCACGTGGGCCCGCGGGCGCCGCACCGCCCGCTCGCCGACCACCACGAGCTCCTCGCCCGCGCCGGCTGCCTCACGCCCACCGACGGCACCGCCGTGGAGACGGCGGCGGTCGAGATGCTCCGCCGGCACCGGGAGGCCGGCCTGCGCCGTCGCGACGTCGAGGGCGCCTGGGCCGGGCTCTGCCGTCGGGCGCACCGGGCCGGGCGCGACACCGTGCTCAGCCAGCCGCGCTTCGCCGAGGCGACCGAGGAGCAGGCGGCCCTGATCCTCGACGCCCTCGCCGGCTTCGAGGTGCACCTCGTCCTCACGACGTACGCCGACTCCGCACCGGTCGCGGGCCCGCTCGAGACCTGGGCGCCTCTGCTGCCGGCCGGGCGGGTGCACGTGCGTCGCCTGGAGGAGGGAGCCGGCTCGGTCGACCTGGCCGAGCAGCTGGCCGGGGTCGTGCTCACCGTCCGGCGCCGCCGACTCGAGCGCAGGAACCCGGTCGTCACGCGCCTGCGCCGGTGGGTGGCCCCGCGCGAGCAACGCGACCTGCTCGTCGCCTCCTGAGGAGGAGCCGGCCGGTCAGTGCGACTGCCAAGCGTCCTCGTCGGCGGTCCGGGCGGTCACCGCGTCGGGGAGCGCCCGCCCGGCGAGGTCGGCGATGCTGACCTGCTCGAAGACGTCGCGCAGCGAGTGCCGGGCCGCGATCCACACGTGCTGCAGCACATCGGCGCGGTCGTTGTAGGTGACCGCCTCCGGCCGCAGCCCGTAGACCGAGACCAGCGGCCCGTCCACCGCGCGGATGACGTCGGCGACGGTGACCCGTGTCGCCTCCCCGGCGAGCCGCCAGCCCCCGGCCTGCCCGCGCTGCGACACCAGGATCCCGGCCCGCCGCAGGTCGGCCAGGATCGCCTGCAGGAAGCCGTGCGGGATCTCCTGCAGTCGGCCGATCTCCTCCGCGCTCACCGGACGGCCGTCGGAGCGGCCGGCGATCTCGATGAGCGCGCGGAGGGCGTAGTCGGACTTCGCGGAGACGCGCATGGTGCCCAGTCTCCCAGAGTTCTGCACCAGGTCACCTTGTTCACTGCACTTCGCCCACGACGGCGGGCCGGGAGCGACGCTCACGCCACGAGCACCGGCTCCCGGTCGGCCACGGCCCGCACCCCACGCTCCTGGCGTACCGCCCACACGATGCCGGCGACCCAGAGGACGAACAGGCCCAGGCAGAGCATCCCGACGGTGGCGCCGTCGGCGCCGAGGGAGTCGGCGACGGTCCGCGCGTTGGTCAGCACGATCAGCCCGCCCGCGGCGACGCCGAGGATCCGGGCCGGCATGATCCGCACCAGCCAGGCCGCGACCGGGGCGGCCAGCACGCCGCCGACGAGCAGCGCGACGACGTAGCCCCACTCGATGCCGGCCGACCCCAGGGCCAGCAGGAAGCCGAGCGAGCCTCCGACCGCCACGACGAACTCCGAGGTGTCGATGGACCCGACCACCTTGCGCGGCTCCAGTCGGCCGGAGGAGAGCAGCGACGTGGTGCCGACCGGACCCCAGCCGCCCCCGCCGATCGCGTCGAGCGCTCCGCCGAACAGTCCCATCGGCGCCAGGAAGCCGACCGACGGCCTGCCCCGGAACTGCGGTCGGCGGCCACCGAGCGCGAGGAAGCGCCAGATCACGTAGCCGCCGAGCCCGAGCAGCAGGCCCGCCACCCAGGGCTTGGCAGCGTCACCGTCCAGCCCGACCAGGAACGTGGCGCCGGCGAAGGCGCCCACGAAGCCCGGCACCGCGAGGATGCCCACGGTCCGCCAGTCGACGTTGCCGAACCGGCTGTGCGCCACCCCCGAGACCAGCGAGGTGCCGATCTCGGAGAAGTGCACGGCCGCCGAGGCCGCGGCCGGCGCTACCCCGGCCGCGAGCAGCAGCGTCGAGGAGGTGACGCCGTACGCCATCCCGAGGGAGCCGTCGATGAGCTGGGCCAGCAGCCCGACGACACCGAGCACGATCAGCTTGCGCATGAGGAGCGCCTTTCTCTTCAATGTCTACCAATGTAGTTTTATTACTGGCTTAGTGGACATCGGATCAGCGCCGACGTCAACTCCGACCCGCCGCCGCGTGACGGCGATCACGCCCGGACGCGCGTTCTGCGTCACTTCCCGGGGTCTGCTCCTTGCGGTCGGCGTCCCGACGTAGGATGATTTTGTTACCGACCAGTAGCCGGGCACCGATGACGGCCTGCTGGACCGCGAAGAAGGACCGGATCCCGCGCCGGGACCGGTGCCCCGAAACAGCGAAAAGGGTGGGTCCGTGAGCCACTACAAGAGCAATCTGCGCGACATCGAGTTCAACCTCTTCGAGGTGCTCGGCCGGGACGACGTCCTGGGCCAGGGCCCCTTCGGCGAGGTCGACGGCGAGACCGCGCGCTACATCCTCGGCGAGGTCGACCGGCTGGCCCGCGAGGACCTGGCCGCCTCCTACGAGGACAGCGACCGCAACCCCCCGGTCTTCGACCCCGAGACCAGCACGGCACCGATCCCCGAGTCGTTCAAGAAGAGCTACCAGACCTGGATGGACGCCGAGTACTGGCGGCTCCAGATCACCGAGGACCTCGGCGGCACCCCCGCCCCGTCGTCGCTGAACTGGGCGATCGGCGAGCTGGTGCTCGGGTCCAACGCACCGATCCACATGTACGCCGCGGGCGCGCCCTTCGCGGGCGTCGTGCACCGCAACGGCAACGAGCGGGACAAGCGCATCGCGCAGTTCATGGTCGACCGCCAGTGGGGCTGCACGATGGTGCTGACCGAGCCCGACGCCGGCTCCGACGTCGGCGCCGGCCGGGCCAAGGCCACGATGAACGACGACGGCACCTGGAACGTCGAGGGCGTCAAGCGGTTCATCACCTCGGCCGAGCACGACATGTCCGAGAACATCATCCACCTCGTCCTGGCCCGCCCGGTCGGCGTCGAGGGCGTCGGCGGCCCGGGCACCAAGGGCCTGTCGCTGTTCATCGTGCCGAAGTTCGACTTCGACCTCGAGACCGGCGACCTCACCGGCGAGCGCAACGGCGTCTACGTCACCAACGTCGAGCACAAGATGGGCCTCAAGGTCTCGAACACCTGCGAGCTGACCCTCGGCGAGAAGGAGCCGGCGAAGGGCTGGCTGCTGGGCGAGGTGCACGAGGGCATCGCCCAGATGTTCCAGGTGATCGAGAACGCCCGGATGATGGTCGGCACGAAGGCCATCGCCACCCTCTCCACCGGCTACCTCAACGCGCTCGACTACGCCAAGCAGCGGGTGCAGGGCGCCGACCTCACCGAGGCCGCGGACAAGACCGCCCCGCGGGTCACGATCACCCACCACCCCGACGTCCGCCGGTCGCTGATGACCCAGAAGTCGTACGCCGAGGCGATGCGCGCGCTGGTCCTCTACACCGCGAGCTGGCAGGACAAGGTGCAGATCGCCGAGCACACCGGCGAGCGGGACGAGCTGGCCGAGAAGGTCAACGACCTGCTGCTGCCGATCGTCAAGGGCTACGGCTCGGAGCGGTCCTGGGTGCTGCTGGGCACCGAGTCGCTGCAGACCTTCGGCGGCTCCGGCTTCCTGCAGGAGTACCCGGTCGAGCAGTACGTGCGCGACGCCAAGATCGACACCCTCTACGAGGGCACCACCGCGATCCAGGGCCAGGACCTGTTCTTCCGCAAGATCGTGAAGGACCAGGCCACCGCACTGGGGCACGTCGCCGGCGAGATCGAGGCCTTCATCAAGTCCGAGGCCGGCAACGGCCGACTGAAGGTCGAGCGCGAGCTGCTCGCCACCGCCCTCGAGGACGGCAACGCGATCGTCGGCGAGCTGATCAACCAGCTCATGAGCGCCGACGCCAGCGCCGAGGGCGGCGACCTGCGCAACATCTACAAGGTCGGGCTGAACACCAGCCGCCTGCTCATGGTGCTCGGTGACATCGTCTGCGCGTGGCTGCTGCTGCGTCAGGCCGAGGTCGCCCTGGGCAAGCTCGCCGGCGACGCCGGGAAGGACCAGTCGTTCTACGAGGGCAAGGTCGCCGCGGCGCAGTTCTTCGCGCGCAACGTGCTGCCGAGGATCGCCGCCGAGCGGGCCATCGCCGAGGCGACCGACCTCTCGCTGATGGATCTCCCCGAAGACGCCTTCTGAGCGCCACCCCCGAGGGTGATTGACAAGACGTGCCCGCCGGTCGACGGTGTGCACAACGTCCGCAACGCTAAGGAGTGCTCACATGGGCATCGGTATCGGAATCGTGCTGCTCGTCATCGGTCTGATCTTCGCGACCGGCGCGATCGACTTGCCGGCAAGCGTGGATGACGCGATCGCGGCCGAGACGCTGGGCTGGATCTTCATCGTGGTCGGGGTGCTGGCGATCGTGCTGGCCCTGGTCATGAACCAGCAGCGCACCCGCAGCACCACCGTGGTCGACGACCGTCGGCCGCCGCCGCCCGCCTGAGGCGCAGCACAGGCGAACCGCACCCGACGGCCGGCGTACCGCAGGTACGCCGGCCGTCGTGCGTCCCGGTGGCCTCAGGTGACCCCGCCCAGCGGCAGCACCAGCTCGGCCGAGCCGTCCGTGGCCACCCGGACCGGGATCCCCCAGTCCTGCTGGTGCATCCGGCAGGCGGCGCCCTCGCCACCGCCCTCGTCGCACGTGGCCGCCCGGGCCGCGACGTGCAGCACGCCCTCGCCGACGGCGGGGTCCAGGACCAGCTCCCGGCCCAGCTCGACCCCCCGCCCGTCGCCTCCGCGCAGCAGCGCCGGTGGCGTCGCGGTGACCACCAGCTGGGCGGACGGACCGAAGCGGTCGTCCACCGTCTGCCCGGGCGGCGGCGTGAACGGCACCGTCAGCGTGAGCCCCGCCGCCACCTCCGTCACCGGGCGCTGGGTGGCGGCCGCGAAGCCGTCCGCGGCCTGCTCCCCCGCGGCGCCGTCCAGCCGGGTCACCCGGTGCCCGGTCGACTCCACCGCGTGCACCTCGCCGTCGAAGGACACCAGCCCGGACGGTTCGCCCAGCCCGGTCGCCATCGTCGAGAGCAGCCCGGTCGCGGCGTCGTAGCGGCGGACCGCGCCGTTGTAGGTGTCGGCGACCGCGACCCCCGCTCCGTCGGGCAGGAGGAGGACGCCGAGCGGGTGCTGCAGGCGGGCCCGCTCCCGGTCCCCGTCGCGGAAGCCGAAGTCGAACAGGCCGTGGCCGACCACGGTGGTCACCGCCAACGCGCCGTCCGGCCCGGGGGCGAGGTGGCGCAGGGAGGAGGTCTCGCTGTCGACCAGCCACAGCCGGTCGCCGTCCGGCGCGAGCCCGCCGGTCTGGGCGAACCACGCCTCGGCCAGCGGCCCGTCGACCAGCCCCTCGTGGCCGGTGCCGGCGGCGACCTCGACGACCCCGGTCTCCGGGTCGAAGGTCCAGAGCTGGTGGACGCCGGCCATCGCCACCCAGACCCGGTCCCGCCACCAGGTGACCGCCCACGGGCTGGAGAGCCGGGCCCCCTCGTCCCGGCCGGGGTCGGCCATCGCCTGTCGGCCGTCCCCGGCCAGGGTGCTCAGCCGACCGGAGGCGAGGTGCAGCCCGCGGAGCGCGTGGTTGACGGTGTCGGCGACCACGACGTCGTAGCCGACCCGGGCGGCCACGGCGTCGGGCAGCAGGCACAGGCCGTTCGGCTCGTTGAGCGACTCGGGCCCCAGGCCCCGCTCCCCGGACCCGTACCGGCGCACGACCCGACCCCCGGCCAGCTCCACCAGCTGGTGGTGGCCGGCGTCGGCGACCAGGAGGCTCCCACCCGGCAGCGCCACGGCGTCGGCCGGGAACCGCAGGTCGGTCTGCTCCGGCTCGGGCGGCACGTACGGCGAGTCCCCGGGCTGGAGGGTCCCCCGCTCCCGGTGCACGGCGGTGAGCTCCTCCAGCAGCGCGTCGATCGCGTGGGCGTGGCCCTCGCCGGCGTAGTGCGCCACGACGTACCCCTCGGGGTCCACCAGCACGAGCGTCGGCCAGGCCCGGGCGGCGTACGCCTGCCAGGTGTCCAGGTCGGGGTCGTCCAGCACCGGGTGGGTGACGCCGTACCGCTCGACGGCCGCCGCCAGCGCGTCGGCGTCCGCCTCGTGCACGAACTTCGGGGAGTGCACGCCGACCACGACCAGCGCGTCGGCGTGCTTCTCCTCGACCCAGCGCAGCTCGTCGAGCACGTGCAGGCAGTTGATGCAGCAGAAGGTCCAGAAGTCGAGCAGCACGAACCGGCCGCGCAGCTCGCGCAGGGACAGCGGGCCGGCGGTGTTGAGCCAGCCGCGTCCCTGGAGCTCGGGGGCGCGGACGCGGGGTCGGGTGCTCACGTCGACATTCTCCCCGGAGGCGGCACGCCGACCCACGCGGGGCGCGCTACCTCGTGACGCTGCCGGTGAGCGTCCGGAGCGCGGTCTGCAGGCTCGCCAGCTCGGCGTCGTCGAGGCCCATGGCCTCCTTCATGCCGCAGTGGATCCTCGTGGCGTGGACCCGCAGCGCGTCGCCGCTGGGCGTCAGGGCGATCTCCACGAACCGCTCGTCGCTGCTCAGCCGGCGCCGGGTGATCAACCCGTGGGTCTCCATCCGACGCAGCAACGGGGTCAGCGTGGCGTGGTCGAGCCGGAGGAGGTCGGCGAGCGTCCGGACCCGGCAGGTGCCCTCGTCCCAGAGCACGATCAGGACGAGGTACTGCGGGAAGGTCAGGCCGAGCTCGCTGAGCACCGGGCGGTAGGCGCCGGTCACCGCTCGCGACGCGGCGTACAGGTCGAAGCACACCTGATCGGTAAGCGGTGGTGTCTGAGTTTCGGCCATATCCCGAATTCTGCCACGAGCAATGATAGTTTGCGCACAAGATACTCGCGCATGACCTATTGCCGCCTGCCCCGAAGGACGACCATGCCCGCTCGGCCGCCCGGGGACGCCCCGTCGGTTGCCAGTCGTCCGGTTGCCAGTCCGCCGGGTGCCAGTCATCGGCTGATCAGCCCGGTCGAGTCGCAGCTCGTGGCCTCGGGCGCGGGTGACACCTCGGCCTTCGCCGAGCTCTACGAGGACCTCGCCCCGCGCCTGCACGGACTCGTCCTGCGGATCCTGCGCGACGAGCACCAGGCCGAGGAGGTCACCCAGGAGGTGTTCCTCGAGATCTGGCAGACCTGCCACCGCTTCGATCCGGACCGCGGCACGGCCCTGTCGTGGCTGATGACCCTGGCGCACCATCGGGCGGTGGACCGCGTCCGCGGCTCCGAGGCGCGGCGCCGCCGTGACACCCGGGACGCCGAGCGGAGCCGACCGGCCGCGTTCGACCAGACCGCGGAGACGGCGCACGCGACCATCGACGCCCAGAGCGTCCACGCCGCCCTCGCCCGGCTCTCGCCGGTCCAGCGTGAGGCCCTCGAGCTCGCCTACTTCGGCGGGTACACCCACACCGAGGTCTCGCGGCTGCTCGAGCTCCCCCTCGGCACCGCCAAGACCCGCATCCGGGACGGGCTGCTGCGGTTGCGGGGCCTGCTGGCCACGATGGCCGTGGACCCGGCCTAGGTGTACCCGGCCGGCTCAGGCGCCGGGAACGACGCGCATGTCCCGCACGGCGCCGCCGTCCAGCGCGGCCAGCGCCGCCTGGTAGGCCGGGCTGTCGTGCGCGGCCCGGGCCGCCTCGACGGAGTCGAAGGCGATGACCACCGTTCGGGTCAGCTCACCGGCCTCGTAGGTCTGCTCGGGCAGACCTCGGACCAGGAAGGTGCCGCCGGCCCCCTCCAGGGCGGGGCCGGCCAGCGCCGCGTACGCCGCCACCTTGGCCTCGTCGACGATCTCGCGGTACTCGGTGATCCAGTAGGCAGTCATGACGCCATCCTGCCCGCCGTGGGCCGGTGCTGGCGCCGCTAGGGTGCAGCCCATGAACGAGGAGAGCACCGACGACGCCGACCGGCTCGCGGGGTACGTCGAGGTCTGGTGGCAGGCGGTCGACGACTTCACTGCCGTCCTGGAGGGCCTCCCCGCCGAGGAGTGGCACACGCACACCGACCTGCCGGGCTGGGACGTGCACGCGATCGTCGCGCACACCGCGCACCTCGAGGCGGTGCTCGCCGGCGCCCCGGAGGAGACCGTCGAGGTCGGGGAGCCCGAGCACGCCCGCGGCCTCATGGGCCTCTACACCGAGCAGGGCGTCGCCGCCCGACGCGACCGCACGCCCGACGAGCTGATCACCGAGCTCCGCGAGTCCGCGACCCGCCGCAAGACCGAGCTGCTCGCCGACCCGCCGCGGGACGCCTCCGCCTCCCCCGCCCGGACCTTCGGCGGCATGCCGTGGACGTGGGAGCGGCTCCTGCGCAACCGCCCGCTCGACATCTGGATGCACGAGCAGGACGTACGCCGCGCGGTCGGCCGCCCCGGCGGCCTGGACAGCGCACCGGCCCGGCACACGGCCGACTACCTGCTCGAGAGCCTGGGCATGGTCGTGGGCAAGCGGGTCGGACCGCCGGCCGGCAGCACGGTCGTGCTCGACGTCGCCGGCAGCACGCCGTACGCCGTCCGCGTCGGCGACGACGGCCGGGCGACACCGGTGCCGCCGCCCACGGGGCCGACCGTGCTCATCTCCCTCTCCCGGGAGGACTTCATCGTGCTCGCCGGGGGCCGACGGGCCCCGCGGCAGGTGCGGCTGGAGGGCGACGAGGAGCTCGGCCGCCGGGTCGTCGACGCGCTGGCGGTGACGCCGTGAGCACGGCCTGGCACCCCGACGACATCCCCGACCTCACCGGCCGGACCTGCCTGGTGACCGGCGCGACCAGCGGCATCGGCCGCTGGACGGCGCTGGAGCTGGCCCGGCACGGCGCCCGGGTGGTGCTGGCCGCCCGCTCGGAGGACAAGCTGGCCGCCACGGCCGCCGCGATCACCCAGGAGGTGCCCGGTGCCGACCTGGACTCGCTCCTGGTCGACCTCTCCGACCTCTCCTCGGTGCGCCGCGCCGGGGCGACCGCGACCCGGGTCGGCCCGATCCACCTGCTCGTGAACAACGCCGGGGTGATGGCCACCCCCGAGCAGCGCACCGGCGACGGCCTCGACCTGCAGATGGCCACGAACCACTTCGGCCCGTTCCTGCTCACCGGGCTGCTGCTGCCACAGCTCGTCGCGTCCGAGGACGCGCGGGTGGTCAGCGTCTCCTCGAACGCGCACCGGATGGCGCGGACGGCCCCGGTCGGCGACCCGCGCACCTCGAAGGGCCGGTACCGCCGCTGGCAGGTCTACGGCCAGTCCAAGCTGGCGAACCTGCTGTTCACCCACGAATTGGACCGACGCGCCCGGGCCGAGGACCTGCCGGTCACGGCGCTGGCCGCGCACCCCGGCTACACCGCCACCCACCTGCTCTCCTCCGGGCGGACCACGAAGCAGTCCGGCTCGGCGAAGGCCATCCTCGACGCCGCGATGCGGGCCACCGCCCAGTCGCCCCAGATGGGCGCGCTGCCGACCCTGATGGCGGCCACCGCCGACCTGCCGGGGTCGACGTACTGCGGGCCGAGCGGGCTCGGCGAGGTGCGGGGCCTCCCGCGCGTGGTGACCGCCTCACAGCTGGCCCGCAGCCCCCGCGCTCAGAAGGCGCTCTGGGACCTCAGTGAGGAGGTCGTCGGCCTCCGCTGGCCGTGAGCCCGAGTCCAGCGGGTCGGACCCCGACGGCCGTGGGTCAGGAGACCGGGGCCAGGGGGTGGATGGCGACCTCGCCGCCGAGGTGGTCCGCGGCGGCCGCGAACGCCGCACCGACGTGCGGGGTGGCCATGTGCGCGTCGAGAGCCTCCTGGCCGGACCAGCGCTCCACGGTCACGAACGTGCCCGGCGCCGCGGCCGACTCGTAGAGGTCGTAGGAGAGGCAACCCTCCTCATCACGGGTCGCCGCGACCAGCGTCGTGAGGGCCTCTCGGATCACCGCCTCCGATCCCGACCTCGCAGGGATGGTGGCGACGACGTGCAGCTGGCTCATGGGAGGCCTCTCGGTGGACGGACCTCCACCGTAGGCGGCACGTCAACGGGATCGGTTCGCGCCGCGTGCCGACTCCTCGTATCAGCGCGCCCCCTGTCCGCTCCTGTCCGGTGGAGCACCCGTGGTCGGCGCGGGTGCGCACGAGAGGACGTGGACGATGGTCGCGGACGAGGGCCTTCGGGAGTTGCGGGCGGTCCCCCTGCCGGGGATCTCGCGGCACAGCGGCAGGGTCCTCGGCGACCTGCTCGCTGCACAGCGCCAGGCCGCGCGGGACGCCGACTGGCCGGCCCTGCTCGGAACCTCGCTGACCCTGCTGGGTGCGGGACAGGGGCACGCCGTGGCCGTGCGAGCCGTGCGCTCCAGCGACGGCACGCTGGCCGAGGACGCGCTGACGGGGGTCGGCGAGGTCCTCGACGGGCTCCGTCAGCTGGCCGCGCGACCCGACCACGAGGCCCAGGCCGAGGGGATCCGTGCGCTGCTCCAGGAGAGCGACGCGGGTCTGGCCGCGCGCGCCGCGCCACTGCTGGACCAGGTGGCGGCCGGCGCCGTGGACCCGTCGGCGTTCGAGGAGGGCGAGCGGCTCGCCGACCTGCTGGGGCAGGCCCCCGGCACCGACGTCGAGGCCGGCCTCTGCGTGGCCGCGGTGACTCGAGGCCTCCTCGGCGTGGTCCACGGCACCCTGAACACCACTCGACCCACGGACCCCGACCCGGCGGGGGCCGAGCGTCGGCTGGCGACGCTGCGCTCGATCGTCGACCGCGTGGACGGCGCCCTCACCACCGCCGAGCGCTCGCTGTTCGACGCGTGTGCCGGAGGCGAGCGTGACGAGATCGCCGCCGCGGCAGTGGCGCTGGCGCGCCGGGCGCAGGACCTGCTGGTTCACTTCGCGGCCGCGCAGGCCGAGGGAGCGGCGCTCGCCCGGACGCTGCGGTCGGCGGGCCGCAACGCCGACGCGGAGCGGGTCGGCCGGGCTCTGGCCCGCGGCGGGCGACTCGTACGCCGCGCCGTCGCCGACGCCGCAGTCGGCACCCGACTCGACCTGGACCTCGCCCTGCGGGTGCTCCCGCCCGCCGTGGCCGACCTGACGGACACCGCGGGGCTCGCCTTCGCCGCGGCACTGCCGGACGGGCGCAACACCGAGATCGCCCACCTCGGCCCCGACGACGACGGCGACCTCGTCGAGGTCGCCGGGTTCGTGACCGCGGCGAGCGCCGCCCGCGAGCCGGACGGCAAGCTGGTCGGCCGGGTCACGCTCCTCGACCCCTCGAGCGGCAGCAGCGTGGAGCTCTCGCTGCTGTTCGTGCATCCCGCGCACGCGGGGCTCACCCTGGACGGCTACGCCGTCGCCCACGGCAGGTACCGATCCGCCTCGGAGCGGCTGGACGGAGGTCCCGGGGTCGAGGTCGATGTGCTCGCCCCGACCGCCCTGTCCCGGGAGTCGTGGCAGGCCCGGTTGTGGTTCTCCGCGACACCCTGGCTGCACCCGTGGCGCGGGCGCCTGCACCTCGACTGGTCCCTCGGCACCCACTCCGCCGGCCCGGACGACTTCGAGGACGCGACCCGCGGGGCCGCCGAGCTGATCCTCACCCCCTTCACCCGAACGGAGAACCTGTGATGGCTGCCTGTGACGCCCTCGCCGAGGAGGCCGAGGAGGCCCGCGAGCGGGCCGAGGAGGCCGCCGCCGAGACCAAGGACGAGCTGCAGGAGGCCCGCACCGACACGCTGCAGGCGATCTCCGTGTGCGGGGCGGCTGCCGGGGGCTTCGCCGCCGGGGTGGCCGCCGGACTGGCCGCCGCTCCCGCCTGCGTGTCCTCGGCGTGGGAGGCGGTGACCTCGTGGTGCGACGCCCGCGACTCCGCGCGCGGCACCGGCGCTGCCGCCGAGCAGGCGGCCGCCGCCCAAGCGGCGTACCTCGCGTGCCTCAACGACCACAAGCGCGGCTGACGCCGCAGGCGTGGGGTCACCGTGGCGCGCTTCGTCTACAACCTCTCACCGGACACGTTCACCGAGGAGACACTGGCCGCCACGCACCCGTTCGGCTACCTGCTGGCCCCGAACAACGCCACCCCGCAGCTGGCGGGGCTGGCCGCGCAGGTCCGCGGCCGGGGGCTGCCGCTGATGGCCGACAACGGCAACTTCGCGCTCATCGGCCAGGTCGCCTCGGCGCTGCGGGGACGGGCGACCATAATGCGCGCGCGGTTGCGCGAGGTGGAGGACCGCCTCGGCCGGTCGGTGCGGCCCGGCGACCTCCCGGACGACCTCACCCGTGACTACCTCGCGCTGTCGGTCGCGGCCCGCGAGGAGGCCCGACGCCTCGCCGGCGACGGGGAGAGGGGTCTGCCGGACCAGCTCGGGCTGGACCCCACGATCCTGATCGGCGTCGAGGACATCACCCCCGCCTGCTGGCTGGCGCTCGACCTCGAGCGCGCCTACACGGGGCGACGACGGCGGGACTGGGCCCGCCTCAACGCCGGCACGGCGCGTCGGGCCGCCGCCCGGCTGCCCGACCTCCCCGCCGGGCTGCGGGAGTCCTACTACCCGGTCGCCTCCGCGGAGTCCTACGACACGGCGGTCGACGCCGGGCGGATCTTCGGGGAGCACGGCCTCTCCCGGGTCGCGGCCGGCTTCGGCGCCTACATGGCCGACGGCAACTACACCGACCACGTCCGGGTCGCCGGTCGCCGGATCGACTTCGGGGGCAGGCTGCCGAACCGCTACACCCGCACCGTGCTGGCCGCCCGCGGCCTGCACCACGGCTACCGGGCCGCCACCGGCCGGCCCATGGCCGGGCTGCACCACCTCGGCCTCGGCGCACCGATCATGCTGCCGCTGGTCGCCCTCGCCGCAGATCCGACGACGGAGCTGACCTTCGACGCGACCAGCCCGATCAAGGACGCGCTGCGCGACGGGGTCCTGTACGTGACCACCCCGTCGTACCTCAAGATCCGGCTCCGCCGCAGCGCCGCCTGGCTGGGGGCGGACCCGACCCGGCGGTGGGACTGCCCGTGCCCGTTCTGCCGAGCCTTCGTGCTCCGGTTCCCCTTCGACTACGCCGCGGGCCACGCCTTCCACCTGGCGCACCCGGACCACGAGCCCGACGCGGCGGATCTGCGCCCGGGCGGGGGCCTGTTCGAGGCGTACCCGCTCTTCTCGGAGCCTCCGGGCGGGGAGCGCCGGGACGCCGTCGACCACGCCCGGGTCGGGCACAACCACTGGGCCCTCGAGCAGGTCCTGGCCGGGATCCGGGACGCCGCCACGGCCGGGGAGCTCGAGGCACACGTACGCCGCGTGGTCGCCGACTACACGCCGACCACGTCAGCGCCGTTCGCCCGGGCGGTCGAGCAGGGGCTGGCGTTCGCCACCATGTCGGCCCCTTGAGCCGTGGGCCGTGGTGGATGAGCCACGAGCCCCGTACTCCGCCGGTTGCCCCGCGAGCCCCCGCCGGTTGAGCCGCGAGCCCCGTGGCCGCCGGTTGAGCCGCGAGCCCCACACTCCGCCGGTTGAGCCGCGAGCCCCGCGAGCGAGTCGAAACCCACCACCGCCGGTCGCCCCGCGAGCCCCCGCCGGTTGAGCCGCGAGCCCCGCGAGCGAGTCGAAACCCGTTGTGCATAAGGGGTTCCCGATCGCATCCGACTGTCAGTGGCTTCCCCTAGCGTGGTCTCTATGAAGACGACGACCGCCCCGGAGACCGACACCGCTGACGCGGTGCTGGCGTCGGCGCGGGATCTTCGCCGGACCGCCGACCGAGCCGAGGCCGGGCTGCTGGTGCAGGCCTGCCGCTGGGCGGACCTGCACCCGCCGGAGGGCATCGCCCCGGCGGCGACGATGTCGTGTCGGTTGTTCGGGGACACCGGGCTGCCGGTGGCCGGCGTGGGGGCGCCGGAGGTGGCGGAGTTCTGCGTGGCGGAGTTCGCCTCCGCGGTCGGGCTGGGCACCGAGGCCGGGAAGGCGCTGATCGGGGAGGCACTGGAGCTGCGGCACCGGCTCCCCAACCTCTGGGGCCGGGTCCAGGCCGAGGATCTGCCGGCGTGGAAGGCGCGTCGGGTGGCGGCGGCCACGGTCCCCCTCTCGGCCGAGGCGGCGTCGTTCGTGGACGTGGCGGTCACCCCGGTGGCGCACAAGGTGAGCCGGGGGCAGGTGGACCGGCTGGTCTCGGAGGCGATCGGGCGATGTGACCCCGAGCTGGCGCAGGAGCGGGCGGACCGGGCGGTCGCGGGCCGGTACTTCGACGTCACCCATCAGCAGGTCTCCTTCGACGGCACCAGTCAGGTGCACGGGATCCTGGACCTGGCCGATGCGCTGGACCTGGATGCCGCGGTCACCCACGGCGCCGCGGTCCTGAAGGCACTGGGGTCGACCGAGCCGGTGGAGGCGCGGCGGGCGACCGCGGTCGGCGAACTCGCCCGCAGACAGCTCGCCCTGGACCTCAATCCGACTCGGGATGTCACCGGCGACACGGCTGCCGACGATCGCGACACCCACGACGGCGCTGACGGCGACGACGGCGAAGCGTCCGGTCGCTCCCCCAGCACCGGCAGCGACGGCACACCCGTACTGGCCGACCCCATGCGTGCCGGCCGGGCAGGTGCGGGATTGAAGCCGCGGCAGGCGGTGCTCTACGTGCACCTGGCCGCGGACGCGATCACCGGCACCCACACCACCGGCGGCGGCCGCGGCGGCGACGGTCGCGACGGGGTGGTGGGGCGGTGCGAGCAGACCCGGTCCCCGGTCACCGGGGACCAGGTCCGGGCCTGGTTGGCCCACCCCGACGCGCAGGTGGTCGTGAAGCCGGTCCTGGACCACGACGGCCTGGTGCCGGTCGACGCCTACGAGGTGCCGGCCCGGATGGCCGAGGCGGTCCGGCTCCGGGACGGGACGTGCGTGTTCCCGTGGTGCACCCGACCGGCGAGGTCGTGCGATGCCGACCACGTGCGGCCCTACGACCCCGACGGCCCGCCGGGCCAGACCGCGGTGAGCAAGCTCGGCGCGCTGTGCCGGCGACACCACCGGCTCAAGACCCACGGCGCCTGGACCTGTGTCAGCCCCGAGGCGGGGGTGTTCGAGTGGACCTCACCGCACGGGCTGAGGTTCCTCCGCGATCGCACCGGCACGGTGGACATCACCGACCGCCCGCTCGGCGACCCGCCCGAGCGATGAGGACCACGCCCCTCACCCCACCCTGGGCAGCATCGGGTGGGGGCAGCGGCATGCCCGGGGCTGGAGCAAGGGCGTCGCGGCCACGGGCAGAACTACGTGCAGCGCCCGCCCCCGAAGGCGGTGGCGGCCAGTCCGCCCGGCGGCTGTACGTCGTTGTGCACGCGCACCAGAGCACCGCGTGGTTTCGAGACGCTCGCTGGCGCTCGCTCCTCAACCACCGAGGGCGAGGCGCTGGCTCCTCAACCACCGATGGCGCGGCGCTCGCTCCTCAACCACCGAGGGCGAGGCGCTGGCTCCTCAACCACCGATGGCGCGGCGCTCGCTCCTCAACCACCGAGGGCGCGGCGCTGGCCCCTCAACCACCGATAATGAGGCGCTCGCTCCTCAACCACCGATACCGCGACGCTGGCCCCTCAACCACCGAGGGCGAGGCGCGCTCGACCCTGGATCGGCGGGACTCAGATGTGGCGTCGGGACTGCACGACCCGGAACCGACTCGCGACGTAGGCGCCGTCGGTGTACGACGCGTTCGCGGCCGGGTTGGCCCCGGTGCCGTGGAAGTCGGAGAAGGCGGCCGACTGGTTGACGAAGACCGCGCCGTGCAGGTTCTCACTCAGCGCGACCCCGGCGTCGAGCGCCGCCTCGCGCATCCGCTGCACCACCTCGTCGGAGGTCGAGTAGACCGCGGCGGTCATCGCCCCGCGACGCTGGACGGTGTCGCGGAAGAGGTCGATCGACTCGTCGGTGCCATCGGTGGAGATCAGGAACCCGACCGGCCCGAAGCACTCGCTCTCGTAGACCTCCGCGTCGGCGGCGGTGAGTCCCACCAGGGTCGGGGTGCGGACGGTGGCGTCGTCGTACGCCGGGTGCGTGACCTCGCGCGAGGGCACCAGCACCTCGCCCTTGGAGGGGGCCTCCGCGAGCCGCTCGAGTACCCCGGAGTTCACGACCCCGCCGAGCAGCTCGACGGCGCGGGCGTCGTCGCCGAGCAGCTTCTCGAACGCTGCGCCGATGCCCTGCGCCACCTCGGCCGGGGACTTGGTGCCGTCCTCGGTTCGGATGCCCGACGCGGGCAGGTAGACGTTCTGCGGAGCGGTGCACATCTGGCCGCTGTACAGCGCGAATGAGAAGGCGAGGTTGCCGCACATGGCACGGAAGGAGTCGGTCGAGTCGACCACCACCGTGTTGACGCCGGCCTTCTCGGTGAAGACGATCGCCTGGCGGGCGTTCTCCTCGAGCCAGTCGCCGAAGGCGTTGCCGCCGGTGTAGTCGACGAGCCGGATCTGCGGGTGCACCGCCAGCGTGGAGGCCAGCCTGTCGTCGGGCGCCTCGGCGGCCAGCGTGACCAGCCGGGGGTCGAAGCCGGCCTCGGCGAGCACCTCCTGGCAGACCTGCACGGTGATCGCGAGCGGCAGGACCGCCTGCGGGTGCGGCTTGACCACGACCGGGTTGCCCGTCACCAGGCTCGCGAACAGGCCGGGCCAGGAGTTCCAGGTCGGGAACGTGTTGCAGCCGATGACCAGCGCGGTGCCGCGCGGCACGACGGTGAAGGTCTTCTCCATGCGCAGCGGCTCGGCACCCGGCTTGGGGCCGGGCTTCTCCCACACCGCGGTCGCCGGCGTGCGGGTCATCTCCGTGTGGGCGTAGGCGATCGCTTCCAGGGCCCGGTCCAGGGCGTGCGCGCCGCCGGCCTGGAAGGCCATCACGAACGCCTGGCCGCTGGTGTGCTGCACCGCGTTGGCGAGCTCGAAGACCCGGCCGTGCAGCCGGTCGAGGATCTCGAGGCAGACGCCCGTGCGCCCGTCCGGCCCGGCGTCGCGCCAGGCCCGCGCACCCGCCGACACCCCCTCCAGCAGGGCGTCGACGTCGTGGGCCCGGGGGTAGCGCACCCCGAGCTCGAAGCCGTACGGCGAGGTCTCGGTCGCCACGTCGCCCTCGGCGCCGGGCGTCGTCAGCGGGAACGCGGTGCCGAGGTGCGCCTCGAACGCGGCCTTGCCCTCGGCGGCAGCGCCCTCGCCGTACACGCGCGGGGACGGCGACTCGTCGAACGCCGAGAACCAGGTCCGCCCCGCGGAGGCGGCCTTCGCGCCGTCGAGGCGGTCGCGGTGCCGGTCGAGGAACGAGGCGGCCGGGGGGACATCGGTCTGTGACACCATGATGCAACTCTGGCACAGATGTGTCACATCACCAATCCCCCGGGACCCCCGACCGCACCCGGTCGTCCCCGCGGCCTCCGGCGACGTTCGACGAACTCTGGTCATGCCGTGCGCGTCGGCGTAGTGTGACCGGTGGTTGGGAGGTCAGCCGGCGGCAGTCAGCCGCGACCGGCTCATCACCGCGAGGACACCTCCCGATGCGCGACGAGGCCCAGCACCTCTCAGGCCATCTCTTCGGCCGCACTCCCGGTCCCGACACCGGTTGAGACGATCCTTCCTCACCAGTGGCGGCGGACGCACCTGCCACCGGGGGGATCGGGGGACCAGGAGCCCGGCCTCACGCAGGCCGGGCTCCTGCTGCGCCCCGGCGCGTTGACGTGGTCCCGACGAGCCCCCGTGGGACCGGTGCGCGGCGCCCGCCGCTCAGCCCCGGGGAGCGCCCGCGCCGCCGCGGCCCGAGCCCGGTCCACCCGTCTCGAACGGCGCCGACGGCGTCGGCGGCTCACCGCCGACCCGCCGCACGATCTCGGCGGCCACCGCCCGCAGCTTGCGGTTGTGCGACTGGGAGTGGTGCCGCAGCGCCTCGAACGCCGCCCGGGCCGGGATCCGCTGCTCGGCCATCAGGATCCCGACCGCCTGGTCGATCAGGGTCCGCGACAGCAGGGCCTGGTGGAGCTGGGCCGTGAGGTCCTGCTGCTCGGCGAACCGGATCCGCGTCGTCAGCGCCGCGCAGGCCTGGGCGGCGAACGCGTCGGCGCGCTGCCGCTCGGGCCCGTCGAAGGCGTGCGCGCGACCGTAGTGGTAGAGGTTCATCGCCCCCATGGACCGGCCGTCCACCAGCAACGGGAGGCTCAGTGAGGAGCGCACACCCTGCGCCACCGCCGCCTCGCGGTAGACCTCCCACCGCCGGTCCGTGCGCTGGTCGACCACCTCCACGACGCGTCCGCTGCCCATCGCCTCCAGGCAGGGCCCCTCCCCCGCGCCGTACTGGTGCTCGTCGATGAGGCTGGCTCGCTCGTCACTGGACGCGACCGTGATCGGCTCGCCGTCGTGCCGGACGGTGATCCCGCACGACGCGTGCGGCTCCACGGCCGTCGCCGCCAGCGCGGCGAGGCCGCCGAGGAACTCCTCCATCTGCGGGGTCCCGAGCAGCAGTCCGTGCAGCGCACCGAGCGCCGCCACGAAGTCGTCGTCGATGCCGCTCATGCCACCAGCGCCCGTCCGGATCCCACCGACCATGGAGAACCGAAGACGACGCGGCCGAGGAGGGCCGGGTACGAGAAACCCGCGGCACCCTCGACGCTACTCCGGTGCTGGGCCGGCGTGTCAGAGTTGGCCCGTGATCGAGGAGACCCTGCGGCCCATCGAGGCCGACGACCGTGCGTTCGTGCTCGAGCTCAACCAGCGCAACGTCGAGGTGCTCTCCCCGTTGGACCCGGCCCGGCTCGACGCCCTCATCGGCCTCGCCGACCGGGCCGACGTCGTGGAGTACGACGGCCGCTCGGCCGGCTTCGTGCTGACCTTCGGGCCCGGCGTCGACTACGACTCCGACAACTACCGCTGGTTCAGCCGGGAGTACGGCCCGGACTTCTACTACCTCGACCGGATCGTGCTCGACGAGGAGTTCCGGCGCACCGGCATCGGGCGGGCCGTCTACGACGAGCTCGAGCGCCGCGCCGCGGCGTACTCCCGGATGGCGCTGGAGGTCAACCTCGAGCCCCCCAACGAGGGGTCGCTCGCCTTCCACCGCCGACGCGGCTACACCGAGGTCGGCCGGCTCGGCGGCGCCGGCAAGACGGTGGCGCTGATGACCCGCGAGCTCGCCGGACCGAGCTGAGCGGCGGCTCCGACCATGCGGCTCCTCGTGCTCGGCGGCTCGGCGTTCCTCTCCCGGGAGGTGGCCCGGCAGGCGGTCGAGCGCGGCCACCGGGTCACCTGCGCCTGCCGGGGCACCTCCGGCCCGCTGCCGGACGGGGTCCGGCACGTCGCCTGGGACCGCGACCAGCCACCGCCGCCCGACCTCGGGCAGGACCACGACGCGGTCATCGACGTAGCCCGGCACCCCTCACGGGTGCGGGCGGCGGTCGCCGCGCTGCCGGAGGCGCACTGGGTCTTCGTCTCCACGATCAGCGTGTACGCCGACAGCTCGGTCCCCGGCGGCACGCCGGACACGCTGCCGCTGCTCGACCCGGTCACCACCGACGAGGACCCGATGAGCTCGCCGGAGACCTACGGCGCGATGAAGGTCGCGTGCGAGCAGGCGGTCGCCGCCGGAGCGGCCTCGTCGCTGATCGCCCGGCCGGGCCTCATCGTCGGGCCGGGCGACCCCTCGGGCCGGTTCTCCTACTGGCCGGAACGGATCGCGGACGGCGGCGAGGTGCTGGCGCCCGGCTCGCCGGACGACGCCGTGCAGGTGGTCGACGTCCGCGACCTGGCGGCCTGGCTGGTCGACGGCGCCGAGCGGCGGCGTACCGGGACGCTCGACGCCGTCGGACCGGTCGGCTCCCGCGGCGCCGTCCTGGACGCGATCGCCACCGGGGTCGGCGTGCCGCTGCGGGCGACCTGGGTGCCGCAGGAGTTCCTCCTCGAGCAGCAGGTCGAGCCGTGGATGGGGCCGCGGTCCCTCCCGCTGTGGCTGCCCCTGCCGGAGCACGCCGGACTCATGGCGCACGACGCCTCGCCCGCCCGCGCCGCGGGTCTGACCACCCGGCCCGTCGAGGAGACCGCCCGGGACACGCTGGCGTGGCTGCGCGCCACCCCCGAGCCGCCCCGCACCGGTCTCACCCGCAGGGACGAGGCCGCTCTGCTCGCCGCCTGGCATAGCCTGCGCCAGTGACCGACCGCCTCTCCGCCGCCGACCTCATCGACCTCGTCCTCGACGAGGGCTCCTGGACCTCGTGGGACGTGCCGCCGCGACGCACGGGGATCAGCCCCGAGTACGCCGCCGAGCTGGCGGCGGCCGAGGCGCGCAGCGGCGTCGATGAGTCGGTGCTCAGCGGCGAGGGCCTGATGCGCGGCCGTCGGGTGGCGGTCGTGGTCTGCGAGTTCGGCTTCCTCGCCGGCTCGATCGGGCGCGACGCCGCCGACCGGCTGGTGGCCGCGGTCGAGCGCGCGACGGCGGAGGGCCTGCCGCTGCTGGCGGCCCCGACCAGCGGCGGCACCCGCATGCAGGAGGGCACGCCGGCCTTCGTGCAGATGGTCCGGATCAGCGGCGCCGTCGCCGCGCACAAGGCGGCCGGCCTGCCCTACCTCGTCTACCTGCGCAACCCCACCACCGGCGGGGTGATGGCGTCCTGGGGCTCGCTCGGCCAGGTCACGGTCGCCGAGCCGGGAGCGCTCACCGGCTTCCTCGGCCCCCGGGTCTACGAGGCGCTCTACGGGAGGGCCTTCCCGGACGGCGTGCAGACAGCTGAGAACCTCTACGCGCACGGGATCATCGATGCGGTGGTGCCGCCGGAGCAGATCGCCGACATCCTCGACCGGGCGCTGCGGATCCTGCTGGCACCCCGCACCGGGATCGCGCCCGTCGCCGAGTCCGTGACCCTGCCCGTCCCCGACGTGGACGCCTGGGACGTGGTCACCCGGTCCCGCAACCCCCAGCGCCCCGGCGTCCGACGCCTGCTCCGGTACGCCGCCTCCGACGTGGTCCCGCTCAACGGCACCGGCGAGGGCGAGTCGGACCCGGGGCTGCTGATCGCGCTCGCCCGGTTCGGGGATGCCCCGTGCGTGTTCCTCGGCCAGGACCGCCGCGGCCAGACCCCCGAGCACCCGATGGGGCCCGAGGCGCTGCGCGAGGCCCGCCGCGGGATGCGGCTGGCCTCCGAGCTCGGACTGCCGCTGGTCACGGTCATCGACACCCAGGGGGCGGCGCTCTCGGTGGAGGCCGAGGAGGGCGGGCTGGCCGGCGAGATCGCGCGCTGCCTCTCGGACCTGGTGACGCTGGACGCGCCGACCCTGTGCCTGATGCTCGGCGAGGGGAACGGCGGCGGCGCCCTGGCCCTGCTCCCGGCCGACCGGCTGGTCGCCGCCCAGCACGCCTGGCTGTCGCCACTGCCGCCGGAGGGGGCCAGTGCCATCGTGCACCGGGACACCGACCACGCGCCGGAGATGGCGCGGGCCCAGCTGGTGCGGGCGATCGACCTGCACGAGCGCGGCATCGTCGACCGGATCGTCGCCGAGCAGCCGGACGCGGCGGACGAGCCGGAGGAGTTCTGCCGGCGGATGGGCCGGGTCCTGGAGTTCGAGCTCGCGGCGCTGCTGTCCACGGGCCCGGGCCCGCTCGCCGAGCGCACCGCCCGCTACCTGTAGCCCCGTTGGCGGGGGGGGTCGCCCGAGGCCGCCACCCAGCACCCGACCCGGCGCTCCGACATGCCAGAAAATCGATGCCTCGCACCTCTTTCTCGCGAGGGTGGTCGCGTCCTACCCTGACCACGTCGGGTGCGTATAACGAAACTGGTCGTGGCATGCGCAACACTTTGCACCTCCTGAGCCGTCCTGGACGGCCGCGCGAGCGGATGAAGCTGCTCTCGCTGCTCGACCACGCCCGCTACGAGGTGCTCCCGACCGAGGGGATCGAGGAGGCCGTGCTCGCGCACGTACCCACCGAGCGCACCGTGACCGTCACCGCCTCGCCGCGGCGCGGGCTGGGAGCCACGCTCGACCTGACCGAGCGCCTGGCCGGACACGGGTACGACGTGGTGCCCCACCTCGCCGCCCGGATGATCAGCGGCCGGGACGAGCTGGCGGAGATCTGCGACCGGCTCACCTCCCACGGCGTACGCCGCGTGTTCGTCCCCGGCGGCGACGCCGAGGCCGCCGGCGCGTACGCCGACGCGCTGGCCCTTCTCGCCGACCTGAGGACCCTGGGCTCCCCCTTCGCGGAGGTCGGGATCACCGCCTACCCCGAGTCGCACCCCACCATCCACGACGACCTGACCATCCAGGCGATGTGGGACAAGCGGCAGCACGCCACCGAGCTGGTCAGCAACCTGACCTTCGACCCGACGGTGCTGGCGACGTGGCTGGCGCGGGTGCGGGCGCGCGGCGTGACCATGCCGCTGCTGCTCGGCCTGCCCGGTCCGGTCGACCCGGCGCGGCTGCTGGCGGTGGCCACCCGGATCGGGGTCGGGGAGTCGACCCGCTTCCTGCTCAAGCACCGGCGCACGCTCTCGCGGCTGACCACGCCCGGCGGCTTCACCGGCGAGCGCTTCCTCCTCGACTGCGCACCCGCCCTGACCCGCCCCGACGCCGCGGTGGTGGGCCTGCACGTCTTCACGTTCAACCAGGTCGCCGAGACCGAGGCATGGCGGCGTGACCTGGTCGCCCGCCTCGGCCGCACGAGAGGAGCCGCCCCGCCGACCGCCGCCGGTGGTCCCACCGACATGTCCTAGCACTGCCACCCAGGAGAGCACCATGCACGACAACGCCCCCTCCGTCGACCAGTCCGGCCGACTCGTCCCCATCAACCTGCGCCAGTCCGGACCGACACCGGTGGAGATGCTCATCGACACCCGGGTCCGCAAGTCGCCGTACTGGCACCTCTCGCACGAAGCCGGCTGCTGGCGGGCCTCGGTCTACAACCGGATGTACCACCCGCGCGGCTACGTCCGTCCCGAGGACGGCGGCGCCATGGTCGAGTACGACGCGCTGGTCAACCACGTGACGATGTGGAACGTCGCCGTCGAGCGGCAGATCCGGGTGCTCGGCCCCGACGCGGCCGACTTCGTCAACTTCGTCATCACCCGCGACGCCACCAAGATCCCGCCGATGCGGGCCCGCTACGTCATCCTCTGCAACGAGGCCGGCGGCATCCTCAACGACCCGGTGCTGCTGCGGATCTCGGAGGAGGAGTACTGGTTCAGCCTCTCCGACTCCGACCTGATGTTCTGGCTCCAGGGCATCAACGTCGGGCACCGCTTCGACGTCGAGATCGCCGAGATCGACGTCGCCCCCGTGCAGATCCAGGGTCCGAAGTCGGTGGACCTCATGACCGACCTGTTCGGGCCCGAGGTGGCCGAGCTGCCGCCGTACGGCCTGCTCGCCGGCGAGGTTGCCGGCTGCCAGGTGATCGTCTCGCAGACCGGCTTCTCCGGCGAGAAGGGCTACGAGATCTACCTGCGCGACGCCACCCTGCACGCCGAGGTGATGTGGAACGCGGTCCTCGAAGCCGGGCGACCGCACGACCTGGCGGTCATCGCGCCCGCCCACCACCGCCGGATCGCCGCGGGGATCCTCTCGTGGGGCCAGGACATGGACGCCGAGACGCTGCCGTTCCAGGTGAACCTCGGCTACCAGGTGCCGCGCACCAAGGAGGCCGACTACGTCGGCAAGGCGGCGCTCGAGGCGGCCCGCGCCGCGCTCGAGGCGGGCGACCCGCCCTGGACGCACACGCTGGTCGGACTGCGTCTCGAGGGCCGGCCGATCGACGACTACGCGCCGGACTTCTGGCTGGTCAGCGCCGAGCACGGGGCCGACCCGCTCGGCTACGTCACCTCGCCGTGGTACTCCCCCGAGCTCGGCACGAACATCGCGATGGCCCACGTCCCGATCGGGCTGTCCGCGCTCGGGACCACGCTGTGGGTGCACCTCCCGGACAAGTACGCCGACTCGCCCGGCGTCCCGGTCCCGGCCGAGGTGGTGTCGATGCCGTTCCGTCCGTCGGTCAACCCCAACCAGCGCGAGATCCTGCACTCCCGCGGGCTCGACGCCGCCGTCTGACGCGCTCCGTGTGGGAAGGTCCCGGACGTTCGGCCCCTGGATCGCAGGTCTCAGGGGTGTCGAACGTCCGGGACCATCCGCCAGGCCTGTCCGTCGAGCGGCCAGGCGTGGCGAGGCGAGTTGTTGCGTCCTGTGGAGTACGAATGTGCGATACGCAACGGAAGATGGGCTAGCGTCGGGGTATGGCGAGCGCGGAGATCGAGACCCCGACCGGCCCGGGCAACGGGATCGTCCAGTCGGTCGACCGGGCGATCCGGATCCTGGAGATCCTGGCCGCGGCCGGCGAGGCCGGCGTGACCGAGATCGCCGGCGAGCTCGGCGTGCACAAGAGTACGGCGTTCCGGCTGGTCGGCACGCTCGAGGCACGCGGACTGGTCGAGCAGTCCGAGGACCGCGGCAAGTACCGGCCCGGGCTGGGGCTGGTCCGGCTGGCCGGCGCCACCTCGGCCCGGCTCGACCTGGTGCAGGAGGCTCGGCCGGTCTGCAAGGAGCTGGCCGCGGCGACCGGCGAGACCGTCAACGTCGCGGTGCTGGCCGAGGGCTCCGCGCTCTACCTCGACCAGATCGCCGGCTCCTCGGCCCTGCAGCCCAACAACTGGGTCGGCCAGCGGATCCCGCTGCACGCCACCAGCAACGGCAAGGTGCTGCTCTCCGGGCTGGACGCCCGGTCGCTGCGGCCGCTGCTGGCCCGGCTGACGGCGTACACCGAGGCGACGGTGACCGATCCCGCCACCCTCCGCCGCCAGCTCGAGGAGACCCGCGAGCGCGGCTACGCCATGGCCGTCGACGAGCTCGAGGAGGGGCTGACCGCGGTCGCCGCCCCGATCCGGGACGCCCACGGCGAGGTGGTCGCGGCCCTCAGCGTCAGCGGCTCGACGTTCCGCCTCGACGAGGCGGGGATCGGCGAGGTGCTGCCGCGGCTCCAGGCGGCCGCGGAGGAGATCACCCGGCGGCTCGGGTGGGGCGACGGCCCGGCCGGCTAGTCCCACGGCCGCGACCCTTGACAGCCACCGGTCCGCCGGTGAGGCTTGATTCGTCTCGCATCGCGCGTTCCGTTGCGAGTGACGCAACCGGGAGGTTCCATGGCCACCGTTCCCAGCACCGCCCGTGCCGTGGTGATCGGCGCCGGCATCGTCGGCAACAGCCTCGTGCACCACCTGGCCCGCCTCGGCTGGCGCGACATCGTCCAGCTGGACAAGGGGGCCCTGCCGAACCCGGGCGGCTCGACCGGCCACGCCTCCAACTTCATCTTCCCCGTCGACCACTCCCGCGAGATCACCGACCTGACCCTCGACTCGGTCCGGCAGTACCAGGAGCTCGGCGTCTTCACCCGGTCCGGCGGCTTCGAGATCGCCCGGACCGAGGCCCGCATGGAGGAGCTGCGCCGGCGGATGTCCAGCGCCCGGGCCTGGGGCATCGAGAGCGAGCTGGTCACCCCGGAGCAGGTCCGTGAGCGGGTGCCGTTCCTGGAGACCGGCGACCTGCTGGGGGCGTTCTGGACGCCGTCGGTGGGCGTCGTGGACTCGCTGCGCGCCGGCACCCTGATGCGGGAGGCCGCCCAGGAGCTCGGCGCCGTGACCGTGGTGCCGACCGTCGAGGTCACCGGCCTCGACGTGCACCGGGGCGCGATCCGAGGGGTCCGCACCACCGGCGGCGACATCGCCACCGACGTGGTCGTCGTCGCCTGCGGCGTGTGGAGCCCGCGGATCGCGGCGATGGCGGGGGCCGCGATCCCACTCACCCCCGCAGTGCACCAGATGATCAGCGTCGGCCCGATCCCCCAGCTGGCCGGCACCGAGGGCGAGATCTCGTTCCCGATCATCCGGGACATGGACACCTTCTGCTACGAGCGCCAGCACGGCGCCGACATGGAGGTCGGCTCCTACGCCCACCGCGCGATCCTGCACGACCCCGACGAGATCCCCTCGATCGAGCAGGCCCGGCTCAGCCCCACCGAGATGCCCTTCACCCCCGACGACTTCGACCCCCAGCTCGAGCAGGCCCTGGACCTGATGCCGGACGCGCTGGGTGCCGACGGCGCCGAGATGCGCTACGCGATCAACGGCCTGCTCTCGCTCACCCCGGACGGCGCCCCGGTCCTGGGCGAGACCCCCGAGGTGAGCGGGCTCTGGTCGGCGGCGGCGGTCTGGATCAAGGAGGGGCCGGGTGTCGGCCGCGCGCTGGCCGAGTGGATGACCCACGGCCACCCGGAGATCGACCTGCACCACAGCGACGTGGCCCGCTTCCACCCCCACCAGCGCACCCGCGAGCACGTCCGGGCCCGCACCTCGGAGGCCTTCAACAAGACCTACGGCATCGTCCACCCCGGCGAGCAGTGGGCCTCCGACCGCGGCAAGCGGCTGGCACCCATGCACACCGACCAGGTCGCCCGCGGCGCGGTCTTCTTCGAGGTCGCCGGCTGGGAGCGGCCCCAGTGGTACGCCGCCAACGAGGCCCTGCTCGGCGACTACGGCGACGCGGTCCTGCCGCGCGAGCACGAGTGGGACAGCCGCTGGTGGAGCCCGATCATCAACGCCGAGCACCTCGCGATGCGCGAGCGGGCCGGCATCGTCGACCTCTCGGCGTTCGTGATCTTCGACGTGGTCGGCCCGGAGGCCTGCCAGGCGGTGCAGTCGATCGTGGTGGCCCAGGTCGACGTCGCCGACGGGCGGGTCGTCTACACCCCCGTCCTGGACGGGCGCGGCGGCTTCCGGGCGGACCTCACCGTGATGCGCCTGGGCCACGACCGGTTCCGCGTCGTCACCGGTGGCGCCCACGGCATGGCGGACCGGACCTGGTTCGCCCGGCACGTCTCCGGGTGGGCGGCGACGGTGGTCGACCTCACCTCGTCGTACACCACGATCGGGCTGTGGGGGCCGCGGGCCCGCGACGTGCTGGGCGAGCTGACCACCGCCGACATCAGCCACGAGGGCTTCGGCTTCCTCACCTGTCGTGACATCTCGATCGGAAGCCTGTCCGTGCTCGCCTCCCGGATCTCCTACGTCGGCGAGCTCGGCTGGGAGCTCTACCTGCCGATGGAGCAGGGCGCCCGGCTCTGGAGCCTGCTGCACGAGGCCGGGGACGGCTACGGGGCGGTGCCGGTCGGCATCGGCGTCTACGGCGGCACCGGCCGGCTGGAGAAGGGCTACCGCGCCTTCGGCGCCGAGCTGGACGCCGAGCGGACCATCGTCGAGGCCGGCATGCAGCGGCCCAAGGTGAAGTCGGCCGACTTCGTCGGCAAGGACGCCTACCTCAAGCAGCGCACCGAGCCGCCGGCCGCGGTGCTGTGCACGATGGCGGTCGACGACCACACCTCCGCCTCCGGGCAGCGGCGCTTCATGCTCGGCGGCGAGCCGATCCTGACCCGCGACGGCGGCGAGCTGACCGACGGGCACGGCCTCCACCCCTACGTCACCTCCGCCGGCTCCGCGCCGAGCCTCGGGCGGCACCTGCTGATGGCCTACCTGCCCCCCGACCTCGCGGCCGTGGGCACCGAGCTCGCGGTCTCCTACATGGAGGAGCGGTACCCGGTCACCGTGATCAGCCCGGACGCCACCCCGGCCTTCGACCCCGGCAACGAGAGGCTGCGGTCGTGACCCGGGTGCTGGTCTGCGTGAAGCGGGTCCCGGACTCCTCGGGCGAGGTGGTGCTCACCGACGACGGGCAGGCCGTGGACGGCCGGTACGCCGGGTTCACGATCAGCGACCACGAGAACTGCGCGGTCGAGCTCGGGATCCGGCTCGCCGACGCCACCGGAGGCTCGGTCACGGTGCTCACCGTGGGTCCGGCCGAGGCGGTCGACCAGCTCCGTGCCGCGCTGGCCCTCGGCGCCGGTGCCGCCGTCCACGTGCAGGCGGACCCGGCCCGGCTCGGGCCCGACGACGTGGCCCACGAGATCGCCGCCGTGGTGCGCGACCACCGGGCGGCCGGGGCGGCGTACGACCTGGTGCTGCTCGGCAACGACGCCTCGGACAGCGGGGACTTCCAGGTGCCGGTGCGGCTCGGCTACCGGCTCGGGCTGCCGATCGTCACGGGCGCCTCGACCGCCGAGGTGACCGGCGACCGGGTGATCGCCGAGGCGGACGGGCCCGAGGGCCGGGAGACCTACTCGGTGCCGCTGCCCGCGGTGGTCTCGGTGCTCGAGGGCGGCGTCGAGCCGCGGTACCCCACCATGCGGGGCCGGATGGCGGCCCGCAAGATCGAGGTCGAGACCCGGCAGCCGACCCGCGAGCCGGTCGGGCCGAGCCGGGTGCGGCTGCTGCTGCCGCCTCCCGCGCCGGCGACGGCCGAGGTGCTCGGGGAGGGCCCGGAGGCGGCGCCGGCCGTGGTCGACCTGTTCGAGCGGCTGGGGGTCGGCCGATGATCCTGGTCCTCGTGGAGACCGCCGACGGGGCGGCCGCCGAGGTCAGCCTGGAGACCCTGGCCCTGGCCCGCGCGCTGGCCGCCGAGGGCGGCGGGGTCCCGGTGCAGGCGGTCGTCGTCGGCGAGGTGCCCGACCCGGCCGCGCTCGCGGAGGAGCTCGGCGAGCACGGGGTGGCCGAGGTGCACCAGGCCACGGGGGACGGCGTCGCCGCGTTCGGCGGCGCCGCCTGGGCGGCAGCCGTCCAAGAAGCCCGCGAGGCCACCGGCTCGGTCGTGGTGACCGCCGCCGGAAGCGTCCGCGGCAACGAGGTGCTGGCCCACCTCGCCGCCCGGCTCCAGGTGCCGATGGCGGCCAACGTGACCGCGTTCTCCGGGCTCGCGCCGTTCGTGGTCACCCGGCAGGTGGTCGGCGGGGCCGCGCTCGAGGAGATGCGACTGGACCAGCGGCCGGCGGTGTTCACCGTCGCCGGTCACGCGTGGCAGGCGGCCGTCGCCCCGACCGGGCCGGCCACCTGGCACACCTTCGCCCCCGACGTGGCCCCCGCGGACCTGGTCGCGAGCGTCGTGTCCGTGGCGGAGAAGGAGCCCGACACCTCCGACTCGCTCCGGTCGGCACGGGTGGTGGTCGGCGCGGGTCGCGGGGCCGGCGGGCCGGACGGGTTCGCCCCGGTCGCCGAGCTCGCCGAGCTGCTCGGCGGGGCGGTCGGGGTCTCCCGCGTCGTCACCAGCCTGGGCTGGCGGCCCCACCACGAGCAGGTCGGCCAGACCGGTAGCCGGATCACGCCGGACCTCTACGTGCCCTGCGGCATCAGCGGCGCGATCCAGCACTGGGCCGGCTGCGCGAGCTCGAAGACGATCCTGGCGATCAACACCGACCCGGACGCGCCGATGATGACCAAGGCGACCTACGCCGTCGTCGGCGACATGCACGAGGTGGTGCCGGCCATCGTGGCCGAGCTCCGCCGCCGGCGTACCGGGGTCGAGTGCTGAGGCGGTCGCCGGAGCAACGACCTGAGCACTCGACCCGCGGGGAACGCTAGAACAGCAGCGCGGAGGCCGGGTCCTCCAGGATGCCGGCGACGTCGGCGAGGAACCGGGAGCCCTTCTCGCCGTCGATGTGCCGGTGGTCGAAGGACAGCGCCAGCGTGGTGATCTGCCGGACGGCCAGCGAGTCCTGCCCGTCGGCGTCGGTGACCACCCACGGCTGCTTGCGGACCGCGCCGAAGCAGAGGATCGCCGACTCGCCCGGGTTGATGATCGGCGTCCCCGCATCGACGCCGAAGACCCCGACGTTCGTGATCGTGAACGTGCCGCCGCTCATCTCCGCCGGCTGGGTGCGGCCCTCCCGCGCGGTGGCCGTGAGCTGGCCGAGCTCGGCCGCCAGGTCCACCAGCGAGAGGTCCTGGGCGTCCTTGACGTTGGGCACGACGAGGCCGCGCGGGGTGGCCGCCGCGATCCCGAGGTTCACGTAGGACTTGTAGACGACCTCCTGGGCGGCCTCGTCCCAGAAGGAGTTGATCTCCGGCGTCCGACGCATCGCGAGCAGCACCGCGCGGGAGAGCACCAGCAGCGGCGAGACCTTGACGTCGCGGAGCTCGCGGCGCGCCTTGAGCCGCTCGACCAGCTCCATCGTCGCCGTGACGTCGACGGTGACCCACTCGGTGACGTGCGGGGCGGTGAACGCGGAGTCGCGCATGGCCTGCGCCATCATCTTGCGCACGCCCTTCACCGGCTCGCGGCGCTCGCGCTCACCCGACCGGCCCGAGGTGTCGGGTCGAGCGGCGGAGGCCGGGGCCGACCCGCCGGAGGCCGCGGCCTCGACGTCGGCGCGGGTGACGGTGCCGTGCGGCCCCGTGGGCGTGAGCAGGGCGAGGTCGACGCCGAGGTCCTTGGCCAGCTTGCGGACCGGGGGCTTGGCCAGCGCCCGCGCCTCGTCCGGGGTCCGGGCCCGGTCCGGCACCAGCGCCGGGGCGCTCGGGCCGGGCTCGGCCGGCGCCTCGGACCTGGCGGGGACAGCCGGCTCGTCCGCCTCAACGACCGCCTGGCTCTGGGCACCGCCGGGCGCGAACGCGCCCTGGACCTGCATCTGGGTGGCGGCGGCCGCCTCGGTCGACGGCGAGGCCGTGCCCTTGCGGGGCCGGCGGCGGGCCGTCACCTCGCGGGGGCCGTAGCCGACCAGCGTGGCGTTCTCCCCCGCGGCCGGTGGGACGTTGGTGTCGATGACGACGTGCTCGTCGCTCGCCGGCTCCTCGGCACCGGCCGACCCGCCGGACTCCGGGGCCGGCTCCTCCGCGGGCTCCTCGCCCTCGGCGCCGACCCGGATGATCGGGGTGCCGACCGGGATCGTCTCCCCCTCCGGCACCAGCAGGGCCTGGACCGTGCCGGCGTACGGCGACGGCAGCTCGACCAGCGACTTGGCGGTCTCGATCTCCACGACGATGTCGTTGATCTCGATGACGTCGCCGACCTTGACCTTCCACGAGACGATCTCCGCCTCGGTGAGGCCCTCGCCGACGTCGGGCAGCTTGTACTCAGCCATGGATCAGCACTCTCTCCTGGTCGGAACGCGTCAGAACGCGAGGGAACGGTCGACGGCGTCGAGCACCCGGTCGAGGTCGGGCAACCACTCCTCCTCCACCCGCGACGGCGGGTAGGGGGTGTCGAAGCCACCGACGCGCAGCACCGGGGCCTCGAGGGAGTAGAAGCACTGCTCGGTGATCCGGGCGGCCACCTCCGAGCCCATGCCGAGGTTGACGTGCGCCTCGTGCGTGATCACCGCGCGACCGGTGCGGCGCACCGAGTCCAGCACCGGCCCCATGTCGAGCGGGGACAGCGTGCGCAGGTCGATCACCTCGATCGACCGGCCCTCGGTGGCGGCCGCCTCGGCGGCCTTGAGGCTGGTCTTCACCATCGGCCCGTAGGCGATCAGCGTGAGGTCGGTGCCCTGGCGGATGACCCGGGACGCGTGCAGCGGATCGGGGGTGGCGTCCTCGTCGAGCTCGGCCTTGTCGGCGTGGTACTGCCGCTTCGGCTCGAGGAAGATCACCGGGTCGTCGGAGGCGATGGCCTGCTGGATCATCCAGTAGCCGTCGACGGGGTTGGAGCAGGAGACCACCTTGAGCCCCGGGGTGTGCGCGAACTGCGCCTCGGGGGACTCCGAGTGGTGCTCGACCGCGCCGATGCCGCCGCCGTAGGGGATCCGGATCACGATCGGCATCGGGACCCGGCCCTGGCTGCGGTAGTTGATCTTCGCGACCTGGCAGACGATCTGGTCGTAGGCCGGGTAGACGAAGCCGTCGAACTGAATCTCCACCACCGGCCGGTAGCCGCGCATCGCCATGCCGACGGCGGTGCCGACGATCCCGGACTCCGCGAGCGGGCTGTCGATGACCCGGTCCTCGCCGAAGTCCTTCTGCAGCCCGTCGGTGATCCGGAAGACGCCACCGAGCTTGCCGACGTCCTCACCCATCATGAGGACCTTCGGGTTGTCCTCCATGGCCTTGCGCAGGCCCATGTTGAGGCCCTTCGCGAGCGTGATCTTCATCAGTGACCCTCCCCCTCGAACGACGCGAGGTAGTCGGCGTAGCCGTCACGCTGGGCGGCCAGCTCCTCGGTCATCTCGGCGTACACGTGCTCGAAGCCCTGCAGCGGCGTCGGGTCCGGCAGCGCCTTGCAGCCCTCCCGCAGGTGGGCGCCGAGCTCGGCCGCCTCCTGCTGGACCCCGGCGAAGAAGTCGTCGTCGGCCAGGCCGTTGCGCTTGAGGTAGACCTCGACCCGCGCGATCGGGTCCTTGAGCTTCCAGTGCTCGACGTCGTCGGAGAGCCGGTAGCGGGTCGGGTCGTCGGTCGTGGTGTGCGCGCCCATCCGGTAGGTGTAGGCCTCGACGAAGGTCGGCCCCTGCCCGTCCCGGGCCCGGTCCAGCGCGGCCTTCGTGACGGCGTACGTCGCCAGGACGTCGTTGCCGTCGACCCGGAGACCGGGGAAGCCGAAGCCCAGGGCCCGCTGGTAGAGCGGGATCCGGGTCTGGCGCTCGATCGGCTCGGAGATCGCCCACTGGTTGTTCTGGCAGAAGAAGACGACCGGCGCGTTGTAGGAGGCGGCGAAGATGAACGCCTCGTTGACGTCGCCCTGCGAGGAGGCCCCGTCACCGAAGTGCGCGATCACGGCCGAGTCGCGCTCGGGGTCGCCGGTGCCGACCGCCCCGTCGCGCTGCATGCCCATGGCGTAGCCGGTCGCGTGCAGGGTCTGGGCCCCGATCACGATCGTGTAGAGGCCGAAGTTGTTGTCGTTGGGGTCCCAGCCGCCCTGGTCGACGCCGCGGAACAGGCCGAGCAGGTTCAGCGGGTCGACGCCCTTGCACCAGGCGACGCCGTGCTCGCGGTAGGTCGGGAAGGCGAAGTCCTGGGTGCGCATGGCACGGCCGGCGCCGATCTGTGCGGCCTCCTGGCCGAGCAGCTGCGCCCAGATGCCGAGCTCGCCGTGCCGCTGGAGCGCGGTCGCCTCGGTGTCGATGCGCCGGGTGAGGACCATGTCGCGGTAGAAGCCGCGGACCGCCTCGTCGTCGAGGTCGAAGGAGAACTCCGGGTGCTCGACGCGCTCCCCCTCGGGGGTCAGCAGCTGGACAAGCTCGGGGCCGCCGGAATCGTGGCGGACCTGGTGTGACGGACCGAAGACCTCTGCGAGGTCCGGTCCGAACTCGGCCTGGTGGGTCACCTGCACTCCTTCTCGTCGCCGGGCCACGGGGTCACCGGTGCCGGGGTGGGATCCCGCGGCGACGACGAAGGGGTGGTACGCCGGGTCCCGCGGGTCGAGCGCGGCGTCTGGCCCGTCCTGTGACGGGGGACACACTGCCGCAGAGACCAAGTTACCCGCCCGGCCGGGGAGGCCGCCAATCGCAGCCCGGATACCCCGGTCCCCCGGCCGCCGTCGCGGCGCCGGTCCGGGTCAGCCGTGCCGCTCGGGCAGGGCCGGGCCGCGGTTCGCGAGCGCCTCCAGGGCCCGGCCGGCGGCCGTCACGATGCCACCGGCGGTCACCAGGTCGTCGCCGGTGGCCTCCCGGACCTCCCGCATCGCCACCACCAGCTGCTCGACCTCGTGGTAGGCCTGTCGCAGGGCCGCCGGGCGCTCCGGTCCGACCGCCCCGAGCGCCGTGGCCAGCGCCCCGAGCGCGCGGGCCGCCGGCGGCCGCAGGGGCGGCCCGAGCGCCACCAGGTCCCGGTCGGCGTGCTCCTGGTCGCGGACCAGGTCGCTGAGGTCGTCCACGAGCAGCGCGACCCGCTCCATGGCCCGGACCCGCTCGTAGCGGGCCCCGGCGGTGACCTGCCAGCGACGGGCCCGCCAGTTCAGCCGGCGCGCCTCGGCCGAGGAGGTGGCCAGCAGCCGCAGCCGGTCGATGACCTCGTCGAGCTCCCCGACCTGCTGCCGCCACTCCTCCCGGGACGGCGGCAGGTCGCTCCCCAGGGCCTGCGCGACCCGCTCCAGGTGACGCGACAGGTCGGCCCGCGCGTGGGCCAGCGCCTGGTCCTCGGTGCGGGCCGGCAGGGGCGGCCAGCCCATGCTGACCACGGTGCCGACGAGGGCGCCGAGCCCGGTCAGGCCGACGTACGCCGCGGCGTACTCCCAGGGATCGGTGCCCCCGATGACCAGCACGAACACCGCGGTCACCGGGGTCCAGCTCGCGGCCGCGCCGAGCCGCTCCCCCACCGGGGACACCGCGATCGCCGTGCCCAGCGCGACCACGAGCACCAGCCCGGGCAGCTGCGGCAGCGGCGCGACCGCCGCCGCCAGCGCCACGCCCGGGGCCATCGCCAGCACGGTGCGGACCGACTCCCGCATCGAGCCCGCCACCGTCGAGGTGACGGCGATGACCGCACCCAGGGGCGCGTAGTAGCGGTAGTCGTCGATCATTCCGCCGAAGGGCTGCACCGCCACCCACGCGAGCGTGGCCGCCACCGTCGCCCGGATGATCCGTCCGAAGTCCATGGCTCATGGTGCCCCCGCCTCGCCGGGGCAACCGCCCCGACCCGGGTACCCGCGGGTAACGTCGGGGGCATGACCGACCACACCGTCTCCTCCCGCGCCGCGATCGCGGCCCCGCCCGAGGTCGTCTTCGCGATCCTCGCCGACCCCCGCCAGCACGCCCGGATCGACGGCTCGGGGTCGGTGCAGGAGATTGTCTCCGGACCCGACCGGCTCGAGCGGGGTGCGGAGTTCGGCGTGGACATGAAGATGTTCGGGATGCCCTACAAGATCCGCAACCGGGTCGTGGAGTTCGAGGAGGGTCGGCTCATCGCGTGGCGGCACTTCGGCGGCCACCGCTGGCGCTACCAGCTCGAGCCGACCGACGACGGCGGCACCCAGGTCACCGAGACCTTCGACTACAGCAGGTACAACCGCTTCTGGCGGCTGGGCATCACGCTGGCCGGCTTCCCCGAGCGCAACCGGCGCGGCATCGAGCAGACCCTGGTCCGACTGGCGCGCGCCGCCGAGGAGGACGCCGGGCAGGGCACCGGTCCGGCGCCCCAGGTGTGACCGGGCCGACCGTCACGCACCTGCACGTCGCCAAGGGGCGACGGCTCCCCATGCGGTCCGTCGGCTCCGTGGAGGCCGAGGAGGGTCGTGGCCTCGTGGGCGACCGCTACCACGGCAGCCGGCACCGGCACGTGACCGTGCAGAGCGGCACCGCCCTCGCGGAGGCGGCCGAGCGGCTGGGCCGACCGGTGCCGCCCGAGGGCACCCGCCGCAACGTGACGCTCTCCCACGGCGAGGTCCCCACGGCACCCGGCTCGCTGATCCGGATCGGCCCGGTGCTGCTCGAGGTGGTCCGGGTGGCGGCGCCCTGCCGGCTGCTGGACGACGAGCTCGGTCCCGGCGCCCAGGAAGCCCTGCGCCGTCGCGCGGGTTCCGTCTGCCGGGTGCTGGGCTCTGGCACGATCACGGTCGGGGATCCGATCACGGTCCAGGCACCCCCGTAGGACCCGGCCCCGGCCGGACCCGCACACACGAGACCGACACCGACCGGAGGCACGCATGCGCACCGAACGACTGGAGTTCCCCGGCTCGGCCGGCACCCTGACCGGTCGGCTCGAGCTCCCGGACGAGACGCCCCGCGCCCATGCGCTGTTCGCGCACTGCTTCACCTGCAGCAAGGACTCCGCCGCCGCGTCGCGGATCTCCCGCGCGCTCACCGGTCACGGGATCGCCGTCCTCCGCTTCGACTTCACCGGCCTGGGCGGCTCCGACGGCGACTTCGCCAACACCGACTTCACCTCCAACGTCGCCGACCTCGTGCAGGCCGCGGCGTACCTCCGCGAGCACCACGAGGCACCCACCGTGCTGGTCGGGCACTCGCTGGGCGGGGCCGCCGTCCTCGCGGCATCGGGCCGGATCCCCGAGACCCGGGCGGTGGTGACGGTCGGCGCGCCGGCCTCGACCGAGCACCTGACCAACCTCTTCACCGAGTCGCTGGCGGCGATCCGCGAGCACGGCGAGGGCGAGGTGTGCCTGGCCGAGCGCACCTTCCGGATCCGACGCGAGTTCCTCGACGACATCGCCGCGCAGCCGCAGGACCGGCGGATCGCCGAGCTCGGGGTGCCGCTGCTGGTCATGCACTCCCCGATCGATGAGACCGTGGGCGTCGACAACGCCCGCCAGATCTACGAGCTGGCCAGGCACCCCAAGTCGTTCGTGGCGCTCGACGGCGCCGACCACCTGCTGAGCGTCCCCCGCGACGCCCGGTTCGCGGCCGGGGTGCTGGCGGCGTGGGCGGACCGGTACCTGCCGGAGGCCGAGGAGCGGCCGTCCGCGGAGCCGGCCGGGGTCCGGGCGCGCGACGAGGCGAGCGATGACGCGGGTGACGGGGAGGGTGACGGGGAGGGCGAGGCCCCCGTGCTCACCGTCACCGAGAACGCCGACGACCCGTTCGGCCAGGACATCACCGTCCGCGGCCACCGACTCACCGCCGACGAGCCGGTCCCGCTCGGGCAGGACACCGGCCCCTCGCCGTACGACCTGGTGCTGGCGGGGCTGGGCGCCTGCACGTCGATGACGCTGCGGATGTACGCCCAGCGCAAGGAGCTGCCGCTGGAGCGGGTCTCGGTGCGGCTCACGCACTCACGGATCCACGCCCGCGATTGCGAGGAGTGCGAGTCCAGCACCGGCCACCTCGACCGCATCGACCGTGAGATCGAGCTCGTCGGCGACCTCGACGACGACCAGCGGACCCGGCTGCTCGAGATCGCCGACCGCTGCCCGGTGCACCGCACTCTGCACCGCGAGGTGAGCGTCCGGACCCGGCTGGCCGACGCCGGGGAGTGAGCGCGCCCGCTACTCGCAGCCGGCCTCACCGAGGTCCTCGTGCCGGCGGTGGCTGACCGGCTCCACCTGGAAGGTGGCGTGCCGGACGCCGAAGTGGCCGGCCACGCAGACCGACAGCTCGTCGAGCAGCACTCCCACCCCCCGGGCCGCCAGCGCCTCGTCGGTCACGGTCACGTGCGCGGACAGGCTCGGGATCCCGCTCGTGATCGTCCACGCGTGCAGGTCGTGCACCTCGGTCACCCCGTCCACGCCGGCCAGGTGCCGCTCCACCTCCGCCAGGTCCAGGCCGCGGGGCGTCGACTCCATGAGCACGGAGACCGACTCGCGGAGCAGTGAGAAGGACCGGGGCAGGATCAGCCCGGCGATCAGCAGCGAGGCGATCGCGTCCGCCCGGTGGAAGCCGGTGAGCACGATGACCACCCCGGCCGCCACGGCCAGCACCGAGCCCACCAGGTCGCTGGCCACCTCCAGCCAGGCGCCGCGCATGTTCAGCGAGCCGGAGTCGGAGCGCTGCAGCACCAGCAGCGAGACCGCGTTGGCGAGCAGGCCGACCGCGGCGAACGCGATCATCGGTCCCGCCTCCACCTCCGACGGCGTGATCAGTCGCCGCACGCCGACGTACCCCAGGAAGGTGCAGACCCCGAGGAGCACCACGGCGTTGACCAGCGCGGCGAGGATCTCGGCCCGGTGCAGCCCGAAGGTGCGACGCGGGGTGGCGGGTCGGGTGGCGACGTACGCCGCGGAGAGGGCGATCACGACGCCGGTCGCGTCCGTGGCCATGTGGCCGGCGTCGGCGAGCAGGGCCAGGGAGCCGGTCAGCAGGGCTCCGACCAGCTCGACCACGAGGACCGTGACCGTGATCAGCAGGACCAGGCGCAACCGCCCGCGGTCCGCCGCCCGGCCGGCGGCATGGCCGTGGCCGGCCCCGGCGCCCGTGCTGCCCATGGGCCCAACCCTAGGAGCCGGTGCTCACCAGGCCACCCGCTGGGCCGCTCACCAGGCCTCGATCGGCGTCCCGCCCAGGGCCTCCCGGCCGTGCGGGGAGTCCCACCAGTCCGGCTCCGGGCCGCGCGGGACGATCCCGGTGGGGTTCACGTCGCTGTGCACCACGTAGTAGTGGGCCTTGATCTGCTCGAAGTCGATGGTCTCGCCGAACCCCGGCGTCTGGAACAGGTCGCGGGCGTAGCCCCACAGCGCCGGCATCTCGGTGAGCCGCTGCCGGTTGCACTTGAAGTGCCCGTGGTAGACGGCGTCGAAGCGCACCAGCGTCGTGAACAGCCGGATGTCGGCCTCGGTGATCACGTCGCCCATGAGGTAGCGCCGGTCGGTGAGCCGCTCCTCGAGCCAGTCCAGGGCGGCCCAGAGCCGGTCGAACGCGGCGTCGTAGGACGCCTGCGACCCGGCGAACCCGCAGCGGTAGACACCGTTGTTGACCTCGGTGAAGACCCGCTGCATGACCTCCTCCATCTCCTCGCGGACGTCCTCCGGCCAGAGGTCCGGGGCCCCGGGACGGTGGTGGTCGCGCCACTCGAAGAACAGGTCGTGGGTGATCGAGGGGAAGTCGTTGGTGACCACCTTGCCGCTCTCGACCTCGACCAGCGCGGGCACGGTGATCCCACGCGGGTAGTCCGGGTCCCGCTCGAAGTAGGCCTCCTGGAGCCGCTCGATGCCGAGCACCGGGTCCCGGTCGCCCTCGTCGAGGTCGAAGGTCCAGCTCCGGTCGTCGTGGACCGGGCCGGGAGTCCCGAGCGAGAGCACGTCCTCGAGTCCCAGCAGGCGGCGGACGATGATCGACCGGTTCGCCCACGGGCAGGCCTGGGCGGCGACCAGCCGGTACCGGCCCGGCTCGATTGGCCAGGTGGCCACCTCCAGGGCGCCGTCCCGCGCCGCGGGGTCGTGCGGGTCACGGGAGCGGCCGGGCTCCGCGGTGATCCGGTCCGGGATGTAGTTCATGTCCCGGTCGAACTCCTCGCCGGGCTCGACGTACGTCGGGGTGCCGCTGTCCTTGCTCATTGCTCGAACCTACCCACCCCCACCCACCCCGACCCGTCGCTTGTGTCGGGGTTACGCCGACACAAGCGACGGGTCGGCGACTCTCAGGTCGGCAGAAACGACGGGTCGGCGAGCTGGAGGAGGCGGTCGTTGGCCTCGGGCTCGCCGATGCTGACCCGGGCGCCGTCGCCGGCGAAGGGCCGGACCGTGATCCCGGCCTCGCCGGCCGCGGCGGCGAAGTCGAGGGTGGCCTCCCCGAGCGGCAGCCAGACGAAGTTGCCCTGCGCGTCCGGGACCTCCCAGCCGGCCGAGCGCAGCCCCTCGAGCACGCGGGTGCGCTCGCCCACCAGCGCCTCGACCCGCTCGAACAGCGCGTCCTCGGCCTCGAGCGAGGCGATGGCGGCCGCCTGTGCCACCCCGGAGACGCCGAACGGGAGCGAGACCGCCCGGAGCGCGGCCGCCACCGGCGCCTGCGCGACGGCGTACCCGACCCGGAGGTTGGCCAGTCCGTAGGCCTTGGAGAAGGTCCGGGTGACGACCACGTTGGGGAACTCGCGGTAGAGCGCGAGCGCGTCCACCGGGTCCGGGCGGCGCACGAACTCGACGTACGCCTCGTCGACGACGACCAGCACCCGGGGCGGGACCTCCGCGAGGAAGGCGCGCAGCGCCGTGTGGCTCACCGCGGGGCCGGTCGGGTTGTTCGGCGTGCAGACCATCGCGACCCGGGTCCGGTCGGTGATCGCGGCCGCCATCGCGTCGAGGTCGTGCTCGCCGCTGCCGGTCACCGGCACCTGGACCGAGGTCGCGGCGGCCGCCGAGACGGCGATCGGGTATGCCTCGAACGAGCGCCAGGCGTAGACCACCTCGTCCCCGGGGTCGCAGAAGGCCTGCAGCAGCTGGTAGATCAGCGCGACCGAGCCGGTGGCCGCGGCCAGGTCCTCGACGGGTACGCCGAAGCGCGCGGCCAGGGCGTCGTACAACGCCGTGCACCCCATGTCCGGGTACCGGTTCATCTGCTCGACCACCGAGGTGGCCGCCGCCACCACACCGGGCAGGGGCGGGTACGGGTTCTCGTTCGAGCTCAGCTTGTACGCCGTCAGGCCGGGGCGGGCGACCGGGGGCTTGCCGGGCACGTAGGCGGGGATGGTGCCGACGTTCTCGCGCGGTCGCACGGTCGAGGGTGTGGTCTGGTCCATGCGCGACACCCTAAGGCCGGACCGGACTGGTCCACCGGCCACCGACCCCCGCCCCGGCCCTGCGGCGCCACGCTCCCGGCGCATGGCCCACGTGGCACTGGGGTGGGGACTGGGGGCCACCCCTAGTGCCGCCACCGGCCTGCGGACGCAGGGTGAGAGCACGTGACATGTCGTCTCGTCCCGGACCGATGTCAGGTCGGTCCGGTGGCGGGACGTCGCACTCCCGGAGCTGTTCCGGGAGGTCTTCGAAGTCTTGGGGGGACTGCGCCATCGGGTGCGCGAGCCCTCCAGCCCGTGGGGGGAAGTTGTGAACGCATCCGCTCGTCGTGCCGGCCGTCCGGTCGGCTCCATCCAGATCGTCCTCCGGTTCGCGGTGGCCCTGGCCGTGGCGCTCCTGTCGCTGCCGCTGCTCGGCGGGGCCGCGCACGGCGCCGACGGCGTCGACCCGGCAGCAGATGCCGGCACGGAGAGCCCGTCGTCCGCGGCAGAGGATCCGGCTCCCGCCACGGATGGCGGCGCCGCCGGCTCGGCGACCGAGCCGGCCGGTGACCCGGAGCCCGCCCCCGAGCCCGCCCCGGAGCCCGCCGCCGAGCCCGCCGACGAGGCCCCCGCCGCGACCACGACGAAGGAGCCGGCCCCGGCCGGCCCGGCCCCCGCGACGCGCCGGCTCACCCAGCAGGTCGAGCAGACGCCCACCACGCAGACCGCCGGCTGCTCCGTGTCGTCCTTCCAGCAGAACACCCGGCAGGACCGCACCGGCAGCTGGATCAACGGCGCCCTGAACCACAACAACTCCTCCTACGCCGAGGGCGACCACGTGCCCCAGCGGGCGGTGCTCAACGGCCTGCAGCCCGGGGAGCACACGCTGCAGTTCAGCTACGACCGCACGAAGAACGGCAAGTACGCCTACGACTTCGTCAGCAACCTGGGCATCGTCGGCGGCACCGCCACCTGGGACGCCGCGGCCCCCACCCCGCCCATGCCGTTCGCCGAGACCGTGTTCGTGACGATCACCTTCACCGTCCCGGCCGGCAGCAACGGCACCGTGACGATCACCTGGGACGGTCACATCGCCTCGGAGGTGGACTACGGGCCGGGCACGGGCGCCGGCTCCATCAACGGCGCGTCGTACCACTTCTCGCTCACCGGCCTCAGCTGCGGCAACGTCGGCCAGCAGGACAACCAGCTCATGGCGTCCGCCGTCGACGCGGGCGTCATCACGATCGTCAAGGACGCCAAGCCCGACGCGGCCCAGGACTTCACGTTCTCGCTCGCGGCACCCAACGGCGGGGCCGCGGTGACGCTGGACGACGACCCGGACAGCGACACCCCGAACCAGGTCACCTACCGGGTGGCCCCCGGCACCACCACGGTCACCGAGACCGCGATCCCCGACGGCTGGTCGCTCACCGGCCTCGTCTGCGACGGCGGGTCGCCGCAGAAGGACCTCGCCAAGGCCCGTGTCTCGGTGACCCTCGCCGACGACCAGCACGTGACCTGCACCTTCACCAACACCCGGGAGGCGACGGTCCGGGTCGACAAGTACTGGGTGATCAACGGTGGTACGCCGATCGTCGACGGCTCCACGCCCGAGCACCTCGAGCTGGACGCCCACGTGCACATCGGCGGCTTCCACGAGCCCTGGGCCACCGACGTCGGCGGCTTCAAGCCGGGCGACGAGGTGCTGCTGAGCGAGGACGCACGGACCACCAACCCGCTGTGCACGCTCACCGGCACCCACATCGACACCAACGGCGGGATCATCCCGGCGACGGTGCGGCTGCAGGCGGGCGCGAACCGCTACACGATGACCAACTTCGTCACCTGCGAGGCCAAGCTCAAGCTGGTCAAGGAGGTCGTCAACGACGACGGCGGCACGGCCGGTGCCGAGGACTGGACGCTGCACGCGGGCGGCAGGTCCGGCCCGTCCGGCAGCTCGTTCACCGTGGCCGCGGACAGGACCTTCGACCTGAGCGAGACCGGAGGCCCCGAGGGCTACTCCCTGACCGGGATCGTCTGCTCCGACGCCCCGCAGACCCCGGTCACCTCGGTGACCTCGGCCGCCGGGCGCAAGACCACCTGCACCTTCACCAACGACGACGACCCCGGGACCCTGACCCTGCAGAAGCGGGTGCTCGACCCGGACGGCTCGGGCACGCTGATCGAGGCCGAGGACTTCACCCTCACGGCGACCCCGCTCGGCATCGACGGGCAGGACGTGGTCTCCGGCGCCGGTGGCGTCGAGGCCGCCGCGGTGCACGCCGGCCGCTACGCCCTGAGCGAGAGCTACGACGGTGACGAGGACGACTTCATCGAGGGCGACTGGAGCTGCGTCGGCGGCTCCTTCGACGGCGAGTCCGACGTCGTGACGGTGGCCAACGGCGGGACCGTGACCTGTCAGATCACCAACACCGCGGTGGCCCCCCTGCTCACCCTGGTGAAGTACGCCGACGCCGGGGACACCGGGGCCGACGCCGACCCCGAGCGCTGGACGCTCTCCGCGTCCGGGCCGGAGACCGAGGCCGGGGCCGGTGGCTTCGGACCGACCGCGATGATGATCGGCGACTACGACCTCTTCGAGACCGGGCCGGGCGCGCCCGGGTGGAAGCAGTCCGACTGGGAGTGCGACAGCACCTCGGTCCGCACCGACGAGGACGGCACCGGGCACCTGACCCTCGGCCTCGGCGACGTCGTGATCTGCCAGGTCACGAACACCGCGGTGGAGCCGAAGCTGACCCTGAAGAAGATCGTCGACAACGCGGGCACCGGCGGCACCGCCGAGGCCACCGACTGGACGCTGCGGGCCGAGAGCAGCACCGACCCGGCGACGTACCTCGAGGGTGCCGGCGGCGCCACCGGCCGGCTCCCGGTCGGCAGCTACGACCTCTCGGAGCGGGGCGGCCCGGTCGGGTACGACGCCGGTGCGTGGATCTGCGACGGCGAGGAGGTCACCGGCGACCGGGTCCTGCTCGAGCTCGGCGACCGCGTCACCTGCACGGTCACCAACACCGCACAGGGCAGCACGCTCACGCTGCTCAAGCACGTGGACGCCAACGGCACCGGCGACACCACCCCGGCGTCCGCCTGGGAGCTCACGGCCACCGGGCCCAGCACGGTCAGCGGCACGAGCGGTGTCAGCGAGGCCGTCCGGACGGGCCGCTACCTGCTCTCCGAGGACGGCCCGGACGGCTACGCCCAGGTCGGCTGGCAGTGCGACGGCGCGTGGCACGACGACGGCAGCGCGGTGATGGTCGGGCTCGGCCAGGACGTCACCTGCACGGTCACCAACCGCGCCAAGGCCCCGGACCTGACGCTGCTCAAGAGCGTCGACGCCAACGACACCGGAGTGGTCGAGCCGGACACCGCCTGGACCCTGGTCGCCACCGGGGCCGGAGGGACGATCAGCGGCACCGAGGGCGAGCCGGAGATCAGCGGCGCCGCCGTGCAGGTCGGCACCTACGCGCTGACCGAGTCCGGGGGTCCGGACGGCTGGGAGCAGGTGGGCTGGGAGTGCACCGGCGCGAAGGCCTGGACCGAGGGCGGCGACACCCTGGTCGAGATCGGCCTCGGCGACTCCGTGACCTGCGAGGTCACCAACCGGGCGATCCCGTCGACATGGGCGGTCACCAAGTCCAACTCTCCCGGGAGCGGCGAGACGGTGGGCAGCGGGGAGGTGATCACCTACTCCGTCACCGCGACCAAGTCGGCGACCGGGGTGGCGATCCTCGACGCCGTGGTCACCGACGACCTTTCCGACATCATGCCCAGCAAGGGCACGCTGGTGCCGGGAAGCATCGTCGCCCCGGCCGGCAGCAGCGCCGAGCTCCTCGGCACCGACCTGGTGTGGACGATCGATGAGCTGGGCGGGACGCCGCAGACCCTCGAGTACCAGGTCCGGGTCGGGGACCTGCACGGCGTGACCCTGCGCAACCACGCGACCGGGTCCGGCGCCGAGAAGTGCGAGAAGGGCGACCCCGACTGCACGACCGTCAACCACACGCCGCACTGGGTGCTGGAGAAGTCCAGCACCACACCCACCGTGGTGGAGCCCGGGGACGACATCGGCTACCGGCTGACCGTCACCAACGACACCGCCGCGGCGGTCGTGGACGACGCGGTCGTGCTGGACGACATCTCCGACGTGCTCGAGCACGCCAGCCTCGACGAGGGTGCCCTGCCGGCCGGGGTGACCCTGACCGACGGGGTCCTGCGGTGGGTGGTCCCCGAGCTGGGCCCGGGCGAGAGCGCCAGCGTGGACTACACCGTCACCGTCGACACCGAGGGTGCGTGGGGTGTGGATCTGGTCAACATCGCGACGCCGGAGGAGCCGGACGGCCCGGGCGAGTGCGTCGAGCCCGAGGACTGCACGACGACGCACGAGACCCCGGACGTCACCACGCTCGTGGTGAAGAAGGTCGACTTCGAGACCGCCGCGGTGCTCGGGGGCGCCACCTTCGGCCTCTACGTGGACCACGAGCCGTACGCCGACCCCTCGGACCCGGCGCGCGGCCCCGAGGACACGCTCGTGAGCGAGCAGGTCACCGGACCCGCCGGCCTGGCGAAGTGGGCCGAGATCCGGCCGGGTGAGTACCTCGTCGAGGAGCTCGCCGCCCCGGTCGGCTACCACCTGCCGGACCAGCCGCTGATGGTGGTGTCCGTCGTCGAGGGCGAGGGCGGGAACTTCGTCCCCGGTGGCGAGATGGCCGCGATCGTCTTCCGCGACTTCGCGCAGGGCAGCCTCTCGATCCTCGCGAAGAAGCAGTTCGAGCTCATCGGCGACGCCTGGGTCGAGAGCGACGGCGTCGTCGAGCACGGCGACACGGTGCGCTACGTCGTCTCGGCCGAGGCGATCGGCCCGAAGCTGTTCCACAACGTCGAGTTGAGCGACTACGTGCCCGGCTTCGACCCCGCGGACAGCACCTCCACGGGTCAGGCGACGCTGGTGCCGGACTCGGCGGTGTGCACCGGCGAGCTGCAGGCGATCTGCGAGGTCAGCATCAGCCCCGGCAACGAGATCACCTGGGCGCTGGGTGGCGGCGAGCCGATCACCGACGTGGCCGGGACGGTCGAGTTCGTCGTGCAGTTCCCGGAGCTGCCCGACGAGCCGCCGTACGACGCGGACGGTGTGTTCACCACGACGCTGTGGAACGTCGCCTACCTCGACCACGACGAGGTCTCGGGCGGCAAGCCCGGGCACCCGGAGTTCGTGCACCTGAGCAGCACCTCCAACGAGGTGCAGGTCACCGCGACCGCGCTCGAGCCGGAGACCCCGGTGGTGCCGCCGAACCCGCCGAACCCGCCCCAGCCGCCGGTGCCGCCGAACCCGCCGCAGCCGCCGGTGCCGCCGGCCCCGGGCCTCATCCCGAGCCAGCCGGTGCTGCCGAACACAGGGGCCCCGGCCAACCTGGGCCAGCTGGCGCTGCTGGGCGGCCTGGCCGTCGCCCTCGGGCTGATGCTGAGCCTGTGGCGCCGGCGCGACCCGGCAAAGGGCTGAGCGGGTGCGCTGAGGGCGCCGACAGCTGACGGGGCCGTGCCGGGGATCCCCCCGGAACCGGCACGGTCCCGTCGACCACCTCAGGGCAGGACGACGCTCCCGCCGGGCAGCGCCGGAAGGTCCCGACCCACGACGATGTCGAGCGGGTTGGTCAGGCAGCGGATCGAGCCGCCGCCCTTGTGGAACTCGGAGACGTCGACCAGCACGATCTCGAAGCCCCAGCCCTCGAGCACCGCGCGAACCCGGTCCGGGCAGGCGGGCATCACGACGGTCCGCCCGACGACGACCGAGTTCGCGCAGAAGGTCAGCGCCTCGGCCTCGGAGAGCACCAGCGGCTCCGGCACCAGCGCGAGCAGCGCCGCCGCGGACTCCTCGTCGAAGGCGTCCGGGCAGACCATCGCCCGGCGCCCGTCGAGCGGGTTGAAGGCCAGGTCCATGTGGTACATCCCAGGGTGGGTGATCCGGAAGCCGCGCACCCGCACGCCGAGCTCGACGGCGAGCTGCTTGAGCCCGAGCTCGTCGGTGCGAGGCCCGTAGCCCACGACCAGCGCGTCCCCGAACGGGAAGGCGTCCCCGGCCTCGAAGTGCGCGCCGACCCCGTCCCGACCGACGTACGCCGTGCTGCGGGAGCGGGCGAACCAGTCGCGCGCGGTCGCGGTCTCCATCCTCCGCTCAGGGAAGCGCATGTGGCTGAGCACCGCGTGTGCGGAGCCGTCCGGTCGGAGGACGCCGAGCCCGAGGTTCATCGCGTAGACCATGTCGGGGGCGTCCGGGCGCTGGTCGAGCACCTCGACCCGGGCACCGAGGCCCTCGAGCGTGGCCACCATGCGCTGCCACTGCGCCAGGGCGCGGGCCGGGTCGGGCTGGTCGGCGGGGTCCATGAACGGATTGATCACGTAGTCGACCCGGAAGTGGTCGGGGCGGACGGCCAGGTAGTGCCTGCCCCACGGGAGGACGGCGGGCGCACCGGTGCGGGTCATGGCACCTCATTCACTCTTGCATGATTGTCGGACAATCCGACACTAGCAGAGCCGGACAGGATGTGCCCGGTGGCAAGCCGATGCGGGACAATGGCCGGCATGTCGCAGTTCGACTCGCTGAGCCTCGAGGTCACCTCGACCGTGGACCGGGTCGTCGAGGAGCTGCGCCGGGCGCTCTTCGACGGCGAGCTCGAGGCCGGGACCCCCCTGCGCGAGATGGCGATCGCCGACAGCCTGGGCATCAGCCGCTCGACCGTCCGCGAGGCGCTCGGGGTGCTGGTCGCCGAGGGTCTCGCGGTCCGGCTGCCGAACCGCGGTGTCCAGGTCGCCTCACCCGATCCGGCGTCGGTGCGGGACCTGTGCCGGGCCCGGGCCGTCCTCGAGGCGGCCGGGGTGCGCGGATGGCCGGCCGCGGACGAGCAGCAGCGGGACGCCGTCCGTCGCGCCCTGGTCGACTACACCGCCGCGGTGCACGACGGCGCGTCGTACCAGACCCTCAACGAGCGGCACCTGGCGATCCACCTCTCCCTGGTCGGCCTGCTCGGCTCGCCACGACTGGTGGCCACCGCCGAGACGCTCAGTGCCGAGCTGCGCCTCGCCCTGGCCCAGATCGACCGGATCCGGCGCAACGCGCACGACCAAGCGGGGTCGCACACCCATCTGCTCCGGCTGCTCGAGCGCGGCGACGTCGAGGCCGCCGCGGCCGAGATCGGGCACCACCTGGAGGACGCCGAGGTCGCCATCCTCGCCGCGCTGGCCCCCGAGTCCTAGTCTGGGGCCCGTGGGCATCCTCTACCGACTGGTCAGCGTCAGCGCCGCACTCGCGGTGGCGGCGTGGCTTCTCGACGGCATCCGCATCGCGGGAGCGACCTGGCAGGACAAGGTGCCGACGCTGCTGGTGGTGGCCGTGATCCTCGCGCTGGTCAACGCCGTCGTGGCACCCGTGGCGAAGCTGCTCTCGCTGCCCGTGATCATCCTGACGCTGGGGCTCTTCCTGCTGGTCGTCAACGCCCTGATGCTGCTGCTCACCGCGTGGGTGGCCGACCAGTTCGACGTCGGGTTCACGGTGAACGGCTTCTGGAACGCCCTGGTCGGCGGGCTGGTGATCTCGCTGGTCACGATGTTCGTCAGCTCGGTTCTCGGGGACGACCGGTGACCGCGGGCCCCGCCCTCCCCGCACCGCGCCCCGACCGCACCGGCGACCCCGGCCGGCCGTACCGGATCGCGTTGGTCTGCCTCGGGAACATCTGCCGCTCCCCGATGGCCCACGTCGTGCTCGACGCCCGGCTCGCGGACGCCGGGCTGGCGGACCGGGTGCGGGTGGACAGCGCCGGCACCGCCGGCTGGCACGTGGGCCGCGGCATGGACGAGCGGGCCGCCGCCGCGCTGGCCGCGGCGGGACTGGACCCCACCCGGCACCGCGCCGCCCGGTTCACCGGCGACCGGGTCGGCGAGCACGACCTGGTCCTGGCCATGGACCACGCCAACCTCGAGGACCTGGCCCGGCTCGGCGTCGACCCGGACCGGCTCCGACTGTTCCGCGACCTCGACCCGGAGCCGGGGGACGGCGCGGTCCCCGACCCCTACTACGGCGACGACGACGGCTTCGCCGCAGTGCTGGGGATGGTCGAGCGGACCGCGGAGGCGCTGGTCGCCGGGCTGACCGAGCTGCTGCCGGGGTCCGGGGCGGCGACAGGCTCCGGGGCCGGCAGGACGGACCAGGCATGACCCGCCAGTCCGCGACCGCCCGCCGCGCCGAGGAGCTCCTCGGCGTTCCCGTCGTCGCCACCGCACCGGTCGCGGGCGGGGACATCTGCACCGCCACCCGGGTCAAGCTCTCGGACGGCCGCTCCGCGCTGGTCAAGACCCTGGCCCAGCCTCCCGACGGCTTCTTCGCCGCCGAGGCCAGGGGGCTGCGTCGGCTCGCGGACGTGGGCGGACCGGCCGGGCTGGCGGTCCCCGAGGTGCTCGCCGTCGCCGACGACTGCCTGGTGCTGCCCTGGATCGAGCCCGGCAAGCCCACCGCCGAGACCGCGGCCGCGTTCGGCCGGGCCCTGGCCGGCACGCACGGCGCCGGCGCGGCGGCGTACGGCGCGGAGCGGGACGGGTTCATCGGCCGGCTGCCGCTGCCGAACGCGCCCGCGGACACCTGGGCGGAGTTCTACGCCACCCGGCGGGTGCTTCCCTACCTGCACCTGGCCCGGGACCGGGGCGCGGTCTCGGAGCCGGAGGTGACGGCCGTGGAGTCGGTGGTCGGGCGGCTGGCCGAGCTGGTCCCCGAGGAGGGGCCGGCCCCGCTGCACGGCGACCTCTGGAACGGCAACGTGATCTGGGGTGCCGACGGCGCCGCCCACGTGGTCGACCCGGCCGCGCACGCCGGCCACCGCGAGACCGACCTGGCGATGCTGGCGCTGTTCGGCCTCCCGCACCTGCAGCGGGTCGTGGAGTCCTACGCCGAGTCCGCGCCCCTCGCCGACGGGTGGGAGGACCGGCAGGGCCTGCACCAGCTGCACCCGCTGCTCGTCCACGCCTGCCTGTTCGGCGGAGGGTACGGCGCCCGCGCCGCCGCCGTCGCCTCCCACTTCTGACCGCCCCTGCGGGGATGGCGGCGCGGGGAATCTCAGGCTGGGCTCAGGGGCGGCTGGCAGAGTGGAGTGGTGACTGCCCACCCCGCCGCCCGTGTGCTGGTCGTCGACGACGACCGCGCGGTGCGCGAGTCCCTGCGCCGCTCCCTCGAGTTCAACGGGTACGCCGTGTCGCTGGCCTCCGACGGCGCGGAGGCGCTGGCCGGGATCGGGACGATGCGCCCGGACGTCGTCGTGATGGACGTGATGATGCCGCGGCTGGACGGGCTGGAGACCACCCGGGCCCTGAGGGCGGCCGGGCACGACCTGCCGATCCTGGTGCTCACCGCCCGCGACGCCGTCGGTGACCGGGTGGAGGGCCTGGACGCCGGCGCCGACGACTACCTGACCAAGCCGTTCGCCCTCCAGGAGCTGCTGGCCCGGCTGCGCGCGCTCCTGCGCCGGGTGGTGCCGGAGGAGGACGAGTCGGACGAGCGGCTCTCCTTCGCCGACCTCAGTCTCGACGTCGCCACCCGGGAGGTCTGCCGGGGGGAGCGCCTGATCGAGCTGACCCGCACCGAGTTCACCCTGCTGGAGATGTTCCTGCGCCGTCCGCGACGGGTGCTCGAGCGGTCCTTCATCCTCGAGGAGGTCTGGGGCTACGACTTCCCGACCACCGCCAACTCGCTCGAGGTCTACGTCGGCTACCTGCGCCGCAAGACCGAGGCCGAGGGGGAGCCGCGGCTGCTCCACACCGTGCGCGGCGTGGGCTACGTGCTGCGGGAGAGCGCCTGATGCGTCTGCCGGCGCCACGACCCCGGTGGCACTACCGGCGGGGCCTGGCCAGCCGGGTCACCCTGCTCACCACGCTCGCGGTCGGGCTGACCGTCGCGGTGCTGGCCCTCGGCGCCTACGTGACCGTGCGGATGCAGATGCAGGCCGCCCTCGACGCCTCGCTCATCAACCGCGCCGAGCGGGCGGCGAGGACCCCGGCCCTCGAGCTCACCAGCGAGCTGAAGATCCCCTCCTGGGCGCTCGGCGCCGCCGACGTGCGGATCATCCTGCTCAACGTGGGCCAGCCGGCCCGGTCGATGGACGACGGACCCACCCTCCGGCTCGGCCCACCGGAGGCGGACGTGCTGCTGGGTCGCAGCGACCACGCCCTGCGCACGATCCAGGCCGACGACACCACCTACCGCGTCGCCACCGTCCCCGCGGGCCGGGGCTCGGCCCTCGTGGTGGCCCAGTCCGTCGAGCCCAACGAGCTGGTCCTGCACCGGCTCGGGATCGTCATGCTGCTCTTCGGCGCCGCCGGCGTGGTGGGGGCCGCCCTGGCCGGCTGGGGCGTGGCCCGCAACGGGCTCCGGCCGGTGCGCCGGCTGACCGACGCCGCGGAGGAGATCGCCCGGACCGAGGAGCTGCGGCCGATCACCGTCGAGGGCAACGACGAGATCGCCCGGCTGGCGCTGGCGTTCAACTCGATGCTGGCCGCCCTCGAGGCCTCCCGGGACCGGCAGCGGCAGCTGGTCGCCGACGCCGGCCACGAGCTGCGCACCCCGCTCACCTCGCTGCGGACCAACCTGGACCTGCTGCTGCAGGCCGACGCGACCGGTGGGATGGCGCCGACCGCCCGGGCCGAGCTGCTCTCAGACGTGCAGGCCCAGATCGAGGAGATGACCACGCTGATCGGCGACCTGGTCGAGCTGGCCCGCGAGGAGCCCTCGCCGCACGTGGTCAGCACCGTCGAGCTCCGCGAGGTGCTGGACCGGGCCTTGGTGCGGGTACGCCGGCGCGCGCCGGCCGTCGACTTCCGCGTGGACGCCGAGGTCTGGTGGCTGACCGGCGAGCCTGCCGCCCTGGAGCGGGCGATCACGAACCTGCTCGACAACGCCGCCAAGTGGAGCCCGGCCGGCGGCGTCGTGGACGTCGTGCTCCGCGACGGCGTGCTGACCGTGCGCGACCAGGGCCCGGGCATCGCCGAGAAGGACCTGCCGCACGTCTTCGACCGCTTCTACCGATCGCCGGAGTCCCGGTCGATGCCGGGCTCCGGCCTGGGCCTCTCGATCGTCCGCCAGGTCGCGCTCCGGCACTCCGGATCGGTCGAGGCCGGATCCGCCGCGGGCGGCGGCGCGGAGCTCACGCTCCGGTTGCCCGGGGCTCCCGAGCCGCGCGGCGCAGCGGACTGACCCCGGCCCCCGGTTCACTCCCCGGCCAGCACCCGCAGCAGCCGGTCCGCCTTCCAGCGGGACTCGGCGTACTCCTCGGCCGGCTCGGACCTGACCGTGATGCCGCCGCCGGTGCCGAGGGTCCAGTGGCCGTCGCCGGCCGTGGTCAGGCTGCGGATCACCACCCCCAGGTCGGCCCGGCCGTCCTCGGCGATCCAGCCGAACGCCCCGGCGTACACCCCGCGGGGGGTGGCCTCGACCTCCTCGATCACCTCCATCGTGCGCAGCTTGGGGGCGCCGGTCATCGACCCGGCCGGGAACAGCGCGCGCAGCGCCCCGACCGTCGTGACGTCGTCGCGGAGCCGGCCGCGAACCGTCGAGACGAGCTGGTGGACCGAGGGGTAGGACTCCACCTCCATCAGCCCCGGCACCGTGACCGTCCCGGGCCGGCACACCATGCCGAGGTCGTTGCGCAGCAGGTCGGTGATCATCAGGTTCTCGGCGCGCAGCTTGGGGTCGGTGCCGAGCAGCCTGCGCAGCCGCTCGTCCTCGGCCGGCGTCGCCCCCCGCGGCGTGGTGCCCTTGATCGGCTTGGTCTCGATCCTGCGGTGCCGGTCGACGGTCGCGTACCGCTCCGGGGAGCTGCTCAGCAGCCAGCTGCCCCGGTGCTGCAGGAAGCCGGCGTACGGCGCGGGGTTGAGCTCGCGCAGCCGGAGGTAGGCCGCGACCGGGTCCAGCTCGCTGGGCACGGTGATCCGGTGGGTGAGGTTGACCTCGTAGGTGTTGCCGGCGCGCAGGTGCTCCTGAACCCGGGCGAACGCGTCGAGGTAGACGGCGGGCGGGTCCGGCTCGTCGTCCGCCCGGGGCGACGGTGCTGCGCCGACGGCAGGGGGTGGGGCCGGATGGTCGATCACGTCGACCTGCCGGGCTCGCATCCAGACCGCGGTCGGGAGGCCCGCCGGATCCCCCGGCCGGACCGGAGGGTCGCTCAGGGCCGGCAGGTCCGGTCGCGAGGCGTAGCCGAAGTAGCCGACCCACTGGCCCCCGCCGCCCCCGGAGCGCGAGGAGCCCCCGGGACCCCCGCCGTCCCTGGCGATCTCGCGCTCGAGCACCGCGAAGACGTCGTCGCCGACCACCTCGGAGGCACCTCCGCAGTGCCGGATCACCTCGCCGGTCGCCGCGTCGTAGGTCAGCGAGACGTCGTCGTCGTCGAGCCAGCCGAGCAGCGAGCGGCGACCCGACCAGGCCCGGGCCCCGCCGCCGTCGAGCCAGAAGCAGCGGTCGTGGGTCGCGGCCATCTCGACGAACCGGTCGACCGGGTCCTCCGGCCCGCCGGTCACGGGCACCCCAGGAAGTTCTCGACCAGTCGGGCGCCGGAGGAGCTGAGGATCGACTCGGGGTGGAACTGCACCCCGTGCAGCGGCAGGTCGCGGTGCCGGACCCCCATGACGACGTCCGGCTCCCCGGGCGCCCCGGCGCAGGTCGCGGTCACGGCCAGCACGTCGGGCACGACGGTGGCCGCCAGCGAGTGGTAGCGCACCATCGGGACCGGCGAGGGCAGGCCGGCGAAGACGGAGGTGCCGTCGTGGACCACGTCGGCGACGTCGCCGTGCGCCGGCTCGACCCGCGCCACCACGCCGCCGTACGCCGTGACCAGGCCCTGCATGCCGAGGCAGACCCCCAGCACCGGCCGGGTGCCGGCGCGCAGCACCTCGGCCCCGACCGCGAAGTCCGTCGGCACCGCCGGGTGACCCGGGCCCGCCGAGAGCACGACGTGGCTGTAGGACAGCACCTCGGCGGCGTCGGCCTCGTCGTGCTGGAGCACGGCCGGGAGCTCGCCGGTGACCGCCGCGACCAGGTGCACCAGGTTCCACGTGTAGGAGTCGTGGTGGTCGACCACCACGACCCGCGGGGCGGCGGGCTTCACAGCCCGCAACCTACTGGGTCAGCCGCCGGCACCTCGCGCTGACCGGCTCGGAGCCGCGCACGTCGCGGCAGTCGAGGAAGCCCCGGATCCGCTTCTTGAGGAACCGGACCTCGGCCCGCTTGTCGGCCCGGGCCACGGTGTTGGTGCGCTCGAAGGGGGCGTCGCGGTAGTCGTAGAACTCCCAGGCGACGTCCTCGCCCTCCCAGCTCGGGTCCAGGTCGAGCCGCACCAGCAGTCCGGTCCGGCTCCGCACCGCGACGTAGGAGGGGATCCGGTCGATCGTCCCACCGGAGTAGGAGCGGTCCGGGTCGAAGCCGAGCGACGGCGCCCAGGTGTGCTCGATGAACGTCACCCCGCGCCGGTCCAGGTCGCGGTCGGCGAACGTGGGCACCAGCGACGTGCCGGCCCGGTAGCGCGGCGAGGTCGCCCCGGCCAGCTCCTCGAAGGTCGGGGCGAGGTCGATGTTGCTGACCACCTCGCGGCGGACCCCGGGCACCACGCCGGGCCCGGTGACGACCAGCGGGACGTGGACGTCGGAGTCGTAGGGCGTCCCCTTGCCCCGCCCCAGGCCGTGCTGGCCGAGGTGGAAGCCGTTGTCGGAGGTCAGCACCACGTAGGTGTCGTCGTCCACCGCGTCGAGGATCCGGCCCAGCATCCGGTCGACCGAGGCGACCATCCGGGCTCGGTTGCGGAGGCTGTCGGCCGCGTGCTCGGCGGCGAGCGGTGCCGCCTCGCCCTTCCAGGAGGGCGCCCGGGAGCCGTCGGCGTAGCGCGGCAGGTTGTCGTCCTGCGGGTCGCCGAAGCCGACCAGGTCCCGCTCGGTCAGGCGCGGGCAGGAGCGCAGGCCGCAGTTGCCGGTGCCCCGGCCGGGACCGGCCCGGTCGCGGAAGGCCGGCGGGAAGACCGGGTCGCCCGGGTAGGCACCCTCTGGGCCGACCCGGCTGTGCGGGGAGTAGGAGGCCACCTCCAGGAAGTACGGCGCCTCGTCGTCGCCGTGCTCGTCGAGGAAGTCCAGTGCCATCTGCTCGGTGACGGCGCCGACGTAGGCGGCGTCCTTGGTCGCGTCGTCGGCGTCGGCCGGGGGCGCCGGGTGGTCGCGGACCCGGAGCCGGCCGTCCTCGACGTAGCTGGACTGGAAGCCCCACCCGTCATAGGCGGACCCGAAGATCACGTTGAACTCGTCCCACCCGTCGACCAGCGGCGGGACCACGCCGTCGCGGGCCTCGTACTGGTTGAGGAACTTGCCGATGAAGCCGGTCGTGTAACCGCGCCGCTGGAGGGCCCGGCTGACCGTGCGCTCCTCGTTGCCGTAGGCGGCGTACGCCTCCCAGCCCCCGATCGGGCCGTAGGGGTTCGGGGTGTTGGCGGTGTTGGTGAGCACGCCGGTCTGGTGCGGGTACTGCCCGGTCAGCAGGCTGGCCCGCGACACGCAGCACAGCGAGTCGACGACGAAGGCGTTGCGGTAGGTCGCGCCCCGACGCTGCATGCGCCGGGCGTGGCGCATCGTGGGCAGCAGGTCGAGGGAGAAGTCGTCGAGCAGCACGAGGACGACGTTGGGCGGCGGGGCGAGCACGGGGCGGGCGCCGGTGGCGGCGCGCACCACGGTGTCCGCGGCCGACCGCGGGCCGGTGGCCTGCTGGTCGGGACCGACCGCGGTCGCGACCCCGTCGCCCGAGTGCGCGAGCGCCACCGCGCTCCATGAGACCAGGACGGCAAGCAGCACCGCCGTCACCACCCGAGCATGCACCGTCGACTCCCCCGTTCCGTCCGCCTGCCCATTGTGACGCCCTGGCGGGCCGATCGGTTGCCGGAGTCGACCGGAAAGTCGCGCTATTTCCCGCGGCCGGTCAGGCCAGCAGGTCGCGGACCAGGTCGTGGATCAGCCGGAAGCCGTGCTGAGTGAGGATCGACTCGGCGTGGAACTGGATCCCCCGGTAGTGCGACCCGGACACCAGGTGCACGTCGCCGGTGGCCGGGTCCACCTCCACCCCGACGCCCTCGGGCAGGGCCGTGCCCTCCGGCGCCCGGCCCACGAAGGTGTTGTAGAAGCCGACCCGCTCGGTGCGGCCGTCGATCGACACCGGCGACTGGGTGCCCTGGAAGACGATGTCCTTGAAGGCCAGCGGGATGCCGAGCAGGTGACACAGCGTCTGGTGGCCCAGGCAGACCGCGAGGAACGGTCGACCGGAGGCGAGCAGCGCGGAGGTCGCCGCCCGGAACGCCGCGATCTTGGGGTGGTCGCCGTCCCGGGGGTCACCGGGACCGGGGCCCACGATCACCAGGTCCGCCCCGTCGAGCACCCCCTCGGCGTAGTCCTCGTGCCGGACCACCCGGGAGGTCATGCCGATCACGCCGAGCACGTGGCGCAGCATGTTCACGAAGTCGTCCTCGCCGTCGAGGATCACCACGGACCGGCCGCGCAGCGACGGGTCCGGGTCGGTGCCGCCCTGGTCGGTGAGCCAGAACGTGCTCAGTCGCTGGTTGCGGGAGTTGAGCGCGATCAGCACGTCCTCGTCCCGGGTGAGGGCGGCGGTGTCGTCGGCCGGCACCGGAGCCGCCGGCACCAGGCCGAAGGCGGAGAGGATCCCGCCGGCCTTGGCGTGCGTCTCGGCGACCTCGTACGCCGGGTCGGAGTCGCGGACCAGGGTCGCGCCGGCACTGACCCGCAGGGCGCCGTCGGGGCTGACGTCCGCGGTGCGGATGACGATCGGGCTGTCCGCCGTGGGAGCCCCGTCGGCGTCCCGGCCGAAGAGGGCCAGGGCGGCGCCGTAGTAGCCACGGCCCTGCGTCTCGTACTCCGTGATGAGCCGGCAGGCGTTCTCCACCGGCGAGCCGGTGACGGTGGCGGCGTACATCGTGTCGCGCAGCACCTCGCGGACGTCGCGGCTGGTGCGACCTGCGAGGAGGTACTCGGTGTGCACGAGGTGGGTCATCGGCTTGAGGAACGGGCCGAGCACCTGGCCGCCCTCGTTGCAGATGTCGCACATCATCTTGAGCTCCTCGTCGACGACCATGAAGAGCTCGTAGATCTCCTTCTCGTCGGCGAGGAAGTCGAGCAGCGCCTGCTTGCCGCCGTCGGCGTCCGGGCCGCGCGGGATCCGGAAGGTCCCCGAGATCGGGTTCATCCGCACGTCGCCGCCGTGCACGCTGACGTGCCGTTCGGGGCTGGCGCCGATGAGGTACCGGTCTCCGGTGAAGAAGCAGTAGGTCCAGTAGGCGCCGCGCTCGCGCTCGAACAGCCGGCGCAGCACGGTCAGCGCGGTGCCCGCGTCCCAGCTCTCCACCTCGGCGCGGTAGTTGCGGGCGACGACCAGGTTGGCACCCTCGCCGTTGCCGATCTCCTCGGCGATGATCCGCTCCACGACCGTCGCGTAGTCGGCGTCGGAGGTCTCGAAGCCGCCGCGGTCGGAGAAGGTGACCGGTACGTCGGGCAGGGCGGCCAGCAGGTCGGCGTACGGCACCTCGGTCTCGGTGTCGACGTCGACGACCACGAGCGGGGCGCCGTCGTCGTGCGCCTCGAAGCCGCGCTCGCGCACCTGACGGAACGGCACCGCCACCAGCCGGTCGAAGCGCCGGCCCTCGGGAGGCGGACCCTCCTCGAGCGGGACGTCGAGCAACGAGCCGACCTCGGACCGGCTGCCCCCGAGCAGGGTCACGGTCGGTGAGTCGCGGAGCCGGACGACGGCCCAGGCCTCGCGCCCGCGCAGCTCCTCGAGCAGGGCGGCCGGGTCCGGCGCGGCGGGGTCCGGGGCTGAGGGGTCCGGGGCGGCGGGCATGGGCGGCACTCTATGTGCCGTCCTCCCTCTACCGGTCGGGTGCTCAGGTGGTGGCGCGGGGCGACCACCCGGGCACTCACCCTGCGCGTCGGGCGCCGGTGCGGGGCACGCCCAGGGCGAGCGGTGCCGCCTCGCCTCGGCCGGCGAGGTCGGGGAGGTCGGCGAGGTCGGCGAGCAGGGCTCGTAGGTCCCGGGCGCGACGCAGCGGGTGCATGGTCGCCAGCGTCTCGCGGAGCCGCTCGGGGGTGCTCAGCCGCTGCTGGACGACGGCGGCCACCGCCGCGAGGCCGGTGCGCCGGCTCGGCTCGTAGCCGGCGAACAGCAGGACCGCCGGCTCGACCTGCCACACCGGCAGCCGGCCAGGCGCCAGGGCGGTGCCGATCGGCCGCCGGGTCCGGACCACGTGCAGCCCCTCGACCGGCGCGAACGAGAGCGGGCCGGGCACCAGCACCGTGACCCGTGGCCGGTCCCAGCCGCGCAGCCCGTGCACGGCGGCCGCCGAGAGCCCGCCGACGGCCGAGCCGGGGCCGCAGTGCAGGACCGCGACCCACAGCCGCTGCCCCCACGAGAGCGGGCCGGTCGTCGTGGTGAGCACCGACCCGGTCCGCCAGGCCCAGCGGCCCGCGGAGACCTGGGCCCGGATCGTCGCCCGGGACACCCCGAGGTCCCGCAGCTGCCGACGCCCGAGCACGCCGTGCTGCCGTGCCGCCTGTGCCCGCCAGCCGGCGCCCCTGGTCTCGCCCATGGGCCGATCCTCGCCCCGGCCGGCCGGGGGCGCGACCGGTCCTCCACAGGGCGCCGGGTCCGGCGGTGAGGGGAGGGGTCAGAGGGACTTCACGGAGCTGAGCAGCTTGCCCATCGAGTCCTTGGCGTCGCCGAAGAGCAGGGTGGTGTTGGGCTCGAAGAGCAGCTCGTTCTCGATGCCGGCGAAGCCGGGCCGCATCGAGCGCTTCATGAACACCACCTGCTTGGCCTCGTCGGCGTTCAGGATCGGCATCCCGTAGATCGGGGCGCCCGGCGTCGTCTTCGCGGCCGGGTTGACCACGTCGTTGGCGCCGACCACGAGCACGACGTCGGCGTCCTTGAAGTCGCCGTTGATCTCGTCCATCTCGATCAGCTGCTCGTAGGGCACCTGCGCCTCGGCCAGCAGGACGTTCATGTGGCCGGGCATCCGGCCGGCGACCGGGTGGATGGCGTAGTCCACGTCGGCGCCACGCTCGATCAGCACGTCGACCAGCTCGCGGAGGGTGTGCTGGGCCTGGGCGACCGCCAGCCCGTAGCCGGGCACGATGATGACCCGCTCGGCGTAGGCCAGCATGATCGCGACGTCCTCGGGACCGGCCGACTTCACCGGGCGGTCCGACGCCTCGCCGGCACCCAGCGTCGAGCCGCCCTTGAGCGCCCCGAACAGGATGTTGGCGACCGAGCGGCCCATGGCCCCGGCCATGAGCAGGGTGAGGAAGGTGCCGGCCGCGCCGACCAGCGTGCCGGCGACCAGGAGGACGGTGTTCTGCAGGACGTACCCGCCGGCCGCCACCGTGAGACCGGTGAAGGCGTTGAGCAGCGAGATCACGATCGGCACGTCGGCGCCGCCGACCGGCAGCACGAGCAGGACGCCGATCGCCAGACCCAGCAGGCCGAGCAGGATGCCGACCAGCATGGTGGGGTCGCTGACGACCAGCACCGAGAGCACCACGGCGGCGAGCAGCGAGCCGCCGAAGGCGATCGGCAGGCCCGGGAACACGACCGGCCGCGAGCTCATCAGCTCCTGCAGCTTGGCGAAGGTGACCACGGAGCCGGCGAAGGACACCGAGCCGACCACGATCGTGAAGGCCGTGGCGACCAGGAAGAAGACCGGCACCTCCTCCTCGACCATGTGCTCGAGCTCGAGCAGGGCGACCAGCGCCGCGGCCCCGCCGCCGACGCCGTTGAAGAGCGCGACCATCTGCGGCATCTGGGTCATCTGCACGACCCGGGCGCCGTAGGCACCGCCGGCGCTGCCGACGACCACGGCGCCGAGGATCAGCCCGACGTGGTCGAGGTCGAGGTAGAGGAACGGCACCGCGCACGCCACCACCGCGGCGGCGGCGCCGATGAGGTTGCCGCCGCGGGCGGTCTTGGGACCCGAGAGCCCCTTGAGCGCGAGGATGAACGCGACCGCGCAGAGCAGGTAGACGAGCTGGACCCAGATCGGCATCAGGCGGCGCTCCCGTCGGTCTTGGCGGCCGCGGGCTTGGGCTTCTTGCGGGTGAACATCTGGAGCATCCGGTCGGTGACCATGAAGCCGCCGACCATGTTCACCGCGGCCAGCACGATCGCGACCAGGCCGACGACCAGCGCCACCGTGCCCTCGGCGGTGCCGGTGACCAGGATCGCGCCGAGCAGGATGATGCCGTGGATCGCGTTGGCGCCGGACATGAGCGGCGTGTGCAGGGTCGAGGAGACCTTGGAGATCACCTCGATGCCGACGAAGACGCTGAGCACGAAGATCGTCAGCCAGACGATCCCGTTGTCGAGGACGAGGTCGTTCATGCGGGGCCTCCTTCGGCCGGTCCCTCGAGGGACGCGCGCGTCGGCTCGTGGTGGATCGCGCCGTCCTTGGTGATGCAGGACGAGTCGACGATCTCGTCGTCGAAGTCGGGGGCGAAGGTCCCCGGCACGGCCGCCTCACCGGTGGCGGTCATCAGCGTGAGGATGTTGACGACGTTCTGGGCGTAGAGCCGTGAGGCCGGCCCGGGCATCTGGGAGGGCACGTTGCGCCCGCCCCACACCTGGGCGTTGCCGACGGTGGCGATCGAGCCGGCGATCGAGCCCTCGACGTTGCCGCCGGACTCCGCGGCCAGGTCGACGACCACCGAGCCTGGCTTCATCTGCTCGACCATCGCGGCGGTCACGAGCAGCGGCGCCTGCCGGCCGGGCACGGCCGCGGTGGTGATCAGGGCGTCCGCGTTCGCGATGTACGGCGCCAGCAGGTCGCGCTGCCGGGCGGCACGGTCCTCGGTCATCTCGCGGGCGTAGCCGCCGGTCCCCTCGAGCGTCTCGAGCTCGAGGTCGATCGCCTTGGCACCCATGGAGCGGATCTCCTCGGCGGCGGCGGCCCGGACGTCGTAGGCCCTGACCACGGCGCCGAGCCGCTTCGCGGTGGCGATCGCCTGCAGCCCGGCGACGCCGGCCCCGAGGACCACCACCTCGGCCGGCTGGACGGTGCCGGCGGCGGTCATGTTGAGCGGGAAGAACCGGCGCAGCAGGCCGGCGGCCACGATCGCGCAGCGGTAGCCCGCGACCAGCGCCTGGGAGGACAGGGCGTCCATCGACTGGGCGCGCGAGATCCGGGGCACGAACTCCATCCCGAAGGAGGTCACCCCGCAGTCACGGAGGTTGGCCACCTCGTCCGGGGCCTGGTCGCCGGGCAGGAACGAGACCGTCGTGGCGCCCGCCCGCAGCCGGCGGATCGCGTCCACCGACAGCGGCTGCACGCTCACCACCACGTCCGAGTCCTCGAGCGCGCGGGGGTCCGGCTCGGCACCGGCCTCGGCGTACTCCTCGTCGGTGAACAGGGCGCCGCCTCCGGCCCCCGGCTCGACGCACACGTCGTACCCCAGCGCGGTCAGCTTCCCGACCAGCTCGGGCACCATCGCGACGCGGGTCTCCCCGTCGCGGGTCTCCCTGGCTACAGCGATCCTCACCCGCCGCAACCTAGGGCACTCAGGAGCGCACGACCACCCCTTGAGACCCGAGTCTCACCGCGTGTCGACACCGAGGGAGGCCGCGACCTCGTCGACCCAGTCAGGGACCAGCCGCCCGGCGGGACCGTGCCGCGCCTCGTCGAAGAACGACGTGCCCTCGCTGGGCACCAGGTTGAGCTCGAGGGTCCGGGCGCCGCAGGCGGCCGCCATCTGCACGAAACCGGCCGCCGGGTAGACCGCCCCGGACGTCCCGATCGAGACGAACACGTCCGCCCGCATGAGGGCGCTCTGGATCCGTTCCATCTGGTAGGGGATCTCGCCGAACCACACCACGTCCGGGCGGAGGTCGGTCATGCCGCACCCGGGGCAGGGCGGGAAGTCGGCGAGGTCGCCGGCCCAGCGGCACCGCGAGCGGCAGCTCGCGCAGAGCGCCGAGAGCAGCTCGCCGTGCATGTGCAGCACGTCGGTGGCACCGGCCCGCTCGTGCAGGTCGTCGATGTTCTGGGTGACCAGGAGCAGGTCGACGCCGGGCAGCGTGCCAAGCCGGGCGAGCGCGGTGTGGGCCGGGTTCGGCGCAACGAGGGCCAGGGCGGCGCGGCGCTCGTCGTAGAACCGCTGCACGACGCCGGGCTGCATCTCGAACGCCTCGGGGGTGGCGACGTCCTCGACCCGGTGCCCCTCCCAGAGCCCGTCGGCGTCCCGGAACGTGGGCACCCCGCTCTCGGCGGAGACCCCCGCGCCGGTCAGGACCACGATCCTCATCGCTGCAGGCTAGCCCCTCCGTGCGGGGACGGTCCGCCTGCCGCGACGCATCCGGGTCCGGCTCGACCGAGAGCAGGGCCATGACAGGTGTCATGCCCAGGTCGTGACATCTCCCCCGGGGCTCACACCGCCCGGAGCCGGAGGCTGGTGCCATGACCACACCAGCACTCGAGGCGATCGGCCTGACGAAGCGGTTCCGTGGACCGGGAGGCCACAGCCTCACCGCGGTCGACGGCATCGACCTGACCATCGGCTCCGGCGAGATCGTCGCCTTCCTCGGCCCCAACGGCGCCGGCAAGACCACCACCGTGGACATGCTCCTCGGGCTGACCTCGCCGTCCGGCGGGACCGTCCGGGTCTACGGCGAGGCGCCGCGTCGCGCGGTCGTGGACGGCCGCGTCTCCGCCGTCATGCAGACCGGGGGGCTGCTGCCCGACTTCACCGTGCGGGAGACGATCCGCGCGATCGCCGCCCTGCACGGCCGGCCCGACCGGGTCGACACCGTCGTCGAGCGCGCCGGGCTCGGGAAGCTCGCCGACCGGCTGGTGCAGGCCTGCTCGGGCGGCGAGCAGCAGCGCCTGAAGTTCGCCCTGGCGCTCGTCCCCGACCCGGACCTGGTGATCCTGGACGAGCCGACGACCGGGATGGACGTGGGCGCGCGCCAGGAGTTCTGGGACACCATGCGCGCCCACGCCGCGGACGGACGCACCGTCGTCTTCGCGACCCACTACCTGGCCGAGGCCGACGCGTTCGCCGACCGCACCGTGCTGATGTCGCACGGCCGGATCAGGGCCGACGGCCCGACCGCCGAGGTGCGCGCCGCGTACGGCGGCCAGACGATGACGATCCGCCCGCCCGCCGACGTCGTCGGTGTCGACGGCATCGACCGGGCCTGGCTCGACGACGTACGGCGGGCTGTGGCTCCCCTGGGCGTCACCGACCTCGAGGTCTCCAGCGCCAGCCTCGAGGCCGCGTTCCTGGCCCTCACCGGAGCGCCGGAGACCGACCCGGGCCCGAGTGGCGCCGCGACCTACACACCCACCGATCTCCCCACCGTCGCCCAGGAGGCCCTGCAGTGAGCACCGTGACGATCACCGACACCGAGCACCCGGTCGGCACCGGGCGGCGTACGGCACGACCCGTGGCCCTCACCTACGCCGGCCTGGACCTGAAGCGACAGCTGCGCGACCGGGTGGGGATGTTCTTCATCGTGGCGCTGCCGGCGTTCCTGTTCTTCGTCTTCGGCATGGGTGACGACGAGGCGTACGGCAGTGCGAACGTCGCGATGTACGTCATGGTCTCGATGGCGGCGTACGGCGCCGTCACGGCGACCACGACCGTGGCCGGGTCGGCCGCGACCGAGCAGACGATGGGGTGGGGGCGGCAGATCGCCCTGACGCCGCTGCCGTCGTTGACCTTCGTGGCGATCAAGACTGCCGTGGCGATGCTGGTCGCGGCCGTCCCGATCGCGCTGATCTACGCGATCGGTGCGGCGACCGGCTCGTCGGGGAACACCGTCGACTGGCTGGCGAGCGCCGCCATCGTGTGGTTCGGCTCGGCCCTGTTCGCGGTCTACGGCCTGGCGATGTGCCTGATCCTCAAGGGTGAGAACGCCTCCGGCATCGCGTCCGGGCTGATCGTGATCATGAGCTTCCTCGGCAACGTGTTCACGCCGATGGACGGCATCATCCTGGAGTTCGGCCGCTTCACCCCGCTCTACGGGTACGCCGGGCTGGCCCGCTACCCGATCTCGGAGGGCTACCTGCCCATCGACGCCGGACACGACCCGGTGTGGCTGTTGCTGGCTAACGTGGGCTCGTGGACGGTGATCTTCGCGGCGCTGGCGGTCTGGGGGCTTCGCCGACGGCGGGAGCGGGTGTGACGGCCTCCCTCGCCGCGACCCACCCCACTCGCTCCCCCTGGGAGCGGTGGGGATGGGTCATCGCCGCGATCTGGCTGGTCTTCCTCACCTACCCGGTGATCGAGACGCTCGAAACCGACGCGTCGGCGCCGGCCAAGGGGGTCTCGCTGACGCTGATCGCCGCCTTCGCCGTGACCTACCTGCTCGGGTGGAGCGTGTGGCGCCGGCATGCGCTGAGGATCTGGTTGGCGATGCTCCTGCTCGCACTGGGGACGGTGCCGGTGATCGGCATCGAAGCCATCGGGCTCACCCCCTACCTCGGGGCGTACGCCGCGATGGTGGTGCCGGCGCCGTGGTGGAAGGGGACCACCCTCGTCAGCGCCCTGCTGCCGATCCTCTCGCTCATCGGCGGCGACTTCCCGGCGTTCTTCTTCCTGATGGTCTGGCCGCTCATCGGGTTCTTCACGGCGCTGCGCGTGTTCTCGGACCTCGAGGAGCGCTCCGAGGAGGCCCGGGCGGAGCTGGCCCTGGTGGCCGAGCGCGACCGGGTGGCCCGCGACGTCCACGACGTGCTCGGCCACTCGTTGACGGCGCTCTCGATCAAGGCCGAGCTCGCGGCCCGGCTCATCGAGGTCGACCCCGCGCGGGCCCGCGCGGAACTCGAGTCGATCCAGGAGACCGCCCGGCAGGCGCTCACGGAGGTCCGCTCGACCGTCGGCGGCCTGCGCGCGGCCAGTCTCGACGCGGAGCTGGAGGCCGCACCCCGCGTGCTCGCCGACGCCGGCGTCCGGACGCGGCTGCTCGGCACCGTCGCCGACACCGACCCGCGGCACCGCACCCTGCTGGCCTGGGTGCTGCGCGAGTCGGTGACCAACGTCGTCCGGCACGCCGGGGCGTCGACGGTCTCGATCGAGCTCACGGCGACCGGCCTGGTCGTGGCCGACGACGGCACGGGCCTCGGGACGGACGACCGGCGCGAGGGCAACGGACTGCGCGGCATGCGCGAGCGGGTCGCGGCCGCCGGCGGCACGCTGCGGCTCACGGGCGGCTCGGGCACCCGGGTGGAGGTCGTGCTGCCGTGATCCGGATCCTGCTGGCCGACGACCAGGCCCTGGTCCGTGGCGCGCTCGCGGCCCCGCTCGACCTCGAGACCGACCTCGAGGTCGTCGCCCAGGTCGGCCGTGGCGACGAGGTGGTGGCCACTGCCCGCGCGTCACAGGCGGAGGTGTGCCTGCTCGACATCGAGATGCCGGGCCTCACCGGCCTCGAGGTGGCCGAGCGGCTGCGCGCCGAGCTGCCGACGGTGCGCTCGCTGATCGTGACCACCTTCGGGCGGCCGGGCTACGTGCGCCGTGCGCTCGACGCCGGTGCCGCGGGCTTCCTGGTCAAGGACCGGCCGGCCCGCGAGCTCGCGGACGCCGTCCGCCGAGTGCATGCCGGGCTGCGCGTGGTGGACCCGGACCTGGCGACCGAGTCGCTGATGGCCGGCCCGTCCCCGCTCACGGCCCGGGAGGCGGAGATCCTGCTGCTCGCGATGGACGGATCCCCCGTCGCGGTGATCGCCGCGCGCGCCCACCTCTCCGTCGGCACGGTCCGCAACCACCTCTCGGCCGCGATCGGCAAGACAGGAGCGTCCACCAGGGCGGAGGCGGCGCGGGTCGCCCAGACGAACGGGTGGATCTGATCCGCCGTCGTACGTGAACGCCGGACGTCACTGCCTCAGGACGCTCACTGAACAGACAACAGTGCGCTTGACCCGCCGCTCCGGTCGCACCATCGGATCGAGGTCACCAGCCCGGTGGCCCAACGACACTGGAGGCAAGAGATGAAGCAGGACAGAAGCGGGGGCACGCTTCGACGAGACCGGCTCGAAGGTGATCATTGACGGGCTGGCTCTCGCCGGGTCGGACCTCGTCACCGAGGCTCGGCACTGGCGCACCGGAGAACGAGGACAGCGCTGCGCGCCCCGGCGCTGCTCGTCGACGCCGACCTGACGAAGTTCGCGACGGGGTGGCGCGCGACTCCGACCTCAGCCGGTCTGCCACACGTCCGCCTGCACGACCTGCGGCACTTCTACGCGTCGGGGCTGATCGCTGCCGGCTGCGACGTGGTCACGGTGCAGCGGGCGCTGGGACACTCGTCGGCGACGACCACGCTGAACACCTACAGCCACCTGTGGCCGACGGCGCAGGATCGGACGCGGGCTGCGGCCAGCAGCCTCATGCGAGACGCGATGACCAGCCAACCCAGAGTTGGAAGCTGTTAGTCGCGCGACAGGATGGAGATGGCTTCTTCGCAGGCAAACATCCGGCCGTAGCTGCTCCCGGTTACCTCGCGGAGAATGCCGTGCTCAAGCAGACCTGAAGTCTCCGGCATGAATTCATAGGATACGCCATGACCCCTTAATTTCAGGCCTGAGATTCATAGGTTTAGCAATCGACAACCCCCGTCGCCCAAGCGAAGAACGGTCGGAGGGCATCGGACGCCGTCGACACCGTGCGGACTTTTTGCGGACCAGCCGCGGACTTTGGAACCTCAACCCCCGCCTGACCTGCACAAACGCGCCAGATCAGTAGTACCAGGGGTACGGCGACCAGTCCGGCTCCCGCTTCTCCAGGAACTGGTCGCGGCCCTCCTGCGCCTCGTCGGTCATGTACGCCAGCCGGGTGGTCTCGCCGGCGAACAACTGCTGGCCCACGAGCCCGTCGTCGATGAGGTTGAAGGAGTACTTCAGCATCCGCTGCGCCGTCGGCGACTTGCCGTTGACCTTCCGCCCCCACTCGAGCGCGACTGCCTCGAGCTCGGCGTGCGGGACCACCGAGTTCACCGCACCCATGCGGTGCGCGTCGGCGGCGTCGTACTCGTCGCCGAGGAAGAAGATCTCCCGGGCGAACTTCTGCCCCACCTGGCGGGCGAGGTACGCCGACCCGAAGCCGCCGTCGAACGAGCCCACGTCGGCGTCGGTCTGCTTGAAGCGGGCGTGCTCGGCGCTGGCGATGGTGAGGTCGCAGACGACGTGCAGCGAGTGGCCGCCGCCGGCCGCCCAGCCGTTGACCACGCAGATGACGACCTTCGGCATGAACCGGATCAGCCGCTGGCACTCCAGGATGTGCAGCCGCCCGAGCCGGGCGGCGTCGACGGTTTCGGCCTGCTCGCCCTCGGCGTACTGGTATCCGGCGCGGCCGCGGATCCGCTGGTCGCCGCCGGTGCAGAACGCCCACTTGCCGTGCCGCTCGCCCGGGCCGTTGCCGGTGAGCAGCACGCAGCCCACGTCACTGGAGGTGCGGGCGTGCTCGAGCACCCGCAACAGCTCGTCGACGGTGTGGGGCCGGAAGGCGTTGAGGACGTCGGGCCGGTCGAAGGCGATCCGGACGGTGCCGTGCGCCCTGGCACGGTGGTAGGTGAGGTCCGTGAGGTCATCGAAGCCGGGGACCGGGTCCCAGGCGTCGGGGTCGAACGTGCCGGAGACTCCCTCGATGGCGCTCATGCGCGCAGGCTATCGGTGCCGGTTCGGAGGAACATCCGGGCCGGGCCCGTGGTTGAGTGACCTATGGCACTTCAGGGAACGTACGAGCCGAGCCCGAGCGAGTGGGTCCGCGAGCAGGTCGAGACCTACGAGCGCACCGGCGGGGCCGAGGGCAACACGATGCGCGGCGTCCCGATCGTGGTGATCACCTCGGTCGGCGCCAAGTCCGGCAAGCTGCGCAAGAACCCGGTGATGCGAGTCGAGCACGACGGCGCCTACCTCGCGGTGGCGTCGAAGGGCGGCGCCCCCGAGCACCCGGAGTGGTACCACAACTTCGTGGCCCACCCGAAGGTCCAGCTCCAGGACGGCCCCGAGCCGCACGAGTACGTCGCGCGCCGGGTCGAGGGCGAGGAGCGGGCCACCTGGTGGGAGCGGGCCGTGGCGGTCTGGCCCGACTACGACGAGTACCAGCAGAAGACCGACCGCGAGGTCCCGCTCTTCGTGCTCGAGCGCGCCTGACCCGCCGCCGGGGCCAAGCGCTCATCGGCGCGGATCGGCGCGGCTCAGGTCGTGGAGATCGAGACCGCGAGCGCGACCAGGTGCCCCAGCCGGGCCAGCTCGGAGTCGAGGATGTCCGGGCCGCCACGGCGGCCGATGAGCACCAGCTCGTCGCCCGGCAGCGGTGCGGCAGCGAGCACGTTGTTCTCGTCCGCCGACGGCACCCGGGCCGCCTTGTCCAGCTCGTGCCAGGCCAACGTGTCCGGCGCCGCGCTGGTCGCGTGCAGGCGCTCGGCCCCGTCCCCGTTGTGCCGCACCCGGGCGCCCCAGTCGGCGCGGAAGGTGGCCGGCAGCAGGTCGACGAGCCGGTCCAGCGCGGTCTCGGGGTGGGCGGTGAGGTCCTCGACCGCCTCGAGGTCCAGGAACAGGTTGCCGCCCGCGGCGTAGCGGGAGATGAAGAGCACCCGCACCCCGTCCAGGGCGCTGCAGGCCGAGACGATCGAGTCCGGCATCGTGCCCGGGGTGGTCTCCAGCAGCACGTCGTCGACGGCCGTGCCGTCCTGACGGTGCTCGACGATCTCGATCGCCTCGATGTCCCCGCCGGCCTCGCCGATGGCGCTCGCCACCCGACCCAGGGACCCCGGGATGTCGGGCAGCTCGACGCGCAGCAGGAACGGCATGCCCCGAGCCTAGTTCTTCGGTGTTTCGCGCGTGTGTCCCCGGGTGCCGCCGGTCACAGGGTGCGCATGAACGACCACAGGCCGCCCTCGCTGTCGCGGGCGCCGTACTCCCGGACCCCGTATGGCATGTCGGTCGGCGGGTAGACGATCTCCGCCCCGGCGGCCTCGGCCCGCCGGTGGTGGGCGTCCACGTCGTCGACGTCGATCGCCATGCAGTGCGCGGAGCCCCCGAGCGTCGCCGGCGAGGCGAGGCGGAAGTCGGCCGACTCCCGGTGCATCCAGATCACCCCGTCCCCGGCGAACACCTCGCCGTGCACCACCTCACCGGCACCGTCCCGGGAGAGCTCGCCGGCGACCAGCCCGAACTGGTCGACCAGGCACTGCTGGGCGGCGGCGATGTCGCGGTAGACCAGCAGCGTCAGCCGCCGGGTCACGGCCGGCTCGTCGGCCGGCAGGCCGGCCAGCAGGTCCAGGATCTCCTCGTCGGTGGAGGGCGCGCCGCGCAGGAGCCGCTCCTCCGCCGACCGCACCGCCTCGCGCGTGCGGGCCAGCTCGGCCAGCCGGGCGTCGAGGTCGACCAGGCGCCGCCGGGTGAGCGGAAGGAGCTGGTCGGCGTCGGGATCCACCTCGGCAAGCGGCGTGCCCAGCTCCCGGAGCAGCCGGACCCGGTACAACCGGTCGAGGTCCTCGGAGCGGTACCGGCGCCGACCGCCCCCGTCCCGCTCGGGCGAGAGGAGCCCGAGCTCCTCGTAGTAGCGCAGCGTCCGCTGGGTGAGGCCGGTCCGGTGGGCCACGTCACCGATGCTCAGGTCGTCCATGGCGGTCACGCTAGGACCTCCCGTCGGGTGAGGAGCAAGACCCGCGCCCCCGTCGTCGAGCCGGGAGCTCAGGGAGCGAGGGGGAAGCGGTCCAGCACCTCGTGCCGCGGGCGGTTCCGTGGCCCCTCGCCGAGGTGCGAGGCGATCAGCGCGATCTCGTCGACGGCCCACGCCGGGCCGGCGTACCCGTCCAGCAGCCGCACCCACCGGCCGACCTCGGCGGGCCGGCCCAGCCGGGCCAGGGTCAGGTGGGCCCGGAACCGGGCGCCCTCGGGTGCGGCGCCGGCCCGGTTCGCGGCCGCCCGGGCGCCGGTCGCGAGCCGGTCGAGCTCGGTGCGGGCCGACTCCTCGGCGCGCAGGCCCGCCCACAGCACCCGCGCCCGCGCCGGGTTCGGGAAGGCGCCCCCGCCGGCCAGGGCGAGCTCGAAGGACGTACGTCGACCGGCCGCCCGCGCCAGCCGGTCGCCGAGGTCGTCGAGCCGGCGGTCGGCGACGTCGGGCAGGAAGGCGAGCGTCAGGTGCCACTGCCCGGGGTCGGACCAGCGGAAGGCCCCGGCCTCGCGCCGCGGAGCGAGGAGGCCGTCGAGGTCCTCGACGGCCTCCTCCGACGGGGTCACCGCCACGAACAGCCGCACCCGGATCAGAGCCCGAGGTCGCGCCCGATGAGCTCCTTCATGATCTCGTTGGAGCCGGCCCAGATCTTCGTGACCCGGGCGTCCCGCCAGGCCCGCGCGACCCGGTACTCGTTCATGAAGCCGTAGCCGCCGTGCAGCTGGACGCAGTGGTCCAGCACGTCGCTCTGCACCTGCGCGGTCCACCACTTCGCCTTCGCCGCATCGATGGGGGTGAGCTCGCCGCGGGTGTGCGCCATCACGCACTGGTCGACGTAGTGCTGGGTGACCTCGACCTGCGTGTAGAGCTCGGCCAGCAGGAACTTGTTGTGCTGGAACTGGCCGATGGACTGGCCGAACGCCTTGCGGTCCTTGGTGTACTGCAGGGTCTCGTCGAGGATCTGCGCGGCGTGGGCGAGGTTCGTGATCGCCGACCCGAGCCGCTCCTGCGGCAGGAACGTCATCATGTGGATGAAGCCGCTGTCGAGCTCGCCGATGATGTTCGCGTCGGGGACCCGGACGTCCTCGAAGAACAGCTCGGCGGTGTCGGACTCGTCCTGGCCGACCTTGTCCAGCTTGCGCCCGCGCGAGAACCCGTCCCGGTCGGCCTCGACGCCGAACAGCGTGATGCCGCGGGCCTTCTTCTCCGGGCTGGTCCGGGCCGCGACCACGATCAGGTCGCCGGAGTAGCCGTTGGTGATGAAGGTCTTCGACCCGTTGAGGACCCAGTCCTCGCCGTCCTTGACGGCGGTGGTCTTCAGCGCCGCCAGGTCCGACCCGCCGGAGGGCTCGGTCATGCCGATCGCGGTGAGCATCTCTCCGGAGCAGAAGCCGGGCAGCCACCGCTTCTTCTGCTCCTCGTCGGTCAGGTGCACGAGATACGGCGCCACGATGTCGGCGTGGATGCCGACGCACGAGGGCAGCGCCATGTTCACCTTGGCCAACTCCTCGGTGAGCACCGCGTTGAAGCGGTAGTCGCCCGCCTCGGAGCCGCCGTACTCCTCGGGGATCTCCAGGCCGAGGAAGCCCTGCTTGCCGGCCTCGATCCAGAACTCGCGCGGGATCGCCTTGTCCGCGATGTGCTGCTCGAGGTGCGGGGTCACCTGGCGGTCCAGGAACTCCTTCACCGAGCTGCGGAAGGCCTCGTGGTCGTCGTCGTAGATGGTCCGCTTCATGTACTCGAGGGTAACCGGCGCCGGCGCGGGGCGGTCGGCGCGCTCAGAACCAGGCGCCCTCGCCGGTCTCGAAGAGCAGGGTCGGCTCCTCGGGCAGCTGGAACGTGTCGCTGACCGGTGCGCAGGCCCCGCCCGACACCTCGCAGGTGACGATCCGGGTCCGGCCGGCGGCGCCGTCCGCCGACGAGCTGCTGGCCGCCCCGAAGAAGGTGTCGTCGTCGAGCCAGCCACCGAGCTCGAAGAACTCCGCCCCCGGGTCGAACCGGACCCGCTCCCCCGAGTCGGCGTCGAAGAGCCCCACGCGCGGCGCGCTCCGGCTGTACACCACGTCGCCCGCCGGGGAGCGGTAGGCGATCAGCACCCCGGCATCGGGGTCCTCCGGGTACCCGATCCGGTCGCCGGGTGCCGGCGCCGCCGTCACCGGGGTGCCCGACGGCCCGGCTACCCGCGGCCGGGGGTGGTCGGGCAGCGAGGAGAGGGAGCCGTCGTCGAGGGCGATCCGGGTTGTCCCCTCGCGCAGCGGGTCGGCGACGTACGCCGCCTCGTCGTCGAAGCCGAGGAAGTACGGCGGGAGCTCTCCGTAGAGGTCGCCCAGGTCCTCGTCCGCGGCGTCGTCGGGGGCTGCGATCCGCAGCACCTGCTCACCGGTGCCGACGTCGAGCACCACCGGGACCGCCGGGACGTCCCCGAAGGCGAGCCGGGGTCCGTGCCCCCGGTCGAGGAGGCCGAGGAGCCGGCCGTCCGGCGAGAGCGACAGGTGCGAGGCACGCACCGTGGCCACCTCCTCCGCGGGCCCGCCGTCGGTGAACCACAGCACCCCGTCCGCGAGGTAGTGGATGCCGGCGTCGGTGACCACGAACGCCTCGGGAGCCGGGTCGACCGCGATCACGTCCTCGCCGACGTGGATCTCGCCGCCCACCGCCCACGCCGGGGCGGCCGCGTCGTACGCCGGGTCACCGACCGGCAGCGTGAAGGGCTCGTCGTCGACGCCGAGCGCCCACACCAGCCCACCACCGACCAGCACCGCGACCAGCGCGGCCAGCCCGGCCAGCAGCGCGATCCGTCCTCTCCTCCGAGACCCCATGCCTCCACGGTAGGCGACCCGGGGCGCTCAGGTCATGGGATCGGCCCTGCCCAGGCGCGCGTCCGGACTCGCGCCCAGGCGCGAGCCCAACCCGCTCGCCCGCTGGGCGCGCCGCGCGATCGCGGCCCGGACCGCCTGCTCGTCGCCGACGACGCGCACCCGCTGCCGGGCCCGGGTCACCGCGGTGTAGAACAGCTCGCGGGTCAGCAGGCGCGACTCCTCGTCGGGCAGCAGGACGGTCACCTCGTCGGCCTGGCTGCCCTGGCTCTTGTGGATGGTCAGCGCGTGCATGGTCTCGACGTCCCCGAGCCGGGACGGCGCCAGGTCGAGCACCTCGGTGCCGGTGCGCAGCACCACCCGCCGACCCTCGGGCCGGCTCACGACGACACCGCTGTCGCCGTTGTAGACCCCGAGCCGGTAGTCGTTGGCGGTGACCAGCAGCGGACGCCCCAGGTAGGCCGACTCGAAGAGCGGGTCGCCGGTCTCGGCGGTCAGCCACTGCTCGATCCTGCGGTTCCAGTGGCGTACGCCGGCCGGTCCCTCACGGTGCGCGCAGAGCAGCCGGTGCCGGTCGAGGGCGGCCAGGGCCCGGTCGGCGTCCCCGGCGAGGGCGGCGTCGCGGACGGCCAGCGCAGCCGGCAGGGCGGCCCGGCGGAGCGCGCTCGACGGGTCGTCGTCGGTGACCCACTCGACCTCGTCGTGGCCGGCGGCGAGGACCTCGACCGCCGCGTCGGCGTCCCCGCGCCTCAGCGCGTCGGCCAGCGCGCCGATCCGGGCGCCGTACCGGTGGCCGGTGCGCAGCGCCACCACCGGCGAGTCCGGGCGGCCGCGGTAGCCGCGCACCAGGTCGCTCAGCACGGCGCCGGCCTCGACCGAGGACAGCTGGTCGGGGTCGCCGACCAGGACCAGCCGGGCCTCCGGCCGCACCGCCTCGAGCAGCCGCGCCATCATCGTCAGCGACACCATCGAGGACTCGTCGACGACGACCACGTCGTGCGGCAGCCGGTTGCCGCGGTGGTGCCGGAACCGGGTGGAGTTGCCGGGGTGACGGCGCAGCAGCCGGTGCAGCGTCGAGGCCTGCAGTCCGGCGACCCGCTCCCGGTCGTCGGCGGTGAACCCGCCGGCGGACTCCGTGACCGCCTCCTGCAGCCGGGCGGCGGCCTTCCCGGTGGGGGCGGTCAGCGCCACCCGCAGCCGCTCCCCCCGTGCCTCGGCCTGCTCGACGAGCGCGACCAGCAGGCCGGCCACGGCGGTCGTCTTGCCGGTGCCGGGACCGCCCGTGAGCACGGTGGTGCGCTGGTGGGCGGCGGTCCGGGCTGCGTCGCGCTGCTCGGCGAAGCCGTCGCCGGGGAAGACGCGGGCCAGGGAGCGCTCCAGCAGGGCCGGCTCGGGATCGGGCCGGCTCCGGGCGCGGGCGGCGAGGTCGTCGATCACCTGGGTCTCCTGCTCGTGGTAGCGATCCAGGTAGAGCAGACCGTCCTCCCACCTCAGCACCCCCTGGGCCACGAGCCGGCTGCCGGCCACGGCGTCCGCCCACGCCGGCAGCTCCGGAAACTCCGGCAGCGTCAGGGCTGCCGGCATCGCACCCGATGCGTCCGCATCGCCCGGTGCCGCGACCACGGGACCGTCGCCGGACTCCGACGTCAGGTCGGCGACCGCCCCCAGCTCGAGGCACACGGACCCGCCGCGGACCGCGCGGGAGGTCAGCGCCACCGCCAGCAGCACGCTCTCGTCGGCCTCGCCGACCAGCGCCCCGAGGGTCCGGGCCAGGTGGCAGTCGGCCGAGGTGACCAGGCCGGCCCGGTTGAACCGGCCGAGCAGGCCGGTGGCCCGCAGCGCGAGCCTCGGGTCCTGCTCGTCGAGGGCCGTGAACAGCTCGCTCATGTGCTCACCTGCCCGTCGAGCAGGGCGGAGAGCTCCTCGACCAGCGGCACCGGCGGGGACCAGGCGAAGACCCCGCAGGGGGCGCCGTCGACGTCGGGCGTCGCCGGCCCGCACATGCCCCGCAGGTAGAGGTAGAGCACCCCGCCGAGGTGTCGCCCCGGGTCGTAGTCGGGCAGCCGCCAGCGCAGGAAGCGGTGCAGGACGACCGTGTAGAGCAGCGCCTGCAGCGGGTAGTCGGAGTGCCCCATCGCCTCGGCCAGTGCCGCCGGCCGGTAGTCGCGGGCGGTGAGGTCGGTGCCGATCTCCCCGAGCCAGTTGGTCTTGTAGTCGACGGTCAGGTAGCGGGTCTCGCCGTCGACGGGCACCCGGAGGACGACGTCGATCGAGCCGGTGAGGTAGCCGCGGAGCGGCTGCCCGGCCAGGGCGGGGTCGGCGTCGAGCGCGTCGGCGTACGCCCCGACCGGGTCGTCGGCGGACAGGTGTCGACGCAGCACCGGGGCGAGGTGGCCGAGCGTCACCGCGGCCGCCGGGTGCTCCCGGTCGTCCCCGCCGGCGAGCGGCATCTCGAAGTCCAGCTCGCGGAGCCGGTCACCCAGGGGCACCTGGCGCAGCCGGGCGCCGCCTGCCAGCGGCCCGAGCGGGCTGTCGCAGACCGCGACCAGGGCGTCGGCCAGCTCGTCGGCGTCGAGGTCCACCGGCCACCAGGTGCGCTGCTCGGCGATGTGCCCGAGCAGCTCGGCGCGCAGGTCGGGCGCCTGGGGATCGGCGTGCTCGAGCACCGCGTGCACCAGCGAGCCGAACGTCGCACCGACCGGCAGCCCGGTCATCGGGGACGGCACCGCCGCGAGCGCCAGGTCGGGCGGCTCCCCGCCTGCCTCCGGCCCCGGCTCCGACTCCGGCCCCGGCTCTGCCGAGGCCAGCTCCAGCTCGGACTCGGGGAGCTCCTCGGGCTCGGTCAGGGAGCGGTCCGGGCCGGTGTGGTCGACCCGGGCGACCGAGAGCCCGGAGTACGACGTCCGCCGCCAGGCGGTGTCGACGGTCCGGGTGAACCGGCGCGCCGCCAGCTCGGGGCGGTCGCGGTCGGGAACGGGGGCCTCGGGCCGCTCCGCGGTGGCGAGCTCCGGTGTCGGCCCGCCCGCGTCGCGCCAGTGCCCGAGGATCTCCACGGCCCGCTCGTCGTCGACCAGCGCCTGCTCGTCGGGCACCTCCGCCGTCCCCGGTCGGCGACCGAACAGCATCCGGTGCAGCGGCGAGGCCGGGGTGTTGTTCGCCGCCGGGGCGTACCACGCGACCACCTGGGACTGGGCCCGGGTCAGCGCGACGTACAGCAGCCGCAGCGACTCGCCGGCGTCCTCGGCCCAGTGCCGCTGCAGGTTGGCGGCGAGGTGCGGCCCGGGCCCGCCGACGTCGCGGCATCTGACGCCGTCGGCGTCGTGGAAGAGCGGCACCGCCGGGGGCCGCCCGGTGTAGCGGTTCCACAGCGTGGGTGCGTAGACGACGGGGTACTGCAGGCCCTTGCTGCCGTGGATCGTCACCAGCTGCACGGCCTCCGCGTCCGAGTCGAGCCGGCGGGTGCGCTCGGAGGCGACCTCGAGCTTGTCGTCGGCGACCTGGGCCCGCAGCCAGCCGAGCAGTCCCACGGCGCCGAGCCGCTCGGCGACCGAGACCCGGTGCAGCTCCTCGCCGATGTGGCGCAGGTCGGTCAGGGTCCGCTCGCCGCCGAGGGTGGCCAGCACCCGCTCCGTGAGGCCGTCGACGACCGAGCACTCGAGGACCGCGGCCACCCCGCGGGCGGCCAGCACCTCGGCCAGCGTCCGGACCCGGTCGGCGAGCTCGTCGGTGAGCGGGTCACCCCCGGCGTCGAGGTCGCGGGCGGAGATCCCGAGGAAGGGGGTGAGCGCGACCGCGCGGACCCGGTCGGAGCGGTGCGGCTGCTCGAGGGCCTCGAGCAGCGTCAGCCAGGCGGTGGCCGACGGCGTGTGGAAGACCGACCCCCCGGCGTTGACGACCGACGGCACGCCGAGCGCGGCGAGAGCCTGCTGCGCGGCGTTCAACTCGTTGCGGCGGGCGGCGAGCACCGCCACGTCGCCGGCCCGCAGCTCCCGGCCCTCGAAGGTGGCCCCGGCCGTGAGCAGCCGCTTGATGTCGCAGGCGAGGTCGTCGATCACGTGCGTGCGCCACCGGTCCACCCGGGGTCTGGCGCGGGGGCCGACGCCGAGCTCCTCGCGTCGAGCGAGCCGGAGCCGGAACGGGTCGCCGGCTCCGGTCAGGCGTGAGTCCTGCTGGTGCGCCGCCACCGGGTGCACCACGATCCGCTCGTCGCCGAGGCTCGCCCCCCGCATCAGGCCCTGCAGCGCGTCGACGAGGGGCTGGTCGGCCCGCCAGTTCACCCCGAGGGTCTGGATCGTGGTGGCTCGCTGGGCCGCGGCGAGGTAGGTGACGACGTCGCCGCCGCGGAAGGCATAGATCGCCTGCTTGGGGTCGCCGATGAGCACCAGCGTGGACACCCCGTCGAAGGCCCGCTCGAACACCTCCCACTGGACCGGGTCGGTGTCCTGGAACTCGTCGATGAGCGCGACCTTCCACCGCTGCCGCATGCGGGTGCGGGCCGGTGAGTTCGGCTCGGCGAGGGCGTCGGCGAGCTGGCCGAGCAGGTCGTCGTAGCTGAGCACGCCGAGCCGGCGCTTGCGCACCTCGATCTCGGCCAGCACGGCCAGCGCGAACCGCACCCGGTCGGCGGCGACCGAGTCCGGCGCCTGGGTCAGCACCGCCTGCGGCTCGACCCGGGCCCGGGGGTCGCCGACCACCTCCCGGGCGATCTCCAGGGCCTCGCCGCGGGTCATCGTGGGCGCCTCGTCGTCGGCGAACCGGGCCAGGTAGAGGTCGTCGACGACCTCCGTGGTGAGCTGCTCGAGGTCCTCGACCAGGGTCGCGCCCGAGTCGGTGTCGCCGGCCACGCCGAGGCTGCGCAGCACGAGCTGGCAGAACTGGTGGATGGTCGCGATCGTGGCGGCGTCGAACGAGCTGAGGGCGGCACGCAGCCGTGCCCGGCGGCGTACGAGCTCCTCCGGCCCGGCGTCCAGGAGCAGGTCCAGGAGGTCGCTGTCGCTCCGCGGCGCGTCCGGCTCGGCCAGGGCGCGCTCGGCCTCGACCAGCTGGGCGCGGACCCGGGCCCGCAGCTCCTGGCTGGCGGCCCGGGTGAAGGTCACCACGAGCAGCTCGTCGAGCGTGGCCTCGCCCTCGGCGACGTACCGGGTGACCAGCGCGGCGATCGTCCAGGTCTTGCCGGTGCCCGCGCTGGCCTCGAGCAGCGTGGTGCCCGTGGGCAGCGGTCCGGTGATGTCGAAGGTGCCCGGTCCGGGGACGGTGCGGCTCACAGCGACCTCACCTGCTCGACCCCGTCGGTCAGCAGCGGACCCCACAGGCGCCAGGCGTACCGTCCGAGCCGGTGCGGGGCGTCGTTCCAGTCCTCCCCGGGCAGCGGAGGGCAGGCCAGGACCGAGTCGTACGCCGCCCGCTCGCCGAACGCCCGCACGTGCCAGGCGTCGGCGTCCTCCGTGGGGATGCCGCTGTCGCTGAACGCCGGCGTCTCCCACGCGGCACGGGCCCGCGCGTCCGGGTCGGCGTCGCGGCCGAGCCGGGTGTTGACGTACTCCTCAGCCCACCGGCAGGCGGCCTTCACCGGCAGCGGCAGCGGGTCGCACAGGCCGCGGTCGCGGACGTCGACGAGCTCGCGCAGCCAGCGTCGGGCGGCGTCCTCGGGGAGCGGGCGGATGATCGCGCGCTGGCCGCCGGAGCGGTGCTTGCCGATGGTGTGCCCGGTCCAGTTCTCGTCGGGGTGCCCGGCAGCCAGGGCGAGCGCGTCGAGCCAGGTCGCGAACCGGTGCTTCGCGCCGAGGTTGGAGTAGCCGACGTGGACCAGGTCGTTGCCGAACACCTGGCCCACCGTGCCGGTGAGACGTCGCCCGTCGCCCAGGTCGATGTCGACGTCGAGGGTCCGGGCCGGGCCGCGGCGCAGCTCGAGACCACGCTCGACGAGCGGCTGCGCGGTGCGGGCGATGGCGGTGAGCGTCCGGACCCCGAGCTGCCTCGGCGGCAGCAGCCCGCGCAGCTGCTCGGCGAGCATGCCGTCCTGCGGTGCGGCCCCCGCGAGAACGTCGCCGACCAGCCGGTCACCGACCGCCCACCGCTCGAGCGCGTCGAGGTCGATCGGGATCGCGTCCTCGGCCTCGTCGACCTCGCGAGGGGTGCCGATGCCGAGCCGGGAGCGCAGGAAGCCGCGCACGGGGTGGGCGAAGAAGTCGTGCAGGTCGGCCAGGGACACGTCCTCGGCCGGCAGCGCGACGAGGGGGTCGCCGACGAGCGCACCGACCTCGGTGCGGGTGCCACGGGCGGACTCGGCCCCGGCCAGGGCGGCCCGGTCGAAGGTGAAGGGCCGGTCGCCGACCAGCCGCCCGGGGACGAGCGCGGCCTCGTCGAAGGGCTGCAGCGGGTGCGCCACGCAGAGCCGGTCCCGGACCGGCTCGGCGGCGGTGTCGTCGAGCGCGTCGAGGAGCTCGCCGAGCGGGACCGACGGGGGTCGTTCGGCTCCGGTGTGCTCGCCCCGGCCGGTGTAGGTCACGACGAGGGTCTCGGTGGCCGCGCCGATCGCGTCGAGCAGCAGCTGGCGGTCCTCGGCCCGCACGTCGCGCTCGCCGGTGTGCGGCCGTCGGGCGAGGACGTCGTCGCCGTCGACGCTGCCGACCCGCGGGAAGACGCCGTCGTCGAGGCCGACCAGGCACACCACCCGGTGCGGCACCGAGCGCATCGGCACCATCGTGCACACCGTCAGGGTGCCGGTGCGGAAGTTCGAGCGGGTGGGCCGACCCCCGAGCCGCTGGCGCAGCAGGGCCCGGACGTCGGGGTGCCGGAGCACCGCACCCCCGCCCGAGTCGGCCCCTGCGCGCATCCGGGCCAGCTCGCGGTCGAACTGCGCGGCCTGCCAGGCCTCCTCCGGGTCGGTCGCGGTCAGCCGGGCGACCCCCTCGGACAGCGCCGTGGTCCAGTCAGCGGCGGTGCGGGCCGAGCCGACCGCCAGCAGGAACGCGTGCAGGCGGTCGACGAGCTCGGCGAACCGACCGGCCAGGTCGAGGTCGCCGTCGCCGACGTCGTCCAGCGGCAGGGTGCCGGCCACCTGCCGGTGCCCGGCCCCGGCGACGGCGCCTCCGAGGAGCACCCGGCGCAGCCCGGCGGCCCAGGTGTTGGCGTCGAACCCCAGCCCGTAGTCGGCGCGGTGCTCGCCGTCGAGCCCCCACCGGATGCCGGCCTCGGCGACCCACCTGGAGATCCGTTCGAGGGCGTCGTCGTCGAAGCCGAAGCGGCGGCGGACCGGGGCGGCGGCGGCCAGGTCGAGCACCTCGGTGGCGGTGAGCCGCCCGCCAGCCAGCTCGACGATCGTCGCGGCGACCGCCAGCAGCGGGTTGGTGGCGCCCGGAGCTCGGTCGGCCAGCCGCACCCGCAGCTGGTGGGCCGGATGGCCCAGCCCCTCGCCGGCCACGTCGGCGAGGCCGAAGCCGGCGGAGATCAGCGGCGCGTAGCTCTCGATGTCGGGGCACATGACGAGGATGTCCCGCGGCTCGAGGGTGGGGTCGTCCTGCAGCAGCCCGACCAGGACCTCACGGAGCACGTCGACCTGGCGGGCCGACCCGTGGCAGGAGTGCACCTGCACCGAGCGGTCGTCCTCGCGCAGCACCCGGCCGGCGCGGGTGTCCCGGGACGGGACCCGGTTGCCGCGCAGGTCGGCCTGCAGCCAGCCCAACATGCTGTCCGGGGTGGGCGTCGGCTCCGGCACGGGCCCCTCGGTCAGCGGACCCAGCCCACGGCGCAGCTCCCGGGCGTCCCGGCCCAGGGAGGCCAGCAGCGGGTGCCCACCGGCCGCGAGCGCCCTGGTCGCCGAGTCATCCGCGTCGCGGGGCACCGGCCCCTCCTCGGCGGTCGGCGCGAGCTGCTCCCACAGCGTCGGCGACACCTGGGGCAGCCAGAGGTGCACGTCGCGGTGCTCGCCCAGCGCCCGCAGCAGCTCGACCTCGGTGGCCGGGAGCCGGGTGTGGCCGAAGAGGCTCAGCCGCGGTGGCAGGTCGAGTCCCTCGCCACCGTCCCCCCGATCCCGGAGCCGGGCCAGGGTGGTCGCGTGCCGCTCGTCGGGCCCGGGGGCGCCGACGGCCGCGAGGAGCCGCCGCCACAGCTCCGGCTGCCAGCGCAGGTCGTCGTCGAGCCGGCCGCCCGCACCGTCGGTGTCGCGCCCGGCCCGCCAGTCCCGGACCAGCGTCGGCCGCTGGACGGCGTACGAGGCGAAGAGACCGGCCAGCCGGCGGGCGACCGCGTAGCGTCGGGCCGACCGCTCGCCGTCCGGGTCGCCGTGGCCGAGGTGCGCGGAGAGGGTCTCGAAGCCGGGCTCCCCGAGCGCCCCGTCGATGACCTCCAGCAGGGGCCAGACCAGGCAGTCCGGCTCCCACGGGTCGTCGCGGTCGGTGCCCAGGAGCATCGCCACCAGCGAGCGCGGGCTGAGGAAGTCGACGCCGGCGCAGACACCGTCGGCCGCGCTCGCGCCGACGCCGAGCCGGTGCGCCAGCCGCTGGGTGAGCCAGCGCTCGATGCCGCGCGCCGGCACCACCACGACCTCACGGGCGAACGGGTCCGCCAGCGGACGCGCCAGCAGGTCGCCGAGACCGTCGGCGAGACGGTCCGTGCGGTCCGCGGTGTGGACGTGCAGGCTCACGGCTGCACCCAATCACGCCGCACCGACAGACCCCGGCAGGACCGGCGCCCGAACCGGCGTCAGGCCCGGCTGGACGACCGGCCGCACCGCCTGCTGAGCGACCTGCTGACTGACCGGCCGATCAGAGACCGCGCAGGCGGAGCACCACCCCGGCGTGGTCGGAGGGCCACAGCCCGGTGGCCGGGTCCCGGTCGCCGAGCTCGTCACCGGTCACCCGGCCGCGGTCCACACCCAGTCCGCGACCGTCCGCGGTCCGGCCGAACACCATGTCGATGCGGTGGTCGAACCCGGCGGCCGTGGCGTCGCGCACCCCCTCGGAGAGGCCGGAGGTCCAGCCCTCCTCGGCCGGGGCCCACTCCAGCCACTCGTCGGTGAAGCCGGCCGGCCCGGTGATCAGGTCGTACGGCGCCCGGTGCGGCACCGTGTCGATCGGCTTGACCCGGTCGTTCAGCGGGTCGGAGTTGCAGTCGCAGACGAAGACCGTGGTCCGGTCGGTCGGCGTGTGGGCCACCACCTCGGCCGCCTGGGCGAGCGCCAGGTCGGAGCTGAACGCCTCGAAGTGGCTGTTGTAGAACCGGAACCGCTGCGAGCCGGCCCGCACGTCGACCCACTGGAACCCGCGGTCGAAGCGCATCGTGGTGCCGGCGATCGGCACGGCGAGGTTGTGCTCGAAGATCCGGTCCCCGCTGTCACCCACCTTCAGGCTGCCGCTGTCGCGCACCAGGATCACGTCGCGCATCGTCATCCGCACGTCCCGGGGGCTGCCGATGGTGCCGTCGAACGGGCTGCCGGTGAAGGACGGCGCCTCCACGTCCGCCCGCCGGCCGACGTTGACGGCCGAGTAGCTCGCGCCGCGGTCGGCGAGCGCGTCCAGGAGGATCTGCAGGTAGTCGTAGTCGACGCCCTGCGCGTTCGGCACCGCGACCTTGTCGAGCTCGAGCGGCCCGGACCGCCACAGCGCGACCTCCTGCAGCCCGACCAGGTCGGGGCGGGTGGCCACGATCTCGTCGGCGAGCAGCCCGGCGCGCACCGGGAAGGCCGTGTCGTCGACGATCCGGCGGGTCACGTGCGTGGCGTTGGCCAGCGCGACCAGCACCTCAGCCGCCGACTTCCCCTGTGCCTCCGCGGTCAGGGCGGCGGTGACCGGGCGGTTGATGTCCGCGCCGAGGTAGAGGTTGCGGGTCATCACGGTGACCGGCTTGGCCGGCCGGTCGTGCCGCACCCCGGGGCCGGCGTCGGCCGGGACGGCGGCGAGCGGTGCGAGCACCAGTCCCACCGCGCAGGTCAGTGCCGAGAGTCGAGCGCGCCACGTTCGCATGGTCCCTCCCAGGATCGTCGTGCTCCCGATCCTCGCCCCGGCGGGCGGCACAGGCAATGGCCCGCCAGGATGCTGGGGTCCGTGGCCTCAGGCTCTACGTTCGGCAGGTTCTCGGGTCCGGGAACCTGCCAGACGTAGAGCCTCGCGCACCGACGGCCCACGGGGACGACGAACGGCCGGCGGGGAGGTGTGGCTCCCCGCCGGCCGCTCGCCGGTGTGTCTGGTGGATCAGCGCTGGCCGCGCTTCTTCCCCTTCGACCGCTTCGCCTTCGTCGCGGTGCTCGTGCCCCCGACAGCGGCCGCCGCCGCCACCACGTCGACCAGGCCGTAGCCCTTGTCGAAGCTGGTGGTGCCGAGCGGGCCCTGCTCGTACGCCGCGCCGTCGGCGTACTTGTACGCCGTGGACTTGATCGCGTTCTCGACCTGGGCCGGCGTCGCCGACGGGTTCGCCTGGAAGAGCTGGGCCACGATGCCCGCGATGTGCGGCGCCGCCATCGAGGTGCCGCTGATCGTGTTGAACGTGCCGATGTCGGTCGCACCCGGGCCGTTGCGCGGGTCCAGGCCGGTGGAGCAGATCGGCAGGTAGGGCCGGCAGGACGAGGTGATGTCCTCACCAGGCGCCGAGATGTCCGGGTACGTCGACTGGTCGCCGGCCTCGCCGCGCGAGGAGTAGTCGGAGACCTGGCCGTCGCGGGTGCCGGTGTCCTCGTCGTAGTAGGACGCGACCGAGATGACGCCGCCCGTCGGGTCCATGCCGGGCGGGTTGGACAGGCTCTCGGAGCCGTCGCCGCCGTCGTTGCCGTTGGCCCACACGGTGGCCACGCCCTCGGCCGCCAGCTCGCGCTGCAGCTTCACGGTCGCCGACTGCGGGTCGAACTCGCCGCCGCCGCTGGGGCCGTAGGAGTTGTTGGTGACCTTGATCGGCGGGCACTCGGCCGCCGACACGCCCTCGCCGCACGGGGCCTCGTGGTTCTCGAGCACCCAGTTGAGCGCGGCGTCGGCGCCGATGATGAACAGCACCGCACCGGTGGAGAGCGAGACCAGCTTGGAGCCGGGCGCCGCGCCCTGCAGCTCGGCGCCGTCGGTCAGCGTGGTCGGCCGGCCGCCGACGATGCCGGCGACGTGGGTGCCGTGCCCGCCACCGGAGAGGGTGTCGGTGTCGACGTTGTTCGGCACCTCCTGCACGGTGCAGGCGAAGTCGAACGGGTCGCAGACGGTCTTGAGGTTCGCGACGACCGCGCTGCTGCCGTCCTCCTCGGCGAAGTACGGGTTGGTCGGGTCGACGCCGGAGTCGATGACCGCCACCGAGACGCCCTCGCCGGTCAGGGCCTTGCCGTTCGCCCCGGTCAGGGTCCGGGTGGCCTCGAGACCGCGGGTGGCGATGTTGGAGGTCTCCTGGAACAGCTCGATCGGCGCGTTGCCCTCGACGTACGTCACGCCGGGCTCGCTGCGCACGGCCTCGATCTGGGCCCGGTCGCCGACGGCGCCGACGACGCCGATCCGGTCGAAGGTGATCGAGGTGGCCATGCCGGTCGACTCGACCGCGCTCTTGGCGTCGGCCAGGGTCGCGCCGTGCACCAGCACGGTCGCGGTGCCGCTGAGGCCACCGAGGGTGTCCGCGAGGTACGGCGAGAGGTCGGCCGGGTCGTCCCCGGCGGCCTGGGTCGGCGCCGAGAGGCTGGCCACGGTCAGCACCGCGGCGGCGCCGGCGGCGAGCGTGGTGGGGATGCGGAATCGCACGAGTTGTCCTCCTCGAAGGCCGCTCACCTCCCCGAGAGGTGCTCCGAACGGTCGGAGTGGGCCGGTCTGGACCTCCCAACGAGGAACAGCCGAGGAGGTCACGCCCCGGATCGGGCCACCGCTCGGGCCGCCTGCCGGACCAGCCGCCGGACCAGCCCTCAGCCCAGGGGCCAGGAGACCTCCGTGCGCTCCTCCGAGACCTCCCAGAGCCGGGCGGCGGCCGCGGCGTCGCTCGCCTCGGCGGAACGGGGCACGGGCCCCGGTGCCCCGCGGGTGCCGCCCAGCCTCGTGGGGCCGAGGTAGCTGTTCCCCGGGAGGTCGGCCACGACCGCCTGCACCGTCGGCCGGGAGCCGAACTCGGCGCTGGTCGCGATCACCCTGTTGCCGATCGCCATGAGCCTGATCATCAGCGGGTTCGCGTGGTGGCTCTGCAGGTTGGTCGCCGAGTAGCCGGGGTGGGCCGCGTTGGCCCGGACCGTCGAGCCCGCCGCGTCGAGACGGCGCTGCAGCTCGGCGGTGAAGAGCAGGTTGGCGAGCTTGGACTGCTGGTAGGCGCGGGTCGGGCTGTAGGACCCCGCCAGGTCGAGGTTGTCGAAGTCGAGCTGGCGGCCCTTGTGGAGCGAGGAGGAGACCGTGACCACGCGATCGGTGATCCGCGGCAGCAGCAGGTTGGTCAGCGCGAAGTGCCCCAGGTGGTTGGTGCCGAACTGGCGCTCGAAGCCGTCGGCGGTCCGGCCCTCGGCGACCATCATGATCCCGGCGTTGTTGACCAGCGCGTGGATCGGCCCGTCCCACGAGTCCGCGAACTTCCGGACCGACGCGAGGTCGGCGAGGTCGAGCTCGCGGACCTCGGTGTCGCCGGCGATCCCGGACGCGGCCTCCTCCCCGCGCTCGACGTCGCGGACGGCGAGCACGACGCGAGCGCCTGCGCCGGCGAGGGCCGCGGCGGTCTCGCGGCCGAGCCCGGAGTTCGCCCCGGTGATCACGCACGTCCTACCGGTCAGGTCAGGGAGGTTCGTCATGCGGGCCAACCTAGTCGGGCCGGGAAAGGCCGGACGAGGTGCGGCGAAAATGTGAGGCGCCCCGCAGGCGTCTCGGGTCACCTGCGGGGCGTAGGTACATCCTGCGGCATCAACGGGCCCGGATGTGACCAGATCCGACCACCTTGAGCAAAACCTGAACTCTGCAAGCGGATCCGGGCATGAAGAACGCCCCGCAGGTGTCTCGGGTCACCCGCGGGGCGCGAGCCCGATCCTGCCGCACCGGGCCGCGGGCTGTCCCCGACCTGAGGAGATCTTGCACTGCGGAATCCGTGGCCGGGGCCACCATGCGGAAAAGGCCCCCGACCGGCGTCCTCCGCCGGCCAGGGGCCCTCCTCGATCTGCGCGCCTGTAGGGATTCGAACCCCAAACCTTCTGATCCGTAGTCAGATGCTCTATCCGTTGAGCTACAGGCGCCCGTCCCGCTCGGCACCGGGGTGCCGCGAGGACTGGTCGAGGATAGCGGACCGCCCGCCGATCCCCGAAATCAGTCGCCCCGGCCCCGGAGCAGGCCGATCACGTCCCGGGCCCGCTGCTCGGCGGTGAGCGCCACCGAGCGGGCCACGGCCGGCATCGGCAGCCGGAGCCCGGTCAGCCGCTCCCCGAGCAGCCGCTCGCCGGTCCACACCGGGTCGCCCGGCGCCGACCGGTACGCCGCCAGCGCCGGGTCGCCGTCGTCGCGCAGGGACGCGCGCAGCGCCGTACGCAGTGGCGTGGAGACTCCGGGCAGCGTCCACGTGCGGGCCGGGTCGCAGACCATGTCGTGGCGCAGGCTGGCCACCAGGGAGGCGACCGTGCGGGGTGGGGCCGCGGAGAACAGCGGCGCGGCCAGCGAGACCAGCGACACCGGCACCGGCGGGGTGGGCAGCTGGATCCGCAGCAGCCTCGCCTCCCTCGCCACCGCCGCCAGCAGGTCCGGGTAGCGCACGACGTCCGGTCCGCCCACGTCCCGGGCGCCGACCGGGTCGTCGCGGTGCTCGAGCGCGTGCGCCAGGAGCGCGACCACGTCACCGACGCCGATCGGCTGGATCCTGGTGGTCAGCCAGGACGGCACCGGCTGGACCAGCAGGGCCGAGGCCATCTGCCGGATGATCTCGAACGACGTCGACCCGGCGCCGAGCACGACCCCCGCCCGCAGCGAGGTCGTCGAGGCGGAGGCGGCGAGCAGGATCTCCTCGACCTCCAGCCGGGAGGCCAGGTGCGCGGACAGCCCGTCTCCGCGCCGGTCCGGCACCAGCCCGGAGAGGTAGACCAGCCGCGGCACGCCGGCGGCGTCGACGGCCTCCCGCATCGCGGTCGCCGCCCTGCGGTCGAGGTCGGCGAAGCCGGGGCGGTCGAGCGCGTGCACGAGGTAGCAGACCGCGTCCGCGCCCCGGACCGCATCGCGCACCTGGGCCGGCTCGAGCAAGTCCATCCGCACCCAGGTGACCCGGTCCGCCCACGGGTGGGGAGAGCCTGAGGGGTCCGAGGTGGCCGTGGCGACCACGTCGTGGCCGCGCTCGAGCAGCACCGGGACCAGCCGGGAGCCGATGTAGCCGCGGGCCCCGGTGACGACGATCCGCACCTGCGGATCAGGCCTTGGCGCGCCGGGAGTCGATGGCGAGCGCCACCAGGTTGAGCGCGGCCCAGCCCATCGTCACGCCCAGCACCTTCTGCCGGGTCTGCTCGTCGCGCGCCTTGGTGGCGAGCAGGAGCCCGTCACCCACGTCGAGCATGATCCGCACCTTCATCGCGGCCTTGACCGCACCCGGGGAGCGGCCGAAGATCCCGACCGAGCTCAGCGCGAGGTCCCGGATCCCGAAGGTCTGGGAGAGCAGGTCGTAGCCGGCCCGGTCCTTGCCCTCCACGCCCATGGCGCGACCGAGATGCGCGGGATCGGCGAGCGCGTAGGCGCCGTACGAGGCGGTGGCGGTGGACATGAGGCGGCTCAGGGCGTAGGTCATGTGTCGAACGTACCCAGTCGGGTACAGGCCCATGCGGAGCGGCGATCGCGACCGCCCGGCACGCTGGATCGATCCAATAGGGGGCCCGGCGACCGGGGAGTAGCCTCGCTGCACCACAACCGTCGCCCGGCAACGGCGCAGGGCGACCGCATACACACTCCACGACACCTCCGTCGATGCGCTCGACGGCCGGGTCCGCCCACGGGGGATCCGCGAATGCGCGAGAGGGACACTCCAGGCATGACCGCCGAAACAACGCAGGCGCCCACCACCCACCAGGGCATCCTCGACTGGGTCAACGAGATCGCACAGCTCACCCAGCCCGACCACGTCCACTGGTGCACCGGCTCGGACGAGGAGTGGGCCCAGCTCACCTCGGCCCTCGAGGCCAGCGGCACCTTCACCCGGCTGAACCCGGCGATCAAGCCGAACTCCTTCCACGCCGCCTCCGACCCCTCCGACGTGGCTCGGGTCGAGGACCGCACCTACATCTGCTCCGTCGACGAGGCGGACTGCGGGCCCACCAACAACTGGATGGACCCGCACGAGATGAAGGACATCATGCGCGGGCTGTACGCCGGCTGCATGAAGGGCCGCACGATGTACGTCATCCCGTTCGTGATGGGCCACCTCGAGGCCGAGCACCCGATGTTCGGCATCGAGGTCACCGACTCGGCGTACGTCACCGTCTCGATGCGGGTCATGGCCCGGATGGGCACGCACGTGCTGCGCAAGATGGAGGAGCTCGACGCCGCCGGCCAGGACTTCCACTGGGTCCCCGCGCTGCACTCGGTCGGGATGCCGCTCGAGGAGGGCCAGCAGGACGTCGCCTGGCCCTGCAACGACACCAAGTACATCGTCCAGTTCCCCGAGGAGCGGATGATCTGGTCGTTCGGCTCCGGCTACGGCGGCAACGCCCTGCTCGGCAAGAAGTGCTACGCGCTGCGGATCGCCTCGGCGATGGCCCGCGACGAGGGCTGGCTGGCCGAGCACATGCTGATCCTCAAGCTGACCTCCCCCGAGGGTGTCGTCAAGTACGTCACCGCCGCGTTCCCCAGCGCCTGCGGCAAGACCAACCTGGCGATGCTCGAGCCGACGATCCCCGGCTGGAAGGTCGAGACCCTCGGCGACGACATCGCCTGGATGCGGATCGGCGAGGACGGCCGCCTGTGGGCGGTGAACCCGGAGTACGGCTTCTTCGGCGTCGCTCCCGGCACCAACGAGCACACCAACCCCAACGCGATGCGCACGATCAACAAGGGGAACTCGGTCTTCACCAACGTCGCGCTCACCGAGGACGGCGACATCTGGTGGGAGGGCCTGGAGAACACGCCCGACCGGGCGACGTCCTGGAAGGGCGAGGAGTGGACCCCGGAGTCCGACGAGCTCTCCAGCCACCCCAACAGCCGCTACTGCACGCCGATCAAGCAGTGCGACATCCTCGCCCCGGAGTACGACGACCCGCGCGGCGTGCCGATCGACGCGATCCTCTTCGGCGGTCGTCGCAAGACCACCGTCCCGCTGGTCTTCGAGGCCCGTGACTGGACCCACGGCACCTTCCTCGGAGCCACCCTGTCCTCGGAGACCACGGCCGCGGCGACCGGGCAGGTGGGCGTGGTCCGCCGGGACCCGATGGCGATGCTGCCGTTCATCGGCTACAACGCCGGTCACTACTTCAACCACTGGATCACGGTCGGCAAGGAGAACGACGCCGCCAAGCTGCCGAGGATCTTCTACGTCAACTGGTTCCGCCGCGACGAGGACGGCGGCTTCCTGTGGCCGGGCTTCGGCGAGAACAGCCGCGTGCTCAAGTGGATCGTCGAGCGCATCGACGGCCAGGCCGCCGCGGTCGAGACGCCGATCGGCCACGTGCCGACCGCCGACTCGCTCGACGTCGACGGCCTCGACATGACCCAGGAGGCCATCGAGGCCGCCCTGGACGTCGACGTCGAGGAGTGGAAGGCCGAGCTGCCGCAGATCCAGGAGTGGTTCGAGAAGTTCGGCGAGGACCTGCCGGCCGTGCTGTGGACCGAGCTGGACGGCCTCAGGGCGCGCCTGGGCGACTGAGCCACCAGAGGCACCCGACGACGGGGTCCGTCCGGCGAGTACGCCGGGTGGACCCCGTCGTGCTTCCGGCATACTCGACCTCAGCTCGGGGGAAGACGAAAGGGAACGCCGGTGCCACCATTCGGGACCGAGGACCGCCAGCTGTTCGAGACGGCTGCCAGTCGGCTGTTCGAGGAGATCGCCGCGCGCGGCGGCGTACCTGCCGACGACCCGCTGCTCACCGCGTCCCCGGAGGCGACCGACCTGCTCTGTCGGCTCGGCCTGCTCGTGCACGACCGGGGATCGGGCCGCCAGGTCGTCGTCGACCCGCACACCGTCCAGGGCTCCGTGGTCAGCCCACTCGGCCTGCAGGGGGCTCAGCTGATCGCCGAGTCCTCGCAGTGGGCCAGCGCGTTCTCCACCCTGGGCCAGGCCTACCGCCGGTCACCGTCCACCGAGGACGGGCCGATCACCGTGCTCAGCGGCGACCAGATCGACCGCTTCCTCGAGGACCTGGTGCCCGGGGCCCAGACCGAGCTGCTCACCGCCCAGCCGCAGGCCGGCCGATCGGCCAAGGCGCTCCGCGCGGCCGCCGCCCGCGACGTCGAGGCCTTGCAGCGCGGGGTGTCGATGCGGACGATCTACCAGCACTCCGCCCGCCGCAGCACCGCCACCCGCAGCTACGTCGCCGCGGTCACCGAGAACGGCGCCGAGGTGCGCACGCTCGACGAGTTCTTCAACCGCCTCATCGTCGTGGACCGCGAGGTCGCGATCATCCCCTCCGGCGACAACCTCGACGTGGCGCTGGCGATCCGGGACGGCGCCCTGGTCGCCTACCTCGTCGACATCTTCGAGCGGTTCTGGGACCGTGGGCGGCCCTTCACCAGCCGCTCCGCGAGCACGCTGAGCTCGATCGCCGAGGAGCAGCGGGCGATGACGATCCGGATGCTCATCGAGGGCCACGGCGACGCCACCTGCGCGAAGCGGCTCGGGGTCAGCCCCCGGACCTACGCCGGCTACGTGGCCGACCTCAAGGAGGAGTACGACGCGCAGACCCGCTTCCAGCTCGGCTACCGCATGGGGCAGGCCGGAGCCGAGGGGGCTCGGGTCCCCGAGGAGGGCTGAGCCGGACTCCGGCCGGGCCGGCCTGGACGGGACCTGCCCGCAAATCGAAGCGAGGACAGCGAGTGGGTGCTCGCTGCCCTCGCACTGAGACGGGCCGGGGGGATGGCTCTGGGACCGAACATGTGGGGGGGTTGAGTTTGGTCCTCGTCTCAGGTCTGTGGATTACGGCAGGGCCACGCGTCCCCAGCTGGTGTCGGCCTGCGCCGGCGCCGCGCCGATCGTGGCGATGCCGAGCGAGAGGCCGGTGGCCAGCAGCGCTGCCACCAGGCGACGGATCATGCTCTGCTTCATGTGTTCCCCACCTCTCCGGCTTCGCCGGACACGTACCCGATGGTGCCGGGTGCCCGGGATCTCCCGCGCTCCCCCAGTGTGTGTCGGCGCCCCGGCGAGCGCCAAGCGATCGGCGCTGCACAAATCTGCATTGCAACATCCTGCAGAACCTGCCGGGACCCGTCACAGCCCCCCGACGGGGTCCGTCGGGGGGCTGTCGCGCTGGCGGAGGCGGCGGGATTTGAACCCGCGAGAGGGGATTACCCTCAACCCGCTTAGCAGGCGGGCGCCATAAACCGGACTAGGCGACGCCTCCTCGCGATTGCGCGCAGTCAGGCTACTAGGCAGTCCCGGCAGACGCGGAATCGGGCCCGGGTGCCCTTCAGCGGCGCTGGCCCCGGTCCAGGTGCGTCTGGAGGTCCCGGACGAACTGCTCCCGGTCGACCGCGAGCACCTCCACGGGGATCGTGGTGGTGCGACCGTCCCGGAGTCGCAGCACGACGCACGGCGAGCCGGCGATCGTGTCGGTGGCGGCGTCCTCCACCTCGCTCCAGCGACCCTGGGCCACACCGACCCCGCGCACGAACCGCACCCGGTAGCCGGCCTCGGTGAGCCGGACGACGTACGCCGCGCGGGTCAGCAGGACGCCGGTGCCGAACACCCCGGCCACGCACACGAGCACCGCGGCGCTGAGCACCGCCACAGGAGCCTGCAGCAGCACCACCAGCACCGTGGCCAGGAACACCAGCAGACCCCAGCCCACCAGGGAGAGGCCCAGCAACCGGGCGGCGAGCGACGGGGCGAGTCGATAGTCGGACGGCACCGGATCATTCTCCCCGCGCCTTCGGGCAGGGGTCCACCGGCCCCTTGTGGCGGCGCCGGATCGGGGTCACACTCGAACTTCCCCGGCACCGGAGGTCGGCCATGCAGGATCCCGTCCACAACGCGCTCCACGCCCTGAGGCAGGTCCTCGACGCGTCCGGCCCGCACCCGACACCGGCCTGGCGCTGGGAGGTGCGGCGGGCGATGGCCGCCGTCCGCGACAGCCTGGTCGCCGAGAGCCCGCACGCCCGCGAGGTGTGGCTGGTCGCGCGGGAGCACTCCGTGCTGCGGGAGCGCCGGGCCCTCCTGGCCCGGCTGGCCGCCCTCGGCCCCGCGGTCCTCGACTCGCCGGACCCGGATCGGGTCCGGCACCAGCTGGCGCGCCTGGTCGCCGACGTGGCCCACCACCGCCAGCGCATGCACGACCTCGCCTACGACGAGGTGGAGCTGGAGATCGGCGGCTCCGAGTAGCCCCTGGCGATCCGGCCCGCGCGACCCCCGGCGCCGGGCCCGCTGCGTAGACTGCACCGCGCGTGGCCCCACGTGGGCCGCACGGAGGGGTGCCGGAGTGGCCGATCGGAACCGCCTTGAAAGCGGTCGCTGGCAGGGATGTCAGCCGCGGGTTCGAATCCCGCCCCCTCTGCCGACGCCCTCGGGCCCTGCCGCGGGCAGCCCGGGGAGCCCCTGAGACCCACCGTCCCCCGCCAGGCTCTACGTTCTGCAGGAATTCCGGGCCCAGAACCTGCAGAACGTAGAGCCTCGCCGCCAGCCCGGTCCGGTTCCTGCACGGTCCGGTTCCTGCACGGCCCGGTTCCTGCACGGCCCGGGCAGCACTGGATCAGCACGGGATCAGAGCAGTGGCTGGAACCGACCCGGCTCGGGCCGGAGTGCGGTCAGCTCCTCGGCGCGGCGCCCACGTCGCCCGCCCGGCGCGGTGAACGCGAGGTCGATGCGGATGATCAGGTAGCCGATCAGCAGCCCGAGGGCGAGGGAGTAGGCGGTGATCAACCCCGCCTCGGCCAGCCTGGTGGCCGGGTTGACCAGCAGTCCCGCGATCGAGACCGTCGCGGCCACGCCGAAGGCGGACACCCACCAGCCCTGCCGGCGACGGGCCCGCATGTGCGTGCCCCACACGAGGGCGGGGACCCCGACCAGCACCTGGATCGGACGCGGCACCGCCCCCAGGTTGGCCCGGACCCAGCGCACCCCCTCCACGATCGAGTCGACCACGTCGGGGGCGCCGTAGCGGCGCAGCAGCTCGGCGTAGGCCAGCGTCCCGGCGAGGACCACGCTGCCCAGCAGGACGACGACCAGGCCGCGCCGGCCGAGCCCGTACAGCCCGGCGCCGAGGCGGTACACCAGACCGGTCGCCAGCAGGAACGCCAGCGCCAGCGACAGGTAGTCGAACCGGTCCAGCTCGACCTGCGGCCGGTAGCCGATCACGGCGAACGCGCCGATGCCGGCGATGACGGCGGCCAGCAGCGCCTCCCCCACGGCGGCCCGGAATCGCACGGCGGGGACGGTGGCCATGACCGCGAGCACGCCGGCGGCCACGGCCGTCAGCACGGCCGCCCCGTCCCGGACCGTCGGCAGGTCGGCCAGCACGGCGGCGCCGCCCAGCAGCAGCGCCACCCCGCCGAACACGAGGGGCCGACCACCGGTCCGGATCGCGAGTGCGACCGTGTAGCAGGTGGAGACCAGCACCGCGGCGACCTCGTCGCCACGGGCCGGCCCGACCTCGAGGGCGCTGGCCGCGATGAGCCCCACCGCGGCGGCCATCGCCAGCCACCAGGCAGCCCGCGCGAGGTGCACGACCAGGCCGGGTCCCAGACGCGACGGCGCGCGTTCGGCGACCCGGCGACCGGGCGTTCGGGTGGAGGGCACCGCGACAGGCTAACGGGCACCCTGCCGCTGCTGGTCACGCCGGTTGGCCAGCGACGGGTTGACGGCACGGGCCTGCGCGATCACGTCGGCGTCGAGCGTGGCGGTCAGCACTGTCGGCTCCCCGTCGGCCTCGGCGAGGACCTCGCCGAGCGGGTCCACGACGATGGAGTGCCCGGTGTAGCGGGGGGCCGCCTGCCCCACGGCCGCGACGTACGTCGTGTTCTCGATCGCCCGCGCCCGGGCCAGCGTGGTCCAGTGGTCGATCTTGCGCCGGTGCTCCTCCTCGGTGCGCCCGGGCACCCAGGCGGCCGGCACGACCAGCAGGTCGGCGCCGCGCTCGACCAGGTCCCGCGCCAGCTCCGGGAAGCGCAGGTCGTAGCAGGTCAGCAGGCCGACGCCGAAGCCGCCCACCTCGACCAGGACGGGGTCCCACTCCCCGGCGCTGAGCCGGTCCGACTCGCGGTACCCGAACGAGTCGTAGAGGTGGATCTTGCGGTACGCCGCCTCCGCCGCCCCCCGCACGAGCAGCGTGTTCCACGGCCGGTCCGGGTCGTCGGAGACCTCGAACATGCCGGCCACTACGGTGCGGGTGCTGCCGGCGAACCGGCGCAGCGCCACGTCGAAGGGACCGTCCTGGGGCTCGGCCCAGGCGGAGATGTCCTCCCCCGGCGAGCCGAAGTCCCGCGCGAACGCCTCGGGCAGCACGACCAGGTCGGCCTCGACGGCCAGGTCGTCGAGGAAGGCGCGGTTCTCCGCCGGGTCCAGGTCGGACGCCTGCTGCACGAGGGCGACCCGCAGGGTGCCCTCGGCCGGCTGCGGGCCAGCGCGGTGATCGGCCATGCCCCCAGCGTGCCAGACCGTCCGAGAGGACCGATACTGGCGCCGTGCCCCCGACCAGCCCCCCGACCGGCCACCCGACCGGCCCACCGACCCCGACGTTCGGCGCCGTGGTGCTCGCCGGCGGCACCGCCGCCCGGCTCGGCGGTGCCGACAAGGCGTCGATCGAGCTGCACGGCCGGACCCTGCTCACCCACGCACTGGACGCGGTGCTGGACGCGGGCGAGGTGGTGGTGCTCGGTGACTGGGTCCCCACCCACCGACCGGTGACGTTCACCCGCGAGGATCCCGCGCACGGGGGCCCCGCCGCCGGCCTGCTCGCCGGGCTCGACGCCTTCGCCCGGCGGCCGCTGCAGATCGCCGTCCTGGCGGTCGACATGCCCTACGTCACCATGGCCACGATCGGCCGCCTCCGCGAGCACTCCGCCGGACACGACGGCGCGGTGCTCCGCGGAGCCGACGGGCGGCGCCAGCTGGCCATGGTGCTCGACACCGCGCGGCTGGCGCAGGTCCGTCCCGAGTACGCCGCCGAGCACGGACTGCCGATGCACCGACTGCTCGCGCCGTTGGACCTGGTCGAGGTGCCGGCCCTGGGCCGGGAGTCGCGGGACGTGGACGGCTGGGCCGACCTGCGCGAGCTGCGCGAGGACGGATCCAGCACCTGAGCGGTCTCGGCGTTCTGCTTGCCAGCCGGGCACGGACGTAAGACTGTGGGATCGTGAACCTCCACGACTGGATCGACGAGCTGTGCGACACCCTCGACGTCGAGATCGAGCTGGACGAGGGGCTGGTACTCGACCTGGCGCGAGTGGCCGCGCACAACGTGCAGAGGCCCGCGGCCCCGATCACGACGTTCCTGCTCGGCTATGCCGCCGCCACCCATTCGGCGGGCCCGGCCAGGATCGAGCAGCTCGCCTCGGCGGCGTCTGCGCTGGCCGACCGGTGGGAGCGTCCCGCGGACGCCCCCGACCCGACCGACGTGGACGACGACATCCCCGATGACAGCGGGGTCGACCACACCGGGGACCTGCTCGAGGACTGAGCCCGGTCCGCTTCGGCCCCGGCCGGGCCGAGCGGCCGCCCGTAGGGTGGGGCCATGCGTGCCGTCGTCGCCACCGAGCCGGGTGGACCCGAGGTCCTGTCCGTCACCGACCTGCCCGACCCCGTGCCCGGACCCGGGGAGGTGCTGGTCCGGGTCGCCGCGACGGCCGTGAACCGGGCCGACACCCTGCAGCGGCAGGGCCACTACCCGCCGCCGCCCGGGGCCTCCGACGTGATCGGGCTCGAGTGCAGCGGCACCGTCGAGGCGCTCGGTGAGGGGGTCGACGACTGGACCGTCGGCGACGAGGTCTGCGCGCTGCTGGCCGGCGGCGGCTACGCGACGTCCGTCGTGGTCCCGGCCGCCCAGCTGATGCCCGTCCCCGACGGCGTCTCGCTGGTGGGTGCGGCGGCACTCCCCGAGGTGGCCTGCACGGTCTGGTCCAACGTCTTCATGGTGGCCGGCCTGCAGCCCGGGGAGACGCTGCTCGTGCACGGCGGTGCGGGCGGCATCGGCACGTTCGCGATCCAGCTCGCCTCGGCGCTGGGCGCGACCGTGGTCGCGACCGCCGGGTCCCCGAAGAAGCTCCGGGTCTGCCTCGACCTCGGCGCCGCCACCGCCGTCGACTACCACGAGGAGGACTTCGTGGAGGTGCTCGGCCGCACCGGCGGGGCGGACGTGATCCTCGACAACATGGGCGCGAAGTACCTCCCCCGGAACGTCGACGCCCTGGCGACCGAGGGACGGCTCGTGGTGATCGGCATGCAGGGAGGCGTCAAGGGCGAGCTCGACCTCGGGAAGCTGCTGCGCAAGCGGGGCGCGGTGATCGCCACCTCGCTGCGCTCCCGGCCGGTGGGCGAGAAGGGCGCGATCTGCGCCTCGGTCGTCGAGCACGTCTGGCCCCTGGTCGCCGAGGGCCGGGTCCGCCCGATCGTGCACGCCACGATGCCGCTCGAGGACGCCGCCGAGGCCCACCGGATGCTCGAGGCCGGGGAGCACGTCGGCAAGATCGTGCTCACTGCGTAGGGTGGCGGCATGACCGAGCAGCACGAGCAGCCCACCCCGGACACCGAGGAGCAGGTCGTCATCGTCGGCCCGGACGGCAAGCCCATGGGACACGTGCCGGTGAGCGCCCTCCAGGCGCACGCCGACGGCCGGGGCGACTCAGGCGACGAGGACGACGGGGAACCGCACATCACCGACCTGGTGGAGCAGCCGGCCAAGGTGATGCGGATCGGCTCGATGATCCGCCAGCTCCTGGAGGAGGTGAAGGCGGCCCCGCTCGACGAGGCCAGCCGGAACCGGCTCAAGGAGGTGCACCAGGCCTCGATCAAGGAGCTGGAGGCCGGGCTCGCCCCCGAGCTGGTCGAGGAGCTGGAGCGGCTCTCGCTGCCGTTCGCCGAGGGCACCCCCAGTGAGGGGGAGCTGCGGATCGCCCAGGCTCAGCTGGTCGGGTGGCTCGAGGGTCTCTTCCACGGCATCCAGACCGCGATCTACGCCCAGCAGGTCGCCGCTCGCGCCCAGCTCGAGCAGATGCGCCGGGCGCTGCCGCCGGGCGCCACCCCGCCCCAGGCGGCAGGGCAGCCCGGTCAGCCGGGTCAGCCCGGGCAGCCGGGCCAGCCGGGTCCGGAGGGACCCACCGGCGGCATGTACCTCTGAGCCCGGCCCAGTCAGCTGGCCAGCCGGTCGACGGATCAGCCGGCCGGCCGGTCTCCCGGTCAGCCGCGCCGGCGGCCGAGGACCCGGGCCATCCCGAGCACCAGCAGGCCGAGCACCGCCAGGCCCACGCCGGGCAGCGAGGTGGTCGCCAGGCCGGGGGCGGTGGAGTCGTCGAGCTGGGTGAGCGAGGCCTCCCGGTCCCGCTCGATCTCCGCCTGGGTCGGAGCCATCGGAGGCTCCCCCTGGCCGAGCACCCGGGTGACGGTGTCCATGACGGCCGGCCTCTGGGGTCGGGTGCCCTCGTTGCTGAACGCGTCGACCACGCCGCCGTCGTTGGCCGACCCGGCGAGGAACACGTACCTCTCGCCCTTCTGGATGTTCCGGAGCCCGCAGTCGGCGGCCGTCGACGGGCTGCGCACGGTGGTCTCGCCGGCGATCCGGCCCTGGTAGACCCGCTTGACGTTGACGACGTACACGAGCCGCTCGTCGGGATCGGTGCGGTCGCCGACCACCTGGGTCACCGTGCCGCTGAAGACGGAGTCGGCGTCCCGCAGCTGCGCCGGGAACGACCGCTCGGGCTCGTTGCAGGCGGCGTGCGCGGGGGCGGCGGAGCCGAGGACGCTGCCGAGGGTGAGCATGAGCAGCGCCACGAAGCGGGGCACACGGGTCTCCATCGGGTCTCCTCGAGGTGATCGGATCGGGGCCAAGCCTCTCAGGCCGGGCGGTACGCCGCATCCTCCGGGTGCGGCTGCTCAGAGGTCGAACAGCTCCGCGAGCACGGTGGCGACACCGTCGAGGTCGTGGGCCGGGGCCCGGTGCACGGCGGTGGCCAGCACCGACGGGTGGGCGTTGTCCATCGCGTAGGAGTGCCCGGCCCACTGGAGCAGCGGGATGTCGTTGGGCATGTCCCCGAACGCCACCACGTCGGCGGCGGCCACGTCCAGCTCCGCGCAGAGCCGCTCCAGGGTGGAGGCCTTGGTCACGCCGTGCGCGCTCATCTCGACCAGGGCCCCCGTCGAGGACCAGGTGGTCGTGACCAGCGACCCGACCGCCTCCTCGACCCGTCGCCAGAACCCCTCCGGCGGGTGCTCCTCGTGCCGGGCCAGGATCTTGACGACGGTGCGGTCCACCAGGCGCTCGAGCGGCCCGACAGGGATGTCCGAGGGCGGCGGCACCCGGGGCAGGAAGGACTCCTCCCGCGCGAACCCGCCGGTCTTCTCGAGCGCGAAGCTGGTGCCGGGCACCGCCTGCCGCAGGGCCCGCCCGACCTCCACGGCCGTGCTCGGGTCGATCGTCAGGGCGGTGCGGACCACGTGCTCCGAGACGTCGTAGACGATGCCGCCGTTGCTGCAGATCGCCAGGCCGTGGCCGCCCACGGCCTCCCAGAGGGACTCCATCCAGCGGATCGGTCGGCCGGTGACGAACACCACGGGGACCTGGCGCGCATCGAGGGCGGCGAGCACCTCGCGGGTGCGGGGCGAGACGGTGCCGTCGGCGGCGAGCAGCGTGCCGTCGAGGTCGGTCGCCACCAGCCGGGGTGTCGCGCTCACGCGTTGCCCGCTCCCGGCAGCGGGCGGACCAGCACCAGCCGGCCGTCCTCGTCGGCACCGAGGACGTCGGTGAACCGGCAGGTGGCCAGCACCCGCAGGCTGGGCGTGTGGTCCGGCCGGACCGCCCCGCGCACGCGTACGCCGGCTCGGTCGGTCTCCCGGAGCAGCCCGCGCAGCGCCTCCGTGGCCGCGCCGTGCCCGTGTGCCTCGGGGACGAGACCGAAGCCGACCTCGACCTCCGGCTCCGTCGGCGCGTCGGGCGGCCCGGACGGTGCCGGCGGCCCGAAGAAGCCGATCGAGCCCACGACCAGGCCGTCGCCGGCCCGCACGATGTGCCGGGGACCCCACGGGTCGCCCTCCCGGCGCAGCGCCGCGGCGTCCCGGTCGGCCGGACGCGGGTAGTCGGGGTGCCAGTGCGGCCGTCCTCGTCCGGCGAGCACGTCCCGGGCCTCGTCGGCCGTCCACAGGGGCAGTCGCAGCCTCGGGGTGAGCACCACCGCGGGCAGGCTCACCTCACCGGTCCGAACCAGCGCTCCAGCTCGCGGGCGGCCCCGTCCTCGTCGACCGTCGCGGTCGTGGCGTCGGCCGCGTCCCGCACCTCCGGCACGGCCTGCCCCATCGCGACCCCGCGACCGGCCCAGCGCAGCATCTCGAGGTCGTTGCGTCCGTCCCCGATCGCGAGTGTGTCCGCGGCCGTCAGCCCGAGCCGGTCGGCGACGTGCTCCAGCCCGGAGGCCTTCGAGACCCCCACCGGCGCGAGGTCCATCCAGGCCGTCCAGCCCACGACGTAGTCGGTGCCGTGCAGGCCCAGCTTGCCGGCCAGCTCGACGAAGTCGTCCGCGGTCGCCTCCGGGTCCCGGACGATCACCCGGCTGACCGGCCCGGAGACCAGGTCGTCGACCTCGGTGAGGATCATCTCCCCGGAGAGCTCCCCTGCCGGGAAGTGGTTGCTCACCCGGTAGCCGACGCCGCGCTCCTCGACGGCCACCAGCGCGTTGGGGTGGTGCTCGAGGACCGCCGCCACCGCGTCCCGCGCGTCGAAGGTCTCCTCGTGGACGACCTCCATCGGAGGGTAGCGGAAGATCACCGCACCGTTCGAGGCCACCACCCACAGCCGGTCCCGCTCCGCGCCGTGCAGCTCCAGCAGGTCGGCGACCCGGGTCATGCCGTGCGGGGAGCGGCCGCTGGCGAGCACGACGTACGCGCCGTCGGCCAGCGCCCGGTGCACGGCGTCGAAGACCGCGGGGCTGACCTCCTCGTGCGTGCTGCCGCCGTCGACCCAGCGCAGCAGGGTCCCGTCGATGTCCAGGGCGACCAGCCGCGGTCGCCAGCCGGCCTCAGCCACGGAGCGGCTCCAGCACGTCGCGGCCCAGCCAAGGGCGCAACGCCTCCGGCACCCGCACCGAGCCGTCCGCCTGCTGGTGGGTCTCGAGGATCGCGACGATCGTCCGGGTCATGGCGCAGAGGGTCCCGTTGAGGGTGGCGACCGCCCCGATCCCCTCGTCGTACCGGGCCCGGGTGTCGAGCCGACGGGTCTGGAACTCGGTGCAGTTCGAGGCCGACGTGAGCTCGCGGTAGCGCTCCTGGGTCGGGATCCAGGCCTCGCAGTCGAACTTCCGCTGCGCCGAGAGGCCCAGGTCGCCGGCGGCCACGTCGATCACCCGGTAGGCGAGCTCGAGCTTGTCGAGGAACGCCTTCTCCCAGCCCAGCAGCCGCTCGTGCTCCGCGGCCGCCTCCTCGGGCGTGGTGTAGACGAACATCTCGACCTTGTCGAACCAGTGCACGCGGATGATGCCGCGGGTGTCCTTGCCGTGCGAGCCGGCCTCCTTGCGGAAGCACGGGCTGAACGCCGCGTAGCGCAGCGGCAGCGCGGCGCCGTCGAGGATCTCGTCGGAGTGGTAGGCGGCCATCGGCACCTCCGAGGTGCCGACCAGGTAGAGGTCCTGGCCCTCGATCCGGTAGACGTCGTCGGCGGCCTGCCCGAGGAAGCCGGTGCCCTCCATCGCCCGCGGCTTGACCAGCGACGGGGCGATGACCTGGGTGAAGCCGGACTCGCGGGCCTGCGCCATCGCCAGGTTCACCAGGGCCAGCTCCAGCTCGGCGCCGACGCCGGTGAGGAAGTAGAACCGCGAGCCCGAGACCTTCGCACCGCGCTCGACGTCGATCGCGCCGAGCCTGCGGCCCAGCTCGATGTGGTCCAGCGGGGTGAACCCCTCGGCCGCGAAGTCCCGGGGCGTCCCGACCGTCTCCAGGAGCACGAAGTCGTCCTCGCCGCCGGCCGGCGCCTGGTCGGCGGCCACGTTCGGGATCGACATGAGGGCGTCCTGCCAGGCCCGCTCGGCCTCCGCCTGGGCCGACTCCGCGGCCTTGACCTCACCGGCGATGACCTTGGTCCGGGCGAGCAGCTCGGCGCGCTCGTCCCCCTCGGCCCTCGGGATCAGCTTGCCGAGGCGCTTCTGCTCGCCCCGCTTCTCCTCGAACTCCGCGATCGCCGACCGGCGCGAGGCGTCCGCCCGCAGGGCCACGTCGACGACGTCGTCGGAGAGCCCCCGCTTGGCCTGGGCGGCGCGCACGCGGTCGGGGTCGTCACGGAGCAGCCGGGGGTCGATCATGGGCCAAGGCTATCGGCCGCCCGGCGGGTGGCCGGAGCGGTGCCGGGCGAGGCGGTCAGAGCGGTGGCAGCACCCAGGTCATGGCGGCCGCCTTGCCGGGTACGTCGGCGGCGGAGGTCCCGGCCTCGGTCCACTCCTCGGCTCCCGCCTCCTGGCTGGCCAGGCGGATCCGGTCGTCCTGCAGGCAGGCACTCCACGTCGTACCGGCGCTGTCAACCACCGCCGCCGTGGGGGCGGCCTCGTCGGAGCAGACGCCGGTCTCGGGGGCCTCGCCCGGCTCCAGCACCGAGACGCCACCGGCGGTGTAGGCGCCACCGGGCTGGTACTCGTAGGTCTTGTTCTCGCGCAGCAGCGGCTGCCCGGTGGCGCTGTCGAACATCGGGCCGAGCGCGAACCCCTTCGGCGCCTCGACCCGCTCGCCCTCGGTGGCCGTCCGCTCCTCCACCGCGACGTCGAACAGACGGCCGGAGCGGTCCAGGACGCGCAGCAGGGCCGGCGTGGCCGGGTCGAACGCCCAGCCGATCGGACGCAGGTCGTCGACCCCCGTGGCCGCCGGCAGGTCGACCTCGAGGTCGTCGTCCCCGGTCAGCGAGTGCAGCGTCACGACCCCTCGGTTGCGCTCCCGACCGGTGGCGGCGTTCGCGCCCACCGCCCAGGTCCGCCCGGCGTCGACCAGCGTGAGCGGGTTCGGCTCGAAGTCCAGGGGGGCCTGGGGGATCGAGGTGACCACCGTCTCGCCGCCGGCGGGGGCGAACCGGACGTACGCCGCCCCGTCCGGGACCTCGTCCTTGCCGGTCTCGAGCCGCACCAGCCAGGCCCGGTCGAGGGATGTCGACGTGCCGGCCGGGGTCGCGCCGCTGCCCGCCTCACCGGTGGACCCGCCCGTGCTCCCCGTGTCCTGCCCGCAGGCGGCGGTCACGGCGGCGAGGGCGACCAGCGTCGCGGTGGCGGTCGCCGCCCGGGTCGGGGTGCTGCGCATGCGGGCTCCTTGCTCGTGGCGAGGTCCGGTCCCCGCCATTATCGGTCATGGTGGGTGACGAAGGCATACTTTGCCGCGACCGACCCGCCGACGACGACGGAGACCCGCCACCGTGATCGACCGCCCGCGCGCCACCACCCTGGGCCTGGCCGCGCTGTGCCTCTCGGCGTTCGGCGTCCTGCTCGCCCTGGTCGCGGCCGGCTGGACCTCCCTGATCGAGTGGGACAGCCGGGTGACCGAGTCCCTCTCCGGGTGGGCCGACGGCCGCCCGGCGCTGCTGGACGCGCTCCGGGCGGTGGAGGTGGCGACCGGCACGATCGCGGTGGCGGTGGTGACGCTGGTGGTCGCCGGGGCGCTGTTCAGTCGCGGGCACCGGCGGGCCTCGGCGTACGTCGCGCTGGTGATGGCCACGACCATGGTCACCACCCACCTGCTCAAGTGGCTGGTCGGTCGGCCCCGGCCCCAGGTGCAGGCGGAGTTCGCCGAGCTGAGCAACGGCTCCTTCCCCTCCGGGCACGCCTCCTACATCGCGGCCCTCGGCGGGGTGCTGGTGGTGGTCACCGTGATGCTGGTCCGCAAGGCCGGCGTGCGCCGGGCGGTCGCCGTCCTGCTCGGGCTGCTGGCGGTCGTGGTCTGCGCCGACCGGCTGCTGCTGGGCCGGCACTACCCCTCCGACATCGCCGGGGGACTGCTGCTCGGCGTCGGGCTGGTGCTGCTGGGCATGGTCGTGCTCTCGCCGCTGCCGCGGGGTCACGCCGAGACCGCCGCACCGCTCGTGGAGAGCGTGCCGGTCGCCAGCCGGGACCTGCACGTCGTGCTCAACCCGATCAAGGTCGAGGACGTCGGCCAGTTCCGGTCGATCGTCTCCGCGATGGCCGCCGAGTCCGGGTGGTCCGAGCCGGTCTGGCACTACACCTCCGTGGAGGACCCCGGCACCGGGCAGGCGGCTGCGGCCGCCGTCGCGGGCGCCGACCTGGTCATGGTGTGCGGCGGGGACGGCACGGTGCGCGAGGTGTGCGCGGAGCTGGCCAGCACCGGCATCCCGGTGGGGATCGTGCCCGCCGGCACCGGCAACCTGCTCGCCCGGAACCTCGGCATCCCGCTCTACCTCCGCTCGGCGGTCGACGTGACGCTCAACGGCCAGGACCGGGCGATCGACATGGTGCGGGTCAGCGGCGACGGTCTGGCCGACACCCACTTCATGGTGATGGCCGGGCTGGGCTTCGACGCCGCGATCATGGAGGGGGTCAACGAGGGGATCAAGGAGAAGGTCGGCTGGCTGGCCTACGTGCTCTCCGCACTGAAGTCGCTGATGTTCCCGGCGGTGGGCATCGAGGTGTCCGTCGACGACGAGCCCTTCACCCGGCACCGGGCGCGCACGGTCGTGGTCGGCAACGTCGGCTACCTGCAGGCCGGGATGCCGCTGCTGCCCGACGCGACCATCGACGACGGGCTGCTCGACGTGGTGCTGATCCACCCCAAGCGGTTCCTGTCCTGGCTGCCGATCGTGTGGCGGGTGCTGGCCAAGCGCTCGCGCACCGACTCCACGCTGGACCGGATGACCGGCCGCAAGGTCGTCATCCGGGCCTCCACCGACACCCCCCGTCAGCTCGACGGCGACTCGATCGGGCCCGGCCGGGAGCTGTCGATGGAGTGCATCCACGGTCGATTGCTCGTCCGCGTCCCCCGCTGACCGGTCCCCGCATTGTCCCTGCCCGGTCCCTGCCCCGAGGATCCCGGTCGATCCCGGCTACCGGGGGCGGGCGTGGGTGATCGCCTCCTGCTCCTCCGGCGAGAGCTGCTGCTCGGAGGACCAGGCGGAGACGTTCTTGGCATAGGTGCGGGCCTCGCTGCGGCCGTGGATCGAGGTCAGCAGCACCCCGTGGCCGGCGTCGTCGAGGAGCGCCAGCGACCAGGACAGGTGTCCGCCCATGTCCCCGAAGGCGTCGTAGCGCACGACCGCGAGGTGCTTCAGCGCGTCGCGCGCCTCGGCCCGCAGCGCGGCCACCTCCTGGCGCAGCCCGTGCACGTCCTCGGGCAGCTCCTCGTCGACCCCCGGGCGCCTCTGCGCGGCCCGGAGCGAGAGCAGGGCGAGGACCAGCGCGACGAGCGCGATCACGAGGGCGAGGGTCACGGCGATCAGCACAGGCCCGAGGGTAGGTGATCGGCAGCCGGTCACCCGTCGGCCGAGGACCGCGCCGTGGGAAAATGTCGCCGTGACCCGACGACGCATCGCCTACCAGGGCGAACCCGGCGCCAACTCCCACCTCGTGTGCAAGCAGCACTACCCGGACTGGGAGGCGGTGGCCTGCCCGGCGTTCGAGGACGTCTTCGCGGCCGTGGAGTCGGGGGACGCCGACCTGGCGATGATCCCGATCGACAACTCGCTGGCCGGCCGGGTGGCCGACATCCACCACTTCCTGCCGACCTCGGACCTGCACATCGTCGCCGAGCACTTCCTCCGGATCCAGTTCACGCTGATGGCGGTCGAGGGCGCCTCGGTGGAGACGATCCGGACCGTGCACAGCCACGTCCACGCGCTGGGCCAGTGCCGCAAGGTGATCCGGGAGCTGGGGCTGACGCCGATGATTTCGGGCGACACCGCCGGCGCCGCCCGCGAGGTGGCCGACAGTCGGGACCCGAGCCAGGCCGCGCTGGCGCCGCCGCTGGCCGCGGAGATCTACGGCCTGCGGATCCTCCGCGAGGAGGTCGAGGACGAGGACCACAACACCACCCGGTTCGTGGTCCTCTCCCGCGACTACGTGCAGGCCCCGGCCGGCGACCGGCCCGTCGTCACCAGCTTCGTCTTCAACGTGCGCAACCTGCCCGCGGCGCTCTACAAGGCCCTGGGCGGGTTCGCCACCAACGGGGTGAACATGACCAAGTTGGAGAGCTACATGGTCGACGGCGAGTTCACCGCGACCCAGTTCCTCGCCGAGGTCGACGGGCACCCCGACGACGTGGGCGTCCGCAACGCCCTGGAGGAGCTGGCCTTCTTCACCCACGAGGTGAAGATCATCGGGGTCTACCCCGCCGACCCGTTCCGCGCGCTCAGCTCCTCCTGAGGCCGTCGCGGAGCCCCTCAGGGTCCGCGGTCAGCCCCGTGGGCGTCGCGTGAGGTGCCCGGCTCAGTCGGCGACGAAGTCCGCGGGGTGCTGCATGAGGTTGAACATCGCCCCCTGCGGGTCCTTGAGGAACGCCAGACGACCCACGCCGGGGATGTCCATGGCGGGGGCGACCGCCTCGGCGCCGAGATCGGTGGCCCTGGCGACCGACGCGTCGAGGTCGGCGACGTTGAAGTAGACGTTCCAGTGCGGCGGCACCCCCGGTGGCAGCGACATCGAGCCGGCCACCGACCTCCCGTCGACCTCGAAGGTCGTGTAGGTCCCCATCTCGGGCCCCATGTCCATCTCCTGCGGCGTCACTCCCAGCACCTCACGGTAGAAGCCGGCCGTCGCGGGCACGTCGTCGACCGCCACCTCGTTCCAGGTGTTGGTGCCCGGCTCGTTGGCCCGGCGGGAGCCGATGTGCTGCTTGGCCTGCCAGATCCCGAACATCGCGCCACCCGGGTCCTGGGCGAACGCCATCCGCCCGGAGTCGAACACGTCCATGGGGCCGGCCATCACCTGGCCGCCCGCCTCCTGCACCTTGGACGCCACGGCGTCCACGTCGTCCGCCGCGAAGTAGACGTTCCAGCGTGCCGGCTGGCCCTGCTCGTGCTCCATCTGGCCGCCGAGGCCGGCCACGTCGTCGCCCTCGATGCGGGCCATGGAGTAGGTGTTGCCCTGGTCGTCGATCGGCTGGTCGTCGTACTCCCAGCCGAACAGGTCGCCGTAGAACCGCTTGGCGCCGTCCTGGTCCGGTGCCATCAGGTCGATCCAGCTCGGCGTGCCCTGGGTGTATCGGTCGAACTTCGTCATGACGTGCTCCTCCTGGTCGCGACCCCACACCCAGCCAACACCCGGGCACCGACCACGGCAAGGGTGCAGCGGGCCCTGCGGCTAGGTTGTGGCCGTGCACGAGAACGACGACCGGACCGCCGACCTGGGCTTCGCCCGGGTCGACGTCGACCGAGCCGGGCGCACCGGGGACCCCGAGGTGGTCTACGGCGCCGGCAAGACCCCCGAGCAGGTCGTGGCCATCCTCGGGACGCTGCACTCCCGGCACCCGGACCGGGCGGTCCTGGCGACCCGGCTCAGCGACGAGGCGATGCACGCGGTCGCGGGCCTCGACGCCGACCTGGACCGGGTGGCGCGGGCCGCCACGCTCGGCCCGCTCCCGGCGCCGCGGGGCCGGGTCGCGGTGATCAGCGCCGGCACCTCGGACGCCCCGGTGGCCGCCGAGGCGGCCCTGACCGCCCGCGTGCACGGAGCCGAGGTCGAGGAGATCCGCGACGTCGGTGTCGCCGGGCTGCACCGGCTGCTGGCCGTCCGGGACCGGCTGGAGCACGCCGACTGCCTGGTCGTCGTGGCCGGCATGGAGGGCGCCCTGCCGTCGGTGGTGGGTGGGCTGACCGGGGTGCCGCTGGTCGCCGTGCCGACGTCGGTGGGGTACGGCGCCTCGTTCGGCGGGCTGGCCGCGCTGCTGGGGATGCTGAACTCGTGCGCACCCGGGGTGAGCGTGGTCAACATCGACAACGGCTACGGGGCGGGCGTCTTCGCCGCTCGCGTGGCGCGAAGCGCGCGACCGAAGCCACCCGCACCCGAAGAACACCCGCACGACCTCGGTCGCGCTGCGAGCGCCGCCGACGACCCGGCGCGAAGCGCGCGACCGAAGCCACCCGCACCCGAAGAACCACCGCACGACGTCGGTCGCGCTGCGAGCGCCACCGACGACCCGGCGCGAAGCGCGCGACCGAGGCCACCCGCACCCGAAGAACACCCGCCCGACCAACCGGTGGTCGAGGAGGTTGCGCAGCAACCGTCTCGAGACCCCCGGGAGCCCACCCCGTGACCGTCTGGGTCGACGCCTCCTCGGGTGCCAGCGGCGACATGCTGCTCGGCGCGCTGTTGGGGGCCGGGGTGCCGCTGCCGGTGCTCCAGGCCGCGGTCCAGGCGGTCTCCCCCGAGCCGGTGTCGTTGGCGGTCGAGCCGGTCCACCGCAACGGCCTGGCCGCCACCCGCTGCCACGTCCGGGCGGCCGAGTCCACCGCGCACCGCACCTGGCGCGACATCCGGCAGCTGCTGACCCGCGCGGATCTCGAGGAGCCGGTCCGGGTCCCGGCGCTGGAGGTGTTCGAGCGGCTGGCGGTCGCGGAGGCGACGGTGCACGGCGCCGATCCGTTGGACGTCACCTTCCACGAGGTGGGGGCGCTCGACGCGATCGCCGATGTGGTCGGGGTCTGCGCCGGGTTCGCCACGCTGCCCGAGGCGGCCGACGCGGTGGTCGTCTCGCCGGTGGCGGTCGGGTCCGGCTCGGTCCGCGCCGCGCACGGCACCCTGCCGGTGCCGCCCCCGGCCGTGGCCGAGCTGCTCCGCGGAGCACCGTCGTACGCCGGTCCGCCGGGAGCGCCGGCGATGGAGCTGTGCACGCCGACCGGGGCGGCGCTGCTGCGGACCCTGGCCACCGGCTGGGGCGCCCAGCCGGCGATGGTGACCGACCGGATCGGCACCGGCGCCGGCGGCCGCGACCCGGACGGCCACGCCAACGTGCTGCGCCTGCTCGTGGGCACCCCCGCCGACGCGAGCGGACCGGTGCCGCTGCTCGTGGAGACCAACGTCGACGACCTCGATCCGCGGGTCTGGCCGGCGGTTATCGCCGCCCTGCTCGAGGCCGGGGCCTCGGACGCCTGGCTGACCCCGATCCTCATGAAGAAGGGCCGACCGGCGCACACCCTCTCCGTGCTGGTCCGCAGCGACCGGGCGGTGCCGGTCCGGGCGGCGATCTTCCGGGAGACCTCGACGATCGGCGTCCGCGAGCATCCGCTCACCAAGCACGCCCTCGAGCGCGAGATGACCTCGATCGAGGTGGGCGGCCGGACGATCGCGGTGAAGCTGGCCCGCCATGACGGGGTCCTGGTCAACGCCCAGCCCGAGTACGACGACGTCGCGCGCGCGGCGGCGTACCTCGGCCGGCCGGTGAGCGACGTCCTGGGGGACGCGATCGCGGCCAGCCGCCGGTTCTTCGCCGACGGGGGTCCCACGCGCTGATGGACCTGCTCGTCGTCGCGCTGGCCTTCGGCACGATCTTCCTGGTCGAGCTGCCCGACAAGACCTTCATCGCCACCCTAGTGCTCAGCACCCGGTTCCGTCCGCTCTGGGTGTGGATCGGCGTCGGGCTGGCCTTCCTGGTGCAGACCGGCATCGCGGTGGGGCTGGGCTCGGTGGTCGCCCAGCTGCCGATCACCTGGGTGCGGTCCGGTGCCGCCCTGCTCTTCCTCGGGGGCGCCCTGCTGCTGCTGAGGGAGGCCCGCACCGACCCGGACCAGCCGGACACCGAGGACGCGGACCCGGCAGGCCCGGGGCAGGAGTACGCCGACAGGGCCGGCGGACCGCGCCGGGGCCTGGGCGCGGTCGCGGCCAGCTTCCTGGTGCTCTTCGCCGCCGAGTGGGGCGACCTGTCCCAGCTGCTCACGCTGTCGCTGGTGGCGCGGTACGACGCGCCGTTCTCCGTGTTCGCCGGCGCCTGGGGCGCGCTGCTCACGGTGAGCGGGTTGGCGGTCCTCGCCGGGCGGGTGCTGCTGGCCCGGATCCGGCTCAGCACCCTGCACTACGTCGGCAGCGGTGTGTGCTTCCTGTTGTTCGTGCTCACGCTGGTCGAGGTGCTCGGCTCCTGAGCCGCTCCTCGGTGCGCCGCCCGTGGGTGCGTCGCCCGTGGATGCCCCGGCCGTGGCACGAGGCTCTACGTTCTGCAGGTTCTGGGGCCCTCAAACCTGCAGAACGTAGAGCCTGACCCATCGGGGATGCGCCGAGCTGCCCGGACGCGGTCGTTGCGGCCACCCCGCGCCCGACGACTAGAGTGCGCGGCATGGCAACGCACGGCGCCGACAGCGAGGTCGGCCAGCTCCAGACGGTCATGCTCCACCGCCCCGGACCGGAGCTGAAGCGGCTCACCCCGCGCAACAACGACAAGCTGCTCTTCGACGGCATCCCCTGGGTGAGTCGTGCCCAGGAGGAGCACGACGCCTTCGCCGAGGCGCTCAGCACCCGCGGGGTGGAGGTGCTCTACCTCACCGACCTGCTCACCGAGACCCTGCAGAGCGAGGTCGCCCGCAACCACGCCATCACCACCGCCCTGGCCGGGCTGCACCTGGGTGACACGCTCCGCGCCTACCTCGCCACCGCGCTGCGGGACCACTCCGCCGAGGAGCTGACGGAGTACCTGACCGCCGGCATCCGCAACGACGAGGTCCGCGGCGGGCACGGCCTGGTCACCTCGCTGCTCGCCCACGACGACTTCCTCATCGACCCGCTGCCGAACCTGCTCTTCACCCGCGACTCCAGCGTCTGGGTCCGGGACCGGGTCGCGGTGACCTCGCTGGCGATGCCGGCCCGGGCCCGGGAGACCCAGCTGACCGAGCTGATCTACACCGAGCACCCGCGCTTCCGCGGCACCCGCAAGATCCACGGCTGGCACCACGAGCACGTCGAGGGCGGCGACGTACTGCTGCTGGCCCCCGGCGTGATCGCGGTCGGTGTCGGCGAGCGGACCACGCCGGCCGGCGTCGAGCGGCTGGCCCGGCAGGTCTTCCACGCCCAGCTGGCGCACACCGTCCTGGCGGTGCCGATCGCGCAGGAGCGGGCGACCATGCACCTCGACACCGTCTGCACGATGGTCGACGTCGACAAGATCGTGATGTACCCGGCGGTCGCCGACTCGCTGCAGGCGTACGCCGTGACCGTGCCCGAGGCGACCGAGACCGAGGACTCGCTGCACCTCGACGTCTCCCCCGCCGAGCCGTTCCTGGTGGCCGCGGCCAAGGCCATGGGCATCGACACGCTGCACCAGATCGACACCGGACTCGATCCAGTCACCGCTGAGCGCGAGCAGTGGGACGACGGCAACAACACGCTGGCCCTAGCGCCGCGCGTGGCGGTCGCCTACGAGCGCAACGACGAGACCAACGACCGGCTCGAGGAGGCCGGCATCGAGGTGGTCCGGATCGCCGGCTCCGAGCTCGGCTCGGGCCGGGGCGGCCCGCGGTGCATGTCCTGCCCGATCAGCCGGGAGCCGCTGCCGACCGACGGCTGACCCGGGGGCCCCGACCGGGGCCGGGAAATGAAAAGAGCCCGGCCGCTGTTGACGGGGGATACAACAACGACCGGGCGAGGAAGAACCTACGGGATCGCGGGGGCGAACTCAACTGCAGAGGGCAAACTCGCGGGTCTGATTTGTCCCATTCTCCCCACCGGCCCCCCTGGTCAGCGAATCGTGACCTGACGGTTGGCCAGACCGGACCGCGCGGCCCGCTCCTGAGGCCCCAGATCGCCGCCTGCCGCCAGGGCGTCGGCCAGGGCGGCCGCGAACCTCCGGGCCGGCTCCTCGAGCACCTCGGCACCGGTCCCGACGGGCAGGTCCCACACCGGGGCCAGCAGCCCGTGCGCCCGGAACATGCCCACGAGCCGTCCGTCGTCGACCAGCGCGTCCTGGCCCGCGGCGTGCAGCCTGGCCAGGGCGGTGAGCAGGTCGTCCTCCGGCTCCGGCATCACCCAGCGCAGGTGCTCCTTGGGACCGACGTCGGTCCAGTACGCCGCCTCGACGCCGGCCAGCTTCGCGGTCGGGTTGATCGAGCCGTCGGCCTGCTCGAGCGCGGCGACCAGGTCGGGGTCCCGGGCCTGGTCGTCGTCGAGCCAGTAGGTGAACCCGTCGTGCACGGTCACCTCGAGCGGGGCGTCCACGACCAGGTCCTGCAGGCGGGGGCCCTCGCCGGGCGGGTCGGTCAGCCCGACCGTGCCCTCGTCGGCCGCGAGGGCGGCGGTCAGCACCGCCCCGAGGTCGCGGGAGGGGTCGCCGAAGCTGTGCAGGACCTGCAGCCCGAGCCACACCGACCCGTCGGCGCGCACCTGCGCCGGCGCCGCGCCGGGCAGCAGGCTGGCCAGGCGCACCTCCCGGTCCGGGGAGTCGCGCACCGTGATCGGGGCGGTCGCGGCGGGGACCAGCTCGCGCAGGGCGACCAGGTCGCACTCGCCTGCGAGGCCGGCGAACGGGCGGGCGACGTACACCGGGGGCGGACCGTCGGCGGCGCCGTGGCAGGCCTTGTAGCGGCGACCCGAGCCGCACGGGCAGGGCTGGCGCGGGCCGACCTCACCGGGTGCGGTGGTGGCGGCCTCGCGGCCCTTCGTGCGTGAGCGCTTTCCCATGTCGGGCAGGCTACCGACCGAGCTGCTCGAGGATGTACGCCGGGCGGTCGGTGATCACGGCCTCGACCCCCAGCGACTGGCACAGCTGGAGGTCCTCGGCGGTGTTCACGGTCCACACGTGCACCCGCCAGCCCTTGAGGTGCCGGCCGAGGCCGGGGTGCTCGCGGAGCTCGCCGATGCCGGGTCCGATGATCCAGTCCGGCTCGACCATCCGGCGCAGCATCGGCCAGTGGTGCGCCTTGTCGACGAGCTGGACGACCGGCACCTCCGGGGCCAGCCGGCGGGCCCTCTGCAGCGCCGTGTGCGAGAAGCTCATCACCCGCACCGGCGACCCGGCGCGATCCCAGCCGAACTCGCGCAGCAGCTGGATCAGGCGGCGCTCCACCAGGCCGCCGTACCGGGTGGGGTGCTTGGTCTCGATCGCCACCTCGACCCGGCGGTCCAGGCCGGCAGCGGTCTCCAGGAGCTTGCGCAGGGTCAGCACCTTGCCGTGCTCGGGGTCGACGTCGGGCGCCTCGTCGTCGAGCTCGGCCCAGGGGTTCTTCCAGATCGAGAAGTCGAGCTCGTTGAGCTCCTCGAGCTCCATGGTCGAGACCGTGCCGCGGTTCGCGGCGGTGCGCCGCAAGGTCCGGTCGTGGACGCAGACGAGGTGACCGTCGGCGGTCAGCCGGACGTCGCACTCGAGGCCGTCGGCGCCGTGCTCCAGTGCGGCCAGATAGGCCCCCAGGGTGTGCTCGGCCTGCTCGTGGCTGGCACCGCGGTGAGCGACGACCTGCATGGGTCCATCCTGCGCAGATCCGGTGCCCGTTCGCCAGCAGGCGTCCCGGGCGCCGTGGCACGATCGTGGGCACCACCTCGGGAAGGAGCCGCGCATGGCGGCCACACAGGACACCGGGCCGACCGCCGCCCGGACCGAGGACGCCGCAGTGGCGGCGAGGCCGTGGCACCGCCGACGTGGCCTGTGGCTGGTCCTGCTGTCGGCGCTGGTGCTCGGTGTGGCGGCGAGTGGCTGGGTGCTCGCCGGAGCCAGGGCCCGCTCGGCGGTGGAGATCGTCCCCGTGCGCGAGGTGCGGTGCGAGGACTCCTCGGTGCGGGTACGGCGCTTCGCCGGCAGGCGGATCCCGACCATGGCGATGCGACCGGGGATGCGCTGCCGGTGGAGGCTGAGCGTCGAGAACGCCTCGTTCGCAACGGTCACGGTCACCGAGGTGATCCTCCCGTTCATGGGCCCGGGCGGGGGTGCCGCCGTGCGGGTCCGTGAGCTCGACGGCGAGGAGCCTGTCCTCGGCCCGGACGGCGACGGCATCGACGCCCGGTTCCCGGTCGACCACCGGCTGGCCCCGGGTGCGGACCTCCTGATCGACGTGGAGTTCAGGTTCCGGCCGCGCGGCTGCTCGGGGGCCGATCTGACGACCGTCTGGGGGTTCCCGACCCTCACCGTGGACTCGCTGCTCACGTCGGGGTCCGTCGTCGCCGACCTCGGCGTCGGCTTCCGCGGCACCCCGGAGGGCACCTGCGACACCTGACCTCGACGCGACTCCGCGTCCTGGTCCGCCCGCCGGCCCTAGGTGCGCCCTCAGCCCTGGTCGCGCAGGTAGCGGCCGAAGTGCGGCACGGTGAAGGCGATCCGCCCCCGCTCGCCGGAGTAGATCAGCCCCTTCTTCAGCAGGGCGTCCCGGGCCGGTGAGAGCGACTGCGGCTTCTTGCCGAGCACCGCGGCCACGTCGGCGGTCGGCACCGAGCCGATGTCGTCGACCTCCTCCTCGCCACGCTCGGCGATCGCCACCGCGGCGTCGGCCATCGCCCGCAGGTAGTCCCGCTCCCCCGGCGTGGCCCGCTCGTAGCGGCTGCCGAAGAAGCCGACCGCCAGCTCTGCCTCCGCCTCGGGTGCGGCCACGGCGACGTCCTCCGCGGTGATCGGGGACCGTGGGGCCAGGTCCCACACCGCCTTGCCGTAGGCCTGGATGAAGTACGGGTAGCCGCCGGTCGCCGCGTGCATCGCCCGCAGGGCGTCCTCGGCGAAGGCCGCGTCCTCGTCCTCGGCCGGCGCGGTGAGGGCACGGTCCGCCTCGGGCCGGGCCAGGCGGTCGATCCGCTGGTAGCGGAACAGCCGCTCGGAGTAGGACTTGCTGGCCGAGAGCACCGCCGGCAGGTGCGGCAGCCCGGCGCCGACCACGATCACCGGGAGGCCGGACTGGCTGATCTCGTGGCAGGCCGCGCAGAGCGCGGAGACGTCGTCGGGGCCCAGGTCCTGCATCTCGTCGAGGAACACCGCCACCCCCTTGCCGACGTCCGCGGCCAGGCCGCCGAGGTCGGTGAACAGCTCGACCAGGTCGATCTCGATGTCGCCCGAGTCGGCCCGGCCCTTCACCGCGGGGGCGTCGATGCCGGGGTTCCACTGGTCGCGCAGCCTCGCCCCGGTCCCGGCCTCGCGCTGGGCGAAGGCCTTGAGCACCCCCAGCACGTGGTCGACGTCGTCGGGCTGCGGGTGCCCGAGCTCGCGGACCGCCTGGTGCAGGGCGCCGGCGAGCGGGCGGCGCAGCCCCTGGTCCGGACGGGCCTCCAGCTTGCCGGTCCCCCACCCGCGGCGTACGGCCGCCGAGCGCAGCGCGTTGAGCAGCACGGTCTTGCCGACCCCGCGCAGGCCGGTCAGCACCAGCGAGCGCTCGGGGCGGCCACGGGCGATCCGCTCGAGCACCACGTCGAAGGCCCGCAGCTGCTCGTCGCGACCGGCCAGCTCGGGCGGGCGCTGCCCGGCGCCGGGGGCGTAGGGGTTCCGGATCGGGTCCACGATCGCAGCGTATCGGGGGATCTAGTCGATCCCGTAGATTTGCGTATCCCCGCCGAGCCGAGGCGAGCCGCCGGGCCGAGCCCTGCGGGCCGTCAGGACGCCGGCGACCGGGTCGCGTCGTACGTCGCGCCCAGGCCGGCGCGCAGCGCGTCGATCAGGTCCGGCACCTCGTCCACCGCGAGTCGGAAGCTGCCGGTGCAGACGTTCTCGCGCCACAGGGACAGGACGACCAGGTCCGCCTCGTGGTGCCAGGTCACGCGCAGGGCGCGGTCGTCGCCGCGGGCGTCGAGGACGATGACGCCGCCTCGAGGGAGCCGCGGGACGGACTGCACGCCTTCCATCATGCTCCGGGCCCCCTGATCTGTCACCCGGCCCGACGAACCCGCGCACCCCGGCCGGTGGCGGTCTAGTCTGGGCGGCGTGCCGGAGCTGCCCGAGGTGCAGGCGCTCGTCCAGGACCTGGGCGGCCGCCTCGACGGTCGCGCGATCGTGCGGGTCGACCTGGCCGCGTTCAGCGCGCTGAAGACCTACGACCCGCCGCTCTCCGCCCTCGAGGGGACCTTCGTCGACGGCGTCTCGCGGCACGGCAAGTTCCTCGACATCGAGGCCGGGGGGCTGCACCTGGTCCTCCACCTGGCCCGGGCCGGCTGGATCCGGTGGCGCGACGAGGTGCCGCGGCTCCCGCCCAAGCCCAGCAACCGGTCGCCGATCGCGGCCCGGGTCGTGCTCGACGACGACTCCGGGCTGGACATCACCGAGGCCGGCACCAAGAAGTCGCTCGCGATGTACGTCGTCCGGTCGCCGTCGGACGTGGAGGGCATCGCCCGGCTCGGCCCCGACCCGCTCGCCGACGCCTTCACGCCGGAGACCCTCGCGGAGATCCTCGCAGCCGCCGGCCGAGCGCAGGTCAAGGGCGTCCTGCGCCACCAGGGCACGATCGCCGGCATCGGCAACGCCTACTCCGACGAGGTGCTCCACGCCGCGCGCATGTCGCCGTTCAAGCCGGCCAGCGGCCTGACCCCCCAGGACGTGGCGACGCTGTACGCCGCCATCCGCGACGTCCTCGGCGCGGCGGTGGCCCGCTCGAGCGGTCTGGCCGCGAGCGAGCTGAAGGGTGAGAAGAAGTCACACCTGGCCGTCCACGGGCGGGCCGGGCAGGCGTGCCCCGTGTGCGGAGACACCGTGCGGGAGGTCTCGTTCGCCGACTCGAGCCTGCAGTACTGCCCCACCTGCCAGACCGGCGGCAAGCCGCTGGCGGACCGCAGGATGAGCAAGTTGCTCAAGTAGTTGTAACTTGGAACACATGCAGGTCCCCACCGTGAGCATCGCCGGCCTTCCCGACCCGGTGCCAGACCACCTCGCCGTGCTCGACGTCCGCGAGCAGGCCGAGTGGGACCACGGGCACATCGAGGGCGCCCTGCACGTGCCGTTGTGGGAGCTGCCCGGGAGGGTCTCGGAGATCCCACGGGGACAGGTGCTGGTCGTGTGCCGGGTCGGCGGCCGCTCCGCCCAGGCCGTGGCCTGGCTCGCCGAGCGGGGTCACGACGCCGTGAACCTCGCCGGGGGCATGCTCGACTGGGCCGGCGCGGGGCGACCGATGGTCAGTGCCACCGGCCGCCCACCGCAGGTGGTGTGACGGCCCGACTCAGGGCGCGGGAGGCGTCAGGCAGGTCTCGCTGCCGTACTGGAAGAAGGAGGCCACCTTCGCCTGCTTCTTCGCGGGCACCTTCTTGCCCAGCCTGTTGAGGTCCTTCTCGTCCTCGGACTTCGCCAGCACGTCGACGAAGATCCGCAGGCCGTCGGCCGCCCCGGCCGGCGCGCCGTCCGGCACCCCTATGGAGACCAGCTCGTCGAAGGGGCGCTGCATGCCCTCGAACTCATCGACGTCGCCGACCGACACGAACGCCTCGCAGAACGCGGCCGACTCGGGGTCGCCGGGCGCCGAGCCCTCGGGCTCGGCGGCGGTCGGCGACTCGCTCTCGGCGGCGGTGGCCGGGTCGGCCGCGGTCTCCTCACCCTCGTCACTCCCGCACCCGGCCACGAGGGCGGCCACCAGCAGGGGCGCGGCGATCCTGGTCAGCACCGGATCACTCGGTGGGCTCGTCGGTGGGCTCGTCGGCGGGCGACTCGCCGTCCTCGGGTGCGGGCTCCTCGGCGCAGGTGGTGGCCGAGTACTCGAAGAACGCCTGGACCGACGCCTGGCCCTCGGCGTCGATGTCCTCGCCGAGCTTGTTGGCCTCCTTCTCGTCGTCGGCCTCCGCGGCGAGGTCGGTCAGCACCTCGAAGCCGGCGACCGCCTCCTCCGGGGCCTCCTCCGGAAGACCCTGGTCGGCCATCTCGCCGATGGCGGACTTGGTCGACTCGAAGTCCTCGGTGGTCTCGATCGCGGTGAAGGAGTCGCAGAACTGCTCGGAGGTGACGCCCTCGTCACCCGAGGCGGACTCGCTCCCACCGTCGCCGCCACCGTCGCCGCCGCAGCCGACCGCGAGGGCGGTGAGCAGGACGAGGGGTGCTGCCAGTCGTGTGCGCATGGCACGGTCTCCTTGTCTGCCGGACCGTCGGACCGGCGGGGGGATCAGAGCACTACTCCGACGGAGCGAGCTCGGTCGGCAGCTCCGAAGGAAACCCTGACGGTAGCTCGGAGAGCAACTCGGACGGGAATCCTGGGGGCAGCCCACTGGGCAGCACAGTGGGCAGCACAGTGGGGAACCCGCTCGGAAATTCGCTCGGCAGCTCGGTCGGCAGCTCGGAGCGGAACCCGGACCCGAGGTCCCCCGGCAGGCCTGAGATCGCGGTGCACGTGGTCACCGTCCAGGCCAGGAAGGAGCCGAAGAGCCGGGTCTCCTCGGCGCTGAGCGCCTCGACCAGCCGCGTCGCCTCGGCCGCGTCCTCGGCCCGATGGGCCAGGTCGACGGCCAGCTCGAAGCCCCGCCGGGCGTCGTGGGTCATGTCCATCGGAGTGCCCACCGCCGCCAGGTCGGCGAAGACCTGCTTGCTGTGGGCGATGTCACCCTCGGAGACGACCAGCCGCTGGAAGACCGCGCAGTACGCCTCCGTGTCGGCGTCGTTCTGCGCCTCCTCCGACGCGCCGCCTCCGCAGCCGCAGGCGAGCCCCCCGAGCAGGGCCAGGCCGGGTGCCAGCCCGGCCAGGGAGCACCTCATCGCACGGCCCCCGACTCGCGCCGATCCCCGATCGGCGCCGCGGGGAGTGCCAGCGCGGCCGCGAGCCGGGTGAGGTACGCCGGTCGCGGGAGCTCGACCACCCCGAGCGAGGCCAGGTGGTGGGTGCGCCACTGCACGTCGAGCAGCCGCCGGTCGCGGTGCTCGTCGGAGAGCAGGTCGACGAGCGCGCAGAGCGCCACCTTGGACGCGTCGGTCTCGTGGTGGAACATCGACTCGCCCGCGAAGAGGCCGCCGATCGCCACGCCGTACAGCCCGCCGACCAGGCACCCGTCCCGCCACGCCTCGACCGAGTGCGCCCACCCGGCCTCGTGCAGGCGCAGGTAGGCGGCGGCCATCTCCGCGTCGATCCACGCCCCGCCGTCGCGGTCCGGGGCACCGCAGGCGGCGACCACGTCGGCGAAGGCGGTGTCCACGCGCACCTCGAAGCGCCGACGGGAGCGCCGCAGTGACCGCGAGACCCGCAGCCCGTCCAGGGGCAGGACGCCGCGGTGCCGCGGGGACCACCAGCCGAGCTCCCCCTCGACCGGCATCGGGAAGTAGCCGCCGCGGTAGGCCGCCAGCAGGGTGCCGGGCTCGAGGTCGGCACCGAACGCCACCAGGTCGTCGGGCGCGGCGGTGGGATCCGGGAACTCCCAGGGGCTCGCGGGCGGCTCGGTGGGCACCCCCTCACGATAGGCCGGTCCTGCCCGCGCGACCACGGTGCGGGCCGTCGTCCCGGGCGGCCCTGGGGTCGGCAACCCGGGCCCTCCTAGGATGGCGACATGGGATTCGGCAGCAGCGTCGGCAAGCGGCTCGCGCCGAAGCTCGCCCCCCGGATCACGGCGGCGGCGCCGGAGCTGACCACCGGGTTCGTCCGGCAGGCCCTGGACCGCGCCATCCGCGGGGTGGGGCCGCTGCCCGCCGCCGACGTGGCCGCCCGCAAGGCGCTCGAGGCCGAGGGCGGTGACGTCGAGGCGGCGATCAGCCAGATCGTCGAGACCCACGTCCGGTACGCCGGGGCGCAGGGCTTCGCCACCAACCTCGGCGGACTGGTGACGGCCACGGTGACGATCCCCGCGAACATCACCGGTCTGGCCCTGATCCAGTGCCGGATGGTCGCCGCCATCGCCTCCCTGCGCGGCCACGACCTGGCCGACCCGAGGGTCCGCAACGCCGTGCTGGTCTGCGTGGTCGGCGAGGACGCGGTCACCGAGCTGGTCCGCCGGAAGAAACTGCCGGCACCCCCGATGGCGCTGGCCACCGCACCGGTCCACGACCCCGACCTCGACAAGGTCGTGGCCGCCGAGGTCGCCTCCGAGCTGATCACGAAGGTCGCCGGCAAGCGGCTGGCCACGACGATCGGGCGCCGGGTGCCGGTCGTCGGGGGACTCGTCGGACTGGGCGCGGACGGCATCGCCACCTGGCGGATCGGGCGCTACGCCGGGCGCGAGCTCCTGCCCCGCAGCCGCCGGTAGAGCCGCATCAGGCGGCGCCCGGCGCCCCGGCCCTCGGCCGAGCGGACGATCCGCTCCCGCGCCTTGTAGCTCGGCCGGAGGTACGCGCGCTCCAGCGCCCGGTGCGCCTCGTCCAGCTCGGCCCGCAGGTCGGACTCGACCCGGCGGAGGCGGGCGGCCTCCCGCACCAGGGCCCGGATCGCGTCGAGCGCCGCCCGGTTGACCAGCCGCTCCCGCGGCCGGTCGGGGTCGCTGAACTCCACGCTCCCGGGCTCGGGCAGCAGCTCGCCGAGGTCCCCGACCACGTCGTACCCGCGGGCCCCAAGGTCGGCGACCCAGGCCTTGGAGAGCTCCTCGGCCCACGCGTGCGCCTCCGGCGGCAGCGACAGTCGTGGCGACCGGGTGCGACGGGAGAGCGTCTGGTGGGCCAGCAGCTCGCGGACCAGCGGCCGGTAGTCGGCCGGGGGCACGGTCTTGTTGACGGCGCGGTTGACCCGCCGCAGCAGGGCGGTCTCCGGCGCACCGAGCGAGGGGTTGGCCCGCTCGTCGTGCAGATCGAGCTCGACCTCGCCGAGGCCGAAGGCCTCGACGAAGCGCTCCCACAGCAGCGTCGGCGCCGCCCCGGCATGGGGGACGGTGACCAAGTGCACGCGGCCGGGGTCGAGTCGGTCGCCCCAGCGGTGCAGGATGTCGGGGATCTCCTGGACGCCCCAGAACCAGGTGGCGATCGCCCCCGAGCGCTCCGGGTCCCGGATCTGGTCGAGGAACGCGTGGTAGCGGATCGTGCGCCGGTGCTTGACGTTCTCCTGCCACTCGGCGGGGATCTGGCGCACCAGGTCGCGGGCCGAGACGAGCACGTGCACCTCGGTGTCGGGGTGGCCCAGCGAGCGCATCGCCCGGCGGACCTGCGCCCGGGTGGCGGTGGCCAGGATCTCGTGGCTGATGATCACCGTGCCGTCCCAGGCGCGGACCTGCTCGGCGAGCGCGTCCCAGGCGCCCACGGCCTCGGTCTCCAGCCCGCCCCAGGGCAGCCGCATCAGGTCGAGCGCGGCGAGGAAGTGCGCGTCGAACCGGTCGGCCGGGTAGAGGATGCCCTGTCGGGCCAGCACCTCGCGGTTGCGGAACAGGACGTCCTGGAGGTACGACGTGCCGGTCTTGGGTGTGCCCACGTGGATCAGCACCCGCTTCGGGCTCACCGACCGGCCTCCTTCGCGCTCAGCAGCGTCCGTAGCGCCACGTCGAGAACCGCCTCGTCCATGGATCCGCCCCCGGCAGGCCCGCCTGCGGGCCCACCGGGCCCACCGGGTCCGGCGGGCCCACCAGGATCGTCGACGGCCCTCGGCAGGAGCGCGTCGGGATCGCCGTGCACAGGGTAGCGAGCAGCGGCGATCTGGGAGCGCATTCGCTCGGCCCGCGCGCGCACCCACTCGCGGACCTCGTCCGGCAGGGCCGGCGGAGGCCCGGTCTCGGCCGCCAGCCAGGTCGCGGTGACCCGGCCCAGCACCTGCTGGTGACGTGCCGGCGGCACCAGCACCCGCAGCACGCGGTTGAGCTGGCGGACCAGCTCGACGGCGGCGGCCGAGAGCCCCTGGTCCGCCTGGTCCGCCGAGTACGCCCGGTCGGCCGAGTCCGCCCGGTCCGCACGGGAGGACAGGCCCGACGGGGCGAGCGGGCCGCGGTGGCCGAGGAGCCGGCCCGCGTCCGCGAGGGGGTCCGGTCCGACCAGCAGGTGCACCCGGCCCGGGCCGACCCGTGCGGCCCACCGGTCGGCGATCGCGGTCAGGTCGGCGCGCGGTGGCAGCTGGTCCCGGGCCGCCCAGTGCCGGACCCACCAGTCCCAGGTGGGCGTCACCCCCCGGCTGGTGACCCGCCAGCGCCACACGTCGGCCAGGACGCGGGACAGGTCGTCGCCGAGCACCAGCACCACGGGCGGCCGCAGGCCGCGCCGGTGGCCGGCGACCTCCAGCGCCGAACCGGTCACCCGGGCCAGGTGCGGGTCTCCGGCGAGCCGGTGGTCGCGACGCCACGGGACCGGCCGCCGCCCCGGCACCGGGTCGGTGCCCGGGCCGGAGCCCGGGCCGGAGCCCGGGCCGGAGCCCGGGCCAACATCCGGGACAGAGTCCGGGTCGGCATGCACGTCGGCATCCATCTCGGGGCAGGCCCCGGCGGCGACCTCGGCGAGCACGCCGGCCGCCAGCCGCACCAGCTCGGCGGCCGGCACGGCGGTCGGGTCCGCGGGCGGCGGGCCGAACCGGGTGCCGTCGCCGACACCGACCAGGGCACGGTCGGGGAGTCCGCGGCCGGGGGCGCTCGTGGCCAGCACCCGGTCCACCAGCGGCCCCGGGAGCGGTCCGGCTCCGGTCGGCCGAGCGGCGTTCAGACGGCGCACCAGCTCGAGCTGCCCGGCCGCGGGCAGCCCGGCCGGACCGGTCGGCCACTCCCCGGTCGGCCACTCCCCGGACGTCCTGCCCCCCGTGGCCCCATCCCCGGGCGGCCACTCCCCGGGCGGGCCTCCCGGGGAGCCGGACCCGAAGTCACCCCACGGGGTCGTTCCCCCGGCCCGCAGGTGGGCGACCCAGGCGGTGGCCAGCGCACGCTCGGTCATCCGGTGCGGCTCATCGACTGCGCCACTCCTGCGCACGTCTCTTGATCCGCGCCCCCAGCTCGCGCTCGGGATCGGGCCGCTTGGCGGCCTCCTTGGTCATCACCGCGAGCGCCTGGAGCGCGGCTCGGGAGAGCGCCTTGTTCGAGACCGTGTCCGGGTTGCGCCACCGGACGCCCTCGCCCCGGGGGCGGGGACGCAGGTCGTCCACGTCGCCGATGACGTGCACGCCCGACCCGCGCACCCAGTCGATCCACCGCTCGGCCTGCTCGGCGGCCCAGGCCTCCCGCTCGGGTGGCAGCTCCACCCGGCGGGAGCTCGTCGAGACCAGCTCGTTGGACGCGAGCAGCCGGCCGATCAGCTGGTCGTGCGGGGCCGAGCGCCGGGTGCGGCGGTCGATGCGTCGGTTGAGCTGGCGCAGCAGCTGGGTCTCGGCGATCCCGAGCGACTCGTTGGCCCGCTCGCTGTCCAGCGGAGCCCAGGCCGGGTCGATGCCGAACACGGTGCAGAAGCGCTCCCAGAGCTCGGTGGGCGCCGAGCCGGACGGGGGCACGGTCACGACGTGCACCCGCTCAGGGGGCAGGTTCCTCGTCCACGTGTTCAGCACCGTGGGCAGGTCGAAGGCCCGCATGAACCAGGCGTCGCCCTTCTCGGCCTTGTCGAGGAAGGTCCGGAACTTCCACCGTCGGCCCTGCTTGATGCTCTCCTGCCAGGCGGCCGGCAGCTGCCGCGCGAGGTCGCGGGCGCTGTAGACGATGTGCACCTCGGAGCCCTGCAGGTCGTTCATGAGCTTGGCGATCTTCGTCGCCGGCGCGGGAGCGAAGATCTCGTGGCTGACCACGACCGTGCCGCTGCGGCGGCGTACCTGCTTGACCAGGGCCGGCCAGGCACCCTCGGCGTGGCCGGGAGCACCGCCCCAGTCCTGGTCGAGCAGGTCGAGCGCGGCGCGGAACTGGAACAGCGCCGGCGAGACGAACATCGACCCGGTCGGGACGTGGACGTCGTGCTGGGCCAGGGTCCGCACGTTGCGGCTCAGCCGGTCCTGCAGGTACGTCGTCCCGGTCTTGGGAGCGCCGATGTGCAGGTAGACGGTGCGACTCATGCGCCAGATTGTGCCTGAACCACCCGCGAGGGACTCGGGCGACCGAGCCGACCGGCCATCCACACGCTGGCCTCGGTCAGTGCCGCGAGGTCGACGCCGGTCCCGATGCCCAGTCCGTGCAGCATCCAGACCAGGTCCTCGGTGGCGAGGTTGCCGGTGGCGCTCTCGGCGTACGGGCAGCCACCGAGCCCGCCGGCACTGGCGTCGAACGTGGTGACGCCCTCCTCGAGGGCGGCGTAGGCGTTGGCGAGGGCCTGCCCGTAGGTGTCGTGGAAGTGCACCGCCAGGTGCTCGACGCCGAGTCCGGCGGTGGTGAACGCCCGGAGCAGCGAGCGGACGTGACCGGCGGTGCCGACGCCGATCGTGTCGCCGAGACTCAACTGGCTGGCGCCCAGGTCGAAGAGCCGCCGGCCCACCTCCACCACCTGCTCCACCGGGACCGCCCCCTCCCAGGGGTCGCCGAAGCACATCGAGACGTAGGCGCGGACGTCCATCCCGGCCTCCCGGGCCCGGCGCACGGTCGGCTCGAACATCGCGAACTGCTCGTCCAGGCTCCGGTTGAGGTTGCGCTGCGCGAAGGTCTCGGTGGCCGACCCGAAGATCGCCACGTGTCGCAGGCCGAGCTCGAGCGCCCGGTCCAGGCCGCGCTCGTTGGGCACCAGCACCGGCAGCTCGCGCGCGGCGTCGCCGAGGTCGGCGACCAGGCTCGTCATCAGCTCGGCGGCATCGGCCAGCTGCGGCACCCAGCGCGGGTGCACGAAGCTGGTGGCCTCGACGATCGGCAGCCCGGCGGCCAGCAGCCGGCGGACGAACGCCGCCTTGTCCTCGGTCGCGACCGTGCCCTGCTCGTTCTGCAGCCCGTCCCGCGGGCCGACCTCCCAGATCGTCACCCGCTCGGGCAGGTCCGCCCGGTCGGGGACGACGTGCGGCTCCCTCATGACGTCTCCTCCTCGGGCGGGTCGACGACGAACAGCGCGGCCCCGAGGGCGACCTGGTCCCCGGTGCCCGCCCCGACACTGGCCACGACCCCGGCGAACGGCGCCTTCAGGGACAGCTCCATCTTCATGGCCTCCAGGACCCCCAGCAGCTCCCCCTCCGCGACCGACTGTCCCTCGGTCACCGCCACGTCGAGCACGGTGCCCGGCATCGGCGCCAGCACGGTGCCGTCCCCGGCGACGGCGGAGCTGTCGGCGAACGGGTCCGGGCGTCCGAAGACGTGCCGGTGCCCCTCGAGGACGACCTCGATGGCGTGCCCGCCGAGCGCGACCACGGCACGGTGCCGGCGGCCCTCGACCTCGAGCACCACGAGGTGGTCCGCGCAGCTGAGCTCGCGCACCGGCACCCCGTCGACCTCGCCGCGCGCACGGTCCACCCGGACCGGCCGGTCCAGCTCCACGATCGTCGCGGCCGGGTCGGCTCCCAGCCGCCAGCCGTCCGGGACGAAGGGGTGTGGCTCGCCGGCGGTCAGGGTGCGGACCGCGACGTCGGTCCAGGCCGCGACCAGCCGGGCCAAGTCTGCTCCCGGCGGGTCGATCGTGGCGCCGTCCAGCCAGGCGGTGTCGATCGTGGCGTCGCGGAACTCCTCGGAGGCGACCAGCGTCCGCAGGAACCCGGCGTTGGTGGTGAGGCCGAGGATCGCGGTGTCGTCCAGGGCCGCCACCAGCGCCCGGCGAGCGGTCTCCCGGTCCGGGCCGTGCACGATCACCTTGCCCAGCATCGGGTCGTAGGCCGTCGAGACGACCTGACCGGTCTCCAGCGCCGCGTCGACCCGGGCGTGCTCGGGCCAGCGCACCAGCGTGGCGGTGCCGGCCTGCGGCAGGAACCCGGCGAACGAGTCCTCGGCGTAGACCCGCGCCTCGATGGCGTGCCCGTGCAGCGCGACGTCCTGCTGGGCGAAGTCGAGCCGGTGCCCGCCGGTGACCCGCAGCTGCAGCTGCACCAGGTCCAGCGGCTGGCCCGCGACCCGGACCGCCAGCTCGGTGACCGGGTGCTCCACCTGGAGCCGGGTGTTCATCTCGAGGAAGTAGGCCTCGCCGGTGTCGGTGTCGAGCAGGAACTCGACGGTGCCGGCGTTGACGTAGCCGACGTGCTCGGCCAGGGCGACCGCCGCCCCGGTCACCCGGTCCCGGACCTCCTGGCCGATGGTCGGCGCGGGGGCCTCCTCGAGCACCTTCTGGTGCCGACGCTGGGTCGAGCAGTCCCGCTCGAAGAAGTGCCGGACGTTGCCGTGGCCGTCGGCGAGCACCTGCACCTCGATGTGCCGCCCGTGCTCGACGTACTTCTCCACGAGCAGGGTGTCGTCGCCGAACGACGAGGCCGCCTCGCGACGCGCCGAGGTGACCGCGGCGTCGTACTCCTCGGCGGTGCGCACGATCCGCATGCCCTTGCCGCCGCCGCCGGCGGCGGCCTTGACCAGCACCGGCAGGCTCATCGAGGAGACCGGGTCCTCGACGGAGTAGGACGGCACGACCGGCACCCCCGCCGCGACCGCGATCTCGCGGGCCGCGTCCTTGCGGCCCATCTGCTCCATGACCCGGGCCGAGGGCCCGACCAGCCGGAGCCCCGCGGCCTCGACGGCGGCCGCGAACGCCGCGCGCTCGGAGAGGAAGCCGTAGCCCGGGTGGATCGCGTCGGCGCCGGCACCGACGGCGGCGGCCACGACGGCGTCGATGTCGAGGTAGCTCGGCACCGGCACAGAGTCGTCGGCGGCGATCACATGCGGCGCGTGCGCGTCCAGCTCGGAGTGGATCGCGACGCTGCGCAGGCCGAGGGCGCGGCAGCCACGCACGATCCGCAGCGCGATCTCGCCGCGGTTGGCGACCAGCACGCAGCCCAGCCCCCGGTGGTCCCTGATCTCGTGGTCCCTGATCTCGTGGTCCATCGTCATCACATCCGGAAGATGCCGTAGGAGGGGCCGGGGATCGGCGCGTCGGCCGCGGCGGCCAGGCCCATGCCGAGGACCCGCCGGGTGTCGGCCGGGTCGATCACGCCGTCGTCCCAGAGCCGGGCCGTGGAGTAGTACGGCGAGCCCTGGGCCTCGTAGGTGTCCCGGATCGGCGCCCGGAACTGCTCCTCCTCCTCGGCCGACCAGGACCCGCCCCGGGCCTCGATGCCGTCGCGGCGCACGGTGGCGAGCACGGCCGCGGCCTGCTCCCCGCCCATCACCGAGATCCGGGCGTTGGGCCACATCCAGAGGAAGCGCGGGTCGTAGGCACGCCCGCACATGCCGTAGTTGCCGGCCCCGAACGAGCCGCCGATGACCACGGTGAACTTCGGTACGACGCTGCACGCGACGGCGGTGACCAGCTTGGCACCGTCCCGGGCGATGCCGCGGTTCTCGTACTCCCGGCCGACCATGAAGCCGGTGATGTTCTGCAGGAACACCAGCGGGATGCCGCGCTGGTTGCACAGCTCGATGAAGTGCGCGCCCTTGAGCGCGGACTCGCTGAACAGGATGCCGTTGTTGGCGACGATCCCGACCGGGTGGCCGTGGATCCGCGCGAAGCCGCAGACCAGTGTCTCGCCGTAGAGCTCCTTGAACTCCTGGAGCCGGCTGCCGTCGACGATCCGCCGGATCACCTCGCGCACGTCGTACGGCGTGCGGGTGTCGGCCGGCACCACGTCGTAGAGCCCGGCCGGGTCCTCGTGCGGCTCCTCGATCTCCCGGGGCGGTTGCGGGCGGCGGCCCGTGCCGGTCTCGAAGCCGGCGCCCACCTCGAAGGTGTCGACGATGCTGCGGACGATCGCGAGCGCGTGCGCGTCGTCCTCCGCGAGGTGGTCCACCACGCCGGAGCGGCGGGCGTGGACGTCACCGCCGCCGAGGTCCTCGGCGGTGACCACCTCGCCGGTCGCGGCCTTCACCAGCGGCGGCCCGCCGAGGAAGATCGTGCCCTGGTCCCGGACGATCACGGTCTCGTCGGACATCGCCGGGACGTAGGCGCCGCCGGCGGTGCACGAGCCCATGACCGCCGCCACCTGCGGGATGCCGCGGGCCGACATCGTGGCCTGGTTGAAGAAGATCCGGCCGAAGTGCTCCCGGTCCGGGAAGACCTCGTCCTGGAGCGGCAGGAACGCGCCGCCGGAGTCGACCAGGGCGATGCACGGGAGCCGGTTCTCGGCGGCGATCTGCTGGGCGCGCAGGTGCTTCTTGACGGTGATCGGGTAGTAGGTGCCGCCCTTCACGGTCGCGTCGTTGGCGATCACCATCACCTCGCGGCCGCTGACCCGGCCGATCCCGGTGACGATGCCGGCGCTCGGCACGACGTCCGGGTCGTCGGGCGAGGCGTCGGGGCCGGCGTACATCCCGGTGGCGGCCAGGGGGCTGAGCTCGAGGAACGGCGAGCCCGGGTCGAGCAGCCGGTCCACCCGGTCGCGGACCAGCAGCTTGCCGCGGTCGGTGTGCTTGGCCCGGGCGGCGTCCGAGCCGCCCGCGCCGCCCTCGCGCGCCGCGGCCAGCCGGGCTCGCAGGTCCGCGGTCACCGTCCTGAGGTCCTCGGCCATCCCGCGCCCACCTTCCCAACTCGCTCGTTCCCGGTCCCGACCGACAAGGTTAGCGACTGTTAACCGCCCCGTCCATCGCGCTCGAAGACCAGCCGGCCCTCGGTGTAGGTCCGCATCACCCGGGTCCGGCCGAGCTCCTCGTTGGGGAGCGCGCAGAGGTCCTGGTCGAGGACGACCGCGTCCGCCCGGGACCCGACCTGGATCATGCCCGCGTCCGTGCGGTGGTTCACCCAGGCCGAGCCGTGCGTGTAGGCCTCCAGGGCCTGCTCGATGGTGATCGCCTGCTCCGGCGTGAGCGGGTCCTTGGCGTCCTCGTCGGAGCCGTAGGCGCAGCGGTTCACCAGCACGTGGATGGCGGCGATCACGTCGGGAGGGTTGATCGGCCAGTCGCTCCCCCCGGCGACGTGGCCACCGGCCGCGAGGATGTCGGCCACCGGGTAGTGCCATTGCATCCGGCGGTCGTCGAGGTGCGGCGCGAGCAGCTCCACGGCCGGGGTCATGCTGCTGGCCCACATCCCCTCGATGTTGGCCGAGACCCCGAGCGAGCGGAACCGGCCGCGGTCCTCGGGGCGGACCAGCTGCAGATGCGCCACCTGGTGCCGACGGTCGTTCATGCCGTTGGCCCGCCGGGCCGCCTCGACCGCGTCGAGGGCGTGGGTGACCGCCAGGTCGCCGATGGCGTGGAAGTGCACCTGGAAGCCGGCGTCGTCGAGGGCGGTCACGGCCTCGATCGCCTCGTGGCGGCTGAGGAAGTTCAGCCCCGAGTCGCCGCACGGGCAGTGCAGCTCGCCCACGTAGGGCTCGCTCATCGCCGCCGTGAAGGTCTGCGTGACGCCGTCCATCATCACCTTCACCGATCGGGCGTCCAGGCCCGCCTCGGCCAGCCGGTCCCGCTGGTCGCAGAGGTCCTGCACCTGCTCCAGGCCCCGGTCCCGGTCCCACCACTGCGAGGTGTGGACCAGCGAATTGAGCTCGCCCGCGGCGATCAGGTCCAGGTAGGCCTGGGTCGGGTCGTCCAGCCCGGCGTAGCCGCCGATGAGCGCGTCGTGCCACCCGGTGATCCCCCACGAGTACAGGTGCTGCTGCGCCGACCGCAACGCGTCGGCGTACTCCTCGCGGGAGGTGGTGACGTGGTCGCCGACCATGGCCATCGCGGCCTCCCGGACGGTGCCGGTCGGATTGCCGTCGGCGTCCCGGACGAACCAGCCGTCCGGAGGGTCGGGGGTGGCCGAGGTGATCCCCGCGATCTCCAGCGCGCGGGTGTTCACCCAGGCGTCGTGGTGGTCGGTGCTCGGCAGGAACGCCGGCCGGTCGGAGACGATCTCGTCGAGCATGCTCGCGGTCGGCCCCTCCGGGCCGAACATGTCGACCGACCAGCCGCCGCCGCGGACCCACTCGTCGTCCGGCCGCTCGGCGACGTGCCGGCGCAGCGCCGCGACGTACTCCTCCCGCGAGCCGAGGCCGGACAGGTCGCACCGCAGCTGCTCGAGGCCGCCGATCATCGGGTGCACGTGGGCGTCCTGGAAGCCCGGCACGAGCATCCCGCCGGCGAGGTCGACCTCCTCGGCGTCGGGACCGGCCTGCTCCCGGGCCACGTCGAGGTCGCCCATCGCGACCACCCGACCGTCGCGGACGGCGACGGCCTGCCTGCCACGGTCCCGTTGGCCGTCGAAGACGCGGCCGTTCACGAAGAGGAGTCCGGTCATGGGCTCATCGTGCCAGCCCGGGGAAGGGTTAACGCCTCCTCACCTAGGCTGGGCGGGTGACCAGCCGTCGTGAGCAGATCCTCGCCACCGCCGCCGGCCTCTTCGCCGAGCGTGGCTTCCACGGCGTCTCGGTGGGCGAGCTCGGCGCCGCCTGCGGCATGAGCGGCCCCGCGCTCTACAAGCACTTCCCCGCCAAGGACGCGATCCTGGCCGCCATGCTGGTCTCGATCAGCGAGGAGCTGCTCTCCGTGGGCCGGACCCGGGTCCAGGAGGCGGGCGCCCCGGAGCCGGCGCTGATCGCGCTGGTCGACTGGCACGTCTCGTTCGCGCTCTCCAACAAGGCCCTGATCATCGTCCAGGACCGGGACTGGGCCTCCCTGCCCGTCGAGGCGCGGGAGCGGGTCCGGCAGCTGCAGCGGGAGTACGTCGGGCTGTGGGCCGGCCAGCTCCGGGCGCTCGACGACGGGCTCTCCGAGGTCGAGGCGCTGGCCCGGGCGCACGCGGCCTTCGGGCTGCTCAACTCCACGCCGCACAGCGCCTTCCTGCCCGAGCCGGAGATGCGGGCGATGCTCACCGAGATGGCGCTGCGCGCCCTCGGCCGGACCGGGGCGTCGGTGTGACCCGCTGGTTCGCCGAGTGGTCCGAGCGGGACCGGGCCGCCTACGCCTCGCGCTTCGAGAAGCTGGCCGCCGCCGGCCACGACATCGACGGTGAGGCCCGCCTGGTCGACGCCCTGGCCGCCCGCGGGAGCCGGATCCTGGACGCCGGCTGCGGGGCCGGCCGGGTCGCCCACGCCCTGGCCGTCCGCGGCCACGACGTCCTGGGGGTCGATGCCGACCCGGGGCTCATCGAGGCCGGCCGCGCCCAGCACCCCGGCCTGCCGCTGGAGCACGGCGACCTGCTCGAGCTGACCCCGGAGCACGGGCCGTTCGACCTCGTCGTCGCCGCCGGCAACGTGCTGGTCTACCTCGAGCCTGGCACTGAGCGGGCCGTGCTCGCAGCGCTGGCCGCGGTCCTGCGACCCGGCGGTCGGGCGGTCTTCGGCTTCGCGACCGACCGCGACTACACCCTCGACGCCCTCGACGCCGACGCCCGGGCGGTCGGCTGGGCCCTGGAGCACCGGTTCGCGACCTGGGAGGCCGACGCGTGGACCGACTCCGCCGACTGGGCGGTCTCGGTCTTCCGCGCCTGACGCCCGGTTGGGTCCGCTGGGCTCGGCAGGCTCAGAGGGCTCAGAGGGCTCAGAGGGCTCAGAGGCGGCTCAGAACAGGTGGTCGGGGACCTCGGCACCGCGGTCCAGCCGGTCGAGGATCCGGGCGGCCCGCAGCGCCGCGTCGTGCGCCGTCTCGACGTCGGCGTCCGTCTCCTCGTCCGGCCCGCCCTCGGGGTCGGCGCCGCGGACGCGGGCGTGCAGCCCGGCCAGCAGGTCCTCCCGGGGCAGGCCGCGCAGCAGCAGGAGCGTGAGCGGGTCCCGGTCGAGCAGCCAGCCGGCCTGGCTGAGCAGGGCGATCGCGTGCGGGCAGGGCGGCGTCCACGCCGCGCAGGTGCACTCGGCGGCCAGCTCGCCGCCGTACGGGAGCAGCTCGACTCCGGACTCCTCCGCGTCCTCGACCAGCTGGTGCGGCAGGTCGCCGGCGAGCAGCCCCGGCAGCCGGCCCGCCTCGGCGGCGACCAGCTCGACCAGGATCGCGACCTCGTCCGGGGCCAGCACCGGCACCCGGACCGTCGTCGTCCACGCGTCGTCGCCCTCCCGGACCGCGGCCAGCAGCCCGCCGGGCGCCGCCGTGACCTGGCCGACCGCCCCCGCGCGGGCCAGCGACCGGCCGGCTCGGAGGTCCGCCTCGCCGTAGGCGGACTCCTCCACCGCCCGCTGCCAGGCGCGGCCCCACCACGAGGCCGGCCGCGGCACCGACCGTCGGGCCGGGAAGCGGGGGTGGGTGACCGCACCCGGCACCTCGGTCACCGCTGGGGCCGCAGCGTGACCAGGTCGCGCAGCTCCGCGTCGTCCAGCTCGGTCAGCGCCCCCTCGCCGCGGGCCAGGACCGAGTCGGCCAGCGCCCGCTTGCGGCCCAGCAGCTCGGCGACCCGCTCCTCGATCGTCCCCTGGCAGACCATGCGGTGCACCTGCACCGGCCGGGTCTGACCGATCCGGTGCGCCCGGTCGGTGGCCTGGTCCTCGACCGCCGGGTTCCACCACCGGTCGAAGTGGACGACGTGGTCGGCGGCGGTGAGGTTGAGTCCGGTGCCGCCGGCCTTGAGCGAGAGCAGGAAGACCGGAGGCCCACCAGCCTCCCGGCCGGCCTGGAAGCGACGCACCATGGCCTCGCGCTCGCGCACTGGGGTGCCGCCGTGCAGCAGCTGGGTCGGTACGCCGCTCGCGGCGAGGTGGGCCTCGACCAGCCGGGCCATGGCGACGTACTGGGTGAACACCAGCACCGCGCCGTCCTCGGCGAGGACGGTCCCCACCAGCTCGTCGAGCAGGTCCAGCTTCTCCGACCCCCCCGCGAGCCGGCCGCCGGGCTGGCGCAGGTAGTGCGCCGGGTGGTTGCAGATCTGCTTCAACCCGGTCAGCAGGGCCAGCACCAGACCGCGCCGAGTGTGCTCGTCGGCCCGCTCGATGCGCTCCATCGAGTCCCTGACCAGGGCCTCGTAGAGCACCACCTGCTCCCGGGTCAGCGCCAGCAGGTGGTCGGTCTCGGTCTTGGCCGGCAGCTCCGGGGCGATGCCGGGGTCGGACTTGCGGCGCCGAAGCAGGAAGGGGGCGATGAGCTCGGCGAACCGCCGGGTCACCGCCGGGTCGACCCCGGCCTCGATCGGGGCCGCCCAGACCTTGCGGAAGGCGTTGCGGGAGCCGAGCAGCCCGGGCACCGCCCAGTCCAGGATCGCCCAGAGCTCGGTGAGGTCGTTCTCCACCGGGGTGCCGGTGAGCGCCACCCGGCCGGTCGAGTCGATCCGGCGCAGCGCCTTCGCCGTCCCGGACCGGGGGTTCTTGACGTGCTGGGCCTCGTCGGCGACGACCAGGTCCCAGCCGGGTCCGGTCTGCAGGGCCCGGGCGCCAGCGGCGTCGCTGCGCATGGTGCCGTAGGTCGTGAGCACGAACCCGCCCTCGACGCCCTCCAGCGACCGCTCGCCGCCGTGGAAGCGGCGCACCGGCACCCCGGGGGCGAACCGCTCGATCTCGGCCTGCCAGTTGCCGAGCAGCGAGGCAGGGCAGACGACGAGGACCGGTCCGGTGGCCACCCCGGCCTGCACCCGGTGCAGGTGCAGCGCGATCACGGTGACCGTCTTGCCCAGGCCCATGTCGTCGGCCAGGCACGCGCCCAGGCCGAGGCCGGTCATCTCGGCCAGCCACGTCACCCCGTGCCGCTGGTAGTCGCGCAGCGTCGCGGCCAGCCCCGCCGGCGTCGGGACCGGCTCCCGCACGGCCGCCGTGCGCAGCCGCTCCCGCACCTGGTGCAGCGTCGCGCCGACGACCACCTCGGTCTCCACCTCGTCCACGGTGACCACGCCGGTGAGGGTGGCCGCCAGCGCCTGCGCCGGCTTGGCGGTGCGCACCAGCCGACGCTTCGCGCGGCGCGCGGTGGCCGGGTCGACCACCACCCAGTGGTCCCGGAGCCGGATCACCGGGCTGGCCGCCGCGGCGAGGGCGTCCATCTCCTGCTCGGTGAGCGGGTCGCCGTTGAGGCTGAGCTGCCAGCTGAACGAGAACAGCGAGGCCGGGCCGAAGAGCCCGTCGGTCAGCGGCTCGTCGCGCCCGCTCCCCGGCCGCAGGACGGTGCGCGAGGTCAGGTCGGCGCCGAGGCTGCGCGGCCAGAGGACGTCGACACCGCGGCGCTTCAGCCCGGTCAGACCCTCGTCGAGGAGCGAGGCCAGCTCGACGGCGTCCAGCGTGAGCTGGTCCGGCACCCGCAGCTCGAGGAGGCGGTCCAGCACCGGCCACTCCTCGGCCGCCGCCCGCAGGGCGATGGTGGCGTGGGTCCGGGCCCGGTCGCCGAACCCGTGCGTGGCGTCCGGGCCGGACTCGGTCCACAACGTCGCGGCGTCGCAGAAGTGGAGCGGGTTCTGCTCGTCGTGCACCTGCAGCACGATCCGGACGAAGCCCCCGACCAGCTCGTCCTCGTCGGCCTCGACCCGCAGGCTCAACGTGACCAGCTGGGGTCGCTCGTCGGGCTCGGCGTGCCCGGCCAGCCGGGCCTGCAGTCTGGCCGCGAAGCCGGGGCTCCCCGTCCGGGCCCCGGCCGAGCGCGGAGCGAGGCCGGCCCCGGTCACCTCGCCCGGCCCGGCCACACCGCTCGGCCGGGCCGCCCCGGAGGTGCGGGTCGCGGCCGTGCGGTGTCCGGCGGCGCGCGGCGCGGAGCGCGGCAGCGCGTCGGCCACGGCGTCGACCACCCGGCGTACCAGTGCCTCCGGGTCGGCCTCGCCGGCGTGGGCGCGGGCCACCGCCAGCAGCCGCACCCGCTCCTCGTCGTCGGGGTCGAGCGGACCGACCCGCCACCCGTCGGCGACCGGCTCGAGGTGCCCGGCCGCCACGAACCGCATCCCGAGCAGCGCGGCCCCGGCCAGCAGCCCGACGCTGGGGTGGACGTCGTCGCGGGTGTGGGCCCGGGTCAGCACCGGGAGCGCCGCCCGCACCGGCAGGGTGACCGTCCGCCGGCCGTCGGTGAACTCGACCTCGCTCTCGCGGGCCGGGACCGCCGCCCGGAAGGTGGCCGGCCCGGTGACGGGGACGAAGCTCACGTGGTGCTGCCTCCTCGGGGTGGGGTCCTGACGCTAGCGCGGCCCACCGACATCCGTAGGCTCGGACCATGAGCATCCTCGACTCCACCATCGCCCGCCTCGACGGCACCCCCGCCACCCTCGGGGAGATCACCGAGGGCCGGCCGGCGCTGCTGGTCAACGTGGCCTCGAAGTGCGGCCTGACCCCGCAGTACACCGCCCTCGAGAGGCTGCACGACCAGTACGCCGACCACGGCTTCACGGTCGTCGGGGTGCCCTGCAACCAGTTCGGCGGCCAGGAGCCCGGGAGCTCGGAGGAGATCGCGGAGTTCTGCTCGGCGACCTACGGCGTGAGCTTCCCGATGACCGAGAAGGTCGCGGTCAACGGCGAGGAACGGCACGAGGTGTTCGCCTCGCTGGTGCGCACCCCGAACGAGGCCGGCGAGGCGGGCGACGTCACGTGGAACTTCGAGAAGTTCCTGATCGCCGCCGACGGCAGCGTCGTCGCCCGGTTCAGCCCGGGCGTCGTGCCCGACGACCCGCGGATCGTGGACGCGGTCCGGGGTCTGGTCTGAGCCCAGCCCGACCCGTCACCCGGGTCGGCGGCGGGTTCCGGCGGATCGGCAGCGTCCTTGAGCCGTCCGCATCTGCGGACCGGCAGGCTCAGCGGACCGGCAGGCTCAGCACCTGGCCCGCGCCGGCCTCGACCGTGACCGGCTGGCCCACCAGGTTCCCGCGGTAGTTCGTCGACCCGCCGGAGAGCACCAGCCTGATCCGGTGGCCGGCGGCGAAGCGGTAGGCGACCGCGGGCAGGGTGACCGTGAACGGCTGCGACGGGTCGGCCACCCGGACCGGCGCCACCAGGTTGCGCAGCACCGTCGCGGAGCCGTCCGGCGCCACGTCGACCAGCTTCGCGAACAGCACCAGCTGCCCGGCCGGGTCGCCGGACTGCGGTCCCGCCGCCAGCGGCGCCTGCACCCGGACGTCGAGCTCCGGGCTGCCCACCACCCGCACCGCCCGCTCCAGCGGCTCGGTGGCCCACTGGGCGAAGGTGCCCGGTGCGTCGGTCTCCGGCAGCGGGGAGGGGACGCCGGCGAAGCCGATGACGTCCGGCTCGTCGGCCGAGGACGGCAGGCCGGAGACCGGCGTCACGAAGCTCTGGCTGCCCGGGGTGACCGGATCGCCCTCCGGCTCCAGCCCGGAGCCGGACAGGCGGTATCGGGCGCGGACGCCGACCGGGTAGCTCTTCGAGGTCGCGTAGGCCGGGTCGGCACGACCCTCGTAGTCCACCCAGTCCCGGAAGTAGGCGAACCGGGGTCCGGTGCCGACGCTGCGGTCCTCGAGGTGCCGGGCGAACCAGCGCACGATCCGCCGGGTGAGGTACTGCGTCCGCGGGTCCGGGTCGTCGAGATCGAGCTCGCCCGGCGCCGGCTGGCCCAGCGAGTGGCCCCACCACTGCCAGATCATCTTGACCGGCGTGCCCTGGCGGCGCAGGGCCCGGTAGTTCGCCACCCCCTCGTTGAGGTTGAACAGGGTGTCGTTCTGGCCCTGGATCAGCAGGGTCGGCACCGTCACCCGCTCCATGTACGACGCGGCCGACGCGTGCCGGAAGTGACCGATCGAGGTGTCGTCGAAGCCGCCGGTCACGCCGGCGTACGCGAGGGTCGGGCAGACGAAGTCGGCGAAGTTCGGGCACGGGGTCAGCCGGGCCGGGTCGGCGCCCGCGTGCTGGAGCCCGTTGACCACGCCGAGACCGGAGAAGCCCAGGCCCCAGGTCAGCTTCACCGAGCCGGTGACGGCGCTGCTGACGCCGGTCTGTCCGGTGTTGTTCGGCGCGAGCGAGTAGGAGAGGTCGTTCCAGGTGATCAGCGGCACGAGCGCGTCGATGCGCGGGTCGACCGAGGCCGCGGCGAACTGGATCGCGCCACCGTAGGAGCCGCCCACCATGCCGACCCGCGGGTCGTGCCGCGAGCGCCTGCCCTCGGCGTCACGGCGGTCCCGCCGGACCACCCGCAGCCGCGGGGCCGGCTCGCTGTGCTCGGCGTCGCGGAAGGCTATGCCGCGCCGGCCACCGAGGTAGCCGACCAGCTGGCTGGCCGCCCGGCCGTCGATGTCGGGGTCGTCCAGGGTGATCTTGCAGCCCGAGCCGCCGAAGCCGAGCCCGGAGTAGCTGAGCACCACGTAGCCGCGGTCGGCGAGGAACCCCGCCATCCCGGCCTGGTCGTCCTTGGAGCCGCCGAAGCCGTTCGTGGTGAGCACCGCGGGTGCCCGGTCCTCCCGGCTGGCGCCGTCGGGGCGGTAGAGGTCGCCGACGATGTCGCAGACCCGGTCGCCCTGCTCCCCCACGCGGACCCGGAAGTGCAGCGTGGTCACCGAGTGCGAGGGCCCGGCAGTGATCCGCGGCGCCACGCCAGCCGGCGCGGCCGTCGTCCCCGGAGCAGCCGTCGTCCCCGGCGCGGCAGTCGTCCCCGGCGCGGCAGTCGTCCCCGGAGCGGCGGGGAGCACCGCCAGCGCGGACCCGACCAGCACGGTGGCCAGGAAGCGGAGCATGAGGTGACGCGGGCGGTGGCCCGGGACGCTGCGCGGGCGATGGGTCCGGCGGAAGGGCATGTGGACACAACGACCCAGCCCCGCCCGGGGTACGCCGCCTCACCGCCGACCCGTCGCTTGTGTCGGCCCCCAGACCGCCGACCCGTCGCTTGTGTCGGCCCCCAGACCGCCGACCCGTCGCTTGTGTCGGCCTGACGGCTCCGGGTCTCAGCCGGTGCTGCCCAGCGCGAGCGGATGTACGTCGCTCGCGCCGGCCTCGCGGAGCGCCCGGGCCGCGAGCGTCATGGTCCAGCCGGTCCCGACCAGGTCGTCGAGCAGCAGCACCGGCCCGGCCGGCACCTCCGCCTCGAGCCGGTGTCGTCGCAGTACGGCCGCCACCCGCTGCGCGGAGTTCGCGGCACCCTGCCCGGGGCCGACGCCGGCGTCCGCGATCGCGTACCGCCCCACGACCGGGATCCGCAGGAACCGCGAGAGCCCGTCGGCGAAGTCTCGGACCAGGGTCGGGCGACGGGCGGACTCGACGTGGACGATGGCCTGTGCCCGAGGCTGCCAGTCCTCGAGCACCGCGATCACCGCCCTGACCAGCGGCACCGGCACCGGCCCGTCCGGCGTGCCCTCGCGGAACAGGTCGCGCAGCTGCTGGCCGTAGCCGAGGTCGGTCAGCCGGGCCACGACGCGCCCCTCACTGGGTGGGTCCGCGATCTTGCCCTTGAGGTCGATGCCGAGGTTGACCAGGGCCGTCGGCCACATCTTGCGGGGCGGCACCGGCACGCCGGGACGGCTGAGCCGGTCGTGCGCCAGGCTCACCGACGACTCCGACACCTCGGCGCTGAAGCTCACACCCCCGCAGTTGTCGCAGCGACCGCAGTCCTGGCTGGCCGGGTCGTCGAGCTGGTCCCGCAGGAAGCGCATGCGACACCGGTCGGTGCCGAGGTAGTCCAGCATCGCCGCCTGCTCGCGCTCACGGGCCTCGGCGACCCGGGCGTACCGATCCCGGTCGTAGGCCCACTCCTGCCCGGTCGAGACCCAGCCGCCCTGGACCCGGCGGACCGCACCGTCGACGTCGAGCACCTTCAGCAGCATCTCCAGCCGCGAGCGGCCCAGGTCGACGTACGTCTCGAGGGCGGGGGTGGCGAGCGCGCCGTCGGCGCCGTCGAGGACCGAGAGGACCTGCCGCACCAGGCCCTCGGGCGGGAAGGCCAGCGAGGCGAAGTACGCCCAGATGTCGCGGTCCTCGCGCGCCGGCAGCAGCACCACGTCGGCGCGGTCCGTGCCGCGCCCGGCGCGGCCGACCTGCTGGTAGTAGGCGACCGGGCTGGACGGCGCCCCGACGTTCACGACGAACCCGAGCGTCGCGTCGAAGCCCATGCCCAGGGCGCTCGTGGCCACCAGTGCCTTGACCCGCCCCTCGGCGAGGTCGGTCTCGAGGGCGGCGCGCTCGCCGGCCTCGGTCTGGCCCGAGTACGCCGCCACCGTGTGGCCGCGCGCCCGGAGGAAGTCGGCGATCTCTTGGGTCTGCGCGACCGTCAGGCAGTAGATGATCCCGGAGCCGTGGAGGTCGCCGAGGTGGTCGGCCAGCCAGCCCAGCCGCTGCTCCGCGGTCTTGAGCCGGACCACCGCGAGGTGCAGTGAGGCCCGGTCGAGCTCGCCCCGCAGGACGACGACCTCGCCGTCCGGCCGAGCCGGCCCGTCCGGAGTCGCCGTACCGGTCGGGACCAGCTGCTCGGCGACGTCGCGGGTCACCCGTTCGTTGGCCGTCGCGGTGGTCGCCAGCACCGGGATGCCTTCGCGGAGCTCGCCGAGGAGGGTGCGGATGCGTCGGTAGTCCGGCCGGAAGTCGTGGCCCCAGTCGGAGATGCAGTGCGCCTCGTCGACCACGACGAGCCCGGCGGTGGCCGCCAGCCGCGGGAGCACCTGGTCGCGGAACGACGGGTTGTTGAGCCGCTCCGGGCTCACCAGCAGCACGTCGACGTCCCCGGCGCGGATCGAGTCCTCGATCCGGCTCCAGTCCTCGTTGTTGGTGGAGTTGATCGTCACGGCGTGGATGCCGGCCCGGTCCGCGGCGGCGATCTGGTTGCGCATGAGCGCGAGCAGGGGGGAGATGATCACGGTGGGCCCGGCGCCCTGGGCGCGGAGCAACGCCGTGGCCACGAAGTACACGGCCGACTTCCCCCACCCGGTGCGTTGCACGACCAGGGCCCGGCGGTGGTCGACCGCGAGCGCCTCGATCGCGGTCCACTGGTCCTCGCGGAGCGTGGCGTCGTCCCGTCCGACCAGGGCTCGGAGGTGCTGCTCGGCGGCCTCCCGGGCGGCCACGCGGGCGGGGTCGTCCTGGGTCGCTGCAGTCATGGGCTCTGTCTACCAGCGGCCGGACCGGCGCCGCCCGGCGCCCGGTGCCGTCTGTGGACGCGGGCGGGCCGCCCGGGTCGCTCCGGTGCGCCGACCCGTCGCTTGTGTCGGCGCCCAGCCCGCCGACCCGTCGTTACTGTCGGCGCCCAGCCCGCCGACCCGTCGTTACTGTCGGGTTCGAGCAGGACACAAGCGACGGGTCGGCAGGTCCGAGGCCGACACTGGCGACGGGTCGGCGCGGGTCAGCCGGGGTCAGCCGGGGTCAGCGGGGGACGAAGCGCTCGCCCTCCAGGATCGGGACCACCTCGCACGAGTCGACCTCGCCGGCGATGGCCACGTCGTCGGCGTACCCCTTGCCGATCAGCTCCGCGCCGCTCTCGCACGCGACCAGGGCCCGGCCGAGCTCGTCCCGGACGGAACGGAACGCGCGCTCGGCCGTCCGCGCCTCCTGCGCGAAGCCGCCCACGCCGCGGTCGTCGAGGGCCGCCAGGATCGCGCCGGCACCCCAGAGGTCCTCGTCGGCCGGCCGCAACGAGTCGTCCGGCCACCGTTCGCCTGCGGCCACCACGGTCAGCGGGCCTCGTCCCTCGTCCAGCAGGTCGGCGACCGACCGGGCCACCGACGCGGCATTGCGCAGGCAGCCGCCCAGGACGGTCGTCCCCGACGAGGCCAGAGCGCTGCTGATCGTGGAGCCGTTGGGGCTCGGCAGCACCAGCCGGTCGACGTCGACCGCCCTCCGGACCGACGCCGGCGACAGGCTGACCTCGCCATCCCGCGCCTCGGACCGCCCGACGGCCAACACGGCCCCGCACTCGCTCGCGTACGCCGCCGCGCGCGCATCGGCCCACCGGAAGGGGAACACCTCGATCCCTCGCTCGACGGCCACGGTCAGCGTGGTCGAGAACGAGAGCACGTCGACCACGACGGCAAGGTCGCCGCCGCACGCCCGCGCGCCCGCCTCTCCCCAGGCGAACCGGACACCGGCATCCCGTTGCCCGCTGACACTCACGACGGGTCGCGGCTCTCAGACCCGACACAAGCGACGGGTCGGCGTGCGCGGGCCCGACACAAGCGACGGGTCGGCGCGTGCACGCCCGACACAAGCGACGGGTCGGCGCGTGCAGGGCCGACACAAGCGACGGGTCGGGGGGTCACCAGATGCGGACCCGGTCGGCGGGGTCGAGCCAGAGGCCGTCGCCCTCCGCGGTGCCGAAGGCGGTGTGGAACTCGTCGAGGTTGCGGACGATGTTCGCCCGGAACTCCGGCGGCGAGTGCGGGTCGATGGTGAGGTACTGCCGCTCCTGCTCGACGCGACGCTTGGTGCGCCAGCAGTAGGCCCAGCTGAGGAAGACCCGCCGGGAGTCCTCCTCCGACAGCGGGGCACCGCCCAGCGAGATCCGGTACGCCGTGTGCCCGATCGTCAGGCCGCCGAGGTCGCCGATGTTCTCGCCGACGGTGAGCGAGCCGTTGACGTGCTCCCCGGGCAGCGCGCGCGGCGAGAAGCCGTCGTACTGGGCGACCAGCGCCTTCGACTTCACCTCGAAGGCCGCCTTGTCGTCCGGGGTCCACCAGTCGTTGAGGTTGCCGTGGCCGTCGTACTGCGCCCCCTGGTCGTCGAACCCGTGCCCGATCTCGTGCCCGATGACCGAGCCGATGCCGCCGTAGTTCTCCGCCGGGTGGGCGTCGGGGCTGAAGAACGGCTTCTGCAGGATGCCCGCGGGGAAGCAGATCTCGTTGGTGCCCGGGTTGTAGTAGGCGTTGACGGTCTGCGGCAGCATGAACCACTCGTCGCGGTCCACCGGCGACCCGATCTTCGCCAGCTGCCGGTCGGTCTCGAACGAGGCGGCCGCCGCGACGTTGCCCATGAGGCTGTCCGCGGTCACCCGGAGCGCCGAGTAGTCGCGGAACGTGTCCGGGTAGGCGATCTTCGGCCGGAAGGTCGCGAGCTTCTCGTATGCCTTCTGCTTGGTGGCCTCGGTCATCCAGTCCAGGTCGGCGATCGACTGCCGGTAGGCCTCGAGCAGGTTGGCCACGAGCTCGTCCATCATCGCCTTCGACTCCGGCGGGAAGTGCCGGGCGACGTACTCCTCGCCGACCGCCTCGCCGACGGCGCCCTCCACGAAGGCCACCGCGCGCTTCCAGCGGGCCCGCAGCTCGGGCGTCCCGTTGAGGGTGCGGCCGTAGAAGTCGAAGTTGGTCTCGACGAACTCGTCGGTGAGGTACGGCGCCGCCGAGCGCAGCACCCGGGTCAGCATCCAGTCCCGCCACTGCTCGATGGGCACCTCGCCGAGGACCGTCGAGAGGTGCGCGAAGTACGACGGCTGCCGGACGCAGGTCTCGAAGAGGGTCTCGTCGGAGCCACCGAGGTTGCGCACGTAGGCGTGCCAGTCGAACTCCGGAGCGAGTGCGAGGAGCTCCTCGAAGGTGGTCAGGTTGTAGGTCTTCTGGACGTCGCGGGTCTCGGCCCGCTCCCAGTGGCCGGCGGCCAGCCGGGTGTCGACGGCCAGCACAGTGGCGGCCGCCTCGTCGGGGCTCGGGTGGTCGGCCAGGGCGAGCAGGCGGCTGAGGTAGCCGACGTACTTCTCGCGGGTCTCGGCGAACTTGTCCTCGCGGTAGTAGGACTCGTCCGGCAGCCCGAGCCCTCCCTGGGTGAGGTGGACGAGGTACCGGTCGGAGAACTTGTCGTCGGTGGCGATGTAGGACCCGAACAGGCCCGCCCCGCCGACCCGCTCGAACTCGCCCAGGAACGCCGCCAGGTCGCGGACGTCGCGCAGACCCTCGACGGCCTGGATCAGCGGCTGCACCGGCGCCAGGCCGCGCCGGTCGATCTCGTCGGTGTCCATGAAGGAGGCGTACAGGTCGCCGATGCGGCGGGCGTTCTCGTCCAGCTCGGCACCGGGTCCGGCCGCGCGGACCCGCTCGGCGAGGTCGAGGATGATCTCCCGGACCTGCTCCTCGGCGGTGTCGGCGAGCTGCACGAACGGCCCCCAGCTGGAGCGGTCGCCGGGGATCTCGGTCTCCTCCAGCCAGGTGCCGTTGACGTGACCGAAGAGGTCGTCCTGGGGACGGATGTCGGGGTTCATGCCGGGTCGGGCGTCGTCGAGAGTGCTCACGGAGAACGACCCTAACCCGTGCCACCCACCGAGCCGTCCGCACTCCGCCGACCGCTCACCGGCCACCCACCCGGCCAATCGCCGGGACACCCACCGGGCCAGGCACCCGGGACAGGCACCCGGGCCAGGACGCACGCGGGGCCCCACCGGTCCTGCCGGTGGGGCCCGCGCGGGAGGTGGCCGGGCCGACTCCGTGGTCGGCCCGGTCCCACCTACGGCTTGCGCTTGCGGCCGCGCCTCTCGGTGCGCTCGAGGACGTCGACGACCGTGCGCTCGACGGGCTCGGCGAAGTGGTCGTCGAAGTTGTCCGTCAGCTCGTCGCCCACCTCACGGGTCAGCTCCTCGCGGCGCTGCCGGCTCTCGGCCCGCAGCAGCAGCCGGTGCTCGGCCTTGAGCGCTCGGTACGTCGCCAGGCAGATGCCGATCATCACCAGGCTGAACGGCAGCGCGGTGAGGATCGCCCCGGTCTGCAGCGCGATCAGACCGCCGGCCAGCATCAGGCCGATGGCCACGAGCCCCTCCATGGAGGCCCACAGGATGCGGCTCCACTTCGGCGGGTCGGCGTCGCCGCCGGAGGCGAGCATGTCGACGACCAGCGACCCGGAGTCGGAGGAGGTGACGAAGAAGATCGTCACCAGGATGATCGTGATCCCCGACAGCAGGCCGCCCAGGGGCAGGCCCTCCAGCAGGTTGAAGAGCACGTTCTCGCTCACGATGCTGCCGTCCTCCTCGAGCAGCGTCTGGCCCTCCTGCATCTGGGTGTAGATGGCCGTGCCGCCCAGCACCGCGAACCACAGGAAGGTCACGAACGTCGGCACGAGGAGCACGCCGGCCACGAACTCGCGCACGGTGCGGCCACGGGAGATCCGGGCGATGAAGACACCGACGAACGGCGCCCAGGACATCCACCAGCCCCAGTAGAATGTGGTCCACGCGGCCTGCCAGGCCTGGCCGTCCTCGCCGGTGTAGGCGCTGGTGTCGAACGTCAGCGACAGCACCTCGCTGAGGTAGACGCCCAGGCTCTGCACGAACTCGCGCATCACGAACAGGGTCGGACCGAGCAGCAGCAGGGCCACCAGGAACACTCCGGCCAGCACCAGGTTGGCGTTGGAGAGCCACTTGATGCCGCGGCCGACGCCCGAGACCACCGAGACGATGGCGAGCATGGTGATGGCGATGATCAGCCCCACCATGAGCGGCTTCCCGGCCTCGTCGAAGACGCCGACGCTGACCAGTCCGGCCGAGATCTGCTGGACGCCGAGGCCCAGCGAGGTGGCGACACCGGCCACCGTGCCGACGATCGCGACGACGTCGATGACGTCGCCGAACCGACCGCGGACCCGCTCCTCGCCGAGCAGCGGCTCGAGCGCCCAACGGATCGAGATCGGGCGGCCCTTGCGGTGGATGGCGTAGGCGAGCCCGAGCCCGACGACGACGTAGATCGCCCAGGCGTGGAAGCCCCAGTGCAGGAAGACCTGGGCCATCGCGGACTGCGCCAGCTCGCCCGAGTCGCCCTCGACGCCCGGCTTGGGGTTGGTGAAGAACGTCAGCGGCTCGGCGGCCCCCCAGAAGACCAGGCCGATGCCCATGCCCGCGGCGAAGAGCATCGAGAACCAGGCGGGGAGGCTGAACTCCGGCTCCTCGTCGTCCTGGCCGAGCGTGATGTCACCGAACCGGCTGAAGCCCATCCAGAGCGCGAAGCCGACGAACCCGGCCACCAGCAGGACGTAGAACCAGCCGAAGCCGCCGATCACGTCCCCCTGGACGGCGGCCAGGGCCTCGCCGGTGCCCTCGGGGAAGGCGATCGCCAGACCGGAGGTCACCAGCACGATCGCCAAGGCCGGCCAGAAGACACCGGGGGCGACGCTCGAGAACAGTCCCCCCTGACTGCTGGGCGGGGTTCCCGGCGGCGGTGCGGACCGTCCGGACGGGTCCGTGGGCGGGGGTGGACTCTTCGTGGTGCTCACGATGATTCCTTCTCTTGTCTCGAGTTCAAGAACCCTACGAGACTACGGCTCCGACCCCCCTCGTGGCCACCGCCGGCGATGTGCCTCGGGGCGTCCCGTGAGGGGGAACACAGACCTGTCGCACTGGCCCGATCGTCCGCCCGGAGGAGTCAGGGGGCCAGGTCGCGGAACGCCTCGGCGAGTACGTCGGCCCCGGCCTTGCGCCGCTCGACGTACCCGGTGAAGTTCCACTCCGGCCAGGTGAAGTCGATCGCCTCGCCGACGCCGTCGGCGGCGACCTCGAAGTCGATGCCGTCGACCGTGACGAGCTCGGCCGGATCGCCCTCCCCGAGTGCGGTCCGGCTCGAGGGGTCGGCGAAGCCGAGCATCGACCAGGGGACCCGCACCTCGACCCGGTCGTCGTCCTCGAGGACCTGCCAGGTGGCCAGCGAGTCGTAGTCGGGGTCCTCGGGGTCCCAGGTGCCCTCGACCAGGTCGCCGACGTCGAGGTACTCCGCCGGCCGCTCGCCCTGCGGTCCGGTGGTGCTGCGGTTCGTCAGCAGCCGGAACAGGTGCCAGTCCTCGCCGGCCTCGGGGTGGTAGGGCCGGGTCAGGGTGTCGAGGCGGATGGGGTCCAGCGCCCGGCGCACCTCGGCGCGGGCGGTGCCGGCCGCGGCGTCGATCCGCACCCGGTAGTCCTCCCGCTGCGGACCGGGCAGCACGTCCGCGCCGATGTCGAGGGTCTGGGGTACGCCGTCCCGGAACGTCACCTCGAGGTGCACCCAGGAGGCGTCGGCCCAGACCAGGGCGTACTCGATCGGGCCGCCCTCGGGGCTGATCTCGGTCGCGGCGTCCGCCACCGGCTCGGGGTCGGTGGCCACGATCCCGAAGTACTGCTCGTTGGTGAGCGGGTCGTGCCAGAGCTGGCGGCGCTCGCCGACCTGGTGCTGCACCGTGTTCCAGGTGCGCTTGAACCACTCGTCGGTCCACTCGAAGACGAACCCGCCGCCGACACCGAGGTCGGCCATCATCCGGAGCATGTCGGCGTTCATCGCCATCGCCTCCTGCTCGGTGTGGTCGCCCTGGTCGCGGCCGGCCGGCGCGAGGTGCGCCGAGCCGAGCGAGGCGGGGACACCGAACTCGGTGACGAGCAGCGGCATGGTGCCGGCGAAGTGCTCCTGCAGCGAGGCGAGGTAGCCGGCGTACCGGTCCGGCTCGCCCTGCCAGGTGGTCTCGTCGAGCCCAGGCTCGTCGCGCTGGAAGTCGGGGTAGTAGGGGTAGGCGTGGAAGCTGGCGAAGGTGCCGCCCGGCCAGGCGTCGGTGGGCAGCACGTGCATCGCGTCCACCCCCACCAGGTCCTCGTACGGCGACGGCTCGGTCGGGTGGTCGAGCGGGTCCGCGGTCGGCCAGTTGGCGAGGGCGACCGGCGCCGAGGTGCCACGGTCCGCCTCGTACGCCGCGAGCTCGTCGAGGTGCGTCGCGATCCAGCGCTCGGTGGCGGTGGCGTCGTCGGTGGCGGCGAAGAACTCGCCGGGCTCGTAGGGCGCGTCGGCCTCGGCCCGGTCGGTGCGGAGGACCGCGGGCGGCTCCCACTCCACGCCGAGGATCCACGCGGCCACCCACTGGGAGACGTCGGCGTCGTAGTCGCCGCCGGCCCGGCCGGGGCGCTCGGGGCGGGACAGGTCGCCGTGGACGGCGTCGGAGAGGTCGGCGAGCTCGGCCGAGAACGCCTCGTCGACGGCGGGGTCGTAGAGGGTCCGGCCGGCCTCGACGTAGCTCTCGTCGGGCAGGTAGGCGCCCTGGACCAGGTAGATCGGGGCCTGCGGGTGCTCCTCGTTCCAGCGCTCGAGCTCGGTGTAGAAGGCCGGCGGGTGCAGGGTGTAGACCCGGACCGCGCGGATGCCGGTCTCCGCCATCCCCTCGAGCCAGCGGCGGTAGGTCTCGGCCTCGATGGTGCCGACCTCGCCGGGCTGGTGCAGCGGCGTGGTGCTGCCCAGGTTCACCCCGGGGAGGAAGGTCTTCGTGCCCGAGGAGGTGTGCAGGCGGAAGCCGTCGCCGTCGGACTCGGCCAGCACGGTGAGGCCGCCGCGGTCCACGGGTGCCGGGCTCCAGTCGCTGCCGGCGTCGGGCCCGCCCCTGTCGCCGTCCCGGTCGCCGTCGCCGTCCTGCCCCGAGCACCCGGCCAGGACCAGGGCGGCGACCAGCAGCGCGACGGTCGCGCGCACGCTCCGGCGCCTCGGGTTCCTCACCCGGGAAGGATAGGCGACCGCACCACACGCCCCACCAGGAACGCGGGCAACGGCCGGGCCCGGGTCCGGGCCTGGCCCGGGCCTGCCTCAGCGGACCCGGACGACAGACTTCCCGAGCGCCTTGCGGTCGGCCAGGTCCTGCAGGGCCTGCCCGAAGTCCACCAGGTCGTACGTCGCGCCGACCGGTGGCGCGATGACCCCGCTCTCCATCAGCGGCACCAGGGCGTCCCACTGCTCGACCATGTAGCCGGGCCGGACCATGGCGTAGGCGCCCCACCCGACGCCCCGGACGTCGACGTTGTTGAGCAGCAGCCGGTTCACCTTCACCTCCGGGATGCCCTGACCGGAGGCGAAGCCGACCACGAGCAGGCGCCCCTGCGGCGCGAGGCAGCGCAGCGAGTCCGTGAACACCTCGCCGCCGACGACGTCGAGCACGACGTCGACCCCGTGCCCGCCGGTGACCCGCTTGACGGTGTCCTTGAACCCGTCGAGCAGCACCACCTCGTCGGCACCGGCCGCCGCGGCCACCTCCCCCTTGGCGTCGGTGGAGACGACGGCGATGGTCCTGGCCCCGAGGCCCCGCGCGACCTGGATCGTGGCCGTGCCGACTCCGCCCGCGGCACCGTGGACGAGGACGGTCTCGCCGGCCCGCAGGCCGCCGCGCTCGGCCAGCGCGAAGTGGGCGGTGAGGTAGTTCATCGGCAGCGCCGCGCCCTCGTCGTACGACATCGCGTCGGGCAGGGGGAACGCCGAGACCGCCGGGCAGGCGACCAGCTCGGCCGCGCCGCCGTACGGCAGGACCCCGGCCACCCGCTGACCCGCGGCGAAGCCGCCCGCGCCGGAGGAGGCGGGCTCGGCCACGGTGCCGGCGAAGTCGACGCCCAGCGTGAACGGCGGCTCGGGGGTGAGCTGGTACTGCCCCTGGCTGAGCAGCAGGTCCGGGAAGGAGATCCCGACCCGGTGCACCTCGATCAGCACCTCGTCCGCACCGGGGGTGGGCTCGGGGACGTCGTTGACGACCACGTGGGAGGGACCGCTGGGAGTGACGACCTGGGCTGCGCGCATGGCCGCGAGCCTAGCCGTGGGTCCCACCCCCGGTGGTTGAGGAGCGAGCCCCAGCGAGCGTCTCGAAACCACCCCACCCGGTGGTTGAGGAGCGAGCCCCAGCGAGCGTCTCGAAACCACCCCGGCCCCCCGCTGGTTGAGTAGCGAGCCCCAGCGAGCATCTCGAAACCACCCCGGCGCCCCCGGTGGTTGAGGAGCGAGCCCCAGCGAGCATCTCGAAACCACCCCGCCCCGCCCCCCGCCCATCTGCCCGGCCCGCCGCGCCGAACTCCCTGCATGAGGCCCACGGACCGCGCCCGCGCCTGGCTGCTGCAGAGGACCGCGCCGTGGACGGTCCGCTACGGCGAGGAGCTCCGCTTCGCCGGCAACGACCTGCCGGCACCACGACGGACGACGGCACCGACCCGGCACGGCCCGGTGCCGGTCCACGTCTACCGGCCGGCCGACGCCGGACCCGGCCGGGCCGAGGGCCTGCCGGGCTACGTCCACTTCCACGGGGGCGCGTTCTTGATGCGCTACCCGCAGATGGACGACTTCTGGTGCCGCTACCTGGCCGCCGAGGCGGGCGTCGTGGTGGTCAACGTCGACTTCTCGGTGGGCCCGCAGGTCCGCTACCCGGTCGCCCAGGAGCAGTGCCACGACGTCGCCGCGTGGGTCGCAGGAGACGGCGGCCGGCTCGGCGTCGACGGCCACCGGGTCGCCGTGGGCGGGCTGAGCTCCGGCGGCGGCCTGGCCGCCTCCGTGTGTCTCCAGGCGCGCGATGCCGGTTCCTTCGCCCCGCGGCTGCAGATCCTCGGCGTTCCCGCGCTGGACCTGGCCGCCGAGATCGACCCGCGAGCCCCGGGGATGATCGACCCGGCGCTGCGCGGCCTGGTCCGGCGCGTCTACTTCCCCGACGTCGAGCGCCGCCGGGAGCCGTACGCCTCGCCCCTGCTGGCGCCCGACCTGTCCGGGCTGCCGCCGGCGGTGGTGCTCACCGCCGAGCGGGACGTGCTCAGGCCGGAGGGCGACCGGTACGCCGGCCGGCTGCGGGCCGCGGGCGTCGACGTGCGCCACGACGTCACGCCCGGCGCCGACCACTACTTCCTCTCCGCCGACCTGCGCAGGGCCAGGACGACGATGGCGATGACGGCCGCGGAGCTGCGGCACCGGACGGCTCCTGCCGCCGCCCGCTGAGGACGCCGCCGCCCGCTGAGGACCTAGCGCGGCTCGACGATCGCGTTCATCTCGAAGTGCATGGGGTCGGTGTAGTTCCAGTCCCCGCCCCACGCGAAGCCCCAGCTCTTGAAGATCGAGACCACGGTGCGGTCCATCTCGCCGACGGTGCCCCGCTGGTTGCCGGGGGTGTTGAGGTCGAGCGCGATCCCGAACGAGTGCAGCGAGAGCTTGGTGCTGCCGGCGATGAACCGCGGGTAGTAGCAGCCGGCGTACTCGCCGGGGTTGATCGTGTCGGCGAGCCCCCGCTCGACCACCTCGGACAGGGCCGAGCGCAGCTGCGGCAGGACCGCCCGGTGGCAGGTGACCGACCCGAGGATCGGCACCCGCTCGGTGCGGATGTTGGCCGCCACCCAGGCCGGGTCGGGCGCGATCCGACCGCCGCCCAGTGCCCGGTAGGAGAACGACCCGACCGCCTGGGAGACCGAGCCGCCGGTGAGGAACGCGGTCTGCTTCGCGTCGAGGTCGAGGCCGTAGCGGGCGACGGCGTCGAGGTTCTGCACCGAGGCGGCGGCGCCGACGATCCGCTCCACCGGACTGCGCAGCGACTGCGGCGCGACCGGCCCGGTGGAGATCAGCAGCGCGTTGCCCGGGGTCATGCCGAGCTCCTCGCCCCACTTCTCGTTGACGACGGCGTCGACCTGCAGCGCCTGGTCGGCGTACGCGCCGATGTGCACGCGCGGCGCGTCCTTCTCGTTGCCGAGCCCCACGAAGGCGTCCTCGTCCTGCAGCCGCTTGCCGAGCCTCGGCGGGATCGCCAGCTCACCCCCGGCCACGCGCTGCCAGATCTCCTCGTTCTGGGCGCTGTTGGGCGGGGTGAACCGCCGGTACGACGCAGGGTCGACCGCCGCCAGCACGAGCAGCCGGTTCTCCACGGGGACCTGGGCCATCGCCATCGTGGTGGTGCCCTCCACGCCGTCGAGGGAGGCGATCCGGCGCAGCGTGCGAGGTGGGATCTCCTCCTGGCTGTAGACCAGCAGGTCGGCGGGGAGCAGGGACTCCTCGAGCGGGGGCGGTGGATCCACGGCGAGGTCCGGCTCGGCGACGGGAGGGCTCTCACCGTCGTCCGCGGCGCCGCTCGGGTCCGCCGACGAGGGCTCGGTCCCTGGTCGGGCCTCGCCCGCCGAGACCGGATCCGGGTCCGCGTCGGAGCCTGGTCCGGAGCCTGGTCCCGAGGGTGCGCAGGCGGTGCCGACCAGCAGGAGGCAGCAGGCGACGACGGCCGGCACCCGCCGTACCCGTGCAGCCATCCGCCCTCCCCCACTCCGGACCCTCATCGTACGCCGGGGCTCCGCGGCGGACCCGGTCAGCGGCGCAGGACCCGGGCGGCGATCCAGGCGATGTCGTCGGCCGTCTGCGCGGGCGTGGCCGAGGGCTGCATGACGTGGCTGAGCACGACTCGCACGACCATGTCGATGGCGGCGTCGAGCTGCCGGCCGTCGAGGCCGAGGTCGAAGGGCCGCAGCCGCTCGGCGATCACCTCCTTGGCCACCGCGAGGAGCGACTCCGCGTGCGTGGTCAGCAGGGGCAGCAGCTCGGTGTCGGCGCCGTGGGTGGCGGAGACGACCGCATGCAGCAGCCGGTTGTCCTGGGCCCGCTCCAGGCAGGCGCGGGAGGCGGCCCGGATCGCCTCCACCACGTCGTCGGCGTGGGTGTCGAAGGCGCCGCGGACCACGGTGAGGAAGCGGTCCAGCTCGTGCAGGGTCATCGCCTCGGCGAGGGCCGGCTTGCCGCCGATCTCGTTGTAGACGGTCTGCCGGCTGACCCCGACCTCGTCGGCCAGCCGGGCCATGGTCACCGCCGACCAGCCCTCGGTCGTGGTGAGGGTCGAGGCGGCGACCACGATCCGCTCCCGCAGGGGCAGGACGACCGAGCCGGTGGGAGGGGGCATGCCGCCAGTCTAGGAACAGCCCCCCACCCGGTCCTCGCCCGGCGCTCAGCCCTCCAGCGTCAGGGCCAGCACCGGGCAGGAGCTGACGGCCGCCGCGACCTGCGGGCGGTGCTCCTCGCCGGGCTGCTCGTCGAGGACGTGCATGACGTCGTCGTCGTCGACCTCGAAGAACTCGTGCGCCATCGACTCGCACATGCCCAGGCCCTCGCAGGTGTCGCGGTCCACGTGGATCCTCATGCCGACCGCCCCCCGACCGGCTCCACGGAGACCGCGACGAAGTCGCTCTTCTCCCGCACCCCGCAGTCAGGGCAGCACCAGTCCGCGGGGACGTCGGCCCAGGCGGTGCCGGCCGCGAAGCCCTCGTGCTCGTCGCCGGCGGCGACGTCGTAGGTGTAGCCGCACCCGGGGCAGCGCGCCGCCAGCACCTCGTCCGGGTCCACGGCCGGCCCGCCGGTCCCGGGGCGCCCGGGGTCGGTGCGCTCGGAGCGCGGGGCGGGGGCGCCGTACGCCGCGAGCAGGCCGTCGCGCTTGCGGGGACAGAGGTTGGCCAGCGTCAGGTCGCCGTCGAAGTGCGCGACCACGCGCGGGTCCATCACCCGGCGCCAGAGCGGTGGGACCAGGGCCAGGACGATCATCCCGGCGTACCCGGTCGGCAGGACCGGGGACTCCTCGAAGTCGCGCAGGGTCTGGTAGCGGCGGGTGGGGTTCGCGTGGTGGTCGCTGTGCCGCTGCAGGTGGTAGAGCAGCACGTTGGTCGCGACGTTGTTGGAGTTCCAGCTGTGGCTGGGGGCGACCCGCTCGTAGCGCCGCCGACCCTCGGGGCCGACCTTCTGCCGGAGCATCCCGTAGTGCTCCATGTAGTTGACCACCTCGAGGAGCGAGAAGCCGATCACCGCCTGGACGAGCAGGAAGGGCACGATCTGCACGCCGAGCCAGGCCACCAGCGCCCCCCAGAGCACCAGGCTCATGGCCCACGCGTTGAGCACGTCGTTGCCGATCCGGAAGGGGTGCTGCCGCTTGCGGGCGTACCGCTTGCGCTCCAGGCGCCAGGCGCTCCTCAGCGAGCCGCCCACCGTGCGCGGCCAGAACCGGTAGAAGCTCTCGCCCATCCGGCTGCTGGCCGGGTCCTCCGGGGTGGCGACCCGGACGTGGTGGCCGCGGTTGTGCTCGATGTAGAAGTGGCCGTAGAAGACCTGGGCCAGGGCGATCTTCGAGAGCCAGCGCTCGTGGCTCTCCTTCTTGTGGCCGAGCTCGTGGGCGGTGTTGATGCCGATGCCGCCGATGCAGCCGATCGACACCGCGAGACCGAGCTTCTCGAGGGTGGACAGCTCGGGGCCGGCAATCAGCCAGAACGCGCCGACGAAGCCGGCGTACTGGATGGGCAGGAAGAGGTAGGTGATCCACCGGTAGTACCGGTCCTCCTCGAGCGCCTCGATGACGTCGTCGGGCGGGTTGGAGCGGTCCAGCCCGGTCAGCAGGTCGATCACCGGGACGACACCGAGGATCACGACCGGGCCGATCCAGAACCAGCCGCCCCAGCCGGTGAGCCACCAGGCCCCGACCGCGACGAACGACAGGGACGGTACGACCAGGCCGATCAGCCAGAGGTAGCGCTTCCGGTCCCGCCACTGCTCGGTCGAGCCGTGCGGAACGGTGCCGGCCGGGGGGTGCTGGGGTGTGCCGTCCATCGGTGGACCTCCTCGCGTCAACGCGGTTTACAGAACCATAGGGTTTGTAAACCGCATTGACAAGAGGTCGCGCTTTGTAAATTCCTGCGTGTTGCTCAGCCGTAGTGGGCGGCGTCCACCTTGCGGTGGTAGTTGCGCCCGACCTTGCCGCCCGCGGCCGCGGCCAGCGCGGTGACCACGAGCACGATCACGCCGGTGATGATGCCGGCCGTGGTCACGTCCTGCCGGGGCAGCGGGATGTTCGGCAGGTCGACCCGGTCGAGCACGTTGTACTGGTCGCCGGCGACGGCGCCCAGGACCGCGGCGACCACCGTGATCACCAGCCCGAGCAGCCAGACCGCGACGCCCTGGCGGGCCCCGTCGAAGCGCGACATCCGGCCGGCGACGTAGCCGCCGGCGTAGTAGGCCAGGGCGAGCACGACCAGGAGCACGATCCCGGCCACCAGCCCGATCGTGCCGGAGTCGAGGTCGGCGTCGGAGAGGGTCACGTTGGCCTCGCTGCTGACGGCCGCGGCCAGGGCGCCGATGATCCCGGTGAGCAGGATCGTCATCCCGATGGCGACCAGCCAGCCGAAGAAGGCGGCGCCGAGGTTCACCCCGCCGTACTTGTCCTTGGCCATCTCGCGGTCCGTCGCCGCGCGTGCCTCCGGGTCGGCGTGCGTGCCGACGGTGTCGTCGGTGGTGGTGGTGCGCTTGCGCGAGAACATCGCGGGCCTCCTGTGGTGGGTGGTCCAGGCCGAGGGACGGTACCCAGCCACGCGCGCCTTCAATCCTCGCCGTCGTCCGGTCCGGGGCCGCCAGTCGGGCGGATGCCGGGTCCGCCCGTCGGGCGGGTGCCGGGCGGGTGCGGGCGGCCCCGGCGGCCCGGGCGGCCCTGGGCGGCCCCGGGCGCTCAGTCCCAGGTGATCGCCGAGGCGTCCCGCCAGCCTTGTGACACGTCGACCTCGTCGGAGCGGTTCCACAGCGACAGGTAGAGCGCCACGGGAGTCCCGCGCAGGACGACGTCCGCCCCGGCGCGCCGCCGGTCGTCGACCCCGTCCGGCGGCCCGCAGCGGGTCACCGCGGGGCCGGGGCCGACCTCGACCCGCCAGGTCCGGCCCGACCCGTCCGGTCGGACCTCGATCGTCATCGGCTCCTCGGCCCGCAACCGGGACCGCGGGCGGGTCAGGAAGCCACACAGCAGCTCGTCGATGCCGTCCAGTGCCAGCTCATCACCGATCTCGATGTCCGCGGCCCGAGGCAGCCGACCGAGCACGGCCGACAGCGCGTCGACCGCGTGCACGGTGGTCTCGTGACACTGGCGCCGGGCCCAGAAGCAGACCGGCGCCGGTGCGTCCGCCAGGAACACCACGACGTCGAGATCGTCCGGCGCCTCGTGCAGGGCTGCGGCCAGGTCGACGGCACCCTCGCGCAGCCACTCGACCGGGTCCGGCGCCGCCAGGCCCTCGGCCCCGAACGCGTCCGGAGCGGCCGGCTCACCGCGCAGGATCCGGGTCGCCCACCGGTGCACCATCCCCTGATGGGCGAGCAGTCGCCGCACCGTCCAGTCCGGCGTCGTGGGCACCGGCGCACCCAGCCCGGCCCGGTCGGCGTACCGGGCCAGCGCGACCGTCGCGGCCCGGAGTCCGTCCAGGTGCTGGGGCATCGTCAGCAGGGTCGGCACGCGGTCAGCGTCGCAGGTCGAGGGCCCGGAGGGCGCCTGATTTTCCGCCCCGCCGGGGCACCGCTCGCGCCGCCTCCGGCGCCGCGACGCCGGCGTGGCACCGACCCCGGGATCGGGGCGGTCTTCGACCCTGGGGGTATTGACCCGGCCGTCCCCCGGGGCTTGTATGTCCGGTGGTGGGAGCGACAGCCGGCCCGGCTGACCTGGTGCGGGGCGGACGCCGTACCCGACCGTTCGCAATCCGTTCCGGTCGACAAGGAGCACCACACGATGTCCAGCCGTACCCCGTCCTCCAGGCGCCTCGCGCGCCCAGCACCGGCGCTGCTCGCCGGGCTCGTCGTCGCACTGGCGGGGCTGCCCGCGGTGGGTGCGGCGACCGCCACCGCGGCGCCGGCCAAGGCGCCCAAGTGCGAGCAGCGCACCAACAACACCCTGCCCAAGCTGCTCGAGTGCGTGACCCTGGACGGGGTCCGTGAGCACCAGCAGGCCTTCCAGGACATCGCCGACGCCAACGACGACGAGTTCTACCCGGGCTCGCGGGTCTCCGGCACCAAGGGGTACGCCGACAGCGTCGCCTACGTCGCCGACACGATGCGCAAGGCCGGCTACGACGTCACCCTCGACCCGTTCGAGTTCGACTTCGTCTTCCCGGCGCTGCTGCGTCAGCTGACCCCGGTGTCCGCCGACTACGAGACCGGGACCTACACCGGGTCGGGTGACGGCGACGTGACCGGTGGCGTGATCGGCGTCGACCTGGCGCTCGACCCGCCGCGGGCGAGCGACTCCGGCTGCGAGGCGGCGGACTTCAACGGCCTCGACTTCAGCGGGCCCAACGACATCGCGCTGATCCAGCGCGGCACCTGCGCGTTCGCCGTCAAGGCGCTCAACGCCGAGGCCGCCGGCGCCGAGGCCGTGGTCATCTTCAACCAGGGCAACGACCCGACGCGCGAGGGCCTGATCGTGGGCACGCTGGGCGACGCGGACGTGAACATCCCCGTGGTCGGTGCCAGCTTCGCCGACGGCGTGGCGCTCTCGCAGGCAGGGTCCACCGCCCGGGTCCGGGTGCTGCCCAGCGAGACCCGGACGGTCCACAACGTGATCGCCGAGAAGCAGGGCAAGACGAACCCCGACAACATCGTGATGAGCGGCGCCCACCTCGACAGCGTCGAGTCCGGGCCCGGCATCAACGACAACGGCTCCGGCTCCGCGGCGCTGCTCGAGACCGCCCAGCAGATGTCCAAGGTGAAGCCGGTCAACACGATCCGGTTCGCCTGGTGGGGCGCCGAGGAGGCCGGGCTGCTCGGCTCGCAGGCCTACGTCGACGGCCTCTCGGACGCCGAGAAGGACAACATCGCGCTGTACCTCAACTACGACATGGTCGGCTCGCCCAACCACGTCCAGATGGTCTACGACGCCAACGAGTCGACGTTCCCGGCACCGGCCGGCGTGCCGATCCCCGAGGGCTCGGAGGCGATCGAGAACCTCTTCGAGCGCTTCTACACCTCGGTGGGTGAGCCGTACGACGACGCGCAGTTCTCCGGTCGCAGCGACTACCAGGCGTTCATCGAGGCCGGGATCCCGGCCGGTGGCCTGTTCACCGGCGCCGAGGTGATCAAGACCGAGGAGCAGGCAGCCATCTGGGGTGGCACCGCCGGGGACCAGTTCGACCCCTGCTACCACTCCGCCTGCGACACGATCGACAACGTCAACCTCGACGCGCTCGACGTGAACAGCGACGTGATCGCCTTCGCGCAGCTGGCGTTCTCCTACTCCACGGAGTCGGTGAACGGCGTGAAGGGCAAGGACGTGCCCGGTGGCTCGGAGCTGCCGGAGCCGGCCGGTCCGGAGGGCACCTTCACCCCCTGACGGGGCGTCTGACCCGGCCCTGGTGGCCGGCGTGATCGATCGGCCGGTGCGTCCTGCGGGGCGCACCGGCCGACCCGTTCCCGGGTGTCCTCCGCCCCGAGTGGCGCCGGTCACGTGATCTCCGGCATGCTGGATCGGCTGGTCCGGTTCCGGGATCCGGCGGCGCGACGTACCGGGAGGCGAGAGCGACATGAGTGCAGGGACACAGGCCACTGACGAGGCCCGTCGGGGGGCGTTCACCTCGCGGCGGGTGTTCATCCTGGCCGCGATCGGCTCGGCCGTCGGGCTGGGCAACATCTGGCGCTTCCCCTACGTGGCCTACGAGAACGGCGGCGGCGCGTTCATGCTGCCCTACCTCGTGGCGCTGCTCACCGCGGGGATCCCGTTCCTCTTCCTCGACTACGCCTTGGGGCACCGGACCCGCGGCTCCGCGCCGCTGGCCTTCGCCCGCACCGACCGGCGTACCGAGGGACTGGGCTGGTGGCAGGTGGGCATCTGCTTCCTGATCGCCGTCTACTACGCGGCCGTGATCGCGTGGGCGGTGCGCTACACGTTCTTCTCCGTCGACAAGGCCTGGGGCGACGACCCGGCGACCTTCCTGTTCGCGGACTTCCTGCAGGCGGGCGACCCGGGCGTCACCCTGGACGTCGTGGCCGGCGTGGTGATCCCGCTCGCCGTCGTCTGGCTCGCCGTCATCGCGATCATGGCCCTCGGCGTGCAGAAGGGCATCGGCGCCACCGCGATGGTCTTCATCCCGGTGCTGGTCCTGACGTTCCTGGCGCTCGTGGTCCGGGCGCTGTTCCTCGACGGAGCCGGCACCGGCCTGGACGCGCTCTTCGCCCCGGACTGGTCGGCGCTCGCCGACACCGGGGTGTGGGCGGCGGCCTACGGGCAGATATTCTTCTCGCTGTCGATCGGCTTCGGGATCATGATCACCTACTCCTCCTACGTCGGCCGGCGCACCGACATGACCGGCTCCGGGCTGGTGGTGGGCCTGTCCAACTCGGGCTTCGAGCTGCTCGCCGGCATCGGCGTCTTCGCCGCCCTCGGCTTCATGGCCCAGGCCAACGGCATCGCCGTCGACGAGGTGGCCGGGGAGGGCCTGGGCCTGGCGTTCGTCGCCTTCCCGGCGATCATCAGCGAGGCGCCGGCCGGCGCCCTCATCGGCGTCCTCTTCTTCGGCTCGCTGGTGCTGGCGGGGGTGACCTCACTGGTCAGCGTGATCGAGGTCGTGATCTCCGCGGTCCGCGACAAGTTCGAGCTGTCGCGGGTCGCTGCTTCGCTGGTGGTCTCCGTGCCGGCCGCCGTGATCAGCCTGGTGCTCTTCAGCACCACCAGCGGCGTCTACGTGCTCGACATCCTGGACAACTTCATCAACAAGTTCGGCATCCTGCTGGTCGCCGTGGTCAGCATGCTGGTGCTGGCCTGGGGGGTCCGGGCGCTGCCCGCGCTCGCCGCGCACCTGAACGCCGACGGCTCGGTGCCGATCGGCGCCTGGTGGCGACTGCTGCTCGCGGTGCTGGTCCCGGTCGCCCTGACCTGGATCCTGGTCCAGGAGCTCGTCGGCGCCGTCGAGGAGCCGTACGAGGGCTATCCGACGTGGATGCTGTTCACGTTCGGCTGGGGCGCGGCCGTGGCCGTCATCGTCTTCGGCTTCCTCGCCGCGCGCGTCCCGTGGCGGCCGGAGACCTCGCTGGAGGTCGACGGGATCGACCGCAGCGGCTCGACCGGAGAGGAGGTGCGCTGACATGAGCGGTGCCGCCATCGTGATGATGCTCGTGGCCATGGTCGTGATCTGGGGCGGGCTGGCGTTCGCGATCCTCCACCTGAGCCGGAACTCCCCCACCATCGACGAGGTCCACCGGGACCTCTGAGCCGGGGTGCCGGGGGTGCTGGCCGGTGCGCTGGTCGGTGTGCTGGTCGGTGTGCCGCGCCGTTGTGCTGACCCAAGGGCCACGCCGTCTGCTGGTCCAAGAGCCGCAATTGCGGCCGAATGACAGTGTTTCGGCCAGAAAACATGTCACACGCCCGCAATTGCGGCCGAATGACAGGTCCAGGTCGGGGACGGGCCGGGGTCGGGGTCGCCCACGTACGCCGCGGGCCGGGGTCAGTCGCGCGGCTTGCCGCTGATCGCCGAGGCGACGGCCTTCGGGACGTCGGGGTGGAAGACGCTCGGGATGATGAATGAGGCGTTGAGCTCCTGGTCGGTGACGACGTGCGCGATCGCCTCGGCCGCGCGGAGCAGCATGTCGAGGGTCACCTCGTGGGCCCGGGCGTCGAGCAGCCCCCGGAAGACACCGGGGAAGGCGAGCACGTTGTTGATCTGGTTCGGGTAGTCCGACCGGCCGGAGGCGACGACGGCGGCGTGCTCGGCGGCCGCGGCCGGGTCCACCTCGGGGTCGGGGTTGGCGAGCGCGAACACCACCGCCTGGTCGGCCATCGTGGCGATCCAGGCCGGGTCGAGGATGCCGGGGGCGGAGACGCCGACGAACACGTCGGCGTCGACCAGGGCCTCCTGGAGGCTGCCGCGGACCCGGCGCGGGTTGGTGCGGCTCGCAAGGTCGGCGTGGGCGGGTGAGAGCGAGTCGTCGTCGGCGGAGAGGGTGCCGTCCCGGTCGCTGACCACCACGTCGCGCGCTCCGCCGGCCAGCAGCAGCGTGACGATCGCGGAGCCGGCGGCGCCGGCGCCGGCGACGACGATCCGGACGTCCGCGAGCTCCTTGCCGACCCAGCGCAGCGCGTTCGTCAGCGCCGCCAGCACCACGATCGCCGTGCCGTGCTGGTCGTCGTGGAAGACCGGGATGTCCAGGCTCTCGCGCAGCCGCGCCTCGATCTCGAAGCACCGAGGGGCCGCGATGTCCTCGAGGTTGATGCCACCGAAGCCGGGGGCGATCATCTCGACGGCCTTGACGATCTCGTCGGTGTCCTGGCTGGCCAGGCAGATCGGCCAGGCGTCGATCCCGGCGAACTTCTTGAACAGCGCCGCCTTGCCCTCCATCACCGGGAGCGCGGCGCCGGGGCCGATGTTGCCCAGGCCGAGCACGGCGGAGCCGTCGGTGACGACCGCCACCGAGTTCCCCTTGATCGTCAGCCGGGGCACGTCCTCGGGGTTCGCGGCCAGCGCCGCCGAGACCCGGCCCACGCCGGGGGTGTAGGCGAGCGACAGGTCGTCACGGGTCTTGAGCGGCACCTTCGAGGAGACCTCGATCTTGCCGCCGATGTGCAGCAGGAACGTCCGGTCGGAGACCTTGTGCACCTCGACCCCGGCGATCTGCTCGACCACCGCCACGAGCTCCTTGGCGTGCGCCTCGTCGGCGGCCGAGCAGGTGACGTCGACGACGAGGAGGTCGTGCTTGGAGTCGGTGACGTCGATCGCGGTGACCACTCCCCCGGCGGCGGCGATGCCGGTCGCGACGGTCCCGACGACGCCGTGGTCGGGAGCGGTGTGGAGCCGCATGGTGATCGAGTACGACGACGCGGTGGCGGGCATGGGCTCAGCCTCCCGCCTCCGGGCCCCTACGGACAAGTAGCAGCCGGGGCGACCGAGCCGGGCTCAGAGCCCGGGGACCGCGCCCTCGGCAACCGGACAGCCGAGCTGGTCGAGCACCTCCTGGAGCACCCGCTGCACGCCCAGGGTGTCGCGCAGCGGCATCACCTCGCTCTCGGCCAGCCCACCGGCCAGGCACCGGTGCACCTCCTCGACCTCGTGCAGGTAGCCGGCGCCGCGCACCGGCTCGCGGATCTCCTCCGGCGGGTGCCCGTTGCGCCGCAGCACGAGCCGCTCGGGGTGGTGGAAGCGGGGCATCAGCTCGATCGAGCCGGCATCCCCGAGCAGCACGGCCCGGGCCGGCGAGGCGGCCTCCAGGCTGCAGGTCAGCGTGGCCGACCGGCCGTCGTCGTACCCGAGCAGGATGCCGACCGAGGCGTCGGTCCCGTTCGGGTACGTCGTTCCCGCGGCGTGGACCCGGTCCGGGTCGCCGAGGAAGTGTTGCGCGATCGAGACGACGTACACGCCGAGATCGAGGGTGGCGCCCCCGCCGAGCGCGGGGTCGAACAGCCGGCTCGTGGGGTCGTAGGTGCGGTAGGCGCCGAGGTCGGCCTGGACGGTGCGGACCGTGCCGATCGCCCCGTCGGCGACCAGCTGCCGCGCCCGGACCACGGCGGGCACGAACCGGGTCCACATCGCCTCCATGCAGAAGGTGCCGGTCTCGCGTGCGGTCCGCACCACCTCCTCGGCGCCGGCCAGCGTCGCGGTGAAGGCCTTCTCGACCAGGACGGCCCGGCCGGCCCGCAGGCAGGCCAGCGCCAGGTCGCGGTGCTGCGGGTGCGGGGTGGCGACGTAGATCGCGTCGACGCCGTCGTCGGCGACGAGTCCGGCGTAGTCGTGGGCCCGGGCCTCCCCGTGGGTCCCCTGGAGCCCGTCGCGCCCGACAGCCTCCGCGAAGGCACGCGCGGTCTCGGGTCGCCGGGAGCCGATCGCCACGAGCTCGGCGTCCGACACCCGGGCCAGGTCGGCCGCCATCGCCTCGGCGATCCCCCCAGTCCCCGCGATCCCCCAGCGCACCGTCATGCCGACCACCCTAGGGCGTCCGGACCGCCGCCCGAGCCCGTCCTGAGGTCCAGATCACAGCCCCACGACTTTGCACTCTTGCCAACAGAGTGCAAGACTGCACTCCATGAGTCAGAGTGCAAACACCCTCGAGGGTCGGAAGGTGACCACCGCGCACCGCATCAACGTGTGCGCGCTGGGGCTGACCGACGCACACGGGCTCGACGGCTTCACGATGGAGGACCTGGCCGACGCGGCCGGGGTCTCCCGCCGGACGCTGTTCAACTACTTCCCCAGCAAGGTCGACGCGGTCCTCGGCCGGGAGCCGGTCATCGAGCCCGCGCTCCTGGAGCGGTTCCGGGCCGGGGGTCCGCACGGCACCCTGCTCGACGACATCGAGGTCGTCGTCGCGGAGCTCTTCGCCGGGGACGAGCTCACCCGCGACGAGGCCGACACCGCCCGACGCGTCGTCCGCTCCACACCCCGGCTGATCCTCGCCGTGCACGAGCGCTTCGAGGCGGCGGTCACCGAGTTCACCAGCGTGATCCTCGACCGGGAGGGCCCCGAGTTCGGGCAGTCCCGCGCGCGACTGCTGGTCACGCTGCTCGCCTCGCTGTACGACCTCGCCCTCGACGAGGTGCTCGACGACCCGACCGGTCGACGCACCATGGCCGAGGCGTTCCTCGACACCCTCCGCACCGCACGAGACCTGCTCGCCTGAGCACCCCGCCCACCGCTCGCCACCTCTCCAGGAGACACCGAACCATGGCAACGCTGCTGCACCGACTCGGCAAGACCGCCTACCGACGCTGGCCCCTGTTCCTCGCCGCCTGGCTGGTCGCGATGGTCGCGGTCGGCGCCGTGGCGGCCACGATGTCGAAGCCGATGACCGACTCGTTCTCGATCCCGGGCATCCCCTCCGAGCAGGCCGCCGACCTGCAGGCCGAGCTGTTCCCGGGCTCGGTCGACGCCTTCGACCAGGCCGGCGTCACCGTCGTCGTGGCCGCTCCCGAGGGCAGCACCCTCGACGATCCGGAGTACTCCGCCGCGGTCGACGCCCTCGTGGCCGACCTCTCCGACGGCCCGCAGATGCCGGCCGAGCCCCCGCTGGCCAACCCCGCCGTCGCCGCACCGCAGCAGTTCCAGGGCGCCGTCGAGGGTGCCGTCGAGGTCGGTACGCCGCGCGCGCAGGCCGAGGCGGACGCCGCGGCACTGCTCCCGCTGTCCGACGACGGCCGGATCGGCACCATCACCTGGGCCTTCGACGTGGACACGGTCGCCGACGTGGAGCCCGAGGCCCGCGACGCCGTGCTCGACGCGCTCGAGGGCGCCCGCGACGCGGGGCTGACCGCCGAGGTCAACGGCGCCGGCATGACCGTGATGGAGCCCCCGGGCGGCACCTCCGAGCTCATCGGCATCGCCGTCGCGCTGCTCGTGCTGGTGCTGACGTTCGGCTCGCTGGTCTCGGCCGGGCTCCCCATCGTCAGCGCCCTGTGGGGCGTCGGCCTGGGCATCACCGGGATCACCGCGATGACCGCGTTCATGGACATCGGCTCCAGCACCCCGATGCTGGCGACGATGATCGGCCTCGCCGTCGGCATCGACTACGCGCTGTTCATCCTGGCCCGCTACCGCAGCGAGCTCGAGCACACCGACGACCGCGAGGAGGCGGTCGGCATCTCCGTGGGCACCGCCGGCTCCGCGGTGGTCTTCGCCGGGCTCACCGTGCTGATCGCGCTCGCCGCGCTGGCCGTCGTCCGGATCCCGTTCCTCACCGCGATGGGTCTCGCGGCCGCCGCGACCGTGCTGATCGCCGTGCTGGTCGCGCTCACCCTGCTGCCCGCGGTGCTCGGGCTGACCAAGTCCAAGGCCTTCGGTGGCCGGGTGCGGAAGTACCGCCCCGCTCGCGACGAGGACGGCAAGGTCCTCAACAACGGCGTCCGGTGGGCCCGCCTCGTGGGCCGTCGGCCGGTGGCGGTCGTCCTGATCGTGGTCGTCGGCCTCGGCGCGCTGGCGCTGCCGCTGCAGAACCTGCGGCTGGCCTTCCCCACCGACAGCACGGCCCCGACCGACACCACCGCCCGACAGGCCTCCGACCTGCTCTCCGAGGGCTTCGGCCCCGGCCGGGAGGCGCCCATGCTGGTCGTCGTCGACGGCCGGGACGTGCCCGCCGACGACCGCGGGGCGGCGTACGCCGAGGTGGCCGGCTGGGCCGGCGCCATGGACGGCGTGGTCAACGCGCAGGTCGCCTTCATGAACGAGGACGGCACCGGTGCGCAGATCCTGGTCACCCCCGAGACCGGGCCCGACGAGGCCGCCACCGAGGACCTGCTCGCCGAGCTCCGCGACGGCCAGTCCTCGATCGAGGACGCGACCGGCACCACGACCGGCGTGACCGGCCTGACCGCGATCACCACCGACGTCTCGAAGCGGCTCAGCGACGCGCTGCCGATCTACCTCGCGGTGGTCATCGGGCTGGCCTTCCTGCTGTTGATGGTGGTCTTCCGCTCGATCCTGGTGCCCCTGACGGCCACGTTCGGGTTCCTGCTCTCGGTCCTGGCCACCCTCGGCGCCACCGTCGCGGTGTTCCAGGAGGGTGCGTTCGGCCTGATGGAGGGTCAGCCGATCGTCAGCTTCATGCCGATCTTCCTGATCGGTGTCGTCTTCGGGCTGGCGATGGACTACCAGGTCTTCCTGGTGACCCGGATCCGTGAGGCGCACGTCCACGGCGCCGGCCCGCGGGAGGCGGTGCTCGACGGCTTCCGCAACAGCGCCCGCGTCGTCTCGGCGGCGGCGGTGATCATGACCGCGGTGTTCGCGGCCTTCATGCTCCAGGACGACCCGATCATCAAGTCGATGGGCTTCGCGCTCGCGGTGGCGGTTGTCTTCGACGCCTTCGTGGTGCGGATGACGCTGATCCCGGCCCTGATGTACCTCATGGGCGAGCGGGCCTGGTGGCTGCCGCGCTGGGTGGACCGGATCCTCCCCGACGTCGACGTCGAGGGCGAGAAGCTGCACCGGCCGCACCTGGCCGCTCCCGCCTCCGAGCGGGAGCCCGAGCCGGCCGGCGTCTGACCGCAGTCCCCGGGTCGAGTGCTCAGGTGGTCGCCCTGGCAGCCACCTGAGCACTCGACGCGGGCAGGTGGGGGCACACTGGCCAGGTGCTCGACCACCTGGCCCCCGCCCGCCGCCGTGTCCTGCTCGGCGTGGCCGGGCTGGTCGCCGTCCTCCTGGTCGGCACCGCGGCGGGCCTGCTGCTCGGCGGTGAGGCCGAGGTCGAGCCGGTCGCGCAGGACGAGCCGGGTCCGGTCCTGCTGGTCCCCGGGTACGGCGGCTCGACCAGCGCCGTCGACGTCCTGGCCCGCGCCCTCGAGGACGCCGGGAGGCAGACCGAGGTGGTCCGCGCACCTGGAGACGGCCGCGGCGACCTGCGGGGGCACGCCGAGCGGCTCGCCGAGGCGGCGCTGCGGGCGGTCGAGGCCGGCGCCCCGTCGGTCGACGTCGTCGGCTACTCCGCCGGCGGCGTGGTCGCCCGGCTCTGGGTCGACGAGCTCGGCGGCGGCTCGCTGGCCCGGCGGGTGGTCACGCTCGCCTCCCCGCACCACGGCACCGATCTCGCCGCACTGGCCGGCGGCCTGGCGCCGGAGGCCTGCCCGGAGGCGTGCCGGCAGCTGGCCCCGGACAGTGAGCTCCTGCGACGCCTGAACGCGGGGGACGAGACGCCCGAGGGCCCGCGGTGGGTGGCCGTCTGGACCGCCGACGACCAGACCGTGGTGCCGCCCGACTCGGGTGCGCTGGAGGGCGCGGTGGCGTTCTCGCTGCAGTCCGTGTGCCCCGGGCTCCGGGTCGCCCATGCCGACGTGCCGCGGGTGCCCGCGGTCGCGGCGATCACCCTCGCCGCGCTGGGTCCCGCGGACCCGGCGGTGCCCGACGACAGCGTGTGCACCGGCCCGGAGGCGCTCAGTCGGTGATGTCCTTGGTCGCGAAGTTCGCCCAGGCCGCGGCGAGGAACACCACGACGTACGCCGCCTGCAGCAGCACGCCACGCTCCAGGTCGCGCCAGAAGATCGGGTCGCGGAACAGGTCGACGAAGGCCAGCCAGTAGCGCGTGGGCAGGAACGCGCGGAACGAGTCGGCCGCGTCCAGCGTTAGCAGCAGCGTGGAGGAGATCAGGATGCCCATCGTCCCGAGCGCGGCGGCCAGCGGCGAGCGCACCACCGTGGACAGGAACAGCGCGATCGCGGCCACACCGAGCATGGAGAGCATCGCGTAGGCCAGCGCCAGCAGCGTCCGCGCCACCAGCTCCGGGGTGGTCAGGCTGGTGCCGGACACGCTGGTCGCGCCGGTCGTCAGCTGCTCGTCGCCCAGCAGCAGCGCCCCCACGACGTACGCCGTGGCGCCGACCACGACCACCGTCAACGCGACGAAGGCCATGACGCTGACCAGCTTCGCGAGCAGGAGCCGGGCCCGGCCCACCGGCCGGACCAGCAGGTAGCGCAACGTGCCCTGCTGCGCCTCCCCGGCGATCGCCTCGCCGGCGGTGATCGCCACCACCAGCGGCAGGAACAGCGGCAGCACGATCGCCAGCGCCGCCAGGGGGAACAGCGTGCCGTCGGTCATCACCGCGGACAGGAACGCCGGACCGGTGCCGGGCCGGGGACCCAGGTCGGTCAGCGCCAGCAGCACCGCGACCAGCGTCGGCAGCGCGTCGACGAGCCCGATCGTCACCCAGGTGCGCCGGCTCCGCAGCAGCTTGCTCAGCTCGACCCGGATCATCCTCGGCCGCCTCGGTCCGGACCCGTCGGCGCAGCGGTGGCGGAGAAGTCGTCCGAGCCGGCCCCGGTCGCCTCCAGCACCACGCTCTCCAGCGTGTGCCGCTCGGGTCGCAGCTCGGCCACCCGGACGCCGGCACCCACCAGCCGTACGGCGAGCTCGGCGGCGTCGGCGGCCCGCACCACCAGCCGGTCGCCGTCGCGGTGCTCCACGTGCCCGTCCAGCAACGCGATCGCGCGCTCGGCGTCGGGGGTGCCGAGGAGCACCCTGCCGGTCGGCCGCTGCAGGTCGGCGAGCTGCTCCTGGAGGACGAGTCGTCCCCGGTGCAGCACCCCGACCCGGGTGCACATCTGCTCGATCTCGGCCAGCAGGTGGCTGGAGACGAACACCGTCGTGCCGGCCCGGTTGAGCTCCAGCAGCAGCGCCCGGATGTCGCGGATGCCCTGCGGGTCGAGCCCGTTGGTCGGCTCGTCGAGCACGAGGAGTCGGGGGGCCCGCAGCAGCGCGGAGGCCAGACCCAGCCGCTGCCGCATCCCCAGCGAGTACGCGCGCACCGGACGGCCGTCCACCCCGCCCAGGCCGACCCGGTCGAGCGCGTCGCCGACCCGGGTCGACCGGGTCGCGCGCACGCCCCCGGTCCCCATGCGGTCGAACAGGGCGAGGTTCGCGCGGCCGGACAGCTGCGGGTAGGCGGCCGGGCCCTCGACCAGCGAGCCGACGAACGGGAGCACCTCGCGGGCGGCGGCCGGCATCGGCCGGCCCAGCAGCTCTGCGGTGCCGCGGGTGGCGAGCACCAGCCCGAGCAGCATGCGCACCGTCGTGGTCTTCCCCGAGCCGTTGGCGCCGAGGAAGCCGTAGACGTCGCCCTCGCGGACGTCGAGGTCCACGTGGTCCACGGCCGTGATCGACCCGAACCGCTTGGTCAGCCCGGAGGTGCGGATCATCGCTCGCCCACGAACACGGCGTCGCGCAGCAGGTCCTGCCCGGCCCGGACCAGGACCGGCCCGGTCACGGTGCCGGCGACCAGCCAGCCGCCCTCGCCGTCGTCGCCGCCGAGGAACACCCCCAGCGGGCCGATCGCCACGCTGTCCCCACCGGGGACCCGCTCCGCCCCGGGGGTGGCGCGGACCTGCTCCCGGAGCGGGTCCGCCTCCCGGTCCCGCAGCGGGATCGCGATCACCTGCGTCAACCCGTCGCCGTACACGCCGACGGCGCCGCGCGCCGCCGAGGTCCGGGCCAGGCCGCCGGCCCGGTCGGGGGCCTGGATCGGCGCGTACTGGTTCACGGCGTCCGCGATGTCGAGCACCTCGTCGAAGGAGCGCTCCACGTCGGCGGTGAGCCGGGGCTCGACGTCGGCCGCGGCCGGGGTGGCCACGGTGATCTCGACGAAGCCGGTGCTGAAGTCCGGGGCGCTCGACCCCCGGGCGGAGACCTCGACCCGCAGGGGCAGGCCGGATTCGGGGTCCGCCCACAGGTCCACCCGCCCGATGCTGGAGCGCTCCCGGGCCCCCTCCAGCCGCAGCCCGGGAGCCGCGATCCCGGCGACGCGCCGGGCCGGGAGCCGGGTCACGTCCGCGCCGGTCACCCCGGTGAGCAGGCGCCGGGCCACCTCCGGGGGGAGCAGGTCGGCGCTGCGCGGTAGGCGGATGTCGGGGTCCCGGGTGGTGGTGGCCTCGGCGTCCTCGTAGTCGTACTCCGTGGTCAGCCCGGCGGTGTGGACCAGGTCGACCTCGCCGGCGGTGCGCATCACCGCCACCCGCCAGGCCTCCCGGTCGCGCCACCACACCCGCAGCCGGTTCCGCTCGCCGAGCAGCGCGCCGACGCCGTCGAACCGGTCGGCCGAGGGGATCTGCAGGGCGCCGGCGGTCTCGACGTACCCGCTGAAGGACCGGTCGCCGGACTCCGAGACCAGGGCGAGCAGCTCCGGGGCGGTCAGGTCGCTGTCACCGGCCGGCAGGGCACGCAGCAGGACCGGCGAGCCGACGACCACAACCGTCACGAGTGCCACGACGCACCAGCGACGGACAGAGGTCATACGGGTCGACGGTAGCGCTCGGTGCCCAGCCGGCCCGGCTTCCGCGATCCAGGGTCCGCGACCCAGGCTCTACGTTCTGCAGGTCGACACGCGGTGCGGACCAGAACGTAGAGCCTGACGTCCGACCAGGTGGCGACGGGCCCTCGGCTCGGCCGGCGGTGGCGCCGGCGGGTCAGCCGCGGAGCGCGGTCGCCCGCTCGACCGTGTGGACGTCGCCGTCGGTGACCAGCCCCAGCTCGGCGGCGTGCCGGGCCACCGCGAGCGAGTCCGCGGCCACCACGAACGGCACCGCACCGTCCCAGTCGTCGAGGACCGCCTCGACCCGGCCGTCGCCCGGGTCGAGGCGCACCTCCCGGATGTAGACCGCCCGGACCCGGCCCGGGTGGGTCCGCACCACCTCGGCGTAGATCTCGGGGTCGTGCTGGCCGGAGTCACCGATCAGCACGAACGGCAGGTCGGGGTGCGTCTCGAGGACCTCCCGGATCCGGCCCAGCTTGTGCGCGGTGTGCGAGCGCTGGGCGCTGCGGCCGAGCAGGTCCCGCAGCAGGAGCGGTCCGAGCGGGAAGTCGCGGTGGGCGAGGAACGCGGTGAGGAAGCCGTGCAGGTTCCACGGGCTGGAGGAGACGTAGAAGAACGGGTTGGCGTCGGGGTGGCCGGGCTGGGCGGCCAGCGAGCGGTAGAGCTCCGGGGACCCGAGGAACGGGGTCCGGGTCAGGTAGGAGCCGGTGAACGTCTGCAGCACCATCTGCGCCGCGCGCTGGGCTCCGGTGTGCAGGATCGTGTCGTCGACGTCCGAGATGACCCCGAAGGCGGCCACGGGGCCGGGCACCCGCACCTGCAGCGGGGCGGCGTGCTCGCCGGTCAGCCCGCGGTACGGCGCCGCCAGCGCGACCTCGCCGGTGAGCCACGAGCCGCCGTCGGCCGGTGTGGAGGCGTCCAGGTCGAAGGCCAGGTCGAAGTAGCCGTCGCCGTCGGACTCGGTCTCGACCTCGTGGCCGGCCAGCCGGACCCGCAGCCGGACCCCGGGGAGCGGCCTGGCGAGGAACCGGCTGAGCGTCCGCCGGACGGCCGCGCCGGTGCCCTCCCCGACCACCGCCTCGGGAGGCTCGTCGTTGTCGAGCACCCGGCCGCGGACCACGACCCGCCCCGCGCCGCCGTGCCCGAGGTAGGTCTCGATCCGGAAGTGCTCGGGTGGCTCGTCGGCGACCCGGGCGTCCCGGGCGGCGGCGATCCTTCGCTCCACCTGCTCGGTCACCGACTTCGCCCGCCGCTGCAGCCACTCGAGCGGGCTCTCGTCCCCGCCGATAACCGGGATCCTCACCCGCCCGACTCTATGTCGCCCACCCCGCCCCGGTCAGTGGGCGATCCAGTCGGCGATCACGGCGGTCCGGCGCTGCACGGCCAGGGGCGCCCGTCCGTCCGCGGCGCTGGGCGAGTAGCCGGCCAGCATCCGCAGCACCTGCTGTCCCTCCTCCAGCTCGAGCACCGGCGCCCAGACCGCGCCGTACCCCCTCCGGTCGACGACCGCGGCGCTCACCCCGGTGACCGCGGCTCGGGGGATGGTGAGGGTCCGCACCTGCGTCCTCACCCGCACAGAGGCCGGCCCCAGGACGACGACACTGCGCAGCGCGCGTACGGCGATCGCCAGCATCGGCGCCGCGACCAGCACCCCGAGCGTCGTCCGCACGGGGGCCCCGGACTCGAAGAGGAACACGAACCAGACGACGGCGAAGAGCGTCAGCACGACCGCCAGCGGCAGGTTGTTGGACCGGGCCCGAAGCCGGATCTCCTCGCCCTCGTCCACGGCCGACAGTCTCCCCCACCCGGGTCTCGGGTCGAGGTGGCGACTGCCGGTTGAGCCGCGCGCCCTGGCGAGCGTGTCGAGACCCACCCCCGCCGGTTGAGCCGCGAGCCCTGGCGAGCGTGTCGAAACCCCTTGTGCAGAACCGGTTCTCGGCTCGACTCGTCGGTCGGCTCCCCGCATCGGCCCCGCGGTCCGGTCAGCCGCAGCCCCGCTCCGGATCCACCCGCTGCATGAACACCTCGCCGACCTCGCGCAGGGTGCCCAGCTGGTCGGGCGTGAGTGCGTCGATCACCAGCTCGCGGACGCGTCCTGAGTGACCGGGTGCCGCCGCGACGAGCTTCGCGTAGCCGGCGTCGGTGAGCTCGGCGCGGGTCCGGCGTCCGGGGCCGCCGAGACGCTCGCGACGCAGGAGGCCTTGCGCCTCCAGGCGCTTGGCGGCGTGGGAGAGGCGGGACAGGGAGGCCGAGGCAGCCGCCGCGAGCTCGCTCATCTGCAGGCTCCGGTCCTCCTGCTCCGACAGCATCGCCAGGACCATGTACTCGAAGAAGCTCAGTCCCTCGTCGCGCTGGAGCTGGGCGTCGAGCGCCGCCGGGAGCTTGACCGCGAGCGCCGCCACCGCCAGCCAGGCGGCGCGCTCCTCCGGTGTCAGCCACCGGGGGTCGTCGGAGTCCCTGAGCATGGACGGAGCCTACCGCCGGTGAACTTGACACATCAAGTTCACTGATGACACGCTTGTTGAACAGTCAAGTTCGACACAGGAGATCTCATGAACCTCACCCTCTGGATCGTCGCCTCCGTCCTCGCGGTCGTCTTCGCGATGGCCGGCCTGACGAAGCTCACCCTGCCGAGGGAGAAGCTCCCCGAGAGCATGGCCGCGGTCAAGGAGCTCTCGCCCGGGACGATCAAGTTCATCGGAGCCGTGGAGCTCCTCGGCGCGCTCGGCCTGATCCTCCCGGCCGTCTTCGACGTCGCCGTGTTCCTGACCCCGCTGGCGGCGGCGGGCCTCGCGGTCACCATGCTGCTCGCCGCCCTCACGCACGCGCGCCGAGGGGAGTCGCAGCTGATCGTGGTCAACGTGGTGCTGCTCGCCCTGGCCGCCTCCGTCGCGGTGATGCGCTTCGGACCGCAGCCCTTGTCAGCCTGACCTGGTGTCGCCAGGAGACGGCGGTGTCGGATCGGTGTGGTCTTGTCCCATTGGCGTTCACTCGGCGAGCTGCACATGAAGCCCCGCGCCGTCGGGCAAGTCCGGAAGGTCGTGGACGATGGCGAGCTCCCACCGGAACTCGCCATCGGAGAACGTGAAGCGGCACTGACTCATGTCGATGCAGCCGGGCGCCGTCTCGTCGACCGTGGGCGAGCCGAGGTCGGCGAAGACCTTCTCGACCGTCGCCACGGTGACCTGACCCGCAATGTCCCACTCCCGCTCGAGGTGCGGGCATGGTGCCGGACCGCCGCAGAAGAGCGACTCCTCGACCACAAGCTCGCGACGCTCGACCCAGTCGGCGGGCGGGGTCAGCCGGTCGCCGGCCTCCACGACTCCGCCGTCACCACGCGTGCACGAGGCCAGACCGAGCATCACGATGGCGGTCGCCACGGCACGTGTCGCTGCTTGCCTCATGCACGAGCCCCCCGTCGCGAGACAGCCGAGCGCCGCCTCGGAAGATCACGATGGCCGACCTGAGCGCTGCACGCGGGCGGAATTCGGGAACGGTCGTGCCATGTCTAGCGTGGTGAAAACCCCAACGACGAACGTGTGCGGATCCGAGCCTTAGTTCGCGGTGTGGCCGGTCCCCTTCATCGAGTGGCTCTACCCAGAGCGGCCAGCCGGCCGCCTGGACCGCGTCCTCTGGCAGTACACCGTGCTTGAGCGCGCTGTCGTGGACCCTCACGCCGCCAAACCAGCCAGCGCCCTTCTGATCGCCTCGGATCGTGAGATGTTCTCGCGCTCTGCGAGGGCGTCGACCGCAGCGAGTTCTTCGAAGGTCGGAGGCAGTAGCGGACGAGATCGACCTGGCGGGACGTTGACCGCCGTTCGTCGATTCCGCGGTCGTGCAGGGCATCTCCGAAAAGGATTCCTTGCCTCGCAGAGCAACGTCAGGTCCGGTTGACGCTGTCACCTTCGGGGCGCGCGAACTCCTCGAGGGTGATGAGGACGCCCGTGGCGGAGTGCGCGTAGCTGGACAGCTGATGCTCGGCGCGCGCCACGCTCATCGATGCGTTGTGGGCGAGCAGGTGCAGCCCGAGGGCGTCCTCGAGCGCCACGAAGTTGCGCGCGATGACGTCGGGCTCGTCGGTCAACTGGAACTCGCCGACCGCACGGCCGACCTCCAGGACGGAGGTGTAGAGCGACACCTCGCGGTCGAAGAGCAGGGTCATCAAGGTGGCGTGCATCGGGCTGCGGCTCGCGCTGACCGAGATCTCGTCCAGCACCTGGCTGAGCACGAGGTCCTTGCCCCGCGGGAGGCCTGAGTACATCAGGCGGGCGAGCTTCGTGGTGGGGCCGTGGTCGCCCGCGACGTCCTGCTGCCGCGACCAGTAGTAGCGGTCGGTCGCAGCCTGGTGCGCGGCCTCGATCAGTGTCTCCAGGTCGGGGTAGTAGTAGGCGACCAGCCGGTGCGAGACGCCGGCCTCCTCCGCGATGTTCTTCATGGTCGCGCCAGGGAGCCCGTGCCGGGCGATGGTGACGAGGGCCGCCTCGATCAGGTGCTCCCGGCGAGCGGCCTGGTCCTTGCGTCGCGCCATGGCCACACCGTAGCGCCCCGCGTCGGCTCCGGCGGGAGCATTGACACGGGGATGTGCGGCGGGTCATATTTGCGGTGTAGCGCAAAGAAAGGACCCTCCGTGCGCACTCATCAGGACTGGACCGAGCTGGCCGCCAAAGCCACGCTCCACACCCGACCCTTCATCGGCGGCCTCTTCGTGGAGTCGGGCGACGCGGCGTTCGAGAACCGCAACCCCGCCACGGGAGGGCTCCTCAGCGAGGTGGCCGACGCCGGGCAGGAGGGGGTCGACGCCGCCGTCCGCGCAGCCAGGTCGACGTACGACGCCGGCGTGTGGAGCCAGGCCGGGGTCGCCTTCCGACGCGAGCGCCTGCTGCGCTTCGCCGACCTGCTGGACGAGCACTCGGCCGAGCTGGCGGTCCTCGACTCGCTCGACATGGGCAAGCGGGTGGTCGACGCCTACGACCTCGACCTGCCCTTCTCCGTGAGCCTGTTCCGCTACTACGCCGAGGCGATCGACAAGATCAATGACGAGGTCGCCCCAACGCCGCCGGGGACCCTGGGCCTGATCCGGCGGGTGCCGCTCGGGGTGGTCGGGGCGGTCATCCCGTGGAACTACCCGGTCGACATGCTCGCCTGGAAGGTCGCGCCGGCCATGGCGGCAGGCAACTGCGTGGTGCTGAAGCCGGCCGAGCAGTCACCGTCGTCGGCGCTGCGGATGGCCGAGCTGGCCGTCGAGGCCGGCATCCCCGAGGGGGTCCTCAACGTCGTCCCCGGCCTCGGCGAGACCACCGGCCGAGCCCTGGGACTCCACCCGGACGTCGACGTCCTCGCCTTCACCGGCTCCACGGAGGTGGGCCGGCTCTTCCTGCAGTACGCCGGCCAGTCGAACCTCAAGCAGGTGTGGCTCGAATGCGGAGGCAAGAGCCCGCACCTGGTCTTCGCCGATGCCGAGGACCTGGCCGCCACCGCCAGGCAGACGGCGTTCGGGATCTGGTTCAACCAGGGGGCCGTGTGCTCGGCCCACTCCCGGGTGCTCGTGGAGCGCTCCGTGCACGAGGAGTTCGTCTCCCTGGTCGCGGCCGAGGCGGCGGCGTACCAGCCCGGCGATCCGCTCGACCCGGCGGCCGGCATGGGCGCGATCGTCTCGCGGGAGCAGACCGACCAGGTGATGCAGTTCGTCGACGGCGCCCGCGCCGCCGGCGCCCGCCTGCTGACCGGCGGCGAGCGGCTCACCCGCGGCGACAGCGACTGCTACGTGCAGCCGACCGTCTTCGACGACGTCGACCCGACCTCGGCACTGGCGCGCGAGGAGGTGTTCGGGCCGGTGCTCGCGGTGACGCCCTTCGACAGCGAGGAGGAGGCGGTCCGGCTGGCCAACGACTCGGCGTACGGGCTGGCGGCCTCGATCGCCACGGGGAGCCTCTCCCGCGCGCACCGGCTGACCGAGCAGGTCCACGCCGGCACGGTCACCGTCAACGGTGTCGACGCCTTCAGTGCGTGGACCCCGTTCGGCGGCTTCAAGGGTTCGGGCTTCGGGCGCGACCTGTCGCTGCACGCCCTCGACAAGTACGTCGGCCTCAAGACCGTCTGGATCAACCACTGACCTTCGGCCGCGCCACAGCCGGCCGGCAACCGACCCGCACGACCCCAGGAGAACTCCCATGACCGAGCAGCCCACGGTGGCCGCGCCGTACGACATCCTCTTCGAGCCCGTCCAGATCGGGCCGTTCACCACCAAGAACCGCTTCTACCAGGTGCCGCACTGCAACGGCATGGGTTACCGCGACCCCAGCGCGCAGGCTGCGATGCGCAAGATCAAGGCCGAGGGCGGCTGGTCGGTGGTGTGCACCGAGCAGGTGGAGATCCACGCGACCTCCGACATCGCGCCGTTCATCGAGCTGCGGATCTGGGACGACCAGGACCTCCCGGCGCTGAGGCGGATCGCCGACGCCATCCACGAGGGCGGCGGCCTGGCCGGCATCGAGCTGGCGCACAACGGGATGAACGCCCCCAACCAGCTCAGCCGGGAGACCCCACTCGGCCCCGGCCACCTGCCGGTGGCCCCGGACACGATCGCGCCGATCCAGGCCCGGGCGATGACCACGCAGGACATCGCCGACCTGCGGCGCTGGCACCGCAACGCCGTACGCCGCTCGATCGAGGCGGGCTACGACATCGTCTACGTCTACGGCGCGCACGGCTACAGCGGCGTGCACCACTTCCTCTCCCGGCGCTACAACCAGCGGACGGACGAGTACGGCGGCTCGCTGGAGAACCGCATGCGGCTGCTCAAGGAGCTGCTCGAGGACACCATCGAGGAGTGCGCCGGCCGGGCGGCCGTCGCCTGCCGGATCACCGTCGAGGAGGAGGTCGACGGCGGCATCACGCGCGAGGACATCGAGGGCGTGCTGCGCGAGCTCGGCGAGCTCCCGGACCTGTGGGACTTCGCGATGGGCAGCTGGGAGGGCGACTCGGTCACCTCCCGATTCGGCCTGGAGGGGAGCCAGGAGGAGTTCGTTGCCGGGCTGAAGAAGCTCACCACCAAGCCCGTGGTCGGTGTCGGCCGGTTCACCTCGCCGGACGCCATGGTGCGGCAGATCAAGGCAGGCATCCTCGACCTGATCGGCGCCGCCAGGCCGTCGATCGCCGACCCGTTCCTGCCGAACAAGATCCGCGACGGTCGCCTGAACCTGATCCGCGAGTGCATCGGCTGCAACATCTGCGTCTCCGGGGACCTCACCATGTCGCCGATCCGCTGCACCCAGAACCCGAGCATGGGTGAGGAGTGGCGGCGCGGCTGGCACCCGGAGCGGATCCGGGCCAAGGGCAGCGACTCCCAGGTCCTCGTCGTCGGCGCCGGCCCGTCGGGCATGGAGGCCGCCCGCGCGCTCGGGGTGCGTGGGTACGACGTCGCGCTGATCGAGGCGCGTCGCGAGCTCGGCGGCCGGGTGCACCAGGAGTCACGCCTGCCGGGGCTCTCGGCCTGGGGACGCGTCCAGGAGTACCGCGAGGCCGCGATCGCCGAGCTGCCCACCGTCGAGGTCTTCCGCGAGAGCCCGATGTCGGCCGAGGACATCGTCGAGTTCGGCTTCCAGCACGTGCTGGTGGCCACCGGTGCGACGTGGCGCACGGACGGGGTCGCCCGCTTCCACACCACGCCGCTCCCCATCGCGGAGGGCGCGCAGGTGCTCGGCCCGGACGACCTGTTCGCGGGCCGCCTCCCCGAGGGGAAGCGCGTCGTGGTCTACGACGACGACCACTACTACCTCGGTGGCGTGGTCGCGGAGCTCCTCGCGCAGAAGGGGTACGACGTCTCGATCGTCACCACGGAGTCACAGGTGTCCGCCTGGACGACCAACACGTTCGAGGTCAACCGCATCCAGCGCCGGCTCATCGAGTCCGGCGTCACCCGGGTCACCGACCACGCCGTCACTCGGGTGGGGGTCGGAGGGGTGGAGGTGAAGGACGTGTACGCCGGCGTCGTCCGGGAGGTCGAGTGCGACGCCGTGGTCATGGTGACCGCCCGGCTGCCGCGCGAGGAGCTCTACCTCGAGCTCGTCGGACGCCGTGAGCAGGGCGAGCTGCAGTCGGTGCGCGGCATCGGCGACGCCTGGGCGCCCGGCACGATCGCCGCGGCCGTCTGGTCCGGACGCCGCGCCGCCGAGGAGTTCGACGTCGACCTCCCGTCGAACGACGAGGTGCCGTTCCGGCGCGAGGTGACGCAGCTGGCGTGAGGGGTACGGCGGCCGGTGCTCGGTCTGCTCGCCGAGCACCGGAGGCTCCGGTGCGGCATTCCGTCGTCAGTCGGCGAGATGCCTCATCGGCACCCAAGGGCGACAGCGGGGTCGATTGGCCGAAACGTGTCCCTGAGCGTCGCGTTGGTGAAAAGGCTGTGATGCTGGGGCGAAGCACCCGGACGCAGCCCGTCCGTGTCAATAGCGGCATCGTTGCGCCAGGTCATTGGCTGTCGGGGGTCTTCTAGGCAACCCCTTCGATCCTCTACCTCCTCGGCGATCGCGGGCGTGTCGGAGGTGTGCGGTCGCCAGCGGGCCGAAGGCCCTTCGACGCGAGGTCGGCTTCCCTCAAGAGCTGCTGAGCGAGTGCAGCGTGCTCGCCGGAAGCATCAGCCATCCTCGATGCACACGCAGCGAGGAGAGATCGCACCGGTGTCGGACCAACGTGCTTGACGAGGTTTCCTGCTCCGTAGGACCGAACCGCCTGAAGCGCGCGCTCGGCCGCACGAGGGGGCTGTTCATCAGTCCCGACCAAGTCCTCGATTATTGCCAGCGTCCGTTTGAGCACGCTACTCCTCAGTCCGCGGTGCAGTCGCAACGACAGGAACGGATAGCCGCTGTCCACGAGCGCTGGAGCAAGCGCCTCCCGCGCGTCCTTCGGCAAGTTTCGGACCGCGCTGAATCGCAGCGAGCTCGTAATCACATGGGGAAGTACGTAGTTGCTAGTTACCGCGCGGACAAGCGTCTTGCAGTGAGGCATCAGACGCCCTTCCGCCAAGCCTGCAAGCGCCAGTCGGTACCAGGTGCTGGTGCAGAAGGTCAGGTAGCGATGCTCCTCTGGAACTCCATGCCGCAGGGCGCAGTTGAGAAGGGCCGCGGCATCCGACGTCAACCACTCCCATGTTTCATTCGATAAGGGACCCTCGTCTCGATGAATCCCACGAGCCTTGATTCCGAGAAGCAGCGCTGGGCCGGGATGCGTTTCTCGTGCCCAGTCGAAGAATGCGGACTCGAGGACGGCAAGGTCGCTCTGTCCTTCTGTTACCCAGGAGTCGCAAGCTTGGTACACCTCCTCGGGACGCGAGATCTTGAGCCAATCTGTGAGCCATTCGTAGAGGTTGAACTCACCACCTACATCGATAGGGCTCGAGGTGGTTGAGTACCCGAGGGCTTCGGGGTCTGAGGTTTCGATCTGGTGGGAAGCTAGCAACAGCAACCCGACCTCTTCATTGCTCAGTGAGGCCACTTGGCGGGTTGAGTAGAGGGCTGTGACTAGGGAGGGCAAGCGCCCGGACGGTGCTGCTCTCAACACGGCCGGGCGAAGCCGGAGCTCCACTTCGGAGGGCATGTCTGTGCTCTCCTGCAGCAGCAGGGCGACGGCGTCGAGCGCTTGGGTTCGCACCTTCGTAGGCGACAGGTGGATCTTGCCGGAGGCGCTGCACCACGTGGTGAGTGCCGAGTCGGCCAGCGCCGGTTGCTGGCGTTGCACGCCAACACGAATTGCCCGCCAGCACCACTCGTTGAAGATGTCTGTAGCGATGGCGGTGGCTTCTGGGAGCGGGCCCGGCGGTGCCGTCGCGGTCTGCCGATTGATCTCGTCACGGACAGACCTGAGTGCCACCAGGGTGGCTGGTGCCAATCTCGCAAGCCTGACGCCTTCCAGCTGGGCAATCCAGTTATCCAGCTCCTGCAACGCCAACTGGTCTTGGGCTCGGACAGCCGCGAGCAAGTACTCACCGAGCATGGCTCCCCGTGGATCCGCTGCACCGTCCGCTAGGTCGATTTCGACGTCAATCATTGCTTCGGCGAGGGCGAAGTAGAGAGACCGGGTCCCCCTCTTGAACGATCGCCGGATCTCGGTGCGCGCCAGGGGTGCGGTCGGGTGGATCCCGTCTGCCCCCGCTAATAGGTCTGGCGCAAGTAGCTTTGCCTGGCCTCTGATGGTTTGAAGCTTCTTCGGGCCAGCCGTTTCACCATAGAAGAGGTCAAGAAGCTCTAGTCGATAGTCGACTCGATGGGGGGTCGAGTCGAGACGCTCGACCAGCTTGAGAGCTGATCGCACTGGTCGCTCACGCGCGTCCTGCATTGCTCGCCTGCCACTCTGCAGCAGCAGGTCGAGGTGGGACGGGAGACACTTTATGGGAGCCGCTTCTGCGATCTCGACCAGTTTATCCAGGAGGTGTTCATCGGGCTGGTCCGCGATTCCGCCGAAAAGTTCGTGGCCTAGCTTGAGCACCCGACCCGAGACCTCCTCGCGAGTAATGGTGGCACCTAGGATGTCGATAAGATGCTCCGCGACCCTGTGGCGAAGTTCAGCGCGGCGAACTGCGATGTCCCCGAGGTAAGCCAGGCCCACCATCGCAAGGTCGCGGTCTTGAAGGACTTCGAACTCGACCACATAGGCGAGTTCATTCGTCGCGTTCTCTCGATCACTAGGGTCGTCAGCAAGGGCAGCGATGCTCGCCAAGCCCCACAACCGTTCCTCGCACCCGGGACGATCGCCGGCGTCGAACTCGCGGATCGCCACGTCCCGTAGATTCTTCGCGAGCATCCTCCTATGCCGGGCGGAAGTCGATGTAGCGTCAGAAGTCTTGTCGTGAGCGATGGCTACCGCAACCACGGCCTCGGTACTGGCGCGATGGCCAAGGCGCCGAAGTACGGCGGCAAAAGCCAGGGGTGTAAACAATGTCGTCATCAACGAACTGCCCATGGCAATGCGGACTATGTCGGGCGATGGGGCGTCGGTGGTCGCGCACGCCAAGGACAAAACGAGTGCGGCAAGCCAGATCGTGCCGTAGCCGATCAGCATCGGAGTGACCCAGCCACGAACGGCGACTCGACCCCGATCAAGAAGCAGCACTGGCCGGTCTACGAATAGCAAGCTGGCAAAGCCCGGCACCACCCCGATCATGGTCAATAAGCTCGCTGCAAGCAGGTCGAAGACTTCCGAGCGTATTCGAGTTCCATACCAGCCGCTCAGGCCGACACTGACTAGTAACAGGCCAGCAAGTCCTGCCAGAATCCACCACGGCGGACGCACCAACTCCGTGCGGACAAGGGCGCCCGAGTCCGGAAGTGGACGAGCCTCGGGGCTTGAGTAGACCGTCTTTCGGACTGTGGGGGGTTCGCTGGCCGGGATCGCGGCGGTGGGCGTCAGCGCCGGCAGTACTGTCGTCATTGGGCTACTACGGTCGCTCTCTAGTCGCTCACGTGCGGACTGGTCAGCAGCAATTCGGCAAGTACGTCAGGGAGATTTCGGTAGGTGAGCACAGAGCGATCCACCACCCGGATACCGAGACGACCGGCCAACGCTCGGATGCCATCGTCCGTGATCCAGTTGGGCCGGAGAAGTATGTACTGGCCCGCTCCATCCGCAAGGTGGTGCCCGGTAGCGTCTCCATCGCGCAACTGCACACCGGGGGGCACATGTTCTCCCGATGCAGTCAATTTGCAATCGATGACATGCAGACGTCCGCAGCTATTCACTACGACGTCGACCTCTTGGACGCGCCGCAGCCCATGGGTCAGAAGCGAACCCCCGACAACGTCATCTGCTTGCACACCAAGCGCCCGAGTCGTGGCGAGGACGAATCGCTCGAACAGAAAGCCTCGTTCAGTGTTCTGGACCGCACGGCGTTCCCGTACTCGGGTGGCGGCGGTCTCGAACTCGACTCGCCATGGCGCTCCTGCGACCGCCCGGCGTGCGGCACGATCGATCTCGGGTTCGATAGGCGTCGACCGCATCTGAACGTCGAATTGTTCGTCCCCCCACGTGACCGCGAGCAGGTCGGCTGCCGTGTAGCTCTCCATGATCCTGGAGTCGAGATTGAGCGATGTATCGACACCGTCATCATCTACGCGACGCCAACCCTCAGCCGGGTCGCGTACGACGAATGCGGCGTTGTCGCAACTGATTGCCGCCAGGTAGGCAGCCGTGGCCATGATCCGGGTTCCACCGGTGCCACTGACGAGCCAGTTATCCGCAGTCTCACGCACCCGTCGTTCGATTACCCCTCGTACCGCAGCAAGCGAGGGATCACGCAGCCAAGCTGTCTTGACGTCAGTGTTGGGTACACGATCGGTGAGGAACCGCAATAACCGATCACCCGAACGGCCAGGTAGACGCTCTTCGGCGGGGCCGACCAGCAACAAGTGCCGGAGGCCGCGACCCCAATGGGCGATGGCCTCGAGGTCCCACCAAAGATGGTCGCCCACCAACAGGACCAGGCCCCCTGGAGGCTCGTCGCTAGTCACGGTTGCACCCCCGATCCTCAGACTTCGACTTGCGCCGGCACATTGGAGCATTGATGGGCCGTGTCGCGGGCCAAAACCAGATCAATAGGTCAGTGATTGCGTTGCTACACCGCCTCGTCCCTGTGACCCACCGAGGGTGTGACCCGCGTGCGTTTCCAGACGTCTGACTCACGGGCCGAGCAGTTCGTTGGGCGCAGACCGCTGGCCGTTACTTTCCTCCGCGATTCCAAATGCACCCGCAAGTGGCCGCGACTTCACCGAAGTACTGGAGGTTCCTGCCACACAGCGATTGCACCGGAACGTCTCCACTCCTCGAGCGCCCAGTGCGACGCGCCCTTCCACCTCACCCAAGGGAGGATCTCAGTAGCAATCGTTGCCTCAGCAGCATGGGCCGTGGGGACTTGATCGTCAGGGTCCACGGGATCGAGAAGATAGGGAAATGACAGTCTCGGTCCAAATAGGACCAGGACGTCGGTGCCGGGAAGCGCTGCTGATGGCGCGATGAATCCCGGGGCGCCATTCTTGCGGAATTGATCAGCCAGTTCTTGAGTGGGTGCATAGTCCTCCCCGACAAGTTCATCGGCAGACACACCAAACCGGTCCGCGTTCTCGAAGTTGATGGTGACAAGGTCATCACGCTTGACCTTCGCCGCCCATAGTCGAAGCCGGAAAGTCCCAGCGTCCTCCGCCGAGGCTCGTCCTGACCAGCGGAGCACCTCTGCCAGCGGCCCGAGTGGATGCAGGCACCAGTACTGCGTCGACGCCTCCATGGCTCGGTTGTAGCGTCCAGCGGTCCGATTTGGATTAGCCCACCACGGCGTATCCCAGTGTGCATGCCGATAGGCAACAGAATGCGTGGTCATCCGTCATGTGGCGATGCTGGATCGCGACCGTGAAGCTAGGCGCACCAGTTGAGGAAGGCGCAGCGGATCTACAAGGAGCTCTCTTGGGGGACGGTCGCCTAGTTCAGGGTGCGGACGCTCAAACCAGCGGATGACTCCCGGGCCCGTGAACACGTGCCGTAGATGCGCCACCGTCCGGGCGACCATCCTCAAGCGCATCTCGTCCTCGCCTTCTGGGCTTGGTCCGCCGTCAGCCAGCCAACGCTGCAATGTTCGCGTTGATACAGTTAATAGGGACGCCAGTTCAGATTGCGAGACTGACAGCACGTCGACTAGCCACTGCAGGACTTCCTTGCTGGGTGCATCTTCGTCCGCGGGCGCCTCGTCCACGATGTCCCGGAGTGCTTGTCGTAAACGCTCCAAAGCAAGTCGAACCCGTCGACGTTGCATATCGACATTTGGATCCCGCAAGCCCTTCTCGCCGGCGAGAGTGGCAACCAACAGGAGTTGCCCCAAGTAAGGATCGACACCGTCGCTCCCCCAGGAGGCGTGCGAGTCGCCCAGCGTGTCCGCCATCCTGTCGATGAGCTCCGCGACTTCATCGGGGACCTTCGTCGCAGTCATCATGGTTCTTTGGGCCCGCTCAACGGCGGGGTATACCTCACGTGCAAGTTCCTGAATCGGAGCCAGACGGGTCGGTGTCATGTCGACAGCGTACGTCAGAGATGCGACACAGTACTGCGACTGCGCAGCGGCTCTGCGCAGCGTCTTTCGCGCAGACACCAAGCCAGAGGCATCCCTTACGTCCCCGGCCACAGAGCCGCAAGCCCCAGATCAGCTCCGGCCGTACGCGAGGTAGCTGCGCTGCGTGGCGATGTGGCCGGCGATGTGCTTGGCGTCGTGCCACGCCCCCCAGATGAAGCTCGACCCGCGCCGCGAGAGCCAGGGCAGTCCGACGAAGTAGACGCCCGGCTCGGTGGAGACGCCGCGGCGGTGGTCGGGCCGACCGTTCTCGTCGAAGGCGTCGACCTTGAGCCAGCCGTAGTCGGTGGCGAAGCCGGTGGCCCAGACGATCGAGGTGATGCCCGTGGCGGCGAGGTCGAGCTCCAGGACCGGGTCCGTCATCGAGGGCGGGTCGTCACCGATCACGCGGGCTTCGGGCTCCTCGGGGAGGTCGGCGCCGTTGCGCTCGACCCAGGCGTCGGCCTCGTCGAGAAGCGCGAGGTAGTTCGCGTCGCCCGCGACGACATTGTCGGCGAGGTCGGGTGAGAAGAGCAGCACGCCGTCGTCGTACGACTCGGCCCTGCCGCGCAGGGCGATGCCCTGGGCGGCCAGCGCGCGGAAGTCGACCGTGTGCCCGCCCCGAGCGCCGCTGACCGCGATGGTCACGTGCTCGGCGCCGGCGGGCGGGGTCTCCATGTCCCACAGGCCGAGGACGCCGAGCCACCAGCAGAAGTCGCGGCCGCGATAGCTCCGCGGGGGTCGGTCGTGCGGCCCGACCGAGAGGTGCACCTGACGCCCGGAGCGCTGCAGCTCGTCGGCGATCTGCACGCCGGACGAGCCGGCGCCGACGACCAGGACGCCACCTTCGGGGAGCTGGTCGGGGTTGCGGTAGGCCGACGAGTGGATCTGCACCGGCCCGGCGTCGGCGGGCACGATCGGTGGGATGACCGGGCGCTGGAACGGGCCGGTCGCGGCGACGACGTACTGCGCGTCGATCACCCCTTCCGACGTCTCCACCCGGAAGCCCCGCCGCCCGACGTGCCGCTCCACCGAGACCACCTCGACCCCGCACCTGATCGGAGCGGCGATCTTCTCGGCGTAGGCCTCGAAGTAGCCGGCCACCTGGTCCTTCGACGCGAACGCCTCGGGCCCGACGGCGTCGAACTCCAGGCCGGGGAAGCGGTCGTGCCACGCCGGTCCGTTGGCGACGAGGGAGTCCCACCGCCCGGTGCGCCACCGCTCGGCGATGCGCCCGCGCTCGAGCACCAGGTGCGGTACGCCGTGGTCGCTGAGGTGCTCGCTCATCGCGACACCGGCCTGTCCTGCGCCGACGACGAGGACCTCGACCTGCTGGGCTTCCTGATCTGCCATGCGCCGATCGTCCGGCGCCCTGACTGCTCCTGTCCAACAGATGTTATTGACGAGTTGTATCGACGGAAGCGATAGAGACAGCCCCGGCCCCGGCTATCGATCCAACAGATGCCCCTTGTCGAAAACATCTGTTGGACACATGATCGAGTATGCGATGGACTCAAGCGCATGAGCAGCATCGTCGCCGGCGGACACACCCGCATCCGCCCGTTCAACACCCGCGAGACCTATCCCGAGCAGAGCCTCGACAACGACCTGTGCCAGGCAGTGGTGGCCGGCAACACCGTCTACGTCCGCGGGCAGATCGGCCAGGACCTCGACACCAGCGACTCGGTCGGCATCGGCGACGTCGAGGCGCAGACCGAGCAGGCGATGGCCAACATCGACCTGCTCCTCACCGAGGCCGGCGCGCGGATGGAGCACCTGGTCAAGCTGACCGTCTACCTCGTCGACCCCCGCTACCGCGAGGTCGTCTACCGGACCATCGGCCGGTGGACCAAGGGCGTGCACCCGATCTCGACCGGCCTGGTCGTCTCCGCCCTCGCCCGCCCGGAGTGGCTGGTCGAGGTCGACGCCGTCGCCGTGATCCCGAGCGACGCGCCGTGACCTTCTCCGTCCTCGCCACCGACGGCCGCGGGGCCATCGGCATGGCCGTCACCTCGTCCAGCCCGGCCGTGGCCGCGCGCTGCATCCACCTGCGTGCCGACGTCGGCGGCGCCGCCTCCCAGAACGTCACCGACCCGCGCCTGGGCCCTGCCCTGCTGGACGCGCTGGAGACCGGCCTGGACGCACCCGCCGCGATGGCGGGCATCGTCGCCGACCGCGACCACATCGACCATCGCCAGCTCACCGTCCTCGCCCTCGACGGCACCGGTGCGGCGTTCTCCGGAGCCGGGTCGCTCGGCGTCCACGCCGACCGGGTCGGCGCCGGCGTCGTCGCCGCGGGCAACCTGCTCGCCAGGACCGAGGTCGTCGACGCTGTCGTCGAGGGCTTCGCCCAGGCGACCGGGGAGCTCGAGGAGCGCCTGGTCGCCGCCCTGGTCGCCGGCCAGGCAGCCGGTGGCGAGGTCGACCCCGTCCGCTCGGCCGGCCTGGCCGTCGTCCGCGACGTACCGTGGCGGGTGACCGACCTCCGCGTCGACTGGAGCGACCACCCGATCGAGGGCCTCGGCCGGCTGCTCGAGGTCTGGCTCCCCCAGCGCGACGACTACGTGACGCGCGGGCTCGACCCGGCCGCGGCGCCGTCGTACGGCGTCGGCGGGGACGAGTAGCGACGATGGACGACGACGCCGCCCGGCACAGCGCCGCGGGCACGGTGGCGGCGGACGCCGAGCGCCTGATCGCCCTCTCCGAACTGCTGCACGCCCACCCGGAGACCGCCTGGGAGGAGCACCGATCCTCCCGCTGGGTCGCCGACGCCCTCGAGGAGGCGGGCTTCGCGGTGACCCCGTCCTACCTGGGGCTGGAGACCGCCTTCCTCGCCACGTACGGCGACGGCCCGTTCCGGCTAGGCCTGTGCGCGGAGTACGACGCGCTGCCCGGCCTCGGTCACGCGTGCGGCCACAACCTGATCTCGGCCATCACCGTCGGTGCCGCCCGCGCGCTGGCACCGCTGGCGGACGCGGCGGGCCTCGCCATCGAGGTCTACGGGACGCCGGCCGAGGAGGGCGGTGGCGGGAAGATCGAGCTGCTTGAGCGCGGCGCCTTCGCTGGTCTGGACCTGGCGATGATGGCCCACCCCGCGCCGGTCGACGTCGCCGAGGCGGAGCCGTTCGCGGTCTCGCACTCCCACGTCGCCTACCGGGGCAGGGCGGCGCACGCCGCGGCGTACCCCGAGCAGGGCGTCAACGCCGCCGACGCGTTCACCGTCGCCCAGGTCGCGGTCGGGCTCCTCCGCCAGCAGCTGCCTCCGACCGTGCGGGTGCACGGGGTGATGACCAACGGCGGCGAGGCGCCCAACGCCATCCCCGCCCACACCGAGGGCCGGTGGTACGTCCGGGCCGAGAGCCTCGAGCAGCTCGCCGAGACCGAGGATCGCGTCTGGCGCTGCTTCGAGGCCGGGGCGCTCGCCACCGGCGCGAGCCTCGACATCACCGCCGAGAGCAAGCCCTACGCCGAGTTCCGCGCCTTCCAGCCGGCGCTCGACGCCTACGTCCGCAACGCCGAGCTCCTCGGCCGCGTCTTCGACCCGGGCACGCCGGCGCGCCGGATGAACCGCGCTTCCACCGACATGGGCAACGTCTCCCAGGTGGTGCCGGCCATCCACCCCTACGTCGGGATCGGCTCCCTGCCCGCCCTGAACCACCAGCCCGAGTTCGCCGCGAGGTGCGTCGGCGGCGACGCGGAGAAGGCGCTGCTCGACGCCGCCACCGCCCTGGCCTGGGCGGCCCTCGACGTGGCGGCGCCATGAGCGACGTCCGCACCGAGCACGACTCGCTCGGGCCCCACGAGGTGCCCGCCGACGCCTACTGGGGCGTCCACACCGCCCGCGCGTTCACGAACTTCCCGATCAGCGGCACGCCGGTGGGTGCCCACCGCGAGCTCGTCGCCGCCCTGGGCGCGGTCAAGCTCGCCGCCGCCCGCGCCAACCACGACCTCGGCCTCCTCGACGACCGGAGGTACGACGCCATCGCGGCCGCCGCGGAGGAGGTGCGCACCGGCGTCCTCGACGACCAGTTCGTCGTCGACGTGATCCAGGGCGGTGCCGGCACCTCGACGAACATGAACGCGAACGAGGTGATCGCCAACCGGGCACTCGAGCTCCTCGGCCTCCCCCGCGGCAGCTACGACGAGATCCACCCGCTCGACCACGTCAACCGCTGCCAGTCGACCAACGACGTCTACCCCACCGCGGTGCGCCTGGCCCTCGTGGCCGGGATCGTGCGGCTGGCGGCCTCCACCACCGCGCTGGCGGATGCGTTCGCAGCGAAGGCGGCGCAGTTCCGCACGATCCCGAAGATCGGCCGGACGCAACTGCAGGACGCCGTGCCGATGACCGTCGGCCAGGAGCTCGGGGCCTATGCGGTGACCCTCCGCGAGGAGCTGGCCCGGCTGGCCGACTCGCGCACCCTCCTGTGCGAGGTCAACCTCGGAGCGACCGCGATCGGCACCGGCATCACCGCCCACCCGGACTACCCCACGCGGGCGGTTGCACACCTGGCCGAGATCGTCGGCCGGCCGGTCGTCGGGGCCGACGACCTGGTCGAGGCGACCAGCGACACCGGCGCCTTCGTGCAGGTCTCCGGCGTCCTCAAGCGGGTCGTCGTGAAGGCCTCCAAGATCTGCAACGACCTGCGGCTGCTCTCCTCCGGGCCGCAGGCCGGGCTCGGCGAGCTCCAGCTGCCGGCCCGCCAGGCCGGGTCGAGCATCATGCCCGGCAAGGTCAACCCGGTGATCCCGGAGATGGTCAACCAGGTGGCCTTCTGGGTGATCGGCAACGACGTGACGGTGACGATGGCGGCCGAGGGCGGCCAGCTGCAGCTCAACGCCTTCCAGCCGGTCATCTGCCACGGGCTGCTGCAGGGATTCGCCTGGACCACCGCGGCCTTCGACTCGCTGCGCGAGCACTGTGTCGACGGCATCGGCGTCGACGCGGCCAAGCTCGCCGCGGCCGTGGCCGGCAACGCCGGTCTGGCCACCGCCCTGACACCGCTGCTGGGCTACGCCCGGTCCGCCGAGATCGCGAAGGCCGCGCTGACCGGGGTCGCCGACGTCCGCGCCCTCGCGCTGGCCACCGAGCGCGTCGACGTCGCGACCCTCGACGCACTGCTGCATCCCGAGCACCTCGCCAACCTCGCGCGGCCAGGGAGCTGACCACCGATACTGTCGTGGTGACGAACTTCGGCTTCACCCTCGTGCAGCTCCGCTACTTCGCCGCGGCCGCCGAGCTGGGCAGCATGACGGCCGCCTCGCAGGAGCTGATGGTCTCCCAGTCCGCCGTCTCCACCGCGGTGGCGCAGCTGGAGAAGGAGCTCGGCGTGCAGCTGCTGCTGCGGCGCCACGCGCGCGGCCTCACGCTGACGCCCGCCGGCGAGGAGTTCTACCGTGAGCTGCGCAACTACCTCGTGCACACCGCCGAGCTGGCCGAGGTCGCCCGCACCGCCGGTCAGGCCCTGGTCGGCGACCTCTCCATCGGCTGCTTCACGACGCTCGCCCCCTTCGAGCTGCCGAGCCTGCTGGCGGCCTGCGAGGAGGAGCACCCGGGGATCCGGGTGTCGGTCGTGGAGGACGAGCACGCCGTGCTGAAGCAGGCCCTGCGCAGCGGCCGGTGCGAGCTGGCGCTGATGTACGGCTACGACCTCGAGGACGACATCGACCACGTGCGCGTCGGCGTGGCGGCGCCGTACGTCCTGGTCGCCAAGGGGCACCGGCTCGGCCGTCGCAAGCGGGTCGCGCTGAGCGAGCTCGCCGACGAGCCGATGGTGCTGCTCGACCTGCCCCACAGCGGCCAGTACCTGGAGCGGGTGGTCGAGTCGGCCGGCTTCCACCCCCGCGTGCGACACCGGACGGCGGGCTTCGAGACCGCCCGTGCCCTGGTGGCCCACGGCCAGGGATGGTCAGTCCTCAACCAGCGCCCGGCCACCAACACGACGTACGACGGCTCCGAGGTGGTCGCGCTCGAGATCTCCGACGAGGTGGAGCCCCTCGAGGTGGTGCTCGCCTCGATGAAGGGGATCCGGCGCACGGGGCGCGCTCAGGCCTTCATCAGGTCGTCGATCCGCGCCACGCGGGGACGGGCGAGCGGGTGAGCCTCGAGGGGCCGCCGGCTCAGGGAGCGGAGCGGACCTCGGTCTCCGCCGCGGCACCGAGGTCCGCGGTGCTCGTCGATCGGACGATCAGCAGGTAGACCGCGCCGGTCACCACGAACCCGGCGAGCCAGGCGACGTCGATGTTCTGCAGCGGTCCCGCGAGCGGGCCGGTGAAGAGCGGCGTCACCATGAAGGGGATCTGGGCGGCGAGGCCGACCGCATAGCTGATCAGGCCGATCCGGTTCCACCGGCCGTACTGCCCGCCGTCGGTCGCGAAGAGCGCGTCGACGTCGTAGTGACCCCTGCGCACGATGAAGTAGTCGGCGAGGTTGATGGCCGACCACGGGATGAGCACGTAGAGCAGCAGCAGGAGGAAGCTCTCGAAGGTGACCATGAAGTTCCCCTGGCCGAGAAGCGCGACCAGGGTGGCCACGGCGCCGCACACCAGCGTCGTCACCACGCGGGTGCTGGACGTGACCGTCACCTTGAACGCCGACTGGAGGATGGTCAGCGCGTTCATGACCGCGGAGTAGAGCTCCACGCCGTTGATCAGGGCCGAGCTCACCGCGAAGATGATGAGGGCGATGATCCCGATCCAGCCGAGGTTGTCCGAGAGCGCCGCCAACGGGTTGTCGGGGTTGGCCGCCCCGAGCAGCACGCCCAGGACCATGACGAACACCGAGCTCCCGACGAGGCCGAGGTAGGTGCTCCAGAACGCCGACCGGGGCCCGGTCGTCTTGGGCAGGTAGCGCGTGTAGTCCGAGACGTACGGCGCGTAGGCGAGCTGCCAGACGATGCCGATGGCGAGCATGCCGAAGAAGCCCTCGACGCTGAAGGCGGCGTCGGCCCGCTGGGAGGTCACCTCGGGCTTCGTCCAGAGCAACGCCATCGCCACCGCGACCGTGGCCCCGATCAGGATCGACAGGTAGACCATCGTCCGGCGCAGCAGGTCGTAGCCGTAGACGCACAGCACGATGCCGATGACGGCGAAGACCAGGATCACCAGCGAGCCATGGAGCTCGGGGAAGACCACGGCGAGCGAGTCCTTGGCGACGATCAGGATGCTGGCGAAGAAGCCCAGGAACATCACCAGCGCGATGACCGCGAACAGGCTCCCTCCCTGGTAGCCGAACTGGGCGCGGGCCTGCAGCATCTGCGGGATGCCGAGGTGAGGCCCCTGCGAGGCGTGCAGCGCGGCTCCGAAGGCGCCGATCACGTTGCCGACCAGGATGGCGACGATGCTCCAGGCGATCGTGAGGCCGTAGCCACCACTGGCCACTGCACCGGTGACGACCGCCAACGGCAGCATGTTCAGGCCCACCCAGATGGCGAACAGCGACCACGGTGTCCCGGTGCGCTTCGTCTCCGGGATGGGCAGGATGTGCTCCTGCTCGAACTTCACGAACGTTGCGCTGTCGCCCTGTGCTTCCTGACTCATGATCACTCTCTCTGACCGCTGCCCGCGGCTCACGAAGTGGTGCTGGTCACAGCATCTTCGGCGAGGCGTCACCCATCTGTACAACTCATAAATGCGAACTTCGGCATCTGTGATTTCGATGGTCGCGGCTGGGTGGGGCGGTGGGCTCGGCAGCGCCCGGTGGTACGGCCCGGCTACGTTCGTCGGCTCGCGAGGCTCATCGGTAGCGCTCGACCGTGCGCGGGTCCGCGGCCGTCTCCGCGGGCGAGTACTGGAACCGACCGGGTGCCCAGCCGTCGCTGACCGGCGACCAGAAGAAGAACGTGACCTTGCGTTCCTCGAAGCGCCAACGGCCGTCGGCGCAGCGACGGATCCGGTCGGCGTACCGCCCGGCGGCGATGTGGGGCTCATCGTCGACCACGCACGGTTGGTTCAGCCACGTCTCACCCGTGGCGCAGTCATCGTCGAGGTCGATCGTCTCGTTGCTGCTGAAGTGCCACCACGCCTTGAGCCGACCCTGCTGGAGCTCGGGAAAGAAGCTCCGCAGCGCCTCGCGGCCGGTGGCGGTGGAGAGGCCGACGAAGGAGCCGTCCTCGGTGAAGAGATCGACCAGGTCATCCCAACGCCCGTCGTCGAGGTACTGGCAGTAGCGCGCCCGCAGCTGCCCGATCTCGTGCAGGTCCTCGAGCCGACGGACGCGGGACTCGAGGTCCATCAGGCGACCTCGACCGTCTCGGGGTCGAGCAGCGGCGCTCCGGTGGCGGAGGCCAGCTCCTCGCGGGTGACGTCCGGCGCGAACTCGACGAGCCGGAAGCCGTCGCCGGCGACGTCGAGGACGCCGAGGTCGGTGACGACCCGCGAGACGACGCCCCGGCCGGTCAGCGGCAGGGTGCACTCGGCGAGCAGCTTGGGCTCGCCCTTGCGGGTCAGGTGCTCCATCACCACGATCACCTTGCGCGCGCCGGACACCAGGTCCATGGCGCCTCCCATGCCCTTGACCATCGCGCCGGGCACCATCCAGTTGGCGAGGTCCCCGGTCATCGAGACCTGCATCCCGCCGAGCACGGCGACGTCGACATGGCCGCCGCGGATCATGGCGAAGCTCGTGGAGGACTGGAAGTACGACGCCCCGGGCAGCACGGTGACGGTCTGCTTGCCGGCGTTGATCAGGTCGGGGTCGACCTCGTCGTCGTAGGGGAACGGCCCGACGCCGAGGATGCCGTTCTCGGCGTGCAGCGTGACCGTCGACCCTTCGGGCAGATGGGCCGGGATCATCGTGGGCAGCCCGATGCCGAGGTTGACGTACTCACCGTCGCCGAGCTCCCGGGAGGCGCGCTCGGCCATCTGGTCCCTGGTCCACGGCATGTCAGCGACTCCTCTCGACGGCTGGCACAGGGGCCGGGTCGGGCCGGTCCCCCCGCGTCGTGCGCTTCTCGATGTCCTTCTGGGAGGCCTGGTCGGGCGTGAGCTCGACGACCCGCTGCACGAAGACGCCGGGCAGGTGGATCTCGTCGGGCCCGAGCTCGCCGACCTCGACGAGCCGCTCGGCCTCGACGAGCGTGAGCCGACCCGCCATCGCCGCGTCGGGATTGAAGTTGCGGGCCGAGGCGTGAAAGACACAGTTGCCGGCCCGGTCGGCGACGGCGGCGCGGACGAGCGCGACGTCGGTGACGATGGATTCCTCGAGCACCATCTCCCGGCCGTGGAAGGTGCGCACCTCCTTGGGTGGCGAGGCGAGCATCACGGTCCCATCGGGGTGGTAGCGCCACGGCAGGCCGCCCTCGGCGACGGGCGTCCCGACGCCGGTGGGGGTGAAGAAGGCGCCGAGCCCGGCGCCACCCGCGCGCATCCGCTCGGCCAGGGTGCCCTGCGGGGTCAGCTCCACGGTCAGCTCGCCGGCGAGGTACTGCCGCGCGAACTCCTTGTTCTCCCCGACGTACGACGCGATGACCCGGTCGATCCGCCCGCTCTCCAGCAGCAGCCCGAGCCCGGCGCCGTCGACGCCGCAGTTGTTGGACACCACGGTGAGGCCGGTCGCGCCCTGGTCCAGTAGCGCCTCGATGAGGATCCACGGAATGCCCGCGAGGCCGAAGCCGCCGACCGCGAGGCTGGCCCCGTCGGGGATGTCGGCGACCGCATCCTCGGCCGATCCGACCACCTTGTCGACGCTCATGCGGTCCGTCCCGAGGTTGCTCCGAGGTGCTCGACGATGGCCGGGGTGACGATTTCCGGCTGCTGGGCGTTGGCCAGGTGGGCGGAGTCGGGTACGACGAGCAGTCGGCCGTCCTGGACGGCTCCCGCGATGGCTTCGAGGTGGGGAGGTGGGGTCGCGGGGTCGTCGCCACCGGCGATCGCCAGCGTGGGCGCGGTGATCGACGGGAGGTCGTCGCGCAGGTCCATGGCCCCGATCACCTCGCAGCAGCCGGCGTACCCCTCAGCAGGGGTGGCGGCGACGGTGGCCTCGGAGTCGGCCTTCACCTCGGGGTGGGCCTCGAGGTAGCCGGGGGTGAACCACCGGGCGACCACGGCCTCCGCGACCGCCGTGGTCCCATCGGCGCGAACGGTGGCCGCGCGGTCGGTCCAGGCGGACGACGGCGTGAGGTGGGCTCCGGTGCAGAGAACCACCAGCCGGTCGACCCGCTCGGGGTGGCCGGCGGCGAGCCGCATGCCGGTCATCCCGCCCAGCGACAGCCCGACGAAGTGGGCCTTCTCGACGCCGAGGCGGTCGAGCAGGGCCACGACGTCGTCGGCGAGGTCGTCGATCGTGTAGGGCCCGTCCGGCACCGGCGAGCCGCCATGGCCGCGGGTGTCGTAGCGGACGACTCGGAAGTGCTCCTCGAGCGCCTCGAGGTTGGCGTCCCACATCCGGTGCGTGGCGCCGAGGGAGTTGGACAGCACGACGACGGGGCCGTCTTCGCGGCCGCTGACGACATGGTGCACGTCGACGGCGCCACCGGGCTGGGCGGGGCCGCTCATGCGACCACCCGCTCGAAGACCGCGGCGAGGCCCTGGCCGCCGCCGATGCACATCGTCTCCAGGCCGTAGCGGCTCTCCCGCCGCTGCATCTCGTGGGCCATGGTCGCGAGGATCCGTGCGCCGGTCGCGCCCACGGGGTGGCCGAGCGAGATGCCGGAGCCGTTGGGGTTGAGCCGCTCGTCGGTCGGGTCGACCTTCCACTCGTGCAGGCAGGCGAGCACCTGCGCGGCGAAGGCCTCGTTGAGCTCGATCACGTCGATCTCGTCGAGGCCCAGCCCGGCCCGCTCCAGCGCGGCCGCGGTGGCCGGGACCGGGCCGATGCCCATCACCTCGGGGCCGACGCCGGCGACCGCCCACGACCTCAGGGCCAGCAGTGGGCGCAGGCCGCGCTTCTCGGCCACGGCGCGGGTGGTCACCACGCACATCGCGGCGCCGTCGTTCTGGCCGCTGGCGTTGCCGGCGGTGACCGTGGACTCCTCGTCGATCGTGAGCCGCACCGGTCGCAGCCCGGCGAGCTCCTCCAGCGTGGTCCCGGGGCGGGGGTGCTCGTCCCGGTCCACCACGGTGTCGGGCCCGCCCCGGTGGCCGGGGACCGTCACCGGCACCAGCTCGTCGGCGAAGCGGCCCTCCTCGTGGGCGGCGACCGCGCGCTCCTGGGAGCGCAGGGCGAGCTCGTCCTGCTCGTCGCGGGCGATGCCGTACTCCCGGCGCAGGTTCTCCGCCGTCTCGAGCATCCCGCCGGGCACAGGGTGGTGCCTGCCGCCGGCGGTCTCGCGGCCGCGCACGAGCCGGTCCATCAGCTCGACGCTGCCGCCGCGCACGCCCGTGCGCAGGCCGAGCGCGTAGTGCTCGACGTTCGACATCGACTCCGCTCCGCCCGCCACGACCATCGTCGAGGCTCCGGTCGCGACCTGGCCGGCGGCGTAGAGCACCGCCTGCAGACCGGAACCGCACCGCCGGTCGACCTGCGTGCCTGGGACACCCGTGCCCAGGCCGGCGTCGAGGGCGGCCACCCGGCCGATCGCCGGCGCCTCGCCGTTGGCGTAGCACTGGCCGAGCACGACGTCGTCCACGTCACCCTCGGACAGGCCGGTACGGCGCACCAACTCGGCCAGCGTGCGGGCCGCCAGGTCGGCGGCGCTCAGCGACGCGAGCGCACCGCCGTACCTTCCGACCGGGGTCCGGATGGGTTCGCAGATGACGATGTCGTCCATGTGTCGAACCTAACGTCCATCTTCGATATGGAGAAGTATCGATTATTGACCGATTCGGATGCGTGGCATATCAGACAGCTCGACAAGTCCACGCACAGCCGGATCAACCCCTGCGATCGAAGCTAGGCCAGCCGGCCGATATCCGGAAGTATCTGTTTCACTCGGACTGAAACTCTGCAAGTATGAACAGCATGGAGCTGCGCCACCTCCGCTACTACGTCGCCGTCGCTGAGCAGCGCCACTTCGGCCGTGCCGCGGAGCGGCTGCACATGGCGCAGCCGCCGCTCTCGCAGCAGATCCGGCAGCTGGAGGCCGAGCTCGGGGTCACCCTCCTCTCCCGCACGACGCGGAAGGTCGACCTCACTCCTGCCGGGTCGGCGTACCTCGAGCGCGCCCGGGAGATCCTCGCCGCCGTCGACGCAGCCGGCGACGAGGCCAACCGCATCGCGGCGGGGCGCACCGGGCGACTCATGGTCGGCTGCGTCGGGTCGGCGACCTACTCGCTGCTGCCGGCCCTGGCGAAGGCGCTGCGCACCGAGCTGCCCGACGTCGACTTCGGATTCCGCGGCGAGATGCTCTCCCCCGATCAGGCCGCGGCACTGAGGGACGGCACGCTCGACCTGGCGCTGCTGCGCCGCCTGCCGGACAGCTCGGACCTCGCCATGTCCGAGGTACGGCGCGAGCGCCTGCTCGTCGCGATACCGCAGGAGCACCGCTACGCCCACCGGCGACGGCTGCGGGTCCCGGAGCTGGCGGGCGAGGGCCTGATCATCCACGCGGGCGGCGGCCGTTCCGCGATGAACTCCCTGGTGCACGAGCTCTTCGAGGCGGCCGACCTCGAGGTGGAGGTCGTGCACGAGGTGGCCGAGACGTCAACGCTGGTCACGTTCGTCGCGGCAGGCTTGGGTCTCGCCGTGGTCCCCGAGCCCACCTCGGCCCTCAACGTGCCGGGCATCGTCTACGTGCCCCTCGTCGCCACCCCCGGCGTCGACCTGGTCGCTGCGACTCGGGAAGGCGACGAGAACCCGGTGCTGGCTCGGGCCCTGGCGATGCTGGCCGAGCTGGCCGACCGGTAGCACCGGGGCGGCGCAGGCCTGCGGGGCTCCCTCAGAACCCTCCGGTCCGCGGCCCCGGCGCGAGCATGGGGGAGCGAAGACCCACCGACTCGAGGTCGCGTCCGATGGCCTCCGCGACCTCGAGCAGCACCGGCACCACCTCGTCCTCGACCTGCTCGGGCGTGCTCCGCCCACGCGAGGTGGAGTAGGCCAGTGCGGCCACCACGACGCCCTTGCCGTCCCTGACCGGAACCGCCGCCGAGAGGAACCCCTCCTCCAGCTCACCGTCGACGACCGCATAGCCCCTGGTCCGTACGTCGTGGAGGACGTCGCGGAAGGTGATGGGGTCGGTGATGGTCCGCGGCGTCAGGGCGGGTAGGCCGGCCTCGTCGATGACCCGATCCACCACGGCCGCGCCGGCGTGGGCCACGAGGACCCGGCCCATCGAGGTGGCGTGGACCGGCAGCCGGGTGCCGACGTCGACGGTGAGGCTCAGCACGCGCCGCGCGTTGACCCGGGCGACGTAGACGACCTCGGTCCCGTCGAGCTGGGCCAGTGATGCCGACTCGCCCGTCCGCTCCACCACCCGCAACAGGTGCGGCTGGGCGATCTCGACGACGCCGTGGCTGGCGGAGTAGTGCTGCCCGATGGTGAGCACCCGCGGGGTCAACGTCCAGCGCCCCCGCTCGCCGACGACGTACCCCAGCCGTTGCAGCGTCAGCAGGATGCGCCGCACGGCGGGCCGGGAGTAGCCGGTCCGCTCGGCCACCTCGGCCAGCGTGGGGTGGGGCAGGTCGGCGTCGAAGGCCAGGAGCACCGCGAGGCCGCGCTCGATGCTCTGGATGAAGTCCCGGTCACTGCCCGCTTCGGGCCCCGGGTCAGCCGGCTCACTCATTGTTCGATCCTCCTAATCCCCGTGATCTCGGTATCGATCCGGGTGGCCCTACCCGTTGACCACGACCTGTGACGTGAGCCACTCTCGTATGAACGCATAGCGGACAGTTAGTACGCAAAGCGTACACAGGAGGTATCGACTCATGGAAGCCCGCGAACTCCGCAACGCATTCGGCCGCTTCGCCACCGGCGTCACCGTCGTCACCTGCATCACCGAGGAGGGCGACCCACACGGCGCGACGGTCAACGCGTTCACCGCCGTCTCCCTGGAGCCGGCGCTCGCCCAGGTGACCCTGGGCCGGAGCTCCAGGGCGTGCCAGTTCCTGGCCGGCAAGCCCTTCGCCATCAACGTGCTGGCCTCCGACCAGCTGGACGTGGCGTGGCACTTCGCCGGACGTCCCGCCGACCGGACCCCGACCTGGGTCGACGGGCCCACCGCTCCGCTGCTGGAGGGCTCGGCCACGTCGATCTCCTGCCGGCCCTGGCGGACCTACGACGGCGGGGATCACGTGATCGTCCTCGGGGAGGTCGAGCAGGTCGAGGTCACCGACCGTGAACCACTGCTCTTCCACGGCGGCCAGTTCCGCTACCTCAACCCGGACCACGACGCCGCTCCCGGCATCCACTGGGGCGGGTCCGTGGACTGCCCGACCTCCGGCTGGTTCGACCCCGACAGCTTCCGACCGATGGCCGCGTCCGCACACCACTGACCGCAGCTCGCAGGGCCCACCGCCCCCACCACCCCAAGGAGAAATTCGCATGACACAGATCGAGGACCGCACCGAGGAGCTCGTGGCGCCGGAGAGCTCCACCGCGACCCAGCCCATGACCGGCGACGACTACATCGAGTCACTCAAGGACGACCGTGAGATCTGGATCTACGGCGAGCGGGTCAAGGACGTCACCGAGCACCCGGCGTTCCGCAACCCGATCCGGATGACCGCTCGCCTCTACAACTCTCTTCACGACGAGCAGCTGAAGAAGGACGTCTGGGTGCCGACCGACACCGGCAACGGCGGCTGGACGCACCCGTTCTTCAAGACCCCGAAGTCCACCGAGGACCTCCAGGCCGACCGCAAGGCGATCGAGCACTGGGCGCGCCAGACCTGGGGCTGGATGGGTCGCTCCCCCGACTACAAGGGCAGCTTCCTGGGCACGCTCGGCGGCTACCCCGAGTTCTACGCGCCCTACGAGGAGAACGCCAAGCGCTGGTACAAGGAGAGCCAGGAGAAGGTCCTCTACTGGAATCACGCGATCATCAACCCGCCGGTCGACCGCAACCTCCCGCCGGACGAGGTCGGCGACGTCTTCATGAAGGTCGAGAAGGAGACCGACGCCGGCGTCATCGTCTCCGGCGCCAAGGTCGTCGCGACCGGGTCGGCGATCACCAACTACAACTTCATCGCGCACTACGGGCTCCCGATCAAGAAGAAGGAGTACGCCCTGGTGTGCACGGTCCCGATGGACGCACCCGGCGTGAAGCTGATCTGCCGCCCGTCGTACGGCATGCAGGCCGACACCCTCGGCAGCCCCTTCGACTACCCGTTGTCGAGCCGGATGGACGAGAACGACACCATCTTCGTCTTCGACAAGGTGCTCGTCCCGTGGGAGAACATCTTCGTCTACGGCGACACCGACAAGATCAACGGCTTCGCCATGCAGACCGGCTTCTTCCACCGCTTCACCTTCCACGGCTGCATCCGCCTGGCCACCAAGCTGGAGTTCATCGCCGGCCTGCTGCTCAAGGCACTCGACGCGACGGGGACCAAGGACTTCCGCGGCGTGCAGACCCGCGTGGGTGAGGTCATCGGCTACCGGAACACCTTCCGGGCACTGGCCGACGCGATGGCCGCCAACCCCGACCAGGGCCCCGGCGGCATGATGCTGCCGAAGCTCGACTACGGGATGGTCTACCGCCAGCTGATGATCGAGATGTATCCGCGGGTGAAGGAGATCATCCAGCAGGACGTCGCGTCCGGCCTGATCTACCTCAACTCCAACGCGATCGACTTCAAGACCCCCGAGGTGCGCCCGTACCTCGACAAGTACGTCCGCGGCTCCAACGGCTACGACGCCGTCGACCGCACCAAGCTCATGAAGGCCCTGTGGGACGCCGTGGGCACCGAGTTCGGCGGCCGCCACGAGCTGTACGAGCGCAACTACTCGGGCAACCACGAGAACGTGAAGGCCGAGATCCTCTTCGCCTCCGAGGCGCAGGGCGAGGTCGAGAAGATGACCGGCTTCGCCGAGTCCTTCCTGGGCGAGTACGACCTCGACGGGTGGACCGTCCCCGACCTCATCAACCCCACCGACGTCAGCCTCATCCTCAACCGGAAGTGAAGGAGTCAGTCATGACCGCCACACAGGAATCACCCACGGCCGCCGACTCCGGCGCCAACGCAAGCCAGAGCTTCAAGGCCATGGCCAGCACGCAGGACGTCGCTGACACCCCGCCCGAGCGCGTGGCCGCGATCGTGACGTCCGTGCTGAAGGGCGTGCACGACGCGATCGCCGAGCACGACGTGACCTACGCCGAGTTCAACGCCGCGAAGGCGTGGCTGATGTCCGTCGGTGAGGGAGGCGAGTGGCCGCTCTTCATGGACGTGTTCGTGGAGCACGCGGTCGAGGAGCAGGTCGCGAAGTCCCAGCACGGCACCAAGGGCTCGATCCTCGGGCCCTACTACCTGCCGGGCCAGACGAGGCTGGACGCCACGTGCCGGCTGCCCCGGCGCGACGACGAGCAGGGAACACCGCTCGTCCTGGAAGGCCAGGTTCGCGACGTCGACGGGACGCCCATGCCCGGTGCCGAGGTCGACATCTGGCACGCCGACGCCGACGGCTACTACTCGGGCTTCGCCCCGCACGTGCCCGACGGCAACCTCCGCGGTGTCGTGGTGACCGACGACGAGGGACGCTTCGCGATCGAGACGATCCAGCCCGCGCCGTACCAGATCCCGCACGACGGACCCACTGGCCAGCTGATCGAGGCGTCGGGGTGGCACCCCTGGCGGCCGGCGCACCTGCACATCCAGGTGCGCGCCGAGGGGCACCGCCCGATCACGACCCAGCTCTACTTCGCCGGCGGGGAGTACCTCGACTCGGACGTCGCCGAGGCGACGAAGCCCGAGCTGGTCATCGACCCGCAGGACGACGGCACCGGCACCCGCCGCTCGACGTACGACTTCGAGCTCGAGCCCGAAGCCTGACCCACCCCATGGCCAACTCCGGTGGCCGGAGCGCCCCTCCGGCCACCGGGGTCACCCACCACCACTCACACTTCCCGGACGTGAGATCGATGCTCTCCATGACCCGCACCACCTCCCTCGCCCCCCACCTGACCACCTGGCCGCAGCTGGGCCAGCTCGTCAACGGATCGGTCGTGACGATGGGGGTCTTCGACGGCTTCCACCGCGGCCACCAGATCCTCGCGCGGCGCGCCTGCGATCGCGCGCACGAGCTGCTGATCCCGTCGGTGCTGCTCACCTTCGATCCGCACCCGCTCCTGCTCACCCGTCCGGAGCGCGCCCCGAGGCAGCTGATGACGGTCACCGAGCGGGTGGAGACGGCGCTCGCGCTGGGCATCGACCACGTCATCGTCCTCCCCTTCGACCGTCAGATGGCCTCGACCTCCGCGGAGAGCTTCGTCAGCGACGGCCTCGTCCAGCGGCTGGGCGCCCGCCACGTGGTGGTCGGCGTCAACTTCCGCTTCGGCCGTGGTGGGACGGGCGACACCGACTACCTGCAGGAGGCCGGACACTGGCACGGCTTCGACGTCGATCCGGTCCCGTTGGTGGAGCACCGCGGCCGGGTCTGCTCCTCCACCAACGTCCGCGGCCTGCTGGCCGGTGGCGACCTGACCGCCGCCCGGGGGCTGCTGGGTCGCTCGGCCGACCGCGTGCTCGGCCCCCGCTCGATCGCCGCGACCGCATGACCGCCTCGCTGCGCGACGACGACCTGCTGATCGAGCGGGTCGAGACCGTCATCATCGACGTGCCGCTGCGGCGGCCCCACCGCTTCGCCCGGGTCACCATGAACGCCCAGCCGGTGCTGCTCGTGTACGTGCACACCCGTGGTGGTGTCACCGGCGTCGGCGAGGGCGTCGTCCCCGGCGGCCCGTGGTGGGGCGGCGAGTCTGTGGAGTCGATGAAGGTCACGATCGACACCTACCTCGCACCCCTGATCGCCGGGCGTCGCGTCGACGCCATCGAGGCGCTGATGTGCGACATGGGCGACGTGGTTGCGGTCAACCTCTTCGCCAAGACCGCCGTCGAGGTGGCCCTCCACGACGCGTGGGCCCGCGCCCTCGACGTCCCGCTCCACACGCTGCTCGGCGGGCTCACACGCACGTCGATCGACGTGACCTGGGCGCTCGGCGCGGAGCCGGTCGAGATCGTGGTCGAAGAGATCCAGCGGTTCCTCGCCGCGGGCAGCCACCGCAGCTTCAAGCTCAAAATGGGGGCCGTCGACCCCGCCGACGACGTGGACCGGATCGCCGCCATCGCGGACAAGGTCGGCGAGGCGGCGAGCCTGCGCGTGGACCTCAACGCCCGATGGGACCTGCTCACCTCCCGACGGCTGCTACCGCGTCTCGCGCATGCCGGCATCGACCTGATCGAGCAACCGGTGCCCGGAGAGCAGATCGAGGCGCTGGCCGAGCTGAACGCGCTGCTGCCCATCCCGATCATGGCCGACGAGAGCCTGCGCACCCCCCACGACGCCCTGCGCCTGGTCGAGCTGCGCGCCGCGGACGTGTGGTCGATGAAGGTCACCAAGGTCGGCGGGCTCCGCCGTGCGCGCGACATCGTGGCCATCGGCGCCGCCGCCGGCGTCCCGGTCCACGGCGGCACCTCGCTGGAGACCGGGGTCGGCACCGCCGCCTCCCTGCACCTGGCCTGCGCGGCGCCCGGCGTCACCTGGGGCAGCGAGCTCTTCGGCCCGCTCCTCTTCGCCGAGGAGGTCCTGACCACGCCGCTGGAGTACGTCGACGGGGCGCTGCAGCTGCCCGACGGTCCGGGCCTGGGCGTGGTTCCGGACCCGGACGCGGTGCGGGCCCTGCGCCGTACCGGACTCACCCGCGACTGACCACGCTCCCGACCTACGAGCCCTGCACTGAAAGGACCCCAGATGCTCTTCCACGTTCGGATGGACGTCTCCGTCCCCCACGACATGGACCCCGACGCCCGCGCCGACCTGCTCGCGCGGGAGAAGGCACGGGCCGAGGAGATCCAGCGCTCCGGCAAGTGGCCGCAGCTGTGGCGTGTGGTCGGTGAGTACGCCAACATCAGCATCTTCGACGTCGACTCGACCGACGAACTCCACGACCTGCTCTCCAGCCTGCCGCTCTTCGGCTTCATGCGGATCAAGGTCACGCCGCTGGCGCACCACCCGTCCAAGGTGGACTGATCAGCCGGCGGCCATCGGCTCATCGACTGCGCTGGGCGCAGTCCTGACCGTGGGCGGCTCCGCCTACGACCAGGTTCGCCCACCGAGCGGCAGATCGGCTGCCCGTGCGACACGACGTCCCTTCCGAGGGGCACGGCGGGGCCGATCCTCGCCGGGAAGCCGTCGCCGATCGATCACCCGCGCATACCGCAGCAGCGAGGGTGACGACCGAAGCACCGCCAGTCACCAAGCGACCGCGCCACGGAGCCGGCACGAAAGCGGCGAAGCCCCGGATCCGAAGGACCCGGGGCTTCGTTTCGAGACGGTCGCTGCGCGACCTCCTCAACCACCTGTGGTGCGCGAGGGGGGAGTTGAACCCCCACGTCCTTTCGGACACACGGACCTGAACCGTGCGCGTCTGCCTATTCCGCCACTCGCGCGTGAAGCGGGCTCAGGCTATCCCAGCACCGGAGATTCCCCCAAACCGCCGCCCACGGGGGGCGGGGCGCGCGGGCGGCACCGATACGATCGACCGAGCCGGGGGGACCGGCGGCGCGCCCGAGGGTCCCCTGCGGTCGGCCCGACCCGGCACGGACGAGAGTGGAAGGAGGCGCACATGGGTGGTCTTCAGGACTTCGAGAACCGTCTCGAGCAGATGATCTCGGGGGTGTTCGCCCGCGCCTTCCGCAGCGCCGTGCAGCCGGTGGAGATCTCCGCGGCCCTGCAGCGCGAGCTGGACAACAACGCCCAGATCCTCAGCCGGGACCGGCGGCTGGTGCCCAACAGCTTCCACGTGGAGCTCAGCGCGGCCGACCTGGAGCGGCTGGCGCCCTTCGACAACACCCTGGCCAAGGAGATGACCGAGGCGCTGCGCGACCACGCGGACCAGCAGAGCTACGTCTTCCCGGGTCCGGTGCGGATCCGCTTCGAGCAGGCCGACGACCTGACCACCGGGCGGTTCCGGGTGCGCAGCCAGGCCCAGGCCAAGGTCACCACCAACGCCACCGACACCCAGGCCGGGCGCGCCACGGTCTTCGTCGAGATCAACGGTGCCCGCAACCCGCTCACCCCGCCCGGGCTGGTCGTGGGCCGCGGCACCGAGGCGGACCTGCGGATCAACGACCCCGGCGTCAGCCGTCGGCACGTGGAGTTCCGCATGGAGATGCGGGGCGACGGCCCCCCGGCCCTGAGCGTCGTCGACCTCGGCAGCACCAACGGGATGGTCGTCGACGGCGACCGGCTGCGCACCGCCCCCCTGCGGGACGGGTCGACGGTGAAGATCGGCAACACGACGATGACCATCGCGGTCGTCAACCAGGAGCGCGACCGATGAGCGAGCTGACCCTGTTCCTGATCCGGTTCGCCTACCTGGCGATCCTGTGGATCTTCGTGCTCTCCGCGCTGAGCGTGATCCGCACCGACATGTTCGGCGCCCGGATGCCGGCCGGCTCCGCGCCCCGCGCGGAGCGCCGCGCCCCGAAGGCCCCCCGGGCCAGCAAGGCACCGCCGAAGCGGCGCGGCTCCCCGACCCACGTCGCCGTCGTCGAGGGCGCCAACACCGGGGAGCGGGCCGACCTCGACGACGCCCCGATCCTGATCGGCCGCGGCCCGGACGCCGCCATCCGCCTCGACGACGACTACGTCTCCACGCGGCACGCCCGGATCGCCGCGTCGGGTGACCAGTGGTTCGTGGAGGACCTCGGCTCGACCAACGGCACCTACGTCGGCAGCGCCCGCATCACCCAGCCCACGACCCTGTCGTTGGGCACGCAGGTCCGGATCGGCAAGACCATCCTCGAGCTGAGGAAGTAGCCCCCATGACGTCACCGCCCCTGCGGCTGGACTTCGCCGCCCTGTCCGACGTGGGCCGGGTGCGCAAGGACAACCAGGACTCCGGGTACGCCGGCCCCTGGCTGCTCACGGTCTGCGACGGCGTCGGCGGGGCGGCCCGCGGGGACATCGCCTCGAGCACCGCCGTCCAGCAGCTCCGCAAGCTCGACGAGCAGCCCCAGGACGACCTGCTGGCCTCGGTCGCCGGCGCCATCCACCGCGCCCACGACCGGATCGGCGAGCTGGTCGAGCAGGACCCCAGCATCAGCGGCACGAGTACGACGCTCACGGTGGCGCTCTTCGACGGCGAGCGGATGGGGCTCGGCCACGTCGGCGACAGCCGGGCGTACCTCTTCCGGGACGGGCAGCTGACCCGGCTCACCAAGGACCACACCTTCGTCCAGTCGCTGGTCGACGAGGGCCGGATCACCGAGGAGGAGTCGCGGACGCACCCGCACCGCAACCTCATCCTCAAGGCCGTGGACGGCGTCCACGACGCCGACCCGGACCTCTTCCACGTCGACCTCGCCCCGGGCGACCGGGTCTTCCTCTGCAGTGACGGCGCCTGCGGTGTCCTCGACGACGACCGGATGGCCGACATCCTCGGCTCCGGCACCCCCGACTACGCGGTGGTCGAGCTGGTGCGCGCCAGCCTGGAGGCCGGCAGCACCGACAACGTGACCTGCCTGGTGGCCGACGTACTCGCGACCGAGGGCGAGTCGGGCGCCGGCACGGGTGCCGACGACCTGACTCCGCTGCTGGTGGGGGCCGCCGCCGACCTGCCGCGCCGCAACCGCGGCGGCATGGCCGGCTCCATGGCCGGCATGTTCCGCGGCCACCGCTCCGGCGACACCGGGGAGCTCGAGCCGGTGCCCGCGGAGGCGGCGGACGCCATCGTCAGCGACCCGGTCGACCCCGAGGTGGTCCGCTACGCCCCCCGGGCGCCCCGCCGGTTCGTGCTCGTCAAGCGCCTGGCGGTGCTGGCGATCCTGGTCGGCGTGGTGTGGGCGGTCGGCGGCGCGGCGTACACCTGGACCCAGCGGCAGTACTACGTCGCCGAGCACGAGGGCCAGGTCACGATCTTCCGCGGTGTCGACGCCTCGCTCCCCGGGGTCACCCTCACCCGGCCCTACGAACAGTCCTCGGTCGAGCTCGACGCGCTCAGCGAGTACGACGCCGGCCAGGTCCGCAGCGGCATCGAGGCCTCCAGCCTCTCCGACGCCCGCCGCACCGTCGCCAACCTCGACGACGCCCAGATCGACCCGGCCGACCAGCCAGTCAGCAGCTCCACCGACAGCACCGCCGGCGCCGACGGGGGTGGCTCGTGAGCCAGCAGCACGGCTTCCTCGGCTTCGTCCACCGCCAGCGGCGCGGGGCCGAGCTGTTCCTGCTGATCCTCGCGCTCCTCGTCGGCATCGGCGCCTACGTCGCGGTCGGGCTCGGCGTCGAGGGCACGGTGCCGGCGAACATCATCGGCTACGGCGGCTGGCTGGCGGTGCTCGTGGTCGGCTGCCACGTGACGGTGCGCATCGTCGCGCCGTACGCCGACCCGGTGCTGCTGCCGGTCGTCGCGGCGCTCAACGGCCTCGGCCTCGCCGTGATCCACCGGCTCGACCTCGCGGGCGACTCGACGTTCGCCCAGCAGCAGCTGGTCTGGATGACGATCGGGGTGCTGCTCTTCGTCGCCACCCTGGTGTTCCTGCGCGACCACCGGGTGCTGCAGCGGTTCACCTACACCAGCGGGCTGACCGCGATCGTGCTGCTGGTGATGCCGATGATGCCGTTCATCGGCGTCGAGAAGAACGGCGCCCGGATCTGGGTGAACCTCGGCCCGATCGGGCTCCAGCCCGGTGAGATCGCCAAGGTGCTCCTGGTGATCGCCTTCGCCGGCTACCTCGTCCTGCACCGCGACGCGCTGGCGCTGGCGGGCCGGCGGCTGCTCTTCGTCGACCTGCCCCGCGGCCGGGACCTCGGCCCGATCCTCGCGATGTGGCTGGTCTCGCTCGGCATCCTGGTCTTCCAGCGCGACCTGGGCTCCTCGCTGCTGTTCTTCGGCCTCTTCCTCGTGATGCTCTACGTCGCCACCGAGCGGCCGGGCTGGCTGGTCGTCGGCGGCACCCTGTTCCTGGCCGGCGCCTTCCTCGGCTACCAGGCCTTCAGCCACGTCCAGACCCGCGTCAACATCTGGATCGACCCGTTCGACGACTTCTTCGGCCAGGGCAACCAGATCGCCGAGTCGCTCTTCGGCATGGCCTGGGGCGGGCTGCTCGGCCGCGGCTTCGGGCAGGGCAGCCCGGACCGGATCCCGTTCGCGGAGACCGACTTCATCATGGGTGCCATCGGCGAGGAGCTCGGGCTGACCGGGGTCATGGCCGTGGTGCTCCTCTACGGGATCATCGTCGAGCGCGGCCTCCGGGTGGCCCTGGTCTGCCGCGACGGGTTCGGCAAGCTGGTCGCCACCGGGCTCGCGGTGGTCCTCGCCATCCAGGTGTTCGTCGTGATCGGCGGCGTCACCAAGCTGATCCCGCTCACCGGTCTCACCACCCCCTTCCTCTCCTACGGCGGGTCCTCGCTCGTCGCGAACTGGGTGATCATCGCCTTGCTGCTGCGCATCTCCGACCAGGCCCGCCGCCCGGTGCCGGACCTCTCCAGCGCCTCCGACGCCGACGCCGACAGCGAGTCCACCCAGGTGGTGAACCTGCGATGAACAAGCCGATCCGCACGATGGCCATCTTCTGCATGCTGCTCTTCCTCGGGCTGATGGCGAACGCCACCTACCTGCAGTACATCCAGGCCGACGAGCTCAGCGAGAGCCAGTACAACCGCCGGGTCATCGTGGAGTCGTTCTCCCGCGAGCGCGGCGCCATCCTCGTCGGCCGGGACCCGGTCGCCGAGTCCCGGCCCTCCGACGACGAGTACAAGTTCCAGCGCACCTACCCGCAGCCGCTGCGCTACGCCCACGTCACCGGCTGGTTCTCCTACTTCTCCCAGGCCGGCGTCGAGCGCACCCAGAACGACGTGCTCTCCGGGGAGGACGACCGGCTCTTCGTGACCCGGCTCCTCGACATGGTCAGCAACTCCTCCCCCCAGGGCGGCTCGGTCGAGCTCACCCTCAGCCAGGCCGCGCAGGTGGCGGCGTACGACGGACTGGCAGCGTTGGGCGAGAACGTCCAGGGCGCCGTCGTCGCGCTGGAGCCGTCGACCGGGAAGGTGCTGGCGATGGTCTCCTCGCCGAGCTTCGACCCGAACCGGCTGGCCAGCCACGACCTCGGGGCCGTCCAGGACGTCGACCAGGAGCTCAACACCCGTGAGGACGAGCCGAAGCTGAACCGGGCCATCTCCACGACGCTGCCGCCCGGCTCGACCTTCAAGCTGGTCACCGCGGCGGCCGCGATCGAGACCGGCAACTACGACGCGGACGCGCTGGTCCCCGGCGGGCCGACGTACCAGCTGCCGCAGTCGACGGTGAAGATCGGCAACGGCGGACGCTCCTGCGGGACCGACCGGATCCCGATGATCCAGGCGCTCGAGCAGTCCTGCAACACCACCTTCCTCGCGCTCGCCGAGGAGCTCGGCAACGAGAAGATGACCGAGCAGGCGGAGAAGTTCGGCTTCAACGCCACCTCGCTGGAGGACCTGGCCGGTCAGGCGCCGAGCAAGTACCCCGAGGGCGCCAACGAGCCCAACACCGCGCTGACCGGGATCGGCCAGTTCGACGTCACGGCCACGCCGCTGCAGATGGCGATGGTGGTCTCGGCGATCGCCAACGACGGCGACCTCATGCGCCCCTACCTGGTCGACGAGGTCCGCTCGCCGGACCTGGACACCCTCGACAAGACCGAGCCGGAGCGGATCCGGGAGGCGATGTCGTCCTCCACGGCGTTCGAGCTGAAGAAGATGCTGGTCTCGGTGGTCGCCAACGGCACCGGCACCCCCGCCGCCATCCCGGGCGTCGACGTCGGCGGCAAGACCGGCACCGCCGAGTCCGGCAGCGACCAGCGCACCAACTACGCCTGGTTCGTCTCGCTCGCCCCGGCCGACGATCCGCAGGTGGCGGTCGCGGTGATGATCCAGAACGCCGGCGTGCCCAACGACGACATCGCCGGCGGCCGGCTCGCCGGTCCGATCGCGAAGTCCGTCATGGAAGCGGTGATCGACCAGTGACCGGGTACGACGCACAGGGCAGGACCGCGAGAGGCAAGGGGAAGCACACGCGATGACGGACCAGCAGCCGATCACGGTCGGTGGCCGCTACGAGCTCGGCGAGCTCCTCGGCCGGGGCGGCATGGCCGAGGTGCGCAAGGGCACGGACACCCGGCTCGGACGGGTGGTGGCGGTCAAGCGGCTGCGCACCGACCTGGCCAGCGACGCCACCTTCCAGGCCCGGTTCCGTCGCGAGGCGCAGTCGTCGGCCTCGCTGAACCACCCCGCCATCGTGTCGGTCTACGACACCGGCGAGGAGCTGAACGAGGACGGCGTCGCCCAGCCCTACATCGTCATGGAGCACGTCGCGGGGCGGACGCTGCGCGACATCATCCGCGAGGGCCGCAAGATCCTGCCCGAGCGGGCCCTGGAGATCACCTCGGGCGTGCTCGCCGCCCTCGACTACAGCCACCGGGCCGGCATCATCCACCGCGACATCAAGCCCGCGAACGTGATGCTCACCCCGAGCGGCGACGTGAAGGTCATGGACTTCGGCATCGCCCGGGCCGTCTCCGACGCCTCGTCGTCGATGACCCAGACCGCGGCCGTGGTCGGCACCGCGCAGTACCTCTCCCCGGAGCAGGCCCGCGGCGAGACCGTCGACTCCCGCTCCGACGTCTACTCCACCGGCTGCCTGCTCTACGAGCTGCTCACCGGCCGGCCGCCGTTCGTGGGCGAGTCCCCGGTCGCCGTGGCCTACCAGCACGTCCGGGAGCCCGCCGTACCCCCGTCGGCGCACGACACCGAGCTCACCCCCGAGGTGGACGCCATCGTGATGAAGGCGCTCGCCAAGCGGGTGGAGGAGCGCTACCAGAGCGCGGCGGCGATGCGGACCGACATCGAGCGGTATCTCGCCGGTCGCCCGGTCCAGGCGCCCGCCGTGGTGCCGGTGCCGGACGAGGGCACCTCGTTCCTGCCGGCGGACACGCCCCCGACCGCCGCGACCGGGACCCATGCCGCGGCGCCGGTCGCCGACGACCGGCGACGACGGGTCGGGTTGTGGGTGCTGCTCGGGCTGCTGCTGCTCGCGCTGATCGCGGCGGCGGCGATCCTGATCCCGCAGCTCGGCGAGGACCCACCGGAGACGGTCGAGGTCCCGCGCGTGGTCGGGATGGAGCGGCAGGAGGCGGTGGCCGCGCTCGAGGACGCCGGCCTAGAGTCGGAGTTCGAGGAGCAGGCGAGCGAGGACGTGCCCGCGGGCGAGGTGATGGCGGCCGATCCCGACCAGGACACCCCGGTCGAGCTCGGCACCGTGGTCACCCTCCAGGTCTCGACCGGGAAGCCGGACGTGATCGTGCCCAGTGTGCTGACGCTGACCCGGGAGCAGGCCCGGGCCCTGCTGCTCGACGCCGGCTTCAAGGTGCAGGTGCGCACCCGGGAGTCCGACGAGCCCCAGAACCAGGTCATCGACCAGGACCCCGGCGCCAACACGAAGGTGTCCTCAGGGTCCACGGTGCGGATCTTCGTCAGTGACGGGCCGGAGCAGGTGCCCGACGTCGTGGGCCTGAAGCAGGGCCAGGCGGAGGCGCAGATCCGGGAGGCCGGCTTCGAGGTGAACGTGGTGCGCTCCTCGGACACCACCGAGCCCGAGGGCACGGTCATCGGCCAGAGCCCCAACGCGGGTCAGCCGGCCGACCAGGGCGACACGATCACGATCGTGGTCTCCAGCTTCGTGGAGCCGACCGAGGAGCCCACGGAGGAGGAGCCGACCGAGGAGCCCACGGAGGAGCCGACCGAGGAGCCGACACCGGACGTGGATCCGACGCCGTGACCGGTCAGGCGACCGGCTCGGCGTGCTCCAGCGCCCGGATCCCCTCGTAGGCCGGGGCGGTGAGCTGCGGCTCCTGGGCCATGTCCCAGCCGACCGCGATGTCGGGGTTGGCGGCCTGGGAGCGGTAGCTGATCAGGTAGGGGTCGGTGTCGATGCCGGCCTGCAGCCGGTCCGCGTCGCCGACCGCCTTGATGACGTACGGCTGGGGGTAGGGGATGCCCTGGAGCTCCACCGAGTTGCCGGAGCACTTGATGCCGGTGGTGGAGATGATCCGCTGCCCCTGGATGGTGATCGCCTCGGCCCCGGACTGCCACATGGAGTTCACCACGGCCTGGATGTCCTGCTGGTGCACGATCAGGAGGTTGATGTTCTCCTCCGAGCTCTCCCGGACCTCGCGGGGGGCGTCGGCGAGCACCACGGTGAGACCCTCCCCGGTGACCTCCTCGAAGCCGGCGGCTCCGCGGTAGGTGCCGGCCTCCCGCTGGGCCTCCTTGACCGCGGTGTCCTGCACGGTGCGCGAGAGCTGGTCGACCTGCTCGCTCAGGTCGGCGGCGCGGGCCTCGAGCTCGGCGACGTTCTCCGACTCGCTCTGCACCAGCCCGGCCAGGTCCGTGGTGCGACCGGGCCGCAGGTCGGTGCCCTCGCTGCTGGCGGCACTCGCCACGAACAGGGCGCCGGAGAGCGCGAAGACCAGCGGCGTGCCGAAGCGCCAGCGGCGCCTCGGGGCACGGTGGTCGTCCGGCTCGGGGGGCATGACGACTACGCTAACCCGGTGCGCCTGAGATCCACACGCGCGCCCGTCATCGTTTGAGGAGAAGTTGGTGTCCAAGACCAAGGCCACGCACGAGATCGACGACCCGAACCAGGGAGGTCCGATCTTCTCGGTGCGCTTCCTGATCTCCCTGCTGCTGATCGCCGCGGGGATCGTCTACGTCGTCCTGTGGACGCTCTACGTCCGGGAGGAGCGCTCCGGCGCGGACCCGAGCTCCCTGATCCCGGGGATGGGCACGCTCGGCGACTGGAACTGGCTGATCGGCTTCGGCCTGGTCTTCGTGGGCCTCGGTGCGGCCGCGCACCCGTCGACCCCGCTGGGCCGCGGCCGGGGCGTGATCGTCGGGATGCTGGGCTGCTTCCTGATCGGCCTGATCTGGATCTGCACCTTCTACGTGTTCGCCGACCAGCCCCAGGGCAAGATCTGGCTGCTCGGCGACCTCGGCGACCTGAACCTCATCGTCGGGATCGGCTTCATGGCCGTCGGATTCACCTACGCCACCCGCTGGGAATGAGCCGACTTACACCGCTGTAGTTCTCCACAGCCTTTATCCACAATGTGCATAACCTCGACCCGTCGTTTGTGTCGGCTCAGAAGCGCTCGACCCGTCGTTACTGTCGAGTAGCGGCCGACACAAGCGACGGGTCGGCGAGAAGCCGGGTCGGCGAGGGCGAGGGCCTCAGGGGAGGGTGAGGGAGCGGGCCACGATCGCCGCGACCAGCAGCAGCCCGAGCAGGACGGTGCCGGCGACCTGCCATGTCGTACGCCGCTCGCGCGGGGCCAGCACGAACAGGCCCATGAGCGCCAGCCCTCCGAGGAAGCCGCCGAGGTGGCCCTGCCAGGAGATGAACTCGCGCCCGGTGACGGTGATGACGACGTTGAGCCCGACCCAGAGCAGGATCGGCTGCACGTTCCCGCGGACCCGCCAGGCCAGCACCAGCAGCGCGGCGAGCAGGCCGAAGATGCTGCCCGAGGCGCCGGCGGTCAGCGTGCCGGTGCCGGAGAGCCAGAAGACCATCGCCGAGCCGGCCAGCCCGGAGCCGAGGTAGAGGGTGAGGAACCGGGCCCGGCCGATCGCCATCTCCAGCTGCGGCCCGAGGATCCACAGCGCCAGCATGTTGAACCCGATGTGCCAGACCTCGGCGTGGACGAAGGTGCTGGTCAGCAGCTGCCACAGGGCACCGTCGGCGACGCCCGGCACCCACTCGCCGAACTCGAACCGGCTGGTCCCGCAGGTCGACTCGACCGCGGACGGCCAGTACTGGTCGGTGCCGCCCCGCACGAAGCAGATCCCGGTCGGACGCAGGCCCAGGATCGAGATCAGCCGGCTCGCGGCGCCGCCGGTCGCCAGCACCGCGATCCACACCGCGACGTTGATCCCGATCAGCACCGACGAGGTCAGGCTGGCGTTGGTCGGCCGCAACCCGCCGTACGCCGTCCGGCCGCTGCGGGTCGCCTTCGCGCCCTCGGCCACGCAGGTCGGGCACTGGAAGCCGACCGCCGCCTGGCGCATGCAGTCCGGGCAGATCGACCGGTCGCAGCGCTGGCAGCGGACATACGTCTCCCGCCCCGCGTGCCGGTAGCACACGGGGACGGAGGACGCGTCCTGCGGAGGTGTCGTGCTCAGGAGCGCACGACCTCCACCGTCTCGATCACGATCGGCTCGGCCGGGCGGTCCATCGCGCCGGTGCGGGTCGCGCCGATGGCGTCGACCACGTCGCGCGAGGCCTGGTCGGCGACCTCGCCGAAGATCGTGTGCTTGCCGGTCAGCCAGGTGGTGGGCGCCAGCGTGATGAAGAACTGCGACCCGTTGGTGCCGGGGCCGGCGTTGGCCATCGCGAGCAGGTACGGCTTGTCGAAGGACAGCTCGGGGTGGAACTCGTCCTTGAACGTGTAGCCGGGGCCGCCGGTGCCGGTGCCGAGCGGGCACCCGCCCTGGATCATGAAGCCCTCGATGACCCGGTGGAAGCCGAGGCCGTCGTAGTAGGGGCCGCTGCTCTTGCCGCCGTCGGCGTTGTAGTCCTTGGAGCCCTCGGCCAGGCCGACGAAGTTCTCGACGGTGGTGGGGGCGTGGTTCGGGAGGAGGTTGATCGTGATGTCACCCTGGGTGGTCTTCAGGGTGGCCTGCAGGTCAGCCATGACTGCCTTTCGTCGTCTCGGTGTGCGCGTCGATCTTCCCACGCGGGCGAAGCACGCCCGACTCCGGTTGGTCTGACGGGGTTCATGGGGCAGGATCTGACCAACGACCCCCAACGTGAAGGGTGACCCCATGAGGATGCGGCGCAAGAAGACCTTCAAGAGCTCGGCGGCCGACGCGGCCGACGGGTTCCTGCCGGCACTCGAGTCGGCTGTGGACACTGCCCGGGAAGCGGCCGCGCCCCTGCTTGCCGAGGCCAAGGACCGGCTCGCCGACGCCTACGAGAAGGCCGGCCCGGCGATCGCGGACGCCCGGGAGAAGGCCGGCCCGGCCCTCGCCGACGCCCGCGACCGGGCGGTGCCCGTGGTCCTGGACGCGCGCGACCGCGCCGCCGAGGTGGCCGGCCCGATGATCGCCGACGCCCGCGAGAAGGCCGCCCCGGTCATCGCCGAGGGTCGGGCCCGGGCCGCGGAGAAGGCCGCGCTCGCCCAGGCCGCGGCGTCCACGAAGGTCGCCCAGCTCAAGGGGGAGGAGCCCGAGAAGAAGAAGGGCAGCAAGCTCAAGAAGCTGCTCCTGCTCGGCATCCTCGCCGGGGTGGCCGGTGCGATCGCCAAGAAGATGCAGGGCGACGACGGCTCCTCGAACTGGCAGTCCTCCTACGTGCCGACCCCGCCGCCGGCCCCAGCCGCCCCGGCACCGACCTCTCCGGCCGAGGAGACCGACGACAGCGCCGCCTCCTCACCCGACGAGGCCATGTCCGACGCCGCCACCGAGCCGCACGAGGACACCACGCCGGACGAGCCGGCCGAGGTGGTCGAGCTCGACGACGACAAGCGCGACTGAGGACCCAGGCAACAAGCAGTACGGCGTCCGCGCGGGGCTCAGCCCCGGGCGGGCGCCGTACTGCTGTCCGGGGTCGCGGCCCGGGCCCGTGCGGTGGCCTTCCGCTCGGCCCAGAAGCTGAGCAGCGGGATCGTGCCGCAGGCCAGGATGACCAGCGTGAACGGCAGCTCCCACCGCTGCTGCCGGGCGAGCAGGAACGCGGTCACCAGGAAGATCATGTAGAGCCACCCGTGCGCCACCCCGAGGTAGGTGGTGATCGCCTCGCCGAAGCGCTGCGGGTCGCTGCCCTCGGTGACCAGCTCCGGGGTGGCGGGGACGAAGCCCCACATCGACGAGCCGTCGAAGTTGGCCAGCGGCACGCCGATCAGGATCAGCACGACGAGCAGGACGCCGACGACCGTGGCCATGACGCGGTAGCGGGTGAGGGTGGGGTTCACGCGGCCGAATCTACCGAGGCGTCCAGCTCGTCGCGCAGCCACCGCCACCAGATGAAGGCGGCGAAGGCGCCGAAGACCCACCACTCGACGGCGTAGAGCAGGTTGCGCAGGGCGGTGAACCTGCCGACGGGCGGCAGCTGGTCGAGGGTCGCCGGCCCCAGCCCCGCCGTACCGTCGTTGACCGCGTCGTCGCCGGACGGCCAGTCGCCGGGCGCGACCTCGTCGGCCACCACGGCATAGGCGCCGTAGAGGTCGCGGTCCAGGCGCTGCAGCGCGTCCGCGACCCGCAGCTGGGGCAGGACGTCGTCGTCGGGGTCGTCGTCGACGGCGCCGGTGCCCTCGCCGGGCTGCAGCCAGGCCACCAGCTCGGCCGCACCGGTGGGCGGGGGCGGCGCCTGCGCGAGCTCGGCGGTCCAGCCGCGGACGACCAGGACCGCGGCCCCGTCGGGGACCTCGAGCGGGGTCACCACCCAGTAGCCGTCCTGCCCGTCGAGCTCGCGGCCGCTGACGAAGAGGGTGCCCTCGGGCAGCCAGGTCCCCTCGAGCACCACCGGCTGGCCGACCCGGTCCCCGGGGAAGGGGTCGTCGGGGCCGAGGACGTCCGCGAGCGGCACCGGCTCGACCCGGGTGAGGTCGGCGGCCTCGGCCTCGCGTCGCTGGCTCCAGGCGTCCGCCTGCCACCAGCCCAGGCCGGCGGCGATCCCGACCAGCACCAGCGCCAGGAGGTGGAACCCCCAGTAGCGCGGGGCGAGGACGCGGGAGGGGGCCACCCGGCAACTGTACGAGCGACCACCACCGGGCTCAGAGGCCGGTCGGCTCGGCCAACGGGGTCAGCTCGTCGCAGACGGCGAAGGGCAGCCGCCCGGTCAGCGTGAGCGCGGCCGCGGCCCGTGGCTCCTCCACGAAGAGGCCGAGTCGGCCGGATTTCGGGTCGGCGACCTGGAGGTCGTCGAAGCCGTCCGCGACCGCCGGCTGCCCCGCGGTCGGCCAGGCGGCCGAGAGGTCCGCACGCCGGTGGAGATCGATCCGGTCGGCCTCGAACCGGGCCGTGGCCAGGTCGTCGGCGAAGCCGACCGCGAAGCCGTCCAGGGGCTCGAGGCTCGCCACCAGGTCGGCCACCTGCTGCTGGTCCTCGACGTCCGCGTCCGGCCCCAGCGCGGCGTTGACGTCCAGGCAGCCGTCGTGGAGGTACGTCGACTCTGCGGTGTCGTCGACCAGCGGCGCCCACCCGGCGTCGTACCCCCAGACGGGCTCGCCGTCCTCGGCGGTCCCGGACACGACGAGCCTCCGGGCGGGAAGGACCTCGGCGTCCGCCAGGGGCCCGGCGCCGTCGTCGACCGCACGGCGCACCTCGGCCATGTCCTGCCCGGGGCGGAAGGCGAGCACCCAGCCCGGTCCGTCGTCGCCGGTGAAGCGGGCCTCCCAGGCGACGTCGTCCTGGGTGAAGCCGTAGTCCAGCCGGAGCAGGGAGTCCTCGGACCGCAGCAGGCCCTCGGTGAGCAGGACCGCCTCGCGGCCGGCCTTCTCCCAGAAGGCCAGCCGATCGGTCACGAGGCTGTCGGAGGTGAGGTCCTCGACGCCGAACCGGGCGCGGAGCCGGTCGTAGTCGGTGAGGACCACGGCCTCCGCGGACTCGGGGACGAGGGAGAGCGCCTGCCTCGGACGCGTCGGCCCCTCGGCGGGCAACCGGAGCCTCGCGGCCACCGTCGGGTCGGCGCTCGGTGGCGCGGTGGCCTCGTCGGCGGGTTGGGTCTGGGTGCAGCCGACCGGGATCAGGAGTGCGAGCAGGGCGAGCACCGGCAGTCGTGCCAGTCGCACCCGGCCTCCTCGATCTCGGCGGTTCGTTCCGGCGACAGGGTATCGCCGTCGGGGGGAGCGTCGTCGCTACTTCGCGAGGTCTTCGGTCACGACGACCAGGGGGCGATCACGCCGTAATCTCTGGATGGAAGTAGTCGAAGAGCGCCGACTCGATCGGCTCCTCGAACCGCAGCATCATTCGAACCACGTCGAGCGGCTGACCCTTTCCGTCGGGCATCTTGCTCTGCTCAGCATCTGACGCTGCGGCCTGGCCGAGGTAGTAGAAGTCCGACCCTTCGGCGTCATCCTTCTTCACAAAGACGTGCAGCTCGAACTCGCCGGCGATGATGCTGGCCTCCACGGGGCTGTCCAAACGACGGTTCGACTTCGTGTACCAAAGCATCGTGTGGCGGTCGAGCAGCGTGTCCTCATAGGCGGTACTCGCGGTGACGTGATCGGCCTTATGCAGGGTTACGAAGATCGGGCAGGTCATCGACTCGCGGTCGGCCTTGTAGCCGTAGAGGGTGGAGGTCCACTTGCGCGGCATGGTCAGCAGCCGAGTTGTCTCCTTCCGCGAGTACTGGCGCCCCGGCGTGAAGGGACGGCCCGGAAGGTAGCGGCCCTCAACGAGCTCCTGCGCCGTGTCAAGCAGATCGTCGACGGCTCCGGCAAATGCGCCCTCCGCGCGATAAGCCGAGCGAACATCCGCCCGTAGCTCGACCCGGTCGCCGCGCATCGTAGCGAGGCCGGAGCCATATCGCTTGATGTCGACCTCGGCATGCTGCGCCAGCGTCAGGGTGTCGATGGCGCTGCGGACCTGAAGCTTCGTGCACGCGATGCCGCCGCGGGCAAAGGTCGCTTCGATCTCAGCAGTACCCACGGACCCGCGCTGCAACAAGAGCCTGACGAGAGCCTGCTCGTGGAGACGACGAGCTGTGAGCACCTCGTGAGAAAGCAGCTCGAGGGCTTTCCCCTCGGTCTGGTTCAACCCGGTGTCGTGCGACTTATAGAGGCGTTCCAGCAGCTCCGGATAGTGCCTGCCTTTGGTCGCGATCAATACCGGGTCAACCGACTCGAAGCGCAAGAAGTCGCTCAGTGCTGGCACCCGGCCGAGTCGATTGCGCAGCACATCAATCGACTTCTTGATGTTCTGCATCGAGTCGAGTCGAGTCTCGGTGATCGAGCGGAGTACTCGTTCTTGTGCGATGCGGTCGAAGCGCACGCTCGACAACCCCGGAAGAACTCCAGACTCCTCGGCCGCGATCAGGCTGCGGCGCAGCGACTCCTTATTGAGGGACTCGTCGCCGAAGAGCGCGATCGGGATGAGGAAGTTGTTGGTGTAGTTACCGATGAAGTCGATGACGACCAGATGGCTCTTGTCGGCCGCCTTGCGTAGGCCGCGGCCCAACTGCTGTACAAACACGATCGCCGACTGGGTCTGGCGCAACATCACGACCTGGTTGACGCACGGAATGTCGACACCTTCGTTGAAGACGTCGACCGTGAGGATGTAGTCGAGCTCGCCCCGTTCGAGTTCGACCACCCGCCGTTCCCGGTCAGTGATCGAGTCGTCGCCGGTCAGCGCGACTGTTCGCAGCTGCCTGCCGCGCACAGATCTCTCGTTGAGTGCAGTCGCGAGCGCACGAGCCTCGTCCTTGCGACTGCAGAAGATGAGCCCTTGGGGCGCGACCCCGGCGTGACCATAGATCTCCAGGGCGCAGAGAAGGTGATCGACTCGCTCGGGCGAGATCAACACCCGTAGGTCGGAATCGTCGTTGGTGGTGCGCCCGTCGGCGAAGGTCAGATCGGCAACCCCGTAGTAGTGGAACGGGGTGAGCATCTCCTCCTCGAGCGCATGATTGAGGCGGATCTCGTACGGCACGTTGTACTCGAAGAGCTCGAAGACGTTGAACCCGTCGGTGCGCTCAGGTGTTGCCGTCATGCCCAGCATGAACTCGGGTTGAAAGTGCTCCATCACCCGGCGGTGCGTAAGAGATGCGGCGCGATGTGCCTCATCGATGATCACGTAGTCGAACGCGTCCGGCTTGAATGTGCCTAGAACGTCCGGCTGCGACAGCGTCTGGACCGTGGCGAAGACATAGCGGCGATCGCCCTGCTTCTGAGATCCGGTCAGTTTCCCGTAGTCGCGTTCGCTCCCACCCAGCACGCGACGGTACTCGCTGATCGTGTGATCGAGAATCTGCTCACGGTGGACAACGAACAGCAGCCGCACCGGATCCACCGCGCACACATCGAGCGCAGACAGGATGGTTTTACCGGTTCCCGTCGCTGAGATGATGATCGCCCTATCGTGGCCGGCCAGGCGCACGCCCTCAATGGCCGCGAGCGCGATCTCTTGCATCTGGTTCGGGACGATCTCGGCGGTCTCCGCTTCCTCGGCGGGTGCGGCGTCGTGGGTGGGCCGCGGGCCGGGTGGGGCGTAGTTGGCGGCGTAGTTGGAGACCCACTCGTCGGTCAGCGGCGCGGATTCCTCAACCTGTCCTGCGATCAACTCTGCGAGCTGATCTCCGAGGTCGCTCTGCAGAGCAGCGGTCACCTTGAGATTCCACTCATGATTCCTGACGAGAGCGTTCTCTGTCAGGTTCGAGCTTCCCATCATCGCTGTCACCGAGTCCGGGCGCTCGAAGATGTAGCCCTTGGGGTGGAAGGCCTTCGCTGGATGTATACGGACGTCGATGTCGAGGCGCCGGAGATTGAGCAGTTCTTGGAACGCCTCAGGTGAGTTGAAGGCCAGGTAGTCGGAGGTGACGATTCGACCAGCACCTTGGAAGTCCACCAACTCCTGCTTGATCAGCGCGATCGCACGCGGCGTCACGAAGGCGACAGAGAACAGGAAGGACCTGCATTGAGAGAGTTCCTCACGCAGTGTCCTGAGCACGGATGTGCCATCGGTGTTGAGCACAATTCGAGGATTGTGTCGCTTGGGGGCAACGACATTGGGGTTGAGATAGCCGAACTCGATGTCGAGATCGAAACCGCTCGGCCAGATGAACTCCGCGCTCATGCGCTGCCGATGATCGCGACGGCAGGCACATCTGCAGGTGCCCACTCGAGCTGATCGAGTTCGGTCGGAGCCAGCCAGCGAACTTCGGCGTGCTCAGTCAGGGTTGGCGTACCCGCGACGAGCTCACACCAGAACGTGGTCAGCGTGACGACTCCGAAGTCGTACTCATGCGAGGTCGTGGTGACCTCTTCGCCCACGACGACCTCACAACGCAACTCTTCATCGATCTCTCGGATCAACGCCTCGCGTGGCGACTCGCCGTTCTCGATCTTGCCGCCGGGGAACTCCCACATGCCGCCCAAACTGCCGTTCGGACCACGCTGTGCGCAGAGGATTCGTCCACCACGATCGATCACGGCGCCAACAACATTGATCTGCTTCGGGCTCACTCGCACAGCTTGGCGGAAACCACCGACGAATCTGAGTGATTGCCGCGGGTCTGTTGGGAGGAATCCAGATCGCGTCGGTGCACGACATGGATTGCATCACCTGCGTCTGGCCTCAAGGACCGGGCCGGTTCCCCACCAGATCCAATTCTGGCGAGTGGGTAGATCGCAGTGAGCAGAACCGCAGGCTAACCCGCGCTTCCACGTGGTGCAGCCTAAAGACTCGAACCCTAACCCCCTGCTTGCACACGGACCTGGAGTAGGTGCGAAGGCTGTTGGCTTGCAACGACAGGCCAGACTGGCGCCGGATCCGATAGGCGCTCCCGGCGACTTCGGTGCCGAAACAAGCAATGTCCGCTTGGATAAGAGGATGACGACTGGATCCCTCGGCACCGTCGATTTCGAGCGCTGGCGACGCAAGTACGAACTCATCAAGCAAGCCGCCCGTGCGCACAGCCGCACAATGGAGGAGTGGGCCGCAATCGATGAAACGCGCGCAACCCGTTGCGCGGAGGTGCGAGCCCTTGTCGACCGATTCCAGGCCGATGGCAGCCTCGCCGACTTTCGGACGGGGGTCGACGCTTGGTCACGTACCGAAGGTGCATTTCACGCCTTCCGTGGCTATGGGCTGATGTGGCTGAACCAACTCGCGAAGCACGACGGTGACCACGCGCCCGCGATCGCCGAGGCTCTACGGGCCGGAGTGCAGACGCCGGAGTCGGTACCGGAGGCGATCGACAAACTCGAACGGGTGGAGTCTGCGATGGCTCCGATCCGCGCGTCGGGTCAGCCGGCGGCGGGGCGGAAAGCCTTCGTGCTTTCTCTGTTCTGGAGCACCGACCCGTCAGACGACACCTGGCCTTGCCTTTGGCCCAGCGCCGCGGATGGGCTGCGCCGTCTCGGCTGGACGAGGTCGTGGGACAACGATGAAATCTACCCGATCTTCCGAGAAGTCAGCCTTGCGCTTGAGCCTGCAGATCCGCATTTCGTTGAGCGATGCTTGTGGTTTCTCGAGAAGCGGCAGGGTTTCGTCGGCCTGGCGCCGGGGCTGCGCGAGACCTGTGTCGAGGCTTCGGACCTGCTGGTAGCGCACTCCCGCAACGGCGCCTACCTCGACGAGGACCAGGAGAGCCGCGCCAAGGATCTGGCGAGCCAGCTCACAGGTGAGATGAAGCTGACCGTGAGCGCGATGGAGACTGGGATGAGGGACGCCACCGGGCTCGAGCTGACGACCGCGCTGCCGCAGCTTAAGACTTCCTTCGACGCCAGCAAGCCCTACCGCGCCGACACCTACGGGAACTGGTCGACCCCTGGCGGCATGGACGCTCCCAGCCTCCGACTCTGGGCCACTCGTTCCGGGGTCGCTTTCGGGGTGCATGCCGGATTCATGACGCAGGAGACCGCGACGAACCTCGCCCGAGAGATCGAGAACCACCTCGCCCCACAGCAGTCCTTCTTCCACCTTCAGCGGCACGACAGCGGCGATCGGCTGGCGAGGCGTAGCTCGACATACGAGAGTGGCGAGATCTTCGTTGGCTGGTGGTGGGACGACGACGCGGCCCTCGGCGACCCGACACTCGGGACCGACCTGGTCGAGAAGGCCGCCCAGCTTGGACCCGTGATCGAGCTGTGCAGCGCTGCGCAGCGGCGGGCGACATCGACCGAAGGGACATCGGCAGGAATCGTGACGTCGACGGTCGACACCGGCTGGCTCGCCGGCCGCGCGCAGACCTTCCGTAAGCAGCGGCCGTATCCCACGGACAAGGACGCCATCCACCAGGAGCGTCGCAGTGAATTTGCGCAGGCGATGACCGCCGAGGCGCTCGGCGATCTCGACTTCGCGTTGTTCCGCAAGATGTACAACGGCAACGGGTACGGCGCGCCGGGGCCGCAGGCACGCCTTAACCGGAGCTTCAACGAGATTGCCGCGGCCGAGCTCGACAAGTTCTGTGAGGAGCTCCGCGAGTTCCTGTGGGGCGACGAGCCGGTGGAGCAACGGCTGACGAGGGCCCTGGACCGGGAGATTCTGAACGTCAAGGGCCTCGGCGAGAGCGTCCTGATGAAGATGCTGGCCGTCGTCCACCCCGACCGGTTCCTTCCGATCTTCCCGCTGAATGGCGACATGGGAAAGGAGGCCGTACTAGAGAGGCTCGAGCTCGCGATTCCGCCAGCCGGGCACGCCGCAGCCCGGCAAATTCAGGCGAACGATCGAATCCGTGAGTTGCTCGAGCCGCTCTTCCCCGGCGACGCCTGGGCACAGGGCCAGTTCGCCTACTGGTTGATGCGCGAGGCCGAGAGTCCTGCCGTCGAGGAGGACCTCGTCGCCGGTTTGGCCGACCGGCTGCTCGTGCCGGGAGTCTTCCTCGACGAGGTCCGCGACCTTCTCGAGGAACGCAAGCAGATCATTTTCTACGGACCGCCCGGGACCGGTAAGACATACATCGCGCGCGAGCTCGCGGCGGCTTTGCAGCCCGACCCGCTGCGCCGGCGGACCGTCCAGTTCCACCCATCAACTTCGTACGAAGACTTCTTCGAGGGCTTCCGTCCGCGTCTCGACGAAGCCGGCGCAATGACCTACGAGCTCCGCAAGGGCCCGCTGGCGCTCCTGGTGGACAAGGCCGAGAGCGACCCAACCACGCCCCATGTCCTGCTGATCGACGAGATCAACCGCGCGAACCTCCCGCGGGTCCTGGGCGAGTTGCTGTTCCTGCTCGAGTATCGCAAGGAGTTCGTCTACACGACGTACCGCCCGGAGGAGCCCTTCCAACTCCCCGACAACCTGCTCATCATCGGCACGATGAACACCGCGGACCGCTCGATCGCCATGGTCGACTCCGCGCTGCGCCGCCGCTTCCACTTCATCCCGTTCATGCCGCACGACGGACCACTGTCCGGTGTCCTACACAAGTACCTGGACAAGCACGACGGGCCGACCTGGGTCGCCGGCCTGGTAAACGCAGTCAACGAGCGCCTTCGGGTCGAGCTCAAGGGACCGCACCTCCAGATCGGGCACAGCCACTTCATGCGAACAGACCTCGATGCAGCCGTCCTGCAGCGCATCTGGACCTACGGCGTCTATCCGATGATCGAGGATCAGCTCTACGGGCGGGAAGGTCTGCTCGAGACGTTCACGTGGTCCAGCGTCCTGAAGGACTATGGCCCGGGTAGCGCGGCGGCGGCCGAGACGTCCGCGGAGGCCGAGGCGCTGGCGATCGATGATCAAGCACACTGAGCTGAGCGAGTACGAGACCAGCGCGCCGATCAAGCTGAGCCTCGAGCAACGAGCTGCGCTTATGGCGGTGGGTGGCCAGAAGGTGTCCTTGCTCGCCGAGGCGGATCCATCGCTCGTCCGGGTGCGAGCGACGTCCTACGTCGGAGCCCTGGTACTGCCCGGCCACACGATCTGGGTGCGACCAAAGTCCGCCCCCGACAACCTCTTTCGGATGCTGACAGTCGGTGTCCCAGCCGGGACGTGGGGTTCCGAGCAGGCGGGATTCGAGCGCACCGACGACGTGGTCACCGGGATCTCCGAGGCGGTCCTGCGCTGCGTGCACCTCGCGACGGCCCGGGGGCTCCTGCGCGGCTACCGCGAGACCGAGGAGCGGTCTCCAGTCCTCCGTGGCCGACTCATGATCGACTCGCTTGCCCGCCAGCCTTGGGCACTGGCGCCGGCCCCCTGCCGCTTCGACGACTTCACTGCCGACGTCTGGGAGAACCGGATGCTGCGGGCTGCGGTGCGTGTCATCGGTGGCTGGAGCGGCCATGCCGGCATCCGACGAGAATGCGCCCGGCTCCTCGACCGTCTGAGCGAAGCTGACGAGGAGCTGCCGTCAGCCCTTCTTGCCCACGACCCGATTTACACCCGCGTCAACGAGCATTACCGCCCGGCGCTGGAGCTCGCGAGGGTGGTGCTACGGGGTCACTCGTTCTCCGAAACCCGCGGCGGGCTCGTTGCGCAGAGCTTCATGATCGACATGAACGACCTGTTCGAGCGCTGGGTGACCGACGAGCTTGGGCATCGGCTGGAGCCAGCCGTTCGGGTCGTTGCCCAGGATCAGACCCATCTCGCCGAAGGACGACGGGTGGCTATCCGACCTGACCTGGTTTTCCGACGAGGGACCCGAACCCTGTCGGTCGGTGACGTGAAGTACAAACTCACCGGGGACGGGATGGCTCGTAGCGCGGACTACTTTCAGCTCCTCGCCTACTGCACGACCTATGACGTGCCGTCGGGTGTCCTCATCTACTGCACTGCGGATGCGCCGCCGGACAGCGAGGTGGTGATCCGGCACTCGGGCCAGCGTCTGCACTGCGTCTCGCTCCCACTCCATGGCGGGCCCGAGCTGGTGGCGCAACGGTTGGAGCGGGTCGCGGAGCTCGTCTCTCAGAGCTCACGGTGAAGCACGTACCGCGGGCTCCGCCCGGGGTCCTTCGTCGCCCATCCCAACTCATGCAGCCGGTCGCGCACCTGCGACCGGACGGCATGGTTCACCGGATGCGCTTTGGTCGCCACTGGGACGTCGAACAGGTCAGCGATGAGCCGCTTCATCGCCGGCACACCCTTCTTCCCACCGTTGAACACCCGCTCTTTCCCCTCCATCTCGGAGTGGTCCCACATTGCGTGGTAGATCGCATCAAGGTCGATCGTGTAGCCGCGCGTCGTGAACTCGGTGAACACCACACATGCTTAGCATGCCCGGCTGGTCGGCCGCTGCTCCGCCGCGAGGCCCCAGGGCTCTCGGTCGATGACATGGTTAGGTCAAGCGCTCCGCCGCCGACGCGCTTTCGAGACAGTTCACAGTCCCGGATCTCAATCGTTGAGCCCGGTTGCACTGCCACAGGTGCCCCCGTGCATCACCGCCACAGCGATCACGGGTCGTGCAGGGCTGGGTGTCGCCGATCGATTGTCTCTTCGCCCGTCACTAGTCCATCGGCGTGACCTTTCCTCTGAGAAGGCGATCTCGTTGGGGTCACGCTCTACTCCATCGGCATCGGCCGAACCCACGCCCGAACCCGCGTCCTGCTTCTCATCGACGACCTCGAGATCCGCATCATCGACGCCGCCACTGGCGAACAGCTGCGCGACCTCGTCCTCGACATCTCCAAGCGCTACCAAGCAACTGGAAAACCACCTGGACCACCACCCCCAAAAGCACTAAGCCCGAACCCACAAACGTGGGTCCGGGCTATGCCGATGTCCTGAGACATCACAAGTGTGGAGCCTAGGGTGCCTGGGTTCACGACATAGGTCCCTACTGACACGTCCCACATGAGTCGCGACATCGGTCACAGTGCCTGGGCATGTCGAAAGCCCGGGTCGCAGTCCTGAAGGTCGTCACCAAGGAAC